>JAEPQD010000009.1:260-518 GCA_017642695.1 Parvibaculum sp. | reverse complement strand
GAAATCCTGGGCTCCGGGATGGTCAACCCGAACGTGCTCGCAAACTGCGGCATCGATCCCACCGAATACCAGGGCTTCGCTTTCGGGATCGGAATCGAACGTCTGGCGATGCTGAAATACGGCATCCCCGATCTGCGCACGTTCTATGACAGCGATCTCAGATGGCTGAGGCATTACGGGTTCCGCTCGCTCGAAGTCCCCGGCATGGTGGGAGGGCTGGTCCGATGAAATTCACCCTTTCCTGGCTCAAGGAACATC
>JAEPQD010000009.1:0-250 GCA_017642695.1 Parvibaculum sp. | reverse complement strand
GAAGGGGTCGAGGACCGCGCCAAGGGTCTCGAGACGTTCGTCACCGCTAAAGTCGTCGAAGCCAAACAGCACCCGAACGCCGACCGGCTCCGGGTCTGTCAGGTCGACCCGGGTAACGGGGAGACGGTTGAACTCGTCTGCGGCGCGCCCAACGCGCGCACCGGCATGATCGGCGTCTTCGCGCCTGGCGGGTCCTACATTCCCGGCATCGACGTCACCCTTAAACCGACGGAAATCCGAGGCGTCCTTT
>JAEPQD010000008.1 GCA_017642695.1 Parvibaculum sp. | reverse complement strand
CGCACCCCGGCACAAACCGGGACGAGATGGCCGGATCAGGTCCGGCCATGACGATGGATGTTGAAATCGCGTTGCATTCCTAAACCGTCATGCCCGGGCTTGACCCGGGCATCCCGGCACGAACAGAGACGAGATGGCCGGATCAAGTCCGGCCATGACGACGGGTGTTGAAGCCGTTCGACACACCCACATCATTAGTCTCGCCAAGGCAGGTATTCCCATACCTGCGTCATGCCCGGGCTTGACCCGGGCATCTCTGGCAAGGTTCAGGCGGAGGCGCGCCGAACGTGTCCGGAGGCTGGGTCTACATCGTCACAAACCGCAAGCGCGGCACGCTTTATACCGGCGTCACGTCGGATATTGCCCGCCGGGCGTGGGAACACCGCGAAGGTGTTGTCGAAGGGTTTACGCTCCGGTACCGGCTCAAGCGTCTCGTCCATGTCGAGCGCTTCGACGACATTCGTGACGCGATCCAGCGCGAAAAGAACATCAAGCACTGGTCGCGTGGTTGGAAGATCGAGTTGATCGAGA
>JAEPQD010000007.1:355-542 GCA_017642695.1 Parvibaculum sp. | reverse complement strand
CGGGGTGGAGCAGCCCGGTAGCTCGTCAGGCTCATAACCTGAAGGTCGCAGGTTCAAATCCTGCCCCCGCAACCAAAACTATCAACTAAATCATATATTTATTGCGGCATTTGATTTTTCAGGATGCCTCGATTAGCCTTTCACACTTCTTACACAAATCCTGACCTGCTCCCCTGAATGTACCCAT
>JAEPQD010000007.1:0-345 GCA_017642695.1 Parvibaculum sp. | reverse complement strand
GATTGTAGTCGATCCTCCATTTTTCGATGATCTGCCGGGCATGGCGGTAGCTGCGGAACAGATGCTCGTTCAAGCACTCGTCCCTCAGCCTGCCGTTGAAGCTTTCCACGAGGCCGTTCTGCATCGGTTTTCCGGGCGCAATGTAATGCCATTCGACGTTGCGGTTCTGCTGCCAGGCGAGCATGGCATTCGAGGTGAGTTCGGTGCCATTGTCGGAGACGACCATGCAGGGATAGCCGCGCCTTTCGGCGATCGCATCCAGTTCGCGAGCGGCACGTTCGCCCGAGATCGAGTTGTCCACGACGGTCGCCAGGCATTCCCGGCTGAAGTCGTCGATGACACACA
>JAEPQD010000006.1 GCA_017642695.1 Parvibaculum sp. | reverse complement strand
ATCAGGCATTCAGGAACTCGCGGGTCACACTGAGGAAGTTGTCGAGCTGGTCGTGGTGGAGCCAGTGGCCGGCGTTTTCGAACTGGATCTGCTTGCCGTTCTTGAAATAAGGCATGGGATCCTCGTGGTGCTCGGCAAACCATGACTCGGTGCCTGAGAGGAACAGGACGGGCGCGTCGATTCGTCCCCAGAGTTCCTTGACCTGGTCGCGGGTCATGTCAAACGGCTGGAACACATGAGTGTAGTTATCAAACTTCCAGGAGTAGGTGCCGTCCTCGTTCTGGTTCGTGCCATGGATGGTGAGGTATCGCGCCTGGTCTTCCCGCAGGTAGTTGTTGACCTCGTGCATACGCTGGTAGGCATCCTCGAGTGTCGGGTATTTCTTGGGTGAACGCCCGGACGTCTTGCGGGTGTTGTCGATCCATTCACGCATCCGTTCATGGACAGGTCGGTTGTAGAACTCCGAGGGCGGTCCACCCGTCCCTTCTATCACCACCATCTTGAGGATGTTCTCGGGGTAGATACCGGCATAACGGAGCGCCACACCACCACCCAGG
>JAEPQD010000005.1:268-559 GCA_017642695.1 Parvibaculum sp. | reverse complement strand
ACGACATTGTCCAGCCCTCCGGTAAGCAATTCGTGGCGCAGATCGAAGTCACACAAGGACATTTCCTGCTCGGCAAGAAACCCATTGCGGGCATGTTCACAGACTTGCCGGACATGACTGTGCGCATGATCCAGCGCGGCGAGCGCGCCTTCCTGCCGCCTTATGAAGATATCAGCCTGCAAGTGGGCGATCTGGTGATTATCGCCGCCACCCGCGCGGCGCTTCAGAATGTGCTCGCTCGCCAGCCAGACTTCCTGCAGCAGGTCTGGCAGGCCTCTGGAGCGGACCTTG
>JAEPQD010000005.1:0-258 GCA_017642695.1 Parvibaculum sp. | reverse complement strand
GAAGAATCGCCCCGCCCCGGAACGCTGGCCCTGACTGAAGCGGTGATCGCACCCGGCTCCCGCATGGTTGGCCGAACGGTTGAGATGCTCGGCTTCCGCCGCCTGACGCGGGCCGTGACACTCGGCATCCAGCGCCGCAGCCGCATGATCCGCACCAAGCTGGGCGAGATCCGCCTCGAATCCGGCGACACGCTGCTCCTGTGTGGACCCGTTGATGCGTTCCGGGAATTGCGTTCCAGCCGCGACCTCATCCTCCTC
>JAEPQD010000004.1 GCA_017642695.1 Parvibaculum sp. | reverse complement strand
CGCGGCGATTATCGGTTTCAGCGGCAATGACTGGCGGCGCAACGCTTTGACCGCCCGCGGCTGGCAGACGGCAGGCCTTTCCGCCGCGCCGGATCGCGATCTTGCACTGAGACGGTTTATCGATCTGCATCCCGATGCGCTGGATATACAACCCGCCGCCAACGTCTATGACGCAGCCCCGGCAAGACCCGCAGGCACGCCGACCGAGCCGGTGGGATACTGACGGACAACCCAATGGACTCTCCGAACGAGACCCCTGCGGAGACCGTCGTCATCGACTCCGGATCCGGTAATCTGCGCTCTGCGGCGAAAGCCCTGGAACGCGCCGCCCGCGAAGCCGGCATCGACACCCGTGTAAATGTGACGGACGCAGCGAGCGCGCTGGACCGTGCGGACCGCATCGTTCTGCCGGGCGTCGGCGCTTTCGGCGATTGTGCTGCCGGTCTGCGTGCGCTCCCGGGGATGATCGACGCGCTGGACCGAAACGTCCGGGAACGCCAAAAGCCTTTCCTCGGTATCTGCGTCGGGATGCAGCTGATGGCAGATCGCGGAATCGAACACGGCGCCCATGACGGGCTTGGCTGGATTCCGGGTGAGGTCCGGCCGCTGGAACC
>JAEPQD010000003.1 GCA_017642695.1 Parvibaculum sp. | reverse complement strand
GGAGCCGCACAAGGGCGTGAACCCTGACGAGGTGGTCGCCATCGGTGCCGCCATTCAGGCGGGTGTCCTGCAGGGCGACGTGAAGGACGTTCTGCTGCTCGACGTGACCCCGCTGTCGCTGGGCATCGAAACGCTCGGCGGAGTGTTTACGCGCCTGATCGAGCGCAACACCACCATCCCGACCAAGAAGGGCCAGGTGTTCTCGACTGCCGAGGACAGCCAGTCGGCAGTGACGATCCGCGTTTTCCAGGGCGAACGCGAAATGGCGGCAGACAACAAGCTGCTCGGCCAGTTCGACCTGGTTGGCATCCCGCCCGCGCCGCGCGGCGTACCCCAGATCGAGGTCACCTTCGATATCGACGCCAACGGCATCGTCAACGTTTCGGCCAAGGACAAGGGCACCGGCAAGGAGCAGCAGATCCGCATTCAGGCGTCCGGTGGTCTCTCGGACGACGAGATCGACAATATGGTCAAGGACGCCGAGGCAAATGCCGAGGCCGACAAGAAGCGCCGCGAGGGCGTTGAGGCCCGCAATCAGGCCGAGGCTCTGATTCACTCTTCGGAGAAATCGTTGAGTGAGTATGGCGAGAAGATCTCCGAGGATGACCGCAAGGCCATTGAAGACGCCATCGCCGAGCTGAAGACAGCGACTGAAGGCGACGACGCCGAGGCCATCAAGACCAAGACGCAGACGCTCGCCGAAGCCTCCATGAAGCTCGGACAGGCGATGTACGAGGCTCAGCAGGCTGAGGCCGAGGGCGCTGACGGCGATGCCGGCGGCGAGGCCAAGTCGGACGATGTGGTCGACGCCGATTTCGAGGAAATCGACGAGGACGACGACAAGAAGAAATCGGCCTGATTCAGGTCAGACTTGATCCAAAAGCCCGGCCTGCGCCGGGCTTTTTTTTAACCGCTGCGTTAAGCTTAAAACCAGTCGATCCCCAAAGCTCAGGCTGAATCTGCTATCCGGCAAGCGCGTGGCTTGTCCGGTGGAGCGGCACAACGAGGGGTGGGATGGCCGACAGATTTCGTATTCTTGAGTTCTGGCGCATCGCGGCGGCGGTTATGGTCATGGTGTTCCATTTCCTGAACTATGGACCGCCAAGTGCCGTCCACGCGACGGAGCTGCTGCTCAACCTGCTCCCGCTCATGGACATGTTCTTCATGATCTCGGGTTTCCTGATCATGGAACGTTATGTTGACCGGCTTTTGACCGAGCGCGGCAGCTATGGCCGCTTTCTCATACGTCGGGTTGCGCGCTTCTACCCGCTCTATCTGGCGACGCTTGTTTTCTTCGTGCTCCTGGCATTGGCGGTTCATTTTGGCGTCTATGAAACGCGCTCGCCGGAGCGCTACGCTTTCTCGGCGCTTCCGGCAAATCTGATCCTGATCCAGGGGTGGGGTTTCACCGAAAC
>JAEPQD010000002.1:877424-1224045 GCA_017642695.1 Parvibaculum sp. | reverse complement strand
GGTAACGCGCGCCATGTTGAGGCGCTTCGCGGTGACGGTGAGCGCCGGCCTGACGGAGGCGGGCGGAAAGGGATGATCGCGCGGCGCGACACCCCGGGTAATCTGGAAATAGATCATGCCGTCGGAGAGACGATTGCGCCGGATCACCTCGCGCAGGACGAAGCGAAGCGCGCTGAGCGGCACGGGAAGCGCGATGCGCAGTTCGCCGAGCGAGCGCTCCAGCCTTTCGAGATGGAGCCGCTCGTCCATCAGCAGGCCGCCCCGCACCCCGCAAACCTCATAGACCCCGTCGGCGAACTGATAGCCACGGTCCTCGATATGGATCGCCGCCTCCGCATGCCGGAGGTAGCGGCCATTGACATAGGCGATGCGGGACAAGGGCGTGGGTCCTCTCTGCGTCAGAAGAATTCGAGACTGACGCGGAACATCTGCTCGACCTTCTTCACCATGTCGGAGCGCGCGAAGAGAACGACGCGGTCACCCGCAATGACCTCCGTGCCGCCGCGCGGGATGATGACCTCACCGTCGCGGATGACGGCGCCGACGAGAATGCCGTCCGGCAGATTGACCTCGCGAAGCGGTTTGCCGACCAGTGTCGAGGTTTCGAGCGCCTCCGCCTCGATGATTTCCGCCGCTCCGTCGCGCACCGACTGGAGCCCGCGGATGCGGCCGCGGCGGACATGCTGAAGCACTGTGGAGACCGTGGCGCCACGCGGATTGATGAAGGCGTCGATGCCGAGCGAGCGCATGAGCGGCGCATAGGTATTGTTGTTGATGAGCGCCATCGTGCGCTGGCAGCCTTCTCGCTTCGCCACCACGCAGGAGAGAATGTTCGCCTGATCGTTGTTGGTCAGCGTGACGAGGGTTTCGGTTTCGGCGATGCCCGCTTCCTGCAGAAGTTCCGGGTCGAGACCGTCGCCATGAAGGACGATGGAACGCTTCAGCTTGTCGGCGGCCTGCACCGCTTTTTCCCGGTCGCGCTCGATGAGCTTGACGCGGGTTCCGGGATGACTGGTTTCAAGCTCCTGCGCGACATGAAGGCCGATATTGCCCGCGCCTACGATGATGATACGGCGCGCGGCGGTCTCCTCGTGACCGAAAATGCCGAGCGTACGGCGCACGTCGCGCACATCGGCGGCGAAATAGGCTTCGTCTCCGACCAGCATGGGATCGTCGCTCTGGGGAACGAAGAGTTCGCCGTTGCGCACAATGCCGACGACGCGGGACTTGAGGTCCGGGAAGAGATCGGTCAACTGGCGCAGTGGCGTGTTGACGATGGGGCAATCTTCTTCAAGCGAAACGCCGACGACGCTCACCTTGCCATCCGCGAAGTTCAGAATGTCGAAGGCACCCGGCACGGCGAGCCGGCGCAGCACCGCCTTGCCGACCTCGAGTTCCGGCGAAATGATGACGTCGATCGGCAGGTGGTCCTGCGAGAACAGGTCCTGGAAGCCGGGCTGCAGATAGCTCTGCGCGCGGATGCGGGCGATCTTGGTTGGTACCTTGAAGACGGAGTGCGCGACCTGACAGGCGATCATGTTCACTTCATCGTGGAAGGTAACCGCTATCAGCATGTCGGCCGAGGCTGCACCGGCGCGCTCCAGCACATCCGGATGCGCGCCGTGGCCGACAAAGGCGCGCACATCCAGCGTGTCCGACATCTGGTGAACGAGCTGCGGCGACTGATCGATCACCGTCACGTCGTTCTGTTCGGCGGCAAGCTGGCGGGCGATGCCAAAGCCGACCTGCCCCGCGCCGCAGACGATTACTTTCATGAGAGAGCGTTCCCGTTTCGAGGCATTGGCCGAGGTGTCGTGCGCATCACGCTGGAACGTCCGGCCGGTTGGCGGCGGCAACGCCGAGCGATTTGAGCTTGCGGTGCAGCGCCGAGCGTTCCATGCCGATGAAGGCAGCGGTCCGTGAGATGTTGCCGCCAAAGCGGCTGATCTGCGCCATCAGGTATTCGCGCTCGAAGGTTTCGCGTGCCTCGCGGAGCGGCAGCGCCATGATGTGCTCGCCGCCCGCGCCATTGACCGTCATCTGAGCGGAAGCACCAACTTCAGCCGGCAGCATGTCCGCCGTAACGATCGCGTTCGGATCGCCGGAGGTCAGGATCAGCAGCCGTTCGATATTGTTGCGGAGCTGGCGCACGTTACCCGGCCAGTCATGAGCCTGGAGCGCCGCCATTGCATCCTCCGAGACCCGCCGGGCCGGCAAGCCGGTCGCATTCGATATCTGTCCCATGAAATGCTCGACGAGAAGAGGAATATCCTCGCGGCGCGAGGCCAGCGCGGGCACCGAAATCGGCACCACATTCAGCCGGTGAAAGAGATCCTCGCGGAAGCGTCCCTTGGCAATCTCCTCGAGCAGATCCCGGCTAGATGAGGAAACGACGCGGACATCAACCTTGACGCGCGAACCCCCGCCGACCCGCTCGAAAGTCTGGTCGACCAGGACCCGGAGGATCTTGCTCTGCGTTTCCAGCGGCATTTCCGCGACTTCATCAAGGAAGAGTGTGCCGCCATGCGCCTGCTCAAAGACGCCGACCTTGCGCGGACCAGAAGCGCTCTCCTCTGTGCCGAAGAGCTCCGTTTCCATGCGTTCGGGCGCCATGTTGGCTGCATTGATCGCGACGAAGGCGTGCCCCGAGCGGCGCGAGCGAGCATGCATCAGACGTGCAACCACCTCCTTGCCGGAACCTGACGGTCCAGCAATAAGCACACGGCTGTTTGTCGGCGCTACCTTGTCGATGGTCTGGCGAACCTGCGCTATCGCGGGCGAAACGCCGATCAGCGTGGTGTCGTCGCCGGCGCGGACGCGCAGCTCGCTGTTTTCCCGCCGCAACTTGAAGGCTTCTATGGCCCGACGAATAACGAGGATGAGACGGTCGGCCTTGAACGGCTTCTCGATGAAATCGTAGGCGCCCTTCTTGATCGCGGAGACCGCAGTCTCGATGTTGCCGTGGCCGCTGATGACGACAACAGGAAGATCGGGATGCCGGTCCCGGATCACGTCCAGTAGTTCAAGCCCGTCGAGCTTGCTTCCCTGCAACCAGATGTCGAGGACAACCAGACCGGGCCTGCGCGCTTCGATGGCGGCGAGCGCGCGATCGCTGTCGCCGGCACTGCGCGTGTCGTAGCCCTCGTCGTTCAGAATACCCGACACAAGTTCGCGGATATCAGCCTCGTCGTCGACTATCAGAATATCAGACGCCATCAACCGCCTCTTCGGTTACCTTGCCGGCAACGCTATTTCCGTTGCCCTCATTCGTTTCGCTTGTCTTTGCCGCAATTACCCGGTTGCGGGGGAAAATGAGACGCACGCGCGCCCCGCTCTCCCAGCCTTCTTCATGCGGCGCATCCTCAAGCAGGAGCGTGCCGCCATGGTCTTCCATCACCTTGTTGACGATTGCGAGGCCGAGGCCGGTGCCTTTTGTGCGCGTCGTCATGTAGGGCTCAGTGAGCCGCGACCGGTCTGCCTCCGGCAATCCGCAGCCCGAATCCGTCGTCCGTATCTCTATGTTTTCTTCATCCGCAACGAGCGTCACATGAATACGCCCGGACTTGTCCTGGCTGGCGCGGCGCGGCGCAGCCGGACCCTCTCCGTCCTCGTCTTCTTCGTCCTCTTCCGGGCCCCGGATCGCCTCCGCGGCATTCTTCAGAATATTGGTGAGCGCCTGACTGACGAGACGGCCATCGCATTCCAGGGTTACAGGCTTGTCCGGCAATTCGATCTGGTAGTCGATATCGGGATGTCCGACGCGCTGCAGGAAAACGGCCTGACGCAGGATTTCGTTGATGTCGAGCTCCTTCATCGAGGCAGACGGCATCCGCGCAAAAGACGAGAACTCATCGACCATGCGGCCGATATCATTCACCTGCCGGATGATGGTCTGCGTACACTGCTCGAAGACATCCGGGTCGGAAATGATTTCCTTTCCGTATTTGCGGCGCAGCCGTTCGGCGGAAAGCTGGATCGGCGTCAGCGGGTTCTTGATCTCGTGCGCGATGCGGCGCGCGACGTCCGCCCATGCCGAAGTGCGCTGCGCCCGCACGAGCTCGGTAATGTCGTCGAAGGTAAGCACGAAGCCGCCCTGCCCTGAATCCGTCAATTCGCGCGTCACCCGCAGGTTCAGCGTGCGCTCCTGCCCTCCCTGCGCGATGACCACCTGCGCCTGGGCTGTACGGTCGGGATGCGCGCGCGCATCGGCCACGGCAGAGGCCATCTGCGGAATGGTGGTCGCGATCGCTCGGTTCAGGAGCTTCGCCTCCGAGAGCCCGAAGAAACGGAGCGCGGCGCGGTTCGCATGGGTGATCCGGCCTTCATTGTCGAGGCCGAGTACGCCGGCGCTCACGCCCGACAGCACGGCTTCCGTAAACTGCCGGCGCTCATCGAGCTGGTGGTTTGCCTCTATGAGATCGCTGCGCTGACTTTCGAGCTGGCTCGTCATTCGGTTGAAGGCGCCGGTCAACATATCGAGTTCGTCGCCCGTTCCACCGACGGGAACACGCGCACGGAGGTCGCCTACACTGACGCGCTCGGCGGCGCGAACGAGCTGGGAAATCGGATCGACGATGCGGTTGGCAGCCCACAGACCGAGCCAGATGGCGGCAATCAATGTGATGAGCGCGACCGTTACATAGATAAGCGCAAAGGTGATCTGGAACTGGCTGCGCCGGCTTTCCAGACTTTCGTACTCATCGACCGTCGCGCGCGTTTCTGCCAGATGCTCAAGCACCTGCGCATCGACGAAACGGGCCACATAGAGATAGGTATCGGGCAGGTCCGGCAAAGCGACCAGCGCACGGATCTGATTGTGATCCTCAACGACGAAAAGCGCGATATCGTCCTTCTTCGCGGCTTCGAAATGCTCGGCCGCCGGCATGCCGACCTCGACGCTGCCACGGGCCTTTACGAGAATCCGGCCGTCAGACTTGATGAGATAGGCCGCGTGCAGCGAACGGACGCGCGTCTGGCCGTTGAAGAGCGTGAAGAAAAAATTCGGATCCGTTTCGAGTAGCGCCGATTCGCGGTTGATGTCCGTCGCCATGGCGAGCGTGTCACCGCGCAGCACCTGCCGATGCTCGTTGAGATAGGCTTCGGCCACCGTTTCGGCGTTCGAAATGATGATCTGGGCGCGCTCGCCGAACCACGTGTCGAGGCCACGGTTGAGCGTCACGGCGGCGAAGACCGCAACGATGATCGCCGGCATGACCGCCACGATGGCGAAGAGCGTCACCAGACGGGCATGGAGCTTTGCGCCCGCCGTGCCGCTGACGCGCGCGAGAATGATCCTGATGACGCGCCAGAAGATCAACGCAAACAGGACCAGCACGACCGCCAGATTGGCAAGGAGCAGCGAAATCACCACCGGCCGCGTGGGCGAGAACGGTGTGAGCCCCGTCAGCAGCATGTAGGTGAAGGAACCGAGGCAGATGGCGGCAACGACGAGGCCGATGGAAAGCGCCGTCGAGACGCCCCGGCGGGCAAAAAGACGCCAGAGCCGGCTTTCCCAGCTTGCCGCCCGATCCTGCCGGACCTCTTCCGCTTGTTCTGTCGATACCATGCCTGTTCCTGCGCGGCGCTGCCGGACCGGGTTCGCAGGAGGCGAATGATGACTGAAACGCCCCGCCCTGTGCCCGATACGCCACGCTCCTCTTCGGCAGGGCGCCATTCTGTATCGGCGGACGATACCGTTCAACAACAATGTTGCTGGTTTACATCAGTGTCACATCAGCTTTACGTCGCAGGGTTAACGCTCGAAGGCGTCACTTCAGCCCGCGAATGACCTGGATATCGAGTTCACGAATCTTCTTTCGGAGCGTGTTGCGGTTGATACCGAGAAGATGCGCGGCCTTGATCTGGTTTCCGCGCGTCGCGGCGAGACTCATGCTGAACAGCGGTTTCTCGACTTCCTTGAGCAGGCGATCATAGAGGCCCGGCGGGGGCAGGTCGTCTCCGTGCGCGGTAAAGATTCGCGCGAGTGTCCGCTCGACGGAGTTGGCAAGTGGTTCGTCGGTCGCCGTCTGCTCGACGGGTTTTCCGAAATCGGGCTCTGCCAGTTCGGTCTCGAGAATCGAGGCGCCGATGGTCTCTTCGGTGTAGAGCGCAGCAAGACGGCGCACGAGGTTTTCGAGCTCGCGTACATTGCCCGGCCAGCGATAACGCTTGAGGAGTTCCATGCCCTCGGCGTCGATGGTCTTCGGTGGCAAGCCCTCGTCTTCCGCCTGACCGAGGAAGTGACGGACAAGGTCCGGAATGTCCTCCGTCCGCTCGCGCAGCGGCGGCAGCCGGATCGGGACCACGTTCAACCGGAAGAACAGGTCTTCGCGGAAGAGCCCCTGGTTGATGAGCTGGCGGAGATCGCGGTTCGTTGCCGCGACGATGCGCACATCGGTCTTGATCGGCGTGCGCCCCCCCACGGTGGTGTATTCGCCCTGCTGGAGCACGCGGAGAAGGCGCGTCTGCGCCTCCATCGGCATATCGCCGATCTCGTCGAGGAAGAGCGTGCCGCCTTCGGCCTGTTCGAAGCGTCCGGTCGCGCGCTGGCTGGCACCGGTAAACGCACCCTTCTCGTGCCCGAAGAGTTCGCTTTCGATGAGCTCGCGTGGAATCGCAGCCATGTTGACGGCAACGAAGGGGCCATTGCGCCGGCGCCCGTAATCATGCAGCGCGCGGGCGACGAGTTCCTTGCCGGTACCGCTCTCGCCGGAAATCATGACGGTGAGATCCGTCTGCATCAGCCGCGCGAGCACGCGGTAGATATCCTGCATCGCGGGCGAGCGACCGATCAGAGGAATTTTCTCGTCCTCTTCCGCCGGCTGGCGGGCGATGGCGGGTTCGCGCGGCGCGGTCATCGCGCGGTCGACCACGCGGATCAGCTCGTTGAGGTCGAAGGGCTTCGGCAGATATTCGTAGGCGCCGCGCTCCGCCGCCGTGATCGCGGTCTTCAGCGTATTCTGCGCGCTCATGACGACGATCGGAAGTTCCGGCCGCGCGCGCTTGATCCGTGGGATGAGGTCGAAGGCATTCTCGTCGGGCATGACCACATCGGTGATGATGAGATCGCCCTCTCCCTGGCTCACCCAGCGCCACAGCGTCGCCGCGTTGCCGGTCGAGCGCACCTCGTAGCCGACCCGGCCGAGCGCCTGGTTGAGCACGGTGCGGATCGCCGCATCGTCATCCGCAAGGAGAATGGTTCCGCTTGGCATTGGCCTCTCCTGTCGCCTAGCGCGCTCCGGGCGCCACTGTTTCGTCGTGATGGGTCACGGTCGCGCCCGTATGCATGGGCAGCAACACGCGGAAAATGGTTCTGCGGGGCTGGCTCTCGCATTCGATGATGCCGCCATGATCGCCGATGATCTTGGCGACAAGCGCGAGGCCGAGGCCCGTGCCGGACGATTTTGTCGTCACGAAGGGGTCGAAGAGATGCTCCAGCAGATCGTCCGGTACGCCGGGGCCGTCGTCGATGACGCAGATTTCGAGCGGGAGGCTGACGCGGTCCCGGCTGCCCGGCATGGACAGGCGCACACCCGGCCGATAGGCCGTCGTCAGCACGATCTCGCCTTCTGGGCCGCCAAGCGCTTCCGCCGCGTTCTTGACGAGATTGAGAAAGACCTGGATGAGCTGGTCCTTGTCGCCGAGCACAGGCGGGAGCGAGGGGTCATATTCCTCATGGATGCGGATATTCTTCGCAAAGCCCGTCGCGGCGAGCTGCTTCACATGCCCGAGCACGAGATGGATATTCACCGGCTCGCGCGGCACGGGTCGCTCGTCGGAAAAGACCTCCATGCGATCGACAAGCTTGCAGATGCGGTCCGTCTCCTCGCAGATCAGGCGCGTCAGCGTCTTGTCCTCGGGCGAGCCTGAAATTTCGAGAAGCTGCGCCGCGCCGCGAATACCCGACAGCGGATTCTTGATTTCGTGCGCGAGGATCGCCGCCATACCGGTAACGGAGCGCGCGGCACCGCGATGCGTCAGCTGGCGGTCCATCTTATGCGCCATGGTGCGGACCTGAAGAAGCAGCAGCACGTGGCCGGGATATTCGGTGAGTGGCGTCACCTGAATATCGACCTGCCGGTCGCCGATGCGCGGCGTACCGATCTCGACGCCGTACTCGTTGACGGACACGCCCTGTTCGAACACTTGCTCGATGAGCGCAAGTACCGGACTTCCGAAGGCGACAATGTCGCTCAGCGGATGCCCGAGCAGCATGGCCGAACTGGCGGCGAAGAATTCCTCCGCGCTGTCGTTCACATATTCGATCCGTGAATCCCGGTCGACGAGGATCACAGGATGCGGCATCGACTTGAGGATGACATTCGCTTCGGGCGGACCGCCCGGGCCGAATGCACGAACAACCTGCGACATCACGCCGCCTCCTTGCTCATGGATGGACCCGCGGGTTCGGCCTCGCCCGCCTTTTCATAGAAGGCGGAAATCGCCGCCAGAACGTCCTTGGGATCGCTCATGCGCACGACGGCACGCTTCGTTGCCATCGCTTCCTCGGGGAAGCGCCGCGAGGCTTCCTCGAGATACCAGACGAGATGCTTCCGGGCGACGCGGACACCCAGCGCCTCGCCGTAGTGATCGATCATGTCGCGGTAATGCGCCGCGGCGATCTTTCCCTGATCGGCCCATGACGGCGCGGCGAGTTTCCTGCCGGTCGCCAGATAATGCGCGACCTGTGCAAGAAACCAGGGGCGGCCCTGAGCGCCGCGGCCGACCATCACGCCGTCGGCGCCCGAAGCGTCGAGGATCGCGCGCGCATCTTCCTCGCTTGCGACATCGCCGTTGGCGATGACGGGAATGGAGACAGCCTTCTTCACTTCGGAGATGAAGTTCCAGTCCGCCCTGCCCTTGTAGAACTGGCAGCGCGTGCGGCCGTGCACGGTGACCATCTTCACGCCCGCGGCCTCGGCCCGCTGCGCAAGCTCGGGCGCATTACGCTTCGTCTCATCCCAGCCCGTGCGCATCTTCAGCGTTACGGGGAGGTCGACCGCGCCCACTGTCGCCTCGATCAGGCTCTCTGCATGGTCGAGGTCTCGCATAAGCGCCGAGCCCGACAGGCCGGTGGTCACCTGCTTCGCGGGACAGCCCATGTTGATGTCGATGATCTGGGCGCCGGCAGCAGCTGCAACCCGGGCACCTTCCGCCATCCAGTGCGCTTCCCGGCCTGCAAGCTGGATCGACAGCGGCTCGAACTCGCCAGCGCCAGCCGCGCGCCGGACCACATCCGGCCGGGCCCGCACAAGCTCGTCGCTGGCCACCATTTCGGACACGACGAGCCCGGCACCGAGCCGATGTGCCACCCGCCGAAACGGCAAATCCGTCACGCCGGCCATCGGCGCGAGCAGGACAGGATTGGAAAGCAGGTGGGAACCGATCGATATGGTCAAACTTTAAGCACCCGAGGAAACTGCACAAATTTTGTCCAATTTAGCGTTTGCCTAAAGTTTCGGCAAGGCAAATCGCTTGCGCGCCGCGCTGCAGGGTGCGAAACGAGCGGACATGAAAGTCGCCGCGCTGATTGTGGCGGCCGGCCGCGGCAGCCGCGCGGGACCCGGCGCGCCGAAGCAGTACCGCCCGCTGGCCGGTGAACCGGTTCTCCGGCGAACGCTTGCTGCTTTCGCCATGCATCCCGACATATCGGCCATTCTGGCGGTGATCCATGCCGACGACGAGGAAGCCTACCGCAAGGCGGCCGGCGGCCTGCCGAAACTGCGCGCGCCTGCCCATGGCGGCAAGACGCGGCAGGCCTCAGTGCTGGCCGGGCTCGAAGCACTGGCGATGTCCGAGCCGCCCGATCTCGTGCTCATCCATGACGGGGCAAGGCCCTTCGTGAGCGCCCGGATTGTTTCGGACTGCATCGAAGCGCTTGCCACACATGCGGGCGCCCTGGCCGCCCTCGCCGTCACCGACACGATCCGACGGGGAAATGACGGGCTTGCCGGAGAGACGGTGCCTCGCGAGGGCCTCTGGCGGGCACAGACCCCGCAAGCCTTCCGGTTTGAGGTTATTCTCGATGCGCACAGGAAAGCCGCGGGCGGCGACCATACCGACGATGTCGCCGTGGCCGCCCGGGCGGGCATGGAGGTCGCGCTGGTCGAGGGGGACGAAAACAACATCAAGATCACGAGTGCGGCCGACCTGGCGCGGGCCGAACGCATGCTGGCCGCCGGTGGCGAAACACGAACCGGCATGGGCTTCGATGTGCATCGCTTCGGCCCTGGCGACCATGTCTGGTTGTGCGGCGTGAAACTCCCGCATGACGCAGGTCTCGTCGGCCATTCAGATGCCGACGCCGGACTCCACGCGATCACCGACGCGATCCTCGGTGCGCTCGGCGCGGGCGATATCGGCAAACACTTCCCGCCAAGCGATCCCGAATGGAAGGGAGCGTCCTCCGATATTTTTCTCGCCCATGCCGCGGGACTCGCGCGCGAAGCGGGGGCGGCGATTTCCCATGTCGACCTGACGCTGATCTGCGAGGCGCCGAAGATTTCTCCTTACACGGAAAAGATGAGGACGAGGGTCGCCGAGATTCTCGAACTCGATATCGCTCGTATCAGCGTCAAGGCAACGACGACCGAAGGCCTCGGCTTCACCGGCAGGCGTGAAGGCATCGCCGCGCAGGCCATTGCAACGCTCTTCTTCCGGTGACCGCATGATCCGTCTTACCGCCCTGCCCCCATCGCTCAGACTGAGCCATCCGGCCGCGCTCGTCGCGACATGGTTCGGCGCGGGCCTCCTGCGCCCGGCCCCCGGCACCTGGGGCACACTCGCCGCCTTTCCCTTCGCCTTTGCCATTTCATGGGTGGGCGGCCCCTGGCTTCTCGCGCTTGCGGCAATCGCCGCCTTTGCCGCAGGCGTATGGGCCTCGGGTATCTATTGCATTGCCGCGCGAAAGGACGATGCCCCCGAAGTCGTGATCGACGAGGTGTCCGCGATCTGGCTGGTACTCGCCGCGCTGCCGATGACACCGGCGGGCTGGATCGGCGCCTTCTTCCTGTTCCGTCTTTTCGATATCGTCAAACCCTGGCCCATCGGCACCGTCGAGCGACGCTTCAAGGGCGGCCTCGGTGTCATGATCGACGACGCGCTCGCCGCTGTCTGTGCGATCCTTGCCTATATCCTTATAGATCTCGTGTGGCTGGTTCTGACATGAGCATGTATCCGCGCCGTCTCGTCCATCTCGCAGAACTGACGCTCGCCGATGCGCGCGAAGCGAAGCTGAAACTCGTCACCGCGGAAAGCTGTACCGGCGGGCTGATCGCGGGCCTGCTGACGGAAATCGCCGGTTCGTCGGATGTCGTTGAGCGTGGCTTCGTCGTCTATTCGAACGAGGCGAAGCGCGAGATGCTCGACGTACCGGGGGACCTCATCGCCGATTTCGGTGCCGTATCGGAACCCGTCGCGCGCTCCATGGCCGAAGGAGCGCTCAAGCACTCACGCGGACACATCGCCGTGTCGGTGACGGGAATTGCCGGTCCCGGTGGAGGGACGCCGATGAAGCCGGTCGGTCTCGTCCACTTCGGCGCGGCACGGCACGGGCGCAGCATCCTTCACGAGATGCAGCTCTACGGAGATATCGGGCGGGAAGAGGTACGCATTAGGGCCGTCGAAACGGCACTTAATCTTGTCCGGCGGATGATGTAGCCATTCCGCCCGTCGGCGCGCCAGGCGGCGTACCACGTGTGCCGCCGTGGAGATCGTCGGCCCGATCGATGAACGCCTGCATCATCTTCGCGAAAGCCTTGGCGAAGACAGTGCTGATCATCTTCTGGAGCGTCGCGCTGCGGAATTCGAAATCGATGAAAAAATGAATGCGCGTACCGCCCTCGGGCAGCGCCTCGAAATACCACTTGTTGTGGAGATGGTTGAACGGCCCCTGCACATAAGCGACATCGATGATGCGCGCCTCACGGTCAAGCGTCACCCGGCTCGTGAACTGCTCCCGAAAAACCTTGTAGGAGACAATGAGATCGGCGAGGAGAACCTCTTTACCCTCTTCCATGTCACGACGGCGAATGCGTGCGCCACTGCACCAGGGCAGGAACTCCGGATAGCGCTCGATGCCTGCGACCAGCGAGAACATGTCATCCGCCGCGTATGGAACGTCGCGGATCTGTTCATGCGCTGCCATGAATGATCACCCTCGCGCGGCGGCGGCGTTTCGCGCGTCGCGAAGACGAGCGAAGTCCTCGTCCGCATGATAGGAAGAGCGCGTTAGCGGGCTCGCCGAAACAAGCAGGAAGCCCTTGGTACGTGCGATACGCTCATAGGACTTGAACTCTTCAGGCGTCACGAAACGATCAATTGCAGCATGCTTGCGCGTTGGCTGGAGATACTGGCCGACGGTCAGGAAATCGATGGAAGCTGAACGCATGTCATCCATCACCTGCAGCACTTCCTCGCGGGCTTCGCCGAGACCGACCATGATGCCGGACTTGGTGAAGATCGTCGGATCGATTTCCTTCACCCGCTGCAGCAGACGCAGCGAATGGAAATAACGCGCGCCTGGACGAATGCCGAGATAGAGCCGCGGCACCGTCTCGAGGTTGTGGTTAAAGACGTCGGGACGTGCCTCGACAACCTTTTCGAGAGCGCCGTCCTTGCGCAGGAAGTCGGGTGTGAGAATTTCGATCGTCGTGCCCGGTGAGTGACGACGGATTGCTTCGATTACCTCGACAAAATGCTGAGCGCCGCCATCGGCAAGGTCGTCGCGGTCGACGGAGGTGATGACGACATGACGCAATCCGAGCTTCGCCACCGCATTCGCAACCTTCTCCGGTTCATCCGCATCGAGCGGCGCAGGAAGACCCGTTTTCACGTTGCAGAAGGAGCAGGCGCGCGTGCATGTGTCGCCCATGATCATCATGGTCGCGTGCTTCTTGGTCCAGCATTCGCCGATATTGGGGCAGCCCGCCTCCTCGCACACCGTCACGAGTCCGTTCTCGCGAACGATCTGTTTCGTTTCGGCATAGACGGGGGAGCCCGGCGCCTTGACGCGAATCCAGTCCGGCTTGCGCAGGACGGGCGTGTCGGGCCGCTTTGCCTTTTCGGGGTGCCGGGGCTTTGACGCGTCCGGCTTCAGCGTGTCGACGATCGTGACCATGAACTCAAGTAACGGTTTGCTATCAGGCACATGGATAGCCGCTCGGGCCGATTCAAGCAAATCCGGCCGATTTCGGCCTATTTGCTGGCTCCTTCAGCGAGATCGTAGAGACCGCCTATGACCTGCATTCCGCCATTGCCTGTCCGCACGGGCAGATAGATCGCTTCGTAGGAGACGTGTTCGAGATCGATGCCGATGAAATGCCCCCGCAGGCAGGTAGGTTTTCGCGTTTCCATGACGCGATTGTGAAGCGCGATCTGGTCCGCCGCCATTTCGGGCGTGTAGCTGTAGGAGAAGAGCTCGCCGGTGAACTTGCGACCAAGCCGCCGCTCAGTCTCGGCGCCGACAAGCCGGTAACGCAAATCGGCTCCCCCATCGACCGGTTCGACGACGAACATGCCGCCCATCAACTGCGGGAGATCAAGCGGGTTGAAATCGGTGCGTAGTACAGTGCCGTCCGGTTGCATGCGAGCGCGCCAATAATCGAGCAGACGCCGGCATTTGGGATGTACCGGTTCCTCCACTTCGACGACGTCATAGTCGATAGTGCTGCCCAGCGGGCGAGCATCGCTTTTCGCCACCATGGTCGCTCCTCCGCCCTGAGACTAGAGCCACGACCGTTAAACAATTGTTAGTGGGAACCGGTCAGCCCGAGCCGGAGGAACTGACTTTCGGGCGCTTCCACCTCGGCAAGCGCCGCACGTAGCCTCTCCGCGATGTCTGTTTCGAGCTCGGAGCCCGCAAGATTGTCCTCTTCCGCCGGATCGGTCTCGAGGTCGTAAAGATGATGACCGGTGAAGCGGGTTAGCGCCCAGTAAGGCAGCATGTCACCTTTCTGCCATTGCTGATGAATGACCGGCACCTTGCTGCCGGGCATCCGGTCCAGAAAAGCCCGATCATCTGGCAGCGGCAGTTCCTTTTCGCGTGTGAGGAAGTGCGTCGGCATGGTCGACCAGCGGTTCGACATCATGCTGAGTGGCGCATTGTCTCCAGCGGGGCCTCGCGCATACTTGTAACGTCCATCGATGTAGTGAACTTCTCGGCCCCAGACACCGGTAAGCAGCCAGTCGCGCACGGTATCTGTTTCGCTCCGCATCAAGGGAAGCAGCGAGCGGCCATGTGTGCGCTGCCGCGTCTCGACGCCGAACGTCTCGGCAAGCGTCGCGAACAGGTCAACGCTGGTCGTGAGCGCATCGCAGGTGCCGGGTACAATGCCGGGATGCGCAATCATCAGCGGGATATGTCCGAGCGGCTCATAGACCGGGACGCCAGGCTTTCCCCAAATATCCTTCTCGCCGAGGTAGTGGCCATGATCGGTGCAGAGGATGACGAGCGTGTCGTCCCAGAGATTGTGACGATCGAGTTCGTCCATGATCTTTCCGAACCATTTGTCGATCATGGTGAGCTTGCCGCCATAGCTCGCGCGAATCTGGCGCGCTTGCCTCTCGTCGATAACACCCTTCTCGATACCGCCCGCGACATAGGGCGGCCATATGAGATGAGGCCCTTCCCAGTCCGGGTCGTACATGGAGGCGTAAGGCTCCGGCGTGTCGAAAGGCTCGTGCGGATCGAACTCGTCGACGAAGAGCATGAAGCGGTCATGGTGCCCGGCATTGTCGGCGAGCCAGCGCGCCGCGGCGCCCATGGTGCGCGGACCCGGAAAATCCTCCTCGCCGCGGAAATAGCCGCGCGAGTCGTCGTAGGGCATGTGATCGCGCATGAAGTTCGGCGCGCCCGCCCAACTCGGATCGGCGCGCGTCTTCCAGGGATCGCCTTCATGGCCGCGCTGATAGTCCCATGCCGTGAAGTCGACGTGATAATTCTCCCCACCGCTCTCGAACAGATGCGGATGGTCGGAGATGAGCTGGGTCACCACGCCCTTCTTGCGAAGCTCGTACGTGATCGCATCTTCCCAGATCTCCACGGAGCCCCAAGGCCGCCACAGGAAATCAAGTGCGCCGCAGAGAATGTCGTGCCGTGCGGGCATGCAAGGGAGCGAGCCGGTGAAATGCCGCGTGAAACGCGTTGCACGCGCCGCGAAGCGGTCAAGGTTGGGCGTAGCAAACTCCGCTCCGCCATAAGCGCCGAGCATGTGGCGGTTGAGACTATCCAGCAGAATGACGACCGCGTTCTTCGGCGCACCCGCCGGGTTCTCCATCAAGACTATCCCCTCCCCGACGTGTCAGACGCGCTCCACCTGGCGCCCGCGTCTCTTTCTGGCCCACAGATTAAGCATTTCCACGCCCACGGAAAAGGCGACCGCGAAGTAGAGGTAGGCCTTGGGGATATGGAAGTGCAGGCCGTCCGCGATAAGCGCAACTCCAATCAGGATAAGGAAGCTGAGCGCGAGCATCTTGACGGTCGGATGTGAAGTTACGAAGGCGCTGACCGGCTCCGCCGCGAAGATCATCACGATCACCGCCGCGATGACGGCTGTCGCCATGATCGGAAAATGGTCAGACATCCCGACTGCCGTCATGACCGTGTCGAATGAGAAGACGATGTCGATGATCGCGATCTGCACGATCACCCCCATGAGCCCTGCTGCTACGGCTTCCTTGCCGCCTGTCTCGTGACCTTCGCCTTCCACCGCGTGATGAATCTCGATGGTTGCCTTCGCCATCAGAAAGAGGCCGCCAGCGAGCAACAGCAGGTCGCGCCAGGAAATCTCGTACTCACCGAAATCGAGAACCGGATGCGTGAGCGTTACGATCCATGCCGCCGAGGCGAGCAAGGCGAGCCGTGTGATGACCGCCGCCCCGAGACCGAGTTGCCGCCCGAGCTTCTGCTGATGCACTGGCAGGCGCGAGGCCAGAATGGACAGGAAGATCAGGTTGTCGACGCCGAGGACGATCTCGAGGATTGTCAGTGTCGCGAGGCTCGCCCAGTTCTCGGGCTGGAGGAAAAGTTCGAACATGACTGCCGGATAAGCTGGGGGCCGGGGAAAGGTGCGCGGGACGCGAGCTCAACTCTCGCTCATGTCATACATACCAGCCAGAACCTGCAGACCGCCAGTCGAGTTCCGCACCGGAAGGAAAAGAGCCTCGAAAAGGGCATGTTCAAGGCCGATGCCGATGAAGCGGCCTCGAAGAATGGCCGGTTTGCGCGTCTCCAGAACCCGGTTGTGCAGGGCAATCAGCTCGTCCGCCATCCGCGCGCCATAACAATCGGACATCAGGCGGCCCGTGGCCTTGAAGCCAAGCCGTTCCTCGTTTCTGGCGCCGACGAGCCGGAAGCGGAAATCCTTGCCGTCATCGACCGGTTCGGCCACCGATATGCCTCCAAGCAGCGGCAGCAGCAGGGCCGGCGTCAGTTTCTCCCGGCTGGCCGTCCCATCTTCGCTACGGTGCTCCAGCCACAATTCGAGCAGCTTACCGTTCTTCGAATGCAGGCAGCTTTCGGCTTCCGCGACTTCATAGTCGATAGCGCTGAGCTCTACTTCGCTCATTTTGATCTCTGTCGTTTCCCTAAAAAGAAACAGAACACAGATCGAACAATTATGCACTAAAGACAAGAAATCAGGTGTGGAGCACCCGGCCATAGGCGTCGAGCACCGCCTCGCCCATCATTTCCGAGAGCGTCGGGTGCGGGAAAACGGCCCGGATGAGGTCCGCCTCGGTCGTCTCAAGTGTCATGGCGACGCCATAACCCTGAATGAGCTCGGTGACTTCTGCCCCAATCATATGGGCGCCAAGCAGCTCCCCTGTCTTCGCATCGAACACGGTCTTCACGAACCCCGTCGTTTCGCCGAGCGCTATCGCCTTGCCGTTCGCGCGGAAGGGAAAACGGCCGACCTTGATCTCATGGCCCCTTTCCTTCGCCTTTGCTTCGGTCAGCCCCACACTGGCGATCTGCGGTGTCGAGTAGGTGCAACCCGGAATGCGCGTCGTGTCGAGGGGATGAAGGTCCTTGACGCCCGCAATCTTCTCCGCAGCGAGAACGCCCTCATGGCTCGCCTTGTGTGCAAGCCAGGGCGGTCCGACGAGATCGCCGATCGCATAAACGCCCCTCACGCCTGTCTCGAGCCATTCGTTGACGACGACATGGGTCTTCTCGACTTTCACGCCCGCCTCTTCGAGACCGATATTCTCGACATTGCCGACGATGCCGACGGCAGAAATGACGACTTCAGCTTCGAGCGTCTCGCTCTTGCCGTTCACCGTGACGCTCATCTTCGCGCCGCCCGAGCCTTTCTCCGTCTTTTCGATCTTGGCGCCGGTGATGAGACGGATGCCGCGCTTCTTGAAAGCGCGCGCTGCCTCCTTCGATATTTCCTCATCCTCCACGGGAAGAATACGGTCGAGCACTTCGACCACTGTCACTTCCGCACCGAAGGCGCGATAGAAGCTCGCGAATTCGATACCGATGGCGCCGGAGCCGACCACGATAATGGATTGCGGGATCGCCTTCGGTACCATGGCTTCCCGGTAGGTCCAGATCGTCTTGCCGTCGGGCTCGAGCCCCGGAATGGTCCGCGCCCGCGCGCCGGTTGCTAGGATGATGTTCTTCGCCGCGACCTCGCTCTTCTTGCCGTCTTTCGACTCGACTGCGACCTTGCCCTCTCCGGCGAGTCTGCCGCTTCCCTCGATGACGTCGATCTTGTTCTTCTTCATGAGGAACTTGACGCCGTTCGAGAGCTGCCCGGCGACATCTCGGCTCCGCTTCACGACTGCTTCCGCGTCATAGCCGATTTTCTCGGCCTTGAGACCAAACTCATCGAGCCTGTGTAATGTCTCGTAGACCTCCGCCGAACGCAGCAGCGCCTTTGTCGGAATACAGCCCCAGTTGAGACAGATACCGCCAAGAGCATCGCGCTCGATGACGGCCGTCTTGAGCCCGAGCTGCGAAGCGCGGATCGCCGCGACATAACCGCCGGGGCCGGAACCGATCACAACGACGTCGTATGCATCCGCCATCAGAGAAGCATCCTTGCGGGATATTCGACGAAGGACTTGAAAGCCTCGAGGAACTGCGCGCCGAGCGCGCCATCGATGGCGCGGTGATCGCAGGACATCGTGACCGTCATCACATTCGCAATCTCGAGCTTGCCATTCTTCACCACGGGTCGTTCTTCGCCCTTGCCGACGGCGAGGATCGCCGCCTGGGGAGGATTTATGACACCCGTGAAATGCTTGATGCCGTACATGCCGAGATTGGAGATCGAGAAGCTGCCGCCTTCATATTCGGCAGGCTTCAGCTTCTTGTCGCGGGCACGAGCGGCGAGCGACTTTGCTTCGGTCGATATCTCCGCGAGGCCCTTTTTCTCGGCGCCGCGAATGATCGGTGTGATGAGGCCACCATCAAGCGCGACTGCTATGCCGACATCGGCGGACTTGTGCTTCAGCAGCGCATTCCCCGCGAAACTCACATTCGCATTCGGCACCTTGATTAGGGCGAGCGCCGCCGCTCGGATGAGAAAATCGTTCACCGAGAGCTTCACACCCTCGCCTGCTTCCTCGTTGAGCTTCTTCCGCGCAACGAGAAGTTCGTCGAGCTCGCAATCGACGGTGAGATAGAAATGCGGGATTTCCTGCTTGGACTGCGTGAGCCGTCGCGCGATTGTCTTGCGCATGCCGTCGAGCGGCATTTCCTCGTAGGACCCTTCCTCGTAGAAGGCACGCGGATCGACGCTCGGCATCGGTCCCGACGCGGCGGCGCCTGACGTTTGAGCGTCGGCCTTCTTCGCTGCGCCCTTCGGGGCACCTTCGAGGTCCGCCTTCACGATGCGTCCGCGCGGACCGGAACCGGAAATGGCCGTGAGATCGATCCCCTGCTGCGCGGCAATACGGCGCGCGAGCGGCGATGCGAAGATGCGCTCGCCCTTCGACGTTTCCGGCGCGGGCGGCGCCTTGCCGCCGGTATCGGGGGCAGGTTGTTTCTTCGCCGAAGTGGCCTTCGACTGGGCCTTCTTCTCTTCGGCCTTCGCTTCCAGTTGAGGTTTTTCCGCTTCGCTGCCGGCCTCCTTCGGCGGCGGCGCATTGCCGAGCGGCGAGTCCTGGGAGGGATCGTATCCTTCCAGCGCGTCGTCGCCCTCGCCTTCTTCCAGCAGCACGGCGATAGGCTTGTTGACGGCTACGCCTTCCGTACCTTCCTCGACGAGAATGCGGCCGATCTTTCCCTCGTCCACGGCTTCCACTTCCATGGTCGCCTTGTCGGTCTCGATCTCGGCGATCACATCGCCTGCGCTCACGGTGTCGCCTTTCTTCACGAGCCACTTGGCAAGCGTGCCTTCCTCCATGGTTGGCGAAAGTGCGGGCATCAGGATCGGTGTGGGCATCGCGCGCTCCTCAGCGGTAGCAGACGGTTTTCACCGCCTCCACCACTTCTGCGGCGCTCGGAAGCGCGAGTTTCTCGAGATTGGCCGCATAGGGCATGGGTACGTTCTTCTGCGCGACTCGAAGGATCGGCGCGTCCAGATAGTCGAAGGCGCGAGCCTGCACTTCCGCCGCGATTTCCGCGCCGATGCCGCAGACGGGCCATGTCTCCTCGACAGTAACAAGGCGGTTCGTCTTTTTGACCGACGCAACAACCGTATCCATGTCAAGCGGGCGGATCGTGCGAAGGTCGATCAGCTCGACGTCCAGTCCTTCCTCTTCAAGCGTTGCCATTGCTTCGAGGCAATAGGTGATCCCGTGGCTATGCGACACGAGGGTCACGTCCGAGCCCTCCTTCATCACCCGCGCCTTGCCGATCGGCAGCACGTGATCTTCGAGCTTCGGCACCTCGAAGCTCTTCCCGTAGAGCACTTCGTTTTCGAGGAAGATCACAGGGTTCGGGTCGCGGATCGCAGCCTTGAGGAGACCCTTCGCGTCCGCCGCCGAATAGGGAGCAATGACGATGAGCCCCGGAATATGCGCATACCAGGATGCATAATCCTGGCTGTGCTGCGCCCCGACGCGGGCAGCCGGGCCATTCGGCCCGCGGAAGACGATGGGACAAGACATCTGACCGCCCGACATGTAACGCGTCTTTGCCGCGGAATTGATGATCTGGTCGATCGCCTGCATCGCGAAGTTGAAGGTCATGAACTCGACGATGGGACGGAGCCCCGCCATCGCCGCTCCAACACCGAGACCGGCGAAACCGTGTTCGGTGATCGGCGTGTCGACCACGCGCTTGTCGCCGAATTCGGCGAGCAGGCCCTGCGTCACCTTGTAGGCGCCTTCATACTGCGCAACTTCCTCGCCCATCACGAAGACTGTTTCGTCGCGACGCATCTCTTCAGCCATCGCATCGCGCAGCGCCTCGCGCACGGTCTGCGTCGCGTATTCCGTACCTTCCGGAATGTCGGGGTCGCTCTGGACCTCCACCTTCGGTTCGGCGGTTTCCTTCTTCGCTTTCTCGCCGCTCTCACGGCTCGTCTTTTCGCCCTGACCAGCATCTGTCTTCGGCGTCTCTTTCGTCTTTTCCTTCGGTGCTTCGGATTTCACGTCGGAAACATCCTCGTCTTCGCCCGCAAGCAGCGCGATGACGGCATTCACCTGCACATTCTCGGTGCCTTCATCGACGAGAATTCTGGCGACGGTGCCTTCGTCCGCGGCTTCCACCTCCATGGTCGCCTTGTCGGTTTCGATCTCGGCGATCACATCTCCAGACTTCACTTCGTCGCCCACCTTCACATGCCACTTGGTGAGCGTCCCCTCCTCCATGGTCGGCGAGAGGGCAGGCATGAGCACTTCAATCGACATGCGCGTCAGGCCTCCACATCGGCGAGAACGTCGGTCCAGAGTTCGGACGGATCCGGTTCGGGACTCGATTGTGCGAATTCAGCCGCCTCGTTGACGATCCCTTTGATCTCCTTGTCGATCTTCTTGAGATCATCCTCGGATAGAGATTTCGATTCGATGAGACGGAGCCTCACCTGCTCGATCGGGTCGTGCTCGGCGCGCATCTTGTTCACTTCTTCCTTGGCGCGATATTTCGCCGGGTCCGACATGGAGTGACCACGATAGCGGTAGGTCATCATCTCGAGAATGTAGGGACCGTTGCCCTCGCGGCAGCTTTCGACCGCGCGCGCCCCCGCCTCGCGCACCGCACGCACGTCCATGCCGTCCACCTGCTCGCCCGGAATGTTGAAGCTGATGCCGCGCTTGGAGAGGTTCGTCTGCGCGCTGGATCGCGCGACGCTCGTGCCCATCGCGTACTGATTGTTCTCGATCACATACACGACAGGAAGCTGCCAGAGCTCCGCCATGTTGAAGCTCTCATAGACCTGGCCCTGGTTGGCCGCACCGTCGCCAAAATAGGCAAGGCAGACGCTGCCATCCTCGCGATACCGGTTCGCGAAGGCGAGGCCTGTACCAAGCGGTACTTGCGCACCGACGATGCCGTGCCCGCCGAAGAATTTCTTGTCGCGGCTGAACATGTGCATTGAGCCGCCCTTCCCCTTGGAGTAACCGCCCTCGCGCCCGGTCAGCTCGGCCATGACACCCTTGGGATCCATGCCCGTTGCAAGCATGTGGCCGTGGTCGCGATACCCGGTGATGACCTGGTCGCCGTCCCTGATCGCCATCTGCATGCCGACGACAACGGCTTCCTGTCCGATATAGAGATGGCAGAAACCGCCGATCAGACCCATGCCGTACATCTGTCCCGCCTTCTCCTCGAAACGGCGGATCAACAACATGTCGCGATAGGCTTTCAGTTCGTCGTCCCTCGACAGCGGCGCCGGACCGCCGTCGGACTTCTTTGCCTGTTTTTTCTGAGCAGGTTTACCGGCGGATTTGGCCGCTGGTTTGGAAGAGGATTTGGACGCCATTCTCTGGGCCTCGAAGCCGGTCGTTGCGAAGACACGGAAAGCATGGCGGCGCGGCATTGCACCGTCGCCACACTTTAGAAGTGGATCATAAAGGTTTGGTTTCAATGAAAAAATGTCAAATTAACCGGATACTGGTTAAGTGACGTTGCGGCCGCTATCGAACCGTCTTTCGGTTTGATCAGCGCGGTGCGCGCGAGCTGCCGGCAGGAGGATCAAGAAAGATCACCACCTCGTTCGGATTCGCATAACCGAGCGCCGCGCGAGCGCGCTCGTCCAGCAGATCCGGGTCAAGGCTTTCGGGCCGGAGCAGTGCTACCTGCCGGTCGAGTTGCTCCCGCTTTCCTTCCACCTCGGCAAGCTGATGCTCCAGCATGTCGATACGATTCTGGATATCGAGATAGGAGATGAAGCCGTGACGGCCATAAACGGCGTGATAGGCGAAATAGCCGAGCACGACGATGCAGACGAACGGAATCAACGCCTGCCGGAGGCGGAGCGGTTCGGAACTGCGAATCACGGCGTAACTGTCCATAGGCAGGAGGGAATCATATAGCGATTCCAACGGTCAAGCGGATTTACGCTATCGCGCCGTTGTTTGCCCGATTATCCCTTGAGGATTGAACGTCCAGCATATTCCGCCGTCGGCCCCAGTGCTTCCTCGATCCGGATGAGCTGGTTGTATTTCGCCAGCCGGTCGGAACGCGCAAGAGAGCCCGTCTTGATCTGCCCGCAATTCGTGGCAACCGCCAGATCGGCGATGGTGGCATCCTCCGTTTCGCCAGAGCGATGCGACATCACGGCGGTGTAGCTTGCCTTGTGCGCCATCTCCACGCTCTCGAGCGTTTCGGTGAGTGAGCCGATCTGATTCACCTTCACGAGGATCGAATTCGCGACACCCTTCGCGATGCCGTCCGCGAGCCGGCGCTTGTTCGTAACGAAGAGATCATCACCCACGAGTTGAACCTTGCCGCCGATACGGTCGGTAAGGGCCTTCCAGCCGTCCCAGTCGTCCTCGGCCATGCCATCTTCGATGGAGATGATCGGATACTTGCCGACAAGGTCCGCCCAGTAGTCGACCATGCCGCCGGCATCGAGTTTCTTGCCCTCGCCCTTGAGGTCGTAGACACCGTCCTTGAAGAATTCCGTCGAGGCGGCGTCGAGCGCGAGGTAAATGTCGTCGCCCGGTTTGTAACCGGCCTTCTCGATTGCCTTCATGATAAAGCCGATGGCTTCTTCCGTCGAAGCAAGGTTCGGCGCGAAGCCGCCCTCGTCGCCTACATTGGTGTTATGACCGGCAGTCTTCAACTCGGCTTTCAGCGTGTGAAAGACTTCGGACCCCATACGTACGGCATCCGCCAGCGAGCCTGCCGCCACCGGCATGATCATGAATTCCTGGATGTCGATCGGATTGTCGGCATGCTCGCCGCCATTCACGATATTCATCATTGGAACAGGCAGGACACGCGCAGCGGGACCGCCGACATAACGGAACAGCGGCTGACCCAGCGAGGCGGCTTCAGCCTTTGCGATGGCAAGGGATACGCCGAGGATCGCATTCGCGCCGAGGCGGGATTTGTTGTCCGTGCCGTCAAGCTCGATCATCGCGCGGTCGATCTGGATCTGCTCCGATGCGTCCATGCCGCCGATGGCGTCGAAAATTTCGCCATTGACCGCGCCAATGGCCTTCTGCACGCCCTTGCCCTTGTAGCGCGCGCCGCCGTCACGAAGCTCGACCGCCTCATGCGCGCCCGTCGAGGCGCCAGAAGGCACGCCCGCCCGGCCGAGCGATCCGTCTTCCAGCAACACATCCACCTCGACTGTCGGATTGCCCCGGCTGTCCAGAATTTCGCGACCGATGATGTCGATGATGGCGGCCATGTCGTCCCGTCTCTTGTTGCGATTGATAAGGCGAGCCGGACCTTCCGCCCGGTGGCGGTTACATAGCGGACGGGGGCTCCGGACGAAAGGCCCTATTCATGGAATCGGCTATCAGGAACGGCTCTTTTCCCGGGGGCTGGCTGCTTCTTGCCGTTCAGCGGCCTTGCACCACCAGGTATTCTCGCCCGTACCGTTACCCGGCAACTCCTCCGGCCGCTCGAAACGATCCCAGTAGGCAATGCGGCCCATGGCGTTCGGATCGTGGAAGGAAGGGATCACGTAGAAACCCCATTGCAGCGCCCGGTCGAGAAGTTTTGCGTAAAGCTTCTTGTCCTCAAGCGTACGGGCTTGCGCAAGCTTCGTCGCGAAAGCATCGACCATCGGGTCTTCTATACCGCTCAGATTGCCTTCCCCGTCGCGCATCGGCGCCGCCTCCGGCGAACCCCACATGCGCAGCTGCTCGTCGCCGGGGATCGCGGGTGGAATATAGAAGCGATAAGCGATGTCGAAACGCCGTTCCTTGAGCCGTGCTTCATAGGCGGCGTTGTCGATCACCTCGAAGCCGGCGTCGATGCCCGCGCGCCGCGCATTGTTGAAGAACGGGTTGAGCACGACCTCTTGTGATTGACTGTTTGCGAGAATCCGGAAAGAGAAGACCTCTCCCTCCTCGTTCTGCAGCTTCCCGTCGCGATAGTGCCAACCGGCTTTCGCGAAAAGATCGAGCGCCTCGCGGAAGTTGTCGCGGTCGCGCCCCGACCCATCCGTCTCTGGCGGGGTCCATGCCTCCTCGAAAGCCTCGCCGGGCAGTTGCCCGCGCCAGGGTTCCATCAACGTCTTCTCTTCTTCCGTCGGCGGCGCGTCGGCAGCGAATTCCGAGTTCTGGAAATAGCTCACCGTGCGGCGGTAGGCGCTGTGAAACACGTTCTCGTTCGGCCACTCGAAATCGAACAGCATCGCAAGCGCCTTGCGTACTCGAACATCCGCAAAGCGCGGGTCGCGCAGATTGAAAAAGAAACCGTTCATGCCGAGCGGCCACCACGAGTCCACGAGATACCGTTTGATGCGTCCTTCGTGCACCGCTTCCGTGTCATACATCGTCGTCCAGCGACGCGCATTGCTGTCCACGAATATGTCGATCTCGCCCGCGAGGAAGGCCTGAAAGGCGCCGATCTCGTCGAAGAAATATTCGTAGGCCAGCTCGTCGAAGTTGAAGCGGCCCTTGTTCACGGGCAAGTCCTTCGCCCAGTAACCCTCGACACGCGCGAGCACGACGCGCCGCCCGGGCTCCACCTTGCCGATACGATACGGCCCACTGCCGAGAAAAGGCTCCAGCGTTGTCGCGCCGAAGTCGCGCGACGCCCAGAAATGCTCCGGTAGCACAGGCAACGTTGCGAATTCGAGGATCACTGTGGGCTCCATGCCTTCCGGGATGCGCAGTTCGACCCGCGCGTCGTCGAGCGCGGTTATCTCCAGCTCCTTCAACATGATCTGGAAGAAAGGTCTGCCGCTTTCTTTCAAAGTCTCCGCGGAGAAGACAACATCCTGCGCAGTGATCGGGTGCCCGTCATGGAATTTGGCGCGCGGATCTATATGGAAGACCGTGCGCCGCCCCTCCTCGAGGGTCTCCACTTGGTTGGCAATCACTCCGTAAGCGACCATGTCCTCGTCGGGCGATTCCACCATCAGGCTGTCATAGACAAGACCGTGGATCGGTGTCGGCGAACGGCCTTTCACGATCCAGGTGTTGAGGCTGTCGAAGGAGCCGCGTGCCGACTCCGTCAGCCTGCACCCCTTCGGCGCTTCGGGATTGACCCATGGGAAATGCTCGAACTTCTCGCCATAGAGAGGTGAGCGCCCGATCGACAGGGACGGATAGGCCGGCGCAACCGATGCCTTTACATGGAATAGGTCTTCCGCACCGGCGGCTTGCGAACCGAACAGGATCAGCATTGCCGTCAGCATTGCGGCGTTCCGCCTGATCCATCCGTTCTTCGTCATCACGAACCCGCACTTTCCATCTGCTTTGCCGCCTGACGCGGTGCGCAACTCGCCATGGGTTTATTGCGATTGGTTCTCAATTTATAATTACGAACGCCTCTTATTTGCAATATGAGTACCGCATTCATGTGGCGCGCCGAACTGCGAATCCCGGTCGGCGGACTCCCTCCGGCGGCGTTTTGTCACGAGTGAACCCGGGGGGCGTTCCACGTCACCAAGCACCAGCACACAAAGATTCAGCCCTCGCCTTCCGGGCCGGTACCCGCCTTGCGCTTTGTCTGACGCTCGGCGCACCTTGCCCCTCAGTGTGATTCCCGGTCTCAACTACGTCGAACCGGCGATCGGCCTCGACATCGAACTCGTTTCGACGTTTCAGAAGGCGACGACGCGCGTCACGGATCCCGCCAGGGATTTCGCACCGAGCGGATACGCGGTCTTCGATCTCATTGCTTCATGGGAAGTGTCGCCGGGCGTGAAGGTCGGTCTCAACCGACATTCTGACGCGGGATCATCGTCCTGCGTCGAATGAGCGCCCGGGCCGTGCAGCCCGGGCGCTCTTTGATTTGGCTGACGAACGTCCGCTTCAGGCCTGAACCAGCATCTCCACATCCTCCGGGCAACTCTTCAGCAGCGTAGCCCCATGGTTGAGAATGTAGTCGCGCTGGGCCTCCATCATGGCGCGCCCGAAGCCGATGCAGAATTTCTGCCCCTCCTGCAGGGCCTCCTCCGTCTCGCGGCGGTCGAGATCCTTCAATGTCTCATTCGTGTCGGCAAGCCGCTGGTCGAGCAGTTCCTTCACCCGCCATCTAGGCAGGAAGGGTGCATAGGCCAGAATGAAGATGAACTCCGACCGCAACCGATGACGCGCCTCGCCGGACATGAGCGCGTTCAGGCAAGCTCCCCTTCCCGCCTCCGTCAGCTCATAGACCTTCTTGTTGGGCCGGTTGTCCTGTTCGACCTTCTGAAAGGTGACGAGCCCCTCCGACGCCAGCTCGTTCAGGGCTGGATAAAGGTTCGACAGGCTCACATCGAGCAGCGTCGAAACCTCGTTTTCCATCGTCTTTTTGATGTCGTACCCCGTGGCCGGCCCGGACATGAGGACACTCAGCAACAGTTCCTTTGTATTCAATCCGCTTCCTCCCCCGTCAGCAGACCGGCACTTGTCTGGTGTGCCGTTTTAGTATAGTCCCCTTACTACTAGGTGTTTCTCACCTATCGTTATTGAACCCATAACAGATTGACCTAACGCGAATATCCCTCCTCGATCCTCGCAAAGGTCAGCATCCCTCACCAACTCGTGGCCGGTTCCGGCGGAGCCGGTCGCTACTTCTCAATCCGCCACCTGTCTCGGGGCAGAACCAAGAATCCATCCAGTCGGGAGGAACCTTAAAAATGATAGTATCGGCAGGATTTACCCCTGTCACGAACGAACCGGCACTGCGTCGCTCGTGCCGGTTGGGGGCAGCGTCGCTTGCCGCAGCGTTCGCGTCGATTTTTCTTTTTTCCACGTCCGCATCCGCTGAATCTTTTGTCTTCGGCGACATGAACGTCTCCGTCGACACCACGATCTCGGCAGGCATCACCATGCGCGCGAGCGAGCGCGATTGCACCAAGGTGAGTCTCGTCAATGGCGGTTGCTACAATGGCGATGGCCGCAACACGAGCATCAACTCGGACAACGGCAACCTGAACTACGATCAGTGGGACTTCGTCAACCAGACCCTCAAGGCGACGGTGGACATTCAGGGAACCTGGGAGAACTACGGATTCTTCGTCCGTCCGACGGCCTTCTACGACTTTGTCTATGCCGAGAACGATCTCGAGTTCCGCAACCTGAGCCCCAACGCCAAGGACCAGCTCGACTATGATGTCGACGTTCTCGACGCCTTCGTCTACGGCAACTGGGATATCGACGGCCACTACACGACCGTCCGCTTTGGCAAGCAGGTTCTGAACTGGGGCGAGAGCCTCTTCATTCAGGGGGGCATCAACGCCTTCCAGGCAATCGACGTAACCCGCATTCGCACACCCGGCGCGGAACTCAAGGATGCGCTGACGCCGATGCCGATGCTTTTTGCCTCGACGACGATCACGCCCAACCTCTCGATCGAAGCCTTCTGGCAGTTTGCCTACGAATACACCGAGCTCGATCCGGCCGGTTCGTTCTTCTCGACCGACGACATCGTCGGCCGGGGTTCGCTGCCCGGTCTTCTCAACGCGATGGTCGACAACCCCGACCTTGCCTTCCCGCCCGGCACCTTCCCGCCGAACCCGCTGGTACCGATCGCTGTACAGCGTTCGTCCGATCGCATCGAAAGCGAGACCGACCAGTTCGGCGTCGCGCTTCGCTACTACGCGGAAGAACTCGGCAATGGCGTCGATTTCGGCTTCTACGGCGTGCGGTACACCAGCCGTCTGCCCTATCTCGGGTTCACTACCGGTCCGGACGATCTCGACAGCGCGTGCGCGCAGATCACCGGCACCGGCGCCGTCCCGGGCGTTTGCGGCACGGCCCCAACTGATCCATTTAACCAGGCGGCCTTCGCCTACGCTGCCGGCCAGCTGAAATACTTCTACAGCTTCCCAACCATCGAAACCCTCGGTGCGAGCTTCGCCACCACCGTTAGCGGAACGGCTGTTTCCGGTGAACTCTCCTTCTCGCCCGACATGCCCTTCGGCGTCTCGGACCTCGAGCAGAACGCCTCACAGCTCGACGGCACTGGTGCATCCGGCCCCCTCACGGGTTCGCCCGGCCCGGTCAGCCAGCTTCCGGCGGCGGGTCCGAACCAGGACACGGTTCACATGATCGAGCTCGATGCGCTGCAAGGCCAGATCGGCACCGTGAAGCTCTGGGGCACGAGCGACCCGATCCCGGCTTTCCTGCGTGCCGATACGACAACCTTCGTGTTCAACGCGGGCTTCGTCTACGTGCCTGATGCGGGCGACTATCCGCTCAACCGCGTGGGACCTGAAGGCGGCATCCGCAACCCGTTTGGTGCTGCGGTTCTCTCGCCGACCTTCAACAACCCGCAATACGCGACGAGCTTCTCCAGCGGCTATCGCATGGTATTCGCGCCGACATACAACAACGCCTTCGGTACGGCTTTCACGCTCACGCCGAACATCTCGTGGCGGCATGACGTCTCGGGTTATTCCCCGGGACCGAACACGGCAAACTACCTGAAGGGCATGAAGCAGATCTCGATCGGCATCGATGCCGACTATCAGAGCACGTACCGGGCAAGCCTGAGCTACACCAATATCTTCGGTGCCGGCATGGACAACCCGACCTTTGACCGCGACTTCATCATGGCGAGCGTTTCCTACTCGTTCTGATCTGAAGTTAAGAGTAACGAACAAGGCCCCGGAAAGGCTAGCTTTTCCGGGGCCTTTCTTTGCCCGCTTGACGGCGGGGGACGGCTCCTGTTCAACACCCCCGAACGGAGCGACAGGCAATGGTTGAATCGGCGAACACGCGGGCACTCGTGCTCTTTTCCGGCGGACAGGATTCGACGGTCTGTCTCGCCTGGGCCCTCGCGCGTTACGACGTAGTCGAGACGGTCGGTTTCGACTATGGCCAGGCCCATGCCGTGGAACTCGATTGCCGCCGGAAGCTGCTCGACGGCCTTGCCGCCTTTTCCGGCTGGGGCAAGAAGCTCGGCTCCGATCACATGATTTCACTTTCCGAACTGGGCCGCATCAGCGAGACAGCGCTGACGCGCGAGGTCGAGATCGAGATGGACGAGAACGGTCTTCCCACGACCTTCGTCCCGGGCCGCAATCTCCTCTTCTTCACCTACGCAGCGGCGCTCGGCTACCGGCGCGGCGCGACCGTGCTGGTCGGTGGCATGTGCGAGACCGACTACTCCGGTTACCCTGACTGCCGCTCGGAGACGATTGCCGCTCTCGAAAAGGCGATCGCCCTCGGAATGGACAAGCCCTTCGCGCTTGAAACGCCGCTCATGTGGATCGACAAGGCCGCCACATGGGCGCTGGCGCGGGAACTCGGTGGCGACCGGCTTGTAGAGCTCATCGTCGAGGAAAGCCATACCTGCTACCGGGGCGACCGCGAGCACCGTCACCCTTGGGGTTATGGTTGTGGCGCCTGCCCGGCCTGCGAGCTGCGCGCGCGCGGCCATGCCGCCTTCATCGCGGCAGGAGCCTGACGCCCATGTACTCCGTGAAGGAAATCTTCTACACGCTGCAGGGCGAAGGGGCGAACGCAGGCCGCCCGGCCGTCTTCTGCCGCTTCGCCGGCTGCAATCTCTGGTCCGGCCGCGAGGAAGACAGGGCGGATGCCATCTGCACCTTCTGCGACACGGACTTCGTCGGTACGGATGGCGAAGGCGGTGGCAAGTTCCGCGACGCGGTGGCGCTTGCCGATGCGGTCGAGCGGACATGGAAGACCGGCGCGGGAGAAAACCGCTTTGTGGTCTGTACCGGTGGCGAGCCACTCCTCCAGCTCGACGCGCCGCTCATCGCCGCATTGCACGAGCGCGGCTTCGAAATCGCCATCGAGACCAACGGCACACTGGCCGTGCCCGAAGGAATAGACTGGATCTGCGTCAGCCCGAAGGCCGATGCGGAACTGAAGCAGGTAGCGGGTCACGAATTGAAACTCGTCTACCCGCAGACAAAGGCGATGCCGGAACGGTTCGAAGGACTCGATTTTCGGTATTTCTTTCTGCAGCCGATGGACGGCGCAGACCGGGAGGAAAACACACGTGCGGCGACGGCCTATTGTCTCGCGCATCCGAAATGGCGGCTCAGCCTCCAGACTCACAAGCTGATCGGTATTCCGTGATGAAGATCTACAAGGAATTCTTTTTCGACGCGGCGCACTTCCTGCCCTACGCGGAGGAAGGCCATCCGAACCGGCGCATGCACGGTCATTCATTCCGCGTCGTTGTCTGGCTCTCGGGCAAGCCTTCCCCCGAGACGGGCCTCGTCCGCCATTTCGAGGATGTCGAACGCGAGGTCATGGCCGTCCGCGAAAAGCTCGACCATCATCTGTTGAACGAGATCGAGGGACTGGAGTTTCCGACGCTGGAGCGCATTGCGGCCTGGATCTGGAACGCGCTTGCCGAACCGTTGCCGGAAATCTCGCGCGTCGAGGTGCACCGCGCCTCCTGCCGCGAAGGCTGCATCTACGACGGGCCGGGAGAAGAATGATGGCGAAGAAACCCGCAAAGGGGCTGACGCAGCTCGGCAAACCCGCCGCTATTCCCGCCTCGCCGGAAGAGGCCGTCCTGGAGCGCGTCCCCAATCCGCACGCTGACACGAACTACGTCGCGCGCTTCACAGTGCCGGAATTCACTTCCATCTGCCCCGTGACCGGCCAGCCCGACTTCGCCCATCTCGTTATCGATTATGTGCCCGGCAAGTGGCTCGTCGAGTCGAAGTCGCTGAAACTCTATCTCCAGTCCTTCCGCAACCACGGCGCCTTCCACGAGGACTGCACCGTCGCCATAGGCAAGCGCCTGACCGATACCCTCGTCCCGAAATGGCTCAGGATCGGCGGCTACTGGTACCCGCGCGGCGGCATTCCGATCGACGTTTTCTGGCAGAAAGGCAAACTCCCCGCAGGTGTCTGGATCCCCGATCAGGGCGTCGCGCCCTATCGCGGCCGCGGCTGAGTGAGTCAAATACAAATTAAACGTTACTTTACGGCCACCTTCTATGCTCACCGGATGGGGGATGTACGCGAACGGCTTCAGTCCTTTCGTCCGAGTGGAGTATCCCGAACGTGTCTCAAAAATTCCGGGCACAGCAAGATCCGGAAGAAGATCGTGTCAGAGATGAACTGAACGCGGTTTTCCACGACTCGCTTTTTCCCATCTCCGTGTGCCTGTCGATACTGTTTCTGGTTTTCGCTGCCGCACACGCGATCGTCCTGCCTCCCGATACGAGCATGCTGATGGTCGGCTTGGCGCTGTCCAGCGCCGTAGCATTCGCCGGGATCGGCGTTGCGATCAGGCTAGGACACATCGCCCCTCGTTTCTCCCTGGCTTCGGGCTTTGTTTTTGTCGGTCTTTGCATCGTCAACTCGGCCGTCCAGATGTTTGTGACGAACGATGTACATCAGTCGACGAATTTCGGTCTTCTCCTCGTTGCGATGGGGCTGTTCTTTTTGTCGCGCCTTTACCTGGTCTTCTCCTTCCTGATGATTCTTTCGATCTGGCTCGTCACTGTGTCCTTGACCGTGGGATTCGACAAAGAAGCCATTCATTTTGGTTTCATGATGTTCATGGCGATGGTCATTGCCGCACTCGCGCAGGAAATACGGTTGCGCGCCTACAGGCGCCTCATTGCCATGCGCGCTGAAGCTTCCGTGCGCGAAGCCAAGCTCGCCGAAGCACTCGCCAAGTCGCAGCTCTTTACCTCAGTCGAGCGCGAGAACCGTGCGAAGACCGAATTCCTCGCAAATATGAGCCACGAGCTTCGTACACCACTGAACGCGATCCTCGGTTTCTCGGAAGCCATGCAGCAGGAAATCTTCGGTCCGCTCGGCAGCCCGCGCTACAGGGGTTATTCCCATGACATTCACAACGCGGGTACTCATCTACTCTCGCTCGTGAACGATATCCTCGATCTTTCGCGCATTGAGCTCGACGGTCTTACCATCACATCACAGAAGATCGATTTCGCCCGAGTCTGCAACAATTGCCTGGCCATCGTTCGCGGCCGGGCGGAACGCGGCGGCGTGAAGCTGCTCTTCGACGCAACACCGCCTTTCCCCGCAATCGAGACAGACGAGCGCAGGCTGAAACAGGTACTGATCAATCTGCTGAACAACGCGGTAAAATTCACTCCCGCTGGCGGTTCCGTAAGGCTGGAGCTATGTGGCGATTCGAACGGCGGCGCGATCCTCCGCGTCCGGGATACCGGCATCGGTATGTCGAAAGAGGAAGTCGAACAGGCTCTCAGACCCTTCTGGCAGGCCGATGCCGGGCTCGACCGCGCCTTCGAGGGCGCTGGCCTTGGGCTTGCCCTCGTCACGGAGCTGCTTCACATCATGCAGGGCCGTTTTGCACTCGAAAGCGAACCCGGTGTCGGCACGGTCGTGACGGTCATGCTGCCCCGCGCGGTGAACGCCGAACTCGAGAACGCGGTGGCCTGATTGCCGCCTTCCTCACGCAGCCTTTGCGTGAGCATCCCGGATCGTGTCGTCCGTATATTTCGACGCGTCGGTCGTATACTCAGCGTGACCATACTCGACAAGGAGCTTGTCGATCTTCTTGATGAGCCGGCGGTCGGTCGCGTCGCGAAGCCCCGGTATGCGCAGCGCCAGCGCATAGAGCTTCTCGCGTCCGAAGATGAAAACCCCCAGTGCGATGAAGAGCGGCATGTCGTAGGGCCGCAGTTCCACACCCATCTTCTTTGCCTTGCCCGTCTTGTCGCCACGCAGGAAGGCGCGATTGAAGTAAACGCGTGCGAAGGCCCGCTCCAGCGCATTGAAGATCCGGCTCTTGAGCGATTTGTCCGACGGAAAATAGGCCGCCATGGTCGCGCGCACCAGCGCCCCGCAGGTCTCGTCGTCATAACCGTCCCGGAGTGTGCCCGAATAGACGACCATGGCATCGTAGATGCCTTGTGGTGTCGTTGGCAGCAGTTCTTCGGGCAGGCCGAGCAGCCAGCAGCGATAGCGGTTGAACTCGACGAAGGCGCGTTCGGCCGGCGTGAACGCCGTGCGTCCCTCCCGCATCAGCTTGAAGGCAAGCAGGAAAACGGCAATCGTGCCTGCCGGCATCTGATCCACCTGCGGTACCGGAATCCCGAACGTTTTCACATCCCATGTGCGCCCGCTCCGCAGGATATTGAAGCGCACCATCGAATGCATCAGGCGTACCATTGCCGCCGCCTTGAATCCCGTGCCGTAACGGGTAAGTGCGCCGGGCAACGACGTCGTCGTGAAGAAGCTCGCCGTTTCCTTGATGCGGCGCACGGCCGTCTCGTGCGACAGCGTGCCGGTCAGCGCCATGGGCAGCGCCGAATACTTGTTGAGGAAGGTCGCAACGAAGGCGCCGCGCACCACGAAGGGCGCGAGATTGGCGGTCGGGTTCCGGCTCACCCGCGCGCCCTCCTCGATCAGGCTCATGTCGATCCAGTCCGGCGTTGCCTCCATCTCGCGAATGAAGGCGACGAGTTCCGGCGGTGCATCCGGCACGTTTTCCACACCCTTGTCACAGGCTTCCGTAAGCATGGAGACGAGCGGCCGGAAACCGTATTGCGGCATCAGCGCGGCATAGGCGTCCGCCGTTGCATCGCCGAGCATCGTGTAAGCCTTGGCGCGAGCCACCGTTTCTGGATCGGACAGCAGCCGCTGCCGGGCAGCCCGGTCGCCCTCGTTGAGCTGCATGCTCGTATCGTCGAGTTCACCCGCGAACCGCTCCGGCGTGATCGAGAAATCCACCTGGCCGTACATCTCCGGCAACCGGTTCTTCTGCGCCGCCACTCTTGCCTGCAAGGCCTCCAGGCTTTCCATCGCTTCCTCCAGAAAACTTACAATTCATAAGTTACAGTTTGTAAGTTATAGTCGGCGCAGAATGACAGCAAGCATGAATCGCAAGACCGCCATAAAAAAAGCCCCTCCACGGCGCCGCATGACCGTCGAGAAGCGGCGCGGGCAGATCATGGACGTCGCTCGCGACCTCGCGGATGCCGAGGGTTTCCACGCAGTCACGCTCGACCGGGTCGCGGAGACCTGCGGTATCAGCCGAACGGTCATCTACCAGCAGTTCGGCAATCTGTCGGGCCTGCTTCTCGCCATGGTCGACCGGGAATATGCGAGCGCGGCCGAAGCCTTCCTCGACGCCGGACAGCGCAAGCCCGAAAAGGGACAGTCCCGCTATGCCGCTGGCGTCGCCGGCGTTCTGGAGGCCGTGGACGCCTCCCCTGCCACCTGGCGCATGCTGCTGATGCCGAGCCAGGGAGGCCCGCCCGAACTCTACGAACGCCTGGACGAAGCCCGGGAGATGACCCAGGCGCATTTTGCTGCGGGACTGAAAGCGGAAGGGATCGACGGGCCGGGGCTCGCAAATCCAGACCCGGAGCTTGCGGTCCGGATGCTGCTGGCCGTTTCGGAGCAGTTCGTCCATCTCCGGCTCACCGATCCGAAGACCTACACGGTCGAACGGCTCGTCGCCCAGGCGGAATATCTCTTCAACGCCATGTTCCCGCAGTGATGGCGGCTCGTCCTCAGTGCGAGCTTGCCCAGTCGCGCTTGATCTTCTTCGCGAGCGACCACTTGTGGACTTCTGTCGGGCCGTCATAGATGCGGAAGGCGCGGATTTCGCGAAAGATCTTCTCGACGATCGTGTCGCCGGAAACGCCCATCCCGCCCATCACCTGCACGCAGCGGTCGGCAATCCGCATCAGCGCCTCCGAGACGGCGACCTTCGCCATCGAGCTTTCCGCCGTGCCGAGCGAGCCGGTGTCGAGCACCCCCGCACACCAGTCGATCATCAGTTCGGACTGCTTCAGGTCGATCAGGTTCTCCGCCAGCATGAAGCCGACGCCTTCATGGTCGATCAGCGCCTTGCCGAAAGCCTGGCGGCGATTGGCATAATCCGTCGCGATCTCGTTCGCCCTTGTGCAGGCGCCCAGCCAGCGCATGCAATGCGACAGCCGCGCCGGGCTCAGCCTGATCTGCGCATATTTGAAGCCCTCGCCGCTCTCGCCCAGCATCTGGTCCGCGGGCACACGCAACTCGTCGATGACGACGGTCGCATGGCCGCCCGGCATCGAATTGTCGATCGTATCGAGCACGCGTTCGATGCGGATCGCGGGGTGCGGCAGGTCAACCAGAAACATGCAGGCACCGTCATCGCTCTTCGCCATGACGATGCCTACCTTCGCGCCTTCGGCGCCGGTGATGAAGGTCTTGCGCCCGTTGATGACCCAGTGATTGCCGTCCTTCCGGCAGGTCGTCTTCATCATCGAGGGATCCGACCCCGCCCCGCCCTCGCTCGCAGGCTCCGTCATGAAGAAGGCGGAGCGCGCCTCGCCCGAGACGAGCTGCTTCAGGAACCGCTCCCTGATCTCGGGGCTCCCGATCTTGCCGAGGAGATACATGTTGCCCTCGTCCGGCGCGCCCGTGTTGCAGGCGACGGGTCCGAGCGGCGACAGGCCGGTCTTGCGAAGAACGAGCGCCGTTTCGAGCTGCGTCAGATGGCTGCCGTCGTCGAGGATATGCGGCGTCATCACGCCGGCGGCGCGCGCCTTGCCGCGCAGTTCGGCGACGAGTTCTTCCGTCGGGCCGTGCGCCGTGCAACGCGGGTCCTGCTCGTAGGGCGCGACGACGTTCCGTACGAAATCCTCGACCCTGGCGGCGATTTCTTCCGCCCTGCCCTCGACTGTCCCTGCCTGTCCCATGCTTCTCCGGCTCGCGCCTCTCCCTCGGTGAATGTCCGTTGCCAGCCTATAACACAGCTTTCCGTGGACAGGACCTGCAGAACGTCAGGTTTCCACTGCCGCTTCTTCGTGACGCGACGTCAAGCGCCGCATCTTTGTCGCGGCCTTGTAATCGGCCGCCGGGCCGTTATGACTCATGGCAAGAAACGCGAAATCAGCCCGGAGAGAGACAATGGAAGAGCGCATCAAGACCACGATCACCGACGGCGTCGCCGATGTCCGCCTCGTCCGTTCCGACAAGATGAACGCGCTCGACGATGCGATGTTCATGGCGCTGCTCGACACCGGCGAGAAGCTCAAGGCGGACAAGTCGGTCCGCGCGGTCGTGGTCTCCGGCGAAGGCCGCGCTTTCTGCGCCGGTCTCGACATGGGCAATTTCGGCCGCATGGCGAGTGGCGAGCGCGACGCGAACAAGTCGCAGGTCACCGGCCGCCTCGAACAGCGCACCCACGGCATCGCGAACCGTGCGCAATATGCCGCCCTCGTCTGGCGCGACATCCCCGTGCCCGTCATCGCCGCCGTGCACGGCGTCGCCTTCGGCGGCGGCTTTCAGGTCGCTCTCGGCGCCGACATGCGCTTCGTCGCGCCCGGCACGCGTTTCTCCGTCATGGAAATCAAATGGGGCCTCGTACCCGACATGGCCGGCATGGCGCTGATGCGCACGCTCGCCCGTGAGGATGTCATTCGCGATCTCACCTATACCGGCCGTATCTTCGAGGCGGAGGAGGCCCTCAAACTCGGCTTCGCGACCCGCCTCTGCGAAGATCCCTACGCCGACGCGCTCGCCACCGCGCGCGAGATCGCCGACAAGAGCCCCTCCGCCATCCGCGCCGCGAAGCGCATTCTGAATGCGGTGCCGGACAGCGACGCCGCCGCGATCCTCATGTCGGAATCCGTCGAGCAGGACAAACTCATCGGCGGCACTCACCAGAAGGAAGCCATCATGGCCAATCTGGAAAAGCGCCGGCCGCAATTCGCGGATTGAGACCGGACATCATTTCGTGGATGGCACCACGGATTCACGCGCAGGCATGAATCCGTTTTTCTCTCTGCTCAGACGCGCTCCAGATAGGCCGCGGTTCCCATGCCGCCTGCCGTGCAGACGCCCGCAATGGCCTTGCTCTTTCCACGCCGGCGAAGCTCCATCAAGACCGAGCCCAGATAGCGAATCCCAGACATGCCGTAGGGATGACCAAGCGCAATAGCGCCGCCATTCACGTTGGTGATTTCCCAGGGCGTGTCGAGCTCACGCTGGTTGTAGAGCGTGGTCACGGCATAGGCTTCGTGCAATTCCCACAGGTCGATGTCGTCCATCTTGAGGCCATGCTTCTTCATCACCGCGCGAATGGCGGGCGTGATCGCGATGCTCATCTCCTCGGGCGCCACCGCAGAAAGCCCCATTCCCCGGAAGAGCCCGAGGATCGGCAGGCCGCGTTTCCGGGCGAGGTCCGCATCCATCATCACCATGGCCGCCGCCCCGTCCGACAATTGCGATGCATTGCCCGCCGTCGTCGTGCCGCCTTCGAGCACGGGTTTGAGCTTCGCAAGCCCTTCCGCATTGGTGTCCGGCCGCGGGCCCTCATCCTTTTCCAGCAGCACGTCTTTCATGCTGCTTTCGCCCGTCTCCTTGTCGGTCACCTTCATCACTGTCTTGAAAGGCAATATCTCTTCGGCGTATTTGCCGGCCGCTGTGGCCTCCGCCACGCGCTTCTGACTTTTCACGACATAGGCGTCGAGCGCTTCCCGGGCGATGCCGTATTTCTCGGCGACATAGTCCGCCGTCTGGTTCATTGACCACCAGACGGCCGGCATCTTCTGCTGCAGGGGCTCGTAGAAAAAGCCGTTCAGGTTGATGTTCATCTGCACGAGGCTGATGCTCTCGACGCCGCCCGCGATACCGATATCCATCTCGCCCGCCGCGATGCGGTTTGCGACGATGGAGGCCGCCGTCACGCCCGAGCCGCAATAGCGGTTGACCGTCAGGCCCGGCACACCTGTACCTAGCCCCGCCCAGAGCGCTGCGTTCCGCGCCACGTTGTGCCCCGTTGCGCCTTCGGGAAGACCGCAGCCGAGAACCACGTCCTCGACCTCGCCGCCTTCGATTCCGGCCCGCTCGACCGCCCCATTGAGCACATGGGCGGCCATCGGAATGCCATGCGTCTGGTTCAACGCACCTCGCATCGCCTTGGCGATGGCAGTACGGCAGTAGGAAACAATGGCGACGTCCTTCATCGGTTATCTCCGGAGCGGTGACAGCTCTCCATGCTGCCGAGCAATACAGACTTGTCACAAGACAATTTTCTGAGAAGGCTCCCGTTCCATCTGCAGGCAAAGAGTCCAGCGGTGGAAATCTGATGTTGCACGGGCTTGTGATTTTTATATAATCACCATTATGCCAAAAAAGATCGACCATGATGAACGCCGCAGAGACATCGCCAGAGCCGCCATTACGGTGATCGGCGAACAGGGCATCGACAATACCCGCCTCGTCGACGTCGCCCGTGCCGCGAACGCCACGACGGGCACTATCACGCATTATTTCGAGGACAAGGACGCGGTTCTGCTCGCCGCGCTCGACCACGTCTCGCAGAACATCCTCGCGATGCTCCGCACGCCGGAAAAGCCGGACGATCTTGTCGAACTCGCAAGCCTCATCCTGCCGGTCGACGAAGAGAACATGCGCGACTGGCGCGTCTGGATGAGCTTCTTCAGTCGCGCCATCGGCGACCCTGCCCTCGCCCGCATCAACAAGGCCTATTACGACGAATTTCGCGACGGTCTTGCCGCTATCATCCGCTATCAGCAGCGCGAAGGCCTCCTCGCCTCCCATATCGATCCCGCCGTCACCGGCGACGCGATCATCTCCATCATCGACGGCTTCTGCATCCGCGCGACGCTCGAGCGCGAGGAATGGCCGCCGCAACGCCAGCGCGCGCAACTCGAAGCCATGCTGCGCCCGCTCCTGCCAAAGCCCGAAAAGCGCCGCTCCAGAAAGGGAGGATAGAATGCCGAAGCTCGAAACCCTGCCGGCGACCGCCAGCACCGATGAGATTCTGACCGTCCTGAAGCGCGACGGCGCTCTCATCCTGAAGGACGTGCTGTCCGAAGCCGAAGTCGCGCAGGTTCTCGCCGAGACAATGCCCTATATCGACGCGACCGAGCCCGGCCGCGACGACTTCACCGGTCGCAAGACCACGCGCACCGGCGCGCTCGTCGCCCGCTCCGCCGCCTGCCGCGACATGGTCGCCCACAAGACCATCACGGATGCGGCCGAGAGCTTCCTCAAGCCCTTCTGCGAGCGCATCCAGCTCCATCTGACGCAGGTGATCCGCATCCGCCCGGGCCAGCCCAAGCAGCAGATCCACCGCGACCGCTGGGCCTGGGGCACCTACCTCAAAACCGTCGAGCCCCAGTTCAATACGATCTGGGCAATCACCGACTTCACGAAGGAGAACGGCGCGACCCAGGTCTGCCCCGGCAGCCTCGACTGGGCCGACGATTATCAGCCGACGGACGATCAGATCGGCTATGCCGAGATGAAGGCGGGTTCTGTCCTCGTCTATTCCGGCGGCGTCTTTCACGGCGGCGGCGCGAACGTCTCGAACGGCGACCGCATCGGCATCAACATCACCTATACCCTCGGCTGGCTCCGCCAGGAGGAAAACCAGTACCTCTCCTGCCCGCCCGAGATCGCGAAGACGCTCTCGCCTGAGCTTCAGGCCCTGATCGGTTATTCGATGGGAAGCTACGCGCTCGGCTATTACACGCCGCCGCTTCCCGCCGGTGAAGGCCCGGAAGTCGTACCGCCGGAATTCGCGCTCGGCCGCCTCGATGCCGGGGCCGCACAGTTCGGCAATGCCGAACTCCTTGCCGAGGTGCAGGCCTCGATCCGCGGCGAAAAAGAGACAGCTTGATCTCAGTAGGCGATGCGGAGGCGGGGTCGCGGCGGCTCGCCTCCCGTCTCCTCCTCCTCGTCGAGACCGAGGCGGCGCGACAGCCGCCGTCCGTAGCGCGTGGGCATCCCGCGCCCGCCCATCTCGTAGGTGATGCGGCAGAGATGCCGCGCGATGGCGTTGCGGTCGCCGATACCATTGAGCGCGAAGGCCGGGATCGGCGCGCCGATCTTCACCGCCACCGTCTTGCCGATCCGCGCATGAACCTCGCGGAAGAGCAGCCCCAGCCGGAGCGTGGCGCTCACATGGCTGACGGCATGAAAGGCCCAGCTGTTCTCGCCCTCGAAATAAAAGGGAACGACCGTAGCACCGCTCCGCTGGATGAGCTGCGCCACGAAGGGCTTCCAGGCCGGGTCACCCGCGGGCGTACCCCTGAGAAGCGAGGCGCGCGTCGACACCGTTCCGCCTGGAAACAGCAGCAGCGCGCCGCCCGCCGCCAGATGCTTCCGCGCCTCCGCTCGCGCGCGCAGGTTCGTCTGCACGGCTTCCGGCGTCTCGCGAAAATCGATCGGCAGACTGTAGCCTTCCATCTCGGGAGGCTGCGTCAGCACCGCATTGATGAGGATCTTGAAGTCGGGCCGCGCCCGTCCCGCCAGCACGCATGCGATGATCCCGTCCACTACGCCGAACGGGTGGTTGGCGACGAAGATCACCGGCCCTTCCTTCGGCACGGCGTGGAGCCGTTCCTGGTCGAAATCGATCCCGAGGGCAAGAAGCCGGAGCGCTGCCTCGAAAAAGGGCTCGTCCGGAACGGGATTGGCGCGATTGCCGAGATAGAGCGAAACGAATTTCGGCTGGCCGGTGAGTCTCTCGATCAATCTGATCGCACGGCGTTTCAGCAGACCGTCTTCTGGCGCGGCAAAGCTGAAATGCGGTGTGATCTCGGTCATGCGGCGAGTCTACCTCGCGACATGTGACAGTTTGGCGAAGTCACCTCAGACGAGCCGGCTCTGTTCCACCGCCGCTTCCACGAAGGAGCGGAACAGCGGATGCGGCTCGAACGGCTTGGACTTGAGCTCCGGGTGATATTGCACGCCGACATACCAGGGGTGTTCCGGGATCTCGATGATCTCCGGCAGCAGCCCGTCGGGCGACACGCCCGACATCACGAGCCCCGCCTTCTCGATCTGGTCCCGATAGGTCATGTTGACTTCGTAGCGGTGGCGGTGGCGCTCGCTGATCCGCGTCGAACCGTAGATATCGGCAACGCGGCTTCCCTCCGTCAGATGCGCTTCATAGGCGCCCAGCCGCATCGTGCCGCCAAGGTCGCCATTCGCCGCCCGCTTCACGAGCTCGTTCTCGCGCATCCATTCGGTCATGAGGCCGACCACGGGCTCGTTCGTCGGCCCGAATTCCGTAGAGCTGGCACCGGCAAGCCCGCCAACATTCCTGAGCGCTTCGATGACGGCCATCTGCATCCCGAAGCAGATGCCGAAATAGGGCACGTTCCGCGTCCTCGCAAATTCCGCCGCCCTGATCTTGCCTTCCGAGCCGCGCTCGCCGAAGCCGCCCGGCACCAGAATGCCGTTCACATCCTCGAGGTAATAGGCCGTGTCCTCCGTATCGAAGATCTCGGACTCCACCCATTTCACGTTCACGCGCACCTTGTTCGCGATCCCGCCATGGACGAGCGCTTCGGTGAGCGACTTGTAGGCATCCTTGAGGCCGGTGTACTTGCCGACGATCGCGATGGTCACGTCGCCTTCGGGCTCGCGGATATTGTGCGTAATGGTCTGCCAGCTCGCGAGGTTCGGCTCCTCGGCATCCTTTATGCCGAAGACGGCGAGCACCTCGTCGTCCAGTCCCTCGAGGTGATAGGCGCTCGGCACGTCGTAGATCGTGTCCACGTCCATCGCCTGGATCACGGCCGTCTCGCGCACATTGCAGAAGAGCGCGATCTTGCGCCGCTCGTCCTTCGGGATCGGCCGGTCGCAACGGCACAGCAGCACGTCGGGCTGAATGCCGATGGAACGCAGTTCCTTCACCGAATGCTGCGTCGGCTTCGTCTTCATCTCGCCCGCAGAGGGAATGAAGGGCATCAGCGTCAGGTGGATATAGCAGGTCTGGCCCCGGTCGAGCTCGTTGCCGAGCTGACGGATCGCTTCGAAGAACGGCAGGCCTTCGATATCGCCGACCGTACCGCCGATCTCGCAGAGCACGAAGTCGACGCCCTGGTTGCCAGAAAGTACAAATTCCTTGATAGCGTCTGTTACATGCGGGATCACCTGCACAGTGCCACCCAGATAATCGCCGCGGCGTTCGCGCTGGATGATCTCCTGGTAGATGCGGCCGGTGGTGATGTTGTCGGCGCGGCTCGCGGGCACCCCCGTGAAGCGCTCGTAGTGGCCGAGGTCGAGGTCCGTTTCGGCCCCGTCATCGGTCACGTAGACTTCGCCATGCTGGATCGGGGACATGGTCCCCGGGTCCACATTGAGATAGGGGTCGAGTTTCCGAAGCCGCACGGAATAGCCACGCGCCTGCAGAAGCGCGCCGAGCGCTGCGGATGCGAGACCCTTACCGAGGGAGGAAACCACGCCGCCGGTGATGAATATGTACCGCGTCATGGGCCCCTAGATTACACCAAGCCAAACGATTCGAAGCGGCAAACGCAGCTCCGCACAAAAATAGTATCCCCGCGGAGCCGGAGCCCCGCGCCGGGCTTCTCTACGTGTTTCGCCTATTCGGCGCGCGGAACGGCCGGTTCTGCGGGTTCGGGCGCCACCGCGGGGCTTTCGTCCGCGTTGGCATCCGTCGGCGCCTCGGCCGGTGCCGTCGGCGGAATCGCGTCCCGGTCTTCGGCCGGCGGCACTTCGAGCGTGTCGAATTCCGAGCCGATCGGCGCCGGCACGCTGGCGTCGAAATCGCTGCTGTCCTCGGCGGGCGGCGGCACCACGCGGTCGAGCACACTGTCCGCCATGCCGCCCCGGGCCGCAAGAATCCCGAGCACCAGGCTCGTCGTCATGAACAGGGCGGCCAGAACCGCCGTCGCCCGGGTCAGCACGTTACCCGCGCCCCGGCCCGTCATCATGCCGTCTCCACCACCGCCGATGCCCAGCGCGCCGCCTTCCGAACGCTGCAGCAGAACGGTCGCGACCAGCGCCACCGCGAGCATCAGGTGAATGATCAGAATGATGGTCGCCATGACACCTCGGGCCGCTTGAAAACCGGCTTGTTGAAACAGGAAAAGGCCTCAAGCTGCCGTGGCAGCAGCCGGGCCGGTCGCGGCGGGTTGTAGCGCATGAAGCGCCCCGTTTCCAGCCCTCTCGCGACCTCTTGGGGAATACCCCCTCAGGCCGCCGTCTTGCGGTAGAGCGCGGGCGGAACGCCGAGCGCTCGGCGGAACTCCCGCGAGAAATGCGGACTGTCCGAAAAGCCGCACCAATAGCCGATTTCGGTGATCTTGAAGTCGCTGTCGGTGAGCAGCTGACAGGCCTCCCTGACCCGCATCGCCTTCACGATAACCGAAAGGCTCGTCCCTTCCTCGCTGAGACGCCGCTGAAGCGTCCGCGTCGATAGTGCCAGTTCTCGAGCCATTTCCCCGGCTGACCAGTTCCGCCCGAGATCCTCGGCAAGCAGCCTGACAACGCGGCGTGCAAGCGGTCCCGTCTCGTCGACGCCGTAGACCCTCAGCGGCTCGATCCGCCGCTTCTCTGCCATGCCAAGGGGGTCTGCGACCTCTCGCGGCTGGAATGACTGCCAGCTCAGCGCGAAACGGTCATGAGGTGCATCGCCGGCGTCGACGCTCACCCCCTCACAACCCAGAACTTCAAGCATCGCTTTAAGAAGCCCCGCGATCAGCAGGTTTTCCGGGCCGCTTGGCGGCGGGCCCGACACCGCATGGTGGCGAACCGCAAGGCATCGATCGCGCGCCTCGATCTCGGAACGATGCCGCGAGTGAGTGAACTGCTCGAACCGCTGAAACTTTGCCGCCATCACCTCGGGCGCGGCGGAGCGCAGCAGTACGTGCATCACGGGATCGAAACCGATCTCCTTGATCCGCTGGCCCATGCCGAGGATGAAATCCGCCCCGCGCGCCTCGTAGGCGCGCATCAGCAAGTCGCGCTTTAGCTTCGCCGGTGCATGCGCCAGCGCACAATCCGGCATCTCGACCGTCCCGGTCAGCAGCTCCGGCGCATTGCTGGCAAGGGTCGAGATCACCAGCGCAAGAAGGCCGGAACTCGTCTTGTCCTTCTCGGCGATGGCATCGTCTGGCGTCATGCCCCGGTTATGACATGGACGCAGGGTTTGCGCTTGAACAATCGCGCCACCGATTCTGGCGTGCTTCTGCAAGTAAGCCGGCCGGCGTCTCCCTAGCTTCCAGTCACAACCACCGCACCGGGAGCTTCGACCATGGCCGACACACATATTAGCCGCCGTCACGACCGCTGGACCGCCCTCCTCCTTGCCGGTCACATCGTGCTGCTCTTTGCAGGCTTCACGGTCCTGGCGTCTGCCTTCCAGTTTCCCGAAGTGCTTCGCCTTTCGTCCGCGGATCGCCTCGCGCTGTTTCAGGCGAACCAGGCCGTGATCGTCCCGGTCTACTGGACGCTGGCCATGACCGGCTTCACCCAGGTCCTGCTCACCATCCTCCTCTACCGAACGCTGGGCCCGAAGGCTGCAACGGCAGGCCTTCTGGCTCTCGTCTTCGGCGTGCTCACGGGGTTTGGACAGGCATTGGGCTTCGGCCGCTGGGCGATCCTGGTTCCCTGGCTCGCCGAACGAATGGCCGATCCCGCAACGACAGAGGCCGGCCGAGAAGCCGTTGCGCTTCTGGAAGGTGCGTTCAACCGATACGCCGGAATGCTCGTCGGCGAGCATCTGTCCAATATCGCGTGGGGTTTCTGGCTTCTCTTCGCCGGCATATCGATAAGGCGAACCGCGCTGCTCGACCGGCGGGTCGGCGCCGCGATGATCCTTCTGAGCCCGCTGATGTGGGTCCTTGCTGCGGAACAGCTCGGCGTCGAATGGCCGGTTCTCGGCCTGCTCACCGATTTCGGTTTCCCGCTTCTCGCGCTGGTTCATCTGGCGCTGGCGTGGCAGCTTCTGCGGCGTGACGAAAACGCGCCCGCGCGCCCGCTCGGTGCGGCCGCCGCGATCGCCGGTATTCTTCTCTATGGAGCGATGATCTGGCCGGTGATGGCCTAGCCGAGCTGGCCTTCATGGACCATGCGTTCATGGCCGTCGGACAGGCTCTTGATACGGTACTGGTAGCCCGCACCTTCCGAGGGAAGCTGACGCAGCACGGTGTAGTGCCCGCGTGCCGCCGGCGGGTAGGAACCGCCCGCCGTGAACTCCACCGTCTCGCCGATTTCGTATTTGTGCTTTTCCATGCGTCTCAGTCCTGTGGCGTCTCGCCCGCGGCCCCGCCATCTTCGGGTTCCTTGCGGAGCGCGGCTTTTTCCTCGCGCTCCTTCAGCTTCTGCTGCGCCTTCGCCGCCTTGGCGCGGTCGCGCTCGGCGCGCTCGTGCCGGTAATTCGGTTTGAAGGCCATGTGCTACTTCCGCCTGACGCGTTCGATGGTCTTGACGCGCCCACGCGGTCTGCCGGACTTTTCGGCGATGTCGCGATCCTGCGCCTCGATAACGGCCTTTGCATTGGCCGTGTCGGCAAGACTGTCCAGCGCCGAGGTCGGCACCTTTCGGTTGGAGCTCAGCGATCCGTCTTCATAGACGATATTGAAAGCGATGAAGTCGCCGTCCATCGGCTTCTTGCGCGCCATGCCGAACTCCAGAAATAAAAAAGGGGCGCCGAAGCGCCCCTTCCTCAGTCGATTCAGGCGGAGCGAAGATTCGCCGCCGAAACCTTGCCGCTGCGCTGATCGGTCTCGAGATCGTATTCGATCGCCTGACCTTCGTTCAGCGAGCGCATGCCCGCGCGTTCAACGGCGGAGATGTGGACGAAAACGTCCTTGTCACCGCTTTCCGGCTGAATGAAGCCGAAGCCCTTCTGGGAGTTGAACCACTTGACTGTTCCGTTTGCCATGTAGAGGCATTCCTTATGACGTAGATGAGTACCCCCGGCGCTCATGCGACCGGCGGATCAAACTTTTAGGGATCGGGAAAGACAGGTCCGGCGCTCGATCGCGAGCGTGGAGAGCAGCCGAACCGGTAAAATTCGATGACGGTCATATAGAGGGTAAACCACCATTTTACAAGGAGTATACGCAGGACCCCGCGGATTTGGCCGCATTCCGCCCTTTTCCCTCACCGTCCCTTTGAAATCGAGCCCAGGACGCCGCGCACCACCGCACGGCCGATTGCATAACCGATGCTGCGGACGACGCTCTTGGTGAAGGCCTCCGTCGCGGTCTGGCGGCCGCTCGCCCGCGGCTCGCTCTTCCTTTCCTTCTCTCGCGCGGCGTTTCTTGACGCTTCTTCCGCACGCCGCCCGAGAATCTCGTATGCGGATTCCCGGTCGATCTCCGTGTCGTAGCGGCCCGCCACCGGGCTTTTCGCCATCACCTCGCGACGTTCCTCCGCCGTCACCGGCCCGAGCCTCGAAGCCGGCGGCCGCACCAGCGTGCGCTCCACCATGCCGGGCACGCCCTTCGCCTCCAGCGGCGAGACCAACGCCTCGCCGACACCGAGTTCGGTGATGACCGTACTCACGTCGAAAGCCGGATTGGCACGGAACGTTTCCGCCGCCGATCTCACCGCCTTCTGGTCGCGCGGCGTGAAGGCGCGCAGCGCATGCTGCACCCGGTTGCCGAGTTGCCCGAGCACACGGTCCGGAAGGTCGATGGGGTTCTGCGTCACGAAATAGATGCCGACTCCCTTCGAGCGGATCAGCCGCACCACGCTTTCGATCCTGTCGACCAGCGCCTTCGGCGCGTCGTTGAACAGGAGATGCGCCTCGTCGAAGAAGAAGACGAGTTTCGGCTTGTCCGGGTCGCCCACTTCCGGCAACTCCTCGAAGAGTTCCGACAGCAGCCACAGCAGAAAGGTTGCATAGAGTTGCGGCGTTTCCATCAGCCTGTCCGCAGCAAGCACGTTCACGGAGCCCCGGCCGTCCCACGTCGTGCGCATGAGGTCGGAAAGTTCGAGCGCGGGCTCGCCAAAGAAATGTTCGCCACCCTGCTGACGAAGCGTCAGCAACTTGCGCTGGATCGCGCCGACCGACGCGCCCGAAACGTTCCCGTAGCGCGCGCCGATCTCCTTTGCGTTTTCCGCGGCGAAGGCCAGCAGCGATTGCAGGTCGTTCAGGTCGAGCAGCAGCAGGCCATCGTCATCCGCAATCTGGAAGACGATGGACAGAACGCCCTCCTGCGCTTCGGAAAGGTCGAGCAGCCGCGAGAGCAGCAGCGGTCCCATTTCGGAGACCGTCGCGCGGACGGGATGCCCCTGTTCGCCGAAGAGGTCCCAGAAGACGACAGGCGACGGCGCATAGGCAATTTCGCCGAGACCGATCTTCGCCGCCCGTTCCGCGAATTTCGGGTTTGGCGTCCCTGCTTTCGACAGGCCCGCAAGGTCGCCTTTCACATCGGCAAGGAAGACCGGCACGCCCATTTGCGAAAAACCTTCCGCAAGAATCTGCAGCGTTACGGTCTTGCCGGTGCCCGTGGCGCCTGCGATCAGTCCGTGCCGGTTTGCATATTTGAGGAGAAGGTTTTGCGGGCGTTCACCCGCGCCGATGAAGATGCTGTCCGGTGTATCCATTCGCCCCGCCGCTGCCTTGCTCGCCTGGAGGGGAATGATAGCTCAGAAATGGAGGAGAAATGGAAAGATCACGAGGCGGGAACGCCTGCACCGACATCGATCCAGTTTCCCCTTCCGATCTCCAGAATCTTGAAGTCACTGCCGGAGTGCATGCCGACGATCTCACGAATGCTGATGAGCGCTAGGACGATCCACGTACCGGCTTTTTCATTGAAAAGCGGAAGATCGAGCGCCTCGCATTTCATCGTGTAGCCCGTCGCGGCGCGCACCTTGACGAGGAATGATCCGCCGCAGGGGACCGAGATCATGGGTTCGCTGGCTGCGAGAAATCCGGCCATGGCCTCGTCCTCCAGCAGATCGAGATACTTCTTCTTGGTCGGATCGAAGCCGACTATGTCGGTAATCGCTGATCCGGCATAACGGAACGTGGCTTCCTGCACGCTCTCGTATTCGACCATCACCGTCATCGGCATGAGCTGCCGGATGGCAAGCGGATCGAAGTGCTTGCGATCGGGCACGAGGCGGCCCTCCTTCGGAAGGCTCCGCCAGTAGTCGAAGAATGTTCGGCTTTCGGCGGTAAAAAAGTCTGCCGCGTTGTCCATGTCTGCTGCTTTCTACCCCCCGGGGCAGCCCTTTTTCGCAGCCGAAGTGGAACAGTGCAAATTCAGTGGCCGCCTTATGCGTAGGCCGAAATGATTCCCCAGAAATCCGCGGCCTTGAGGCTCGCACCGCCCACGAGTGCGCCGTTCACATTTGGCACACTCATCAGCTCTGCGGCATTTGAGGGCTTCACCGAGCCGCCATAAAGAATACGCATCTTTGCGCCCTCCGCGCCGAAGCGGGCTTCGAGCGCCTTGCGGATCGCGGCATGAACCTTCGCCACATCGTCCGGCGTCGGCGTGCGGCCCGTCCCGATCGCCCAGACCGGCTCGTAGGCGACGACCGTCGTCTTCGCGGTCGCGCCGTCCGGCAGTGACCCTTTGAGCTGCCCCTTGATGACCTTGAGCGTCTGGCCCGCGTCGCGTTCGGCTTCCGTCTCGCCGACACAGACGATGGCCGTGAGGCCCGCACGATGCGCCGCTTCTGCTTTCGCCTTGACCACGGCATCGGTTTCACCGTGATCGGCACGCCGCTCGGAATGGCCGACAATGACGTGGGAAGCGCCGGCATCCTTCAACATCTCCGCCGAAACGTCGCCCGTATGCGCGCCGCTTTCCTTCGCGTGGCAATCCTGCCCGCCAATGGCGATCTTCGTGCCCTTCGCCGTTTCCTTCAGTGTGGCAACCAGCGTCGCGGGCGGGCAGATCAGCACGTCGCAGCCGGGCGTCGCTTTCGCGAGATTCTTTGCCAGCGCCGTCACTTCCTTCTTCGACGCCTTCACGCCGTTCATCTTCCAGTTGCCCGCCACCAGCGCCTTCACACGTGCCGCCATCTTCTCGCTCCGCTTACCGATTGTGGTGCGTCCCTTTAGCAGAAGCCTCTTCACCCGCCAACACAACCGCCGCTCATGGGTCAAATAGACCTGAGGGAAATAGAACACAGCTAGTCTGAAAGTTTCAGTACGATGACTATTGGGTTGGCAAGTAAACGACTCGGGTGTAGCTTCCGCGCCATGACAACGCATCGTCTGCAAATGGTCGTGAAGACCTTCGGTTGGAACTACTCGCCTTCGGGGCCGGGTCGCTTGCGCGTGCGCTGATAAAAGCCTGCAAAATCGACACTTCAGAGCCCCATCCACCAGATCGGGGCTCTTGTGTTTTCAGAACTCCGGTCACGAACCGTCACCCGTGTATCCGGAGTTTTCGTCATGCCTCTCGAATACTTGAATCGCTTCGCCGGCCCTGCGCTCGACATTCGGGCGCCGCCGCGCTGAACCGCGGCTAAACGGCCTTTTCCCGAGGGACAGGCACCGCTCCCGCGCATTCTGCGCGAGAGCGCACGCCGAACTATTGCCCGCCGGAACCGGCGAATACTCAAAACGACTTTCAACCTTCTTTGCTTTTGCGAAGAGGGAACGGAGAAGAACATGCTTACGACCACCCTCTCCTGGTTTGCTCAGAACGGACGCAGCAGCGGCGTCGCCGTTGCCTTCGTCGCCTTCCTCCTGATTGGCTTCGGCCTCCGGCCGCCGGAGGACCTGTTGCAGGCACTCGCCATCCTCCTGCCTTCGGCCGAAGTCGCGGTCTTTGCGTCCGTCTTCGCCGCTGTCCGCGACGAGGAGGCCCACATGCTTGGATCCGCTTTCGCCGCCACGCTCTGGGGCAGCGCCACCTTCGTCGCCATGTGGGGCCTGGTCGAGGCGACGGCTGCGAGCGTCGAAGCCTATGTAGCCTTCGGCCTGCCGCCGCTCTACGACCGCGCGCAATGACCGGCGGGGGGTCACGCATTTCCTGAGGAAAATCAAGCGTGAAGCCCCGCCGGACCGCTTGCGGGGCCCTGCCCCCGCACCTATCATGCCGCCCTCATTCGCGGGCCCCGAGGGCGGCGGACCGCACCATTCGTACAACTGGACAGGCCGTCGCGCCGGACGGCTGAAGAGAAAGACCGAACATGCTCGATATGCTGCGAAGAAGCGCCTCCGGCTTTGTCGGAATGGCCATCATCGGCATTCTGGTGATTGCCTTCGCGGTTTGGGGTATCGCCGACATCTTCACGGGCTTTACCGGCGACACGGTCGCGGAGGTCGGCGATCAGAAGATCGACTCCGCCAGCTACGAGCGGGAGTTCGGTGCCGAACTTGACCGCATGTCCGAACGGCTGGGCCAGCCTCTCACGCGCGAACAGGGCCAGCGCTTCGGCGTCGACCGCCTCGCCCTGTCGCGGCTGATCGGCGTCGCGACGCTCGACGACGCCGCCGAGGAACTCGGCCTTACCGTTGGCGACGAGGCTGTTGGTACCGACATCATGACCGACACGAACCTGCAGGGCGCATTCGGTCGTTTCGACCGTGAACTCTTTCGCCAATTGCTTCGGCAGAACGGTATTCCCGAGGAACGCTTCATCGAGCAGCGCCGCAAGGGCATGGTGCGCCGCCAGCTGACCGATGCGATCACGGCCGGAATACCGGCCCCCGAAACCATGATCGACGTCGTTTTGCGTTTCCAGCAGGAAACCCGCACTGCGGGCTACATCATCCTGCCGCCCTCTCTGGTCGGCGAAATCGAGGACCCGGACGAGGAAACCGTTCAATCCTTCTACGAGGCGGGCGCTTCTGCTTTCACCCTGCCCGAAACACGCGACTTCAGCTTCATGGAAATCGAGCCTGAGGACATCGCGCAGAGCATCACGATTTCCGACGAAGCGTTGCGCGAGGCCTATGAACAGCGCCGTGGCGAGTATGACGTGCCCGAACGGCGCGAGGTCCAGCAGATCACCTTCGCGACGGAAGAAGCCGCAGCTGCGGCGCTTGAGACCCTTCGTGGCGGCGGCGAGGTCGAATCCGTTGTCGCCGGCCTGGGCCTGACCGTCGACGACGTTGACCTTGGCAACGTGTCGCGCAGCGAGATGATCTCTCCGGAACTCGCCGATACCGCCTTCTCGCTTGAAACGGGTGCCTGGAGCGAGCCGGTCAAGGGACCGCTCGGCTGGTCGATCATCCATGTCGGCGAGGTCATCCCCGGCAAGGACAGCACCTTTGCAGAGGTGAAGGACAAGGTTCGCAAGTCGCTCGAAATCGAGATGGCCCGCGAACAGATCTACGACATCCAGAACGCGATCGAGGATGCGCGCGCGGGAGGCGAGCCGCTCGCCGACATCGCCGCGCGTTACGAACTGAACCTTCGCAGCATCTCCGGCGTCACCGAAGACGGCAAGACGCGCGCGGGCGACGACGTCGAGCTTCCCGACCTCCCCGGCCTCCTCGAAACGGTCTATGACAGCCAGATCGGCGACCAGAACCCGCCGAAGGATACCGGCAAGGAAGGCTACTACTGGGTCCAGCTCGACGCCGTGAACCCGGCCGCCGTGCAGCCGCTCGACGAGGTCCGGGACGAGGTTGTGAGGATCTGGAAGGAGCGCCAGCGCGCCGCCAAACTCGAGGCCCTGGCTTCGAAGCTGGTCGAGCGTGGCAACGCGGGCGAAAGCTTCGAGAAGATCGCGGGAGAACTTGACCGCAGCGTCCTCGCCATGCCCGGCATCCAGCGCTACGCGCAGAATGACACCTTCTCGCGCACGGCGGTCACCAGGCTCTTTGCCGCGCCGGAAGGCGGCTTCGTCTATGGCCCGGTCGGCCTCGGCGACAGCCTGCTCGTCATGCGCGTCCGCGAGATCAACGAGCCCGATGTCCCGAAGGACTCGGAAACCTACGCGCAAGCCCGGGCGAACCTCGCTGACTCGCTCTCCGCGGACATGCTCCAGACCTTCGTCGTCGGCCACCAGAACGATCTCGGAGTCGAGGTGAACCAGACACTGTTGCAGCAACTGACGGCGACGGACGGCGGCGTATGATCTCGCCCGAATTCGATTCCTTCGAGGCCGCCTACAGCGCGGGCACGCCGCAGGTCGTCTATACGCGCCTCGTCGCCGATCTCGAGACGCCCGTCTCCGCCATGCTCAAGATCGCGGAAGGCAAGCCGAACAGCTTCCTTCTTGAATCCGTGGAGGGGGGCGACGCCCGCAACCGCTACTCGATCATTGGCCTGAAGCCGGACGCCATCTGGCGTACCGAGGGTGACAACGCCGAGATCAACCGCAAGGTCCGCTTTGACGCCAATGCCTTCGAACCCTGCCCTGGCGGAGCGCTGAAGAGCCTGCGCGATTTCATCGAGGAATCGCGGATCGAACTGCCGGAAGAACTGCCGCCGATGGCGGCCGGCGTCTTCGGTTACATGAGCTACGACATGGTGCGCCTGATGGAGCATCTGCCGGACGAGAACCCGGACGCGCTCGGCCTGCCCGACGGCATCTTCATCCGTCCCACAATCATTGCCGTCTTCGACAGCGTGAAGGACGAGGTAACCATCGTCACACCCGTGCGCCCGGAACCCGGCGTCAGCGCCCGCGCGGCCCATGCCCGCGCCAGCGAGCGTCTTTCCGATGTCGTCGCCGATTTCGATCGTGCTCTCCCCCACCTGCACGGTGAAGCGGACATCGCCGCCCTCGCCGAACCGAAGTCGAATACCCCGCGAGACACCTATTTCGGCATGGTTGAGCGCGCGAAGGAGTACATCGCGGCCGGCGACATCTTCCAGGTTGTGCTTTCGCAGCGTTTCGAGACCCCCTTCGAGCTTCCGCCCTTCGCGCTCTATCGCGCGCTCCGCCGCATCAATCCCTCGCCCTTCCTCTATTTCCTCAATTTCGAGAACTTCTCCATCGTTGGATCGAGCCCCGAAGTTCTCGTCCGCGTGCGCGGCAACCGCGTTACCATTCGTCCCATCGCCGGCACGCGCCATCGCGGCCACAACCGCGCCGAAGATCAGGAGATCGCCGCCGAGCTTCTCGCCGATCCCAAGGAGCGTGCCGAACACCTGATGCTCCTCGATCTCGGCCGCAACGATGTCGGCCGCGTCTCGAAGATCGGCACGGTGGAAGCGACCGAGCGCTTCGCGCTTCAATACACCTCGCACCTCATCCACATCGTCTCGAATGTCGAGGGCGAACTCGATCCCGCCTACGACGCGATCTCCGCCCTCGTCGCGGGTTTTCCGGCAGGCACGGTTTCGGGCGCGCCGAAGGTACGCGCCATGCAGATCATCGACGAACTCGAACTCGAGAAGCGCGGGCCCTATGCCGGCTGCGTCGGCTATTTCTCGGCCGCAGGCGAGATGGACACCTGCATCGTGCTCCGCACCGCCATCGTCAAGGACGGCAAGATGTACGTGCAGGCGGGCGGTGGTGTCGTTGCGGATTCAAGCCCGCAAGGCGAGTATCAGGAAAGCGTCAACAAGGCGAAGGCCCTCTTCCGCGCGGCGGAAGAGGCCGTCCGCTACGCCTCGCAAGCCGGTAAGCGGCAGTAGGCTCCTTCGCAGGCACGGATGGTGGCTTCGTTCTTCCGTTTCACAGGGCCTCCTCCGTCTCCGCCCGTTCCTGTGGCCATCGTGTCGAATGACGGGCCGCATGTACAGGCAGGAGACGAAGGAGGAGCCTGGCCCCACTATTCCGGTATCAGAACTCGAAAGCGAACCCCGCGCCGACGGTCACGCCCCGCTCGCCCGCACCGTTGAGATTGGTGTCGACGAGGTCGAGCGTGAGGCCGAACGTGCCCGCGCCGGTCTCGGCAAGATAGGCAAGTCCCGCTTCCAGCGGCAGTGCGCTGCCGTCGAAGTCCGAGTTACGGCGGACATAGTTTATCGTGCCGTCGAGCTCGCGGCCGACCGGCACACGCACCGAGGTCGTACCGCTCGTGATCTGGAGCGGCTTCACCAGCGAGAAGCGCAGCACGCTGTTCTCGTGCACGAGGTTCTTCGCGTCGAGCATGACGCCGTAATGGTCCGCACCCCAGTTGTCTGCGTCTTCGAAGAGTGAGTTGGCCGTCCCCGAACTGTTTATGACTGCACGGGTGTAGAAGGCCGAGACGGTGAAGGTCTGGTCGATATCGCCGATGACGTTCGTGCCCCAGAACTGGGTCAGCGCCTCCTCGCCGAGCGAGAGCGCACCGGACGAAGCCATGCCCGCGACCGTGCCGCGCTCGCGCAGCACCGCGTAGGAAGCCCCGACAGACCATCCGTCAGCCACCCGGTAGGAAAGGCCCGCGGCCGCGAAGTCGGCATCGCCTTCCGTCTCGGGTTCTGCCTCGAGCAGGCCCTGCTCGTCGCCATCGTCCATCCAGCCCGTTTCCGTCAGGCCGAACACATGGCCGGTCAGCCGGTCGGTGAGTTTCGCGTTATAGCCGATCGAGACCGCCTCGCCGAAGAGTTCGCTCGCCTCGCCGAGCGAGGAGAACATGATCCGCGAGAAGCTCTGCGGCGCGGCCGCACGGTTCGCCGACGGTACTTCCATCAGGAAGAGTTCAGGTGCGCCGAGGCCGATGCTGAGATCGTAGCCTTCCGCCACCATCCTGAGTGCCGAGGTCGCTTTGCCGTCGAGACCGGTCGCGTTCCAGGCGAGGAAAGCATGCTCGCCGGTGTCGACGTCGGCCACCTTTCGCTGTGACACGAGACCGAGCACCGCGAGGCCGCGTTCCGAAAGAGCCGGGCTGTCCTCGCCGATGAAGGCCGCCGTGTTCGCCTCGAAGGGGCGTCCATAGTCGTCGAACACGACCATGCCGGAGAGCAGATCGCCCGTACCGATCGTGCTCTGGGAAAAGGCGCGCCGTCCGCCGCCCCGGCTCCGGCCCCACTTCTTCTTTTTCTTCTTTTTCGTCGCCTTGGGCTGCTTTGCCGCGGGGTCGGTTGCACCGACCGTCGGCGCCGTCTCGATTGTAACGTCGCCCACCGGTGCCAGCGCTGCCTCGGCATTGACGAGGCCCCAGCCGTAAACAGCGTCGACGCCGCGCCGTCCAAGATCGGTCGCCGATTCCTTGATGATGGACGCGATTTGCGTCGGCGTCAGCGCGGTACTCTTCTGCGCTGCGTCATGGGCGACAAGCGCAACCACGCCTGCAACATGCGGCGCGGCCATCGAGGTGCCGGAAGCAATTGCAAGCGATTGTCCCGGATAGTCGGAAAGAATGTCCGAGCCCGGAGCAACGACGAAGAAATTGTACATCCTCTCGCTCGCAGGGCAGCGCGCCCTGACCGAGATGCAAGCCCCACCAGGCCTGTTGGAGAAGCGCGACAGTCGGTTGTTGCTATCCACGCTGCCGACGATCAGCAGGTTGGCAAGCTCGGTGCTGGCCGTTCCCGAATACGGCTCGTAACGCAGCTTGCGTCCGTCATTGCCGGCCGCCCGCACGATCACGAAATCGTCTGTATAGTTGTCGAAGATCTCGAGTTCGCCGTCTATGAACCCGTCGCCCTTGGTTGACGGCCCATAACTCATGTTCACGGAAACGATGTTGGCGCCGCCGAGATTCTGCGTGCGGACCGCATCGAGCGCGCGCCGCCCGAGGTCGTGGGCAACCCAGCCGTTGTCGTCGAAAACCGCATAGTTGTAGAGCCTCGAACCGGGCGCGACACCCACGACGCCAATGTCGTTGTCGCTCGCACCGGCGATGCCGGAGACATGCGTGCCGTGAAAATCGAAAAATCGGTAGGAGCCCGCATAAGGCGCATAGGCGCTCGTCTTGCCCTGAAGGTCGACATGCGTGTAATCGGCCAGAGAATCGAAGACGGCAATGCCGAAGCCCTCTCCGTTCACCGTGCCATGCAGTTCCTCTGTCACGCCGATCTGTGCGAGGTTGCCCTGCAGCGAGGAAGAGTATTCGTAGTCGGCGGCAAAAGCCGGCATGGCCTGACAGGCAAGGACCATGATCGCAGCGGTGATGATCGGTCGATTCGTCATCGCAAGGCTCCTTCGTAGACGGTCCCTAGAGCTTCGCCGCGGCATGGTTCCCGCAACGTTAACGAATCCGCCTTTCCTTACCGTCCCGTCACACAGCTAACCATACCCCATATTTCCGGCCCAGATCACGATCTCGTTGAATTGATTGGTAAAATAGGGGAAGTCCCCAAGCCTTGCCCCGGCAAGGGGCCCGAGCCTATATAGAAGCCACGCGGCAGCCCTTCCGGCGGCCGCCCTCCAGGGTCCGGGCCATGCTGCTGCTCATCGATAATTACGACAGCTTCACCTACAATCTCGTCCATTTCCTCGGCGAACTGGGCGCTGACGCAGCCGTCCACCGGAACGACAAGATCACGGTCAACGAGGCACTGGCCACGAGGCCTCAGGCCATCGTGCTCTCGCCCGGCCCTTGCGACCCGGACAAGGCGGGCATCTGCCTCGACCTCATTCAGGCCGCCGCAGCCCACCGAATCCCGCTTCTCGGCGTCTGCCTCGGCCATCAGGCCATCGGCCAGTCCTTCGGCGGCAAGGTCGTTCGGGCGCCCACCCTTATGCATGGCAAGATGAGTGACATCCATCACGGCGGCAAAGGCATATTCCACAACCTGCCGAGCCCGATAGAGGCGACGCGCTATCACTCTCTCATCGTCGAGCGCGAGAGCCTGCCGGACTGCCTCGAAATCACGGCATGGACGACGGACGGTGTCGTCATGGGCATGCAGCACAGGGAGCTGCCGATCCACGGCGTCCAGTTCCATCCCGAAAGCATCGCCTCCGAGCACGGACATGACATCCTGCGCAACTTCCTGCAGCTTGCGGGTTTGAACGTCCGGGAATTGGCATGAGGAGTTCGCCGGGGGCATGACCGACTTCAAATCCACCATCGCACGGCTCGCCGAGGGCCGGCCGCTCGACGCCGCCACCGCGCGCGCCGCTTTCGAGACCGTCATGTCCGGCGAGGCGACGCCTGCGCAGATCGCAGCCTTCCTGATGGGTCTCCGCGTGCGCGGCGAAACCGTGGAAGAGATCACGGCGGGCGCGACCGTCATGCGCGAACGCGCGCTGAAGGTGACGGCGCCCGCGGACGCCATCGACATCGTCGGCACCGGCGGCGACGGCGTCGGCACCTGGAACATCTCGACCGCCACCGCCATCGTCGTGGCCGCGGCGGGCGTTCCCGTCGCGAAGCACGGCAACCGCAAGGCCTCCTCGCTTTCCGGCACCGCCGACGCGCTGCAGGAGCTCGGCGTCAATCTCGACATCGACCCCGCCACCATCACGAAATGCATCTCCGGGGCGGGCATCGGCTTCATGTTTGCGCAGGCGCATCATTCGGCGATGAAGCATGTCGCGCCCGTACGCGCCGATCTCGGCATCAAGACGATCTTCAACATGCTGGGCCCGCTCTCGAACCCCGCCCTCGTGAAGCGTCAGCTTCTCGGCGTCTTCGCGGCCGAATGGGTCGAACCCTTCGCCGAGGCTCTCCGCAATCTCGGTTCTGACAGCGCCTGGGTCGTGCACGGCTCGGACGGCATGGACGAGATCACGACCACCGGTCCGAGCACCGTCGCGGAGCTGAAGGACGGCAAGATTCGCGTCTTCGAGGTGACGCCCGAGGACGCCGGCCTGCCGCGCGCCGCCATCGCGGACCTTAAGGGCGGCGACCCGAAGGAAAACGCTGCCGCGATCCGGCGCCTCTTCGATGGCGAGGCATGCGCCTATCGCGATATCGTGCTTCTGAACGCCGCCGCAGCTCTCATCGTCTCCGGCAAGGCCGCCTCCCTGAAGGAAGGCGCAGGCATCGCTGCGAAGACCATCGACAGCGGCGCGGCGAAGGCGACGCTTGCGAAGCTCGTTGCCGTGTCCAACGGAAAGAGCCATGGCTGACATTCTCGAAAAGATCGGCGCCTACAAGCTCGACGAGATCGCCGCCGCGAAGCGCGCGCACCCGCTCGCTTCCGTGGAGGAAGCCGCGCGCGCCGCATCGCCCGTTCGGGGCTTTCATTCGGCCCTCCGCGCCCGCATCGATGCGGGCGGCTACGCGCTCATCGCCGAGATCAAGAAGGCGAGCCCCTCCAAGGGTCTCATTCGCGCGGATTTCGACCCGCCCGCCCTCGCCCGCGCCTATGAAGCAGGCGGCGCGACCTGTCTTTCCGTTCTCACCGACACGCCCTCCTTCCAGGGCGCCCCGGACTATCTCGCAGCCGCCCGCGCCGCGACCGCGCTTCCCGTCATCCGCAAGGACTTCATGTACGACACCTATCAGGTGGCCGAAGCCCGCGCGATGGGAGCGGATGCGATCCTCATCATCATGGCCGCCGTTTCGGATGCGCAGGCGCGCGAGATCGAGGAAGCGGCCTTCGGCTGGAAACTGGATGTGCTGGTAGAGGTTCACGACGAGGAAGAGCTCGACCGCGCGCTCGCTCTGAAGAGTCCGCTTCTCGGCATCAACAATCGAAACCTCAAGACCTTCGAGACGACGCTCGCGACGACCGAGCGGCTCGCACCCCGCGTGCCGGAAGATCGGCTCATCGTCGGCGAAAGCGGAATCTTCACCTCTGCCGATCTCGAACGCCTCTCGAAAGTCGGCGTACGGACATTTCTCGTGGGCGAGAGCCTGATGCGGCAAGACGATGTGGAGGCGGCAACGCGCGCGTTGCTGACGGGTCCCGCCTGATACGAACCCGCATACGGTTCGATCGGGCCGCAAACCGGGGATTAAATATTTTTTTGAGCCCGGAGCGCGTCCCCGTTTTATCCCCACTTCAACGCCACCATGCGATATGTGACGTTTGAATGACATTCGTGTGACAGTGGCCGCAGGATATCCCCGATGACCTACGAAATTCGCCTTTCAGAGCCACAGGACTTCGCGCGTTTCGGCGCCATCGAAAAAGCCGCCGGCAGCCTCTTCGTCGACGTCGGCCTCGCCGAAATCGCATCGCACGAACCCACCGATACGGAGTTCGTGGAAGCGGTGGCACGTGCAGGCGCCGTCTTTGTTGCGGCGGCTGAAGGCGCACCAATCGGATTCATTCTCTCGGCACCCTTCGACCGCCACATGCACATCTTCGAATTATCCGTACACCCCGTACATGGAAAGAAGGGCCTTGGCCGCAAGCTGGTGGAGGCCGTCTGCGGCTGGTCGAAGGACAGGGGATTCGAGGCTGTGACACTTTCGACCTTCCGCGACCTGCCCTGGAACGGCCCCTTCTACCGTTCCTGCGGGTTTCGGGAGCTTGATCGCGGCGAGTGGACGCCTGCCCTCCTTCTTGCGCATTATCACGAGGAAGACATCGGACTACCTCTGGAACGTCGTTGCTTCATGAAGCGGGAACTCTGAAAGTCCACTGCACCCAACCACAAGAGAAAGAGACGCGAGATCATGACCGTCCTCAAGCTTCCGAAATGGAACATGGCCATCGGCGATGGCGAACCGCTTTTCTGCATCGCCGGCCTCAACGTGCTGGAAGATCGTGATCTCGCATTCGAAACCGCGCGGCACCTGAAAGCCGTACTCGGCGAGTTGCAGCTCCCCTTCGTCTTCAAGGCGAGCTTCGACAAGGCGAACCGCTCCTCGATCAAGAGCTATCGCGGACCAGGCCTGAAGAAGGGCCTTGAGCTCCTCGCCGAGGTTAAGGAGAAATTCTCCGTTCCGATCTGCACCGATATTCATGAAATCGAGCAGGCGGAGCCGATCGCCGCCGTCGCCGATCTCGTACAGATCCCGGCCTTCCTGTGCCGTCAGACTGATCTCGTCGTCGCCACCGCGCGCGCGACGCAGAAGGCAGGCGGTCTTCTGCATGTAAAGAAAGGTCAGTTCCTCGCGCCTTGGGATTGCCGCAACATCCTTTCGAAGATCGCGGAAGCGGCCACACCAAACATGACGATCCTCTGCGAACGAGGTGCCTCCTTCGGCTACAACAACCTCATCGTCGACATGCTCGCCTTCGATGAAATGAAGAAGCTGGGTGCGCCCGTCACCATCGACGCAACGCACGCAGTGCAGCTTCCGGGCGCCGATCCGCGAACGGGAGGCGCATCGACCGGCGGCCGGCGCGAGGGCGTGCCGATCATCGCCAAGGCCGCCGTGGCCGCGGGAGCGGACGGAGTGTTCCTCGAATTCCACCCCGATCCCGACAAGGCGCTTTGCGATCCACTGAGCTGCCTGCCGCTTGATGGCGCGGCAAAACTCTTCGCAAGCCTCAAGGCCATTCACGCAGCGGTGAACTGACGGACGAAAGAGCCTCGGAGAAAGGAAGGTTGGCGTGGCAGCAAAGAAAAAACTGACGCATCTCGACGACAAGGGCGCAGCTCGCATGGTCGACGTGTCGGAGAAAGCCGTCACCTCGCGCAGCGCGACGGCGAAGGGCCGCGTCACCATGAAAGCCGCAACGCTGAAGCTCATTCTCGATGACGGACTCAAAAAGGGGAACGCCCTCGAAGTCGCGCGCCTCGCGGGCATCATGGCCGCGAAGAAGACTTCCGATCTCATCCCGCTCTGCCATCCTCTCGCCATCTCGAAGGTGGAGATTGGTCTTCGTCCGGACCGGAAGACGAATTCGATCGAAGTCGAAGCGACGGTGAAAGTCGCCGGTCAGACGGGCGTCGAAATGGAAGCTCTCACCGCTGTCAGCGTCACCTGTCTCACCCTCTACGACATGGCGAAGGCCGTCGACAAGGCCATGAAGATCGGCGAGATCAGGCTCACGGAAAAATCGGGCGGCAAGTCCGGCGACTACAAGGCGAAATAGCCGATGACACAATCCCTTCTCCCGGTCGAGGAAGCCCGCGCGCGCATTCTGGCCGCGCTTCACACGACGCCCGCGGAGATGGTGTTCCTTTCGGACGCTGTGGGACGCGTGCTCGCTGAAGAAGCGATTGCGCGACGCACACAGCCACCCGCCGATCTTTCCGCAATGGACGGTTATGCCGTGCGCGCAGAAGATGTCTCATCCGTTCCCGCACGCCTGACGGTTGTCGGTGAAGCGCCCGCAGGCGGTTCCTACACGGAGGAAGTGAAATCCGGCCAGGCGGTCCGCATCTTCACCGGCGCGCCGCTGCCGCGTGGCGCCGACACCATCGTCATCCAGGAAGATACGACACGCGACGGCGACATTGTCACTGTCAACGAAGCAGGCAAAAAAGGTACACATGTCCGTCCCTGCGGTCTCGACTTTCGCACCGGCGATGCAGGCATGCCGGCCGGACGCAAGCTATCTCCCGCCGACATTGCCTTTGCCGCAGCGATGAACCTCGCAACGCTCGAAGTTCACAAGCGTCCCATCATCGCATTTTTCTCGACCGGCGACGAACTCGTGCCCCCCGGCACCGAGCCCGGCCCGAACCAGATCGTCTCAGCCAACAATGACGGCCTCGCCGCGATCATTCTTGAAGCAGGTGGCATCCCGCTCGATCTCGGCATCGTGCCTGACGATCTCGATGCCATCCGGGAAGCCGCAGAGAGCGCTCGCGAAGCGGACATGCTGATAACGCTCGGCGGCGCCTCTGTCGGCGAGCACGATCTCATCCGCGAAGCCTTGACGCCGCTCGGCCTCGACATCGATTTCTGGAAGATCGCGATGCGTCCCGGGAAGCCGCTGATGTATGGCAAACTTGGCGATCTCCCCATGCTCGGCCTGCCCGGCAACCCCGTATCCGCCCTCGTCTGCGCGGCGCTCTTTCTGAGACCTGCCATCGCTCGGCTGCAGGGCGGCGACAGTGCGCTTCACACGACTATCGCCCGCCTTGGCGCGGCCCTCCCTTCAAACGGCCCCCGCGAGGACTATCTGCGGGCAGGATTCGATCACGTTACGGACGAACTCCCGGTCGCGACTCCGGCGGAAACTCAGGACAGCTCCATGCTGTCAGTCCTTTCTCACGCGGGCTGTCTCGTCATCCGACCTCCTCACGCCCCTGCGGCCAAAGCCGGTGAAATCGTTAGGGTTTTGCCGCTTCGAGCGTGACTTATCCACAATTGCGCTTGACAGATTCAGGAGAACCAAACTAGAACAGAAAAAAGCGTTTTTGTTTTGTTCTGAGGGGCCCTTTGCGGCCTTGTGGGCACTCTTGAGGGGCTGGAGCCGATGCTGACACGCAAGCAACACGAACTGCTGATGTTTATCCATGAGCGGATCAAGGAGGGCGGTGTCTCCCCCAGTTTCGATGAAATGAAGGAGGCTCTGGACCTCCGCTCCAAGTCCGGCATCCATCGTCTGATTACGGCCCTGGAGGAGCGCGGCTTCATCCGCCGCCTGCCCCACCGGGCCCGTGCTCTCGAGATCCTCAAGCTCCCTGAAGCCGCCTCGCCGAGCCTCGCCATGGCGCGCGGCAAGGGCTTCTCGCCGAGCGTCATTGAAGGCGGAGCACAATCGAAACCTGCGAGTCGCGACCTGATGCCGGCACGAGAAACCGGCGACACCATGACCCTTTCCGTCATGGGCCGGATCGCCGCGGGCACGCCCATCGAGGCCCTTCAGGAAGAAAGCCATCAAGTCAGTGTGCCGCTCAATCTGCTGGGCACCGGCGAGCATTACGCGCTCGAGGTAAAGGGCGACTCGATGATCGAGGCCGGGATTCTCGACGGCGACACGGTGCTCATCCAGCGCTGCGATACGGCAACCAGCGGCGACATCGTCGTGGCGCTGGTCGACGGCTATGAAGCGACACTGAAGCGCTTGCGCAAGAAGGGCGATTCCATCGCCCTCGAAGCAGCAAACCCTGCCTACGAGACCCGTATCTTCGGCCCGGACCGCGTCAAGGTTCAGGGCAAGCTCGTCGGTCTTCTCCGCCGCTACTGATCCTTTCGCGTCCTCTGCACCCACGGCCGGTTGCCGCGAACCTGACGTGCTGTGACGATCTCGATCTCGCGATCCTCCCCTAAATGGAGCACGGTCGCACCGTTCCGCCAGAAGAAGAAATAGTCGAGCAGCAGGTCGGCGCCGCAATCGCGCCGAAGCTTTTGCGGTACGGGTATTTTCGCGATCACGATGTCGGAGCGCGCGCAATCTTCGGCCACCGCACCGAGTGAAACGGGAAAGGCGACGACTCGCCGTCCAGGTTCCGAATAGACGCAGCCCTCAGTGTCGCACCTCATACGGTCAGACGAAGCGGCCACTCTTGGGCTGCGCCCGTCGGCATCGCGCCGCAGCCAGTGTTCAACCGTATAGGAGGGGCGCGCCGCCGTCAGGATGAGGCGGCCATCCGTTCCCCTCACCGCGAAGAGCGCCGCATCCCGGTCGATCAAAACGTCGGGCCGCGGGGCTGTATTCCAGAGCATCAACCCAAGAACGAGGGGTGCCATCCCGGCGAACCGCCAGCGCTCCCGCCAGAGGCAGAGCCAAAGCGCGCCCCCTGTCGCGAGGAGGAGCGCGGCAAAGGGCGCCTCGCCTACCAGCCTGTCCGCACCACCCCAGCTCGCAACTTCATGCGCAACCGTGAGCATCGCCTCCACGCCCTTGCCCATCGCCCAGAGCGCTGGCCCGTCGAGCCCGAAGGGCATCAGCAAGAGCGCAAGCAGCGCCATCGGCATCACGACAATACCGACAATCGGCATCGCCGCCATGTTGCCGGCAAGGCCGTAAAGCGCGACGCGGTTGAAGTGATAGGCCGCGATCGCCCCGGTCGCGGCGCCAGCCACGATGCTCGTTAGCGCAATGCCGAGCACATAGACGAGCGCGAGGCGCGGCAAGGAAGCAATCCCGCCCCTGCGCGGCTCCATCGTCCAGCGGCGCGCGATGTCGCTCTCATAGAAGGCGATGAGCGCGACCACGGCTGCGAAGGACATCTGGAAGCTCGCCCCGACCAGGCTTTCGGGCCGCCACAGGAGAATGACAATCGCAGCGAGCGCCACATTGCGGAGACTGAGCGCTGGTCTGTCGAGCAGGATGGCGACGAACATCAGCAGGATCATGATCCAGGCGCGCTGTGTCGCAATCGCCGCCCCCGAAATCGCGAGATAGAAGGTCGCGCCCAGAATGGCGACGGCGGCGGCCCATTTCTTGATCGGATAGCGAAGGGCCAGACCGGGCACTAGGGCGAGCAGCGCCCGCACCGTCCAGAAGAGCGACCCCGCGAAGAGCACCATGTGAAGTCCCGAGATCGAGAGCACATGATAGATACCCGCCGCCCGCAGATCTTCCGACACCTCGTCCGGAATGCTCGCCCGCTCGCCATTGATGAGTGCCGCCGCCACCGCGCCGCTTGTCCCTCCTATGACACTCCGTATCCGTCCTCCGATCTTCATGCGAAGCGTCGTAAGTGCCGCCGCCATCCCTGAGGGCGGCAGGCGTTCCACTGGCGCGGTATAGGCGAAACCGACAGCACCTAGCCCCTCGAACCAGGCCAGCCGGGCGAAGTCGAAACCGCGAGGCAGAACTGGCTCCGGCGGCGGCATCAACCGCGCCCGCAATTCGACTGTCGCGCCGGGACGAAGCACTACATCCCGGATACGGATATTCAATCTGACTTTTCCTGGCCTCTCGCTGTCCGCCAGACCGGCGAAGGACACTGGCGCCAGAACGGCTGAGAGAGCGCCCTTCTCTGTCCGTTCCGCCGAAATCACTTCCGCGACGAGAGCTCCAGACATCGGCTTTTCAAGAACTGGCGCCGCCACTCGATCCGCCCTCACGACCGCCGCCGCAAACCCGAGCACCACCGAAAAGAGGGCGGCGGCGCCCAGCGCCGCCAATGGTCTCAGGCGAACGCTCCAGAGCAGCCCCCCCATCACGATCGGCAGAAGCATGGCCAGCCAGAAGGGCGGCTCAGCGCTCAGACCGAAATAACAGGCGACGCCGAGAGCAAGAAAGACGGGCACCCACAGGAAATAACGGTCACTGTCGGCCGCAAAGCACCGGCGAAGCTCCGCCAGAAGCGAGAACGGCCGCACACCGGTGAAGCCCTCCGGTCGGTACCTTCTCGCGTAGTCTGCCGCCCCCGGCATTCGCTGCCTCGTCATCCGTGATTTGCACAGGCGGAGGCGTAGAACCGCCGCCTAACACACTTATAACAAAGGAGTTTTCTTGCTTCGGCTGACACTCATTTCGGACTTACGCTGCGTTGCCGCAATGTGCTAGAAATCCTCCTGCCCCGCAGCGGACCCTAGGCTACGTGCCCATAATCCGGGTCAGAGCTTGCCAACATTTATACGTGTTGCCTACCCGCGCGGCTGCGAGGCCGGGATCGCAGGAGACCATGACCGAACCGAAGACAGTCGTTACCCGCTTTGCCCCTTCGCCCACCGGCTATCTGCATATCGGTGGCGCGCGAACGGCTTTGTTCAACTGGCTGTTTGCCCGTCACAATGGCGGCCGTTTCCTGCTCCGCATCGAAGACACAGATCGAGCACGCTCTACCGAACCGGCCATCGAGGCAATATTCGAGGGTTTGCGCTGGCTCGGCCTTGAATGGGACGACGAGCCTGTCTTCCAGTTCTCTCGCATGGCACGCCACACCGAGATTGCCGAACAACTCCTGCGCGAAGGCAAGGCCTACCGCTGCTATGCGAGCCAGGAAGAACTTGAAGAAATGCGAGAGAAGGCGCGCGTCGAGGGGCGGCCCATCCGCTATGACGGCCGCTGGCGCGACCGCGATCCGTCGGAAGCACCGGCCGGAATCAAACCCGTGATCCGCTTCCGCTCGCCGGACGAGGGCGAAACCGTCGTCCGGGACCGCGTCATGGGCGATGTCCGTTTCCCGAACGAACAGCTCGATGACCTCATCATTCTGCGTAGCGACGGTACCCCGACCTACAACCTTTCGGTGGTGGTGGACGACCACGACATGAGCATCACCCATATTGTGCGCGGCGACGATCACCTGACAAATGCGGGCCGGCAGAGCCAGATCTACGCCGCGCTCGGCTGGGACACGCCCGACTTCGCTCACGTACCGCTGATACACGGACCGGACGGCGCGAAGCTCTCGAAGCGCCATGGTGCGCTCGGTGCGGAAGCCTACCGCGATCTGGGCTATCTTCCGGAGGCCATGCGTAACTATCTTGTCCGGCTTGGCTGGGCCCATGGCGACGACGAGATATTCTCGACCGAACAGGCCATCGAGTGGTTTAACCTCGAAAGCATCGGCCGCTCGCCCGCGCGCTTCGACTTTGCAAAACTCGAGAGCCTGAACGGTCATTATATCCGCGAAGCGGATGATGCGCGTCTTGCCGACGATACTATTGCGCTGATGACCCGCCTCAACGGCTGGAAGACGGATGACGCCTTCCGCAACAAACTTGTAGCGCTGATGCCGGGCCTCAAGGAACGGGCAAAAACACTTGTGGAGCTAGGTCAGGGCGCTGCCTTTCTCCTCGCCCAGCGGCCCTTATCGTTCGACGACAAGGCCCTTCAGTTGCTCAATCCGGAGGCGAGAGCACTACTTGCCCGGCTTGTTTCCCGCCTTGAGGCACACAACGATTGGGCGCTTGCCGAAATCGAGGCGACCATCCGCTCATTCGCCGAGGAAGAAAATCTGAAGCTAGGCAAAGTCGCCCAGCCGCTTCGCGCCGCTGTCACCGGCAGCACCGTATCGCCCCCGATATTCGACGTCCTTGCAACGCTCGGCCGAGAGGAAGCGATTGGACGGATAAAGGATCAAGCCGCATGAGCACGCGACTTCGCACCCGCTTCGCGGCACGACAGGAAGATGTACAACTAACTGCCCGGCTTTGCCGCCTGCCAGCGGCACACCGGCCGGCCAAACAGAACAGGTAGGCAGGCATGACAGAATTCGGAACCAAAGCCGGTGCGAAGTCGCAAGCAACGCTTTCGGTAGGCGGGAAGTCCTACGACCTACCGGTCTATAGCGGCTCGCTCGGACCGAGCGTCGTTGATATATCGGCGCTTTACGGGCAGAGCGGCCACTTCACCTACGATCCGGGCTTTACCTCCACAGCAAGCTGCGAATCCGACATCACCTATATCGATGGCGAAGAAGGCGTGTTGCTCTATCGCGGCTATCCTATCGATCAGCTTGCTGAGAACGGCAACTTCATCGAAACCTGCTACCTGCTCCTCAACGGCGAACTGCCGACGTCAGAGGAGTACAGGGAGTTCGAGCGCGCCATCACCATGCACACCATGGTGCATGAGCAGATGAACTTTTTCCTGCGCGGGTTCCGTCGCGACGCCCATCCAATGGCGATCATGTGCGGTATGGTCGGCGCCCTTTCGGCCTTCTATCACGACTCGACCGACATCAACGATCCGATGCAGCGGATGATTGCGAGCCGCCGTCTGATTGCGAAGATGCCGACGATTGCCTCCATGGCCTACAAATATTCCGTCGGCCAACCCATCGTCTATCCGCGTAATGATCTCGATTACGCGGAAAACTTCCTGCACATGTGTTTTTCGGTTCCGGCCGAGCAATACAAGGTCGACCCGATCCTCGCCCGCGCCATGGACCGCATCTTCATCCTTCACGCGGATCACGAGCAGAACGCGTCGACATCGACCGTGCGTCTAGCGGGTTCCTCCGGTGCCAATCCGTTTGCTTGTATCGCGGCCGGTATCGCCTGCCTTTGGGGTCCGGCACATGGCGGCGCGAATGAAGCGGCACTCAACATGCTTCAGGAGATCGGGACGGTGGACCGCATTCCGGAATTCATCAAGCGCGCGAAGGACAAGAATGATCCTTTCCGCCTGATGGGCTTCGGACACCGCGTCTACAAGAACTACGATCCCCGCGCGCGTGTCATGCAGCAGACCTGTCACGAAGTCCTCAACGTGCTGGGCATCAAGGACGACCCACTTCTCGACGTCGCACTCGAGCTCGAGAAGATTGCGCTCAACGACGAATATTTTGTGGAAAAGAAGCTCTATCCGAATATCGACTTCTATTCGGGCATCACGCTCAAGGCGATGGGTTTTCCGACCACCATGTTCACCGTTCTCTTCGCGCTCGCCCGTACTGTTGGCTGGGTGGCGCAGTGGAACGAGATGATCGAGGACCCGGGCCAGCGCATCGGCCGTCCACGTCAGCTTTACACGGGCGCACCCCGCCGCGACTACGCCGATATCGGCAAGCGCAAATAAATTCGGCAAACGTCGACCGTCAAAGGCGCTCCCATCCCGGAGCGCCTTTGCTGTTTCAGATCGAGGATGATTCAAAGAAGCTCAAGCACCGCGCGTGCAGCCCGGCGGCCGGGGGGCTCGCCGTCGATACCCATGCGAAGCCGAAGCTCGTCAAGATCGTCAAGGATACGTCTGCGCTCATCGCTTTCGTGCATCAAGGGCCGCAAGCCTTCGGCCAATTCATCTGCCGTGCATCGCCCTTGCAGATATTCCCTAACCGATGGCCGGTCGAGTATCAGATTCACGAGCACAACGGACGGCACCTTGAGAACATTGAGCGCAAACCAGCCCACAATCGCTTCGGCGCGATAGGCGACGACCATAGGCACCCGCGCAAGAGCCAGTTCCAGTGAAACGGTTCCCGAAGCGGCAAGGGCGGCGGTCCCCGCATCGAAAGCTGCGCGTTTTTGCTGTTCATCATCGACAATCTCGACGGGCACCCCCCAATCCTTAATCGACGCCTCGACGAGCGGCCTGACGTGAGGGACGACCGGAACTACAACGCGAAGATGGTCGATCTCCCTTGAAAGCTGTCTGACCGTTTCGCCGAAGATTCCGACCAAGTGCTTCACTTCATTGAGACGGCTGCCCGGCAAAACAAGAAGAACAGGATCATCTGTTCCAATACCCCGCGCACCGCGAAAGCGAGCACCGGACCCTTCCTCGGGTATGCGCTGAATTGCCGGATGCCCGACATAGACACAGTCGACGCCTACCGTACCGAGAAACTTCGGTTCGAAAGGCAACAAGGCCAGAACACGACGAATATACTTCTTCATCGCGCGGGCTCGTCCGAGACGCCAGGCCCAGACACTCGGCAGAACATAGTCGACAATCGGGATATCGGGCGCGCGGCGCGCGATCCTCTTGGCCACCATGTGAGTGAACTCGGGACTATCGATTACGACGACAATATCCGGTCGTTGTTCGACGGCATGCCTGACAGTTTGCCATATCCTGCGGAAGATCAAGGGAAGTCGCGGAATGATCTCCCGAGGGCCCATCACCGCAATCTCATGCATGGGAAATATGGATGTAAGTCCTCGCGCCTCCATCTCGGGCCCGCCCACCCCCGAGAACTCGAGCGGCCGATCCGAGATCTCTGTCATGGCATCCATCAGCACAGCACCGAGCGCATCGCCGGACGTCTCGCCGGCGACCAGCATCACATGTCTGCGCGCCGCTGCCCCGTCTGTCATGCGCCCGCTCGTTTGATCCGGGAGCGACCAAGTCCAACGACGAAAAGACCCGATCTGTTTGCCGCCTTCGCAACGGCCTCACCATCGACGACGAGTGTGCCACCCGCTTCCACTGCGATCCCGGCAAGCCCCGCTGCGGCCGCCTTTTCGACGGTGTCCACACCGACCGTCGGCATATCCACCCTTCGTTCCTGGCCCGGTTTCGAAAGCTTTACGAGCACACCGTCGCGAGCACCGACAGTGCCACGTACATCCTCCGGCAGGGAGGCGACTCGCTCGAGCATCCGGTCGGTACCTTCGAGCGCTTCAAGCGCCAGCACAACGCCTCGACAGCTGACAGCCCCCTGCCCGATATCGAGCGCACCGATCGCCAGCGCCGCGCGGACGGCTACGTCAATATCCGCCTCGTGCGACGTCGTGGGTACAGCACTGGTCAAAACACCTTCCGGAGCCAGAAGGTCTTTCGCAATCTCATGCGCCCCAACGATGCGGAAACCATGTTCCTTTTCGAAAAACTCCGAGAGACCTCTCAGAAGTCCGTCGTCACCCTGCATCATCCATTTCGCGACCCGCGGCATGAGCTTGCGGCCGACACTATCGGGGAAAAGGGCAGAAAGATTGGGCCGCTTGACGCCTCCGATCAGGACGATGTCTTCGCACCGTTGTTCCTTGAGAAGACGCAGGAATTCGCCCATTGCTCCAAGCCGAACCCAGGCATGCGGAAATTTCTCGATCTCTGGTCCCGCCGCCCCTTTGATTCCGATGACAAAAATCTCACGTCCGGACGAAAGCGCCGCTTCCGCCAGGGCTATCGGCAAGGGTCCACTACCGGCAGCTATTCCGAGTTTTCGAAATTTTGTCTCGGTCTCCATCGACCGGTGTCAGACGGCGCGGTCAAGTCGGGGCATGCAAATGGCACGGTCCGACTCGGCCTGGATAAAATCGACGATCTCCATCACTTCGTCCTGACCGGTATAACGCTCCGCAACCATCGTCACTCTTTCCCGCAGCGTGCCCGTTTCCCCAAAAAGAACACCGTAGGCTTCTCGCATTGTCTGTATCTTCTCTCTCGAAAACCCTCGCCGCTTCAATCCGACCAGATTGAGCCCCATAAGATGGGCTCTGTTTCCGATTACGAGACCGTAGGGTATGACGTCATTTTCAACAGCGCTCATCCCCCCAATAAACGCGTGCTTTCCAACTCGCCCAAACTGATGGAGCGCAGCGCCCCCACCAAAGATAACGAAGTCGCCGATAATACAATGCCCGGCGAGCATGACATTGTTCGAGAAGACCACGTGATCGCCGATGATCGAATCGTGGCCGACATGCGAACTTGCAAGAAATGCACAGTGATTGCCGACGCGTGTCACCATGCCGCCTCCCTCCGTGCCCGGGTTCATGGTCACGTGTTCGCGTATGAGGTTGTCCGCGCCTATTTCCAGTCGGCTCGGTTCACCCTTGTATTTCAGGTCTTGCGGCGCATGACCTATAGACGCGAACGGGAAAATTTGCGTGCGCGCACCGATTGTTGTCCGTCCCTCCACCACCACATGTGAATGAAGCACCACCGCCTCGCCGAGAGTGACGTCGGGGCCAACCACGCAAAAGGGCCCAACGGTGACATCCGCCGCCAGTTGTGCCCGCGCATCGACTACAGCTGTGGGGTGAACTTGCGTCATCTCTCCGCCGGACCTGCGATCATCGCCCCAAGGTCGCACTCAGCCACCAGTTTTCCGTCCACGCGACCTTCGCCGTGATACTTCCAGACCGTTCCCCGGCTCTGGAGTTTCGTAACGTGAACATGCAGGACGTCCCCAGGAAGGACAGGCTTTCGAAAACGGGCGCGGTCCACCGTCATGAAATAAACCAGCTGATTGCTTCCTGACGTTCCCAGACTGTTGATGACAAGTGCGCCGGCCGTCTGCGCCATCGCTTCCACGATCAACACACCAGGCATGACGGGATGCCCCGGAAAGTGTCCCTGAAAGAAAGGTTCATTGTTCGTGACGTTCTTGATTCCAATGGCCGACTCGTCACCCTTCATTTCAATGATCCGGTCGATCATCAGCATCGGATAGCGATGGGGAAGAAGCTCCAGGACCCGGTTGATATCGGCGCTGTCGAGCTTCGCAGGCGTCTCAGCCTCGCTCATACGTTCATCCTTCCACAATCATCCAACGTCATTGCTCACTCGGCTTGTTACCAGTCTTGGGACGTCTTCCCAGCTTGCGCAGTTCGACGACCTCCCGGCGCCACTCGGCAATAGGCTTTGCGGGGAGGCCCCCATATTGCTGTCCGGCGGGCACGTCGTGGACGACCGCGCCGCGCGCCGCGATCTGGGCACCCGAATTGATCGTCAGGTGTCCCGTCACACCGACCTGAGCAGCAAGAACGACAAAGTCTCCGAGCTTTGCGCTCCCGGAAATTCCCGTCTGAGCAACAATGATGCACCCTCTGCCGATCTCCACATTGTGGCCGATCTGCACAAGGTTATCGATCTTCGTCCCTTCGCCGATCACCGTATCCGGCCCCGCTCCCCGGTCGACTGTCGTGTTGGCCCCTATTTCCACATCATCCTGAATAATAACGCGGCCGAGCTGCGGAACTTTTTCGTGACGCGGATACCCCATCGCGAATCCGAAACCGTCCTGGCCAACACGAACGCCTGGATGCAACATCACGCGGTCACCGATATGCGCATGACTCACAGTCACATTCGGCCCGATGAAACAATCCTTGCCGACTGTACATCCCTTACCGATGCTCGTGTTTGTACCGATTACCGTGTTGCGGCCGATTTCCGCTCCCGCACCGACGCTCGCACCTGGTTCTATCGTCACATTTTCACCAAGCTTGGCCGACGGGTGCACTGTCGCTCGCTCGCTTACATTTCCCGGAGAGCCGAACGTATCCGTTCCAACGGCCTCATCCGGATAGAACAACTGTGCAACAAGGGAATAGGCCCTGTAAGGCTGCTCGGATAACAACAGCGCCGTACCCGCCGGAGCGCGATCCGCAAATCTAGGGTGGACGATGCACGCCCCCGCCTTCGTTTTCGCGAATGCATCCACGTATTTGGGGTTATCGAGAAAGCTGACCTCGTCAGGCCCGGCGACGTCGAGGGACGCGACACCGCTCATCTGCCGGCCAGCATCACTCGTCTGGGCAATACCGGCCCCTATCCGCTCGGCAATATCGCCGAGCGGCACGGGGTCTCTGGACCTGAAGAAACGCTTGTCCGCCATAGTCGCATCTGAGAATCCGCGAGATATTCTTCGCCGATTGCTATCCTCACTCAGCTTCCGTTTGCTGTGCGGCCCGCAACTCTTCCGGCGTAACCGGTTTCACCTCAACGGTCGTCAGCCGCTCATTCAGCTTCTTCAGCACTTCCGCGGAGATGTCGAGATCTGCGCCGCCGGCCAGAACCACGGATTGGTCGAACAATACCGTTCCGCCGCGTTCTCGCAATATCTCAGCGAATATGGGCGCCAAAGCAGCCTCGACCTTCGCCTCCGCCCGCTGAACGCCCAGCTGTAGCGCCTGCCGCTTCGTCTGGAACGATTGCTGGAATTCAGCTTCGCGCTTCTGAAGGCCGGCCACCTTCTTCTGCAGATCTTCCTGGGAGAGCAATGCCCTCTCGTCGGACAACTTCTTCGCGTCGGCCTGCAAACCCTCACCCGCCTTCTTGCCTTCCGCCGCCAGTTTCTTCATCTGGTCTTCAAACTGGCTACGTATATTCTGGCCCACCTTCGACTGCGCAAATACCGCATTGGTATCGACAATGAAGATGACAGCGGGGCCTGCGGCGGCAGCAGGAACAGAAGACAACGGCCACAGCGCCAAAAGCGCGACAGATGCTGCCGCAAAAAACCGTCTAACACTCAACTTGAACATCATCTCCTCACGTCCCTCTCATATCCCTGTTTCGAGCACCTAGCGTCATGCTCCTCAGAACGACGTTCCTGCGCTGAAGCGGAACGCTTCTTTCTCGTCGTAGGGCTCATCCAGCAGCACTTGTGCGAAATCCAGCCTGATCGGTCCGAACGGCGACTGCCAGTAAACGCTGAGGCCGACGGACGCACGAGGCGCGAAATCGTCGACGATACCTGGATAAAGAGCCCGGTCATAGTCAGACAACCCGATATAACCACCGTCGGCAAAGACCGACGTCCTTACGCCAAGGGCATCAGGCAACCCGTTGGGGAAACTCAGCTCGGCCGTGCCGAAGATATAAGCCAGAGCACCGACAGCATCTTGATTGGGCGAAGTAACGTCTCGAGGACCAACACCACCACGCGCAAAGCCACGGATGGAATTTCCGCCCTTGAAGAAGTGATCGCTCAGCGGAACATCCTTGCCCAACCCCTGAACGTAACCGCCGTCTATCCTCCAGCTCGTGAGAAAATCGTCTGTCAGAGGATAATAGTAGCGCGCGAGCACTTCATTCGACAGATAGCGGACGGTCCCGCCGAGACCGGCGAGATTCTGGCTGAACAGAAAGTCCCAGCCTTCCGTCGGATCCACGGGGTCGTTGCGGTTGTCGTAATAGTAGTCATAGCCGATGATCGAACGATACTCCGACCCCTTGGCAGCTTGAATCGCTGTAGAAGCCGATGGATGTACGTCAAATATCTCGTCGAACCGGAATTGGTAGCGCAACAGAAGACGGCTCTTCTCGGAAAGAGGAAAACCGAAGCGCAGACCAAAGCCCTGCGAGCGGGAATTGAACGACGACTCGTTCTGGTAATCCGTCTCGCTACCGAACAGATCGATACCACCCACAAGATCGCGGTCGAGGAAATAGGGATCCGTATAGTGGAACTCGATAAGCTGGCGGCGCTTGGAAATCGAAAGGCTTGTGCTTAGCTGCAACCCACGGCCAAGGAAATTCCGTTCCGACAGCTGAATGCCCGCAACGGCGTTGTCGAGCGTCGAGAAGCCGGCGCTAAGTGAAAGAGAGCCGGTAGATTGCTCTTGAACGTCTACATTGATGACGGTTTTGTCTTCAGCGGAACCTGGGTTCTGCGTGATGTCGATCTTCGAAAAGTACTGCAGGCCACGAATATTCTTCTCGGATTTGTCGAGCAGAACCTTGTTGAAGGCGTCACCTTCCGACATTCGGATTTCGCGCCGGATTACCTTGTCCAGCGTGCGCGAATTACCGGTAATGTTGATCCGCTCAACATAGACGCGCGGCCCTTCTGTAATCTGGAATGTCAGATCAATGACACGCTCGTCACTGCGGCGCTGAATCCTGGGACGCACTTCTGCAAAGGCATAACCGCTCGTGCCTGCGGCAAAAGTGAGCTCGTCGATGGTCTGGTCGATAAGGCCGGCATTATAGACTTCACCGGTTTGCGGCAGGAGCAGTGCTTCAAGTTCTTCTTGGTTTAGCTTATCGAGCTCCGTCGTGACAGCAACCTCGCCGAACTCGTAGACCTCACCCTCATCGACCGTAAATGTAATATGAAACGCCGAGTCGTCCCGGCTCAGGTCGGCAACGGCGGAAACAACACGAAAGTCTGCATATCCGCGCTGCAGATAATACCGGCGGAGCAATTCGCGATCATATGTGAGACGGTCCGGGTCGTAGCTGTCGGACGAGGAAAGAAACTTCCACCAGGCGGATTCGCCGGTGGAAATCACCTCACGCAACGTACCGTCGCTGAACTCCTTGTTTCCGATGAAGTTGATGGAGGCAATTTTCGTCTTCGGGCCCTCGGTAATCTCGAAGACAAGATCGACGCGGTTTTGGGGAAGCTGAATGACCTTCGGTTCAATGGTCGCCGAAAAGCGTCCGCTTCGCCGGTACAACTCGATCATGCGTGTGACATCGCCCTGAACCTTGGCGCGCGTATAAACGACGCGAGGCTGCAGCTGTACTTCCTTTTGAAGATCCTCCTCCTTCAGCGCGCTGTTACCCTCAAAAGCAACACGATTGATGATCGGATTTTCAACAACCGACACGATGACACGCGTACCATCGAGGCGCATCGAAATGTCAGCGAAAAGACCTGTTCCGAACAGCTGCTTGAGCGACTGGTCAGCCAGCTGCGGATCGTACTTCATGCCCGGCTTGAGAAGCATGTACGAACGGACCGTGCCGGCTTCGATGCGCTGATTGCCCTGCACGTCTACGGCTGTGACGTACAGGTCTTCAGCATGGGCTACGCCTACTGAACCGCCGCCAGGCAGCGCCGCAAGAAAAAACGGAACAACAAGAAGCATGGCGGAAGTCGCCACGATACGTACCGTTCTGGTCATGTAATCGGCCAGTCGCCCCATCTCGTCCCCTAACCTAACAACCGCGCCTAAGTGCGAACCCGATTGCGCGAACTTTCCAATACCGCCGGAACCCTGATGGCCCCATGCGGTTAGCTAAACAAACCACCTAGAAACGAAAAGACTTCAAGACGTGCCAGATCATTCCACGTAGCGAATATCATCAAGGTCATGACCAGCGCGAGGCCAATCCTGAAACCGAATTCCTGCGCCTGTTCCCCAAGTGGGCGGCCACGAACGGCCTCGACCGCATAGTACAGGAGGTGTCCGCCATCAAGGAGAGGGACAGGGAAAAGATTGAGCAACCCGATGCTTACCGACAGAAGTGCCGTCATCGTCAACAACGCAACAAAGCCGAATGTAGCGACTTGGCCCGAGGTCTGCGCAATGCCGATTACACCCCGAAGTTGGTCGGCGGACTCACGCCCGGTAATGATTCCGCCGAGATAGTCGAACGTACGTTCGACAATAAACGCCGTTTCCTTGACTCCAAGCCATACGGCGCTCAAGGGGTCGCTACGGATGATCTCAGAGCCGCCGCCCTGCTGGATACCCAGTTGCGGAACACGGTGAACATTGCCGAACCGGTCCGTAATCTGCTGAACCTCAGGTGCCGCAATCAGCGAAACTTCGCGGCCCCCGCGTTCAACCAGAAATGTCATCGTGGAGCCGGCGCCTGTTGTCACGTAGCGGCGGATTTCCTCGAAGCTCTCGATGTGTTGTCCATCGATTGCAACAATCCGGTCGCCGGGCGCGAACCCGGCCGCCGCCGCAGGGCTTCCATCCACCACGGCCTCTACAAGTGGCGCACCCACTGTTCGGCCGACAAAGGTGAACACCCCTGCGAATATGACGATGGCCAGAATGAAATTGGCGACAGGACCGGCGGCAACGACAGCGGCGCGCTGCGACAGCGGCTTGAAATGAAAAAGTCCCGCCTTCTGGTCCTCGGGAAGACTCTCGAGCCGCTCGCGGTCGGGAACGCTTGCGGCATTCTCGTCACCGGCAAACTTCACATAGCCACCGAGCGGAATCCAGCTCAGCTTCCACCGCGTGCCGTGCTTGTCATTCCAGCCAAATATTTCCCGGCCGAACCCGATCGAGAACGTGTCGACCTTCACACCGAACCATCTGGCAACGGAGAAGTGCCCTAGTTCGTGAAAAAAGACCACGACGGTCAATACAAACAAAAAGGGGATGAGATAGCTCCAGAGAGATTCTCCGAAACCGCCAACTCCCGCTAGCACATCCATCGCGTTCAAGCTGCTGTCCCACTCAAGAGCGGTGCTCCGCATACGGCATGGCCGGATGCGGGAAGCACCGTTTCCCCCACACAAAGCCGGCCAGGCATTCTCTCGACTCCCGGACTCGGCAGCGGCCCACAGCCTACGTCAGCAAACACGCTTTTGCACCCATTCCTGCGCAAGAATCCGCGTGTTCCTGTCGATTTCGTATATCGAAGACAAATCTTCCGGGAGCCCGTTTCCGGCCGCGCAAGCATCCAGAACTGCCTCCGAAAGCCGCACTATGTCGAGAAATCCAATACGGCCATTGAGAAAAGCGTCCACGGCGACTTCATTGGCTGCATTGAGGACGGTCGGCGCAAATCCCCCGGCCCGAAGCGCCTCGCGCGCCACCGTCAGCGCCGGAAATCTTTTAATATCAGGTTCTTGGAAGGTTAATTGACCAATCTGCGCGAGATTCAGCTTTTCTGACGGTGTGCTCATGCGTCCCGGCCACGCCAACGTATAGGAAATCGGGGTACGCATATCGGGGGAGCCGAGCTGAGCCAAAACCGATCCATCGACATAGGCAACCATGCTGTGGACGATGGATTCTGGATGAACGATAACATCGAGCTTCTCTTCACCCACCGGAAAGAGGTAGTGCGCCTCTATCAGTTCCAGTCCCTTGTTCATCAGGGTTGCGGAATCCACCGAAATCTTGGCCCCCATCTCCCAGCGGGGATGGGCGACGGCCTGAGCGGGGGTCGCTCCCTCCATCTCCTCTTCGCTCCACATCCTGAACGGGCCTCCGGACGCGGTTAGCACGATCTTGTCCACCGTATCGAGGCGCCGGCTATCCAGAACCTGAAAGATGGCATTGTGTTCGGAGTCGACCGGGAGCAGCGTCGCGCCCGATTTCTCTACTTCGGCGAGAAAAAGCGGTCCCGCCGATACGAGGCATTCCTTGTTGGCGAGGGCGACGCAAGCTCCCCGACGAACCGCCGCCAGCGTGGGCGCAAGGCCGGCCGCCCCGACAATACCCGCCATCACCCATTCGGCTGACAGTTCTGCAGCATCCACAACAGCTTGTCCTCCAGCAGCGGCTTGGATGTCGGTTCCCGCCAGACCTTCCTTCAACGCTCCATAGAGCGTCTCATCGGCGATCACGGCCACCTGAGGTCGATGTTGCCTCGCTTGTTCGACGAGTGCCTGGACGTTCCGGTGCGCGGTGAGGGCGACAAGTTCGAAGCGCTCCCGGTCTCGCGCAATCAGATCGAGCGTGGAACAGCCGATGGAACCCGTCGAACCGAGAATGGTGACGCTGCGCTTGCCGTGTACCGGATGGGGTACCGCGATAGTTTTGCTACCTGCCGAGACGGTCAGGGCCAAATCAATACTCCCGCGGCGGGGTGTGCCGCATTGTTCACAAGAGCCAGAATTGCCGCGCCGAGCGCGACAGTAACCAGACCGTCGACGCGATCGAGAATACCGCCATGTCCGGGTATCAGCGTACCGGAATCCTTCACTCCGGCGCGGCGTTTCATCGCGGATTCCGCAAAATCCCCCGCTTGTTCAAGGATAGTGAGGCCCGCTGCGATAAACGCCAGAATGACGGCAGAACCGCTACCGATCCAGATCGGCGCCGCCACCGCCACCACGACGGCGCCAGCCATCCCTCCCAGAAGCCCCGCCCATGTCTTTTTCGGCGAGATGCTTGGTGCAAGTTTCGGCCCGCCGATGAACCTGCCCGCAAAATAGGCGCAAATATCGATCGCCCACACCACTGCCAGCAGCCACACAACGACCGCAAGACCAAGGTCCGGATCAGCTCTGAGCCATATGAGCGCCACGAGGGGCAAAATGAGGTAGGAATAGGCTACCGCCGCCGGCCACAGCGGTTCGCGCGTCCAGCTCCGTGCAGCGAGCGCAAAGGCGAGCCCGGCGGCGCCCGCCGCCAACGCCGCCGGGGCAAGCCCGGCCGAAGCAAGCGCGACCGCAGCAACAGCGGTAAAAGAAAGAAGCGCCGCCTTGCGCAGGCTCGCAGCGCCGAAAAGGAGAGCCGAAAGCTCAAGTGCCATCAGCACACTCGCGACTGCCAGCAACGCCGCGAAAAGCCAACCACCAAACCAGACCGCGGCCAGCACGACCGGTGCCAGAACAAGCGCGGACAGCACGCGGGTCCCCAGATCGCCCCCGGCCGGTGCGGGGCCTTCGGTGGCGGTGTCTTTCATCGGTGCTGTCATGAAATCACACCTTGCCGCTCTGGCCGGAAGCATCAAGTCCGCCGAAGCGCCTGCTGCGACGTTGATACTCCTCCATGGCCTCGCGCAAACACTCGGGAGTGAAATCGGGCCACAGCGCATCGGAGAACACGAGCTCCGAGTAGGCACCCTGCCAGATCATGAAGTTTGAAAGCCGCTTCTCGCCGCTGGTGCGGATGATGAGATCGGGGTCCGGAATACCGGCGGTATCTAGAAATCCGGCAATCGTATCGGGTGTTATCGCAGACGGCTCCAGCGTTCCGGCCTTCACCTCCCGCGCAACCCGGCGCACCGCCGAGGCAATCTCGTTCTGGCCGCCGTAGTTGAACGCGATCTGGAGCTTGAGCCTGTCGTTCTGGGCGGTTAGCGCCTCAGCCTCATCGATCATCGCGACGATATCAGCGTCGAGATGGTCCCGGTCGCCAATAACGCGGACATGGACCCCGTTCTGGTGCAGCTCGGCCAGGTCCCGGCGAATGAAAAGGCGGAGCAAACCCATGAGGTCGTTCACTTCCTCAACGGGTCGCTTCCAGTTTTCGGAACTGAAACCGTAAAGCGTCAGATACTCGATACCGAGATCGCCCGCCGCGCGCACAATAACGCGCACCGCCTCAACGCCCTGACGGTGACCGGCGGCACGCGGCAGATGCCGTTTGGCTGCCCAGCGCCCATTGCCGTCCATGATGATCGCGACGTGCCGCGGCATCTTGCCGGGCACGGGTTCGCTTATCTTCTGGCCGGAGGTAAGCGTCATGACCTCGGGCTTTCCCCTCAAAACAAATGGTTAACCCCGGATCTTGAACCCGGTTCCCAAGCGCATCGCAGCTTACACCTGCATGATTTCCGCTTCCTTATGGGCGAGCGCCGCATCGATTTCTGCAATGACCTTGTCGGTCAGTTTCTGAACCTTGTCCGCCCAGATCTTGTGGTCGTCTTGACTCATGTGTGCGTCTTTTTCGAGGCGCTTCAATTCGTCCATCGCATCGCGCCGCACATTTCGGACAGCGATGCGGGCCTGCTCCGTATACTTCGATGCGATCTTGGAAAGCTCGGTACGGCGTTCCTGATTGAGTTCCGGGATCGGAAGTCGAATCAGGGTTCCATCCACGTTGGGGTTGAGACCGAGGCCTGAGTTGCGAATGGCCTTCTCGACCGCGGAAATCATCCCCTTGTCCCACACCTGAACCGTAAGCATCCGCGGCTCCGGAACGCCGATGGTGCCAACCTGATTGATCGGCATGCTCTGGCCATACGCTTCGACGACGATGGGTTCGAGAAGGCTGGCTGTCGCACGACCGGTCCGCAAACCGGCAAATTCCTGTTTCAGCGACTGGAGCGCACCACGCATCCGGCGTTCCGTATCGTCGATGTCAAAACTGTCGTCAGCCATTTCCTGTCCTTCTTCTGCCTTGGCTTCTTCTGTTCCTGGCCGCTCAGGCGGCGTCGGAAATAACGGTGCAGCGGCCCACACCGGTCAGCACGTCCGCGAACCCGCCCACCTCGTCGATTGAGTAGACGATAATCGGAATTCCGTTTTCGCGTGCGAGCGCGATTGCCGAGGCGTCCATCACTTTCAGATCGCGCGAAAGCACATCCATATAGGTCAGCCTGTCGTAACGCTCGGCATTGGCAACCTTGTGCGGATCGGCGGAATAGACCCCATCGACCTGTGTTCCCTTGAGGAGCGCGTCGCAACCCATTTCGACAGCCCGGAGCGCCGCGGCGGTATCCGTCGTGAAGAACGGATTGCCGGTCCCGGCGGCAAAGATCACCACCCTACCCTTCTCCATGTGGCGGACGGCGCGGCGGCGGATATAGGGCTCACAGACCGTCATCATCGGAATGGCCGACTGCACCCGGGTCGGAACATCGAGCGCCTCGAGCGCCGTCTGCATGGCAAGCGCATTCATGACCGTGGCAAGCATACCCATATAGTCGGCGCTTGCGCGCTCCATGCCCTTGGCCGCGCCCGAGAGGCCGCGAAAGATGTTACCGCCGCCAATGACGAGACAGACCTGCACCCCCGCCTCGGTCGCCTGCTTGATGTCCTTGGCTATCCTGTCGACGGTCTCGATTTCGATACCGTACTGGCCGGACCCCATCAGGGCTTCGCCCGAAACCTTGAGAAGCACGCGGGAATAGAGTGGTTTTCCGGACATTTTTCCGTTCCAAAGAGCCGGGCGCCCGGCCTGTCAGGGTACATGGACCGGCGGACAGGCTTCCTGCCCGAATCCCGCGAGTCCAGAAGACAATAACGCCCCCAACGCTGTCTGGCGAAGGGGGCGTTAAATCAGGGTGGGCAATTCGCTTCAGCCGCGCGCGGCCGCCGCCACTTCCGCCGCAAAATCGGACTCTTCCTTCTCGATGCCCTCACCGAGCGCGAAGCGCAGGAAGCCAACCACCGTGACCGGGGCGCCGACATCGGCCTCCGCAGCCTTGACGGCCTTTTCGACCGTTTCGTCGGGGTTGATGACGAAAGCCTGCGAGAGGAGAACGACTTCCTCGTAGAACTTGCGGATACGGCCTTCCACCATCTTTTCGATGATGTTGTCAGGACGGCCGGATTCCTTTGCCTCCGCAATCAGGACATTGCGCTCGCGCTCGACCACTGCCGGATCGACATCTTCCCGGCGGGTCGCGATCGGGTTCGTAGCCGCAATATGCATCGCAATCTGGCGGCCGAGCTCGGTCAGCTTCGCCTTGTCGCCGGTCGATTCCAGACCGACAAGCACGCCGATCTTGCCCAGGCCGGGCGCAACCTGATTGTGGACATAGGCGGCAACCGCGCCGTCCGACACCGAGATATGGCCCGCGCGGCGGACATTCATGTTCTCGCCAATCGTGCCGACCATCTCCGTCACATAGTCCTTCACGGACTTGGAGGAACCGGGATAGGGGGCGGCAATGAGCTTGTCGAAATCGCCCTCGGCGGCAAGAGCAGCCGATGCGATCTCGGAGACCATCTTCTGGAACTGTTCGTTACGCGCAACGAAGTCCGTTTCGGAATTGACCTCGACGACGGCGCCCGCGGTGCCGCTCGCGGTAACGCCGATCAGGCCTTCCGCCGCGACGCGGCCAGCCTTTTTGGCCGCTTTGGCCAGGCCCTTCGTGCGCAGCCAGTCGACGGCGGCTTCCATGTCGCCGCCCGCTTCATTGAGCGCCGACTTGCAGTCCATCATGCCTGCGCCGGTCTTGTCGCGCAGTTCCTTCACCATGCTTGCGGTGATCTCAGCCATCGGAATTCCTCGATTTTCTGTTGGCCGTTCCGGCAAGCGCCGGTGGCCTCAAGCGATCCGAGGCCCGGCTTGAACACCGGGCCTCATCTATATGGATTCAAAGCCTTAATCAGGCTTCAGCGGTAGCCGGAACATCGACCACCGGTTCGGCTTCAGCGCCGATATCGACGCCCGACGCGCCCTGGCTCTGCGAGATGCCGTCGATGACGGAACGGGAGACCAGATCGCAATAGAGGCTGATCGCGCGCGCGGCGTCGTCATTGCCGGGGATCGGGAAGGCGATGCCATCGGGGTTCGAATTGGAGTCGAGAATTGCGACGACGGGAATGCCGAGCTTGCGGGCTTCCTGGATCGCGATCTCTTCCTTGTTGGTGTCGATCACGAAGATCAGGTCCGGCAGGCCGCCCATGTCCTTGATGCCGCCAATGGCGCGCTCAAGTTTGTCGCGCTCGCGGGTCAGGTTCAGAACTTCCTTCTTGGTCAAGCCCTTAGCCTCACCGGCCAGCATCTCGTCGAGCTGACGCAGGCGCCGGATCGAGTTCGAGATGGTCTTCCAGTTGGTGAGCATGCCACCGAGCCAGCGGTGGTTGATGTAATACTGCGCGCATTGGCGGGCAGCCGCGGCGATGGGCTCGGAAGCCTGACGCTTCGTGCCCACGAAGAGCACGCGGCCACCGCCGGCGACAGCGTCGCGAACCGCAACGAGCGCCTGATGCAGCAGCGGAACGGTCTGCGCCAAGTCTATGATATGAATGTTGTTTCGGTCGCCGAAGAGGAAGCTCTCCATCTTCGGGTTCCAGCGGTGGGTCTGGTGACCGAAATGGACACCGGCCTCCAGCAGCTGACGCATAGAAAATTCAGGGAGTGCCATGACACTCGTTCTCCTTTTTCCGGTTGAACCTCCGCGGGGAGTGAACGGCCTTCGGAAGAGGCCGCACCGGACCGACTAACCCTATGTTTTCCTTGGGAAAAGGAAGTGGGTGAGCCGAACCCCGCGTGTGGAATGGCGCCTTCATAGGCGCAAAACGGCAAAAACGCAAGCGAAACGGGCCGTTAGCACGCAACCGGGGACAACCGGAACCTCACTGTCACCATACCGTCATTGAAACGTCATAAACACGACAGGACGGAAGACCGGCCCCTCCGCCGCTCCTTCCCCGTCCCCCGGAACATCAACCACGCGGTAGCTCAAATATGCACCGGCATCCGCACAGCCCGGGGAGACCGGAAGCGGTCGCCGAAAAGCACCTCGAAAAGCCCCCAACCGGAAGACGCGGCGCGGTAACGCCCCGTCCCGGCCCCATTCCGACCAAGAATCGAGCGTAGAGGGTTTCGGCTTCCCGAGACGACAAACCGGAGTTCCGATGCACCCGATCCTTGCCGCGGCACTTGCCGCCCTCCTTCTCGTTCCGGTATCCGGCGCCGCGGCAGAACCGGCCGACCTCTTCGCCGCGCGCGGCCTCAAGGGCACCTTCGTTCTCTACGAACCCGAAACGGAGGAACTCGTCACCGTGAATGACGAGCGCGCGCAGGAGCGCTTCGTGCCGGCGTCCACCTTCAAGATCGCAAACAGCCTGATCGCCCTCGAAGCCGGCGCCGTGACAAGCGTGGACGAGGTGCTGCCCTATGGCGGCGAGCCGCAACCCTTCGAGCGGTGGGAACGCGACATGAGCATGCGCGAGGCGATCGCCATGTCGAACGTCGCGATCTACCAGGAGGTCGCACGGCGGATCGGCCTCGAACGCATGACGGCGATGCTTGCCGAACTCGACTACGGCAACCGCGATCCCGGAACGGCCGTCGACCGCTTCTGGCTCGACGGACCGCTCGCGATCAGCGCCGTCGAGGAAGCGAAGTTCCTCGCGCGCCTCGCCCGGAACGAGTTGCCGCTCAGCACGGAGACGCAAGCCGCCGTGCGCGAGATCCTCCTGCTCGAAGAGAAGGACGGCACGAAACTCTACGGCAAGACGGGTTGGGCCTTTGCGCAAGGCGGCGGCGGGCTCGGCTGGTTCGTCGGCTGGACCGAATGGGACGGAGAAGTCCGTGCCTTCGCGCTCAACATGGACATGACGGAAGACGAACAGGCGGCGCTGCGCATTCCGCTCGCGAAGACGTTTCTGGAGGAGTTGGGGGCCTGGTAAGGCGGCGCGACCTACCCCCCGAACCTCTCGCCCATGGGCGTGACGCGGAGTCCCTTGCGCAGCCGCGTGAAGGGAAGCCTCGCGAGGTCGGCCGTGTTCGGGCCCGGACTTTCGACGACGAGGACTTCGCTCGCCATCGGCCCGAAATCGGCGCGGAAATGGACCGAGCTTTTCACGACGAGAATGCCGAGGCCCGACGGGTCGAGGCCCGTATGGCGGATCATCTCCTTGTCGGCGCACTGACCCTTGCGGGAGGCGACGACGATCTGAACGCCGCCGTTGCGGAGCCTGACCGTTGTCCCGAGCGACATGCGCGAGCCGCCATAGAAGGGACCGGTCGCGAGGAACTCGCCATCGGTGACGCGCATGACCTCGAACGCGCCTTCGAGCGGACGTTCGCCCGGAGCGCCGCCCGTCTTCGCGCCGAGCGCAAGCGATACAGTCGCGCCCTCGCCCGCCGCCGCCGCGCGCGCCGCGCTTTCGGGATCATAGAGAACGGCGAGGCAGGCATTCTGCGCATCCTGAGCGATGAGCTCGGCGAGGATGCCGACGGTGTCACCATTGCCGCCGGCGCCCGGATTGTCCTGCGTATCGGCAAGCACGACGGGCCCGCGGCCCGGCCCCGACCGGGCAATGGCATGCGCGACGGCATCGCTCGGGGACCAGAGCGTCTCGCGGAAATCGGCTTCGGCCTCGCGCGCAGCGTCGGCGATGCGGTTCACCGCCTCTTCCGCCGCCGCCTCCGTCTCGCCATAGGCGACGACGACCGGACCGCATTCGGGAATGTCGACGGGCGGAAAGCCCGTGGTGAAGGAGACGCTGCTGATACGGCCATTGCCCGTGACGCGGCCTTCCGTCTCGGCAACGAGACCGTAGATATGCGCGGCGGGTTCGATGAGCGTGCATTGCGCGGTGAGCGGGATCAGATAGTCGAGGCGGCGCATCGCCTTCGCCTCCCGCGCACCGGACTTCACGAGCCGGAACAAATGCTCGGCGGCGCGGGCGCCCGTCTCCGCCATGTCGACATGCGGATAGGTGCGGTAGGCGATGAGGGCATCGGCGTGCTCGACCATCATGGCGGTGACGTTGGCATGGAGATCGAGGCTTGCGACGAGCGGAACGCGGGGCCCGATGACGGCGCGGACGCGGGCGAGGATCTCGCCCTCGCCATCGTCGAAATGCTCCGTGACCATCGCCCCGTGAAGATCGAGATAGACCGCATCGAGCGAGTCCGCGCTCCCGAGTTCTTCCAGCATCATCGCCATGACGCGCTCGAAGGCGTCTTCCGTGACATGGGCGGACGGCGTCGCCGAGCACCAGACGAGCGGTACGAGGTCATTACCCGCGGAGGCGGCGTCGATGAAACCCGCCACCGGCACGTTCATGCCCCTGAAGGCGGAGAGAAGCCCCTCGCCCCGTTGCAGCGCGGGCCATGAATCCGCCTGCTCGAAGGCGGCATAGTCCGCCTTCGTCGGCGCGAAGGTGTTGGTCTCGTGCTGGAAGCCGCCAACCGCGATACGCATGATCTCTCTCACTCTCGAATGTCACCCCGGCGAAAGCCGGGGTCCATATTGCCGCCGAGGCCGGGGCGTTTGCCCATGGATCCCGGCTTCCGCCGGGATGACACCTTTATATTTGGAGCCCCACAACGCACACTCCCGATAGCAGAAATCAAAAGCAAAAAACAAACAACCGGGAGGACCAACATGATCAAGCTCACCTTCTGCCTGACGCGGCTGCCGAACCTGACGCTGGCCGAATTCCAGGACTACTGGTGGAACAAGCATGCGCCGCTCGTGAAGAGCCACCGCGAGGCGCTGCGGATCAAACGCTATGTGCAGATGCATTCCGCCGACGCGGCGCTCGCGGAAGCCTTGCGCACCTCGCGTGCGGGCTCGCTCGAGAAGGCCTCGGCGGTCTATGACGGCGTGGCGCAGCTCTGGTGGGAGAGCATGGATGACATCGCCGCGGCCATGACAACGCCCGAAGGCGCCGAAGCCGGACGCCAGCTTCTGGAGGACGAGGCGAAGTTCATCGACTTCTCGAAGTCTCCGCTCTGGTTCGGCGAAGAGAAGGTCGTGTTCGGGTAGGCTTACGTCCCGCCATGGGAGGCGATCCAGGCGTCGGCCTTGTCGCGGGCGGATTCCTTTTCGCCGCGCTTCATCCAGCCATCGTACTTCTCCATGTACTCGTCCGCCACGGCACGGTCTTCCTCCGTACCGAAACGATTGGCGAGCTGAAGATAGCTCCAGCCATCGACACGGTTCTGTTCGACGCCCTCGCCTTCCATGTAGATGCGGCCGAGTTCCGCGAGCGCCGGCGCATAACGCTTCTTCGCCGAGAGAAAAAGCCAGCGCAGGCTTTCGGTGCGATCGACCGGCGTACCCCAGCCATTGCGATGCATGACGGCGAGGTAGTATTGCGCATCGGCGCGCGGCGCGAGCGCGCCCGCCTCGAAGGCCTGCAAAGCGGCGCCGTAGTTGCGCTTCAGGCCGATATCCTCATTGCCTTCGAGATAGATCTTGCCGAGACGGACCGCGGCTTCGGGCTGACCGCCGCGCGTCGCCTGAAGGTAATATTCATAGGCCTTCGCATCCGACTGCGCGACGCCGGCCGCACCCTTGTCGTAGAGATTGCCGAGAAGCCAGGCGGCGCCGACATGACCTTCCTCCGCGGCTTCCTTCCACTCCGCAACGGCGCCCGGCGCATCGCCTCCGCGATAGGCCGCAATGCCCCGGTCGAAGGCAGCTTGCGCCTGCGGCGTCGGGTCGGCGGCGAACACGGCACCGTTCACGGCAAGCGTGAGGCCGAACGCGGCGGCGAGAGCGGCAAGGCTTTTCCGGGCGGTCATGGACACTCCTCGAAGGAACGCGGACAAATCAAACAATTCGGGGCCATTCTGACAGAACGGCCCCGAAACTCATATTAAATGGCGAAATATGGTGAAGCTGTGGCTTCAGATATCCGCATAGACGTGTTTTTCGGCCCTGGCGCCGGGATGCGTGACCGCCCCCTTGCGGGCGGGGCCGACCTGCTGGGCGTATTTCCAGAGCGCGCCCGAGGCATACATGGTCTCGCGCGGCTTCCATGAGGCACGGCGCTTTTCGAGCGTGGCCTCGTCGACTTCGAGGTCGATGGTGCCCTTTTCCGCGTCGATGGTGATGATGTCACCATCCTCGATCAGCGCGATCGGACCGCCGACAGCGGCTTCCGGGCCGACATGGCCGATGCAGAAGCCACGGGTCGCGCCCGAGAAGCGTCCGTCCGTGATGAGCGCAACCTTGTCGCCCATGCCCTGACCATAGAGCGCGGCCGTGGTGGAGAGCATCTCGCGCATGCCGGGGCCACCCTTCGGCCCCTCGTAGCGGATGACGAGAACCTCGCCTTCCTTGTACTGGCGGTTCTCGACGGCGTCGAAGCACTCTTCCTCGCTGTCGAAGCAGCGCGCGGGCCCGGAGAAACGGAGATGATCCTTCTCCATGCCCGCGACCTTGACGATGGCACCATCCGGCGCGAGCGAGCCTTGCAGGCCGACGACGCCGCCGGTCGGCGAGAGCGGGTTCGACAACGGATAGACGACCTTCTGGTCCGGGTTGAACTTCACGTCCTTCAGATTGTCGGCAAGCGACTGGCCGGTGACGGTGAGGCAATCGCCGTGGAGATAACCGCCATCGAGCAGAACCTTGAGAACCATCGAGACGCCGCCCGCCTCGAAGAGATCCTTCGCGACATAGTTGCCGCCGGGCTTGAGGTCGGTGATGTAGGGCGTCTTCTTGAAGATCTCGGCGACTTCCATCAGGTCGAAATCGATGCCGACTTCATGGGCGATGGCGGGCAGGTGCAGTCCGCCATTGGTTGAACCGCCCGTCGCCGCGACGATGACCGCAGCATTTTCGAGCGCCTTGCGCGTGACGATGTCGCGCGGACGGATGTTGTTCGCAAGGAGCTGCATGACAGCGCGTCCCGAGGCTTCCGCATATTCGTCGCGGGTCTCGTAGGGCGCGGGCGCACCGGCCGAGCCCGGCAACGCAAGGCCGATGGCTTCCGAGACGCAGGCCATGGTGTTCGCCGTGAACTGGCCGCCGCAGGCACCGGCGGAGGGACAGGCGACGCATTCGAGCGCGTGCAGCTCTTCGTCCGGCAGGTTGCCCGCCGAATGCTGGCCGACCGCCTCGAAGACGTCGACGACCGTCACGTCCTTGCCCTTGAAATGGCCGGGCAGGATCGAGCCGCCATACATGAAGACGGAGGGGACGTTCAAACGGACCATCGACATCATCATGCCGGGCAGCGACTTGTCGCAGCCCGCAAGGCCGACCAGCGCGTCGTAGCAATGACCGCGCATGGTGAGTTCGACCGAGTCGGCGATGAGGTCGCGGCTCGCGAGCGAGGACTTCATGCCCTGATGGCCCATCGCGATGCCGTCCGTCACCGTGATGGTGCAGAACTCGCGCGGCGTGCCGCCGGTCGCGTCGACTCCCTTCTTCACGGACTGCGCCTGGCGCTGGAGCGCGATGTTGCAGGGCGCGGCCTCGTTCCAGCAGGTCGCGACGCCCACGAAGGGCTGGTTGATCTGCTCTTCGGTGAGGCCCATCGCATAATAGTAGGAGCGATGCGGCGCCCGCTCGGGCCCGACCGTGACGTGACGGCTGGGCAGTTTCGACTTGTCGAATGTCTTGGCGTCCATGTGACCGCGCCTCCGGGGAGACGCCTCCGCTATCTCGGGTTTGGGATTGCGGCGGATACTAGGGGGAAGGGCGCGCCGGATAAAGCCCCACTTTGTCACGGTGCCATTCGCGAACGGCTTGCGAAATCGCCTTGTTGACCGGGGGGCCGGAGCGGGGGAACATCCGCATCAACCGGAATTCATCAATCCACAAAATCCGGAAATCAGGGAGAAAGCCCATGAAAGCTGCCGTGTTGCGCGAGGTCGGCAAGCCGCTCGCCATCGAGGATGTCCAGATCAACAAGCCGGGACCGCATGAGGTGCTGATCCGCACCGTAGCGGCGGGCGTCTGCCATTCGGACCTACATTTCGTGGAGGGCTCCTACCCCTACCCGCTGCCCGCCGTGCTCGGTCATGAGAGCGCCGGGATCGTGGAGCAGGTCGGCTCGGAAGTGCGCACGGTGAAGCCGGGCGACCATGTCATCACCTGCCTCTCCGCCTTTTGCGGCCATTGCGAACACTGCCTGACGGGACACCTGTCGCGCTGCGTGAGCCCGGAGACGAAACGCGAGGCGAGCGAAGAGCCGCGCCTCGGCAACGCGCCGGGCGCGATGAACCAGTTCCTGAACCTCTCCTCATTCGCCGAACAGATGCTGATCCACGAGCATGCCTGCGTCGCGATCCGCAAGGACATGCCGCTCGACCGCGCGGCGCTGATCGGCTGCTCGGTGACGACGGGCGTGGGCGCGGTGATTCACACCTCGAACGTGCGGCCCGGCGAGACGGTTGCCGTGGTCGGCGCGGGCGGCGTCGGCCTCGCCTGCATCAACGGCGCGGCAATCGCCGGCGCAGGCCGCATCATCGCCATCGACATGCAGGGTTCGAAGCTCAATCTCGCCAAGGAATTCGGCGCAACCGACGTCGTGAACCCGAAAGACGGCGACCCCGTGCAGCAGGTCATGGAACTGACCAACGGCCTCGGCGTGCATCACTCCTTCGAGGCCATCGGCCTCAAGGCGACGACCGAACAGGCCTTCAAGATGCTCGGCCGCGGCGGCACGGCGAACGTGATCGGCATGATCCCGGTCGGCGTCCACATCGAACTGCACGGCGTCGACTTCCTCGCCGAAAAGCGCATCCAGGGCTCGACCATGGGTTCGAACCGCTTCCCCATCGACATGCCGCGCTTCGTGGATTTCTACATGAACGGCAAGCTGAAGCTCGACGAGATGATCTCGCGGCGCATCAAGCTCGAGCAGGTGAACGAAGCCTTCGACGAGTTGAAGCGCGGCGAACTCGCCCGCTCGGTGATCATGTTCGACGCCTGAGCGAATCTCTCTTCGCAATGCGGAAAAGGCGGCTCGAAGGGGCCGCCTTTTTCATTTGGCGGGAAAGCCCGGGCATCTGACGGAAAATCGGCCTGCGGCGGCTTGACGCAGGGGGAACAGTCCCCATGTCAGAAACGTGGTCATTCACAACCGGAAAGAGAAACACATGCCGACTGCCGCGATGCTCGACGATATCCCGAAGGGCGGGTGGATCGCGCTTATGGTTCTGGGCTTCATCGTTTTCTGGCCCATCGGTCTCGCCATTCTCTTCTACATGTTCTGGAGCGGAAAGATGCACGGCTGGAGAAACGGCCGCAGCCATGCCTGCGGGAACGGCGGCTTTCGCCGCCACAGGTCGAGCGGCAACACCGCCTTCGACAGCTATCGCGACGAGACGCTGAAGCGGCTCGAGGAGGAGCAGAAGGAATTCCACGCCTTCATGGAGCGGCTGCGCCGCGCGAAGGACCAGCAGGAATTCGACCAGTTCATGAACGAACGCCGCGCGAATGAAGGCGGCGCCACGGCGAGCTGAGCATTTCATCTGACGCACGAAGAAGACAGGGCGGCCTCGCAGGAGGCCGCCCTTCTTGCTGCTCACGCCAACGTGACCGGCGGTGTGGAACCTCCTGATTCCGCAAGCGTTCAGGGAGTTCAGCCGGAAAGGGATTCAATGGACGGGCTTCTCGTCATCGCCGACCCGATCAGCTTCATCATTCTCGTGATCGTGCTGATCCTGCTGCTTCCGGCGCTGCTGTGGCTGGGCATCACGGTGCTCTGGATCGGCGTCGGGCTCTTCGCCGGAGCCTTCGTCTATTTCTTCGTCCTCAACCTTCTCGGAATGCCGCTGCTCGCGGCAGCCGCGGGCGTCGCCGTCTCGATCCTGATCTGGGCAGCGTTGTTGAGGGGGTAAGGTTCAGGCCGCACCCTCAAGGCGCTTCAAGGCGTCGCTGAACTTCGCCATCGCCGCCTGCGCATCCGACTTTCGCTCGCGCTGCTCTTCCACGACATGCTCCGGCGCGCCGGCGAGGAACTTCGCATTGCCGAGCTTGGCGTCGATCTTCTTCACCTCATCCTCGAGCTTGCCGAGTTCCTTCCTGAGACGCGCCGTCTCGGCGTCGACATCGATGAGGCTCGCAAGCGGCAGGATGAGCGTCGCCTCGTCAAGCACGAGCTGGATCGCGCCGTGCGGAATGTCGGTGGCGGTCTCGACGCTCGACAGGCGCGCGAGACGGTCGATCAGGCTGCGGTGACGCCCGAGCCGGGCGAGGCTTTCGGCACTCGCATCCTTGATGAGAAGTTCGATCTTCGCGCCTGCGGGCACGTTCATCTCGGCACGGACGGAACGCACCTCGGAAATGAAGCGGATGACCCAGTCCATCTCCCTGTCGGATGCCGGATCGCCGAGCCCGGTCATGACGGGCCACTCTGCGGTGACGAGCATGGTCTCGCGCTTCGGTCCCTGCTCGCCCGTGCGCTGCCACAGCTCTTCGGTGACGAAGGGCATGAAAGGGTGGAGCATCAACAGAATCCGGTCGAGCGCCCAGGCGGCGGTCGCCCGCGTCTCGGCCTTCGCGGTTTCGTCGTCGCCCATGAGAAGCGGCTTGATGAATTCGAGATACCAGTCGCAGAAGACGTTCCAGACGAAGCGATAGGCTGCGCCCGCCGCATCGTTGAAACGATAGGCCTCGATCGCCGTCGTGATCTCGGCGGCGCTGCGCGCGGCCTCGCCCACGATCCACTTGTTGACGGTCTCTTTCACCTGCGCGGGATCGAACCCCTCGACACGCACGCATTCGTTCATCTCGCAGAAGCGCGCGGCGTTCCAGAGCTTGGTGCCGAAATTGCGGTAGCCCTCGACGCGGCTCGTCGCAAGCTTGATGTCGCGGCCCTGCGCGGCCATCGCGGCGAGCGTGAAGCGGAGCGCATCGGCGCCGTATTCGTCGATGAGCTGAAGGGGATCGACCACGTTCCCCTTCGTCTTCGACATCTTCTGGCCCTTCTCGTCCCGCACGATGGCGTGGATGTAGACGGTGTGGAACGGCACTTCCTTCATGAAGTGCATGCCCATCATCATCATGCGGGCAACCCAGAAGAAGATGATGTCGAAGGCGGTAACGAGAACGTCGGTCTTGTAGTAGCGCTTCAGCTCCGGCGTCTCGTCCGGCCAGCCCAGCGTCGAGAACGGCCAGAGGCCCGACGAGAACCAGGTGTCGAGCACATCCTCGTCGCGCGTGAGATCGACGGGTTTGCCGTAATGCTTCTCGGCTTCGGCTGCCGCCTCTTCGTCGCTGTAGGCGACGAAGACATGTCCGTCCGGCCCGTACCACGCCGGAATGCGATGACCCCACCAGAGCTGGCGCGAGATGCACCAGGGCTGGATGTTGCGCATCCATTCGAAATAGGTCTTCTCCCAGTTCTTCGGCACGAAGACGGTTTCGCCGCGCTCGACCGCCTCGATGGCGGGCTTCGCAAGCGTCGCCGCGTCGACATACCACTGGTCGGTGAGATAGGGCTCGATCACGACCATCTTGGACTTCTCGTCATGGGGCACCATGATGGTCTTGTCCTCGATGCGGTCGAGAAGGCCGAGCGCCTCGATGTCGTCCACGACCTTCTTGCGCGCCTTGAAGCGGTCGAGCCCGCGATAGGGTTCCGGCACCTCGTCGTTGAGCTTGCCGTCGGGATTGAGAATGTTGATCTGTTCGAGGTTCTGGCGCTTGCCGACCTCGAAGTCGTTGAAGTCGTGCGCGGGCGTGATCTTCACCGCGCCGGAGCCCTGGCCTGGGTCGGCGTGTTCGTCGGCGACGATCGGGATGCGGCGGCCGACCAGCGGCAGATCCACGAACTTGCCGATGAGCGGCTTGTAACGTTCGTCTTCCGGGTTCACCGCGACGCCGGTATCGCCCAGCATCGTCTCGGGGCGCGTCGTCGCGACGACGATATAGTCGCGCGTCTCGCTGCCCGCGGGATTGCCTTCCTCGTCGAAGAGCGGCCACTCATAGGTGACACCATCGGCGAGCGGATAGCGGAAATGCCAGAAGTGTCCCTTGACCTCGATGTTCTCGACTTCGAGGTCGGAGACGGCGGTCTGGAGTTCCGGATGCCAGTTGACGAGGCGCTTGTCGCGATAGATGAGGCCCTCGCGGTAAAGCTCCACGAAAACCTTCAACACGGCCTTCGAGAGCCCGTCATCGAGCGTGAAGCGCTCTCGGCTCCAGTCGCAGGACGCACCGAGACGGCGGAGCTGGCCGATGATGGTGCCGCCCGATTCTCCCTTCCACTTCCAGATGCGCTCGATGAAGGCCTCGCGCCCCATGTCGCGGCGGCGGATATTGCCCTCGCCCTCGAGCTGACGCTCGACGATCATCTGCGTCGCGATGCCGGCATGGTCGAGGCCCGGCTGCCAGAGCACATCCTTGCCGCGCATCCGCTCGAAACGGATCAGCACGTCCTGCAGCGTGTTGTTGAGCGCATGGCCCATATGCAGGCTGCCGGTAACGTTGGGCGGCGGAATGACGATGCAATAGGGCTGCGCGCCCTCCTCTACCCGGCCGCCGGCTCCGGCCCGGAAAGCGCCGCTTTCCTCCCAGAGGTCATAAAGCCGGGCTTCGGCTTCCTGCGGGTTGAAGGTCTTGTCGAGCATCGGGGGTCACATCCGTGGGACTGGCGTGGATTTGAGCGCAAAAAAGGGCGGCGCGGGCCTGTGTTACACAGGCAGCGCCACCCTATCAAGCTATTGGAGAAGGGAGCCGGTCAGACCCGGCCCGTACATTCAGATAGCGGCAGCGTCAGCCTCGACGCCGCGATACCCGCTCGATTTCCTCGGCAACGAGGCGTTCGACAAGGGCCGGGAGGTTCTCGTCCAGCCACTCCTTGAGCATCGGCCGGAGCATGTCCGCGACGATGTCCTCGAGCGTGCGTCCACTGTTGGACGAGGCCAGCGAATTCGCCAGCGCGCCGAAGGCGGCGGAGGCGGCCGTTTCGGCATCGCTGGACAACAGACCGGAAGCTTTGTTCTGGGCCGGATCGGCACTCATGACGGGCTCCTCAAACTCGGGTTCAGGCACTTCAGCGGGCCCGGGAACGGGTTGCGGCTGCGGCGCAATGCCGGCGGAAACCTCCGGCTCGGGCTCGGCGACGGGCGCAGGCTCCGGGATCGGCTCGTAGACGGGTTCGGGCTCGGGTTGGGGTTCCGGCTCGGCAAACTGAACGTCGTCGATGAGTTCGGGTTCCGGCTCCGGCTCGGGCTCCGGCGCAAAGGCGACCGGCTCCGGCTCGGGCGCGGGCTCCTCGACCGCCGGCTCTTCATATGGCGGCTCTTCCGGCAGGGCCTCGGTCAGCTCGAGAATATCGTCTTCAGGCTCGGGCTCGGGCTCCGGCGCAGGCGGCGGCGCAGCCTCCCCGGCGGCCTCAGCAGACTCTTCCGGCCCGCTGTCCTCCGAGATGATCCGCCTGATGGAGGCGAGAATTTCCTCCATCGTCGGTTCCTGTGCCTGGCCTTGATTGCTCATGCCTTCTTCCCGCTCATTCGTCTCCCGGTCATCCGGAAATCCATCAATAACAAGAGAACCTTAGGAGAAGTTGAACGAGTTTGCCAACTTCCCCTTAACATCTCCTGAAACCGGATTGGGCTATTCGTCGCCCGCGGTGCCGAAGCCGATCCACTTGTTGCGGACTTCGCCATAATTCTCCGCCGGATCGTAATATTCGACGGGCAGATCGAGATCCCGCGCGGTGAGATGGCCCATGGCGGCCAGAAGACCGTATTCGGCAACGGCGAGATCCCGCTCCGCCGTGACGAGTGTCACGCGCGCATTGAGATATTCCTGCTCCGCATTCAGCACGTCGAGCGTGGTGCGCGCGCCGACTTCCGATTCCTGGCGAACGCCTTCAAGCGCGATTTCGCTGGCATTCACCTGCTCGCGGGTCGAGACGATGGCCGAGCGCGAGGCCCGCAGAACTTCCCATGCATTGCGGACCGCCTCGTCGACCTCGCGAAGCGCGGCCATGACCTGAAGGCGGCTCTGGTTGTTGAACTCCTTGGCTTCGCGCACCTGCGAATATTCCACGCCGCTCTGATAGAGCGGGATGGTGAGCACGCCGAGGATCGAGCTTTCCTCGACGTCGCGGATGGTGGAGGACGGATCCCGGCCATACTGGTATTGCGCCTGCACGTCGAAACTCGGCAGCAGCGCGCCCTTGGCGACGCTGATCGCCTCGCGGCTCGCCTCTTCGGCATAGCGCGCGGCCTGGAGCGTCGGGTTGTTCTGCGCGGCGATGGCCCGTGCGGCCTCTTCGCTTTCCGGCAGACCGGTGACGCTTGGCGGCCGTTCGAGCGTGCCGGGCATGCTTCCGACGATCCGCTCATAGAAGGAGCGGCTGGCGGTGAGCTGCGCTTCCGCCGCGGTGAGGTTCGTGCGCGCAAGCGACAGACGCGCCTCGGCCTGCGCCGTGTCGGTACGCGTCAACTCGCCGACGCGGAAACGATCGGTCGTCGCTTCGAGCTGGCGCTTCAGAACCTCCACGTTGTTCTGGTTGAGCTCGACGGTGCTCTGGTCGCGGATGACATTCATGTAAGCCCGCACCGCGTTGAGCAGCGTGTTCTGCTCGACGCTTTCGAGCGTCTCGCGCCCGGCGAGCACGGAAGCCTCCGCCTGGTCGGTCGCGTTCACCGTGCGCCCGCCCGCGAAGACGTTCTGGCTGAGCGTGACGGAGCCGCTCAGGGGACGCAGGTCGTCGCGCGACTTGATACCGCTGTTGAGCTCCGTCTCGGTGTCCGTATAGCCGTAGGAACCCTGTGCCTGCGCCGAGGGACGCCAGCCGGACAGAGCCTGGGGTACCTGTTCGTCCGTCGCGCGCAGCTGCGCCCGCTGGGCCTGCAGCACGGGGTTCGTCTGATAGGCCGCGGCCAGTGCATCCGTGAGCGTTTCGGCGGAGGCCGGCGCAAGCGCCAGCAGACCGGTGAGCGCGGTGCTGCCGAGGGCGAGGGACAGGAGACGGATGACGTTGGGTTTCCTTGGGGACGTGGATACGGCTTGCTTCATTGTCGTTGCTTCTCCGCTTTCGGGCGGCTTCGTCCCTCAACGCTTCCGCAGGTGAATTCTCGTTGCGCAGGCTAAATGTAGGAAAGGCGAAATGCTATTCCCATATGGGACACTATTTTCCGGCAATAGGTGCAATCTGCCAGCAACAGTCAGAAAACGAAGCTCTCCGCGGGCTCGAAGCCGGGCAGAAAGCGGATGTTCGCATCGAAGGCGTCGCGCCCGCTGAAACCGCCGCCCGAACGCATGTAGAGCCGGGCGCGGCCCGAAACGCCGTCGCCGAGAACGGTGACGAGACGCCCGTCCTCGCGAAGCTGGTTCTGCAATGCTTCCGGGACCGAACTGACCATGCCGTTGATGAAGATGACGTCGTAGGGCGCCTGCTTCGCATAACCCTCGGTGAGCGGACCGGTGACGACGACCGCGTTGTCGACGCCGAGATCGGAAAGGGTCGCGCCCGCTCGGGCGGCGAGATCCTCGTCGCTCTCAAGCGCCACGACGGTGCCCGCCAGGCGGGAAAGGACGGCGGTCGAATAGCCGGTGCCGCAACCGACATCGAGAACGAGATCGTCGGGCCCGATGGCGGCGAGCTGCGCGAGCTTCGCGAAGACGCGCGGCTCCATCAGGAAGCGCGGCGGATTGCCATCCGAGATCCGGACGTCCTCGTCGACATAGGCGATGCCCTGACGCGACAGCGGCACGAAGCGTTCGCGGGGAACGGCGCCGAGCGCATCGATCACGCGCCCGTCCGTCACCGCGTTCACACGCACCTGGCTTTCGACCATGTTGAGGCGGGCGGCGGGAAAATCGGTCATGATCGGTCCTGAACTGGATTTGCGGGAAGGCGGCCGGGAGCGAAAGCCTCCGGCGCGTTTATAAAGCCCCGGCGGGCCAAACTCAATTCGCCGGATGGCCGCAGGGCAGTCCGGTTAACGCCTCTTCAATGCGATGGGCCAATGATCGTTGTACCCGGGCCGGGGAATTGCTATACCCCGCCCGCCCTGCCCTTTACCGCGCCTTCGTTCGAAGGCACCGGGATTCGGCGGGGAATGGCCACGTGGCGGAGTGGTGACGCAGCGGACTGCAAATCCGTATACCCCGGTTCGATTCCGGGCGTGGCCTCCAGCGTCTTCTCTATGGATTGAGACAAACCGCGCCTCAGACGCGGAAGCCGGCGCCTTCGGGAACCCCGGCGGTGGACGCACGGGCACGCGGCAGAAGAATCGCACGCGGCGCCCTGCCCCGCGACTCGATCGCGAGAAGAGCCCCCCAGAGAAGCCCGGCCAGCAGATAGAAGTGACGCCAGTTGTCGATGTCGATGATGATCGCCTCGCCGAGATGGCCGACGAAGGCGGCATAGACAACGATCAGCAGTCCGGTCTCCGGCCCGCCCCGCCCGATCGCGCGCCAGCCGCGCACGAGCGTCATGAGAAGGAAGGCGATGAAGGCCAGCCCCGACAGGAAACCGCCCGCGACGAGGACATGCAGGTAGACATTGTGCGTGTCGAGATTGTTGATGACCGCCCATTGCGACGGTCCGAGACCGAGCGGGCGGTCGAGCACCGCGCGGAAGGCGCGCGCCTGCCCCTCGAAACGCCCGTGCTCGGGGTCGATGTCATAGCTCTGGGTGAGTGAGGCCCGCTCCTCGAACAGCGACGAAACCTTCGGGTTCGACAGCGCCACACCGATGACACCAATCCCGACAAGCGCGACCAGAATGCCGAAGCCGATGAGGCGCATGGTCTGACGCGCGGAGGTGGAGGTCGCCAGTGTCATCACGAAGAAGACAGCGCCCGACAAAAGCAGATTGCCCCAGGCGCCGCGCGAGAAGCTGAGCAGCAGCGCAAGCACCAGCAGACCGAACGGCGCGATCATCCATAGAGAGCGCAAGGACGACGCGCGGCTGAGCTTCAGGCCCAGAAAGAGGATCGGCGCGACCAGGAAGGGGCCGAAGACGTTGGGATCGTTGAATGTGCCGCTTGCACGTCCGAACTCGGTGAACATTTCCGTGCCCGGCAGAAGCCCGAAATAACCGATGACACCCGTTGCGGCCGCGAAAGCCGCGGCCGCGGTATAGGCCCACATCACCTGAGTGAAGCGTCGCACCGGATCGGCATAGATGTAGGAGGCAAAGAACAGGAACGTCCCGATCAGGTAGATCGTGACCATCAGGGCGGGGCGCACCCGATCGATGTAGAGCGCGTTGACGGCGCCGATGCCGAAGCCGATGACGACGAGGCCCCAGAGCGCCGCCGGCCAGCCGAGGCTGCGCGGAAAACGCAGGCCGAGAAGAAACATCAGCGCAATGGTGCCCGCCATCATGATGTCGTAGGGCGTCGGCTGGTCCTGTCCCTGTTCGGACTTGACGTAGAAACTGGTCAGCAGAACGAGAACCACGAGCCATTCGCCCGCCTGCATGAAGAGCGTGCGCCGGGGCATCGCCTGCGGTGCCGGACGGCCGCTGTCGATCTGCCAACCGTCCATGCTAGCGCCCCGCACCGGTGAAACCGGGCTTCACCCCGTCGGCGGCACTTCCTCGCCCTGCCCTGAGCTGCGCCCGGCGCGCCTCCGAAAGCCGCGCATAGAAATGACCGACGCTCTCGACCATGCGGGCAGCGGAGAAATGCGCCATCACGCGCGCGCGGAGGCCCGCGGCGGCGGCAATCGCGTCAGCCGGATCGGCAAGCACGAGCTCCATCGCCGCCGAAAGCGCGGCGGCGTCCGTCGGCGGCACCAGCCGCTCCGCATCAGGACCGAAAATTTCCGGGATGCCGCCAACTCGCGTTGCAATCAGCGGCAGGCCCGCGGCTGCGGCCTCGAGCACGACATAGGGAAGCGATTCCTTCCAGGAAGGCAGAACGACTGCCTTGGCGAGGCGGAAGGCGTCGCGCGCGGGCATCGGGCCCATGAACTCCATGTGGACATGAGCGCCCACCCGTTTTGCCATTTCCTCGAAACGCGCGCGATCAGGCCCCGCGCCCACGATCCGGAGATGGACGGGACGGTTCATCAGCGATGCCGCCTCGATCAGCGTCGAAATGCCCTTCAGCATCCGCAATTCGCCGATGAAGAGAAAGTCGGCGAGGGATTCGGCCGGCGCCACGGGTTCGAACTCGGTTTCCGAAACGCCGTTGTGGATCACGGTGGCCAACCCACCCGGCCGGCCGATTTTGTGAAAATAGGCGGCGCGGCTGAATTCGGATTCGAAGATGATACCGCCTGTACGTGCGCGCATCAGCCGTTCCGCCGCGAGATAGGCGAAGCCCTGCGGGCTGGTGGCATCGTAGTGAAGGGAGCCGCCATGGGGCGTGTAGACGCGGACCGTCGCGCCCGGCGCCGGCGCAAGACGGGCGAGAAGGCCACCCTTTGCACCGTGACCGTGAACAACGTCCGGCTTCAACCAGCGGGTGAGTACGCCAACTTCGCGAATGTTGACGAGATCTCCGATCCCCGGCAGACGCGACATCGGAAGAAGATGGAGACCGAGACCGCAATGCGGTTCGAGCGCCGCAAGCCGCTTGGCGGATACCGTGTCGCCAGGCGCGGGCTCGGCACAGACCACCCCGACTGCAATGCCGTTTTCCTGCTGGCCCAGAACCAGATCCTGGACATGACGGAAAAGACCACCCATCGGCAGGCGCATGACATGCAGAACCCGCCGTACGTCCCCTCCGCTATGCGCGGCGGGGGCCATCAGAAATAGCGTTCCCTGACAAGGATCGTGTCACCCGGCATCACCGCGGCCGTGCTGTCGACTCCGATCTCGACGACACGATCGCCACGATTACGCGTGATCGTCACACGATTGGCATCGGCGCGATAGGTGAAGCCGCCTGCAATCGCGGCAGCGCTCTGCACCGTCATGCCGCTGACATAGGGATACTGCCCCGCTTTCTGGACTTCGCCGAGAATGAAGAAGGGCCGGAACTGCATCACCTGGATGCTGACATTCGGATTGCGAAGCAGGCGCTCGCCAAGCTCCGCCTCGACCACATCTTCCAGATCATCGGTCGTGAGTCCGCGCGCAACGATGGGCGGAAGCAGCGGCATGGAGATAGTGCCGGTGCCGTCGACCGAGAAGTCGCCACTGAGATCGGCCTGGCCGAAGACGGTAACGCGCAACTGGTCACCGGTATCGAGATGATAGACCTCGTTTTCGATTGGAACCGGCCGTTCCGCGATCACGCCCCTCGACGCGCAGGACGAGGCAAGCGCACTCACGGCCAGAAGGATGAGGGCAATGCGGAGCTTCATTCTCGCTACTCTCCGGACGGGGAATTCGTATCCAAACGGTACGTCCGGAAGGGTTAATTTTTCGGCAACCCGATGTCCTGAAGCCGGCTCTCGCTGACGGAAATTCACGGGAATCCGGGCGGAAACAGCATCTTCAAGGCTTCCCGTTAAGTCTTCCGTTACCTAAAGACCGTCTACTGCGGACTGGATTTTGGCGTGATGTCCGATGACCCCGGTGCACTTGCACGCCGGACCTCTTCGGCATCTGCGGGCGGAAGGCATGAGCGAGACCCAGACCAACCCCATCGTTTCCTTCGGCGACCGCCGCCGGACGACACCCGACGAAAACGCCATCGGCGACCTTTCGCCGTGGGAAATCCTGCGCGGCATCTGGGCCCGCAAGGAAATCATCCTCTGCGCCTTCGCCGGCTTCATGGCGATCGCGGTATTCTGGCTCGCGACGGTGACGCCAACCTATACGGTCGAAGCGCGGGTGATGCTATCGCCGCGCGCGGGCGAGATATCGACATTCGACGCCGAAAGCGGCCCTTCCCTGCCCGACAGCGAAACGCTGCAGAGCGAAATCCAGGTACTGACATCGCGCCCTCTGGTCGCGCGCCTCATTGCAGATCTCGGCCTTGCCGCCAATCCTGAATTCAATCCGGCGCTCCGTTCACCAGGTTTCCTCGGACGCATCGCTGCCGCGTTCGGTATGCGCGAGCGCAACCCACAAACGGATATCGAGGAAATCACCGACGTGGTGCTGTCACGGCTCGAGGTCTACCAGAAGTCGGGCTCTCGCGTGATCGCAATCGTCTTCACCTCCGTCGATCCACGCATGGCTGCGATTGTACCGAACCGCCTTGCCGAGCTTTATATCGCGCAGCAGATCGAACAACGCTCGGGCGTCAATAACGAAGCCACGAAATGGCTCGGCGAACAGATCGCTGAACTGCGCGTCAAGGTACAGAAATCGGAAGCAGCCGTGGAAGCCTTCCGCACGAAGTCCGGCCTCTTCCTCACCAACGGATCGACGTTGCCCCAGCAGCAATTGACCGAACTGAACAGCCAGCTCTCGGCCGCCGAAGCCGACCGTGCCGCCTCCCAGGCGAAACTCGGCAACGCGCGCAACCTGCTTGCTTCCGGCAATGCCGTCAACTCGGCCGCCGAAGTTCTGCAATCGCCGCTGATCCAGAACCTTCGCCAGCAGGAGGTCGCCCTGCGCGCGCAGATCGCGCAGATGTCGGAAACGCTGTTGCCGAGCCATCCCCGCGTACAGGAAGCGGAAGCAAATCTCGCCGATCTCCAGATGCAGATCGAGAAGGAAGTTCACAAGGTTATCGAGGCACTGGAAAACGAGGCGCGGGTCGCGACGGCTCGGGTGAACTCGCTGCGCGCGAGCCTCAACCGGTTGCAGCGCCGCATGGGCCAGCTCAACCAGGACGAGGTGAAACTGCGCGCACTCCAGCGCGACGCGGACACGAACCGCGCGCTCCTCGAATCCTTCCTGCTGCGCTACCAGCAGGCGAATGCGCGAGCCGAAGCCGATGCTCAGGCCGCGAACGCACGCATCGTCTCGCGCGCGCAGCAACCAGCCGATCCGACATTCCCGCGCATGGGCTCCGCCATCACCTTCGCCACACTTGCTGGTGTCGTATTCGCCTTCTGCGTCGCCTTCCTGATCGAAGTCTTCGCACGCGGCTTCCGCACGGGCGATCAGATAGAGCGCGGTACCGGCATGCCGTTCCTCGGATTGGTGCCCGAACTCGACCCGAAAAATCGCAACCCGAATCCCGCCGACGAGGTGATGCGCGATCCGTCCGGTCTCTATGCCGAAGCGATCCGCTCGCTGCAGGGGCACGTGCTTCTCGCCCGCGTGGGCCAACGCCGCGCGCGCGTGGTGCTTGTTACGTCTTCCCAACCCGGCGAAGGCAAGACGGCGACGGCCGCCAGCCTCGCCCGCGTCTTCGCGATGGGCGGTTACCGCACCGTGATCGTCGACGCCGACATGCACAACCCGACGGTACACGAGGCCCTCGGCATACGCCGCTTGCCGGGACTCGCAGATCTGCTTGTGGGCCGCGCCGCCTTCCAGCACGTGATCCGCCGGGACACTGCCAGCCATGCCCATGTCATTCAGGCAGGCACACCGATTTCCAACACAACCGCGGCACTCGCCTCGTCGCAGATGCAGTGGGTGCTGACGGCGCTACAGCAGACCTATGACTACATCATCATCGATTCACCCGCGGCGCTGGCGACCGCCGACGCGCAGGTGCTTGCCAAGCTCGCCGATGTAACCGTCCTTGCTGTGAAATGGTCGGAGACGGACCGCAAGACCGTGCTCCGGGCCTTGAAGATGCTCTCGGCCGCATCGAGCCGGCGCGTCGGTATCCTGCTGACCCAGGTCAACCTCAAGCGTTATCGCCGCTACGGCAGCGATGCGATCGAGGAGTATCCTGCGCAGACCCAGGCACTGCGGTCCAGACGCGCAAGAGCTGTCTAGCCCGCCGCGACGGCCGGTTCCTTCCGTCCGAATAGAAGCGCCACCGCCTTGCGCCGCCCGCCGACAACACGCTTCACCAGGTCGTAGACGGGACGCAGCACGTCATAAGCCGCGACCTTGATCCCATCCCATAATGGTTGAGCGCCTTCGTCCGACTGCGGCATACCCAGCTTGCGAAGCGCAGCGTTGATATAGGAAAGCTTCACGAGACGCAGCGTCTCTTCCGTGTGCCAGGTGATCGAGAATGAGACCGAGACTTCCGGTCCATTCTGTACCCAGTGAGGATCGAAGATCGGCACGAAGATACCCTGGCCCGGCTCGATGTGTTGATGCGTCGCGCGCATCTCGACCTCTTCCCTGTAGGGAAGATTGCGATGCTTGCCGGGGAAGAGTTCAGCATCTTCGGCGCTGACAATTTCCCGATCGCGGTGATCGAACAGCGACATGCGCTTGGACCCGCGAACCTGAAGGAGAAAATTGAGCTCGGGATCGGAGTGGAACGGCGTGACGTTACCGGGCGAGGTGACGAAGATGAATGCCTGCCGCTGCAGCGCGCCGCCCATGACGCCGCCAGTCTCCTCCGCCACCTGGTCAAGACAGGCGTCGAGCAATGCCTTGTATTCCGGATCGGCTTCCACGTTCTTGATGACCATCCAGGATCTCGCCTCCTCGATCCGGCGCACGGTTTCCTCAGGCGAGAGCCCGTTCGACGGCGTGAGGTTCGGGTCCTGATTGGGCGCGACCGGGCCGTTGAATTCCACCTGATCCGATGGAAGCGACGCCGCCAGACGAGCAAGCCTCTCGAGATCGAAGAGCGGATGATCGCTCAACGCGTGAGAAACCCGGAATGTCTTCTTCGGCATTTCGCCGCCGACAGCTTCCTTCTCGATTTCAATCAGCCGCGTCATGTTCAGTCCCCTTGCGAAAGGCGTGATAGCGGGCACGAAGCTTCGTGCGTACGGTTTCGGCAAACGTCATTGCCGCTGCGGCGTAACGAACGGAGGGTACGCCGAACGGGCTCGCGCATGAGACCAGGACGCTGCGCATGGCGCGGCGTTGAGCCCAGATATGGTCGATCATCGGGTGGTTCGGCACGGCGCAGGAATCGACCCATATGCTGCGTTCGTCTCCGAGGAACGCACCCGTGGCCTTCAGCATCAGGAGCGCACCGGGCGAGTAGCGCGAGTAGTCCTCATCGAACGCGATCTTGAAGGTGTAAACACCTCCACTCGCACGGAAGCTCGCCAGCATGGCAAGCGGCTTGCCGTCGAGCGTGAGCTCCGCGCAGTGAAGCTTTCCCTGCGCGTGGGCTCCGCGGCAAATCTTCTCGAAGAAAGCGCGCTGACCGGGATCAGCCTTGAGCGCCGTGCCGCGCTTGCCCTTCCAGCCCCGCGCCTCGAGATCGAGAAAAAGTCTTATCCATGACGACGGATTCGTGCCGCCGTCATGCGCCTCGAAGCGGAGTTCGCCGAGTTCGGCGAGCCTGTTCCAGAGCCGGTTGAATTCCTTGCGCTTCTTCTTGCGGATGTGAGCAGAGAGATAGGCGTCCCCGGAGAGATCCGACTGGAGAAAGGCGCGTTCATGAGCGTTTGTCTCGGCAACATGACGACCCTGCCGGCCGGCGACATCTTCCAGCGCGTCGGCAAAGGCACTGCCGGCATGAAAGATCGGAAATTCGACGAATGCCGCACCGGACATGTCGGCAAGCGTGAGAAAGCGGCGGAGCGCCAGCCGCTCATGACCGCTGCGCAGAACAGGTGTCGAGATGTAGCTGTGAATATGCCGCCAGACGCGCCAGACGGGCTTCGGCAGACCAAAGAAACCAGACGAGACACGATAGGGAACGAGGCCCGTCAGAACGCGTTTGCCGTTTTCATCCGCATCGCTCCACAAAAGCGCAACGCGAACGGTTTCCCCGCCCCGCAGATGCTCCATCGCAGCGCTGAGCGTGACATATTCGAACTGGCTGTTGGTGTCCGCCGAAGCGGCGGCAAGCTCGTCGATTTGCACGCGATAGGGACTGAGGGCGTCCGCACTTTCGAGGATAACAACATCGGCATCCGGGGGATCGTCGCGCAGATAGCGTGCGGCATATTCAAGCGTCACCACCGTAAGCTCGCCCCCGGTTCCACCGGCCTCCGGAGGACTGCGCCAGAAGAAGGGTTGCCGAACGTCGGTCATGGGTTGGTCTTCCTCAGGCGGTGGCGAGCGCGTTACCGCGTCCGCGTGCGAATACAAAGGCGGTGATGCCGAGACGACGGTGGACGATGACGGCAAGCCACACCGTCGAGAGCAGAACGGAGATGGCCGTCGCAACTGCCGCACCGATCAGTCCGAAAGCCGGAATCAGCAACAGGTTGAGTCCGACATTGCCGAAAAAGGCTGCGCCATAGACGACCGCCACGGCATTCTGGTTGCCGGTCATGTTGAGAAGGTATTCGGTGGGTCCCGTTGCGGCGCGGGCAAGGAAGCCCAGCATCAGGAGACCCAGCAGCGGATAGCCGCGATCGAAGCCCTCGCCGAAAAGGCCGAGCGCGAACTTGCCGATGAGCAGCAGGAAGAGGCCCGCGGCAAGCGTCGGCCAGAAATTCCATTGCGTGACCCCGTGAACGAAACTCTGGAGTTCGGCGCGTTTGCCCGCGCCGTGAAGCTCTGCGAATTTCGGTACGGCGAGCGCATTGATCGAGAAGAAGATGAACGCCATGAGGTTCGCAATACGCGTCGCGGCGAAATAGACGCCGATCTCGTCCGGATCGACGAAATAGCCGAGCAGCACAATGTCGGTGTTCGTCATCAGGAGATAGAGACCCTCGACGAGCACGAGCGGTGTCGATATCGCGACCCAATGCTTCAGGTGATAGGCGGGCTTCGCGGACGGCACCACGCGGCCGACGCGGCGCGAGAAGAAAATCTGCTGCGCCAGCATGGTGGCGAAGGTAGCAACGAGCGCCGCGAGTGTGACCTGGAGGCCGGTGGCGCTGCCGGTGAAGAAGAGAACGGTTCCCGCAGCCGCAACAATCGCGAGCGGCCGGATGATGTAAGGCGGGATATAAGCCAGGTTCACCCAGCCGAAGGCGCGCGCGGCCCCCTCCTGCCAGTCCGTCACGGCAAAGCCCGGCACGCAGAGAAGCGCGACGACAAGCGGCCAGAAATAATAGCTCTCGATATGGCCGCGGAATGCCCAGAGGAGCAGGAGACCGAGCGCGGCGGTGATAGCGCTGACCGCAAGCACGACACCAAGCGAGGCACGCAAGAAGCCAGCGAGACGGGCCCAGCGGGCCCTGGAGCGGTATTCGGGAATGAAGCGGAGGACGGAGGTGCCGAAACCCAGGGGCACGACAATGCCAAGCACGACGACCCAGACCCAGACATAGGCGAACACGCCGTACTCGAACGCGCCCATCCAGCGCGCCAGCAACACCTGGCTCAACAGCGCTATGGCCGCGCCCACGACGCGGATACCCATGACGAAAGCCGCACCGCGGATAACGCCACCAAGGTGTCCGTCTTCGAGACGCGCAAGAAGCGGCCCGGCCATCTTTCTCAGAGGCTGCGGGAGTACGGCGGAAATCATCAAATCGACCCTCAGGCCCGGGCGGGAAATGCCGCCGACAGGGCGCCCAAAGCGGCCCGCAACCGGGTGAACCCGTTCCAAAGTACCGGGGTCTGCTTGATGAAACGTTTAGCTTCGAGATAGGCGACACGGGGTCCGAGACCGGCCCAGCCCGCCAGCGTGTTGGGCTCGACATAGTCGAAAAGCGGTACTTCGACCTCGCACCACTGCTCCTTGTAGGATTCGTCGCCGATGGTGAAGTCAAAGACGGTGTGGCCGTTCTCCGTTGCGTGCTGCATCAGCTCCATGAGCTGGATGACACCCGGACCGAAGCGTGCGGCTTCCGCCTTTTCGTCGTAGCTCGCGAGCACATAATAATAGCGGCCACCGAAGCTGACGCCACAGCTTGCCGCCGTGACGACGCCGCCGACGTCGAGATGGCTCAGGTGAAGAAGGCCTTCCGCTTCCGGCTCGGTCGCAAGCGAGCGGTAGAAGTCGAGATAACCCGGCTTCTCGAAGAAATTCGTGACGCCCATGCGCTGAAAGGCAACGGACTTCTGGGCGACAAGCGCCTCGAGGGTCGCGAGCTTCGCCTCGGCCGTGTCCGGCGAAACGAATGCAACCGCGCCAAGTTCTTCGGTCTTGCGGCGCTTTTGCTTGTCGCGCTTCTTGCTGCCGGAGGAGCGCTTCTCGGCGTAGTAGGACGCCCAATCCTCCTTCAGCATCGTCATATGTGCGGAGCTCGGGTGACGGCGCATGCCGCCCAGCGCCATGAAGGGGTTGGCCTGATCACCCACACGTTCCGGCATGCGGCCGAGCGAAACCATGTGGTGCGTCGGCAGGAGGTCGCGAATGTCGTCCCAGAGCATTCCGAACTGCACGGGACTTACATGACGGGCGAAATCCCGTGCCAGGAGCGGGCCGTGATAATCGGAAATCTCGCCGCCGAGCCAGACCAGCCGGTTGCAGATCAGACCGCGTTCGACGCCGAACGGAAAGATGAAGAGAGCGCCCCCCCGGTTGTCCCATCCCACGACAATGGCGGGCATCACGCCCTGCTTCGTCCCGATATGGCGCTGCCAGGCCGAAAGCCAGGCATATGTCTGGAACGGCGTGCCGTCGCCCTTGCGCTCCAGCGCCTGCCAGACCGTCTTAAGCGGTTCGAAGTCATCATGGACCGAGATCAGGATTTCCGGCCTGCTGGTCTGAAAACCGCCGGGAACCTGGCTTTTTCTCGTCTCTTCACCACTGAAAGGAAGAGAAATGCCATCGAGCTTGTCGAATGCGTGCGTCAGCGGCGTCATCAGGGGCCTCGCCTTGCTGTAGTGTTCTTTCCGGCAAGGGCGCGCGCGACCGGTTCCCGATTCTGGACGCGCCTTGCTGTGTCACCCCTGTTTTGCAAGGCCCATGCAAGTTGCCTCGCGTTAACCTTTGCCAAGCAGAATGGCGCCGATGATTCAGGAGCCCCGCATCCGCACTGCCAGACCCTCCCTGATGGGACAGGCCCTGCTCGCCTTACAGGCGAGCGGCGCGTGCCGGGTCGCGCCAAAATCGCTCGCGGGCATGGGCGTCATTTTCATGCTGCACAGGGTGAGGCCGGACGACGGCGCGGACTTCGCGCCGAACCGCATTCTCGAAATCACGCCGACCTTCCTGGAAGAGACGATCGGGTTCGTCCGGGAACAGGGATACCGCTGCCTGTCTCTTGACGAGGCCGTGTCACGCATCGAGGCGGGCGACCGCTCGGAACGCTTCGCCGTGTTCACGCTGGACGACGGCTACAAGGACAACCTGACGGAGGCATTTCCCGTCTTCGAACGAACGAACACGCCCTTCACCGTCTACCTGACGACGGGGCTGCCGGATGGTCACGCGGAAATCTGGTGGGTGGCGCTCGAACGGGCGATCGCCAATGCGACCGCCATCGCGGTGAAACTGCCGGACGGCGCCCTCGACCTCTGGACAAGGACGACAGAAGAAAAACAGGCGGCCTGGAACAAGGTCTATTGGGCGCTGCGTGCACTGCCGGAAGTACTGCTGCGCGCGGAGGTCCGCCGCCTCGCATCGGAACACGACGTCGACATGGCCGCGCTGACCCGCGAACTCGCAATGACATGGGACGATGTGCGGGTGCTCGACGCGCATCCGCTTGCAGGCATCGAGGCGCACACGGCGGAGCACTTCGCGCAGTCGGGCATGAACACGCATGATGCCCGGCTCGACATCGAGCGTGGACTGACGCGCATGGAAGCCGAACTCGGACGGCGACCGGCGCATTTCTCCTATCCTTATGGCGATCCGGCATCTGCAGGCGAACGGGACTTCACCACGGCAGAAACACTCGGCTTCCGCTCTGCCACGACAACACGCAAGGGCGTCATCCACCCGCAACATGCGAAACGGCTCCACGCCCTGCCACGGCTATCGCTCAATGGGGACTATCAGGACCGGCGGATGCTGGAAGCCTTGCTGAGCGGCCTGCCCTTCGCGCTGGCGCGACCGATCCGCTCGCTGGGAATCGACTAGCCGTCCGATGGGCTGCGCCGGCGCCGCCTGCCCCACCAGACTTCGATACGCCGCCTGAGGCGGCGGACGGGATGGAGATCAACCGAGAGGACAAGCACTCCGAGCGGCAGCATCCAGAAGCCGAGAATGGGCAGAAAGCCCACCATGCCGCCCAGGATGAGCAGCAAACCGACAACGATCCGCAGGAGCGGCGGCCCGGGAATGCGTATCGTCCTGCCACCGAATCGTACTGCCGCCATAAATCCCGGGTCTCCTGAGAAAATTCACGGCATCGAAACGCCCGAACCCGAATGCCAGATAAGCGCGAAAGGCGGCAAGAACAAGACATTTAGGCTGGCATGGGGCCAATGTCTTTGCTATACGCAGCGCTCATCGGCGGGCGCCTCAGGGTGCTTCGCCGGTCTGCTCCCCGGTAGCTCAGTGGTAGAGCAACCGGCTGTTAACCGGTTGGTCGCTGGTTCGAATCCGGCCCGGGGAGCCAGCTTTGCTGCTGCGGAACGCGGAAACGCGCCGCAGCTTTTTTGTTTTCAGACAGTTCGGGAAGCACGCGTCAGCCTGCCGTGGCAATCACGGCGAGAAAGGCTTCGCCGTAGCGCGCGATCTTGGCGCCGCCGACGCCGGGAATGTCGCCCATGTCGGAAACGCTTGCGGGCCGCCGCCGGGCCATCTCGCGCAGGCTCGTATCGTGGAAGATCACATAGGGCGGCACGCCCTGTTCGCGCGCGAGCCGCAACCGCTCCGCGCGAAGCGACTGGAACAGGGCTTCCTCTTCAGGCGAGGCCAGCGGGTCGGACGCCGCCGCGGCGGTTTTCTGCCGGCGCGTCCGGACAGGATCGCGCCGAAACTCGACCGGCTGTTGTCCCTGCAAGACCGGCCTAGCGCTTTCCTCGAGCTTCAGCGCGCCATAAGCCGTGTGGTCGACGGAAATGATCCCTCGCGCTGCGAGCTGGCGGAACACCGATTGCCAGGCCTTCTGGTCGATATCCCTGCCGACGCCGAATGTCGGCAGATCGTCATGGCGGCTGCGTTCGACTTTCTCCGTCCTGTTGCCGCGCAGGACATCGATGATGTGGCCCGCGCCGAAGCGCTGCCCGGTACGATAGATTGCCGACAGCGCCTTCCGCGCCGCTTCCGTGCCGTCCCACATTTCCGCAGGATCGAGACAGGCGTCGCAGTTGCCACATGCGCCTTCGTGTTGTTCGCCGAAATGCGCAAGCAACGCCTGCCGCCGGCAATCGGCCGTTTCACAGACATGAAGCAGCGCATCGAGCTTCGCCCGCTCGACCTGCTTGACCGCCTCCGGCGAACCGCCTTCATCGATCATCCGCCGCCGCTGGGAAACATCGCTCATGCCGTAGGCCATCCAGGCGTCGGACGGCAACCCGTCGCGCCCCGCGCGGCCGGTCTCCTGATAATAGGCTTCGATACTCGACGGCAGATCGAGATGCGCGACGAAGCGCACGTCCGGCTTGTCGATCCCCATGCCGAAAGCAATGGTAGCGACCAGGACGGGCCCTTCGTCCTTGAGGAAGGCATCCTGGTGTCTGTCGCGCACACTGCGGTCGAGACCAGCATGATAGGGAAGCGCCTGAATACCCTGCGCGGTCAGCCACTCGGCGGTATCCTCGACCTTCTTCCGGCTCAGGCAGTAGACAATGCCGCTCGCTCCCTCATGCGCCTTGAGGAAATCGCGAAGCTGCGCTTTCGCATTGTCCTTGCGGACGATGGTGTAGCGAATGTTCGGGCGGTCGAAGCTTGCGGAAAAGATGCGCGCATCGTCGAGCTGCAGCCGCTGAATGAGATCGTCGCGCGTCTGCGGATCGGCCGTCGCCGTGAGAGCGAGACGCGGCACCCCGGGGAAACGCTCCTTCAGTCTTGCAAGCTGCAGATATTCCGGCCGGAAGTCATGGCCCCACTGGCTGATGCAATGCGCTTCGTCGATGGCGAAGAGCGCGAGCGGAACGCGCGACAGCAACCCCATGAAACCGTCGCCGGCGAGGCGCTCCGGCGTGACATAAAGAAGATCGAGCTCACCCGCCGCGAGAGCGTCGCGAATGTTGCGCGCCTCCTCCGGCGTCAATGTCGAGTTGAGCGCCGCCGCCCGCACGCCGGACTGGCGCAGCGCTTCCACCTGGTCCCGCATCAGCGCGATGAGCGGCGAAACGACGACTGCAACACCCCGCCGGCACAGCGCCGGTATCTGGTAGCAGAGCGACTTGCCTGCGCCAGTCGGCAACAGCACCACCGCATCCCCGCCATCGACGACATGCCCGATGATTTCGGCCTGTTGGCCGCGGAACGAAGGCAACCCGAATACCTGCTTCAGCACCTTCTCAGGCTGGAGCATCGGCTCGCCGGTCGTTTTCAGGGCCTCGGACATGGAGCGACTCAGTAGGAGGAATTCGGGAGGACGCTGAAACTAACACCTGCGGGGCCCCATGAAAGCCCCGGGGCCCCGGGACATTGAACCGGAACCGCCTCCTGCGCGTATCTCCAGGTACAAACCCGATTGTGGGTTCGGGCACCCTGCCGCTATAGTCGGGGAGCTGACGCAGGGAGGCTTGCATGACCCAAATCTCCGTTGACGGCATGCATACTGACGGAGCCGTCGCCGACAGTCTCGATGTGACGCCCGCGAATGTCTCGAAGATCGCAGGCATTCCCCGGCTTGCGCGCATGGCGTTCCGCGCGCTCCTCAATATAAGACGCGGCAGCCTGGTGATCGTTCTGCCGGACGGACGGCGCCTGCGCTTCAGCGGCAGCGAGCCCGGCGAAAATGCGGAAATGATCATTCGCGACTTCGGCCTCACCCGGCGCTTCGTCGCAAGCGGCGACCTCGGCGCCGCGGAAGCCTTTCTCGACGGCATGTGGGACAGCCCCAACGTGACCGCGTTTCTGCAGTTCTTCCTGCGCAACGGGGAGGCCCTGCAAGACAAGTTGAAGGGAATTCCCGGCGCCCGTTTCGTGTCCCGGCTCGGCCACTTGCTCCGGCGGAACTCGAAGCGTGGCTCGAAGCGCAATATCGAATATCACTACGACCTCGGAAACAGCTTCTACCGGCGTTGGCTCGACCCGACCATGACCTATTCGTCGGCGCGTTTCGAGCATCCGGGGCAGGACCTCTCCGAAGCGCAGATCAACAAGTACCGCTCACTCGCGGAACGCATCGACCTCAGGCCCGAACACCACCTGCTCGAAATCGGCAGCGGCTGGGGAGGTTTCGCGGAATATGCCGCGAGCGAGATCGGTTGCCGCGTCACCGGCATCACCATCAGCAAGGAGCAGCTTGCCTTCGCGCGCGAGCGTATGGAGAGAAAGCAGCTCTCCCACAAGGTAGACATCCGCTATCAGGACTATCGCGACGTGGACGAAAAGTTCGACCGTATCGCATCCATCGAAATGTTCGAGGCGGTGGGTGAGGAATACTGGCCGGACTATTTCGCCAAGATCCGTCAATGCCTGAAACCGGGCGGCAAGGCCGGCCTGCAGATCATCACCATCGCAGACCGCTCCTTCGCCAGCTACCGCAAGCGCGCCGATTTCATCCAGCGCTACATTTTCCCCGGAGGCATGCTGCCCTCGCCCGCCGCACTGCGCCAGCAGGTGGCGCAAGCCGGGCTCACCTGGGCGGGCAATCTTGAGTTCGGGCTCGACTATGCCGAAACACTGAAGCTCTGGCGCGAACGCTTTCGCGCCGCCTGGCCCGACATAAACGCGCAGGGCTTCGATGAACGCTTCCGCCGCATGTGGGAATACTACCTCTCCTACTGCGAAGCCGGTTTCCGCGCCGGCAATATCGACGTGACGCAGTTGACCCTCGCCCGGCAATAGCGCACCAGAATAGCGGTTGGCGGAGACGGCTGCTAAGCTCGTCCGCCCACCAACCGGAGCTTTCCATGGAATCCCGTCTCGTCCCGACGCCGCGCAGTCTTGCCGACGTCGACCTTCGTTCACGCGACCTCATCGGCAAGGGCTGGGGCAAGCTCGAGCGTTTTGTCTTCCGTCACCGGCGCTTCGACGGCGAATGGTCGGACGAGGTGACACGGGACGTCTATACGATCGCCGAAGTCGTGAACGTGCTGCCATACGACCGCAAACGCGACGCCGTGGCCCTGATCGAGCAGTTCCGAACCTGCGGTCTCGTCTGGGAGGAGGCAACCTGGCTCTTCGAAGCGGTGGCGGGCGTGCAGGAAGAAGGCGAGGAACCCGACGACGTGGCAAGGCGCGAGGCGGAGGAGGAAGCGGGTTGCAAGCTGACGGCGGTCCATCCGCTTACCACTGTCTGGTCCTCTCCCGGTGGCTATGGCGAGCGGGCGCATCTCTTCGTCGGTGAGGCCGACCTTTCGGGCGTTGGCGGGATTCACGGGCTCGCCCACGAGCACGAGGATATCCGGGCGGTAGTTGTACCTCTCGCAGAGGCCCATGCCGCAACACTCGACGGTCGCATCCGTGACACCAAGACAATTCTTTTGATTCAATGGCTTATGCTCAACAAAGAAAGCATCGTCTGAGCTTCCGCCTTTTGCGTTCCCTCCTTGAACCCGGCCACCCCCCTCCGTATGTTCCATTGCGCGCAGGGCCCTCCGGCGCGGTCTCCATTCCTTGAAGAACAGAAGAACGAAGCCCCCATGGACATCAAGAACGGCCTCGTCGATTCGATCGGCAACACACCCATGCTTCGCCTGAAGCGCGCCTCCGAAGAAACAGGGTGCGAGATTCTCGGCAAGGCCGAGTTCCTGAATCCGGGCCAGTCGGTGAAGGACCGCGCGGCGCTCTACATCATCAAGGATGCCGTGGCGCGCGGCGCGCTGAAGCCCGGCGGCGTGATCGTGGAAGGGACGGCGGGAAATACCGGTATCGGCCTCGCGCTGGTCGGCAACGCGCTCGGCTTTCGCTCTGTGATCGTGATCCCCGAGACGCAGAGCCAGGAGAAGAAGGACATGCTCCGGCTCTGCGGCGCGGAGCTGATCGAGGTTCCTGCGGTGCCCTACAAGGACCCGAACAACTACGTGAAATATTCCGGCCGCCTCGCCGAGGAGCTAGCCGCGAAGGAAACGAACGGCGCTATCTGGGCGAACCAGTTCGACAATGTCGCGAACCGTCAGGCGCATATCGAAACCACCGGCCCTGAAATCTGGAAGCAGACGGACGGCAAGGTCGACGGCTTCATCTGCGCCGTCGGCACGGGCGGCACGCTCGCGGGCACCGGCATGGCGCTGAAAGAGAAGAACCGGAACGTGCAGATCGGCATTGCCGATCCGATGGGCGCCGCGCTCTACCACTTCTACAAGCATGGCGAACTGAAATCGGAAGGCACTTCCATCACGGAAGGCATCGGCCAGGGCCGCATCACGGCAAACCTCGAGGATGCCCCCATCGACCAGGCCTTCCAGATTCCCGACGAGGAAGCGCTGCCGATCGTCTTCAATCTTCTGAAGGAGGAAGGTCTTTGCCTCGGAGGATCGAGCGGCATAAACGTCGCCGGCGCAATCCGCCTCGCGAAGGAGATGGGGCCCGGACACACTATCGTCACCGTCCTCTGCGACTACGGGACGCGCTATCAGAGCAAGCTCTTCAATCCTTCCTTCCTGAAGGAAAAGAACCTGCCCTATCCCGACTGGCTGTAATTTCCAGCTTTGGTTTTCCGAACGAGGAAAGACGACGCAATGTATGAGGCCTCCTCCCCGCTGGTAACGACAGAATGGCTGGCGGAGCACCTCGACGCGCCGGATGTCCGTGTGGTGGATGCCTCGTGGTATCTGCCGCAGACACAGAGGAACGCGAAGGCGGAATACGAGAAGGAACACATCCCGGGCGCCGTCTTCTTCGACATCGACGAAATCTGCGACCTGGAAAGCCCCTATCCGCACATGCTGCCGAGCCCGGAGAAATTCTCCTCGCGCGTGCGCGCCATGGGCCTCGGCGACGGCAACCGCGTGGTCGTCTATGATGGTGCCGGGCTCTTCAGCGCGGCGCGCGTCTGGTGGATGTTCCGTGTGATGGGACATGACGATGTCGTCGTGCTCGACGGAGGTCTGAAGAAGTGGAGAGCTGAAGGCCGGCCGCTCGACGACATGCGCCCGCGTGCCTCCGCACGCCACTTCACCGCACGACGGAACACCGGCCTCATCCGCGACCGCGTGGCGATGCTCCACAACATCGATACGTGCAACGAACAGGTGCTGGACGCACGGAGCGCGGAACGCTTCTGCGCGAAGGAGCCGGAGCCCCGGCCGGGCCTGCGCGGCGGACATATTCCCGGCAGCCTCAACCTTCCGGCGAGCGCCCTCATCAACGCTGACGGCACGATGAAGAAGCCCGACGAACTAAGAGTTCTCTATGAAAAGGCCGGGATCGATCTCGGAAAACCGGTGGTCACCACCTGCGGCTCTGGCGTGACCGCCTCTATCCTTGCCCTCGGGCTCGCCGTTCTCGGCAAGCCGCAGGTTCCCGTCTATGATGGCTCATGGGCCGAATGGGGGGCGGTTGCGGAGATGCCCGTAGAGGTCTGAGGAAGCGCTGGCGAACCGGGCATGGGGAAGAAACACAAGACCACTGTCACCCATCTCGAAATGACGGCAGAGCCGCGTCTGCCGCCTTGCCCTCGACCGATGGGCAAATATGCGCTGATGCGCGCGGAGAACCCGCCCGTCCATTTCTACCGCTATCTCTACGACGCCGTCGGGCGCGACTATGTCTGGGTGAATCGGAAGCGGCTCTCCGACGAGACTCTCGCCGGCATCGTTCAGCATGAGGACGTCGAGATCTACGTGCTCTATTGCGGCGGCGTTCCCGCCGGATATTTCGAACTCGATTTCCGTTCCATGCCACGCGTTGAACTGTCGTTTCTGGGCGTGATGCCGGAACATGTAGGCTCAGGCCTCGGCAGTTTCTTGCTGCGCGAAGCGATACAGACCGCGTGGGGCCGAAATCCCAACCGGCTCATTGTACAGACCTGCACGCTGGACCATCCGCGCGCACTACCGCTCTACCAGCGCATGGGCTTCACGCCCTTTGCACAGGAGGAAGCCGAGCTGGAGGAACTGGACTGAACGTCAATGCGCGAGGATCTGCGCGAGGAATTCCTTCGTGCGCTCGTTCTTCGGCGCGTTGAAGAAGTCTTCCGGCGGCGCCTCCTCGATAATCTCGCCCTCATCCATGAAGACGACGCGGTTCGCGACCTCGCGGGCAAACCCCATCTCATGTGTCACGCAGAGCATGGTCATCCCCTCCTCCGCGAGTTCGACCATGACGTCGAGGACCTCCTTGATCATTTCAGGATCAAGCGCCGAGGTCGGTTCATCGAAGAGCATTATCTTCGGGTTCATGCAGAGCGCGCGGGCGATAGCGACGCGCTGTTGCTGGCCGCCCGAAAGCTGGCCCGGATACTTGTTCGCCTGCTCGGGAATTTGCACGCGTTCCAGATACTTCATCGCAAGCTCGCGCGCTTCCGCTTCCGGCATCTTGCGTACCCAGAGCGGCGCCAGCGTACAGTTCTCCAGGACCGTCATGTGCGGAAACAGGTTGAATTGCTGGAACACCATGCCGACTTCGCGGCGTACCTCGTCGATGCGCTTCAGGTCATCCGTCAGCTCGACGCCGTCGATGACGATGCCGCCCTCGTCGTGAGGTTCCAGGTGATTGATGCAGCGGATGAGCGTCGACTTTCCTGAACCTGAAGGACCCGCAATGACGATGCGCTCACCTTCGTTCACCGTCAGGTCGATATCCTTCAGCACATGAAAGTCGCCGAACCACTTGTTCACGCCCTTCATCTCAATCATCACCTTGTCGGAGACCTTGAGACGTTTCGCCGGGGCTTCGCTGCCATTGGACATCGGTGTTCTCCTACCGCTCGCGCGACGTATCGAGCCGGCGCTCCATGAAGTTCGAATATTGCGACATACCAAAACAGAAAGCCCAGAAGACCAGCGCAGCGAAAATGTAGCCGGTTAGCGCGCCCTGCGGCACGGTCCAGTTCGGATCGCTGAGCTGCGCACGGACCTGTCCGAGCAGGTCGAAAAGCCCGACGATCAACACAAGCGTCGTGTCCTTGAAGAGGCCGATGAAGGTGTTGACGATGCCGGGAATGACGTGACGCAGCGCCTGGGGTAGCACCACCTGCATCATCGCCTGCCAGTAGGTGAGCCCGACAGCACGGGCCGCTTCGTACTGGCCGGCGGGAATTGCCTGCAACCCGCCGCGCACGACCTCCGCCATATAGGCCGAGGAGAAGAGCGCAACACCGACGAGACAGCGCAGGAGATTGTCGGGGCTGAAGCCTTCTGGCAGGAAGAGTGGCAGCATCACGCTCGCCATGAAGAGTACGGTAACGAGCGGTACACCGCGCCAGAATTCGATGAAGATGATCGAGAGCATACGGATCGCAGGCATGTCGGATCGGCGCCCGAGTGCAAGCAGCACTCCAAGCGGAAGCGACGCGACGATGCCGGTGATCGCAACGACGAGCGTGACAAGAAGGCCGCCCCACTCGCTGGTAGGAACCGGCGGCAGGCCCGGCCTGTCACCGGCGAGCAGCACCAGCGCAACCAGCGGGTAGACGACCAGCAGGAAGACGAGATTCAGTTTGCGCGCCGGGAGACCGGGAATAAGCATCGGAATGATGACCGCCGCGCCGAGCGCAAAGGTAAGATTTACCCGCCAGATTTCCGACGGCGGGTATCGTCCATAGATGAACTGGTCGATGTTCGCCCAGACGAACGGCCAGCACGCTCCCGCATCGGGTACGAGACAGGCCTCGCGCGTCGTTCCTGTCCAGACCGCACTGAAGATAGTGAAGTCGACGAACGGCGGAACAAGCAGCCAGAGCAGATAGAGCGACAGCAACGTCAGGATCGTGTTGCCGACGCTCGAGAAGAGATTGCGCCGCGCCCAGCCGATGGGTGATATCGGCATGGCGTTCTTGGGCGGTGGGCGGCCTGTCACATCCTCCATTGCCATGACTTACCGCTCCTTCAGCGCGATGCGCGCGTTGTACCAGTTCATCGCGAGCGAGGTCAGAAGGCTGAGCGTCAGATAGACCGCCATGGTGAGCGCAATGACCTCGATTGCCTGCCCGGTCTGATTGAGAACCGTACCTGCGAAAACCGCGACGAGATCCGGATAGGCGATGGCAACCGCGAGCGAGGAATTCTTGGTGAGGTTCAGAATCTGGCTCGTGAGCGGCGGGATGATGAGCCTGAGCGCCTGCGGAATGACGACGAGACGGAGCGTCGTGCTGTCCTTGAGGCCGAGCGCGGCGGCCGCCTCGCGTTGGCCCTTGCTGACAGACTGGATGCCCGCACGAACGATCTCACCGATGAAGGCTGCCGTGTAGAGCGTGAGGCCAAGCACCAGCGCAACAAACTCCGGCAGGAGCCGCATGCCGCCCGTGTAGTCGAAGGCATCCCGCACCGCGAATTCGAGCTCGAATGGCCGCCCTGCCACAAGCCAGACAAGGGCGGGAAGAGCAACGGCGAGCCCGATGGCCGTACGCCAGGCCGGGAATAACTGCCCGGTTGCAATCTGTCTCCGCTTTGACCAGCGGATCAGGAACGCACTACCGACAAGTGCCAGAACGATGCTCGCGAAGAAGTAAACCGCGCTACCGTCGAAGACAGGCGCCGGGAGGATAAGCCCACGGTTGTTGAGATAAACGCCATCGAAAGGCGTCAGGCTGTTTTCCGGTCCGGGCAGCGGCCGCAGCACGGCGAAGTACCAGAAGAAGAGATGCAACAGCAGCGGAATATTCCGCATGATCTCGACATAAGCGGCGGCGAGTTTGGCAATCAGCCAGTTGCGTGACAATCGCGCGATACCGACGAAGAAACCGAGAAGCGTCGCAAGCACAATACCGATAACGGCAACGACGAGCGTGTTGAGGAGACCGACGAGAAAGGCACGTCCGTAGCTAGACTGTTCGCTATAGGGGATCAGCGTCTGAATGATGCCGAAACCGGCCGTCGTATCGAGAAAGCCGAGACCTGAAGAGATATTGAGACGTTCGAGATTGTGTTGCGCGGTCGCGGCGAAGAACCAGACGATGCCGAGGACGGAAACAAGAACCACGCTTTGATAGAAGACCGACCGGACGCGCGGATTATACCAGCCAAACGCTGCTCTGGGTCGCTTCTGCCCCTGCCCCATGCTCATGTGCCTACCGTACCGGCGGCGCATACTGCACGCCGCCTTCGTTCCAGAGCGCGTTCAGGCCGCGCTTGATGCCGAGCGGCGTTTCCGTGCCGACATTGCGCTCGAACATCTCCCCGTAGTTTCCGACCGCGCGGATCGCGTGAACCGCCCAATCCGGCCCGAGACCGACCGCCTCGCCATAAGCGCCCTCCCTGCCCAGCAGGCGCCGTATCCGCGGATTGTCGCTCACAAGCATCTCGTCGACATTTTCAGAAGTAACGCCGAGTTCTTCGGCATTGAGAAGGGCGTTGAGCGTCCAGCGCGCAATATCCTCCCATTGCGGATCGCCCTGCCGTACGGCAGGGCCAAGCGGCTCCTTCGAAATGATGTCGGAAAGGACCATGTTGGCGTCCGGGTCCGTCAACTTCAGGCGCTGCGCATAGAGGCCGGAGGCATCCGTCGTATAGGCATCGCAGCGCCCGCGATCATAGGCAACAATGGCCTCGTCGTTTTTCTCGAAGGAAAGAACCTTGTAGGAAAGACCACGGCTGCGGAAATAGTCGGCGAGATTGAGTTCGGTCGTTGTGCCGGTCTCCGTGCAGATTGTTCCACCCGCCAGATCTTTCGTGGAGGTGATGCCCGCCGCCTTGCGTACCATGAAGGACTGGCCGTCGTAATAGGTCACACCCACGAAGTCGAAGCCGAGCTGAGTATCTCGCGACATGGTCCATGTGGTGTTGCGCGAAAGAATATCGATCTCGCCGGACTGAAGCGCAGTGAAACGATCCTTCGCCGACAACGGACGGAAACGCACCTTGCTTCCATCCCCGAAAATGGCGGCCGCGATCGCACGGCAGAAATCGACGTCGATGCCGGACCAGTTGCCGCGCTCGTCCGGGTTCGAGAAGCCAGGCAGGCCCTGACTGACGCCACACTGGAGAAAACCGCGCTGCTTGACACGGCGGAGCGTGTCGCCCGCCGACGCCCGCTCCTGCCCATCACCGGCGGCGGGGGATGACGTATCAACCTGGCCGCTACCGAGCGACAGCGGATCGTAGGGCAGGAAGAAATAGAGGCCGCCGACACCGATCAGGATGCCCACCAGAAGGGCGACCAGGGGATTCTTCATTGGGGTCCCTTTGAAGGAAGAAGGCGGGATGGTCTCGATTCGCTGAGACTACCCCCCATAACCGGTCACGCAAACCCTTGGGGCCTTTTGCAGGCATACAATCGCGCCGATTTTACTTTGCCGGGGGTTTTACCCTTAAATGCGCGGAGACATGCCATCGCCACGTCTCGACAGGCCGGAAGACGGATGAACAAGAAGAAGCAGGATACGCTGATCGTCACCGCCGGGCGCGATCCGGAAGCGAATTTCGGCATCGTCAATCCGCCAGTTTATCATGCCTCGACTGTGCTTTATCCGACGCTGGAGGCCGTCAAGACCCGCGCCCAGCCCGTGACCTATGGCCGCCGGGGGACGCCCACGACATTCGCGCTGCAGGACGCCATCGCCGAACTCGAAGGTGGGTACCGGACGGTGCTAACCTCATCTGGCCTTTCCGCCGTCACCACGGCGCTGCTCGCGCATTTGAAGGCGGGCGACCACCTGCTCATTACCGACAGCGCTTACCAGCCCTCTCGCAACTTTTGCGACAACGTGCTCAAGCGCTATGGCGTTGATGTCGAATATTACGATCCGTGCATCGGCGCTGGCATCGAAAAGCTCCTGCGGCCGGAAACGGCGGTGGTCTTCACGGAATCCCCCGGCTCCGTCACTTTCGAGGTGCAGGATCTGCCCGCGATCTCCGAGGCGGCGCACCGCGCAGGCGCCATCGTAATGGTCGACAACACCTGGGCTTCGCCGCTCTACTTCAAGCCCTTCGAACACGGCGCCGACCTGTCGATACAGGCGGTCACGAAATATCTCTGCGGCCATTCCGACGTGATGATGGGAGCCATCACCTCGACGGAAGCCGCATGGAAGGAGACGCTTGCCGATCACGGTGCCCTCGGCCAATGCGCCGGGCCGGACGATATCTACCTGGTATTACGTGGGTTGCGGACGCTTTCGGTGAGACTCGAACGGCACATGGAAACGGGTCTCGCGCTCGCGCGATGGCTCGGCAAGCGGCCGGAAGTTGCGCAGGTGATCCATCCTGCCCTGCCCGATCATCCCGACCATGCAATCTGGAAACGCGACTTCACTGGTGCGAGCGGCCTCTTCTCGATCGAGTTGAGGCCCTGCACGGAAAAGGCGCTCGCCGCCTTCCTCGATGATCTCGAACTCTTCGGCATGGGCTATTCGTGGGGCGGCTTCGAAAGCCTCATCATTCCGCAATATCCGAAGAAGATGCGAACCGCGACCGAATGGACGGCGGAGGGACAGATCCTTCGCCTGCATGCGGGCCTCGAAGATGTGGACGATCTGATTGCCGACCTCGAAGCGGGTTTCGAGCGGATGGGGAAGGCGGAGGGCTAGATGAAGAACATGCGTCCCCTCCTGCTGCCGCTCGTGGCGCTTTTCAGCCTCGCCACTGGCCCTGCCCTCGCCTGCGATCCCGTATCGGTCTATGCCGCAGCCAGCACGACGGACGCGCTGACGGAAGTCGCCCGCGCTTTCACCGCGGAAACGTATTGCGAGGTGACGACCGTCTTCGCGAGTTCATCGACGCTCGCAAAGCAGATCGAGGCAGGCGCACCTGCTACCCTTTTCCTTTCCGCCAATCTCGACTGGATGGACCGCATCGAGGAACAGGGCCTCCTCGCACCCGAGACACGCAAGGATATTCTCGGCAACGACCTCGTGCTGGTCGCCCCGAAGGACGAACCGCTCGATTACCGTTTTGCAGACGGCGGCAACCTCACCGATGCGCTGGGCGGCGGCAGGCTCGCGCTCGGCAATCCCGATGGCGTGCCCGCCGGTATCTATGCGAAGGAAGCCCTCATCCATCTCGGCCTTTGGGACGGCGTCGCACCGCATGTGATCGCGGGCGACGATGTGCGGACCGCCCTCGCCTGGGTCGCGCGCGGCGAGGCGCGAGCCGGGATCGTCTACCGCACCGATGCGCAGATATCCTCCGACGTCATCATCGTGGACGCGCTGTCCGAGGGATCGCACGAACCCGTGCGCTATCCGATCGCCCTCATCGAGGCACAGGAGAACGATACCGCGCGCGAGTTCCTCGCCTTCATGTCCGGCAGCAAGGCATCGAAGATATTCGCCCGTTTTGGCTTTACGCCGCTCGACACTCCCGTCAACTGAAGGCCGATGCCGGACCTCACCCTCTCACCCGCCGAAGCCGAAGCGCTCTGGCTCTCGCTCAAGACGGGGCTCGTGGGCGCCGTCATTAGTCTGCCGCCGGGTCTCCTCATCGCATGGGCACTGTCGCGGCGGAATTTCCCCGGCAAGTTCGCGCTCGATCTCGCCGTTCACCTGCCACTCGTCATGCCACCGGTCGTCACGGGCTATCTCCTTCTCCTTGCCTTCGGTAACCGGGGCCTCGTCGGTGGGTGGCTTAACGAGACCTTCGGCTTCACCCTCGCCTTCAACTGGAAGGGCGCGGCGCTTGCCGCTGCCATCATGGGTTTTCCACTTCTCGTTCGCGCGCTCCGGCTTTCCTTCGACGCGGTCGATACACGGCTCGAACAGGCGGCGCGGACGCTCGGAGCGGGGAGGCTCGATACTTTCATCAGTGTCACCCTGCCGCTCATCCTGCCGGGCCTCGTGACCGGAATGCTGCTCGCCTTCGCCCGCGGACTCGGCGAGTTCGGCGCAACCATCACCTTCGTCGCCAATATTCCAGGCGAAACGCAGACGCTGCCCATCGCCCTCTATAGCGCCCTGCAATCGCCGGACGGAGAGATTCGCGCCTTGCGTCTCCTCATCCTCTCGATTCTGCTCGCCATCGGTGCACTTGCTGCCTCCGAAATTTTCGCCGCCCGCATGCGGCGCCGGATTCAAGGCCGTCAGGCGGAGGCACCCGCATGATCGCGCTCACCGCCAGCATCGAGCGGCGCGCGGGCGGCTTCTCGCTGGACGTATCCTTCGAAGCACCGCCCGGCGTTACCGGCATCATCGGGCCTTCGGGCGCGGGCAAGACTATGGCGCTGCAGGCAATTGCCGGACTCAATCGGCCCGACAAGGCGCGGATCGCGCTTGGTGACGAAGTTTTCATCGATACGGCGGATGGCATCTCGCTGCCGCCTGAAAAACGGAACATCGGCTACGTCTTTCAGGAGGCGCGGCTCTTTCCGCACATGACCGTCGCCGCCAATCTCGATTACGGCGCGAAGCGGCGCGGACCCGGCGCACCGGCGTCGCGTGCAGAAGTGATCGAGCTTCTGGGCATCGCTCCCCTGCTCGAACGCCATCCGGCAAGCCTCTCAGGCGGCGAGGCTCAACGCGTCGCCATCGGCCGCGCGCTTCTCTCAGCACCACGCCTACTGCTAATGGACGAGCCGCTCGCAAGTCTCGACATTCGCAGACGGCGAGAGATCATGCCATTCCTTGAAGCGCTGCATGAACGGCTCCGCCTGCCCGTCCTCTTCGTCAGCCACAATATCGACGAGATCGTTCGCCTCGCGGATCGAGTGATCGTGCTTCACGGCGGTCGCATCGCGGCAAAGGGGGGCGTCGGCGAAGTGCTGAACAGGCTCGACGTGCAGAACCTGATCCTGGGCGAGGCGGAAGACGACAGCACAGGCACTATTCTTGACGCCAAAGTCCTGCGCCACGACGATGCGGACGGGCTGACGGAAGTCGGTGGCGAAGGATTCCGTCTCGTTGTCTCGAAGCTCGTCTCACCCGAAGGCACGCCGGTCCGCCTGCGTCTCCGCGCGAAAGACGTTGCGCTTGCGACCGCTGCACCGTCCAATCTCAGCATTCAGAACGTGATCGAGGGGACGATCCGCCTGATTGAAGACGCGAGCGCCGGCCAGGTGAGCGTCACACTCGAAACGAGGGATCGCGGTGCGGCAATCCATGCGCTTGTCACCGGCCGCGCTGCGCGACTCCTCGGCCTCAAGAAAGGCATGCCCGTCTGGGCGCTGATCAAGTCCGTGGCGATTGCGGGCGGCAAGTAGGAAGACGGGAGGAAGAAAGAGATGGCAACGGTCGAAGTGAAGAGCGAGATCACCGGAAAAGTCTGGAAGATCGAAACGAAGCCCGGCGACCGGATCGAGGAAGACGATCCGATCCTCATCCTCGAATCCATGAAGATGGAAATCCCGGTGAGCGCGCCGATGGACTGCAAACTCGTCGAACTTCTTGTGACGGAGGAAGACGCCGTCTCCGAAGGTCAGGTCGTCGCCATCGTCGAAGAGGACTAGGCCTCGCCAAAAATGCGCTTCAGATGCGCATTGAGGAGTTTACCCGACGGGTCGAGACGGCGGCGGACCTGCTGAAAGTCGTCCCACTTTGGATAGAGCGCTTCGAAATCCACTGCACCCAGCGTATGTAACTTGCCCCAGTGTGGCCGCCCCTCGTAGCGCCGGAAGATCGCTTCCACACCGGCGAAAAGCTCCTTGTATGGCTGCTTGTGGTACTGGTGGACCGAGATCGTGACGCTGTCACGCTGGTAGAAGGGACTCAGCCAGGCATCGTCCGCCGCGACATAGCGAAATTCGAGCGGGAAGAGGAAGTTCACGCCACAGTCGCGCATATAGGCGCCAACCTCGCGGATGCAGTCAGGCCCCTTCGCGGCGGGCACAGCATATTCCATCTCATTGAAGCGCACGTTGCGGTCGCTCGGAAAGGCGTCATGCGACCAGCGAGCCTTGGTCTTCTTCTCTCCGTCTTCCGATACACCGCCCGCATAACGCGACCCGCTCGCCGAAGTAAGAAACTTCTGCAACGGCCCACGCAGGAACGGCAGGTATCGGGAAACTTCGCAGGCGCGCAGCATCGTCTTGTCGCCCGCCGACATTTCTCCGTCCGGCTTGCGGCGCCGGGGCCGCGCTTCTTCATCCGTCTCGCGCAGAAACTTGACCAGGGCATCGTTGGCGAAGGGAAACCAGAAAAACTCAAAATGACGATTGCTGTCGCGAAACTCTTCGGCCTTCGCAAGAACCTCATCGAGAGGCATTCGCCCGCCCTCTTCTTCCAGAGCATAGACCGGGCGGCACTTCATCGTGATCTCGGTCATGACCCCGAGACTGCCGAAACTCACGCGGCCCGCATCAAAGACGTCCGTGTTTTCGTTCGCATTGCAGTTGAGAATATCGCCATCCACCGTCGCGAGACGAAAGCCCGTCACCGCAGAAGAAATTGAACCAAGTGCGCCGCCCGTGCCATGCGTACCGGTACCGACCGCGCCAGAAATCGCCTGCCGGTCGATATCTCCCTGATTGATCAGCGCAAGGCCACGCTCGAACAGCTCCGGCCCCAGATCCCGGATTGTCGTGCCCGCCTTGATCCGCGCCGTCTGCATCTTCTCGTCGTGATCGATGACGCCTGCAAGCCCCCATATGGTCACGAGCGTTCCGTCACTCTCAACCAGCGGTGTGAAGGAATGACCTCGCCCAGCGACCCGCACGGGTGCGGCGGCGGTTTTCAGGACCCCGGCCACCTCTTCCTCGGTCGCAGGCGCCGCCAGCGCCTTCGGCCAGGCCTTCACCCAGCCCGACCAGTTCGACCAGACATCCGTCATAGCGCCTCCTCGTTCGTCGTAAGGAGCATGATAGCGAAGCTGCTGAGCCGATGCGCGCCAAAACAAGAGCCCCGGCGCTCGGGCCGGGGCCTTGTCGCAGTTTCGACCGCACCAGGTTATTGCGCCGCTTCGGCAGGACCTTCGAGCGCTTCGGCTGTGACCTTCATCTCTTCCGCGCTTTCCGCCCGGGTCTGCGGCACGAAGGCCCGTGCCATCTTGGTCGCCTCCTTGATCTCCACCGGAGTCATTTCCGCCGCAAGTCCTTCAAGCGCTTCGGTCGCGAATTTCGGGAATCCACCCTCAATGGCGAGCTGGTAGTACATGTAGGCGCGCACCTTGTCCGGCTCCACACCGATGCCGTCCTCGTACATCGTGGCGATGTTGTATTGGGAACTCGCGAGCCCCTGCTTTGCAGCCGCCTCGTACCATTTCGCGGCGCGTGCCATATCCTGAGGCACGCCCCAACCCTTGTCGAACAGCGTCGCCAGATCCATCTGCGCGCGCATATCGCCCCATTCAGCACCGAGGGTGTAGTACTTGATCGCGGTGGCGAGGTCGCGCTCGACGACCTTGGCGTCGAAATATTCCTCAGCGAGCTTGAAAGCGGCACCCGCGTCCCTGTTCTCCTCAACCGCCCTTTTCCACTCGGCAAGCGCCTCGGGATAGAAGCCGCGTTGATAGAGGTCCGCGCCGGAAGCTTCGTTGGGCTGCCCCTCGATAGCGGGATCGGGCTTCGAGGGATCGGCCATCGGCTCCTCGGCCATGGCGTAGCCGGAACCGAGTGAGAATACGAGGCCGGCGACCAGCACCAGCCACGCGACCGCGCGCATGAACGCAAGCCATTGTGAAGCTTCGCCGCCGCTCGCTGCGGCCGCATGATTGCGACGCATGTTTCCTCCTCGCGGACAAACCGTTCCGGGCGGCGGGTCGCCGCCCTCGGCAGTCTCTTTTCAAGCTTCCATGATCCGGAAGGCTCCGGACACCCTCAAGTTAAACCTTGGTCAGGTTACGTTATCGGAGGAAACCTCAGGAATATGGCAAAGAATGGACATTCTTCGCCGGAAATACTTTTCATTTCGCCCGTTGAATATGGATCCTCCGCTCGGAGCAGGAAAATGAAGGAACAATCGGATTCCCTGGAGATTGCCGGTGTCCGGCTCACCCACCCGGACCGGGTTCTCTTTAGGGACCAGAACGTCACGAAGCTCGAACTCGCCCGCTATCTGCAAAAGACGGCTGAGTTGATGATGCCCCATGTCGAGAACCGGCTGGTAAGCCTCGTGCGCTGTCCGGAGGGCCAGCAGAAGAAGTGCTTCTTCCAGCGCCATGCGGGCGCGGGGCTCCGCGACGGTTTCCGCACGATGGAGATACAAGGCGCAAAGGAGAAGGAGGAATATCTCTACCTCGACGGAAAGAAAGGCCTCATCGCCGCCGCGCAGATGGGCGTCCTCGAATTTCACGTCTGGGGATCGCGCATCGACGCCATCGAACGGCCGGACCGGCTCGTCTTCGATCTCGACCCCGCCCCCGGCCTGCCTTTCGATGAGGTCATCCAAGCCGCTCACGAAACACGGGATATGCTGGACGCACTGGACATAGAGAGCTTCCCCCTCCTCACCGGCGGCAAGGGCATCCACGTCGTCGCTCCGCTGATACGACGCCATGAATGGCCGATCGTGAAGGCTTTTGCGCGGGCTGTCGCCGGGCACATGGCGGAGATTCACCCAAGCCGCTACGTCGCCGTGTCGTCGAAGGAGAAACGAAAGGGAAAAGTCTTCATCGATTATCTGCGGAACGATCGCTCTTCGACGGCAATCGCACCTTACTCACCCCGCGCCCGGGAAGGTGCGCCGGTGGCATGGCCTGTATCGTGGGAAGGTCTCGGAAATGTCGAATCCGCAAACGAAGTCACGGTCTCCTCGGCATTCTCCCGCCGAAGAAAGGACCCGTGGAAGGGCTACGCTTCCGTCCGCCAGTCATTGAAAACGGCGGCACTGCGGGAGTTCGGAATCGACGCGTGACGGATTGGCGATCCCGGCAGGACTCGAACCTGCAACCGACAGATTAGAAATCTGTTGCTCTATCCGGTTGAGCTACGGGACCGGAAACGGCCTCACGGAAAACGTCTCAATGAGTCCAGAGATCCTGGCGGCCATACTTGAAGTTGTCGGCATAGGCCTTGATGGATCGGCGCTGCGTCTTTGGTTCGAACACCTGACACTCGATGCCGTGCTTCTTGGCATAGGCGATCGCTTCGTCCTTGGTGTCGAAGCGAAGCGTGACTTGCGAGTCCATATCACCGGAACTGGTCCAGCCCATCAGCGGCTCGACGCGGCGTGCGCTGCCGGGTTCAAACTCGAGCACCCACTTTCTGGTCTTGGCGCGGCCGGATTGCATGGCCGTCTTGGCTGGTTTGTAGATACGGGCGCGTGCCAATTCAGTCCCCTTGAGGCTTCATCCCCATACTTATGGGGAACGTCGCGAAATCTTATTCTTATCGCCCCAAAAGAGACGAATTTGCAAGCGATAACAAGACCATCGCAGGAGCAAGACTTATCCGGAAAAGCGGTCGGAAGCGGCACCTGCGAATGCAAGGCAACGTACCCCAAGGCCAGAGGAGTTCCAGAAAATGAGCGTTCCGCCCCGTTATCTCGACCGCGATACCGCTAGCTCCCTCCTCGCCGCTCAAGGCTTCAACAGCTTGGATATCGAGTGTGTTCTCGATCTTGCAGGACCCATTACGCGCAACGGCGCGATAGTCTGGGCCGCGCACAGCGTCGAGCGTCTTGCCGCCCGCGCCTGGTGGCTCGACCGCAGCGAAATCGGAATTGATTTACCAAAGGCGGCCTGATCGCCGGCCCCCGCCCCAACAATCAAGGAAGCCCCCCTGTCCCGCGGGGGCTTCTTTCTTTTGGGAAGCAGTGTTGCGGTAGGAAGCGCATCGGGTGTATGGCAATGCTCGCCGCTCACGCGGATGTCGGGGCGTAGCGCAGCCTGGTAGCGCATCTGCTTTGGGAGCAGAGGGTCGGGTGTTCGAATCACCCCGCCCCGACCATTCAGCGAGTTACCCGATGTTCTTGTGTCTTGGCATCAGCTTGAAGACACCAGTCGCCTTGAGAACGGGGCGGCTGCCGACATAGAGTTCGGCCTCGCAAAAGGCGACCGACCTGGTCGCTCGCGTTACCCGCGCCGTACCTTCCAGCCACTCACCTGGTCGTGCCGACGAAAGAAAGTCCGAATTCATGCGGACCGTCAGCGCTACGGTCTGCGTCTCCCGCCAGACAGCCGTGCCGAGCAATCCATCGGCAAAAGCCATCAACATGCCACCGTGCGTGATACCACGGGAATTGCAGTGCCGCTTCTTCACGCGCACGCCGTGGACAAAGCCGTTCGCCGTCACTTTGTGGAAGAATGGCCCATTATGCGTGGTGTAAGGCCCGCGGCTCGTCGATAGGATAAAATCCTCGGGAGGGTTATCGTCTTCGGTCTCGCTCACATCGGCCACGCATATCGTCGGAAAGGAAAAGGCCGCAAACTCGGCTGCGGCCCTATAGCACGGACGGGAAGCGAAACGGAACGCTCAGCTTTCCTCGTCAGGCTCTATTTCAGCGACCATGAGGCCCTTTGGACCTTCTCCGAAACGCACCCTCACTTCCTGCCCCGGCGTCAAATCGCGCAGTCCGAACCTCCGAAGGGTTTCCATGTGGATGAAGATATCGGGCGTCCCCTCGCCGCGCGTGACGAACCCATATCCACGGGCGCGATTAAACCATTTCACGACGGCAATCTCGAATTCGCCGATCGGAACGACGCCTGAGGAAGGCGAACGATTGATCGCACGGGCAGGCCCGGCGGCAGACTTCACCGCTGTCGTATCATCGACATCGATAACCCGGATTGCCTGATTTCCCTTGGGACGCCGTACAGCTTCGCATGTGACGGTAGTCCCTTCTTCCAGAAGATCTCGACCTGCCTGCTTCAGGCATGAGAGGTGGACGAGCACATCCTCTCGTCCGTCATCGGGAATGATGAAGCCGTACCCCTTGACCGCATCAAACCACTTGACGATACCCGTGACCTCGAAAGACACGTCGACGGAATCCGTCGTACTTTCTAAACGCTCTTCCATCCCCACCACGATCAACATCCGGTCAGTCAATATTGGTTAGGCCTCAGTATTGGCCGTACCGGAATTCCTCACTGGTCCGTGGTTCCTCCCCTAGGACCCCCGCTGTAGATTATGACAACTATAACAGTGTGCGATTAACTTTGAAAGTGCACCTGAGAAAAGGAAATCGTCAGACCGGAATCCGGTCTTTCTTGCCCTCCTCTCGACCGCATTGCATATTGGAACCATCAAAAAGGGGCTCCGGCACATCGGGCGAATATCGTTCCCCGTCGGCCGCGATCAGCGCGGCTCCCGGTCGGTATTGACCGGGCGGTCGCTATTCTCGAGCCATCTGAACGCAGGGAGAACATGACCAAGGCGGTTGGGTTGCTTATCGCGCTGTTCGCGCTCTGGTTGGGCTTGTCCGGATACTTCAAGCCGTTTCTCCTGACGCTTGGAGTACTGTCCTGCCTCTTCACGGTCTACCTGGCGCGGCGGATGAACCTGCTCGACGATGAAGCCGTACCTCTGCAATTGCGACCAGGCCTTCTCCTGTATTGGAGCTGGCTCGGCGGCGAAGTCTTCAAATCGGCATGGGCTGTTTCCAAAGTCATCCTTGCAAGGGAAATGCCGATCAGCCAGCAACTCATCGCAGTCCCCTGCTCCCAGAAAACCGAGATGGGGCATGTCATATTCGCCAACTCGATCACGCTGACGCCCGGCACGGTGACCGTCGAAACGGTTCCCGGCAAATTCCTTGTCCATGCCCTGACGGATGAAGCAGCCAACCTGGAGGGTTTCGCCGACATGGGACGGCGCGTCACCGAGGTGGAGGCACGCTGACATGGCCATGCTGCTTGCAATTACGGCGGCGCTGTTCGTCGCGGTGCTTCTCGTCCTGATACGGCTGTTCGCAGGGCCGACGCTTTATGATCGCGTGCTGGCGGTGAACACTTTCGGCACACTGACCGTGCTTCTCCTCAGCGCTCTCGGCTTCGTGACCGAACGTCCGGATTTCCTCGACATCGCCATGCTCTATGCGCTGATCAACTTCGTCAGCACTATCGCCATTCTCAAGTTCTTCCGATACCGAGCGCTTGGTCGTGCAACAGCGAGCGGGGAGGACGTGTAATGGATCCTGTAACAATCGAACTCCTGCTCAATATCGCGAGTGGCATCGCCTTCACAGTTGGCGGCGTGTTCCTTCTGATCGGGGCTTTCGGTCTAGTCCGCCTGCCCGATGTCTGGTCGCGCCTTCATGCCGCCGGCGTCGTAGATACGGTCGGCGCGGAGCTGATCCTTGTCGGCATGATGTTTCAGGCGGGATTTTCGCAAACGACCCTGAAGTTGGCGCTGATCGGTCTCTTTCTCTTCGTGACCAGCCCAACCGCAACCCACGCGGTCGCCAATGCGGCTTTCGTCGCCGGCATACGACCCGTCAGGCTTCGCCGCAATGAATCCGGCGAGGTAATCGGCGAGAGCTCTCACAAGGAATTCCAGCCATGAGCCCCGGTCTCGTCGGCATTGCCATCATCGACATCCTGCTGTTCACTTTCCTTGTCGTGACGGCCATTGCGATCCTACGCCTGCGCAACCTTTTCGGTGTGGTAATGCTGGCCGGCGTCTTCAGTCTCCTTTCCGCGGCGCTCTTCGTCACTCTCGACGCCGTCGACGTTGCCTTCACCGAAGCCGCCGTGGGTGCGGGCATTTCTACCGTGCTGATGCTCGGCACGATTGCGCTAACGTTCCGCGAGGAGAAGAAGCCCTCGCACTCTGCCCTGCTACCGATTCTCGTCTGCGCAGTCGCGGGCGCCGCCCTGATCTACGGCACGCGCGACATGCCCGCCTTCGGTGCGCCGGATACGCCAGTTCAGACCCATGTCGCTCCCGACTACATCGCCCGCACACCCGTCGAGACAGGTGTTCCGAACATCGTCACCGCAGTCCTCGCGAGCTACCGCGGTTACGATACGCTCGGCGAAACAGCGGTGATCTTCACGGCAGCGATTGCCGTTCTGCTCCTCCTCGGCGCGTCCGGAAAGCGACGGGAAAGCAAGGATAGCGAGGGGAAAGAATAGCCTCATGGAACATCATTCCATTCTCCGGGTGATCTCAAAGCTCCTGATCCCACCGATCATTCTCTATGCCCTCTACGTGCAGTGGCATGGCGACTACGGTCCTGGCGGCGGATTCCAGGCAGGCGTCGTCTTCGCCGTCGCCTTCATCCTTTATTCGCTCGTCTACGGTGTCGATGCGCTGACGAAGATCGTACCACCCCGTCTCCTTCATGCTTTCGCGGGTATCGGTGTGCTTATTTACGCCGGCACTGGCATCGTCACGATGCTGCTAGGCGATGCCTTTCTGGGCTACAACGCGCTCGCGCATGATCCCGTGCATGCACAGGAATGGGGCATCATCATCGTGGAGTTCGGCGTCGGCGTCACCGTCGCCTCCGTAATGATGACCATCTTCATCGCCTTCGCGAGCCATAATCCGCCGCTCAAGGATCAGGATTGGTGATGCAGGCTTCCATCCTCGACCTCGACTACGTGCTCGGCCATTACAACTACTGGATGTTCGTCATCCTGATGATGACGGGCCTCTACATCACGGTCAGCCGTGGAAATCTGATCAAGAAGATCGTCGGGCTGAATATTTTCCAGACCTCCGTCTTCATGCTCTACATCTCGATGGGCAAGATCATCGGCGGCACAGCGCCCATCCTGGTCGATAACCCCGACGCGGTTTATTCGAACCCGCTGCCTCACGTCTTGATCCTCACGGCAATTGTGGTCGGCATTGCCACGACCGCACTGGCGCTCGCGCTCGTGGTACGTATCCGCGAGACCTATGGAACCGTGGAAGAAGACGATATTCTCGCGATGGAACATGAGATGGAGTTCGGCTCTGGCCTCCCCCAGGGGGGTGATCGCGGATGATGGCTCTGATCGAAACGAACCTGCCAGCTCTGCAGGTCGTGCTCCCGCTCGTCGCAGCACCTCTCTGTGCCATGCTCGGCCGCGGATCGCGTTCTTGGGCTTTTGCGACAATTGTCTCGTGGCTCACCTTCCTGATCGCACTTTCGCTTTTCACGAAAACCTTTGGCGGCACCATCATCTCCTACGAGATGGGCGGATGGGCGCCGCCGGTCGGTATCGAGTATCGCGTCGATGTGCTGAACGCTTTCGTGCTGATGATCGTTTCCGGCATGGCGGCAATTGTCCTGCCCTACGCACGGCGCAGCGTCGCAGCCGAGATACCTGCAGAGCGTCAGAGCTTCTTCTATACGGCCTTTCTGCTTTGCCTGACGGGTCTTCTCGGCGTCACGATCACGGGCGACGCCTTCAACGTGTTCGTCTTCCTCGAAATTTCCTCGCTTTCGACATACGCGCTGGTTGCCTCGGGCGCGTGGCGTAACAAGCGCGCACTCACTGCCGCCTACAACTACCTCATCATGGGAACTGTCGGCGCGACGTTTTTCGTCATCGGCATTGGCATGCTCTACATGGTCACGGGCACGCTCAACATGGCCGACCTTGCGGTGAGAATTGCGGCCCATGGCGACAGCAGCACGGTTCATATGGGCTTTGTCTTCATTCTGATCGGCATTGGACTGAAGCTCGCCATGTTCCCGCTGCATCTCTGGCTGCCAAATGCCTACAGCTTCGCCCCGTCCGCAGTCACGGCTTTCCTCGCGGCAACGGCCACAAAAGTCGCCGTCTACGTGATGCTGCGCTTCATGTTTACGGTCTTCGGCTTCGACTACGAGTTCCAGGCAGCGACGCTTGAGATGGTCGTCCTGCCGCTCGCGATCCTTGCGATGTTCGCTGCGTCGCTTGTCGCTATCTTCCAGGACGACCTGAAGCGCATGCTCGCCTATTCAAGTGTCGCACAGATCGGCTACATACTGCTCGGCCTCACCTTCCTCACGGATACCGGCCTGACAGCGGCCATCATTCACCTCTTCAACCATGCCGTTACGAAGGGTGCACTTTTCATGGTGGCGGGCTGCTATGTCCTGATGGCCGGCACGAGTTCCATATCGAGTCTGCGCGGTGTCGGCCGCGACATGCCCTGGACGACTGCCGCATTCGTTGTCGCGGGATTCAGCCTTATCGGCTTGCCACTCACCGTCGGCTTCGTAAGTAAATGGTATCTTGTGTTGGCCGCGCTCGAACTCGGCTGGTGGCCCGTCGCACTCCTCATCATGGCATCGTCGCTCCTCGCCATCATCTATGTCTGGCGCGTCGTAGAAACCGCCTATTTGCAATCCGCACCTGAAGGCACGGTTCGCAAGGAGGCTCCACTCTCTATGCTCATCCCCACCTGGGTTCTGGTCGCCATGTCGATCTGGTTTGGCATAAACGCCATGACGACAAGCGCTGCCGCAAGTCGCGCCGCGGACATGCTCATCGGCTCATCGCAAATTCTGTGGGAGGATTGAGTAGCCGATGACCGACGCAAACATTCTTCTTCTCGCCATAGCCATTCCGGCACTGACGCCGTTCGTCGTCGCGGCGCTCGGCAATCGACCGAACCTGCGCGATGGTGCAAGCGTCCTCGCCTCTTTCGCAACCTTCGCTGCAGTCCTCGCACTGCTGGATGCCGTGATCGACGGCGCGCGCCCGGCCGTCACCCTGCTCGAAGTTATGCCGGGGCTCGTACTTCGCTTCGAGGTCGAACCTCTCGGCATGCTTTTTGCGACGGTCGCCTCCGGCCTCTGGATTGCGACCGCGATCTACTCGATCGGCTATATGCGCGGAGCGAACGAAAAGAACCAGACCCGCTTCTATATCTGCTTCGCCATTGCCATAGCCGCCGCACTCGGCATCGCGTTCTCCGGTAATCTCTTTACGCTCTTCATCTTCTACGAAGTGCTGACGGTCTCGACCTACCCGCTGGTCGCCCACAAGGAAACGCCGGAAGCGCGAAAGGGCGCACGCGTCTACCTCGCCATCCTGATGACGACCTCGATCCTCTTCCTGCTGGTCGCGGTCATCTGGACCTGGAACATCGCAGGCACGATGGACTTCCGCGCAGGCGGCATTCTCGAAGGCAAGATTGATCCGGCTTACGTACCGTTTCTTCTCGCGCTCTTCGCCTTCGGTATTAGCAAGGCGGCGCTCATGCCTTTCCATCGGTGGCTGCCAGCTGCGATGGTGGCGCCTACGCCTGTAAGCGCCCTTCTCCATGCCGTCGCCGTCGTGAAAGCCGGTGTCTTCACCATGTTGAAGGTCGGCACCTATATTTTCGGTGTCGGTTTTCTCGGAAAGACCGGCGCGGCCGAATGGCTCATGTGGCTTGCGGCCGCATCCATCCTCATTGCTTCCATTGTTGCCCTCACCAAGGACGACCTGAAGGCGCGGCTTGCCTATTCGACGGTGAGTCAGCTCTCCTACATCACGCTCGGCGTCGCGTTGGCAAGCCAGATGGGCGTGATCGGCGGCTCCATGCACATCGTCATGCACGCTATGGGCAAGATCACCCTCTTCATGTGCGCAGGTGCGATCTACGTCGCCGCCCATAAAACGAAGATCAGCGAACTCGATGGGCTCGGACGCAAGATGCCGATCACCTTCATCTGTTTCGCCATTGCATCACTCAGCATCATCGGCCTGCCGCCCTTCGGTGGTGCCTGGAGCAAGTGGTATCTCATGCTCGCCGCCGCAGATGCGGGCCAAATCGTCATCATCGGGGTGCTGATGCTGAGTTCATTGCTGAACGTAGCCTATCTCCTCCCTATTCCCGCGCGCGCGTTCTTCGCGCCGCCACGGGGACAGGTGGCTCACTCCCTTGGCGCCGCGGCCGCTCCTGTCCGCGAGGGCGTTGAGGAAGCGCCTCTCCTCTGCCTCATCCCCATCTGCGTAACGGCAATCGGCTGCCTCGTCCTCTTTTTCGCAGTTGGCGGCCTCTATGAATATCTGCTCAGCATCCAGATCCTGCCGGAGAGCATGCCATGACCGGTTCCGACATCCCCCCTGCGGACGATCCTGCGCGTCTTCCCTGGCTCAGTCGCCAGCTCCTGTGGGTGGACGACAAACGAAACGTTGACCGCCTCGTCTGGGCGCTCGCTCTTGTCTGCGGCGCGCTGGCGCTCGCCGACTTTCTCTATCACAAGCACAGCTATTTTCCTGTCGAGAACATCCCGGGGTTTTACGGTTTCTACGGTTTCCTTATGTGTGCGGCTCTCGTTATCGCTGCGAAAGGTTTGCGCGTATTCCTGAAACGTGGAGAAGACTATTACGCACCGTTGACCGTCGAATCCGAAGAACATCCAGATGCCGACCTCGGGCGGGAGAGTGTCGATGCCTGAGTTGCTGACCCCCGCTACGCTTTATTTCGCCGCGGCTCTGATATTACCCTTTTTACCCAAGGGAACTCTCAGGCAGACCCTTGTACTTCTGGTCCCGATCGCCGGTGTCGGCGTCTTCTGGACATTGCCGGAAGGAACCTTCAGTCCCTACAACCTCATGGGGTTGCATATCGGATTGATGCGGATTGACGATCTGTCCCGCATCTTCGGCCTCATATTCTCGATCGCCGCGTTCCTCACTGCCATTTACGCATGGCACGTGCGTGACACAATCCAGCAGGTCGCCGGTCTTCTGTATGCAGGGTCAGCCATCGGTGCGGTTTTTGCCGCTGACCTCGTCACACTGTTCGTCTTCTGGGAGGGTACGGCAATTGCCTCGGTCTTCCTGATCTGGGCTCGGCGGACTGAAGGTGCCTATGCGACCGGCATGCGTTACCTGATCATCCAGGTCGGATCTGGAGTGATCCTTCTCGCGGGTATCGTCCTCTATTATCGCGAAACGGGAACGGTCTCCTTCACACAGATGGATCTCGGAAGTTACGCGACCTGGGCGATTTTCCTTGCCTTCGGCATCAAGTGCGCCTTTCCGCTGCTTCACAACTGGCTACAGGACGCCTATCCGGCGGCAACGGTTACCGGCACCGTCATGCTTTCCGCCTTCACGACGAAGCTTGCTGTATATGCCCTCGCACGCGGCTTTCCGGGGACGGAAATTCTGATCTATATCGGCGCCGTCATGACCCTGTTTCCGATCTTCTACGCCGTCATCGAAAACGATCTCCGACGAGTCCTGGCCTACAGCCTGAACAACCAGTTGGGATTCATGGTCGTCGGGGTCGGCATCGGCACTCCGCTCGCACTCAACGGCACTGCGGCACATGCCTTCTGCCACATTCTCTACAAAGCCCTGCTTTTCATGAGTGTTGGCGCGGTCCTTTTTCGAACGGGCACTGCCAAGGGTTCCGAACTTGGCGGCCTCTACAAGACCATGCCCTGGACGATGGTCTTCTGCGTCATCGGTGCGGCCTCGATTTCTGCCTTCCCGCTCTTCTCGGGTTTCATCTCGAAGTCGTTGATTCTGAGCGCGAGCGCAAACGAAGGACATTTCATTGTCTGGCTGATCCTGCTTTTCGCCTCTGCCGGTGTTTTTCACCACTCGGGTATCAAGATTCCCTACTTCGCCTTCTTTGCGCATGACAGTGGCAAGCGGCCCAAGGAAGCACCGCGTCACATGCTTCTTGCGATGGGCCTTACCGCAGCTCTCTGCATCGGTATCGGTGTGTATCCGGCGCCGCTCTACGCACTGCTGCCCTACGATGTCGTCTACGAGCCCTACACGACGAGCCATGTCGTTACTCAGCTTCAGTTGCTCTTCTTCTCCGCGCTCGCTTTCGCCGTCTTGATGAAGACGGGCGTATATCCTCCTGAATTGCGCTCGACCAATCTCGACTTCGACTGGAGCTATCGCCGCGTGCTACCCTCTGTCGTCGGTGGGGTTCGTCATGCCGTTACAGGCACGTGGCGCTTCGCGGCTCGCGTCGCACTTCATCGAGTTGACCGGATGCTCGTCGGCATCTACCGCGCGCATGGCCCACAGGGCCTCTTGGCCCGTACATGGCCAACAGGGTCAATGGTGCTGTGGATCGCGGTTCTGCTGGGTATGACGCTCGTCCTGACCTACGTATAATGCCAACACTACAATGCGGACCTTCAACGGCGCCGCGCGAGGTCACAAAAAGGAGACGCCCAGATGGAAATGTCCGGTGAATACAGGATTCCGGCTCCGCGAGAGGAAGTTTGGGCGGCACTGAACGACCCGGAAGTATTGCGGAAATCGATTCCGGGTGCGGAAACCGTCAACAAGATCTCGGATGACGAGTTCGAAGCTGTTGCCAAGGCCAAGGTTGGTCCTGTAAGCGCCCGATTCAAAGGCAAGGTGAAACTCTCCGACATCGACCCGCCAAACGGCTACACGATCTCGGGTGAAGGCAATGGTGGCGCCGCGGGCTTCGCCAAGGGATCGGCGAGGGTAACGCTTACGGAAGCCGACGGCGGCACACTCCTCGCCTACACCGTAAATGCCCAGGTCGGTGGCAAGCTCGCTCAGATTGGCCAACGCTTCATCGACTCCACGGCCTCCCGCATGTCCGAAGAATTCTTCGGCAACTTCTCGAAGCTCGCCGGCGGCAGCAAGGTCGAGCCCGCCACTTCGGAAACGCCTGAACTCATCAGCGAAATGGAACACGGTATTCCGACGAAGTCGCCGGACCGAGACGCGATTTCGCCAACCGGCGTTCCCATGATGCCGGACGAGGAAGCGGGCATGAGCTTCTCACCCTGGGTCTGGGGTCCTCTTTTGATAATCGCTCTCATCTTGCTGCTCTGGTTCATCGGCTTCTGACATGGACGGCAGCGCGAACTTGACGGCGAAGCGCAGGCAGCCGAGACTCTAGAAAATACGGCGGAAACCCGTTTCCGTAAGAGGCCAAGCCAACAGGCTCATACAGGGAGGTACGCGAATGTCCGTTGTCGCCATGACGGTCAACGGCAAGCCCGCAAGTGCCGATATCGAACCGCGCACGCTGCTTGTCCAGTTCATCCGTGAGCAACTCGGCCTCACCGGTACGCATGTCGGCTGCGACACCAGCCAGTGCGGCGCCTGCGTCGTGCATGTGGACGGCCGGGCCGTGAAGTCCTGCACCATGCTCGCGGCTCAGGCCGAGGGCGCCGAAGTCCTGACCATCGAAGGTCTCGCGGCCAATGGCGACCTCCATCCCGTGCAGAAGGCCTTTCGCGAACATCACGGTCTGCAATGCGGCTTCTGCACGCCCGGCATGATCATGACGGCGGTGGATTTGATCCGCCGCAAACCTGAACTCGACGAGGAAACGGTGCGGGAGGAGCTCGAAGGCAACATCTGCCGCTGTACCGGCTATCACAACATCGTCAAGGCGATCCTCGCCGCATCGCAGGAGATGCGCTGAGAAAGAAACGGAGAAAACCTCAAGGGGAGGAGGCCATTCCATGTCCGGAGCAATCGCCGCAGAAGGCATCGGCCAGCCGGTCCGCCGCAAGGAGGATTTTCGCTTCATCACGGGCAATGGCCACTACACCGACGACATCGCCCGCGCACGCCAAACCTACGCCTATTTTCTCCGCTCGCCGCATGCTCATGCCCGCATCAAATCGATAGATACCTCGGCCGCCGAAGCGGCGCCCGGCGTCGTCGCCGTCTTCACCGGCAAGCATGTTGCCGATGACGGTCTCGGTGGCTTGATCTGCGGTTGGACTGTGACCTCGAAAGACGGCACACCGATGAAGGCAGGCGCACATCCGGTCCTCGCCTTCGATACGGTGCGTTATGTCGGCGATCACGTCGCCATGGTCGTTGCGGAAACGCTTGCCGATGCGCGCGCCGCAGCCGAACTCATCGATGTCGACTACGAGGCCCTGCCAGCCGCCGTCGCGCTCTCCACCTGCCAGGACGAAAAGACTGCACAGGTTCATACCGAAGCACCCCGCAACACCTGCTTCGAATGGGAACTCGGCAACAAGGCAGAAACGGAAGCCGCCTTCGCAAAGGCGGATCGCGTGGTGAAGCTCGACCTCACGAACAACCGCCTGATCCCGAACGCGATGGAGCCCCGCGCCGCCATCGGCGAATACGACAAGGGCTCCGGCATCTACACGCTCCACACGACGAGCCAGAACCCGCATGTCGCCCGCCTTGTGCTCTCCGCCTTCGTCGGCGTGGCACCCGAGCACAAGCTTCGCGTCGTTGCCCCCGATGTCGGCGGCGGCTTCGGTTCCAAGATTTTCATCTATGCGGAAGAAACGGCCTGCGTCTGGGCTGCGGCGAAAGTCGGCCGCCCCATCAAATGGACCGGCGACCGCTCCGAAGCCTTCCTCTCCGACGCGCATGGACGCGACCACCTGAGCCACGCAGAACTGGCTCTCGACAAGGACGGCAAATTCCTCGGCCTCCGCGTCAAGACCATCGCCAATCTCGGCGCTTATCTCTCGACCTTCTCAGCCTCGGTGCCGACCTACCTCTACGGCACGCTGCTTTCCGGTCAATACGACTTTCCCGCGATCTATGTGGAAGTCGACGGCGTCTATACGCACACTGCCCCCGTCGACGCCTATCGCGGCGCAGGCCGTCCAGAGGCCACATATCTCGTCGAACGTATCGTCGAAACTGCCGCACGCGAAACCGGCATCGATCCGGCGGAGCTGCGCCGCCGCAATTTCGTCCGGACCTTCCCGCACCAAACGCCCGTCATCATGAACTACGATGCCGGCGACTACGAAGCGTCGCTCGACGCTGCTCTGGAAGCGATCGACTACAAGGGCTTCGCCGCCCGCAAGTCCGAAGCAGCCTCGCGCGGCAAGCTGCGCGGCATCGGCTTTTCGTCCTACATCGAGGCCTGCGGCCTTGCGCCCTCCGCCGCTGTCGGCTCGCTCGGCGCGGGCGTCGGCCTCTGGGAAAGCGCGGAAGTCCGCGTGAATCCGACCGGCAACATCGAAGTACTGACCGGCTCGCACAGCCACGGCCAGGGCCACGAGACGACCTTCGCGCAGCTCGTCGCCTCGCGTCTCGGCGTGCCGCTCGATAGCGTCGAGATCGTTCACGGCGACACCGACAAGGTGCAGTTCGGCATGGGAACCTATGGTTCGCGTTCCGGCGCCGTCGGTATGAGCGCCATCGTTCGCGCTCTCGACAAGATCGAAACCAAGGCAAAGAAGATCGCCGCCCACCTCATGGAGGCTGCCGTTGAAGACATCGTGTTCGAGAACGGTACCTTCACCGTCCAGGGCACAGACAAGTCTCTCGCCTGGGCTGAGCTTTCGCTCGCCGCTTATACGGCGCATGGTTTCCCCTCAGCCGACATCGAGCCCGGCCTCAAGGAAGGCGCATTCTACGACCCGACCAACTTTACCTTCCCCGCCGGCTGCCATATCTGCGAGGTCGAGATCGATCCTGATACCGGCATAACGCGGATCGTGAAATTCGTTGCAGTGGATGATTTCGGCACCGTCATCAATCCGATGATTGTCGAGGGCCAGGTTCACGGCGGCATCGCACAGGGCATCGGTCAGGCCCTGCTGGAGCACGGCGTCTACGATCCGGACTCCGGCCAGCTCGTCACCGGCTCCTACATGGACTATTGCATGCCCCGCGCGGACGACCTGCCGAGCTTCACCCTCGGCTTCACGAAGACGGTCTGTCCGTCCAATCCACTTGGCATGAAGGGGTGCGGCGAAGCCGGTGCCATCGCCTCGCCCCCCGCCATCATCAACGCCGTTACCGACGCACTCGGTATCCGCGACATCGAAATGCCCGCAACGCCCGCGCGAGTCTGGGAAGCGCTTCAAAGCGCCGCTCCGCGCGCCGCCGCCGAATAAGGAGACGCAGATGTATCAGTTCAACTACGAGCGCCCGAAGACATTGGCGGATGCCGAAGCCCTGCTCGGCAAGGCGGATGACCCGAAAATCCTCGCAGGTGGCCAGACGCTGATCCCGACGCTGAAGCAGCGCCTCGCCATGCCGAGCGACGTCATCGATATTGGCGGCATCAAGGAACTGGATTTTATCCGCGCCGAGGGCGATGCCGTCATGATCGGCGCGGCGACGCGCCACGCGACGGTCGCCACTTCACCGGACGTCAGGAAACACAATCCTGCGCTGGCTGATCTCGCGGGCTGGATCGGCGATCCCGCCGTCCGCCACATGGGAACGCTTGGCGGCTCCATAGCGAACAACGACCCGGCGGCAGACTACCCCGCCGCCTGCCTCGGCCTCGACGCCAAGATCCACACAACGAAGCGTCTCATCGAAGCGGATGAATTCTTCACCGGCATGTTCGAGACGGCACTTCAGGACGGCGAGATCATCAAGGAAGTCACCTTCCCGCACCCCGAAAAGGCCGCCTACATGAAGTTCCGCAACCCGGCCTCGCGCTACGCCATGGTCGGTGTCTTCGTCTCGAAGGGCCCCTGGGGCGTCCGTGTCGCCGTCACCGGCGCTGGCCAGAACGGCGTCTTTCGCGTTGCCGAAATGGAAGAGGCCCTCGCGAAGAGCTGGTCGCCGGATGCCGTCGCGAACATCAAGGTTCCGGCCAAGGGCATCAACAGCGACCTTCACGGTAGCGCCGAATACCGCGCCCATCTGGTCACTGTCATGGCGAAGCGCGCCGTAGCGGCGGCAAGCTGACTTGGCGAGCGAGGCCTGAACGGCCTAGATTGGGCCCATGATGCTACCTGCCAATATCGACGAAACCGTCGAACTGCTTGCGCGCGGCAACTATGTCGCCGACCGCTCCCTCGCGACAGTGATCTTCCTTGCGCTCAAGATGGGTCGTCCCCTCCTCCTCGAGGGCGAGGCGGGCGTCGGCAAGACCGAGATCGCCAAGGTGCTCGCCGATGCGCTCGGCCGCCGTCTCATACGCCTGCAATGCTACGAAGGCCTCGATACGGGGGCGGCTGTCTATGAGTGGAACTACCAGGCGCAGATGATCGAGATCCGCCTCGCAGAGGCAGAAGGCGTCGAGGACCGCTCCGAACTTGGCAAGGACGTCTTCTCCGAGCGCTTCCTCATCCGCCGCCCGATCCTGCAGGCGCTGGCGCCCTCCGCCGGCGGCCCGCCCGTTCTCCTCATCGACGAACTCGACCGGACCGACGAACCCTTCGAGGCCTATCTCCTCGAAGTACTGTCCGACTTTCAGGTCAGCGTTCCCGAGATCGGCACCATCAAGGCGGAGCACCCGCCCGTCGTGATTGTGACCTCGAACCGCACACGTGAAATCCATGACGCGCTGAAACGCCGTTGCCTTTATCACTGGGTCGACTATCCGGACGCGGAACGCGAGCTCGCCATCCTGAAACTGAAGGCCCCCGGCACACCGGAAAAGCTCTCCCGTGATATCGTCGCCTTCGTTCAGAAGCTGCGCGAGCTGGACCTCTACAAAAACCCCGGTATCGCCGAGACCATAGACTGGGCGGAAGCGCTCACCGCACTCGACACCGTCTCCCTCGACAAGCAGTCAGTCAACGACACGCTGGGCGCGCTCCTCAAATATCAGGACGACATTTCCCGTGTTGCGGGCAGCGAAGCCGCGCGCATTCTGGAGGAAATCCGGATGGCCGCACAGGCGGCGGACTAGAATGAGCGGCCGCCTCGCGGAAAACATCCTCCATTTCGCGCGCGTCCTGCGCCGCGCCGGTCTCCGCGTCGGTCCCCGTCAGGTACTCGACGCCGTCGAAGCCGTCGAAACGGCGGGTATCGGCACACGCGAGGACTTCTACTGGACGCTCCGCGCCACCCTCGTGAAGCGCCATGAGGAACACGAACTCTTCGACCAGGCCTTCCACGTCTTCTGGCGGAACCCGCGCCTTCTCGACAAGATGATGTCGCTGATGCTGCCGGAAATCGAAACGCCACCGGACGCCACCGAAGAAGAGAAAAGCCGCCGACTCGCTGAAGCCCTTTTCGGCGAAGGCGCATCGCACATCGAGGAAGAGCCCGACATCGAGATCGACCGCAGCGAAACCTTCTCTGGCGAGGAGCTTCTCCGCACAAAGGACTTCGAGCAGATGTCGGTCGCAGAGCTGGCCGAAGCCAAGGCTGCGATCTCGCGGCTCCGACTGACCTCCGATGAAGTCCGCACCCGGCGCACGCGGCCCGCCGCCCGCGGCCATATGGTCGACATGCGCGCCACGCTCCGGGCGACACTCCGCTCCGGCGGCGTCATCCCACTGAAGCGCCGCGACCATCGCCGCCGCCGCCCGCCCCTCGTCGTCCTCTGCGACATCTCTGGCTCCATGTCGGCCTATGCGCGCATGTTCCTTCACTTCCTGCACGCGCTGACGAACGACCGGGACCGCGTCCATGTCTTCCTTTTCGGCACCCGCCTCACCAACGTCACCCGCGAACTGAAACACCGCGAGGTCGACGAAGCGCTTGCCCGCGTCGCCGCGCGCGTCGAAGACTGGGACGGCGGCACCCGTATCGGCGAAACGCTGCACCGCTTCAATGCGGATTGGAGCCGCAGGGTGCTGGGGCAAGGCGCGACCGTGCTGCTGGTGACGGATGGCCTCGATCGCGACGCCGGTGAGGGCGTCGAACCCGAAATCGCCCGGCTGCACCGCAGCGCCCGCCGTCTCATCTGGCTGAACCCGCTGCTACGCTACGACCGCTTCGAGCCGAAGGCACTGGGTGTGAAGGCGCTCCTCCCCCATGTTGACGAGTTCCGCCCCGTCCATAATCTCGCCTCGCTCGCCTCTCTGGTCGAAGCACTCTCCGATGCCCATATCCGCAAGGCACCGGAAAGGAGAGCTGCATGAGCGAGCCCGCCACAAACCACGACAACGTGCTGGAGGAAGCCGCCCGCTGGCAGGCCGAAGGCCGTAAGGTCGCCCTCGCCACTGTCATCGAGACCTGGGGATCCGCTCCGCGCCCCGTCGGCAGCCAGCTCGCGATCCGCGACGACGCTACCTTTGTCGGCTCTGTCTCCGGCGGCTGCATCGAGGGCGACGTCGTTACCCGCGCGCTCGACACACTTGAAAGTGGCAAGCCGGAAGTCCTCGAATATGGCGTCTCCGACGCCATGGCCTGGGAGGTCGGGCTCGCCTGCGGCGGCCGCATCCGCGTCATGGTCGAACCGGTCACGGGCTGAGATGGACGCCCCGATCCTCAAAAAACTGGTGGAAGACCGCGCCGAAAAGCGCGCCGTTACCCTCGCGACAAGATTAACGGATGGAATCCAGAAACTCGTTTATCCATCTGAAAAACCAGAAGAAAACTGGTTAATTGAAGCAGCATCTGAAGTGCTGGCGAGCGACAAGGGCCGCGTCGTTGAGGGGCCGGATGGCGAGTGGTTTCTGAACCCGTTCAATCCGCCACTCCGCCTCCTCCTTGTCGGCGCCGTCCATATCGCCCAGCCCCTCGCCCGCATCGGCGCGCTCTCGGGCTATGACGTGACGGTGGTCGATCCGCGCACCTCCTTCGCCTCGGAGGAGCGTTTCCCGGACGTCCACCTCGTGACCGACTGGCCGGACGAGGCGCTTGCCGCCTTCGCGCCCGACGCCCGCACCGCGGTCGTCACCCTCACCCACGACCCGAAGCTCGACGACCCGGCGCTTCAGGGCGCACTGCGCAGCCCTGCCTTCTATATCGGCGCCCTTGGCTCGAAGAAAACCCATGCCGCCCGCATCGCCCGGCTGACCGAGGCCGGGTTCACCGATAATGAGATCGCCCGCATTCACGGGCCGGTCGGCCTCGCCATCGGCGCGAAGAGCCCGGCGGAAATCGCCATCTCGGTCATGGCCGAAATCACGGAGACGCTTCGAACATGATCTTCGGCGACATGACACCGGACGAGGCCGAAGGCGCGATCCTCGCCCATTCGCAGAAGGCAGGCAGCGAGACCTTCAAGAAGGGCCGCGTGCTCTCCCGCGCCGACATCGCCGCCCTCAAGGAGGCGGGCGTCTCTCACATCGTCGCCGCGCGCCTCGAGGAAACGGACGTGCCGGAGGACGAGGCCGCCGCCGCACTGGCGAGCGCCCTTGCCGGGAAGTCGATCCGCGCCGCCGCGCCCTTCACCGGCCGCGCCAACCTCGTCGCAGAGGAGGCGGGTGTCCTCGAGATCGACGCCGAGCGCATATTGGCGATCAACATGATCGGCGAGGCGCTCACCGTCGCGACGCTCGCTACCTTCGAAACGGTCGACGAACGCCAGATGCTTGCGACCGTGAAGGTGATCCCCTTTGCCGTACCGCGCGCCGACCTCGACAAGGCGCTGGAGGTCGCGCGCCTCGGCCCCGCGCCCATCGCGGTCCAGCGCTTCGAGCCGCATCGTGTGGGCCTCGTCGCCACGCAATTGCCCAGCACGAAGGAAAGCGTGCTCGACAAGAGCCGCGCCGTCCTCGACGACCGGCTCGGCGCCATGGGAAGCCGCATCGCGCGCGAGCTCCGCGTGCCCCACACCGCCCATGCCGTGGCGGATGCCGTGCGTGCGCTCGCGAAGGAAGGCCTTTCGCCGATCCTCGTCTTCGGCGCTTCGGCAACGGTCGACCGCCGCGACGTCGTCCCCGCCGGGATCGTGCAGGCAGGCGGCGACATCCTCCATTTCGGCATGCCGGTCGATCCCGGCAATCTGCTGCTCCTCGCCCGTCTCGGCGAAACGCCGGTCGTCGGTCTTCCCGGCTGCGCCCGCTCGCCGAAGCTCAACGGCTTCGACTGGGTGCTGGCCCGCCTGCTCGCCGGGCTGGAGGTCACGCCGAAGGACATCATGGCAATGGGCCTCGGCGGTCTCCTGAAGGAAATCCCGACCCGGCCGCAGCCGCGCGAAGGCGCAAGCGCCGCAGCCTCAAGCCCGCGCATCGCAGCGCTCATTCTCGCGGCGGGCCGGTCGAGCCGCATGAACGGACCGAACAAGCTCCTCCTGCCGCTCGGCGGCAAGCCGATGGTCGCTCATGTCGCGGAAGCGGTTCGTGCAAGCAGCGCTAGTCCCGTCACCGTCGTCACCGGCAATGCCGAAAGCGAGGTGCGTGCGGCGCTTTCGGAGTTCGATGCTTCCTTCGTCCACAATCCGGACTATGCGGAAGGCCTCTCGACCTCGCTCCGCGCCGGTCTCGCCGCCCTGCCCGACGATGTGGACGGCGTCCTTGTCTGTCTTGGCGATATGCCGGACATCGAGGCCGCCCATCTCGACCGCCTCATCGCTGCTTTCGATCCGGAAGAAGGCCGCACCATCTGCGTGCCGACCGTCGCGGGCAAGCGCGGCAACCCGGTCCTCTGGGGCCGCGACTGGTTCGACGCGATGAGGGAGGTAAAGGGCGACACGGGCGCCAAACACCTCATCGGCGAAAATGCCGATGCCGTCTGCGAAGTCCCCATGCCCGACGACGCCACGCTCACCGACATCGACACGCAGGCGGAGTTCGAAGCGCGCGAGAAGCGCTAGGCTTTCAGGATTGCACCGGCTCGGGCGCCCAACGACAACGTCGCGCCCGCCCGCTTCGCCTCGCCGAGATCGAACACCGCCTCGCCCGCACCCTCCGGCAGCGCGTAGCTCGCCGCCTCCGTCCCGAGATTGAAGACGCAGAGAAGCGTCTCGCCCTCCCCCTCACGCGTGAAGGCGAGCATCTTGCTTTCGGTGTCGAGAAACCGGATATCGCCGAGCCTGAGCGCCGGATGCACCTTGCGGAGCGCCACGATCTTCTTCGCATGCGCCAGTACCGAGTTCGCGTCGCCCGCCTGCGCGTCGGCCGCGCGGGCCTTGTGATAGTCCGGGATCGGCAGCCAGGGCGTACCGCTCGTGAAGCCCGCGCCTTCCGCCTTCGCTTCCCACGGCATCGGCGTGCGGCAGCCGTCGCGTCCCTTCACCCACGGGAAGTAGAGGTCGCCCACCGGGTCCTTGATGTATTGCCGGTCGAGGTCCGTTTCCGGCAGCCCCAGTTCCTCGCCCTGATACATCAGCACCGTGCCCTTGAGCGCGACGAGGATCGTCAGTGCGAGCTTCGCGAGCGCATCGTCGCCCTGGCCCCCGCCCCACCGCGTCACCGGCCGCACGATGTCGTGATTCGAGAAGGTCACGCAGGGAAAGAGGTCGGCGAGCGGCGCCAGCAGTTCCTCGTAATAGGCGCGGAAGACAGGCGGCTCGAAACTCCAGTCCTCAAGGAAGTGAAACGTGTAGCCCGTATGCAGCCGTTCCAGCCCGCCCGCATAGAGCCCGAGCATTTCCTGCCGCTCCGAGAATTCGCCGAAGGCGAGCCGCTCGTCATATTCCTCCATCACGGCGCGCACCCGCTTCATCGCCCATTCGTTCTCGGGCGTGTTCGCGTCATGGATGTGCTGCTGCAGCCGCGGCGCATGCGCCCAGTCCATGAAAGTCCGCTTGTCCATCGGCAGCGGCGGATTGTCGGTGAGCGTCGCGTCGTGCAGATAGGCATTGGCGACGTCGAGCCGGAACCCGTCCACGCCCCTGTCGAGCCAGAAGCGCAGCACGTCCATGCAGGCGGCCACAACTTCCTCGTTGTGGAAGTTGAGCTTCGGCTGGCTCTTCAGGAATTTGTGGTGATAGTACTGCCGCCGGATCGGGTTCCACGACCAGGCCGGGCCGCCAAACGCCGAGAGCCAGTTGTTGGGAACGGTCCCGTCTTCCTTCGCATCGGCCCAGACATACCAGTCCGATTTCGGATTGTCGGCGGAGAGCTGGCTCTCCTGAAACCATTGATGCTGCTCCGACGTATGCGCCAGCACCTGGTCCACGATGAGCTTCAAGCCCCGCTTGTGCGTCTCCGCCACCAGCCGGTCGAAATCCGCCATCGTCCCCATCTCGGGCGCGATGCCGCAATAGTCCGACACGTCGTAACCGAAGTCCTTGTTCGGCGAGGGATAGAAGGGCGACAGCCAGATGGCGTCGGCCCCGAGCCCCGCCACGTAATCGAGCTTCTCCTCGATGCCTTTCAGATCGCCGATACCGTCGCCATTCGTGTCGCGGAAGCTCCGCGGGTAGATCTGATAGACCACCGCGCCCTTCCACCACTCAGCCTTGCTCCCCACGTCTCGTCCCCTGCTCGTTCTTGACCTTCTTGCCGAGGCAACACAGTCTCACGGCCAAACGGGAACAGACAACCTGATTTCAAGGGGGAAGACATGGCGCGCAGCATCCTGATCACGGACATCGCCCATTTCGTCGGCGGGCCGTCTGCCCGCACGCTGCTGGCGGAGGGTGCTTCCGTCTATGGCGTCGATGCAAGCTTCACGGACGCCGCTGCCCGCGCCGCGTTCGAGGAAAAGATACCGGGCGCAAGGGCCCTCGCCGCGCAGAAGCCGGAAGAGGCCATCGCCGCCGTTCTGGAAGTGGAAGGCCGCCTCGATGTCCTGATCAACAACGATGCCTGGCCGGCCGTGCGCGGACCGGTGGACGAGGCGACGGACAAGGACATGCACGAGACCTTCGAGGCGCTCGTCTTCAAGTCCTTCGCCATGACGCGCGCCGCCGTGCCGCAGATGAAGAAGCAGAAGGCAGGCAAGGTCCTGTTCCTCTCCTCCGCCGCGCCGTTGAACGGCATTCCGAACTACAGCATCTACGCCGCTGCGCGCGGTGCCGCGAATTCGCTCGCGCTCACGCTCGCTAAGGAGCTCGCTCCGCACAACATCCAGGTAAACGCGCTCGGCTTCAATTTCATCGAAAGCCCGGATTACTTCCCGGCCTCGCTCCTCGAAGACCCGAAGTCGCGCGACAAGATCCTCGGCAACATTCCGCTGCGCCGTCTTGGCAAGCCGGAAGAAGCCGCTGCCATCGTCGCCTTCCTCGCGGGACCCACATCCGACTTCATCACCGGCCAGTTGATCCCCGTCGCGGGCGGCTGGGCGACAGCCCGTTAATTCAGCATCGCGATGGGCGCGAGTGTCGGCCCGATCTCGTCATGGATCACAAGGTCGGCGATCTGGTCGAGTTCGGTCGGCTCGCGGTTGAGGATCGCGAGGATCGCCCCGTTCCGCTTGGCAAGGATCGGGAAGCCCGCGGCCGGATAGACCTGCAGCGACGAACCGATGGAAATGAAGAGATCGCAGCCGAGCGTCGCCTCGTGTGCGCGGTTCATCTCCTCTTCCGGCATCGCCTGCCCGAAGGAAATCGTCGCCGACTTCACGATGCCGCCACAGGACGGACAATCCGGTGCCGCGAGTGACGCCTCGTATTGTGCGCGCACCCAGTCGAGCTCGTAGCGCGTCGCGCAGTCGAGACACTTCGCATAGGTCCCGTTGCCGTGCAGCTCGATCACCTTCTCCGCCGGCACGCCCGACAGCTGGTGCAGATTATCGATGTTCTGCGTGATGACATGGCTCGCCTTGCCCTCGTCCACCAGCTTCGCGATCGCCATGTGTCCCTTGTTCGGCTCGGCCTTGACGATGGTCTTGTCGATCTCGAACTTCCGCCGCCAGGCTTCCGCCCTTATATCCGCGTCGCGCAGATAGTCCTGGAAGTCGATAGGCGCCATCTTGGTCCAGAGACCTCCCGGGCTCCGGAAATCGGGAATGCCCGATTCCGTGCTGATCCCGGCGCCAGTGAAGATCACCACGCGGTGGGCGTCTTCGATGGCCCGCTTCAGTTCTCTCGACATGCCCTCTCCGTCTCTTTGACCTTGTCCCTCTCATGGGGAATCATGCGGCAATTGCCGCACACATCAAGGATTCCCGATGAAATATCTCCACACCATGGTGCGCGTCAGCGACCTGGACAAGGCGCTCGACTTCTACTGCACGAAACTCGGCCTCGAAAATCTCGGCCGCTTCGACATCGAGGAAGGCCGCTTCAGCCTCGTTTTCCTCGCCGCCCCCGGCCAGAAGGACGCGCAGGTCGAACTCACCTGGAACTGGGACCCGGAGGAGCTTGGCGAGGGTCGCAATTTCGGCCACCTCGCCTACCAGGTCGACGACATTTACGAGACCTGCGACAGGCTGATGAAGTCGGGGGTCACGATAAACCGCCCACCCCGGGACGGCCGCATGGCCTTCGTCCGCTCGCCCGACAATATCTCCATCGAGCTGCTTCAGGCCGGCAAGCCCCTCGAACCCCGCGAGCCCTGGGCTTCCATGCCGAACACGGGACACTGGTAGTCTCCCATGCTATCCTGAGAACATGATCAGAACGCTGGCTCACACGGTCCTGTTCGGCCTCGCTCTCCTCGCGGCTCCCTTCGCCGCGGCGGATGATGTCGGCAGCATGCACCCCGGGCTCAACGGGTTTCGTCCCGGCGTCGGCAACGAACTGGATGCGCGCTACGAACCTTACGTCCAGTTGCAGCAACATGAGGCCGAAAAGAGCATGCTTTCGCCGGAGTGGGGGCAATACGAGCAGCGGAGCGCCGGTTTCGGTCTCTCGGAGTGCCAGACCAGGACGACCGAAAACGAGGACAGCCCTTTCTCCTTCGGCTACACGGGCTGTGGCGACAACGCGCCTTCCTACGGCGAAACCTCAAGCCGCTGGGGCTTCGGTTCCGACTGACTGCACCGTTCCGGCAGGTGTGAAGCCGCTTCAGTAATTCCGCGCGAAAAACAGTCATTTCCCCGGGAAATAGTTGGTTATTAACCCGCTTCTCGTATCACTTCTGTTCGCCCCTGTGTAAGCAGAGACGGCAGGGTCGATAGTCTTGGGAAAACGAGGAAATTCCGGTGTCGGCACAAGTAATCGAAAAGGACTTCGACGCGGGTGTACTGACGCAACGCTCTCTCATGAAGGATGTGCTGGAGAGCAATTCGAACCCCGTCATCGTGGTGGACGAAGAGCTCCGCGTCCTCCTTTCCAACACCGCTTCGGCGCGCCTCTTTAATTCGTCCTTGCCGGAAAGCCATCTGCCCGCCCTTGCCGACTATTGCGGCCCGGCGCGCAGCTATCTCGTCGAACTCGTCTCGTCAACGATCCGCCACGGCGAACCCTTCGCCGGCAGAGACATCTCCATCGAGGACGAGGTCTTCCATCTCACGCTCCATCGCGGAGAAGGCGCCTGGGTGGTCACCCTGAGGCCGATCACTCTGGAGCTGAGCCGGGACTACAAGCTTCGGCGGCTGGAACAGCACCGCGATGTCCTGCTGACAGCCATCAACGGGATAGAAGGAAGCATTGTCCTTGTCGACCTGAGCGGCGCCATCCGGTTCATGAACGACTACACGAAACGCCATATCGGTGACCTCCTCAAAGGCGTGCCGATGAGCGACTGGCCGAAAGCAGCCGGTTTTTACCGCGAAGACGGCATCACTCCCCTCGAAGGGGCCTATCGCATCATCCCGCGCGCCCTCGCCGGCTACACGATCATCGATCAGGCGATGGTGGTCCGCAACGAACTGACGGGGCGTAGCCTCGATGTCGCGGCATCGGCCGCCCCTGTTCGCGATGGGAGGGGCGGCATTGTCGGCGCCATCGCCTGGTTCCGGGACGTCACGAAGGACAGCCCGGCCGAATAATCGGCTTTGACGGACAAACTGAAGAGAAAATTGGTACGCCCTAGGGGAGTCGAACCCCTCTTTCCAGAATGAAAATCTGGCGTCCTAACCGATAGACGAAGGGCGCACGCGGGGCCTTTCGGCCCGGGGCGGGAACACCCGCCACGAGCGCGCCTTATAAGGGCAGAGGCGGACGCTGGCAACCCCGGATTTTCGCCGAATACCGGCAAAAATCAGCTGTTTCGCAGTGTCTATTGAGAACCGTTCTTGGTATCGGCCTTCTTGTTCATTACACTCATATCAACAGCCTTTTGATACGGCTTGGGGGTACCTGTGTCGTTCCCTGCCATAAGCGATATGCGTTTGCCTGAAGGCGTGAGCTTGACGCCTCTTGCTTCGCATTTTGATTCGCGCGGCGACCTGACCGAGATATTCCGGCAGAGTTGGACTCGCGAATTCCAGGCTCTCCAATGGAATCTTGTGCGTAGCGAGGCAAACACGCTGCGCGGCTTCCACGTTCACCCGCGGCACCACGACTATCTGGTGATGGTCGATGGCCTCATGCAGATTGCCCTGAAGGACATGCGCCCCGGTTCGCCGACGGAGAATCTCGCCGTAACTCTCAGCCTCGACGCCGCAATCCCCGCAAGCATCGCAATCCCGCCGGGCGTCGGCCACGGCTTCTACTTTCCGGACAAGGCGATCCATATCTACTCGGTCTCGGAATACTGGTCGCGTGAGGAAGAAATAGGCTGCCGCTGGGACGATCCCGAACTCGGCATCTCCTGGGGCGCCCCCGATGCCATGCTGTCGCATCGTGACGAAACGGCCGGCACGTACAGCAAAATGCTCACCGAATATATCGCCAGAACGGAACGCCTCTTCCACGAGAATGCGGGAACGGCCCACGCATGAGCAGTGCCGTGGCGATCGGCCTCGTCGGCGTCGGAGACTGGGGCCGCCACATCCTTCGCGACCTGAAATCGCTTGGCGCCGAGGTTCACACCGTCGCGCGCTCCGAGGCATCCGTCACGCGTGCGACCGGCGGCGGCGCCGCTTCCATCGTGAGAACGGTGGAGGAGCTGCCTTCCCATTGCAGCGGCTATGTCATCGCTTCCGACACCACGGCGCATCTCGAAGCGGTCGAAATCCTGATCGCGCGCGGCAAGCCCATCTATGTGGAAAAGCCGCTGAGCCCGGATATCTCTCGTGCGCGCCGGCTTCCTCCGGCAGCTGAGAAACTCGTCTTTACCATGCACAAGTGGCGCTACCATCCTGGCATCGTCGAACTGGCGCGCATCGCGATGACGCGGGAATTCGGTCCCGTCACGGGGCTCCGTTCCTTCCGCATGGGCTGGGAAAACCACCACCACGACGTAAACGCAATCTGGGTACTTGCGCCGCACGACTTCTCGATCGCGCTCCATCTCTTCGGCGAGGTGCCGCACGTCGTCGACGCCTGGCCCGACCCGTCTGTTGAAGGCGACGGCGGCGCCCTCATTCGCGCCGAAACGTCGTCCGGCGTTCCCATAGTGATCGAGGTCTCCTCGGGCAAACCCAACAAGCACCGCTCCGTCGTGCTCTCCTGCCGAGACGCCGTCTGCGAGCTCGATGACACGCAATACGATCGCATCGTCATCCGGCCGCGCGGCACGCTGCAGTCCGCCGCCTTCGAGGAGCGCCGCGTCGCCTCGGACATGCCTCTCAAGGCCGAGCTCGCCGCCTTCCTTGATCACATTGCGGGCGGGCCGCCGCCTTTCACGGCACTCAGCGAAGAAATCGCCATCATCGAAGCCATCGCCCGCGTCCACGAACTTGCCTTTGGATCAACATGCGTTTCACCGTCCTGATCCCGACCCACAACAATGGACCTGTCGTCGGCCGCGCGATCCGCAGCGTCCTGCGTCAGACGGAGCGGGATTTCGAGCTCCTCGTGGTCGGTGACGGCGCGCCGGAGGAAACAATTGATACGGTCAACAAGCTGGCGAAACGTGACGCCCGCGTTCGCCTCTTCGCCTACGAGAAGGGCGAACGTCACGGCGAGGCACTCCGTCACCGGACACTCGATGAAGCGACTGGCGAATTTGTCTGCTATCTCGCCGACGACGACTTCTGGTTCCCGGATCACCTGCGCACCATGGGCAAGCTTCTCCAATCGGTCGATTTCGCGAATACGCGCTTTGTGCGCGTATATCCCCACTGGCGGGTACGCGGCTATGTCGGCACCTTCGACGACATGGACCTGCGCCGCCGCATGCTTGAAACAACGACCAATTTCTTCGGCCTCTCCTCCGGAGCGCATCGCATGGACGCCTATCGCAGGCTTCCCGAAGGTTGGGCGCCCGCACCACCGGATGTCTGGACCGATCTTCACATGCTGCGGAAATGGCTTTCCGCACCCGGCATGCGCTTCGCAACGTCGTCGCACGTTACCGGTCTCAACTTTCCCGCCCAGACATGGCGAGACAAGCCACGAAAGCAGCGACAGGCCGAACAGAATATCTGGTTCGAACTCTTCAAGGATCCGGCAATGATGAAGGCGCTGCGGCGCAACATCCCCGCCGACGAAACGGATGTGCCGCTCCACAAGGTCATTGCGGCCGCAAACGATATCCGGCGCGGCGCACCGGGCCCGGTCGCCACATTGCGTCGGCTTCTTGCGCGATAAAGTCGTGTCAGGGACGCGCGTCGCGGGTCGGCACCGCATCCTCGATGGTGAACTGCACGTCCCGGCGTCCCTGCCAGTCGTCAGCGGAAAGCCGGCCTGCGACATGGATCAACCCGCTCCCTCGATCCATCAGCAACGCGCCCAGCGGCGTCTCCGCTGCACGGAAGGCAATGGCCTTGAGCCTGCCGCCATCCTCGCCGGATAGAATGCAACGCACATGTGCCTTGCCCACGATGTCTGCCTTCACCACGCGCACGGAGGGTACGGCGAAGCGCGGTTCCGAATTTCCCGCGCCATAAGGTCCCGCCTGCTGCAGAAGATCGAAGAGGTCGCGTGTTGCGCCCCGCGCGGCGATCGCGCCATCGAGCTTCAACGCCCGCGCTTCCGACGCCACGGCCACATCGTCGGCCAGCCGCTTCGAGAGAAAGCTTTCCAGGGCCTCGATCTTGTCTTCGCGCAGTGTCAGACCCGCCGCCATCGCGTGTCCCCCGCCGTTGATAAGGAGCCCGGCTTCAAGTGCCGCCGTCACTGCCCGTCCGAGGTCGACGCCCGAGAGCGATCGGCCGGAGCCCTTGCCCTCGCCCTTCTCATCCACCGCGATGACGAGGCTGGGCCGCTCGTACTTGTCCTTGAGGCGGCTCGCGACGATGCCGATGACACCCGGATGCCAGCCCTTGCCCGATGCAACGATCACGGGGGGCGGTGTGTTGGCGCGTGCACGCGACAGACGCTCGTCCACCTGCATCAGCGCTTCTTCCAGCACCTGCGCCTCGATCGCCTGGCGCTCCGCATTCATGCGGTTGAGGGCTTCAGCGATATCGCGCGCCTCGATGGCATCCTCTGTCGTAAGCAATCTGACGCCGAGATCGGATTTGCCGACGCGCCCGCCCGCATTCACGCGAGGGCCGAGCTGGAAGCCGCAATGGTAGGGCGCGGGCGTTCCGTTCATTCGGGCGACATCGGCAAGGGCGGCCAACCCCGTATTGCGCCGCCGCGCCATCACGCGAAGCCCCTGTGCGACGAAGGCGCGATTCAATCCGGTAAGCGGCACCACATCGCACACCGTCCCGAGTGCCACGAGGTCCAGCCATTGCATCAGGTCCGGTTCCCTGACTTCGCCATCGTAGAAACCGCACGCGCGTAGCTCCCGGTTCAACGCAACGAGAAACAGGAACGTGACGCCGGCAGCCGCAAGCTGCCCGAGACCGCTTGTGTCGTCGAGGCGGTTGGGGTTCACGAGCGCGACGGCGGGCGGCAGCGACACTTCAGCCTGATGATGGTCGATGACGATCGAGGGAAGCCCGTAATCCGCCGCCTCTCCCAGTGCCTTATGCGCCATGGTCCCGCAGTCGACGGTGATGACGAGATTGATCCCCTCGTCCCTCAGCCGTTTCAGCGCGGGCGCGTTCGGTCCGTAGCCCTCGCGGATGCGATCGGGAATATGGACGCGAAGCTCGCTCCCCACGGCCTTGAAGAAGCGGTGGAGCAGCGCGCTCGATGTCGCACCATCGACATCATAGTCGCCAAAGACCGCGATCTTCTCACCCTTCGCAAGGCCTTCAGCAACGCGCTTCGCAGCCTTGTCCATGTCGGCAAGCGTACTCGGATCCGGCATCAGCGTTTTCAGGGACGGCGCAAGATAGGCAGCGCAATCTTCCGGTGCAATGCCCCGGCCCGCCAGCACCCGCGCAACGATTTCCGGCAACCCCTCGCGCTGGGCAATGGCAAGCGCCACGCGCTCGTCAGCAAGTCGGCTTGCCCATGAGCGTCCCGTCGCCGACCGTTCGACGCCGAGAAAGACTCTGGAGGACGCCTCGACGGTCATCGGACGGCCCGGCAAGGGAGAGATTCGGTCATTCCCACAGGATAGACCGGTAGACCGTGAGCGGTCGAATGGGCACTCAATGGCCTCCCCGGGAATTGATGACCACATCCTCATTTCGGGTTTCCTGGATGTGCTCGCGTTCGGCAGCGCTGCGAATCTCGCTCTCCCGCGAAACCTTGGCCGGAACCAGCCGGTCCATCACCACGCAGGCGACGAGGTCCCCGGTCACGTTCAGGCTGGTCCGGAAGCGCTCGAGGATACGGTCAAGACCGACGATGAGCGCAAGCCCGCTCAGCGGCACGCCGACGCTCGAAAGCACCGACGCCAGGACCACGATCCCGACACCCGGCACGGCGGGCGTTCCGATAGAGGCGCCTACCGTCGTGGCGATGAGGACCAGCAGCATGCCCATCGACAGGTCGATCTGATAGAGCTGCGCCATAAAGATCGTCGCCAGCGCCTGATAGAGCGCGGTGCCGCCCATGTTCATCGTCGCGCCCAGCGGCACGATGAATTGCGACAACGACGGCCGGACTTTCAGTACCTCCTCTGCGGTCTTCACCGTCACCGGCATGGTAGCGGCCGAGCTGTTGGTGGAGAAACCCAGCAGAAACGGCTCGCGGATCGAACGCAGCATTTCGAGTGGATTGCGTCCGCCAAGCACAAGCGCGGTAACGAGATAGAAGACGAGCAGCACTGCCATGCCGAACACGACCACCGCCGCATAGGCCGCGAGGCCGGTCAGCACTCCAGGTCCCGTCTTTATCATCGCCTGCGCCAGCAATCCGAACACGGCGACCGGCGCGAACATCATTACCGTCGCAACAATCGCCATGCAGATTTCCTGCACCGAACCGAGCAACTCGAACAGCGGTTTGGACGATTGCGGTGGCACGCTGAGAAGCCCCACCCCCAACACGATCGAGAAAATGACGATCTGCAGCATGTCGCCGCTCACGATCGAGTTCAGCGGATTGGTGGGCAGCAGCTCCGTGATCCCGGTTGGAAGATCGACCAGGCTGAAAGGTTTGGCCGCCCGCGCCTCTCCTTCGGCGGCAAGCTCGGCGACGGGGCCCGCCAGTTCTGCCGCCGGAGCGACCGCCCGGTCCACATAGTTGCCGGGCGTAAGCGTCAGGCCGATAACGACACCCAGCGCTGCCGCGACGATAGTCGAACCAACGAAATAGAACGCGAGCCCTACCCCGGTGCTTTTGAGCTGCCGCACATCGGTCGCTGCCGCGATGCCGCGGGTGATCGATGCGAGGATCAGCGGTACCACGATCATCTGGATGAAGGCGAGGAACAGGTTGCCGGGCAACGCCAGCCATTCCCCGATGCCGTTCGCAACGGGCTTTGAGACAAAGCCTGTATCAGGGTTGATCAGCAGCCCCGTGCCGATGCCGAGCACCATGCCGATCAGCACTTGCAGCCAGAGCCGTCCCTGTACCAGCCTGTTGAAGCGCCCCGTGAGAAACTTCTGGCTCTTCGGGAAGATATGCTCAACAGCGGAGAAGGTTCCGCCCTTCATCCTTGGGCCTCCCGTCAGGGTCCGTATGTTTCGCACCAGTCGCCGGCAGCAGAAGCCGGCTCTCCGGATGCGCCGCTGCTCCTACTTGAACTTGTCGGGCGAAGCGTGGAACGACTTCAGCCGCCGCACGGTACCCGTCGCCGAGCGCATCACGATGGTATGCGTCGTGACACCACCGCGAATATGGTGGATGCCGTCGAGAAGCCATCCATCCGTCACCCCTGTCGCCGCGAAGATCACGTCGCCGGAGGCCATCTCGTTCAGTTCGAACTTCTTGTTGAAGTCCTTCACGCCCATCTTCGCGGCACGCGCCTTCTGCTCGTCGCTCTGCGTGACGAGGCGGCCCTGCATCTGGCCGCCAATGCAGCGAAGCGCGGCTGCCGCGAGCACGCCTTCCGGCGCGCCGCCGATACCCATATAGATGTCGACGCCCGTTTCCGGGTCCGTTGTCGCGATCACGCCGGCGACGTCGCCATCGGTGATCAGCGTCACGCGCGCGCCTGTCTCGCGCACAGCGCGGATGAGGTCTGCATGACGCGGCCGGTCGAGAATGCAGGCCGTGATTTCCGAAACCGCAACGCCCTTCGCCTTGGCGAGCGCCTTGATGTTGTCGGCCGGGCCTGCATCGAGATCGACGACACCTTCCGGATAGCCGCCGCCGATCGCTATCTTGTCCATATAGGTGTCGGGCGCGTTGAGAAGCGTACCGCCCGCCGCCGCCGCCAGTACCGCCATTGCGTTCGGCATCGCCTTCGCGGTCAGCGTCGTACCTTCCAGCGGATCCAGCGCGATATCGACCTTCGGGCCTTTGCCCGTACCGACCTTCTCGCCGATATAGAGCATCGGCGCCTCATCGCGTTCGCCTTCGCCGATCACCACCGTGCCGTCGATATCGAGCACGTTGAGTTCCTTGCGCATGGCATCGACCGCGGCCTGGTCGGCCGACTTCTCGTCGCCGCGTCCGACCCAGAGCGCCGAACAGACAGCCGCCCGTTCCGTCACGCGCCCCATTTCGAGCGCCAGCATCCGGTTCAGGTTCGGTGTCTTCGCAGTCATCGGTGTCCCCGTTTTCATCTCCGCCCGGACGATCCGGACGCATCATATCCCCGTGAGCTCAGCGGAGCTCCCCGTCTTCAATTCTTATGACCAGCGGCGTCCCCGCTACGTCCTCATGTTCAGCCAGATGTGCCCGCGCACGGGCCATGGTGCCTTCATCCGTCTCATGCGTGATGAACACAACCGGCAGCCTGCCGCTGCCGTCGCCCCCCGCGCGGCCTTTTTCGCCGCGCTGCACGATGCGTTCGATGGAAACGGAGGCCTGCGCCAGCGCGCGCGTGATCTCGGCCATGCTGCCCGCGCGATCGACCGCGCGCAGCCGCAGGTAGAACGAACTCTTGTGCGCATCCATCAGCGGCTTCGCGGGCGCCTTCAGCTTCGCGGCCGGAACGATGAAGGGTGGCACCACGAGCCCGCGCGCAATATCCACGAGATCGGAAAGCACGGCGGACGCCGTCGGCCCTTCGCCTGCGCCGCGGCCCTCCAGCACGAGATGTCCCACCCGGTCGCCATCGACCGCGACAGCATTGTAGACGCCCGACACGGCGGCAAGCGGCGTTCCTTCCGGCACCAGCGCCGGATGCACCCGCTGCACGATCCCGTCATCGCCCTTCTCGGCGATCGCGAGCAGCTTCACCTTGAAACCGAACTCGCGCGCAAACGCGATGTCGGTCGCGCTGATCTTCTCGATCCCCTCGATATGCACATTTGCGAAATCGACTTCCGTACCGAAAGCGAGGCTCGCAAGGATCGCGAGTTTGTGCGCCGCGTCGATCCCGCCGACGTCGAAAGTCGGATCGGCTTCCGCATAGCCGAGCTCCTGCGCATCCTTCAGGACGTCGGCGAAGTCGCGCCCCGTCGTCTCCATCTCGGTCAGGATGTAGTTGCAGGTGCCATTGAGGATGCCGTGAATGCTGCGGATCTCGTTGCCGGCCAGCGCCTCGCGCATCGCCTTGACGATGGGGATGCCGCCCGCGACCGCCGCCTCGTAATTGAGCGCGACATTCGCTTCCTCCGCGAGCCGTGCGAGCGCGGTGCCGTGGTGCGCGACCAGCGCCTTGTTCGCCGTCACCACATGCTTGCCCGCCTTGAGTGAGGCTTCGACGAGCTCGCGCGCAATGCCTTCCGAACCGCCGATCAGTTCGGCCACGAGATCGATATCGTCCGCGCGTGCAAGCGCCATCGGATCGTCTTCCCAGCGCACACCGCCGAGGTCGATCCCTCGATCCTTCGTCTTGTCCCGCGCCGAAACGGCGACAAGTTCGATCGGACGGCCGCATGCCGCCGCAAGGTAGTCCCCGCGCGCGGCCAAAATCTTGACCACGCCCGCCCCAACCGTACCGAGGCCGGCTATTCCGATGCGAAGGGCTTCAGTCACGTCCGGCCTGCCCTCGTTGAGCTGGGGTGAGGCACGACGCTCGCGCTGATGCCGACGCGCTCTTCGTACTCGGCGATGATCTGGTCGGCATTCTGCATCATGCGCTTGACGTTGCGCGCCGCCTGCCGGATGCGCTGCTCGTTCTCCACGAGGCCGATGCGCACATGCCCGTCGCCATATTCGCCGAAGCCGATGCCCGGCGCGACGGCGACGTCCGCCTGCTCCAGCAGCAGCGTCGCGAAGCCCATGGAGCCGAGATGCCGGAACTTTTCCGGGATCGGCGACCAGGCGAACATGCTCGCCGGCGGGCTCGGAATATCCCAACCCGCGCGCGCCATGCTGTCCACCAGCACGTCGCGGCGATGCTTGTAGGTTGCGCGGATTTCCGCCACGCAATCCTGCGGACCGTTGAGCGCCGCCGTCGCCGCCACCTGGATCGGTGTGAAAGCGCCGTAGTCGAGATAGGATTTCACGCGCCCCAGCGCATTGATGAGCTTTTCGTTGCCGACCGCAAAGCCCATCCGCCATCCCGGCATCGAGAAGGTCTTCGACAGGGAGGTGAACTCGACGGTGCGCTCCCGCGCGCCCGGCACCTGCAGGATCGAGGGCGGCGGATTGCCGTCGAAATAGATTTCCGAATAGGCGAGATCCGAGATCACATAGAGATCGTGTTTCGCCGCAAAGGCAATCACCTCACGGTAGAAGTCGAGATCGGCCACCTGCGCCGTCGGGTTCGACGGGTAGGAAACGACGATCGCCGTCGGCTTCGGCACGCTGTGACGAACGCCGCGCTCCAGCATGTCGAAAAAACCGGTCTCGCTCTCGAACGGGACGGAGCGGATGACGGCGCCCGAGATGATGAAGCCGAAGGCGTGGATCGGGTAGCTCGGATTCGGACACAGGATGACGTCGCCGGGCGCCGTGATCGCCTGGGCGAGATTCGCGAGCCCTTCCTTGGAGCCGAGCGTCGCGATCACTTCCGTTTCCGGATTGAGCTTCACGTCGAAGCGGCGCTGGTAGTAGGCGGCCTGTGCGCGCCTGAGCCCCGGAATGCCGCGCGACGAGGAATAGCGATGCGTCTTCGGGTCGCGAACCGCCTCGATCAGCTTCTCGACGATATGCGGCGGCGTCGGCATGTCGGGATTGCCCATGCCGAAATCGATGATGTCCTTGCCTTCCGCGCGCGCTTTCGCCTTGAGCTTGTTCACGCTCTCGAAAACGTAAGGCGGCAGACGCTTTATGCGGTGGAACTCTTCGCTCATGGCCAGATCCTGATACGGCGAATCGCGCGGGGCCGCCCATCGAGGCAGGGGCCCGCCGGTTCAGGGCGTCTTATACCGCCAAAGCCCGGGCCGGGCCACGCGAAAACGGGCCCGGAAACCTCAAATCAAGCCCAAAATCCGGCCCTGTATATGGCTTGTCCGCGATCGCGGTTCTAAGGCTGGCCGACGGAGGGTTTGACCGTGACATGCCGCGTCGGCGCCGGCGTCACCTCGGGGCCTGTATCCTCGGCGGACGACTGTGCAGCCGCGCCGTCCTCGGTCATCACCTCGGGCTCCTCGTCGGCCTCCTTGGCGGCCGTCTGGACTTCCTTCTTGGGCAGCACCTTCGAATAGTCGCTGTGCCCGCCCCTGTCGCTCGGCAGCGGAAGGGTCGGCGCCGCCTCGTAGAGCGACTGCTTGTCCTGGCCTTCAGGCACATCGCCGAGTTCCGGCACGGGTGTTGGCCTGGAGACGACGGGGGCCGGCGCGGGCGCCTCCGTGCCGCCGCGCAGCACGCGGTCGCTGTGAATCGCCTTCTCGCGGTCGGCGGCGAGCCCCTTGGCGAGCCCTTGGCGTTCGTCGAGCGTCGTTACCTCGGGCCGCTCCTCGGGCACGTCGCGCAGGTCCGGAAAGGCCGCATCCTCCGGCGCTTCCGACGGCGTGCCGCCATACATCGCATCGGGCTTCGCATCGTCCGAAAAGGCCGAACATCCCGCCACCGCGACGAGCAGTGCTGCCGCTGCGGCAACCGATTTCACACCCCGGCCCCATGCCTGATCGGACATTCCGAACTCCCTGTATTGCTGCGTTTTAGCGCCTGTTTCCCGGCCCCGAATCCCTGCCCGACAGCGTCATCGGGCGGACACGGGCAAGCGTATAGTATACGGTTGTGGCGCGAAACCGTTTGTGGGCGCCGCAACGGCGGCATTCGCCGTAATTCGGGGAAATCCCCGCCGCAAACGGGACGGAACGCCGGCCAGGCCCGGTAAAGCCCCAGAGAAGTCCAGGGAAGCGCTCGATGAACCTGAAAGAGACGTCCGCCGCGCCGGAAACGAAGGATGGCGGCGCAACGCCGGAAAAACGCAAGCGCAAGACCACCGCAAGCAAGGCGTCCGGCACGACGAAAACGGCGAAGCCCGCATCCGGCCGGAAGGCCGCCGCGAAGAAGGCCGCGCCCGAAAAACTGGCGGCCGGCAAACCCGCTGCGGCAAAGCCCGCCGCCGCGACCGAGACGCGCGATTTCGTCATGCCCGATCTCGCCCGCCTCGCGATCAATCTCATGCACGCCGCCAATCTCGGCCAGAAGGCCGCGCGGCAGCTCATGCGGAACGACGATTCGACCTCGGATGCGAGCCACGCCCTCCACGATCTCCAGCGCGTCGGCAAGACGCTGATGGATGTCGCGGGCAGCTACATCACGAACCCGGTAAAGATCGTCGAGGCGCAGGCTGCCCTCTGGCAGGGCTATCTGAGCCTCGCCACCTCCATGACGCGCCGACTGCTCGGCGAGGATGTGCCGCCCGTGGTCGCGCCCGGCCGCAGCGACAAGCGCTTCCGCGATCCCGACTGGCAGGAAAACATCGTCTTTGATCTGATGAAGCAGTCCTATCTGCTCACCAGCAAATGGCTCACCGAGCAGGTGAAGCACGCCGAGGGCATCGATCCGCACACGCGCGAGAAGGCGGACTTCTACATCCGCCAGATGGCGAACGCCGTCTCGCCCTCGAACTTCCTCTTCACCAATCCCGAGATCCTGCGCACCACGCTTGCGTCCAACGGCGAAAATCTCGTCGCCGGCATGGAGCATCTGCTGGAGGACATCGAGCGCGGCCACGGCCATATCCAGATCCAGCAGACGGACATGTCGGCCTTCAAGCTCGGCGAGAACATCGCGACGACGCCCGGCAAGGTCATCTACCAGAACGACCTGATGCAGCTCATCCAGTACGAGCCGACGACGGAGAAGGTCTACAAGCGTCCCCTCGTCATCTACCCGCCCTGGATCAACAAGTACTACATCCTCGATCTCGGTCCCGAAAAGTCGCTGGTGAAGTGGTGCCTGGACCAGGGTTACACGGTCTTCGTCGCAAGCTGGGTGAACCCGGACGCGCGCCTCGCGCTCAAGACCTTCGAGGACTACATGTTCGAGGGCGTCTATGCGGCGCTCGACGCGGTCGAGAAGGCGACCGGCGAAACCGAAGTGAATGCGGTGGGCTACTGCATCGGCGGCACGCTGCTGGCCTGTTCCCTCGCCCACATGGCGCAGCGCGGCGATACCCGCATCAAGTCCGCCACCTTCCTCGTGACGCAGGTCGATTTCACGGAAGCCGGCGAGCTCAAGGTCTTCATCGACGAGGAGCAGATCGCCGAGATCGAACGGCAGATGCACGAGAAGGGCGGTTACCTGAAGGGGTCCACCATGGCCTCGACCTTCAACATGCTGCGCTCGAACGACCTCATCTGGAACTACGTCGTCAACAACTACCTGCTCGGCCGCGAGCCGATGCCCTTCGACATCCTCTACTGGAACGCGGACGCCACCCGCCTCCCCTCCGCCATGCATGTCGGCTATCTGCGCGAGTGCTATCTGGAGAACAAGCTCGCCGAGGGCCGCATGGTGCTTGGCGGCGAGGAATTGCACCTGAAGGACGTGAAGGTGCCGGTCTACCTCCAGTCGAGCCGCGAGGACCACATCTCGCCCTACAACTCCGTCTACAAGGCGACGAAGCTCTTCGGTGGCCCCGTGCGCTTCATCTGCGCCGGCTCGGGCCACATCGCGGGCGTCATCAACCCGCCCTCGGCGGGAAAATACAACCACTGGACAAATGACGACCTGCCCGAAACCCCCGACAAATGGTTCGAAGGCGCCACCGACCACAAGGGCTCCTGGTGGCCCGACTGGGAAGCATGGCTGTCTGAAAAATCCGGCGACCTGGTCCCCGCCCGCAAACCCGGCAGCGGCAAGCTCAAGGTGCTGGAAGACGCGCCGGGCTCCTACGTGCTGGTGAAGTCGGAAGACTGACGTTCCCCACCATCATTCAACCGAACCCTGTCACCCCGGCGAAAGCCGGGGTTCGCGGGTATCTGCGGGTCGCTCCATGCGCAATTGCAAGGGCCGATGCATCTGCGCAGCGCGCATCGCGAGGCGGGCGCGCTCTCCGCAACCCCCTTCGCCAAAACGCCCTCTCGGTTTCCGCAGCATAAACGGCTAGCTTCCCTGCGCCGCCATCATGGCGCCCGCCGGAGCCTGCCTTGACCCTCACCGTCACCCTCGCCGTCCTCGCCTCCGCCCTCCTCCACGCGAGCTGGAACGCTCTCGTGAAGACGGGCGCCGACCGGCTGATGATGATGGGCTGGATTGCGGCGGCGACGGGCCTCGTCGCGCTGCCCATCCTGCCCTTCATTCCGCTGCCGGGCTGGGACGTCGCGAAGATCCTCTGCCTCTCCTTCGCGCTCCATGTCGGCTACAAGCTCTTCCTCGTGAAGGGTTACGAGCATGGCGATTTCGGCCAGGTCTATCCGCTCTCGCGCGGGCTCGCCCCCGCCATCGTCACCGTTGTCGGTGCGGTCTGGCTGAAGGAAATCCTGCCCACCGCCGCCTTTGTCGGCGTCGGCCTCATTGCGCTCGGCATTGTCAGCCTCGCCTTCCGCCGCACCAACGGCGCCGGGCTCCCGAACGACCCGCGTGCGCTCGCCTACGCCTTCGGCACCTCGCTCTTCATCGCCGCCTACACGCTGAACGACGGCCTCGGCGGCCGCATAGCCGAAAGCCCGCACGTCTATGTCATCTGGCTCTTCGCGGGCGACGGGCTGATCTTCTTCCTGCTCGTGCTCTGGCGGCGCGGCCGCGCCTTCCTCAAGCCCCAGCGCGCGATGGCTTATGGCTTCGCCGGCGGCATCATGTCCGTCATCGCCTACTGGCTCGTCATCTGGGCCATGACGCTCGCCCCCCTCGGCCCCGTCGCGGCCCTGCGCGAAACCAGCGTCGTCTTCGCCGCGCTCATCTCCGGCCTCATCATGAAGGAAGGTCTCGGCTGGCGCGCCGTCGCCGCCGCCTGCACCGTCGCCGCCGGCGTCATCCTGCTGAAAGTGTAGGAAAGAAGCTCACACGGAGGCACGGAGACGCGGAGAAGAAGGAGTGTTGCGCCTGCGGCGCGAAGCCTCTTCCGGCGCGAAGCGCCATCAATCATCTTCGCGTCTTCGCGCCTTCGCGTGAAATCCCCCGGCTTTCTTCTCCGTGTCTCCGTGCCTCCGTGTGCAAATCTTCCTTTCTTCGCAAACCCTTCTAAAGGTTCACGCCCAGCGCCTCGTCGGCCCCGGTCATGATGTTGAGGCACTGCACCGCCTGCCCCGACGCGCCCTTGCCGAGATTGTCGAGCAGCGCCATCAGCCGCGCCTGTTTCGTCTTCGGGTTACCGAAGACGAAGAGCTTGAGCTCGTTGGTGCCGTTCAACTGCTCGGGGTCGAGCTTCGTCGTCGCCGCGATCTCCTCATAGGGCGCAACCGAAACGAAGCGCTGCCCGTCATAGAACTTCGCCAGCGTCTCGTGCAGCTCCGTCACCTCCGGCTGCTTCGGCAGCGCCCAGAGCTGCAGCGGCACCTCCACGATCATGCCCTGTGCATAGCGCCCGACATTCGGCGTGAAGAGCGGCGGATTGGCGAGCCCCATGTTCTTCTGCATTTCGGGCACATGCTTGTGCGCGAGGCTGAGTGCATAGGCGCGGTAATTCTCCTTGGTGTGGCCCGGTCCATCCGCGTCCTCGAACTCGGCGATCATCTGCTTGCCGCCGCCCGAATAGCCCGACACGGCGTTGACGGTGAGCGGCCAGCCTTCCGGCACGAGACCCGCATCGACCAGCGGCTTCACCAGCGCGATCGCGCCCGTCGGATAGCAGCCCGGATTGGTGACGCGCGTCGCGCCCGAAATCGCGCGGCCCTGCTCCGTGCTCATTTCCGGAAAGCCGTAGACCCAGCCATCAGCCACCCGGTGCGCCGTCGAGGCGTCGATCACCCGTGTGGTGGCGTTGTCGATCAGCGACACCGCTTCCTTCGCCGCATCGTCCGGCAGGCACAGGATCACGACATCGGCCTCGTTGAGCGCCTCTTTCCGCGCACCCGCATCCTTGCGCTTGTCCTCGCCCAGCGAAATGAAGTCGAGATCGTCCCGCCCGTTCAGCCGCGAGCGGATCTGCAATCCCGTCGTACCGGCTTCGCCGTCGATGAATACTTTCGTCGCCATCACCATGCTCCAAAAACAGAAAAGGCGCTTCGTGGAAACGAAGCGCCTTCTCGTGAACCCCTGAAAGGGATCAGCGCTTCGAGAACTGGAAGCTGCGGCGGGCCTTCGCCTTGCCGTACTTCTTGCGTTCGACCACGCGGCTGTCGCGCGTGAGGAAGCCTTCCTTCTTCAGCGCGGGACGCAGCCCCGGCTCGAAATAGGTCAGCGCCCGCGACAGCCCGTGACGGATCGCGCCCGCCTGGCCCGAGAGACCGCCGCCCACCACCGTCGCGGTGATGTCGAACTGCTTCTCGCGCGCGGTCACGACCAGCGGCTGGTTGAGGATCATGCGCAGCACGGGCCGCGCGAAATAGACTTCGAGGTCGCGCCCGTTGATCTTGATGCGGCCGGAGCCCGGCTTGATCCAGACGCGCGCGACGGCGTTCTTGCGCTTGCCGGTCGCATAGGCGCGGCCGAACTTGTCGAGCTTCGGCTCGGTGGGGGCCGCATTCGCGTCCGGCGTCGGGGCAGCGGCGCCCGTGCCTTCCATCGCGCCCTTCAGGTCTTCGAGCGTGGTTGTTTCGGACATGATTATGCGATCCTGACGTTCTTGCGGTTCTGGGCGGCGAAGTCGATCTTCTCGGGCTGCTGCGCCTCATGCGGATGCTCCGCGCCGCCATAGATATGGAGATGCGTCATCTGCTGGCGGCCGAGCGGCCCGCGCGGGATCATGCGCTTCACGGCGAATTCGACCACACGCTCCGGGAAGCGGCCTTCGAGAATCCGCTTCGGGCTCGTTTCCTTGATGCCGCCGGGATGGCCCGTGTGGCGATAGTAGCGCTTGTCGTCGTACTTCTTGCCGGTGAGCGCCACCTTGCCGGCGTTCACGATGATCACGTGGTCTCCGCAATCCATGTGGGGCGTGTAGGTCGGCTTGTGCTTGCCGCGCAGTCGGTTCGCAACGAACGACGCGAGACGGCCGACGACGACGCCTTCGGCGTCGATCACGATCCACTTCTTCTCGATTTCGGAGGCTTTCGCGGAGTAGGTCTTCATGGCGAAAATCCCGGGCATCTGCAAATTAAAGAGGGCCGCACGTCGCGGCCCCGGTTCGGCGCTGCTTCTAGGACCTCCCGGCCGCCCTGTCAACAGCATTGAGCCGGGCACACCCCCGAAAAAGGCTTTAATCGCAGCGTTTTATCTATGAGGTAACCAGTTACCCCATTTTCGCCTGGCCGGCTTCCGGGACGCCGCCTCTGCCGTCTCGCCGCCCCCGGCGGGGCTGGCCGACGGCGGGATCGAATAGGTGCAGGTCCCGTGCGCAACGGGCCCGCTCGCGCCCGCCTGGGTGAGCTCGATCGCCCCCACCGCCAGCACCCGGCCAAGCTTCATCAGCCGCGCTTCCGCGAGAATGTCCGCCTGCTCCGGCCGCCGCATGAAGTCCATGTGAAAGCTCGTCGTCACCGCAAGCCCCACCGGCCCGATATGCGCCAGCACCGCCGCATACATCGCGTAATCCGCCAGCGCCATCATCGCCGGCCCCGAGATCGTGCCGCCGGGCCTGAGGTTCCGCTCCGAAAAGCCGAGCCGGAGCGTCGCCGTTCCGGGCCCCACGGCCTCGATCCGCGTCGTGTCGGCCCCCATCCGCATCTGCGGGAACTCGCGCTCCATGAACGCTTCCAGCTCCGCGACGTTCATCACCGGCTTCAGATCGGCCATATGCCCCTCCCTCAACTGTCCGCCGCTTTTACCCCAAAGCCGCGCCGCGACAAAAAGCGCCGCCCGCGCTAAAACGCCCATCTACCGTCTGAGGGGACCGTCATGACGACATTGCGAACCGAACGGCTGATCCTCCGCCCCTGGCGCGAAGAGGACTTCGAACCCTTTGCCGCCATGTCGGCCGACCCGAAGGTCATGGAGCATTTTCCGGGAACGCTCGACCGGGCCGCCTCCGACAATGTCGCCTCAATCCTGAAGTCCGATCTGGAGATCATGGGCTACGGCTTCTGGGCGCTCGAAGTGCCGGGCGTCGCGCCGTTCATCGGCTTCGCCGGGATCCGCCCCGTCACCTTCGAGGCGCCTTTCGTGCCCGCACCACCCGCCACCATCGTCGAGATCGGCTGGCGTCTCGCGCCCGCGCATTGGGGCAAGGGCTACGCGACCGAGGCCGCCCGCGCCGCCCTCGCGTATGGCTTCGGCGCGCTCGGCCTTCCCGAAATCGTCTCCTTCACCACGACCACCAATCTCAAGTCGCAAGCCGTCATGCAGCGCCTCGGCATGACGCATGACGAGGCGAACGATTTCGACCATCCGGCCCTGCCCGACGGCCACCGCCTCAAGCGTCACGTGCTCTATCGAATATCCGGATGACAGCGGGCATCGCCGCGAAAAGCACGAAAAGCGCTAGCGAGATCGCCCCCGGCGCGCTCCCGAAGCGCATGAAATACGCGCCCACGCTCATTCCCCTGAGCAGCATGGACCCCGCCAATTCGGCGGCAAGCAGAAGAACGAACGCCGCCGCGCCCATCCGCAGGCGCTCTCCCGTCCCCTCGACGGAGAAGCGGTCCGCGCACCACCGCGCAGCGAGAACGATAACCGGCACGATGACCACCGCCTCCAGCAGCAGCCCCCCTGTCGCGCCGAACATCGGTATCGCCCAGAACTCCCGTACCGGGCCGAGCAGGAACCCGGCCGCGAAGACCAGCCCGAAATAGGCCGCACCGGCTTTCCACACGCGCATCCCGCCCTCCTTTCCCGTTCGCCGCCATACTCGCTTCGAACGGCCCCGGGCGCTATGCTCCCGGAAAAAGCAATCAGGGAGAGTGTCATGAGCCAGCCCGCCGAAAAAGCGGCCCCCGCCGAGCCCGTCCTCCTCCGCGAGGATGCGAACGGTGTCGCCACCCTCACGCTCAATCGCCCGAAACAGCGCAACAGCCTCTCCGAAGCCCTGATGCGCGCGCTCACCGCCGAACTCGAAGCCATCGCCGCCGACGCTTCTGTCCGCGCCGTCGTGCTCGCCGCCAACGGTCCCGCCTTCTGCGCCGGCCACGACCTGAAGGAACTCACCGCCGCCCGCTCCGGCGGCGATCGCGGCCGCACCTTCTTCCAGAAGACGATGAAGCTCTGCAGCACGCTCATGCAGGCGATCGTCCATTGCCCGAAGCCCGTCATCGCCCGCGTCCACGGCATCGCGACCGCGGCGGGCTGCCAGCTCGTCGCAAGCTGCGACCTCGCCGTCGCGGCCGACGATGCGAAGTTCGCGACACCCGGCGTCAATATCGGCCTCTTCTGCTCGACGCCCATGGTCGCCCTCTCGCGCAACGTGACGCGCAAGCACGCGATGGAAATGCTGCTGACGGGCGAGATGATCTCCGCCACCCGCGCCGCCGAAATGGGCCTCGTGAACGCTGCCGTGCCCGCGTCGGAGCTCGACGCTGCCGTCTCGCGTTTCGCGGACATCATCGCGTCGAAATCCGCGCTTACCGTCTCCATCGGCAAGAAGGCCTTCTACGACCAGCTCGAAAAGCCGCTCTCGGCAGCCTACGACTATGCGAGCGAGGTCATGGTGACGAACATGCTCGCGCGCGACGCGGAAGAAGGCATCGGCGCCTTCATCGAGAAGCGCGATCCGAAATGGGAAGACAGATGAGCACTTCCCCAAACGTAAATGAAGTCGAGCCCGGCGACGTCGAGCACATCCTGAAGACCACGAAGGTGATCGCCCTTGTCGGCGCAAGCGCGAACCCCGCGCGCGACTCGAACGGCGTCATGCGCTTCCTGCAGGGCAAGGGCTATCGGGTCATTCCGGTGAACCCCGGCCTCGCGGGCAAGGAGCTCAACGGCGAGAAGGTCTATGCGTCACTCGCCGACATTCCGGAGAAGGTCGACATGGTGGACGTTTTCCGCAATTCGGAAGCGGCAGGCCCTGTCGCCGACGAGGCGGTCGCCATCGGGGCGAAATCCGTCTGGATGCAGCTGGGCGTCGTCCACGAGGAAGCCGCCGCCCGCGCCCGCGCCGCGGGCCTCCGCGTGGTCATGAACCGCTGCCCGAAGATCGAAATGCCGAGACTGGGGATGTAGCGTTCCACCACTATTTACTCGTCACCCCCGGGCTTGACCCGGGGGTCCAGTAGCCGCCGAAGGCGGCGTCTTTCTTCATGAGACTCTTCGGACGTGTCGAATACTCGTGAAGATAATTGTTCGAAGAGCGACGGCGCGTACCGCGCCTTCTGGATTGCCGGGTCAAGCCCGGCAATGACAATCAAAGAGAAAAACAAGCCGACTGAAACACAAGAGAGGCAAACATGACCGACCGCAAATTCGACACTCTCGCCGTCCATGCAGGCGCCCAGCCCGACCCCACGACCGGCGCGCGCGCGACGCCCATCTACCAGACAACCTCCTTCGTCTTCGACGATGTCGATCACGCGGCCTCGCTCTTCGGCCTTCAGGCCTTCGGCAACATCTACACCCGCATCACCAACCCGACGACCGCCGTCCTCGAGGAGCGCGTCGCCGCGCTCGAAGGCGGCACGGCGGCGCTTGCCGTCGCCTCGGGCCATGCCGCGCAGATGCTCGTCTTCCACACCATGCTGCAGCCGGGCGACCGTTTCGTCGCCGTGAAGCAGCTTTATGGCGGCTCCATCAACCAGTTCGGCCATTCCTTCAAGAAGTTCGGCTGGGAAGTCGACTGGGCGGACGCGACCGACCCGGCAAGCATCAAGGCGGCCATCGGCCCGAAGACCAAAGCCGTCTTCATCGAAAGCATCGCGAACCCCGGTGGCCTCGTCACCGACATCGCGGCCATCGCGAAAGTGGCGCATGACGCGGGCGTCCCCCTCGTCGTCGACAACACGCTCGCCTCACCCTATCTCTGCCAGCCGCTCTCCCACGGCGCCGACCTCGTCGTCCATTCGGCGACCAAGTTCCTCGGCGGCCACGGCAACTCCATGGGCGGCATCATCGTCGATGGCGGCAAGTTCGACTGGTCGAAGGGCGGCAAGTATCCGACCCTCTCGGAGCCCTGCGCTTCCTATAACGGCCTCAAGATCCACGAGACCTTCGGCCCCATCGCCTTCGCCATTGCCTGCCGGGTGCTGGGCCTGCGCGATCTCGGCCCGGCCATCTCGCCCTTCAACGCCTTCATGATCCTGACCGGCATCGAGACCCTGCCGCTTCGCATGCAGAAGCATTGCGACAATGCGCTCAAGGTCGCGAAATTCCTCAAAGACCACCCCAAGGTCTCATGGGTGTCCTATGCGGGCCTCGACGGCGACAAGTCGAATGCGCTGATGAAGAAATATTCCCCGAAGGGCGCGGGCGCGGTCTTCACCTTCGGTCTCAAGGACGGTTACGAGGCGGGCGTGAAGCTCGTTGGTGCGGTCGATCTCCTCAGCCACCTCGCCAATGTCGGCGACACGCGCAGCCTCATCATCCATCCGGCCTCGACGACCCATCGTCAGCTCACGGACGAACAGAAAACCTCCGCCGGCGCCGGCCCCGACGTCGTCCGCCTCTCCGTCGGCATCGAGGACGCCGACGACATCATCGCCGACCTCGACCAGGCCCTGAAGGCGTAAGAGGGTCCTTCAGCCCGCCTCAAAACAAACAGTGTCACCCCGGCGAAAGCCGGGGTCCATCTGCCTATCGGCACCCCGTGGCAATTGAACGGCCCAGGGATCCCGGCTTTCGCCGGGATGACACCTGCTTTTCGGAAAGAAAAGTAAAAGCCCTCTGCGGCTCTGCGCCTCTGCGTGAGTCCCTTCGCGCCCTACTTCGCCAACCTACCTGCCCCGATCGCCCGGAGAGACCTCCCCCTCAACGCTATAGTATTCCTCGACGAGCTTCGCATCCGCGAGCAGACCCTCCAGCGAAGTGTAGTTGCCGTAGGTGCCTTCATACATCGCGCCGCACATCCGGTTCATGACCTTCTCCGTGAGCGGTGAATCCGGAAGCCGGGCGCCTGAGCGTTCTTTCAGATGAAATTCGGTCGTGCCGTCACTGCCGTAGCAAACAACCGCTCCCGCCATGACTTGCAGGGCGAGCTTCGCCTCTTCCAGCGTTTCACGCGCCTGCGCCTCGTCTCCGGCCATGTGGTGCATCAGCGCAAGGCGCGGCAGAAGTTCGAAGTTCGGAACCTCGAACAGGTCCATGTCCAGCGCGGCTTGATAGGCTTCCGCCGCTTCGCCGTACCGCCCTTCCTTCTCCAGTCTCTCACCGCGGCATGTCTTCTCGCGGTATGCCCGGTCCGCGGGAAACTGGACATCGCTGGACTCGCACTTTCCCTCCCCGTCATCCGCCCGCACGGGGCTGAACGCAAGGCAGACAAGAAACGGGAAAAGAAATGCGATGAACGGATATCGGCGCATGGGAGCAGACCGGGTGTCAGTGGTTCGCTGCATCAAGCCTACTTCGCCAGCCTGTGCGCGTGCCAGACCGCAATCCCGAACACGATCATTGCGCCCGCCTGATGCGCCGCGCCGAGCGGGATCGGCACGACCCAGAGTACCGTCCAGATGCCGAGCGCGGCCTGCGCAACGATGGAGACGAGAAGCAGGTTCGCCCCCGCCGCCCCCTCGCTCTTCCGCGCGCTCCAGGCGTGCCACGCCGCGAGCGCGAGCAGCAGATAGGCCGCCATCCGGTGCTGGAACTGCACCGTGAGATGGTTCTCGAAGAAATTGTGCCAGAGGGGCGCCATCTTCAGGAGCCCGTCGGGAATGAAGGCACCCGCCATAAGCGGCCAGGTGTTGTAGATGAGCCCGGCGCGGATGCCCGCCACGAAGGCGCCGAGGATCGTCTGCGCGAAAACGAGAACGATGAGCGCGAGCGCCGCCTTCGAAAGCCCGCTCAGAAACCGCGTGCTCCGCCCGTGGAACATGTCGAGCGCCGTCCAGATCAGCGCGCCGTAGATGAGCGTCGCAAGGCCCAGATGCGCCGCGAGCCGGTACTGGCTCACCTCCGTCCGCTCGGTGAGCCCGCTCATCACCATCCACCACCCGAGCGCGCCCTGTGCACCGCCGAGCACGAAGAGAAACAGCAGCCGCGGCACCATCGCGCGTTCGATGCGGCCCGTCAGCGCGAACCAGAGGAACGGCACGAGGAAGGCGACGCCGATCAGCCGGCCGAGGAAGCGGTGGCTCCACTCCCACCAGTAGATCGTCTTGAACTCGGAAAGCGACATCCCCTTGTTAATGAGCTGGTATTGCGGGATCTGGCGGTAGAGATCGAACTCCTCCTGCCAGTGCTCCTCGCTCATCGGCGGGATCGCGCCCGTGACGGGCTTCCACTCGGTAATCGAGAGCCCGCTCTCGGTGAGCCGTGTAAGCCCGCCCACCACCACCATGATGAAGACGAGCGCGGCGACGCCGAACAGCCACCACGCAATGGCGCGGCGGTTCCGGTCGGCCGTCTCGACCGCGTGAATGCGTGGCAGAACGCTCATGGAAAATTCTTACCCCGCCCGTCCGGCCCCGCCTAGCCATAAGCCGCCGCGACAGGTCGCCGCGCGGGTGCCGATGCTTTGCGCAGGGGCCGTGAATACCGTATGGAAAGGCCAGTCGAAACGAACACGCCCCGGAGACGGCCCATGCGCCTCGGCATCCGCACCCGCAAGCTCATCGGCACGCTCGTGCTGCTGACCTTCCTCGTGCTCTATTCGTTTCTGATCATGACGATCGCGGTGAGCGGGCACCTGCCGGAGAACGGCTTCGTGCAGTTTCTCTACTACATCACCGCTGGTGTGATTTGGGCATTTCCCGCCAAATACCTCATCACCTGGATGGTCCGTCCGGACCCGGTGTGAAACGGGCCTCGATCCGGTTCGAGCGTTCTCGCCACGAACCGGCCGTCCATGTTTATGACGTTTTTATGACAGTTCGGTGACGGTCGGCGCGTTTCAGCCGAAACGGCCGGTGATGGCCTTGTTCAGCGCGAAGATCACGACGAGGAAAAGAACGATCGGAAGAATCTGGCCAATCATGGACGCGCGCTCCTGAGCATTTGGTGTCACTGCCCTTTCGGGCAGGAATGGTCGGAGCGGCGGGATTCGAACCCACGACCCCTTGTCCCCCAGACAAGTGCGCTACCGGGCTGCGCTACGCTCCGACTTCCGGGCGAAAGGGAATCCCTCTCGGCGGCGCGGAATATAGACGCAAGCACCTCACGGCGGCAACGGGCTAAACCCGCATTTCTCAATGAATTTCGGGATTTGTGGGAGGACCTCAGCTCTCTTCGTCTTCGCTTTCCCAGAGCGTCTCGTCGATCTCGTCCTTGAGAGAGATCAGGTCTTCGAGCAGCACCTCCAGGCGCTTGCGCCCGCTCGCGCTGACGGGCTTCGCAGGCCCCTCCCGCTCTTCCTGTTCGCCGCGCTCCACCGCCTCGCGCGCGAGCTCCGCGAGAGACGTGTCGACCGTTCCGCGGCCCGTCTCGGAAACGAACTTAACGCCTTGTTCCCGAAAGACTTTCTGAACGCCCTTGATGGTGTAGCCGTCATTGTAGAGCAGCGTGCGCACGCCCCGGAGCAGATCGACATCCTCGGGCCGGTAATAGCGCCGGCCGCCGCCGCGCTTCAACGGCCGGATCTGGTTGAACTTGCTTTCCCAGAAGCGCAGCACGTGCTGCGGCACATCCAGCTCGGTCGCGACCTCGCTGATGGTCCGAAAGGCATCTGGTGATTTTTGTCCTGACAAATGAGGCCCCTGTTCGTCTTCCTCAATCCGATGTGTGAACCCGGACCTGCTCAAGGGCATCGCTTTCCTCGAGGTTTATTCGGCGGCGGCGGACCTGCCGCTCAGCGCGCTGTTGATCCGTTCCTTCAGCACATGGCTCGGACGGAACACGAGAACGCGCCTCGGCTTGATCGGCACTTCCTCGCCCGTTTTCGGGTTTCGGCCCATTCGCCCGCCCTTCTTGCGGACGGAAAACGAACCGAAGGACGAGAGCTTCACCGTGTCGCCCTGCGCCAGGCAGTCGGAAATTTCGGCCAGCACCAGCTCGACGAGTTCCGCCGACTCGTTCCGCGACAGACCGACTTCCTGATAGACCGCCTCGCTCAGATGCGCTCGCGTGACAGTTTCCCCCATGGCCTCCACCTCTTGAGTTTCACCCGAAGCCTATTGCTCACCCCGAAACCCGTCAATATCAATGGGATGGCAGTCTTCTCTTAGGTAAGAGATTCAGGATCAAGGCTAATTCCAGAGCCTTTCGGCGGGCTCTGGCGCTGCCTTTCACCTAGAATCTGAAAAGCAGCGACCCCCATGTGAAACCGCCGCCCATCGCCTCCAGCAAGACAAGATCGTTGCGCTTGATTCGGCCATCCTTCACCGCCTTGTCGAGCGCCAGCGGAACGGAAGCCGCTGAGGTGTTGCCATGCTCGCCGACCGTCAGCACCACCTTCTCTGGCGGGAGCCCGATCCGCTTCGCCGTGCCGTCGAGAATCCGCTTGTTCGCCTGATGCGGCACGAACCAGTCGATATCCTCCGCCGTCAGGCCCGTCGCTTCCAGCGATTCCTTGATCGCTTCCGCAATATTGACGACCGCATGGCGGAAAACCTCTCGGCCCTCCATCCGCACATGACCCGTGGACTGCGTCGAGGACGGCCCCCCATCCACATAGAGCTTTTCCTTGTAGCGTCCGTCCGAATGCAAATGGGCGGTCAGGACACCGCGATCGGCATTTGTCCCCGCCCCGGCTTCCCCTTTTACAATCACCGCACCGGCCCCGTCGCCAAAAAGCACGCAGGTCGTCCGGTCCGTCCAGTCGAGGAGCCGCGAAAAGGTCTCGGCGCCGATCACAAGCGCTGTTTTCGACTGGCCGGTCCTGATGAAGGTATCGGCAATCGTCATCGCATAGACGAAACCCGAACAGACCGCTTGGATGTCGAACGCGGCGCCATGATAGAGGCCAAGTTCCGCCTGGACGGTCGTCGCTGTCGCGGGAAACGTATTGTCCGGGGTCGTCGTCGCCAGGATGATCGTATCGATTTCCTGTGTATCGATCCCGGCATCTTCGATGGCATTGCGCGCAGCCGCCAGCGCGAGGTGCGACGTCAGCTCACCATCGGCGGCGATATGTCGGCTGTGGATGCCCGTCCGCTCGACGATCCATTCGTCGGTCGTATCGACAACCTTCGACAGGTCGTCATTGGTCATCACGCGTGACGGCAGATAGCTGCCGACACCGGCCACAACGGTTCTTGTAACACTCACGACAGGGCAGCCTCGGGTTCCGATATTTCTGTTTTTTCTTTTCTGTCCACGCCCCAAAGCCCTTTCAGCTTGTCGAGATCGGCCACGATCTTGCTCACGAGATCCGCGGAAGCGACATCAACGGCGACGTCAATCGCCGATGCAAAACCGACAGGGTCGGTCCCTCCATGGCTCTTAACCACGAGACCGTTCAGCCCCAGAAACAGGGCGCCGTTGGAGGCCCTTGGATCGAGCTTCTTGGACAGGGTCTGAAAGGCGCCACGCGCCAGCACATAACCGATCCTCGACAGGATCGAACTTGCCATCGCTTTCCGCAGATAGTCCACGATCAGCCGCACCGTTCCTTCGGCGGTCTTCAGGGCGATGTTTCCGGTGTAACCGTCGGTGACCACGACATCGACAGTCCCCTTCGCGATATCGTCACCCTCGACGAAGCCATGAAAACGGATCGGCAAGTTCGACTCGCGCAGCATCTGCGCGGCTTCCTTGACCTCTTCGGTCCCCTTGACCTCCTCCTCACCGATGTTGAGAAGCCCCACCGTCGGCTGTTCGAGGTTGAAGATCACCCGCGCAAAGGCTTCGCCCATCGCGGCAAACTGCACGAGTTGTTTGGCATCGGCGCCAACCGTGGCGCCGAGATCGAGCGCCACGCTCTCCCCGCGCGCCGTCGGCCAGATCGCCGCGAGCGCGGGCCGTTCCACATTCGGTATTGTCTTCAGGATGACCTTGGCCATCGCCATCAATGCACCGGTGTTGCCGGCAGAAATGGCGGCCTGGGCGCGGCCTTCCTTCACCGCATCGATGGCGAGCCACATGCTGCTTGTCTTGCGGCCGCGCCGAAGCGCCTGGCTCGGCTTGTCGTTCATCGAAATCGCGACATCGGTGTGAACAAGCTCGGCAGCCGACGCAACCCTTGGATGCTTGTCGAGAAGCGGCCGGATTATGGCTTCGTCACCGAAGATCAGGAAGCGCACATCCGGATGCCGCACGGACGCAATCTCGGCACCGCCGATCACCGTCGCCGGTCCGTGGTCGCCACCCATTCCATCCAGCGCAATCGTCAGTGCTCGCGTCACCCGGGAAACCCCCTTGGCAATATCTGCAGTCGATGCGCGGTCCCGTCCCGCGCGCCCCGAAGATACAGGGTTGCGAGGGTCAAACAATAGCCGGATGTGACCGCGAATCGCGTCAACTCAAGAATTCTTCTTGAGTTTTTCCAGCACCGCAAACGGGTTAGGCCGGCTTTCCGAAGCGTCACCCGCCTCTTTGGACGGGGACGGCGGATCGAAACTTGCGCCCGGTTTGCGGGGATAAGGATCAATCGCAAGAGCCAGTTGCTCGGCCACCGTCTCACCGACATCAATTTTTCCCGCATTCATCGGCTCGGGAGAATCCTCGGCGTCAACGTCAATGGTAATTTCACGGTCATTTTCAGGGACGGACGGCATCGATCCGGCGATGTGCTCGGGCAGATATCGTTGCGTAAATTCTTCATCGATATGCTGCGTCACCGGATCCAGCGTAACGACGCAGTTCTGAACAAGTTCGGCCTCGAAATGACAATCGAGCGTCAGTCCTTCCTTCCGATAGGGCCTGATCCGCGCCGTTCCGGCCAGACGCGTGATTTCAGAAATGCCGTATCGCCGCGCCAGCCGTGTCCTCGCCGTCTGATCGGCCTCGAAGTGGAGTTCCGTGCCCGCAGGTGGAACATCGCCCAGGGCGACAATCAGGCTGAATTCGGGTTCACGCATCGGGTTTTCTCGCTTGCTCAGATCGTATCCGGCGCCATTTCAATCGATTGAAACGGGGCCCCGAAAACAACGCGTCCTGCCAGCATCTCCGCAATCGCCTGACCATGAAGGTCGCGGTCAGCGCGCCTCACATAGGCGGCAAGCCTTTCCGGCTGACCGCCCGTCTCCGGGTTCTCCCCATAGACGTTGCGCGACAGCGCGACCGCAAGCAGCTCATCCCCGGACGCCTGCAATCCGCTGTCGTAGGCCTGCATACGGCCATAGAACGAAGAGGCGAGCGCCTTGATCTTCTTGCCGACAGAGAGGTCACCGACACCCATTTCACGCAGTGTCTGGTCCATGTCGTCGAACAGGATGTCGAAGACCTTCTGCCCGACGGCCTTGCCTGCCTCACCTCCCTCGCGAAGCCGCCTCAGCAGCAACCAAGCATGCAGCGCCACCATCTCGAAGCGCCCTTCAACCGTATCCGGCACACCGCCATCAAGGTAGAAAGCCGGGGAGCGGGCCTGACGAACAGCCGCGCCGTAGAGCTGATATGGCACTTCATCCCGGGAATCCGCGCCAAAAAATCTTTTCCATATCATGGCTTCGCTCCGGTCCCCGGTGTAGCTTGGCGGCCTTGCCGCACATGTCGATTGAATTTACCGGGCGACAAGGGTAGGTCAACGACTGAACATTTTTAGGCCCGAGGAGACCCGCGCCATGACATTGTACCGCAAGCACCGCACCGCCCCGCTTCTGGCGACGGCTGCCTGCCTCGCACTCGCGGCGGTGGCGCTTCCTGCCTGTGCGCCGCTTGTGAAACCCGTCGTGGAAGAACGCGGCTATATCTTCGAGCCGGAGGACCTGGACAACCTGCAGGCTGGCGCCTCGAAAGAGCAGGTTCGCACCATCATGGGCTCTCCTTCGACTGTCTCCACGGTGGACGGCGAGGCCTGGTACTATATTTCCAGCAAGTTCGAAACCTATACCTTCTACCAGCCGAAAGAGGTCGAGCGGACGGTCGCCGCCGTCTATTTCGACAAGACGGACGTCGTGCAGCAAGTGGCCTACTATGGCCTCGAAGACGGACAGATCGTGAATTTCGTGGACCGCAAGACACCGACACGCGGCAAGGAACTCACCATTCTCGGCCAGCTCTTCGGTAATCTCGGTCGTTTCAACAATCCGAGCAGCGGCATCCCGTCCGTCGGCACCGGCGATCCGACCCAGCGTAGATAAGAGAACGCCAGACGCGAAAAAGCCCCGCGGATCGCTCCGCGGGGCTTTTGTCGTTGGGCTGTCCTGTTCTCAGTGCGCGAGCACTGCGAGCAGCAGCAAGGCCACGATGTTCGTGATCTTGATCATCGGATTGACGGCCGGACCGGCGGTGTCCTTGTAGGGATCGCCTACCGTATCGCCGGTGACGGCAGCCTTGTGGGCTTCGGAACCCTTGCCGCCGAAATTGCCGTCTTCGATGTACTTCTTCGCGTTGTCCCACGCACCGCCACCGGACGTCATCGAGAGCGCCACAAAGAGGCCCGTGATGATGACGCCGAGCAACATCGCGCCGACGGCCGAGAACGCCGCGGACTTGTCCGCGATCGCATTGATGATGAAGAAGAGAACGATCGGCGAGAGCACCGGCAGGAGCGACGGAATGATCATTTCCTTGATCGCCGCCTTGGTCAGCATGTCAACCGCGCGCGCATAGTCGGGCTTCGACGTGCCGGCCATGATGCCCGGGTCCGCCTTGAACTGACGGCGTACTTCTTCCACAACGGCGCCGCCTGCACGGCCGACGGCCATCATGCCCATCGAACCGAAGAGGTAGGGCAGCAGACCGCCGATGAAGAGACCGATCACGACGAACGGATTGGACAGCGAGAAGTCCGGGCTCACACCGGCGAAGTAACTGTAGGTATCGGCGTTCGCCGCGAAGAACTTCAGGTCTTCCGTATAGGCCGCAAAAAGCACCAGCGCGCCGAGACCAGCCGAACCAATCGCATAACCCTTCGTCACGGCCTTCGTCGTATTGCCGACGGCGTCGAGAGCGTCCGTCGTCTTGCGGACATCGGCCGGAAGATCGGCCATTTCCGCGATGCCGCCTGCGTTATCGGTCACCGGGCCGAAGGCATCGAGAGCGACAACCATGCCCGCAAGCGCAAGCATCGTCGTCACCGCGATGGCGATGCCGAAGAGACCGGCAAGGCTGTAGGTGACCAGAATGCCGATCACGATGACGAGCGCCGGCAGCGCCGTCGCTTCCATCGAGACCGCGAGGCCCTGGATGACGTTCGTGCCGTGGCCCGTTACCGAGGCAGCAGCAACCGACTTCACCGGACGGAAGTTCACGCCCGTGTAGTACTCCGTGATCCAGATGATGAGACCGGTCACGACGAGACCGGCGACACCACAGACATAGAGGTCCATGCCGTCGAAGGTCAGCGTACCCACGGTATACGTCGTGTCGAGGCCGATCATCCAGTCCGTGACGAAATAGAGAACCACGAGGGAGAGCACCGCCGAAGCGATGAAGCCCTTGTAGAGAGCACCCATGATGCTCTGGCTCTTGCCGAGACGGACGAAGAACGTGCCGATGATCGAGGTCACGATGCAGGCGCCGCCGATGGCGAGCGGATAGGTCATCATCGAGGAGACGCCCTCGCCCACGAAGAAGATCGAGGCAAGAACCATGGTTGCAACGACCGTCACCGCATAGGTCTCGAAGAGGTCGGCCGCCATGCCCGCGCAGTCGCCGACATTGTCGCCCACGTTGTCGGCGATGGTCGCCGGGTTGCGGGGGTCGTCTTCCGGGATACCCGCTTCAACCTTGCCGACGAGGTCGCCGCCGACGTCGGCACCTTTGGTGAAGATGCCGCCACCGAGACGGGCGAAGATCGAGATGAGCGAGGCGCCGAAGCCGAGCGCGACCAACGCGTCCACGACTTCACGTGAGCCCGGTTCATAGCCGAGATGCACCGTCAGCACCGAGTAATAGACAACGACGGCGAGGAGCGCGAGGCCCGCCACCAGCATGCCCGTGACAGCGCCCGACTTGAACGCGACGCTGAGGCCGGAAGCGAGGCTGACACTCGATGCCTGCGTCGTCCGCACGTTCGCGCGAACCGAAACGAGCATGCCGATGTAACCGGCTGCACCCGAAAGCGTCGCACCAACGAGGAAGCCGACGGCCACCTTGAGAGTCAGCAGATACCAGACAACGCAGAAGATGACGGCGCCGACGATGGCGATGGTGGTGTACTGACGCGCGAGATAGGCGCTGGCGCCTTCCTGGATCGCTGCCGCGATCTCCTGCATGCGTGCATTGCCCGCATCCATCGCCAGCACCGAGCGCACAGCCCAGATGCCGTAAATGAGCGCGAGCACGCCGCAGCCGATAATAGCCCACAAAGCAGTGCTCATTGTTTTGTCCTTAGGTTTCCTTGACGGATTGACCGGCGGGAATTGCCACTCAGCCTTCCGGCACCGAACGCCGAAAGCCCTCCCCCTGCCGAATGCAGAAATCGCGCGGAAAGATGCCAAATACGTGATGGGAAAGCAACCGGCACACCGGGTGGGTGACGGCTAAAAGTGACGATATCCCAACTGTTTGAGGGGAATCTGCCTGCCGGAACCATCGACGGTGGAAAGCCCCTTGTCCGCCCTCAGGATCGACCCGATTCGGGTCACGGGTACACCGGTTTCCGCAGCGATATCGGCAATCGCACCCGCCTTTTCGGCTGGAGCGGTGAAAAGAATTTCGTAGTCATCGCCACCTCCCGCGATCTGCGCCACCAGATCTTCATCCATCTCAAGCGCCGCTCTCGCGGCCTCGGACAGCGGAACGAGATCCATTTCCACCCTCGCACCGACGCCAGAAACCTCACAGATATGGCCGAGATCCGCCATCAGCCCATCCGAAACATCAAGGGCAGCATGGGCAACCCCGCAGAGCCTCGGCCCAACATCCGTCCGCGGATCGGGTTCCCGGTAGCGGCGGGAAAGAAAGGCCGCATCTTCGGCATTCAGCCCCCTCAGCTTGTCCTGCAGAACCATCAGCCCGAGCCCGCCATCGCCGACGGTTCCAGTAATGTAGAGGTCATCGCCCGGCCGCGCCCCGCCGCGGCGAATCATCTGGCCTTCGGCAACTTCTCCGATGGCTGTCAGCGACAGGGTGAGCGGACCCGGCGTCTTCACCGTGTCGCCTCCCCAGAGGGTCACACCGTATCTCACTTGATCGTTCCCAAGGCCCGAGGCAAACGCCTCGATCCATTCGAGCGACGTTCCTTCGGTCCAGACGGTGGTGAGAAGATACCCTCTCGGCACCGCGCCCTTCGCCGCCAGGTCAGAGAGATTCACGCGAAGCAGCTTCCGCGCGACACCCTCGGGCGGATCCTCCGGCAGAAAATGAACGCCAGCCACCATGGCGTCTACGGTCAGCACGGTTTCGCAGCCGGATGCGGGACGATAGAGCGCCGCATCGTCCTTCAACGCATAGGCACCGTCGGCGCCCACCGTCAGTGGCGCAAAGATCTTCTCGATGAGTTCGAATTCGCCCGGCCGCTTGCCGCCGCCGTCAGCCTTGTCCGGCGGCACCATGATCCGCTCCCGTGCCGTGGCGGATTTCACGGCCCAGCCTGTCGAGGACCGCATTCGCGACGCCGGGTTCATCTCCCTCGAAGAAGGCATGCGCGACATCGACGTATTCGTTGATGACAACCTTGACCGGGATATCCTTGCAGCGGCGAATTTCATAGGTCCCGCAGCGCAGGATCGCACGCAGCGTCGAGTCGATCCGCGCAAGCGACCAGCCTTGCGCGAGCGCACCATTCACTTGCTTGTCGAGCTCGCGTTGTTCGCGAACGACACCGCGAACGACATCCTCGAAATGCACTGCATCGGCGGCATTGATTTCCACGCCCTCGATGTCGCGCCCAAGCCTGTGTTCGATGAATTCCTCGATGACATCGTCGAGTGGCGTGCCGGCGACATCCATCTGGTAAAGCGCCTGCACCGCGCCGAGCCGAGCGGCCGAGCGGGCGCTCGGATCGAGTCCGCCTCCGGATATCGGTTGTGTGGGAACGGTCGCCATCTTATTCGCCAGATCCCGCTCTGTTCATGACGAGCCGAACTTGCGCTTCAGTTCGATCATGTCGAGACACGCATTGGCGGCACCGCCGCCTTTGTTCTTCTGATCTCTCTTTGCCCGCGCCCAAGCTTGCGCCTCGTTCTCGACGGTCTGTATACCATTACCGAGCGCGAGAGAGCGATCCACCGTGATGTTCATCAATGCCCGTGCGGACTCGTTCGAGACGATGTCGTAGTGGGTCGTCTCTCCGCGAATGACGCAACCGAGTGTTACAAACCCGTCAATGGCCTTCGTGAAGCCGCCATGCGCCATCGCATCGAGTGCATATTTCACGGCTGCCGGTATCTCCAGCACCCCCGGCACCGCCACTCGTTGCCATGTGGCGCCGCGCGCTTCGATAGCTTCGATCGCCCCCTTCGCCAGTTCGTCCGCCAGTTCCCCGTAGAAGCGAGCTTCCACGATGAGGATATGCGCCTGAGTGGTCGTCACGAGGTTGTCTCCTTGCTGCGCGGTTTCGCCGACGCACCTGCTTTCGAGAGCGGACGCTGACCGACGACGCGCAACCCATATCCTTCCAGACCGACAATGCTGCGATCCGTGTCGGACAGCAGCACCATGTCATGGATACCTAGATCGAGCAAAATCTGAGCGCCGACGCCATATTCACGCAGACGTCTCGGCATGCCCTGCTCACCACCCTCACCTTTGCGGAGCAGCATGTCCGAAACCACCGTTGCCGTCGTATCTCGGATAAGAACGATAACGCCGCGCCCCTCCTCCGAAATGATCCGCATCGAATCTTTCAGGACATCGGAACGCGGTCCTGTCGCCCCCAGAATGTCGTCGAAAACATTGATCGCATGCACACGCACGAGAACTGGGTCCGGCCCAGAAATATCGCCCTTCACCAGTGCAATATGCTCGGCATATTCGACCGTGTTGAGGTAGACCATCATCTTGAAGTCGCCGCCGAACTCGCTGTCGAGCTCTGTTTCGATCGCACGGTGGATGAAGTTGTCGTAGCGTCGCCGATAGGCGATCAGATCGGCAATGGTCGCGATCTTCAGCCCGTGAAGCTGCGCGAACTGCACGAGATCTGGAAGTCGCGCCATCGTGCCGTCATCGTTCATGATCTCGCAGATGACGCCCGCCGGATAGAGCCCCGCAAGCCGCGCGATGTCGACGGCCGACTCTGTGTGACCGGCGCGCACCAGCACGCCGCCGTCGCGTGCCACGAGCGGAAAGACGTGACCGGGTGAAACGATGTCGGTCGACCCCTTTGTCGGATCGATCGCGACGGACACCGTATGTGCACGATCGTGTGCAGAGATGCCGGTCGAAATGCCCTCCCGCGCCTCGATGGAAACCGTGAAGGCTGTCTGATGCCGCGACTGGTTGGTCGAGGACATGAGCTGCAGGTTGAGCTGCTTTGCGCGATCGTTCGTCAACGTCAGGCAGATCAGGCCGCGCCCGTACTTCGCCATGAAGTTGACCGCTTCCGGCGTACACATCTGCGCGGGGATAACCAGGTCGCCCTCGTTCTCGCGGTCTTCCGCATCGACGAGAATGAACATCTTGCCGTTGCGGGCATCCTCGATAACGTCCTCGATCGGAGAGAGATATTCCTTGTACACAGATATCAATCCTTCTGAACCAGCCGCGCCACATACCGGGCCAGCATGTCGATTTCAAGATTAATAGGATCGCCGGCTTTCGCCATCCCCCAGGTCGTAACCGCCTGGGTATGCGGAATGATGTTGACGCCGAAGCGGGTTCCGCCAGCATTTCCGCCGGGTTTGGTGTCTTCGACCTCGTTCACGGTGAGCGACGTACCGTTCAGCGTCACCGAGCCCTTGGACGCAATGAACCTGCCAAGTCCTTCTGGCGCCTCGAAAGTGAAGCGCAGCGAGTCCCCTTCCGGACGTATATCCACGATCCGGCCGACCCCGTCCACATGGCCGCTCACGACATGCCCACCCAGCTCATCACCCGCCTTGAGCGCCCGTTCCAGGTTGATCCGCGTACCCTCTACCCAGCTCCCGAGCGTCGTACAGTCGAGTGACTCCTGCGAGACATCGACGGCAAACCAGTCTCCCTCGCCATCCTTACCCTTTTGAACGACCGTCAGGCAGCAGCCGGCGCAGGCGATCGACGCGCCGATATCGATGCCCTCCGCGTCATAAGCCGTGGCTATGGTAAAGCGCGTATCGCCGCGTTTCTCGACGCTTCGAATGCGTCCGACATCCGTGATGATTCCGGTGAACATGAGTTAGACACCCCTCGCATATCGCGCTAGCGAGTCCTCGCCGAGCTGCACCACATCGCGGAGTTCGAAAACCGGTGCACCGTCCAGATGCTTCACGCCGAGCCCCGCAATCGCGGGATAGCCATCGCCCCCTATGAGCTTCGGTGCCTGGAACCATTCGATACGGTCGACGAGCCGGTCCCGCATCAGGGACGCCGCAAGCCGCGCTCCTCCCTCGACCAACAGCCGGGTCACACCTATCTCAGACAGCGCGGCAAGCGCGTTGCGCATGCTCATGACACCGTCCTCCCCCGGTTCGACATCGATCAGCACTGCACCGCACTCCTCGAAAGCCTTGCGCCGGTTGGCATCTCCGCCGGGGAGCGTCAGCAGCCACAGCGGCACTTTCATCGCGTCCCGCACCAGCTTGGAGGTCAGCGGCAACCGCAACCGTCCATCGGCCACAATGCGGATCGGCGAGCGCGCGCCGAGGCCAGGCAGCCGACAGGTAAGTTCAGGATCGTCCACGATGGCCGTCGCGCTGCCCACCATGATCGCATCATGCGTCGCCCTCAACAGGTGGCCGCGCGCCCTTGCCCTCTCGCCGGTGATCCACTGACTATGGCCGTCATGCGTCGCCGTTCGTCCGTCGAGAGAACTCGCGATCTTGAGCGTAACGAGCGGCCGGTTCTCCGACATCGCCAGGAAGAACCCGGCATTGAGATGACGTGCTTCCGCAGCGCAGACATTCTCAACCACCTCAACGCCCTTCTCCTGCAGCATCGCGAAGCCGCGCCCGGCGACCTCCGGGTTCGGGTCCGCCACCGCACCGACGACACGGGCGATCCCGGCATCAAGCAGCGCTTCGGCGCATGGTCCAGTCTTGCCCCGGTGAGAGCAGGGTTCGAGGCTCACATAGGCCGTCGCTCCTTTCGCGAGTTCCCGTGCCCGTCCAAGGGCTTCAGTCTCCGCGTGAGGGCGTCCGCCCGGCTGTGTCCAGCCTCGACCGACAATGCGTGGCCCTTCCCCGTCTTCACGCACGATCACGCAACCAACCGCCGGGTTGGGCGCAACCTGACCAAGCCCGCGTGCCGCGAGCGTCAGGGCCGTCTTCATGAATTGAATGTCGTGTGGCCGCATTGTCATTCCTGTCGGCGGGGCCCATGCCGGCCCGCAACAGGGCGGCCCGGTCACCTAGCGGTCGTCTTCGTCCTCGTCTCGGAGGGAGCCGCCGAGCGGCCCGCTAAGTTCGCCCAGAAACTCCTCGAAATCCTTCGCCTCGCGGAAATTCCGGTACACCGAAGCGAAGCGCACATAAGCGACGGCATCAAGCGAACTCAAGCCCTCCATGACCAGCTTGCCAACCATGGCCGAGGGAATTTCACTTTCCCCCATGCTCTCGAGCCGCCGGACGATACCACTCACCATACGCTCGACGCGTTCCTGCTCAACAGGGCGTTTCCGCATCGCGATTTGCACGGAACGCATGAGTTTGTCCCGGTCGAAGGGCACCCTGCGACCGCTTGACTTGATGATCGTCAGCTCACGGAGTTGCACCCGCTCGAAGGTCGTGAACCGGCCGCCGCAGGCGGTGCAGAAACGCCGCCTGCGAATTGCCGTATTGTCTTCCGTCGGACGCGAGTCCTTCACCTGGGTGTCGTCATTACCGCAATATGGACAACGCATCCGCTGTCAGCCCCCTCAATAGTCGACCGGTTCCGTCTGCCGGATTATTTCGGCCCGCCGTAAATCGGAAAGCGCTTGCAGAGCTCGATCACGCGACCGCGCACATCCGCTTCCACATCCGCATTCTTGTCGTCACCGTTCCGCACAAGTCCGTCCAGCACTTCTGTGATCAGCTTACCCACTTGCGCAAATTCCGCGACACCGAAACCACGCGTCGTGCCGGCAGGTGTGCCGAGACGCACGCCCGACGTAACCATCGGCTTTTCGGGATCGAACGGAATGCCGTTCTTGTTGCAGGTGATATAGGCACGCTCCAGCGCGGCTTCGGCCACCTTGCCGGTAAGCTTCTTCGGCCGCAGATCGACCAGCATCAGATGCGTATCCGTACCACCCGACACGATGGCAAGGCCCGAGTCCGCCAGCGTAGACGCGAGCGCACGCGCATTGTCTACGACGGACTTTGCATAGTCCTTGAAGTCGGGACGCAACGCTTCGCCGAAGGCAACTGCCTTGCCCGCGATGACATGCATCAGCGGCCCACCCTGAATACCCGGGAAGATTGCCGAATTGATCTTCTTTCCGATGTCTTCGTTGTTCGAAAGGATCATGCCACCACGCGGACCACGAAGCGTCTTGTGCGTCGTCGTCGTGACGACATCGGCATGCGGCAGTGGACTCGGGTGGGCACCGCCGGCGACGAGCCCGGCGAAATGCGCCATGTCCACCATGAAGAGTGCACCAACGCTGTCGGCAATCTCGCGAAACGCTTTGAAGTCGATGACGCGCGGATAAGCCGAGCCACCCGCAATGATCATCTTGGGTTTGTGCTGCTTGGCAAGGCTCGCAACCTCGTCCATGTCGATCAGGTGATCCTGCTGGCGCACGCCATACTGGATCGCGTTGAACCACTTACCGGACTGGTTGGGGGCGGCGCCGTGCGTAAGGTGGCCGCCGGCGGCGAGGCTCATGCCCATGATCGTATCGCCCGGCTTCAACAGCGCCATCATGACGCCCTGGTTCGCCTGCGATCCGGAATTGGGCTGCACATTGGCGTAAGAACAGCCGAAGAGTTTCTTCGCCCGTTCGATGGCCAGGTTTTCGGCGATATCGACGAACTCGCAGCCTCCGTAGTAGCGCTTGCCCGGATAGCCTTCCGCGTACTTGTTCGTCATGATCGAGCCCTGCGCCTCGAGCACGGCGCGGGATACAATGTTCTCGGAGGCGATCAGTTCGATCTCGTTCTGCTGACGCCCGAGTTCCTTTTCGATGGCTTCCAGGATATCGGGGTCGCTCTCGGCCAACCCATCTGTGAAGAAACCGGCGAAGGTGCCTCGTCCGGCAGCGGCATCGCTCAAAGACATAAACTTACCTTTTCATTTCAATTCGAATTCTTCCGGGACCACAAACCGGTTACGTCGCGACGCCATGCGCGCGCCATGACCGTGTTGACGGCCGCCCGGTTGCGAACCGGCGTGATACCACATCTCGTCGGGCATCGCCAATTTGCCACAAACCTTCGAATGATATCGGCCATATTCCCACAGCTAGGGGAACGGCGCGCAGGCGCCGCACGCATGCGCATATTCGCATGCCTGAGAAACAAACTTGTGTGAGTCTAATGTAAGACTGACTAGAAATAGGCAGTTTACTTGTGAACCTAAGTTGATTCTCTATTAACCTGTACTGCCAGCCAATGATTCACCTTGAAAGCACTAGGTTTAGACACGTCTCGACCTAGGGGATAATCTTGAGACCCTTGATAAGAAGAGTTAAATCGCGCTAGAAGATCGCACTAATTCAGCCCCGCCGGCCGGTGGGGCTATCTGGAGCAAGGCAAGTCGCCGTAATGAATGAGATTAAATCTTCCGTTTCTGCTGAAACGACTGAGATCATGCGTCTGACGACTGAAATAGTCGCGGCTTATGTCAGCAACAACGCTGTTGCGGCAAACGATCTTCCGGGAATGATCCGGACCGTTCACTCGACACTTGCAGGCCTTGACCAGAACACCGCTGCGACAGACGCTGATCTGGTGCCGGCGGTGCCGGTCAAGAAATCCGTCACGGCCGACTACATCGTCTGCCTGGAAGACGGCAAGAAACTCAAAATGCTGAAGCGCTATCTGCGTTCGCAATACGGACTCACGCCGGAAGAATACCGCGCTCGCTGGAACCTTCCCCACGACTATCCGATGGTGGCGCCAAACTATGCGGCACAGCGTTCGAAACTCGCCAAGCAGATCGGCCTCGGCCGAGCCGGCTCCGCCCCTGCCCGCGGCCGCCGCAAGAAGTAGCCGCTTCAGACCAGAATTCCGCCTCCCGTTCCGCCTTCGGGATCCGGCTCGTCCTTTCCGCCGCCGGCTTTCTGCCGAGTAAGCATGTATCTGAGCTTGTTGACGGCCACCCGTTCGAGTTCTGAGCGCGCAGCACTGGACGGCCCGATCACCGACACCTCCAGCCCCGTCTCCACGTCGACCGCCGTCACTTTGACGCTGACGCCGACCGGATGATATTCGAAAATAACTTCGCGACCTCCGGCGTTTCCGCCGGAGCTGTCCTTTTGCGGGCCGTCAGGCGGCACGCCGGATTTTACGGCGCGTCCACACTTGATCGAGCGCCGTCACCAGATCGCGCATCATCTCATCCGTATGCACAGGACAGGGAGTGAAGCGCAGACGTTCCGTACCCCGCGGAACAGTCGGGTAGTTGATCGGCTGAACATATATGCCGTAGTCAGCCAGCAGTTCGTCGCTGACCTGCTTGCAGACCACGGGATCGCCGACCATCACAGGCACGATATGGCTCTCGCACCACATTACCGGAAGACCCGCATCGGCCATCATCTGCCGAAGCGTTGCCGCCCGTTCCTGATGCCGTTCGCGCTCGGCACTGCTTGTCTTGAGATGGCGAACCGCGGCAAGCACGCCCGCGACGAGCACCGGCGCAAGTGACGTCGAAAAAATGAACCCCGGCGCATAGGAGCGCACCACGTCCACAAGGTCGGCGGAAGCGGCGATATAGCCCCCCATCACACCAAACCCCTTGGCGAGCGTGCCCTCGATGATATCGACCTTGTCGAGAACGTCATCGCGCTCTGCGATCCCGCCGCCGCGCGGTCCGTAAAGACCGACGGCATGCACCTCGTCGAGATAGGTCAGCGCACCGTACTTCCGCGCAAGGTCGCAAATCTCGCCAATGGGCGCGATGTCCCCGTCCATCGAATAGACGGACTCGAAGGCGACGATCTTCGGTTGTTCGGGATCCAGCTCCCTCAGCAATTCTTCGAGATGCGCGAGATCGTTGTGGCGCCACAGCCGCTTCGGCCCACGCCCGCGCTTGATGCCCTCGATCATGGAGGCATGGTTCATCTCGTCGGAGATGATGACGCAGTCTCCCAGGATGCGCGCGAGCGTCGAAAGCGTCGCATCGTTCGCGGCATAGCCCGACGTGAAAAGCAGCGCCGCTTCCTTGCCGTGAAGATCGGCAAGTTCGCGCTCGAGTTCCACATGGTAATGCGTCGTGCCGGAAATGTTGCGCGTACCGCCCGAGCCCGCGCCGACCTCGTCGATGGCGCGATGCATGGCTTCCACGACGGCCGGATGCTGCCCCATGCCGAGATAATCGTTGGAACACCAAACGACGATGTCTCGTGTCCCTTCCGGCGTGTGGAATGTCGCACGGGGAAACGACCCACGATGGCGCACAATGTCGGCAAAGACGCGGTAGCGTCCCTCATCCTTTACTGCGCGAAGCGCATCGCTCAGTTTGCGCGTGTAATCCATGGCCTTCCCGTCCCGGCGGCGCCGCTACTCCGGCCCCGGCCTTTGCTCCCGTAAACTAACACACCTTAGCCCCAGACCGCACCACGACCACAAGCGAATTGTCGCAGAAAAGACATGGGCTTGCGGGCAGAGATCTACGAAGCCCAGAGGCCCTTTTCGCTCAGAACCGTTCGCAAGAGCGCCGGATCGTCCGTCATGATGCCGTCTACACCGAGATCGATGAGTCGGCGCATTTCCGCCTCGTCGTCGATGGTCCACACATGAACCTGAAGGTTCATCTCATGTGCCCTGTCGATCAGCGCCCGGTCGACCAGCGGAATGCCGTATTGCTCGGTGGGTATCTGGGCGCAGCCCTCGACGAATCCTCCCAGGAGGCCGCCTGCCACACCCATCCAGCTCGAAAGGCGCAGCCGTGTCGTGGACATCGGTCCCATGCCCGTGCAGAGCTTCGCTCCGAGAGCCTCCCGTATCCCCGCCGTGCGCGACCCGGAAAAGGCCGTGACGCAGACCCGTTCCACGGCGCCGGAGTCCCGCAGCAGCTGGACAAGCGGCGCGGCGGCATTGTCTCGCTTGGGATCGATGTTGATGCGGATGTCGGGCCAGGTGGATAGCAGATCCGCCATCAACGGAATGGGCTCCGTGCCTGCGATTCGCGCCTTCTTGACCTCGTCATAGTCCATCTCGGCGATCGTGCCCTGCATGTCGGTCACGCGGTCGAGCTTGTCGTCGTGAAACGCCAGCAGCACGCCGTCGCGCGTCGCATGCACGTCGGTCTCGATATAGCGATAGCCGAGATCGACCGCCCCCTGAAAGGCGGGCATCGTGTTCTCCGGCCACGCGCCCGCGCCGCCGCGATGCGCAAAGGCCAGCAACCCGTCATGTTCGAGATAGGGAAATTTCGCCGGGCGCATCCGCCTTGCCTGCCGCGCTTCTAGTTTTCGAGCGCGCTCGTGTTCACGCTCCCATCGCGATCATACACATCGTCGCGGAAATGTACGACGCCGGAACCGTCGACCCAGGCGGTGAGATAGGTGATGTAGATCGGAACCGGCGTGGCCAGCGTGGCATTCCTGTACTGACCCGAGGTGACCGCCCGCTCAACGCGCCCCGCGTCCCACTCGGCGCTGTCCCCCTGCATCAGCCAGGTGACGAGACCGCGCACGTTCTGTACGCGGACGCAGCCCGAGCTGAAATTGCGCGCCTGCCGGCCGAACAGCGTTTTGGTGGGCGTATCGTGCAGGAAGATTGCGTCGTTGTTCGGGAAGTTGATCTTCAGCGAACCGAGCGAATTCCAGGGGCCCGGGTCCTGTCTGAGGTAATAGGCCTCGTTCACGCGCGGGTTGGACCAGTCGACCTGGGCCGGATCGAGCTCGCGGATATTGTCGCCCCAGCCCTGCATGACGCGGATGCCCTGACGTTTCAGATAGTCGGGGTTCGAACGGACCTTCGGCAGCATGTCCGCCATTGCAATCGATTTCGGCACATACCAGTAGGGATTGAATGTCACCGACGTGACCTTGCTCGTGATTTCCGGCGTCTGGCGGCTCAGCTTCCCGACGATGACGCGCTCGTGGAACTCCACCACGCCATTGTTCACCGCTTCAACTTCCTGCCCCGCGATATTGACGAAGATGTAGCGCCGCTCCGTGGCGATCGCCGGGGTGATCTTCGCGATGCGGCGCAGATTGATCTCGAGTTGGCGAATGCGCGTCTGCACCGGCACGTTCATCGCAGCGACGGTCCGCCTGCCCACGATCCCGTCCGGATCCAGCCCGTTGCGCGTCTGGAAACGGCGCACCGCTTCCGCCACCTGCTCGTCATAGAGATAGGCATCGCCAGGCGCGGGGCCCATATCGCCCGTCGCGACCAACCGCTCGCGCACCTGGGCCACGCGCGGATCGCGGACCCCGATTTCAAGCCGCTCGCCCGAGGCAACATAGCCCCAGCCGCCCCAGGCCGCGATCTCGCGATATTTGAGGATCGCCTGACCGATCGGCACCATCGTCGACTCGCTGAGTGTCGGAACGGTCGCGACCCTGAGCGGCACTTCGCTTTCGGCCGCCTGCTGGTCGCCCGACGCCTGCCAGGGATCGACCCAGTGCGTCTGGTCCTGGCTGTAATGGGCAGCCGTCTCCGCGCGTGCGGATGCGAGGCCTGTCAGCGCGCCCAGCAGCACTGCCTGCAGCGCAAGCCCGGCCGCAACGGATTTCAAGAATCTTCCGGTCACTCTGCCCCGTTCCAATCCACCGGCAGCCCTGCCGGCACAGGCACCAGCACGGACCCGCGCATCCCGTTTACCATTTCGGGACACAAGCCGCACGTCATCTTGCCTGTTGTCGCAGCTTGCCATGAATTATGTCGCATCCAGAGCCAATATCGGCGCCGCCTGGCCCGGAATAGGTCAGACGGCCCTCATTCAGTGATGAATCTGCAACTCCCGTGCTGCGGACCTCCGGACACGACGAGGCGGCCCGCGCCGTCGCGCAGGACCAGCCATGGCCGTAATTGGGGGGGAAATCAGAGCCGGTAACGGATCTGGTCGGTCCAGAAGCGCTCGAGCTTGAACAGCGTAGCGTTTGCCTGCCGCAATTCCTCGACCGAAATATCGCCGACCTCTCCAAGCATGGCGCAATGCTTGTTGTAGACGTCGTCGATCATCGCGCAGATCGCCCGCCCCTTTTCCGTCAGACGGACGCGCACCGAGCGGCGGTCCGAACGCGAGCGCTGGTGATGAATATAACCTGCTTCGACCAGCTTCTTGAGGTTGTAGGAGACATTGGAGCCGAGATAGTGACCGCGGGTTCGGAGTTCGCCGGCGGTCATTTCCGAATCGCCGATATTGAACAGCAACAGCGCCTGCACGCTGTTGATTTCGGAACAGCGGATTCGATCCAGCTCGTCCTTGATGACATCAAGCAGCCGCCTGTGGAGGCGTTCCACATAGGTCAGCGTTTCGAGATAAGCTTCTTTGCGGCCCGGATCCTTCTGATCCTCGACAATCGGCTCGCTTTTGACGTTGGTCATACCCATGGGTTTGGCCTCTGACTCACACCGGTTCGCACACACGGAACGTCCTGTCCCGCAATTGCGAACCATAGGGTGTGCCGTCCTAACGAGGACTTAAACCTGTCGCCTTGGCGTCAGGCGGAGGCAAATATGATTAAAACTATATTTCACCGCGGATCAGGCGGATGACGCCGGAAAAATCGATATTGTCCTCACCTGCTGCCTCCATGAGGGCATAAAGCTGCGCTGCCTGTGCGCCCAGCGGGATCGGCGAGCGCGCCGTTTTGGCGGCATCCTGCGCAAGCCTGAGATCCTTCAGCATCATCCCCGCGGTGAAACCCGGCTTGTAGTTGCGATTTGCGGGCGAGGCCGGTACCGGTCCGGGCACGGGGCAATAGGACGTCATCGACCAGCACTGACCTGAGGCCGTTGACGAGATGTCGAACAGCGTCTGTGCATCGAGGCCGAGCTTCTCGCCAAGCACGAAGGCTTCCGAAACGCCGATCATCGAAATGCCGAGGATCATGTTGTTGCAGACCTTGGCGACCTGCCCGTTCCCCGCCGCGCCGGCATGGAAGATGTTCTTGCCCATCTTTTCGAGGATGGGCTTCGCCTTCGCGAAGGCTTCCGCCGCCCCGCCCACCATGAAGGTGAGTGTTCCCGCTTCGGCGCCGCCGACGCCTCCCGACACCGGCGCATCGAGCATCATCATTCCGGCCTTTTCCGCAGCGGCGATGGTTTCGCGCGCCGAGGGGATATCGATGGTCGAACTGTCGATGAAGAGCGTCCCCTTCGCCGCCGAGGCAAGCAGACCGCCATCGCCAAGATAGACCGTGCGCACATGCTCGCCCGCAGGCAGCATCGTCACGACAAACTCGACATCCGCCGCCGCATCGCTCGCGCTCGCTGCCTTCGTCGCGCCCGCTTCCACGAGCCCGTCGACAGCCGCGGCCGAAAGGTCGAATACTTTCAGCGCATGTCCCGCCTTCAGGAGGTTCCGCGCCATCGGCCCGCCCATGTTGCCGAGGCCGATAAATCCGATTGCCGCCATCTCGTTCCTCCCTGACGACCTTCTCGGCAGAAGGTCAGTTCCCGCTCAACCGAAGGTTAGCTCATTGTCTCCGAGCGGCGCGAAATAGCGCTCGATCTCATCTGCACTCACCTCTGCGATGGTCGCAGGCTTCCATTTCGGCGCCTGATCCTTGTCGATCACCACCGCACGCACGCCTTCGTAGAAATCATGTCCCGCGGCAAAACGGTTGATGAGCCGGAATTCGAGCCGCATGCAGTCCTCGAAGCCGAGCGCTGCCCCCGCTCGCACCTGGGCATAGGCTACCAGCGTCGAAATCGGCGATTTTGTCTCAATCGTGTCGGCGGTCTTCGCCGCCCACTCGCCGCCATCCGCCCGCAGCGATGAAAGAATATCGCCGACCGCTCCACCGGAAAAATGCGCGCCGATCTCCGCCTGCATCGAAGCAAGCGGCGCGGGGCCCTCCTCTTCGGCGACTTCCGCCAATGCCTCACGCACCGGTATTCCGCCTGCCAGCCTGTCCTTCAGGGTCTCGAGCCGCTCGGACGGCACATACGTATCCGCAATCCCGACATAGATCGCATCCGCCGCCTTGAGGCGCGCGCCCGTGAGCGCGAGATACATGCCGGTTTCACCCGGCGCGCGCGGCAGAAAATAGGTTCCGCCCACATCCGGAAAGAGCCCGATCCCCGTCTCCGGCATCGCGAAGATGAGCCGCTCCGTCGCCACCCTGTGTGATCCATGCACCGACAGTCCGACGCCGCCGCCCATGTTGATCCCGTCCATCAGCGCGACATAAGGCTTCGGATAGCGCTTTATATAGGTGTTGAGCTGGTACTCCTCGCGCCAGAAGTCGATTGCTGTCCTGTCGCCCGTCTGGCCCCAGTCATAGAGTGCGCGAATGTCGCCGCCGGCGCAGAAGGCCTTCTCGCCTGCGCCCTCCACGATCACGCACTCGACCCTCGCATCTTCCGCCCATTCCCTGAGTTTTGGATGTATGAGCCGCACCATGCCGAGCGTCAGCGCGTTGAGCGCCTTCGGCCGGTTCAGCGTGATGATGCCTGCCGCGCCGCGCTTTTCGAACAGGACTTCGGCTTCCTCGCTCATCGCGCCTCTTTCAATCCTTCAGAAATTCCCGCGCGATGATGACGCGCATGATCTCGTTCGTGCCTTCGAGGATCTGGTGCACACGCGCATCCCGCAGATGCCGTTCCAGCGGAAAATCCTTGAGGTAGCCGTAGCCGCCGTGGATCTGCAGCGCCTCATTGATGACATTGAAGCCCGTATCGGTCGCGAAGCGCTTCGCCATCGCCGCATGCATCGTCGCGTCCGGTGTTTTCGCGTCGACCTTCGCCGCCGCCTGGTAGATCATGAGCTTCGCCGCTTCGAGTTCCGTCGCCATGTCCGCCAGCTTGAACTGCAAAGCCTGGAACTGCGCGAGCTTCTTGCCGAATTGCTCGCGCTCGCCGACATACGCCTTCGCCCGCTTCAGCGCAGCCGTCGCTGTGCCCAGCGAGCAGGCTCCGATATTGAGCCGTCCGCCGTCGAGCCCCATCATCGCGATGCGGAAGCCTTCGCCCTCTTCACCGATCCGGTTCGCGACAGGCACGCGGCAATTGTCGAAAATCACCTGCGCCGTCGGCTGGCTGTTCCAGCCCATCTTCCGCTCAGGTGCGCCGAACGAAAGCCCCGGCGTTCCCTTCTCCACTACGAGGCAGGAGACGCCCTTTGCCCCCGCTTCGCCGGTACGGACCATGCAGACATAGATATCCGAGGTACCGGCACCGGAGATGAAGGCTTTCGATCCGTTCACCACGTAATGATCGCCGTCCTTCACCGCCTTCGTCTTCAGCGACGCCGCATCCGATCCGCTCGACGGCTCGGTCAGGCAATAACTCGCAATGAGGTCCATAGGCGTGAGTTTCGGCAGCCATTTCTGCCGCTGCTCTTCACGACCGAAACGGTCGATCATCCAGGATGCCATGTTGTGGATCGACATGAATGCCGCCGTCGAGGTGCAACCCTCGGAGAGCGCCTCGAAGATCAGCGCCGCGTCGAGCCGCGTCAGCGCCGATCCGCCCACATCTTCCTGCACATAGATTCCGGCAAAGCCGAGAGCGGCCGCCTTGCGCATCGTCTCCACCGGGAAGACCGCATCGCGGTCCCAGTCGGCGGCGTGAGGTGCCAGTTCTTCTGCGGCGAAGTTCCGCGCAACGTCCTGGAATGCCTGCTGCTCTTCGCTGAGCTCGAAGCGCATGAAAATGTTCCTCCCGGGAATGGCCTGGCAGCCTTTTTAGCGGTGATACTGGCCACCCGTTAACCTGTCAACGAAGCACCCGTCCGCGGATAGGCTAACGCTGCGGCACTGCGGCAAGCGGCCAGATTGCACCCTTTCTTTCCAGGCGCTATGAGTGTGGCGCATGACAGACCGAAAAGCCGCCAGCCCGTCCTTTCCCGCGACCCGAATGCGCCGAAACCGCAAGGCGGACTGGGCGCGGCGTCTCGTCGCCGAAAACACCCTTTCGGTGAACGACCTGCTCTGGCCTCTCTTTCTCGTCGACGGTGAGAACAAGCGCGAGTCCGTCCCCACTATGCCGGGCGTTGATCGCCTGAGCGTGGACGAAGCGGTGCGCGCAGCCGAGGAGGCGGCGTCTTTCGGCATTCCGGTGGTCGCCCTCTTTCCCTACACGGCGGCAGACAAGCGCAATCCCACGGGCTCCCTCGCGCACGATCCGGAAAATCTCGTCTGCCGCGCCACCCGGGCGATCAAGGAAGCGGTTCCGAACATCGGCGTTCTCTGCGACGTCGCGCTTGATCCTTACACGAGCCACGGCCATGACGGCCTGCTGTCGGGCGACATCATCCAGAACGACGAGACGGTCGAAGCCTTGGTGAAGCAGGCGCTCGTACAGGTCGAAGCCGGCTGCGACATCATTGCGCCTTCCGACATGATGGATGGCCGCATCGGCGCCATCCGCAAAGGTCTCGAGGACGCGGGCCACAAGGACACGCAGATCATGTCCTATGCCGCGAAATACGCGTCGGCTTTCTATGGCCCCTTCCGCGACGCAATCGGTTCGTCCGGCGCCCTGAAGGGCGACAAGCGCACCTATCAGATGGATCCGGCAAACGGCAACGAGGCGCTGCGTGAAGTCGCGCTCGACATTGCCGAAGGCGCGGACATGGTGATGGTGAAGCCGGGCCTTCCTTATCTCGATATTGTGACCCGCGTGAAGGATGAGTTCGGCATGCCGACCTTCGCCTACCAGGTGTCAGGCGAATATTCGATGATTGCCGGCGCCATCGAGCGTGGCTGGTTCGACCGCGACAGGGTGATCGTTGAAAGCTTGACCGCCTTCAAGCGCGCAGGCGCCGATGGTGTCCTCACCTACTTCGCGCTCGACGCAGCGAAGCTGTTGGCCAAAGGCTAAACCGCAAGCCCCGCAAGCCTGAGCGACGCCTCGCCATGAAGCGGCGCGAGTCCTCCCGCCCTCTCCATCGTCTCCGCCAGTTCCTGCACCAGATGCTTGCGCCTGGTCGCACTTTTGCGGTCGCCAAGCTTCCCGAACATCAGTTCGTAGCGACCCGGGAAATCCTCGGCGAAGGCAAGATAGGTCTCGCGCAGCGCTTTCATGCTGCTCACGGCTTCAAGGTCCGCCAGCAACATCTCGTAGCCTTCGATGGCGACCGCCCCCAGCAATTCATCGAGATTGGCGAAATGGCGATAGGGCGCCGCCTCCGAGACGCCCGCCCGCCGCGCCGCCTCCCGCATGGTCAGCGCATGCCGCCCGCGAACATCGATCAGGGTCATCGCGGCTTCCATCAGCCCATGTCTGAGGTCGCCATGATGATAGCCCGTTTTCTGCCCCCTCAGTTTCGCTCGCATCTCCGTAACCCGTTCCCGGTTTGTCTCAATAATTTGCATGTTATCGATGTTAACATAAGCGTCAACCTTAATTTGAGAACGCTCCGTGAACGGAAGAAATCGTTCTGGACCAAAAACGAATTACTGGCAAGCTGGAAACCGCGGTATGTCAGAAAACGAATTCCTCGTGCATCCCGTCGATGCGCACGATGGTGTCTGTCACAAATCCGTTGAAGCCGGTTTGCATCCCGATCGAATAGGCGCCCATCAGGCCGAATTCGATCCAGTCCCCCTCCCCGATATCTTCGGGCAAATGGAAGGGAAGCTTCAGCACATCGAGGCTGTCGCATGTCGGCCCGAAAATGCGGAACGGCCTGCTTTCGCCGCTCACGGCTTCTCCCGAACGCGAAACCGCCCTCACTGGCGGGTCGAGGTCGCCATCCCGTATTTCGGAAAGACATCCATAGATCCCGTCGTTGATGTAGAGATCGTCGCCCTTCCTGAGATGCACCTGTGTCAGCACCGAGCAACCGTCGGCGACGAGCGCACGGCCCGGCTCGGCAAGCAGCGGCACGCCAATGCCGAGATCGGCCTTGGCCTTCTCGATGACATCGAAATAGTCCCTGAGCGGCGGCACGTTCATCTTGTAGATCGCGGGAAAGCCGCCGCCGACGTCGAGATATTCGAGCGGCACATTTGCTTCATCTGAAACCCTTTTCGCGAGCGACATCGCAACGCGAAAGGCGTCCGGGTCCAGGCACTGGCTGCCGACGTGGAACGCAAGCGCCGTCCGGCACCCCCTCTTCCGTGCCTCCTTCAGAAGCGTCACCGCTTCATCGGGCGGTGCGCCGAACTTTGCCGAGAGGTCATAGACCGCTTTCCCTTTCGGTGTTGCGATCCGGACTTCGATCGTGATGTCGGTCCCGGCGACGGAGATCACCTTGTCGAGCTCATCCAGGTGGTCAACCACGTAATCCGTGAGCCCGTAGACATCCGCCGCCGCCTCGAGTGCGCCTCGTCCCTTTACCGGGTGGTTGAAGTAGCAATGCGCCTCCGGCATCAGTTCCGTCACCTTCGCGATCTCCGAAATCGACGCCGTATCGAAATGCTCGATGCCGCCCTCCGCGAGCGCTTTCAGCACATAGGGATGCGGGTTGCACTTCGTCGCGTAGAGCACGGTACCCGGAAAGCCTTCCACGAAGGCCCTCGCCCGCGCGCGCAGAATGTCCGGAAAAACGCAGAACACCGGATAGGAGGGGTTGAGCCGCTGGATCACATCCGCAACCGACGAGAAACGCAACTGCCGCGAGGGTGTGGTCATGTCTTCTCCAGACGTGCAATGAGGCTCGATGTATCCCAACGCCGCCCGCCCATGGCCTGCACCTCGGAATAGAACTGGTCGACAGCGGCCGTTACAGGCAGATGCGCGCCATTCCGCCTTGCCTCGTCGAGGCAGATGGCAAGGTCCTTGCGCATCCAGTCGACCGCAAAGCCGAAATCGAACTTGCCCTCTATCATCGTCTTGTAACGATTTTCCATCTGCCAGCTCTGCGCCGCGCCCTTGGAAATCGTCTCGATCACGGCTTCGGCGTCGAGCCCTGCCTTCTTCGCGAAATGAAGCCCCTCGGCGAGCCCCTCGACGAGCCCCGCGATGCAGATCTGATTCACCATCTTGGTGAGTTGCCCTGCACCCGAAGGCCCAAGCAGCTTCGCCATCCGCGCATACGAATCGATTGCATGCTTCGCCGTCGCAAAGGACGCCTCGTCGCCACCCGCCATGACTGTGAGCACGCCGTTTTCCGCGCCTGCCTGTCCGCCCGAAACCGGCGCGTCGACGAAGGCAATGCCGCGTCCCTTCGCCTCGTCGTAAAGCTCACGCGCGACCGCAGCCGACGCCGTAGTATGATCGACGAAGATCGTGCCCTTGCCCATGCCGTGAAAGGCGCCGTTCTCGCCTGTCGTCACCTCGCGCAGGTCGTCGTCGTTCCCGACACAGGCGAAGACAATCTCCGCGCCTGCCGCCGCTTCGTTGGGCGTCGGCGCAGCCGCGCCGCCATGCTGCTTCACCCAGGCGTCGGCTTTCGCGGCGGTGCGGTTGTAGACGGTGACGTCGTGCCCGGCTTTGGCGAGATGTCCGGCCATCGGATATCCCATCACGCCGAGCCCGATGAAGGCGACTTTGCTCATGGCCTCTCCTTGCGCTTTGATTGGCCTATCTAACAGGCCAAACGCATGAAGGGCAAAAAAGGGCCTAGCGGATTTCGCCTTCCGCGGCGATACGGCCAGTCTTGCAGAGCTGTGAGGACATATTCGTGCAGGGCCCGTAATAGAGCCGCACGATATTGCCCTCCTTCGTCATGTCGTAGCAATCCGTGGTGCCATACTGGATTTCGTCCGACTTGTGACACCAGCGATTGCCTTCGATCCACCACGTACCGTCGCCGTCGCGGCTGCGCGTCGACGACGAACCGCGATGATAGGTCTGGTGGAAATACTGGATGAGTTCCACATCCGTCGACCCGTCGGCATGAAGCTCGATAATCGTGTTGATGAGCCTGTTGCCGCCCTGAAGCTCGATCCGCCCCATCTCCAGATGAAAAGTCTTGCCCGTCATCTGCGCGCGAATCTGGCCCGCGGTTAGCGAATTACCCTTTTTGTTGAGGATCGTCTCTTCCGCGTCGCCACCCGCGCCACCGGCTTGCCCGCCCTGCGTACCGCCGCCCGCGCTTGAGGCCTGTTCGACGGGTTCGGGTGTGGGTTCCGGAATTTCTTCCGGCGGCGGTATCGGTTTCGCCGCTTTGCGCACGGCCGTCTCCGGCTTCGGCTCCGGCGGCTTCGGCGGTTCGGGCTTCACTTCGGGTTTCGGTTCCTCGACCGGCTTCGGCGGTGCCGCATAGCGGTCGTTCGCAGAGCCTGCCGCCAGCTGGAACGTCACCGCTTCGCCGCCGCCGGGCCCCGGTCCGCCGAAAATCCCGCCGAATGTCAGAAACGCCGAAAGGAACAGCAACGCATGAAGCACGACCGACGCGATCATGAAATTGCGCAGCCGGAACTCGCGCGGTTCCGCCGCGCCGTGTTCAGGCATGGTCGTCGTCATGTTCATGACCCGCTCCGCTCGGTCATGATGGTCACCTGCTCCACGCCCGCCTCGCGCAGGCCTTCCATGAGTTCGAGCACCGCTTCGGCGGGCGCATCCGCGTCCGCCTTGATCGCAACGCGCTTGGCCCCCTCATCGTCGAGAAATTTTTCGACCAGATGCGCCGCGAATTTCGCGTCCGTCGGCCGGTCGCCAAGCCATACGGAGCCGTCCGCCTCCACGATCAGCGTCGTCGGCACGTCGCTCTCGCGATCGTTGAGCGCGCCTTCCGGCAACGACACGGCGACGTTCTCCGCCGGTTGCATGGTCCCCGCGAGCAGGAAGAAGATCAGCAGCAGGAACACCACGTTGATGAGCGGCACCAGCGTCTCGAACTGCTTCCTCGGTTGTTCCTCGTCGAACTCGATCATCGCGCGATCTTCTCCACCCGTGCCGTGCCGACGCTCTTCGCGCCCGACTGCCGCGCCGCCTCCACCGCGGCGACCAGCGCCTGCGTCCGGGAACCCTTCTCCGCGAGGATCGTGACGGTGAGGTCCTTCCGCTCACCGATCGCGGCATTGAGCGCCTCTGTCAGCGTTGCGCGCTCCACCGGCTTCCCGTCAATGGCGAGCGTGCCGTTCCCGAGCAGCCATATTTCGACCACGCGCGCGTCCTTCGGCAGATCGTCCGCGCTCGGCGCAGGCGTCACGACCGACAGCGACTGCGTCTGCAGGAACGATGTCGTCAGCATGAAGAAGATGAGCAGCAGAAACACCACGTCGATCAGCGGTGTCAGGCTGGCCATCCCTCTGCGGCGGACGGGTTCTTCGAACATCTCCGGAGCCTCCGGTACGCTACTGCGCTGCTCTGGATTGCACCGATCCCGGCCGCACATGCAGCGCCGCTATCACGCGCGCCGCCGCATCCCGCATCGAAAGCCGCACCTGGTCGATCTTGCCCTCGAAGAGATTGAGCGCCGTGATCGCCGGCAGCGCCACGATGAGGCCCACCGCCGTCGTCAGCAGCGCCACCCAGATGCCGCCCGAGAGCAGTGCCGGGTCGACCTGCGTCCCCGCCGCCTCGAGGCTCTGGAAGGCGTTGATCATGCCGATCACCGTGCCGAGCAGGCCGAGCAGCGGCGAGATGTTGCCGATCACTTCGAGCCAGCGCAGATAGCGCTGCAGCGAGCCGATTTCCATCGTTCCGACGCGAGAGATTTCCGCAGCCACATCCTCGTCGCGCAAGTCGCCGCGCATCTTCGCGCGCACGCCCGCCGCCATCGCGCGGGCAAGCGGCGTCTTCTGCTTCTTCAGGATTTCAAGTGCGCCCCCGAGATCGCCCGCCTCGACCTTGTCGACCGCCGGGTCGACGAAGCTGCGCTTCGACAGACCAGCCGACCAGAACTGGAATATCTTGAGCAGGATCACCGCTGCCGAAATCACCGACAGGACCAGCAGGATCGCGACGATCGGGCCGCCCTTGTCGAGCAGCGACGCGATCGAGTACCAGGCGTCCCCGCCCCCCGATTGCGCCAGGATATCCGCCGCACCCGCCGCGGCATCGCCTGCACCTTCGGCGCCTCCGCCGGCGGCATCGGCGGCTCCGTTGGCCGCACCTGTTGCGCCTTCGGCGGCTTCTGCCGCAGGATTCTCTTCCGGCATTATCTACTCCTCCCGACTAAGCTCCCCAGCGCCCGGTTGCTCCCGACAACCACCCTCGCCGGCGTCCCTTTTTAGGTGACCGGCAGACGCGTTTTTAGTAAAGTACATTTACGAAATCATCGCCGCGCGTGAACGTCAAGCGGTTCGAGCGTCGTGAACGCGTAATTTTGTCGACGGCGGCAAATTGCATCTTGATGCTGCCTTGATACCCTCAATCTGAGTGCTTCGGCATCGTGCCGAAGCCGATGCCGGGGACAGGTGGGGAATGGCCAAGAACAATAACGCAACGGCCACGGATATGGATCCCGCTCTGGGCGATCCGTTTTCGCCGGAAAATTTCGTCAGGACGATCACCGAGCTCGGCACGATGCTCGCGACGATCTACGACCGGCGTACCGGTCTCACCCGCAACCAGACCCGCATTGTCATCGCGTTGCTGGAGAAGGACGGCCAGACACAGACGGAGCTTGCGAACGCGCTTGCCATACACAAGGTGTCGGTGGGCATCTATGTCGGTGAACTGGAAGCCCTTGGCCTTGTCGAACGCCGGACACACCCGAGCGATGGCCGCGCCAAATGCATCCGGCTGACGCCCCTTCTTCATGCCCAGAAACATATCGGCCGCGACCATTACGCCGCGATCCACGGCGCGGCGATCTCCGGCATCGACGAGAAGGACTACCTCACCATGCTGAAATGCATGCAGCGGATGCACGACAATCTGCTGGCGCTGGACGCCCGGGAAAAGGACGCCGGGAAGACCTGAGCTAGCCGACAGGCGGCAGGAACTGATAGGCGCCGCGGTGGTAAAGCAGCGGCCGCCCCTCCTCCACAAAGTCGAACTTCAGCACCCGCCCGACCATGATCACATGATCGCCCGCGTCGTGCCGCGCCTCGATTTCGCATTCGAAATGCGCAAGCGCTTCCTTCAGCGCGGGCGTACCGCTCTCGCAGTGGATGAGGTCGACGCCTTCGAGGCTGTGGTCGCCTTTCTTGGCGAGCCGCGACGACACGTCCTGGTGTTCCTCGCGCAGCACGTTGACGGTGAAATGCGTCGCCTTCTCGAACACGGGGAGCGTGTCCGACTGCTTGTCGAGGCACCAGAGCACCAGCGGCGGATCGAGCGACACGGATGAAAACGAATTGACGGTGATGCCGATGGGCCTTCCCTCGCCCTCGCATGTCGTCACCACGGCAACGCCCGTCGTGAACCAGCCGAGCGCATTGCGGAACTTCCGCACGTCATGCGCGCCGCCTTCGGTCACCGTCTTCGTCTCTGTACCCATCTGACCTTTGCTCCCTCGCGGACCCGGCCCGCCAACGGTCGTTTGTCAACGCATCGTTAATCAATCGGCCCGGTTTAAGCCACGCACAGCGTCGCGCGCAACACTCAGCCATGCAAATCGGCGGAATTTCGCGCAAAACGGCGCAAGACCCCCCAATCCGTCATTTGGTTAAACCCGCTGTTAAGAGCCATGCCGCGAGAATGGCCGAACTGGTGGGGCGGGCTTGCTGCGAGGCGGGCGGCCGGGGTTAACGTACAAGAAAGTGCTTGGGCATATGCGGCTCATCGTCGGCATCGTAGTGGTTCTGTTGAGCGTCTTCGGCGGCTATGCCGCAATGGGCGGCCACCTGGAAGTTCTCTGGCAGCCCTTCGAGGCGGTCATCATCCTGGGGGCGGCGCTCGGCGCGTTCTGCATCGCCAATCCTCCCTCCGTCCTCAAGGCGGCCGGCGGCATCTTCGGAACGCTGTTCAGGGGCCCGCGCTACGACAAGGATGCCTTCCTCGAATTGCTCGGCCTCCAGTACACGCTCTTCAAGCTCGCCAAGAGCAAGGGCAACCTCGCGCTCGAAGCCCATGTCGAAAATCCGGCCGACAGCGCGATCTTCGCCCAGTTCCCGAAATTCTCCGCCGACCACCACGCCGTCGAGTTCATGTGCGACTACCTGCGCATGATCACGCTCGGCACCGAGAACGCGCATGAGCTCGAATCGCTCATGGACGAGGAACTCGAAACCCATCATCAGGAGCATGAGCGCATCGTCTCCGCCATACAGGCGCTTGCCGACGGCACGCCCGCCCTCGGCATCGTCGCCGCTGTGCTCGGCGTCATCAAGACGATGGGCTCCATCGACCAGCCGCCCGCCGTGCTCGGCGGTCTGATCGGCGGCGCCCTTGTCGGTACGTTCCTCGGCGTCTTCGTCGCCTACGGTTTCTTCGGACCGATGGCGCAGTCGCTGCGCAACACCTACGAAGCCGAGGCCAAATACTATCTGTCCATGAAAGCCGGCCTCCTCGCCCACATGGCGGGCTATGCACCGGCCGTCTCGATCGAATTCGCGCGCAAGGCGCTCATGTCCGAAGTGCGGCCCACCTTCATTGAAGTCGAACAGTCCACCGCCTCGCTTCAGGCTGCGAGCTGACGGGCGCGGGATAGGACCAGATGGCCACCAACGAACAGCCGATCATCCTCAAGAAGGTCAAGAAGGTCGTCCACGGTCATCACGGTGGCGCATGGAAGATCGCCTATGCCGACTTCGTGACCGCCATGATGGCCTTCTTCCTGCTGATGTGGCTCATCAGCATGACGACGCCCGAGCAGAAGCAGGGCCTCGCCGACTATTTCGCGCCTTCCAATGTCAGCCGCTCGACCAGCGGCGCCGGCGGCATCATGGGCGGCACCGCCTTCGACGAGGAAGGGGCGCGCATGCCGGGCACCAAGCCGCAGGTCGTGATGACGATCTCGACGCCCGCCCAGCCCAAGAGCCCCGAGCTTGCCGAGAAGGAAGCGAAGGACGCCGCGCAGATGGACAAGCTCATGAAGGAGAAGTCCGCGCGCGACGAACAGAACTTCCGCAGCGCCGCCGAAAGCATCCGCCAGGCCATGCGCGAAAACCCGGACCTCGCCGAGCTTTCGCGCAACGTCATCATCGACGAAACGCCGGAAGGCCTGCGCATCCAGATCGTCGATCAGGACGGCCGCTCCATGTTCCCCTCCGGCCATGCCGAACCTTTCGAGCGGACGCGCCGTTTGCTCGACGAAGTCGCCGCCATTCTCATCAAGCTGCCGAACCGCGTCAGCATCTCCGGCCACACCGACGCCAATCCCGTGGCCGGCCGTCCCGGCTATTCCAACTGGGAGCTCACCGCCGACCGGGCGAACGCCACGCGGCGCATTCTGGAAAATGCGGGCCTCTCCAACGACCGCATCTACCAGGTCGTCGGCAAGGCGGACTCCGAGCCCCTTTTCCCCGAAGACCCCTACATGGCCGCCAACCGCCGTCTTTCGGTCCTTCTCCTGCGCGAAGCGCCCGTCACGCCGCCCGGTTTCAGCCCCTGAACCCACCTCTTCCGCTCTTGCCTTCCGTTCGCGCTCCCCTTATGTCAAACAGGCCGGAGTTCACGGGAGCAGGGAAAACATGAGCGAAAGCAACAAGGTAGCTGAAGTCGGTCTTTCCGCTTCGGAAAGCTGGCAATGGCCGAAAGCTGCCTTTGAAGGCGTCGTCCTCGCCCGCTGCCTGGCCTTTCTCGCCGATCTTCTGGTGATCTGCGTACTGCTCATCGTCGCTTCGGTGGTTTTCGGCGTTCTCGGCGTCCTGACCTTCGGTCTGCTCTGGCCGGGCGCGGCGCTCACCCCGCTCCTCGTCCTTGCCTATTTCACGTTCACGCTTGGCGGCCGCCATTCGGCCACGCCGGGCATGCGCTGGCAGGGGATCGAACTTCGGGCATGGAACGGCAACAGGCCGGGCTACCTCCAGGCCCTTCTCCAGACGATTCTGTTCTATGTGACCGTTACCGTCGGAACCGTTCTCGTGCTGGTCGTTCCGTTCTTCAACGAACGCCGCCGCTGTCTCCACGACTATCTTTGCGGTACTGTCTTCGTCCGCAGTGACGTCTGAGACGGAGCCTCTTCAGTAATCTTGGAATTTCACTCGACGCATTGATGCGTGTCCGCACGATGCGTTACCGGAAAAGATGCGCGCATGGAGATAGCTTACGCTTGGCAGATGTGGGTGACCTACGGCCTGATCCTGGCCGCGGTCGTTCTGTTCAGCATTGAGCGCCTCTCGCTCGAACTGTCTGCCCTCGGCATTCTCGTCGCGCTGCTTGTCTTCTTCTATTTCTTCCCCGTTATCGGCGAAGACGGACGAAACCTCCTCGGCTCCACGGCGCTGCTCGCCGGTTTCGCCAACCCCGCGCTCATCGCGGTGCTCGCGCTTCTCGTGGTCGGCCACGGCATGTTCCAGACCGGCGCCCTCGACGGCGCCGCACGGTATGTCGCCGACCTCGGCTCGACGCGGCCTCGCACGACCATCTTCTTCACTTTCCTGCTCGTCGCCGTCATCAGCGCCTTTCTGAACAACACGCCCGTCGCGGTCATGTTCATTCCCGTCCTTGCCACGCTCGCCATGCGCTTCGGCCAGCGCGCGCCCAAGGTCATGATGACGCTGAGCTATGTCTCGATCCTGGGCGGCATGACGACGCTGATCGGCTCCTCGACCAACCTGCTAGCGGCGGGCGTTGTCATGACCTCGCATCTCCCGCCCATCGGGATTTTCGATTTCGTCGTGCCCGGCATCTTTCTGGCGTCGATCGGTTTCCTCTATTCGACGCTGGTGGTTCCGCACCTTGTGCCGGATCGGGGTGGCGCCGCCATGGATCTCTCCGGGCCCGATGCCGGTGGCGGCAAGCAGTATATCGCGCAGCTCGAAATCACCGCCGACCACCCGCTTGTCGGCGTGAGTTCGAAAGCGGGTCTCTTTCCGCCGCTGCGCGACATGACGGTTCGCATGATTCAGCGCGGCGAACATCCGATCCTGCCGCCCTTCGAGGATGTGACGCTCATCCCCGGCGATGTCGTCATCGTCGCCGCCACACGCCAGACGCTCACGGAAGCCCTGAAGTCCGGCTCCCGCATCTTTGAAGGCATGCTCGAAGAACGTTTTGCCGAGGGTGTCGAAACGAATGGCGGTCCCGCAAAGCCCGGCGGCGAACTCATTCTCGCCGAAACCGTCGTCGCGCCCGGCTCGCGCATGATCGGCCAGACCATCGAGCAGATCGCCTTCCGTCATCAGACCGGCTGCATCGTGCTCGGCATCCAGCGCCGCAGCCGCATGATCCGCACCCTGCTGAACGACATCCGTCTGGAAGCGGGTGACGTGCTCCTCGTGCTCGGAAAGGGCGTGCAGGTACAGGACCTCCGTCACAATCGCGATGTGCTGTTGCTCGAATGGTCCGCGACCGAACTCCCGGACCCGAAGCTCGCCCACCGGGCGCTCGGCATCTTCGGCGCAATGGTCGCGGTCGTCCTTCTCGGCCTCGTACCCATCGAAATCGCGTCGGTCGCCGCCGCCGGTGCCATCATCGCCGCTGGCGTCCTCAATGTTCGTCAGGCGGCCCGCGCCATCGACCGGCGCATCTTCCTGATGGTCGGCGCCATGCTTGGCGTCGCCGCCGCGCTCGAGGCGACAGGCGGCGCCCGTGCCATCGCGGAAGCCTCTGTCGTCATGTTCTCCGGCTTCGGCGTGCCGATCATTCTCTCGGCCTTCTTCTTCGCCACGGCCGTCACCACGAACGTGCTGACGAACAATGCCACCGCCGTCCTCTTCACGCCCATTGCCATCAGCACGGCCACGCAGCTCGGCGTCGATCCGATGGTCTTCGTCTACGCGGTGATCTTTGCCGCCAACTGCTCTTTCGCCACGCCGATGGGCTATCAGACCAATTTGCTGGTTATGGGACCCGGTCATTATGAATTCCGGGATTTCGTGCGGACCGGCACCCCCCTCGTCATTCTGCTCTGGCTGGCCTATTCTCTCTTTGCGCCGTGGTACTACGGCCTTTGAGACAACCGGCGGGGAGGCAGCGCGAGAAGGCCAGTGACGGACCAGTCCCGCATAAGATTTCCGCAGTTCTACATCACGTCGCCGCAGCCGTGCCCGTACCTGCCCGGCCGCTACGAGAAGAAGGTCTTCACCCATCTCCTTGGCGATGAACCGGTCTCCCTCAACAACATGCTGACCCAGGCGGGTTTCCGCCGCAGCCAGAACATTGCCTATCGCCCGGCCTGCGACGGCTGCCAGGCCTGCATCTCCGTCCGCGTTACCGTCGATGACTTCAGGCCGCGACGCACCTTCCGCCGCATTCTCGCGCGCAATGCCGATCTGCGCGCCTCGCTTGCGCCGCCCGCCGCGACCGGCGAGCAATACGATCTCCTGCGCCGCTATCTCGATGAGCGCCACGCGGAGGGCGGCATGGCCGACATGTCGCAACTCGACTATGTCGCGATGGTCGAGGATACGACCATCGCCACCCGTGTCCTCGAATACCGCCTGCCCGGCAGCATCGAAACGCCCGGCACGCTCATCGCCGGTGCCCTCACCGATACGCTCGATGACGGCCTTTCGATGGTCTACAGCTTCTACGATCCCACCGAGACCGCCCGCAGCCTCGGCACCTTCATGGTTCTCGATCACATCGAGCGCGCCCGGATGCTGGGCCTGCCTTACGTCTATCTCGGGTACTGGGTCGAGGGCTCCCGCAAGATGGCCTACAAGACCCGCTTCCGCCCCCTTGAGGCGCTCACCCCCGAAGGCTGGCGCAAACTTCCCGAATAGCGGACTTCCGGTCGGCGGCCCCGCCGCCGTTGCGCCTCGCTCGCGCCCGCCTATACTGGCCGCGAATTGTACCCCGTCAATCGGGGATGAGGCGGCCGGAAGCGGCTGTCCTGGGGATAAAGATCGGGGAGTTTTCTATGAAACGCCGCTCGTTTCTGGCTGGCGCCGGTATTGCCGGCCTCGCCGCCGCCACCATGCCCGCGCCCGCCATCGCGCAGGGCAAGCGCCAGTTGAAGATGGTCACCACCTGGCCGAAGAACTATCCGGGTCTCGGCACCTCCGCCGAGCGCCTCGCGAGCCGCATCGGCGACATGACCGACGGGACAATCGAGATCAAGGTCTTCGCCGCCAATGAACTGGTCCCGCCGCTCGAATGCTTCGACACCGTCTCTTCGGGCGCGGCCGACATCTATCACGGTGCCGAGTACTATTGGCAGGGCAAGTCCAAGGCCTACAACTTCTTCACCGCCGTTCCCTTCGGCATGACGGCTGCCGAAATCAACGCCTGGATCTATCACGGCGGCGGACAGGAACTCTGGGACGACCTCGCCAAGGGCTTCAACATCAAGCCGTTCATGGCCGCGAATACCGGCGTCCAGCTTCCCGGCTGGTACCGCAAGGAAATCAACTCGCTCGACGACCTGAAGGGCCTCTCGATCCGCATGCCGGGCCTCGGCGGCGAGGTCATGCGCCGTCTCGGCGCCGCCGCCGTCACGCTCGCCGGTCCCGACATCTTCCCTGCCCTTCAGAACGGCACCATCGACGCCGCCGAATGGGTCGGCCCCTGGAACGACATGGCCTTCGGCTTCTACCGCCTCGCCAAATACTACTACTGGCCGGGCTTCCACGAGCCGGGCTCGTCGCTGGCCGCTGGTTTCAACCTCGCCGTCTGGGAATCGCTCACGAAGCAGCAGCAGGCCGTGGTCCGCGCCGCCTGCGCCGCCGAGAACGACTACACGCTCGCCGAATACAACGCCCATAACGGCGACGCCCTGAAGACCCTCATCGAGAAGCACGGCGTCATGGTCCGCCGCTTCCCGGACGACGTCGTTGCCGCGCTCAAGGAAACCTCGAAACAGGTGCTCGAGGACGCTGCGAAGGAAGACGCCGTCACCGGCAAGGTCTATGAGAGCTTTCGTGCCTTCCTCGACACCACCAGCGAGTGGACGCGCATCGGCGACGAGGGCTTCGTGGAGGCGCGCCGCGGCTGACGCGGCCTTACCTCATGACCGCACTCGCCCGCATCGCAGGCCTCATCGACGCCCTCAACGAGCGCGTGGGCCGCGCCGTCTCCTGGCTCGCCATCCTCATGGTGCTGGTCCAGTTCGTCGTCGTGCTCCAGCGCTACGTCTTCGGCATCGGCTCGATCTGGATGCAGGAATCGATCGTCTACATGCATGGCCTGCTCTTCATGCTCGTCGCAGGCTACACGCTTCTTCACAACGCCCATGTCCGCGTCGATGTGCTCTACCGCACCATGTCGCCGCGCGCCAAGGCCTGGGTCGATCTCCTCGGCACGCTCCTCTTGCTCTGGCCGGTCTGCTTCCTGATCTTCTACGTCTCCTTTCCCTACGTCGAAGCCTCGTGGAGTGTCCGCGAAGGCAGCCGCGAGACGAGCGGCATTCAGGGCGTCTACCTCCTGAAGAGCGTCATCCTCGTCTTCGTCGTCCTGCTCGCCCTCCAGGGCCTGTCCACGCTCATTCATGCGCTGCGCGTTCTCTCCGGGGCGGAAATGCCGCCGGAAGAAGCCTCGCCCATCCTCTGAAGGCGGCCCGTTCCGATGGACCTTCGCGATAGTCTCGATGTTCTGATGTTTGTCGCCGCCTGCGCGGTGCTGCTCACGGGCTTCCCGGTCGCCTTCACGCTGGCGGGCGTCGCGCTTGCCTTCGGCCTCATCGGCATGGCGTTCGGCGTCTTCGACTTCGGCTTCATGGCCGCGCTTCCGCAGCGCATCTACGGCAACATGACGAACGAGGTGCTGATCGCCGTCCCCCTCTTCGTCTTCATGGGCACCATGCTGGAGCGCTCCCGCGTCGCCGAGGACCTGCTTGAGAACATGGGCCGCCTCTTCGGGCGGCTCCGTGGCGGGCTCGGCTTCTCCGTGTCGATCGTCGGCGCGCTCCTCGCCGCTTCCACCGGCATCGTCGGTGCCACGGTCGTCACGATGGGCCTCCTTGCGCTCCCGACCATGCTGCGCCGCGGCTACGACCCTTCGCTCGCGACCGGTTCGATCGCCGCCGCCGGCACGCTCGGCCAGATCATCCCGCCCTCCATCGTCCTGGTGCTGCTCGGCGACACGCTCGCGAACTCCTACCAGAAGGCACAGCTTGAGCAGGGCATCTTTTCGCCGGAAACGCTCTCCGTCGGCGACCTCTTCGCGGGCGCGCTCATCCCCGGTCTCATGCTGGTCGGTTTCTACATCCTCTACCAGGTGTTCCGTGCCGCCTTCGATCCGAAGTCGTCGCCCGCCATGCCGGTCGAAGACGACATTTCCACCGCCGAACTCTACAGGCGCACGCTCCAGGCGCTCGTGCCCCCCGTCGCCCTCATCGTCGCCGTCATGGGCTCGATCCTCGGCGGCATCGCAACACCCACGGAAGCGGCCGCTCTCGGCGCCATCGGCGCGATCCTGCTCGCGGGCGAACGCGCGGGCGGCATGAAGCGCGCGGTGCGCAGCGCCGCCGCCGCGCTCATCGCCCTGCTGCTCCTCACCTCCTTCATGGATCTGCGCACCGCCCGCACCGAGATTTCCGGCATCGACCAGTTCGCCATCCTTGCCGCTTACATCCTCTGTGCGATTGTCGCCATCGGCCTCGGCGCATCGGTCTGGCGTCTCTGGCGCTCGGGCGTGCTCGGCGAAGTCTCGCAATCGACCGCGCGCATCACCTCCATGGTCTTCGTGATCCTGATCGGCGCCGCGCTCTTCAGCCTCGTCTTCCGCGGCCTCGGTGGCGACGAGACGGTGCAGGAATTCCTCACCTCCATGCCCGGCGGCACGACCGGCGCCATCGTCACCGTCATGGCGATCATGTTCCTGCTCGGCTTCTTCCTTGATTTCATCGAGATTATCTTCGTCGTCGTGCCCATCGTCGCGCCGATCCTGCTCATGATGGGCGTCGATCCCGTCTGGCTCGGCGTCATGATGGCGATCAACCTGCAGACCTCCTTCCTGACGCCGCCCTTCGGCTTTGCGCTGTTCTATCTGCGCGGGGTCGCACCCGACAGCGTCACGACCATGCAGATCTATCGCGGTGCGGTTCCCTTTGTCGGCCTTCAGATCGTGGCGCTTGGCGTCATTGCTCTCTTCCCGGCGCTGGCAACATGGTTGCCCCGTCTCCTCTTCAGCGCTATGTGAGCCCCATGTCCGATAACAATCGCCGCGACGCCGCCGACAAGGCAGGCAGCAATCTCACCCGCATGTCGCTGGTCTTTCTCGCGATGGGCGGCGTCATCGCCTTCTATATCGGCACCGGCCGCGTCCAGCTCAACGATCCGGTCGAGCTGACGGCAAGCATCTCTCAGCCGAATACATGGACGGAGACAGGGCCCCTCGCGCTCGACGTCTCCGTCACGCTTGCCAACAACACGGAAGAGCCCCTGCCGCTGGAAGTTGCCTCCCAATGCGACACCTTCCGCTGGTTCCTGACGGACGAAGACCAGAATTTCGTCCAGTCGCAACGCGGCGAGGAAACCTGCGTCGAGGTGCCGGTGCGCGGCGAACTCGAAGGCAAGCACACCATTTCCGGCAGCTACACGCTCACGCTCGATACGTCCCGTGTGGAACCCGGCAACTACATCCTCTTCCTGAAATACTGGGGCCACGAACTCCGCGAGCCGATTACCATCGACTGAACGAAAAAGGCCCGGATGAAAGACATCCGGGCCTTGCCGTTGAATCTGCGTACGCTCAGAAGCGGTAGTTCAGGCCCAGCCGCGCCGCATCGCCGGTCGCTTCCGGCGAAAACGGTATGCCGACCCTGGCGGTGCCCTGCGTGTCGTAATGCAGGTATTCGATCTTCGCGCTGAGCTTTTCGCCCAGCGCCATCTCCAGACCCGCACCAGCGACCCAGCCGAGATTGAGTTCGCTGTCGCTGCCGATCGTCGCGACCGTGTAATCAACATCGACGGCCGCCGCACCCGCCGTACCATAGACGAGCATACCGCGCTCGGCCGAGCCGAAATCGTAGCCCAGCCGCGCCCTGAAGGTACCGAAGGCTGTCATCTCGGATGTACAGGTGGTAGCGCCGGCGCAGGCACCGGTCACCGAGCTGTCGTCGGCATCCACCCAGGCATAGTCTGCCTCGAGGCCGAGCACCCAGTTGCCGGTGTCCATGTTGACGCCGAGCGTGCCGCCGAGCATCACACCGTCGGTATCGTGCTTGACGCCGTTTGCGCGCCAATCCTGTTCGGTAAGGCCATAGCCGGCGGTAAGACCGCCGTAAACGCCGCCCCAGTTGTAGCTGGGCTCCGGACCATATGTGGCGTCGGCAGAGGCCTGACCGGCGGTAAACAGCGCTCCAAGCGCCAGTGAAACTGCAAGAAGCTTGCGCATGAGGTTCTCCCTGACCCGGACTTGATTGTCCGCAGGGAAATTACGGGGAATCTCACCGGGCATCTAGCTTCTAATGCCCAGGACAGTGACCTTAATGCCGCATCGGGCCAACAAAAATCACAGACGAATCAGGTGATTAACCACCGCCTCAGGCCGCCCCGAACTTACCGCCGAACTTGTGACCCACAGGAAAGCCCTTGGGCGGCAGGCGCCCGGCCTGCGCGCGCGCGCCGACCCAGTCCTTGAGCCCCTCGAAGGTCCGCGCCCGGTCCGAGCGGTCATAGGCAATGAGCCCCTGTTTCAGCGTGAAGGTCTTCACGTCGCCGAGCCCGCCATCCTTGTAGCGCTGCAGGCGTACGCCCTTGCCGCGCGTCATCTCGTTCACTTCCTTGATCGGGAAGATCAGCAGCTTCCGGTTGTCGCCGATCACGGCCACATGATCGCCCTGCACCACCGCGCAGGCGATCGCCTCGTCCGTGCCGCTCACATTCAGCACCTGCTTGCCTGCGCGCCGCATCGCGACGACTTCGTCCTCCGGCACGATGAAACCGTTGCCCTCATGGGAAGCAACGATGAGCTTCCGTCCCGGCTGGTGCACGAAGAGCTCCACCACCTCACGGCTCTCGTCGAGATCGATCATCAGCCGCACCGGCTCGCCGTTTCCGCGTCCTCCCGGCAGCTTCGTCGCTTCGAGCGTGTAGAAGCGCCCGTCGGTCGCGAACAGGAGTATCTTGTCCGTCGTCTCCGCGTGCAGCATGAAGCGCGGTCCGTCGCCTTCCTTGAACTTGATCTCCGTATCCGGGCCGACATGGCCTTTCATGGTGCGGATCCAGCCCTTCTTCGAGCAAACGACCGTGATCGGCTCCTTCTCGATCATCGCCTCGACCGGCACGAACTCAATCTTCGGCGCATCGGAAAACTGCGTCCGCCGCGCGCCGAGTTTCGTCTTCGGCCCGAACGTGTTTTTCACTTCCTTGATTTCGTCGGCGACGCGGGCCCATTGCTGGTTGTCGGATCTGACCAGCGCCTTGAGCTGCTTCTGTTCGGCGGTCAGTTCCTTGTGCTCGCCCTTGATCTCCATTTCCTCGAGCTTGCGCAGAGAACGCAACCGCATATTGAGGATCGCTTCCGCCTGGTTGTCGGTCAGCTTGAAGCGTTTGATGAGCGCGGGCTTCGGTTCGTCCTCTTCCCGGATGATCCGGATCACCTCGTCGAGATTGAGATAGGCCTTGAGATAGCCTTCGAGGACTTCGAGCCGCTTCTCGATCTTGTCGAGCCGGAAGTTCGAGCGCCGGACCAGCACCTCCTTGCGGTGTTCGAGCCATGCGCGCAGCGCCTCGCGCAAATTCATCACGCCGGGCACCTGCCCCGCCGACAACACGTTCAGGTTCAGCGGAAACCGGTTCTCGAGATCGGTTGAGCGGAACAGCGATTCCATGAGGTGGTCCGGCTCCACCATCTTCGACTTCGGCACCAGCACAAGCCGGATTTCTTCCGCGCTCTCGTCACGCACATCTTCAAGCAGTGGCAGCTTCCGAGCCTGCAGCAATTCGGCCATCTTCTCGACCAGCTTCGACTTCTGCACCTGATAGGGAATTTCCGTGACGACGATCTGCCACATGTCGCGCGGCAGTTTTTCTATCTCCCATTTCGCACGCACGCGGAAGCCGCCACGTCCCGTTTCATAGGCTTCGACGATCGCCTCGCGCGGCTCCACGATGGTTCCGCCCGTCGGGAAGTCCGGTCCCTGCACGAAGCTGACGAGCTTCTCCGTCCGCGCATTTGGATATTTGATGAGGTGCAGCGCCGCGTCGCAAAGCTCGGCCGCGTTGTGCGGCGGAATGCTCGTCGCCATGCCGACCGCGATCCCCGCCGCGCCGTTCGCGAGCAGCTGCGGGAAAGCGCCCGGCAGCACCATCGGCTCCCGGTCCTCCCCGTCATAGGTCTCGCGGAAATCGACCGTGTCCTCGTCGAGCCCGTCCAGCAGCAGCGCCGAAACCGCCGTCAGCCGCGCTTCCGTGTAGCGCATGGCCGCCGCGTTATCGCCGTCCACATTGCCGAAATTGCCCTGCCCGTCGACCAGCGGATAGCGCACCGAAAAATCCTGCGCGAGCCGCACCAGCGCGTCATAAACGGACTGGTCGCCATGCGGATGATAGCGGCCGATCACATCGCCGACCACGCGCGCCGATTTCTTGAACCCCTGCCCCGGCTCCAGCCGCAACTGCCGCATCGCGAACAGCACGCGCCGATGCACCGGCTTCAACCCGTCGCGCACATCCGGCAGCGCCCGGTGCATGATGGTCGAGAGCGCATATGCGAGATACCGCGTCTCCAGCGCCTCGCGCAGATTGATTTCGTTCTCGGGCTCCGGCGGCGTAACGGCCTTGGTCATATCTATGTCTTCTCGGTAACTGACTTTGTTTCCCACCCTCCCCTCGGGGAGGGTCGAAATTTGAGAGCTTAAGCGAACAAATTTCGGGGCGGGGGCTCCCGCAGGCGGGAGCTCGCGTAATCTTCACTCAATATACCAGCGATTCGCCGCTCACTCCGCCCTCGCCGCCATCTTCTCCATCAGCCGCAGCCGCGCATCCGGCAAATGCCGGTCATGCGCCGCGAAGAGATGCCGGTCGAGAAAATGTCCCGTAAGCCGCAGGCCCTCCGCCACGTCGGCAAAGGAGGCCTCCCCTGCCTGCGTGCCGACCAGAAACGGCGGCAGCCGGAACAGCCGCTCCTTGTAGGGGTCGCCCGCCGCACGGCTCACCGCGCTCCCGCTCTTCGGTGACACATAGGCAAGATCGTCGCGGCTTCCTGTCGCCGCGCAGCGCGTGAGGTCGAGTCCGAAGCCGAGTTCCTGCAGCAGCCCCAGTTCCCACCGCACGAAGATCGCCGGCCACACATCCCCGTCCTGCATGGTTTCGAGCAGCACCTCATAGCCATCGTAAAGCGCCGGGTGCGCTTCCCGTTCGGGCACGACGCTGCAAACCGTGCACGCCGCGCTCAAGGCAAGCAGCGCCAGCGGATCGTCCATCAGAAGCCCCGCCAGCGGGCGCACCAGTTCCACCTGGTAGGTGCCGAGATGTTCGGAAAGCCGCGCGCGCCAATGCGCCGAGAGCTTGTTGCCCGGCTGAAGCACGCTCCGCATCCGCCGCCCGGCGCCGCCATGCACCAGCCCGAGATAGCGTCCCTGCTCTCGCGTGAACAGCTCCAGGATCGCGCTCGTCTCGCCGTGAGCGCGCGCCGACAACACGATCCCTTCGTCACGCCATTCCAAAGATCAGCCCTCCGGGAAATCGAGGCCCATCTCGCGATAGCGTTCGCGGTCGTCCGACCAGTTCTCGCGCACCTTCACGAACAGGAAGAGATGCACTTTCGTTTCCAGCATCTCCTGCAATTCCTCGCGCGCGAGCTGACCGACCGTCTTGATCGTCTGGCCGCCCTTGCCGAGTGCGATCTTCTTCTGGCTCTCGCGTTCCACGAAGATGACCTGGGAGATGCGGATCGAACCGTCCTTGCGGTTTTCCCATTCTTCCGTCTCGACCGTCAGCGAATAGGGAAGCTCGTCATGCAGCCGGAGGAACAGTTTCTCGCGTGTCACCTCCGCCGCCAGCGAGCGCAGCGGCACGTCGGCCGCCTGGTCTTCCGGATAGTGCCACGGCCCCTGGGGCATCCGTTCCGCGAGATGGCGGCGAAGATCGGCAACGCCGTCGCCCGTCAGCGCGGAGATCATGAAGGTGTCCGTGAAAACCCCGGTTTCGTTGAGGCGCATCGCGAGCTTCAGCAGTTTCTCGTTCTTCGCCGCATCCACCTTGTTCAGTACAAGGATCGCCTTGCGCTCCTGCCCCTTGAGCCCTTCCAGGATACGTTCGAGGTCTTCCGCGCGTTCATGTTCCGCATCGACCATCAGCAGGATCAAATCGGCGTCGCCCGCCCCGCCCCAGGCCGCCTCCACCATCGCCTTGTCGAGCCGCCGCTTCGGCTTGAAGATGCCCGGCGTATCGACGAAGACGATCTGCGTGTTGCCCTCCATCGCAATGCCGCGGATGCGCGTCCGCGTCGTCTGCACCTTGTGGGTGACGATCGCGACCTTCGATCCGACGAGCTGGTTGAGCAAGGTCGACTTGCCGGCATTCGGCGCGCCGATGATGGCGACGAAACCGCAGCGGGTTATCCCCGGTTCGGCCGTCTTCTCGCCGTTGTCGTTTGCGTGTTCATTTTCCATTGTGACATTTCGATAACATTACGATGACAGTCCGTCCCGGTTTATCCCCGGCTGGACCATACACCCAGCTTTTCGAGCATGGCCTGCGCCGCGGTCTGCTCCGCTTGACGCTTCGAATTTCCCTTTGCCTGTAAAGGTTTCGTGCCGTCGACGGTGACCGTCACGGTGAATTCCGGTGCGTGGTCCGGCCCGGTGCGCCCGGTCAGGTCGTATTTCGGCACGGGCCGTCCTTGTCCCTGTGCCCATTCCTGCAGGGCCGTCTTCGCGTCCTGCTGAACTTCTCCAGACTTTTCAATAAGATACGACCATTCGGTCTCGATGAAACGTTCCGCCGCCGCGAGCCCGCCATCGAGATAGAGTGCCGCGATCACCGCCTCGCAGGCATCCGCAAGAATGGCGGATTTCCGCCGTCCGCCGGCCTTCGCCTCGCCTGCGCCCATCACGATGTGGTCGCCGAGACCGATCCGTTCCGCCACTTCCGCGCACGCTTCCTTGCGCACCAGGGCATTGTAGCGAATGGCCAATTCGCCTTCGTCCGCCTGCGGAAAGTCTCTCAGGAGCCGCCCCGCGATCACGAGGCCCAGCACCCGGTCGCCGAGAAATTCGAAGCGCTGATAGTCCGCCCCTTCTGCGCTCGGATGCGTAAGCGCCCGCTTGATCAGGCCCATGTCCTTGAATTCATGGGCCAATCGCGCTTCGAGCCTGGCGTTCAATCGACCCATTTGCCGATGCGGTCCCAGCGTATCGCGGACGGCCATCTCCAGAACTGCCAGAACGCGGCGCTGCCATCCGCAGAGAAGAAGATGATCTCCGCCTTGCCGATCAGGTTTTCGAAAGGCACGTAACCAACCGCATCCGGCACGCGGCTGTCGCTCGAATTGTCGCGATTATCGCCCATCATGAAATAATGACCCGCCGGCACGATATAGAGTCCCGTATTGTCCCAGACACTGTCGCGCATGCGGTCCAGCGTGATGTAGGACACGCCGTTGGGCAGCGTTTCCCTGTATTGCGGAATGCGATGCACGTTGCCCGCTGCGTCGCGCTGGATGAAGTCGTCCACACGCACGCGCGGCACGGCCTTGTCGTTCAGATAAAGAACGCCGCCCTTCATCTGCACCGTGTCGCCGGGGAGACCAATCACGCGCTTGATGAAATCGGTGCGGTTGTCGATCGGTTGCTTGAAAACCGCAATGTCTCCGCGCTCCGGCTGAACACCCGCTATGCGCCCGCTGAAAATCGGCGGCGAGAACGGCAGCGAATGCCGCGAATAGCCGTAGCTGTACTTCGCGACAAAGAGGTAGTCGCCGATCAGCAGCGTCGATTCCATGGAGCTTGAGGGAATGAAGAACGGCTGGAACAGGAGCGCCCTGATGAACAGCGCGATCAGCAGCGCATAGCCGATCGTCCTGACATTCTCAGCCAGCGAACTGCCACGCAGTTTCCTGGCATTTTCGCTCATGGCCATCTTCCAGCTTCTCGCCATTCCGCGGCGCTCCCTTTGAAATCCGGCGGACCATACCATAAAGGGACAGCCCGTCTGCCCTAAACCCTAGGTTTTCGGCACGACGGAAATGATGACGAAAGCCTGCGCCAGCGGGTGATCGTCGGTAATTGTGAGGTGAATGACGGGTTCCATTCCCGGTGGGGTAATCTCCCCGAGCCGAACCAGCGCGCCCCCTGTCAGCGCCATGGTCGGCTGCCCGCCCCGAATGTTGACAACACCCATATCCTTCCAGAATACGCCGCGCCGAATGCCCGTTCCGAGGGCCTTGGAACAGGCCTCCTTCGCCGCGAACCGTTTGGCATAGGACGCGGCCCGCATGCGCCGGCTCTCGGACTTCCGCTGCTCGACCTCGGTGAATATCCGTTCGACGAAACGGTCGCCGAAGCGCTCCAGCGTCTGCTCCACCCGCCTGATATCGATGAGATCGCTGCCGATACCGATGATCATCGCGAAGCCTTGTCGCTCGCAGCCGGAGCTTCCGAAGCCCGCCGCGCCGCATCCATTGCCGCACGCATCAACCGTATGCTTTCGCCAAGGCCGACGAAAATCGCCTCCCCCACAAGGAAATGGCCGATATTGAGTTCGGCGAGTTCCGGCAAGGAGGCGACGGGCCCGACCGTATCGAAGGTAAGTCCGTGCCCGGCGTGAACTTCAAGACCGAGCGCCGTTCCTTCGCGGGCGGCGGCGGCAAGGCGGGCCAGCTCTGCATCGCGCTTGGCGCTCTGCCGTTCCATTGCAGCATCGCAATAGGCCCCGGTATGCAGTTCGACGACGGGCGCGCCGAGAGATCTCGCGGCCTCCAGCTGACGCTTCTCCGCATTGATGAAGAGGGAAACGCGAATCCCCGCGTCGCCAAGCCGGTCGACGATCGGCTTCAGGTGATTGTGAAGCCCCGCCGCGTCGAGACCGCCTTCCGTGGTTACTTCCTCGCGGCGTTCCGGCACGATGCAGCATGCGTGCGGCTTGTGCCGGAGCGCAATTGCAAGCATCTCGGGGGTCGCCGCCATTTCGAGGTTAAGCGGCAAACCGATCTCATCTTTCAAGCGCGCGATGTCGGCATCGCGAATGTGACGACGGTCTTCGCGCAAATGCGCCGTGATGCCGTCGGCACCTGCTTCTTCAGCAAGCTTCGCCGCACGGGTTGGATCGGGATGATCGTTGCCGCGCGCGTTCCTTATCGTGGCAACGTGGTCGATATTGACACCGAGCCGCAGATATCCGGGTGCACTCTTGTTTCCGGTATTGCTCATGTCACATCTCCCTTCTCCAGTTCCATGCCTGCAGCATGGTTCACGTCGGATGCTCTTTGAGGACCTGTGGTCTGGAGCCGCGCCTTCGCACGCTCCGCTAGCAGTTTCCGCCTCTGTGATTGATATGCCTCGACGCCACTCCGCGTAAGGACATAAAAGACGCAGCCAAGCACGATTCCCACAGGAACGGAGCCGACAGCCAGCGGCACAAGACTCGGCAGAATCCGGTCAAACGCACCGGCCTGCTGCATGGCGTGGGCTATGTTGGGATCGCTGCCCGCAGGCGCCCCGACGATGTACCGGCCCACCTCGAATACCGCCAGCCATATGACGGGAAAGGTAATCGGGTTTCCGATAAACGTGCCGAGCGCACTTGCAATGAGATTACCCCGGATCACCCACGCGATCAGCATGGCGACAAGAATGTGAAATCCGAGAAAGGGTGTGCAGGACGAAAACGCACCTGCTGCCACACCGAGTGCGATTGCGTGCGGCGTACCTGAAAGACGCCACACTCGCCGCCATCCGTACTGAAACGCCCTCTTCCAGCCGGAACGCGGCCAGAAGATCTCCTTCAGCTTCTCAATCGGATGCAGATCGACGCGGCGGCGAAACAACAGGGAACTCCCTTACGCTAGATGTCGGCTGCCCGGCTTTACGGCTGGCGTTGCCGCAAGTTCCTTCGGCAGCTTGTCGGCCGGGTAGGCAGGAATCGAAATGCGCGCAAGCGAAATGAGTTTTGTTCCCACCTTCGCCTTGCCGCCCGACCTGTCGATCAGGCAGGCAGCGGCAACCACCTTCGCGCCGGTTTGACGAATCGCTTCAATGCATTCCCGCGAGGACAGGCCCGTGGTCACGATGTCCTCCACCATCACCACGCGCATCCCCTTATCGAGATGAAATCCGCGGCGAAGCACGAACTCTCCATTCTCTCGCTCCACATACATGGCCGGCACCTTCATGTGCCGAGCCGTCTCGTATCCCGGGATGATGCCACCAACAGCAGGCGAAACGATGGCATCGATAGGCCCTTTGACCTCCGCGGTGATTTTTTCAGCAAGCGCCTTGCAAAGTTTCGCCGTTCGCGCGGGATTCATGAACACAAGCGCTTTTTGAAGAAATATGGGGCTGTGCAATCCTGACGACAGGATGAAGTGCCCCTTCAGAAGCGCTCCGGCCTTCTCGAATTCCTTGAGAACCTTTTCTTGATCCATTTGTTCACCGGTAAGCAGCTTGGGGTGGGATTCAGGTCATCGCCGCGGGCGGACGACTGTGTTGACGCAGGAAAGTCCGTTCAGTGCCGACATGATGCGCGTCAGATGCTTCAGATCCCTGACTTCGATGTCGATCTGGATGTCGTAGAAATCCATATCGCGCTGGGCAAGCGACAGATTGGAAATATTGCTCCCATAGTCGGCGATAAGCGTTGCGATATGGCCGAGCGAGCCGACCTCGTTCTTCGCTGTTACGCGCAGTCTTGTCGGAAAAGTCTGCGGATGGTCCGGGTCGATGTCCCATGTCGCATCGATCCAGCGCAACGTATCGCCATCGAACTCTTCAAGCGCCGGCGCGTCGATCGGGTAAATCGTAATGCCTTCGCCCGGCATCATGATGCCGACAATGCGCTCGCCAGGCAGCGGATACATATCAGGCGCAAAACGGATCGCGAGACCGGAGGCCCTCCCCGTCACGCGCACGGAACCGTCACGTTCGTCCTTGCCATTCGATTTGATATTGCGCTTGCGCCCGTTCTTTGGCGCTGGGTCCTCCGGATAGACCGTCTGCAGGACGTGCTGAGGACTCACGGTCCCGTCACCGACGGACGCAAGCAGGTCGTTGACATCGCTCTTGCGAAGCGGTCCGAGCGCGCGTTCCAGTATCGTGTCGCTGACTTCCCGTCCCGCAGCGTCGAACGCACTTTTCACGATCTGCCGCCCAAGACGTCCGAACTCCGCCTGCTTCGTAGCCCGGATGGATCGGCGGATCGCCGAGCGCGCCTTGCCTGTCGCGACAAATGCTTCCCATGCGGGTGAGGGTCTCTGCGCCTGCGAACGGATAATCTCCACTTCGTCGCCATTCTCGAGCCGCGTCCGCAGGGGCATATGCCGGCCGTTGATCTTGCAGCCGACACAGGTATCTCCTATCTCGGTATGCACCGCATAGGCGAAATCGATAGGCGTCGCGCCGCGCGGCAATGTGATGAGAAGTCCGTTCGGCGTGAAGCAGAAAACCTGGTCGGAGAACATCTGCAGCTTCGTATGCTCCAGAAACTCTTCCGGCGACGCGCCGTGTTCCAGCATTTCGATGAGCTGACGCAGCCAGCGAAACGTACCGGCGAACTCACCAGACGCATCCTCTTCGTTCCCCTCCTTGTAGAGCCAGTGCGCCGCGATACCGTATTCCGCGACCTCGTGCATCTTGAGCGTTCTGATCTGTACTTCAGCGCGCTTTTTCTGCGGCCCGATCATTGTCGTGTGCAGCGAACGATATCCGTTCGCTTTTGGCGTCGAGATGTAGTCCTTGAAACGTCCCGGCACCATTGGCCATGTCGTGTGCAGTGCACCAAGCGCGCGGTAGCAGTCCGGTACGTCGTCCACGATCACGCGAAAACCGAAGATGTCGGAAAGCTGTTCCAGCGAAATCGCGCGGCGCTCCATCTTCCGCCACATCGAATAGGGCCGCTTTTCGCGTCCGATCACTTCACACGAAAGGCCACCCTCTTCGAGCTTTGCCTTGATCTCGTCGGCAATCTTCTTCACAGAATCGCCACTCGCTTCGCGAAATTCGTTGAGCCGCTTAATCAGGGCTTCGCGCGCTTCGGGATTCAATTCCTTGAAGGCGAGGTCTTCCAGTTCCTCGCGAATTTCCTGGATACCCATGCGGCCGGCAAGAGGCGCATAGATTTCCATCGTCTCGAGCGCGATGCGCTGCCGCTTCTCCGCAGATGCAATGAAATGAAGTGTCCGCATGTTGTGCAGCCGGTCCGCAAGCTTGACCAGCAGCACGCGAATGTCGTTCGACATGGCCAGCAGGAACTTGCGGAAATTCTCGGCCTGCTTGGAACGTTCGGAGGTAAGTTCAATCCGCGTGAGCTTCGTGACACCGTCCACCAGCCCGGCGACCTGCGGCCCGAAGAGCTTGGTCAGCTCGTCCATCGTCGAACCGGTATCCTCGATCGTATCGTGAAGCAGCGCTGTTACAATCGTCGCGGTATCGAGCTTCAGATCGGTCAGAATACCGGCCACTTCGATCGGATGGGAGAAATAGGGATCGCCGCTGGCACGCTTTTGGGAGCCGTGCTGCTTCATGGCATAGACATAGGCGCGGTTGATCAGGGCTTCGTCCGCTTTCGGATCGTAGCCGAGCACGCGATCGACGAGCTCATACTGACGCAACATGCCTGAGATTCTCCATATCCTCTCTTGCTAACGTCCTAACGCGATTTTCCCCGAAAACCTTCGCCCAAAACAAAAAACGCCGCCCCTCACCTTCCGGCCGGGCGGCGCTTGAACCGATTAACGTCTGGGCCTGAGCCGTTGAGCCGGCCCCTGCCGCCGTCTTCAGTCTTCCCCGTCCATCTCGTCCGCATCTGCGGACTTCTGCTGCGGCGAGTCGATCTGGCTCTGAATGGCGCGAAGGAGATCTTCCTCGCTCATCCGTTCGCCACCTTCTTCCGTCGCGCCGAACGTGTCCTGGACTTCGCCAGTCGCTTCACCGGACATGAGGAGCTGCATGTTCTCGACTTCCGGCTCCTCCGTCTCCACCCGGCTCTGCAGGCTGCCGATCAAGTCTTCCCGCAGATCGTCCGGCGTCACTGTCTTTTCGGCGATCTCGCGCAACGCAACGACAGGATTCTTGTCATTATCGCGCTCGACCGTCAGTTCGGCACCCGCCGACATGGCACGCGCCCGATGCGCCGAGAGCAGAACCAGCTCAAATCGATTGGGCACCTTGTCGACGCAATCTTCAACGGTCACGCGGGCCATTGTTTAAAACTCCGGTATTGCAGAATCCTGATTTGGCCCTGTATGTAGGGGTTCGAACCGCAGAAAGCAAGCAAGAACAGTCTCTTACGTCGAAATCTGCGACGATTTTAGCCAGCGATCCGGCGAATTGCAGCACACTCTCCGGGTGGCAGGGCGGTGATCAGCTGTTTGACACATTTTCCGGTCACCGGATGGCGCCACCACGGCGCCACATCCCGAAGCGGCAACAGGACGAAGCCGCGCCCGCTAATCCCCGGATGCGGAAGGGCAATTGGCGCACCCGCTTGCCCGCTTTCTCCCCCCAAGCCTGGAAGCACCACTCCCCGGAAATCCAGCAGGTCGATATCCAGAGACCGTGGCGCCCATCGTTCGCGCCGGACCCTGCCAAAGAGGGCTTCGATCCTGTGGAGGATATTGAGAAGACTTTCAGGCGGCAGGGCCGACTCGATCACAGCGACAGAATTCACGTAATCTGGCTGTGTATAGCTTGCCAGCGCCGGAGTCTCATAGAATGGCGCACAGCGCACGACTCGCAGGCCGAACGAAGGCATCGCCCGCAACGCTGACCTGAGTGTATCCGCCGGTCCGCCATATACGGATGGCAGGTTGGCGCCGAGCGCCACGAAAATCTCAATCTGTCCGGACAATACCTGCGCCTCCACGCCGCGCTCTGTGTGTGCTCCTTGTACAGCGCCGCAACAACGCCGGACATGAAACCTTGCGGAATCGTTGTTTCCAGTCGTAACTCTCTGAATCGGCGTCGCAGTGCTCTATGTAATTACGGCTGAATTTCTTCATAATCGATATTGTCTGTCGGAGTTCTCTAAATGATCTTTTATCCCAATGAACGAATTGCTCTTTTCATTGACGGTGCAAATCTTTACTCGGCCGCCCGCGGTCTTGGTTTCGATATCGACTACAAGCGTCTCCTCGATCATTTTCGCGGCAAGGGTACGCTGATCCGCGCCTTCTACTACACCGCCCTGCTAGAGGATCAGGAGTATTCTCCGCTCCGTCCCCTGATCGACTGGCTGGATTACAACGGCTACGCCGTCGTCACCAAGCCTGCGAAGGAATTCACCGACGCAAACGGCCGCCGTCGTATCAAGGGCAACATGGACATCGAACTCGCCATCGACGCGCTCGAAATCGCGGACAAGCTCGACCACATGATCCTGTTCTCAGGCGACGGCGATTTCCGCCGTCTGGTCGATGCGGTCCAACGCCGAGGCAAGCGGGTTACCGTTGTCTCCACCATGCGCAGCCAGCCACCCATGATCGCGGATGAGCTGCGCCGCCAAGCCGACCAGTACATCGACCTCGAAACCATGCGCGATACGATAGGCCGCAGTCATTCCGATCGCCCCGCACCTGCCGTGCGCAACGACGATGATTACGATTATGACGACGAAGACGAGGATGAGTTCGACCGCCCGGCCCGCGTTTGAACTGCGGCCGCAAGTGTCCATGTCCTTCCCCGCTGAAGCACCACTCGACTGCCCGCTCTGCCCGCGTCTCGTCGCATATCGGCGAGACAATGACGCAGCCCATCCAGATTGGTTTAACGCACCCGTCCCGTCCTTTGGAGATGAACGTGCGCGCCTCCTGATTGTCGGCCTCGCCCCCGGCGTTCAAGGTGCTAACAGGACGGGGCGTCCCTTTACCGGCGACTTTGCAGGCGACCTCCTTTACGGCACGCTGATGGAATTCGGCTTTGCGAAGGGAACGTACGGCGCCCGTTCCGACGACGGGCTTCAACTCGTCGATGCGATGATCACGAATGCAGTGCGCTGCGTACCTCCGCAAAACAAGCCAACCCCGGCAGAAGCGAAGACCTGCCTCGGCTTTCTGGAAGCGCGCATCGCTGCCTTGACCAATCTCAAGGCAATCCTCGCGCTTGGCCGTATCGCTCATGATGCCGTACTTTCCGCGCATCGCATGAAAAAATCCTCAGCCCTCTTCGGCCATGGAGCAACACACGAAATTAGCAGCGGCCTGCACCTCTTCGACAGCTACCACTGCTCGCGCTACAACACGAACACGCGCCGCCTCACACCCGAAATGTTTCAATCGGTTTTCGCTGACATTCGGACATATCTGGACCAGTGAACTGGAGCGCTAGCTGTAGCGCTCCTCCTTCCAGGGATCGGCTTCGTTGTGATAGCCGTTCTGCTCCCAGAATCCAGGCTTGTCCACATCGCTGAATTCGATCTTCGAGAGCCACTTTGCACTCTTCCAGAAGTACCACTTCGGCACCACGGCGCGCACCGGTCCGCCATGCTCTCGCGTCAGCGGTTTGCCTTCCCAGCTATGGACAATGATGACGTCTTCTTCCTCGAAGACCTCACGGCGGATATTTGTGGTGTAGCCATCGTAAGAATGGAAGATCACGTGCCGGGCTTCCACTGGCGGCTGCACGAGATCGAGGATGGTTCGCGCGGAAACGCCGTCCCAGCGATTGTCGTAGAGGCTCCATGTCGTTACGCAATGTATGTCGCTTTTGAAATGCGACTGTGGCAGCGCCATGAAATCATCGAAGCTCCAGGTCACGGGGTTGGCAACAAGCCCGGTGACGTGAAGTCTCCATTCCGCCTTCGGCACGTCGGGCTGGACACCGAGATCGAGCACAGGCCATTTCGTGACGAGGTTCTGCCCCGGAGGTAACCGGCGCACATGAGCGAGGTCGGTCTTGCCCGTGATATGGCGGCCTTCCGCAGCTGTCTGCCGCTTGGAGCGGATCAGCTTCTCCTTGATCCGCCCGAACAACCCCTGGCTCTCGCCGCCACCCTCGTTCATGGGTCTACCCTTTTTCGCGCATTAGCCGAGCTTTGTCGCGTTCCCAGCTCCGTTCCTTCAGCGTCTCGCGCTTGTCGGCGAGTTTCTTGCCCTGCGCGAGCCCGATCTCGATCTTCACGAGGCCCGTATCCGTGAAATACATGCGCAGCGGCACGATCGTCATGCCCTCACGCTGCACGGCGGCGGCGAGCTTGTCGATCTCGCGACGGTGAAGCAGGAGCTTCCTCGGCCGCCGGGTCTCATGGTTGAACTGGTTGGCCTGGAGATAAACCGGGATATAGGCGTTCACGAGCATGATCTCGCCCGCCTTCGTCGCCTGCGCGTAGGCTTCGTTGAGGCTGCCTTGTCCCCCGCGCAGCGACTTGACCTCGCTACCCTTCAGTTCAATCCCGGCCTCGAAAGTCTCTGTAATGCTGTAGTTGAAGCGCGCCTTGCGATTATCCGCGATGATCTTCCGGCCGTCTCCGGCCTTCTTCTTGGCGCCGCCGCTCTTGGAGGACATGGCTCCTCGAATTCCTTCCCGCTCCTCAGTTGAGGAGCCCTGCGCTCCGCATCGCCCCGCGAACCTTTTCCTCCGTCGCGCCGGTCGCCGGCACGAGCGGGAGCCGAAGCTCGTTCTCGCAGAAGCCGAGCAGGCTCGCGGCATACTTCGCCGGCGCCGGATTGGGATCGAGAAACAATGCGTTGTGAAGCGGCATCAGCCGGTCCTGGATTTCCAGGGCTTTTGAGTAGTTGCCTGCAAGCGTCGCCTCCTGGAACTCGGCACATAGCGCGGGGGCGATGTTCGCGGTTACCGAAATGCAGCCAACGCCGCCATGCGCATTGAAACCGAGCGCCGTCGCATCCTCGCCTGAAAGCTGACAGAACTCGGGGCCCATTTCCCGCCGCTGCAGACTAACCCGGGCGAGGTTCGCTGTCGCATCCTTCACGCCAACGACATTCTTCAACTCGAAGAGCCGGGTCATGGTCTCGAGCGTGATGTCGACGATGCATCGGCCGGGAATGTTGTAGAGGATGATCGGAATGTCGACGGCATCGTTCACTGCCTTGAAGTGCCGGTAGATGCCTTCCTGCGACGGCTTGTTATAGTACCCGGTCACGCTCAGCACCGCGTCCGCCCCGGCTTCCTTGGCAAAGGCGGTCAGTTCAATGGCCTCGACGGTGTTGTTGGAACCCGCGCCCGCGATCACAGGTACACGGCCCCGCGCGGTTTCGATGCAGAGTTCCACGACCCGCTTGTGCTCGTCGTGCGAAAGCGTCGGCGACTCGCCCGTGGTTCCACAGGGAACCAGACCATGAGTGCCCTGCTCGATTTGCCACTCGACCAGTTTCACGAACGCGGCCTCATCCACCTTGCCGTTCTTGAACGGCGTTATGAGTGCGACGAACGATCCCTTGAACATGGTTTTTGGCTCCGTTGCCCCGGTTAACGTTGACGGGGTCTTTCCGGGAGGTCCCGAAGGCGCGCAACATAACCGCAAGTGCCATACCCGGCAAGAAAACAGCCCCGTCTCTCATGCTTGCCCTATTGCGGTGCACATAGGCGCGTGGGTAGTCTCAATCTTGTGGATCATATGACTGGCTGGAGGCCCTTGCCGCCATAAGGTCCTGTTGGGCGAAAGCCGGACCGAAGGCCTCCCGCCGGGAATGGCTTGAATGGATCCGGAAACCTCTGTTGTTCGGGTTTGCGCCGTGAAGGCTATGTCCTTGATGAAGTATTCGCGTCTTGCAGCCGTTGCGGCGGCTGCATCCATAGCCGCCTGTGCGGCTGTCGAGGCCTCGACACTGCCACTGCCTCGACCGGGAGGTTTGCAGACGGCAAGCGCATTGACCGCCACCCCCGCCCAGCCCGCGGCGCCCGGCGCGTTTTCCGGCTTGAGCGCGACGGATATTGCCGCGTTGCGCAACGCTTTTGCCGAATCTGATCGCGGCAAATGGCAGAATGCCAGCGCCTTCCTCTCGACCGTATCCGACCCCGTTGCCGTGAAACTCGTTACATGGTCCCGGCTCATCTCCGACGAGAGCACGGCGACCTTTGCCGAGATCGTCGCTTTCATGGAGCAGAATCCGGACTGGCCGCGCATGGCCATTCTGGCGGTTCGGGCCGAAAAGGCTCTTCTCTCCTACCCGATGGCCGACGAAGACATTGTCGAGTGGTTCGCCGCCAATCCCCCGGCGACCGGCGAAGGCCGTATCCGCTACGGCAAGTCGCTGATCGAGCTTGGCCGGGCGGATGAAGGCGCCGAATGGATTCGCCGCGCCTGGATAGAGAACGATTTTACTTCCACGCGGCAGAGAGAAATCCTCGGTGCCTATGGCCAGTATCTGACCACTGAAGCGCAACAGGCCCGCCTTGCGCGCCTGCTCTGGGAGCAGCGCACCAGCGACGCACGAACGACGGCTGCTCTCGTGGGCCAGGCAGAGCGAGCGCTTGCCGACGCTCGCATCCAGCTCATGGCGGGATCGAGCAAGGCATCCACAGCCCTGTCACAGGTACCCGCCCCGCTGCGCGCGGATCCCGGCCTGCTCTACGACCAGGTTCGCTACGAACGGCGGCGCGGCAACGAACACACGGCCCTCCCTCTTCTTCTGACCGCACCGACCGAGCCGACCGCAATGGTTCGCCCCGAAACGTGGTGGGTCGAACGCAAGATTCTCGCCCGCAAGGCTCTGGGCGAAGGCATGTATATGCAGGCCTACCAGATCGCCGCCGGCAACGGACTGAGCGAGGGCGTCGATTTTGCCGAGGCCGAGTTCATGGCGGGCTGGGTGGCGCTCCAGTACCTGAACAAGCCGGACCTCGCGATCGGTCATTTCCGGAAACTGAGCGCGGGTGTATCCACCCCCATCAGCAAGTCGCGCGCGGAATACTGGTCCGGCCGTGCCGCCTCGGCCAAAGGCGAGAAGGAAGAGGCCGCGCAATACTACTCGGCGGCCGCATCCTATCCCACGACCTTCTACGGCCAGCTTGCAACAGCAGCTCTGGCGAGCGGCGGCAAGCTTCAGCTTCCCGGTGAGCCTGCGAAAACCGCCGACGGACAGAAGCGCTTCTCGAACAAGGAGCTCGTGCGCGCGGCGCGCATTCTCAAGGACATTGAGCGCGAGCGCGAACTCTGGACGATCATGCTTCATCTCGCGGACATTACCGACGATCGCGCGGAACTTGCGGCTCTTTCCGACCTCGCACTGAACTTCGGCGACCGCAAGCTGTCGCTTCGCATCGCCAAGGCGGCATCGCTCCGCAACATCGTGCTCGCCGAGCACGCCTATCCGACGGCCGCCATGCCGAACTGGACGCATAAGGGGCCGCCCGTCGAAAAGGCACTCGTCTATGGTCTCTCTCGGCAGGAGAGTGAGTTCGATCCCAACGCATTGAGCCCCGCTGGCGCGCGCGGCCTCATGCAGCTCATGCCCGGCACGGCACGCATCGTCGCCCGGCAGATCGGCGTTCCCTATTCGCCTGGCCGCCTCACCGATCCCGATTACAACGCGACGCTCGGCGCCGCCCATCTCGGCGACCTCGTGGAGAACGAATTCAGCGGCTCCTACATCATGAGCATCGCCGCCTACAATGCAGGCTCCTCGCGCGTCCGTCAGTGGGTGACGAAATACGGCGATCCGCGCTCGACGGCGGTCGATCCCATCGACTGGATCGAAAACATCCCCTTCTCCGAAACACGAAACTATGTGCAGCGCGTGATGGAGAACATGGAAGTCTATCGCGGACGCTTGAGCGGCAAGGCAGAAGAAGTCCGGATCGACGAGGACTTGCGCCGCTACGAGGGGGCGGCACCAATCACGACACCCCCTCCAACGCCCATGCCCGGCAACGTACCGCTCGCGCCGCCATCCGCCACCGCAGCACCGGCCATCACACCAGCCTCAGCGACGCCCTCCCCCCTGTCACCTCCTGGCGAGGGCGTCATGGCGCCGGTTGTGGAGGCCGAGGACCGCTGAGACGCAAGTCGCATTGGCCTTGCCGCTTGCCCGAGGCTCGCTCATGATCGCCCTCCCGAAAACTCCGGAGCTTTCTCATGGCCGCGGCTCATCGTGAACTCTTCTACACCAGTCAGGATGGACTGAAGCTCTACGCCCGCGACTACGGCGAACGCACCGCTCCCGGCACACCTGTTATCTGCCTGCCCGGCCTCACCCGCAACTCGAAGGATTTCGAACCGCTGGCCGGGCATCTCTCCGCCCGCCACCGCGTGCTCTGTCCCGACTTCCGGGGCCGCGGCCGTTCGGACTATTGCGACAACTGGACGGACTACACACCCGTCCACGAAATGATGGACACGCTTGACCTGATGGGGGCGGCCGGTGTCGGCCACGCCATCTTCGTCGGGACATCGCGCGGTGGCCTCGTCACGATGGCGCTCGCGGCTTTCCGTCCCAACGTCATCAAGGCCGCCGTCTTGAACGATGTCGGTCCCGAGGTCGACAAGAAGGGCATCGAGCGGATCGCCGGTTATGTCGGCGTGATGGAAGTACCCGCGACGTGGGACGAAGCCGCCGTCAAGCTGCGGGTCATGAACGAACGGGAGTTTCCGAACCTTTCGGGCGAGCAATGGCGGACCTTTGCGCACCGCACTTTTGCCGAGGAACACGGTGCTCCGAAGCTCGACTACGATCCGAAGATCGGCACGGCCATGCGTAAGGGCCTCGAGGCCTCAAAGGGGGAAATACCCACCATGTGGCCGCAGTTCGGCGCGCTCGCGCAAATGCCGCTTCTCGTTGTTCGGGGCGAGAACTCAGACCTCCTCAGCGCCGACATCGTCGAACGCATGCAGGCGGGCCACCCCTCGGTCAGATCCGTGACCGCGAAGGATCGCGGTCACGCCCCTTTTCTCGACGAGCCGGAAGTGCTTGCAGCGATCGACGAATTCATCACCGCCGAGGGACTTTAGTACTTCCTGAGCTTCAGCATCCGCGTCGCTCCTTTCTGGAATTCGAATGGAACGCTTACGAGTTCCGTCCTCACGCCCTCACCGCGCAGAACGCTCATCGCACCCGGCAAATGACTGGATGGCAACCCGTCGAGATTGACCAGCGGAAAGATGCGCACCTCTTCCGCCACCCGCATGAGCTCGCGAAGCGCCGCCAGATGAAAGTCGAAATCGAGGTCGTCGCCATACAGAAACAGCAGATGCGATGACAGAGCGAGCCTGAACGCACCATCAGCAAAAGGGAGCGCGGGCAGCGAAGCCGGGACATAGCGCCCCTCCCTCTTTCCCGTCTCCAGATCGCCGAGAAACAGCTCCAGCGCCTCCCGCCGCAACCGGTGCACCGCATCTTCCGAGCCGTAGTAGGACCAGTTGAAACGATAGTGCGCCCGGCGCATGCCGACCCGCATGGCCTCCGCGGTCTGTTCGAAGCGCCGCCTGATATCGCCCTCACCGAACCGGTAGATCGGATCGGACGCGGTGACCGCGATCCCCATTTTCGTTGCCTCCGCCGCGAAGGAAGAAGGCCCGCCCCCTGCATCGAGCACGGGCGCGAAACCGGCCAGATCGTCGAGCGCAAAAAAGGCGGCATATTCCTGCAAACGTCGTCCCCAGGGTACGACGCCGCCGAGATCGAATTCTCTCTCGTGCTTGAAATCGGACGTCATCATCATTCGCTCCTCCTTGCGAGCGGCCTGAAAGCCGCACCCGCCGGAAACGCTTTTCGATGAAGAAATCCGCAAACGAAAAGGCCGCCTCCTTGCGGGGCGGCCTTGTCCGGTTTGATCGTCAGACGACGGAACGGGCCACCCTTCAGGTGGTCCACCAGTTCCCGTTTGCAGTGTGTGCTGCGTTCATCATCTTCCGATCCTCGTCGCCGGAACCGTTCCGGCTGGAGAAAACTAGTCCCGGGCGATCACTTTGCCAAGCGGTAATGCATCACGCCCCAGGCGAGATACCCCTTGTCGGCGCCGTCGACCCAGCGACCAAGCCCCTTGATCATGTTATCGAGATAGGTAGTGCTGGAACCCTTGGTCAGGCGCTCGTAGTTCGCCTTGAGCTCCTCGCCCACGCGCCAGTAATGGCGGCGCAACTGATGCGTCATCTCCTTGACGTCGAGCTTCTCGAAGCCGCGCGCTGTCAGCTCCTTGTCGTAGAAGCCGAAGCTGCCGAGCGTCTCAAGATGAATGCGATCGAGGATAGGCTGGAGCACGCCTTCCGGGCAATCGTCCGACTGCATTGGATCGGTGAAGATAAACTGCCCGCCCGGCTTCAGCACGCGCTTTACTTCATCCAGCACGCGCGGCCGGTTGCCACTGTGCAGGATCGCATCCTGCGACCACACGATGTCGATGCTGTTATCGTCCGCCGGAATGGCTTCGAAGTCGCCATGCAGCACTTCGACCTTGTCGTCGAGGCCGGCCTTCTTGTTGAGTTCGCGGTTAAGCTTGTTCTGCGTCTCGCTGATGTTCACGCAGATGACCTTGCAGCCATAGCTCTTCGCGAGGTGCCGCGCCGCGCCGCCATAACCCGCGCCGATGTCGAGTACCGTCGTGTTTTCGTCCACGCCCTTCAGCATCGAAGCGAGCGTTTCGTCATTCCGGTGGCTCGCCGGCACGATCGGCTCATTATCATCCTTGTACATCCCGATATGGATGTCTTCGCCGCCCCAGATGGTGAAGTAGAACGAATCCGCATCCGGGCTGTCGTAATAGGCTTCGGCCTGCGCGACCGCGTTCGATTTACTCGTCGCCATGATAGGTCTTCTCCGCAACGTGAACAAAGAAATCGGCTTCTTCTTCTTTGTAGGTTTCCTCGAAATCGCCGTAGGTGACGACCTTCTGGAACCCGATCTCATGCATCAGCCGGCGCGTGTAGTTCTTGCGCAGCGGGAACATGTTCAGGTGATAGACGCTGTTGTCGGGAAACGTGTAGCGGAACCGCGCCAGCGAGTCGTCCACGTGCTCCGGCTCCGCCGTCACCTGGTCCCCGCAATAATAGTACTTGTGCTTGGAGCTGAAGCCGCGATCCAGAATCGCATCGTAGTTGCGCTGGTCCAGGATCAGAATACCGTCATGCTTCAGAGCGGCATAGAACTCCGCCAGCGCACGTCGACGATCGCGCTCGTCGAAAAGATGCGTGAACGAATTCCCGAGACAGATGATCGCGTCGAATTTGCCGTGCACGTCCTTGTTGAGCCAGCGCCAGTCTGCGTGAACCGTCTGCATGACAAATCCATGATCGCGTGCATTCGCAAACGCCTTGGACAGCATTTCCGCGCTGCCATCGACGCTTGTAACGTCGAAACCCGCCTTCAGCAGCTGCACGGAATTGAAACCCGTGCCCGTCGCAACGTCGAGAATCTTGTGCTTTCCCCGCTCCTTCAGGATGTCGATGAAGAACTGTCCTTCACTCTCCGCACGACTATCCCAGTCGATTAGGTCATCCCACTTGTCCACGAAGGATTCGGTGTATTCGTGCTGATAGTGATCCGTTTCGCGCACCGCGAGCGGATCGTCGCCGAATTCTTGTTCTTTTTTCTTGAGTTGTTCCATGATCGCGTTCCTTCAGGAAATGACGACGGCTTCGCAAGTGCGTACCTCGCCGCCAAAAGCACAAACGGCACCGGACAAATCGCCGCCGGCAACCTATGAAATCGGTTTCGAAAGCCCGCTAAAGGCAAGCCGCGCATTCGCGCGAAAACGGGCCGCATCCAATGTGCCGGCAGATCGCGCGACAAGGCAGCAAGGCTGCAGGATACGACTGTGGACAGCGCCGAATGCTTTTCGATACGGCGCGTTGATGCCCTCACAGCGCAGGCAAGCTAACAAAGCATTCCGTTGCGGGCAACCGTGACACGTGAATTTCACGAAAACCCTTGTAACAAAAGAATTTTTTCTACTTATCGGGCAATAATTGGAACTTGATCAGAATTGGTGCGTTTACTCTTGTTGACTCACAATTCCTCCCACAGTTCCACGATCTTGAGGCACGGCAGCGCTGCGCACTTGCGGCAGTGAGTCGGGATAATTGTCGCGAATCCACGAAATGAGTCTTTCGCGCACATCGCATCTCAGATCCCACGCTTCGGGTGACGTGCGTGCGCTTACAAGTGCGCGAACCTCGATTGTGCGATCCGTCGCATCCGTCACCTGGATCACAGCCACTTTCCCGTCCCACAATGGCATTTCCCCAACGATCTCCTGCAGATGATTGCGCAACGCATCCACAGGCAGCGTGTAGTCGGCGTGCAGGAATACCGTACCGATGATCGATGCGGTTTCCCTCGTCCAGTTCGTGAATGGCCTCTGGATGAAGTAGGACAACGGCACGATGAGACGTCGCCAATCCCAGATGCGGATCACGACATAGGTCCCCGTTATCTCCTCGATCCAGCCCCACTCCCCTTCGATAACGACCGCGTCGTCGATACGAATCGGTTGTGTAACCGCGATCTGGATACCTGCGATCAGATTCTCGAGCACCGGACGTGCAGCCAATCCGAGCACGAGACCCGCCGCACCCGCCGACGCGAATATGCTGACGCCATATTGGCGTACCGACTCGAACGTCATCAGGCCGGCGCCAAGCGCCAGCAGCACGATCATCGTGTCGGCGACACGCCGCAATATTCTGACCTGAGTTATCTGCTTTCGGGCATTCAGATTGTCTTCGACGTCGATGCGGAAGCGGCTGAGATAGAGATCGCTCGCAATATGCACAGCGACAATCGCTGTCCAGCCTGCAATCGCGAAAACGCATGCGCCCAGGACGGAGCTGAGGAGAGACCGCGCATCGCCACCAAGCGGCGCCGCCTGTGTGACGACGACACAGACAATGAAGATGATGATAACTCGGGTCAGCACCCGGGTTCGCTGCAGTAACGTCTGGACGTATATTGCCCGGCGCGAGAATGCCGCTGTCAGCAATCTGATCGCTATACCGTGCGCGATAATGGCAACAACAGACGCCACGACAAGCAACAGCGCGGTTGCCGCCCATGCCGGCATCCAGCCCAGGAGCTCATGGAAAGGGATAATTTGTTCGTCCGACAAGACAGGGACCTCTTATCCGTACGCTGCAGCAATACAGATAGTCTAGGTCCACTCTCCCTCGCGGCAAGCCTGTCGGATTCTACTCGCTCGCCTGCAGCATTCGGCCATTCAGCGGATGTGTAGGCCTGTTGTTACGTCCAATGACGGCGGCGAACCGGGAAAGCACCTCGGGTTCGGTTGTCACCGGCGACTTTAGGACGATCCAGCGCACGCCTTCACTGCACGGCGGCGTTGTCAGCGAACCGTTAAAGGTGATGTAGCCGGTTTCCGGGGGCAGAAAGTGCTCGGGATTGATCGCGCCCTGAATCTTCGTGGTTTCACCTGCAAGTTCCGGCACGGGCAGTGTGTCGATGGATCCCGCAGCACCGGCGCGGATCATCACGGCAACTACAGCCAGTTTCCCTTCGGCGTTGCGGTGAACAAAATGCGCCTCCAGCGGATAATGCAATCCTTCAAAGGTCGTTTCGCTCGGCGTATGGAAGTGGAACTGGAGAAGATCATACTCGCCGTCGCCGAACGAAAGCTTGCTTCCCGGTGCCACATTCACCTGCACCGTATGCCCGTTGTTGACGACACTCGCCTCGCCCTCCGCATATTCGAAGGAAATCGGCGCCGCTGCAGCACCCATCTCGCCTGAGATGTCGACGGGCGATTGCTCCCGCCCTGTGCCGCATGTCGCGAATTCGGATTTGATACCCGCCCAGTGCTCCGGCCCCAGTTCGAGACCATAATCCCACATGTGAGATTCTTCGCTCTCGGCGCGAACGCCGTTCGCTCCGATCGAAGCTGCGGCAAGCAGACAGGCAGCAAAAGCAGCCTGCAGCCATATCGACGATTTCATGAGGCCCCCACGCCCGATTGATCTCGCTCCATGCGAGTTTAACCCGACAATATGACGAATAGAAACGAAACGAATTTCGTTACGCTACCGTTGCGGTGTCGCCTTGGTCCTCTTTGCCGCTTGATGTCCTTTGGCCTGCCCGGTCTATTCCTGATCGCCCGGCTCGACCTTGAATGTCGGAATCGACCAGTTGTAGAAGATCGCAAGCAACCGGATCGTCAACACCGCAGCTATTGAAAGCCAGAGGCCGACACCCGCCGCCGCGCCGAGCCCCTCGGCGAGAACAAACAGTGTGGCACCGCAAAGAGCTGCCAGCGCATAGACTTCCTTCCTCAGAATAATCGGCGTCCGGTTCGCAAGCACATCGCGAATGATACCGCCCACGATGCCCGTTACGACACCCATGACGACGGCGACGAACCCCGAAGTTCCCATTTCCAGCGCCTTGCGCGTTCCGAGCGCAACGAAAACGGCGAGCCCGATAGCGTCAGCAATGGCAACCGGCCGGCGTCCCCGGTGCGCCCATCCGGCAAGAGGGATCGCCGCGAGCGCACAGGCCCCCGCCATGACGACGTACCAGGGTGCCGCTATCCAGAAGACGGGTAGGTCGAGAAGCACATCGCGTACTGTCCCGCCGCCAACAGCCACGATGATGCCGAGGACCATGACGCCAAACCAGTCCATCTGCCGCTCGCCGGCGACAAGCGCGCCCGAGACCGCGAAGGCGGCGATGCCAACGAGCTGAAGTGCGATGAGAAAGCCGAGCGTATCCATGACCGGAACGCTATCCCTCCGGCGATCGCAAGACCAGCGAGGTGGTGGCGCCAGGTTCTCTGGCCAGGGAAATGGCGGAGAGGATGGGATTCGAACCCACGGTACAGCTTTACACTGTACAACGGTTTAGCAAACCGCCGCCTTCAGCCACTCGGCCACCTCTCCGGCTTTCCCGTGTATGCCCAAGATTGAAGGGCGCATCAAGGCCAATATCCGCCGGGTTCTCCTCAAGTCAGGGGCGATATCCCGCCTCCTCAGCTTTTTGGGGCCCCGCGGTAGCGGATAAGCCCCTCCTGCGCCACCGAGGCCACCAGTTTCCCCTCCCGCGTATAGATGCTCCCCCGGTTCAGGCCCCGCGCACCAGAGGCGCTCGGACTATCCTGCGTGTAGAGCAGCCATTCATCGGAGCGGAAAGGCGCGTGAAACCACATCGCGTGGTCGAGGCTCGCCGACTGAAGCTTCCCCGATACCCAGCTTACGCCATGTGGACGGATGCAGGTATCAAGCAGCGTCATGTCGGAGGCATAGGCAAGGATGCACTGATGCAGAGCAATCTCGTCGCTCACACTCTTGCGCGCCCTGAACCAGACATGCTGCAGCGGTTCCATCGGCGCCGGATCGATATAATCCTGCGGATTGACTGGACGGATTTCGATCGGCCGCGGTCGCGAGAAGTGCTTCGCGATTTCCGGCGGCAGCTTATCGGCGATGGCCTTGCGCTGCTCGCGCTCGCTCGCGAGTTCCTCTGGCATCGGCACCTTCGGCATGTCCGCCTGATGCTCGAAGCCTGTCTCAGGGACCTGGAACGACGCCGCGAGGTTGAATATCTGCTTGCCGTGCTGGATCGCTACGACACGCCGGGTCGTGAAGCTCTTGCCGTCGCGCGAGCGGTCCACCTCATAGACGATCGGCACTTTGGGGTCGCCCGGCCGGATGAAATAGGCATGAAGCGAATGGCAGACCCGCTCCTCCACCGTCCGGTAAGCCGCGACAAGCGCCTGTCCGATCACCTGTCCGCCGAACACGCGCTGCCAGCTCACATCGGGACTGTGCCCACGAAACAGGTTTTCCTCGATCCGCTCGAGGTCGAGCAGATCGATCAGGTCTTCGACGGACTTCTTGTCGGCTTGGGGCGACGGTTCGGTCATGGCCTCTCCTGGCAGGGAAACTCTGGGCACGATATCGGCGATTTTCCGTCGGGGAAGAGGCGGAAAACCGGGGTCCTCGCGGGTGGCGGGACCATAGAGCATTTTATGGCCGAGTCGACGCCACGGCACACTCTCTATGTGCGGGCACTGGAAGAGCCTGAAAGAGGACCGTAAAAGCGAAGCGCCGCCGACAGTCCGTCAGCGGCACTCGCTGTGTTGCGCCAGGAGAGCGCAGAAATTCCTTTGAATGCCGGAGTTTACTGGTGAGCCAGCCACTCGCGCGCCTGACGCTGTGCCTCTGCGATCTCGGCCGGCGACATTTCCGCCGCGAGTTCCGCCCGGCAGCTCCTCGCCGCGTTGCTGCCCTTCATCGCCGCCAGATTGAACCACTTGTGCGCGGTCACGAGATCGACATCGACCCCCCGGCCCGTCGAATACATGAGGCCCAGGTTATAGAGGGCGTCACACTTGCCGCCCTCGGCTGCCAGTTCGCTCTTTTCGAAAGTATCGAGCTGCATGCGTGCCATGTGCTCTCTCCTCGGATAGCGGCTTCCGCCCCTTGTTGCCGTATCGACGGAGCATTTCCCTCCGTCCCCGCATGCAAATTTCTATGACCCCCCTGAAAAAATGGTTAACGGGAGCATCGCCATGCCGCTCATGGTGAACCACCGTTGAAAAAAAGCCCCCGAGTGTTGCCTTTCAGACTTTCGGCACCGCCATGCCGCGCTCAACCGCAGGCCGTTTCCCGACGGCCGCGAGCCACCGTTTCACGTTCGTCCCCTCGCCAATGACATCCGGTTTCGCCTGCAGGATCAGATCGAAGGCGACCGCAAGCCACGGATAGGTCGCCATATCGGCGATCGAATAGTCGCCGCCCATATAGTCCGCTTTGCCGAGCCGCGTATCGAGCACCTTGATCAGCCGCGCGGCTTCCGTGATGTAGCGATCGATGGCATAGGGAATCTTCTCCGGCGCCGTATTGATGAAGTGGTTCGCCTGTCCAAGCATTGGCCCCACCCCGCCCATCTGCCACATCAGCCACTCAAGCGTCTTCGCGCGTTGCTCGCCCTTGGGCGCAAGGAACTTCCCGGTCTTCTCCGCAAGATAGATCAGGATTGCACCGGACTCGAAAATGGATACCGGGCCGCCATCCGTGTCGCGATCAATGATCGCGGGAATGCGATTGTTGGGACTGATCTTCAGGAAGGAAGGTGCGAACTGTTCTTCCTTGCCGATGTCGACGGGGTGCACTTCATAAGCGAGCCCCGCTTCTTCCAGCATGATCGAGACCTTGCGGCCATTCGGCGTCGTCCAGGTGTAGAGGTCGATCATCGCAATTCGCCTTTCGCATGTGCGAGAAGCGAATGACTGACACCGCCGCCCCGCGTGTTTCCGCTCGAGGGCATATAGGAAGAGAAGGAACGTCCGGCCAGTCCGCAGTTGCGGCACATGACCTCAAGTCAGTATTCGACGGTCACTTCGACGTGATGGTGCCGGTGCTGTGCGCAGACATACGGCATCAGGCTGTATTCACCCGGAGCAAGTTCGGTACCCACCGCCTGCTGCGGCAGCAGGAAGTCCCCGACGGTCTCGCCCGCTGCGTCGACGATCGAGAAGCCGTAAGTGCCGTCCATCACGCGCACCACCTTGCCGCCTTCCGGCAGCTTGAGCGAGCGGCCCCACTGCGTCTGCGTGCCGTACCTGTCTTTCATGATGAGGCTACCCGTCGCCGTCACCGTTTCGGCGGTGACCGGAAGGGCTGCCGCGGCACACAGAAGGGCTACAGCGGCAATCGTCGTCGGTAACAGGCGCATGACATTTCCCCGGGCATCGAAAGCAAACAGCGCCCCCGGTTTCCCGGGAGCGCTGTGAGCTTATCATAAGAGAGCGAGCCGTTAAGCCCTGCGCTCCTATTGCGCGCGTTGTCCGAAAAGGATCTTGCGAGCCTTTTCAGCCTCTTTTGTCTTGTCACCGATGGTGCCCCGTCGCCATTCGCGACCGAGGGCAAATCCCTTCTGGACGGCCGGGCGGGCTCCCACCCGCTCGAACCAGTCTTTCAGGAATGGGAAATCGTCAAGCCGCTGACCCTGGTTCTTGTAGGGTACGATCCAGCCCCAGCAGGCCATATCGGCGATCGAGTAGCGTCCGGCGAGATAGTCCCGGTCCTTGAGGCGCTTGTTCATCACGCCATAGAGCCGGTTCACCTCATCGGTATACCGCTTGATCGCATAGGGTAGTTTCTCCTTGGCGTACTGACGAAAGTGATGGGCTTGGCCCGCCATGGGGCCAAGCCCAGCCATCTGCCAGAACAGCCATTGGTCGACCTCAACTCTCGCGCGTTCGCTCGCGGGATAGAACTTCCCGGTTTTGCGCCCGAGATATTGAAGGATAGCCCCCGACTCGAAGATCGAAATCGGTTTCCCCCCTGGACCTTTCGGATCCACGATGGCTGGCATCCGGTTGTTCGGCGCGATCTTGAGAAAGGATCGCTTGAACTGGTCGCCAATCCCGATATTCACCGGCTTCACCGCGTAAGGCAGCTGACATTCCTCCAGCATGATCGAAATCTTCCAGCCATTTGGTGTCGGCCAGTAGTAAAGCTCGATCGGGTTGGCTTTGTCCCGCGAAGCCGCGGGACGCCGCCTAGCTGAAGAACGTTTCGCCGCCGCCTTCGCGGGTTTTGGCCGGCGTTTATCGTTCATGTCGGCTGCTTACGCCGCCTTCTTGCGCGCTGCAGGCTTACGCCGCGCAGCAGGCTTCTTCTTCGCCGCAGGCTTCCGCTTGGCGGGCGCCTTCTTGGCTGCCGTCTTGCGAGCGGCAGGCTTGCGGGCTGTGGTCTTCTTGGCTGCCGTCTTGCGAGCGGCGGGCTTCTTCTTGGCTGCGGGCTTGCGCTTGGCAGGCGCCTTCTTGGCTGCCGTCTTGCGAGCGGCAGGCTTGCGGGCCGTGGTCTTCTTGGCCGCAGGCTTCTTCTTCGCAGCAGGCTTCCGCTTGGCGGGCGCCTTCTTGGCGACGGTCTTCTTGGCTGTTGCCTTCTTCGCCGCAGGCTTCTTCTTCGCAGCAGGCTTCTTCTTCGCAGCCGGCTTCCGCTTGGCCGGCGCCTTCTTGGCGACGGTCTTCTTGGCGGCGAGCTTCTTCACCGTCTTCTTGGCAGCTGGCTTCTTCTTGGCAGCCGGCTTCTTCTTCGCCGCAGGCTTTTTGGCCGCAGCGGCCTTCGGCTTAGCTTTGGTCTTCGTGGTAGCCATGTTTCTCTAGCTCCTGATGTGCCGTTTCGTTTGGCGACAATCCGTTTACTCGCAACGCACACATTGCTAGCGCCCTCGTACCCCTCAGGCGCACACCGCAATACTATGAGCGCGCAAAATGCGCTCGGCAACTCAATGCAACAGATTTGTGCACAAGCGGCCGCGCCACTCTTCCGGGAAAGTGGTTACCAAACGGTTCACGGTGAAGCCGGAAAATTTCGTCAGCCGTCGGACGATAGACCGAGTTTCCGCGCGAGGATTTCGTTGACGACTCGCGGATTAGCCTTGCCAGACGTGGATTTCATGACTTGGCCGACAAACCAGCCCGCAAGTTGGGGCTTGACTTTCGTTTGCTCGACTTTATCGGGGTTGGCCGCGATGACGGCGTCGATCGCGGCCTCGATTTCCCCAAAATCCGTTACCTGCTGCAGACCTTCTTCCTCGACGATTTTGGCCGGGTCGTGGCCCGTTTTGTACATCGAATCAAAAACCTGCTTCGCGATTCGTCCTGAAATTGTCCCGTCGGAGATGAGATCGATGAGCTCTCCGAGCTGCTTTGAAGTGACCGGAGTCTCTTCGATCGAGTGTCCTTCGCGGTTGAGTGCACCGAACAATTCACCCGTCACCCAGTTCGCTGCGAGCTTCGCGTCACGCCCCTTGGCAACCGCCTCGAAGTAGTCCGCGCGCGCGCCCTCACCGATCAGTACCGTCGCATCGTAGGGCGTGAGACCGTATTCGGAGATCAGTCGCGCCTTCTTGTCGTCGGGAAGTTCCGGCAGGGACGCGGCGATCTCGTCCACCCAGTCCTGCGTGAATTCGAGCGGCAGAAGGTCGGGATCGGGGAAATAGCGGTAGTCATGCGCCTCTTCCTTGGAGCGCATGGAACGTGTTTCGCCCGTCTTCGGGTCGAAAAGCCGCGTTTCCTGGTCGATCTTGCCGCCCTCTTCCAGGATTTCGATCTGGCGGCGCGCCTCATGCTCGATCGCAAGACCGATAAACCGGATCGAGTTCACGTTCTTTATCTCGCAGCGTGTGCCGAGCGGCGCACCGACCTTGCGCACCGAAACGTTAACGTCAGCGCGCAACGACCCTTCTTCCATGTTGCCGTCGCACGTACCGAGATAACGCAGGATCGTCCGCAGCTTGTTCACATAGGCCTTCGCCTCGTCGGCGGAACGCATATCCGGCTTTGAAACGATTTCCATCAGCGCAACGCCCGACCGGTTGAGGTCGACGAAGCTCATCGCGGGGTGCTGGTCGTGCAGGCTCTTGCCCGCGTCCTGTTCGAGATGCAGCCGTTCGACACCGACAATGACGGTGCGGTCATCTTTCATGTCGAGAACGATCTCGCCCTCGCCCACGATCGGGTGCTTGTACTGCGAAATCTGATAGCCCTGCGGCAGGTCCGGATAGAAATAGTTCTTCCGGTCGAACACGGAACGCAGGTTGATCTTCGCCTTGAGGCCGAGGCCCGTGCGGATCGCCTGCTCGACGCAGAACCGGTTGATGACCGGCAGCATACCGGGCATCGCGGCGTCGACGAAGCTGACCTGACTGTTCTGTTCGGCGCCGAATTTTGTAGAGGAACCCGAAAAGAGTTTCGCCTTCGACGTCACCTGCGCGTGAACCTCGAGCCCGAGAATGACCTCCCAGTCGCCTGTCTGGCCCTGGATCAGGTCTTCCTCGCGCGGCTCGCGCTTGCGCATCGAGGCTTCGAAATCGCTTACCATCGTTGTCATGCGCGCCACCACACTTCCGGTTCGGCCGTAAACCCGGCCGCCTGCTCGATGGCATAGGCAGCCCTGAGCAGCGTCTCTTCGTCGAATGTCCGCCCGATAAGCTGCAGCCCGAGCGGCAACCCCTCTGCCGAAAGACCCGCGGGCACGGAGATGCCCGGCAGCCCGGCCAGGTTCACCGTCACGGTGAACACGTCGTTCAGGTACATGGAGAGCGGATCGTTGCTCTTTTCACCGATCGCGAACGCCGCCGAAGGCGCCGTGGGGGTCAGCAGCACGTCCACCTCCGAATAGGCTTCCGCGAAGTCGCGCGCGATCAGGGTCCGCACTTTCTGCGCTTTCAGGTAATAGGCGTCGTAGTAGCCCGCCGAGAGCACATAGGTGCCCATCAGCACGCGGCGGCGCACTTCCGCACCGAAGCCTTCCGCGCGCGTCTTCTCGTACATGTCGGTGATGTCCCGCCCCTCGACGCGCAACCCGTAGCGTACGCCGTCATAGCGCGCGAGATTGGAGGAGCATTCCGCCGGAGCGACGATGTAATAGGTGGGCAGCGCGTACTTCGTATGGGGAAGGCTCACTTCCTTCACCGTCGCGCCCGCCGCCTTCAGCCACTCGATGCCGCGCGTCCAGAGATCGTCGATCTCCTTCGGCATGCCCTCGACGCGGTACTCCTTCGGAATGCCGACGCTGAGGCCCTTGATGCCCTGTCCGAGCGCCGCCTCATAGTCCGGCACCGGCCTGTCGACGCTCGTCGTGTCCTTCTCGTCATGCCCCGCCATCGACCCGAGCAGGATCGCCGCATCGCGCACGTCACGCGCAATCGGGCCCGCCTGGTCGAGCGACGACGCGAAGGCGACGATACCCCAGCGCGAGCAGCGCCCGTAGGTCGGCTTCAGACCGACCGTGCCCGTGAACGCCGCCGGCTGGCGGATCGACCCGCCCGTATCCGTCGCCGTCGCGCCGAGGCAGAGCTTCGCCGCCACCGCCGCGGACGAACCGCCGGAAGAGCCGCCGGGAACGAGCCTCGCATCCGACCCCTTCCGCCGCCACGGGTTCACCACCGGGCCGTAGAAACTCGTCTCGTTCGACGAGCCCATGGCGAATTCATCGTTGTTGAGTTTGCCGAGCATCACCGCGCCGTCGCGCCACAGGTTCGCAGTCACGGTCGACTCGTAGGGCGGCACGAACCCTTCGAGAATGTGGCTGCCCGCACTCGTCGGCACGTCTTTCGTGCAGAAGAGGTCCTTGATGCCGAGCGGAATGCCTTCGAGCGCCCCGCCCTCGCCCTTCTGAAGCTTCGCGTCGGAGATCTTCGCCATCTCCTGCGCCTTGTCCGCCGTCGTCGTCACATAGGCATTGAGCGCTCCGGCATCGGCCATCTCCTTGAGATAGGCGCCGGTCAGCTCGCTCGATGTGATTTCCTTCTTCTTCAGCGCGTCGCGGGCAGCGGCGAGCGTCAGCTTGGTCAGGTCGCTCATCGCCTACTCCACCACCTTCGGCACCACATAGAAGCCATCTTCCGCGCCCGGCGCATTTCGCGTCACCTCCTTCTGGAGGTTTGTCCCCGTCACGACGTCTTCGCGCATCTTCATCGCCATCGCCACCGCGCTCGTCATCGGTTCCACATCCGTGGCATCCACCTCGCCAAGCTGTTCCACCCAGTCGAGAATGCCGTTGAGTTCCCGGGCCAGCGCCTCCAGCTCATCGTCCCGCACGGCAATCCGCGCAAGCCGGGCGATGTGCCGGACCGTTTTCTGATCGACCGACATGGGTCCGCCTTTGTTGGTGTTCGGAAAGGGGCCGCATCCGCCTGGAACCCGAAGATCCCGGCTGCACGGCCCTTGCTCCTTGAATCGCGAGGGAACATAACAAGCCGGAGCCCTCTGCTGCAACGGCACGGGCACAATATATATGAGCGCCGGATTGCCCTTCGCCACGCCCCCTTCTATGGTCCGCGCGGCGCAATATTTCACAAAGGTAACAAGCACTTGAGCGTCAATGTGAAGCCTCTTGAGGAACTTGAACACGGCCTCGGGCGGCACGACCGCCTGATGGGCGTCGATCTCGGCACCAAGACCATCGGCCTCGCGCTCTCGGATGTCTCGCGCAGCATCGCGAGTCCTCTTGAAACCATCAGGCGGACGAAGTTCACGGCGGATGCCGAGCGCATGATCGCGCTCGCGAAGAACCACGGCGTCGTCGCCCTGATCTTCGGCCTGCCCCTCAACATGGACGGCACCGAGGGCCCGCGCTGCCAGTCGACCCGCGCCTTCGTCCGCAATCTGGAAAAGCTGACCGATCTGCCCGTCGCCTTCTGGGACGAGCGCATGTCGACGATGGCCGTGACCCGGACCCTCCTCGACGCCGATGCCAGTCGCGCCCGCCGCGCCGAACTCGTGGACAAGATGGCCGCCTCCTACATCCTGCAAGGCGCGCTCGACCGCCTGCGGAAGCTCTGAGCAAAACAAGAAGAAAATCCCATGCTCCCCATCCTGAATTCCCTCGTCCCGGTCTTCCTCGTCATCGCGCTCGGTTTCGTCATCAAGCGCATGGATTTCCCGGGCGAAGGGCTCTGGGTACCTCTGGACCGCCTCACCTACTACATCTTCTTCCCGGCGCTCCTCCTCCACACCCTCGCGACCGCGAACCTCGCCGACTACGACATCTGGCCGATGGCCTCCGCGCTCGGCGCGGGCCTCTTCTCCATGGTCGCGATTCTGATGCTGCTGAAGGCAGTGCTGCCGCTCACCGGGCCGCAATTCTCTTCCGTCTTCCAGGGCGCCGCGCGCTGGAACGGCTTCGTCGCGCTCGCCGCCATCGGCTCGCTCTTCGGCCCCGAAGGCGTGACGCTCGCCGCCGTTTCGTTCGCCGTCCTCGTACCGACGGTGAACGTGCTCTCGGTATTGATCCTGACGCGCTATGCGGGCGACGAACCGGCCGGCATGGGCGCCGTCCTCCGCCTCCTGTCGAAGAACCCGCTCATCCTCGCCTGCGCCGCGGGTATTGTGCTGAACGTCACCGGCATCGATCTGCCGGGCCCGCTCGCGCCCACCTTCGACATTCTCGGCGCCGCCGCCCTCACCATCGGCCTCATCGCCATCGGCGCGGGCCTGCAGCCCGCCCACGCCCTCGAAACCGGCTGGATCGTCGCACTGACGAGCGGATTGAAACTTCTGGTGATGCCCGCGCTCATGGCGGGCTGGTGCATCGTTTTCGGCGTGACGGGCCTTCCCGCCGCCGTCGTCCTTCTCTGCGGCGCGGTGCCAGGCGCAACTTCGTCCTACATCCTCGCCCGCCAGCTCGGCGGCGACGCGACGCTGATGGCAAGCCTCATCACCGGCTCCACCATCCTCGCCGCGATCACCATGCCGCTGATGCTCTGGCTGCTGACATGACTACGCGACGCGCGCCCGCTCGATGATCGTACGGATATCCGCGCCCGCGGGCAGCGTGCCGTAGACGTCGCCCCAGTCACGTCCAAGCCGCGTCTGGCAATACGCATCCGACACCGCACTCGGTGCGTGCTGCAGGAGGATCGACCCCGCCGCCACCTTCGCCATCTGCTCCACCACCTGCCGCGACCGCGCTTCCAGCGATCCCATGTCGGTGAAGGCATCCTTCAGCGCGTCCAGCGCGCCGTCATAGGCCGTGCTCGCCCCCTTCGCTGTCTCGAACTCGGTGAACACAACCTCAAGCGCCTGCGGCTCCCGCGCCAGCGCGCGCAGCACGTCGAGGCACATGACGTTACCCGAGCCTTCCCAGATCGCGTTCACCGGCATCTCGCGATAGATGCGCCCCGCTATTCCTTCCTCGACATAGCCATTGCCGCCGAGGCACTCCATCGCCTCATAGGCGAGGTTCGGCGCGCGTTTGCAGACCCAGTATTTCGCGACCGGCGTCATGATGCGCCGGAACGCCGCCTCCGCCTCGTCCTCATGCGCCCGGTCGAACGAGCGCGCCACGCGGAAGGAAAGCGCCGTCGCCGCTTCCGTCTCCACCGCGAGATCGGCGAGCACATTCGCCATCAGCGGCTGGTCGACGAGCTTCTTCTGGAACACGGTCCGGTAGGAACAGTGATGCACGGCCTGTGACACCGCCTGCCGCATCATCCCCGCCGTCGCCACCGCGCAGTCGAGCCGCGTATAGGTCGCCATCTCGATGATGTTCCTGACGCCCCGCCCCTCCTCGCCGATCAGCCAGCCGCTCGCCGCCTGGAACTCGACCTCGGAAGAGGCATTCGACTTGTTCCCGACCTTCTCCTTCAATCGCTGAATGCGGATCGCGTTCGGCTCGCCATCAGGCGTGAAGCGCGGCATCAGGAAGCACGAGATGCCGTTCGGCGCCTGCGCCAGCACAAGGAATGCGTCGCACATCGGCGCGGAAAAGAACCATTTGTGCCCGGTGATGCGATATTCCTCGCCCGGCCCGCCTGCGCCGGCGGGATGTGCCACCGTCGTGTTCGCGCGCACGTCGGTCCCGCCCTGCTTCTCCGTCATGCCCATGCCGAGCGTGACGCCCGTCTTCTCGCGCGCCGGAATGAAACGAGGGTCATACTCGCGCGAGAGAATCCGCGGCACCCACTCCTTCGCCAGCGACGGCTGGAAGAGAAGCGCGGGCACCGCCGCATTGGTCATCGTGATCGGACAACCATGCCCCGCTTCCGCCTGCGTCATCATGTAGGTGCCCGCGAGCCGCGCCACGACCGCACCCGGCGTCGGCTTTGCGTCGAGCCCGTCCTTCAGGTGATCCCAGGGCGAACCATGCAGCCCCTGGCGAACCGAAATCGCCATCAGCGCGTGATAGGACGGATGAAACTCCACCCGGTCTTCGCGGTGGCCGAACCGGTCGAAACTCTTCAGCACCGGCAGATAGGCGTTCGCCTGCCGCCCGAGGTCCAGCACCTCCGCGCTCCCCACGATCTTCCCGAACGCCGTCAGCGAGGCCGTCGCATCGCCCCCGCCTTCCCGCTCGATCGTCTCGGTCAGCGCCCTGTCGCCCGTGAACAGGTTCACCTCTTCCAGCGGCGGCGGCTGGTTGAACACCTCATGCGTCGCGAAATCGGTCGGCGTTTCCACTTCGGCGGCCATGATGGGAACCTCTTTTCCGGGAACTTGGCCTTGAGGTTAACACCCGCCCCCTCGCCCGGCCAATTCAACCTTGCCGCCCTCCGGAATCGGCCCTATACAATGCGGCTTTAATGACCAGCGCTGACAAACAGCCCACACCGCTCTTCCCGCACCGGCATTTGCTGGGCATCGAAGGGCTTTCCCCCGCCGACATAACGAGCCTTCTCGACCTCGCCGACACCTATGTCGAGCAGAACCGTCAGGTCGACAAGAAGGGCAATGTTCTTCGCGGCCGCACCCAGATCAATCTCTTCTTCGAGGCGTCCACGCGCACGCAAAGCTCCTTCGAGCTTGCTGGCAAGCGCCTCGGTGCCGACGTGATGAACATGTCGGTCAGTTCGTCCTCCGTGAAGAAGGGCGAAACCCTCATCGACACGGCGGTGACGCTGAACGCGATGCATCCCGATCTCATCATCATTCGTCACCAGAACTCGGGCGCGGTCGAGCTCCTCTCGCAGAAAGTCTCCTGCGCGGTCATCAACGCGGGCGATGGCGCGCATGAACACCCCACACAGGCGCTCCTCGACGCGCTGACGATCCGCCGCCGCAAGGGCAAACTCGAAGGCCTCCTCGTCGCCATCTGCGGCGACATCCTCCACAGCCGTGTCGCGCGCTCCAACATCCTGCTGCTCAATGCGATGGGCGCACGCGTCCGCGTCGTCGGCCCGCCGACCCTGATGCCTCTCGGCATCGAGCGTCTCGGTGTCGAGGTGTTCCACGACATGAAAAAGGGCCTGGAAGGCGTCGACATCGTGATGATGCTCCGCCTGCAGCTAGAGCGCATGGCCGGTTCCTATGTCCCGAGTCAGCGCGAATATTTCCACTTCTACGGCCTCGATTATTCGAAACTCGCACATGCGAAACCGGATGCGCTCGTCATGCATCCCGGGCCGATGAATCGCGGCGTCGAGATCGACAGCGCCGTTGCCGACGATATCGACCGCAGCCTGATCCGCGAACAGGTCGAAATGGGTGTTGCCGTGCGCATGGCCGTCCTCGATGCCCTGTCGCGCAACCTGCCGAACGAGTTACCTCTCTCGGGAGGCCGCTCATGAGCCGCACCGCCTTCGTCAACGCGCGCCTGATCGACCCGGCCAGCGGTTACGACGAAAAGGGCAACCTGCTGGTCGAAGACGGCATGATCGCCGATCTCGGTTCGCAGTTGTTCAGCGACGGCTTGCCCGAAGGCGTGGAAGTCGTCGATTGCGGCGGCAAGGTGCTTGCCCCCGGGCTCATCGATTGCCGCGTCTTCACCGGCGAGCCCGGCGCCGAGCATCGCGAAACTCTCGCGCTTTCGAGCAAGGCGGCGGCGGCGGGCGGCGTCACCACGATGATCGTCATGCCGAATACCGATCCGGTGATCGACGACGTGGCGCTGGTCGATTTCATCGAACGCCGCGCCCGGGACACCGCTGTCGTCAACGTCCACACCATGGCCGCCCTCACCAAGGGCCTCCACGGCGACCAGATGACGGAGATCGGCCTCCTGCGCGACGCCGGCGCCGTCGGCTTCACCGACGGCGTGAAAGCGGTCGCCAACGCGCAGCTCATGCGCCGCGCCCTGAGCTATGCCGCCCATGTCGGTGCCCTTGTCGTCCAGCATGCCGAGGAACCGGCGCTCGCGACCGGCGTCATGAACGAAAGTGAGCTCGCCGGCCGTCTTGGCCTCGCCGGCACGCCCGCCATTTCCGAAACGATCATGATCGAGCGCGATCTCCGCCTGCTCGAACTCACCGGCGGGCGCTACCACGTCTCGCAGATTTCCTGCGAAGCCTCGGTCGACATCATCCGCCGCGCCAAGACGCGCGGCCTTCCCGTCACCTGCGGCGTCTCCGCGGCACATCTCCAGTTGAACGAGAACGACGTCCAGTCCTACCGCACCTTCTTCAAGCTCTCGCCGCCGCTCCGCGCCGAACAGGATCGTCTCGCCCTCGTCGCGGGCCTCGCCGACGGCACCATCGACGTCGTCGTGTCGGGTCACGACCCGCAGGACCCGGAAGTGAAGCGCCGCCCCTTTGCGGAAGCGAATTTTGGCGCCATCGGCCTCGAAACGCTGCTGCCGGCAAGCCTGGCGCTTGTCCACAACGGCGATCTGCCGCTCGGCCGCCTCCTGTCCGCCCTCACCTGCATTCCCTCCGACCTTCTCGGCCTTGGCCGCGGCCGCCTCGTCACCGGCCTCCCCGCCGATCTCGTGCTGATCGATACGGAGGTGCCATGGCGGCTCGATCCCGCTAATCTGAAGTCCATCTCGAAGAACACGCCCTTCGAGGACCGGCTGTTCCAGGGCCGCGCACTGCGCACCATGGTTGGCGGCCGCACGGTCTATGTTCACGGGGAAGACGCAGGCCGATAATCTGCGCTGAGGACGCGCCGCCGTCGCCACACCCTCCTCCTGTGGGAGGGTCAAACGGCTGAAAGCGGTTCGGGTAGGGGTAAGGGGAGGATACGAAAGCAATGCCAGCCGAAATCGATTTCATCGCCGCCGCACCGCTGCTGCTCGTTGCGCTCGCGCTTGGCTACCTGCTCGGCTCCATTCCGTTCGGCCTTCTGCTCACGCGCCTGGCCGGTCTCGGCGACATCCGCTCCGTCGGCTCCGGCAATATCGGCGCAACCAACGCGCTTCGCACCGGCAATCGCTGGGTCGCGCTCGGAACGCTCGTCGGCGATGCGGGCAAGGGCGCCGTCGCCGTACTGCTGATGGGAGTTCTTGCTTCCGAAGCGGGTGCGAACGCCGGCTGGATGGCGGGGCTCGCCGCGCTCGGCGCCTTCCTCGGACACGTCTTTCCCGTCTGGCTCGGCTTCAAGGGCGGCAAGGGCGTCTCCACCTTCATCGGCATCCTGCTCGCGCTTCACTGGCCGGTCGGTCTTCTGTTCTGCGCGACATGGCTCGTTGTCGCGCTCGTCTCCCGCTATTCCTCGCTGTCCGCGCTTGTCGCCGCACTGTTGACGCCGGTCTATCTTGCGTGGCTCGACCAGTGGCAGTTCGTCGGCCTCGGCGTTCTCCTCGTCCTTCTCATCTACTTCGCGCATCGCGAAAACATTTCGCGCCTCATCTCCGGCACGGAGTCGCGCATCGGTCAGAAGAAGGCGGAGGCCTGAGGGCCGATGTCTTCGCCGCTCGCCCCGGCAGAGCGGTTGGCGCGCCTCTGCCTTGCCAGAAGCGAGAATGTCGGGCCCGTCACCTTTCGCGACCTTCTCGATCATTTCGGCAATGCCGTCGCCGCGCTCGATGCCCTGCCGGATCTTGCCGCGCGCGGCGGTGCGAAGCGCAGGATGAAAGTCGCACCTGCGGCGGACGCCGAAGCTGAAATCGCAACCACGCGGAAGATCGGCGGCGAGCTTCTCGTCCTCGGCGACGACGCTTTCCCCGCCCGCCTCGCCACGCTCGATCCGCCGCCGCCCGTCATTTCCGTTGCTGGCGACATCGCTCTGGCGAGTGGCAAGCTCGTTGCCATCGTCGGATCGCGCAACGCTTCGGCGGCGGGACGGCGGATCGCAGGCGAGATGGCGGAGGCCCTCGGCGCCGAAGGGATCACCGTCGTTTCCGGCCTCGCCCGTGGCATCGACACGGCGGCGCATCGCGCCTCGCTGCGCACCGGCACCGTCGCCATCCTCGCGGGCGGTCTCGACATCGTCTATCCTGAAGAAAACCGCGAGCTTCAGAACGCCATCGCCGCGGAGGGTGCGCTCGTTACCGAAATGCCGCCCGGCACCAGTCCGCAGGCGCGCCACTTCCCGCGCCGCAACCGTCTCATCTCCGGTCTCTCGCTCGCCGTGGTGGTTGTGGAAGCGGCACTCCGTTCCGGATCGCTCATCACTGCCCGCTTCGCGCTCGAACAGGGACGCGACGTTTTCGCCGTACCCGGCTCCCCGCTCGATCCGCGCGCGCAGGGCGCGAACAAGCTCATCAAGGATGGCGCCCCGCTCGTCGAGAATGCCGCCGATGTAATCGCGGCCTTGTCGGAACCGTTCGGCCACCGCTTCCACGAACCCGAACCGCCGTCCTACGCGCCCCGCTCCGCCGTCGCGCCCGAAACGGGTGCGACTGTCAGGAAACGAATTCTCGCTGCACTCGGGCCGACGCCGACGCCCGTGGACGACATTGTCCGCCAGTCCGGCGCCGCCGTGCCGGAAGTGCGCGCGGTCCTGCTGGAGCTTGAACTCGCAGGCCGCCTGCACCGCGATCCGGGCGACCGCGTCAGCCTCCTGCCGGGCAGTTGATGTCATTCCTTCTCGTCCGATCTCCGTTCTGCCAGTGAAGCGGAGCGGGTCTTACCGGCCTTCGCGATATCAGACGTTAAGAACTAGATCGTTAGTTATAAAAGCTTCGGGAAATAAAACCTGATAACTAAGCAGGCCCTTGCTCGGTTTGCGCAGGTCTTTGCCGGTCTTCCGGACCCTCTGTTTTCATGAGGAATTCCGCGAGATTTGACAGGTCCCGCCCTTTTCACCATTTTCACCCGGCGGCTCGCGGCGGCAGGTGTGGCACCGGCCCGATGTTTTTCACGGTTTACCGGCGTGGAAACGCGCCCGGACACCCCGGGCCGGAGGCATTGGGTGCGCCGGGCTTCGGCCTCGCGGCGCGCCCTTAATTATAAGAGAGTGCAACGGTCCAATGGACGTCGTCATTGTTGAGTCGCCTGCGAAGGCGAAAACCATCAACAAGTATCTGGGCAAGGACTACAAGGTCCTGGCCTCCTACGGCCATGTCCGCGACCTGCCCTCCAAGGACGGCTCGGTCAAGCCGGATGACGACTTCTCCATGGCCTGGGATGTGGACGCCAAGTCCCAGAAGCGCCTGAACGAGATCGCCGCCGCCGTGAAGGGCGCGAACCGGCTCATCCTCGCAACCGACCCGGATCGCGAGGGCGAGGCCATTTCCTGGCATGTGCTCGAAGTCCTCAACAAGAAGAAGGCCCTGAAGGACGTCGAGGTCCAGCGCGTCGTCTTTAACGCCATCACCAAGAAATCCGTTACCGAGGCGATGGAGCATCCGCGCGGGCTCGACAAGGAGCTGATCGACGCCTATCTCGCCCGCCGCGCCCTCGACTATCTTGTCGGTTTCACCCTCTCGCCCGTCCTCTGGCGGAAATTGCCCGGCTCGCGCTCGGCCGGCCGCGTGCAGTCTGTCGCGCTCCGCCTCATCTGCGACCGCGAGCTGGAAATCGAGGCTTTCCGCAGCCAGGAATACTGGACGGTCGAAACCGACATGAAGACCGGCGGCGGCGCTCCCTTTGTCGCCCGCCTCGTCGCACTCGACGGCAAGAAGCTCGGCAAGTTCGACATTCCGGACGAGAAGACGGCGACGGACGTCGTTGCGCGCATCAAGGCCTCGCGCTTTTCCGTTACCTCGGTCGAAAGCAAGCCCGCGCGGCGCAACCCGAATCCGCCCTTCACCACCTCGACGCTGCAGCAGGAAGCCTCCCGTAAACTCGGCTTCTCTGCCAGTCGCGCCATGCAGGTCGCACAGCGCCTCTACGAAGGTGTCGAGATCGACGGAGAAACGACCGGCCTCATCACCTATATGAGAACCGATGGCGTCCAGATCGCCCCGGAAGCCGTCGCGCAGGCCCGCACCGTCATCAACAACGAATTCGGTGAGGCCTACCTCCCGGACAGTCCCCGCGTCTACAACACCAAGGCGAAGAACGCGCAGGAGGCTCACGAGGCGATCCGCCCGACCGACATCGCGCGCCTGCCGAAATCTGTCGCCTCTCGTCTCGACGACGATCAGCGCCGCCTCTACGAACTTGTCTGGAACCGCACCGTCGCGAGCCAGATGGAAAGCGTGCAGCTCGAGCGCACCACCATCGAGATCGAGGCCGACGACGCGCCGATCGGCCTCCGCGCCACCGGCTCGGTCATCGTCTTCGACGGTTTCCTCCGCCTCTATCAGGAGGGCCGTGACGAACCTGACGATGCCGACGAGGGCAACCGTCTGCCCAAGGTCGCCGGCGGCGACAGGCTGGGCACCGAGAAGGTCCGTCCCGAGCAGCATTTCACGGAGCCGCCGCCCCGCTTCACCGAGGCGAGCCTCGTCAAGCGCATGGAAGAACTCGGCATCGGCCGCCCCTCGACCTATGCCTCGACGCTCCAGACATTGCGCGACCGCGACTATGTCCGCATGGACCAGAAGCGCCTCGTGCCGCAGGACAAGGGCCGCCTCGTCACCGCCTTCCTCGAGAACTTCTTCTCCCGCTACGTCGAATATGATTTCACGGCAGCGCTCGAAGAAAAGCTCGACAAGGTTTCCGCCGGCGAGCTCGACTGGAAGGACCTGCTGCGTGAATTCTGGAAGGACTTCACCGGCAACGTCGCGGAAGCGACCGAGCTTCGCATCACCGAAGTCCTTGACCGTCTGAACGAGGTTCTCGGCCCTCACGTTTTCCCGGACAAGGGCGATGGCTCCGATCCGCGCAAGTGCCCCTCCTGCGACGACGGCCGTCTGTCGCTCAAGGTGGGCCGCTTCGGCGCCTTCGTCGGCTGCTCGAATTATCCGGATTGCAAATTCACGCGCCAGCTCACCGTCGGCGCGGAGGGCGAAGAGGCGCAAGGCGACCGCGTTCTCGGCACCGACCCCGAGACCGGCGCGGAGGTGTCGCTCAAGTCCGGCCGCTTCGGTCCCTATGTCGAGCGCGCGCCGCTTGACGACGATGAGAAACCAAAGCGCAGCGGTCTGCCCGCGAAGACGTCAGCCTCCGATGTCGATCTCGACATGGCGCTCCGCCTTCTCACGCTCCCGCGCGAGGTCGGCATCCATCCGGAAACCGGCAAGAAGATCACCGCCGGTCTTGGCCGCTTCGGTCCCTTCATCCTGCATGACGGCACCTATGCGAACCTGAAGGACCCGGAGGAACTTTTCGACATCGGCCTCAACCGCGCGATCACCGTTCTCGCCGAAAAGATCGCCCGTGCCGAGGAGCGCGCCGGCAAGATCCTGAAGGAACTGGGCGAGCATCCCGACAGCGGCAAACCCGTGCAGCTCCGCGAGGGCAAGTACGGTCCCTACATCAAGCACGGCTCCACAAACGCCACGCTGCCGAAATCGGCGAAACCCGAAGACGTGACCTTCGAGGAAGCGCTCGCTCTCGTCGCCGAAAAGGAAGCGAAGAGCGGCAAGGGCAAGAAGAAGGCGCCGGCGAAAAAGAAGGAAGCGGCGGAAAAGAAACCGGCTGCAAAGAAGAAGGCACCTGCGAAAAAGAAACCTGCCGCGAAGAAATCGACCGCGAAGAAGGCCGCACCCGGGAAGGCTGCGGCGAAGAAGACACCATCAGGCAAGACTGGCAAAGCCACCGAAATGGCGGATTGACCTTGGCCGAGCGCAAGCCCAGACGGGGGGCGCCGAAAAAAACCGCTGCCGGAAAGAAGAAGTCCGGCGGCGTGCCCTCGCGCGAGGAAATCCTCGCCTTCCTCGCCGACAACCCCGGCAAGACCTCGAAACGGGAGATCGGCCGCGCCTTCGGCGTGAAGGGCGATGATCGCATCCCCCTGAAGCAACTCCTCAAGGCGATGACCGAGGACGGACTCATCGCCCGTGACGAGGCGAAGAACCTCCGCCGCACCGACGAACTGCCGCCCGTCACCGTTATCGAGATCACCCATACCGACACCGACGGCGAGCTGATCGCCCGTCCCGTCTCCTGGCCGGGCGAGGAGCCCGCACCCGTGATCGTCATCGCGCCCGACACCTCGCGCAGGAAGCGTGACTACGACGAGCCGCCCGCCGGTGTCGGGGACCGCGTTCTCGCCCGCCTCGAAAAGGTCGAAGACGAGAGCGAGGCGTACCCGTATGAAGCCCGCGTCATCCGCCGCATCGGCAAGGGCGCGGAGCGCATTCTTGGGCTCTACCGGAAGAACGAGAAAGGAAAGGGCGGCCGCCTCGTTCCCGTCGACAAGAAGGCCCGCAACGAGTTCGAGATCGCCGCCGAAGACGTGAACGGTGCCGAAGACGGCAATCTTGTCCTCGCCGAAACCATCCCCGGCAAGCGCTACGGCCTGTCCCGCGCGCGCATCCGCGAGGTCTTCGGCGACAGCGGCGACCCGCGCTCGATCAGCCTCATCGCGATCCATACCCACGGCATTCCGGACGCCTTCCCCGAAGACGTACTGAAGGAAGCGGATGCCGCGAAGCACCAGGGTCTCAAGGGTCGCACGGATCTGCGCGACATCCCCCTCATCACCATCGACCCGGTGGATGCCCGCGACCACGACGACGCCGTCTGGGCCGCGCCCGACGACGATCCGAAAAACGAGGGCGGCGTCGTCGCCATCGTCGCCATCGCCGATGTCGCGGCCTATGTGAAGCCCAACTCACCGATGGACCGCGAAGCCCGCAAGCGCGGCAACTCGACCTACTTCCCGGACCGTGTCGTGCCGATGCTGCCCGAACGCATCTCGAACGACCTCTGCTCTCTTGTCGAGGGCGAGGACCGCGCCTGTTTCGCGGTCCGCATGGTCTTCGACCGCAACGGCAACAAGCGTTCTCACGAATTCATTCGTGGACTGATGAAGTCGGCGGCAAGTCTCTCCTACAAGCAGGTCCAGCAGGCGATCGACGGCAAACCCGACGATGCCACCGCCCCCCTGCTCGATCCCGTCCTGAAACCGCTATGGGCCGCCTACAAGGTGATCACGAAGGCCCGCGAGGCACGCGGCCCTCTCGATCTCGATCTCCCGGAATACAAGATCGACATCGGCAAGGACGGCCGCATCGCCGGCATCCGTATCGGCGACAAGTTCGAATCGATGAAGCTCATCGAGGAGTTCATGATCCAGGCGAATGTCTGCGCCGCCGAAACGGCCGAGGCGCAACACCGCAAGGTCATCTACCGCATCCACGATGCGCCCTCGCGCGAGAAGCTCGTGGCGCTCGCCGAATTCCTCGCCACGCTGAACCTGAGTTTCGCCAGGGGGGAGAACATCCGTCCCGCGAATTTCAATCGCATCCTCAGGGAAGTCGACGGCACCGAGCACGACCGGATCGTCTCCGACGTCGTGCTCCGCTCCCAGGCGCAGGCCGTCTACTCGCCGGACAATATCGGCCATTTCGGCCTCAATCTCCGTCGCTACGCCCATTTCACCTCGCCCATCCGCCGTTATGCCGACCTCACGGTCCACCGCGCGCTGGTCGCCGGGCTCGGCTTCGGAAAGGACGGCCAGACCGACGACGAGATATCGGAACTTGCCGAGATCGCCGAACACATCTCGACGACTGAACGCCGCTCCATGATCGCCGAGCGCGACTCGAAGGACCGCTTCATCGCCGCCTTCCTCGAAGCACGCATTGGCGCGGAGTTCACCGGACGCATCGCGGGGGTGACGCGCTTCGGCCTCTTCGTGAAGCTCGATGACACCGGTGCCGACGGTTTCATCCCCATCTCGACGCTCGGCGGCGACTATTTCCATCACGACGAGATCATCCATGCGCTCATCGGCGAGCGCACCCGCATCGCTTATCGCCTGGGCGATCTGGTCCGCGTCCGCCTCGAGGAAGCGGTCCCCGTCACCGGCGGCCTCCGCTTCGAGCTGCTCGAAGGCGGCAGCGAAGCGCCGAAGGGCGCCGGCGCCCGCTCCCGCGCGCCTGCAGGACGCGGCGGCGTGAAGCGCGGAAAATACGGCGGCAAATCCGGCCGGGGCGGCCCCCGCAAAGGCCCTCAAAAGGGGCCGAAACGCTCGTCCCACCGCTGAGCGCGTACAATCCGCCGCGCGGCAACCTGCCACATATTCTCGATCGCGCTTTCCGACCATTTTAGTCGGGCATGGTGCCGCAGCGGCGCCCTGCGCTCCCGCGAGCCTTGAGTACGTCATGAGTATGCCGATGGATATGAGCGACGCCCGCATCTACGAAACCGCCGAGGCGTCCCCCCGCCCTGCGTTCCAGTCGATCCTGCGCGGCTTCGGGGGCGCCTGCCCGGCCTGCGGCCGCGGCCGCCTGTTCCACAAGTTTCTCAAGGTCTCGGACAACTGCCCGGATTGCGGCGAGGCGCTGCATCACCACCAGGCGGATGACGCACCTCCCTATTTCACCATCATGATCGTGGGCCACATCGTGGTGCCGATGATGCTCTGGCTGGAACTCGCCTATCTGCCCCCGCTCTGGGTCCATGCAACGCTCTGGCCCGCCTTGACGCTGGTCCTCTCGCTCTGGTTCCTGCCGCGCCTCAAGGGCGCCATCGTCGGCTGGCAATGGGCGCTGCGCATGCACGGCTTCGGCAGCGATGCCGAAGAAAAAATGCACGGCGTCTGACCCCGCGTCATGCCCGCCTTCTTCCCTGCCGCTGGCTTTCCACGGCCTGAGCGGGCATCCTGTCCTGAACAAGCATTCACGAGATCAGGGACGGAAGCATGAGCGGAGAGGCAAGGGGGGCGTTCGACCCGAAGACGGCGCGCAATCAGGAATATCGCGAGGCGACCCAGGGCAAGGCCGTCCGTCCGCGCGACGCCGCAACGCTCATTATCGTTCGTCGCGACGGCGCGCATCCGCAGGTCCTCATGGGCCAGCGCCACGCGAACCACAAGTTCATGCCCAACAAGTTCGTCTTCCCCGGCGGCCGCGTCGACCGCGCGGACAGCCGCGTGAAGCCCGCGCAGGATTTGCGCGATCCCGTCGCCCGCCGCCTCATGGTGCGCATGTCGGGCAAGCCGTCCGAACTCCGTGCCCGCGCGCTCGCCATGGCCGCCATCCGCGAAACCTTCGAGGAAACCGGCCTCGTCCTCGGCAAGCGCATCGCCGCGCCGCAGACGAGCAAGCATCCGGACTGGGCGGACTATTTCGCGCAAGGCGTCGCCCCCGCGCTCGGCCATCTCGATTTCGTCGCCCGCGCCATCACGCCGCCCTACCGCACACGCCGCTTCGACACGCGCTTCTTCATCGCCGACGCGGAAACGATCCAGGGTGATCCTGCGAAGGTCGCGGGCTCCGGCGAACTTCAGGGCCTCCACTGGCTGACGCTGGACGATGCCCGCGGCCTCGACCTGCCGAACATCACCCGCGTCGTGCTGGATGAACTCGACGAGCGTCTCGCGCTGGCAAGAGCCGCACAGTCCCGCCGCGCCGTTCCCTTCGTCTACTTCCGGAACGGCAATGCCATCCGCGACACGATCGGCAACTGACATGAGCGACGCGCAAGTGAAACGTGGCATCCGCCCGCGCGATGCCGCAAGCCTCGTGCTGATCGACGACAGCGCGGGCGAACCGCGCATCCTGATGGGCCGCCGTCATGCCCGCATGAAATTCGTGCCCGACGCCTTCGTCTTTCCGGGCGGCAAGCTCGATCAGGGCGACATGTCCGTGCGGCCCGCCGCCGGCTTCGGCAACCGCACCGAACAGTTGATGGCGAGCGCCGGCGCCTCGCGGCAGAAGTCGCAGGCGCTCGCCATGGCCGCCATCCGCGAGACCTTCGAGGAAACCGGTCTCATCGTCGGTGCGAAAGGCGATGTCGGCGTCGCGGCGGGCGAAGGCTGGGAGCCGTTCCGGGAACGCGGCATCGCGCCCCGTCTCGACGTGCTCGATTTCGTCGCCCGCGCCATCACGCCTGCTTCCAGCCCGATCCGTTTTCACGCGCGCTTCTTCTCGGCCTCCGCCGGCGTCGCGACCGGCGACGTGAAGGGCAGCGGCGAGCTCGAGGATCTCGGCTGGTACCCGATCTCGGAAGCCCTGAAGCTTCCCGTGATCGACGTCACCGAATTCGTGCTCGAGGAAATCGCCCGCCGCCACAAGGGCCACACCCGCTCCCGCGTGCCCCTCTACAGCTACCGGAACGACCGCCCCGTCGTCCGGGCGTAAGGCCCGCTCACGCTCTGCGGCTCTGCGTGCCATTGTCCGCCCGCCAATGACAAATCCGCCAAAACAGGCTATCGCCTTCTGGCAATGAACGACAAAAACCTCACCATGCTCGCCGACGCGCCGCTCTCGGCCGCCGAGCGCCGCAGCAGCCTCATCGCGGTCATCGCCTGCATCACCGTCGTTGGCATGGGCCTCGGCGTCTCCATTCCCCTGCTCGCGCTCCTGATGGAGCGGAACGGCGTCCCCGCCTCCATCATCGGCCTCAACACCGCCATGCCGGCGCTCGCGACCTTCGCGCTCACGCCGTTCATACCGGGCCTGCTGCGCCGCTTCTCCGCGATCTCCTTCCTGCTCGCCTGCATCCTCGTCTCGGCGCTTGCGATGCCTGCCTATTACCTCTTCCCGAATGTCTGGGTCTGGTTTCCGATCCGCTTTGCGAATGGCCTCGCGCTCACCGGCCTCTTCGTCGTCAGCGAATTCTGGATCAACACGCTGGCCGACGAGAAGAATCGCGGCCGCCTCATCGGCATCTACGGCACGGTGCTGTCCGCCGGTTTCGCCTCTGGGCCCCTGCTGCTGCTCTTCGTCGGTACGGAGGGCCTGTTGCCCTTCGCCACCATCGCGATCCTGATAGCGCTCGCCGCGATCCCGCTCCTCGTCTTCGGACGCGGCCTTGCCCCGCGCATCACCGAACGCCCGAGCCGAACCATGGTGAGTTTTCTCATGGCGGCGCCCGCGGCCACCCTGGCGGGCCTCGTCTACGGCGCCACCGAAACCGACATCTTCAACCTGCTGCCGATCTACGGCGTCCGCATCGGCATGACCGAGCAGACGGCAGCGCTCTTCCTGTCGATCTTCGCGGCCGGCAACATTCTCTGCCAGTTGCCCATCGGTCTCTGGGCCGACCGCACCGACCGCCGCTTCGTCCTCCTCGTCTGCGCCCTCACCGGTCTTGTCGGCACGCTCGCGATCCCCTTCACCGCAGGATCGCTCTGGACCTTCGCGCCCACACTTTTCATCTTCGGCGGCGTCGTCGCAGGCCTCTACACCGTCGGTCTGACGCTCCTCGGCGCACGCTTCAGGGGCGCCGACCTTGCCGCCGCCAACGGCGCCTTCGTGATGATGTATTCGCTGGGCGCACTTGTCGGCCCGCCCCTCTCCGGCGCGGCGATGGACCTCTGGGACCCCCACGGCCTCATCGTCGCCATGGCCGGACTTCTCGGCCTCTACGTGCTCGTCGCGGGCTGGCGCTACTTCACCGCCCCTCGCCCCTCTCCGGCCTGATTGAACGGCAATCGGGAACCGGCTAGATTTGCGCCGTCTCCAGCGGAGGATTTCGCGTGATGCCCGGATATATCGACTGAAATGAGGCCCGTCCGGCCTTGTCAGGAAAGCGTGCCGTCCCGAAAGGGATGCGCCGCGGGACAGTCGATTCTTCCGATACATCCTTCGCGGGGGCTCACCCGATGGCGTATTTCCGCAATCGCACCGTCAACCTTCTCAATCTTCACTACTGGATTCACGCCGTCGCCGTCACCGGCGGCAGCGCCTTCTTCGTCACCTATCTGCTGAAGGCGGGCGTACCCGCGCCGACGGCGCTCTCCTCCTTCGCGCTGATCCTGCTCGGCCGCTTTCTCATCCGTCCGCTGATCGTTCCCCTCACCGTGCGCTGGGGCATGCGCACCATGGTGATCGTCGGCACGCTGCTGACGGCCTTCCAGTTTCCCCTCCTCGCCGAGGTCGACGGCGTCGGCACCATGCTCGCCCTCCTCATCGTCGTCGCCTCCGTCGGCGACACGGTCTACTGGTCGACCTACCACGCCTATTTCGCGACGCTCGGCGACGATGAGCATCGCGGTCACCAGATCGGCGTCCGCGAGGCCGTCACCGCCCTTGTCGGCGTCGTGAGCCCGCTCATGACCGGCCTCCTCCTCGTCACTTACGGCCCCCGCGCCGCCTTCAGCCTCGCCACGATCTTCTGCATCGCCTCCGCCCTGCCGCTCCTGCGCACGCCCGAGGTCCGCGTCGCGCGCACCGTCTCCGGCGCCTTCCGGGCGTCCATCCCCGGCATGCTGCTCTTCATCGCCGACGGCTGGATCATGGCGGGTTACGTCTTCGTCTGGCAGATCGCGCTCTTCACCTCCTTGAACGAAGACTTCCTCGCCTATGGCGGCGCGCTCGCGCTGGCCGCGGTCATCGGCGGCATCGGCAGTCTCACGCTCGGCCGCCACATCGACGCGGGCCATGGCAGCCGCGCCGTCGTCTACGCCTTCGGCACCTTCTCGCTCATCATCGTCCTGCGTGCCGTCGCCACGGGCGACGCCACCGTCGCCGTCCTGGCGAACGCGCTGGGCGCGCTTGGCGCCTGCCTCTATGTCCCGACGCTGATGACCGCCGTCTACACCCAGGCGAAGCGCGCGCCCTGCACGCTCCGCTTCCATGTCGTGACCGAGGGCGGCTGGGACATCGGCGGCGCCGGCGGTCTCTTTTGCGCCGCCCTCGCGATCCATCTGGGCCTGCCCCTCTGGACCGGCATCCTCATGTCGCTCTTCGGGGTCGCCGCCATGGTCGTCCTGCTGCAGCGCTATTACGCACCCCGGCCGGGCTTGACTTACCCGGCCCCGTGAGTACTCTCCGCACCAAATCGCCGGGGCGGTACCCTGCGCGAACCCGAATTTGCGAGCCCTGCCAGGGGCTTGCCTGAACTCAAGGATTTCGCGACATGGCGAAGCCGGCATCGATCAAGATCAAGCTCGAGAGCACCGCGGGCACGGGCTACTTCTACGTCACCAAGAAGAACAGCCGCACCATGACCGAGAAGATGGTCATCAAGAAGTACGACCCCATCGCCCGCAAGCATGTCGAGTTCAAGGAAACCAAGATCAAGTGATTTGCGGCGGGTCTCTACCCGCTGTCAAAACGAAAAAGAGCCGGTCCCATAAGGACCGGCTCTTTCCGTTTGAATAAGTGGCCGGCCGGGCAATCGCGGCTTATCAGAGGAGGCCACTCCATGAACCACGCCCCGGCCGGCCGTGCCTCGCGGACCCAGGAGATGCGGCGGACCTGAGCGCCCCACGAGGACACGCATCGCTGCCCGTAACGGCTCCGGCCTCACCCCCCAGCAAGAAGCGGAACCGACATCGGCAGCGAAACGATGCAGTCCATTAAACTAGCACGCTCCGCTGTGCCAATAAAGGACTCACCGTCGTCGCCAGACGAAAATCATGTTTTCGATTTCGTTAACCATGAAGATTCAAGGTTAACGCGCCGTCGTGAAGTCGAACACGTGCGAAGACTGGCCGATTGACTGGCCGCAATTCTCGGAAGACTTGGAAAATCTCAGGCCGCCTCGGCCGCGACCCGGTTCCGCCCGTCCCGCTTCGCGCGGTAGAGGCCCTGGTCGGCGCGCTCCATGAGCTTCGCCACGGTGTCGTTCGGCCCGCTCGTCACCGCGATGCCGATGCTGACCGTCACGTCGAGCTCCCGCCCGCCATCGTCGAGAAGGAAGGGCTTGGCCGCGATGCATTGCCGGAGCCGCTCGGCGACCGACGTCGCATACTCGATATCCGTGTCCGGCATCACCACAACGAACTCCTCGCCGCCGAGCCGGCAGGCGAGATCGACGCCGCGCACATTGTTGGCGATCCGGTCGGCGAACTGCTTCAGCACCGCGTCGCCCGCGGCGTGCCCATAGGTGTCGTTCACCGGCTTGAAGTGATCGATGTCGAAGATGAGCAGCGACACGGGCTTGCCGGTATTCGCGGCGTCCGTCACCAGCGTTGCGAGATGGCCTTCCATGTAGCGCCGGTTGTGCAACCCCGTCAGCCCGTCGGTGATCGCGAGTTCGAGCCCCTGCTGGAACTTGTCGCGCAGATAGTCCTGGTAGCGTTTGCGGCGCAACTGGCTGCGCGCCCGCGCCACGAGTTCGTTCCGCTCCACCGGCCGCACCAGATAATCGTTCACGCCCATATCGAGCGCGCGCACCAGGCGGCCCGTGTCGCCGTCTTCCACGATCACCAGGATCGGCGTCTGCCGTGTCGCTTCCAGCGATCGAAGCTGCGAACAGAGCCTGAGCCCGTCATATTCCTGCAGCGTCAGGCTCACGATATGAAGATCGAAATTGCCGCTCTGTGCGAGCTGCATCAGCTCGTCCTGTGTCTCGGCGACGGTCACCATGTGCTCGCCCGCCAGCGTCTCCGTGATCCGCTTCAGCGATGTCGGCCGGTCGTCGATCGCAAGAATGCGTCCGGGCTCGGACATCAGGAAGTTGTCGCCGCCCTTGGCGCTCAGCGCGCCGATGCGCTGCCCCGTCGCCTCGCGCATGCGAAGCTCGTCCGTCACCATCTTCAACCGCACAAGACTGCGCACGCGCGCGAAGAGCGCGAGATCGTTCAGGGGTTTGGTGAGAAAATCGTCGGCGCCGGATTCAAGGCCCTGCACGCGATCCTTCGGCTGGTCGAGCGCGGTCACCATGACCACGGGAATGTGTTCCGTCTCCGGCATGTCCTTCAGCCGGCGGCACACTTCGAACCCGTCCATCCCCGGCATCATCACATCGAGCAGGATGATGTCCGGCTGCTGCTCTTTCGCGATTTCGAGCGCCTCGGGGCCGGAGCTCGCCTTGAGCACGTCGAAATACTCGGCGGTGAGTTTTGCGTCGAGCAGCTTCAGGTTGGCGGGAACGTCATCGACAATAAGTACGCGCGCAGTCACTCTGCCCTCTCCTGCCGCCGGTCGGGGAACCCTCTAGCGAAGGAAACGCTGGACGGTTTCCAGGAACTGGGTGACGGAGATCGGCTTCGAGATATAGGCCTCGCAGCCGCCCTCGCGGATCTTTTCCTCGTCGCCCTTCATCGCGAAGGCCGTCACGGCCACGACCGGGATCGCGCGAAGATTGTCGTCTTCCTTGATCCACTTCGTGACTTCGAGCCCCGAGACTTCCGGCAGCTGAATATCCATGAGAATGAGGTCGGGCCGGTTCGTGCGCGCGATCTCCAGCGCCTCGATGCCATCCCGCGTCTGCAGCGTCTCGTACCCATGCGCGTCCAGCAGATCGTGAAAGAGCTTCATGTTGAGCTCATTGTCCTCGACGATCAGGACCTTCTTCGACATTGCGTCCATAGCTCCAGAACTCCACCTGTGCCGGGCCTACCGGTATTTGAAACCGCGATCCCCGGCTTCTGGGGGCCGACTCTCTTACTCAGGCCATATGACCCGAATATCCTTAACTAAGTCTTTAACCCCCCGGCCTCGAAGCCCTGCATTTCCGGGGTTTTTGATTAAAACCCGCCTATGATTAAGTTTGTGTGTGTAGCCACATGCAAAACACGGGCGCAGACCCGGAATATGGAAATTTTCGCATGACAAGAGACGAGGCCGAGTTCCTGGCGATCCGCGCGCTGGGTCACATAGCGGCGGATGAGGACCTGCTGGGCGACTTCATGGCCTTGTCCGGCCTTTCCCCCGACGAACTGCGCGAGCGCGCCGCCGAACCCGAGATGCTGGGCGGCATTCTCGATTTCCTGCTGGCGGACGAAGCGCGCCTTCTCGCCTTCTGCGGCGCCGAAGAGCTCCAGCCGGAGCTTCCCGCCCGCGCGCGCCGCGCGCTCCCCGGTGGCGAAGTGGTGGAATGGTCATGAGCGGCACGCGTGATCCGGGCGCAACCTCCGGCGAAGTCGCCGGTTCCCGCCCGAAGCCGCCCGTCGACCCGCTCGCGATCGACGAATCGGTGATCCCCCAGATCGACGCCCTGACGCTCACACGCGGCCGTCCTCTCATCGTCTCGGACGCGGACGAGGTCCTGCTCCAGTTCCTTGTCGGCCTCGAGCGCTATCTCGAAACGCAGGGCCTCTGGCTCGACCTCACGAGCTTCGCCCTCACCGGCAACATCAAGCGCCGCGACACCAACGAGCCTGTGCCCCCGTCGGAGATGCCCGCCCTCATGGACGGCTTCTTCGTCAACTCGACGCATGAGCTCGACGTCGTTCCCGGCGCCGCCGAGGCGCTCGCCGCCCTCTCGGAGCGCGCCCAGGTCGTCATCCTCAGCAACGTCCCCCTTGAGCAGAAGGCAAAGCGCGAGGCCTGCCTCTCGGCCCACGGCATCGCTTACCCGGTCATCGCCAACAAGGGCCTCAAGGGCGGTGCCGTCCGCCGCCTCGCCGGCCTCGTGGAAGCGCCCGTCATCTTCCTCGACGACATCCCGCACAACCTGTCGTCGGTCGCAAGGGCCCACGCCCCCACCCGCCTCATCCACTTCATCGCCGACCCCCGCCTCTCGAAGCTCTTGGGCCCCGCCAAGGACAGCCACTTCCACACCACCGAATGGAGCAAGGCCCGCGCCTTCATCGAGAACACGCTGGACGCGGAAGGGTTTTAGAAAACCATGAAGCGCAAGAAGCTTTATGTGGGGATGTTTATCCTTCTCCTCGCTCTCGTCTCTCTTCTTGTCTTCATCCGGTTCTCGACCTTCATGGAAATCGACAACTGTCTGGACTCCGGCGGCGCATGGATTGATGAAGCATGCCGGAGATAGTGGAACCGGAACGCCACCTCTCCACGACAGTCTAAAAACTCCCCCGCGTCACCCGCTTCCCGCAGGCCGCCGCGATCTCCGCCTCCCGTGCCGAAGCCCCCGGCGCCTGCCATCCGGCGCAGCGCTTGTCCGTCGCGCCCGCCGCGCACCAGAGCCCGGAACCGTCCGCCTGCGGAGCGAACCGCAAGCCGTCTTCCCCGAGCTTCGCGCCGAGATGATTCAGCACCTCGACGCGGAGCCTCCCCGCCTCGCCGGTGAGCGGCTCCGGCGCGATATGCGTGCTTGTGATCGGCACCGCCTCCACCGTCTCCACTTCGTAACCCTCCTCCCGCTTCACGAGGCCCACCCGCGCAAGCAGCCCAAAATCGCGGCAGATGTCGAAGCGGCGCATGTCCTGCGTGCCGAGATGCAGAAAATTGCCGAGCCCATAGGCTATCAGCTTGCCGTCGATCAGCTCCACGCCCCGCGCCACATGATGGTGATGCCCCGCAATGATCGCCGCGCCGTGCCGTAGCGCCGCGCGGAACCGCGCCCTGTCGTCGGCGCCCGCCTTCGGCTCGAACTCCGGCCCGTAATGCACCGACAATATCCGCAGGTCCGCCGCCTCCGCCGCCAGCCGCGCCGAGACCCGCTCGAAGTCGCGCGCCTCATGCAGCATCCCGGCTTGCGCCTCGCGCGCGGGCAGCCCGACGCCGCCATTGCCAATGGAGGACGCCGCAATCCTCGCTCCCTTTACCTCTAAGAGATGCGGCTGCATCGCCTCGTCATCGTCGCGCCCGAGCCCCGGCCAGGCGCGAAGCCCCTCCATCTCCCGCAAATGCGTCAGCGTCTCGCCCGCGCCCGCACCGCCGAAATCCATCGCGTGATTGTTCGCCGCCGAGAAGACGTTGATGCCGTGCGCGACAAGCCTGCGGACATGCGCCGGATGCGTGCGGAAGACGAACATCTTGTCGCGCGCCGCAATGTCGTTCCGGTCCGTCACCACCGTTTCGAGATTGGCCACGACGACATCGCCCTTGAGCCACGGCGCAATCCCCGCCATCGCCGCGTCCACGGTCACGAGTTCTCCCCGCTTGAACCCGCCCGCCGCGCTCACCTGCGCCCGCGGCCCGTTGAAGCCCGTATCCCCCACAAGCACCACCGTCAGCCGCTCTTCCGCGGGCGCTTGCCCTGCGAGCAGCAGCGCGCAAAACGCCGCCGCGATGATCCGCCCCGCCTTCATTCACCCCCCAACGAACTACTCAACCACCCCCACAATGTCATTGCCGGGCTTGACCCGGCAATCCAGAAGCCGCCGATTGGCGGCGTCCCTCTTCACAAAAATCTCGCTAGCACCTCACGCTGTAACCCTGGATGCCCGGCCACCTTAAAATTCAAAGGTGGGTCCGGGCATGACATTCTGTTGGAATGAGAGAGAAACCGCTCATCTCTCTGCGTCTCTGCGTGAATCCCTTCGCGTCTCCGCGCCTCCGCGTGCCATCACTCCTCCCTAAACCTGCTATCCTCCGCGCAAAAAAGGAGTCTCTCCATGCGCATCGGCATCGACCTCGGCGGCACCAAGATCGAAGGCATCGCCCTCGATCCTTCGGGCAGCGAACGCGCCCGTAAACGCATCCCCGCCCCGCGCGGCTCCTGTGAGGCCACCGTCGCCGCGATCCGCGATCTCGTCGCCGCCCTCGAATCCGAAACCGGCGAAACCGGCACCGTCGGCATTGGCATTCCCGGCGCCGTCTCCCCCGCGACCGGCCTCGTCAAGAACGCGAACAGCACCTGGCTGATCGGCCACCCCTTCGCGCAGGACCTCGAAGCCGCCCTCTCCCGCGAAATCCGCCTCGCGAACGACGCCGACTGCTTCGCCCTTTCGGAAGCGACAGACGGCGCGGGCGCGGGCGCCCCCTCCGTCTTCGGCGTCATCCTCGGCACCGGCGTCGGCGGCGGCATCGTCGTCAACGGCGCGCTCGTCACGGGCCCGAACGCCATCGCAGGCGAATGGGGCCACAACTCGCTTCCCTTCGTCCTGCCCGACGAGATGCCGGGACCGGACTGCTATTGCGGCAAGAAGGGCTGCATCGAAAGCTGGTTGTCGGGTCCGGGCTTCGCGGCGGACTACTTGGCTGACACGCGCGAAGCCCTCTCGCCCGAAGCCATCGTCGCCGCCGCGGAGGCGGGCAACCGTCCCGCCCGGCTCGCACTCCGCCGCTACGCCGACCGCCTCGCCCGCGCGCTCGCGCATGTCGTCAACATTCTCGACCCGCACGTGATCGTGCTCGGCGGCGGCATGTCGAACATCGCCGCCCTCTACGACGAAATTCCCGCCCGCTGGGGCGCCTATGTCTTCTCCGACACGGTCGAAACCCGCCTCGCCCGCCATGTCCACGGCGATGCCAGCGGCGTCCGCGGCGCCGCCTGGCTCTGGCCGGAGGCAAACTGAATCAGCCTTCGCTTCATTGCGGGGCCGCGGGAGCAGCGGCCCTTCTTGCGCCCTGGACAAGCCCGTGGATGAACCGAATTTTTCCCATGACCGTCGGCGACAGCACAAAGGGATAGAGATCGTCCTGCCCCATGCTCTGGTTGAGATTGTTGACGGCGACGGTAAGCGGTATCCAGGCCGCCATCAGCGCATCGAAATCGTCGGGATCGCCGGAACGGAAATCCGTTTCCTGCCCTTCGCTCACTTGCGGACGGGTCCTCAGTCCCAGCGCGCCCGCCGTTTCCAGCGTATCGGCGATATGCAGGTAATGCGCCCAGGTCTCCGCAAAGTCTTCCCACGCATGGGCCGTGGCATAGGCGCTGACATGGGAGTCCTGCCAGCCCGCCGGGGCGCCGTTGGCGTAATAGGCCGAAAGAGCCTCGCCGTAGTTCGCCCTCTCGTCGCCGAACATCTCCCGGAAGGACGCATGCCAGACGGTGTCGCGGACAAGGCGGTCCCAGTAGTAATGCCCGATCTCGTGACGAAAATGGCCGAGAAGCGTCCGATAGGGCTCTCCCATGTCGCGGCGGTTGCGCGCCCGCACGGCATCGTCCGCTTCCGCCACGTCGATCGTGATGAGGCCGCTGTTATGGCCGGTGGTGACGGGACTCTCCGCCCGTCCCGGTGCGCTCGGGCCCGAGAGAAAGTCGAAGGCAATACCCCGCGCGCGGTCGTCGAAACGGCTGATCACCGGCAAGCCCATCCGCAGCAGGCCGTAGACAAGGCGATGCTTTGCCGTCTCGATCTGCCGCCAGAGAAGAACGCTCGCCGCATTGCCGAGATCCGGCACCGTCCTGTTGAGCCGGCAAGCCATGCAGTAGGGGTTCGCCGCGTCCGCCGGCACCATCCAGTTGCAGGCGTCATACGCGGCATTCGCGCAGTACCGCATCTCGCGTCCGGGATCGATCATAGGATGGAAACACCCCTGCTCCGGTGAGAGGGCGCTCAATTGCATCTCGTCGGACAGGAACCCGAGAGAACTGCCGCAGCGCTCGCATTCCGTATTCTCGAAATAGAGCATCTGCCCGCAACGCTGGCATTCGAAGAGCTTCATGACAGGGCCTCGGGTGGGGGTTCAACTGAGGTAAAAACGCTTCGCGGGCGAAAAAGCCCAATCGGGACGGCGGGTAGCGGCCCCGTCAGGATAATACCGGGGACGCGTTCCGGAGCCCCGTGTACGCACATTCGTTCTCGCGAAAATACAGAATATCCATTGAAAACTCTAAAGTTGTTACATTTTGATTTCATTGAATATATTTATAAAAACCCCATATTAGTAAGTCACAAGCAAATATTTCTTGTGAAAAAGAAAGTACAAAACAATGATCAAAACAGAAAAAGTGCCGGAAAAACAGGCCTCGAAGCCGGAGTCAGCGGACAGCGCCGTCAAGGAACCGGTTGTCACGGTCGTACCGGTCCCTGAGACCGAACCGAAGGTTGCGCCGGCGAACGACGCGAAGACCTCCTGAACGCCTGCGGAGGGGTAGGTTTCCTCTCCGCATCTACCCCGCGCCCTTCCAGAAACGTGAAACGGGATTTGAATGAAATACCGGCTTTTGAGAGCGCTGCGTCCTGTCATGGTCGCGGGACTGCTTCCAGCCCTGTCTTTCCTTGTCGGATTCCAGACAGCCCACGCGCAGACGGTCGCCGCTCCGGCAGCCGCCGAAATGCCCGAAAACGCGCACATGATGCGCTACAGCGACGGATGGGCATGCGATCATGGATACCGCATGAGCGACGGCGCCTGCGTCGAGATATCGATCCCCCCGAATGCCTACGCGACGAGTTCGAACTACGGAAGAGCCTGGGACTGCGACCGCGGGTTTCGCCGCACCGAAAACGCATGCGTCCAGATCCTCGTCCCCGCCAATGCATACCTGACCTCCGCCGGAGATCAGTGGAGCTGCGAGCGCGGTTTCGAAAAGACAGATGAACAATCCTGCGCCGGGATAAAAGTGCCTGTGAACGGCTACCTCGTGGAATCCACTTACGGCAACAGCTGGAAGTGCAACCGGGGGTATCGTTCCGACAGACATGACTGTGTCGCGATCGCCATTCCCGAACATGCCTTCGCAACGAACACCAGTCATGGCAGCGGCTGGGAATGCGAGCGCGGTTACCGGACCGTTGACGGCGCCTGCGCCGCTGTCGTTCTGCCCGACAATGCCTTCCTGTCGGACTCGACGACCGGCAGCGGTTGGGAGTGCCATCGCAACTTCCGCACGGTAGATGGTGCCTGCAGGAAAATTGCCCTGCCGAAACACGCTTATCTGACCGGGACGCCCTATGGTTCCGGCTGGGCATGCGAGCGCGGATTTCGTGACACGGATGGACGGAGCTGCACGGCGCTCGTTCTCCCTGACCACGCGCAGATCGACTACTCGGGCAACAATTGGGAATGCACGCCCCCCTACCGGCGCAAGCAGGACGCCTGCGTATCCAGATAGCCGGGCGGACGCCGGAGACCCGTGCGACATCCGGGCGAAGACCTGCCTTCGAGGCAGCACGCGCGATCTGCGTGTTCGAAACCAGCCTCATCCCGATCGAATCGACGGTCGGAAACAACCATCTTTTGGCTTTGAAGGAATGAAAAAATGACCGAGCAATCGTCAACGGCAGGAACAACGGAAGACACGCTCCGGGAGTACGGGATTGCGCATGTTCCCGTCGACTATTTCCATATCGACGGGTTTCGCTACACAAACCTCGACGACGCCGTCTCCCAGGCGAAGCGGACAAAAGCTCGCGCTGCGTCCTGACCGTTTCGTCCGGTTCACAGAGAGCCGGAACCTTCCTGGATGTCTGAACGTCCGGCTGACCTGAACCGGTGAACGTTGCCTCCTGTCGCGATCGCGCCGGTTGCGGCAGGTACTCTGCATAGCCCTGCAAGGTCCGTTACGTCCGGTGTCTCCTGCGTGTTACACTTCTCCAAAACAAATGCCACGCCGGCTCCCGGAATGACCGCCACCGAAGGCCTTTGCCGCGACTGCTTCTCGTCCGTGCCGGAAGGCGCGGAGCGTTGCCCTGTCTGCAAGCGCCCGCGGCTCCTGTTCCACCCGGAACTCCACGGCCTCACCATTGCCCATCTCGACTGCGATGCCTTCTACGCCGCCGTCGAGAAACGCGACAATCCGGAGTTGCGCGACAAGCCGCTCATCATCGGCGGAGGCACACGCGGTGTCGTCTCCACCTGCTGCTACATCGCGCGCATAAGAGGCGTGCGCTCCGCCATGCCCATGTTCAAGGCGCTCGCCGCCTGCCCGGAAGCGACGGTCCTCAAGCCCGACATGTCGAAATACGCCGCCGTCGCCCGCGACGTCCGCGCGCTGATGCGCGACCTCACGCCGCTCGTCGAACCCGTCTCCATCGACGAGGCCTTCCTCGATCTCACCGGCACCGAGCGCCTGCATCACGGCAGCGCGGCGGCGAGCATGGCCCGGCTCGCAAAGCGCATAGAAGACGAGATCGGCATCACCGTGTCCGTCGGCCTCTCCCACAACAAGTTCCTCGCCAAGATCGCTTCCGATCTCGACAAGCCGCGCGGCTTCGCCGTCATCGGGCGCGAGGAGACGCTTTCCTTCCTCGCCTCGAAACCCGTCTCCATGATCTGGGGCGTCGGCAAGGCGCTGGAAGCGAAACTCGCCCGCGAGGGCGTCACGCGTATTTCGCAACTCCAGAAGATGGAGGAGAACGACCTCATGGCGCGCTACGGCTCCATGGGCCGCCGCCTCTACCGCCTGTCGCGTGGTCTCGACAGCCGCCATGTCGAGCCCGTTCACGAGGCGAAGAGCATCTCCTCCGAGACGACCTTCATGCGCGACATCTCGAACGCCGCCGAACTCGACCGCATCCTCTGGCCGCTCTGCGAGAAAGTCTCCCGCCGGGCCAAGGCCGCGGGTCTTGCCGGCTCGACCGTCGTCCTGAAGCTCAAGACCGACGACTTCAAGATCCGTACACGGAATCAGACCCTGCACGATCCGACGCAGCTCGCCGAGGTGATCTATCGAACCGCCGCGCCGCTGCTCGCGCGCGAGGCGACGGGGACAAGTTTTCGTCTTCTCGGGGTGGGGATATCCGGTCTCACCGACGGCGACCTCTCCGACCCGCCGGACTTTCTCGATCCCGGTGCCGCGCGTCGCGCCGCCGCCGAACGCGCGATGGATCGCCTGCGCGACAAGTTCGGGGATAAGTCGATCGGCAAGGGACGCGGCTTGCGAAAATGAAAACCGGGGATAAGTCTGCCTACGGAGTATTGTGACGTTCTCGTGACAGTTCAATGACAGTCCGCCGCGTGAGCGGAGGAATGGCGGAAATCCGCCGCCCCGATTTGTGTCAGGGGAGCGTGACGCTCAGCACTCGCCCGCCGGAAAATAGTCGATCTCGCGGAGCGCGCCCTTGATCTCGAGATCGGGGTAGTCGAGCCGCAATTCGGTCGATATCCCGTTGGAAAACAAGGCAAATCCCATCTCGAAGCTCGGCACGCCCTCACGGTCCTCCGGCTCGAAATAGCTGATCCGGACCGGCCAGTGCGGCTCGCCCTTCAGCCGCTCCGCGCCCTCCCCCTGCGCCGCAACGGCAGCCTTATCCGCCTGATCCGGCACGCTTTTTCCGATGAATATCGTGGTCGGATTTTCCCTTTCCTCGGTCCCGTCGAACAGCGCCTGGGTGAAGACGCGCTCTCCCTTTTGCGCTTTCTCGATCATCGCGAGGTTGTATTCCATCGGAAAAAGCACCTCGCCGGGCATGGACCGCGCCGGCGAACCCTCTCTCAGGATCTTGATTTCATTGTTCTTTTCGCGCCTCGCGGTACCGTCATCCTGGTCGGTCAGCTCGCCGTTCGTGTATTCCGTCCGCGTGAACGTGAACTCGCTGCCATCCGCCGCTTCGAAGTAACTGAGCCGGATATCGTTGCTGACAAAGCTGCCTTCGACGCCCGTCACGCGCGTCACGACCCGCTGTGTCGAGGTATAGCCTCCACATGTTGGGCCGCCGCGCCACTCGACCACCATCCGTCCATCGATGCCCGAAACGTCGCTCACCGGCTCCAGCCGTCCGAGCGACAAGTCGTAGACCGCGCGATGCATCTGCAGTGCAGGCGCGGCGTTCGCGGTTCCCCCCATGACCGCCAGAAAGAGCAGGACCGTCAGATACTTGCAGCTTTTCATCATCTCTCCGTCACGCGCGCCGCCTGCCCAAACCGGGGCTTTTGAAACTCTACACCATCGGCTAAACCGGACATCCATCTCAATATCTGGGTATCCGATGTCCCGTCCCCGCCTGTTCGTGACCCGCAAGCTCCCGCCCGACGTCGAAACCCGCGCCGCACGGGACTACGACGCCGTTTTCAACACCGGTGACAATCTTCCCACGCGCGAAAGCATCGTCGCCGGCGCACAGGAAAAGGACGGTCTCCTCGTCACCGTGACCGACCGGATCGACGCGGATCTGATCCGTGCCCTGCCGGAAAGCATCCGGATAATTTCAACCTTCTCCGTGGGTTACGACCATATCGACGTCGCGGCAGCGCGCGCCCGCGGGATCGCCGTCACCAACACCCCCGACGTGCTCACCGACGCAACCGCCGAAATCGCCCTCCTTCTCATGCTCGGCGCAGCCCGCAACGCAACGGCCTCCATCGCTACCCTTCGCTCGGGAAACTGGCGGAACTGGGCGCCCACCGGCATGCTCGGCACGGAGCTCACCGGGAAGCGCCTCGGCATTCTCGGCCTCGGCCGCATCGGCCGCGCCACGGCACAACGTGCCCGCGCCTTCGGCATGGAGATTCATTATCACAATCGCAGCCGCCTCGACGCTGAACGTGAGAGAGGGGCAATCTATCATGATGATATTGCAGGCCTTTTCGGCGTCTCGGACATCCTTTCCATCCACTGCGCCTCCACGCCCGAGACCCGTGGCCTCATCAACCGCGACACCATCGCCCACCTCCCCGAAGGCGCCATCATCGTCAACACCGCCCGCGGCGACATCGTCGACGACGAGGCACTGATCGAGGCTCTCGCTGCCGGGCGGCTCGCCGCCGCCGGCCTCGACGTCTTCAACAACGAACCGAACATTCATCCTGGATATCTCAATCTTTCCAACGCTTTCCTGCTCCCGCATCTTGGCAGCGCGACGCTCGAAACGCGCAACGCCATGGGCTTCCGCGCGCTCGACAATCTGGACGCCTTCTTCAGAGGACAGAGCCCGCGCGACCTCGTCGAAGGATGACAAGCCTGCCCGGCAGCACAGCCGACCGGGAAAAAAGTGCCGGGCCGAAAGATATCCCCTCTCCCCTAAGGCATTGATATTAAAGGCAGGCTCCGGTGGCCGCCTCTTTGCATTCCATAAGCCGACACACACGCGCCCTGAAGGCGATGCAACGGCACGAGACAGACGATGGCCTATTTGAAACGCACGGCCGGACTGACGGACGAACACGGGACTCCGGCGCCGCTCGGCGACGGCACACTAGAAAACGATCCGCAAACGGAGCGCTTCCGGCGCAGTCTCGGCCCCGTTGGCCGCAATCCGACGCATCGGCATCTCGTCTTGCGTGCACTCGCTTTCGCAAACGAAACCGAGACACGCATCGGCGAACTGAATGCACGCATCCGGCAGCTGGAAGCGCTCACTCAGACAGACGAACTGACCGGACTGCTGAACCGGCGCGGCTTCGACGAAATCATCAGCAGGAACCTGTCGAGCGCAGCCCGGTACGACGAGACGGGTCTGCTCGCCTATATCGACCTCGACGACTTCAAGGCAATCAACGACCGCTGCGGTCATGCCGTCGGAGACGAGGTCCTTCGCACGGTCGGAACGTTCCTGCAAAGGAACATCCGGGCCACGGACTACGCGGCCCGTCTAGGTGGCGACGAATTCGCCATCCTCTTCGTCCGGGCCGACCACCGTCGCGCCCGAGAGCGCGCGCGGGAAATGTTGCGCGCCATCGACGAACTCGAAATCGCATGCAGATCACACAAGATCAGAGTACGCGCAAGCCTCGGTCTCGCCGGGTATAATGCAGATACACGATCCCGAGATCTCTTTGATCGCGCGGACCGCGCCATGTACGCCGACAAGAGGAACGGCGGCCGGGAAGCGCGGTTGACAACCCTCGGCTGATCGTCAGGTGACGGCTTTGCCTTTGGGCTGCTGCTGGGTAATGCAGTGGATTGACCCACCGCCGGCCGCAATCTCCAGCGCCGGCACCGGCACGATCTTTCGTCCCGGAAATGCGTCCGCCATGATGGAAGCGGCCCGTTCGTCGTTGGGATCTTCATATGTCGGCATGATCACCGCATCATTCGCGATATACGCATTCACATAGGACGTGCATAGCCGTCGTCCGTCCGGGCGAAGAAGTTGCCGCTGTGGTTGCGGCATTTCAAGGATCTCGAACTTCTGCCCTCGCGCGTCACGCGCCGCTTCGATTCTTTCTCTATTTTCCTTCATACGCCGGTAATTCGGATCGCTCGTGTCGTCTGGCATGTGAAGTAAAATGCGACCGCGCCCCGCGAACGAAGCAATCATGTCGACATGCCCGCCCGTTTCATCATCCTGCAAACCGCAATCAAGCCAGACGATGCGGGCAATACCAAGCGTCAGCGCCAGCCGTTCCTCGATCTGCTGGCGTGTCAATTCCGGATTGCGGTTGTCGTTGAGGAGGCATTCTTCCGTTGTCAGCAACGTGCCGTACCCATCCACAGAAATGGATCCACCCTCAAGCACCATTCTCCCTTTGTAGGTACGCATGCCAAGCCGCTGGAGAATATGCCCACCCAGCGCAGCGTCATTTTCATAGTTGTTGTAGGCATTTCCCCAGGCGTTGAACCCCCAATGAGTACCGCACACGCTTCCATCTCCATCGATGAGGAATATCGGTCCCGAGTCTCGCGCCCAGCTGTCGTCGATGGGGATGGGAACGATTTCAATTCCGCGTCCGCAGGCCAGTCTGACTTGCGGTTCGTCGTCGGGACGGCACACCATGCTGACAGGCTCGAATTCCGAAATCGCCCGTGCTACCTGTGCATAGGCCGCGTAGGCCTGAGGTAGACGCTCTCCCCAGATATCGCCACGACTTGGCCACTGCATCCAGCAACGCTCGTGCGGCTCCCATTCCGCCGGCATGAAAAACCCGTCATCCGCCGGTATCCGCACTTCTGTCATTGTCAGGTGTCTCCGGGCTTTCGCCGTCAATGGATAGAAGATAGGTATAACGGGCAAGGACGAGGCAGCAACCGTCGCAGAGGGAGAAACAGGTTCATGACAGGAAAAATCGATGCACGTTTGAAGGACCTGGGGATCGAGCTACCCGCCCCGGCAAGCCCGGCGGGGACCTACGTGCCCTATGTCGTGACGGGCAACCTTGTCTTCATTTCCGGTCAGGGGCCTATGGGCTCGAAAGGCATCGAGTATCAGGGCAAGGTTGGCAAGGATCACGATGCCGAAGCGGGGAAAGCAGCGGCCCGCCTGACGATGATCAACATCCTGGCGCAGTTGAAGGCAGCCTGCGGCGGCGACCTCGACAGGGTGACTCGCTGCGTGAAACTGCTCGGCTTCGTCAACGCCACGCCGGATTTCGATCAGCAGCCTGCGGTGATCAACGGCGCTTCCGATCTTCTGGTCGAAATCTTTGGCGAGGCCGGGCGCCACGCCCGGTCGGCCGTCGCCGCGCCGTCCCTCCCCTTCCAGATCACAGTCGAAATCGAGGCCATTTTCGAGATCGCATAGACAGTTTCCGTCCTCTAGGATTTTGTCATGGGAGATCGCGAAGCAGCCATCATCAAAGTCATTGACAGCCTGTCGTCCGTGGATGCCAGGCTGTGGGACACCTGCGCCAATCCCGCTGGCGATCCTTATAACCCTTTCGTTTCGCACGCTTTCCTGAACGCTCTTGAGGAAAGCGGCTCCGCAACGCGGAGGACAGGCTGGCTCGCTCAGCATGTACTGCTTGAGGATGGCGACGGAAACATCGCCGGCTGCATGCCGATGTATCTCAAGAATCACAGCCGGGGCGAATACGTCTTTGACTATGGCTGGGCGAATGCCTTCGAGAACGCAGGCGGGCACTACTACCCTAAGCTGCAATCCTCAGTACCGTTCACACCTGCAACAGGCCCTCGGCTTCTGACGCCACCCGGACGCGGACGGGAGGCTGCCGAAGATACACTTGTCGCAGGCGCGGTCGAGATCTGCAAACGCCATGCGGCATCATCGTTGCACATCACATTTCTCCCCGAGCACCAATGGAGGAGGCTCGGAGAAATGGGTCTATTGCAGAGAACCGACCAGCAGTTTCACTGGATCAACCATGGGTACAGTACTTTCGACGACTTCTTGTCCGATCTCTCGTCGCGCAAACGCAAGATGATCCGCAAGGAGCGGGAACGCGCACATGACAACAATGTCCATGTGGAATGGGTCACAGGAAGCGATCTCACCGAAGATCACTGGGACGCCTTCTTCACCTTCTACATGGACACCGGCGCGCGGAAGTGGGGATCACCCTACCTCACTCGCGAATTCTTCAGCCTCGTGGGCGAAAGACTGGCCGACCATATTCTGCTTGTCATGGCGCGGCGCGGCGGTCGCCTGATCGCCGGTGCTCTGAACTTCATCGGCGGCGATGCGCTTTATGGCCGGAACTGGGGTGCCATCGAGCACCATCCCTTCCTTCATTTCGAATGTTGCTACTATCAGGCGATCGAGTTCGCTATCGAACGCGGCCTTGCGCGCGTCGAGGCGGGCGCCCAAGGGGAGCACAAACTCGCGCGCGGCTACATGCCCACACGTACCTACAGCGCCCACTGGATCGCCAACGCGTCCTTCAGGGAAGCCGTTTCGGACTACCTAGAAAGGGAGCGCCAGCACATCGACCGCGATATTCAGGTGCTTGGCGAATATGCGCCGTTCCGGCACGATAGCGGCACCAGAGAACAGCAGGAGGACGATTTCTAACGTGGCCTATGACGAGAACAACATCTTCGCCAAGATTCTCCGCAAGGAAGCGCCCTGCTTCGCCGTCTACGAGGACGACATGACGCTCGCCTTCATGGACGTTATGCCCCAAACCGAAGGACACACCCTCGTCATCCCGAAGTTTCCTGCCGAGAACATTTTCGATCTCGATCCGGAATACGCGGCAGCCATGGCTAAGACGGTGAAAAAACTCGCCCCTGCGGTCAAAAAGGCTTTCGACACGCCAGGCATCCTTATCGCGCAGCTGAACGGCGCCGCTGCCGGGCAAACGGTCTTTCATATCCACACCCACATCATTCCGCGCTCGGAGGGCATCGATCTCAAGCTGCATGCGCGGGAGCTGGCCGATTTCGACGAACTGAAACAACACGCCGAAAGAATAAAAAAGGCCCTAGGATAGGACGACAGAATAATTACGGCCCGCGCGAGGGGGATTGAAGCGCGGCAACCGCTACCACGGGGAGGAAATCATGCGCGTTCTGAGAAATGCGACCCTTTTTGCCGCACTCACCATCCTTGCCGCTTGCTCGGATTCGGCTGAAGGAAGCTACACGCTTGAAGCCGTGACAGCACCTTCGCCCTTCCACGGCATTCACGGTATTACCGTTACGAAAGACGGGAAGATACTGGCGGGCAGCGTCGTCGGCAGCGCGATCTACGAGATCGACCGCGAATCCGGAGAAACAAGTATCTTTGAACCGGCGCCGGAAGGCATGGCCGACGATCTCGAAGAAGGCCCCGACGGCACACTCGCATGGACTGCCTTCCTCGACGGCAAGGTCTATGCCCGCAAGCCCGACGGAACGCTGCTGACGCTCGCCGATGGGCTTCCCGGCATGAACTCGCTCGCATGGACCGACAACGGTCGCCTCTTTGCGACACAGGTCTTCCTTGGCGATGCGCTCTACGAACTCGATCCGTCCGGAGAAAACCCGCCCCGCAAGATCATGGAGGGAATGGGCGGCCTCAACGGATTCGATTTCGGTCCAGACGGCAAGCTCTACGGTCCCCTCTGGTTCAAGAAACAGGTTGCGCGTGTCGATGTGGATGCCGGCACGCTGGAAGTGGTCGCCGAAGGCTTCGCAACGCCGGCGGCCGCCAACTTCAACTCGAAGGGCGAGCTTCATCTCGTGGACACTGAAGCCGGTCACGTCTACCGCGTGAACACAGAAACCGGCGAGAAGACCCTTCTCGCCGAAGTCGATCCGGCCATTGACAACCTGGCCTTCGACGACGACGACAATCTCTTCATCACCAACATGGCGGACAATGCTGTAATCGCCGTCGACACCAAAACGGGTGAATCGAAATCCATCGTCTCCGGCCCTCTCGCGGTCGCCGGCGACATCGCCATATCGGAAGCGGCAGGCACGGAAACGCTCTATGTCGCCGATCTCTTCTCAGTCAGGAAGATTGATCTGGCGGACATGTCTGTTTCCGAAGTAGCCCGCGTCTGGTCGTCAAATATCGACTACCCGATGAGCATTTCCGCAACGGGCGGAAGAATCACCGTGGCGGCCTTGACGGCCGGCGCCGTTCAATCCTTCGATGACGAGGAAAAACCCCTCGCCCTCCATCATGGTTTCACAACACCTGCCGATGCAATCGTGCTGGACGATGGAAGCATCGTCGTCTCCGAATATGCCCGGGGAGCTATCGTCCGGGCCGCCGGCAATGACCTGGACGATCGAAGTGATCTGGCGACCGGTCTCGAGGGTCCGTCGATGATGATGCTCGACGGCAAAGGCGGCCTGTACATCACGGAGCGTGACGGCGGCGGGGTTTCACACGTCGACCTCGCGAGCGGAGAACGGTCGCTCGTTGCTGACGGACTCTCCGCACCCGAAGGTCTTGATATCGCGCCCGACGGTCAGCTCGTTATCGCTGAAGTCGGCGAAAAGAGAATTATCTCCATCAACCCCGAAACCGGAGAAAAGAAGATCATTGCGAGCGATCTCCCGATCGGGTTCGAAGGACCTGACGGTGCACCCGCCCTGTTCATTCCAACCGGCGTCGCCATCGCCGCAAACGGCGACATCTATTTCTCGTCGGATATCGACGCCCGTATCTATCGCTTGAAGAAAGGTTGATTGCCCATGTGGAGCATTGTTGTCGTTTTGTCCGGACTTCTCACGGGTCCCGAAATACACGCCGTAACGGAAGCAGGCATTTTCAAGACTGAGAAAAGCTGCGAAGCCGCGATTGCCGAGGGAGTCAAAACGCAGCTCGAAGGCGACGCAAAGAAGGAATATGAAGGCGGATACCGGAAGTTCGTCTGCGTAAAGGCCATGGGCTCCGACGCACTGAAGCATCTGCAATAGAAAAAAGGCCGCCCTGTCGAGGACGGCCTTTCTTCCCCAAAATTATCAGCCCATGTGGAACGCAACGAACTTATTGCCATCGAGGTCGCGGAAGTAACCGCCATAGAAGCCGCCACCCCGCTCGCCGGGTGCGCCTTCGTCCTTGCTGCCGAGGCTCATCGCCTTCGCATGCATCTTGTCCACATTCTCGCGCGAACCGACGGCTAGCGCCACCATGGTGCCATTACCGAAACTCGCCTTGTTTCCATCATGCGGCTTCGTGACGGCGAGCATGGGTCCGCCGTTGCTCCAGCCAACGAACCGGCCGGGATCCGACATGGCGCGCTTTGCGCCGATAACCGACAACAAGTCATCGTAGAACGCCGTCGCCTTGTCGAGATCGTTTGTTCCGACCATCACGTAACCAATCATCTTCTTCTCCCTGGGGTTGATCGTTTCACTTGCACAGAAAAAGGACGGTCACTGATGTTGCCATCGTGACCGCCCTCCATTTCGTCAACCTGCATCTTGCAGGCGAAAATTACTCGACCAGAAGCGGTACCTTCGGGACCGTTCCGCCGCCCTCGCCCCCACCCGAGCCATCACGCGGCTTCCGGGCTTTGGGTTTCTTCGGACCACCGCTGCTCGGGCTCTTCGGGGGTATCGGCTCGATGTCGAAGGCGAGTGCATCGTCCTTCACAGTGACGACGACGTGCCCCCCCTTGAGAAGCCGACCGAATAGAACTTCATCCGCAAGCGGCTTCTTGATGTTCTCCTGGATGACACGAGCAAGTGGCCGTGCACCCATCTGCTCGTCATAGCCTCGCTCCGCAAGCCAGGCATTGGCTTCGGAGGTGAGCTCAATAGTGACATTGCGGTCAGCGAGTTGCGCCTCAAGCTGCAGAACGAACTTCTCCACCACCTGAGCGATGACTTCCTGCGGAAGATGGCCGAACGGGATCACCGCGTCGAGACGATTGCGGAACTCGGGCGTGAAAAGTCGCTTGATCGCGTCTTCGTCGTCGCCCACCCGCTTCTTCTGCGAAAAGCCGATCGTGGGCTTCGCCATATCGGCTGCGCCCGCATTGGTCGTCATGATGAGCACGACATTGCGGAAGTCGATCTTCTTGCCGTTATGGTCAGTGAGCTTCCCGTGATCCATCACCTGCAACAGAATGTTGAAGAGATCGGGATGTGCCTTCTCGATCTCGTCGAGCAGCAACACGCAGTGCGGGTGCTGATCGACGCCATCGGTCAGGAGACCTCCCTGATCAAAGCCGACATAGCCAGGTGGCGCGCCGATGAGGCGCGACACGGTATGACGCTCCATATATTCCGACATGTCGAAACGAAGCATCTCGACCCCAAGGATGGAGGCAAGCTGCCGCGCCACCTCCGTCTTGCCCACACCCGTCGGACCCGAGAAGAGGTAACACCCAATCGGCTTCTCGGCTTCACGAAGCCCTGCGCGCGCGAGCTTGATCGATGCTGCCAGTGCACCGATCGCCTCGTCCTGTCCGAAGACCACACGCTTCAGTTCGGTATCGAGATCCTTGAGCTTCTCCGTATCGCTCTTCGACACGGATTTGGGCGGTATGCGCGCCATGGTTGAGATGACGGCTTCAATCTCGCCAACACCGATGGTCTTCTTCCGGCGCGACTCAGGCAGCAACATCTGCGAGGCACCCGCTTCGTCGATCACATCGATTGCCTTGTCGGGCAGCTTCCGGTCGTGCATGTACTTCGCTGATAGTTCCACTGCCGCCTTTACCGCATCACTGGTGTAGCGAACCTTGTGAAACTCCTCGAAGTAAGGCTTCAAGCCCTTGAGGATTTTCACCGTGTCGGGCACCGAGGGCTCGACCACGTCGATCTTCTGGAACCGGCGCACAAGCGCGCGATCTTTCTCGAAGTGCTGACGATACTCCTTGTAGGTCGTCGATCCTATGCAGCGCACCGAACCACTCGCAAGCGCGGGCTTCAGCAGGTTCGAAGCATCCATCGCACCGCCGCTCGTTGCGCCAGCGCCGATCACCGTATGAATTTCATCGATGAACATGATCGCGCCGGGATAAGCCTCGATTTCCTTGATGACCGCCTTGATGCGCTCCTCGAAATCGCCGCGGTAGCGGGTGCCGGCGAGCAGCGTCCCCATGTCGAGCGAGAAGATTGTCGCATTCTTCAGAACTTCCGGCACCTCACCCTTCACGATCCGGCGCGCAAGCCCTTCGGCGATCGCCGTCTTGCCGACCCCCGGATCACCCACGAAGAGCGGATTGTTCTTAGAACGTCGGCAGAGAATCTGGATCGTCCGCTCCACCTCGCGTTCGCGCCCGATCAGCGGATCGATCTTGCCCTGCTGCGCCTTCTCGTTGAGGTTAACGCAGTAATTGTCGAGCGCCTCGGTCGTGCGTTCCTTGCGGCCCCGCTCGCCGGTCTCCGCTTCCTCGCGTGCACCGCGCACAGGCCGCGTCTCGCTCATGTCACCGCGCTTTGCGATACCGTGACTGATATAGTTCACGGCGTCGTAACGCGTCATATCCTGTTCCTGCAGGAAATAGGCAGCGTGGCTTTCGCGCTCCGCGAACATCGCAACAAGCACGTTTGCCCCGGTCACCTCTTCCCTGCCGGAGGACTGCACATGAATGACTGCGCGCTGTATGACACGCTGAAATCCTGCGGTCGGCTTCGAGTCTTCGCCGTTTTCGACAACGAGACTCGAAAGTTCGTTATCCACATAGTTCGTCAGCTGTTGCCGGAGCAAATCCATGTCGACGTTGCAGGCGCGCATGACGGCTGCCGCGTCCTGGTCGTCCATTAGGGAAAGCAGCAGATGCTCAAGCGTCGCATATTCGTGATTGCGATCATTCGCGAGCGCAAGCGCACGGTGAAGGCCCTCTTCCAGACTGCGTGAAAACGTCGGCACTTGCGAACCTTCCCTTCTGCTGAACAACCATACAGCTTGAACGCGCTACTACTCTCTCTCCATCGTACACTGCAACGGATGCTGATTTTGCTGAGCAAAATCCATTACCTGCGTCACTTTCGTCTCCGCCACCTCATACGTATAGAGCCCGCAAATCCCTACCCCGTGCTGATGAACGTGGAGCATGATCAGCGTTGCTTCCTCGCGCCCCTTGTTGAAGAACCGCTCCAGCACATGCACGACGAACTCCATAGGCGTATAATCGTCGTTGAGGAGCAGGACCTTGTAGAGCGAGGGCTTCTTTGTCTTGGGCTTCGTCTTCGTGATGACGCCGGTACCAACGCCTCCGTCCTCATCACCGCGCTGCCTGTCGTCGGACATCCCCATTCCTGCCAAAATCACATCGGCCGCCTGTCTGAATTGGTCTGCTGGCCGCCGTCGCTGTCTTGAACCGCACACTTCATAGATAGTCGAGCATAACGAAAATCAAAGGCCATCCAAATCGTAGCCGGATTCGCAAATGCTTACGCAAGGGCATCGGAGTCGGTTTTGGAGGGCGCTAGAGAAACCTTCCGGCCCGATCATGTGGCCTCAGAACGTCTCTCTTGCCTGGATATGGCAGCCGGGTCTCTCAATCCGGCTTCTCCACCTGAATTGGCCCCTCTCCACAGGACGGGCGCCCAATCCTTTAAGAATTCATTAACCACGTTAATATTTTGGTAATACGCTCGGCATATCGTCCGGAATAGCTGCCAAATGCCTAGGAAGTCTTAGTTTTTTTACCAATCCGGCCCCGAGGGTCTTCGCAAATTGTGGTTCTAGGGCTACAGTTGGATGGGGATAGTTTTAGGGGTTACACGCACAGGCAGGGCGTGTCGGTAAGAGGGGTTAAAGGCACATGCAGGGGCCTGCGCTCACGAGTTTTGCGCGCAATTCCTTCGATCTCAGCGCCAGAGCCGGTCGCCTGGCGCTCGCGGGGCTATTTGCGCTCTTTGTATCGGCAATGCTGTCTCCGGCGGACGCGGCGGCGCCCAAAACGGCCGCTCTCGTGGTGGACGCCTATTCGGGCAAGGTTCTGTATTCGCGCAGTGCCGACGAGTACCGGTACCCCGCCTCTCTGACCAAGGTCATGACGCTGTACCTTCTCTTCGAGAAACTTGAGGCTGGCGAGACAACCCTGAAATCACGGATCAGAATGACCCCGAAGGGCGCCAGTATGCCCCCATCGAAACTCGGGCTGCGCGCCGGTCAGACGATCAGCGTCGAGGATGCGATCCTTGCGCTCGTGACACGCTCCGCCAACGACGTTGCCTCTGCAACAGGCGCCTTCATCGCCGGAACGGAAGACGATTTTGCCGTCCTGATGACGAAAAAGGCCCGCGCCCTGGGCATGTCCAAGACAACCTACAGGAACGCTTCGGGTCTACCGAACAGCGCCCAGAAAACGACCGCGCGCGATCAGGCAACGCTGGCAAAGCGTATGCGGGAAGATTTTCCACAATATTATCACTACTTCAGCACCGAGTACTTCGCCTGGGGCAAGGCACGCATCCGCAATCACAACCGGTTGCTGGGCGAATACAAGGGCACCACCGGACTTAAGACCGGATATACGAATGCTTCGGGTTTCAACCTGACGGCGACCGTCGAACGCGATAACAAGTTCCTGATCGGCGTGGTCATGGGCGGCAAGAAGGCGAAGCTTCGCGACGCTCATATGATTGAAATCCTCGACAAGGCTTTCCCGCGCGCCGTTGCCATGAAGGACGGGAATACGCTTATGGCAGCGATGTCTCCCGCGCCTACGCCGGTGGTCAGACCGGTCGGTCTCGTACCCGCGGAAGACCGCTCGGCCCTTCTGCAGCTTGCCTCCTCCATCGAGGACGAGCGCGAGCCGGACGAAAAAACCTACGCGCAGGGCGATCTCAGCACGGATGTTCCGGCTCCGGCCGCAGCAACTCTACGCGCTCCCTTGCCTGTCGACCCGGCCAGCACGCCGGACACCGCGGCACCGATCGACAGCATGACAGCCTATGCCGTTGCAGCTCTCCGTACAGCCGAGGGGCCCGTCCGGCAGGCCGGCCGCGAAATTGGCAACTTCCTGGTAGCGCCCGCAAACGCCAGCGTCAGCCCGGATGCCGCAGCCAATCCTCTGCTTCGCACGGCGGCAAACGATCCCGCACGAACGGAACCGGCTGCAGCCCACACTTGGCGCGAAGGCGATCCATTGATCCCGGAAGGAACCTGGATCATTCAGATCGGTGCCTATGCCGAGCAGTCGGATGCCGTGGACAGCATCCGCAAGGCAATGCGCGCCGCGCCGTCGGAACTCGGCGAAGCTGTGCCCGTGACTATTCCGGTCAAGACTGCCGACAAACGTACGCTCTATCGTTCGCGATTTGGTGGTTTCGAGGGTGAAGAGGCTGCCCGGAACGCGTGCGGCCGGCTTGCGCGACAAGCAATACAATGCATTCCGATCCCGCCCACCAACTGGGCGTTGCCGCAATCGGCTGAAAACAAGGAAAAGCGGCGCGGCTAGCGCAGCGCCGTCTCCATCGTCACACCGGAAGTTGTAGCGCCTCGACCAGCGCCCGCACTTCTGCGCGCGCCGCTACGTGGGACATGGACATCTGGGTATCGACGCCCTCTTCTCTCAGGTCGAGCAATGTCAGGCCAGACGGGAACATCTCGCGGAAAATAACGCGTTCCCCAAATCCGGGACCACTGCGAAAACCGATCCGGTCCGCAAGCGCAGTGAGGACCGCCTCTACCCGCCGTTTGTTCTTCGCGTCCAGGTGTGACAGGCGGTTTCTGACGACAATCCAGTCAATTTCTCCGCCATCTCGGACAGCACGCCGCTTGCGGCTTTCCCAGACCATTTCACTGTAAACGCTCGGACCCTTGATTCGGTAGGTTTGAGGATCAACCCGGCCCAGCAGATCGAAATCGACAAAACTGTCGTTCATCGGCGTGATCAGCGTATCGGCCCGGGCATGACCAAGCCGCGAGAGATGGCTGTCACTTCCCGGACAATCGATGACCAGAAAATCGTTTTCGGCCGCAAGGCGCTCGATAGTCGTATCCAGTTCGGCTTCCTCGGCCGCATTAGCCTCCGCAACGGTGTCAGCCGCCGATTTCATAAGGACCGCGTGGTCAGGCATTACAAGATTGACGTTGGCAGCCTCGGCCCATGCTTTTCTGTTCTCGACATACCGCGTGAGCGACCTCTGCCGCCCGTCCAGATCGATCGAACCGACCCGGAACCCCGATTGAAGCAGATAAGCGATAACGTGCATGGCGGTGGTCGTCTTGCCCGAACCGCCCTTTTCATTTCCAAGCACAATTACGTGGGCGGGCACACGTTCCCGCAAGACGTCTGTCATAAGCCCCGCCAACTCCCGCCAATACGACAATAACGGTCGAATCGCGCGGAGTTTGGGTGCTGGCACCTCAAGCGTCAACCGCGCGACGCGCTCCCATCCCATGTCTTGACGTAACGCCACTTGCAGCCTCCCCCGTTCCTGCGGCTACACTCAGGAGACCTGACAGGCGGGGCGCGGGACATTGCTGCCCTCCCCCATTTTGGCGACAACATCCGGGATACTTTGAATGAACGGCATGCTCACCCTCGACCAGCTCTCCGATCTCGTCTCTGAGGGAGAAATCGACACTGTCGTAATGGCGATGCCCGACATGCAGGGGCGGCTGGTCGGAAAGCGAATGGCGGCTCCGTTCTTTCTCGATACCGGCGTTCATGAAACACACGCCTGCAACTATCTACTCACCGTGGATACCGACATGGAGCCGGTCCCGGGCTACAAGGCGGCTAGCTGGGCCCAGGGCTATGGCGACTTCGCACTGAAGCCCGATCTTTCGACACTCCGCCGCGTTCCGTGGCTGCCCGGTACCGCCCTCGTTATCTGCGACACCGTTGACCACAATGGCGAGGACGTGCCGCACGCGCCGCGCTCGATTCTCAAGAAGCAACTGAAGCGTGTGGCCGCGATGAAAATGAAGGCTTTCATGGCCTCTGAACTGGAGTTCTATCTTTTCGACGACAGTTATGAGAGCGCCCACGAAAAGCGATATCGCGACCTGAAAACACCGAACTGGTACATCGAGGACTACCACATCTTCGCCACCAGCAAGGAAGAAGGGATCATGAGAGCGATCCGCACCGGCCTCGAAGGCGCGGGGATCCCGGTCGAGAACTCGAAAGGCGAATGGGGTCCGGGTCAGGAGGAGATCAACGTCCGCTACGCCGAAGCGCTGGAAATGGCGGATCGCCATACCGTCCTGAAAAACGGCATCAAGGAAATAGCCTGGCTTCATGGCAAGGCCGTGACCTTCATGGCGAAGTGGAACTACGAACTCGCCGGTTCTTCCTGCCACATCCACATGTCGCTATGGGATGAAAAGGCAAAGGCGGCCCATTTCTTTGAGGAAAAGTCGGAGCCGCACGGTATGTCGGAGCTTTGCCAGAACTTTCTGGCCGGGCAGCTGCGGCACGCGCGAGAACTCACCTACTTCCTTGCGCCTACGGTCAATTCTTACAAACGTTTCGTTGATGGCTCTTTTGCTCCCACCAACATCGTCTGGTCGAACGACAACCGCACAGCCGGCTTCCGCATGTGCGGACGGGAAAAGAGCCTTCGCATCGAATGCCGCATTGGCGGGGCGGATCTCAATCCCTATCTCGCTTACGCGGCGCTGCTCGCCGCCGGGGTCGCCGGGGTCGAACAGAAGTTGTCGCTGGAACCGGAATTTTCGGGCGATGCCTATGGCGGCGCCGGCATCCCCTCACTGCCGAAAAACCTTCGTGACGCCCTTACAGAACTCGAAAAGTCGGATACGCTCCGCGCCGCCCTCGGAGAGGACGTTGTCGAACACTATCTCCATACCGGACGCTGGGAGCAGAAGGAATATGAGCGCCGTGTCACTGACTGGGAATTGCTGAGAGGATTTGAACGCGGATGAGCGAAGTTCTGAAAGTTACATCCCCGGTCGACGGAAGCGTTTACGCAGAACGGCCCTTGGCCGAATGGCCGGAGGTGGACGGCACGCTGGCAGCCGCGAAGGCGGCACAGGCAGCCTGGAAGTTCGTACCTGTCGCCGAGCGAGCAGCGCTCTGCCTGCGCTTCGTCGAGGCGTTTCTCGCCATGAAGGACGAGATCGTCCCTGAACTCGCCTGGCAGATGGGCCGCCCTGTGGCCTACGGCGCGGGCGAACTCAGAGGCTTCGAAGAACGGGCACGTTACATGATCGCCATCGCGGGCGACGCGCTGGCCGATATCGACGCCGGGCCCAAGGAAGGCTTCCGCCGCTGGGTCCGGCGAGAACCGGTCGGTGTCGTTCTTGCTGTCGCGGCCTGGAATTACCCCTACCTGATTGCGGTCAATTCGGTGGTCCCTGCAATCATGGCCGGCAACGCGGTCATCCTGAAGCATTCCGGTCAGACCCCGCTTTGCGCCGAACGTTTCGCCGAGGCCTTTGCGAAAGCGGGAGCGCCCGACGGACTGTTCCAGGTCCTGCACATGAGCCACCAGATGACGGAGCGGACCATCGCGGATCCGCGTACCGGACACGTGGTCTTTACCGGCTCGGTGTCGGGCGGTCACGCGGTGGTACGAGCCGCTGCCGACCGTTTCATCGATATAGGGCTCGAACTGGGCGGCAAGGACCCCGCCTATGTCCGGAAGGACGCGAACCTGCCCTTCGCTATCGAGAACCTCGTCGATGGCGCTTATTTCAACTCCGGCCAGTCCTGCTGCGGCAAGGAGCGGCTCTATGTTCATGCGGACGTCTACGACGACTTCGTCGAGGGCTTCGTGGATCTGACGAAGAAATACAAACTCGGAAGCCCGCTCGATCCGGACACGACCATCGGCCCCATGGTGCGGGCATCCGCCGCCACTTTCGTGCGCGGACAGATCGAGCAGGCGAAACGCGCGGGCGCCCGCGCCCTGATAGGCGAGAGCCACTTCCCTGCATCGAAGCAAGGAACGCCCTACCTCGGTCCCGAAGTGCTGGTCGACGTGAACCACCAGATGGACGTCATGCGGGAGGAAACCTTCGGGCCCGTTATCGGCATCATGAAAGTGACCTCAGACGAGGAGGCCATCACGCTGATGAACGACAGCCCCTACGGGCTTACAGCATCCGTCTGGACGGAAGACGACGAGGCCGGGGAGAAGATCGGCGAACAGGTCGACACTGGCACCTTCTTTCTGAACCGCTGCGATTATCTCGACCCTGCTCTCGCCTGGACCGGCGTCAAGGACACTGGCCGCGGTGCGACGCTGTCCCGCGTCGGCTACGAACATCTGACACGGCCCAAGAGCTACCACCTGAGAACCAGAACCAAATGATCGACACCTATCCAAGCCTCGCCGGCAACTGGAACTTCCCGACAAAAATGCGCTTCGGGCCGGGGCGCATTCAGGAGTTGGCTGCAGCCTGTTCGGCGGCGGGGATAAACCGTCCGCTCCTCGTGACCGATCCGGGCCTGAAGCCGCTGCCCATGATCGCGGACGCACTGGCGCTTCTCGAAAAGAACGGCATTCCGCCGGCGCTCTTCACCGACGTTCACCCGAACCCCGTCGGCGCCGACGTCGAAGCGGGACTCAAGGTTTTCCGCAACAACAAGCATGACGGCGTCATCGTTGTCGGCGGCGGCAGCGCCATGGATGCCGGCAAGGCCATCGCCTTCATGTCCGGTCAGACCCGGCCCATGTGGGATTACGAAGACCGCGAGGACTGGTGGACGCGCGCGGACCCGAACGGCATCGCGCCCGTGATCGCCGTTCCGACAACGGCCGGAACAGGTTCCGAAGTCGGCCGAGCGGCCGTCATCACCGACGAGAGCGACCACACGAAAAAGATCATCTTCCATCCGAAGATGATGCCGGTCGATGTGATTTGCGACCCGGAGCTTACGACAGGCCTCCCACCTCACATCACGGCGGCGACAGGCATGGACGCTCTCTCGCATAATCTCGAAGCCTGGTGCTCGCCTTTCTGGCATCCGCTCGCCCAGGGCGTCGCGCTCGAAGGAATGCGGCTCTGCAAGGAATGGCTGCCGGAAGCGACGAAGCGCGGCAGCAATGTGGAGGCGCGCGCCTTTATGCTCGCGGCGTCTTCTATGGGCGCAACCGCGTTCCAGAAGGGGCTCGGCTCGATGCATGCGATGAGCCACCCCTGCTCCTCGCTCCGCGGCACGCATCACGGTCTTACCAACGCGGTCGTCATGCCCTACGTGCTCGTGCACAACAAGGCCGCGATCGACGAAAAGCTGACGGCGGCGGCCCGTTATCTCGGTCTCAAGGACCAGAGCTTCGGCGGCTTCGTGGACTGGGTGCTGACACTTCGCGAGGAAGTCGGCATTCCGAACACGCTGAAGGAGATCGGCGTCGACATGGACATCATCCCGGAGGCAGCCGCCATGGCGCTTGAGGACCCCTCGAACGGTGGCAACCCCGTGCCGATGACTGTTGCGGCCTACGAAACGCTCTATTCGAACGCCATCGAGGGCCGGCTCGCCTGATGCCTATTGCGGGCGGCCCGGCACCCAGTTTCCGTCGCTGTCGTAGTGACCGGGAATATAGCCGTTTGACTCCTCCGTCGGAGACACCGGCGGCAAGGCGCCACCTTCCTTGTAATAGGGCCTGACCCAGCCGCCATATTTGCTCTTATGGCCAGGTACGAAACTTCGGTAAGGCTCGGCCTGCGGCGCCGGATTTCCGATCGTCGCAAGCGGCGGCGCTTCCGGCGACGTCGGGCCCTTCACCTGAGCGGCGACGGACGCCAATCCAAGGACCGCCACAATCAAGAGAATGTCCTTCATGGGAGGGATATGAGGCTCAAAAACCCGAAAACGAGCGCCAATTGAGTTCGCTTTGCCCTGCCGCTATCTTCCGCCGGATTCCGGGAGGTCCCTTCATGTCGCTTGATACCGTAAGCTACAAAATCCCCGTCGCGCGCTCCGCCGCCGATCTCCGCGCGGCAGTAGCCGAATGGCGCAAAGAGGGTCTGAGCGTCGCGCTCGTGCCGACCATGGGCGCACTGCATGACGGGCATGTCTCCCTGGTCGATCTCGCCCGAAAGAAGACGGACCGCGTCGTCGTCTCGATCTTCGTCAACCCGACACAATTCGCGCCGAACGAGGATTTCTCCGCTTATCCCCGGACAGAGGCGACGGATGCCGCACGGCTCGAAGGCAAGGCAGACCTCATCTTCGCGCCGGATGCGGCCGACATGTATCCGGAAGGGTTCTCTACCACCGTCTCGCTCACTGGTGTCACAGAGCCGCTTGAGGGCACGTTCCGCCCGACGCATTTCGCGGGCGTCGCCACCGTCGTCGCCAAGCTTATCCTCCGCGCCTTGCCGGACATTGCCATCTTCGGAGAAAAGGACTGGCAACAGCTCATGGTGATCCGTCGCATGGTGACGGATCTCGACATTCCCGTCGAAATCCTCGGCGGCCCGATCATGCGCGAGGCGGACGGCCTCGCCATGTCGTCCCGCAATGTCTACCTCACGCCCGATGAGCGGAAGGCCGCCGGGCAACTCAATGTGATCCTGCGCGAGACGGCCGACGCCGTGACAAAGGGCGCGCCGATATCGGAGGCGACGGCCGAAGGCGGCAAACGCATCCTCGCGCTCGGCTTCAGCAAGCTCGACTACCTCGAAATCCGCGACGCCTCCTCCCTCGCGCCCTTTCCGGACGACAGACCGACGGGGGACGCCCGCATCCTCGTCGCAGCGAAAATTGGCAAGACCCGCCTCATTGACAACATGCCGGTCTGAGTCCAGACCTCAGAGATGAGTCTTGAACCAGTCCCGCTGCACAGGCGCGGACATCTTGAACATGTCGCCCGTGTAGGCCTCGAAATGGCCGCAGGGTAGCTGCAGGAACTTCTTGGGCTCCAGCGCCTCTTCGTAGGTACGCGCCGTCATGTCGTAGGGCGTCAGATGATCCCCTAATGCAGCAACGAGCAGCAGCGGCGTCGGCGAGATGCGAGAGACGTAGATGCCCGGCTCGTATTCCGTGAAAAGTTCGACCGATTGCACGGTCACATCGTTTTCCCAGCTCGTCGAATTCGATTTCGTGAACTCGGTGAAGAACTCATAGGTATCTGCCGTCGGCAGCGCGCAGGGTTCGCCTTCTGGCGCTGTCACAGGGATACGCGCATGCGGCTCACCCTTCATCCGCGCCGCCCGGTCCGCCTCGAAGCCTGCACGGAGCGCCTTCCAGTGATCGCCGCGAATGAGCCGCCGCGCGGATTCAAGCCCCGCAACCAAGGGTACCTGCGAGACCACGCATTTGACGCGCCGGTCGATCGCACCGACGACAAGCACGTGACCGCCCGAATAGCTCGAACCCCAAATGCCGATGCGCCCCGGATCGACCTCGTCCATCGTCTGCGCATGGGTGATGGCGTCGCGATATCCGTCGATCTGCTCGCGCGGATCGAGGTGGCCGCGCGGCGCCCCATCGCTCGCCCCGCAATTGCGGTGATCGTAGACGAGCGAGGATATCCCCTCCTCTGCGAAGAATTCCGCGAAGTCGTCGAGATACATCTCCTTCACGCCGGAAAAGCCATGTGCCATCACCACCGTCGGCGCGGGTCCTTTCGTCCCCTTGCCCTGGTAGAACCAGCCGCGAAGCGTAACCCCGTCTTCCGTCTTGAACTCGATATCGCGCCGCATTCTTCCCTCCCTCATTGTGTTTTCTCGACACCAGCACGGGAGAGCTGTCCTGTCACCCGTCCATTCGGGCGGGGTCAGATGAGCCCAAGCTCTTCGAGCTCCCGGCGCATCTCTTCGGGCATATCGTCCTCCGCCTCGCCCTTCTCCACGTCGGGTGGCGCATCCTTAGCGGCGAGATAGCGCCAGCCCTGAAAGGGCCGCCTTTCCTGCCGCCTCGTCGGAACGATTTCGTTGTCGAGCACCAGACGGCAGCGGCCGATCCCCTCATTGTCCGTGAAAGGTTCGATACCGATAAGCTTCTGGCGGCAGCGGATGACGCCCTTCATCACCCAATAGAGAGAGCCGCCCGCAAGCAACTCGTCTGCCCGCTTCGGCGTCATGCGGGTCACATGCGCGAGCACCTGCGGCTGTTTCAGCTTCTTCTTTTCGGCGAGACGCTCTGCCTGCCATCCGGCAAGGTCCGCGATATCGTCTGCACCGACACAAAGCTTCACCAGGTGGACCGTCACCCCACCTGCTCCTCGAAACCGACAAGCGCTGCTCCGGCCTCGACCTGGTCTCCCACGCCGACGTGAACGTCGGCGATCACCGCATCTGTTCCCGCCACCAGTGTCTGCTCCATCTTCATCGCTTCCATCACGATCAGTGCAGCGCCCTTCCTGACCTTCGCGCCGGGCTCGGCGAGGACCTGGACGATCTTGCCCGGCATCGGTGCCTTCAGCGCGCCCGTATCTGCATCCGAAACCACATCGACATCAAGCGGATCGACGATTTCGAATTCCGTTGCCGATCCTTCATACACAAGGACAAAGCCCGCTCCTTTCGGCACACAGGCAGCGACAAGCCTCACCCCGTCAACGGTCGCCGTCAACACACGATCATCATCGAGCGTTGCGGAGGCGAGAATATCGTTGTCGTCCACACCGGCAATGCGCCAGCCGCTATCCTCGGGCGTCACGGCAAGCGCAACCTGTTCTCCGGCCACGACAAACTTCAGCGTCTCGCTGCGATGACCGCCGAGAATCCAGCCGTCGCTCGCTGTCCAGGGTGAATGCAGCTCGTCTCCCGTTCCTTGCGATTTTCCCAATTGGCTCCGCCGCATGAGCATCTGCGCGGCGACACCAAGCGCCAGCACGCGCCGCTCCACACCGCCCGCCGGAACGAGCTCGTCGAGATGCCGGTCGATGAAGCCCGTGTCGATATCCCCGGCCATGAAGGCTTCGTGACCCATCACGGCGGCAAGGAATGCGAGATTGGTCTTCGGCCCCGCCACTTCCATTCGCGAGAGAAATCCCCTGAGCGTGCGGAGCGCAATCAGCCTTGTCTCGCCATGCGCGATAATCTTCCCGATCATCGGGTCATAGAACATGCTGACCTCGTCGCCCTCGCGCACGCCCATATCGGTCCGGACATGGGGCATGTTGGCGGGTGTCCGGAGCCGAAGCAGCTTGCCCGTCGATGGAAAGAACTTCTTAGCCGGGTCCTCTGCATAGAGGCGCGCTTCGACGGCATGCCCCTTGAGCGGTATATCCTTCTGCACAAGCGGCAGGTGCTCCCCCGACGCAACGCGAATCTGCCACTCCACGAGGTCCTGCCCGGTGATCGCCTCCGTCACCGGATGCTCCACCTGCAGGCGCGTGTTCATCTCCATGAACCAGAAGCCGTCCGGCTTCAGTCCGTCGCTCGCGTCGGCAATGAACTCGACCGTTCCGGCACCTCGATAACCGATTGCCTTGGCGGCTGCGACGGCCGCCTCGCCCATCGCCTTCCGCATCTCTGCCGGCATGCCGGGGGCGGGCGCCTCCTCGATCACCTTCTGGTGGCGGCGCTGCAGCGAGCAATCGCGTTCGTGAAGCGATACCGCCTGCCCGTGGCTGTCCGCAAAGACCTGGATTTCGATATGACGCGGCCGGGCGACATATTTCTCGACCAGCACACGCTCGTCGCCAAAGGCGGAACCCGCCTCACGCTGCGCGCTCTTCAATTCCTTCGCGAAATCAGCCGGGTCATCGACACGGCGCATGCCCTTGCCGCCACCGCCGGCCACGGCCTTGATGAGCACCGGATAGCCGATTTTCTCCGCCTGTTCGGCGAGGAAGTCTCCGTCCTGGTTATCCCCGTGATAGCCGGGGACAACAGGCACACCCGCCTTCTCCATGAGCGCCTTGGCAGCGTCTTTCAGCCCCATCGCCGTGATGGCGCGGGCCGGTGGACCGACAAAGACAAGCCCTGCCTTCTCGCATGCTTCCGCGAAGCCCGCATTTTCGGAGAGAAACCCGTAACCGGGGTGAACGGCTTCTACGCCGGAGCGTGCGCAGGCGTCCAGAATGGCCTCGACCCTGAGGTAGCTTTCGCCCACGGGTGCGGGACCGATCCGGTAGGCCTCATCGGCCTCCGCTACATGATAAGCGTTGGCATCCGCGTCGGAATAGACGGCGATGGTCTTGAGACCCATGCGCCGCGCGGTGCGGATGATGCGGACGGCGATTTCGCCGCGATTGGCGATCAGGAGGGATTTGAACATTTATCCTCTCCTCACATCCGGAAGACGCCGAAGGGCGTCTCCGGTATCGGCGCGTTGAGTGCAGCGGAAAAGGCAAGTGCCAGAACGCGGCGGGTTTCGGAGGGCGCGATGATGCCGTCGTCCCAGAGCCGCGCTGTCGCGAAATAAGGATGTCCCTCCTCGTCATACTTGGCACGGATCGGCGCCTTGAATTTTTCCTCGTCCTCCAGCGTCCACTTGTCGGCGTCGCGATGGACCGTCGCGAGAACACTCGCCGCCTGCTCGCCGCCCATGACGGAAATGCGCGCATTCGGCCAGGTAAACAGGAAGCGGGGCGAATAGGCACGACCGCACATGCCGTAGTTCCCCGCCCCGTAGGAACCGCCGATGATGAGCGTCACCTTCGGCACATTGGCGGAGGCAACCGCCGTCACCATCTTGGCGCCATCCTTCGCGATGCCGCCCGTCTCGTATTCCCGGCCCACCATGAAACCCGCAATGTTCTGGAGGAAAAGAAGCGGTACCTTGCGCTGGCAGCATAGCTCGATGAAATGCGCCGCTTTGAGTGCCGATTCCGAAAAGAGAATACCGTTATTCGCGACGATGCCGACCGGTATCCCGTGGATATGGGCAAAGCCGCAGACGAGCGTGGTCCCATAGAGCTTCTTGAATTCATCGAAGTCGGAGCCGTCGACCAGCCGCGCAATCACCTCATGCACGTCGTACTGGATCGAGAGCGAATAAGGCACCACACCGTCGAGCTCTGACATGTCGTAGAGCGGATCGCGGGGCTCGGCGAGCGGAATGGCGACCGACTTCTTCCGGTTGAGCGTGCCCGCGATCTGACGCGCAATGGCAAGCGCATGAGCATCGTCCACGGCGTAGTGATCGGTGACACCGGACTTGCGCGAATGGACATCCGCCCCGCCGAGGTCTTCCGCTGTCACCACCTCGCCGGTCGCCGCCTTCACCAGCGGCGGCCCGCCGAGAAAGATCGTACCCTGTTTGCGCACGATGACGGTTTCGTCGGACATGGCCGGAACGTAAGCCCCACCCGCCGTACAGGACCCCATCACGACAGCGATCTGCGGGATGCCCTTCGCGGACATGCGTGCCTGATTGTAGAAGATGCGGCCAAAATGCTCACGGTCCGGGAAGATATCCGCCTGGTTGGGCAGGTTCGCGCCGCCGGAATCCACGAGATAGAAGCACGGCAGATTGTTCTCGAGCGCGACCTCCTGCGCGCGGAGATGCTTCTTCACTGTGACGGGATAATAGGTACCGCCCTTGATCGTCGCATCGTTGCAAACGATGACGCATTCCTGCCCCGCTATGCGGCCGATGCCCGTGATGATGCCGGCGGCGTTGATCGCCTCGCCATACATGCCGTGCGCCGCCATCGGTGACAATTCCAGAAACGGCGTTCCCGGATCGATCAGCCCGTAGACGCGTTCGCGCGGCAGCATCTTGCCGCGCGAGACGTGCCGCTCGCGGGAGCGCTCGTCGCCGCCCAGCGCGGCTGCCGCCCTCTCCTCCTTCAGCGCGGCAGTCAGGGCCGCCATTGCCTCTGCGTTTTCCTTGAAACGGGCATCCCGCGTGTTAACGCTTGTTTTCAGAACCGCCACGGCCATCCACTCCAGACTGGATTTTTTATAAAAACGATCATACGTTCGTATTCAGGCTTCGGCAAGACCCGGATTGAGGACATCTCCCATTGACCCGAACGGCAGGCTCCTCAGGCAAGAAGACCCTCGCCGCCATCCGCGAGGCAGGCCTCGATCTCATTCATGAACATGGCTTCGAGGCGATGAGCCTGCGCCAGCTCGCAACCCGCGTCGGCCTCCAGCCCGGCTCCCTCTACAACCACATAGAGACAAAACAGGATCTCCTCTTCGATCTCATCCACAACCACATGGTGACGCTGCTGGCGAGCGCTGACGATGCTCTGGAGGGCATCAGCGATCCGCTGGACGAACTGAAGGCGTTCATTGCCTTCCACCTCACCTATCATATCGAGCGCAAGCGCGAGGTCTTCATCGGCTCGTCGGAACTCAGGAGCCTCGAACCGAAGAACAGGAAGAAGATCGTTGCCTTGCGCCGGACCTATGAGGATCGGCTCTGCGGCATCCTCGAACGTGGAGCGGCGAAGCGGCTGTTCAAAATTGAGGACATAGCTGTCAGCGCATACGCCATCCTCGCCATGCTGACCGGCATCTGCACATGGTACGATGCCAAAGGCCGGATCGACCGGAAAACGCTGATCGACATTCACACGCGGCTGGTGCTTCAGGGCGTGCTGAAATAATCCCCGGGAGGACAACATGTCCAACGAAGCGAGAGACTTTCTCAACCGCTGGTACGCCTTCGTGGAGAAGCAGGACCCGGCGTTGCTCGATGCGCTGGTCGCGGAAGATGCGATGATTTCCTCGCCCGCCTTCTATACGCCCAAGCAGTCGAAACCCTATGTGACGGCCATTCTGAACGCGGTGATCCAGGGCTTCGAGGATTTCATCTACACCAAGGAATGGGTGGACGGGAACGAGATCATCCTCGAATTCGAAACGCGCATCGGCGACAAGAAGCTGAAGGGTATCGACCGCATTACCGTGAACGACAGGGGCGAGATGGCCCATATCGAGGTGTTGATCCGCCCGCTGAACGGCCTGATCGCGCTTGCCGAGCATGTGAAGAACACGCTCGGAAAGGCCGCCGCCTAGTTCAGCCGCTCGATCGCGATCGCTGTCGCCTCGCCACCGCCGATACAGAGCGAAGCAACGCCCCGCTTCGTATCCGTCTGCTTCAGCGCATTGAGCAGCGTCACCATGATCCGCGCGCCGGATGCACCGATCGGATGACCAAGCGCACAGGCACCGCCATAGATATTCATGTTGTCGTGGCTAAGGCCGAGTTCCTTGATCGCGGCCATTGCGACCACGGCAAAGGCCTCGTTCACTTCCCAAAGGTCGACCTCGTTCTTCGACCAACCGGTCTTTTCCATGAGCTTCGAGATGGCACCGACGGGTGCCGTCGAGAACCAGGCGGGTTCCTGCGCATGCATGGTCTGGCCGCGAATAGCGGCGAGCGGCGTGAGGCCGCGGCGTTCGGCCTCAGAAAGACGCATCAGCACGAGCGCCGCCGCACCGTCCGAAATCGAACTGGAATTTGCGGCCGTTACCGAGCCGCCCGCCGAGAAGGCGGGCTTCAGGGTGGGGATTTTTTCGGGATCGGCCGTAAGAGGCTGCTCGTCGTTTACCACCTCTACAGCACCCTTCTTCGTCTTCATCTCCACCGGCACGATCTCGTGGGAGAAGGTCCCGCCCTCAACCGCCTTTCTGGCACGGGAGAGGGACCCGACCGCATAGGCGTCCTGCTGTTCGCGCGTGAACTGATAGTGCTTTGCCGTCTCTTCGGCATAGAAGCCCATCAGGCGGCCTTCATAGGCGTCTTCCAGCCCGTCCAGGAACATATGGTCCTTCACCTCGCCATGGCCGAGCCGCATGCCACCGCGCGCCTTGGGCAGGAGGTAGGGCGCATTCGTCATGCTTTCGAGCCCTCCCGCGACCGCAACTTCCGCATTACCGCCGAGGATCGCGTCATGCGCCATCATCACGGCCTTCATGCCAGAGCCGCACATCTTGTTCACCGTCGTGCACGGCGTACCCATGTCGAGCCCGGCCCCGAGAGCAGCCTGCCGCGCCGGCGCCTGGCCGAGACCGGCCGACAGGACGCAGCCCATCAGCACCTCGTCAACTGCTGTCGGAGAGAGCCCTGCCCGCTCGACAGCCCCCTGAACGGCGATTGCACCGAGCTCCGGCCCGGTCTTGCCAGAAAGAGCACCCTGAAATCCGCCCATAGGCGTCCGCGCCGCGCTGACGATGACGACGGGGTCCGTTTCATGACTGGTTTGTGACATTGGGTGAGCTCCACAGCTAGACTGACGGAAAAGAGGCGGGATTCGTTGGGAAACCTAGCCCAGAAACGAGCTTTGCCAAACAGGCAGAGAAGAGAAGGGAGAAAGTGGTGGAAGGTTTCCTACATGATTTGAGCTGGGTGTTGCCGCTGCGCAGCGACGTCGCAACAACAATCTTCAACGGCTTCACGTTTCTCGGCTACACCCCCTTTTTCCTGATCTTCCTGCCGATCGGTTACTGGCTCTGGGACCGCAAGGTCTTCACTCGGCTGACGGTCCTGATCGCTTTGGTCGCGGTCATGAACAGCTGGCTGAAAGACTTCTGGCAGGATGCCCGCCCGGACCCCGCCTTCCAGCTCGACAGCGATCGTGTGGCGGATTCCTACGGCCTTCCCTCCGGCCACGCACAAGTCGCCATCGCGATGTGGTTCTGGCTCGCCTACGAGATCAGGCGCCCATGGGCGTGGGCTGCGGCGGCCTTCATTGCCGCCGGGGTCTGCTTCAGCCGCCTCTATCTCGGTGTCCACGACGTGGAAGACGTGCTCGCCGGCATCGCACTCGGCCTCGTCAGCCTCGCGATATTCGCTGTCCTTGTTCACGAGAACGTGGTGGCGCGCTGGCGGCAACTTCCGGCCTGGATCGACTTCGCGGTGATCCTCGTTGCGATCCCGATCCTCTGGGTCATTTGGCCAAACGGCGAGGATCCGACGGGCATCGCCTCGGTCCTGTTCCTGCTCTTCGGCTGGTTCGCGGGTGCCGCGCTCGACCGCAAGGCGGCGCCGGAAGAGCCGGTGCTTCCGGCCTGGTGGCTCCGCATCGTCATGGCGGTCGGCGGAATTATCGGGCTCTTCATGCTCCGCGCGGGCCTGATGAGCGGCGGCACCGCCATCGGCCTTCCGGAAGCGATCACCGGCTATATCGCCGTCACCGTGATGGGGCTCTACGCTACATGGATCGCGCCGGCCATCTTCCGTGCGCTGAAACTGATGAAGCAGCCTCAGGCCATGCCGTAAGGCGGCGTCTTTTCCGCCTCGCCCTCGCGGAAGGACAGCCAGGGGAGACAACCGCTTTCGGCAAGCGCCGGTTCGATACGCGCCTTCGCGGCGCCGTCGAGCGCGGCATGAGCCGCCTTCAGCCAGAGCAGCGTATGCGCCTGATAGGGCCGCGCGATGGTCTTGAAACCACGGCCGCGGATCTCCGCCACCATTGGCTGGAAATCCCTGCCAGCGACATGCGCGTCGGCCGCCGCCTGCAGCATCGGCAACGCCACCTCGCCCGCGAGCTTGAGCAGACCCTGTGCGCCAATGGAAAGGGGCACATCGGGCGCGCTCCACTCGCCGTCGACACCCGAGGCGTCGTCCATCAACTGCACCCACTGGAAGAGCCGCACGGCCTTCTGCTTCATCAACTTCGAGGTCGTCGGATCGACCGCATACTGGCTGAGCTGACCGTAGAGACCGAAGTCCGCAATCGACGGACGCGACCCAAAAAGGAAAAGCTGTGTCGCAAGATGCGCTTCCATTGCGGACATCAGCTCTTCATAGGTCGATTGCAGAAGCGGCCGGTTCTCCGCCGTTCCACCGAGAAGTTCACGCAGATGCTCCTGCCGCGCGAGGAATGTTTTTGCTGCCTCCCCGAGCTCGGCTTCCGGCACTGCGCCGAGCCAACCGGCCATCTGACGGCGCGAACAGAACAGGCGATCCTCCGCCTCGTTCCAGCGATAGTCAAACATGGGTAGCGGCAACCATTCGTCCGAAGCTTCCTCGATGATCCGCGCGAGAAAAGCCGTGCCGGAATCGCCGGGGATAACCGAACGCTCACCCGGATGGCGTTTCTCGAGCTCATCGATGATTGGCGTCGAATCCGAGTGATAGGAACCATCGTCCGGAAACTGGATGACAGGAACCTGCGTCTTGCCGGCAGCCGCTATTTCCGTTCCCTCGCCAAGCGAACCGCTGCCTCGAAACGCACCCAGCGGCACGATCCAGCGATGCGGCAAATGGCGGTATCGCAGAACCGAGCGAAGCTTGTGTGAATAGGGCGATCCGGGGCCACCGAGTAGCCGATACGTGTCCGGCATCATGCCGTCTCGTTGAAGAGTTCGCGGCCGATGAGCATACGGCGGATTTCGCTCGTGCCTGCACCGATCTCGTAGAGTTTCGCGTCACGCAGCAGGCGGCCCGTCGCATAATCGTTGATATAACCGTTGCCGCCAAGCGCCTGGATCGCCTCGAGCGCCATCCAGGTTGCCTTCTCGGCCGCATAAAGGATCGCACCGGCCGCGTCCTTGCGCGTCGTCTGCCCCCGGTCACAGGCCTTCGCCACCGCATAGACGTAGGCGCGGCAGGCGTTCATGGTCGAGTACATGTCGGCGAGCTTGCCCTGCATGAGCTGGAAAGTACCGATGGGCTCCCCGAACTGCTTGCGTTCGTGAACGTATGGCACGACAGCATCCATACAGGCCTGCATGATGCCGAGCGGACCGGCGGCAAGCACCGCGCGCTCATAGTCGAGGCCGGACATCAGCACGCGCACGCCTTCATTCAGCTTGCCGAGCACGTTCTCTTCCGGCACCTCGCAATTTTCGAAAACGAGTTCCGCCGTCGACGACCCGCGCATGCCGAGCTTGTCGAGCTTCTGTCCGACCGAAAATCCCTTGAAACCCTTCTCGATCAGAAAGGGCGTGATGCCCTTGGGGCCCGCCGCCGCGTCCGTCTTTGCATAGACAATCAGCGTGTCGGCGTCGGGTGCATTGGTAATCCACATCTTCGTGCCGTTGAGCACGAAGCGGTCGCCGCGTTTCTCCGCCTTCAGACGCATCGAAACGACATCCGAGCCCGAACCGGCCTCCGACATCGCAAGCGAGCCGACATGTTCACCCGACATGAGTTTCGGCAGATATCTGCGCTTCTGCGCATCGGTGCCCCAACGGCGGAGCTGGTTCACACAGAGATTGGAATGCGCGCCATAGGAAAGACCGACGCTCGCGGAACCACGGCTGATCTCCTCCATCGCAACGACATGTTCGAGATAACCGAGCCCCGTACCGCCATACTCTTCCTCGACGGTGATCCCGAGGAGACCGAGTTCGCCAAGCTCCGGCCAGAGGTCGCGGGGAAACTCGTTCGTTCTGTCGATATCCGCCGCGCGCGGCGTAATCTTGTCGGCTGTGAATGCGCGCACCGTATCGCGGATCATGTCGGCTGTTTCGCCCAGATCAAAATCGAGCGAGGGGTAATCGTTGGCAAGCATCTTCGTTTCCCTGTTTTTTGCCGGGCGACTTTGCCGCGCCCTTGTCCCGCAGTCATTACCTCAAATGGGGCAGACCGGGGATTACTCCGTGGAATAGATATCGACGACGTCGGACTCGGTAAAGACCGTGTAGACCCCCGCTCCCGGACTACCGCCGACAACCACGAACTTGTCGCCGGATGCCGCCGCCACCGCGCCGTGGCGCGGCGTCGGCATCGGCGGCGCCTTGCTCCAGGAACCACTGGCAAGATCGAGCACGAAGTGATCGCCGTAAGTACGCGGCGGACGGCGGAGTTCCCCGCCCGTGACATGGATGCGGCCATCCATAAGGGCCGCCACATGGCCGGAACGCGGAGACGGCAACCGCGGCCCGCTTTGCCAGCGCCCGCTTGCCGGATCGAAGATATCCACCCGGTCAGTCGCAACGCCGTTCACAAGACCGCCGATCACGTAGATGCGACCATCGACTTCGACATATGCAGCGGCGACACGCGGGCTCGGCATTGCATCGCCGGTCGCGCTCCAGTCGTTCTCGATCGGGTTGTAAGCCCAGACCCGCGACGCGCCGCTGCCGCGTCCGCTCAGCGCATAAATCCTGTCGCCAACTGCGACAAAGCCATGGCCTGCGCGCGTGCCCGGCATGGCAGCCAGAGATATCCACGCCCCCACACGCGGGTCGTATGACCACGCCCGAGCAGTATCTCCTTCCTGTTCGGCGGTAGAGGCCGCAGCATCGTCGCCGAAAGTACCGAATTCCAGCCGCTGAGCAGCCGGTGCTTCATATCCGCCGGACACGTAGAGTTTACCGCCATACTCGGCGACACCGAACTGCTGGAGCCCCGCCGGCAGCGCCGGAGCGGCGCGCCAGATATCCCCGCGTATGTCGTAGATCTCGGCAACGGTTCTCGGACCGGCGGTGCTGTCACCTCCGATGACATAGAGTTCATTGCCGATCAGGGCGCCGCCCGCGAAGGCGCGGCCCGTGGTCATGGGAGAGCCTTCCTGCCACCCCTCGCCCGCCGCCGCACCTGGCAGGACAGCAAGCATCGCGACAAGCACATAGCAGCGGCGCAAACCCAGCGCTCGAAACATTGAAAACTCCCTCTCCCCCAGCTTCAGTAGAACAGGATCAGTGCCGCCAGCCCGAGGAACGAGAAGAACCCTATCGTATCGGTAAGGGTTGTCACGAAAACCGCGGAGGACACCGCCGGATCGACGCCGATCTTATCAAGACCGAGCGGAATGAGAATGCCGGCAAGACAGGCGGTGATCAGGTTGATGAGCATGGCCGTCGCAATGACGCCGCCAAGCCAGACATTCTCGAAAACAAGGGACACAAGGCCACCCAGCAGGACGGCGAACATCAACCCGTTCAGGATTCCGACCAGAAATTCACGGGTAATGGTGCGCCGCACGTTGAAATTCACGAGATCGCGCGTCGCAAGGGCACGCACGGTGACCGTCATTGTCTGGGTACCCGCATTGCCGCCCATCGAGGCGACGATCGGCATGAGCACCGCAAGCGCCACCATTTGTTCGATCGTCGCATCGAAGAGCGCGATGACGGAGGCGGCAATGACTGCCGTGAAGAGATTTATCATCAGCCAGGGAAAGCGGCTGCGAGTCGTCTGCAGCACGGAGTCCGAAATCGCTTCCTCGCCAACACCGGCGAGCAGACGAATGTCTTCCGCCGCTTCTTCGCTGATAACCTCCACGATGTCATCCACCGTGACGACGCCGACAAGGCGGCCGGCCTCGTCGACCACGGCAGCCGAGATAAGGTCGTATTTGCTGAACTGGAGGGCGACGTCTTCCTGGTCCATCGCAACCGGGATCAGCGTCTGCTCGGTTTCCATGATCTCGGAAATCTTGACGGGACGCTTGGTGCGCATGACGCGCGAGAGCGGCACCGTGCCGCTCGGCTTGTAGGCCGCGTCGACCACGAAGATTTCATAGAATTCGTCAGGCAAGTCGGCCGCTTCGCGCAGATAGTCGATCGTCTGGCCGACATCCCAGTATGGCGGCACGGCCACGAGCTCGCGCTGCATCAGGCGACCGGCCGAATACTCCGGATAATCCAGGGATTGCTCCAGCGCGGCCCGGTCGCTCGCCGGAAGCTGGTCGAGGATAAGACGCTGGTCGTCCTCGTCCATGTCCTCGAGGAGATAGACCGCGTCGTCGGAATCCATCTCCGTCAGCGCGGCGGCAATATCCTTCGGATCGAGGAGCTCGATCACATGGTCGCGAACGCTTTCATCAAGCTCGCTCAAGACCTCGGGATTGAGGTCGGTACCGAGCATGCCGACAAGATCCTGCCGCTCGTCGTTGCGCAAGAGCTCGAAAAGTTCGGCAAGGTCGGCGGGCCGGAGCGGCAGCACGAGCTCGCGCGCCTGCGCAACATCCGCCCGGTCCACCGCATCGACGACGGAACGCACGAATCCCGGCGAAAGCGTTTCCTCCGCCGTTTCCTCCGGTACATCTGTGAGAGCCGGATCGGCCAAGCGTCACTCCCGTATGAATCGCAGTTCCGAACTGCGGCGAGTGTGCGCTATTTGCCCGTGGGCCGCCAGCCGAGCACGGCGGAAAACCGGGAGAAAACAACGAGACTGGCTTGGAAACGAGGGCCCCGGCGATTACCGGAGCCCGGATGGTGCGGTCGAGAAGACTCGAACTTCCACGGGAGTTACCCCACAGCGACCTCAACGCTGCGCGTCTACCAATTCCGCCACGACCGCATGTTCGCAGGCCGGGCGGATGTAACAAATCCCCGACATTTGCTCAAGCGGCAAATGGCGGGAAAGCAGGCTTAAATGCCGTCGCCGTCGATATTGTTGGGAAGGTGGATGCCGCACTCATCCTTGTCGCGGCCAACCCAGCGTCCATCGCGATAGGAACCGCCCTCCGGCACCCTCTCGGTGCAGGGCATGCAGCCGATGGAAAGGTAGTTATCCTTGACCAGCGGATGGCGCGGCAGCTTGTGCTCATCGAGATAGGCTTCGAGATCCTCCTGGGTCCACGTGGCCAGTGGATTGATCTTGAAGCGGGTGCCCTGGTCGGAGCCTGGTTCACCCGTGCCGCGCACCTTTTCTTCCTCGATGGCTTCCATGGCGGAGCGGGCATTGGTCTGGAAGCGCTTGCGGCCCGTGATCGAGGCGTCGAAGCCCTTCAGCGCGCGTTCCAGCGGCAGCACCTTGCGGATATAGCAGCAGGCATCGGGATTGGCGTTCCACAGACCGCCATTGGGGTCCTTCGCGGAGAGGTCCGCCGGATGCGGCCCGACGGCGCGGATATCGGTGAGGCCAAGCTTTTCCTGCAGCCGGTCGCGATAGCGCAGCGTCTCGCCGAAAAGCTTGCCGGTGTTGAGAAAGATGACGGGGGTCGTGGGATCGACCTGCGAGATCATGTGCAACAGCACCGCGGATTCGGCGCCAAACGACGAAACGGCCGCGATCCGGCCCGGAAAGTCGGTCTTGATGGCGGCCTCAAGGAGATCCATACCCGAGAGATCCACACGGGCGTCTCGCAGGCGCTGAAGCGCGGGCGAGCCGACGGTCGCCGCATCCATGACGGCGGCACGGCCTTCGTCCATCGACGCCTTGCCGGGGCGCTTCCTGAGGTCGATTGCGGTCATGCGAGCCAGCCTTTCTCTTCGATATAGGCATCGACCTTGCGGCCGATTTCGGCGAGTTCCAGTCCTTCCGAGCGCCATGTCCGGCGCTGCCGCCCCAGTTCGTCGAGCCGCCCCGCCCATTCGGGCCCGAACAGCCTTTCGAGATGCAGCCGAAGCCGCCGCGCCAGCCCCGGCGCCTTGCCGCCGGTCGAAACGGTGATCGTGAGATCGCCGCGCCTGACGACGGCGGGAACATGGAAGTCGCAGAGCGGCTTCACGTCCTCGGTGTTCACGAGCCGTCCCGCGGCCCGCGCCTTGCCGGCAAGCGCCACGCTTTCGCGGTCGCCAAGCCCGGCCAGGAAGACGAGATGCGCGGCTTTCAGCACCTCATCGGAAGGCCGCGCGCCCTTGAGCCGCTTGCCTGCCTGTTTTGCCAGCGCCGCGGTGGGCGCCTGCGAATAGACCTCCAGATGCGGCGCACCTGCCGCATCGAGGGCGGCAAGGCGCTTCTCCGCCGCCTCGCCCTCCCCCACCAGCACCACCGTCATGGCGCTCAGATCGACCAGGATCGGAAACAAGGGCGGAACCTCCTCGGCAGACCCCGGAAACGGCGGGATTCCTGAAGAAGCCGCCTAATTCCCGTTAGAGATAACAACTATGCCCTATAATTCAACTCACGTCCGTATAATCTTTTGTTTCACATTAATTAGACGGTATATAGAAAAAAGGGCCCGAATGGGCCCTTTGGAAATGCGCGAAGGCGATGGAAGAAGACAGCTCAGAGATGCTGGCTGTCAGCCTCCCCGGCAGAGACGACGGATGTAATGGAGACCGCAACCCGTTCTCCCTGCACGATAATTTCTCCGCGCGCGATCGGCACATTGTTGGCGAGCACCCAGATTTCATCGTCCTGCTTGGTGCCGAGCTCGATCACGGCGCCACGGCCCATCTTCAACAGCTGATGGATCGGCAGCGTCGTCTTGCCCAGCACGACCGAGAGTTCGACAAAGACGTTGTTGACTGAATTCACCACTGACCCCACTTGCCCCTGAACGCCGACAAGGCATTGATACGGCGTCTAAAATCGCATGCTAGAGTTACCTCATGGTTAAGCCCCTGCCGCTTGCGGAAGAGACTGAAAACACGCCGGAATGGCGGGTTTCCGACGCGCCGGTGCCCTATGACGAGGCGGTGAGGGAGATGGAGGAACGGGTGGCGGCGATCGCGGAGGGGCGCGCGCGCGAACTCGTCTGGCTCCTCGAACACCCGCCGCTCTACACCGCCGGCACCAGCGCCGACGAGCGCGATCTCATTGATCCGAAACGCTTTCCCGTCTTCAGGACGGGACGCGGCGGACAGTACACCTATCACGGGCCCGGCCAGCGGGTGGCCTATGTGATGCTCGACCTGAAGCGCCGGAAGCCCGATGTGCGGGCCTTCGTGCAGGACCTGGAGCGGTGGCTGATCGCGACGCTGGCCGAGTTCAACGTGACAGGCGAACTGCGCGAGGGCCGCGTCGGGGTATGGGTGAAGCGCCCGACGAAGGGTATGACGGCCGAGGACAAGATCGCGGCCATCGGCGTCCGCATCCGGAAATGGGTGACGTTTCATGGCATTAGCCTGAACGTCGATCCGGACCTCGACCACTTCACCGGCATCGTGCCCTGCGGGATAAGCCAGCACGGCGTGACGAGCCTCGCCGATCTCGGCCTCACCGCGACGATGAGCGACGTCGACATCGCGCTGAAGCGGACCTTCGCCGGCGTTTTCGGCGCAGAAACCGCGCGCTAACTATTCCGTATACAGACAGATTCGGGGACAAGTCCGATTTGCGAATGACCGCACGGGCTTGTACCTCTGTCCCCGCATGACGGATGAAGAACCGTCACACGAACGTCATCGAAACGTCACAACAGGCTTCCCTGTCCGTCCGCAAGCGGAACACAAGAGCGTTATCCCCTCCCCGGGCACGCCTCGCAACACATGCGAATACCGGGGACAAGAAGGCGGGGACAAGATTTCGGCGCGAAGGAAGAAGCAGAAAACTTATGCCCGGCGCTCGTCCTCCACGTTGTTTCCGAAGAGCGCGTGGTAAGCGGCATCGAAGATGGCGAGTCGGGCTGCGGTCTCGTCGGCCACCTCCTTCAGGAAGCCGATGGATATCCACATCGGCGACTGACCGCGACGGCCTTCCCAGCCGAGGCTGCCGATGGCTTCGGCCTCGCGCATCTTTCGCGTGAGATGCGTCTGGGAGACTTTCATCCACGCCGCCAGACCGGAAATGGAGTCGACATCCGTAACCACCTGCGACGCCCCGGGCGCGACATCGCCCATACCGGCGAGCAGACGGAGCGTGAGAAGCTTGCTGTTGACGACCCAGGCAAACAACGCAAGCGTCCGCGGATACGCCGCCTCCGCTCCGTCTCCGATCAGATCGGACGAGAGCTGGGGATGAAGCCTGGCAATGACATCGGGGTTGCGTGTGACGGTGTGGACCCGTTCACCGCCATCGAGACCATCAAGCGCCTGCAGATGCGCGACCGCCCATGCGAGAACGGCGGTGAGCACGGTCTCGGTTGGCTCGAACGGACGCAGCCGCCTGTCGCCCGCGACGTCGAACTGACGGAGATAGCCATATTTCAGCATCTCCTTCACGAAACCGTCGGCCGTGTTGCGACTGGCAACACCCGCCGCCTCGACTTCGCCGATGAAACGCGACAGAACGAAACCCTTTCGCGGCAGGCCCGGCATGGAGCTGAAGCAGAGTCTGAGGGCGATACTGCCCATCATCGCCCGCTGTTCGGTGGCGAAGACCGAACCGATACGCGGATAGGCATCGTGAATCTTCAGAAGCTCCCGTGCCAGACACCTGATCTCGTCATGGACGCCGGGGTGGCGGAGAATCCCGGCTGCGGTGAGGCTCAAGCCCGCCTCCTCTTCCTCGCCACGACTTCCTCATAGGCGGCCTGCAGCTCCTCGCGGACGGTGGGACCGCGGCGGCGCGTGCGCGGCTGGCCGAGATGCTCCTCGCGAAGTTCGTTCATGAAGCGCGCGGCGAGTTTCGGGCCGCCGGCAGCCGCGAGCTTCGCCCGGATGCTGAGTTCCTCCGTCACCGGAAGATATTTGACGCCCCAGGCGGACATGGCGGCCAGCACCGGCAGCAATTCGATGCCCTGTTCGGTGAGGCTGTAGCGCACCTTCTGCTTGTGGGAGGCATCGCCGCTGCGGGTGATGATGCCCTCTTCCACAAGGGTCTTCAGCCGGTCGGCGAGAATGTTGGACGAGATGCCTTCCTCGGAATCCAGAAATTCACGGAAATACCGCTTGCCGCCGAAGATCATGTCCCGAATGACGAGCAGGCTCCATCTGTCGCCGATCACCTCCAGCGTGAGATTGATGGCACAACCCGATCTCCTGTCGACCATATCCGTCCTTTCAAAAACCGGTTGCATTGTCGTACCGGCAGATGCACTCTGCAACCGGTTGCAAAATGGAATCAGTTGCGAGGGAGGCATCATGACGCTGACGCTCTATTATCACCCGCTTTCGAGCTTCTGCCAGAAGGTGATGGTCGCCCTTTACGAGACCGGTATCCCCTTCACGCCGCGCTTCATCGACTTCGTGAAGGAGGAAGATCGGGACGCCCTTCTCAAGGTCTGGCCGATGGGACAGTTTCCCGTGATTCGCGACGAGGCGAAGGCGAGAACGGTGCCCGAATCCTCGCTCATCATCGAATATCTGACGCTGAACTTTCCGGAAGGCGCGAGCCTGCTGCCGCGCGGCGGGGAGACGGAATTCGAGATCCGTTATTGGGACCGGCTCTTCGACCTGCATGTGAACCAGCAGATGCAGATCGCTATGGCCGAACGCCGGAAACCGGAGGAGGAACGGGACGCCGCCGCATCAAAGCGCGCCGCCGGGCAGATCGAGGCGGCCTACGGGCTGATCGACGCTCATATGGCGGGACGCGAATGGGCGGTGGACGACGGATTCAGCATGGCGGACTGCGCCGCCGCGCCCGCGCTCAACTACGCGAAGCTGATCGTCCCCTTCGGCAAACATGGAAATGTCGCCGCCTATCACGACCGGCTGACGAAACGCCCCTCCTTCGCCCGCGCGCTGAAGGAGTCCGAACCCTGGCTGCAGTACCTCGCGACGGAGTGACCGCATGACCGCCGGCGTCATCGCGAACGCCAGAGAGGGAGGGAAGACGATGCACCGCGACGCCATCGAAGACATCGTGCGCCGTGCCTATGGCGCCTATGCGGAAGACGACCGCGCGACGATCGAGGCACTCATGTCGGAGGACCTCGCCTTCACGAGCCCCTATGACGACCGGATCGGCAAGGCGGAGTACATGACACGCTGCTGGCCGAACCATGAGCGCATCAGGGCGCACCGGATCGAGAAGCTCTTCATCGAGGGCGAGGAAGCCTTCATCCGCTACGAAATCGAGACGGTGGACGGCCAGCGCTGGAAGAACGCCGAATGGATGCGCCTTGAGAACGGGCAGATCCGCGAGGTCGAGGTCTATTTCGGCTCGAAGTGAGGGGCGCCCGCGCGGCGGCGCCAGGCGGAAGGCGGCATGCCCATCATCTTCTTGAAGGCGCGGCTGAAGGCGGCTTCCGATTCATAGCCGATATCGGCTGCGATGCGCGCCATGCTGGCGTTGCCGCTGAGGCCCGCCAGTGCGATCTGCATCCGCCATCGGGCGAGATACTGCAAGGGCGGGGTACCCACGATCTCCGCGAAACGCTCGGCCAGAACCGAACGCGACAGACCGACCTCGCGCGCTAGATCATCGAGCGTCCAGCGCTGCGCCGGATGGGCATGCATCAGCGACAAGGCCTTGCCAATGAAAGGATCCTTCAGCCCCGCAAGCCAGCCCGACCTCTCGGGCGGCAACGACTCCAGGTGACGCCGGACGACCTCGATGAACATGAGCTCGCTGAGACGTGCGAGAATGCTCTCGCCGCCCGCGCGTCTGTTCGTCGATTCCGACATCGCGAATTCAATGAAACGCCCGAGCCAGCCTCCCCCTTCCCCGCCGTCGTCCCGGCTCTTGATGACAGGCGGCAGATTCTGAAGCAATGGATTGAAGGGCCGCGCGTCACAGGCAAGAAAGCCGCAGACAAGCCGTGCGGAGACGGCAGCCTCGTTGCCATAGCTGGCGAAGAAGGGAAGCGGGCCATTCGTGTTCATGTCGAACATCTCCTGCGTGACGGAGTCAGCGCGCATCCCCGGGCTGCTCGACATCACATGCGCATCGCCATGCGTGAAGACGACGACTTCTCCGGCTTCGACCGCAACGGTCTCTCCTCCGATCATGGAGGCGAAGCAACGCCCCTCCGTGACCACATGATAGGAGATGAGATGCTCCGCACCCGGCAGAATCTTTGGCAGCACCATTTCGCGCACCGGCTGTTCCGCGACCCACGGTTCGCCTGCCTCGACACTGAAAAAGGCTGCGCCCGTCAAACGCACCGTCTTGAGAACGTCGGATAACACGTCGGCAGCCATACGAGCCTCCGGGGACGTCCTGTCGCGGCAGATAGCGGACGGACCGACAACATTGTCCTTTCCGGACGGCCGGTCAAGGATTGCGGACGGGGTGTCATTCGCATGTGCAAAGGCAGCGGATAGAAACCTGGCATAGACAACCCCTCCAGGAGCCAAGCAATGAAACTCTGGTCAGCTGCCGCGCCCGCCGTTCCGGCCAGCGCACCGACCGCCGACTTCACCGCCCTCAAAAGCCGCCAGAAAACCGCCTGGGGCTCCGGCGATTACGCCATCGTCGGCACCACGCTGCAGATTGTGGGCGAAACGCTTTGCGAGGCCATGGACATGAGGAGCGGCCAGTTCGTGCTCGACGTCGCCGCCGGTAACGGCAACGCGACGCTCGCCGCCGCTCGCCGCTTCGCCGACGTGACCTCAACCGACTATGTCGGTGCGCTCCTTCTTCGCGGACGCGAACGGGCCGACGCCGAAGGCCTGACGGTGACATTTCAGGAGGCCGACGCCGAAGCACTGCCCTTCGCAGATGCACGGTTCGATGCGGTCATCTCCACCTTCGGCGTGATGTTCGCCCCCGACCATACGAAGGCCGCCAGCGAAATGCTCCGTGTCTGCCGGGCCGGTGGAAAGATCGGCCTCGCCAACTGGACGCCGGACAGCTTCATCGGCCACCTGTTCAAGGTGATCGGGAAATATGTACCCCCCGCACCGGGCGTGAAGTCGCCCGCGCTCTGGGGAGACGAAGCCTATCTCGGAGACCTGTTCGGCAGGGCAGCGCAAATCTCCGCCGCCAGAAAGAGCTTCGTGTTCCGCTACCGCTCACCCGAACACTGGTTCGAAATCTTCCGCGGCTATTACGGACCGGTCCTGAAAGCCTTCGAGGCGATCGACAAGGATGCAAGACCGGCGCTGGAAAGCGACATCCTTGCGCTCCTCGCCGAGTTCAACGTCGCGACCGACGGAACGCTGGTGGCGCCGAGCGACTATATCGAGGCGATCATCGTGAAGTGACGCTTCGGCGCCGAGTTTCCGGAGGCCATCCGTAAGCTGGCGAAGTCCGGTCTCCCACCGGGCTTCGCCAGCGACCCGCCCATGCATCTGTGCTCACACCGGCGTGTTGCGGAAGCCGATATAGAGAAGGCCGATACCGCCTGCGACGACGAAGAGCCAGGCGAGCGCACCGAGGACCGGTATCGAGATCGCGATCCAGACGATGGCGGTCGCGATGATGATACCGACGACGCGCCCGAAGGTGCCCTTGCCCGTCTCGCCGATGCGGCCGGCGAGAAACTCGCCGAAGGCGGCGAGGAAGGCGATCAGCCCGAACACCATGCCGAGCGGCCAGAGCAGCAGCATGAGGAAGGCGAGAGGCAGGCCGACGATCGTGATCGCGACGAGGACGACCAGCACCGGTATGCCGATCAGCCAGAGCAGGCCGAGGCCGAGCGCAAGCGTCGGCTCGGCGGCGAGCCCGTCGCGCATGCGCAGCGTCGTCGCGGGCGCAAGCAACGCCATCGCAACGGCGAGAAGACCGAAGAAGACCGCGCCGCCCGCCGACATGTGGTAGCCCGGCGCGGAGAGGCCGCGGGGTCCGCCGCGCTCGCTCATGTGCTCCTGCCGCCAGCGCTCGCGGGTTTCGCCGCGCGGACCGGGCACGGGTTCCATGCCCTCGCCCGGTTTGAAATCGTGACCGTTGATGTCGCCCGCGACCTTCGCCCCCTTGTCGATGCGCGCGGTGGAGGGCGAGTAATAGGTAACGCTGCCCTCGATATCGGCGTCGGGTCCGAGCGACAGGTCGAGACCGTAGAAGGTGACGTCGCCCTTCACCTCGCCATTGATGAGGGCCTCCTGTGCGCGGATCGAGAGATCGCCCTCGAGGTCGCCCTCGACAGCAACACGGCGCCCGGCGATCCAGGTGTCGCCCTCGACTTCGGCGTCGCGCGTCAGGATGACGATTTCGCCGGCGGCGGACAGCGTACCCTCGACCTTGCGGTCGACGGTGAGTTCTCGCCCCACGGAGAAGACATCCTTGCCGGGCGCCCATTCGAGCGCCTGCGAGGCGGGGGCCTCTTCCGGCGCCGCAAGCACGGGCGCGGCCATGATGAGGGTGAGAATGGCGAGTGCCGAGCGGATTGCGCCGCGCATGTGAGTCTCCTTCCGTTCCCGTCCCCCGCGAGGACTATAACGCGGGAAAGGCGGCGGAGACAGGGCGGGAGGTCGAGAGGCTGCCCCCCGCCCCAAACCGCTTTCAGCGGTTTGACCCTCCCCGAGGGGAGGGTGGGAAGTTAAGCTCAGTGTATGACGGATATTCGAGTTCGCCAGCTAAGACGCAATATGACGGAAGCCGAGAAACGGCTCTGGAGCCGGCTTCGTGGGAACAGGCTTGGATGCCACTTCCGCCGCCAGCATCGCGTCGGACCTTATGTCGTCGACTTTGCCTGCCTTGAACTGAAGCTCATCGTTGAAGTCGATGGAGGTCAGCACAACGAGCCGCAAGGCTTGGCGCGCGATCGCCGCCGCACGGAATTCCTCAACCGCGACGGCTTTCATGTCCTGCGATTCTGGAACAACGACGTGCTGGCGCGCACCGACGATGTAATCGAGACAATATGGAGTTATCTCAACTCACAGCACTAGCCGCCCACCCTCCCCTTGGGGAGGGTCGAAATTTGCGAGCGTAGCGAAACAAATTTCGGGGCGGGGGTGCCGTGAAGCCATACCCCCGCCCCGGGAAATTCTTCGCAAGCTTGAATTTCCCGACCCGCCCCCAGGGGCGGGTGGGAAGATGGACTTGCGATACAACGCCTAAGCGAATTCCATGATGACGGCGTCGACGGCGAGGCTGTCGCCGGGTTCGGCGTTGACCTTCTCGACCGTGCAGTCGAATTCGGCGCGGAGGATGTTTTCCATCTTCATCGCCTCGACCACGGCAAGCGCCTCTCCGGCCTTCACTTCCTGGCCTTCCTTCACGTGAATGGCTTTCACGAGGCCGGGCATCGGGCAGAGGAGCATCTTCGAGGTATCGGGCGCGACCTTCTCGGGCATGAGCTGGTTGAGCTGATGGCCGATGACGGTGCGGACCGCCGCATGGGCCGAGCCGCCGCGATAGCGCAGGATATAGCCCTGCTTCGCGCGCGCGATCTCGACCACCATCAGCGTGCCGTCGACCTCGCCCGTGAAGACGGCCTGACCCGGCACCCATTCCGAGCGCACGAGATGGCTTTCGGTGCGCTTGCCGTCATCGTCGAGGAAGACGACGCGGAGCGCGCCGCCGGTTTCCTCGGCCGTGACGCGGCGCGACCAGTCGTCGACCGCGACCACCCATTCCTTCGGCAGCTTGCGCGGCCGGTTGGAAAGCTGGCCGGAAATCTGCACCGCACGGGCGGCATGAACCTTGTTCATGAAGACGGCAATGGCGGCGAGCTTCATCGCCCGCTCGTCCGACAGCGCAACACCGTTGAAGCCGTCCGGATATTCCTCGGCGATGAAACCGGTGGTGAGACGGCCCTCGCGGAAGCGCGGATGCTCCATGATCGCGTTCACGAAGGGAATGTTGTGCTGGATGCCCGAGATGTGGAACTGGTCGAGCGCAATCGACATGTGGTCGATGGCCGAGAGACGGTCCGGCCCGTGCGTACAGAGCTTCGCGATCATCGGATCGTAGAACATCGAGATCTCGCCGCCCTCATAGACACCCGTATCGTTGCGGATGGTGAGGCCGTTATGCGTGCCCTCGGCGGGCGGCTGGTAGCGCACGAGACGGCCGGTCGACGGCAGGAAGTTGCGATAGGGATCTTCCGCATAGACGCGGGACTCGATCGCCCAGCCGTTGATCTTCACATCCGACTGCTTGATCGCGAGCTTCTCGCCATAGGCGACGCGGATCATCTGCTCGACAAGGTCGATGCCGGTGATGAGCTCGGTGACGGGATGCTCCACCTGCAGGCGCGTGTTCATCTCGAGGAAGTAGAAATTGCGGTCCTTGTCGACGATGAACTCGACCGTGCCCGCGCTTTCGTAATTCACGGCCTTCGCCAGCGCGACGGACTGTTCGCCCATCGCCTTGCGGGTCGCCTCGTCGAGGAAGGGCGACGGCGCCTCTTCGATGACCTTCTGGTTGCGGCGCTGGATGGAGCATTCGCGCTCCATGACATAGATGGCGTTGCCATGCTTGTCGCCCAGCACCTGGATCTCGATGTGCCGCGGCTGCGTCACGAACTTCTCGATGAAGACGCGATCGTCGCCGAAGGAAGACTTGGCTTCCGACATGGAGGAGGTGAAGCCGTCCGCGACTTCCTTTTCGGACCAGGCGATGCGCATGCCCTTGCCGCCGCCGCCGGCCGACGCCTTGATCATGACGGGATAGCCGATCTCGTTCGCGATCTTCGTCGCCTCGGCCACGTCCTTGATGACGCCGAGATAGCCCGGCACCGTATTGACCTTGGCTTCATTGGCGAACTTCTTGGACTCGATCTTGTCGCCCATCACCTCGACGGCCTTGATGTTCGGGCCGATGAAGGCGATGCCGTTGTCCTTGAGCGCCTGCGCGAATTTCGGGTTCTCCGACAGGAAGCCGTAGCCGGGATGAACCGCCTCGGCGCCGGTCTGCTTGCAGGCGGCGATGATCTTGTCGATGACAAGATAGGACTGCGAGGCAGCGGGCGGACCGATATGGACAGCCTCGTCCGCCATCTCGACGTGAAGGGCGTCGGCATCGGCGTCCGAATAGACGGCAACGGTGGCGATGCCCATCTTCTTCGCGGTCTTGATGACGCGGCAGGCGATTTCGCCCCGGTTGGCGATCAGGATTTTCTTGAACATGGGGCGCGCCTCAGAGCGGAATGTTGTCGTGCTTCTTCCACGGGTTCTCGAGCTCCTTGTGACGGAGGAGCGCGAGCGCCCGCGCGATGCGGACCCGCGTGGAATGCGGCATGATGACTTCGTCGATATAGCCGCGCTCGGCCGCGACGAAGGGGTTGAGGAAGCGGTCTTCATAGGCCTTGGTATGAGCCGCGATCTTTTCCGGGTCCTTGATGTCGGCCCGGTGGATGATCTCGACCGCGCCCTTGGCGCCCATCACCGCGATCTCGGCGGTCGGCCAGGCATAGTTCAGATCGCCCCGGATGTGCTTCGAGGCCATGACGTCATAGGCGCCGCCATAGGCCTTGCGCGTGATGACGGTGACTTTCGGCACGGTCGCTTCGGTGTAGGCGAAGAGAAGCTTCGCGCCGTGCTTGATGAGGCCGCCATATTCCTGGGAGGTGCCCGGCAGGAAGCCCGGCACGTCGACGAAGGTGACGATCGGAATGTTGAAGCAGTCACAGAAGCGCACGAAGCGCGCCGCCTTGCGGCTGGCATCCGAGTCGAGCACGCCGGCAAGCACCATCGGCTGGTTCGCGACGATACCGACGGTGCGGCCCTCGACGCGGGCAAAGCCGGTGATGATGTTCTTCGCGAAGCTCTCCTGAATTTCGAAGAAGTCGCTCTCGTCCACGACCTTCAGGATCAGCTCCTTCATGTCGTAGGGCATGTTCGGGTTCGCGGGGATCAGCGTGTCGAGCGATTCCTCGAGGCGCTGCGCGTCGTCGAAGAAAGGCCGCTCCGGCACTTCGTCCTTGTTGGAGAGCGGCAGGAAGTCGACCAGACGGCGGATCTGCGTCATCGCGATCACGTCGTTGTCCCAGGCGCCGTCGGCGACGGAGGATTTGGTGGTGTGGATCGAGGCACCGCCGAGCTGTTCGGACGTGACGGTTTCGTTCGTCACCGTCTTCACGACGTCCGGTCCCGTCACGAACATGTAGGAGGTGTCGCGGACCATGAAGATGAAGTCGGTCATGGCGGGCGAATAGACGTCGCCACCGGCGCAGGGGCCCATGATGACGGAAATCTGCGGAATGACGCCGGACGCCATGACGTTGCGCGTGAAGACCTCGCCATAGCCGCCAAGCGCGTCGACGCCTTCCTGGATGCGCGCGCCGCCCGCATCGAAAAGGCCGATGATCGGCGCGCCGGTCTTCAGCGCCATATCCTGGACCTTGGTCATCTTCTTCGCGTGATTGCGCGAAAGCGAGCCGCCGAAGACCGTGAAGTCCTTCACGAACAGGAAGACGGGACGGCCATTGACCGTGCCCCAGCCGGTGACGACGCCATCGCCCGGGATCTTCTGCTTGTCCATGCCGAAATCGTGGCTGTCATGTTCGACGAACATGTCGAACTCTTCGAAGGACCCCTCGTCGAGCAGAAGCTCGATGCGCTCGCGCGCGGTGAGCTTGCCTTTCGCATGCTGCGCGTCGATGCGCTTCTGGCCGCCACCGGCCCGCGCCTCGGCGCGCCGCTCTTCCAGCCGACGAAGAATGTCCTTCATGCCGCCCCCTCAAATAATCGGACGAACCGTCCCTCCCCGATGCTTCGGCGGACGGCCTCAAGTGTGCGTGTTCTGAACGCCGGAATGCAGGCTGAAACAGAGCCGCCCGCTGGCGCTTTCGCGGTCCCCGCGAGGCGACCTGAATAGCACCGAAATCTCCTTTTTGCCAATGGCTTGGCCGCCATTCCTATGGGCGGGTCGGAACCCGGCCCGGGGGCTGCGGCAACGCTGCGTTAGGCGCGGCTCCGCAAGGTGGATTCAGCCGAGGAGGACAATGAAACGGCCGGTTTCGAGAAGTTCCGAACGGCGGGCGGCGAGACGCGCCTCCTCTTCCTCGTCGCGTCCCGATATCTCCATCTGCCAGTGTTCGTCGAGATGGGCGATGTCGAATGCCTCTTCGGGCGTGAGGCGGCCAAGCGCTATGGCAAGGCCGAGAATGGCAGAGCCGGTAAGCGTCACCGCATTGTGGAGAGCGGCGATGCGGAACGGGTCCAGCGCCGCGGTGGCGCGGCCATAGGCGTCCAGCGAGGCTTGAGGCTGCGCAACATGCATGAGGCCGGATGTGACGGTCAGCGAAATGCCCTGCTCCGCCGCCCAGCCGATGAGCGGGTCCCAGAGCGCCGCCTGCCGCTCGACAAGGGCCTCGGGCGCTTCCGCCCGGTAGCACAGGAGGTCGGTGCCCGCGAAGTTGACGATTTCGGCAACCACCTGATCCCGGCGCGGCGCGACGAGGTCGATGGCTGTGTTCGCCAGTTTCGTGAGCCGCATGTTGCGCGGATCGATCTCGTCCTTCTGCGCGTCCCATTCGGCGGCCACGGCCTGGGCAAGCTCTTGCGACGGCATGGCGAGCGGCTGCTTCGACGGCGTCTTGACGATGCGCCCGTCAAGCAGGATCGCATAGCCGCCCTCATGCGGACCCGCTTCCGCCTTCCTGTAGAAACGCTTCGGCAATTTCCGCTTCTCGCGGCCCGGATGCGCCACCTGCTCGTCCAGCGCACGGTTGCGCGCGAGGTCGAAAATGGCGGCTGCGGTTTCGTCGTTATCGCTACTGGAGTCGCTGGTCATTACTGCCCGAAGATGCCGCCTATGCCCTTGCCGATGTTCTCGAGCGTATCGCCGACGCTCCTGGCGGCGCCTTCCGCCGCATCGCCGACCGTGCCGGCGACACCGCCGGAACTCGCCGCTGCCGCAGCCGCGCCGCACTCGCCGCCGGAAGCGACCGAGTCCGTGCCCGTGCTCATCAGCGGCAGGAGCGCGCCGACGCCGCCTGTGAGCGCCACGCCGCCGACCGCGGTGGCGACACCGGTGACGACGCCCGTCCTGTCGAGACCGGCGGATGGCGAGGTGAGCGGGCCCGAGAGACGCACCGGGAAGGCGAGGCTCACAAGGCTTGCCTTCTTGGGCTTCGGCTTGAACAGAAGGTCGATACGTTCCGTACCCAGATTGACGGTGCCCGTGCCCGTGGTGATGAGACTGTCGGTTTCGAGCGCGAGGGCGGCGGCCTTGCCGACACCGCCGGAAAAATCGAAACGCGAAATCGCGCAGACGAGTTGCGCCGTGTCACCGCTCTCGCCGTTCGGAATCAGCACGTTGACGAGATCGTCCGAGACGACGGCGAAAGCGCGCGAATTGATCGTGCCCTTGCCGATGAGGAGATTGGTCTGCCCGCCGAGCGACGATGCGATCGCGTGAAGCGACTTGCCCTGCCCCTTGAGCCTGGCGCCGAAATCGGCCCGCGCGTTCAACATGGTGGTGAGGTCGAGATCGGCGAGGAGCTTTCCGAGGTCGAAATTGTTCGCATTGGCATCGATGCCGACGCTGCCCCTGGCACCATCGGCGTTGACGGCGAGCTTGACGGGCGTGCCGCGATACTCGGCCGTGAGCGGCGCGGTGAGCTTGCCGCCATCGATCTTGACCGGAAGTTTCAGCGAGGAGAGCGTGAGCTTGCCGTAGCGCAATTCATCGAGCGAAAGCGAAAGGTCGGCATCCGCGACCGTGAGCGCATCGAGCGGCAGCGGATCCTTGCTGAAGAGCGGACCGCCACTTCCCCCGCCGTCACCCTTGAGAAACGGCGTGACGTCGAAGGCGGGACTTGTGAGCGCGCCCGTGAGCTTCGGCTTCGCGCGCATGTCGAGCGTGAGGTCGCCGCCGATGCTCGTGCCTGCCACCGTGAGCAAGGCGTTGTTGAGCGAGGCCTGTTCCGTGCCGCCCGCGACATCGGCGGAGAAGGAAACGGACGAGCCGTTGACCTCGCCCTCGATCACGGCGTGGTAGCCGCCGCCCTGCGCGGCGAGCGAGACCTCGTCGAAGGCCGCTTCCGACACCTGGCCGGTCTCGCCGTCGCGATAGGCGAGACGGAAGTCGGACACATTCAGTTCCGGCAGGCCCGCGAGCGAGAGGCCGCCACCGGCACCCTCTTCCGGTGCCGCCGGCGGTGCTTCCGCCTCGCCGAACTCCCAGTTGCCGCGGCCCTTGCGGTCCGTTTCGAGGAAGATGTCCGCGCCCTCGATGGTGACGCTGCGGACGTCGACCTGGCTCGAAAGAAGCGGCACCAGCGCAACCTGAAGCGCGAGCTTCTCCGCGGTGAGCATCTGCGGCCTGGTGCCCCAATCGGCATTCGAGAAGCTCACCTTCTCGGCAACGACCGTCGGCACCAGCGAGAAGCCGATATGAAGCGGTCCCTCGATCTTCAGGGTGCGGCCGGTCGCGTCCTTCGCAGCCGTTTCGATCTGCGGCGCGAAGCGGCCGAGATCGACGAAGGTGAGCGCGTAGAGCGCGCCCGCGAGCAGCACGACGATAATGACAAGGAAGCGAAGGAATTTTCCCATGGGTCTCATGCCCCTCCGGCGGCGGCGTGACGGTCTTTCCTGGCAGGCCATATCGCATCGAGCGCGGGAGCGAGACCGTCGAAGCTGCCGAGTACCCGGGCCGCCCCTGCCGCCTGCAACATGGCCGGCGCATGATAGCCCCAATCGACGCCGAGCGCATGGGCTCCCGCGGCCCGCGCCATCTCCATGTCGTAACTCGTGTCGCCGATGAGCACCGTGTCGGCCGGACCGGCGCCTGTGTCGTTCATGGCGCGGCGCAGCATTTCGGGATGAGGCTTCGAGGGCGCGTCATCCGCCGTCTGGAGCGTCACGAAATAGTCGCGAAGCCCGTGGGTTTCGAGCGCATGCGCGAGACCGCGCTGCGACTTGCCGGTGGCGATGCCGAGCACCGTGCCGTCGCGGGCGGCGAGCGCATCCAGCGCCTCGCGCACGCCCGGGAAGAGCGGCTCGGCGAGGTCCTTCCGCCTGCGAAGCTCGAAGAAGGCGCCCTTGTAGCTCTCGGTGACGCGGGAGCGGAGTGCCGGATCGACCTGCGGCACGAGCGCATGGATCGCCTCGTCGAGCGACAGGCCGACAATGGAAAGCACCTTCTCGCGCGGCAGGTTGTCGAGCCCGTGCGCGTCGAAGGCATGGTTCATCGCCGCGACGATCATGTGCTGGCTGTCGATCAGCGTGCCGTCGCAATCGAAGACGACGAGGCGGAGGGGGGAGGTCATTCTTCAAGCCCCGCGAAGGCATTCTTCGCATCGCGCTCGTCGAACCCCAGGAGCTTCCAGCTCGCCTTCATGTGCGGCGGCAATTCGGCTTCGAGAAACAGGCGGCCGCCATCGGGATGCACGATGTCGAGCGAGCGGGCGTGGAGATGGAGCTTGCGCGGGATTTCACCGCCCGGATGCGCGTTGACGCCGCCATACTTGCCGTCGCCGACGACGGGCGTGCCGATGGCGGCCGCATGCGCGCGGATCTGGTGCGTGCGCCCCGTAAGCGGCATGAAGGCGACCCAGGCGAGCTTGTGCGCGGCCATGGCGACGGTCGAGAAATGGGTGACGGCGTCGCGCGCATCCTCGTCGCCCTTTTCGGCGGCGAAGACACGCTCGGCGCGGGGACCGCCCTGCTTCGACAGCGCGAGGTCGATGGTGCCCTGGCGCGGCACCGGCACGCCGACGACGAGCGCCCAGTAGATCTTCCGCGCATCCTTCTGCTTGAACGCGCGGGCGAGCGCGGCGGCGGATTTCGCGGTCCGCGCTAGCACGAGAACGCCGGAGGTGTCGCGGTCAAGCCGGTGGACAAGGCGCGGACGCTCCTTCGCCTCGAAGGTGAGCGCATCGAGCATACCGTCGAGATGCCGCTCCGTCTTCGTGCCGCCCTGCACGGCGAGCCCGGCGGGCTTGTTCAGCACGAGCACGGACTTGTCCTTGTGGATGACGAGCGAGCGGACGAATTCGGCATCCCTGTCGCTGACGGCACGCTCCACCTTCGGCGCGGGCTTCGCGGTCTCCTCGCCGAGCGGCGGCACGCGGACCGTCTGCCCCGTTTCGAGGCGCACATTCGCCTTCGCGCGCGCGCCGTCGACGCGCACCTGCCCGGTGCGCAGAAGTTTTTCGAGGCGGCCATGCGTCAGCATCGGAAAACGCCGCTTGAACCAGCGGTCGAGCCGGAGCCCGTCTTCCTCATCCGTGACGCCGATCTGCGAAACTTCATTCATGCGGGAAACAGTACTCTCATCAGAAGGAGCCCGGCGAACAGCGCGGCGAGGCCGAGCGCGACGGAGCCGCCCATATAGGCAACCGCGAGGCCCATGTCGCCCCGCTCGATCATGTTCATGGCGTCGAGCGAGAAGGCCGAGAAGGTGGTGAAGCCGCCGAGGATACCGGTGGTGACGAAGCTGCGCGCTTCGGGCGAAAGATCGAGCTTCAACGCGAAGAGACCGACGGCAAGGCCCATCAGCAGGGAGCCGATGACATTGACCCCGAATGTGCCCCACGGGAAGTTCGGCCCGAAGAGGCGCAGCATCTGCAGGTTGAAGAGGTGCCGCGCGCCCGCGCCGATGGCGCCGCCCGCCGCAACGGCGAGGAGTGTGTTCATGCGTCCCTCTCTTCCCTGAGCTTGCGCCACCAGGCGAGCCGCTTGCCGATTTCGCGTTCGAAGCCGCGCTCGACCGGCGAATAGAATTCCTGCCGCCCGACTTCCTCCGGGAAATAGTCCTGACCGGAGAAAGCCTGCGGCGCGTCATGGTCGTATTCGTAGCCAGCGCCATAGCCAAGCTCCTTCATGAGCTTCGTCGGCGCGTTGAGGATATGGGCGGGCGGTGCAACGGAGCCGGTGTCGCGCGCGGAACGCTTCGCCGCGCCGAAGGCGGCGTAGGAGGCATTCGATTTCGGCGCGGTGGCGAGATAGATGGTCGCCTGCGCGAGCGCGAGTTCGCCTTCCGGCGCACCCAGAAAATCGAACACGTCTTTCGCGGCAAGCGCCTGATGCACGGCTTCCGGGTCCGCGAGACCGACATCCTCGATCGCGGCGCGGACGAGACGGCGCGCGATATAGAGCGGCTCCTCGCCACCGACCAGCATGCGCGCCAGCCAGTAGAGCGCCGCATCGCAATCCGATCCGCGGATCGACTTGTGAAGCGCACTGACAAGATTGTAATGCCCTTCCCGCCCCTTGTCGTAGAGGGGCGCGCGGCGCTGAACCGCGGCGATGAGCGCGGCGGTGTCGAGAGGCTCCGGCGGGTTGAGCGCGTGAACCTCTTCCGCAAGGTTGAGCGCGTAGCGCCCGTCACCGTCGGCCATCGCCCGGAGCGAGGCGCGGGCGTCGTCCGTCAACGGAAGTTTCTCGCCGTAGTGCGCTTCGGCGCGGGCGAGCAATTCCTCGAGCGCCGCGTCGTCGAGCCGGTTCAGCACCATGACCTGTGCCCGCGAGAGGAGCGCCGCGTTCAACTCGAAGGACGGGTTCTCGGTCGTCGCGCCGACCAGGGTCACCGTGCCGTCCTCCATGACGGGCAGGAAACTGTCCTGCTGTGCGCGGTTGAAGCGATGAATCTCGTCCACGAAAAGGAGCGTGCCCTTCCCCGTCTGGCGGCGGCCGCGCGCGGCCTCGAATATCTTCTTCAAATCGGCAACGCCCGAGAAGATCGCCGACATGGGCTCGAAGTGAAGCCCGACCTTGTCCGCCAGCAGACGCGCGATGGTGGTCTTGCCGGTGCCGGGCGGGCCCCAGAAGACGACCGAGGAAAGATGGCCCTGCGCGAGCATGCGGCCGAGCGGCCCCTTTGGCCCGATCAGATGCTCCTGCCCGACGACCTCTTCGAGCACTTTCGGGCGCAGCCGGTCCGCCAGGGGGCGCGGGGCTCCCTCATCCATGCCGGCGGCTTCGAAAAGACTGCTCATGGCGGGTGTTTAGCACGTTTCTCCAGCCGTCTCATGGGCCTCCTCGGGCGCGGGCAGCCACCTGCGACAATTTGCGAGCGAGAGTCAGTTACATCGCTATTGCAAACCATTCGCACAGATGTCATGTTTTGCCTGCCTGCTGGAAAACGGCGGGAAACAGGCGAAAAGCCGGGCGGGAAACAGGTCCAGATGATCGTTTGCGTGTGCAATGCCAAGAACTGCCGGACGGTGCGCGAAGTGCTGTCCCAGGGTGCGCATATCGACACGCCCGCCGCCGTTCACCGCGCCATGGGCTGCAAGCCGCAATGCGGCCGCTGCCTCCCCGCCCTCGCGACCTTCATCGAGGAAGCAAAGCAGAGCGGCCAGGCACTCGCGAGCGGACTCGCCGCGGCCGACTGAAAGCCGCCAAATCCTCTGTCGAGAAATACTCTCAAAAGCATTATCAACTATTTGTTTTTACTGCATTTTTCTTGAAATGCGGGTTTGACGCCGCACGTCATCGGCCTACTCTTGTGCAACGAGTCGGTTGAAAGAGGTCCAACATGCGCGGCGACGCCAAGGTCATCGAATATCTGAACAAGGCCCTGAAGATGGAGCTGACCGCCATCAACCAGTATTTCCTGCATGCGCGCATGTTCAGGAACTGGGGCCTGAAGCGGCTGGGCGAGGTCGAGTACCACGAGTCGATCGACGAGATGAAGCATGCCGACAAGCTGATCGAGCGCATCCTGTTCCTCGAGGGCCTGCCGAACCTGCAGGACCTCGACAAGCTGCTGATCGGCGAGACGGCCGTCGAATGCATGGAATGCGACCTGAAGCTCGAATATGCGGGCCACGCCTTCTACAAGGAGGCCATTGCCCATTGCGAGCAGGCGCGCGACTACGTCACCCGCGAAATCTTCGAGCGCATTCTCGAGGACGAAGAAGAACATATCGACTTCCTCGAGACGCAGCTCGAACTGGTGAAGACGGTCGGGCTGGAGAACTATCTCCAGTCGCAGATGGGCGAGGCCGAGGGCTCGTAGGCCCTACCCGCCCACCGTCGCCGAGAAGACGCGCTCACCCCGTTTGACCGAGAAATCCCATTGCGGGCGGCGCGTGGCCGTCACCTTCACGAGATCGCGAACGGTGCCGATCTTCGTCCCCGCCACCTCCACCACGATGTCGCCGCGCTGGAACTGAATCTGGTTCGCGGCGGACCCGCGTTCGACCTGCGTGACGACGACGCCCTTTTCGCCAATCGTGTCGAGGCCAAGCTTGTCGGCCATCGCCGGCGAGAGGTTCGCAACGGTCGCCCCGGCGAAGGGGTTGCGCCCCTCGATCAGCGTTTCGTCGGCGGGCGGGTCTTCCGGCGGCGCGATGAGCGCGACTTCCGTATCGCGCCACTTGCCGTCGCGCAGATAGGTGATCTTCGCCTTGCCGCCGAGACCCTTGGTCGCGAAGCGGTAACGTACGGCCTGCGGGTCCTCGACCTCGAAGCCGTCAACGGCGCGGATGACATCACCGACCTTGAGCCCCGCTTTCGCGGCGGGACTGCCGTCATGAAGATCGCGGATGAGACTGCCGCCCGGCCGGTCGAGCCCGAGCGACTGCGCAAGATCGGCATCGACCACCTGCAGCGCGGCGCCGAACCAGGGCCGCTTCACATGATCGCCGTCGCGCGCTGAAGCGACCACGCTCTCGACCATGTTGGAGGGGATCGCGAAACCGATGCCGATGCTGCCGCCGGTCTGCGAATAGATGGCGCTGTTGATGCCGATGAGTTTGCCATCCATCGTGACGAGAGCGCCGCCCGAATTGCCGGGATTGATCGCCGCGTCCGTCTGGATGAAGAACTGGTAGTCGGAAACGCCGACATGTGTGCGCGCAAGCGCCGAGACGATGCCCGACGTCACCGTCTGGCCGACGCCGAAGGGATTGCCGATGGCGAGTACGATATCGCCGACTTCGACGGCATCCGAATTCTTGAAGGAAAGATGCGGCAGTTTCTCCTTGCCGTTGCCGATACGCAGGACCGCGAGATCGGTGCGCTCGTCGGCAAGCACCAGTTCCGCCTCGAACTCGCGCCGGTCGGACATCGCGATGGTGAACTGGTCGCCATCCTTGATGACATGATAATTGGTGACGACGAGCCCTGAGGGGTCGACGATGACACCGGAACCAAGCGACTGCTGCACTCGTTCGCGCGGCACACCGAAGCTGAAACGGTTGCCGAAGAACTGCTGAAAGAACGGGTCATTGAAGAAGGGCGAGCGCGCCTGCTCCTTTACGACCCGTTTCGTGTAGACGTTGACCACGGCGGGCGCGACCCGCTTCACCACCGGCGCATAGGAGAGCTGAATTTCCTCGCGGCTGGACGGCACCCTCTTCCCGTCCTGCGCGCGGGCGCTCCAGGGAATGAACACGAGCGCCGCAGCAAGAAGAACGGCCGCGAGCGCCATCGCCAGCGCACCCGCCCAGGAAGACTCCGTCAACATTTCCACCACCATCTTGCGCGTCCCGGAAGAAGGACGGGCATTGGCCTCGAAAGCCCCACAAAACTCCAGCCGCGCCTGAATTTTGCTGGGGCGCTCCCGGCATGACAAGGCTGAATTGCCGGGGACGGCGTTACCATGCTGTCATGATGAGCAAGAAAAAGGGCGGCATCCGAAGATGCCGCCCTGAATTCTTTCGAAGAGACCCGATAGATCAGGCTTCTTCCATCTCGCCCTCGACCAGCACCGGGCCGGAGTCCTGACCCTTGGCGCTCTCGTCGCGATCGACGAACTCGATCACGGCCATCGGGGCGCTATCGCCGTGACGGAAGCCCGCCTTCAGCACGCGAATGTAACCGCCCTGACGCTCCTGGTAACGGGGCCCGAGCACATCGAAGAGCTTGGCCGCCCAGACCTTGTCCGGCAGCGCCGCATAGGCCTGACGGCGCGCATGCAGATCGCCCCGCTTGCCGAGCGTGATCAGCTTTTCGACATAAGGACGCAGTTCCTTGGCCTTGGGCAGCGTCGTGACGATCTGCTCATGCTTGATGAGCGCGACCGCCATGTTCGCGAACATGGCCTTGCGGTGGCTTGCGGTCCGATTGAGCTTGCGGCCGGAATTTCCGTGGCGCATGGGCCCTACTCCTCAGTTCAGTGCGGCGTCGTCAGGACGCGGCAATCAGGTGACTTAATACTGGTCTTCGTACCGCTTCGCCAGCTCTTCGATATTCTCCGGCGGCCAGTTCGGTACTTCCATACCGAGATGGAGACCCATCTGGGCAAGGACTTCCTTGATCTCGTTGAGCGACTTGCGTCCGAAGTTCGGCGTGCGAAGCATTTCGCTTTCCGTCTTCTGGATGAGGTCGCCGATATAGACGATGTTGTCGTTCTTGAGGCAGTTGGCCGAACGCACCGAAAGCTCCAGCTCGTCGACCTTCTTGAGCAGCGCCGCGTTGAACTCGAGTTCCGGACGGCTCTCCTCGACATGCTTCTGCTCCGGCTCTTCGAAGTTCACGAAGGTCTGGAGCTGGTCCTGCAGGATGCGCGCGGCATAGGCGACGGCATCTTCCGGCGTCACGGCGCCGTTGGTCTCGATCTGCAGCGTGAGCTTGTCGTAGTCGAGAACCTGGCCCTCGCGGGTGTTCTCGACCTTGTAGGAAACGCGCTTCACCGGGCTGTAGAGGCTGTCGACCGGCATCAGGCCGATCGGCGCATCTTCCGGGCGATTGCGGTCGGAGGCGACATAGCCCTTGCCGAGCGCCACGGTAAATTCCATACGGATCTCCGCGCCCTCGTCGAGCGTGCAGATCACGAGTTCGGGGTTCAGAACCTCGATGTCGGAACCGGCGGTGATGTCGCCGGCGGTGACGACGCCCGGGCCCTTCTTGGAGAGCGACATGCGCTTCGGGCCTTCGGCATGAAGCCGCAGCGCCAGGTTCTTGATGTTCAGGATGATGTCCGTCACGTCCTCGCGCACACCCGCGATGGACGAGAACTCGTGCAGAACGCCATCGATCTGGACGGCGGTCACGGCCGCGCCCTGGAGAGACGACATGAGCACGCGGCGAAGCGCATTGCCGAGCGTCAGGCCGAAACCGCGCTCGAGCGGCTCGGCGACAACCGTCGCGAAGCGCTGCGCATCATGGCCCGAGTTGATTTCGAGCTTGTTCGGTTTGATAAGCTCTTCCCAGTTCTTCTGGATCAATTTAGGTACCTCGTCCTCGTTTGCGGAACGCTTCGGGAGCGCCCGGGCGGGAGACATCCGCCACCTGATCTCTTTAACGTCCGCTCCACCATTCAATCGTGCGAGCCCGGACGTGGCCGGCGCCGAAACGCCAACCGGATACCGGTCGTTAGACGCGGCGCCGCTTCGGCGGGCGGCAACCATTGTGCGGGATCGGCGTCACGTCGCGGATGGTCGTGACGGTGAAGCCCACCGACTGCAGCGCGCGAAGCGCCGACTCACGGCCCGAACCCGGACCGCAAACCTCGACTTCGAGGGTGCGCATGCCGTGCTCCATGGCCTTCTTGCCCGCATCTTCCGCCGCCATCTGCGCGGCGAAGGGCGTCGACTTGCGGCTGCCCTTGAACCCCATCATGCCGGCCGACGACCACGAGATCGCATTGCCCTGCGCGTCCGTAATCGTGATCATCGTGTTGTTGAACGTGGAATTCACGTGGGCGACGCCCGACGAGATATTCTTCCGTTCCTTGCGCTTTACGCGAACCTTGTCCTTCGCCATCCGTCTTCAACCTTCGTGTCGCGCGAGGAAAACGCGAAAACCGCGGCCCCGCAGAAAAATATCGGGGCTCTTTACTTCTTCTTGCCGGCGATCGCCTTGGCCGGACCCTTGCGGGTACGGGCATTGGTGTGGGTGCGCTGACCGCGAACCGGCAGGCCCTTGCGGTGCCGGAGCCCGCGATAGCAGCCAAGATCCATCAGCCGCTTGATGTTCATTGCCACGTCGCGCCGCAGGTCGCCTTCCACGAGATAATCGCGGTCGATCGTCTCGCGGATCTGGATGACTTCGGCGTCCGTCAGTTCGTTCACGCGGCGCTCGGCCGGAATGCCGACCGAGGCGCAGATTTCCTTGGCCTTGGCATCGCCGATGCCATGGATATAGGTCAGGCCGATGACCACCCGCTTGTTGGTCGGGATATTGACGCCAGCGATACGAGCCACGTGTCTCTCCTAAACTTCGGGAATCGCCTAACACGGCACCTGAGTAAAACCCCGGTCAGGACCGCCCGAAAACCGCGGAATTCCGCCATTTTTCGGTCCTTAGCCGGGTTTTTCTCTGAAAGTACCGCCGCGAAGGCCGGGATTATAGAATTTACTACTTCCCAGTCAACCGGCTAAGCCAACTCCCTTTCTTTTTCAAAAGCCCGAGGGCCGCCTCGATCTGGCGGGTTACCTCATCCATTTCCTTCATGCCGTCCACGGTCTTGAGCTTGCCCCTGGATTTGTAATAGGCGATCAGAGGCGCCGTCTGCTCGTGATAGACCTTGAGCCGCTTCGCAAGCGCCTCCGCATTGTCGTCCGCCCGGGGGCCGCCGGCGGTTTCCGCCGCCCTGCCCTCGATCCGCTGCAGCAGAATGCCATCGTCGACGCCGAGCTCGACCACGGCGTCGAGTTCCATGCCCTTGCCGGCCAGCATCTGGTCCAGCGCTTCGGCCTGCGCGACGTTCCTGGGGAAACCGTCCAGGATGTAGCCCCTGGAAACGTCCGGCTGCTCGATCCGATCGGAAATGATGCCGACCACGACCTCGTTCGGGACAAGTTCGCCCCGCGCCATGATGGTCTCGGCGATCTTGCCGACTTCCGTACCCGCCGCGACCGCTGCACGCAGCATGTCGCCCGTCGAAAGCTGGACGAAGCCGTACTTGTCCTCGAGACGCTTCGCCTGCGTACCCTTGCCGGCGCCGGGCGGTCCAAGAAGGATCAGTTTCATCGCCGCGCCCCCCTGAGCTTCGATTTCTTGATAAGGCCTTCATACTGGTGCGCGAGCAGATGGCTCTGGATCTGCGACACCGTATCCATCGTCACGCTGACCACGATGAGGAGCGAGGTACCGCCGAAATAGAAGGGCACGCTGTACTGGGAAATTAGAATCTCGGGCAGCAGGCAGACAACGGTGAGATAGAGAGCACCAACGACGGTCAACCGCGTCAGTACGTAGTCGATATATTCCGCCGTCCGCTGGCCCGGACGAATGCCCGGAATGAAGCCGCCATACTTCTTCAGATTGTCTGCCGTGTCGGCCGGATTGAAGACGATCGCGGTGTAGAAGAAGGCGAAGAAGATGATGCCCGCGGCATAGAACGCCATATAGAGCGGCTGGCCGTGACCGAGCAGCGCTGTCACGGTGTTGAGCCAGTCGGGGCCCTGCCCGCCGCTGAAATTCGCCAGCGTGACCGGCAGCAGCAGGAGAGACGAGGCAAAGATCGGCGGAATGACGCCGGCCGTGTTGAGCTTCAGCGGCAGGTGCGAACTGTCACCGCCATAGAGCTTGTTGCCGACCTGGCGCTTCGGGTACTGCACGAGGAGACGGCGCTGCGCGCGCTCCACGAAGACGATGCCCATGATGACCGCGACGACCATCACCGCGAGGAAGAGGATGATGGCGGTCGAGATGGCGCCCTGGCGGCCCAGTTCGAGCGTGCCGGCGAGCGCACGGGGCAGCTCGGCGACGATGCCGGAGAAGATGATGAGCGAAATGCCGTTGCCGACGCCGCGCGAGGTGATCTGCTCGCCAAGCCACATCAGGAAGACCGTACCTCCGACCAGCGTGATGACGGTGGTCGCGCGGAAGAAGAGGCCCGGATCGATGACGACATTGCCGACGCCACTCTGCGCGCCCTCAAGCCCGACGGCGATGCCGTAACCCTGAAGCGCGGCGAGAATGACGGTGCCGTAGCGCGTGTACTGGTTGATCTGCTTGCGGCCCTGCTCGCCTTCCTTCTTGAGCTGGGCAAGATGCGGCGACACCGTCGTCATCAGCTGGATGATGATGGACGCCGAGATGTAGGGCATGATCGCAAGCGCGAAAATGGCCATGCGGCCGACCGCACCGCCCGAGAACATGTCGAAGACGCCGAGAAGGCCCGACTGCTGCTGCTGAAACACCGATGCCAGCGCGGCCGGGTCGATACCCGGCAGCGGGATGTAGGTGCCCAGCCGATAGACGATAAGCGCACCCAGTGTGAACCAGATGCGCTTCTTCAACTCGGTCGCCTTGGAGAAGGCGGAGAAGTTGAGGTTCGCCGCGAGCTGTTCAGCCGCTGATGCCATTCATCTCACCCTGTGCGCACCGGAAACCGGCCCGCATGTCCTGGACTACACGCTTACTCGGCTGCGGCCTTCTTCGCCTTGGGCTCAACCACCGTCACGGAACCGCCCGCCTTTTCGACGGCTTCCTTCGCACCGGCGGAAACGCCCGCAACCTCGAAATCGAGCTTCGCCTTGAGCTCGCCGTTGCCGAGCAGGCGCACACCGTCCTTCGCGCGGCGAATGACGCCGGCAGCGATGAGGGCGGCAGCGTCGACCTTGGCGCCCTTGTCGAGCTTGCCGGCGTCGATGGCGGCCTGCACACGGCCGACATTGACCGTGTTGAAGTCCAGCCGGAACGGATTCTTGAAGCCGCGCTTCGGCAGGCGCATGTGGATCGGCATCTGGCCGCCCTCATACCCCTTGATGGCGACGCCTGTGCGGGACTTCTGGCCCTTCACGCCGCGTCCGCCGGTCTTGCCCTTGCCGGAGCCGATACCGCGTCCGACGCGGATGCGCGACTTGCGGGCGCCTTCGTTATCGCGGATTTCGTTCAGTTTCATCGTACTGCCTCGCGAGCCACAGGCTCTCTAGATGGAATGGTTCAGGCCTCGTCCACGACGCGGACGAGATGGGCCACCTTGCCGATCATGCCGCGCACGGCCGGCGTATCCTCAAGCGTGCGCGTACGGCGCATCTTGTTCAGGCCGAGCCCGATAAGGGTCTGGCGCTGGGAAGGCTCGCGCCGGAGCGGGCTGGCAATCTGCTGCACCGTCACCGTCTTGCTGCCGGTCTTTTTCGCTGACATCGATCGTTCCTCTCGCCTTACTCGAGGCCGGCCTCGGCAGCGGCGTCCGAACGGCGGCCGACGATGTCGCTGACCTTCTTGCCGCGGCGCGCCGCGACCATACGCGGGCTCTGCTCGTTCTTCAGCGCGTCGAACGTGGCGCGCACCATGTTGTAGGGGTTCGACGAGCCGAGCGACTTCGCAACCACGTCCTGGACGCCGAGCGTCTCGAACACGGCGCGCATCGGACCGCCCGCGATGATGCCGGTGCCGGGAGGCGCAGCACGGAGAACCACGCGACCCGCGCCGTGGCGGCCATCGACGTCGTGATGGAGCGTACGGCCTTCGCGCAGCGGCACGCGGACCATCGTGCGCTTGGCGGCTTCCGTCGCCTTGCGGATCGCTTCCGGCACTTCGCGTGCCTTGCCGTGGCCGAAACCGACGCGGCCCTTCTGATCGCCGACGACGACGAGCGCGGCAAAGCCGAAACGCCGGCCGCCCTTCACGACCTTGGCGACGCGATTGATGTGGACCAGCTTGTCCACAAATTCGCTGTCGCGCTCTTCCCGATCCCGGTCTCTGTTGTCCTTACGTGCCACAGCCAGTTTCCTTTAGAAGTTGAGACCGCCTTCGCGGGCGCCTTCGGCGAGCGCTTTCACACGCCCATGATAGATGTAGCCGCCACGATCGAAGACGACATCGGTGATGCCCGCCTGTTTCGCGCGCTCGGCGAGAAGCTTGCCGACCGCCGAAGCGGCATCGAGATTGGCGCCGGACTTCGACTTCAGCGTCTCGTCGAGCGACGAGGCCGCGGCGACAGTCACGCCCTGCGCGTCGTCGATCACCTGCGCATAGATATGCTTCGACGACCGGAAGACCGAAAGACGCGGCCGGACAGTCGCTGCCCGCGAGAGCTTCGCGCGATTGCGCATGGCCCGGCGGTGATAGAGGTTTTTCATGTTGCTCATGGCGCGCATCCGCTCACTTCTTCTTGCCTTCCTTGCGGAAGATATATTCGCCGGCGTACTTCACGCCCTTGCCCTTGTAGGGCTCCGGTCCGCGATAGCCGCGAATCTCGGCGGCAACCTGACCGACTTTCTGCTTGTCGATACCGGAGATGACGATTTCGGTCGGCTTCGTGCACTTGATGTCGATGCCTTCAGGGATCGGATAGAGCACATCGTGGCTGAAGCCGAGATTGAGCTGCAGGTTCTTGCCCTGGATCGCGGCGCGGTAGCCGACGCCGTTGATCTCGAGCGTCTTCGTGAAGCCGTCCGTCACGCCGTCGACGAGGTTCTTCACGAGCGTCCGCGACAGGCCCCACATCGCGCGGGCGCGCTGCGACTCGTCGCGCGGCGCGACCTTGAGGCCGGCGTCGCCCTGCTCCACCGTCACATCGTCCACCAGGGTGAGCTTCAGCTCGCCCTTCGGGCCCTTCACGGCCACTTCCTGGCCGTTCAGCGTCACCGTCACCCCTTTGGGGACTTCGATGGGGTACTTACCAATTCGCGACATGGTCCCTGTTTCCTGTCGTCTCGTGCCGGATAGCTCTGTGCGTCTTAGAAGACGCGGCAGAGCACCTCGCCACCCACATTCTGTTCCTTTGCCGCCACGTCGGACATGATGCCCTTCGGCGTCGAGAGGATCGAAATACCCAGACCGTTATGAACCGTCGGCATGGTCTTTACCGACGAATACACACGCCGACCCGGCGTCGACACACGTTCGATCATCTGAATGACCGGCGCGCCCTCGTTGTACTTCAGTTCGATCTCGAAATCGCTCTTTCCGCCGGCATATTCGACGCGCGAATAGCCGCGGATGAATCCTTCGTCGGCGAGCACATCCAGCACCCAACCGCGAAGCTTGGAAGCAGGCGTCACCACCTTGCTCTTGCCGCGAAGCTGGGCATTGCGGATCCGCGTAATCATATCGCCCAGTGGATCGGTCATCGTCATTCGCGTGTCTCCTACCAGCTCGACTTCACCATGCCGGGAATCTGCCCCCGGGACGCGAGGTCCCGAAGAGCGATACGCGACATGCGCAGCTTGCGGTAATAGGCCTTGCTGCGGCCGGTAATTTCGCAGCGATTGTGAATCCTGGTCTTCGACGAGTTGCGCGGCAGCTCGGCGAGCTTGAGCTGCGCCTGGAAGCGTTCTTCCATGGAGAGCGACTCGTCCTTCGTGGCGGCCTTCAGCCTTGCGCGCTTGGCGGCATATTGAGCCACCAGCTTCCGCCGCTTCTGGTCCCGATTAATGGCGCTCTTCTTAGCCATTCAAACCTCCGTGCGTCCGCCCAGGCGGACCGCTGAAAAAATCACTTCGTGAAGGGGAAGTTGAAGCGGCGAAGCAGCTCGCGCGCTTCGTCGTCCGTCTTCGCCGTCGTGCAGACGATGATGTCCATGCCCCAGACCTGGTCGACCTTGTCGTAGTCGATTTCCGGGAACACGATGTGCTCCTTGAGACCCATGGCGTAGTTGCCACGGCCGTCGAAGCTCTTCGCATTCAGGCCGCGGAAGTCTCGGACGCGCGGCAGCGCAACCGTGACCAGGCGGTCCAGGAATTCATACATCCGGTCGCGGCGCAGCGTGACCTTCACACCGACCGGCATACCCTCGCGCAGCTTGAACGTCGCGATCGACGTCTTCGCCTTGGTGATAACCGGCTTCTGGCCGGAAATCGCCTGCAGGTCGTCGAAAGCGCTGCGGATCTTCTTGGAGTCCGCTACCGCTTCGCCCACGCCCATGTTGAGCACGATCTTGTCCAGCCGCGGCACTTCGAGAACGTTCTTGTAGGAGAACTTCTCGGTCAGCTCCGGACGCACCTGCTCCAGGTACTGAGCCTTCAACCGCGGCGTGTACTGAGCTTCAGCCATCGATCATCTCTCCCGACGCCTTGGCAACACGGACCTTGCGGCCGTCGTCCAGCGTCTTGAAACCAACGCGCGTCGGCTTGCCTGTCTTCGGATCCTCGATCGCGATATTCGACAGGTGTACCTTCGCTTCGCGCGTCACGATACCGCCGGTCGTCGTCTGCGACGGCTTCTCGTGGCGCTTCACCATGTTGACGCCCTGCACGAGCGCCTTGCTTTCCTTCGGGAAGACGGCGACGACATCGCCCTTCTTGCCCTTGTCCTTGCCGGTCAGGACGACGACCTTGTCGCCCTTCTTGATCTTCGCGGCCATCACAGCACCTCCGGCGCGAGCGAAACGATCTTCATGTGGTTCTTCGCGCGCAGCTCGCGGGTCACCGGGCCGAAGATGCGGGTACCGACCGGCTCACCCTGCGCGTTGATCAGAACCGCCGCGTTGCGGTCGAAACGGATGACGCTGCCATCGGCACGACGGATATCCTTCGCCGTGCGCACGACGACCGCCTTCATGACGTCGCCCTTCTTTACCTTGCCGCGCGGGATCGCTTCCTTGACGCTGACGACGATGATATCGCCGACGGAAGCGTACTTCCGCTTGGAACCGCCGAGCACCTTGATGCACATCACGCGACGTGCACCCGAGTTATCGGCAACCTCCAGGTTGGTTTCTTGCTGGATCATGACTTCATCCGCCTTGCTCGAACCGGTTCCTGAACCCTCGTGGGATCAGGCCTCGTCCGTATAAACTTCCCATTTCTTCAACTTCGAGAACGGCCGGCACTCGCGGATCTTCACGATGTCGCCAATCTTCGCCACATTGCTCTCGTCATGGGCGTGAAACTTCTTCGACCGGCGCACGATCTTCTTGAGGAGCGGGTCCTTGAAACGGCGCTCGACATTTACCACGACCGTCTTGTCGTTCTTGTCGCTGACCACGACACCCTGAAGGATTCTCTTCGGCATTTCGGTATCCTCAGCCCTTGTTCGCTTCGGCGGCGCGCTGGCGCTGGATCGTCTTGACCCGCGCGATATCACGGCGCAACTGGCGCATCTGGTGAACTTTCTCGAGCTGGCCGCTCGCGCCCTGGAAACGCAGGTTGAACTGCGTCTTCTTGAGCTTCAGCAACTCATCCTCGAGCTGGTCCGGCGTCATGTCTCGTACTTCGCTGGCCTTCATGGCCTTACCCTTTCATTCGACCGTCCGTAGGACGGCTTCGGATGCCTCAAGCGTGCTCACCGGGACGCGCGACGAAGCGCGTCTTGATCGGCAGTTTCGCTGCACCGAGACGCAGCGCCTCTTCCGCGATCGCGAGCGGAACGCCATCGATCTCGAACATGATGCGGCCCGGCTTCACACGTGCCGCCCAGTATTCCGGCGCGCCCTTGCCCTTACCCATGCGGACTTCGGTCGGCTTCGAGGAGACCGGCACATCAGGAAACACCCGGATCCACACGCGACCCGCACGCTTCATGTGACGGGTGATCGCGCGACGTGCCGCCTCGATCTGCCGTGCCGTGATACGGGCAGGCTCCTGGGCCTTGAGGCCGAAAGCCCCAAAGTCGAGATTCATTCCGCCCTTGGCCTTGCCGTGGATGCGGCCCTTGTGAGCCTTGCGGAACTTAGTGCGCTTCGGTTGCAACATGATCGAAACTCTTTTCGCTCAATTCTCTTCAGGCTCAGGCGCGTTCTTCACGGCGCTGGCGGCCACCACCGCCCTCGCCACCGCCTTCGAGCGCACGGCGCTCGGAGGCCATCGGATCGTGCTCGAGGATCTCGCCCTTGTAGATCCAGACTTTCACACCGCAGGTGCCGTAAGCGGTCTTCGCCGTCGCCACGCCATAGTCGATATCGGCGCGAAGCGTGTGCAGCGGCACCCGGCCTTCGCGATACCATTCCGTGCGTGCGATTTCGGCACCGCCGAGACGGCCCGCGCAGTTGATGCGGATGCCGCCCGCGCCGAGACGCATGGCCGACTGCACTGCCCGCTTCATCGCCCTGCGGAACGCCACGCGGCGCTCAAGCTGCTGCGCGATGTTTTCCGCGACCAGCGTCGCATCGATTTCCGGCTTGCGGACTTCGACGATATTCAGATGCACTTCCGAAGTCGTGATCTTGCCGATGTCCTTGCGGAGCTTCTCGATATCCGCGCCCTTCTTGCCGATGACCACGCCCGGCCGCGCCGTGTGGATCGTCACGCGGCACTTCTTGTGCGGGCGCTCGATCACGATCTTGGACACGCCAGCCTGCTTCAACTGCTCTGAAAGCAGTTCGCGGATCTTGATGTCCTCGTGCAGCAGCTTGCCGTATTCGTGACGGCCCGCGAACCAGCGAGAATCCCAGGTGCGATTGATCCCGAGCCGCAGACCGATCGGATTGACCTTATGACCCATCAGGCTTGCTCCTCGACTTGCCGCACAACGATGGTGATCTGGCTGAACGGCTTCTGGATACGGCCAACGCGACCGCGAGCCCGCGCATGCCAGCGCTTCATGACCAGGTTCTTGCCCACATAGGCCTCGGAGACGATGAGATCGTCGACATCGAGGTCGTGGTTGTTCTCCGCATTCGCAATCGCGCTCTGCAGAACCTTCTTCACGTCGTCCGAGATGCGCTTGCGCGAGAAGGTAAGGTCGGCAAGCGCCGTCTCCACCTTCTTGCCGCGAATGAGCTGCGCGACGAGATTGAGCTTCTGCGGGCTGATCCGGATCATCCGGCCCACGGCCTGCGCTTCATTGTCGGGCAGGCGACGCTTGGTTGCAGCTTTGCCCATGATTTAGCCCTTCTTCGCTTTCTTGTCGGCGGTGTGACCGTAGTAGGTCCGCGTCGGCGAGAACTCGCCGAACTTGTGGCCCACCATGTCTTCGGTCACGAGCACCGGAACATGCTTCTTGCCATTGTGAACGCCGAAGGTGAGACCGACGAACTGCGGCAGGATGGTGGAACGGCGGCTCCACATCTTGATGACTTCCTTGCGGGCCGAGGAACGCGACGCTTCCGCCTTCTTGAGAAGGTAGCCGTCCACGAAGGGACCCTTTTTGAGAGAACGTGACATGATCGAGCTCCCTTAACCCTTCTTCTTCTTCAGGTGGCGGCTGCGGACAATGAACTTGTCGGTGGCCTTGTTCGCGCGCGTCTTCTTGCCCTTGGTCGGCTTGCCCCACGGGGTAACCGGATGGCGGCCGCCCGAGGTGCGGCCTTCACCGCCGCCATGCGGATGGTCGACCGGGTTCATGACGACGCCACGGACGTGAGGACGCTTGCCGAGCCAGCGATTGCGGCCCGCCTTCGCGATGGTGATATTCGAATGGTCGGGGTTCGACACGGCACCAATGGTCGCCATGCAGGAACCCGGAACCATGCGCTGCTCGCCGGAAGAAAGGCGGAGAAGCGCATAACCCTGGTCGCGGCCGACGAGCTGCACATAGGCGCCCGCGGAACGCGCGATCTGACCGCCCTTGCCCGGCTTCATTTCCACATTGTGGACGATGGTGCCGACCGGGATGTTCGAAAGCGGCATCGCATTGCCGGGCTTCACGTCGACGCGGTTGCCCGATACGACCTTGTCGCCCACCGCGAGACGCTGCGGCGCCAGGATATAGGCAAGCTCGCCGTCTTCATACTTGATGAGCGCGATGAACGCCGTGCGGTTCGGATCGTATTCGAGCCGCTCGACAGTCGCCGCGACATCGGCCTTGGTGCGCTTGAAGTCGATCACGCGATAGCTGCGCTTGTGACCGCCGCCCCGGAACCGGACCGTCACGCGGCCATGGTTGTTGCGGCCGCCGGACTTCGTCAGTCCTTCGGTCAGGCTCTTGACCGGCTTGCCCTTGTAAAGGCCAGAGCGGTCGACGAGCACAAGGCCGCGCTGCGCGGGGCTTGTCGGTTTGTACTTTTTCAGTGCCATCGTTCCAGGCTTCTCGCTTTGGAGGCTTTGCAGCCCCTACTTAAAGTCCAGTCGTCACGTCGATCGAATGGCCCTCTTCGAGGGTCACGATCGCTTTCTTGAAATCGCTCTGCCGTCCCGCAACGCCGCGGAACCGCTTGGTCTTGCCCTTCCGGTTCAGCGTGTTGACCGCCTTCACCTTCACATCGAAGAGCTTCTCCACCGCTTCCTTGACCTGCGGCTTCGTCGCCTTCGGGGCGACCCGGAAAATGACCTGGTTGAATTCCGAGGCCATGGTCGCCTTCTCGGTAATTACCGGCGAGACGATGATGTCGTAATAACGCTCGTTCATTTGAAGCGAGCCTCCAGGCTTTCAACCGCGGCCTTGGTCAGCACAAGCTTCTCGCGCCGCAGAATGTCGTAGACGTTGATGCCCTGTACCGGCAGCACATCCACATTGGGAAGGTTGCGGGCAGCGAGCGCAAAATTCTGATCGAGCTCCGCGCCGTCGACGACCAGCACCGAGGTGAGGCCGAGCTTCGCGAACGCTTCCTTCGCAGCCTTTGTCTTCGGTTCGGCGAATTTCGCCTCATCGAGGATCAGGAGATTGTCGCTCTTCGCCTTCGACGAGAGAGCGAGCTTCAACGCCAGGGCGCGAACCTTCTTCTGCATGCCGAAAGCATGGCTGCGCACAACCGGCCCGAACGCCTTGCCGCCGCCGCGGAACTGGGGCGCCTTGCGATCGCCGTGGCGGGCGCCGCCCGACCCCTTCTGCTTCACGAACTTCTTGCCCGTGAGCGAAATTTCGGAGCGGCCCTTGGTCTTGTGCGTGCCGGCCTGCCGCTTGGCGAGCTGCCATGCCACCATGCGATGAAGAATATCGCCGCGCGGCTCAAGCGCGAAAACCTCGTCCGCCAGATCGACGGTACCGGCTTTCTTGGCCGCAAGTGTCGTTACGTCGACCTTCATCACGCACCTTCCTTCGGAGCTTCAGTCTCTTCCGCAGGCGCCTCGGCCGGAGCTTCTTCGACGGCGGGAGCGGCTGCAGCTTCTTCACCATTGCGGCGGAACGCGCCCGGAACAGGCACGCCGTCCGGCAGCTTGCTCTTCACGGCGTCGCGGAGCAGCACCCAGCCGCCCTTCGAACCCGGTACCGCGCCCTTCACCATGATGAGACCCTTTTCGACGTCGGTGCGAACGACTTCGAGGTTCTGCGTGGTGACGCGCGACGCACCCATGTGGCCGGCCATCTTCTTGCCCTTGAAGACCTTGCCCGGGTCCTGGTTCTGACCGGTGGAGCCATGGCTACGGTGGCTGATCGATACGCCGTGCGTTGCACGAAGACCACCAAAATTGTGGCGCTTCATGACGCCAGCAAAGCCCTTGCCGACCGACGTGCCGCTCGCATCGACATACTGACCGGCGATGAAATGATCGGCGGTGATCTCGACACCAACTTCGAGCAGGTTGTCCGGGCTGACGCGGAATTCAGCAAGCTCGAGCTTCGGCTCGACCGAGGCGCGCGCGAACTGGCCGCGCTGCGCGTTCGCAACGTTCTTTGCCTTGGCCCGGCCCACGCCGAGCTGGACAGCCGTATAGCCGTTCTTTTCATCCGTGCGCTGGCTGACAACCTGACAGTTATCCAACTTCAGCACCGTGACCGGTACATGACGTCCGTCATCCGTGAAGAGACGGGTCATTCCGACCTTTTTGGCAATCACTCCGGAACGCATGGGTCCCATTCCTCGTTCTGTTCGCGATCGAGCTTCTTAGAGCTTGATCTCGACATCCACACCAGCAGCGAGATCGAGCTTCATAAGCGCGTCCACGGTCTGCGGCGTGGGGTCTACGATGTCGAGCACACGCTTGTGTGTCCGAATTTCAAACTGTTCGCGGCTCTTCTTATCAATATGCGGGCCACGCAACACGGTGAACTTCTCAAGCCGCGTCGGAAGCGGAATCGGACCGAGCACCTGGGCACCCGTACGCTTTGCGGTGTTCACGATCTCGCGCGTCGAAACGTCGAGCACGCGGTGATCGAACCCTTTCAAGCGAATGCGAATCTTCTGCCTTTGCATTTTCGTTCCTCAGCCTCTCGGCCCTGCGCTTTCGCGACTTCAAAAGCCGGGGCGCGGAAGACCCGCGCCCCGATCAAATCGATTACTTCAACACTTTGGAGACGACGCCGGCACCGACGGTGCGGCCGCCTTCACGGATGGCGAAGCGGAGCTTCTCTTCCATCGCGATCGGGGCGATCAGCGTGACGTTCATCTTCACATTGTCGCCCGGCATGACCATTTCCGTGCCTTCCGGAAGCGTCACCACGCCGGTGACATCCGTCGTGCGGAAGTAGAACTGCGGACGGTAGTTCGTGAAGAACGGCGTGTGACGGCCACCTTCTTCCTTCGTCAGGATGTAGGCTTCCGCCTCGAACTCCGTATGCGGCGTGATCGAGCCCGGCGCACACAGAACCTGGCCGCGCTCCACTTCCTCGCGCTTAGTGCCGCGCAGCAGAACGCCCACATTGTCGCCCGCCTGACCCTGGTCGAGCAGCTTGCGGAACATCTCCACGCCCGTGCAGGTCGTCTTCGTCGTGTCCTTGATGCCCACGATCTCGATTTCGTCGCCGACCTTCACGATCCCGCGCTCGACGCGGCCCGTCACCACCGTGCCGCGGCCCGAGATCGAGAAAACGTCTTCGATCGGCATCAGGAACGGCAGGTTGATCGGGCGCTCCGGCTGCGGGATATAGTCGTCAACCGCCTCCATCAGCTTCAGGATCGCGTCGTGGCCGATCTCCTTGTTCGTGTCCTCAAGAGCCGCAAGAGCCGAGCCCTTGATGATCGGGATATCGTCGCCCGGGAAGTCGTAGCTCGACAGAAGCTCGCGGATCTCCATCTCGACAAGCTCAAGAAGCTCCTCGTCGTCGACCTGGTCCACCTTGTTCATGAACACCACAAGCGCCGGAACGCCAACCTGGCGCGCCAGAAGAATGTGCTCGCGCGTCTGCGGCATCGGACCGTCCGCCGCCGAAACGACGAGGATCGCCCCGTCCATCTGCGCCGCGCCCGTGATCATGTTC
>JAEPQD010000002.1:0-877414 GCA_017642695.1 Parvibaculum sp. | reverse complement strand
AGTCCGCATGGCCAGGGCAGTCCACGTGCGCGTAGTGACGCTTCTCCGTCTGGTATTCCACATGCGCCGTCGAGATCGTGATCCCGCGCGCCTTCTCTTCCGGCGCCTTGTCGATCATGTCATACGCCGAAAACGTCGCGCCGCCCGTCTCCGCAAGCACCTTCGTGATCGCCGCCGTCAGCGACGTCTTGCCGTGGTCGACATGTCCAATCGTACCGATGTTGCAGTGCGGCTTGGTCCGCTCAAACTTCTCTTTGGCCATTGGCGTTAGCTACCTTCAGTTGGATCGGCATGCACCCTTTTGGGCGGGCGCGGCTTTAAAACTCGTTTGTCCTGTCCGGCATCGGGCCGGGTTCGTCGTACTCTTTGTTTCGTGCCGGTTTTCCGTCCCGGCTGGACGCCGCGCGAGGCGGATAACGGTTGGAGCGGGTGAAGGGAATCGAACCCTCGTCATCAGCTTGGAAGGCTGTTGCTCTACCATTGAGCTACACCCGCCTTGGGATCCGTTCCGGTCCTGCTCTCGTCGCGTCTGCCTGCGCTGGATGGTGGAGGGGGTTGGATTCGAACCAACGTAGGCATAGCCAACGGATTTACAGTCCGTCCCCTTTAGCCACTCGGGCACCCCTCCGTGTCCGATGTCAAATGTTGTGAAATCCCAATAAGTTCGCGGATGCAGTTGGTCGTGCTGGCCTCTACCGGACACGCGCGGCTTTATTCAGGTTTGCCGCGCTTGTGTCAACTAAATTTCCGGTCCAGAAAGCGTGAACACCCCCGCAGCGTGCCTCCAGCCGCATCGTCCGGCAAGGCATACTGTTCGGGGGCGTTTGCAAGAGCCCGGTAGCCGCAATATAAGCGCCGCCATGAGCCGACGCAAGCAACCGCATCAGAATAGGAATGATGGCCCCAAGGGCGTCGCCCCGAGGGGTGGTCAGATCCGTTCGGGCGGCGGTGGACGAAGCAGCGGCAAATCCGGGCGCGGCGGACATACGGCCGGAAACGACACCTATCTATATGGTTTTCATGCGGTTTTGGCCGCGCTCGAAAATCCGCATCGGCTCGCGGAGCGGCTTTGCCTCACCCGCAACGCTCAGGCCGAGCTTCAACGGCAGGGTCACTCTCTGCCTTCCGATCTGCCGATTCGTCTAGAGATTCTGGAGAATGACGCCATTGCGGCCCTTCTCCCGCCCGGCGCAGTCCATCAGGGAATTGCCCTCCGAACCTCCCCCCTACCCGACCTCGACGTTTTCGACGCCTGCGAGGGAGCAAACCGGATCGTGGTACTCGATCAGGTGACCGACCCGCATAATTTCGGAGCGATTCTCCGCTCCGCCGCCGTTTTTGGCGCCGAAGCCCTTGTCACCACCGAACGGAACAGCCCGCCGCTCGGCGGCGCACTCGCCAAGGCGGCCTCGGGCGGCCTCGAAAAGGTCAGGATTGCCCGGATATCCAATCTGGTCCGCGCCATCGAGGAACTGAAGGAACTTGGCTTCGAGGTAATCGGTCTCGACGGCGAGGGCGAGATGTCGCTTCCGGAAATGAAGCTCTCGCCCCGTGTCGCCCTTGTGCTCGGCGCCGAGGGCGCCGGGCTCCGCCGCCTGACGCGCGAGCATTGCGACCTGTTGGCGCGTCTGCCCGCCGCAGGAGCCATGAAGAGCCTCAATGTCTCCAATGCTGCCGCCGTCGCGCTCTACGAACTCTTCAGACGCCAGGGCGCTTGAACGCCGAGGAAATTCAGGTCGGCATTGCAGATCGTGGCAACCTCGATCGTCGACATGAAACGGCTCAGTTCATCGAAGAGCGAGGCCATGCTTCGAGGTGTCCCGGACCGCGCATAGAACAGCCGGCGCTTCGCGGCAGCCGCAGCCGGCAGGACGGATGCCGCAGAGATCGCGGAAACCTTGTCCAGCGACTGCATTAGCTTCGCCGCACCCGCCGGTCCGAACACGTGAGCCGCATAGAGCTCGCCATGCACGGGCGACAGTCCAGGCAGCCGCTCCAGTTCCGGCGCGGGCACCGCCCGGGCCGGAACTTTTTAAAGAGGCTCGATGCGTCGCCGGTCACACGTCGGGGGCTTCAACTGTCGAAAACCCGTGGCATAGTCTCATCTTGCCAGCCGTCGGCACACGTACTGTCCGAGAAACCAAGGAGGATCGACATGCTCTGGAACGACGACCTCCTGTTCATTCACGTCCCCAAGACGGGCGGTATGGCGACGACGAAATATCTGCTCGATATCCTTGAACCACCGATCTTCATCTCTGTACCCGAAGGCCATGCGGAGGAGCGCCCGGGCTTGACGATCATCGATGGCAAGCGCCACGAGCGCCTCGACGAAGCGGCCACCCTTCTCGCACAGCACGGACGCACGCTAGCAAGTTTCAAAATCATTCTCGCCGGTATCCGCAATCCCTATGACCTCGAAATTTCGCGTTTCGGTTACCTGCAGAAAGGCCATCCGTGGGACAAGGGAAAAGCCCAGGACCTGGCGCTGGCCGGTGATTTTGACACCTTCGTGTGCGAGGCTGCATTCCACGGCAAGACGTACCCGGCGCTCGAGGAATATTACGAGATCGGGGGGCGGATACCGGAGAACCTCCGCCTCATTCGACAGGAGCACATCGACGGCGACATGAAATCTGCACTCGCCGAGGTCGGCATCCGTTTCACGGAAAGGCTTCCGGTGACGAACGTCTCGGAACACGGTACGCGCGAGGACTACCTTACAGCCGTCGCCGAACGTGCGATCTATGATCGTTTCCGATGGTTCTTCGACCACGGTTACTACGAGCGCGCTGCACCGGCACGTCCGCGCGAGGGCTTCTTCAAGCGCCTTGTCCGTTCATATCGCCGGAACGGGTAGCCGGTTCGCTGCGAGGTAGTCGGAGAAGCGCCGCAGGATCGGCGCAACCGCCGGCCGTAACCCAACGCGCTTCCGCCAGGCGATGACATGACCGCAGGCAGGGTCCGGATCGTCTCCGAGGAATGACGTGAAGAAACCTGCGCAGAACCACGCAATGTCCGCATAGGTGAACTGGTCGCCCGCCATATAAGCCTGTTGTGATAGAAGCTTGTCCCTCTCGCGATAATGCACATCGATCTTTCGCAGCGCTTCAGCCGCTTCCGCCTTCGTCCGGTCGCCCATCACATTCAGAAGCGCGACGAAATTCGGGAAGAAGATTTCGTCGGAGCGCAGTTCCTCGAGCCGGGCTTTTGCCCGCGCGGCCGGGCTCCCGGGCCAGAGCGCTGGTTCCGGAAACCGGTGTTCGAGATATTCGAAGATCTGTGTCGAGTCGAAGATCTCGACCTCACCGTCCATCAAGACCGGAACCTGGCCTTTCGGGTTGAGACGCGCGACATCGGCATGGAGCGGCTTGTACCTGTCGCGAAGACTGAACGGCACCAGTTCGACCTCGCAGTCGATCCCCTTCTCCGCCACAGCAATCTCGGCCTTCATGCCGAACATGCTGAGCGGGCCTGAAAGAAGCTTCATCTCTTTCCTCACTTTCCGAGAGACAGGCGAACGAGCTGCAGCCATCCGCGGGGATTCCTGCGCGCCGTCCGGAAGACGATGGTGGAGTCCTGGAAGAAGGCGATGCGCTCGATAGCTTCGCCGTTCCTGAAGAGGAAGCGATCGATATTGTCCCAGGAGAGTTTTCGTCCGCCAACCGTCGCCGTAAACGTCATCTCGATGAAGAGTACCTCGCCGGACGCCGCCCAGCGCTTCGTCTTGCCGGTCAGATCGGGGAAGCCGGCAAATGCCGCCTGAAAGGCTCGCCGTCCCGCCGCACGGCCGCGCGACATGGGCGGACGCGTCGGCGCCTTGAGGACAACATCCTCGCTCAGCAGACCGAGAATGCGTTCGAGATTTTCCCGTGGCGCCGCCCAGTTGTCGTCGAAAGCCTTCACCCAGTCGGCGAAGCTGCCCCGCTCTCCCGTCCGCGTATCAAGAACGATGTCACCGCTCATCGGAACCTCCCGGCACTTGTCATCAAGGCCGCAGATTTGGAGAGCGGGCGGTCCTTTTCAGCAGCCAATCGCCAAAATCACGTAGGGCCTATGCCCTTTCAGGGAGGCACAGGAATGACTTGCTGGCCGCAGGCCGCGCAACTATCTTGCGCTCACGGTCGCCCTTGTAGCTCAGTTGGTAGAGCACCTGATTTGTAATCAGGGGGTCGGGAGTTCGAGTCTCTCCGGGGGCACCGTCTGTCGGAGAGGATCAGGCCCGGCACATCGGACGACGCGCTTCTTGGGGGAGTGCAGACCATGTCTACTGCCGACGCGCCTCACGGCAAGACCATGCTTGAGCGCATGGGCCATTTTCTCGTCATCTTCGCCTATCTGTGGCTGTTGCTCTGCGTCTACACGCTGCACAACACCCTGGTCCTGCCGGATTGGGGACTTGCCGCCCATCTCGGTGCCGCCACCCTGAAGGCATTGGTGCTCGCGAAGTTCGTCCTGATCGGCGAGCATCTGAAACTAGGCTCGCGCGCGGAACGTCTGCCTCTCGTCTGGGTGGTCTTGATCAAGGCCGCCCTCTTCGCCGTCCTTCTGATCGGCTTCAACATTCTTGAGGAGCTTATTGTCGAGGCAATCCGGCCTCAGGGCGGTGGGGTGGACGACAATGCGCTGCCGATGGACGACCTGTCCTCGATTACCTCTCTCGCGGTTATGGCGTTCATCGCGCTTATCCCCTTTTTCGCGATCAGCGAACTGACCCGCGTGCTCGGCGAGGAGCGGATGCGCATTCTCTTCTTCGGGAAACCGCCAGCTTAGCTGGGTCGCCCTGCGGCCCGGCAACCCTTTGGATGCGGACCGCGCCGCTGAACCGGCCCCTAGGCGGCGAGCCGCCCTTCCGCTAAGACATCGGTTCCCGCGTTATGGAGCCTTGTGCCATGTCCGTGCCGCCTGAAATCCGGCAAAGAGCGGAAGCCCTTATTGCTTCCGAGCGAACGCTTTTTGCCGAACGTCACCCTCTCTCGAAACAGATGGCGGCGCGGGCCGGAGAACACTTCCCGGGGGGCGTGCCCCTCCACTGGATGCTCGATTGGGAAACGCCCTTTCCCCTCTTCGTACGCGAGGCGAAAGGCTCGATCGTCACCGACGTGGACGGTCTTTCCTATTCGGACTTCTGCCTGGGCGACACCGGCGCGATGTTCGGCCATTCGCCCGCCCCGGTGGCGCGCGCAATCGCAGAGCAGGCGAGCACCGGTCTCACGGCAATGCTGCCCTCCGAACTTACGGCGCACGTCGGGGAGCTCCTCGCCGCACATTTCGGATTTCCCTTCTGGCAGGTGACAGCAACGGCGAGCGACGCGAACCGCGCTGTCGTGCGCTGGGCGCGCGCGCTGACGGGCCGCAGGAAAGTTCTCGTCTTCGACGGCTGCTATCACGGCCAGTTGGAAGATGCCTTCGTGAAGCTCGACGACGGCGAAACGAAGATGAAGTCGAGTCTGCTCGGCCAGATCGTCGACATTGCGGAGACGAGTATCGCCGCACCCTTCAACGACCTCGAAGCCGCCGAAGCGATCCTCGCCCACGAAGACGTGGCACTTGTGCTGACCGAACCCGCGCTGACGAACACGGCCATGGTGCTGCCCAAGGACGGCTTCATCGAAAAGCTGATTGCCGCCGCGCGCCGTCACGGCACGCTCGTCTGCATCGATGAGACGCACACGATTTCGACGGGCCCCGGCGGCTTCACCCGCGCACACAGCCTCGATCCGGATTTCTTCGTCCTTGGAAAGCCCGTCGCGGGCGGCCTTTCCGCCGCCGTCTTCGGCTTCACGGCGAAGGTCGAGGCGGATATGGCCCATGTCCTCGAAACCAAGTCGCCCGGCTATTCCGGCATCGGCACCACGCTGTCCGGCAACATGCTCGCGCTCGCTGCCATGCGTGCCTGCCTCGAAGAGGTGATGACGCCGGAAAACTACGCGCACATGATTTCGCTTGCGGAGAAGCTCGCCTCCGGCCTTCGCACGGAGGTCACGCGCCACAGCCTTCCCTGGACGGTGACGCAGATTGGCGCACGCGCGGAACTCGTTTTCTCTTCCCGTCCGCTCGAGAGCGGCGCCGAAGCCGCCGCCGCCATCGACCACGCCGTCGAGCGCGCGATCCATCTCTTTCTTCTCAACCGGAATGTGCTGGTAACGCCGTTCCACAACATGACCCTCGTCGCACCGACGACGACCGAAGCGGATGTCAAAAGGCTCGTCTCCCGCTTCGGCGAAGCCCTGTCGGCACTCTGCGGCGAAAACGGAACGACCCGATGACGCGCGCAACGGAAAGGGAAGCAGCGGATTTTCTCGCCGCTCACCCTGAGACGGTTCAGATACAGGCCTTCCTCACCGACCCTTCGGGCGTCGCGCGCGGCAAGGTATTGAGGCCGGAAGAACTCTCCGCCGCCTATCGGGACGGCCGTCCCCTTCCCTGCTCCATCCAGTCGCTCGACATGCTGGGCGCGGACGTGCTTGAAACCGGCCTTGTCTGGGAGGAAGGCGACAGCGACCGCCCCTGCTTCCCCATTGCGGGCACGCTGACCCACGCGCCGTGGCACGACGTGCCGACAGCGCAGGTGGTCCTCGCATCATGGGAGCCCGACGGTTCGCCGACACCGGCCGATCCGCGCCATGCCTTGGCTCGCACAGTCGCAGGACTGAAGGCGATGGGCCTCACGCCCGTCGTCGCAATCGAACTCGAGTTCTATCTTGTCGATCGCGAGGCCGCCGCGAAGAGACGGATCGCGCCGCCCGCTGCGCCCAACGGGTTTGTGCCTGCGCACCTCCAGGCATATCTCATGCAGGACCTTGAGGATTTCTCGCCTTTCTTGAACGACGTTTTCGAGGGCGCGAAGAAGATGGGTCTGCCCGCGCGCACCCTCATTTCCGAATATGCACCCGGCCAGTTCGAGATCGTGCTGGAGCACCGCGCGGACGCCATGCGCGCCGCGGACGATGCGATCCTCTACAAACGTCTGGTGAAGGGCATGGCCGACAGGCACGGCTTCGTCGCGACCTTCATGGCGAAACCCTACGCGGATGTGTCGGGAAGCGGCATGCATATGCATGTCTCGCTCGCGGGTGAAGGCAGCGCCAACCTGTTTGCGGGCGATGGCACGGACCTTACGCCGCATCTCGCCCATGCCATAGGCGGTCTTGAGCGCACCATGGCAGAAAGCATGGCAATGTTCGCACCCAACGCGAATTCTTTCCGTCGCTTCCGCCGCAACACCTACGCGCCGACGACGCCCGCCTGGGCGGTCGACAACCGCTCGGTGCCGCTCCGCGTCACGGCCGGCAAGCCGGAAACGCGGCATCTCGAACACCGCGTCTGCGGCGCGGACGCAAATCCTTACGTGGCGCTTGCCACCGTTCTCGCAGGCATCGCCGAAGGCATCGAGAAGAAGATCGCGCCAAGCGCGCCGGTAACCGGAGACGGCTACCGGAAGGAACGGGAAGAAACCCTGCCGCTCAACTGGTGGAAGGCGCTCGACGTCGCCCGCGGCTCGTCCTTTCTCCCCTCGCGGCTCGGCAAGGGCTTCACGGACACTTTCCTTACGATCAAGGAAGTCGAATGCGACCGCTTCTTCGCCTCCGTCAGCGACGTTGACGCGGAATGGTACCTGCGGAATGCCTGAGCCTCATTCGGCCGGCGAGTCTGCGCCTTCCATATCCTTCAGATCTTCCGGATCGCAGGGATACTTCGCTTCGAGCGCCCGCGCCGCGAGTTCATAGGCTGGACGCTCGGACGCCTCTGGATTCGCTTGCGCATAGGAAACGACCTGCGTTGCGAAATCGCGGAAGGAAAGCTTGTCCGGCATTTCGAAGCAAGCCGTCTCATCCTCGTCCGGCCCGATCCGGTGCGCCTTGAAGGGCTCGCCGACCGTCAGCGAGTCTTCCTGCGCCATGATCATGCTGGTCACAAAGTCCTTGCATGCTTCGTCCTTGCTGCCTTCGGCGGAGCCATTGTCGAGCAGCGACTGACAGGCCATGACAAGTGCATCACCTTCCTCGATGTCGGCGGCAGCATGCGCGCTTCCCGCCAATCCGGCCCCGCCGATCAATGCGCCGAACACCAGCGTCGCGAGCGTTTTCATTTTTTCTCTCCTCGGTCGTTTCCGTACCCACGAAAACTTACCTAATTCCCAGCCGCGCCGGATCAAGCCGACGTTTCATGACAAAAGAGAAATGCCGCCGTACTGCTGGCCTTTTCCGTCCCTGAGGCACTCAGTCGGCACTCTTCGCATTCCTGACCGAACTGCCGATCGAGCTCTTCCCCTGATTTCCCGGGTCGGTGATCTGCCGCCCCAGCGCAATCACGTTCGGAATCTCCTCATCGGAGAGTTCCTTCATGAACTGCTTTCGGGCCATCGCCTTTTCTATATATGGCGCGAGTTCTTCCGCCTTCTTCTTCTGGCGCTCGGCTTCCCGCTCCTTGAACTCCGGCATGACATCTGACGCAAAGAGCTCCAGCGCCTCGCAAATGTGTTCGTGGCGGTTGTTGCCACCCTGTTGGATGAAGGCAACCTGATCGACGCCCGTCTCCGCAAACGCGCGCAGATGTTTGCGCAACTGGTCCGGTGTACCGATGCCGCCAGTTCCATTCAGCGGCAAGGTGTCTTTTGCCCTCTCGAAATCCGCCCAGATGTCCGTGCGACCCGGCTTGTGTTCACCGAAAATATAGTGATGGCCGAGCGCATAGCCGAAGAAGCGGAACCCGTCGAGGCCGCGCTTGCGCGCCTCTTCCTCGTTCTGATGAACGGAGAAACTCGACACCATGCAGACATTCGGGTTGCAGGCATGGCCGATCGGTACCGCCTCTTCCTTGAAGATACGGTAGTAGTCATCGACCCATTGTTTCGCTTCCGCGGGATCGACGAAGGCAAAGGTCAGCGCGCCAATGCCGAGCCGTGCGGCAAGCTTGATGGTTTCGCGGTTGGAACACGCGACCCAGAGCGGAGGATGCGGCCGCTGCACCGGTTTCGGCACGACGTTGCGGCAGGGCATCGAGAAGAACTCGCCCTCATAGCCGGGATAGGGGTCCATCGCCATCATGTTGGCGCACTGCTCGACCGCCTCGCGCCACTGCGAGCGCTTTTCGCCCACCGGCACGCCATAGCCGCCGAGTTCGAGCAGCGCCGAGCTTTCGCCCGTGCCCCATTCGACGCGGCCTTTCGATACGAGGTCGAGCGTTGCGATGCGCTCCGCGACACGCGCGGGATGATTGTAGTTCGGCGGCATCAGCGTGATGCCGTGGCCGAGACGGATGTTCTTCGTTCGCTGCGAGCAGGCTGCAAGAAAGACCTCCGGCGCGGAGGAATGCGAATACTCCTCGAGGAAATGGTGTTCCACTTCCCAGGCATGGTCGATGCCGATCCGGTCCGCGAGCTCCACCTGGTCGAGCGCGTCCTGAAAGAGCCTCAGCTCGTCGCCCTCGTTCCAGGGCCGCGGCAACTGGTGTTCGTAGAAGATTCCGAAACGCATCGGCGCCTCCCGATCTGGGTTGTTCAGTCCAGCATGCTGATGGCTGACGGTGTCTTGTAGTCGAGCCCCTGGAGTGCCGGGCTTTCACTGGCGCGCTCGAAGGCCGCCTTGATGTTCTTCGCGCGCTCTTCGAACAGCGGCGCCATGTCGGGATGCGTGAAGATGTAGAGCTCGTTCGCGAGAATGGACTCCACCACGCGCGCACCCACCCGGTCGGGATCGATCCCGCCCAGCACAAGCTGCTTGGCAAAATCCGCCTGCTCCGGATCGCGCTCATCGGCTGCCTGGCCGAACTTGTCCTGCCGCGCGCGGCTGCTTTCATAGATGCGCGTCTTCACGAAGCCGGGACATAGCACAGACACGCCGATATTCTCGGCCGCGAGCTGCCCCGCCCAGCCTTCCGACATGCCGACCACGGCATATTTCGATGCAGTGTAGGGCTCCATGCCGGGCACGGAAATCATGCCTGCCATCGACGCCGTGTTGACATAGTGCCCGCCCTCGCCATGCGCACGGATATGCGGCAGGAAGGCTTCCATGCCGTAAACGACACCCATCAGGTTGACGGCAATGGTCCAGTCCCAGTCGCCGGGCTTGACGGCGTCGATCGGACCTCCGGCACCGACACCTGCATTGTTGCAGACGACGTGCACCTTGCCGAACCTGTCGACCGTTTCCTTCGCCGCACGTTCGACGGACTGGCGCTCCGCCACGTCGCAGCGCACGCCCGCTGCCTTCACCTGCCGTTCGTTGAGTTCCGTCACAGCCGCAGCGAGGTCTTCTTCGTTGATATCGGCCAGCATCACATTCATGCCCGCCGTCCCGAAAGCCCGCGCCATCGAAAGTCCGATGCCGCTCGCGCCGCCCGTTACGAATGCCGTCTTGCCCGAAAGGTCTTTCATCACGCCGCCTTTGCAATATCGTCAAGCTGGTCGAACTGGGCGAAAAGCGTTGCTCCGTCCTGTACCTCCGCAAGCCCTGCCCGGATCGCCTCGCGTGTCTGTTCGCGCGAGAAGTCGGCCTGCGTCACGGAATGCCAGTGCACCATGCCTTCCCAGATCGGGTCGATCAGGTCCTTGCCCTTCACGGTGCCGCCATCGACGGTCTTGAAGGTGAAGCTGCGCATTTCCGAGACCGTCGTCTGCAGATAGCCGACATGAATCGCCTCGTCGGTGCGGATGCGCTCCACCATCTCCGCCGCTTCCGCGGCCTCGGCGCGGCGCTCGGGAAAGGCGTCGGCGTCGCGCATGATATCGCAGCAGAACGCGAAGAAACTCTCCGCCCGCACCTCGATCATCAGCACATTCATCAGTAGAAGTATCAACTGCTCGAAGCCTGCCGGGAGTTGGGGCATCAGACGCCCCGTATCCGGACGGCCGATGCTCTCGGGGACTTCCGGCAAGGGATATCGTCCGGCGCCGAAGCAGAGATCGCGCGCCGCATACCACATGTCGTCATGCGCGCCGTATTCCGGCGCCTCCGGGTCACCGCCCTCGTCCGCGCCATGCGCGTAGAGCAATCCCTTGTGCAGGTGCCCCGTGCAGGTTTCGGAAATGTCTTCCACAATGATCTGCTGGAAGTCCGGAGCGTCCAGATCGCAAAGCTGGCGTCCGCGCGCCTCGATCACGCCTGTAATGGTCAGCGAATTCCAGAGCGGTTGCCCGATGCCGTGCGAGAGCAGGAACTTCTCCTGCGGAATGTTCGGATAGTTGCCGCGCTTCAGAAGCTGCACCGTCGCATCGATCAGCGGCCAGCCCTTGTCCGTCAGCGCCTTCTGCCAGGCCTTCACCGCCGGCCAGCGATGCAGCACACGCGGCGACACATAGGTACCGTCCGCCAGGAATCCGCCATGCAGCTTGTAGCCGGCGCGCTCATGCGGCCGCGCGTAATCGTGGCTCGCCATCAGCTCGTCGCGCGAATAAGAGAGCTTCGCCATGTCCCGTTCCTCCGCCCGGCCGCTTCGGGCCGTTATTGGTTGCCGCTATTTCTTCAAGGCCCGCACAAACAATTTCGTCATTCCGTCGATCATGCGCTTGCGGTCGAGCCTGCGCCGGTAGCCATAGGCCCCGCCCTGCTTGATCGCACCGACGATGAGATAACCCGCCATCCGCGCATCGAGATCGGATGCGGCCTCCCCTTCCTCTTTCCATTTTTCGAGAAGCTCCGCCCAGACCTCGGCCCAGCGGTCGACCGGCATCTTCCGTCCCGTGTCCCCTGTCGACAGCACGCTGATGTCCGTCAGCGCTGCGCCGAGCACGCCCGGATTTTCATCCGAGTACTCGAAAACCGCCGTCAGCAATTCGTGGATGCCTTCCTCAAGCGATCCCGCCACCGCATGATGCTGCTCGACGAATTCATGAAGTTCGTCCGCCGCCTCTTCGGTGAAGGCGAGGAAGCAGTCGAGCTTGTCTTCGAAGTGGAGATAGAAAGTGCCGTGGCCGACACCCGCCGCCTTGGAAATATCCTGCGGCCGCGTTTCGTGATAGCCGCGCTCGACAAAGAGCTTGCGCGCCGCCGCCATGAGCTTGCGGCGGCTTTCGAGCTTTCGCCGCGATGCGCCGGTCATGGGAGCAGAACCTGCCTCCGCCGCCTTCGCGGACGGGGCCTCGTCCCTCTCCTTTTCGTCCAGAACGGCCGCTTCAGCGGCTTCTCGGGTTCTGGAGCCCGTTTCCTCCATGGTCATCACGAAAGCGTCGGATCAAAATGACAAAATGTCAATAAATCAGGATGAAATGTGAGGGTATTTTTTGCTCCTCGATCCTCCTGCGCAAATACCCGCCGCTTCCGCCGTTGATGGATGGTCAGGCCGCCGTCCGCATCGCTCGGAAGGCATAGACCGCCTGCAGCAGCCAGACGAGGAAAATGCCGAGCGCCATGAATTGCGGGAACGCGACCTGGTAAAAATAGGCCGCGACGGTCAGGGTCAGCGCCGCCGCTCCCGCCGCTACTCCGAGCCAGCGCAGCACCGGCATGCTCTTCGTCGTGAACATCGCCACGCCCGCCAGCGCCGCCGCGATGCCGAGCGCAAACCATTTAACCCAGGTGCCGAGAACAAGTGCTGGTATCAGTTCGCCGGTGTCCGCCCCGTCCTGCGTGAGTTCGAGCAGCACCGTCGTTTCGCGAAGATCGGCAAGTCCGGCGAGAAGCGCGAGTGCGCAGCCCGCGAGCCAGCTCCGGTCGTCTCGCACGCCCGCCACCGCCCAGAAGAAGACCGCGATAAAAAGGCTGTAGACCGTCATATAGAGGAAATCGGCCCGGTTGATCAGGTCGATGGCTTCGCGAAGCTCGGCATATTCCGTCCGGCTCTCACCGATCACCGCGGCAAGCTGTTCCTCGTTCGTGACCATTTCGAAGGCGACGATGGTGTCGCGCATGTCGCCGGGGACGGGATGCGCCGCTTCGGGAGGTGAGATCGCCGCGAAATACGCGGTGATGACGAACGTCGCTATTCCCAGCGCAAGCGCCGAGATCCATCTGCCCTTCATCCGTCCCCCCTCCGCTTGTTGTTCTTATTCCGCCGCTTTGCGGCCTCCCTGCAGGATGTTCCACAGCTTGAGCGGCGTCACCGGCATGTCGATTTCCTCGATGCCGTAGGGCCGGAGCGCATCGATCATCGCATTGATGAAGGCGGCCGGTGCGCCGACCGTGCCCGCCTCTCCCGCGCCCTTCACGCCCAGCGCGTTCGAGGTCGAGGGAATCTCGTTGTAGCTGACGTTGAAATCGGGAAAATCCGCCGCGCGCGGCATCCAGTAATCCATGAAGGAACCGGTCACGAGCTGGCCGTTCGCGTCATAGACCGCATGCTCGCCCATCGCCTGACCGAGGCCCTGCACGATACCGCCATGCACCTGCCCCGCGACAAGCATCGGGTTCAGGATCTGCCCGAAATCGTCCACCGCCGTGAACCGCGTGATGCGATAGACGCCTGTATCGCCGTCGATCTCGACTTCGCAGATATGCGCACCGTTCGGAAAGGTATTCCCCTTCTGCGTATATTCGCCGTCACCGGCAAACTCGCCGATATCGGCCTGTGTCTCGGCAATCCTTGCGACGGCAAAGAGGTCGACGGTCTTGTCCGTGCCCGCCACGGCGAAGACGGGCTCTCCATCCGCGCCCCGATACTCGATATCGGCCTTCGCCGCTTCGAGTTCGTTCGCCGCAATTTCGCGGCCCTTGTCGATCAGCTTGTCGGAAGCATCCGAAATCGCACCCGAGACCATGTAGACAGCCTTGGATCCGCCCGTGCCCGCACCGCCCGGCAACACGTCGCTGTCGCCGAGATGCACCTTGATCTTTTCGGCGTCGACACCGAGCCGCGACGAGATGAGCTGTGTCCAGGTCGTCTCGTGGCCCTGCCCGTTTGTCTGTTGTCCGGTCCAGACATGGACGAGCCCGTCCTCGCCACCGACGGCAATTTTCGCATAATCGGACATGCCGGCCGCCGTGCGCTCGACGTAATAGCTGTAGCCGATACCCAGCAGCTTGCCGTCTTTCTCCGCAGCGCTGCGCCGCGCCGCAAAACCGTCCACATCGGCCTTTTTCATCGCGTCGTTGAGATTGCGCTCGAAATCGCCCGAGTCGAATGGCAGCGACGGCTTGGCATCGTAGGGCATCGCACTCGGCGGCACGAAATTCCGGCGGCGAAGTTCGTCCGGCGCGAGATTCATTTCCCGCGCGGCCTTCTCCATCAGCCGTTCGATCACGTAGGAGGCTTCCGGCCGTCCCGCCCCGCGATAGGCGTCCACCGGTACCGTGTTCGTATAGACCGCCCTGACGCGGTTATGCATCGCAGGCACCATGTAGACGCCGACATGCATGCCGCGCGGCGCGAGCGAGGGGATGAACGGTCCGAACTGGCTCTGATACGCTCCAAGATTGGCGATGGTGTCGACCTTCACGGCGAGAATCCTGCCATCCTTGTCGAGCGCAAGCGCCGCCTCCGTCACGTGGTCGCGCCCCTGCGTATCGCTGAGGAAACTTTCCGAGCGGTCCGCCGTCCACTTCACCGGCCGCCCGAGCATCTTCGAGGCAAAGAGCACCAGCGGATATTCCTGATAGACGAAGGTCTTCATACCGAAGCCGCCGCCGACATCCTCCGTCACCACGCGCAGTTTCTCGACCGGAATCTTGAGCGAATGTTGCGCAATATAGTTGCGCATCCCATGCACACCCTGGCTTCCCGTATAGAGCGTGTAGTGGTCGCGATCAGCCTCATGGTGTCCAAGCGCCGAACGCGGCTCCATCGCATTCACGACGATGCGATTGTTGATAAGCTTCAGCTTCGTCACGTGATGCGCGGCCTTCAGCCCCGCCTCGGTTTCCTCTGCCTCACCGATCGACCAGTCATAGGCGAGGTTCGAACCGTTCTCTTCCCAGATGACGGGTGCACCATCCGCAATCGCACCCGCCGTATCGGCCACGGCTGGCAGGTCGTCATAGTCGACCATCACGAGGTCTGCCGCGTCGCGCGCCTGCGCCGGCGTTTCCGCGACAACCATCGCCACCAGGTCGCCGACATGGCGCACCCTGTCCGTCGCGATCAGGTTGCGCGTCGTCTTGAAGATCGGCGTGCCGTCCTTGTTCTTCAGCATGTCGGCGGCGGGCGAATAGACCGTACCGAGCCCGGCCTCTTGCGCGTCCTTCCCCGTATAAACGGCGAGCACGCCCGATGCCGCCTTCGCATCCTCCGCGTCGATGCCCGTAATCCGCGCATGCGCATGCGGGCTCCTGACCATCACCGCATAGGCCTGGCCCGGCAGCGATATGTCGTCTGTAAAGCGTCCCTTGCCGGAAACGAGCCGCACGTCCTCGACGCGCCGCGCCGGCTGCCCCACACCGAACTTCACCATGGACGGACCTCTCTCAATGCGTGAGGGATGCGGGCGCCCTGCATGGGGCACACATCCGGATTGGAATGACGTTGGAGCGCACAGGGCCCCGAAAGCGGATCAATCGCGGAAGGACGGATCGATCCGGTCGAGTGTGCGCAGAAGCGCCGGCCAGGCGAGATTGCCGATGCCGTGCTTCTCATGGAACATGGCCTGATCCGCGGTCTTTTCCGGCACGCCCTGGTTCGGCATGGTGAGCTTCACGCCGCCCGCGAGCGCGCGCACCTGCATGGTGCAGGCCCGCTCCAGGAAATAGAGCCGCAGGAAGGCATCCGGGCAGCTCGCGCCTGCCGTCAGGAGACCGTGATTGCGCAGGATCATGCAGTGCTTCTTGCCGAGATCGCGCACCAGCCGCTCGCGCTCATCATGTTCGAGCGCAATGCCCTCATAGTCGTGATAGGCGAGGTCCTCGAGCACGATCATCGCCGTCTGGCTCAACGGCAGGAGCCCGTCCGCCTGCGCCGACACCGCCACGCCATCATCCGAATGCGTGTGGATCACGGCGTTGGCATCCGGCACCGACATGTGCACCGCGCTGTGAATGGTGAAGCCCGCCGGATTCACCATGTAGTCCGTCGGCATGACGATCTTCCCGTCGAGATCGATCTTCACGAGGCTCGACGCCGTGATCTCGTCGAAGCTCATGCCATAGGGATTGATGAGAAAGTGATGCTCCGGCCCCGGTACCCGCGCCGAGATATGCGTATAGATGAGGTCGCTCCAGCCATAATGAGCGACGAGCCGGTAGGTCGCGGCGAGGTCCACCCGCACCTGCCACTCTTCTTCCGACACCTGGTCGCGCACTGAAGCGCCGCTGAAATCCTCCGCCACGGACATGGGGACCGCCTTCCTCGCCATTCTTGAAAACCGGATTCTTCGTTCCGGTCAGTCTGCCACGCCCCATCCCCCGCCGCAAACGGGAGCATTACGGCTCACGGAAATCCGGGCTCCCGTGCCTCCGCGGCGTCCTGTTCCTTGTCGTAAAGACAGACCCAGTCGGCCTCGCGGCCTTCCATCGGTGGCTTCGGCCAGATGCCCTTCACGGCGACGAAAACGTGTTTCTCGAAATTCGTCGGCGGAGTCGCGACTTCCGGCTCATCGAGGCCGGAGGCCGCCATGCAAGCCGCTTCCGCCTTCGCCTGCAGCTCGGTCCAGGCATCGGGCGACGATGCCCACGCTACATACGCACCCGCCGCAACCAGCACCGCCGCTCCCGCCGTCATCGCAATCCGCTTCATTCCGCCGCCTTCGCCTTTGCTGCCGGCTCAAGCACCTTGCCGGGATTCAGAATGTTCTTCGGGTCGAGCGTCCGCTTGAGGAGATGCATCAGCGCCACTTCCTCCGCGCTCCGCGACCAGTCGAGATAGGGCCGCTTCTCGAGCCCGATCCCGTGTTCCGCCGAAACGGAACCCTGCCGGTCGCGCAACTCGCCATAGACGATCGCCTCGACGCCGCGCCGCGTCTCCTTGCTCGCATCCGGAAAGCGTCCCGGGATCACATGCAGGTTCCCGTCGCCGAGATGCCCGAACACCATCAGCGAACTTTCAGGCCATTTCGCGGCGAGGCCCTTTTTCACCTCCGCGACATAGCTTTCCATATCCGCGAGCTTGAGGCTCACATCGAAGGTGAACATCGGATAGGTGTGCACCACCTGTCCCACATCGTCGCGCAGCGCCCACATCGCATCGCGCTCTGCCTGGCTCTTCGCGATCACGGCGTCGGAAATTTCGCCTGCCTCCAGCGCCTCCATCATCGCCGCCTCGAAGCGCGCGCTGTCGGCCTCCTGGTCGCCGCCCATGGACTCGACCAGCACGTAATAAGGATGCCCGTGATCGATCACCGGCTTGCCCTTCGCGGGTTCGATCGTCACGAGCTTGTAGAAATCCTCCCACATCACCTCGAAGGCCGAGAGCGTGCCGCCCAGCGCGCGTTCCATGTGGCGCAGGAATTTCGGTAGCGCCTCGAAACTGTCGACCGCGACGAAGCCCGTATCCTGCGAAAGCGGCTTCGGCCAGACGCGCAACACCGCCCGCGTCACGACGCCGAGCGTCCCCTCCGAGCCGATGAAGATCTGCTTCAGGTCGTAGCCCGCATTGTTCTTGATGAGCTTGTTCATGGACGTCATCACGGTGCCGTCCGCCAGCACCGCCTCGAGCCCCAGCACCATGTCGCGCATCATCCCGTAGCGGATCACGCGGTTGCCGCCCGCATTCGTCGAAATGTTGCCGCCGATGGTCGCCGAGCCGCGCGCACCGAGGTCCAGCGGGAAGATGAGACCCTTCTCCTCCGCCGCCTCGCATACCGTCTGCAGCACGCATCCCGCCTGCACGGTCATCGTGCCGCCCAGCGTGTCGACTTCCTCGATCCTGTTCATGCGTTCAAGCGAGAGCGCGATGTGGCCGTCCGCCTCGCCGCCCTCGACAAGCCCGGTCTTGCCGCCCCAGGGCACCACCGCCTCGCCCGCCGCATGGCAGAGCTTCAACGCGGCGGAAACCTCCTCCGTGCTCGCGGGACGCAGCACCGCGGCCGGCACACCGAGCTTGCTCCAGCCGCCGACAGCCTTTTCCTCGGCGTCCTTGCCCGTCAGCACGCCGGCATCGCCGAGCGCCGCCTTCAGCTTCTTGATGAGATCGTCCGACGCCATGTCATCCTCCCGGGATCAGCGCTCTTTCAAAGACTATAGCGCGCTTGGGTCCGGATTTCCCGTCCTCGCGAAAACGGCTGTCATCCCGGCGAAAGCCGGGATCCACTGGCCTCAGATTACTGCGACCATCTCGGCGTCTTTCTTCGTCGGGTAGTATTTTTTCTTCCACAGAAGGCCGAAGAACAAGGTTCCATGAATACCGGCAACATCCGGCTTATCCACTGCTCCTCGTTCCCACACCGGTGCCAGAAGAGCAGCCACTTCTGAGTCTCCGAGGCGAATGACCAGATCTTCAACGAACTCAACGTCTTGGCCTGCTTCGGCAAAGACCACGTCGAACTCCTCCTGTGTCATGCCATAGATTGAATAGGTGCAGTTATCCGCCCCATCTATGATTTGGACGTTCTTCACCCGATCACCCGCTTCACATAGCCCTGCCAGCGGCCGTAACGCTCGCTCCGTTCCGTCTCCGCCATTTCCGGCGAGAAGGCCCGCTCGCAGCGCCAGTGTTTCGCGACATCCGCCATGTCGCCGTAAAAGCCCGTCTGCATGCCCGCAAGATAGGCCGCGCCCAGCGCCGTCGTCTCGGTGATTTCCGGCCGCTCCACCGGCCGCCCCAGAATGTCGGCGAGGTTCTGCGTGAACCAGTTGTTCGCCACCATGCCGCCGTCGACGCGAAGCGCCTGCGGGCTCGTGAGCCCCGCCGCCTTCATGTCGGCGCCCATCGCATCCATCAGGTCGCGCGTCTGGTAGGACACGCTTTCAAGCGCCGCGCGCACCACTTCCTTCGCGCCCGTGTCCCGCGTCATGCCGAACAGCGCCGCCCGCGCGTCGGGCTCCCAGTAGGGTGCGCCGAGCCCCGTGAAGGCCGGCACCAGCACCGCGCCCGAGGCCGGGTTCGCGTCCCGCGCCATCGCCTCGCTCTCCTGCGAACTGTCGATCAGCTTCATCTCGTCGCGCAGCCACTGCACGATCGCGCCTGCCATGAAGATCGAGCCTTCAAGCGCGTAGGTGGTCTCGCCGCCGATCCGGTACGCAATGGTGCCGAGCAGCCGGTTGCGGCTTTCGACGCGCTGCGTGCCGGTGTTCAGCACCGCGAAGCAGCCCGTCCCGTAGGTCGATTTCATCAGCCCCGGTTCGAAACACGCCTGTCCCACCGTCGCCGCCTGCTGGTCGCCCGCCACCCCCGCCACCGGGATCGCCGCGCCGAGCAGTTCCTTCTCCGCCGTTCCGAAATCCGCGCAGCAGTCGAGCACTTCCGGCAGGATCGCCCGCGGCACGTCGAGAAGCTTCAGCAGTTCCTCGTCCCACTCGTTCGTCTCGATGTTGAAGAGGAGCGTCCGCGAGGCATTCGTCGCGTCCGTCACGTGCCGCTTGCCGCCGGTGAGCTTGTAGATCAGCCACGAGTCGATCGTGCCGAAGCAGAGTTCGCCCTTTTCCGCCTTCGCCCGCGCGCCCTCCACATTGTCGAGCAGCCAGCGAAGCTTCGTGCCGGAGAAATAGGGATCGAGCAGCAGTCCCGTCTTCGCCTGGACGAGAGGCTCCTTCCCCTCCTCCTTCAGCTTCGCGCAGAAACCGGCCGTCCGCCGGTCCTGCCAGACGATGGCGTTGTGGACGGGCGTGGCCGTAGCCCGGTCCCAGAGCACGGTCGTCTCGCGCTGGTTGGTGATGCCGATGGCGGCGATGTTCGCGGCCGCCGTCCCGCTCGTCAGCACGCCCCGGCAGACCTCCAGCGTCGCCGCCCAGATTTCCTCCGCGTCATGCTCGACCCAGCCATCCTTCGGGAATATCTGGCGAAGCTCCTTCTGGCGCACCCGCATCGGCGAGCCCGACTTGTCGAACAGCAGCGCCCGCGTACTCGTCGTGCCCTGGTCGATGGAAAGAATGTAATCCGCCATTGGCCTCCCCCTCTTTTCGCCTGGGCGCAGGCTAACCCGGCTCCCCCGCCTCGCAAACCGGTCACGAAAACCTTATCGGCAGAGGGGGCGAAATTTCACTGACCCGTTGCTATATTCCGGTCATGGACATGGAACAGCCCCTCCCGGAGGCCCCGGCGACGCCCGCAATGATCGACCCGCATGGCCGGGCGGTCACCTATCTGCGCGTCTCGGTGACGGACCGCTGCGACTTCCGCTGTGTCTATTGCATGTCCGAGCACATGAACTTCCTGCCGAAGAAGGACCTGCTGACGCTCGAGGAACTCGACCGCGTCTGCTCCGCCTTCGTGGCGAAGGGCGTCCGCAAGCTCCGCCTCACCGGCGGCGAGCCGCTGGTGCGCCGGGACGTGATGACGCTGATCCGCTCCCTCGGCCGCCACCTCGAAACCGGCGCGCTCGACGAACTGACCCTCACCACCAATGGCAGCCAGCTCGCCCGCCACGCGGATGACCTCTTCGCCGCAGGTGTGCGCCGCGTGAACGTCTCCATCGACACGCTGAACGAAGACCTCTTCCAGCAGATCACGCGCTGGGGCCGCCTGCCGCAGGTTCTCGAAGGCGTCGCCGCCGCGAAGCGCGCGGGGCTCCAGGTCAAGATCAACACCGTCGCGCTCAAGGGCGTCAACGAGGCGGAAATCCCGTCGCTCGTCGAATGGGCGCATGGCGAAGGTCACGGCCTCACGCTGATCGAGACCATGCCTTTGGGCGACATCGACGAAGACCGCACGGACCAGTATCTGCCGCTCTCGCAGGTCCGCCGTTCGCTGGCGGAACGCTGGACGCTCGATGAACTCGACGAGCGCACCGGCGGCCCCGCGCGCTACGTGAAGGTGCGCGAAACCGGCGGCAAGCTCGGCTTCATCACGCCGCTCACGCACAATTTCTGCGAAAGCTGCAACCGTGTGCGGCTCACCTGCACGGGCACTCTCTACATGTGCCTCGGCCAGGACGACGCGGCCGATCTCCGCGCGCCGTTGCGCGCCAGCGACACCGACGATCTTCTGAACAATGCCATCGAAGAGGCCATCGGCCGCAAGCCGAAAGGCCATGACTTCATCATCGACCGCGAGCACAACCGTCCCGCCGTCTCGCGCCACATGTCGCTCACGGGCGGCTAACCCGCCGTCTGAGCCCGCGCCCACTCAAGATAATCCTCGTTCCCGCCGAGAATCGGCAAGACCAGCATTGCCGGCACCTCATAGGGATGAAGCGCGCGGAGCCGCGTCATGACCTTCTCCTTCAGCGCCGCCCGCGTCTTGATGAAGGCCGCCGCCTCGTCTTGCTTTTCCACCGCGCCCTTCCATTCGTAGACGGAGCGCATGCCCCCTTGAATGTTGACGCAGGCGGCCAGCTTCTCCCTCACCAGCGCCTCCGCGGCCCGCTCGGCATCCGCCACCGAGCCGAAGGTCGAATAGAGGAAGATGAACCCCTCCTCATCCTTGGCTTGCGTATCGGCTCCCATATGCTTACCTCCTTGTCTTCCGGCCTTTTTGCCGGTCCTTCGAGGAATCGCCCCGGGAAGAGACGATGAAATTCGAAAAGATCGCCTTCGTGGCGACCGATGTGCCCGAGGCCCAGGCCGCCCGCAAGACGCTGAGCAAGCGCTATGGCGATGCATCTCCCGAAGAAGCGGATGTCATCGTCGCGCTTGGCGGCGACGGTCTCATGCTCCAGACGCTGCATCAACACATGCAGCGCCGCATCCCGATCTACGGCATGAACCGGGGCTCGGTCGGCTTCCTGATGAACGAATATCGCGACGACAGCCTCACGGAGCGTCTCGCCGCCGCCGAATGCGCCACCATCCATCCGCTTCGCATGCGCGCGACGCTCGCCGATGGCAGCCGCCACGAGGCGCTCGCGATCAATGAGGTCGCGCTTTTCCGCGAGACCTATCAGGCCGCGAAGATCCGCATTTCCATCGACGGCAAGACGCGCATGGAGGAGCTCGTCTGCGACGGCGTGCTCGTCGCGACGCCCGCCGGCTCGACCGCCTACAACCTCTCGGCGCAAGGCCCCATCGTACCCATCGACGCCGCGCTCCTCGCACTGACCCCTATCAGCGCCTTCCGTCCCCGCCGCTGGCGCGGTGCGTTGCTGTCGCATCGGGCAAAACTGCGCTTTGAAATTCTGGAAGCCGAAAAGCGCCCCGTCAGCGCCGTGGCCGACCATTCCGAGTTCCGGCAGGTCCGCGACGTGGAAGTGGAGGAGGACGGCTCCATCGACATGCTGATGCTCTTCGACCCCGATCACGGCCTCGAGGAGCGCATCATCACCGAGCAGTTCCTCTACTGAGCGGACGCGCTGCGCCGCGTCTCCGGCAACCCCCAGGCGAAGCTGCCCGCCCAGATCGCAATGCCGATATGGAAGATGTCGAGCTCGGCCGTCTCCGTGCCGCCGAAAACACCGAGCATGGCGAGCGCCGCCAGCGCATACCCCGCCGCCGAGATCGCGAGCGCAGCCCCCGCGAAGGTGCGTCCGCGAATGGCGGCGATCACCCCCGCCCCGACGAGAACGCACAGCATTCCGAGCCCCACGACCTGAGCGTAAGCCTCGCCGAGCATCGCCGTCTGCGGCAGGAAGGACAGCGCGGCAACCGCCGACGGTACGGCCCAGATGATGATCGCCCGGCTCATGTCCTGCCCGCCCCGGAAGGACAGCAGCACCGCGCCGATGACCCAGCTCGGGCTCACAATGGCGGAGATCAGCGACAGCGCATCGTTGACGCCCGTCACGGCCTCGATGCCGCCATAGCGCAACGTGCCGAACAGGGCCGCAGCGAACACGGCCAGCAACGCCGCCGCGCCGAACATCATTCCGGGCGCCGCCCGCAACCGGTAAAGCCGCATCGCGCCCCAGAGCGCCGTCAGCGCCAGCACCCCGTCGAACAGCGCGTTGCTCCAGCCGCCCATCATCAGCCGGCCTTCGGCTTCGAGACATTGGCGACGGCGGAAAGCGGTTCCTCCGTCACGATGTAGCCCGCTTCCGCCGGAATCTTCAGCACCGGCTCGCCCTTCTCGTTCTTCGTTACCACCGGCTCGACCGTCACGACATTCGTGTTGCGCGCCGTCTCGATGGCATGGGAAACGTTCGGGCTCCGCCCCACCTTCTCCACGTTCATCCGTGTCGGGAAGATGATGGTGCGCGTACCGGCATCCGCTTCCCGAAGCGCCAGCTCCGGCCGGATCCACACGCTGTCGACCGATTCCGATCCGTCATGCACCGCAAGGTGATCCTCCGGCGCGCAGGCGAGATAGAAGCGCGTGTCGAAGCGCTTCGGCATCATGTTCGGCGTGATCCAGTGCGCGAAGGGCGTCAGCATGTCGCCCGCAAGCCGCAATCCTTCCTTCGCGAGGAAATCGGCGATACCGACCTCGCCCCTGTTCAGCGGATCGCGATAGGGCTCCAGCGCTTTCAGGCGGCCCGCATCGACCACGCTGCCCGTCTGCTCGTTGCGCGCAAGAAGCACGCCCGATTCCTCGAACGCCTCGCGGATCGCGGCGACGCGCATGGAAAACTCCCAGTCGTCGAGACCCTCCATGCCGTCCGCGCGCTCGCGCACGCCCGGTGCCATGTCGAGCTTGTCGACCTTGCCGCCTGGAAAGACGAGCGCCCCGCTCGCGAAGTCGATCTGGTGATGCCTGACCACCATGAAGACTTCGAGCCCCTCTGTGCCATCTCGCAACAACAGGATCGTCGCCGCCGGAATCAGAGCGTCTCCGCCCGCTTTCGCGTGCCCTTCCGCCATTCTCACCTCCCTTTGCATCAAATTTGATGCATCTCGTTCACGCAATGGCGACGTTGTCCGCCGCTCGTGCCGGCCGGTTAAGCACTCGGAAAGGGACTCGCGCCACCCTCTACCCATAGGCGCTCAACCGCCCGGAAAAGACATGTACAGCAGTTCCTTTCGCCTGACCAATCGCGACATCGACCTCGCCTTCGAGGCGAACCGCATGTTCCTCGTCTGTCAGCCCAAGCTCTGTCTCGCGACCGGCGGGATGCTGGGCGCGGAAGCCTATATCCGCTGGAACCATCCCGACTATGGCCTGCTCCCGCCCGGCCTCTTCCTTTCCTTCATCGAACGGCGCGAACGCTCCGGCGAACTGACGCGCTTCGTCGCGCGCGCCGCTGCGGAAACCCTGGTCCGTTGCCAGCAGGCCGGGGACACCTGGCCGCTCTCGATCAATCTCGGCGCGCCCGATCTCGCCGACATGGGTCTGCCCGGTGCGCTCGACGGAATCATGGCCGAATACGGGCTCGATCCCGCGTCGCTGATTCTCGAAGTCCCCGAAGGCGCATTCGCGCGCCACGCCGTGGAAGCCGCCCAAACGCTGATCGCGTTGCGCCGCCTCGGCTTCCGCACCGCGCTCGACGGCGGCGGCGCCGTGATCGTGCCGGACGACGTGTTGACGCCGGACTATTTCGACGAGGTGAAGATCGGCGGCGCGTCCATCATCCAGTTCGCCCGCCGTCTGAAACAGTCGGGTCTCGGCTTCGTCGGCAAGCGCGTCGCTCTCGCGGCCTCGCGCGGGCTTGGCGCGACGGCGGTCGGCGTCGAGGACGCAACGACGCTCGCCGCCCTCTCCTCCCTCGGCTTCACCGCGGCGCAAGGCGCGCTCATCTGCCGCCCGTCGGATCCCGCGGAACTTGCCGGCTGGTCCGCCCCCGCCGAAGTCCTCGCCGCCATGAAACATGGCAAGGAAGGTGACGACGAGATCCTGCTCCTCACCGATCCCCTGCCCGAAAGCGCCCCTGAAAATATCGAGGAAGCCGCGGAGGAACGCGAAGCAAAAACGGAAGAAGCCTCCGCAGAAGAAGCGCCGCGGGACGAAGACTCACAGGCGGGCGAGGAACCGCCGATCGAATTGATCGTGGAAGAAGAGACGTACACGGAGGAGGTGCTCGAAACCGCACCCGCCCTGCCGGCGGAACCGCCTGCCCCCGTCGTCGAATATTCCTGGGAAGAAGTCGACCCGATGATACCGGCGGGCGAAGTCCGCGGCGTCGCCTGGCGCATCGACCGGGTCTGCCTCTTCCCGGACCGTCATCTCGTCGCGCTCATCCGCCGTCCGCGCGTCCTGCCGCATATGCGGAAGGAGAAGACGCGCCGGAAGACCGCCAAGAAGGTCGCTACCATTGAGAAAGCCGCGCCGCGAAAGACGGAGCTCCGCCGTCCGCCGCCGCGCAAACGGAAAACGGCCCCGGCCGGACTCGTCACAAGGCCCAGCCTTCTGCAACTGGCTTTGGGATTCTGAACTCTCAACCCACCCGCCCCTCGGGGCGGGTCGGAAAATTCAAGCTAGCGCAGAATTTTCCGGGGCGGGGGCCTTGCATTCTTCAGCTCTCACAATAGTGAATTGAACGCCTCACCCGCCCCAAACGGCTTTCAGCCGTTTGACCCTCCCTCAAGGGAGGGTGGGAAGAGACGCTGAGCCACATCAAACCCGCTCGATCACCATTGCGATGCCCTGCCCGACGCCGATGCACATGGTGCAGAGCGCATAGCGTCCCTGCCGGCGTTCCAGTTCGTACATCGCGGTCGTCACAAGCCGCGCGCCGCTCATGCCGAGCGGATGGCCGAGCGCGATCGCGCCGCCATTCGGGTTCACATGCTCCGCATCGTCCGGTAGCCCGAGATCGCGCATCACGGCAAGGCCCTGGCTCGCGAAGGCCTCGTTCAGTTCGATCACGTCGATATCGCCGATATTGAGCCCTGTCTTCTCGAGCACCTTGCGCGTCGCGGGCGCCGGCCCGATCCCCATGATGCGCGGCGGCACGCCAGCCGTCGCCATCGCGACGATCCGCGCGCGGGGCGTAAGCCCGTTCGCTTCCGCTGCGTCCGCCGAGGCGATCACCAGCGCGCAGGCCCCGTCGTTCACGCCCGACGCATTGCCCGCCGTCACCGTGCCGCCGTCGCGGAACGGTGCCTTGAGTTTCGCCAGCGCATCCATCGTCGTCTCCGGCCGCGGATGTTCGTCTACGCTCACAACCGTCTCGCCCTTCCGGTTCGCAATGGTAACGGGCACGATCTCGGCCGCCAGCCGCCCGGCCTCGATCGCCGCACCGGCCTTCTGCTGGCTCCGCCACGCAAAGGCATCCTGGTCGGCCCGCGAAATCTGGAAATCCTCGGCGACGTTCTCCGCCGTCTCCGGCATGGAGTCGACGCCATATTGCCGCTTCATCAGCGGGTTCACGAAGCGCCAGCCGATGGTCGTGTCGTAGATTTCCGCATCGCGCGAAAAGGCCGCGGTCGCCTTCCCCATCACGAAGGGCGCGCGCGACATGCTTTCGACGCCGCCCGCGATCATGAGCGACGCCTCGCCCGCCTTGATCGCCCGCGCCGCCGTACCGACCGCATCCATGCCCGAACCGCACAGCCGGTTCACCGTCGAACCCGGCACCGTGTCGGGAAGCCCCGCCAGCAGCGACGACATCCGCGCGACATTGCGGTTGTCTTCGCCCGCCTGGTTGGCGCAGCCGAAGATCACATCGTCCACCCGCTCCCAGGTCACGCCCGGATTGCGCTCCATTAGCGCCATCAGCGGCACCGCACCGAGATCGTCCGCGCGCACGCTGGCAAGCGCGCCGCCATAGCGGCCGACAGGCGTCCGCACTGCGTCGCAGATAAAGGCATCCTGGTAATGATGGTTCATGAGCGTCGTCCTCTCGCATCCTGAAGAGGGCGAAACCTAGATCATTTCTTCACGCAGGGGAAACCGTCGGCGTACCGGGGCCATCGGGCTGGGGAACCACCGTTTTTCGCTTGCGAAAAACGGCAAGGCCGACCGGCTGCCGGCGCTTGAGGTTAGATCAGGCCACGTTCTGTTTCTTCGTGCCCTGGGGGGCAACGGCCAGCCGGGCAAGCTTGTCGATCATGGTGTCGAGATCGTCCGCATCGATCTGCTCGAAGGTCTCGCGCAGGCCCTCCAGCACATGAAAGCGGAAAAGCTCCACATCGAGCGTCCCGTCCGAACTGCGGACGGCATGATAGGTGTCGAGCACGCGGCGGAACGCCGGATAGAGCGCCTCCGGCATGCCGGCCCGCGCATAGACGGCGCGGAAACCGAGCGCACCCACATCGTGGATAAGCCGCCACAGCCGCTCGTCGGGCACCGCGGTCAGTTCCGCGAAGGCCGCCTCCACGAAGCGCACTTCGCCCGCGCAGGCCGCGCGCAGGATCAGCGTCGCCGTCAGGCGCTGGTTCTCGGCAAGCTGCGCCACCAGCGCGCGCAGATCGTCATTGCTCATCCGCGTGATCGCATCGGTCGTGGTGCGTTCGCGCGCCTGTTCCTCGAGGCTCGCCGCCACGCGGCCGTCGACCTCGTGCTGCGCGACGAGATATTCGCGCATCTGCTCGGAAACCATCGCAATCAGCCGTTCGACGAGCAGCGCGGGCAGTTCGCCGCGCTGAACGAGCGGTGCCGCCACGTCGGCATCATCCGCATAACGTTTGACGAGCATCGTCGCCGCCGCTTCGTTGATGATCGCACCTGAATTGTGGACGAGCGTGAGAACGGCGCTGCGGTCGCCGCGATGCGCGATCGCCTCGGAAACCGGCGCGCCCACTTCCCGGCGCCCGGCAATGGCGCATTGCTTCGCGGGCGAGCCGTAATAGACGAGCCCCACCAGGTCTTCGTCCGTCAGCACCGGCGAGCGTTCGAGAACCGGAATCGCCACCTGGTCGATGTCGCGCGCAAGCTGCAGCACGATATTGCGGGGTGCGGCGTTGTTTCCGGTGAGGCACCGCGACAGCGACTCGCGCACCGAAAGCGCGACGTCGTGAACCAGAAATCCGAGAATTTCATGTGCGAGTTCGCGCTCACGGGGAGCGAGTTCGACGTCGGAGAACTGGCTTGCGACCTTTTCGGCCACCGCCGCTCTCGCGTCTTCCGACGGATCCGACAGGAGACGCTCCACGTCGGCAATCGTCAGTTTTTCCGAATTCATATCGGCCCCCGGCCTACGCCAAACCCCTGATGCGCCGCGATGGCACACCCGGGGATCAGCCTAGGTCAGAACGGTTTATGAACGGTTTACGTTAACACACGCGAGACAGGCCGTTTCGGCTGCACTCGGGCCGTTTTCAGGTCGCGGGTCACCCGGCCGGCCCCTGCAAGGCTCGAAATTGGCCCTTTCCTCGGCCGGCTGTTGGAGTCCTTTTTTGGCGAGCGTGCGGTGGCCCGGCGATGCAGAAAGACCTCCCCCACGGATCGAGGACCAGGAAGACCGATGAACAAGGAAACGCAGAAATCCCGGGCAGAGGCCTTTGCCGGCCTGCATCGCAAGGGCGATCCCCTCAAGCTCTTCAACATCTGGGACGCGGCCAGTGCCGGCGCGGTCGCCCGGGCGGGCGCCTCGGCCATCGCCACCTCGAGCTTCGCGGTCGCCCTCGCGCATGGCACCGGCGATGGCGAGAACCTCCCCCTCGGCAAGCTGGTCGCGACGGTCGCCGAAATTGCACCGGTCGTCGACCTGCCACTCACCGCCGACATCGAGACGGGCTACGGCAAGACACCCGACGAGGTCGCCGCCTCCGTCGCCTCGATCCTCGGCGCGGGCGCCATCGGCATCAATCTCGAGGACGGTCTCATCGGCGCGAAGGGTCTCGTCCCCGTCGAGGAGCAATGCGCGCGCATCGCGGCCGCCCGCGGCGCGGCCGAGAAGGCGGGCATTCCCCTCTTCATCAATGCGCGCTGCGACGTCTTCAAGGGCGTGTCCGAAGCCGACCAGTCGGACGCGCTTCTCGCCGCCACGCTCGAACGCGCCGAAGCCTATGCGAAAGCGGGCGCGAGCGGCCTCTTCGCGCCCTGGCTCGTCGCCCCTGCCCTCATCGAGCGGCTCTGCAAGGAGACATCCCTGCCTGTGAACATCCTCGCCGGGCCGAAGACACCCGCGGTCGGCGATCTCGCGGCGCTCGGCGTCGCCCGCGTCAGCCTCGGCGCCTGGCCCGCCTTCGACATGCTGGCCCGGCTCGAAGCCGCGGCGAAGAACTGGTTCGCCACCGGCGTCGCAGGCGCGGGCTGACCCCCGATCTTTGACTCCCCCGCCTTTTCATGGATGATCCGCCCCAACCAGAAAATCAGCTAACGGGGATCGGAATCCATGCTCGAGGGCATCAAGGTCATTGAAATGGCCACCTACATCGCCGCGCCCGGCGCGGGCGGCATCCTTGCCGACTGGGGCGCGGAGGTCGTCAAGATCGAGCCGCTTTCGGGCTGCCCCATGCGCCACACCATGAAGAATGTCGGCGCCGACCATCTCCAGGGCTCGCCCATCTTCGAACTCGACAATCGCGGCAAGAAGGGCCTCGCCATCGACACCTCGAAGCCGGAAGGCGTCGAGGCCGTGAAGCGCCTCGTGAAGGACGCCGACGTCTTCATCACCAATGTCCGCCCCGGCGGTCTCGAGCGCGCGGGCCTCGACTACGAAAGCCTGAAGGCGATCAACCCCCGCCTCGTCTATGCGAGCGTCACCGGCTACGGCCTCGAGGGACCGGACCGCGACCGCCCCGGCTTCGACATCGCCGCCTTCTATGCCCGCTCCGGCATCGGCTGGCTTCAGACCGTGAAGGGCAAGGAGCCAGTGACGCTGCGCACCGGCATCGGCGACCACACCACCAGCATGGCGACGGTAAGCGGCATCCTCGCCGCCATCATCGAACGTGGGAAAACCGGCAAGGGCCGTCTCGTCGAGGCGTCGCTCCTCCGCACCGGCTTCTATGCCGCGGGCTCCGACACCGCCGTCCAGCTCCGCTACGGCAAGCTCGGTTCCACCAAGTCGCGCCACGAGGCGTTGCAGCCGATCAGCAACTTCTTCCAGACGAAGGACACCTGGATCGTCATCGTGCCGCGCCAGGGCACGGTCGACTGGACGGGAATCTGCAAGGTCATCGGCAAGCCCGAACTCGAAACCGATCCCCGCTTCGACAGTCCGAAAAACCGCCGCGCCAATGCCGCCGAACTCGTGGATATCCTTGACGCCGTCTTCCTGGAACACGATCTGGAATACTGGCGCGGGAAACTCGATGCCGAAGACATGATCTGGGCGCCGCTTCTGCGCCCCGGCGACGTCTACAAGGATCCGCAGGCGAAGGCTGCCGGCGCCTATGTCGAGGTGCCGGAGGAAGACGGCAGCGGCACCTATCTCTCGCCCGCCTCTCCGGTCCGCTTCCCGGGCTTTGACGACACGCCGAAATCGGCCTCGCCCATGCTTGGCCAGCACACCATCGAGACGCTGAAGGCTTCGGGCTTCAGCGACACTGAAATCGAAGGCCTGCGCAGCGCGGGCGCCATCAAATAGACACTCGGCCCCAGGTCTGAACGACACGGCCGGAACAACACAGGCAGTAACAAGGAGACGTCCCATGAGCGACCAGGGTTACACGCCGCCGAAAGTCTGGACCTGGAACCAGGACGGCACGAAGAACCGCTTCTCCAACATCAATCGCCCCATCGCCGGGCCGACGCATGACAAGGATCTGCCCGTCGGCAAGCATCCCTTCCAGCTTTACTCGCTGGCGACGCCGAACGGCGTCAAGGTCACGGTGATGCTGGAGGAGCTTCTGGAGCTCGGCCACAAGGGCGCAGAATACGACGCCTGGCTCATCAATATCGGCGAGGGCAACCAGTTCGGCTCGGGCTTCGTCTCCGTCAATCCGAACTCGAAGATCCCGGCGCTGATGGACCACAGCACCAACCCGCCGACCCGCATCTTCGAAAGCGGCGCGATCCTGCTCTATCTCTCGGAGAAATTCGGCGGTGCCTTCGTGCCGAAGGACCTCTCGAAGCGCGCCGAGGTTTATTCATGGCTGATGTGGCAGATGGGCTCCGCACCCTATCTCGGCGGCGGCTTCGGCCACTTCTATGCCTACGCCCCCTTCAAGATCGAATACGCGATCGACCGCTTCGCGATGGAAGTGAAGCGCCAGCTCGACGTGCTCGACCGCCAGCTTGCCGAAAACGAATATATCGCAGGCGACGAATACACCGTCGCCGACATGGCGATCTGGCCCTGGTACGGCGCGCTTGCGAAGGGCGTCCTTTACGAGGCGGCCGAATTCCTCAGCGTCCACGAATACAAGAACGTGAACCGCTGGGCCGACCAGCTCTCCGAGCGCCCCGCCGTGAAGCGCGGCCGCATGGTCAACCGCGTCTGGGGCGAGCCCTCGAGCCAGCTTCCCGAGCGCCACGACGCATCCGACTTCGACAAGGCGGGCAAGGCGGCGGAATAGTCTCGGCCTCTTCCGCCCTTTCCCTGCGGGAGGGTCAAACGGTCCTCCTTGCGGCTTGTCTGCAAAGACAGACTGGAAAGGGGCTGTTTGGGGACGGGCAAGGCAGCGATGCGAGAGCGGCGGAAAGGCATCCGGCCTTAGCCGCCGAACCCTAGCGCCCGCGCCGCACGCTTTTCCGTTTCCACGACGATGAGGAGCGCAACACCCACGCCGACGATCGCCAGCCCTTCCTGCAGATCGAGCGGTGCGCTCCCGAACACGGTCTGCAGGAACGGTAGATAGGTGAAGGCGAATTGCGCTGCCGTCACGATGGCGACGCCGGTCAGCACGGCCCGCGTACCGAGCACGCCCTCCCATGTGAGCGACGTTCCGTGCACATATCGCACACTGAATAGATAGAAGATTTCCATGACCACCAGTGTGTTCACGACCATGGTGCGCGCCGCTTCCAGCGGCAGGCCGCGTGCCGTCGCCCAGGCATAGACGCCGAACGTCCCCGTCACCATCAGCGCGGAGACGAAGCCGATGCGCCACAGCAGCCGTCCCGAAAGCAGCCGCTGCCCCGCCAGGCGCGCAGGCCTCTTCATCGCGCCGGGCTCCGTGGGCTCGAAGGCAAGCGTGAGCCCGAGCGCCACCGCCGTCACCATGTTGATCCAGAGAATCTGCACCGCCGTCACTGGCAGCGTCAGTCCGAAAAGGATGGCGAGAATGATCGTGAAGGCTTCGCCGCCATTCGTCGGCAACGTCCAGGCGATCACCTTGGTCAGATTGTCATAGACGGTGCGTCCCTCGCGCACCGCTGCCACGATGGAAGCGAAATTGTCGTCGGCAAGCACCATCTCGCTCGCCTCCTTCGCGGCCTCGGTGCCTTTCTGGCCCATCGCGACGCCAACATCCGCGCGTTTCAGCGCCGGAGCATCGTTCACCCCGTCGCCCGTCATCGCGATCACGGAACCGTCCGCCTGCAACGCCTCCACGAGCCGCAGCTTGTGTTCGGGGCTCGTCCGCGCGAAGACCGCCGCCGCGCGCGCCTCCGCGGCGAAGCGCGCATCGTCCAGCGCGTCGAGTTCGGCGCCCGTCACCGTGCGCGCCTCGGCTGGAAGTCCCAGCTGCGCCGCGATTGCGTGCGCCGTCGCGGCGTGGTCGCCCGTGATCATCTTCACCGCGATTCCGGCCGCCTGGCATTCCGCGACGGCTGTCATGGCTTCCGGGCGCGGCGGATCGATCAGCGCGACGAGCCCGAGCAGCGTCAGCCCGCGTTCCGTATCTGCCTGGGCAAGGGTCTCCGTCCCCTCCGGCATGACACGCCGCGCCAGCGCGATCACCCGCTGCCCTTTCGCCGCCAGCGCCTCCACCTGGCCATGCCAGAACGCAGTATCGGGCTCGGCCTCGCGCTCGGGCGCCGCCACCCGCTCGCACATCTCGATGATGCGTTCCGGCGCCCCCTTCACATAGATGACGGGTGGCCGGTCGTCGCGGCCATGGAGGGTCGCCATGTAGCGGTGCCGCGCATCGAAGGGAATCTCGTCGAGCCGCGCAAACCGCGCCCGCGCCGCCTCTATGTCGTGCCCGGCCTTGATCGCGAAGGACAGCAGGGCGCCTTCCATCGGGTCGCCGTCGACCCGCCATTTCTCCCCCACCTGTGTCAGATGGGCGTCGTTGCACAGCGCCCCTGCGAGTGACAGTTCCTCCAGCACCGGATAGGCCGCGACGTCGATAGGCTCCTTCGCGACGAGGAAGCGTCCCTCTGGTTCGTAACCCGCCCCTTCCACCTCGGCTTGCGCCGACGCTGTCACGGCCGCCCGCACCGTCATTTCATTCCTGGTCAGCGTTCCCGTCTTGTCGGAGCAGATGACCGACACCGCGCCCAGCGTTTCCACCGCCGGCAGCCGCCGGATGATCGCGTTGCGGCGCGCCATCCGCTGCACGCCGACGGCAAGAGCAATCGTCATCACCGCTGGCAGGCCTTCCGGGATCGCCGACACCGCGAGCCCGACCACGATCATGAAGGCATCGCCCGCCGTATAACCTGCCACCGCCACCGCATAGGCGAAGACCAGTGCCGATGCCGCGAGCACGGCCACGGTCACCTGCCGTGCGAAGCCGTCCATCTGCCGCACCAGCGGCGTGGTCAGTTTCTCCACCGCGCCGATCATGCCGCTGATCCGCCCGAGCTCCGTCGCCGGTCCCGTCGCGACCGCAACGCCGATGCCCTGCCCCGCCGCGACGAAAGTGCCGGAGAACGCCATGGAGAAGCGATCGCCGAGCGGCGCATCTTTCGTTACGGGCGCAAGTGCCTTGTCCACCGGAACGGATTCGCCGGTCAGCACCGCCTCGTCGATCCTGAGATTACTCGCCTTGACGAGCCGGAGGTCGGCGGGCACCCGGTCCCCCGCCTCCAGCAGCACCAGGTCGCCCGGCACCACCTCCTCCGCGCCAATGGTGATCCGCCGCCCGCCGCGCAGCACCGAGGCATGCGGGTCGATCATGCTGCGGATCGCCTCCAGTGCCTGTTCCGCCCGGCCCTCCTGCACGAAGCCGATGACGGCGTTTGCCAGCACCACGAGCCCGATCACGATGGCGTCGGTCACATGGCCGATCGCCGCCGCGAGCGCGCCCGCTCCGATCAGCACATAAATGAGAAGATTGTGGAACTGCAGCAGGAAACGCAGAAGCGCTCCGCGCTCCTTCCCGCGCGGCAGCCGGTTCGGCCCGTATTGCGCGAGGCGCCGTTCCGCCTCCTCCGCCGTGAACCCGCCATGCGGCGTGCCGAGCGCGGCAAGCGCGGCCTCTGCATCGCGCGCATGCCAGTCCGGCCGCTCGCCTTCTTTCCCGGAAAGCTGGACCCCTTCCGCCTGCGCCAATGGCTTCACCGCAACCCGCTCCGCTGTGCTTCGATCAGCTTAGCGGATTTCCTTGCGTTTTCGCGTGACCCCTTGCCGCAACCTTCAGCAGCAGCAGCCCTTCCGCTCCGGGTCGTGCCGTTCCGGTTTGAAGAACATGCCGAGCTGCAGGCTCTCGGCGATCCGGGCCGCCTTCTCGACGAAGCGTTCCGCCGTCTCGGCATCGCAGACTTCTTCCGCCGTTTCGCGGAACAGCATCAGCCAGCGGTCGAAATGTTTCGGCGTCACCGTCTTCAGCTTCAGATGCGCCCGCATCGGCTGGCCCTTGTAGCGGCCCGTCGTCAGCATCACGCTCGACCAGAAGTCGAACATCTTGTGGAGATGCGGCTCCCAGTTGTCGCCGATCACACGGTTGAAGATCGGCCCGAGTTCCGTATCCGCCCGCACCTTCGTGTAGAAGGCGCGTACCAGCGTCTCGATCTGCGCCTCGTCGGTGGCGCCCGTTCCCGCATCCGCCTCCACGCACCAGCGGCCCTGCGCGTGCTCCGCCGCGGCTCCATCGTGATTGTCCGTCATGGCGCGCTCCTGTAAGATGTATCTTAAATATATCTTATAGCCTGGCTGGTCTGCCGTCATGCGGCATTTCGTCGGCCCGGTTTTGGGGAATCCAATGCGTCTCACGCTCCATACCGACTATGCGCTCCGCCTCCTCATGCACCTCGCGGTCGCGCCGGACCGTCTCGTCACCATCGCCGAGGTCTCTGAGGCCTTCGCCATTTCCCGCAACCATCTGGTCAAGGTCGCGCACGAGCTGGGAAAGGCCGGTTTCGTCGAAACCACGCGCGGCCGCGGCGGCGGCCTTCGCCTCGCGCATGCGCCGGAGCGCATCGTCATCGGCGATGTCGTCCGCGCCATGGAAGAGGATTTCAGGATCGTCGAATGCTTCGACCGCGAGGCGAACACCTGCTGCATCGCCCCCGCCTGCCGGCTGAAGCGCCTGCTCCGCGATGCGCTCGATGCGTGGCTCGCCGTTCTCGATGAAGCGACCCTCGCCGATCTCGTCGCAAGACCCGCGCCGCTCAGGCGCCTGCTCTCACTTACCGGCTAGAACCTTAGCTGTACGAAAATCCGGAATGCGGCAGCAGCCCCGCGCGCTCGCGATGGGCCTCGCGTCGTTCCTCGGCAGCCTCGCGAACGTCATTGCGCTCCGTGCGGAGCGACTCGCTGCCTTCCGGTATCGGATCGAGCGAGGCGAGGATTTCCACCACCCCGGGAGTAAGTTTGAGCGGCGAGCGGCCGTAACTTGTCGTCTCCGTTGCCGTAGACGGTCCGGTAGACGGCAGCGATGCACCGCGCGTCGCATAGCTGCGGCGGTTATCCCCGCCGGCGAGGTCGGTGAGCACGCCCGGACGTTTTGTGACGTTCTCGTGACGGTTCGATGACAGTCGGGTGTTCTGCGCCAGTTCCGCGATCCGCGTCGCGTCCGTTCCCTCATGCTTCGCGACAAGGTTCCGGTAGACTTCGTCGGCTGTCCGCGCCTCGCCGTTCTTGCCGTAGAAGATCGATCGGTTCGCCGCCGCCGCTGCCGGGAAAATCAGGTCGGCACGGGCATTTGGCGTCTCTTCCGCAGCCGAGATCAGCTTCGAGGCGCCGCCCGCTCCGAGGAAATGCGCGATATAGAGCTCGCCCTCATCCGCCTCGCGCCCAAGCCGGTTTTCGAGCGCGTCGGCGCTGTCCTGCGTGTAGGCCCCCGCCATCAGCGCCGAAACATGGGGATCGTTACGCAGGGCAAGAATTTCCGCCCTTTGGGCAGCATTTTCCACCACATAGCGGCCCCGCCCGTTCTGGCTGATGGCCGCCGCTTCCGTTCCCAGACCGAGTTCCGCGCCGTGTTTCTTCATCGTCCCGAGCCAGCTCTGCTCGGTGAACTGAAATAGTCCGCACGCGCTAGAAGTCCTTGATTTTGCATCACAATCGAGGCTCGACTCGCGCATCGCCGTCTTCAGAAGATAGTCGAAATCCGTCCCCGTACGCTGGCTCGCGGCCTGCAGCGCGGAGGCGATCGTCGGCTGGACGGCAATGGTTTCGACAAGGCTCATGGGGCCGTTTCCTTTTCGGTTCGCCATGCAGGTCGCAAGCGCCGTGCCAATCGAAATCCCGTTCCATCCGGCGGAAACCTTGCGTTTTTCGAAAGCATTTCCGCGCGCCCGCGTTAAGCTGCGAAAAAGCGCGGAGCCAAGCTTCGCAACGAGGGAGGGAACATGTCCGAAGTCGAGGTCGCCTCGGAGGTCGAGGAAGAACTGCATCATCCGCACAAGGCTGCCGGCGCGGAAAAGCCTTATCCGAACCAGGTCTACGCCTGGTACGTCGTCGGCATCCTGGTCCTTGCCTACACCTTCTCCTTCATCGACCGGCAGATCTTGAGCCTCCTCGTCGGGCCGATGAAGCGCGACCTCGGCATCTCGGACACGCAGATGAGCCTGCTGCAAGGCTTTGCCTTTGCTGTCTTTTATTGTCTCGCCGGCCTTCCCATCGGGCGCATGGTCGACAGCCGCAACCGCGTCAACATCATCTCCATCGGCGTCTTCGTCTGGAGCGTCATGACGGCGCTTTGCGGCACGGCGCATGCCTACTGGCAGCTATTCCTCTACCGCATGGGCGTCGGCGTCGGCGAAGCCGCCCTCTCGCCCGCCGCCTATTCCATGATCGCCGACTATTTTCCGCCGAAACGCTTAGGCTTCGCCCTCGGCGTCTACGGCATGGGCGTCTATATCGGCGCCGGCCTCGCCCTCATCATCGGCGCGGCCGTGATCGGCCTCGTATCGGGCGGCGGCGACATCGTCGTGCCCATTTTCGGCGAGGTCTATGCCTGGCAGCTCACCTTCTTCATTGTCGGCCTTCCCGGCATCCTCATCGCCCTCTGGGTCTGGACCGTGAAGGAGCCGGAGCGGCGCGGCTACATGCGCAAGGAAATCGCCGAGGACGGCACCGAAACCGCTGTGGAAGTGCCGGTTTCCGAAGTCTTTGCCTATATGCGCGTGAACTGGCGCACGATCGCGCCGCTCAACGTCTGCTACGCCCTCTCGGCCATGATGGCCTATGGCGTCGCGGCCTGGATCCCGACCTTCTTCGTCCGCACCTATGACTGGACCTATCCGCAGGCGGGCTGGTGGTACGGCTGGATCATTGTCGTCTTCGGCACCACGGGCGTCGTCGCGGGCGGCTGGATGGGCGATGTGCTGACCAACCGGGGCATCCGCAACGGCCGTATGATGGTCTGCGCCTTCACGGGCCTCGCCGCGCTCCCCTTCACCGTTCTCTACCCGCTGATGGACAGCCCCTGGATGGCGCTCCTGCTGATCTGTTTCTCGACCTTCTTCGCCACCTTCACCACCGGCGCGGGCCCCTCCGCCCTTCAGGAATTGATGCCGAACCAGATGCGCGGCCTCGCCTCGGCCGCGCTCATCTTCGTCGTCAGCATCGTCGGTCTCGGCCTCGGGCCGACCTCCATCGCGCTCGCGACGGACTACATCTTCGGCGACGAGATGATGCTCCGCTACTCGCTGGTCTATGTCCCGGCGGTCATTCTGGTGCTCGCGGTCACGGCGGGCTTCCTCGGCCTCAAGCCCTATATCGGCAGTCTCGATTACCTGAAGCGCTGGAGCGCGGAACACGAGAAATAGATTCATCCTCAACCGGTTAGCGCCGGTTCCGGACTCGAATCGTCAACAGGCTGCGCGGAGTTGAATCACTTTCTGAACGCCTTCATCCGGCGTCTCAGACCCTTGATTCAAGATCTCAGGCAGCGGATTCGATTTCTGAGAAAGTTGGCGGAGCGCGATGAAGCCGCAGCGTCAGACGGCCTTGCCGTAGAGCCCGAAGCGCCACGAGGTCTCGCCCGTGGCGGCATTGTCCTGCACCACGCGGAGCTTCGGCCGCCCGGCGTCGATCCGGCCGCGCGCCCTCGCCTGCATCAGCTTGAAGCGGAGCAGCGCCTCGTCATAGGGCTTCACGAGATAATCGTCGGCCCCCGCCTCCATCGCCCGGCGGATCGAGGAAGCCCCCGCATCGGCCGTCACATGGAAGAGGCAGATGTCCTTGCCCCTTGCCAGCTTGCGGATCGAGGGCGAGAGCGGTCCCCCGTTCGCGGTTTCGATCCGGGCATCGGCCAGCACCAGGTCCGGCATTGTGCCTGCGATCAGAGCGAGGGCTTCCTCTGCCACCGAAGCCGTTGCAACGCGGAAACCGAGCCGTTCGAGCATATGGCTCGCGGCGCGGCGGGAAGCATCGGAAAGATCGGCAATGAGCGCGGTGGCCAAGGGTCCGGTTCCTGAGTCGGGTTTGTCTCCGGAAGGGACACTAGGCGCTGAGTCTTAAACCAATCGTTAACCGTGAAACGCGCCCGCGAGCTTTCTGACGAAGTCCCGGGCCTCCTCCTCACCATAGGGCTCGGCCTCGCCCTTGCCCCAGACGGGCCCCGGCCAGGCCGCATCGGCAGAAAAGCGGGCGATTACATGGACATGGAGCTGCGGCACCATGTTGCCGAGCGCGGCCACATTCATCTTTTCGGCCCCCGTCGCCTCCCGGAGCACCTGCGAGGCGAGATCGATCTCGGCATGGAAATTCGGCTTCTCCACCCCCGCCACGTCGTCGAAATCCCTCAAGCCCTCACGCCGCGGCACGAGGATCAGCCAGGGAAACCGCTTGTCGTTCATCAGCAGCACCCGGCAGACGGGCAGGTCCGAAACAAGGAATGTGTCTGCGGCCAGCCGCTCATGAAGCTCGAAGGACATGGGCACTCCTAGTAGGACTTCGGAAGCTCGAGCACACGCTCGGCGATATAGCTCAGCACCAGTTCGCGGCTCACCGGTGCGATCCGCGCGATCATCACCTCGCGCATGTAGCGCTCGACATGGAATTCCTTGGCATAGCCCATGCCGCCATGCGTCATGATCGCGGTCTCGCAGGCCCGGAAGCCCGCTTCGGCGGCGAGATATTTCCCCGCATTCGCCTCCGCGCCGCAATTCTCGCCCGCGTCGTACAGCGCCGCCGCCTTGAACACCATCAGGTTCGCCGCCTCGAGCTCCGCCCAGCATTTCGCGAGCGGATGCTGGATCGCCTGGTTCTTGCCGATGGGCCGGCCGAACACCTCGCGGTCGCGCGCATAGTCGGTTGCCTTCTTCAGCGCGATGCGGCCGACGCCGACTGCTTCCGCCCCGATCAGCACGCGCTCCGGGTTGAGCCCGTGGAGGAGATAATGGAAGCCCTTCCCCTCCTCGCCGATCAGGTCTTCCTTCGGCACCTTGAGACCGTCGAAGAACACCGCATTCGAATCCACGGCCTTTCGTCCCATCTTCTCGATCTCGCGCACTTCCGTCGCGCCACCGCGATCGAGATTGGTATAGAAAAGCGACAATCCTTCGGTCGGCTTCGCGCATTTCTCCTTCGGCGTCGTCCGCGCAAGCAGCAGGATCTTGTTCGCGGTCTGCGCCGTCGAGGTCCACATCTTGCGGCCATGAACGACGTAGGTGTCCCCGTCGCGCTCGGCCCGTGTCGAGATCGCCGTGGTGTTGAGCCCGGCATCGGGTTCGGTTACGCCGAAGCAGCAGCGGTCCTCGCCGCGGATCAGCGGCGGGAGATTGCGCTCCTTTTGCTCGTCGGTCCCGAACACCACGAGCGGCATCGGTCCGAAGAGATTGATATGGATCGCGGAGGCACCCGAGAGGCATGCGCCCGATTCCGCGATGGTCTGCGCCACGATGGCGGCCTCCGTCACCCCAAGGCCCGACCCGCCGAAGGCTTCCGGCATCGCGACGCCGAGCCAGCCGCCGCCCGCGATGTCGGCCACGAAATCTTCCGGAAAGCCGCCTTCCTTGTCATGGGCAAGCCAGTAGGCGTCGTCATATCTGGCGCAGATGCGGCCCACCGCATCGCGGATCGCCTGCTGCTCCTCGCTGAACCGGAAATCCATCCTTATCCTCCCCGCGCCGTTTCGTGTTTTGTTGCGCGACGCTATAACCTACCCGACAGGCGGGCGGCGAGACAGCCCGCGGGGAAAAGAACAGGGATCAGAATGCCGGGACTGTATTTTGAGGAATTCGAAGAGGGGCACATCTTCAAGCACCCGATCAGGCGCACGGTGACGGAGACGGACAATGTCCTCTTCTCCACCATGACCATGAACCCGGCAGCCCTCCATCTTGACCATCACTATGCCGAGACGGAAACCGAATTCGGCAAGCCGCTGGTGAACAGCCTCTTCACCCTCGGCCTGATGATCGGCATTTCGGTGAACGACACGACGCTCGGTACCACCATCGCCAATCTCGGCATGACGGACATCTCCTTCCCGAAGCCCGTCTTTCATGGCGATACGCTCCGTGTCGAAACCCGCGTCGTCTCGAAACGCCGCTCGAAATCGCGCCCGCTTGCCGGCATCGTGACGTTCGAGCACAAGGCCTACAATCAGCACGGAGCCGAAGTCGCCACCTGCACCCGCCAGGCCTTCATGCATGCCAAGGATCCGGGGGAACTCTGAGAAATGCGCTCCCTCCTCTTCGTCCCCGCCGACAGCGAAAAGAAACTGGCGAAGGCGGCCTCCTGCGGCGCCGATGCGCTGATCCTCGATCTTGAGGATTCCGTTGCTCTCTCTGCGAAGGAGGCTGCCCGCGCTTCCGCCGCCGCCTATCTCAAGACGGCCGATCGCTCAGGTCCGAAACTCGTTCTCCGCATCAACGCGCTCGATACGCCCTTCTGGGAAAAGGACCTCGAAACGGTGGTCCCCGCAAAACCCGACATGATCGTCGTGCCGAAAACGCTCTCCGGCGAGTGCGTGAAGACAGTCGGCGAGCGCATCGACCGCATGGGCGGCGCGAAGGAGATCGGCATCGGCTGCGTCGCAACCGAAACCGCCGCCTCCCTCTTCACCCTCGACACCTATGCGGGAAGCCATGAGCGGCTCTCCTTCCTCACCTGGGGCGCGGAAGACCTCTCCGCTGCGCTCGGCGCGCGCGACAACAAGGACGAGACCGGCCTCTACACCGGCCCCTATCAGCTCGCCCGTACCCTGACGCTGCTCGGCGCGGTCGCGGCGGGTGTGCAACCCGTCGACAGCATCTGGAAGGACTTCCGCGACGAGAAGGGCCTTGAAGCTGAAGCTCGCGCCGCAGCCCGCGACGGTTTCACGGCCAAGATGGCGATCCACCCCGCGCAGGTCGCAATCATCAACGATGTCTTCACGCCGAGCGATGCCGATCTCGCCCATGCGCGCGCCGTGGTCGCCGCTTTCGAGGAGGCGGGAGACGTTGGTGTCGTCGCACTCGACGGCGTCATGCTCGACATGCCCCATCTGAAACAGGCGCGCGCCCTTCTCGCCCGCGCCGCACAATCGAACTGAGTAGCGTATGAAGCCGAACGTCCTGATTGCTCTTCCGCTCGGAAAAGCCTTCGAGCGGAAGCTCGAATCTCGCTACACCATCGTCGCCGATCCGCAGGCTAAGGAAGGTGTCGATGCCGTCGTCACCGTTGGCACGATGAATGCGGACAAGGCATGGTTTGAGAGCATGCCGGACCTGAAGGTCCTCTGCTGCTTCGGCTCTGGCTATGAAGGGATCGACGTCGCCGCAGCGGCAGGGCACAACGTCACGGTCACCAACACCGTCGGCGCCAACGCCTCCACCGTCGCGGACCTCGCCGTCGCCCTCCTCCTCGCCTCCATTCGCCTCATCGTCACCGGCGACCGCCTCGCCCGCGCGGGCAAGTGGCGCGGCGAGAACCCCGCGCCGCTTCTCTTCGCGCGCGGCATAACCGGCCGGAAGATCGGCATCGTCGGGCTCGGCGCCATCGGCCTCAAGATCGCGAACCGCCTCGCCGGTTTCGAAGCCGAGATCGGTTATCACAACCGCAGCCGCAAGGATGTGACTTACCCCTACTTCGAAACGGTACTCGACCTCGCCAGATGGGCGGACACGCTTGTCCTCGCCCATCGTGCCGACGAAACCAATCGCCACATGGTCAATGCCGAGGTGCTCGAGGCGCTCGGCCCCACCGGCCATGTCATCAACATCTCGCGCGGCTCCGCCATCGACGAGGACGCGCTGATCGCGGCCCTGAAGAACGGCACCATCGCGGGCGCGGGCCTCGACGTTTTCGAGAACGAGCCGGAACCCCGGTCCGACCTGCTGACGCTGCCCAATGTGGTCGTCACACCCCATATCGGCGGCGGCACGTCGGAAGCCATCGTCGCCATGGGCGATGCCGTCATCGCCAATCTCGATGCCTTCTTCTCCGGAAACCCGGTGCCGAACCCCGTTACAGCCTGAAACAAAATAGACCGAAGGCTATTTTTGGGCTGACGGAGGGCCGCATGCTCGGTCCGCGCCTAAGTGATGGGCGAACGCGGCGCACGCGACAAGGCGGCGACCGACGAAGACATCGAGAAGATGGCCGAAATCGTTCAGGAAGGCATCGCCGCCTGCGCACTCGGTTTCTCGACACCGCCCGCCTCTACGGCCTCAACGATCGCGGTGTCCTCGCGCCGGGCATGAAGGCGGATGTGAATGTGATCGACCTCGACAGGCTTCGCATCCTCGCGCCGGAAATGGTCTTCGACCTGCCGGCCGAAGGCCGCCGCATGATCCAGCGCGCGGAAGGCTACCGCGCGACCGTCGTCAACGGCGTCGTCACCTTCGAGACGGCAAGGCGACGGGTGAGATGCCGGGCAGGCTCATTTGCGGCCCCCAGCGTGCACCGCAGGCAGTCGCGGCCGCCGAGTAGGCACTAGAGGAAACGGACGAGGAGCCCGAGCCCGGCGGCGACGCCGAGCACGGGCACCATCCCCACCTTGAACCTCAGCACGGCAACAAGCGCGCCCGCACTCAACGCCAACGCCCATGGGTCGAGCGTTGCTACATCCGGCACCCACAGCCGGAATACGGAGATCTGCCGCTCTTCGACCTCGCCGAAGAGCACGTGCAGACCGAACCAGATCGCGAGATTGAGGATGACGCCGGCCACCGCCGCCGTGATCGCGGTGAAGGCGGCGTTCAGGCTTTCGACCTTTCGCAACCGCTCGACATAGGGCGCGCCGAGAAAGATCCAGAGAAAGCACGGCGCAAACGTCACCCATGTGGTGACTGCCGCGCCGGCAATCCCCGCCAGCATCGGATCGAGCCCCGTCTCCGCGCGGTAGGCGCCGAGGAAGCCGACGAATTGCAGCACCATGATGAGGGGCCCCGGCGTGGTCTCGGCGAGCCCCAACCCGTCCAGCATCTCGCCAGCGTTGAGCCAACCGTAATTCTGCACCGCTTCCTGCGCCACATAAGCCAGCACCGCATAGGCGCCGCCAAAAGTGACGACCGCCATCTTGGAGAAGAACGCCGCCTCCTGCGCCAGCACATGCCCGCCGCCCAGCGCGAGAATGAGAAGCACGACCGGTCCGAGCCAGACGAGAAGCCCGGCGCCGAGCGTGACGGCGGAACGAAGCAGCGTCCGTCGCACGGGCACCACCTCCGGCGTTTCCTCCTCCGCTTTCTCGGGTTGCGGCATGAACCCGCCGCGCGCGGCGAGAACGCCCGCCAGTGCCGCAATCGCAATCACCACCGGAAATGCCACATCGAAAAAGAAGATCGAAACGAACGCCGCACCGGCCACGGCATAAAGCGCACGCCTCGTCATCACCCGCTTCGAGATACGGATAAGCGCCTCGATCACGATGGCGAAGACCGCAGCCTTGATACCGAAGAAGATTGCCTCCACGAGAACGAGCTCGGCGTAGGCCGCATAGAGCATGGAAAGGCCAAGCATCACCGCAACGCCCGGCAGGATGAACATGAGCCCCGCCGCAAGCCCGCCCTTCACGCCATGCAGCAACCAGCCGGAATAGGTTGCAAGCTGCTGCGCCTCGGGTCCCGGCAGCAGCATGCAGAAGTTGAGCGCATGCAGGAATTGCGGCTCGGAAAGCCACTTCTTCTCGTCGACGAGAATGCGGTGCATCAGCGCAATCTGGCCGGCCGGTCCACCGAAGCTCAGAAAACCGATCTTCGCCCAGACATGGAAGGCCTCGCGAAAAGGAACGGCGGAATTCTTGGTCATATCGTTAATCGAGCTTTCCATAGGCGATTCGCGGGGCAAAGCCCGGCAATATGACACCCGATTGCGACACTTCCCATGCACGCGCCGGATGGAGCATTGACGGGTCGAGCGGCGCTGTGCAGTTTGAGCCCCCGATCCGGCCATGAACAGGCATCAAATTGACGACCGAGCAGACCGAAACCCTCGCCCTTCCCGAACGCTACAAGGAAGTCCTTTCTCTGATGAAGGAGGGCCGCAGGAAGATCGCGGAAGAGCGCTGCCGCGCGTTGCTGGCCGAAACACCCGCAGACGCCGACGCAATGGCGTTGCTCGCCTCCGTCATCGTCGAACGCGGTGAATTCGAGGAAGCGGAGAAGCTGCTCCGCCAGTCGCTGAAGCTAGTGCCCACGAGAGCCGTGCCCTGGATCAATCTCGGCCGCCTGTTGCAGCAGACTGGCCGATGGGGCGAAGCGGTGGAGGTCTACGAACACGCCACCAATCTTTTCCCCGATCACCCGCAGATCGCTGCGACCCTCGGCCAGCTCTATCAGCGCGCAAACCGTTTTGCCGAAGCCGAAACCCAGTACAGGAACGCGATCGAGAATGGCGGCCGGCCGGCACTTCACGTTCAGCTCGGCATGGTCCTCCTCCGTCAGGAGCGCACCGACGAAGCTGTCGAGGCCTTCCAGACGGCAATCAGTTTCAATCCGAAACTCGCCGCCGCTTATGGCAATCTCGGCAACGCCGAACAGAAGCGCGGCAACATGGAAGCCGCGGCCGCCGCTTATGAGCGTGCCTGCGAACTCAATCCCAAGGACACACTCTCCTTCGTCAGCATGGGAATGGCGCAGTTGAAGCTCGGCCAGGCCCGCGAGGCCGCAGAAGTCTTCGAACGCGCCCTCGGCCTTCACGGTCCGGAGCGCCGCGCCGCTGCGTGGCTGCCCTACGCCCGCGCGCAGGAATTCGGCGAAATGCCGGCTGGCTACCGCGCCGAAATCGGCAACCTCGTCGTCCGTACCACGCTGACGCCGCCGGACGGCTATGCGAGCATGGCGGAATTCAACCAGGCCCTCGCGAAGGCACTGACCGAAGATCCCACCACAGTCTGGGAACCGACTGGCAAGGCAACGCGCAAGGGCGGCCAGACCGGCCTCCTGCTCGACAATCCCCGCGAACCTTTCATCGCCTTCGAGAAGTCGCTCCGCCGGGCCATCGACGCGCATTTCGACACCATCCGGAAGGAGCCGCGCCACCCCTATCGCAGCCAGGTACCGAAGACCTATCATCTCGATCTCTGGGGCACGCTGCTTTCGGAAGGTGGCCACCAGCACTCGCATATTCATGTCGGCGGCTGGATGAGCGGCGTCTATTACGTCGCCCTGCCGCCCACCCTCGGCGCAGGCGAGGACGGCAAGGACGGCTGGATCGAATTCGGCCACCCGCCACCCGAGTTCGAAGCGAACTTCGAGCCGCAGACCGTCACCTACGAGCCGCGCGAGGGCGACGCCCTCTTCTTCCCTTCCTACCTCTTCCACCGCACGCTCCCATTCTCGGGCGACGTGCGGCGCATCAGCCTCGCCTTCGACGTGAAGCCGACAAGCTGGCGTTGATACAGGCCTCCGGCCTATCATCACCGAAAAATGGAGGAGTGGATGACGCCCCAGGAAACGGCTGCCCACATCGCCGCGGTCGAGGCCGACGGCTACACCATCGTCGAGAACGCCATCGAACTCGCGCTGATCGACGAACTCAACGAAACGCTGTTTCGCCTCGAGCGCGACATGAACATCGTACCCGCGAAGAACAGCTTCGAGGGTCACAAGACGGTGCGCATCTACAACCTGCTTGCCCTTGCGCCCATCTTCCAGCGCATTCCGGTTCACGGCAGCGTGCTGCCGGTGGTCGAAGGCGTGCTCGACGAGGGGTGTCTCGTATCTTCCCTGTCATCCATCTCCATCGATCCCGGCGAATCCGGCCAGCCGATCCATGCGGACGACCAGGTCATGCCGGTCGGAAAGCCGCACGCGCCCTTTGTCTGCAACTCCATGTGGGCTCTGACGGACTTCACCGAGGAGAACGGCGCGACGCGCATCATTCCGGGCACGCACAAATCGGACAGCTCGCCTGAATACGGAACCCATTACGACAGCATCCCCGCCGAGATGCCGAAGGGTTCGGTCCTGATCTGGCATGGCAGCCTCTGGCACGGCGGCGGCGCGAACAGATCCTCCGCGCGGCGCGTCGGCATCGCGATGAACTATTGCGCGGGCTACATCCGCCAGCAGGAAAACCAGCAGCTCGGCATTCCGCTCGACATCGTGAAGACCTTCGAACCGCGCCTGCGCGAGCTCTGCGGCTTTGGCACCTATCGCAGCCTCATCGGTCACATCGACAAGAAGACTCCCGCCCAGCGCCTGCTCGGCGAAGCCCGCGAATTCCGCACCATCTGGGACAGCTAGCTTTCGAGCAGCGCCGGCAGGTTTTCGATACTCTCGATGACATGATCGGCGAGCGGCGCGAGGTCGTCCCGCCCGCTCGCTCCCGTCAGCACGCCGACAAGCAGTCCCGCCCCCGCGCTCCGCCCCATGTCGAGATCGTGGGAGTTGTCTCCGATCACCGCAATCTCGGCGGGCGCGAGCCCCGTCGCCGCGCAGAAGGCGAGCGCCATGCCGGGTCCAGGCTTCGCGCCATGCCCGCTGTCATAGCCCACGGCGAAATCGACCGCTTCCTGAAGACCAAACCGGTCTATGGTCCCGAGCGCCGAAGCCTCGACATCGTTGGTCGCGATCCCGAGCGTGTAGCCTTGCTGCTTCAGCCCGCCAAAGAAGAGTGTGAGATCCGTTACCGGCACGGAGCGGAGCGGACCGAGCCGTGCGAAATAACCGTCGAGCCTCTCGACCATTGCCTCCCTGTCGCCGCCGCCAAGCAAGCCCAGCCAAACGTCGGCGAGTTCGAACGTATTTCCCGCCGCCCCGATGCTTCCGGCCTCGAAGCGTCCACTCTCCTCCCGGTAGCCGATCGCGGCGAGAAGCCGCGGCACCATCGGCGCGCCTGCGATCTCCTTTGCGACTTCGGCCATGATCGGCGTCCATGTGCGGTGAAAGTCGAAAAGCGTTCCATCCTTGTCGAAGAGAAGTCCCCTGATTTCCGTCACTTAGCCCCCGCGCGCCGCTTCTGTTCTGTTTCGACACAATTCTGGCTTATACTGATGAGACAAGACCACGGGAAACTCCAGGGAAACCGCCATGCGGACCTTCAAGATCACCGTCGCCCTCGTCCTCGCCGCCTTCTGCATCGGCGTCACGGGTGCGATCTACCTGCAGAGCGAAGGCGCGGCCATCTCGGTCGGTGCGCTGATTTTCCTCGTGATCGTTTCCTTCCTCTACGACCACCGCCGGTCGATCTTCACGAGCGACCCCGCCCGCTCGCACCTGAAGGACGACAAGACCGCGACTGCGGTTGCCCAGGGGGCCGCCTTCACGCGCTTTGCCGAGGGCGAAGTGCGCGGCGCGCCGAACTACAAGGGCACCTGACCCTCAGCCCTTCGGTTTCCAGTCGGACGTGATATCGGAAAGCTCCGGCCTCGGACGTTCGTCCTTCGGTACACTCTCGCTGCCGAAATAGAGATAGCCCGCGACCTTCTCGTTCTCACCGAGCCCGAGCACCTTGTTGACCTCGGCATCGAAGGCATACCATTCGGTGAGCCATTGCGCGCCATAGCCAAGCGCTGTTGCCGCCACGAGCATGTTCTGGCAGACGGCGCCCGACGAGAGAAGCTGCTCCCACTCCGGTATCTTGATGCCCGGCGTCACCCGCGAAATCACCGCGACGACCACAGGTGCCCGGGAAAGCCTGTTCGCTTCGAACGCGATCTGGTCTTCCGTTGCACCAGGCTGCGTCGCGGCATATATCCGCGCCAGTTCCTCGCCGAACTTCGCCCGCGCCTCCCCCTTGAAGAGAATGAAGCGCCATGGCGCGAGCTTGCCGTGATCCGGCACACGGGCGCCCGCACGCAGGATCGTCTCCAGCTCTTCGTCGCTCGGCCCGGGCGCCGTCATCGTAAGCACCTTCGCGGATCGGCGGGTCAGCAGCAGGTCGATGGTTTCCTGGGATCGGGGCACGTGCTTTTCCTTGTGTCTGACGAACGCTCGGCAGCCGCCGCGTTCTAATTAAGCCCCCCGCTTTACTTGGACAAGTCCGCCCGCCACCATGACCGCAGGAAGAGAGGGGGCTTTCTGGTGGGGAAATCCGTTCCGCGCACCTGCGCTGCTCTGGCCGGCGCACTTGCCGTGGCGCTATGCGCCGCAGAGACACGCGCGGGCGGCTGGCCGCTCCCGCCGGGCCAGACAGAAATCATTCTGAATATTTCGCGCCTCTCCGCCGACGAGAGATACGACAGCAGCGGCAACAGGGTATGGACGAGCAATTACCGGAAGCTCGAAATCTCGCCCTACATCGAACACGGTGTCTCCGGCAGGCTGACCCTTGTCGGCGAATTCGCCTATATGAGCGAGTCGACGAACTTTTTCGGCCGTGAGATCGAGAACGACGCCTTCTCGCGCCTCAAGCTCGGCGCGCGGCAGGTGCTCGGGGAATGGAACGACACGCTCTTTTCCTTCCAGCCCGTCGTCACGTTCCACTTCGAGGGCGAGGCCGGCGATCCGGCCGCCACGGAAAGCGGCGACATCGACGTCGACGCCGGGCTCGTTCTTGCACGCAATGATGAGGTCGCCGGTTTCGCCGTCTTTTCCGTCCAGGAAATCGCCTGGCGTTACCGCGATGACGGCAGGCCGGATGAAGTGCGGGCAGACATCACGCTCGGCACCCGTCCGTGGAAGGGCGGCATGCTCTTGCTGAAGAGCCTCAATGAAGGCGCGTTGGAAACGACCGCGGCGGGCGATCTCTACCGTTCGAGCAAACTCGGCTTCTCCATCGTGCAGGAACTTCCGCAGGCCGATGCCCCGGGCTGGTCCGCCGAGATCGGCATCGAACGGACCGTCTTCGGCCGCAGCACCATCGACGAGGCGACGTTTCGCATCGCCTTCTGGCGCCGCTTCTGACGGAGGGTCACGGTGCCGTCGATGCGGCCTGGAGCGGCGCCTCCGGGCCGCCATCTTCCAGCGTTCCCCTGAACGATCCCGACAGCGCCGCCATCACGTCCGTTTCCGGCGCAACGTCTTGCCCGCTTCCTGGCGCGGCTGCCCGCAACTCGCCGAGCGTGAATCCCATGCGCACATCGTAGGTTCGCTCCACCTGGTTGCGAAGCCGCTGCTGCGCGTCATACCAGGCGCGCTTCGTCTCGCCGTCGGGGCAGGTCGCCAGCTCCGCCGGATCGCGCGCACCCCAGCGCAGCTCCGGACAGTGATAGGGATCGAACGAGAAATCGAAGACGCGCGAGCGCGCTTCCTCGAAACCGATTTCCCTCACCTCGCCATTGCTCGCCGTGTAATTCACCTCGCAGACCTCAGCTTCCTCCCGGTAGACCGCCGCGAGGTCGCCCGCGATATCCGTTCCCTCATAATCGAGCTTTTCATCGTCCCTCTTCGCCATCTCCACGAACCGGACGATCTGGTCTTTCAGCTCCACGAACGATGTCTTCAGCCGCGCATCGCGCGACGGCGTCGAATAGGTCTCCCAGTCGCCCGACGTGCCGTAGATGTTGTCGGGCAGCCGCGAAGGTTGCGCGCGATTGTTGAGCCCCGCCTTCACCGCGATGTCGATCGACTGCGCGCGATAGTGAAGGTCGTCGCAGAGTTCGCGCACCATCAGCCGCGTCTCCATGATCGGGTCGTAGACGACATCGCCTTTCGCAACTGCCTGGCGGACATAATCGTAATAATCGAGCCGTTCGCCCTTGTAGACGAAGGGAGCACCCATCCACTGGGTGGCGCGGGGCATCTCGGTGCCGAAGAACTGCTCATCCGACCGGAGCGGAAGTTCGCTGTCCGGCGCGAGCACCACGCGCCCGCCATGCCACGTGCCGTCCGCGCCCTGTGTCGCGCCCACGAGCTTCATCGGCCGCCAGTTCTTGAACCCGGCGCCCATCGGCGCGGAAGCCCGCACGAAGCGCTTGCCGTAGCTTCCCCGCGTCAGCGAATTGTCGGGATGGGAGTCGATGAAGCGGATGCGCCCGTCATCGTCCACGCTGTAGACGACCGCGACATGCCCGTTCGGATCGTAGATCACGGTGCCGGGGCGGATCGCCTCACGCGAAATCTCGACCGGGTAGAAATCGAAGAGTTCGCCGCGCGTCTGCGACGGCGCGAAGCGGAACATCGCACTCGAGATCACATTGTTGATTCCGTTGAGCACACTCCGCCCGTTCGGGAACGCGCCCTCGGCCGGCGGCACGACATCGGTCCGTTTGTAGACATAGTTCCCGTAGCGCGAATAGCGCAGGTCGTTCGACCGGCCGACCGCGGCAACGCCGCTCGCATAGGAAAAGGGCAAACCGTTCTTCCAGGCGAAATAGGCGCGCAGCGCATAGGGCAGGTCGGCGCAGTCGGCATAGAAGAACATGCCCTTTGGGTCGCTCGCCCGGTAGATGTTCCACGGGCCCTTCAGACACTCGTCGAAGGTGCGGCAGTTGCTCTCGCCGATCGCCGTTACGAACTCGCCGAAAGCGCGCTCGTCGCTTTCCGTCCACTGCGTCTTGGTGATGCGCCAGCGGAAGCCTTCCGGGGTCTGGTAATGCCGCGGGTCGATCGTCTCCGCCCCGCTCGCCACCGGTGCCATCTCCGCCGTGCCGGGATCGGGCGTATCGGCTGCCGCCGGGCCGAAGGCACAAGCCAGCCCGAGCGCGAAAACCGCACCCTGCCATGTTCTCAAGCGCACCATGTGGAAAGCCCCTCACCGGCGATGCAGCAGTACCCGCAGATGGATTTAACCATAAACACACGGTTCTTGTCCGGTGCACCCGCATCTTGTCTTTTATTTTCGTATTGACTTAATTAAGTGAAAATAGAAAATAAGGCCCATGGAAAGCTTCACCGCCCTTGCCGACCCCACCCGCCGTCAGATCGTCGAAATGCTTGCCGGCGGCGAACTCGCCGCCGGCGACATCGCGCGCCACTTCGAAATGAGCGCCCCTGCCGTCTCGCAGCATCTGAAGGCGCTGAAATCGGCGCATCTCGTCCGCGTCCGCGTGGATGCGCAGCGCCGCATCTATTCGCTCGATCCGCAGGGGCTCGACGATGTCGAGACCTGGCTCGCGAATGTCCGCCGCTTCTGGGGCCCGAAACTGGATGCGCTGGAACGTCAGTTGAAGGCGGCCGCCGAAAGGGATGAAACCCCATGAGCGGCAACGAAAAATCTCACAATCTCGCAAGGTGATCCCATGGCCGACTACGGCATGCTCGTCGACAACCACACCGTCCGCTTCGAGCGGCTCCTCCCCGGTCCCATTGAGCGCGTCTGGAAATATCTGACGGATGCGGAACTGCGCGGCACCTGGTTCGCCGCCGGGCCGATGGAGCCGCGCGTCGGCGGCAGGATGGACATCGTCTTCGACAACAACAATCTCGGCCCCGTGCCCTCCTCGCCGCCCGAACGCTTCAAGCAGTATGGCGGCACCTTCGACAGCAAGCATGTCGTCACCATCTGGGAACCGCCGCACCGGCTCGGCTTCACGTGGGACGACGACATGGACCCGAAGGGTTCGGAGGTCGAGATCGAACTCACGGAAGAAGGCAGCAAGGTCCGCCTCGTCCTCACCCACCGCCGCGTCTCCGGCGTCAGCGACGCGATCAACTTCTCGGGCGGCTGGCACACGCATCTCGCCATGCTCGCCGAGCAGCTCGAGGGCAATCCGAAAACAGCCTTCTGGGACGCCTTCGACGGCATCGAGGACGAATACCGCAAGCGCTACACGGAAAAGTAAGCGTAGGAGGAAACAGAATGACCGGCACGACGATCAGGCCCTTCCTCATGTTCGAGGGAAAGGCCGAGGAAGCGATGAACCTCTACGTCTCGCTTTTTCCGGGAAGCCGCATCGACGCGATCAATAAATACGGTCCCGGCGAACCCGGCGCCGAAGGCACGGTGCAGCTCGCGACCCTTTCCCTCGCCGGTCAGACGGTCATGTGCATCGACAGCCCGGTGAAACACGCTTTCACCTTCACCCCGTCCTTCTCCTTCTTTGTCGATCTGGAAACCGGCGAAGAACTCGAACGGATTGCCGCGATCCTCGGCGAGGACGGCGCCGTCATGATGCCGCTCGACAATTACGGCTTCAGCCGCATGTTCACCTGGCTCAGCGACCGCTACGGCGTGTCGTGGCAGCTGAACTTGCCGTGACGTTTCCCACTTTCGACAAATCAGACATGTCATGCCCGGGCTTGACCCGGGCATCCAGGGGCCGCTTGTTCAGCATTTGCCGCTCTGGATTGCCGGATCAAGTCCGGCAATGACATTGTTGGACTAAGGGGTTTCTCACTTCAGATCCGGCGGCGTCGCCTCATCGCGAAGCGACGTCACCACATCGGCAAGCGCCATCGTCTGTTGCTGCTGCGAGCCGAGGCGGCGGACGGAGAGCGTGCCCTCTTCCGCCTCGCGCTTGCCCGCAACGAGGATCGCCGGCACCTTGCCGACCGAGTGCTCGCGCACCTTGTAGTTGATCTTCTCGTTGCGCGTGTCGAGCTCGACGCGGATCCCCGCTGCGCGCAGTTCCGCGGCGACTTTCTCCGCGTACTCGTCCGCATCCGCCGTGATCGTCGCGACGACGGCTTGCACGGGCGCGAGCCACATCGGCAGCTTGCCGGCACAGCTCTCGATCATGATGCCGATGAAGCGTTCCAGCGTGCCGAGGATCGCGCGGTGCAGCATCACCGCATATTTGCGCGAGCCGTCCTCCGCGACATAGGTCGCGTCGAGCCGCTCCGGCAGCACATAGTCGAGCTGCAGCGTGCCCACCTGCCATGAGCGGCCGATGGCATCCTTCAGGTGGAACTCGAGCTTCGGCGCATAGAACGCACCCTCGCCTTCCGCGATGACGAAATCGTATCCCGTCGCGCGCAGCGCATCGCCCAGCGCCTTCTCCGCCGCATCCCAGCGCTCGATCGTGCCGCCGAAATTCTCCGGCCGCGTCGCGAGCTTGATCACGACATTGGCGAAGCCCATGTCCTGGTAGACGGCATAGAGCAGATTGACGAAATGCTCCGTCTCCGACTGGATCTGCTCTTCCGTGCAGAAGATGTGCGCATCGTCCTGCGTCATCTGCCGCACGCGCATCAGCCCGTGCAGCGCGCCATGCGCCTCGTTGCGATGGCAGCAACCGAACTCGGCCATGCGGATCGGCAGATCCCGGTAGGACTTGATGCCCTGGTTGAAGATCTGCACATGCGCGGGGCAGTTCATCGGCTTGATCGCCATGAGGTCGGCATCGCCCGATAGCACCGGCGCGTCGTCTTCCGTGTTCGGAACCTCGTCCGGCACCACGAACATGTTCTCGCGATACTTGCCCCAGTGGCCGGACTGTTCCCAGAACTTCGACGCCATCAGCTGCGGCGTCTTCACTTCCTTGTAGCCGGACGCGTTGAGCCGCCGCCTGATATAGGCTTCGAGCTGGTTGTAGATGACGAAGCCCTTCGGGTGCCAGAAGACCGACCCCTGCGCCTCCGGCTGGAAGTGGAAGAGATCCATCTCCTGCCCGATCTTGCGGTGATCGCGCTTCTCGGCCTCCTCCACCATCGTGAGATAGGCCTTGAGGTCGTTCTCGTTTGCCCAGGCCGTGCCGTAGATGCGCTGGAGCATCTCGTTGCGGCTGTCGCCGCGCCAATAGGCGCCGGCAAGCTTCGTCAGCTTGAAGGCCTTGCCGAGTTTCCCCGTCGACGGCAGGTGCGGCCCGCGGCAGAGGTCGAGCCAGTTGCCCTGCCGGTAGATCGACACCGGTTCGTCGCCCGGAATGGAGGCGATGATCTCCGCCTTGTAGATCTCCCCGATCTTGCGGAAATACTCGACCGCCTCGTCGCGATCCCACACTTCGCGCGTGATCTTCTCGTCGCGGTCCACGATCTCGCGCATCCGCGCCTCGATCTTTTCGAGGTCTTCCGCCTTGAAGGGCTCGGCCCGCGCGAAGTCGTAATAGAAGCCATTCTCGATCACCGGCCCGATCGTCACCTGCGTGCCCGGGAAAAGCTCCTGTACCGCTTCCGCCATCACATGCGAGGCGTCGTGGCGCAAGAGGTCGACACCGTCCGGCGTCTCGCGCGTCACGATCTCGACTTCGGCATCCTTCTCGATCACCGTCGACAGGTCCTTCATTTGCCCGTCGATCTTGATCGCCACGGCCTTCTTCGCCAGCGACTTCGCGATGCTCTCGGCAAAGGCGAGCCCGTCGACGGGTTTTTCCACTTCACGAACGGAACCGTCCGGCAGCTTCAGATTGATCATCTTGTCTCTCTCATTGCGTTCCGTGCGTGTGCGGCGCGCCTTCCGGCATCCGCCACCTTCCGTATCGCCACGGCGCCCAGAAGGGCTGCGTCTCCAGCCGCTCCGGCACCGGGTCGAAACCGTGACTTCCCCAGGGATTGCAGCGGACGATCCGCGACAGCCCGAGCCATCCGCCGCGCCACGGCCCGAAGCGCTCGATCGCCTGCATCGTATAGTCCGAGCAGGTCGGCAAATGCCGGCACCGGGGCCCGATCAGCGGCGATATGAACCACTGATAGACCCGGATCAGGCCGCGCATCGCGAGCGATAAAGGGTCGCGCCGCATGGGATGAGTGTCCCTTGTTACACGCACTTGTTAGCTTCTAATCGGATAAGGCACAACTCGCAGGCGCAGCGAGCGCCATTCGGCCTATCCGTCTGATTCGTCTGGGATATTGAGCCGCCCGGGCGGAAACGCGGGAGCGGCGGGGCCCGTCCTTAAGCGGCCGGGCCGGTGCTAGTGAGGGTCCCGGTCTGCTGGGCAGTACCACTCCCCTTTTCGGCCAGCGCCTTCTCGACCGCCTCTTCCACCGCGTCGAACACGAGCAGCGTCGAGGCGTGGCGCGCCTTGTACTCGCGGACGGGCTCCAGCACCTCGAGGTCCTTCCACTTGCCGCCATGGATGTCGCGCGGCGGTTCGCCGCCTTCCTTCAGCATGGCGCGCATGGCTGCGCCCACCTCGTGAAGTTCCTTCGCGTCCGCGCCGATCACATGCCGCGCCATGATGGAGCTGGATGCCTGACCCAGCGCACAGGCCTTCACGTCGGCGCCGTAATCGGCAACCCGGCCTTGCGCGTCAAGCTTCACATCCACCGTCACCTTCGAACCGCAGAGCTTCGAGACCGCCGTCGCCGAGGCATCGGGCGCGTCGAGCCGCTCGCCATGCGGGATGTCCGATGCGAGTTCGAGAATGCGCTTGTTGTAGATCTCGTTGAGCATCTAGCTCGCCACTCTCCAGCTTGTGCCTTGCGGCCCATCTTCGATCTGAATGCCCTTGGCGGCAAGTTCGTCGCGGATGCGGTCGGCCTCCGCGAAATCCTTCGCCTTGCGGGCGTCATTCCGGGCGGCGATCAGCCGCTCGATCTCTTCCCCGTCTATATGGGAAGCCGCCCCCGCGCCTGCAAACCAGGCTTCGGGATCCATGTCGAGGATGCCGATGAGCCGCCCCGCGCCGATCAACTCCGCCTTCAGCAGCGCGCGCGTCCCTGGGTCCGTCTCCGTGTTCGCGCGTTTCGCGATGGCGAACAGTTCCGCCAGCGCCTTCGGCGTGTTGAGGTCGTCCATCAATGCTTCCATGAAGGCCTCGGGCACGGCGTCGTTCGTCGCCTCCGCCTGCACATCGGCGAGCCCCCGGAGCGCGCCGTAGAGCCGGTCGAGCATGCGCTTCGCCTGCGCCAGTCCCTCCTCGGTCCACTCGAGCGGCTGGCGGTAATGGCCCGCGAGCAGCGCGAGGCGGATTGCTTCGCCCGGCGCCTGTTCGATCAGCTCGTGAACGAGCAGCACATTGCCGAGCGACTTCGACATCTTTTCCGTGCCCATGTTCACGAAGCCGTTGTGCAGCCAGAAGCGCGCGAGCGGTGCGCCGCCATGCGAGCAGGCCGACTGCGCCACCTCGTTCTCGTGATGCGGGAACTGCAGGTCGATGCCGCCGCCGTGAATGTCGATGGTCTGCCCGAGATGTTTCTCGATCATCGCCGAGCATTCGATGTGCCAGCCCGGCCTTCCGCGGCCCCAGGGGCTCTCCCAGCCCGGCTGGTCGTCCGCGCTCGGCTTCCAGAGCACGAAGTCCGCCGCGTCCTTCTTGTAGGGTGCGACTTCCACCCGCGCGCCCGCCACCATGTCGTCGCGGTCGCGGCCCGAAAGCTTCCCGTAGTCGGCATAGCTCGGCACGTTGAAGAGCACATGGCCTTCCGCGGCGTAGGCGTGCCCCGCCTCGATCAGCCGCTCCATCATCTGGATCATCTCGGCGATCGTCTCCGTCGCCTTCGGCTCGAGGTCCGGGCGCAGCACGCCCAGCACGCCCATGTCGTTCCGGTAGATATCGGCGTATTTCTCCGTCACCACCGAGATATCGACGCCCTGCTCCTTCGCGGCCGCGATGATCTTGTCCTCGATGTCGGTGATGTTCCGCGCATAGATGACATGCGGGTAGAGCCGCTTGAGCAGCCGCGCCAGCACGTCGAACACGACCGCCGGCCGCGCATTGCCGATATGCGCATGGTTGTAGACCGTCGGGCCGCACACATACATCGTCACGCGGTTCGGGTCCGCGGGCTCGAAGACTTCCTTCTTGCGCGTCAGCGTATTGTAGAGGGAGAGCTTCGGTTTGTTCGGCTGGGTCTTCATCGGAATGGCCTTGAGGTCGGTCGGCTTGGGCTTCGCCTCGTCAAGCCCGCCTCGTGACGGGCCTTCAGATGGCGGTGAAACGCGCATGCGCGCGGCGGCTCGTGCCGCAGCGGCAGGGGCAAGTTCGACAACATGTCGTCCGGCGCGTCATACCCGTCAAACCTTTCAGGGCCATCTCGCGGCATCGGCCGCTTCCGCCCCGTTGTTAGCGAAACCGATCATCCCCGGCAAGTTTTAAGAATTAACCAAACCCGGGGCCGCAGAGCGATCCAACCGGCGGAATCCCGCGTATCATGAGCAAGACCGTGCCGGGCTGAGGGCGGTCATATTGCGCTTTGTGATGGTTCCACCGCCCTTGATAGCCCGTTTCTGCAACGTTATATGCATGGTTGAGACGATGTCACATCAGCTACAGCATGGCATAAGACCCCGTGCTTGATGGGCAAAACAGGTCGGTTTCCTGAGGAATTGGCCTGTGACTTGAACCGGACAAACCTCCCCTCGAGAAGGGCGGTATGGCCGGGAAACCCCTAAACGAGATTGGTCGAATGGACATGAATGCTGCAGTTGATGGGCTTCGGGCCCAGGGCGGGAACGAGCGTCTCGCTGAGGTGAAGAAGCCGAGCCGCGAGGAAGCGGAAGCCGCCGTGCGCACGCTGATCGCCTGGGCCGGCGACAATCCGGACCGCGAGGGCCTGATCGACACGCCCGGTCGCGTCGTGCGTGCCTACGAGGAATTCTTCGAGGGCTACGAGATCGACCCCTACAAGGAGCTCACCCGCACCTTCGAGGAAGTCGAGGGCTATCAGGACATGGTGATGCTCCGCGACATCAACATCGAGTCGCATTGCGAGCATCACATGGTGGCGATTCTCGGCCGTGCGCATATCGCCTATGTGCCGACCAAGAAGGTCGTCGGCATTTCCAAGCTTGCCCGCGTCATCGAGATCTATGCCCGCCGTCTTCAGACGCAGGAGACGATGACGGCCCAGATCGCGGACACGATCAATGCCGCGCTGCAGCCGCAGGGCGTCGCCATCCTCATCGAGGCGAAGCATCAGTGCATGACGACGCGCGGCATCAAGAAGCCGGATGTCGCCACCATCACCACACAGTTCACCGGCGTCTTCCGCGACGACCCCCGCATGGAAGCCCGGTTCATGCAGATGATCCGCGGATACTGAGCCTGACAAGTCAGGCGCTTTGACAAGAGGCCCCGCCTTCATCTGAATGGCGGGGCCTTTTCATTTGGGAATGAGAGACATGACCGGCACATCCCCCTTCGCCCCCCGCGGCATGAAGGAAGAGATCGAGGAAGGCACGTCCTTCTCGCCGAAATTCGATTCGGACGGCCTCATCACCGCCGTCGCGACCGACGCGAAGACTGGCGACCTCCTCATGGTTGCCTGGATGAACGCGGAAGCCCTTGCCCGCACCATCGAGACCGGCGAGGCCTGGTACTGGAGCCGCTCGCGGAACGAGCTCTGGCACAAGGGCGACACCTCGGGCCAGATCCAGACCGTCGTTGAACTGCGCACCGATTGCGATCAGGACACTGTTTGGCTGAAAGTCGACGTCGCGGGCGATGGCGGCTGCTGCCATGTCGGCTACCGCTCCTGCTTCTACCGCCGCGTACCGCAGGGCAAGCCGGCCGTCCTCGAACACACCGGCACGGCGAAGCTCTGACCGATTCATCTTCCGTTCAGGCGCCACGGCCCATGCTCGATTTCGGTCACATTTGACCTCCATATAGAAAAAAGCCGCCGCCTCTCCGGCGCGGCCCTGTACCATCTTTCGAGTAGTTCCTGTCCATGAAGCAGTTCCGCATGCCCCGTCCCAAGATCGGCATTGCACTTGGCGCCGGTGTGGCGCGCGGCTGGACGCATATTGGCGTCCTTCGTGCCTTGTCGCGCGCGGGCATCGAGGCCGACATCATCTCCGGCACCTCCATCGGTGCTCTGGTCGGCGGCTGCCACGCGGCGAACAAGCTCGACCCGCTGGAAGACTTCGCCCGCTCGCTGACGCGGCGGCGCATGCTTTCCCTGCTTGATCTCCGCTTCCGCTCCTCTGGCCTTATCGGCGACAGCAAGCTTGCCGAATTGATGCGCGAACATCTCGCCGACATCCGTGTCGAGGATTTGCCGCGCACCTTCGTCGGCGTCGCGACCGAACTCACCACCGGCCACGAACTCTGGCTTCACAAGGGCAATCTCATTCAGGCCATTCGCGCTTCCTATGCGCTGCCTGGCGTCTTCGCCCCTGTCGCCATGGACGGCCGCTGGCTGATCGACGGCGCATTGGTGAACCCCGTGCCCGTCTCGGTCGCCCGCGCGCTGGGCGCCCGGGTTCTGATTGCGGTCAATCTCAACAACGACCCCTTCGATCCCGCCGCCCGCCGCCGCGCGCATGAAGCGGCGTTCCCCGGCTATCTCCACTCCTCCGCCCCCGTCATGCCGGAAGACGATCTCTTCCGCGAACTCGAGGAGCACATGGAGGAAAGCGAGGAAGTCGAGGCCCTGCAGGAAGAAATCGCCGAAGCCGCGCCTGCGGACGGCGAGGGCCCCGCGCCGGTCGCAAGCCGTATCCGCGAACGTCTCAAGGGCCTGCGCTGGAAGCCGCAGACACCGGAGAAGGAACTGATGCGCCGCGTCATCGGCAGCCGTCAGCGCGAACCGGGCATCGCAAGCGTCATGCTCGCTTCATTGAACATTGTGCAGGACAGACTCGCGCGCATGCGCATGGCGGGCGACCCGCCGGACATCATGATCGCGCCGAAGGTTGGACATTTGAGTCTGCTGGATTTCGACCGCGCGGACGAACTGATCCGTCTCGGCGAGGAAGCCGCCGAGGAAGCCGTTCCTCAAATTCGCGAAATCATCGAAATCGTGCGCTAGCGGGCAGATCAGCCGTTGGCGATATAGAGGCGCATCGCCTCCGTCTCCATCACCGTCTCCGCGATCCGGTGCTTCACCACGTCGCCGATGGAGATGATCCCGGCAAGCTCGCCGTTCTCGATCACCGGCAGGTGCCGGAAGCGGCCCGTCGTCATCGAATCCATGAGCTCGTCGACCGAGTCGTTGAGGCTGCAGGTGATGACGCGCGAAGTCATGACGTCGCGCACCGGCGCCTTCAGCGCCTCGCCTGCATTCCGCGCCACGGCCTTCACGATGTCGCGCTCGGAGACGATGCCGAGAACCTTCCGGTCCTCCATCACCACCACGGCGCCGATCCGTCTCTCGCTCAAGAGCACCGCAGCCTCGCCCAGCGTGACGGTGGGCTTCACCGTCGCCACATCGGAGCCTTTGGCCTTCAGTATCGTGGCAACATTCATGGCGTCTCCTCCAGTGTCCGGCCGAAATCCAAAACCCAAAGAAACCGGCCCCGCCGCAACGGTCTCCCCAAACCGCACGGGCCACCGCCCGCATGAAATGATGCGACATTCCGCCGCATACGACAAGGAGATACATGCAAATCGCAGGAATCTGCCCTTTCCGGACCCGCTTGCGGGTCCAGCTTTGACTTCCCCGTCTGCTGCCGGATAATCGCGGCCGCCTTGGTTGAGTCCCAATCCTCCGGTCATATTCGCGCTCAATTGGAAGAAGCGACTCACCCATGTGGCAACGCGCCTATCTCCACAAACTGCAAAGCGACCTCGAGCTCTGGATCGAGCGCGGCTGGGTCACGCCGGCCAATGCCGAACAGATCCTGAAATCGGCGGAGGAGCGGCCCTCGACGCGCCGCATGCCTGCCATCCTCGCCGTTTTGGGCGCGGTGCTGATCGGCTTCGCGGTCATGAGTTTCGTCGCCGCCAACTGGTATGAGATTCCGAAGCTCGCCAAGCTCATCGCGATCTTCGTCGCCATGTCGGCCGCCTGGCTCGCCGCCATTCCGCTTGAACGGCGCGGCCATCCCGCCTTCGCTCAGGCCGCCATCCTCATAGGCCTCGGCCTCTTCGGCGGCGGCATCATGCTGATCGCGCAGATCTATCACATCCGCACCGACGACCCGGGGGGCGTTCTCGCCTGGTGCATCGCCGCGCTCGCGGCCGCTTGGGCACTCCCCTCGCGCCCTGCCCTCGCCCTCGGCATTCTTCTTTCCGTCTTCTGGACCGTGTTCGCCGTCCAGCTCGACGAGGGGTCTCCCCATTGGGCCTTCTGGATCGTCTGGCTCGCCGGTGCGGCGCTCGCGCTCCGGCTCGCATGGCTGCCGGGCTTCCACCTCTCGCTCCTGTCGCTGATCCTCTGGCAGGCGATCAACGTGGACGCGATCTCCAATACCTTCGCCATCGCCCCGGAACACATCGCGGTCTTCCTGATCCTTGAAGCGCTCGCCATCTGGCTTGCCGCCATCCTCTTTTCATCGCGCGCACCGCGCTTCGCTTCCGCCGCCGAGGCTTACGCCATCGTCGCTACCTTCGTGATCTTCTGGATCTTGCAGCTCGACCCCGGCGGCACCACGCCTGAAGAAAGCGCCGCGCTCTGGTCCCTCATCGTCCTGGTACCGGTGATCGTTGTCGGCGCGCTCGCCTTCCTTTGCCTGACGCGCGGCCGCATCGACGCGCGGCACGGCAGCGCCATCGTCTCGATCGCCGTCTTCTCGCTCCTCTGGCTGCCGCTTCAGAACGCCGCGCCCGCGCTCATCCCCTGGCTCTACGCCGCGCTCTTCCTCGCGCTTGCTGCCTGGCTCGTTTCCTACGGCACGGCGCGCGACAGCCGCTTCGCCGTCAATTTCGGCTTCGTCGCCTTCGGGGCGGAAGTGCTCTGGCTCTACTTCGAGACGCTCAACACGCTGCTCGATACAGCGCTCTTCTTCGCGCTTGGCGGCATCCTCCTGATCGTGGGGGCCCTGTTCATGGAGCGCATGCGCCGCCGCCTCGTCAAGCTGGCGGATGGAGGCGCGTCATGAACCGCTTCGCTCTTGCCGTTCTCGCCCTTGTCGTCGGGCAGTCGCTCTTCCTCATGGCGATGGTCTGGGACCGCGTCTCGCTGCTCCGCTCCGACACCGTCGTCACCCTCGAAACCGAGCCCGTCGATCCGCGCGACATCTTCCGCGGCGACTACGTGATCCTGAACTACGCCATCTCGCGCCTCGCGCTCGACGACCTCGCAGGCGACGACGACTTTGCGTCCGGGGATACCGTCTTCGTCGAACTTGCGCCCGGCGCCGACGTCTGGAAGCCCGTGGCGGTCTGGTCCGAGCGGCCCGAGCCGAAACCCGGCAACGCCGTCATCCGCGGCCGCATCTCCTATGTCCTCGAGCGCGCGCCCGTCACCGATACTCCGGACACGGAGGAGGAGTTCCCCTGCCCGGATTGCGGCACGGCCAATGTGGACTACGGCATCGAAAGCTATTTCGTGCCCGAAGGCGAAGGCCGCGTTCTGGAAGACGAGCGCAACGCCGGCAATCTCACCGTCGACGTGGCCCTCGACGAGGACGGCACCGCCGCCATCAAGCAGCTCCGCCTCGGCGGCGAACCGGTCTACGAGGAACCGCTTTTCTGATCGGTTCCACTTTTGACGCTCTGCCTTCGCCAGAACAAAGGTGTCATCCTGGGGATTACCTGTCCCGGCGAAAGCCGCGGTCCCCGGGACCCATTGGTCTCTCGGCGATGTACTCCCTCGACGTCTTTCGATGCACACTCGGATGCACGAAAACACGGAGACGCACACTCATGTGCACATTCTTATGTGCCCATGAACGCACATCGCCGCACACACGAATCATTCATGACGTTTCAATGACAGTCGTGTGACAGTCGCCGCGATTTATCCCCGCTTGGGAACCTTTCAGGCCGCCCCGCGCCAGTTGCCGTGAAAGCCGAAGGGCACCCGCGACGGCAGTTCGACCCGCGCGACCGGACCCTTCGAAAGATCGTCCGCATCGAGAACGATGAAGTCGCTGAGGTTGCGGGTGCTGTCGTAGACAAGCGAAACGATATAGCCGTCGCCCTCTGCCGCATCCGCCTTGCGCGGCACGAAAACGGGCTCATGCACATACCGTCCCTTGCCCGGCTCCCACGCCTTGCGCTTGCCGGTCTCGAGGTCGATATGAACGAGCGTGTCGTAGGACGAACCCTTCTGCTCCTTCGGCCGGTTCATCGCGGCGTAAAAGCCGTGCCGGTAGCCATGTCCCGCGAACCGCTCGTCGAAGCGCGGGAACTCGCCACCAAGATCGGTCAGTTGTTCTTCCGTGTAAGTATCGGAATTGCCGTCGAGATCGAAGGTCCACCGCACCAGCAGGCCCTGTTCGTCGGAGAGATCGCTCGGCGCCTTCTTCCCGTCCGCATCGGGGAAGAGCGGCACACGGCTGTATTTCATCACGTCGGCATGAACCCGCGTCCGCCCGCCTTCGTGAGACGTCCAGGCATTCATCGGGTGATAGACATAGCAGGGATCGCCCTTGAACCAGCGCACCGTGTCGACGGAAGCATCGCGCGCCATGATGCCGATATGCGTGCCGGCATCGGGATCCCACGCGATCGTCGGCCCGCCCTTCATGATGCGCTCGACGTCGATCGTCGCCGGAAAGATCGGAAAGATCACATGCTCGTCGGTCACGATGAAGTCATGCACCATGCTCGCGTAAGGTGCCTTGAACATGTCGCTGCGCGTGAGCTTCCCGTTGCGGTCGACCACCTGGTAGGAAATGTCGGGGCTGCCCGGACCCGCCGCCATGTAGCCGAAGAAATGCATCTCGCCCGTGCGCGGATTGAACTTCGGATGCGCCGTCATCGGCCCTTCATATTTGCCTTCGAAGGTCCACGAACCATCCGTCGTCAGCGTGTCGCCGTTCATCGCGACGGGCGAATTGCCCTCGTCGAGCGCCAGCAGCTTGCCCGCGTGCCAGACGACATTGGTGTTCGCGACATTGCGCTTGATGCCTTCCGCGCCCTCAACCGCCGCCTCGCCGAAGCCCGTCGGCACCAGCCGCTCGCCCGCCTTGCGCTGCGCCTCGTATTGCTCGGTGCGCACCCAGCGGTTGCGATAGCTCGCCCTGCCGCCTTCCACATGAATCGCGTGGATCATGCCTTCGCCGAGAAACCAGTGATGCTTGTTGCCGAGCGGCGGAAACATCGGGTTCGGTCCGTTGCGGTAAAGCGTACCCGCGAGATCGAAAGGCAGTTCGCCTTCGCTCACAATGAGGTCGGGCGCATCGCACTCCGCCATCACCGGCGCGAAGTTCTCTCTCAGAAACGGGTTGTCGGGAAAGGGTTTCGACATGGCCTGAATTCCTCCCTGGCGTTACCGCCATCCTGCCTTGAACACAGAATATAACACTGTTATGTTTTTATAGATATCGCTGGACACACTGTCAAGCCTGTTCGATAGAGGGCGCATGAGTACGCAGGGCAAGGAAAGTTCGGCCGATACACGGCGCCATGCGCAACGTGAGGCCTTGCTGGACGCCGCGAGCGAAATGCTCGTGCATGGCGGCCCCGATGCCATCTCGCTGAGGAAGCTCGCCGCCCGTGTCGGGGCCTCCACCATGGCCGTCTACACGGCCTTCGGCGGCAAGGACGGCTTGATCGCGGCGCTGTTCGAGGAAGCCTTCGACCGCCTAGCCGCCGCCGAGCGCGCTGCCCCGAAACACGACGAACCCCTGCTCTGGCTCGGAGAACTCGCGCGCGCCTATCGCGGCTTCGCACTGAAGAACCCGTCCTACTATTCGCTGATGATCAGCGCGACCCTGCCGATCCCCGCTGCGCTGCGCCATGGCGATGCGGCGGAACCGGCTGCGCGCGGCGTCTCGCAGCACGCCTCCTACGAGATCATGCGCAGTGCCGTCGAGGCTTGTGTCGAAGAGGGAAGTTTTCCGGCCGATGTCGAACCGGACGAACTGGCGGGCGCGCTATGGGCCGCCGTTCACGGTCATTGCAGCCTCGAACTGGCGGGCTTTCACGCTAGCCCCGAAGCCGCGGAGAAACGCTTCAACATGACGACCGAAGCGATCCTGCGCGGCCTGCTGACGCCGAAGGGGCTCAGGAAACTCGAGAGCTTCAGTCGGGATTCGTGACCGACGGAAAGCGTCCGAGCGGGAACGGCTTTTCCTCTCGCGCGAAGATCACGAAGGCGAGACATTCCCACACATACTGGATGAGGTTGCGGCTGAACGAACGCAACTCCTCGTTCTTGTTGCCCGTGATGAGGATCACCACGAACTGCACCGCACCGAGGAAGATCGCGACGGAGAAGGCGATATTGCCGAGAAACCAGTACGCGATCATGTAGAGAAAGCGAATCCACAACTCCTTGCGGCCGGAGGATGCATCTTCGCCGTATCCGGCTTGCGCGTCGTCCGGTCCGGAGCTGGAGCCCGCCGATGTGTCGCTCATTGATTTCCTCCTGAAAAAAGGCCTCAGGCCAAAGGGCCTTTTCTCTATGTGGTTTACGGCCGCTCGATTTCAATGAGTGCAGCTGGCCGCGCCCCGCTTACTCGTGCGGTTCCTCGCCCAGCCATTCGCCATAGCCGACATTGCCGGGCCCTCCCGAGGGCGACCAGCGCGGAGGATCGAACAGCCCGAAGATCAGCAAACCCATGAGAAAGCCGCCGAGATGCGCTTCCCAGGCGACTTGCGCGGTGACACCGAACGCTCCGCTGAGCGCCGTCGCGCCGAACAGGAAATTGAGGCCGATCCAGACGCCGACGAAAATCAGCGTCCGCCTGTCGCCAAGTGCCGCGGCGATGCTCGCGCGCCGTCTCGGCGCCGCAGGAAAGCCGCCGCGCCCCCGTCCGCCAAGGGCGCCAAGCGGCCCGTCGGCCAGAAAAACGAAGCGGGCAGCGCCTCCCATCAGTCCGGAAATTGCCGCCGATGCTCCCACGACCGGAATATCCGATCCCGGATAGAGCAGCACATGCAGGAAAGCGCCGGCCGCACCGCAGAGAAAGTAGAAAAGAAGAAAGCGCGTGGCACCGAAACGCTGCGCAATCGGCGAGCCGAAGGCCAGCAGCCAGACGCTGTTGACGATGAGATGTTCCCAGCCGCCATGCAGGAAAGTGTAAGTGACCGGCGTCCAGAGTTCGGCTGCGAGTCCGCCGGGCAATATGTCCGCAATTGCGCTCGCGCCTTCGGTATAGCGAATGGGAAACAGCGCAAACCAGAGGATGACCTGCTCCCGCAATGCCGGATCGAGCGCGTTCACCGCCAGGTGGACGCCCACGACAAGGAGAAGAAGGCCGAGAACCGGCCGCGGCACATTGAAGGCGGGCGGTTCGCGATAAGGCGGGCGGCCGTCCGGTAGGGGGTCAGCCATGGGCGAGCGCCGCTTCCACCAGCGGCAGCCGGTCGTTGCCGAAATACATGTCGGTCTCGTTCACATACATGGTCGGCGAGCCGAAGCCACCCCGGGCGATCAGCTCTTCCGTATTCGCGCGGAGCCGGCCCTTGACCTCATCCGTCTTGATCCGCTCGCTGACCTGCTCCCAGTCGAGCCCGGTAGACCGGCAAATCTCCTCGAGCACCTCCGGCTGGCTGATGTCCTTCAGGTCGCCCCAATAGGCCCTGAAGGTCGCCCATGAGAATTCCGGCAGCTTGCCCTCGTCCAGCGCCACGATGGCGGCGCGCATCACGTCGACCGAGCGCACCGGAAACACCGGCGGTTGACCGATCTCGATACCGCAGAACCGTGCCCAGTCCCGCAGATCCTTCACGTAATACCGGCCTTTCACGGGGTGAGGGTTCGCCCGCGCCTCATAGACGCTTTCGTTCACCGCATTGAAGACGCCGCCGACCAGGATCGGCTTCCACACCATCTCCGCCCCGGTGCGCTTGACCACATCCTCGATCCGGCTGAAGGCAAGATAGGTCCATGGACTGGAACAATCATAGAAGAACTCGAGCTTCGCCAAGACGTAAGGCCTCACCTTATCCATGCCATTAACGATTAGGCCGCGGAGTGTCGCCCGCACGGCGCCGCGCTGCAACCCGCTTCTACGGAGCGGGAGTCCGCCCTTTGCCTCGCAACGCAGGCTTAACGCCTGGTTGACGTACGAAAACGGGACGGCTCGTGCCAGACCCGTGACGTTACCGGACGTAAACCATATTGCCTTCTGGCACACGGGAACCGTACCCACGCAAAAAACGGCGGAATTCCGCGAGTGTTAACAAGACATGACCGCTGGCACACCGGTTGCACTCCCCTTGGCAATCGAAGCCCCGACGGGCGCGATGGCAGAATCGAAAAACAATGATCGCCAGAGCAACCGTCGAAAGGTGACATCAGGAGGCCAAAGTGTTTTCAACGGTTGTGTCGATAGCGGCGAAGAAGGGAATGCCCAAGCGGACGCTGGGCGCCCTCGCGGTAGCATTCGCACTCACAGGCTGCGTCAGCGCCAACGCGGGTTCCGACGGCCGCTACGCAACGCCGATCGGCAACGCTCCGGTCATCAATAACGAAACACCCTATTCGAACGCGCTTCGCTGCCTCGCGGGTCATGTCCCGACGGGTGCGAACACGACGCGCATCGCAGTCGGCAACATCCGCGACTACACCGGCAAGTCCGAAGCCGACGGCACCGGCATGAAGGTCACGCAGGGCGCGTCGCTGATGGCGATGTCGGCCCTCGGCAAGGCCGGCGTGCCGCTCGTCGAGCGCTACGACACGTCGATCTCCGAACTTGAAATGAAGTACACCAACAACAAGCTCATCGGCGACGCGGTCGACGGCGAATACCGCAAGATCTATGCGGGCGAAATCCGCGGCTCCGACTACTACGTCGTCGGCGGCATCACCGAGCTGAACTTCAATATCCAGTCGGGCGGCCTCAACGCGGGCTTCGCCGAGGGCGGCGACATGGGCGCGGCGGCCAATGCCTCGGCCTCCAGCTACGTCATGAACATCGGCCTCGACCTGCGTCTGGTGAACAGCCGTACGCTCGAAGTCGTCGACTACGTTTCCTACCAGAAGCAGATCGTCGGCCGCGAGATCAAGGCTGGCGTGTTCGACTTCTTCGGCGGCAACCTCTTCTCGCTCGGTGTCGGTTCGAGCGCGCAGGAGCCGATCCAGCTCGCCGTCCGCGCGGTTGTCGAACGCGCCGTGCTCAAGCTGCTGGTTCCGCTCTACGGCGTGAACCCCGCCGACTGCGCCCGCTTCCCGGGCAACAAGGATCCGATGGGCGAAATCGACTATCGCCAGGCGAACCCCGGTGCGAAGGCAAAGCCCGCCCATAACCAGCGTGTCGCCCAGGCGTCCGCGCCGAGCCGCAGCCGCCCGGTCGAGAACGAGCCCTACGCCTACTACTCCGAGCCGGTCTTCGAATCCGGCAGCCTCCGGGGCGGTTCCTACTAACCACAACACCTTCCACCGAATTACCGGCGATGTCGGAGACAGAAATGAACAAAGACATCGCCGGTTCCCACCCTCATTGCGTCCAGGCTGGTCGGCCTCCGGCCGGACCATGAGAGCCGAGGCGGGGCTTGCCCGCCGATCCCAGAACGGTGTTTCGAGTTTCCTTTTCCGTTCAGGACGACCACTTGGGAGGGCCTCGCGCCCTCCCCTTTTTTGTTCAGCCCTCCACAAGCTTGAGCATCGCGACACCGGTAACGATGAGTGCGATCGCGGAGAGACGAAGTGGCGAGGCACTCTCGCCGAGCAGAAGTACGCCGAGCACGGCCGCACCAAGAACGCCAATCCCTGTCCATACCGCGTAGGCCGTGCCGAGAGGCAGCGTTCGCATCGCCTGCACGAGAAACCACACGGCTATGAGCAGCGCCGCGATGTTGAACACCACCATGAGCGGTCGCGTAAAGCCGTCGCTCGCCTTGAGCGTGAACGCCCAGACGATTTCCGCCGCGCTTGCGATGAGAAGATAGATCCAGGCCATTCGCCTCTCCTGCCGAGAAGCGAGGCCGTCCTCGCGATTGATGGAAAGGGAAATGCACCTTTCGCAGGGTCGTCCCTGCTTTCGCGATTTTACCAGCATGAACGAGAACTTGAAGCCCCTTCGACGGCGGCTCCTGTCTCACAAAGACCTTGAAGCTTCTTGCCGTCCGACTATCGTGACATGGAAGGTGTCAATATAATCGGGTGGAGGGGTACCCATGACGTTCCGGAGCCTTAAGATGGCCGCGGCCTCTGCCGCCGCAGTGCTGCTGACTTTGTCCGCGTTTATCGCCCTGCCGGCTTCGGCGGACGAAGCCTCCCCCATCGGCAAATGGCGGACCTTCGATCCCGATACCGGCGCACCGAAGACCGTGGTCGAAATAACGGAAACCGGCGGCACTCTCACCGGCACCGTCGTCGAATTGCTGGACGAGGGCGAAACCACCTGCTCGCAATGCGAAGGCGACAGGAAGGATCAGCCGCTCGTCGGCATGGCGATCCTCTGGAACCTGACGAAAGACGGCGACGAATGGTCTGGCGGCACCATCCTCCGCCCGGCCAACGGCAAGACGGCGAACGCGAGCATTGAGCTCGCTGAAGGCGGAAACAAACTCGAAGTCACCGGCTCGAAAGGTTTCATGAGCCGCTCGCAGACCTGGGAACGGGTCGAGTAGCACCCACCGGCGCTCCGTCGTCAGCATTACCGGTGAGCTTCCCTGATGAACGACGTCCGCCCTAGACCGTCGGCACGGTGCCACCATCAATGACGTATTCGGTGCCTGTGATCGTTGCCGCGCGGTCGGACACGAGGAAGGCAATGAGACTCGCGATTTCGACGGGCTTCGCCGGCCGGCCGATCGGGATGCCGCCGAGGGAGTCCATGATGATCTTCTTTCCGCCTTCGTAGTCGGTGCCTGCTTCCCGCGCGAGGCGCGTCGCGAGATCGACAGCGGATTCGGTTTCGATCCAGCCAGGCGAAACGCGCACGACACGCACACCTTTCGGCGACACTTCCTTCGAGAGACTCTTGCTGTAGGTCGAGAGCGCGGCCTTGGCCGCCGCATAGGCGGTTGTAGCATCGGGCAAGGGCAACAGCCGCTGGATCGACGACACGTGGATCACGACGCCACCACCTTGCGCGATCATGCCTGGAAGCAGGGCGCGATCCAGACGAACGGCAGGAAGGAGGTTGAGATCGAACTCGGCCTGCCACACCTTGTCTGTCAGCGCCGCGAAACCGCCCGCCGGCGCAGACGAACCGCCGAGCATATGGACGACGATATCGACGCCCCCCATGCGCCGCCGCGCGGCCTCCACGACATCCGCGCATCCGGCGGCCTTCGTGAGGTCGGCAGTGGCGAAAAGGTCGTCCGGCGTTCCCTCGGGCCTCGCCCGCGCCGTCGTGAAGACTTCAGCGCCGAGCTCCCGGAAGAGTTCGACGGTCGCCGCCCCCGCACCGCGCGTGCCGGAGGTAACCAGCGCGCGCTTGCCCTTAAGTGTTAGGAACGCGTTCATGGGGCGATCTCCAGTTCCGCGATCCGATCGCCCGCAAGCCGGAACGTGAAGGTGAGCATCACGGGGCTGCCGGGGAAGTTGCCGGTCACCTGGGAGCGGACCCTGACCGTATCGTCCCGCTCCTCCAGATCGAGGGGTTCGACGACAGGCTGGTACTGCACCTTTGCTGCGCGCCACCACGCCTCGATGGCATCGCGGCCCGCATGGGTCTCGCCCTCGTCCTTCACGACGGCGTCGGGCGCGAAGGCGCGAAGGAGCGCCTGGGGGTCTTCGGACATGTCGGCTTCGAAATAAGCCTCGATCGGGGAAGGCATCATGACTTGCATCCTCTGTTCGGGATCGGTTGTGCCTTCCAAAAGTAAGCGTAGACATCCGTCCTGATAATCAGGATAAATTGCTATCTAACATCACGAAAAACGGGACAATGTACAAAACAGCGCTGAACGACCTTGATGCCGTCATCGCCATCTCGCGCAGGGGCTCGTTCCGTGCCGCAGCGCTCGATCTCGACATGTCGACGACGGCCCTCAGCAATGCCATCGGCAAGCTTGAAGCCGAACTCGGCGTCCGCCTGTTCAACCGGACGACCCGCAGTGTCTCCCTCACCGATGCCGGGCGCCTCTTCGTCGAGCAGGTGAGCCCCGCCCTGCAGGACATCCACAGTGCCGTGGATACGGTGCGGTCCCAGCAGGCGACACCGTCGGGAACGCTCCGCATCAACGCCTTTGCGACGGCGGCGCGGGACATAGCGCCCCTGGTGATGGCGTTCCTGCACAGCTACCCGCAGGTGCATATCGATCTCGTAACGGAAGGGCGGCTGGTCGACATCGTTGCCGACGGGTTCGATATGGGTGTGCGTGTCGCCGATCTCGTGCCGAGCGACATGATCTCCGTGTCTCTCGGCCGGAAGCAACGCTTCGCCGTCGTGGGATCGCCAACCTATTTCGAAAAGCACGGAAAACCACGCGTACCGCCGGACCTCCTCAATCTCCCCTGCATCCGGGTTCGCCTGCCCAATGGCGCTCTCTACCGGTGGCGGTTCGAGAAGGGCAGCCAGACGGCCCAGATGGATGTATCCGGGCCGGTCACCCTGGACGAAGCTAGCCTTGCGCGGGCGGCCGCCCTGGAAGGCGTTGGTCTTGGCTTCTTCATGGAGCAGGATGTTCGCGCGGACATCGAGGCGGGGCGTCTCATCCGCGTACTGGAAGACTGGACGCCTTCCTTCGCCGGTCTGTGCCTCTACTACCCGAGCCGGCGCAATCCTTCGGCAGCCCTCAAGGCTTTCATCGCCATGGCCCGAAAACACGCGGCAAGGCCGGTCGCATGAGGCGTGCCGACACTCGCATTGATCGGGAAGAAACTCTCGGCGAGTACAAGATTGTTGGGATTCGCGACGTCCCGATCGACTGCGTAGAGGGCGGCGCGCCCTGCCTTACGACCTATTTCCACAAGTCGCTCGTCTGACAAAGAAAAACGGGGAGAGCTATTGCCCTCCCCGCCTCTTCCGGCGCTTTGCGGGACACGGGATGAAGCGGCCGTGCCCCGCACCCCTCGCCTTAGTAGCCGACGCCCCCTGAGAAGAACGCACCGCTCGTGGCGGCCATTTCCTCGCCGCGCTCGTTCTTGCGGATGAAGACTTCCGCATAGGCATTGCGCGTCGAAGCCGGAATCTCGCTGTAGCCGTACTTGTTCTGCTGCGGCACGCAGGCAAGCATGCCGTTCGAACCGTGGCGCAGCGCCTCGCCAGGACGGCACTCGATGACATAACCGCCCACATAATCGGGCACCGCATCATCGCCCTTGCCCGCCATGCGGCCGATCGTTGCGACAAGCATGTCGCCCGCCACGCAGTAGAAGAGTTCGACATCATCGGTCGGTTCGACTTCCGTGACATTCGAGCTCAGGCGCGCCGCTTCTTCGAGGCCCTTCGCGCTGACACAGATCGCCTTCACCGGCTTCACGACCTTGGCCGTGCGCACGATGACGTTGAGCGCACCCATCGGCGCCGCCTGCGGTGCCGAGACATAGTAGCTCGAACCGCCACCACCGAAACCGCCGCCGCTGCCATTGCCGATGGCGACGGAACTGGTGCGGTCGAGCGCCGACGAGGCGCTGTCCGCCGCCGCATTCGCATTGGCGATGGCCGATGCAGTCGCCGACGCACTGGCGCTGGCATTGACGTTCACATGAACGTTGACGTTGTTCTCGTTGTAGTTGTTGTTCGTGTTGTTGTTGGTGTTGTTGTTTTCGTTGTAGTTAATGTTCTTGTTGTAATTGTAGTTGTAATTCTTGTTGTAGTTCTTGTTGTAGTTCTTGCCGCCGCCGTCATGGTCGCAGCCGCAATCCTGGCTGGGCGGGGGAGGCGGAGGGTTGCAGCCGCCGCCGCACGCCGCTGCCGGGTCCGCACCCGCAAGCGCATAGAAGAACAGCGAGGCTCCGACCGCCATCGCGCTGAGAACCAGCCCGCGGCTGGTCATGGAAAATTTCATCTGCTTCATCCTGACACTCCCGGCCCATGAGGACCCGTTTGGCCTGCGTCGTTTGGAAACCCTTTTGGCTTCCACGCCGCACGATGCAGAAGCCATGCCGGAACGCAGGGCTGACCCGCTGCGCGACGGAAAATGGTTAACGACGCGTCATCCCGCGCCGAAACGGGGCAGCAAAACGTCCCGCGTTAACGCATACGCGGCCGCCTTTCTGGCCTCTGCAGAAATCAAGCCATTGAAGATAAAGAAGAATTTGCAGGAACCCCCTTGCCGCAACCTCTGTTGCCAGTCCGCCGTTAACGTCTGGCACGCTTTCTGCTCCTCCTCGCCTGTCCCGGCAGCCGGTGCAAAACCTCGTACCGAAGCGGTACGGACCCGGCAAAGGGACAGAAGACAGACGAAGCGACCCGAAACGGGACGTTTCGAAGTGAATGAGTTAGGATTTTCGCTTGGGCAACGGGGGCTCCCCCGCCGGGCGATGGCACGGCAGGGGATGTGGGCTATGAAGCACAAGAACAATCAGGTTCTGTTCGACTACTGGAACGCCATCCGCGCCGGCCGTCCCGCGCCGCGCCGCGCCGAAATCGAGCCGGGCGACATCCGCCGGGTTCTCCCTTACGTGTTCATCCTGGAGCGCAAGGACCGCGATACCTATCGCTTCCGTCTCGCCGGAACCGGCCTTTGCAGCACCTACGGAATGGAATTTCGCGGGCACAACATGCTTTCGCTGTGGTCGGACGACTGCGTGGAAAACCTGAAACAGGCGCTGGACGACGTAGCCACAAACGCGACGATCTCCGTCGTCGAATATACGGCAGCGACGAATGACGGCCGCGAGGCGACGTTTGAGATGATCCTGCTTCCGCTTGCGCATGAAGACGGATCGATGACCCGAGTGCTGGGCGCGGCCGTTCCGGTCGACGTGGGGCCATGGATCGGCGACCGGATGCTCACCCGCCAGTGGATCGACCGGCTGCGCCGCCTCGACCCCGAGCGGATGCGTTCGCCGGAGCGCGACGCCGAAGCGGTAGCGCGCCGCATCCTCGCGGAGAAGCCACCCATGGCCGTCGCCAGCATCACCAGCCATGCGAGCCGCAAGCCGCCGCTCCGGAGCGAACGCTCCTATCTGCGCCTCGTGAAAAATGCGCCGGCAGGCCGGGAAGAACTGGGTTAGACCCTACCTACCCGCAAAAATCGGTAGAAGTTCCACAAAACACGCCGCCAGGGCGACTTCAGACACTTGAAATGGCTCTCGAGTTCATCGAGATCCAGCACCTGTGCCTCGGCCTGGCAGAACCCTTCGACGAAATCCTGCTGCAAGCATCTGCTGAGGCACGCCTGATATGTCGCCGTTGGTTGGCGCGGCCCGACGGGGGTCAGCATGTAAACCGGGATATCCGCAGGCGCCCACAACAGATTGGCGAACTCCGCACCTCTTATCCCGACAACACCGCACGCATTCGCAAAAACTTCGATCTGACATCCCAGCGTGTGAGCGCCCGGCTCGTAGACGATGACCGGAAACCCGAGGGCGCGCATGTTCCTGCGCGTATCCGCGAGGTTGCGGATGGCCCGCCTGGCATTGCCATATGACGGGCTGTCGGTTCCTCCACCCGGCCTGTAGAAGTCTGGCATTGGACTGCGGTCGAGAAGCAGAATCCGATTGCGACACCTTGCAGTCGCATCGCATGAACATCGGTTCGGTACAGCTTCCATAAGCATCGGAACGACGCGGTCGATCCGTGAACGGAGGTCATCGCTGTATTGCGGATCGAGCGTGTACCTGTCCCAGTGCTCAAGATCGGCACGGCGGCAGCCGACAAACGCCGTTGCGATCTCATTCTTGTCCAGAATACGGAAGTCGGCCCCGAGCGCGGAGAGCCCTTCAGAGAGAACTTTGTCCATTACCGGGCCACAGGATTCGATGAGGTATGTCCCCTCCCTCCTCGCCCGCGCCGCGATGTAGTCAACTGCGGGCAGAAAGTACCCGAACATGAAGTGCCAGTAGTGCTGCACGGAACCGTTCATGCCGTGGTCGGGCTTGAGATGAACTGCATCGGACATTGACATGACGGTCAAGCTCCGGTGAGCAACTTCTTCTGCTGCCGCCAGAGCTTCAGGAGGCGCGTGTCCGGCATGTCGATATCGTCCCAGGTGAGCGGCTGGTCTCGCTCGACCGTCCGGCGCATCACTGGACGCTCATCGTTCTCTTCGATATCGAGGAGGCCTTGTGGCACCAGATTTTCCGTATCGGCTTCTTCCGCCGTCATGATCAGCCCGTAGACTTCGTCGCTGCCGATGGCGTGTGTAACCCGATCTCCTGGCGAAAGAGCTCGTTTGGCGTGAGCGTAGCAATCTGTCACCCGTCCACGACGCAGGTCGAGCACGCTCCTGCCGTACAGAGCACTCATCGCGATCGCACGTGGCGTCTCGAAGTGACAGAGGTGATAGGGCCTGAAAAAGACGCAGTACGGCGGCCGGTTGGTGATCTTGTAATAGTCGAGATAATGCCGTTGAAACGTATCGTTACTGCGCGCCACGACGTAGACGCCGCCACCATGCTGACGTGCGCCCAGAATGTAGTCGACATGCGCCTTGCCGCCATAGCTGTCAAAATCGAATAGCTCGAGAACCTGCTCGACACGTTCCGCTTTCGGTCCTTCCATACCGGACACGCGCGGCGTGAATCCCCGCTCGTTGGCGATCAGCGACATCTCTATATTGAGCTTGGAGCCATCGGTATAGGCAAGACACTGCTCGGGACTGAGCCTGAGCGACGCCGCTATCTCCACCGACCCTTCGAGCGTTCGGTAGCGGTCGAGGAACCCTTTCATGTTACCCGCCTGGACGATGTCGAAACCCCACATTTCGACTTCTTCTGCCATTCGGGCCAGCACGCCATGCTGATCGCCTGCATCGCTGGTGACCACAACGCCGTTTTTCACTGCGGCATCGCGGAGCAAATAACCGAGAACGGCATCGATCTCGGCGTTCATCAGCACACAATGCGCACCCTTCTCGATTGCCGCCATGCAATAATCGAAGGCGGCGACGATGGAGTTGGTCGCCTCGACAAGCACGTCGCAAGGAATGGAAGGGTCTTCGAGCGCCGAAAGGCAATTCGTGGCGATATGGGTCGGCTTGCCGTAAAGACGCGCGCCCTCGCGTGCGGCATCCTTCGACTTGTCCGCTATGAACGAGAGACGCATACCCGGAGTAAAGCCCAGTTGATGTGCGATCCCGAGACCCATAGCACCGGCTCCGACCAAGCCTACCTGAATCGGATCACCCGATGCTTCTCTACGCTTCAGTTCCGAAAGCACTGTAACGGCGCCCACCCAGCCGATTTCCCCAGATACCGATAGCGCCGTTCCCGCGGCACCACGGCAGCCTCGAAGGATAACATGGGTTATAAGAAAACCTGTGCCCGGAAATGCCCCGGCCGGAAAGCAAATGGCCCGGCAAAGCCGGGCCATGAACTCGTTTTCGTTCTGCTTGGAGCGGTCAGGCAGCGTGCCCGACGCGGTCCTCCGCTATGGTGACATGCTCGGAGGGCAGCGGCGCCTTGCCCAGCATGTCGTCGGAGATCTTCTCCGCGATCATGATCGTCGGTGCATTTGTATTGCCGCCGACCAGCGTCGGCATCACCGAGGCGTCGACCACACGCAACCCTTGCAGTCCGTGCACGCGGCACTTCGCATCGACCACCGCCATCGGATCGGTACCCATCTTCGCGGTGCCGACCGGATGATAGATCGTCTCCGCCGTCTCGCGAATCCAGGCGTCGATCTCCGCATCGGACTGCTTGCCCGCGCCCGGCCAGAATTCAGGTCCGCGATAGGGGTCCATCGCGCGCTGCGAAATGATGTTCCGCACGATCTTTACGCCGTCGCGCATTACCTTTCTGTCGTATTCCGCTTCGAGGTAATTCGGCTGGATCAATGCGTGTTCGGCCGGGTTCGTTGACTTGAGAGCGATAAAGCCTCGGCTTTCCGGACGAAGCTGGCAGATATGGACGGTAAAGCCATGCCGATCGGATTTGACGCGGGCATGGTCACGCATCATCGCCGCCACAAAGTGAAGCTGAATATCCGGGATCTCGAGTTCCGGCCGGGTTTTCAGAAACGCGCCGCTTTCGAGACCATTGGAGGTCGCAAGCCCGGTCTTGAAGAAGGTGTACTGCATGCCGCTCATGAGCTGCTTGAGCGGATTGGCGACGGTGCTGTGAAGCGTGATCGGTTGCGTACACTCGTTGATGACGACGCAGTCGAGATGGTCCTGCAGATTCTGGCCAACGCCCGGCAGATCGGCAACGACATCAAGACCGAACTTCTTCAGGTACTCGCCCTTGCCGACGCCCGAAAGCATGAGAATCTGGGGTGTGTTCACCGCACCGCCCGAGACAACGATCTCCTTGCCCGCGCGCGCAACCTTCGTTTCGCCCTTCTGCGTATACTCGACACCGACGGCCTTCTTGCCATCGAACAGGATGCGGGAAGTAAGCGCCTCGACCTCGACGGTGAGGTTCGGCCGGCTCAGCGCCGGCACGAGATAGCCCTTGGCCGCGCTGCAGCGCTGGCCGTCCTTGATGGTGAGCTGATAGGGGCCGACGCCTTCCTGCTGTGGACCGTTGAAATCTTCCGTATAGGGGTGGCCCGCCTGCTTGCCCGCTTCGACAAAGGATTCGAACAGAACATTCGTCTTGCGCGGATTGCTGACACCCAGCGGCCCCTGCCCGCCATGAAAGGCGCTGTCGCCGTTCTCGTTGCCTTCCGAGCGCCGGAAATAAGGCAGTACATCTGAGAAGCCCCAGCCTTCAAGACCGAGCTGGCGCCACATGTCGTAGTCGCGGGCATGGCCGCGGATATAAATCATGCCGTTGATGGAAGACGATCCCCCGAGCACCTTGCCGCGCGGCCAGTAGAGCTTGCGATTGTTCAGGAAGGGCTGGCCTTCCGTGTCGTAACACCAGTTGGCGAGGTCCGTCCCGATCAGTTTGCCGACACCCGCCGGCATGTGGATCATGAAATTCGAGTCCTTCGATCCCGCCTCGAGAAGCAGCACCTTGTTGGACGGATTCTCGGACAGACGGTTGGCAAGCACGCACCCGGCGCTGCCGGCACCGATAATGATGTAGTCGAAATCGCTCATAAGCCTGTTTCCGGTCCTTGTTGTTCGGCCCTTCACTGGATCATGGAGCAAATGACGGCCGTCTGCCTGCGCGGCAATGACGGCAGTCGGCTCCCTCTTCCGGCCGATTTCCTGCCCGATTCCGTAAATGATCGGAGTTTTGATGATTGTCGGGAATCGCGGAAGCTGACGCAAGCGTCAATTTCGTACAATGCAGAGAGCCGCCTCCCTCCATATCGGGGAAATATTCGTCCGCAAAGACAGGCCGAGTAAAATTTCATTAACCGTGACGCAGCTATTCTGCATTTACAGAATTCGGCGCATTTGCGCAGTCGACATATCGCAGGCATACCCGATGCAGCCCGATCACGAAGAACGCCGCAGATACCAGCGTGTCGCCTTTGAGGCAAAAGGCCGCTTCCTTGCGCCCGACGGCTCCGAGCACACATGCTCGATCCGGGACATGTCGCTCGGCGGTATTGCGATTTCTTCGGACGTACCCATCGATCTCGGTGAGAACATCATCGTCTATCTGGACGAATTCGGCCGTTTCGAGGGCAAGGTGGTCCGCGCTTTCGAAGGCGGCTTCGCCATCGAAACGGCGATCAGCGGTCCACGCCGCGAGCGGCTGCAGCAACGCCTTGAAGCGCTGGCCCGAGGCGAAAAGATCGAGGTTTCGGCTCGTCGCGCCTTTGCGCGTTATGCACCGGGCGAAGCGGGACTTGAGGAAAGCTCGGTCCTTACCATGGCCGATGGCCAGTCGATGCCTTGCCGCATCATCGACATGTCGCTGGGCGGCGCCCAGGTGGCCGTCGAAAACCGTCCGCCCATCGGCACCGACGTTTCCATCGGCCGCATGACCGGCCGCGTCGTCCGCCACACCGAGGAAGGCATCGGCATCCAGTTCACCGATGTTCCCGAGCGCGCGACCGCCTTCTCCCGCCCGTTCGGCTGATTTCCCAACATCCACGCTCGGCAAGCGCCGCCCCGTCGCCTAGACTGCCCGCACAAAGATCAGCGGGGGAAGCGCGTGTCCGGACCTTTACTCACAACCATCGAAGACGAGATCGCCGTCCTGACGATGGATGACGGACGGGCCAATGCGCTCGGCCACGCCATGATCGACGCGCTGAACAAGGCGCTCGACGAGGCCGAGACAACTGCAAAGGCGGTATTGATCGCAGGCCGCGAAAAGCGTTTCTGCGCGGGCTTCGATCTCGACGTCATGGGTTCCGGGCCCGAAAACGTGCGCAAACTGGTGACAGCGGGGGCGGAACTCCTGCTCCGGCTCTACGAATACCGCTTGCCCGTGGTCATGGCCTGCACCGGCCACGCGCTCGCGGCAGGCGGCCTTCTTCTCCTGTCCGCCGATAGCCGCATCGGTACGGAAGGCGACTTCCGGATCGGCCTGCCCGAAGTTGCCATCGGCATGACAATGCCTGTCTTCGGGATCGAGCTGGCCCGGGACAGGCTCGCGCGCAACCGTTTTACCGAGGCCGTAACGCAGGCCCGCATATACAACCCGACGGACGCCGTTACCGTCGGTTATCTCGACGCGGCCGTCCCCGCCGGGAGCCTCTTGGAGAGCGCGAAAGCACGCGCCACAGAACTCGCCGCCCTTCAGCAGCCGGCCTTCGCCAGCACCAAGCGCAAGGAACGCCAGTTAACGATCCGGCATATTCGCGACACGCTGGATGCCGATTCAGGCACATTCGACGGCTCAAAACCCCGCTGAAGTCCCCTCTGCGACAATTTTTTCTGACCTGTTTCCGGCTCGAAAAGGAGTCGCTGCTTGGTTTATTGCGGCCCTCGAAATCGGATAACCCGGTCACACAAGAATGGCTCCAGGCATTGATATGAATGGACTTTCGGCGTGTGAAGCAGCATCTGCAATTTTAACTAAAATCGGATCGTTAGAATTTTAGGAAAAGCCCCCTCAAATTTGATCTTCATTAAAGTCAAAGTCGGATCACACGCTTAAACGGACGCAAATTCCTCCCTGCCATTCTCCGCATCAAGAGTTCGACAGTCCTTCTTTGGTTGGTGGACGAAATGATGTGGGTAAAGCGTATCGGTGTACTGGTGGGGATGGCGGCAGGTCTGGCGGCGTGTCAGTCGCCTGATCATGTGGGCAGCATCGACAGTTCCCTTTTTGACGACAAGGCAGGTGTGCATCTGGTTGCAGCGAACATGCCGGTCTATCAGCAGGTCTCGCCGCCTTTCGGCTATATCGGCTTCTGCGTCCGCAATCCGGACGAATGCAGTGGCGGAACGGATACGCCGCAGCCGATTGCAATGACGCCGGAAAAGTGGACCGAACTCAACCGGGTCAACGACTACGTCAATCGCACGGTGCCCCAGGTATCCGACATGGCGCTCTACGAACGCGCGGAATGGTGGGCCTATCCGGATGCACGCGGCGGCGACTGCGAAGACTTTGCGCTCGAAAAGCGCAAGCTTCTGATCGAACGCGGCTGGACGGCGGAAAACCTGCTCGTCTCGGTTGTCCGCGAATGGAACGGCGACGGTCACGCCGTGCTGCTGGTGAGGACCGATCGTGGCGAGTTCGTGCTCGACAACAAGAACTGGGAAGTCGTCGTCTGGTCTGATGCGCCTTATCAGTGGATCAAGCGTCAGTCCGAAAAGCGGCCCTATATCTGGGTCAACCTGGACCAGAAGGCGGTCCGCACAGCGGTAAAGACACAGGAACTGCCCCCTCTCGGCGAGCCCGCCCCCTTCCTCGCTGCGGCAGGAAAGAAATCGCCCGCCACGGACCTCCGCCCGCGCATCGACGACGGCCAGACCGCGAGCCGCAAGCCCGCTGAGAAGCCGACCGCCGCGATCAACTGATCTGCCGACCGGGTCCCGCCGCCCCCCAACTCGGGACCTGGTCCTGTCGAGGCCGGCTCTGCTGCTCCCCCCGCAGCAGGGCCGGTACTTTTTCGGGGCTTACTTACCTTTCCACTGCGGCTTGCGCTTTTCCGCAAAGGCGCGCGGACCTTCGATCAGATCCTCGCTCTTGAAGAGCGCCGCAACAGCAGGATACTTCCCCTCGACCGCTTTCTGCAGGTTCGCCTCGTCGAGGCCCTTGTAGACGGACTCCTTCGACGCCCGGATCGACATCGGCGAGCACTCCGCGATGAGCCCGGCCCAGCGCTTCGCGGCCGCCATCAGCTCGCCCGCCGGCACCACTTCGTTCACGAAGCCCAGTTCCTTGCCCTCTTTCGCCGGCACCTGGCGGCCGGTGAGGATCATGCCCATGGCCTGCTTGGTGCCAATCTGGCGCGGCAGGCGGTGCAGGCCGCCCGCGAGCGCCGCAAGCCCGACCTTGGGCTCCGGCAGCGCGAAGACCGCGTTCTCGGAAGCGACGATCAGATCGCAGGCGAGTGCGATCTCGAAACCGCCACCCATCGCGACGCCGTTGACGGCGGCAATGACCGGCTTGTTGAGGTCGTAGCGCGCGGTGAGGCCCGCAAAGCCCGACTTCGGCACTTCCATCTTGTTGCCCTCGGCCTGCCAGCGAAGGTCGTTGCCCGCGCTGAAGGCACGCTCGCCCTCGCCCGTTATGATGGCGACCCAGAGATCGTCATCCTTGGCGAAATCGTCGAAAATCTTCTCGAGCTCGAAATTCGCCGGCGGATGCAGAGCGTTCATGCGCTCGGGGCGATTGATGGTGACGACGAGGATGTGCCCGTCGCGTTCGGCCTTGCAGAATTCGGTCATCGGCGCTTCCCGTTAATTCCCGTTGATTTTTTCGCGGTTTGCCGCGATTGGGGCCGACTTTGCCCGCTTGTCCGGATATCGGCAAGCATCCGAATTGTTGACGTTGCGGTAACCAAAACCACCTAAAAATGGAACCAGTATCGTTCCAACTTGAGAAAGCGGCGGCTTTTCGGCCCCCGGATGACAATGGCGCAGTCAGGCGAAGCACCGGCCCAGTCGATGGCAGAACACGTGCAGGAAACCGCATCGGCGGAAATTCCCTCGCATCGCTGGGTATTGAAATACGGCGACAAGGTCTATGGCCCCTACACCTACGACGCCATGAAGGGATATGTCGCCGAGGGCCGCGTGGCCGAGCACAGCCTCATCGCGCCCGAAGGCACGCCCGCCGGCGCCAGCATGTGGCAGTACGCGGTCGATATCCCCGCTTTCACGAAGCTCTTCGCCGCCACACCGGACGAACAGACGTTGCCGGCAGAAGAACCGGCCGGGGAGAATACCGGAACGGCCGCCGACGAGCCCGCCGGGGAAACGGCGGATATGCGCGGCGATGCGGCCGGGAATGCTGTGGCGGCGGAGGAACCCGCACAGCAGCCCACGACCGCTCTCCGGCGGCCCACACTGGAACCGGCAGCCGAAGGGCAGCGCCCCGCTTATGGCCCGGGCAAGGGCCAGATCGACAGGCGCCGCCAGCCCGATACCGCGAACTTCATTATCGTCATGGACATCAAGGCGCGTTTCGCGGGTCCGCTGGAACAGGCGATCATGTCGCTCGGACCGGCTTACAAACTTGCACCGAATGTCTGGTGCGTGAACACGGATGCGACAGCGGCAGGATTGCTGAACGATCTCAGCCAGCATATCGGCCGCACCGACACGATGTTCATCGCCGACACGACTCGCGACCGCACGGCATGGAGTTCCATGGGACCGGAAGTTGACGCGAAAATTCGTCGCGTCTGGCGCCGTACTTACTGATTTTTCGCGCAAATTCGCCATATCTGCTGCATTTATTCGCCTCCCAAGGTGGCCACCAGCAAGCCGCGGTGCTATCGTTTGTGCTGTCGATGATTTGAGGGCCTTCGGGTGAACCACCTGCAGGCCCTTGTTTTTTCTATCGGCCCGCATGTTCATCGAACGGCGCGGTATTTGTCTCCCGGAGACGAACGCAGCCGCGCGGAAAGGCAAGACAATGGCAGCACAGAACGGCGACAAGGTGCGCGTGCACTACACCGGCAAGCTCACCGACGGCACGGTGTTCGACACCAGCCGCGAAGGCGATCCGATCGAATTCGCGATCGGCAGCCAGATGGTCATCTCCGGTTTCGAAAGTGCCGTCGTCGGCATGGAACCGGGCGACAGCAAGAGTTTCACGGTTGCGTCCACCGAGGCCTATGGCGAACACGATCCGCGTCTCGTGCAGGACGTTCCCCGGACCGAGCTCCCCCCGGAACTCGAACCGCACCCCGGCATGCGCCTCACGGCGACGGGGCGCGACGGACGCGAGATCGGCCTGGTGGTGACCGAGGTGAACGACAATGTCGTGCGGCTCGACGCCAACCACCCGCTCGCGGGCGAAGACCTGACATTTGAAATCCAGCTCGTCGAAATCGCTGCCTGACCGGCGGCGGATTTCTATTCGGGCGGCGCGAGCGGCAGGCGGTGCTCAGGCATCGCCTCGTCCGCCTGCGCGGAAGATTCCAGCGAGGACGTATCCGGCAGAAAGTCGGAGACGGTTTCGCTTTCTGCTCCTGGGCGCGCCAGCGGTAGAGGCGTGCCGGGTGCAGTAGATGGCACCTGCTCCTCTGCGACCACCCTCCCGTCTTCCGCCTCACGTTCGGGAACGGCATCGGGTTGCCGCACGGGATCGGGAACGGGCGCCATTTCCACGGATCCATCGGCCTCGCCGCTTGCCGGCCGTGCCAGCGCGCGCATGATCGAATGCGCCTGCCGCCATCGCAGGATCAGCGGCGCAGCAAGGGCACTCACATCCGCACAACGCGCGGGGGCGGACTCGCCCCTGTCGCACAGCACGGTCGCGCGAATGAGCTCGAACTGGAATTGCGCCCGGCGCAGGAACTCGGGGAAAAGACCACCTTCTCTCGCCGTCTCGACAAGCGGCAGATAGCTGGCGCAGCCGGCTTGCTGCCTTTCCAGCATTTCCGAAAGCGCTGCCGCCTCGGCCTCTTCCAGAGTCCCTGCTTCACAGATTCGCCACATCAGTTCTGCGGTTGCATGATCGTGGAGAAGAATGAGACCGCGCGCATCGGCTCGCAGAGACGCATAAAGCCGGGCGACATCCTGCGGCGACCATCCGCGAAACCCGTCAACGAAGACGACGATATCGACCGGCCCTTCAGGTGCGTCGCGATAAATCTTCCGTGCGTCTGACGAAAGGGTCGGACGAACGCCGCGCTTCAGAAAGGAGTATTCGCGCGACGAACCTAGATCCGGTGTCCCGTCCGACTTGGCCGGAATGAACAGGAACTGCAGGCCAAGCGGGCGTTCCTCGATATGAAAGAAGGCGCCGTTCTGCACAGCGCCGGAAACGCGGAGCGCGCCCTGTGCGCTGCCCGACGCCGTTTCTGCCCGCTCTCCGTTCAGTGTGTAGGTAACGCCGGAAGGCATGGCGAGCCGCCCCACGACCCGCCGCTCGGCCTCGCTCAGTGTCAGCGCCATGCCTGCGGCATCGCCGATGCCGTCATAACCGCCATTGAGCTCCGCCGCATGCAAGGGCGCCGCCGTCAGCAACAGAAAGAGAAGCGGCAGAAGCGCGGCCAGCGCATGCGCCATTCCTTTCGTTCCCGTTGCCGCGTGTTGCGCGATCAGCCCCCGCATCATGGTCGTCGCTACTTTCCGGGCCCCGCGGATAAGACGCTACTTGCCTTTGAACTGCGGCTCGCGCTTTTCCATATAGGCCATCATGCCTTCCTTCACGTCTTCCGTCCGCATCAGCGGCAGAAGCTGCAGATAGACATGATGCACATGTTCGGGGAACGGTTCGTTAAGCCCCATGCGCATCATCCGCTTCGCGGCCCGGACGGCGAGCGGGGCATTCCCCGCAATCTCCGCCGCAACCGCCTGTGCGCGCGGCATCAGTTCTTCATCTGCGACGACTTCCGAGGCAAGCCCCCATGCGACGCTGTCCTCGGCCGACAGTGTGCGCCCGGTGAAAATCAGTTCCGCTGCCCTGGACCAGCCGATCAGCCGCGGCAGATACCAGGTGCCGCCCGATTCGGGCACCAGCCCGCGCTTGCAGAAAGCGGCCGCGAGTTTTGCCGATTTCCCCATGATGCGGATATCGCAGCCCAGCGCCGTGTCCATGCCATAGCCCGCCGCGCCGCCATTCAACGCGCAGATCGTCGGCGTTTCCATTTCCTGAAGCACCGTCGGCGGCGTGTTCTTGAGATCGAGGCTCGTGGAAGTCACGCCGCCGCTCGAACCGATGGATAGGCCGCCGCCTTGCGTCTGTGCCCGAAGGTCGAGACCGGCGCAGAAGGCGCGCCCCGCACCGGTAAGGATCACGCAGCGCACTTCCGGATCGCCGTCCGCTTCCTTCAACCGCGCCGTCAGTTGATCGAGCATGGTCGCCGAAATCGTGTTCATGCGCTCGGGCGCATTGAGCGTGATGGTCGCGATGTGGCCGGAGACGTCATAGAGGACTTCCTGCGTCTCTTGCTGCACGGCCTTTGCCTGGCTCATGTCGTTCTCCCTCAACATCCTGAGATTGCTTGCCTGATATATCGGTCCATCCAGTCTAGCCGATAAAATCAGTCACACGTAGCCTTCCCGCCCTCACCGAACCAGGGGTGCCGGACGTAGTCGCCCTCGGCGATGCCCAGACGCTGCGTCAGCCCGCCATTCACTTCCAGCACACCGTTCACCGGCACGCCGGACTCGTGGATGTCGAGCGTTTCCGGCTGTGCTTCATGGGTGATGTTGGCGATACGCCCGTCCGCCTCGATGAAGATCATGTCGAGGGGGATATAGGTGTTCTTCATCCAGAAGCTCGCAAGTTCGCAGCTCTGGTAGAAGAACAGCATGCCGGCATCCTTCGCCAGTTCGGTGCGGTACATGAGACCGCGCCTTTGCTTGTCGGCGGTGATGACGAGTTCGGTCGAAAACCGGTGGCTTTCGCCATCCGCCTTTTCGATCTCGAGAACATGTTCATCTCCGGCAAACGCCGCCGGAGAAACGAAAACGGTGAAGAGAAAAGCGAACGCGAGAACGGGTTTAATACGCATCAATCGAGCCGCGTCAGGCCGGCGGCATACTTCTTCCAGTTCTCGACATAGTGGTCGGCGGACATCTTCAGCGCCGCCGCCGATTCCTTGTCCAGTGTGCGCACGACCTTGCCGGGCGAACCGAGAACCATCGAGTAATCGGGAATTTCCTTGTTCTCTGAAATCAATGTGTTGGCGCCAATCAGGCAGCCCTTTCCGATCTTCGTATTGTTCAGGATGATGCTGCCGATGCCGACAAGGCTTCCCTCGCCGATGGTGCAGCCATGCAGCATCACCATGTGACCGATGGTGACGTTCGCCTCGATGGTGAGCGGCGACCCCGGATCGGTATGCAGCACCGATCCATCCTGGACATTGGAGTTCTCTCCGATGGTGATGAGTTCATTGTCGCCCCTGAGAACGGCCCCGAACCAGACGCTGGCATTCTTTTCGAGCTTCACGTTGCCCATCACTTCCGCATTGGGGGCGATCCAGTACTCACCCTCTGCGGGCAGGATCGGTTTTCTCTCTCCAATGGCATAGACGGGCATGGGTTTCCTCCTCACGGGCTTTGCTTTGCCGGGACTATGGCACGGGCAGCCCCGCGATACGAGACTTGCGAACCGGCCTCGAAAAAGGCTGTCATCGCTCCGTCAAGCCGCTTCCATAGGCTGGGCGCGATTTGAACGAAGGGGCTGACATGACAGAACGGAAATCCTTCGGCGAGGAACTTGAGGCGGCCGACGACCGCCCGGTCGCGCGCACCACGGCGCCCTCTCTCGCCGAACTCTGGACCAGGCGCATCGCGCGGCGCGGCTTCCTCTCGGGCGCGGGCAAGGCTGCCCTTCTTGCGTCCGTCGCGCCGTCAATCCTTTCGCTTGCCGCCTGCGGCGAGACCACCGAGGCAACCCCGGACGCCATTTTCGGATTCGGGGACGTGCCGCGAGGTGTCGACGGCGACCATCACGTCGCCGCCGGTCACGACGCCGACATCCTGATCCGCTGGGGCGAGCCGCTGCTGAAGAACGCGCCGGATTTCAATATTCGCGGCCAGAGTGCCGCCGCTCAGCTCGGCCAGTTCGGTTACAACAACGACTATATCGGCTTCATTCCGCTGCCTTACGGGTCGAATGCGAGCGACCGCGGTCTGCTCTGCGTCCATCACGAATATACCAATGATGACCTTATCCATCCGGGCTATCCGGCGGATGATCCAGCGGGCTTTTACACGCGCGGCATCGTGGAAATTTCCATGGCTGCGCATGGCGGCACCATTGTGGAGGTCTCGCGCGGGGAGAACGGCAAGTGGAGCGTGGTCCGCGACAGCGAATACAATCGTCGCCTGACGCCGCTCTCAACCGTCATGGTCCTGTCCGGACCCGCCGCTGGGCATCCTCGCCTGCAAACGAACGAGGACGCGTCGGGCCGTCGCGTCATGGGTACGTTCAACAACTGCGCGGGCGGCATTACACCCTGGGGCACATGGCTCATGTCGGAGGAAAACATCAATTTCTATTTCATGGGCGAGAACGCAGACGCAGGAGAAGCTGTGAATCACGAACGCATGGGCGTTCCTGGCAGTCGCTCTTATCCGTGGGGATATTTTCACAAGCGTTTCGACATTTCGCGCGAGCCGCGCGAACCGAATCGCTTCGGCTGGGTGGTTGAGGTCGATCCGCTCGACCCCGCCTCCACGCCCGTCAAGCGCACCGCGCTCGGCCGCTTCAAGCACGAAGGTTGCGAAAACGCGCTGACAAAGGACGGACGTCTCGCTGTCTACATGGGCGATGATCAGGCCTTCGAATATCTCTACAAGTTCGTCAGCGCTGCAGAGGTGAGCGATGACCGCGCGGCAAATGCGTCCCTCCTTGACGAAGGCACGCTCTATGTCGCCCGCTTCGAGGAAGACGGCACCGGCAAATGGATGCCGCTCGTCCACGGACAAAACGGCATCGACGAAGCGAACGGCTTCTCTTCGCAGGCCGATGTCGTGATTGAAGCACGCCGCGCCGCCGACATTCTCGGCGCGACACCGCTCGACCGGCCCGAAGACGTGACACCGAACGATGCCACCGGAAAAATCTATGTCGCGCTCACCAACTCGAAGGAGCGCGAAAAGACGGACGCCGTGAACCCGCGCGCCGGGAACCTGTGGGGCCAGATCGTGGAACTCACGCCCGATGGCGGCGATCACGCTTCGGAACATTTCGTATGGACCATGCTCGTCAAGTGCGGCGATCCGATGTTTCCGGCAATCGGCGCGGAATGGCATCCCGAAACCGGTCGCGACAACTGGTTTGCCTGCCCCGACAACATGGCGGTCGACCCGAAGGGCCGCCTCTGGGTCGCAACCGACCAGGGCTCGGGCTGGAATGCCGCGTCAGGTTCGGCAGACGGTCTCTACGCTCTCGCGACGATTGGCGAAAAGCGCGGTCTCGCCCGGCGGATATTCCGCGCACCTGTCGGCGCGGAAGTTTGCGGCCCCTGTTTCACGCCGGATGGAACGACGCTTTTTCTCGCTGTGCAGCATCCCGGCGCGGATGGCACGAAGAACTTCAAGGGCTTCGAACGCGCCTCGACTTTCGAGGACCCGGCAACGCGATGGCCCGACTTCGCGCCCGACATGCCGCCGCGCCCCTCCATCGTTGTCATCACAGCAAGGAATGGCGGCCCCGTCGGCGGCTGATCCGTGAACGGCATATCTGCAGACGGATGGAACCCGATTTCCTCTGGCGGGTTGCACCTTTAGCCGCTATGGCCCAAGCTTGGCGTTGCGGCAATGAAAAGGGCGGTCTGGGCACACCGCCGGTCAATGCGACTTGCAATTGTTCAGGGGCGTCGGTTCATGCGGTTTCTCTTCAGTCTTGTCATCTTCCTGCTCGCCCTGCCCCTTCTCTTCATGGTCGCTTTCGAGCGCGGATTGCTCGACGAATATGTGCCCGACGAGCAGATACCGGCCGAACCTTTCATCCGCGCCGAACTCATGGAAACGACGAACGGCCCCGATCTCAGCCGCCGCATCGACGCAGCGCTGGATGAGGATGCCTATGACGACGCCGTGATGTATGCGGAAATCGCCGACTACATCGACGTGCCGCTCGACGCAGAAACGCAAACGCGCCTCGAAGCCGAGGACGCCTTCGCACGCCGCGCCGCGCGCAATACCGGCAATTTCGTGACTGGCTTCGTGACCGGCGAGGGCGACAGCACGCCCGCTTTCATGGGCGCGGTGGCCTCCGATCTGACCGTGGTAGGCGATGTGCGCGACATCAGCTCGGAAGGTACGAAACTCGCGCGCGGCGAGGAATACTCGAAAATGATCCTCGGCCTTTCCGTCGTCGGCCTCGCCGCAACGACGGCAACCGTCGCAACCGGCGGCGGCGGCCTCCCCGCCCGTATCGGCGTTTCGATCCTCAAGGTTGCGAAGAAGGCCGGTACCATCACGGCGGGGTTCACGCGCGACGTGACGCGTGTCCTTCAGGAGGCGGTGAATTTCGACAAGCTCGGCGACACGCTGCGCGCTGTCGACCTCGGCAATACCGCCGCCACGCGCCGCGCGGTCACCGAATATGCCGATGGCGTCTCGATGGCGAAGGTAACGCCGATTCTCGACGATGTTGCCTCGCTCGAGCGGGCGGCAGGGCCTGCGGAAACGGTGCGCCTGATGAAGTATGTGGACAATACAGAGGATCTCGCCCGCGTCAGCAAGATGAGCGGCAAGCTCGGCACGAAGACGCGCGGCGTCATCGAACTCACCGGGAAAACAAGCCTGCGCGCCTTCAAGACCGCGTGGAACCTGATCCTTCTGGCGCTCGAATGGGTCTGGGCGATTGTCGGCGGAATTGGTGCTCTCTTTGCGACGGCGCTTGGCCGCCGCGCCGTGCGCGGGCGCCGCCGCGCCTAGGCGGAGAGCATCACGCCGAGAAGGAAGACGCCGGAGAGAAAGCTCCAGATCGTCGCGATGCAGCCCGAAAGCAGCATCCAGAAAGGCGGGCGGTTCTCGAACACCTGCGCGCGCAGCGCGTTTCTGAGGATAACCGTCGGCCCTGCGAAGACCAGCGCAAGCACACCTGCAAGCTGACCGAAAGTGGATTCCGACGTGAGCTGGAAGCTCGGCGGCTTGCTTGTCACCATGCGGTAGAAGCTGCTGGTGAGACCGGCCGCAACGAACCCAGTCGCGATTGAAAAGAAGAACGCCGTAAACTGATGCATCTGCCCCTGTGCGCCCTCGCGGGCTACCCCTGCTGTCTGTCGTTCGATCCGGCCATGTCAGCGGCGGCCGGTTTCGACCCCCTCAATGAAACGATTGGCGAGTGCGGCGATGCGTGTTTCGGCAGCCGCTACCATGAAATCCGGAACGACCTGTTCGTCGAGGATCTCCACCAGCGCCGGATCCGAAAGACTCTCCTTCAGATCGGCGGCGGGCATGCCGCGCGAACGATTGACGATCGAGGCGAGGAGATCCGAACGCTCGCCGAGGGCGAACTCCGTCCCCCCGAGCCGGCAGGTGCCGAGGTCCGCCTCACAGGCGAACCCCGGCAGCGCCCCCGCGCGCCCGTCCGTCAAAGGCAGATGACCCCCGAAAAAGAGGAAGGCCCCGGCGATCATCAGCGATTTGAAAACGAAACTGGTCATGCCCCCTTGTCCGCAAACGCTGTACCAGCGGCGGCGGAGAAGGAGGTTTCCCACCTGGATTTTGAAATGATCTTTTAATTTCAGTGGGTTATAAGATGTGCAACGAGACGGGAGCGCGTCCACTAAGGGCGCCCGGCCTGGGGCCACGTGCCGCTTTGCGCCGAACCTGTTTCAATGCGGAACAGAGCACGGACGGTAAGGGGACGGCGGTTTGGCACGGCGCAACCAATCGAGTGACGAACTGGTCCAGGAACGGCCTGCCTGGATCATCCCGGCGCTGGTCTTTGTCGGCGTCCTGACCTTCTCCGGCATCTTCCTCTATTACTATTTCGGTCCTACTCCCGGCGAGTTGCTGGGTCTCGATCCACGCGCCAGCTCTGCCAGCGGCGAAGTAGAGGCGATCGTCGGCAATACCCGCTTCCTGATCCCCGAGCACTACACCCGCTATCCGAGCCAGCGCGGCGGCGGACGCATCGCCGCCGTCGACATGCATGCCCTGCTGCCCGGCCTCGAGCCCTATTCGAGCGATCGTCAGGACAGCTTCTCGGACAACTCGGCCAACTCGGACGTCATCTATTTCTCGCTGAACGAAAGCGCGACACCACTCAGCTCGGCCCGTCGTCTGAAGGACATTTATTCCAAGTATTTGGAAACCGCGGAGCCCTCCGAAGGGCCAGGTGGCCTGCAGCTGTTTCCCTTCCGGCAGGACAGCGGCTATGCGGATCAGGACCTGCTTGTCGGCAAGGATGCGGAATCGCGGATGCTGCTTCTACTCTGCGAGCGCCAGACGCCATTGATCGAAAGCCCGAACTGCTCCCGCTCGCTCCTCATCGGCCCCGAACTCGAACTCGCCTATCGCTACAAGCGGAGCCATCTGGACGATTGGCGCCAGATCGACGACGCCGTTTCGGAACTGGTTTCGGAGTTCGGTGCCGCAGAGCCGACGGACGACCTTCAGGGCACGATATTGGACTGAGCTTACGGCAGGTCGATATCGAGAATCGCCATGTTGAAGGCGTAGGAAACCTCGCCCTCCTCCTCATCCTTGAAGATGACGCCGATGAACTCGTCGCCGATGTTCACTTCAGCGGAATCGTCCTTCTGGGGCCGCTGGCGCACAATGATCGACGGCAACTGGAACTTCTGGCGCAGATAAGCCTCGATACGCTGGATTTCGGTCTTGTCCAAGAAGCTCTCCCGTCGTCGCTGAATTGTCGGCATGCCCTGAAAGGGCCGCACAAGGGGCCGCTGGCGGCGTTCCGAGGTTGTAACCATTTGACGCCGCCGGTGCAAATCCCTGCGGCGCTTGGTCCAATGGGCGGCGGCAGCGTCGCGTGCCAGTCTTTCTTGAGCCACCAACGAAATGGCGGGAGGAACTGGGGAGATGTCGCGCCGCACACGGAGATTCCTGACCTTCGTCGCCGTCGTGCTGACGGTCGCGGCGGTCCTTACACTCGCTCAGTCGCGGTTTCCGGCGGAACCGGGCGCGGAGCAGCGCGCGCTCCTCCAGCCCGATCCGCGCTGAAACTGCCTAACGGCTTGTATAGCCCCCGTCGGCCACAAGTTCCGACCCGGTCATGAAGCTCGACTCTTCGCTCGAAAGGAAGAGAACCGCATTGGCAATCTCCTCCGCGATACCCAGCCGACCGACGGGATGCAGCATGATGAGAAGCTCACGCATTTCATTTGGCCCAACGGCCTGCCCCTGCACCACGCCGCGATTGAGCGCATCGCGCACCAGCGGCGTATCGATGTAGCCGGGATGCACCGAGTTCACCCTGATGTTGTATCCCGCCTCCGCGCATTCGAGCGCCGCCGATTTCGTCAGCAGCCGTACGCCCCCTTTCGCCGCATTGTAGTCGCTCGCATTCGGCTGACCGACAAGCCCGAGGATCGAGGATATGTTGATAATGGATCCGCCGGCGCCTCCCTTCGACGTATGCTTCTTGATCGTACGGATGCCGTGCTTGCAGCCGAGAAACACGCTGTCGAGGTCGATCTCGATCGTCCGTCGCCACGATGCCAGCGTCTTCTCCTCGATGGGCCCGCCTTCGGGCGCAATACCGGCATTGTTGACGAGAATGTGAAGTCCGCCGAACCGTTCTTCCGCCAGCACCACCGCCGCTTCCCACTGCGACTCGTCGACGACATCGTGCCGCTTGAAAATGGCTTCGCCGCCCGCATTGGCGATTTCGTCCGCCACGGCCTGTCCGCCCTGTTCGTCGAGGTCGGTACAGACGATCTTCGCGCCTTCCCGCGCAAGTACCGCCGCCGTGGCCGCTCCGATGCCCTTCGCCGCGCCAGTCACGATCGCAACTTTTCCCTGCACGCGTCCCATTTGCCGCCTCCTGCCCTGTCGTTATGATTGTTGTCCGGCATTCTGCCGTGGCAACGGTTCCGCGCAAAGCGTGAAAGCGCCGCACCTTGGCCTTGTGCTATAGAACTGCACAGCCGAAAAAGACCCGCCCGTAAAGAGTGGGACCGACAAGGAGTAAAAATGCCTATCGCCCTCAAGATCACGTTCGAAACCTCGCAGGCCGATCACATCCTGACGCAGCTCCGCGCCTACAAGGAACGCGAGTTCGACCGCAATCCGCCGCGTGGTTTCATCGGTGCAACCGTTACCGAGGAAGACGGCAAGGTGATCTTCCGCAGCGACTGGGAAGACGACGACGCATTGGAAAACACGCGTGACAGCGCCCCCTTCGAGGCCTGCCTCGATCTCTGCGACATCTATGCCGATGATCGCAGCGACGAGAAGGTAGAGCTCTGACAAACATGGCCTATCCGCCCTCCTACTACGCCGCCACCGCAAACGACGCGCCTGCCATCCTTGCCCTGAAGGGTGAGGTTTCGTCGGATGTCTGCGTGATCGGTGCGGGATATACGGGCCTCACGGCGGCGCTCCATCTCGCGGAGCGCGGCTACAAGGTGACGGTTCTTGAAGCCGAACGTATCGGCTGGGGCGCATCGGGCCGCAATGGCGGACAGTTGGGCGTCGGCCAGCGGAAGGATCAGCGCGAACTGGAAATGCGTCTCGGAAAGGAATGGGCGCATCGCCTCTGGGATCTTGGCGTCGAAAGCAACGCGCTGGTGAAACACCTGATCGCGCGCCACGAAATCGATTGCGACCTCAAGCCGGGCCTGCTGCAGGCTGCGTGGAAGCCCGGCGACGCCGTCTGGCTGCAATCGGAAGTGGAGCATCTCGCGAAGGAATACGACTACACGAAAATGCGCTACGTGCCGCGCGACGAAATGCATGCGATGGTGGCAACGCAATGCTATCACGGCGGCATTCTGGAGGAAGCGGGCGCGCATCTGCACCCACTGAATTATGCGCTGGGCCTCGCGCGCGCTGCGCGCGAAAAGGGCGTCGCGATCCATGAGAAAACGCGCGTCCTCGACGTGACGCACGAAGACCCCGCCACCGTGAAAACCGCAAACGGAACCGTCCGCGCGCGCCACGTCGTTCTCGCCTGCAATGCCTATCTGGGCAAGCTCGAGCCCCGCGTCGCGGGCGCCATCATGCCGATCAACAATTTCCTCCTGGCGACCGAACCGCTGGGCGAGGAAGCGCGCAAGCTGATCCGCGACGATGTCTGCGTACAGGACACGAAATTCGTGATCGACTACTACCGTCTTTCGGCAGACGGCCGCCTCATCTTCGGTGGCGGCGAGAGCTATTCGCCGAACCTGCCGCAGGACCTTGCCGCCTTTGTCCGAAAGCCGATGCTCCGCGTCTTCCCGCAACTCGCGGACAAGCGCATTGACTACGCCTGGTCGGGCGCCGTCGCGATCACGCTGAAGCGCATGCCGCATTTCGGCCGCCTCGCGCCGAACGTCATCTTCGCGCATGGCTATTCGGGACAGGGCATCAACATCGCGACGCTGGGCGGCAAGCTCGCTGCCGAGGCCGTCGCCGGACAGGCCGAACGCTTCGACGTCATGGCGAACTTGAAGACGCCGAAATTCCCCGGCGGCACGCTGCTGCGCTATCCCGGTCTCGTCGCGGGCATGATCTTCTATGCGTTGAAGGACAGGCTGCCCTGAACGTCAGATGCCTGCGCCCGGATCGCCGTCTTCGCGGATGATGTGGTCCATCGCATGGGCGGGCTTGTCGCAGCCCGCGCAGCCGACGATCTTCGCCGGCACGCCGACAGCCGTGCAATGCGCCGGCACCTCATGCAGCACCACGCTGCCGGCTCCGATCCGGCTGTATTCGCCGATCTCGATATTGCCGAGTACCTTGGCGCCGACGGAAATGAGCACACCGCGCCGCACCTTCGGGTGCCGGTCGCCCGTTTCCTTGCCCGTGCCGCCCAGCGTCACGCCGTGGAGCATCGACACGTCGTCTTCCACGACGGCCGTCTCGCCGATCACGATGCCAGTCGCATGGTCGATGAAGATACCGCGGCCAAGCTTCGCCGCCGGATGGATATCCACCGCAAAAAGCTCCGACATTCGGCTCTGCAGATAGAGCGCCATCGCGCGGCGTCCCTCCCCCCAGAGCCAGTGCGCGACGCGGTAGGCCTGCAGCGCGTGGAAGCCCTTGAAGTAGAGAAGCGGCTGAATATAGGAGTGGCAGGCCGGGTCGCGGTCGTAATAGGCGACGATGTCGGCGCGGGTCGCCTCGCCGATCTCCGGCTGCTCGCGCAGCGCCTCGTCGAAAAGCTCGCGCAACTGCATCGAATGCACTTCCGCATTGCCGAGCTTCTGCGCCAGATGATAGGCGAGCGCGTCGTTGAATGTGCGGTGATTGAGGATCGTCGAATAGAGGAAACTCGCAAGGATCGGCTCGCCCGCCGCCATATCTTCGGCTTCCCCGCGCACGCGCTCCCAGACGGGATCGCACACGGACAGCGGCTGATTCTTTTCGACCGGCTTCGACATGACCCCGCTCCTTCCCTTGCGCCCGCCGGAAGACGGGGCTGCATGCGCGGAAAACCCCGCGACCTGACCACGGAGCCTGTTGCAAAGAGCTTAATACATAGCGCGCGCCCATGCGAGTTCAATAGGAGAACCTACCTCGCCGCCGCTCATGTTAATCTTTTCCGGAACGCATCATCGGGAGAGGCCACATGCCATTCGCCACCGCGGGCGACATCGAGATTTTCTACGAGCGCATGGGCGCAGGCCCCCGCCTCCTCTTCATTTCCGGCACCGGGGGTGACCTGCGTCTCCGTCCGAATGTGCTGGACGGCCCCGTCCCGAAACATTTCGACATGCTGGCCTACGATCAGCGCGGCCTCGGCCAAACCTCGAAACCGGACCGGCCCTACAGCATGGCCGAATACGCCGAAGATGCCGTGAACCTCATGGACGCCATCGGCTGGCATTCCACCCTCGTCGTCGGCGTCTCTTTCGGCGGCATGGTCGCGCAGGAACTCGCGATCCGGCACCCGCATGTCGTCGAGGGCCTCGTCCTCGCCTGCACCTCGCCCGGCGGCGCGGGCGGCGCCTCGTACCCGCTCCACACGCTGACCGGCATGACCCGCGAGGAGCGTGCCCGCCACATGATCCCGATTTCCGATACGCGGCATGACGAGGCCTGGGCGAAAGCGAATGCCGACACATACGAACAGCTCGTCGCTTTCGCCGCCAACGATCCCTATGCGGATGAACCGGGCCGCGAAATGGGCGCGCGCCGCCAGCTGGAAGCCCGCGCCGCACACGACACATGGGACCGCCTCGGCGAGATCCGCTGCCCGACCCTCATCTGCGGCGGCAGGTATGACGGCATCGCGCTCCCCGAAACGCAGGAGAAGATGGCGTCCCGCATCAAGGGCTCGGAACTCCGCTTCTTCGAGGGCGGCCACCTCTTCATGCTGCAGGACCGCGCCGCGCTGCCGGCCATGATCTCCTTCCTCAAGGGTGAAGGGGAAACCTGATCCGGCTCTGGTCCGAAACGGGACAGTCCGCCAAGGAAACGTTAAGCCGCTCCCCCTACCCTGAACGCGAAGTCCAGTTTCGCATTCGGGTATCCATGTCCATATCGGGTATGGCGGCCGCGGCCGCCGCCAGTCAGCAGAACCAGATCGCCCAGGCCATGCAGATCGCCATGCTCCGCGCCGGGCAGGAACAGGAAAAGGCGATGGTCGACATGCTCGCCGAAGCCGCGCAAGCGGCGGCGAAGGCCACCCCGCCCGACGGCCTCGGCACCCGTCTCGACGTCAGCGTCTGAAAATACGCCTCATTCACGGGACTTATTGGCCTTCCCGCTTTCTTGCTGTGTCGTGAATACAGGTCGTTTTTTCCGTGAACAAATCATCCATCGGAAGCCTTGGGCGCTTGCCGTAATGCAGGGTCTCCCCTAGAAAATAATGACAAACATTAGAGTGCCGGGTGGCGCTCACGGGAGAGAACGTCATGGGCCGCAAGATCCTTTTCATCACCACCGACCAGATGCGCTTCGATGCCATCGGCGCGAACGGACAGAAGATCGCCAAGACCCCGGCCATCGACGCGCTCGCCGCGAACGGCATCAACTACACCCGCGCGCACAACCAGAACGTCGTCTGCATGCCCGCGCGCTCGACCATGATCACCGGGCAGTATGTCTCGACGCATGGCGTCTGGATGAACGGCGTGCCGCTGCCGGAAGACGCGCCCTCCGTCGCGCAATATCTCCACGACAAGGCGGGTTACAAGACCGCGCTCATCGGCAAGGCGCATTTCGAACCCTTCTTCGACCCGAACCGGAAATTCTACGAAAGCCAGATGGCGCGCCTCGGCGAGAATGGCCCGCATCGCGGCTTCGACTACATGGAGCTCGCGACGCACTCTCCGCTGATCCTCCACTACAACGAGTGGATGAAGAAGAATCATCCTGAAGAGCTCGCCGGCTTCTACATGAACCTCAACGAGAAGTTTCAGGTGAACGCGGCGGGCGGCGGCGAGACCGGCGGATGCCAGCTCCACTTCAATCCCGTCGCGCGCGAGCACTACCACACCGACTGGGTGGCCGACCGCACGGTGAACTGGCTCTCCTCGGTGGACGCGGAGGACGACTGGTTCTGCTGGATGAGCTTCCCCGATCCGCACCATCCCTGGGACCCGCCGCAGTCCGAACTGAAGCGCCATCCCTGGCGCGACACGCCGCTGCCGGAGTTCTATCCGGGCTCCAGGGAAAAGATCGAGAAGGTGCTCAGCGACAAACCGCGACACTGGATGGAATGGTACAGGGGCGAGCGCGTGACGAATTTCGAGGCGCCGCCGGACTTCCGCGCCTGCGACATGACCGCCGACCAGGTGCAGGAGATCAACGCCTTCACCCATGTCGAGAATGAGCTGATCGACGAGGCCATCGCGAAGGTCATGGCCTATATCGAGAGCCGCGGCTGGGGCGACGATGTCGATGTCGTCTTCACGACCGACCACGGCGAATTCCAGGGCGAGTTCGGCCTCCTCTTCAAGGGCCCGTATCATGTCGATGCGCTGATGCGCCTGCCGATGATCTGGCGCCCCGCAAGGTCGGCGAACGTCGTGCCCTCGACGGTCGGAAAGCCTGTCGGTCAGGTCGACCTCGCGCCGACCTTCTGCGAGATCGCGGGACTGCCCGCCGCCGAATGGATGCAGGGCAAGCCCATGCCGAAGTCCGATGCCGACGCGGACAAACAGGGCCGCGAGCGCGTCTTCACCGAATGGGACTGCCAGCACGTGGATGGCACGACGGTAGGGCTGCGCACCATCTATCGCGACGGTTACACGATCACCGCCTATCTCCCCGGCACGATCTATGACGGCACCGAGGGCGAACTCTACGACCACAAGGAAGACCCCGGCCAGCTCCGCAACCTCTGGACCGATCCCGCCTATGCCTCCCTCAAGTCCGACCTCCTCGCGGACCTCAAGGACGCCGAGCCGCCGCACCGCACCCCGCGCATGGAATGCGTCGCCCCTGTTTAAAACAATAAAAATGCGTCATGCCCGGGCTTGACCCGGGCATCCAGGGGCCTCTTGTTCCGTGCCTTGCGGCTCTGGATTGCCGGGTCAGGCCCGGCAATGACAACTTGATAGTGATCGGTTGCCAGCCTCCCGTCCCGCCTGTATCCCAGACGGCAGCGAAACACCTGATCCGGGACAAGCCGTTGACCATCTCCTCTCCCACCACCTCCATGATCGCGAAGAAGGACGGCGCGATCGGCTGGATGATCTTCAACAACCCCGAGCGACTGAATGCCGTCAGCCTCGAGATGTGGCAGGCCGTGCCGGAAATCCTCGCCGCCTTCGAGGCGGATGACGAGGTCCGCGTCATCGTGCTGACCGGCGCGGGCGACCGCGCCTTCGTCGCCGGCGCCGACATTTCGCAGTTCGGCGAAAGCCGCTCCAGCCCGGAAGGCATCCTCGCCTACGAGACTGCGACCGAGATCGCCTTCAACGGCATCGCCGATGCCTCGAAGCCCACCATCGCCATGATCGACGGCTATTGCATCGGCGGCGGCCTCGGCATCGCGCTGTCCTGCGACATGCGGATCGCGGCCGAAGGCTCGACCTTCGGTATACCGGCGGCGAAACTCGGTCTCGCCTATGGCGCGGGCGGCACCGGCCGCCTCGTTCATGTCGTCGGCCCGTCCTTTGCGAAGGAGATATTCTTCACCGCACGCCGCTTCACGCATGACGAGGCGCTTGCCATGGGCCTCGTCAACCGCGTGACGACGAGGGACGCGCTCGAAAATGTCGTCCGCGACTACTGCGCCCTCATCGCCGAAAATGCACCCATGACCGTCAACACCGCCAAGCAGGTCGTCGACGAATTCACGAAAGCGCCCGGCAATTTCGATGGCGACAAATGCGAGGCGTTGATCGCCCGCTGTTTCGCCAGCGAGGACTACAAGGAAGGCCGCGCCGCCTTCATGGAAAAAAGAAAGCCCGTCTTCAAGGGCAAGTAAGATCGAACCGAAACAGGGAGAAAATCATGGGACGTCTCGACGGCAAGGTCGCCATCATCACCGGCGGCACGAGCGGCATCGGCCGCGGTACTGTCGACCTCTTTCTGAAGGAAGGCGCGAAGGTCGTCGCCGCCGACCTGCAGGACCACAAGGGCGAGGCGATGGAGCGCGAACTGGGCGCCAACTTCTCCTATTGCCGCGCCAACGTCGCGCATGAAGACGAAGTGAAAAACCTCGTCGATCACACCGTGAAGAAATTCGGCCGCCTCGACGTCCTCTTCAACAATGCAGGCTATGGCGGCGTCGGCGGCGAACTGGCCGAGATCGACATGAACGGCTTCGACGAAACCGTCGGCGTGCTGCTGAAAGGCGTCGTCCTCGGCTACAAATATGCCGTGCCCCACATGAAGAAGCAGCAGTCCGGCTCGATCATCTCGACCGCCTCTGTCGCGGGCCTCCAGGCGGGCTATGGCCCCCTCGTCTATTCCGCCTGCAAGGCGGCCGTGCACCACTTCTCGCGCTGCGCGGCGATGGAGCTTGCGCCCCATTTCGTGCGCTCGAACGCGATCTGCCCCGGCGGCATCGCCACCTCCATCTTCGGCAGCGGTCTCGGCCTCGGCACGCAGGTCGCCGATCAGTTCGCCGAAGTGATGAAACAGCATCTCGCGAAGATTCAGCCGACGCCGCGTTCCGGACTGCCGGAAGACATCGCCAACGCCGCTCTCTTCCTCGCCAGCGACGAATCCACCTTCGTCAACGGTCAGACCATCGCCGTCGACGGCGCGCTCACCGCCGGTCCGATGAACACGCTCGGCAAGCGCATCGATTTCGAAAAGGTGATTTCGGATTTCCTGTCGAGCTTGCCGGAAGAGGCGAAGAAACCGGCCTGATATCCGTGCGGCAATGCGTCATGGCCCGCATCCTGCGGGCCGTGACGATTGGCGGGACGCCCAGGCGCCTCAGTCTGCCTCGATCGTCACCTTGTTCGGATAGAAGGCCATGTGGTCCTTTATCTCCGCCATCTCGACGAACGGGTCCTCATAGGACCAGACAGCGTCCTGAATGTCGCCGCCTTCGGCATCGATCTTCCAGTAGCTCGCCTCGCCCTTGTAGGGGCACCATGTATGGCTCGCCGTCGGCGTGAGCTTGCCCATCAGCACGTCCTTGCGCGGCAGGTAGAAGACGGGCGCATACTCGCCCTCGAACAGCTCCAGGGCGTCCGAACTCTCCGCGATCGTCTCGCCGTCCACGCTGATCTTGATGCGGCGGCCGGCCGGCAGAACGCGCAGCAGATGCTTCGGATTGGTCTCGTAGCCCGACTTGTGTTCCTTGCCCGATACCAGCCGTCCCATGACGAATCTCTCCATTTGTCCTGACATCCGTGTCTGCCATTGAGATGGGGCGCGGCAAGGATTTGGCAACCTCCGGGCTCTAGCCTGAGGACCGGAGACACCTGTCATGGCCGAGCCCTCTGAAATCGCCGGAACGCCTCAAACGGACGCGGAGCGCCGCCGCTTCCGTCGCATCGCCACGCGCATCGAGGGCCGCATCGTCTATGCCGGGGTCGACGCCGAATGCCTTGTTCACGAAATGTCGGCAACGGGCGCCATCGTCGAGGTCACGCCGCTTCCCGCGATTGGAACGGATGTGGCTCTGGACGTGCCGGGCGTCGGCTTCGCCCGCGGCACCGCAATGCGCCACGAGCCCCACGGCCGTGTTTCGATAGACCTCGAAACCTCGCCCGCGCGCCGCGACCGGCTGAACGACCGGCTCATCCTCGCCGCCTTCCGCTTTCCGCCCGAACCGCCTCTGTCTGACGATTAGTCGGAACCGCACATCTGCCCCCATCTCCGGTTGGGATCGCCCCCCGCCCCCGCTACACTCCCCGCAAAATCACACGAGGGAGAAGCGCATGTCGTCGCTCAAGAACAAGGTCGCCATCGTCACGGGTTCCGCCACCGGTCTCGGCGCCGCCGTCGCCCTGCAACTCGCGGACAAGGGCTGCAACGTCGTCATCAACTACACGAAGAGCGAGACGGAGGCGAAGGAGACGCTCGCCGCCTGCGAGGCGAAGGGTGTTCAGGCGCTGCTGGCTCAGGGAGATGTCGGTGAGGATGCCGATTGCCGCCGCATCGTGGACGAGACCGTGAAGAAATGGGGCCGCGTCGACGTGCTGGTGAACAATGCGGGCGGCACCAAGTTCGCGAACCATGCCGAACTCGACGAGCTCGACGCCGAAGACTTCCTCTGGATCTACAAGGTGAACGTCGTCGGCGCCTACCAGATGATCCGCGCCTGCGCGCCCCACATGAAGGAAGCAGGCAAGGGTTCGGTCGTGAACGTTTCGTCCATCGCGGGCGTCACCGGCATCGGCTCTTCCGTCGCCTATGCCGCCTCGAAAGGCGCGCTCAACACCATGACGCTCTCGCTCGCCCGCTCCCTCGCGCCGAAGATCCGCGTCAACGCCGTCTGCCCCGGCTTCATCGGCACGCGCTGGTTTTCCGACCGCTTCGGCCAGCAGACCTTCGAGGGCATCAGGCGCCAGCAGGAAGAATCGACGCCGCTCCAGCGCGCCGGCACGCCGGAAGATATCGCGACCGCCGTCGTCTTCTTCTGCGGCGAAGGCTCGGACCACATCACCGGCGAAACCCTCATCACCGATGCGGGCATGCATCTCGGCTTCGCGCCGCTTACCGCCCGCTGATCAACCGCCGAGGAATTTCAGCACCGCTTCCTTGTAGCCGCGGTCGCCGACCGTCTTCATGTGGTCGCGCTTCGGCACCACGGCGGCCTCGCCGCCCGGTATCCGCTCGGCGAGCGGCCCCGGCGCACCGGCCTGTACGTCCGTCTCGCCCGCAACGACGAGCACCGGCCGCCTGATGCCGCCGAGCCCCTCCACCGGGAAGGGCGCGCGCACCGCCTCGAAACAGGCGGCAAGCGCCTCGCGGTCCTGTTTGTTCTGGTCCGCGAAGGTTCGGAAGAGAAGCGCGCTCTTGTCCTCGATGCCCGACGGGTCTTCGGTCAGCAGCGCCTCGATGACGGGCCCAGGGTCCCTCTTCGGATCGAGCAGCCGCGCCCCGACACCCGCCGCCACGATCCGGTCAAAACGGTCGGGATATTCCATGCCCGCGACAAGCGCCGCCATCGCGCCCATCGAATAGCCCATCAGGTCGGCCCCCGGCTCGCCCAGATGATCGAGCAGCGCCACGAGATCGCCCGCCATCGCGGCAAGCGTATAATCGGCCTTGTCATGGCTCTTCCCGCTTTCCCCGTGTCCGCGCATATCCGGCATGATGACGCGGTAGCCGGCTCCCGTGAGCACCTTCGCCCATCCCGTCGCCACCCAGTTCACGGCATGCGTGGAGGCGAAACCATGCGCGAGCACGACGGGGCTCCCCTCGCCCGCCACCGCATAGGCGATCCGCACCCCGTCATCCGTCTCGAAGAATTCCATGGAAGGTCCTTTCGCGGCGCAGTCTAGCCCCGCTCCTGCGGCTGGAAAACCGGCCCCCGAGGGTCTACGCTCATTCAAAACACGGGGAGAACGAGATGACCGAAGCCGCCGCCCTGAAGCGCGAAGTCTGCGACGCAATCGACGCCATGTCGTCGAGCCTGCTCGGCGTCAGCCACGCGATCCATGCGAAGCCCGAACTCGCCTTCCACGAGCACGAGGCGGCCCGCATCCTCACCGCCGCGCTCGACGCGGCCGACCTTCCCGTCACGCGCGGCGCCTTCGGCCTTCCCACGGCTTACGCGTCGAGCTTCGGCGAACGCGGGCCGGAAGTCGCGATCCTCTCCGAATATGACGCGCTCCCCGGCATCGGCCATGCCTGCGGCCACAACATCATCGCGACCACGGGCCTCGGCGCGTCGCTGGCACTCGCGAAGCTCGGCTCGAAGCTCCCCGGCCGCGTCCGCTATCTCGGCACCCCGGCGGAGGAGATGGGCGGCGGCAAGGAACTGATGGCGCAGGAAGGCGCCTTCGCGGGCGTCGATGCCGCGATGATGGTCCACCCGGCAGGCGTCGACCTCGTCACCATGCCCTGCATCTGCGTCTCGGAAGTCTCCGTCACCTATCACGGCCGCTCGGCGCATGCCTCAGCCATGCCGCATATGGGATTGAACGCGCTCGACGCCCTCATCACCGCCTATCAGGCGATCGCCCAGCTCCGCCAGCATATCAAGCCGACCGAGCGCATCCACGGCATCATCAAGAAGGGCGGCGCCGCGCCCAACATCGTGCCGGACGAAACCAACGCTCTCTTCTATGTCCGCGCCGCGGATGCGGAAGACCTCGCACCCCTGAAGAAGCGCGTCCAGGCCTGCTTCGAGGCGGGCGCGCTCGCGAGCGGCTGCACGGTCGACGTCAAATGGGCGAAGGCCGACTATCTCGACCTCAAGACCAGCATGGCGATTGCCGAGGCTTACGAGGCGAACGGCCGCGCGCTTGGCCGCGACTTCTTCCCGCTGTCGAAAATGCCCTCGGGCTCCTCGGGCAGCACCGACATGGGCAATGTCAGCCACCGCGTTCCCTCGATCCATCCGATGATCGCCTGCGCGCCGCCCCATGTCGTGATCCACAATCCGGAATTCGCGAAATGGGCCGCCTCCGATCTCGGCGACAAGGCCTGCATCGACGGCGCCAAGGCGCTTGCCATGACCGCCATCGACTACATGACGGACGGCGCGATGCGCGAAAGGGCGAAGGCCGACTTCGCCGTCACCGCGGACAGCTCCGCCCGCTCCGTCGAAGCCGCCTACGATCCGAACGGCTCGACCAATATCGGCGGCTGCGGCTGCATGTAAACGGAACTTCTTTTCTTTTCACCCTCCCCTTGGGGGAGGGTCGACAAAATTCGAGCGAAGCGAAGAATTTTTCGGGGGTTCGGGGTGCTTCGCAAAGCGAACAAAAAAGGTCCGGTGGACCTTTTTTGAACCCCGAACGAAAGCGAGAAACTTCGGCACATAATCGAATTCGCGCACTCTGCCGATAGCCGAGCCCCCGCCCCAAACCGCCTGCAGCGGTTTGACCCTCCCCAAGGGGAGGGTGGAAGAATAAACTCAAGACTGGCCGCCTCACGGCGGCTGCGGCTGCATGCAGGCGTTATTTCGTCCGCCGCGCTCTGGCGGTTCGTGCTTCTCCACCTATATCGATAGAGGAAACGCGCCCTCTTCCGGGCGCCGAAGCAGGAAAGGACGAAATCGTCTCATGAAATGCCCCGTCGATAATGAAACGCTCGTTATGGCCGACCGCAGCGGCGTTGAGATCGACTATTGCCCCAAATGCCGCGGCGTCTGGCTCGATCGCGGCGAACTCGACAAGATCATCGAGCGCGCGGGTCCGGCAGAGCGTCCCGCTTCCGCGCCGCAGCGCGAGGAACGCCGCGACGACGACAGGCAACCGCAATACCGCAAGAAGAAGCGCGAATCCTTCCTCGGCGAGCTTTTTGATTTCTGATCCTCACGACAGGGTCGGCGGTTGTAGCTGCATCTGGGCGCGCCTCCCCCCGGCGAGGCAGCCTTGACGCCTTCCATCCGCGCGCGCACGCTCCCTCCGTCGGCTACGAGCCGGCTTGCAGGGGGGTGAAACAAGATGAAGACGGCTTTTGGAGCAATCGCGGTCGCGCTTGCACTCATCGGCTCGCCCGCGCATGCGGAGGAACCACCCGAAAAGTCTCTGAGTGAATTTCTCGACGAATGCGCAGGCAATCCGGATTATTGCCGTGCCTATACACACGCATTCATCCCGGCGTTCATAGAAAAATTCTCGTTCAATCCGGACCCGGCTTGCGTGCCCGTCGAGCCCTATGAAGCGGCCAACACCGTGCTCCAATACATGTTCATCCTTGGGGTTGAACCCGAATGGGCAGAGAGGTCGGACGGGCTTGCAATGGCGGAGGCCGTGCTCGAAAGCTATCCCTGTCTGACGGATGAGTGAGTCTCTTCCTCACGGCAGGTTCGGCGGCCGCTCCGCTCAAGCCGCCCCAAATCGCCGGCTGTCTCATTGCCGCACCTTGACGCCCCCCATCCGCGCGCGCACGCTCCCTCGGTCGGCATGAGCCGGTAATTGGGGGGCGGATAAAATGAAGACTGTGTTGGGGGCGGCCGCGGCCGTGCTTGCATTCTTCGGGCTGTTTGCCGATGCGCAGGCGGAAGAACCGGCCGACGATTCACTGCAAACGTTCCTCCTCGAATGCGACGACTATCTCGACGATTGCCGGGTATATATGAACGACTTCATTCTGTCGGGCATCAAGATGTCGAACAATCCACAGCCGGTCTGCATTCCGCTCGAGCGCAACAAGGCAGCTGACATGATGATCTCCCGCCTGAGTGAACTCGAGCGCGATCCCTTCTGGGCCGAAGAGCCATACGGGAATGCCATGATGCAGGCGATGACCGATGCCTTTCCGTGCCTGACGGATTACTGACGTCCTTCTCTTACGGCAGGTTCGGCGGCCGCTCCGTCTGCTCGACTTCCTCGACAAAGCGTTCGTCGAGCTTGCGGCGCAGTTCCTCCTGTTCCACGAGCCCGATGGGGAATTTCCACATGATCGCGGCGACGAGCGCATTGCAGATGACGGGCGTCGCCACAAAGACGAGGGAAAGCCCCGTCAGCGTCGAGGGCGTGTTCTGCCCCTGCTCCGGCACGAAGCCGATCAGCGCCAGCGTCCAGAACACGACGCCAACCGCCACTGCCCCGCCGAGCTTCTGCGTCAGCGTCAGCAGCGCATAGAAAAGCCCCGTCCGCCGCTGGCCGGTTTCCAGTTCGTCGATATCGGCCACATCCGCCATCATTGAGCGGTAGAGCGTCGTCGTCGTGCCGACATTGACGCCGAGAAACAGCAGCACCAGCGCCGCCACATAATAATTGCCCTCCGGGATCAGGAAGATCACCGGCGGAAAGAGAACGTTGAAAAGGCCCGCCGCGACGACGGTGCGGTGCTTGCCGAGCCGGTAGCTGAGCTTCAGCACGACCGGAATGAAGATGATGCCGCCGAAGAAATAGATGAGCAGCAGGAAGCTCGCGACGGAGCCGATGCCCCAGACGTAAGTCGCCTCGTAGATATACATCGAGGCCAGCGCCGCGCCTGCGAAACCGCTGAGAAAGTCGGCCGCAAGCAGACGGCGGAGCGGCAGGTTGCGCAGGATCGCCCTGACCGCCGCCTTGATGTCGAGCGGCGGCTGCGGCGTGGACTTCCGTTCCGGCACGAACAGGATGTTGACGCCGACGGCGACCGGCAGCACCAGCACGATGAACCAGCCGATGGCCGCGACGCGCGCGGCTTCCATGTTCTCCGCGCCGATCCGTTCGATGATCGCCGGAATGAGCAGCACCAGCGGTACGCCGAGCAGCTGGAACGCCTCGCGGTAACCCTGGATGCGCGAGCGCTCGTTGTAGTTGTCCGAAAGCTCCGCCGCCCAGGCCATGTGCGAGATGGTGAGCATGGTCCATCCGATATAGAGGAAGAACATCCAGCCTATGAGATAGAAGCTCGTCACGGGCGCGGTCGGCACGAACACCATGTAGGCGCAGACAAGAAGCAGCGGCACGGAAAGCACGATCCAGTGGCGACGTCTTCCCCAGCGGGACGGAAACCGGTCGGAAATGATCCCCATCATCGGATCGGTGACGACGTCCCAGAGTCGCGCCAGCATGAACACTGTACCGACGGCGGCAAGCCCGAGACCCATCGGCCCGGCATAGAACTGCGGCAGGTAGACGCCGATGGGAAGCCCGAGCGCGGAAATCGGAATCGCGGGGCCGGAAAAGGCGGCAAGGCGCCATCCGGAAAGGCGGGAAGATGTCATGATCCTGTTGTGCCTCGACAGGGGTACCAAGAAAACCGGGACGGAAACATCAGTTCCAGCCAGTCAGGAAGTCCATCACCGCGCCCTTGAACATTGGATTCGGAAGCGCGAACATATGATCCGTACCGGGAATGATTTCGGCACGCGCGTTCATCATGAGGTCCGCTAGTCCCTGCGGATCGCCTGCAAGGTCGTCCCGCGCACCCGCAATCACCAGCGTCTCGTTGCGCACCGCGCGCGCGGCTTCTTCCGCGCCGCCGCGCCTCGGCTCACGCGCGCAGGCGGCGATCGCCTTCAGGTCCTGCCCGAGATTTTCCGCATAGAGCCGGAAAGCACGCGCCGAGCGGTCGGAAACCGACGCCGGGTCCGCCGCCTCCATCGCCTCGGCGATGGGGCTGCCGGGCTTGGCGGGCTCGAGCGCCTTGGCGCCGATGCCGGCGAGCACGACCTTGCCGAAGCGCTCCCCGTGCCGCGCCGCGAGCCGCATCGCGATCCCCGCTCCCATCGAAAAGCCCATCAGGTCGGCCTTGTCGATGCCGAGATGGTCCAGGAGCGCAAGCGCGTCCCCCGCCATCTTTTCGATGTCGTAATCGTCGGCCTCGTAGAGCTTCTGGCTCGCGCCGTGCCCGCGCAGATCGAAGGTCACAACCTTGTAGCGCGCGCGGGTCAGCGCCTGCACCCAGCCCGTGCGCACCCAGTTGTCCGCCGCCGTCGCGGAAAAGCCGTGCACAAGCAGGATCGGCTTCCCCTCGCCCTCGACCTCGTAGGCGATCTCGATGCCTCCGGAAGAAAAATGCGGCATCGCTCAGTCCGCCGCGACGCCGGAGGATTGCGCGTCGGAAGGCGCGCCCGTGCGCATCGCTATGGCCGCCGCCGCCGTTTCGAGCCCGCGCTGTTCGAGGATGCGCCGGTTCTCGACCTGCCGGCCCTCGTCGATCGGATAGAACCAGAGAATGCCGGCCACTGCCGCGCTGATGATGCAGGCCGGCCAGACATAGACCGCGCGCAGGCTGTCGAGCACGGCCTGGGAGTTCTCGCCGCCCGCCTGGAAGCCGATCGAGTCGAGCAGCGAATAGGCGATGAAGATCGCGAAGGCCGCGCCCACCTTGCTGGTCGACGTCAGCAGCGAATAGAACAGCCCCGTTCGCTGCTGTCGTGTGACGACGGCGTCGTGATCCGCGACGTCCGCCATCAGCGAGCGGAACAGGAAAGGACCCGCCGCCATGTTGACGCCGCACAGCGCCCAGACGGTGAGCGCTGCCACCGCATTGCCCTGCGGCACCAGCAGGATCAGCGGCACGGTCAGCGCGTTGAAGATTGCCGATGCCGCCGCCGTCTTGTGTTTGCCGAAGCGGCGCGCCACGAAGAGAATGAGCGGAATGAAGCAGACGCCGGAAATGAAGTAGCCGAGCAGCATCAGGCTCGAATAGCTGCCGAGCTTCAGCGCGTCTTCCGCGAGGAACAGGAACATCGAGGCGACGAGCCCGCCCGATACGCCACCGAGAAGGTCGGCGGCCAGCACCACCTGCAGCGGCCGGCTCTCCACGAGCGCCTTGACCGCCTGTTTGAACGGCACATGAACCGGCGTGGGCGTCGGCCGTTCCGGCACACGCCACACCGCGAGCGCGACGGCGATGGGCAGCAGGATCAGCACGAACCAGCCCATCGAGGCGACGCGCGCCTGCGCGAGGTTCTCCGGGTTCATCTGCTCGATCAGAACGGGCAGCGTCAGCACGAACACCATGCCGAGGATCAGCGCCACTTCGCGTGCGCCCTGCACGCGCGAGCGCTCGTGATAGTCGGGCGTGAGTTCCGCGCCCCAGCTCATGTGCGATATGGTCAGCAGCGTCCAGCCGACATAAAGCACGAACAGCCAGAACACGAGATAGGTCGCCGACACCGCAACGGGCGGCATGAAGATCATGTAGACGGAAAGCAGCATGATCGGCACGGAAAGCACGATCCAGTGCCGCCGCCGCCCCCAGCGCGTCTCGTATCTGTCGGAGAGGATGCCGAGCACCGGATCCGTGAACACATCCCAGAACCGCGCCAGCATGAAGATTGCGCCGACCGTCACCAGCCCGAGGCCGAGCGTGCCCGCATAGAAGGGCGGCAGGTGAACGACGAGCGGAAGCCCCATGGCGGAAATGGGTGCGGCGGGCAGCGCGAAGGCAAAGAGCGTCCATCGCGACAAGGGCCGGCTGGCATCATGGCTTGCCTGGCCCGAAGCGGCCGCATTCGGCATAGGGGTCCTCCTCCCGGGGGGTTATCGGACGGGCTCTTCCCGGCCCGTTCCTGACATTAAGTCAATTATGGCCGATGCCCTCCGCGCCACCAAGCGCTTCCGGAACCCCGTTTCTCACATTTTCGTAAGTGAGAGGCGGTTCGCGCAAGCGAACGAAAAGGTCCGGTGGACCTTTTCGAGCCTCGAACGCCCGGAGCCATGCGAAGGGCTAAACGGAGACGCGCGGTCATTCCGTCGCTTGCGGCGCCGAAAATGACCGCGCGGGCAGTGGGCGCGACCTCTCTTCGCGCGCCGGGGATAAACGCCCGCCGCGCGTCCCGAGCACGAATTGTGACGGTGCCGGTCCGGGCTTATCCCCGGCGGGACAGCATGTTTCACAATCGCGTCGTAACGGGTGCCCGGCGGAAGAACTTGTCCCCGGATTCGCGGGGTGCTGCACCCGGGGATAATCTGCCTACGGAGCATATACGCAGTGTCTCCCGGCACGCACCGTCGCCCGGGGATAAAGCCGCGCCAGCGTCACGCTGATGCCTCCTCACGCCCCGCCCGGGGTCTTTGTAACGTTTTTATGACAGTTCAATGACAGTCAGCCGGGATAAGTGAAACCTCAGCGATTCCGGTCACTTGCAGGGTCGTCAATTCGTCACGGATACGTAACGGTTCCTGCCCTCGAAGCGTCTTGCGGAGCGCCCCCGCCCCCACTAGTTTCGCCTCATGTCGGACATCACGGAGAGCGGGACATGAGCGGCGGCACGACACCGAAATTCTGCAACGAGGCGGGCGCCCGCGAAATCCGTATTGGTGTCAGGGAGTTCGAGTGCATCGGCGCGCTGCCGCCCTTCGATCATCCGCATGTCTTCCTCGACATGGGCCGCGAGAACGAGATCGTCTGCGGCTATTGCTCGACGCTCTACAAGTTCGATCCGGCACTGAAGGAAGACGAAAGCGTACCGGCGGACGCCCTCTATCACGAAAAGCCGCAGGTGGTTGCCGGTCACGGCTGATACATAAAGTCCTTATTTTTCAGGCAGTTGAACGATGAGCGTGACGATTGCGCCGGCCGCGCTTGCGGCGCTGTTCGGGGCGATGGCACTGCTCGCCGCAGTGCCGGGGGTCAGCGTCATGACGGTGGTCGCGCGCGCGGCCGCCGGCGGTTTCCGGCATGGCGTCGCGGCGGCGGCGGGCATCGCGGTGGCGGACGCGGTCTTCATTCTCGTCGCGATTTTCGGCCTGGCGCTCGTCGCCGATGCGATGGGCGGGTTCTTCATCATCGTGAAATATCTGGGTGCCGTCTTCCTCGTCTGGCTAGGCGTGGTCCTCTGGCAGTCCGGCGCAGAGACCGCGGAAGGGGCTTCAATTGCCCGTCCCGTCTCGCTTTTCTCAAGTTTTCTGGCGGGCTTCCTGCTCACCTTCGGCGACCAGAAGGCGATCCTGTTCTATCTCGGCTTCCTGCCTGCCTTCCTCGATATGGCCACCCTGACGCTCGCCGATGCGGCCCTGGTCATCCTCGCCGCCACCATCGCCATCGGCGCCGTGAAGCTCGCCTGGGCGGCGCTCGCGGCCGGTGCGGCGGCGAAAGCACCGCGCGAAGCGCTCCGCCTCGTCAACCGCGCCGCGGCCATTGTGCTGGTGATGACGGGGCTCTACCTGGCCGCAAGCGCATCAGGCTGGCTTCCCGGGCCATAGCTCACACCCGAAGGCCTGGTGGCCCCTGCGGGACTCGAACCCGCACTCCCTTTCGAGAAGCAGATTTTAAGTCTGCTGCGTATACCAGTTTCGCCAAGGGGCCCCGGCGGGCGGCGGCGCGCCCGCATGCCCTAGCTATGCCCGCTCGCGCCCGCCCGTGCAAAAGGAAAACGGCGGCCCGAGGGACCGCCGTTTCCGCAGAATTCCGTTTGGCCGGTAAGGCTTAGCCTTCGAGGCCGACCCACTTCGGATGGCAGGTGCCGGCAACGGTCGCCTGAACCGCGGCCTGCGCTTCGGTGGCGTTGGCGCCCTGCTGCGAAACTTCCGTGTCCGGTGCGCCCGTGCACACCACGATGAACTTGTGCGTGCCGGACTTCGACATCGCGTCGAAGCTGGAGTCGAGGGCAAAGGCAGCGCTCGACAGCATCATCGCAGCGCCCGCAGCCATACCCAGAATGCCGATGGTCTTCTTCATGTCGTTTCTCCCTCCGGGTCTCCGTGACCCAAATTTTGTTGTCAGGCCTGTTAGCTCGAAGCCTGTTCCCCCTCTGCCGGGCTACCCGATTTCGTTACCGGGTGGCGGCCGCCAGACCTTCATGCCGCAAACTTTAGTCGGTCCGGAAAAGATTGTATCGCCCGGAAACCGCAGAAATGCTGAAACTTTCGTAATGTTGCTCAATTCTGTTGCAGATATACGACAAAAACCCCGTATTTCCGGGCAATTGGTTCACGCAGGGTCGCCCATGGCCGGCTCCACGCCGAACTCCCGCATCAGTGCCGCAACCTCGTTCGCAACCATGTCGAGCTCGTTCGAATCGGTGGCCCGCACGACGATGCTGGTGCCGAAAACCTTGCCCCGGTAATAGGGATAGCTGCCGATTCCGACCTCCGGATGGCGGGCCTGCAGGTCGCCGAGCTTTTCGGCAATGGTGCCCTCGCCGATCTGTCCCGTGACCGTGCGGCTCTGCATCGCGGCGCCGCCTTCGAGACGGTCCGTCAGGCTGTCCAGCATCACCTGCATCACCATCGGCACGCCCGCCATCACGAAGACATTGCCGATCTGGAAACCCGGCGCCTTGCTCAAGGGGTTCGCGATCATGGTGGCCCCTTCCGGCAGCCGTGCCATCCGCATGCGCGCCTTCGTGAATTCGCCGCCCGTCTCCTTGTAGTGATCGCCGAGGATCTGCACGGCTTCGGGGTGGTAGTCGATGCCGACGCCGAAGGCCCTGGCGACCGCGTCCGCCGTGATGTCGTCATGCGTCGGGCCGATGCCGCCCGTGGTGAAGACGTAGTCGTGCCGCGCACGCACCTCGTTCAGCGTCGCGACGATCGTCTCCTCGATGTCGGGGATAACCCGCGCCTCGCGCACCTGCACGCCAATGCGGTTCAGATGGGTCGCGATATAGGCGAGATTCGAATCCCGCGTCCGGCCCGAGAGTATCTCGTCGCCGATCAGAAGCACGCAGGCGGTCACGACGCGCGGCATTGGCAGTTCCTCAAGGTTTCATTTGTCCCAGAATAGCGCCGCCCGGCCGCCGCTTTCAAATGCCGCCGCCGGGCACTATGTTAGGAGTGGAAACACGGCAGACCCTTGCGAAAGACCAGATGAGCTATACCGAAGCCCTCGACGCCCCGGAACGCAATATCGGGCGGATCAAGATACACGATGCCGAAGCCTTCGAAGGCATGCGCCGCGTCGGCCGGCTAGCGGCCGAGGCGCTCGACCTGCTGGCGGACGAGATCCGGCCCGGCATGACGACCGACGAGATCGACCGGATCGTCTTCGAATTCGGCATGGACCACGGCGCCTACCCCGCGCCGCTCAACTATCGCGGCTTTCGCAAGTCCTGCTGCACCTCGGTCAATCACGTCGTCTGCCACGGTATCCCCGGCGACCGCGCGCTCCGCGAGGGCGACGCGGTAAACGTCGACGTCACCTACATTCTCGACGGCTGGCACGGCGACACGAACCGCATGTATTTCGCAGGCGAAGCGCCGCGCAAGGCACAGCGCCTCGTCGACGTGACCTATGAATCGCTGATGCGCGGTATCGCCGCCGTGAAGCCCGGCGCGACGCTTGGCGACATCGGCCACGCGATCCAGGAATTCGCGGAAAGCCAGCGCTGCTCCGTCGTGCGCGAATTCTGCGGCCACGGCCTCGGCCGCGTCTTCCACGATGCGCCGAACGTGCTGCACTACGGCCGCAAGGGCCAGGGCGCGGTGCTGAAGGAAGGCATGTTCTTCACCATCGAACCGATGATCAATCTCGGCAAGCCGGGCGTGAAGATATTGTCGGACGGCTGGACGGCGGTGACGCGCGACCGCTCGCTTTCCGCGCAGTTCGAACATTCCATCGGCGTAACGGCGGATGGTTGCGAGATTTTCACCAAGTCCCCCGCGGGCCGCGACTGCCCGCCCTACGCCTGACCGGCCCCATGCCGGTGGGGAACGGCGCGAAGGAAAAGCCGCACTACGCCGGCCACCGCGAGCGCCTCCGGCAGCGTTTCCTGAAAGCGCCCGACGCCCTTCCCGACTACGAGATTCTCGAACTGATCCTCTTTCGTTCGATCCCGCGGAAGGATGTAAAGCCGCTCGCGAAGGAATTGCTCAAAGAGTTCGGTAGCCTGTCGGGCGCCCTGAGCGCCGCACCGGTGCGGCTTCGCGACTTCAAGGTTCCCGAAGCCGCAATCGTCGATTTTCGCATCGTGCGCGAAGCGGGCATCCGGATGTCGCAGTCGAACGTCATGAAGAAGAACGTCATCGGCTCCTGGAATGCCCTGCTCGATTATTGCGCCACCTCCATGGCGCATAACGCAACGGAACAGTTCCGCATTCTCTTCCTCGACCGCAAGAATGTGCTGATCGCCGACGAGGTGCAGCAGAAGGGAACGGTGGACCACACGCCGGTCTATCCGCGCGAGGTGGTGAAACGCGCGCTGGAACTCAACGCCTCAGCCCTCATCCTCGTCCATAACCACCCGTCCGGAGACCCGACGCCCTCCAACGCGGATGTGGAGATGACGCGCCAGATCGTCGACACCGCGAAACCGCTCGGCATCGAGGTGCACGACCACCTCGTCGTCGGCAAGGGACGCCACGCGAGCTTCAGATCGCTGGGGTTGATCTGAAAACGGGGATAAACCGCGCAGAACGCGGCCCGACTGTCACAATTGCCGGAATCGGCCCAGCACGTTGATCCCGTTGAGGTTTCGGACTTATCCCCGGACAACTGTCATCAGACCGTCACATGAACGTCACAAACGCTCTCCACCCGCCGTTCCAATATCATCCGTATAAGGATCATATTGGGTTATCCCCGCCCTAGCCCGGCACCGTTCGAAGAGAACTTCCACATCCGAATTTAGGGTGACGCCAGCCGCCGGGGATAAGCCCGAACCGGCGCTGTCACAATTCACGGCGAAAAAACTTGTCCCCGGATTTTGTGGGTCATTTCTTTCGCACCAGCGTCACGCCGTCGCCGATAGTGAGGAGCGAGCTTTCAACGCGTGCATCGTCCGCGATCTTGAGATTGAGCGCCTTGAGGGCTTCTGTGTCGGCGTCACCCTTCCCCTCCTCCGCGACCGCACCGCCCCAGAGCGTGTTGTCGATTGCGATGAGGCCGTTTCGGCGGAGAAGTTTCAGGCAGGCCTCGTAATAGGCGTCGTAGCCGGTCTTGTCGGCATCGATGAAGACGAAGTCGACGCTGCCCTCCCCGTCCTTCGCAAGAAGATCGTTCAGCGTGTCGAGCGCGGGCGCGAGGCGAAGCTCGATGCGCGTATCGAGCCCCGCTTCCTTCCAGTAGCGCTTAGCAATCCCCGTCCATTCCTCGCTGATGTCGCAGCAGACGAGACGGCCATCCGCGGGAAGCGCGGAGGCGATGGAGATGGCGCTGTAGCCGGTGAAGGTGCCGATCTCGACCGCGCGCCTTGCGCCGATGGCAGAAACGAGGAGCGAGAGAAAGGCACCCTGGTCGGCATCGATCCGCATGCCGGCCTCAGGCAACCGCGAGGTCTCTTCCCGGAGGCTCGCCTGTACGTCCGACTCACGAGCGAGAGAAAGAGCATATTTCTCTATGGCTTCAGGAAGAAGGGAACGAGGCATGAAGAACCTTTCTCTTTCAGTGCGGAACGGGACGGCTTGGTACGCAGATCCTGTACCTTGACTTATCATGGTAATGACGGTGACAGTCGGCGGAGACGGATTCCTTCCGGAGTCCGGAATTGCAGGAGGAACGGTGGCAACTCGCACAACCAAACGGGTGCGGCGCAGCGTCGAAGCGTCGAAACAGGTCATACTCGAAACGGCCGAGCGATACCTGATCTCCGACGGTCCGAACGGCGTGAAGGTTCAGCGCATCGCGCATGATCTTGGCCTTACCGATGCTGCTGTTCACTACCATTTCGGCAACCGGCAAAAGCTGCTGGAAGCCCTGTTGCGTTTTTCCGGGCGCCGCTTCGTCGATGAATTGACCTCCGCCATCGAGAGGGACGATCCGCAATCCTTCACTCTGGAAGCCGCCGCTATGCTTCTCTCCGATCTCTACGACCGGAAAGGCACGGCGCGGCTCGCCATGTGGCTCAGCCTGGAAGGATGGTCGCCGGAAGGCGCGGGAATGCTCGAACCGCTGGTCGACTGGCTCCACAAGGCGAGAACGCTTCAGGCTAAGACACAAGGTCTGCCTCCTCCGCAGAAGACCGATGCACGAAGAGAAATCGCGGTGCTGAGTGCGGTGACATTTTCCCAAGCCCTCGCGGGCGACGCTCTCAGGCGGAGTGTCGGCCTCGGCGAGAAAGCCGGGGACGGCCTCGCCGTATGGACCGCGAAACTGCTCGAACATGAGAACCGCATCTCCTCTCAGACGTAGCTTGGATCGAGTCCCTCTCCCCAACTCTCCATCCACGCCTCGAACTCCCCGCTCGAGCCGGGATCGTAAATGTCCACCAGACGTTCGATCAAATTTTCCCGGTAGGTCGCGATCTCCCAGAGCCGGGACGAGATCGACGGACTGCCGTCGCGGCTGAAGCGAATGCCCGAATGGACGAGAACATTCGGCCCTTCCTCGTAGACAACCGACTCTATGCCGACGGTGCGGATGCACAGCTGATCGAAGCGTTCGACCGAGCGCCGGAACCCCGCCAGCACGGCATCGCGTCCCCTGATGACGCAATGGAACGGCATGTTCATCACCTCATAGGCGACGTCGTCGTGGAAGAACGCGCCGAGCGGCGTCCAGTCTCCCGTTTCATAGGCTTTTTCGAACACGCTGCGCTGAGCGATGAACCGTTCAAGCAATGTCATGACACCCTCCGTCGTTTTCGACCGGCGGCAACTCTATTCACTTACTTAGACTTGTCAATGTAGAACTGACGCCCCTTCGATGATCTCAAACGAAAATGGCCGCCATGCCTCGGAAGCATGGCGGCCTCATCAAGACCGGAAGAAGGCGCCGCCGATCAGCCTGCGAAGACCGGCGCGTATTTCTGCGCCCAGGGACGGGCCTGTTCGAGCTCGAAGGCAAGTTCGAAGAGACGGCCCTCGCCGCCAATGGGCGCGGCGAACTGCGCGCCGATGGGAAGACCATTCTCGTTCCATGAGAGCGGCACCGACATGGCGGGCGTACCGACGACGTTATGGAGCGGCGTGTAGCTGACATATTCGACGGTGCGCTCGTAAAGCGTGTCGAAGGGAACGGCCGGTGCCTGTTCGCCGATCTTCGGCGGCGCGGAGGCGAGCACCGGCGTCAGCCAGACGTCGTACTCCGCCATGAACGCCTTGGTCTTCTCCGTTACCATCGCGAAATGGGCGAGCGCGGCTTCGAGCGCACCTTCCGGCTTCGATGCGAAATAAGCGGCGAGGCCCGTGGTCCAGGGCTCAAGCGCCCGTTCCGGATCAAGGCCGTTTTCCTTCGCGAGCCCGACGAGATGCGCAGGGCCCGACGACCAGACGGTGAGGAAGGCCTCCATGAAGGCGCGACCGTCAACGGGGTTCTTCACCGGCACGATCTCGTGGCCGAGATCGGCGCAGAGCTTCGCGACGCTTTCGGTCGCCGCCTTCACATCGGCGTCGGGCTCCGTGCCGTAATAATTCTCGGTGTTGAAGGCGATCTTCAGACGCTTCTTCCCCGGCCCCTCGACGCGGCCGACGGGCGCGAGCACAGCCTCGCTTCCCTTCATCTCCGTCAGGTCCATCAGCACCGCGCTGTCGCGCACGCTGCGCGACACGCAATGCTGCACGCCGATGTCGCCCGGCATCTTGCGTCCGCCGAGATGGATGCGGCCGCGGCTCGGCTTCAACCCGAAGACGCCGCAGCACGAAGCCGGAATGCGGATCGAGCCGCCGCCATCGGTCGCATGCGCGAGCGGCAGCATGCCGGATGCCACCGCCGCCGCCGCACCGCCGGAAGAGCCGCCCGTCGAATGCTCGAGGTTCCAGGGATTGCGGCAGGGCTCGAGGAGCAACGACTCCGTGGTGCCGAGCAGGCCGAATTCCGGCGTGTTGCTCTTGCCGACCATGACGAAGCCCGCCTGCTGGTTGGAGGCGATGAGCGGATCGGTTTCCTTCGAGATGTTTTCCGCGAAGAGGCGCGAGCCGGAGGTGGCACGCGTGCCCTTGAGGTTGTCGAGATCCTTCACGAGGTTCGGGACACCGGTGAAGGGGCCTTCAGGGAGATCGCCCTTCGCCGCTTCCCGCGCACGCTCGTAGAACGTCGTCACGACCGCGTTCACCTCGCCGTTCACCTGCTCGATGCGGGCGATGCCCGCGTCGACAAGCTCCAGCGCCGTCATCTCGCCCTTGCGCACCAGTTCGGCCTGCGCCAGCGCGTCCATCTTCGCGAGGTCGGGGGCGGCCAGCGCCGGGCGGAGCCCCGCGCCATAGGCGCCGGCCGCAAGGGCCGTCGCCGCCGTCGATTTCAGGAATGCCCGCCGCGAAAGTTCAATGCCCATCACCACTTCCTCCTTTTTGCGCGCTCATGGGCGCGCGATTCTCGTGACGGGAGGAAGCTAGCCCTTGCTCTTTCTCTAAAAAATAGAAAAAGATTGGAAATCATTTTCTGATTTTTGGAAGAAGAGCCATGCATCCCAATCTCGTGGACCAGCTCCGGGTGTTCCGGGCCGTCGCCGACGCGGGCACCTTCTCGGGTGCAGCGGAGCAACTCGGCCGCGCCGTCTCGGCGGTGAGCTATGCGGTGACGAACCTGGAAGAAGCATACGGGCTGAAGCTCTTCGACCGCTCGGGCTACAAGCCTCAGTTGACGCCGGAAGGTCGGGCGCTGCTGTCAGACGCCGAAATCGTCTTCCGCCGCCTCGACCGGCTGAACGCGCGTGTCGCCGCGATGACGGGCGGGGAGGATGTGGACCTGCCCGTCGCGGTCGATGCGGGCTTCAGCCCGGCGCTGCTCGCAACAGCGGCGGCGACACTCCTCGCCGAAAGCCCGCATATCAACCTGCGCCTCCGTATGATCCACGAGGCGCGCATCCTGGAAGAGGTGCTGTCTGGCCGCGCGCGTGTCGGCATCGTGAGCCTGGAAGCCGGGCTCTCCGGCAAGGAGATCGACGGACGCGACCTCGCAACCCATGCGATGCACACGGTGGCCGCACCCGGCCATCCGCTCTCGGCGCTTCCGCAACCCTTCCCGTTGAGCGCGCTCGACGATCACCGCCAGATCGTGGTGGCGGACCGGGAGGCGGCGGCACACGGTTTCGACTACCGCGTGCACACAACCGATGTGCTGATCGTCGACAATGCGGCGCTGAAGCTCGAACTTCTGAAGCGGGGCGCGGGCTGGGCCTTCGCACTCGACCACGAGGTCGCGGGCGCTCTGGCGGAAGGCTCGCTCCTCAGCCTCGAATGCAGCGCCGTGCAGCATGCGGGCGTCCACCGCTTCGGTGCGATCTGGCGCGTGACAACGCCGCCCGGACAGGCGGCGGGCCGCCTCCTCGACCTCATCTCGGACGAGGCCGCGGCGGCGGAAGCCGCGCGGCGTTAATTGCTACCCTGCAAAGACCGGCGGATACCTGTCCGCCCAGGGACGGGCCTGTTCGAGCTCGAAGGCGAGTTCGAGCAATACCCGCTCCTGCCCCGGCGACGCAGCGAACTGCGCGCCGATGGGAAGCCCTGCATCGTTCCACGACAGGGGCACCGACATGGCCGGCGTACCCACCACATTGTGGAGCGGCGTGTAGGTCACATAATTGAAGACGCGCTCGTAAAGCGTGTCGAAGGGAACGGTCGGCGCCTGCTCGCCCGTCTTCGGCGGCGCTGTGGCAAGCACCGGCGTCAGCCAGACGTCGTAGTCCTTCATGAAGGCAACCGTTTCGGCGGTGACCTTCTCGAAATGCGCCAGCGCGTTTTCGAGCGTACCCTTCGGCTTCGCATTGAAAAGAGCGGCGAGGCCGAGCGTCCACGGTTCGAGCACGGCTTCGGGCTCAAGCCCCATCTGCTTCACCAGAGCGACGAGTTCAGCCGGGCCCGACGCCCAGGCAGCGAGGAACGCATCCTCGAAGGCCTTGCCGTCGATCGTGTTCTTCGCGGGGATGATCTCATGACCGAGATCGGCGCAAAGCTTCGCCACATCCTCGATCGCGGCCTTCACATCGGCCGCGGGCTCCCTGCCCTTGTAGTTCATGGTGCCGAAGGCGATCCGGAGGCGTTTCTTGCCCGGACCGCTCACCTTGCCGACGGACGGCAGCACAGCAGCGGGCCCCTTGCGCTCCGTCGCGTCGAGAAGCGTCGCGCTGTCGCGGACGCTGCGCGAAACGCAATGCTGGAAACCGATATCGCCCGGAAGCTGGCGCTCGCCGAGTTCAATGCGGCCTCGGCTCGGCTTCAACCCGAAGACGCCGCAGCAGGAAGCGGGAATGCGGATCGACCCGCCGCCGTCGGTCGCATGCGCGACCGGCACCATTCCCGACGCGACGGCCGCCGCCGCACCGCCCGACGAACCGCCCGGCGAATGCGCGAGGTTCCACGGATTGTTGCAAGGCCCCAGCAGCAACGATTCCGTCGTGCCGAGGAGCCCGAATTCCGGCGTGTTGCTCTTGCCGACCATGACGAAGCCGGCGTTCTCCTTGCCGGCGATGATGGGGTCCGTTTCCGGCGAGACATTCTGCGCGAGAAAGCGTGAGCCGGAGGTGGCGGAGGTGCCCTTGAGATTGTCGAGATCCTTCACGAGGTTCGGCACGCCGGTGAAGGGGCCTTGCGGGAGCTTCCCCTTCGCGGCCTCGCGCGCCTTGTCGTAGAAGGTGGCGACGACGGCGTTCACCTGGCCGTTCACCTGTTCGATGCGGGAAATGCCGGCCTCGACGAGATCGAGCGCCGTCAATTCGCCCTTGCGCACCAGATCGGCCTGCGCCGTGGCGTCGAGCTTCGCGAGCTCCGGCAAGACCGGCTTCGCCCCCTTCAGATTGCTGTCCATGAGCCCCTCCCCTGTTTTTGCTTTTCCCTTGGGGAAAGCCTAGCCCCAAGGCCCGGAGAGCGCCACAGGAAGCCTCCTCTTGAGGGCCGGGGCCCCCGGTGCTAAACCCTGCCCGTTCCTTCCCATTCCCGCCAACCCCTTGAGAGGCGCCCGATGATCCCGCGCTATTCGCGACCGGAAATGGTCGCCATCTGGGAACCCGAGACCAAGTTCCGCATCTGGTTCGAGATCGAGGCGCATGCCTGCGAGGCGCTGGCTGAGCTCGGCGTGATCCCGAAGGAGGCCGCGAAGAACATCCGCGAGCGGGGCGACAAGGCCAAATTCGATGTCGCGAAGATCGACGAGATCGAACGCGAGGTGAAGCACGACGTCATCGCCTTCCTGACGCATCTCGCGGAATTCATCGGCGAGGACTCGCGCTTCGTCCACCAGGGCATGACGTCCTCCGACGTGCTCGATACCTGCTTCAACGTGCAGCTTGCGCGCGCCTCCGACATCCTGCTCAACGACATGGACGAGCTTCTCGCCGCGATCAAGCGCCGCGCCTTCGAACACAAGGACACGGTCTGCATCGGCCGCAGCCATGGCATCCATGCCGAACCCGTGACCTTCGGGTTGAAGATGGCGGAAGCCTATGCGGAGTTCGAACGCTGCCGCGAGCGGCTGGTGAATGCGCGCAAGGAAATCGCGACCTGCGCGATCTCCGGCGCGGTCGGCACCTTCGCCAATATCGACCCGCGCGTGGAAGAGCATGTCGCCAAGGCGCTCGGCCTCGAAGCGGAGCCCGTCTCGACGCAAGTGATCCCGCGCGACCGGCACGCGATGTTCTTCGCGACGCTCGGCGTCATCGCGTCGTCCATCGAGCGTGTGGCCACGGAAATCCGCCACCTGCAGCGCACCGAAGTGCTGGAAGCGGAGGAGTTCTTCTCCGAAGGCCAGAAGGGCTCGTCGGCGATGCCGCACAAGCGGAACCCGGTGCTGACCGAGAACCTGACCGGCCTCGCGCGCCTCGTTCGCGGCATGAGCATTCCAGCGATGGAGAACGTGGCGCTCTGGCATGAGCGCGACATCTCGCATTCCTCCGTCGAACGCATGATCGGCCCGGACGCGACCGTGACGCTCGACTTCGCGCTCGCGCGGCTCACCGGCGTGATCGACAAGCTGCTGGTCTACCCCGAGCAGATGCAGAAGAACATGGACAAGCTCGGCGGGCTCGTCCATTCGCAGCGCGTGCTGCTGGCGCTGACGCAGAAGGGCGCGAGCCGCGAGGACGCCTACCGCCTCGTGCAGCGGAATGCGATGCCGGTCTGGCGGGGCGAAGGCAACTTCCTCGAACTGCTCAAGGCCGATGCGGACGTGAAGAAGTACCTCACCGACGCGGAGATCGAGGAACGCTTCGACCTCGGCTACCACACCAAACATGTCGACACGATCTTCGCCCGCGTCTTCGGCAAGGAAGCGATGGCAAAGCAGGGCAAGGCGGCGGAGTAAGGGTTCACCCCGCCGTCACATTCCTGCCTATACTGCGCGGCAAACGACATTCCGCACTCGGGGGACTATCCATGCTTCGCACCGCCTTCGACGGCTCGCGCCGCCGCCGCATCTATCTCTTTCGCCATGGCGACGTGTCCTATGTCGACGACAAGGGTAACCGCGTTGCCGATCCGGCGGTGGTACCGCTGACGGACTGGGGCCGCGAACAGGCAAGCCTGACCGGCAAGGCGCTGGCGAAAATTCCGTTCGATCGCGCGGTGACCTCGAGCTTTCCCCGTTCGATGGAAACGGCGGGGCTCATCCTCGAAGGGCGCGGGATCGAGATCGAACCGCTCGACCATTTCGTGGAGATCAGGGGCGACGCCTTCTTCCGCGAGCAGATCAAGGACCTGAACGACATCGCCTATTCCTTCCGCAACGCGCATGAGCCGGGCGCCCGCTACAATGGCGGCGACAGCTTCGAGGAAGTGAACGCGCGCGTCTGCGAGGCGCTGGAGAACCTGATCGCCGAACCCGAATGGGAAACGCTGGCGCTGGTCGCGCATGGCGGCATCAACCGGCTCGTCATCGGTTGGGCGCTCGGCACGGGTCTCGCGACCTTCGCCGCGCTCGACCAGAACACCTGCTGCGTCAACGTGATCGACTTCGACGAACATCCGGAGACGCGCGAGATCGTCAGGAAATCGCTGCGGGCGCTCAACGTCACGGTCTACGATCTCGTGAAGGAAGGAAACCACCTGCATTCGCTGGAGCAGATCGCGACGCGGCTGAAGGTGAAGGAAGCCGCAGCCTGAAACCTAGCGCTTTCCCTTCACGAACCTGTCGCTCTCTTCCTGCGCCGAACGGAAATTGGTCGAAAGCTGGCTCTGGTCGGCATCGGCATAGGCGCTCACCTTGTGTAGCGCGTTCGCCGTCGCGTTGACCGCTTCCTTGACCATGCGCACCGCAGGCGCGGGCATCGCCGCGGCGGCGGAGGCAAGTTCCATCGCCTTCTCGACCACGTGCCCATCCTCCGCGATCTCGTCGACGAGACCCCAGTCGAGCGCGTGCTCCGCGCCCATGCGCTCGCAGAGAATGCAGATGCGTTTCGCGCGGGCGGGGCCCACCAGCGTGATGAGGCGCGGCAGCGCGCCCCATTGCAGGTTGATGCCGATCTTCACCTCCGGCACATAGAGGAAGGCACCCTTCCCCATCACGCGCCAGTCGAGCGCGAGCGGCAGCGCGACGCCCGCGCCGACCGCCATGCCCTCGATGGCAGCAACCGTGATCTGCGGCATGTCCTCCCAGGCCTGGCAGAGCTTCACACCGCGATAGTAGGTCTGGCGAAGTTCGAGATCGCTGCCCGCCGTGACGGCGCGCGACGCGCGCTCCTTGAGATCGATACCGCCGGAGAACGCCTCGCGCGTGCCGGTCAGCACCACGGCCTGAGTTTCAAGATCGTCCTGAAAGCGGCGGGCGACATCGGTGAGTTCGAGAATGGTTTGCTGGTTGAAAGCGTTGCGCGCGCCCTTGCGGTCGAAACGCACAAGCGCAACCGGACCTCGCTTCTCGATGGTGACGTTCTCGTAGTCGCTCATGGGCTTTCCTCCCCTTCTTCTGTTTCTTGTCCGGCGATTGTGCGGGCGAAGAGCGGCAAAACTCAAGCGGCGGGAGGATTTTCAGGAAACGCCCGCCCAGCGGAAGGCACGGCGCAGCTCGCCGGCGGCGTTTTTCTCGTAGCAGCGGCCATGCGACAGCACGATGCGCTCCGGCTGCCATGAGATCATCGTTTCGACGGCACGCTTCACATCGTCCTTGTGGCCGTGAAACGTCGCGCGGAGATCCTTCGGCATGGAGCCGTGTGGATGCACGACGCCGCCGAGCCGCATCAGGAAACGACCGAAAGCGCCGTGAACCCGGGAGAGTTCGAAATTCTCGATAAGGTCGGCGAGGATGAGCGTCGCGGAAGCGCGGTGAAAGAACACCGCTTCCGTCATGAAACGGCCCGGCACCAGCACCTGGTCGATCTCGCCCGCCCATGCCTCTTCCGGCGCGTCGCCAAGTTCACGATCGAAGGAGATGCCGTGTGGCGCCGCCTTTTCCTCGACGCGGGGCGCGGCGAAAGCGCACGCATCGGGACAGGCAATCCGCCATTCGCCCACCCACCAGTAGTGAATCTTGTTGGGCGCGACGAGATGGCGGACGGGACCGAGCTCGGCGAGTTCCGCCTTGAGCCCGCCCGACAGCGCAACCGGCGAATGCACCCAGAGATCTCCGTTCGAGAGACGCACCACCGTCATGCGCGTGGGGAAAGGAAGCTCCGTCCAGAGCCACTTCATGCCGATCACCGGACCGTCGACGGTCCAGATGTCGCGGCCAAAGGGCTTCAACGTCCCGATGGGCTCGTAGGGATCGACGCGGAACATGGAACCTCCCTTGCGGTGAGGTCTCCACTATTTCCCATGCGGCAGTGCGAAGGCCACCACGAAATCCCCTAGCTTCGTGCCGGCACGCGCGTGACCGCCGGCGGCGATGACGACATATTGCCGTCCCTCCCACTGATAGGTCATGGGCGTCGCCTGCCCGCCCGCCGGGAGGCGGCCCTTCCAGAGCTCCTCGCCCGACGCCGCATCGAAGGCGCGCAGGTAATTGTCCATCGCCGCCCCGATGAAGACGACGCCGCCCGCGGTGACGATGGGACCACCGAAATTGGGCGTGCCCCATTTGAAGGTGACGGGAACCGGCGCGAGGTCGCGCGGCGTGCCGAGCACGCTTTCCCATTTGATCGTACCGGTCGAAAGATCGACGGCGGTGAGCATGCCCCAGGGCGGCGGATTGCAGGGAAGATCGAGCGGCGACAGCAGAAGCTCCCGCTTCACCGCCCAGCGCGTCGGCGCCTGCGGGGAAATCTCCTCATTGGGCGCTGCCGCCTTCGCCGCCTCGAAATTCTCCGACGGGATCAGCGCGATGACGTGGCCCGCGCGGCTCGTGTTGATGAAGAGCGTGGAGGTGGCGGGATCGAAAGCCGCACTGCCCCAGTTCGCGCCGCCGCCGGTGAAGGGGAACATCAGCGTTCCTTGTTCGGAAGGCGGCGTGAAAAGACCTTCGGAGCGTATCGCAGCTATCTTCTCGCGGCAGGCCGCGCGGTCCCAGGGCGTAAGGCCCCAGGCCTCCTCCGGTTTCAACTCCTGCGGCACGAGCGGCGGCGGCGCGACGGGGATCGGCTGCGTCGGCGACAGGAACTCGCCAAGCGCGCCGCCCTGCGGCACGGGCTTTTCTTCCACCTCGAAAAGCGGTTCGCCGGTATCGCGGTCGAGCAGGAAGACGAAACCCGTCTTCGTCACCTGCGCCACGGCGTCTCTCGGCGCGCCCTTCCAATCAACGGTGACAAGGCTCGGCTGCGCAGGCACGTCGTAGTCCCAGACGTCGTGATGAACGGTCTGGAAGGACCAACGGACCTCGCCCGTTGCAGCGTCGAGCGCGACGACGGAATTCGCGTAACGGTTGTCGCCCGCGCGCTCGCCGCCGAAGAAGTCGGGGCTCGGCGAAGAGGTTGGCAGGAAGAAGAGCCCGCGCGCCTCGTCCGCCGACATGGGCGCCCAGACATTCGCATGGCCCGTATGGTGCGCGACGGAACCGCGCGGCCAGCTCTCTGGATGGTCCTCCGCCCCGCGTACGATAGGGTTGAACTCCCAGACAGGCTTGCCCGTGCGCGCATCGAAGGCGCGGACGGTGCCCTTCGGCGCATCGACGCGGCGGTTGTCGCTGATCGCGGAGCCGACCACGACGACACCGCGCGCGACGGCGGGCGGCGAGGTGATCTGGAATTCGCCGGGCCATTGCAGGTCCATGCCGGGATCGATTTTCACTTCGCCGTCCCTACCGAAGCCGAGACAGGGCTGGCCGGTTGCGGCATCGAGCGCGATGAGGCGGGAATCCGTCGTGCCCATGAAGAGGCGCGTCGCACAGAGCGCATCCGGCGCAGCGGCGGCATCCGTCCACGAGGTGACACCGCGGCAGACAAACTGATTGCCCGGCCGGTACCCCGTCGCGATCTTCGGGTCGTAGCGCCATTTCGGGGCGCCGGTGCCGGGATCGAGCGCGACCACCTCGTTGAAGGGCGTGCAGAAGACGAGCGAACCCGCGACGAGAACCGGCGTTCCCTCGAAGGCACTGTGCTTCATGTCGTCCGCACGGGCCGTCATGTCGCCGGTACGGAAAAGCCAGGCGCGCGTCAGGTTCTCGACGTTGATTGGCGTGATCTCCGCCGCCGCCGAATGGCGCATGCCGCCGGCATCGCCGCCATAGTGCGGCCACTCCCCCGCCGAGGCGGAAGCGGCGAGCAGCAGGCCGAACAGCACAGAACAACAGAGGCGGATCATGGTTCTCTCTCCCATCCAAATTTCTTGACTGAATGATTCATTCATTTATTTTTGGAGTCAAGACGATTCGTTTGCCCGACGGGAAGGAGGCCCCGTGCCCCGCAAAAAAGCGCCGCAGAAGATCGAGGACATCGCCGAGGCGGCCGTCGCCTGCTTCACCGATACGGGAATCCGCCGCACGCAGATGGCGGATGTGGCAAAAGCCGCGGGCGTCTCCACCGGCACGCTCTACCTCTACGTGACGAGCAAGGAGGCGCTGTTCCATCTGGCGGTGCTGAAGGTCTGTGGCCAGCCCCTCGACGGGCTCACACTCCCCCTCGCCGAACCGGGGACCGGCGAGACCGTGTCGGTCTATGCGGCACGGGTGACGGAAGTCGCCAAATGGCCCGCCCTGCGAGAGGCGCTGGCGCCCGACGCCGCGCCCGGACCGAAGGCACTGGTGGCCATCGGCACCGAACTCTACGACATACTGCACGAGGCGAGACGCGCAATCTGGCTGCTCGACCACTGTGCGCCGGAGCTACCGGAATTCGACGCCCTGCTCTCCACCGATATGCGCAGTCACTACCGTGACGACATCGCCAGGGTCGCTCTGAAGGTGTCCGGGCGGACGGGTTCGCCAAGTATCGCCCTGCGTCTCGCGGCGCGGTTCGCGATCGAGATCATCGCCTGGGCCGCCATGCATCGAACGAAGGAATCGGCGGCAAACAGCATATCGGGCCTCAGCGAGACGGAGGCACGGAAAGCCGCCGCGGACAGTTTTGCCGCACTGCTGAGCGCGGCAGCGACCCGCGAGTAACCCGAAACGAACGAAAGCGCCGCTCTTAACAGCTTCTTATGGCTTTGCTGGTGACATGGGACAAAGCGGCGCCGAAAGCGGGCCGCGGCAAAGCCAGGAACGACCCCATGTTTGCGGATGCCCGCCCGAGAAGCGGCGCGACACGAGATCGCGTGACGCGGATCGAGACGAATGTCGTTCCGACCGCCGCGGCTTCGCATCCGCAATCCCAATTGCTCATCGATTTCTGGGAACGGCACCGCAAGAACGGCCGGCTGCTTTCGCGCGCCCAGCTCCCCTGCAGGGAAGCCGCGGCCCTGCTCCCGAGCCTCTTCGTGCTGGAACCTGCCGACCCCGACCGCGAGGACTGGCGGCTCCGCGTCGTCGGCACCACGCTGACCCGCTGGCTCGATTTCGACCCGACGGGCATGACGATTTCCGATTTCTATCATCCGGACCACGTCGCCCATAATGCGGGCGTCTACCGGATGGTCACAAGCGAGAAGCGGCCCCACGTGACGCAAGGCCGCCTCTGCGGCATCAACCGGGATTTCCTCCGGCTCGAGATCGTCCATCTGCCGATGGAAGGTGCCACGCCGGACGAAATCCTGCTGCTCGGCAGCATCTCCATCTTCGGCGAATAGTCTCGCTCAGCTCTGCAGCTGGCGGATCGCCTCGTCCATGAGTTCGGTCATGGTGCGGCGGATCTGGTGATCCGACTGGTCGACGCCCTTGGCGTCGAAGTCCTTGCGGACCTTGCGGAAGACGTCCTCGTCGCCCGCTTCCTCGAAATCGGCCGCAACGACCTCTTTCGCGTAGGCATCGGCAGCCTCGCCCGTGAGGCCCATCTTTTCCGCGGCCCACAGACCGAGCAGCTTGTTGCGCCGGGCAGCCGCCTTGAAGCGAAGCTCCTCGTCATGAACGAACTTCTTCTCGAAACCGTCCTCGCGCTTGTCGAAGGTGGACATGGAAAATGGCACTCCGTTCAAGGTTCATGAGGCGACGGTCCCCGTGCGGGCGCGCCCCTGTTTGGCCCTAGGCATAGCGGTCCGGCCCCTTCAAATCAACCGCGATCGGACGACAGCCGGAAGCCTGCGGCCAATTGTCTAAGGCGCTGATTTCCGGGAGCTTTTCGGGAGGGTTGCGCCGCAGCACAGCTTCGTTGTATCGCATCGGGCCTTGAGATACCTTGCGCACGCCGGAGAGCCGATTCCAAAGCCTTTTCCGGCACTCCCACCGCTTGAGAGGCGGCTTCGAAATCCGCGCGGGGATCCCCGCGACCCCCGGACCCGCCTTCCGGGTCAAACGATTGGAATCATGACATGAGCCGGCGCAGACGCGTTTATGAAGGCAAGGCGAAGGTGCTTTACGAAGGCCCGGAACCGGGCACGCTCGTGCAGCACTTCAAGGACGATGCGACCGCCTTCGACGCGACCAAGCGCGCCACCATCGAGGGCAAGGGCGTCCTCAACAACCGCATCTCGGAATTCATCTTCACGAAGCTGAACGAGATCGGCGTGCCCACGCATTTCATCCGCGCGCTCAACATGCGCGAACAGCTGATCCGCGAAGTCGAGATCATCCCCTGCGAGGTGGTGGTGCGGAACGTTGCCGCGGGCTCGCTGTCGAAGCGCCTCGGCATCGAGGAAGGCACGGTCCTGCCGCGCTCGATCATCGAGTTCTATTACAAGAACGACGAACTGCATGATCCGATGGTCTCCGAAGAGCACATCACGGCCTTCGGCTGGGCAACGCCGCAGGAGATCGACGACATGATGGCGCTCGCGCTCAGGATCAATGATTTCCTGACCGGCCTTTTCCTCGGCATCGGCATCCGCCTCGTCGACTTCAAGGTCGAGTTCGGCCGTCTCTATGAAGGCGACATGGTGCGTGTCGTGCTGGCGGACGAGATCAGCCCGGATTGCTGCCGCCTCTGGGACAAGGAAACCAACGACAAGCTGGACAAGGACCGTTTCCGCCGCGACATGGGCGGACTTGTGGAAGCCTATCAGGAAGTCGCGCGGCGTCTCGGCGTGCTGGTCGAGAATGAGCCGAAGCGGCGCGGCCCCACGCTTGTAAAGTGACGTTCGTAAGTAGCGAGGAAGCATGAAGGCGCGCATCAAGGTCACGCTGAAGAACGGCGTTCTGGACCCGCAAGGCAAGGCGATCGAGGGCGCGCTCGGCTCGCTCGGCTTTTCCGGTGTCGCAAGTGTACGACAGGGCAAGCTCTTCGAGGTCGAGCTCGACGAGACGGATCCGGCGAAGGCGAGAGCTGCCCTTGAGGAGATGAGCAAGAAACTGCTCGCGAACACCGTCATCGAAAACTATGCGGTGGAGCTCGACGAAAAGTGAGCATGAAGTCTGGCGTCGTCGTCTTTCCCGGCTCGAACCGCGAGCGCGATATGCTCTACGCGCTCGAAAACATCACGGGCGCGAAACCGCAGGCCATCTGGCACGCCGACACGGAACTGCCCGACCTTGATCTCGTCGTGCTGTGCGGCGGGTTTTCCTACGGCGACTATCTCAGGACCGGCGCCATCGCGGCCCGCGGCCACATCATGCCGGCGATTGCGAAGGCCGCTGACAAGGGCGTGCGCATTCTCGGCATCTGCAACGGCTTTCAGATTCTCTGCGAGGCCGGACTGCTGCCGGGCGTACTGATGCGCAATGCCGGGCTCAAATTCGTCTGCAAGGAAGTGAAGCTCGAAGTCGCGAATGCCGATACGGACTTCACGCGAAAATACAAACGGGGCGAGGTCTGGCGCTGCCCGGTCGCGCATGGCGACGGCAACTATTTCACCGATCCGGAAACATTGAAGCGTCTCGAAGGCGAAGGCCGCGTGGGACTGCGCTATGCGGAAGGCACGAACCCGAATGGTTCGCTGAACGACATCGCAGGCATCCTCAACGAACGCGGCAACGTCTTCGGCATGATGCCGCACCCGGAGAACATGATCGAACCGATGAATGGCGCGACCGACGGACGTGCCCTTTTCGAAAGCGTGCTGGAGGCGGTGGCGTGATACCGAACGACGTTGCAATCACGCCGGAACTGATTTCGGAACACGGGCTGAAACCGGACGAATATCAGCGCATTCTCGATCTGATCGGGCGCGAGCCGACACTCACCGAGCTCGGCATCTTCTCCGCCATGTGGAACGAGCATTGCTCGTACAAATCCTCCAAGAAGTGGCTGCGCACGCTGCCGACCACGGGACCGCGCGTCATCTGCGGCCCGGGCGAGAATGCGGGCGTCGTCGATATCGGCGACGGGCAAGCCATCATCTTCAAGATGGAAAGCCACAACCACCCCTCTTACATCGAACCGCATGAAGGCGCGGCAACGGGCGTCGGCGGTATCCTGCGCGACGTCTTCACAATGGGCGCGCGCCCCATCGCGGCCTTGAATGCGCTGCGCTTCGGCGAGCCGGATCATCCGCGCACGCGCCACATCGTCTCCGGCGTCGTGGCCGGCATCGGCGGCTATGGCAATTCCTTCGGCGTGCCGACGGTGGGTGGCGAGGTGAATTTCGATCCGAGCTACAACGGCAATTGTCTCGTCAATGCCTTCGCGGCAGGCCTCGCCGACACGGACAAGATTTTCTATTCGGAAGCGAAGGGCGTCGGTCTTCCTCTCGTCTATCTCGGCTCGAAGACAGGGCGAGACGGCATTCATGGTGCAACCATGGCGTCGGCCGAATTCGACGAGGACACGGAAGAGAAGCGCCCGACAGTCCAGATTGGCGATCCTTTCTCCGAGAAACTTCTGCTCGAAGCCTGTCTCGAACTAATGGCGTCGGGCGCGGTCATCGCGATCCAGGATATGGGTGCAGCCGGCCTCACCTGCTCCGCTGTGGAAATGGGCGCGAAGGGCGATCTCGGCGTCGAACTCGATCTCGACAAGGTGCCCTGCCGCGAGGAAGGCATGACGGCCTACGAAATGATGCTTTCGGAAAGCCAGGAGCGCATGCTCATGGTGCTCGACCCGGCGCGCGAAAGGGATGCCGAGGCGATCTTCGTGAAATGGGGCCTCGACTTCGCGGTGGTCGGCAGGACAACGGACGACCTGCGCTTCCGCATCCGCCGGCATGGGCAAGTGATGGCGGACCTGCCGATCAAGGATCTCGGCGATCAGGCGCCAGAATATGATCGCCCCTTCGTGAAGGCGGACAGGCCGAAGCCGCTTTCCCCTGCCGACGTACCGGCACGGAATGATATATCCGATGTGCTCGTGAAGATGTTGGGCCTGCCCGATATGTGCTCGCGGCGCTGGATCTGGGAGCAGTACGACCACCTCATCCAGGGCAATACCGCGATCGGCCCGGGCGGCGATGCCGCGGTGGTGCGCGTCGAACAGGGGCCGAAGGGTCTCGCCTTCTCGCTCGACGTGAGCCCCCGTTATTGCGCCGCCGACCCGCTGGAGGGCGGCAAGCAGGCCGTCGCCGAATGCTGGCGCAACCTGACATCCGTCGGCGCGGAGCCGCTCGCCGTCACCGACAATCTCAATTTCGGCAATCCCGAAAAGCCCGAGATCATGGGGCAGTTCGTGGGCTGCATCGAAGGCATCGGCGAAGCCTGCCGCGCGCTCGACTTCCCCGTCGTCTCCGGCAACGTGTCGCTGTACAACGAGACCAATGGCAAGGGCATCCTGCCGACACCGGCCATAGGCGGCGTCGGGTTGCTGCCGGACGTGAGCGCACGCGCCACCATCGCCTTCAAGGCGGCGGGCGAAGCGATCCTCCTCGTCGGCGAGACGAAAGGCCATCTCGGTCAGTCGATCTATGTCCGCGATATTCTCGGCAAGACCGACGACCGCAGCGCACCGCCGCCGGTCGACCTCGGCCTTGAGCGCCGCAACGGCGATTTCGTCCGCGATGAAATCCGCGCCGGAAACCTTACCGCCGTTCATGACATTTCGGATGGCGGCCTGTTCGTCGCGGTTGCCGAAATGGCGATGGCCGCCGGGATCGGGGCAAGCCTGACGCCAGATACCGCGCTTCCCCTCCATGCCTGGGCCTTTGGCGAGGATCAGGCGCGCTATCTTGTGACGCTGCTCGAAAAAGACGTCGCCGCCTTCCTCGAAAGGGCCGGAAAAGCAGCCATTCCGGCCGCTCGCATCGGCACGACCGGCGGCGATGAATTGACACTCAACGGAGCCATTCCCATATCATTGGCGGGGATCAAGGCCGTACATGAAGGCTGGCTGCCCGCCTATATGGCGGCCGGTGCCGAACTGTAAGGCGGGTGCGGAGAACAATCGAATGGCCATGACTGCCTCGGAAATCGAACGCCTCATCAAGGAAGCCATTCCGGATGCGGTCATCGACATCCGCGATCTGGCAGGCGATGGCGATCACTATGCCGCAAATGTCGTCTCGGCCGCCTTCAAGGGCAAGACCCGGGTGCAACAACACCAGATGGTCTACAGCGCACTGAAGGGCGGCATGGGCAACGAGCTTCACGCACTGGCGCTGCAGACGAGCGCGCCGCAGGATTGACACTCACCCGCATGACGCGGAGAGGAGAGACAAGATGAGCGACAACCCGGTCTTCGACCGCATCAAAAGCGAAGTGACGAGCGAGGATGTAGTGCTTTTCATGAAAGGTACGCCCGTCTTCCCGCAATGCGGCTTCTCCAACGCCGTCGTGCAGGTGCTCACCTATCTCGGCGTCCCTTTCAAGGGCATCAACGTGCTGGAAGATGATGACATCCGCCAGGGCATCAAGGAATTCTCCGACTGGCCGACCATCCCGCAGCTCTACGTGAAGGGTGAGTTCGTCGGCGGTTGCGATATCGTTCGCGAGATGTTCGAGCAGGGCGAGTTGCGCGATTACCTTGCGCAGAAGGGCATCGAGACGCAGGCGGCGTAACGCCTCTTCAGGGTCACCCACAAAAAAGGCCGCTCGAAAGAGCGGCCTTTTCGTTTGCGGTATCGCGCGGAGCAATCAGCTGCGCGAATAGAATTCGATGACCAGATTCGGTTCCATGTGCGCGGCATAGGGAACGTCGCCGAAGGAGGGCGTGCGCACGAACTTCGCCGTCATCTTGTCGTGGTCGGCCTCAATGTAGTCCGGCACGTCGCGCTCGGCCGACTGCGTCGCCTCGAGAACGAGAGCGAGCTGCTTCGACTTCTCGCGGACTTCCACCACATCGCCGTCGCGCAGACGATAGCTCGGTACATTGACGCGCTTGCCGTTCACGAGCACGTGGCCGTGGCCGACGAACTGACGAGCTGCGAAGACGGTCGGCACAAACTTGGCGCGGTAAACGACGGCGTCGAGACGGCGCTCCAGCAGGCCGATCAGGAGTTCGCCCGTGTCGCCACGCAGACGGTCGGCTTCCCTGTAGATGCCGCGGAACTGTTTTTCGGAAATATTGCCGTAGAAGCCCTTGAGCTTCTGCTTGGCGCGCAGCTGCACGCCGTAGTCCGAGAGCTTGCCCTTGCGGCGCTGGCCGTGCTGGCCGGGGCCGTATTCGCGGCGGTTAACCGGGCTCTTCGGACGACCCCAGATGTTCTCGCCCATCCGGCGGTCGATTTTGTACTTGGACTCCTGGCGCTTTGTCATCGCGTTCCTCAAGGTCAAAAATGAAGGAAACGCGCCCTCCTCTGCCCATTTCGGGGCCGACAGGGGCCGGCTACTAGCGTCGCCGCCCCCGCGGGTGCGTATCTAATGAAACCGGGCCCCCGAAATGCCGGGAGCCCGTGTTCGAGGCGGGTTTTAGCCCCTGGGCACCGCCCTGTCAAACCGGACGAAAAGGTCATATCGGGGTTACCCGGACGGCCCCTCGCCCCTCGGCGTGCGCCTCGTGAGCGCAGCGACAACGCCCCGGAGCGTCCGCACCTCCTGTTCGGTGAGTGCCGCCCGCTGGAACATGTTGCGGAGATTGCGGATCATCGATGGCTTCTTCTCGGGCGGCTTCAGAAATCCGAAGCGGTCGAGTTCGCCTTCCAGATGCTCGAAAAAACCGAGCAGCTCTTCCTTGTTGGCCGGGCGCGTCTGCTGATAGTCGATCCGGACCGCCTCCGTCGCGTCTCCCGCCTTGTGCCATTCGTACGACATGAGGAGCACACACTGCGCGAGATTGAGCGAGGCGAAAGCCGGGTTCACCGGCACCATCATCAGCGCGTCGGCAAATGCGAGATCATCGTTCTCAAGTCCCGTACGCTCCGGCCCGAACAGAAGTCCTGCATGGCCGCCGCCCGCGAAGGCCTCGCGCATCCGCGCCGCTGCCGCTTCCGGTGTCAGGATCGGCTTCACCATGTCGCGGGCGCGGGCCGTCGTCGCAACGACATAATCGAGCCCGGCAACCGCTTCCGCCGTCGTGTCGAAGAGCCGCGCGCCGTCGATCACGACATCGGCGCCCGAGGCCGCCGCCCGGGCGCGCTCGTTCGGCCAGCCGTCGCGCGGACGAACGAGGCGGAGATCGGTGAGCCCGAAATTGAGCATGGCGCGAGCGGCCGTGCCGATATTTTCGCCAAGCTGCGGCGCGACCAGAATCACCGCCGGACCGGGAGCGGCGGTGCTTGGGTCGTTTCTCGTATGATCGGTTCCGGCCATGTTGCCGTTTCGTCGCTTTCCGTCGGGGAACCTCGCCCGGACGGGCCGGGCACGCGGTCAATAGGCGATTGGCCGCCTTTAATCAATCGGCCCGCAATGTTATAGGGATGGGGCCCGTTTCGGGGCCCGCGGCCGGCGCCTTCAGCCCACCGGCGCGTCCCCGAGCCCTCCTTGTCATCTCTCGAAGGACCCCCCATGCCGAAGATCAAAGTCGCAAACCCCGTGGTAGATCTCGACGGCGACGAGATGACCCGGATCATCTGGCAGATGATCAAGGACAAGCTGATCTTCCCCTATCTCGACCTGACCCTCGACTACTACGACCTTGGCATGGAGCATCGCGACGACACCGACGACAAGGTGACGGTCGAAAGCGCCGAAGCGATCAAGAAGCATGGTGTCGGCGTCAAATGCGCGACCATCACGCCGGACGAGGCGCGCGTCGAGGAATTCAAGCTGAAGAAGATGTGGAAGTCGCCGAACGGCACGATCCGCAACATTCTGGGCGGCACCGTGTTCCGCGAACCGATCATCTGCCGCAACATTCCCCGCCTCGTACCGGGCTGGACGGAGCCGATCGTGATCGGCCGTCACGCCTTCGGCGACCAGTACCGCGCGACCGACATCCGCATCCCCGGCAAGGGCAAGCTCACGATGAAGTGGGTGTCGGAGGACGGCAAGGAGACGATCGAAGAGGAGATCTATGACTTCCCGGGCGGCGGCATCGCGATGGGAATGTATAACCTCGACGACAGCATTCGCGACTTCGCGCGCGCCTGCCTGAAGTTCGGCCTCGACCGCGGCTATCCGGTCTATCTCTCGACCAAGAACACCATCATGAAAACCTATGATGGCCGCTTCAAGAACCTCTTCCAGGAAATCTACGAAGCGGACTTCAAGGCCGATTTCGAAAAGGCGAAGATCACCTACGAACATCGCCTGATCGACGACATGGTGGCCTCCGCGATGAAATGGTCCGGCGGCTATGTCTGGGCCTGCAAGAACTACGACGGCGACGTGCAGTCGGACTCGGTCGCTCAGGGCTTCGGCTCGCTCGGCCTCATGACCTCCGTGCTGATGACGCCGGACGGCAAGATCATGGAAGCGGAAGCCGCCCACGGCACGGTGACGCGCCACTACCGCGCGCATCAGCGCGGCGAGGAGACCTCCACCAACTCCATCGCCTCGATCTTCGCCTGGACGCGCGGCCTCGCGCATCGCGCGAAACTCGACGGCAACGAAGCGCTGGCAACATTCGCGGCCACGCTGGAAAAGGTCTGCGTCTCGACGGTCGAGTCCGGCTACATGACGAAGGACCTGGCGCTTCTCGTCGGCTCGGAACAGTCCTGGCTGTCGACGGAAGGCTTCCTCGACAAGGTCGCCGCAAACCTCGACAAGGCGCTCGCCAAGGCAGGGTGACGCTCTCGCTGCCTGTCGCACGAACAGCCCCGCGAGGCGATGCCTCCGGGGTTTTTCGTATCGTTCGCGGCCTTCGAGGGAAGGTTGCGCGGAGCGGCGGCGACGCCGCCTTTGTTTGTTTGTAATGGCGGGGGTGCGTCCTCTTCCGACGCTCCGCGCACCGACGTTACGATTTCTCCAACCTCATAAGTCCTACCCGGCTTTTATCGGCCGGGAGACCCGCGGGCCGTAGTACCCGCCAACCTCCTGAAATCGCCCGGGACGCGGGACTGTTCCCCACGCCGCAGGATCGGTTCCCTCTCCACGCATTCGGCCAGTCCGGACGCGCCCTTCGGTGGAGCGAGATGGATTTAATATGGGTACGGAGAAAGGGAGGGGGATAAGTTTATTTTGGGCGGGGCCGCCTGTTCTGCCACCCTCCCCTCGAGGGAGGGTGGCAGAAAGATAGATGCGTCCTCAGGCCGCGCCCGCGAGTTCGCCGACTGCCGCACGCACGGCGTCCAGCGCCGCATCGGCCTTTGCCGCGTCCGGACCGCCGGCCTGCGCCATGTCAGGCCGCCCGCCGCCGCCCTTGCCGCCCATCGCCGCCGCACCCGCCTTCACAAGCTCGACCGCGTTGTAGCGCGAGGTGAGATCCTCGGTGACGCCCACCGCAATCGCGCCCTTGCCGTCTTCCGACACGGCGACGAAGGCGACGACGCCGGAACCAAGCTGCTTCTTGCCGTCGTCGACGAGACCGCGCAGATCCTTCGGGTTCACGCCCTCGAGCTTGCGCGCGATGATCTTCACGCCGCCGAGCTCCTGCACCTGCGTTTCGGCCGCGCCGCCGCCGGAACCGCCGCCCATCGCGAGCTGCTTCTTCGCCTGCGCCAGTTCGCGCTCCAGGCGTTTGCGCTCCTCCATCAGCGAGACGACACGGGACGGCAGATCTTCCGGCGCGATCCGGAGCGCGCCCGCGGCTTCCTTCAGCATCCTCTCCTGCTGCACGAGATAGGCGCGCGCGCCCTCGCCCGTCAGCGCCTCGATGCGGCGAATGCCGGACGCGACCGCACTCTCGCTCACGATCTTGAAGATCGCGATGTCGCCGACACGGCGCACATGCGTGCCGCCGCACAGCTCGACCGAATAGGTGCCGTTCGCGTTGTCTTCGTCGCGGCCCATCGCGAGCACGCGCACTTCGTCGCCATATTTTTCGCCGAACAGCGCGAGCGCACCCGCCGCAATGGCGTCGTCCGGGGTCATGAGACGCGTCGAGACTTCCACATTCTGCCGAATGACGCCGTTCACGATCGTCTCGACCTCGGTGATTTCTTCCGCCGTCATCGGTTTCGGGTGGCTGAAGTCGAAACGCAGCCGCTCGGGCCCGACCATCGACCCCTTCTGCGTGACATGCGCGCCCAGAACCCTGCGAAGCGCCTCGTGCAGCAGATGCGTCGCCGAATGGTTGGCGCGCGTCGCGTCGCGAAGCGCCTTGTCGACTTTCATCTCCACGATGTCGCCGAGCCTGAGCCGCCCGCGCGAGAGCTTGCCGATATGGACATGCATGTCGCCAAGCTTCTTCACCGTGTCGATCACGGGGAACTCGGCACCGTCCGCGGAGAAGATCACGCCGGTATCACCGATCTGGCCACCGCTCTCGCCGTAGAACGGCGTCTGATTGGTGACGATGGCCGCTTCCGTGCCCGCCTCGACGGCATCGACCGGAGCGCCGTCGACGAGAAGCGCGACGATCTTGCCCTCGGCAACCTCGGTTTCGTAGCCGAGGAATTCGGTGGCGCCGACCTTCTCGCGCAGTTCGAACCAGACGGCCTCGGTCGCCTTTTCGCCCGACCCCGCCCAGGCGGCGCGCGCGTCCTGACGCTGCTTCGCCATCGCGGCATCGAAGCCCGTCTGGTCGACGCTCATGCCGCGGGCACGCAGCGCATCCTGCGTCAGGTCGAGCGGGAAGCCGTAGGTATCGTAGAGCTTGAAGGCGACTTCGCCCGGCAGCACGCCTTTGCCCTGCTGTTTCTCGACTTCCTCGTCGAGAAGCTTGAGACCGCGTGTGAGCGTTTCGCGGAACCGTGTCTCCTCGAGCTTGAGGGTTTCGGTGACGAGCGCCTCGGCGCGGCGAAGTTCCGGATAGGCATCGCCCATCTGCCGGACAAGCGCCGGCACGAGCCGCCACATCAGGGGCTCGCTGACGCCGACGAGCTGCGCATGGCGCATGGCGCGGCGCATGATCCGGCGAAGCACGTAGCCGCGGCCTTCGTTGGACGGCATCACGCCATCCGCAATCAGGAAGGACGACGAGCGCAGATGATCGGCGATGACGCGGTGGCTGACGGCATGAGATCCGTCCGGATCGCTCTTCGACGCTTCGGCGGACGCGACGATCAGCGAGCGCATCAGGTCGGTCGCATAATTGTCGTAGGTACCCTGCATGACGGCCGCCATGCGCTCGAGCCCCATGCCGGTATCGATCGACGGCTTCGGCAGGCGTGTGCGGGAACCGTCCTCATGCTGTTCGTATTGCATGAAGACGAGATTCCATATCTCGATGAAACGGTCGCCGTCCTCGTCCGGGCTGCCGGGCGGACCGCCGGGAATTTTCTCGCCGTGATCGTAGAAGATTTCGGAATTGGGACCGCAGGGGCCGGTGTCGCCCATCTGCCAGAAATTCGACTTGGCGCCGAGGCGGACGATCCTGCTGTCCTCAAGCCCCGCGATCTTCTTCCAGAGACCGTGCGCCTCGTCGTCGTCCTCGTAGATCGTCACCATGAGGCGGCTTTCGGGGAGCGCGAATTCCTTCGTGATCAGATCCCAGGCGAACTTGATCGCCTCTTCCTTGTAGTAGTCGCCAAAGGAGAAGTTGCCGAGCATCTCGAAGAAGGTGTGATGCCGCGCCGTATAGCCGACATTGTCGAGGTCGTTGTGCTTGCCACCCGCGCGCACGCATTTCTGTGAACTCGCCGCGCGCGAATAGGGCCGCGTCTCCTGGCCGGTGAAGACGTTCTTGAACGGCACCATGCCGGCATTGGTGAAGAGCAGCGTGGGGTCGTTGTTCGGGACGAGCGGGCCCGACGGCACGACCTCGTGGCCCTGCGCGCGGAAGAATTCCAGATACTTGCGTCGGATCTCGTTGAGGCCGTCCATGTCGCTTGCGCTTCCGCTCGTTCGGAGAAGGCGGGAGGGCTTCGCAAGCCTCTATCCGCCGGGTTTCATTAACAAATATAGGGTGTCAGCTTTTACCTGTCGCCCCAGCGCCTGTCCAGAATGGGGCTGCCCCGAACGGTCCCCGCCCCCCTGAGCCCGGCCAAACGAAAACGGCGCCGGAGGGTACCCGGCGCCGTTCCATGCCCGGCCGAAAGGCCGGAGCCAGAGAAATTGTCTTCAGGCCGTCAGGCGCTCGCCTCCATGTCGCCGTCTTCGTCCTCTTCCGTCTCGCTGCCCGAGACGTCCATGATCCTCTCGGCGATCAGGCCCGCATTCTGACGGATGGCGGCTTCGATTTCGGCGGCCATGTCGGGATTGTCCCTGAGGAACTGCTTGGCGTTCTCACGGCCCTGCCCGATCCGCTGGCTGCTGTAGGAGAACCAGGACCCGGACTTCTCGACGATACCGGCCTTGACGCCGAGATCGACAAGCTCGCCCATCTTCGAAATGCCTTCGCCATACATGATGTCGAACTCGACCTGCTTGAAGGGCGGCGCGACCTTGTTCTTGACCACCTTCACGCGGGTCTGGTTGCCGACCACCTCGTCGCGGTCCTTGATCGCGCCGATGCGGCGGATATCGAGGCGGACGGAGGCATAGAACTTGAGCGCATTGCCGCCCGTCGTCGTCTCGGGGCTGCCGAACATCACGCCGATCTTCATGCGGATCTGGTTGATGAAGATCACCATCGTGTTCGACTTCGAAATCGAGGCGGTGAGCTTGCGGAGCGCCTGGCTCATGAGGCGGGCCTGAAGGCCCGGCAGGCTGTCGCCCATCTCGCCTTCAAGTTCGGCCTTCGGCGTCAGCGCCGCCACCGAGTCGATGACGAGAACATCGACCGCGCCCGAGCGCACCAGCGTGTCGGCGATTTCGAGCGCCTGTTCGCCGGTGTCGGGCTGGGAAATCAGAAGTTCGTCGAGCGTCACGCCGAGCTTGCGGGCATAGACGGGGTCAAGCGCGTGTTCCGCGTCGACGAAGCCGCAGATGCCGCCCTTCTTCTGGGCTTCGGCAATGGTCTGGAGGGCGAGCGTCGTCTTGCCCGAGGATTCCGGCCCGTAGATCTCGATCACGCGGCCGCGGGGCAGCCCGCCAATGCCGAGCGCGATGTCGAGCCCGAGCGAGCCCGTCGAAATGGACTCGATCTCCACCACCTGCTCGTTCTTGCCGAGCCGCATGATGGAGCCCTTGCCGAACGAGCGCTCGATCTGGCTGAGCGCGGCGTCCAGCGCCTTTTTCTTGTCCGTATCGTCTTTGGCCACGAGATTCACAACATTCTTGGACATGGGTGATTTCCCCTTATTTCATCGCCGCCCGAGTCGCGCAACGCGCTGTTCATGACGATCAATGTACTTATTTTGTTCTCATTGGCAATGAAAAATTCAAAGCACTGAAAACAAGGGGAAATTCAGTTCGTGTTCGCGCGACGTTCCGGGCGACTGCTTTCGCCTGCGGCCGTTGCGGCTGTCTTCGCCGCGCTGCCGGTCCGCGCAGCCCGGGCGGCGGGCGCAGCCCCCATCGCGGCCGTCGCCGCAGCCCTTGCCGGCTTCCTGTCCCAGGCATGGGTCCAGTCGTGAATCGTTGCCCCTTCCGCCTCGAGAACCGGCCGCATTTCGTGGAAGGCGGCGCCGATCCGGTAGAACGGAATGCGCGGGAAGAGGTGATGGATCAGATGGTAGGTCTGATACATGTCGAGCACGGTCACCAGCCGGTGAATGGGGCGCGGCAGCAGAAAGACGCCGGAATCCTTGTAGCGCTCCTGCGAGAGATGCGGCCGGTGCGGCAGGTAGTTGAAGACGAGCCCGATCAGCGCGACGTTGAGGAAGGTCGGGAAGATCCAGAGCATCAGGATTTCGTAGGCCCAGCCATAGACGAACCCCACGGCGACCAGCGTCCAGGCGGTGAGGTGATGGGCGCCCGCGATGAAATATTCGCGCCGGCGCGTCCTGTCGCGCCACATCCCCATCCGCGTCATCACCCAGACGTAATGCGGCGTCTGCGTGAAGAAACGGAGGATGAGCGTGACCGGGTTCCGCCCTGCGCACCAGGTGTCCGGGTCGCGCTCGAAATCATTGGTGTAGCGGTGATGCACGAGATGCATCACGTCGTAGCCGCGATAGGGAATGAGCGTCGCGATGCCGCCGATCCAGGCGAGAAGGTCGTTCAGCCACTTGTAGCGACGGTCATCGCCTGAAATGGCCTCGTGAATGCCGTCATGCACCGCCATGAACTGCATCAGCAGCAGGTAGCCGTTGACGAGCATCGCGGCCCACATGGGCCAGAGCCCGGCAAGCGCCGCCGCGCTCGAAACGGCAAGCCCGGCAAGCGAGCCGAGCGAGACGAAGACGGTCGGCCAGGCGACATGCCCCATGTGACGGCGCGCAATGGCGAGCGCCGCGCGGTGGTTTTCCGCGCTCGTTTGCGCCGGGCGCGAACTGTCGGGCTGGAGAGCGCTGAGGTGATCCGTGGACATGCCGCGAGACGCCTGGGGTCGAACCGTTTCAAACAGGCACAGACTACATCGTCCGAACGGGTGAAACCAGCATGGCGCCCTGCGGCATTGCGTTCATGCTTAACGCTCGCACGGCTTCAGAGCGGCAGTTTTGCCCGCAGCTCCGCGAGGCAGTCGGCCTCGTCCCGCCCGGCCGTGTCGATCAGGATGCGCGGTTCCGTCCAGGGCTCGTAGTGCCGCGCCTCGACGTCGGCCCATTTCGGCTGAACGAGCCCTTCTATGTCGCTCACCCGCGTTTCGACGCGGGCCCGATGCTCCCCCTCGTCCGAACAGACGATCTCGACATCGGCATGGGGAACACCCGCCCGCTCCGCCACGGCGCGCCAGGCTTTCCGCGTCACCTCGAGCGGATTGACGGAGTCGGCGATGACGGAATGCCCAAGGCGAAGATTGTCTTCCGCGAGCGCCATACCTGCCGCATAGCCGGCATCCTCGACCGGGTCGAGACGAAGGCTCGATCGCTTGAGCGCCTGTTCGATGCTGTCGATCCGGACATGAACGGCGCCCGCCGCTTCCGCAAGCGCCCGGCCGAGCGTCGTCTTGCCGGTGCCGGGCAATCCGGAAAGGATGACGAGCACGGGGCTACTTCCTGCCCATGACGTCCTTCACGGCGGCAGCAAGCTGCTTCAGCGAGAAGGGCTTCGGCAGGAAATGGAATTCCTGATCGGGGTCGAGGTTCTTCGCGAAAGCATCTTCCGCATAGCCGGAAACGAAGATGATCGGCGTTCCGGGAAGCAGCGTCTTCAGTTCCTTCGCCATCGTCGGTCCGTCCATGTTGGGCATCACCACGTCGGAAACGACGAGGTCGATCCGGCCGTCATGTTCGCGCACCACGTCGAGCGCGATCTCGCCGCTCTCGGCCTGCAGCACTTCATAGCCGCGCGTGCCGAGCGCCCGGGCCGCGAAGGTGCGTACAGCGTCTTCGTCTTCGACGAGCAGGATCGTGCCCTTGCCGGTGAGGTCCGCCGCTTCCGCGGGCACGGCGGCTGCGGCGGCTTCCGCCGCCTTGTCCGCCGCCGTTTCGATGTAGCGCGGCAGATAGATGCGGAAGGTCGTGCCCTTGCCGAGCGTCGAGTAGGGGAAGATGAAGCCACCCGTCTGCTTTACGATACCGTAGACGGTGGAAAGACCGAGCCCCGTCCCCTTGGACGGATCCTTCGTCGTGTAGAAGGGCTCGAAGATCTTGCCGAGATTTTCCTTCGGGATGCCGGTGCCGGTGTCTCCCACCTCGATCAGTACATATTCGGCATGCGGCATCAGCGGGTGATCGAGTGCGCGGCTGTCGGCTTCCGACACGTTCGCCGTGCGGATGGTGAGCCGCCCGCCATCGGGCATGGCGTCACGGGCATTGACCGAGAGATTGATGATGACCTGTTCGAGCTGGTTCTGGTCGACTTTTACCAGACCCAGATCGCGGCCATGCACGATCTTGAGTTCGACCTTCTCGGTGAGAAGGCGCGCCAGCAGGTTCTGCAGTTCCGCCAGCGCATCGGTCAGCGAAAGCACCTTGGGGCGCAGCGTCTGCCGGCGCGAGAAGGCAAGGAGCTGCCGCGTCAGATTCGCGGCGCGGTTCGCATTCTGCTTGATCTGCACGACGTCGGCAAAGGAAGGGTCCCCCGCCTGGTGGCGCGCAAGCAGCAGGTCGCAGAAACCGATGATCGCCGTCAGCAGGTTGTTGAAATCATGTGCCACGCCGCCCGCGAGCTGGCCGACAGCCTGCATCTTCTGCGACTGCGCGAACTGCAATTCGAGCGACTTCTGCTCCGTCGCGTCGATCAGGTAGACGACGATGGATGCCCCCGCCCCGGTGTCGACCCGCGCGGCATAGAGCTGGCCGACGCGATCCGGGTTCCGCGCGAGACGCACATCGACCGGCGCCCCGGAAAGCCGTCCCGCCCTGGCATTCTCGAGAACCTCTTCGACGCCCGCCCTGTCCTCTTCCATCATGAGGCTCGCAAGCTCGGCACCGCGCGCCACCTCTTCGCCTGCATAGGCGACAAAGGAACGGTTCGCGTTGTCGATCCGCCCCTCCGCATCGACCGTCGCGATGCCGACGGGTGCATTGTTGAAGAAGCGGGCAAAACGCATCTCCGCGTCCCGCACCGTTTCTTCCGCCTTGTCGCCCGTCGTGCGGTTCAGCACCAGCGCGAAGATCCGTGCCGGCCGCCCGGCCGCGGCCGCAACGCGCGTCCGCATGATGCGGACCGGGATTGCCTTGTCCTCCGGTCCCCGCAGATCAACGTCGAGCACCGGCAACTGATCGCCGTCGCTGGCCTCGCCATCGGCAAGCGCGGGGACATCGCCGATCACGAGTTCGGCGAGCGTGACCCGCCGCTCGGTGAGCCTTTGAGGTTCCACACCCAGCCAGCTGCCGAGCCGGGCATTCATGAAAATGAGAACGCCGTCGGGATCGGCGGCAAAGAAGCCGAACGGGGCGTGCTCTACATAGGCAAGGGAGCGCTTGTGCATGCGCTCGGCCGACTCGGCCCTTTCCCGTTCGGCGGTCAGGTCCCGGAACAGCCATACCGCGCCGCCGGACGTTCCGCTCAGCGGCCGCACGATAGCGCGGTAGACGCGCTCCGCGTTTCGCGGACCGATGGTCACATCTTCTTCGGCGGCAAAGCCCGTGCGCGCGGCCTGCGCCAGCCGGAAGGAAACTTCTGCGCCCTCACCCCGCCCCGCGAGCAGCCGCTCGACCGGCACCGTCCGGTCGCCGTCGAAGCCGCCCGTCAGCGCGCGATAGGCCGCATTGGCAAACAGAAGGGAGCCCCGCCGGTCGGTCACATAGCAGGGATCGGGAAGTGCCATCAGCGCCTCGGCGGCGGCGAGCGGCGAGCGGCTCAGCGCTTCCGCATTGCTGCCGGAAAGGCCGTAGAGGACCGCGCCGCCGATGGCGACGAGACCGAATGCGGTAAGCACCCCCGGCAGACCGAAGACATGAACGCCAAGCGTATCGAGCAATGTCGTCACGATACCGGTAGCCACCGCACCGATCACAACCCAGCGCCGTGCGGGCAGCGACCACGCGGCGTCTGCCCCGTTCTCGACCGGACTGTCGGCACCTTCCACGGCGTCGGCGTAATCGGCCGGCGTCTCGGCCATGCTCTGCTCCCGCTTCTACCCTGCCGGTCCCATGGCGGGCGCGTGGCGCCTCACCGGCCGAATCACCTCCGGCCGCGACCGCCCGTCATCTTAGCCTTAAGACGCATGACATATCCAATCACCTCGGCCACGGCCTTGTAGTGCTCAGGCTTGACCTCCTGCTCGATCTCGACGGTCGCGTGAAGCGCGCGGGCAAGCGGCGGGTTTTCGACGATCGGCACATTATTTTCCTCGCCGATTGCGCGAATTCTGAAGGCGACGGCGTCGACGCCCTTGGCCACCACCACCGGCGCGCCCATGCCCTGCTCGTATTTGAGCGCCACGGCATAATGCGTCGGGTTGGTGATGATGACGGTGGCGCTCGGCACGGCGGCCATCATGCGCTTGCGGCCGCGCTCGACGCGGATCTGGCGCAGCTTCGCCTTCACCGTCGGGTCGCCTTCCATCTGCTTGTATTCGTCCTTCACTTCCTGAACGGACATGCGCTGCTTCTTCATCCACTGCATGCGCTCGAAGAGATAGTCGAGCGCCGCAACCACCGTCATGACGGCGATCACGCCGGCGAACATCTTGAGCGACAGTGCCTGCACCAGCGGCAGGAGCTGGGCGATATCCCAGGTCATCATCAACGCCAGACGATCGCGCTCCGGCCAGACGATGAGAAAGGCGACTGTACCGACCACGCCGAGCTTCACGATACCCTTGGCAAGGTTCATCAGGCTCTTGGCCCCGAACAGGCGCTTGAGGCCTTCTTTCGGCGACACCTTGGAGAGCTTGGGTTTCATGTTTTCGGCGGTGAAGACCGGCGCATGCTGGACCAGATGCCCGATCAGCGCCGCGCCGACCAGAATGCCCAGCGGCGCGAGCACCGCGCCGAAGGCGTCGCGGCCGATACCCAGCCAGATCCGGCGCAGGTGCTCGGCGTCCATCGGAATGGCGTCGGGTTGGGCCAGAAAGATTTTCAGGGTGCCCGCAAGCGAACTCGCGGTCGAGGGTCCGAAAAGCGCGATCGCGATGGCGCCCCCCATCATCACGAACCAGGTGCCGATCTCCTGGCTCTTGACGACGTCGCCCTTCTTTTCCGCTTCTTCCAGTTTTCGGTGTGTTGGTTCTTCTGTTTTTTCCGAATCGTCCTGATCGGCCATTGGCGTACTCCCGGCCTATCCGACGAACATGGAAATCGACTGCTCAAAGCCCTGCAGGAACCAGGTCATCATGGCGCCGAGCAGGAAGAGCAGCAGCACGAAGCCGAGCATGATGTTCGCCGGCATCGCAATGAAGAAGATCTGGATCTGCGGCATCAGCCTCGAAAGAATGCCGATGCCGAGATAGAAGATGAGCCCGAAAACGAGAAACGGCGCCGCGAGTTGCAGCCCGAGCTTGAACGCGCCCGACACCATCTGCACGGCCATCTGCGAGAAATCGCCGATCGGTATGGCCTGCCCCGGCACGAAGAGGTCGTAGCTGTCGCGCATTGCGGCGATCATGAGATGGTCGAGATTGGTCGCGAAGATGAGCGTAACGGCGGTCAGCGAAAGGAAGTTCGCGATCAGAACGCCCTGTTGGCCCTGCGTCGGATCGACATTCTGCGCGAAGGCAAGGCTCATCTGCAGCGCAATGATGTTACCCGCGACATGCAGCGCGCTCATGACGATACGGGCTGCGCCGCCGATGAAGAGGCCGACAGCCACTTCCGTCACAACGAGGAAGACGAGCGCGGGAACGGTATCGGGTATCGCGCCGTAGGACGAGGCGACGAGCGGCATCATCACGAAGGAAAGAAGCAAGGCCAGGATCAGCCGCACATTGGCGGGAATGCTGGTCTCGCCGAGCGCCGGCATCAGCATGATCATCGCCGCCAGCCGCGAGAAGATCAGCATGAAGGTGAAGGCCGTCTGCGGCAGGAAATCGATGGTGATCATGCGCCCGGCCCGTCAGCCCGTCACGATCTTCTGGGAGATGAGCATCATGAAGCCGTGCAGCGCCTGCGCCATGAAAGGCAGCGCGATCAGCATCGTGAGAAAGATCGCGACGATCTTCGGCACGAACACGAGTGTCATTTCCTGCACCTGCGTCAGCGCCTGCAGAAGTGCGATCGCCAGGCCGACCACCAGCGCCACGATCATCATCGGCGCCGAGACCTCCAGCAGCACGTATATCGCCTGCCGCCCGAGATCGAGAATTTCCGGTCCGCTCATATTGTTACGCCCGCCCCCTGCCGTACCGTTAGATCGGCATCCGCATGATTTCCTGATAGGCCGTGATGACCTTGTCGCGAACGGTCACAACGGTCTGCAACGTGGTTTCCGCTTCCGCGACCGCCGTCACGACATCGACGATGTTGCCGCCGACGCCCCCCGTCACGGCCGCCATCTGCGTTTCGCCTGCTTTCGAGGTGCTGACGGTCTGGTTCATCGCCTGCTTCAGCACATCGCCGAAAGCGCCGTCCGCCTGCTTGGGCCCGTTTTGCGGCGCCTGCGCGCCGCCGCCCATCCCCGCCGCGCGGGCATAGGCATTGAGAGCCATGGATGCCGGAATGGTCGTCATGGATCAGTCCCCCGTCACTTCCGCAGAATGTCGATGGTCTGCGAGATCATGCGTCGCGACGCCTGGATGAGATTGAGATTGGCTTCGTAGCTGCGCTGCGCCTCGCGCATGTCCATCGCTTCCACCATGCCGTTCACATTCGGCATCTTCACATAGCCGTTCTCGTCGGCGCCGGGGTGGCCCGGCATGTACTTGAGCTTGAATTCGGAGTTGTCCATCACCGGCCGCCCGAGCGAGACGGTATGCGCGCCGATCTCGCGGTTGAGCTTGTCCTCGAAGGTAACGACCTTGCGACGGTAGGGGTCGCCGCCCGGAACGCGCGAGGTCGAGTCCGCATTGGCGATATTCTCGGCAATGATGCGCATCCGGCCGCTCTGGGCCTTCAGGCCCGAAGCCGCCACCATCATCGATTTGATAAGGTCCATGGCGCTCATGATGCGTCCTTTCAGGGCGGCTCAGCTTCGGCCGAGCGCAATCTTGATGAGACCGAGGCTCTTCGAATAGAGCCCGGTGACTGTCTGATAATCCATCTGCGTCTCGGCGACCTTGATCATCTGGTCTTCGAGCACGACCGAGTTGCCGGTGGGCGAGGTCTCGAAGTCCGGCTTCTTGATGACTTCGCCCCCCTTCGCCTGCCCGGCATGAAGCCCATGACCGGCGCCCGCGACCGGACTGCCGATATGCGCGGCCTGCGTCGCGGCGGGCTTGAGCATCGGCCCTGCCCGCTTCACCATCGCACCGAAATCGAGCTCCTTCAGATCGCGCGCGGTGTAGCCCGGCGTATCGGCATTGGCGACGTTCTGCGACAGCACCTGCTGCCTTGCGGCAAGCCAGTGCATCTTCTGCTTCATCATCTCGAAAATGGGAAGGTCGCCGATTGCCATGTTCGCGTGCCCCTGCGATCCACTCTTTGCGCACGCATTCTCGGCGCAGGAGAGGGTCGATCCGAAGCCACGCATTCCTTGGCGGCAGGGGGAGTTTCACCGTCCCCGAGTTAACATCGCGCTAACGCGGCAAAAGCTGCCGGGCATGTTGAGAAACGGGTAACCAGGAAAAGGCGCGGAAGCGCTCGCCTTTAACCGGGCATTAAGCCTGACGCGGCAAATTCTACCCATTCGGGACCGGCCGGGCGGCCGTCCCTCGGGTGGGGATGCAATCCAAAATGGACTTCTCGGAAATCTTCCGCTTCGTCGCCGCGCTGGCGTTCATCCTTGGGCTGATCGGCGTCTGCGCGATACTCGCGCGCCGCTTCGGCCTCGCGCCGGGTGCCTCCGCGCTGGGATCGCATCGTCGCCTCGGGATCGTCGAGGTGAAGCCGATCGACGCGAAACATCGCCTTGTACTCGTTCGCCGCGACGGCAAGGAGCATCTCGTTCTCATGGGCGGCGACACTCCCCTTCTTCTTGAAGGCGGTATCGACGCGCCTGAGCCGGCCGTCGTCGAACCGTCAGCGCCGCAGCAGCCCGGTTTCGCCGGACCGGCCCATGTCGTCCAGTTCCAGCGCATCGTCGATTTCATCAAGGAGCGCCGCGCGTGACTTCTATCCTTCGTGACATTTTCGCTGCTGCTGCGCCGCGCGCGAAACGCCTCGCCGGCATCGCCACGCTCGTTCTGCTGAGCTTCGGCCTCGCCCATCCGGCTTTCGCCGAGACCATCCAGGTCGATCTCTCCGACAATCTCGGCCTCACCGATCACGTCGTCCAGATCGTTGCGCTGGTCACCGTTCTGAGCCTCGCGCCGTCGATCCTCATCATGGTGACGTCCTTCGTGCGCATCATCGTGGTGCTGGGCCTGTTGCGCACCGCGCTCGGCATGCAGCAGTCGCCGCCGAATGCCGTTCTGGTGAGCCTCGCGCTCTTCCTGACCGCCTTCGTCATGATGCCGACCTTCACGACGGCCTATAATGACGGCATCGAACCGCTGATGAACCAGGAGATCGAAACGGGCGAAGCCTTCGACCGCGCAAGCGTGCCGTTCAAGGCCTTCATGCTGAAGCAGGTCCGCAAGGAGGATCTGAAGCTCTTCGTCGATCTGTCGGAAGCGGAGGAGCCCGAGGAAGCGACCGATATCGGCCTTCAGGTGCTCGTGCCCGCCTTCATGATCAGCGAGTTGCGCCGCGCCTTCGAGATCGGCTTCCTTGTCTTCCTGCCCTTCATCGTGATCGACATGGTGGTCGCATCCGTCCTGATGTCGATGGGCATGATGATGCTGCCGCCGATCATCATCTCGCTGCCCTTCAAACTGATCTTCTTCGTGCTGGTGGACGGCTGGTCGCTGATCGCGGGAAGTCTCGTCCAGAGCTTCGGAACCTGATGGCGGGAGCCTTCGTCCGCGTCAGTTGACCGCGACTGCCTCGTCGACCTTCAGCGAGGCGAGAAAACGGTCGAGCGTATCGACCGAGGCAATGCGGCTTGCCATCTCCCGGAACGCGACCCCCTGCTTCACGATGGGTTCGGAGACGACTGCGAAGGCGCTTGCGTCTGCGCTTTCCGCCATCGCCTGCCCGTATTTCGCACGCAGACTCGCAAGCCCGGTCTCGTCCCCCGCCAGCGAATAGGCTATCGCGCCCCGCATGGCGAGAAGCCGCGCTTCGGTGGAAAGCGGTTCATCGATCTTCCATGTGTCGCCGAGAACCGCCTCGATGGCCGCGCCCGCTTCCGGCCAGCGTCCGGCGTCCCACAACACATCGGCTCTCAGGCGTTCGATAAGCTTGCCCTTCTTGCCGTCCATCAGTTCAAGAGCGTTGTCGTACTGCTTCAAGTCGGCAAGCGCCCTTGTCTCCAGCAGCATGCGCCGTTCGGCGAGCGCCTCTGGAAGCAGGTTCTGTTTCGTTGCCCGAAGGGCGGCGAGCGCGCGGGCGGGCTGCTGGTCGGACAGGAAGATCGAGGCAAGCCGTGCCGCAACCTGCGCCTTGGCGACGCCCCCATGCAGCCGGTTCGCAACCTGGTAATCCAGAAGATGGGCAGCCTGCGACAGCAGATCCACCTCGACAAGCCGCTCGGCGAGGTTGCGGATCAACTCGTCGCCTCTCTGGCCAATGGGCGTCAGTTCCTTGAAGCTCTCGAAGAAGGCGAGCGCCTGCACCGGCTGCATCTCCTGCGCCGCTTCGCTCAGAAAATAATCGGCAAAGATATCGGACATGCGCATGTTCATCTTGTGCGCTTCGTCGCTGTCCGGAAAATTGTCGGTCGCCGTTCTCATCAGCTTCAGCGCATCGCCGGTCTTTCCCTGTTCCAGCCGGAGCGCAGCCAGCTGCGTCAGCACATCGAGTTCCAGCGCATCGCCGCGCCAGGCATATCGCAGGCTTTCCAGTTCCCTGGCCAACGCCTCGGTATCGAGTTCACCCGCCTTGTGCAGCATCAGCGCTTTGCCGAGGCGCGCCCGCGCGGCCACCGGCGGATAGCCATTGGCAATCGCCATGTCGTAACGGCCGGCGGCGGCATCGGCATTACCCCGCGCATCGGCGATCATTGCATTCACGAGCAGGATTTGGGCTTTCGCCTTCTGACTCTGGGGATCGGCCGGAAAACCCGACGCGTAGTGTTCTGCGGAGCCTGCATCGCCACCTTTCAAAGCCGCGATGGCAGCCATCGCCCGGAAGTCCGTGCGGAGGTCCTCACCAAACGCGTCGACGATCGCACCCGCGAGACTGAACTGCGCCCGCGCCGCCTCCCAGTGTCCAAGTTCAGCGCGCGCGAGGCCGCGCCACGCTGCCGCGTGTGGTGCATTGTCGAGACCCGGCCCGGACAGATCGTTGATCGCGTCGACATGACGGCCACTCAATACGGAAGCCACACCTCGCACCGCAAGATAAGCAGGCTCGATCGAATATTTGGCGCGCGCTTCCTTGGCGGCGTCGAATGCCGCGCGGGCTTCCGGCGCGAGCCCGTAGGCAAGCAGGAAGCGCCCGTACTCGAAGCGCAACTCGCCCAGTTCCTGCATCTGCGCATTGGCAAGCTTCGCCAGATGATGCTGCCGGCGTTCGGTGAAAGTCTCGCCCGGCGCCATACGCCACTCGGCGAAATGCATTTCAGCCGGAGCGGGCATCGCTGCCAGGGCCTCGCCCATGACTTTTACCGCATCCTCATGATCGTCTGCCGAGAGCGTCAGCCCATCGCGGCGCGACACGAGAACATTGTCGGGCGCGGCGGCAACATTGAGATCGTCGGCAACCGGTACGATGGCGAGGCCATGCGCGGTCTGCAGCGCCTGGAATTCAACGAAGCTGCGCGGCGTCTGCAATGACTGTCCCGGCCCGCGCGCGGTCGCGACAATGATCTCGTCACCGACCAGCGGGTCGCGAACCCGCAGCACCATGCTTGGCGCCCTGAAATCGAAGACGACGCTGCCGCGCCCATCCTCGCGCCAGTTGCGCGAAATGCCGATGGGACGGCCCGTCGTCGGAATCGTCTCTCCCGCCGAAATCCGCCATGAAGCACCGTCTTCGACGGCACCTATCAGAACTTTTTCGCGAAGCGGCACGACAAGTGCCGTTCCGCCATCGAAACTCACGGCTTCCGGCGCACCGAACGGTCCAAGTTCCTGCGCCGTCACATCGGAAATATCCAGTGGAAGCACACGATCGAATACCGCCCACAGCCTGTCGGCACGTTCAAACACCGCCGCGCCGACGGGCTCCGGCCAGTCGACGACAATGTCCGTACCGCTCCGGCCTGCGACGAAGCGTACGACCGCCTTGCCTTCGGGACGTTTGCCCTGCGGCAGCGGGTTGGCGGCAATGGGAGCATCCTCTTCGCGCGCCGGTACCGCCTCTGGGGTCTCCCCCGCGTGATCTTCTGCGTCTTCCTCGCCATGCGCGGCGTCGGGCAGCAAACTCTTCGGCGCACCTGCGACCGTCTTCACTTGATCGCCGCCGGCATCGCCCTCCGCTGCATCCTCAAGTTCGGACATCGCCGCCGCCGAGGATGGTTTCAGGTCCAGCACCACATTCAGGTCCTCGCGGAAGTCGCTGATCGTGACCCCCGGCTTCAACGTCAGTACGACGGCGAGACGCCCCTCGTGCTCAATAGCGGTCGCACTGGAAAGATAAGCGGGCGGATCGACCCGCAGCGCCGAAAGGTCGGCGGCGGCCGTTCGGTCGAAGGTGATGGTAGCGAGCCCCTGGCGCTGCACGAGCGAATAGAGTACCGGCTGGTTCCAGTCGAAAACGAGCCGCGTCATTCCGGCCCGTTCCGCCACGCGCACGGAAAGGCCGGGCTGAGGCGCTTCGGGTTCGACAATGCCCTGCGCCTTCGCCGCCAGCTTCGCATCTTCCTCTTTCTGTCTGGCTTCCTGCGCGGCTTCAATCCGTGCCCGCACTTCCTGCGGCAGCGGCGGTGGATTGCCCGTCCAGCCCGGCGGCATCAGATCGACGTAAAGCGCGTTTTCGGCAGTCTTGGTATCGAGCGTGAATTCCGTGGTCAGCGCGAGCCGAAGCGAACGGCGGTCCTCGCTCTGCCGTACGAGCGCCACATAGCGCGGCATCTGGCGCAGAAAGGCGTCGGGTTCGAGATCGAACGTCTTGTCGAAATCGAGAACGAGAATGCCCGAATTGATCGAGGCGCGATATCCCGGCACACCGTCCGGGAAGGTGAAGATGGCCCGGCCATAGCCGTCCTCTTCCGCAAGGTCGATGCGGACGCCGTCGGCAGCCTGTACGGACAGCGGCATGACCGTCAGCAGCAGCGCGAACATGGCAAGGCCCAGGATGCGGCGAACCAGTCCGCCTTCCTCACCCCGGCCCGTATGTCGGAAGATTCCGTTCACGCCCATGCGCCCTTGTAGCTTCTGCCAGCAGATCGCGGCTCCTGCCGCGGCAAGCGGTCAGTCTAGGCTGCGCCGGTTAAGTGGGGCTTAAGGAACGGTGCTTCAGCGCGGTTTAACTGGCTTTTTCGCTCGAACGAAGTGTCGCAGCCGGTGCCGTTTCGGGTGTCTCGGCCGCCGGCACGGTTTCGGTATCGAACTGCTCTCCAAGAGCAAGTTCGACGGTGAGATCCTGTGCCGTAACGGGATCCATGGCGGCCATCACGGCGGCCATCTTGCGCGGCTGCATGCGCTTCACGACATCAAGCAGCACACCCATGTCGAGCCGCTCGAAAATCCGCGCGGCATCCTTGGGCTTCATCGTCTCGTACATCGCGACGAGACCGGCCAGCCGCGCCTCGTTCTCGGCATCCTGCTCGCCGATCCGCGCATTGATGCGGGCTTCGATTTCCTTCAGTTCCGCGATCCGGTCCTCGACCCGCTTTTCGGCAGCGGCGAGAAGCCGCTCGCGCGTGTCGAGCGCTTCGGCGCGTGTCGCGAGCTCCTTGCGGCGCTCCGACAGGCTTTCAAGCACGGTCATCTCCGACTTGCTGATCGGTGCGGCAGCTTCCTCTTCGGACATCGCCGGTTCAACGGAAACAACTGCATCGCCCTCTGTGCGCCCCCCGCTTTCGGAGTCAGCCGCGGTCTTGTCGTGGTCTGTCTCCGCTTCGGGCGCTTCTTCTTCGATCGCCTTGGACGCGCTCGCTTGTGCCGGCGATATCGCGGCACCGCCCGAAGCGATGTCAGCGAGCTTCAGTGCCAGCAGCAGTGCCGCGCACAGCATGACGGTCGGAAGAAGACGGAGGCGGTTGAACATTTGTGGCGACCTGTCCCGGAAAATCAGCGGGCCTTCTTTTTCAGAGCTTCAAGAAGCTGGTTGGCGGCACGCGCGGCCACGGCAGCATCGCGAGGCGAAGGCGCCTGTGGCGTGGAGCGCGGAGCGGCTGCCTGAACGGGCGTCCGCGGCGCCGACGGACGCTCCGTCCGGCCAAGCTTATCCGCAATGCTGTTGCCCGCTTCCACCATCAACGAAAGTTCGTCCGCGAGCGTCCGGGCGGTTCGCACCCGCTCGCCCAGTTCCTCGTTCGTCGCCTCGCTCGCCTGCTTCAGCCCATCGATGGCCGAAACGGCGCGCTGCGTTGCTGTGTTCAGTTCGCCGACAAGCTCACGCAAGCCGTCCTGGCCCGAACGCATCGCCCGGAGCCGGCGGTCCAGCATCGCGCAATAGGCGATGGTCGCCGCAAGAAACACGCAGACGACGATCTCGAGAAAAACATCGAACGGCAAGCCGGAAAGCAGCGTCATTTCCCCGCTCCTGAAGGTTTGATGTCCGTCGCGGCCAGCGGTTCGGCAATTGCCGTGCGCCTGGCATGACGGATGCCGTGCTCCACGCGCACGGCGACATGATTGCCCACGCGGCCCATCCGGCCCTTGCCGAGCGGGATACCGCCGCAGCGAAGATCGATCGTCCCGTCCGGACCATTATTCAGCATCAGCGTCTGTCCGGCCTCGAACTGCATCACGTCGCGCAGCGTCAGCTTCTGTTCGTCCAGCACCGCTTCGAGCGGCACCTTGGTCGACCAGAGTTCGGTCGCGAGATGACTTTCCCAGATCGAGTCGCGTCCGAACTTCTCGCCCATGAACATCTGCAGAAGCAGTTCGCGGATCGGTTCGAGCGTCGCGTAGGGCAGCATCATCTCGATGCGTCCGCCACGGTCTTCCATGTCGACGCGCAGCTTGACCAGGATCGCGGCATTCGCCGGACGCGCGATCGCGGCGAAGCGCGGATTGGTTTCCATCCGGTCGAGTTCGAGCGTTACCGGCGACAGCGGCTCGAACGCCGCCTGCACGTCCTGAAGCACCACTTCGATCATGCGCTGTACGAGGTTGAGTTCGATGGTGGTATAGGGACGGCCCTCGATCCGCATCGCGGCCGTGCCGCGCCGCCCACCGAGCAGCACGTCGACGATCGAATAGATCAGGTTCGAGTCGACCGTGAACATGCCGTAATTGTCCCACTGCTTCGCGCGGAAAACCGCAAGAATGGCGGGCAGCGGAATGGAATTGAGGTAGTCGCCGAAGCGGATCGACGAGACATTGTCGAGTGACACTTCGACGTTGTCGGAGGTGAAGTTTCTGAGCGAAACCGTCATCAGGCGCACCAGCCTGTCGAACACGATTTCGAGCATCGGCAGGCGCTCGTAGGAGACGAGCGCGGAATTCACGATGGCGTCGATGCCATGCCGCTCGGGCGCGGCCTCCTCATCGACCTCGAAGCCGAGAAGGCTGTCGATTTCGTCCTGGTTGAGCACGCGCTCCGGCGCCTTGGACGCAGCCTCTGTCGCGGCTGCGAGCGCCTCATTGGTCTGTTCTTCGGTATCGGCGGCGGTCATGAAAACCTGTCTGCGACTGAAGCTGTTACTGAACGATGATTTCCTTGAAGAGCACGTCTTTCACGATCGGCTCCTGCGTCGCGAGCAAAAGGCGCCGCATCAGCTCTTCCTTGAGGTTGAGCATGCCCTGCGATCCCTCGAGATCCTCGGGCCGAAGCTCTCGCAGAAAGGTCTGGAAGCCGTCGAGAATACGAGGCATCTCCGCTTCGAGGCGCGGCACGGATTCCTTGTCTGCAAGCTGCAGCGCAACGCGCATCTTCAGATAGTGCTGTGGCGGCGGCCCCGAAAGATTCACCAGGAAGTCCGGCATATCGTAGAAGACGGGCTCGACGACAACCTTGGCGGTCTCCTCTTCGGCCTCGCCCCCGCCCAGAATACCGGACATGTAGACACCGGCTCCCGCGCCGCCGATCAGCAGCAGCGGCAGCACCACGTAGAGAACGAGTACCTTGCCCGCGAGCCTGCGCTTTGCGGGTGCCGGCTCTTCGCCAGCCTCTTCTTCCGAGATGTCGGCGTCGACTGCAGCCATTTCGTTTCGCCCCACCGGTTCGCGACGGCGCACCCCGCGCCATCACATGCACTACACCCGGATACTCGCCGACGTTGGTTAACGAAGCGTTGGCGGAAACGCGCTGGGCTGAATTGTCTTTAGACTCTTCTGGCACGCTCCCTCGCCCGGCGCGAAGGGGCCGGGCCGGATGCGGCAGAAACTGCCCGGTAAAGCCTGCCCGAAGAAGCCCCTTCCGCCCTGCCGCCAAGCCCCAAGCCATTGATTTGACTCACATTTCCCTCTGGCACAGGCCCTGCACATGACTGTGCGGCGCGACAGCTGCGCCGAACGGACAAAACCGCCGGGCCCGACATGGAAAATGCACTGCTCATAGGTCTCTCGCGCCAGATGGCGATGACGCGCGACATGGCGACCATCGCGAACAATCTCGCGAACATGAACACGACCGCCTACAAGTCGGAAGCGATGCTGTTCGAGCAGTACCTCATGCCGGACGCTTCCGAACAGAGCATCGACAAGCAGATCACCTTCGTCCAGGACGTCGGCCAGCACCGCGACATGCGCGACGGCGCGCTCCAGACGACCGGAAACCCCTTCGACGTCGCCATCGCTGGAGAGGGCTTCTTTCGCGTCGAAACGGAAACCGGCGTTCTCTACACACGCAACGGCAACTTCAGCCTGAATGCCGAAGGCCAGCTCGTCACCTCCGCGGGAAACCCCGTCCTCACGGATGCCGGCGCTGCCATCACCTTCGCCAACGACGAAACCGGCATCACCATTGCCCGCGACGGCACCATCTCTTCCGATCAGGGTCAGCGCGGCAAGCTCGCCATCATCACCTTCGACAATCCCCAGGCAATGCAGACCGTCGGCAATTCGCTTCTCGACACCGAGCAGCCGGAGCTTCCGGCGGAGAACACCCGTCTCGTCCAGGGCGCACTCGAAGGATCCAACGTGCAGCCCATCATCGAGATGACCAACATGATCGATGTCATGCGCTCCTATGCAAGCGCGCAGAAACTTGTCGACCAGGCGGACCAGATGCGCCGCCAGGCCATTCAGGAACTCGGGACACCGGCCTAACCGCCGCGCATCCCGCAGGAAAAGCAGAGTAAGGAAGAACACCCATGCAGTCGCTCAGCATCGCCGCCACCGGCATGATGGCCCAGCAGCTCAACGTCGAGGTGATTTCGAACAATATCGCCAACATGAGCACGTCGGGCTTCAAGCGCCAGCGCGCCGAGTTTCAGGACCTGCTCTACCAGAACCTTCGCCGCGTCGGCACCAACTCGTCGGACGCGGGCACCATCGTGCCGGCCGGCGTTCAGGTCGGTCTCGGCGTCAAGACGGCCTCGGTCAACCGCATCATGACCCAGGGCAACATGGACAATACCGAGAACAAGCTCGACGTCGCCATTCAGGGCCGCGGCTACTTCCGCGTCGAACTGCCGAGCGGCGAGGACGCCTATACCCGAGCCGGTTCCTTCCAGATCAGCCCGGACGGCCAGCTCGTGACGGCGGATGGTTACACGCTCGCCCCCGGTATCAACATTCCGCCGGAAGCCACCGACATCACCATCAGCCGGGACGGCCAAGTGCAGGTGATGATCCCGGGTCAGACCGATGCGCAGGTCGTCGGCCAGATGGAGCTCACCACCTTCTCCAACGATGCCGGTCTCGATCCGCTCGGCGACAATCTCTTCGCCGAAACGGCCGCCAGCGGCGCGCCGACCGTCGGCATCCCCGCCAACAACGGTATCGGCAGCGTTCTTCAGGGCTTTCTCGAAACCTCGAACGTGAACGCGGTGAGCGAAATCACGTCGCTCATCACCGCCCAGCGGGCCTACGAGATGAACGCCAAGGTCATCACGGCCTCCGACGAGATGATGTCCGTTACCTCGAACATTAAGTAAGCGGTGAAACTCATGTACGCGCGTACCGCCACCTTCCTCGCCACGCTCGCCGCCGCCGCGGGCCTCGCCTGCGCCGCCGGCGCAGCCGAGCTCCGTCCCGCCGTTACCGTGACAGGCACAGCCGTCACACTCGGCGATCTCTTCGACGATGCGGGATCCGCCGCCGGCGTCGTCGTCGCGAACGCACCCGCCCCCGGGGTCCGCTCCGAGATTTCCGTCTCGCGCGTTTCGCTCGCCGCACGGCGCAACGGCATCGACTGGCGCAACGACGCGGGCCTCAGCCATGTCGTCGTCGCCCGCAGCGGCACACCCGTACCGGATGAAGACGTCGCCGGCGCCATCGCCGCGGCAATCTCCGCGCAATCTTCCGCCATGCCGTCCGCCTCGACGCTTCAGGTCGACTTCACCAACGGCATGGCCGGCATTCAGGTCGCCGACGGCGCCGACCTCACCGTCAATGTCGAACAGCTTGCCTTCAATCGCCGCAACGGGTCGTTCACGGCAATCCTGCGTGCGCCCGCCGGCGATGTGCTGAGCCCGCTTCACCGCGTCACCGGCCGCGCCTATCCGGTCGCCGAGGTGCCCGTTCTCGTCCGCGACATGCAGCCGGGTGACGTCGTCCGCCAGAGCGATATCGACTGGGTGCGCCTGCCCGCGAACCGCATCGGTCAGAACGTCATCACTTCGCTGGATGGCCTTCTCGGCATGTCCCCGCGCCAACCCGCCCGCGCAGGCGAGCCGATGCGCGTCTCCGACATGACGCCGCCGCTCGTCGTCGAAAAGGGTGCGCAGGTCGACATGCTCCTCACGTCCGGCGCTCTGACGCTCATCGCGCGTGGACGGGCGCTTGAGAGCGGCGCGGTTGGCGACGTCGTCAATGTGCTCAACATCCGCTCCAACCGCACGATCCAGGGCGTGATCGAGGGGCCGAACATGATCCGTGTCGATGCGCCCGGCGCCGCCCGCGCTGCGCATCTCGCGCGCGCCGCCAGCAACTCGTAACGAACAATCAGACCGAAAAGGCCGAACCCATGTTTGCCGGTAAAGTTTCCCGCCTCGTCTCGATCGCGCTTATCGCTGCCGCGCTTGCCGGTTGCAACGCCGCCGACCGCATTTCCAATATCGGCAAGGCGCCCGATCTCGCGCCCATCGGCACGGAACGGCCGTCGGTCGTCATGCCGATGCCGCAGCCGGAGCAGGTCGTCTATCAGCCGAATTCGCTCTGGCGCTCGGGGTCGCGCGCCTTCTTCCGCGACCAGCGCGCCGCCCGCGTCGGTGACATTCTGACGGTGCTCATCGACATCACCGACAGCGCCAAGGTCGACAACACCACGAAGCGCAGCCGCTCGAACGCCGAGAACGCCGGCGTGGACAATCTCTTCGGTTACGAATCCTATCTCGGCAAGGTCTTCCCGGGGGCCGTCGACAACACCAGCCTCGCCGATCTCGAAAGCACGAGCTCCAGCGCCGGTGCCGGGTCGGTCGACCGCAAGGAGCAGGTGGAACTCACCATCGCCGCCGTCGTCACTGACGTTCTGCCCAACGGCAACATGGTGATCGCCGGCCGCCAGCAGGTTCGCGTCAACTACGAGGTCCGCGACCTTCTCGTCACGGGCATCGTGCGGCCGGAAGACATTTCGAGCATCAACACCATTCAGCACGCGCAGATCGCCGAAGCCCGCATCTCCTATGGCGGCGAAGGCCAGATCAGCGACGTGCAGCAGCCGCGCTACGGCCAGCAGCTCTTCGACATCGTGATGCCCTTCTGAGGAGAACCGTCACGGCAAGGCGGAAACGCGGCCCCGAAAGGGCCGCGTTTCTCGTTTGCGGCAACTAGTCCTGGCGTTTCGCTTCGACCGCCGCGCGAATGGCGTCGAAGGTCGCCTTGTCGAGACCGATCTCCGCCGCAAGCCGCGCGATCATCACATCCTCGACGAAATCGACCCGGCCGTCGGCAAGCGCGACCTCCCAGATCATGTGAAGCACTTCCTTGCGTTCCTCGACGGTAAAGCTGCCCGCCACCGTATGCGTGAACACCGACTCGCCATAGGGCAGCCGCTGCCGCTGCTCGGCGACGCCGACCAGCGCTTCCGCATCTTCCGGGGAGAGCTCGAACTTCTCGCCGATCACGCGAATGATCGTCGCTCGTTCGTCGCCTGTGAACTCGTCGTCGCGCTGCGCCGCCTCGACGAGCAGCGCCGCCGCCGCCAGGCGCTTTGTCTCGGGGGTTGCCGCCGTCCGGGTGGACGTGGAACCGCCCTTGAGCCTGCCCGTGATCTTGTCGAGATGCCCTTCCCGCTTCTGCGGGAAGACTCTGTTCAGCACGACAACGAGGGCGGGCAGAACGGTAATCGCGACGATCATGTTGGTCATGAACATGAAGCCGAGCAACAGCCCCATATCCGCCTGGAACTTGAGCGGCGAAAACGCCCATGTCGAAACGCCCACCGCCAGCGTGATCGCCGTGAAGACCGTCGCCATGCCCGTTTCGAGCAGCGTCACCCTTACGCTTCCCGTCACGTCGCGCGCCGATGCCAGATGATACTGGATGCGATTGTGGGTGTAGATCGCGTAGTCGATGCCGATACCGACCGCGAGCACCATCACGGACAGAGTCGCGAGCGTGAGCCCGATCCCCATCGCGTCCATGAACCAGTAGCCGAGGAAGGTTGCCAGAGCGAGCGGCAGACAGCATGAGATGACGGCCCGGAAATCTCGGAAGGCGACACCGACAAGCACGATGACGACGGCATAGACGAGCACCATCATCGTCAGTTCGGAACGCTCCACCACTTCGTTGACCGCCGCCTGAACGCCCATGTTGCCGGCAGCGAGACGCAGCGTGACATCTTCCTTCTGATTTTCATTCCGGAATGTCTTCACGGCATCGACCGCGGTCGCGATGGTCGTTGCCCGCGCATCCTCCAGGAAGATCATCGCCGGCAGCAGCGTACAATCGTCGTTCATGAGCGCACGCACGCCGGGCATGACGGCCAGTTCCTGCGCCAGCGCTTCCTGCGCCTTCGGAATGGTGTGCCATTTGAGGTTGCCCTCGTTGAACAGCACGTTGAGCGAGGCGATTGACGAGGGCAGCGAGGTCACATGCCGCACGCCCGGAACATTCTCCATGTACCAGGAAAACTTGTGCAGATAGTCGAGCGTCGGATAATCCACGCAGGCGTCGACCGGCGCTTCCACCGCCACCACCAGAATATTGAGGCCGAGGGAGTAGCTCTCGGTTATGGCGCGGGAGTCGATATTGTAGCGTGAATCCTCCCTGAGCTCGGGCACACCCGCATGCAGCGCCCCGATGGGAAGGTCGCGGCTCCCCGCGAACGCCAGCACGAAAAGCACACCCGCCACGCAAAGCACGGCGACCGAGATCGCGGGATTGGCGATATATCCGAGCCGCTCCATTACCCGGAGCCGGAACTCGCGCGCTTTGGCGGCGCGCCGCGCATACCCCTCTCCGAACGGGATGTAGCTCACGATCAGCGGCAGCATGATGAGGTTCGTCACCATCTTGAAGCCGACGCCAATGGAGGCGACGATCGCGAGTTCCTGGATCATACCGATGGGCACGAGATAGAGTGTGCCGAAGCCGATCAGCGTCGCCGTCAGCGCCATGGCGCCCGGTCCGAGAAGCGCCGTGAACGCGGCACGTGCCGCCTGCTCGCTCGTCGCACCCACGCTGATCGCCGCCGTGACGCGGTTGATCTGCTGGACGCCGTGGCTGACGCCGATGGCGAAGACGAGGAACGGCACAAGGATCGCGAGCGGATCGATGCCGTATCCGAGAAATTTCAGGACGCCGAACTGCCAGACAACGGATGTCAGCGATGCGAGCAACGTCGCGCCGGTAAGCAACACCGAGCGCGAATAGAGATAGAGCGCCAGCGCGGTCAGGACGAAGGCAATCGCGAAGAAGGTGAAGACCGCTCGCGCGCCCTGCGCCATGTCGCCCATCGCCTTTGTGAAGCCGATGATCCGGACCGTATAGTCGTCGTTCTGATATTTGCCCCGGATCTCGGTTTCGAGCTTGTTCGCGAGGTCGAAGTAATCGAGCGACTCGCCCGTCGCAGGGTTGTAGTCCTGCAGGTTCGCCCAGACCATCGCACCCTTGAAGTCGTTGGCAACGAGCCGTCCGACGAAACCGCCGCGCACCACGTGCTCCTCGATCGTCGCCAGTTCCTCGGGCGTCAGCGCGGTCGGGTCGACGCGGCTGTCGATGACGTCCTCGCCGCCGGCGCCGAACTCGGTGATCTCGATGAACTTGACATTGGAGGTCCACAGCGACGTGACGGTCGAGCGCGACACGCCGGGGAGGAAGAAGATGTCGTCCGTCAGCCCCCGGTAGGTCTTGAAGAACTCGGGCGTCCAGATCGTACCCTCTTTCGGCTCGAGAACGATGATGACGCTGTTCGAGCCGTAGATCTGGTCACGATATTCCTGGAACGTCTTTATATATTCGTGTTCCAGCGGCAGGACCTTGTCGAAGCCGGTCGACAGGCGGAGTTGCGTGGCATAATAGCCCGCAACGACGGTGACAGCGGCGAGAAGCAGCAGAATGACTGCCCGCGCGCCGAACACCATATCCTCGATACGCTTTATCGTGGACTTCCCCATCCCCGTCTCCCCCCGTATTGCCCGGTCCCCACCGGTTCGTCGAAGGGGATGGTAGTCGAGGGAAGATCGCGAGGCCAGCAAACAGGCGGCAAGCGTGGCGGAAATCGGCTGAAATCCCTTTCAGCCTGCGGATCGTTTCTCTGCGGAATATTTTCTCGCGCCTGAAACGAAAAACGCGGCCCCAGCGGAGGCCGCGTTTTTCGTCAGCTATTCGACGCCGGGTGGTTCAGTCGTCGCGATAGACCTTCTCGCGGCGCTCGTGACGCTCCTGCGCTTCGATGGAGAGTGTCGCGATCGGTCGCGCATCCAGCCGTTTCAGGCTGATCGGCTCGCCTGTCTCCTCGCAATAGCCATAGGTACCGTCGTCGATCCGGCGCAGCGCTGCGTCGATCTTCGAGATCAGCTTGCGCTGACGGTCGCGGGTCCTGAGCTCGAGTGAACGCTCCGTTTCGGAAGAGGCGCGGTCGGCAAGATCGGGATGCTGCACCGAGTCGTCCTGCAGATGCTGCAGCGTCTCCCGGTTCTCGATCAGGATGTCCTCTTTCCACTTCTCCAGCTTGCGGCGGAAATATTCCTTCTGCCGCTTGTTCATAAACGGTTCGTCGTCGGACGGCATATAGCCTTTGGGCAAACGCACAGCCATTCCTGGCAATCTCTCTCTGACACAAACCTTCGGCGAAGCGCGCGGAGTATAGGGAGCGCCCCTACGATTCTCAACCGCCCGGCCCAAGCCAAGCGGGTGAAATATCTGTGAAATTCCCTTGATTTCAAGTCCCTAATCCGGACTTGCCGGAAAGGGCGCCGAACCTAGCCTTAAGTATAGGTTCCAAACTTCGCCAGCTCGACGCGCGCCCTGAGCTCGATCTGGTCCAGCACCTCGCGAAGCTGGGGGTCGCTGAACGCTCCCTGCTGCCGTTCCACCACCGAAACCAGGCGGGAAAGCTTGGCTTTCGGCAATTGCCCGGCCAGCAGCGCAAGCTTGATCTCGTCGAGAATATCGAGCATGTCCTCGCCCCGCCGGATCGCACGGCGCTTCGGCGCGTTGAGCGCATCATCGTTGGGTGCCGTCTCCTGCAACGCCAGCAGCGCGTCGACCGCCCCAAGCGAGGCCGGCCCCGAAAGCCCGGCGGCGCCCCGCGCGGCCGGAGCGTCGGAAACCGAAAAACTGCCGCCGCTTCGCGCCTGCGAGGCACGCGACGGGCCCGACTGGGATGTCCCTCTGGTCTGACCGATTTTCATCTGTTCCGCCCCCGTACGGTCCGGAATGAGTGGGCCGCCTTTCGAAGCCGCCAGAATGGAGCGGAGGTCTTAAAGCGGCGTTAAGCTTAAACCTTGGCTCACACGGGGCCGCCGGGCAGCTTTTGCCGGTCGGCGGCAGGAGCTGCCCCCGCACGCCCCGGCCCGGCCGCGTGACGAAATAAAATATCCAGCAAAATCAGTTACTTGACTTACCTCCATGGCCATCCGCCCGATGGCACGGCTTTCGCTAGCTTGAGGGCCGTATCGCAAGCGATTGATCGGTCGTTCCATGTCCTGGCAGTTGTCCCGCCTTTCTCTTCCCCGCTTCTCCACCTGGCTCGCGCTGGCGCTGGTGCTCTGCCTGATGGCGCTTGGCGTCCCCGGCCGGGCCGAAGCGAGTTCGCGTATCAAGGACATCGTCGATGTCGAGGGCATCCGCGACAATATGCTGGTCGGCTACGGCCTCGTTGTCGGCCTGAACGGTACGGGCGACACGCTCCGCAACGCGCCATTCACGCAGCAGAGCCTGATCGGCATGCTGGAGCGCCTCGGCGTCAACACGCGCGGCACCACGCTGAAGACCGCCAACGTCGCGGCCGTCATGGTTTCGGCCAATCTTCCGGCTTTCGCCCCCCAGGGCACGCGCATCGATGTCACCGTAAGCGCGCTCGGCGACGCGACCAACCTTCAGGGCGGCGTCCTTCTCGTCACGCCGCTCATGGGCGCCGACGGCGAGGTCTATGCCGTTGCCCAGGGCTCGCTCGCCACCGGCGGCTTCTCCGCCAAGGGCGAAGCGGCCTCCGTCACACGCGGGGTTCCCACGAATGGCCGCATCGCGAACGGCGCCATCGTCGAGCGTGAACTCGATTTCGAGCTCGCCGACCTCCGCTCGCTGCGCCTCTCGCTGCGCAATCCGGACCTCACCACGGCGCAGCGCGTTGCCGCCGCCATCAATGCTTTCCTGGGCGCGAATACCGCGACCGCCGACAACCCGACGACGGTCGCTCTCACGGTACCGCCCGCCTTCCGCGGCGGCGTGGTAGGCCTTCTCACCGAGATCGAGCAGCTTCGCGTGCAGCCTGATCTCGCCGCCAAGGTCGTCATCGACGAAAGCTCGGGCGTCATCGTGATGGGACAGGACGTGCGCGTCAGCAAGGTCGCGATCGCGCAGGGCAACCTCACCATCTCGGTCAGTGAAACCCCGCAGGTCAGCCAGCCCTCCCCCTTCTCCACGCAGGGCGACACGGTCACCGTGCCCCGCACCGACGTTCAGGTCGACGAGGAACAGGGCAAGCAGCTCGGCATCATCGACGGCAGCATCAGCCTGAGCGAACTGGTCGACGGCCTGAATGCGCTTGGCGTCAGCCCCCGCGACATGATCACCATTCTGCAGGCGATCAAGTCCGCCGGCGCGCTGCAGGCCGAAATCGAGGTGATGTAATGGACGCTCTCGCCGCGCCCCTTCCCGTCTTCATGCACCTGCCCGCCGGCCAGTCGGCCGCCGCGCAAGGCCCCGCGAAGGACGTCGGCCGCGATCCCCGCGCCTGGGAAGCGGCTCAGGACTTCGAGGCTCAGTTCGTCTCGAGCATGTTCCAGTCGATGTTCGAAGGCGTTTCGGACGACAATCCCTTTGGCGGCGGCCCCGGCGAAAGCATGTTCCGCTCGGTCCTCGTTGACCAGTATGGCCGCCAGGTCGCGAAGTCCGGCGGCGTTGGCATTGCCGACGACATCTATCGCGAAATCCTGAAAATGCAGGAGGTGTCCCAATGAGCGACCCGCGCCGCGCCCCCGCCGAAACGCTCACCCCCGCCGATCTCGTCGACCGGATGCTGAGCCTCACGGCGGACCTTACCGGCCTGATCGCCCAGGAGACCGAACTTCTGCGCGACCGTGCGCAGGCAGAGGTCGCCGCGCTCCAGCCGGAAAAGATCCGCCTCGCGAACGACTATGCGATGGACGTTCAGGCCGTCCGCGCCCGCAAGGATCTGCTCGACCGCGCACCGTCCGAACGCATCTCTCGTCTCAAGACGGCGATGATCGAGCTGGATCGCATGCTTGCGAAGAACGGAGAAGCACTCGGCGCCGCGAAGTCGGTCTCCGAGAGCCTCATCCGTATGGTCGCGGACGCCATGAGCGAACGTGCTGCCCCGGCTCTCGGCTACGGAAGCAACGCGGCACCCGCCACACGCCGCTCCGGCGGCGCTACGGGCACAGGCTCGCTCACGCTCGACGCCCGTATCTGAAGTCGAATCGGCTATCGTCGCCATTCGTTAACCGGGTGGTAACCATGTCGCGCCGAAATGGCGTGTACCAACCATTTCCGCGCTGCACGGGGCAATTCTCCAATGTCGACCATGATGAAGCGGCGCGCTGGCGGCGACAGCGAAATCGAAAAGAAGTTCGCGCAGGGCCAGCGCCTCCAGGCGCGCGAACGTTATGACGACGCCGAAAGCCGCTACCGCAAGGTGCTTGCCGTAAACCCGGCGCATATTGGTGCGCTTACCGGCCTGACCCAGTGCCTCATTGCGGCAAGGCGTGAAGGGGACGCGATCAGTGTCCTGGACCGCGCTGCAAAGGACGCGGGCGAGGACCTTCGTTACATCTTTGATCTCGCGGGTCTCTGCGCCTCCGTCAAGCATACCGCGCGGGCGCGCAGTCTCTACGAACGCCTGCTTGAACGCGACCCCGATAACGTCGCCGCGCTCCTCAATCTCGGCAATATCCTCGACGAGGACCAGGAAACGCAGCGTGCCGTCGATCTCATGTCCCGCGCCATCGAGCTCCAGCCGATGTCGGCGCGCGCCTACGGCATGCTCGGCAAGGTGCTCACGGGCACCCGGCTCTACGATGATGCAATGGCCTGCTACCGCCGTTCCATTGAAATCAATCCCGGCATTTCCCAGACATGGACCAATCTCGCCGCCCTTCTTGAAATTCTCGGCCGTCATCACGAGGCGCTGGACGCCCTCCAGCGCAGCCTCTCCATCGATCCAGATTGCGATGCCGCCCGCTGGAACCTCGCCCGTTCACTGCTCTCCACCGGTCACACGGAAGAGGGCTGGGACATGTACGGCTTCGGTTTTGCCTGCGGTCAGCGCCAGCCTTACCGCCCCTTCCCCGGCCTTATCTGGGAAGGCCAGGATCTGACGGACAAGACCATCATGGTCTGGCGCGAGCAGGGTCTGGGCGACGATCTCCTCTTTTCCACCTGTTACACCGATCTCATCGCACGAGCGGGTCACGTCATCATCGAGACGGATTGGCGGCTTGTGCCGCTCTATCAGCGGACCTGGCCCACGGCGACGGTGCGTGCGGAGGAATGGAAATCGACCGGCCTCGGCAACTACGGCGAAGTGGATTTCGACTACACAGCGCCCGCCGGCCTTGTCGCAGCGCAACTTCGCCGCCGCGTTTCCGATTTTCCGCCCGCAGTCAGCCCGCTCCGGCCGGATCCGGCCCGCGTCGCCGAATGCCGGGACTGGCTCGCGAGCCTTGGCCCCGGCCCCAAGGTCGGCATTTCCTGGACTTCGAAGAAGGTGGATGACGTCCGCGCGGTCTACTACACGCGGCTTGCCGACTGGAAAGCGCTCTTCGCGATCGAGGGCGTCAAGGTCGTGAACCTTCAATACACCAATGTGGACGAGGAAGCCGATGCGTTGCAGCGCGAGCATGGCCTGACGCTGCACCGCATGCCGGGTCTCGATCTCTTCCAGGATCTGGAAGGCGCCGCCGCTCTCTCGGCCTGCATGGACACCATCGTCGGGCCATCGAGCTTTCCGGTGACGGTTGCGGGCGCGCTGGGTATCCCCAGCTTCCACTACACCGCGCCACACGGCTGGACGAAGCTGGGTACGGATCATCTTCCGTGGTTCCCCAGCATTCGCTGCTACTCGATCAGCCCTTCGACCGACAAGGCGAAGCTCGCCGATGAAATTAGCGGCGATGTCGCCCGCTTCCTTCTCGGCTAGAAGACCGGTGTCCTGCGTCCCCATAACCGGGGACAACTTGCCGCTCCGGCCCGGCAAAACTTTCCCCGCAAACGGGAACTTCCTGCCAGCCCCGCAGGACGAAACAAACACAACCCATTGATTTCATTGAGTTTTAAAACTGGCCCGCTGTTTGCGACAGCAGGGCCAGATGCAATCGACGGATGCGGAGCACGGCACAGCCACTCATGCACCCGGTTCGGCGGCACGGCAAGACCGGTTGGGTTTTCTGAGGCGGATAATCGCCAGACTGCGATCGGAAACGGGCCGTTTACGTCGAATTAATGATTAACACCGAGTGTAGTGCTCGTGCCGCCATGAGACGGCTGGGCCAAACCCTGGAGGGTAGAGACAATGGCTGATGTGGTCCTTTCCGGTGCGATCCGGTCAAATCTGCTCAGCATGCAGAATACAACGCGACTGCTCGACGAAACGCAGTTGCGCCTGGCAACAGGCCTGCGTGTCCGCAGCGCGATCGACAGCCCGACCTCGTTCTTCACGGCGCAGGGCCTGAACAACAGGGCTTCCGACCTGAACAACATGCTCGACGCGATGGGTCAGGCGGTGAAGACGCTGGAAGCCGCGGATCAGGGCATCAAGTCGATCCTCAAGCTGGTCGACAGCATGAAGGCCGTCGCGAACCAGGCCCTCGAAACCAAGATCAACGCCACGACCATCGTCGGCAACCGTTCCGGAGCCGCTCTGACGGGTGGTGTGGCGCTTGCCGGCCTCGGCGCGCTGGCGACGGGCCACAGCCTCACGGTCACGGTCGGCGAAGTCACCGCCTCGGTCGACATCGGTGCCGCCACCGGCGAAGTCGAAACGGTGCAGGATCTGATCGACTGGGTCGCCGCGACCTTCGTTGGCGACGAACCGCTCGAAGCCGTCATCAACGACGACGGTCAGCTCGAATTCTCCGCCGCCAATGGCCGCGAGCTCTCCGTCGCCGCCGACAATGGCGGCACCGCGGTCAGCCTCGCGGGTCTTCTGGGGACGCATACCTCGTCGACCAACGGTGTGAACCGCGACAAGTTCGAAGCCGACTTCAACAATCTCCGCGAACAGATCGAACAGCTCGCCGGCGACGCCAGCTACAAGGGCGTGAACCTCCTGAAGGGCGACCTGCTCAGCGTGTTCTTCAATTCCGAGCAGACATCGAAGCTCGACATTGAGGGCATCAACCTCACGCCCGAAGGCCTGCTGAACATCGGCACGGTTCCCAACGAGTCCGGCGACCACGGCTTCGCCGCCGACGCCGACATCAAGGCCTTCGTCGACACGCTGAACGCCGCAACCGGTGTGCTGCGCCAGCAGTCCTCGACCTTCGGTGCGAACCTCGGCGTGGTGCAGATCCGTCAGGACTTCACCAGCTCGCTGGTCAACACGCTCGAAAGCGGCGCATCGGAACTCACCGTCGCCGACACCAACGAAGAAGGGGCGAAAATGCTCGCTCTGCAGACCCGCCAGCAGCTCGGCACCACCGCGCTCTCGCTTGCGAACCAGGCAGAACAGAGCGTGCTGCGTCTCTTCGGTTAAGAATAAAAAAGCGCTTGAACAAAGGGGCGGACCGCAAGGTCCGCCCCTTTTGCTTAATGCGGAGCGCAAAATTTATTCGATGAATTTCCGAAAAAAAACAAGCTTTTTACGACCCTTTAACCGGCGTGCCTCATGCTCCCCTCATGGCTCAGGAAGAGCTGTGACTACCGTTCCTAGGAAAGGACACGACAAATGGGTGATATCGTCATTAACAGCGCCGTGCGTTCCAACCTGCAGACCCTGCAGAGCACAGCGAAACTCATGGCTCAGACGCAGAACCGTCTGGCCACCGGCCTCAAGGTTTCGAGCGCCCTCGACAATCCGCAGTCCTACTTCACTGCCGCTGGCCTGAACTCGCGTGCAAGCGACCTCAGCGCCATCCAGGACTCGCTCAGCCTCGGCACCAAGACGCTGAACGCTGCCGACGAAGGCATCAAGGCCATCCAGAAGCTCGTCAATCAGGCCAAGTCGGTCGCCAACCAGGCGCTCCAGGCGAAGGCCACCGAGACCACGCTCAGCAAGACGGCTGAAGCCGCTGCCATCGCCGGTTCCGCCGGTGCGCGCACGGTCACCTTCCAGATCGGCACCGCTTCCGCCGTTTCGGTCGTCTTCGGCACGGCGACCTATGCGACGGCCGCCTCTTCGGCTGCTGCCATCGAAACCCAACTCGCGGGCCTCGTTTCGGCCGGCGGCACGCTCGCCGGTCTGAGCGTCACGGTCGATGGCGACGACATCTCGTTCGAAGTGGCTTCCGGTGAAGATCTGGTGATCGGCGGTACGGCTGCGGCGACGGGTGCGGCGGGCTTCGGCATCGCGACATCCGGCACGCAGGGCACGAACGGCGAGACGCTTGCTTCGGCTCGTTCGTCCTACGCGACCGACTACAACAACCTGCGCACGCAGATTGATCAGCTCGCGACCGATGCCACCTTCAACGGCATCAACCTGCTGAACGGCGACAGCCTGACGGTGAAGTTCAACGAAAGCGGCACGTCCAAGCTCGATATCACGGGCGTGACCTACAGCGCGACGGGCCTCGGCATCACCGAGACGACGTTCTCCGACATCGATGCGGATATTGCCCTGCTCGACTCGGCGACCTCGACGCTCCGCAAGCAGTCCTCGACCTTCGGCGCGAACCTCTCGGTCGTGCAGAACCGTCAGGACTTCACCAAGAACCTGATCGGCGTTCTTGAAGGCGGTGCTGGCGACCTGACGCTGGCCGACACGAACGAGGAAGCGGCGAACCTGCTCGCTCTGCAGACCCGCCAGTCGCTCGCTCAGAGCTCGCTGTCTCTCGCCAACCAGGCGGAACAGTCGGTCCTGAACCTGATCCGCTAATCCGGACAAGGCCTCCGGCACGGCCGGCAACGAAAATGAGCGGCGGGAACCCCGGTTCCCGCCGTTTCGCTTTTATCCCCGCCCGGCCGCTCTGCCCCTTCGGGCCGATTCAGGGTAGGATGGCGGGGCAGAAGGATTCTCCCCCAGGACGGCTCTCACATGGCTCTCAAGGTCGAACTCAAGCCCGGCGAACGCTTCATTCTCGGCGACAGCGTCATCACCAACGACGACCAGCGCACCCGTCTCTTCATCGAGGGCGACACGCCGATCCTCCGCGAGAAGGACATTCTCCGCGCCGCCGACGCGGACACGCCCTGCAAGCGCCTCTATCTGCTCGTCCAGATGATGTATCTCTCGCCCGACCCGCGCCCGCATCACGAGCTTTATTTCCAGATCGTTAAGGATGTCGTGCAGGCCGCGCCGTCGACATCCGCCTATATCGACGCCATCAACAGTAAAATCTTAACTGGCGAAATGTATAAAGCCCTCAAGGAAGCGCGTAAGCTGATCGAGTACGAACGAGGGTTGCTGGAGAATGTCAAGAGCACATGAGGCATACGCAAGCGCCTCACGCAACGCACCGAAAGATCCACGGGAATTCGAAGCATCGATCCTGACGCGCGCCGCGGGCCAGTTGCAGCGCATCCGCGACAACTGGGCGGAAGAACAGGCCTCCGCCCTCAACGACGCCCTTCTCTACAATCGCCGCATCTGGACCGTCTTCGCCGCCTCCGCGGCCGAAAACGAGCACCCGCTCCCTCGCGAGATCAAGCAGAACATCGCCAATCTCGCCATCTTCATCTTCAAGCGCACCAGCGAGATCGAAACCGCGACGGATCCCGCCCCGCAGCTCCTCGACACGCTCATCATGATCAACCGCGAGATCGCGGCCGGCCTCTACGCCCGTACCTGATCGCGACGCCCCGCCCTAGCGCGGCGGCATGCGGATCGCGCCGTCGAGGCGCACCGTCTCCCCGTTGAAATAGCCGTTCCGGAGCATCGTCAGCGCGAGATCCGCATATTCCGACGGATCGCCGAGCCGCTGTGGAAACGGCACCGACGCCGCCAGGTTCTCGAAGATCTGCGGCGCGCGGTCCTTCACGCCGAGCATCGGCGGCGTCGCCATGATGCCCGGCAGGATCGTGTTGATGCGGATGCCCTCGCGGCTGAGGTCGCGCGCGATGGTGAGCGTCATGCCCTTGATCGCCGCCTTCGCCGCCGAATAGGCCACCTGCCCGATCTGCCCGTCCTCCGCCGCGACCGAGCCCGTGTTCACGATCGCGCCGCGCTCGCCGCCCTCCAGCGGATCGAGCGCCGCCATCCCCGCCGCGCTCTTCACGATGCAACGGAACGTGCCGACCGTGTTGAGCCCCAGCACATATTCGAAATCCGAAATCTTGAACGGAATGATCTCGCCCGTCTTCTTGTCGCGGCCGATCGTCTTGCCGCCGCGTCCGCCGCCCGCGCAGTTGACGAGGCAGCGCTCCTGCCCGTTGGCCTCGCGCGCGCGTCCGAAGCCCGCATCGACAGACGCCTCGTCCATCACATTGACCTCGCAATAGGTCGCGCCGAGTTCCTTCGCGACGCGCTCGCCATTCTCCTTGTTGACGTCGAAGATCGCGACCTTGACGCCGGCCGCGCGCAGCGCCGTCACCGTCGCCTTGCCGAGACCGGACGCACCGCCGGTCACGACCGCGGAAATGGAGCCGTCGAGTTTCATGAAAAAGTCCTCCCTGCCGTTTCTTGTTCCTGCCGCATGATGTGATGGCGCACAGCATGCCGCCTTTTTTCGCCTTCGCAAGGTGCCGCGCGCCGCCGCCGGTCTTGACGTCGCGGCGCCCTCGCCTCCCCGAAAGACGCGCATGAAAAAAGGGCCCCGGAAAGGGGCCCTTCTTCGCCGCGCCGCCGCGCTTTCACCTGAGGAAATTCACCAGCGACATCTGCGACAGCATCGCCGTCACCTGGTAACTCGCCTGCAACTGCGTCTGCAGTGTCGTGAGCTTCACGCCGACCTCGTAGGGGTCCGCGTTCTGGATGTCGCCCATGAGCTCGTTCGCCGAAGCCATGACGAGGTCGTGCCGATCCTGCGTCTTCGCCAGCGTCGAGGCGCCAAGTCCGAGCCCCGTCACGATGCTTTCGAGCGACTGCACACCCTTGAAGTTCAGCACCTGGGACACACGTCCCGTCAGCGCCTTGTAAGAGGATTCCTGCGCCGCATCGTTTGCATCCGAATATTCGACGGCCGATAGCAGCGCCGAGCTCTTCAGCATGTCGCGGATCGCCGCCTGGTCGGCCCGCGCGCCGTAGTTGAGCTGCCGTCCCTCGTCGATCTGCGCCGTGAAATTGTTGCCGGCCGTGCCCGAGAGATCGCCCTTGTACCAGAAGACCGTGTCGTCCTCCGTCGCGTCGATCAGCCCCGTCGCCGTGCCGAACGGCGGTCCGTCCACACGCTGCGGCGCGCCGCCCGCGGCATAGTCGAAGAAATTGTCCGCCGCCTCGACGGCCGACGCCGCCTTGAGGCTCGTCTGCGCCTGCTCCTGGATCGCCGTGTCGAGCGCCGCCTGGAAGTTCGCCGCCGTCGCGTTGCCATCCGCGCCGATGGTGAATTCGCCCTCGCCCGCCGGGCTCGACGTCGTCGCCTTCAGCGAGATCGTCGTGGTCGTGCCGTCCGGCAGGTTGAACTCGATATCGATCTTCTGTCCCGCGGCCGGAAGTCCGGTGAATTCCACGTCGAGCGCCGGCGGCGTTCCCGCCGGTCCCGTCACGGTCGCGTTGGAAAGCGTCGAATCGACGCTTGCGAGCTTGAAGCCGAACACGCTCGGATCGGCGTCTTCCGCCAGCGTCGTCACGGCGCCCACGGTCCCGAGCGTCAGCCGCCCGCGCCCGTCCAGGCCGAGATCGGCCTGCGCCCGCTCGTCGATGAACTGCTTCAGCCCCGCCTTGCCGTTCGTCCCGTTCAGGATGTCCGAAGGCAGCGCCACAGGCCGCGTCTGCGTGTCCTTGCCGCCGAAGAGATAGCGGTCCTCGACCTGCAGGTTCAGCAGGTTGACGATCTCGTCGAACTGCATCGCCGCCTGCACCTGCGCGGTCGTCTGCGTGCCGTTGACGAGTTCGAAACCGGAGGTCGCCAGCGTCGTCTTCGTTTCGCTCGCGATCGAGTTCACGCGCGTCAGCGCATCGGTCATCACCTCGATTCGCATGCCCGTCTTCGAGATCGTGTTGGTATAGGTCGAGAGCTGCGACAGCTGGTGCGACAGCGAGAGAACCGTGTTCCGGTCCGTCCCGAGCTTCGCATAGGAATCCGTCTTCAGCCCGGTCGAAAGCTGACGCTGCAGGTCGTCGAACTGCGCACGCATGTCGTTGATCGACTGGCGCAGCGCGAGGGACTGGGAAAGCGTGGAAACTTGCATGATTTTACCTGCCGATGCTCATCAGCACATTGAAGAGGTCCTGGATCGTCGAAATGACGCGTGCATTGGCCGAATAGGCGTTCTGCAGCAGCAGCAGATTCGACATCTCGTCGTCGATATTGACGCCCGTCTCCGCGTCGAAGCGCTCCTGCAGCGACGAGGCCACCACCTGCTGTGCTTCCGCATCGCGCGTGGCGTTCGCCGACTGCGCCGACTGGAACGAGACGATCCGCCGCGCGAATTCGTCGATCGAACCGCTGAACGGCGTCGCCGTGCCGCCGATGCCTGCCTCCGGGGCATAGGTCCGGCTGTTCGATGTCAGCCGCGCCATCAGATCCAGCACACGCGTCGTGTCGCCCAACGGCGTATCGGTGTCATAGGCGACGAGCAGTGTGTCGTCCGCGATGACGGCCGGATTGACCGCGATGCGCGAGGCGAAGCCCGCCTTCTGCGGCGGTACGTCGAGGCTGTTCGAGAATATCGTGCCGTTCGATCCGTCCACGAAGAGCGCCATGCCCGTGGTCCCGTCGGCAAGCGCCGCGGGCGTCACGGTCGCGCTCAGCGAGTTGATGTCGCTGTTGCCCACCGCGCCGTCGTCGAGAAAGCGGATCGTGTTGCCCGCCGGGTTCGACACCACGACGTCCGCGGGCAGGGCCGCCTGCAGATCGGCGATGATGCCGGCCATCGGCTGGTTGAAGTTGACGCCGATCACCGTGTCGTCCGGGTTCGCCGTCGTGCTGTTGGTAAGCGGCAGGACCGACGGGTCGTCCACCCGCACGATCGTCACGTCCTGCCGCGCCCCACCCACGGTATAGGAGAGGCTGATCGTGTTGCCCGAAAGCATCGAGCTCGTATCGATCTCGAGGCCTTCCGCCGCTCCGGCCACCACTGGGTCGCTTGTAACCGTTTCCTCGGACATGGAGAGCGCGAGCTGCGCCGCCAGTTCGTCGAGCTGCGCCTGCGCCTGGGTCAGCACCTCGTCGCGCATCTCGATATAGCCCGCCAGCGCGCCGGAGCGGATGGCTCCGGCCGCGATCAGGTCGATGCTGTTCGAACCCGAAATGAGGCTGATCGTGCCGACGCCGCCATTCTCGTAGGTCGAGGTCGCGTCGATCTGCGTGCGCTCGTCGAACGCGAGCTCCACCGGCGTCCGGTCGAGCAGCAATTGCCCGCCCGACGTGAATACCGTCACGGTCCCGTCGTCTCGGTTCACGACCTTCACGTCCATCAGCCGCGACAGTTCGTCGATGGCCATGTCGCGCTTGTCCTGCAGGTCGCCGACCGACTGGCTGCTCGCCTGGCGCTGTGCGATCTGGTTGTTGACGTCGGCAATGGTCTTCAGCAGCGCGTTCGCCTGCGAGACGCCGTCCGCGATGTTGCGTTCCGCTTCCAGCCGCATGTCCTGGATCGTGTTGGACATGTTGTTCATCTTCGCGGCGAGATTGCCCGCTTCGCTCAGAAGCGACTGCCGCGCGGCGTCCGATTCCGGATTGTCCGCCAGTTCCTGGAGCATGGTCGCAAGCGCGCTGATGGAACCCGCGATGGACGCGTTCGAATCCGGAGAACCGAACATCCGGTCGATGCGGCCCAGCATGGCCGACTTGATGTTGAGGCTCGCCGAGCCCGCCGTGGAGGTGCGGAGCTGCTGTTGCAGGAACGTGTCGATCTGGCGCTGCGCGGCTTCCCGGCGCACGCCGATGCCCTCGCCGCCCGCCAGCGCGTTGACCTGGTTCTGCACCTTGCGGGTGTAGCCCGCGGTACCGGCATTGGCGATGTTGCGTGAGGTAACGTCGATCCCGGCCTGGGAGACGTTCAACCCGCTCATCGCGGCGCCAAGTGCGGAAGAGAGACTCATCTTTGAACCTGTGGGCTCGATGCTGTGGGTGGTGGCAGCCTCGCGCCGGGCGCTCCGTCAGGGAGCGCCCGTCACGGTCTCGTTAGCGTTTCATGTTGAGCGTTTCGCGGATCAGCTCGTCCGCCGTCGTCACGATGCGCGTACCCGCCGTATAGGCCTGCTGCGTCACGATCAGCTTCGAGAACTCGTCCGCGATGTCGACATTGGAGGCTTCCTTCGCCGAACCGATGATGTCGCCGCCGCCGCCAAGCATCGGCTCGCCGGATTCCTGCGTCGCCGCAAAGGCGGTGCCGTCCATCTTCTTCAGCTTGTCGGCCGCGTTGAAGCGCGCGAGCGAGATTTCGGCGAGGTCGATTGTCTTGCCGTTCGAATAGGTGCCGGTCACGCGGCCGTTCTCCGAAACCGCGATGCTCACCAGTTCGCCTGACGGATAGCCGTTCTGGTCGAGCTGGTTGGTCGCCACCGTGCCGTTCTCGTCATTATACTGCGTGATGTTCGACGAGCCGTGATTGAGCGTCACATTGCCGAGCGCGATCCCGTTCACCGTCATGCCGGTAACGGTGGTCGAGTCGACGGCGGGGCTGAGACGGCCCTGGGCATCGAAGGCATAGTCCTGTCCGACATTCGTCCATTTGGTAGTCGCGCCGGTCGCGCTGTCGCTCGACTTGTAGAACAGGTTCCAGGTATCGCCACCGCCGGCGGCATTGTCGGTCTTCGCCCAGCGGAACTGCACATTGGCCGGCGCGCCGAGGTCGTCATAGGCCGTCACGGCGCCGCCCGAGAGCGAGTTGTCGAGGAAGATGTCTTCATTGTCGGCGGAGATCACGCTGAGGTCCGCAAGCGCCGGCGTGAAGCGGCCGACGGTCAGCAATTCGCTGTTCGCCACGTCGGGATCGGCGTTCACGGTTTTCGGCCAGAGCGGCAGGTTCGCCTCGAGGCTGATGGAACTCGTCGTCCGCGCCGCCAGGAAATCGCGGTTGATCTGGATGCGGCCCGGCGTGTCGCCGACCGGGTTGCCCGTGGTCGGGTCGATCGCGAGCCCCTGCAGCGTGTAGCCGCCGCCATTGACGAGATAACCGTGCTTGTCCATCGCGAAGTCGCCGCGCCGCGTGTAGTAGTTCACGCCTTCGAAGACCGGCTCGCCGTCGATGGTCCCGGCCCGCGCGGAGACGATGAAGAAGCCGTCGCCGTTGATCGCCATGTGGGTCGGCGTTTCCGAGGCGTCGATCGAACCCTGCACCCCGTTGGTGAAGGCCGGCGCCGCAAGCACGGCGCCCGGCAGATGGTTCCGGCTCGTCGAGGCGGTCACGATGTCCTGGAAATTCGTGTCCGTCCGCTTGAAGCCGACGGTCTGCGAATTGGCGATATTGTCCGAGATGTGACCGAGCGCGCTCGACTGGGCGCGGATACCGGTAACGGCGGTGGTCATCGATCCAAAAAAGCTCATGGCTCTCTCCATGCGGTGGGTCCCGTCAATGCGCAGCGGGACACGTGCTGGCCCATTGGAAGCAAGGAGCGGGCCAAGGTTTTCTTTCAATTAAAACAATGGGTTAGATTTCGAAAACCATGCCCGGGGCTGCAGTCGCTGCCGCTCCGCCCGTTCCCGCCCGGCAAAAATTGCCGTCGCGGCGGCTTGGGTCCGGGCTCAGCCTCCGCTCAAATCGCAAGGGCTGCCTGCCCTCTCACGAACAGGCCTTTTCCTTGAACCCCATGAGCCCTGCCTTTAGGTTCCTTCCCGTTTAGCAATTCGGTAACGGTCGCGGTGCGCGTCCAGGGGAAAGCCAGATCATGAAGTTTGAGGGAACAAAGGATTACGTCGCCACAGAAGACCTGCGCGTCGCCGTCAACGCGGCCATCACGCTGCAGCGTCCCCTTCTGGTGAAGGGTGAGCCTGGCACCGGCAAGACGGTGCTGGCCGAGGAAGTGGCGAAGGCGCTCGATGCGGAGCTCATCACCTGGCACATCAAGTCGACCACCAAGGCCCATCAGGGTCTTTATGAATATGACGCCGTCTCGCGCCTGCGCGACAGCCAGCTCGGCGACGAACGCGTGAAGGACATCCGGAACTACATTTCCAAGGGCAAGCTCTGGGAAGCCTTCGAGCGCGAGAAGCGCCCGATCCTGCTCATCGACGAGATCGACAAGGCCGATATCGAGTTTCCGAACGACTTGCTGCAGGAACTCGACCGGATGGAGTTCTACGTCTACGAGACGAACGAGACCATCAAGGCCGCCCAGCGTCCGATCGTCATCATCACCTCCAACAATGAGAAGGAACTGCCGGACGCGTTCCTCCGCCGCTGTTTCTTCCACTACATCAAGTTCCCGGACGACGAGACGATGCGCGCCATCATCGACGTCCACTTCCCGGGCCTGAAGGGCAAGCTCGTTCAGGAAGCGCTCTCGATCTTCTACGAGATCCGCGAAGTGCCGGGCCTGAAGAAGAAGCCCTCCACCTCGGAACTGCTCGACTGGCTGAAGCTCCTCCTCTCCGAGGACATCTCGCCCGAGACGCTCCGCGAGAAGGACCCGACGAAGCTCATCCCGCCGCTCCACGGCGCGCTTCTGAAGAACGAGCAGGACGTTCACCTCTTCGAACGCCTCGCCTTCCTCGCGCGGCGCGAACGGAACTAGTCTCATTCTGATCTGTCATTGCCGGGCCCTCCTTTGAAATTCAAGGAGGCCGGCAATCCAGAAGCCGCGAAGCGGCGTCAGGAAAAGACTTTTCTTCACAAACATCGAAGCCCGCGCCATACGGCGCGGGCTTTTTCGTCTCGACGCCGCTGCCGCGGTGAAATTGCTGCTTCACCTGTCTCGCCATCTAGGGCACCCTTGTCTCGGGCATCTTATTGGGGGATTCAGCATGAGATCGTTTGGTGTAGCGATCCTGCTCGGCGTTGCGGCCATTCTGGCCGGTTGCGCCGACAGCGTATCGAAACCTGTCCCTGTTGTGGCGCTCGCGCCGGAACAGAAGTCTGCGCTCAAGATCAAGGATGTAATGGCCGAGGCCGTATCCGGCGTCGAGATGTCGAAATACGACCTCGATCGCGTCGCCGGCAAACTGAAGGGTGAACTTTCGCTTCATGCCGCCGAGATGATGGCGGCGGAAGGCGAAACGGCGCCTGTGACAATGAAAGTCGTCTTCACGAAGTATGATCGGGGCAGCGCCTTCGCGCGCGCCATGCTGGCGGGCCTCGGCCAGATCGAGATCGATGCGGACGTCTTCCTCATCGACGTCGAAGGAAAGACGCTCGCCCAGTACGAAGTCTCCAAGGACTTTGCCTTTGGTGGCATCTACGGCGCCTCCACCTCCATCGAGGATGTCGAAGTCGGCTTTATCAAGTCGGTCATCGAGATCGTCAAGGCACAGCCCGCCTGACGGGCACGGCCCTTCGGGCCTTTTGCCGCAGAACATCGAAGCCCGCGCCGTCCGGCGCGGGCCTTTCAACATCGGCCAGAGCCGTGACGAACCGGTCCTTCCCGCCCCTGTAAGGCTGTTGTAAGCAAGACACGCTTTTTTCATGCGCAGTCCCGCAAAGGAGTCTTGCGCATGAACTGGAAGTCCCTCGCCGCGGCCACCGCCGCCTCCCTCCTGCTTCTTTCCGGCGCCGCGAGCGCCGCCGTACCCCCCGGCGGCGAACTCGATTTCACCGTCCTGCGCGGCGGCGACGAAATCGGCACCCACCGCCTCGTCTTCACCCGCGATGGCGACGAGCTCAAGGTGAAGATCGACACCGATGTCGCCGTGAAGATGCTCGGCATCGCCGTCTATCGCTTCGAGCATGACGGCAGCGAGGTCTGGCGCGACGGTCACCTCGTCTCCCTCCAGTCGAAGACCAACGATGACGGTACGCCGCATCACCTCGCGGTGAAGGAAGACGGCGGCAAGCTCGTGGTCGATGGCGATGGCCGTCAGGCCGACGAGGAAATCGGCGTCATCCCCGCGAGCCTCTGGAACGACGACCTCGTGAAGCAGAACGCGCTTCTCAACACGCTCGACGGCTCCAGCATGCCCGTCACCGTCACCAATCGCGGCACTGAAAATGTCGATGTGAACGGCAAGGCCGTCGCCGCCACGCACTATTCCGTCACCGGCAAGCTCAACCGCGAGCTCTGGTACGACGATAAGGGCGTGCTGGTGCAGGTGAAGTTCGACGGCTCGGACGGCTCCGAAATCACCTACGTCCTGCGCTGACCTCCCGTTTCCTTCGTGTAACCCGCGCCCCGGCTCCGGCCGGCGGCGCCTCCCCGGGAGTATCCGTGCGTCCGATGCTCGTCGAACCAGAAAACGCGGCGCGTCCCGCCGTCGAAACCTTCATCCGTTCGGGCTATGCCCGCACCTATGACGCACGGCTCGCCGCCCTGCCCTCGCGGCTCTTCGCCGTGCTCGGCAATGACGGTGCGCCGCTCGCCGCCGCAGGCCTCCGTCTTCACGAGGACGGCTTCTTCTCCGAGGCCTATCTCGACACGCCGCTTGAAATCCTTGCCGCGGCGCTCGGCCACGCCTTCGAGCGTACCGAATTCCTCGAGGTGACCACGCTCGTCAGCGCGACACCCTTCGCCCTCTTCCCGCTCATGGCTGCCATGCTCGCCTGGGGCCGCGAGCGCAGTCTTGGTTGCGGTGTCTTCACCGCCACCGCGCCGCTTCGCAAGCTCTTCTCCCGGCTCGGCATTCCCTTCGTGCCGCTCGTCGCGGCCGACCCCGCCCGCCTTCCGAATGCGGTGGACTGGGGCCGCTATTACGAGCGCGACCCCTGGGTCTGTCTCATGCCGAACCCCTCCGCGCCCGCCACCTGTCTTCTTCCCCGCTCGCGCCTGAACGCGAATTTGGCGGAGGCGCGTCTTCATGGCTGAGGTCATCGAGGCTCTCCGGCATGGCGCGGCGCACTGGCCCGCGCGCATCGCCTTTCGAGATGATGCGGGCGAGGTGAGTTACGGCGCGCTTGCGCGCCGCGTCACGGGCGCGATGGAAACGCTGCGCGGCGGCAATGCCCCCGTCGGCCTCATGGCGGAGAACGGCATCGGCTGGGTCGTCGCCGATCTCGCGGTCACGGCGTCGGGCCGCCGCTTCGTCCCCCTGCCGCCCTTCTTTTCCGACGATCAGCTTTTCCATGTCGTGAGGGATTCGGGCCTCGGCTTCATCCTTGCCGACGACGCATCGCTCGAACGCGCTGCGCGTTTCGCCCCCGTCAGCCTCATCCCCGAACGGGAAGGCGATGCAGCGGCGCTGGCGGACGCCCTGCCCGGCGAACGCATCATCTACACCTCGGGGTCGACCGGCCAGCCAAAGGGCGTGCGCCTCGGTGACGCGCAGCTCGATCACGTCTCGCGCGGCCTCGCGGCGGCGATCTCCGCCACGGAGAAGGACAGCTATCTTTCCGTCCTGCCCTTCCCGCTCCTTCTTGAAGAACTCTGCGGCATCCATGTGCCGGTCATGGTTGGCGGCGTCTCCACCATCCGCAAGGATGTTGCCGCCGAATGCGCGACCGGCAATCTCGACGCGATCCGTCACGCCTTCGACGAAACGCAGCCCTCGGTCAGCGTCCTCGTGCCCGAGCTGCTCCGCGCCTGGGTCGGCTCGCTCATCCTTTCTTCCGCTCAGGCCCCCGCTTCGCTGCGCGTCGTCGCCGTGGGCGGGGCGCCGGTGCCGCCGCAGGTGCTCGATGCCGCGGACCATCTCGGCATTCCCTGCCTCGAAGGCTACGGTCTCTCCGAATGCGGCTCCGTCGTCGCGGTCAACCGCCCGGGAAAAGCGGCGCCCGGTACGGTCGGTCAGCCGCTCGATGGTCTCACCGTCACCATCTCGGGCGGCGAGATCGTGGTCGAGGGGCCGAGCGTCATGTCGGGCTATGTCGGCCGCGCGGCGCATGAAGGCCCGTGGCACACCGGCGATCTCGGTCATTTCGACGAAGCGGGCAATCTCGTCGTCGAGGGCCGCAAGGATGCGATGCTCGTCACAAGCTATGGCCGCAATGTCCAGCCCGAATGGATCGAGGCGCGTCTGCAGGGCGACCCGCGCATTCTCCGCGCGACGCTCGCGGGTCACGGTCAGACCTGGCCGACGGCGCTTGTCGTGCCCGGCGCCTTCGCGGGCGATTTCTTCACCACCGCACGGCCCGGGCAGGTGCTCTCCGCCCTCCACGAAATCTGCAGCGGCGTGCCGGATTACGCCCTGCCGCGCAGCTACATCGCCACCACCAATGCGGAGATGCAGGCTCTCGGTCTCACGAGTCCCAATGGCCGCGTCAGGCGCCGGGCCGTCGAGGCATGGCTGCGCACCGCCGACGCCAGATCACGCAGCAGAACGGCCCTCGTGCCGGAGGAGTTTCCGAAATGAGTTTCTACGACCGCCTGTTGGCTGAAACCCAGGCCGCGCGCGACGCCTTCTTTTCCATTCCGATCGTGCTCGAAGCGGCCGGAAACGGCGTCGATCGCGATCTCTACGTCGCCTATCTCACCGAGGCCTATCATCACGTCCGCCATACCTGTCCGCTTCTCGCCCATGCGCTCGCGCATTGCCCGAAGGAGGACACGGGCTATCGCAAGGCGCTTCTCGAATATCTCGACGAGGAACAGGGCCACGAGGAATGGATTCTCGACGACATCGCCCATCTCGGTGGTGACGCCGAGGCCGTGCGGCGCGGCAATGGCGACTGGCCCGTCCGCGCGATGGTCTCCTGGGTCTATTACGCCGTCGAGTTCCTCAATCCCTATTCCATGCTCGGCATGGTTCTCGTACTCGAAGGCACTTCCGTCGACATCGCCTCCGCCGGCGCCGATGCCGTGCGCAGGCGTCTCGGCATGGTCGGCGAGCAACGCGGCTTCTCCTACCTCACTTCGCATGGCGCGCTCGACAAGGAGCACATCGTCTTCTTCCAGAACCTCGTGAATGCCGTCGAGGGCGAAGAGAATCGCCGCGCCATCATCGATACCGCCAACATGGTCTACGCGCTCTGGGGCGAAATGTTCTCGAAGCTCGCGCGCGACGCCGAAAAGAGGAGTGAACGCGATGCAGCGTGACGCAAGAGTTGTTGTGATTACGGGTGCGGGTTCCGGCATCGGCGCCGCGCTCGCGAACGAAGCCGCGCGGAGCGGCGCGCAGCTTGTCCTCGTCGGCCGCCGCGCCGAACCTCTCGCCGATGTCGCGGACGCGCTCGGCGCGCAGCGCACCCCGATCCTCGTTCAGGCGGATGTGACGACGGCGGAAGGGCGGCGTCTTCTCCGCGAGGCCTGCATGCAGGCAGGCGGACGCATCGACATTCTCTTCAACAATGCCGGCGTCGTCCGCACGGGCTCCGTGAGCGGGATGGACGACAACGCCGTCCGCGCCATGATCGAGACCAATCTCGTGGCGCCGCTCCTTCTCGCGCGCGATCTCCTGCCCATGCTCCGCCGCGCGAAGAGCCCGCGCATCGTGAACATCGGTTCGATGTTCGGCGACATCGCCTTTCCGCTCTTCGCCGTCTACTCGGCAACCAAGTTCGGCCTTCGCGGTCTCTCGGATGCGCTGCGCCGCGAGTTGAAGCCGGAAGGGATCGGCGTCACCTACGCCGCGCCCCGCGCCGTCCGCACGCCCGCTTCCGATGAGTTCGCAGAGCTCGTCGAGCCCTTCTCCATGAAGCTCGACGCACCGGAAAAGGTCGCCCGCCGCATCTGGCGCGGCGCGCTCAAGGGCAAGCGCACGATCTACCCCTGGCCCGAGCGCCTCTTCATCTATGTGCAGCAATTCCTTCCCGGCGCCGTCGACAACGGTCTCGGCAAGCAGCTCGCCGCCGTCAGGTTCTCCTCGCCGCGCGAATCGGTCACGCAACCGGAGGTCCGTAAAAACCGGGCATAAGTTTCTGACCCACCCTCCCCCGATAGAGGAAAAAAGAAATCTGTCACCCCGGCAAAAGCCGGGGTCCATGGGCGGAACGTCCGAACTCCATTCCTGTCGGCGCAGAGACTTGTCCCCACCGGGGACAACTCAATATAATTCGTACACTGATATATGAGAAACACTGTTTGTGACGTTTCGGTGACGTTCGCGTGACAGCCGGGGCGACTTATCCCGCAAACGTGGATTTCGCGAACCGTATCAACGGCTTGGCGAAGGCCGGGGATAACCGCGCGTCCACCGTCACAATTCACTCGGGCTCCGGCACGATCAGCGGCTGCTGCCCCAGAAAATCCTCAAGGATTTCGGCCCTTTCCCGCGCCATGTCGCTCTGGCAGCCGACAAGCATCGGCCCGTACATCGTCCCCATCGGGATCAGGAAGCGCGCGCAGGTAGCGTCACGGTGCGCCTCATGGGCGAGGCGGCTTACCTCCACCCAGTCCGTAAGCTGTTGATCGTCAAACGAGATCACAGCCTCTTCCCGCTCCGCGACGACGCCCTGCCAGTAGTCCCGGACCGCTCCCTGGCAGAAATTCATCGCCAGCGTTGTCCAGTCGCCCGCCTCCGCGCATTGCACGAAATACTTGTCGCCGCAGTCTTTTCCGGCGTTCTCCCCGTCCTCCGGTGCGGCCGCGAGGCACGCCTCGATCTCGGCCTTCGCCCTTTCCTCCGCCAGCCAGGGATTGCCCTCCGCCGCTGCGGCAGGCGCGCTAAGCCCAAGCGCCAGAAGGAAAATTGCTGGATATCCCCGGTCCATAAATGAACACCTCCGCCCCTTCAAACCGGACCTCATAGGCCCTAGACTGCGCCCAAACGCCACTCAGGATTCCGGAAGCGCCCATGTTCGTCCATTTCTTCCATGAACTCAAAAAGGCCAATGTTCCCGTCAGCTTGCGAGAATATCTGACGCTGCTCGAGGCCATGGACGCGGACGTCATCGACCGCAAGGTCGAGGATTTCTACTACCTCTCTCGCGCCTCGCTGGTGAAGGACGAGCGCAACCTCGACAAGTTCGACATCGTTTTCTCTCATGTCTTCAAGGGCTTGGAGATGATGGGCGATGGCGACATCGCGCAGATCCCCGAAGAGTGGCTCCGCGCCCTCACCGAGAAATTCCTGACCGAGGAAGAGAAGGCGCAGATCGAGGCGCTGGGCGGCTGGGAAAAGATCATGGAGGAGCTTCAGAAGCGCCTCGAGGAGCAGAAGGAACGCCACGAAGGCGGCAACAAGTGGATCGGCACCGGCGGAACTTCTCCTTTCGGTGCAAATGGTTACAACCCCGAAGGCGTCCGCATCGGCCAGAAGGAAGGCCGCCACGGCAAGGCCGTGAAGGTCTGGGACAAGCGCGAATACAAGAACCTCGACGACCAGGTCGAACTCGGCACCCGCAACATCAAGGTGGCGCTCCGGCGCCTGCGCCGTTTCGCGCGCGAGGGCGCACCGACCGAACTCGATCTCGACGGCACGATCAAGGCGACCGCGCATCAGGGCTATCTCGACCTGAAGATGGTCCCTGAGCGCCGCAACAAGATCAACGTGTTGATTTTCTTCGATATCGGCGGCTCGATGGACAGCCACATCAAGCTCTGCGAGGAGCTTTTTTCGGCCGCGCGCACCGAGTTCAAGAACCTCGAATATTTCTACTTCCACAACTGCCTTTACGAAGGCGTCTGGAAGGACAACCGCCGCCGCCACACGGAGAAGCTCTCCACCTGGGACGTACTCCACAAGTATCCGTCTGACTACAAGGTGATTTTCGTCGGCGACGCCACCATGTCGCCCTACGAGATCACCTATGCCGGCGGATCCGTCGAGCACTGGAACGAGGAGCCCGGCGGTATCTGGCTCGAGCGCGTCAATCAGATCTACGAAAGCTGCATCTGGATCAATCCGATTCCGGAACGGCACTGGGAATACACGCCCTCGCTCCAGATCATCAAGCAGATCATGGGTGAGCGCATGTTCCCGCTGACGCTTGAAGGCCTCGACCACGCGATGCGGGAACTGTCCCGCTAGCGCCGTCTGTCGCGCTCGATCTCGCCATCCACGAGATTGATATTGCGCTCGGTCGCCTCGGCGAAACCGGGTTCATGCGTCACGGCGATCACGGTCCGGCCCTCCTCGCGCACCAGCTTCGCGAAGATTTCCTGCACGATCTCGCTGTTCTTGCTGTCGAGATTGCCCGTCGGCTCGTCGGCCAGAATGAGCGCCGGATCGTTCGCCAGCGCTCGCGCGATCGCAACGCGTTGACGCTGCCCGCCAGAAAGCTGGTCCGGCCGCTTTTTCGCCTGGTCCGCGATCTCCAGCTCTTCCAGCAGGGCGTGCCCACGCTCCTTCATCCCCGCATCGTTCAGCTTCCCGAGCTTCTGCATCGGCAGCATGACATTCTGCAGCACCGTGAATTCCGGCAGCAGAAAGTGAAACTGGAAAACGAAACCGATCTTGCGGAGCCGGATCGCGGCCAGCCGGTCCGCGCCGAGCCCGTTCGTCTCGTGACCATCGATGAGTACCTGCCCCGCCGTGGGCACATCGAGAAGCCCGAGCAGATAGAGAAGCGATGACTTTCCGGAACCCGAAGGGCCGGTCACGCTGACAAACTCGCCGTGTCCCACCGTGAGATCGATGTTCTTCACCAGCGTGACGGGCACCGCCTCCTGCAGGACGCGGGAAACACCGCGCGCTTCGACAAGCGGCTGGGCGTCGCTCATGCCGCCCCCCGGATGATGTCGACGGGCCTTACCTGCGCGGCCTTCCGTGCCGGATACCACGCCGCCGCCACAGCGGAGACAACGGCAAAGAAGCCACCGAACCCATACTGGAAAACGCCGCGCTCGAGCGCGATCCCCTGCTTCTCCGTCATGCCGGGGATGGTGATTTCGACCGAGGCAAGCATCTCGAGCAGGATATAACCAATGCCCCACCCCATCGCCATGCCGATAAGCCCCACCACCACGCCCTGCACGAGAAAGATTGCCTGAATGTCAAAGGCGCGGAAGCCCATCGACATGAGGATCGCGATGTCGCGGCGCTTCTCCATCACGATGGTCGATATGATGTTGAAGATGCCGAAGGACGCGACCACCATGATCGCGCCGACGATCGAATAGGTGATGATGTTGCGGGTAACGAAAAGCCCGAGAAAGTCCCGGTTCACCTCCTGCCAGGATTCCGACCGGTACCCCCAGCGGCTCTCGATACGCGCCGCGATCTCCTCCGCGTCATCGGGGTTGCCGACCTTGATGCGAATGCGGTTTGCGATGAAAGGCTTCTCAAGCAGAACCTGCGCATCCTTGATCAACATGTAGATCTGCCCCTCGTCGAGCAGAAGGTTGCCGGTTCGAAAGATACCGACGACCTTCATCCTTCGCACAAGTCCCGTCGGAGACACGACGGTCGCCAGATCGTCCATCTTCAATCCGAGGCGGTCGGACATACCGCCCCCGATGACAATGCCCTGCGACGCTGTCTTGAGGCGCATGAGGCTACCTTGCCGCATGTCCTCCTCGACCGTCGTGAGGTGCCGTTCCTTTTCCGGATCGATCCCGGCGATCGAGGCGCCGACATCCTTGCTGGCATAGCGGACAATGGCCTGCCCCGTCAGCGCGGCTTCTGCGATGACCCCCGGCTGCCTGGAAAGCTCGTCCACGATTGCGCCGTGGTTCTTGATGCCGCGCAGATACTCTCTCGGCTTGGTGTTGGTCAGATCGACGGCCGCCTCGGGAAACGCGATATAAACGGGCTGTTTCGCGGCCGTACGGAACTCGTCCTTCATCGTAATGTGCGGTGCGTTATCGACGAGCTGCTGGACGAGATCCTTCTCGGAGCCGGACATGACGGCCGAAGCCGCAATAAAGAACCCCACGCCAAGGGCAACGCCCAGCGTCGAAACGATGGTTTGCCGCCGCCTGTAGGTGAGCTGCGCCGCGGCAATGCTGAACATGACCTGCCAGAACATGGGACGTGTCGCCTATGAGCCGGATTCCCGGGGTGAAGGCTGTGTACGCACGCTTTCACCTTCGGTGAGGTCGGGAGGGGGCGCGGCAATAACGGCCGCCGTCTCGTCGAGTCCCGAGAGAATCTCTGCGTTCTCGTCACCCACAGCTCCGAGCTGCACGCTCGCCCGTCTTGCCTCGCCATCCGAAACGATCCAGACAGATGCACCGGAAAGCGAGGAAATCGGCACCAGCAGGGCATCGTCCTCGCGACGGACGATAATGTTGATCTCGGTCGTCATCCCGGAAATGAGCGGCGTATCGGAGGGAAGAGAGAGATAAACGCGATACGTTCGTCCGACCGGATCTCCATAGGGCGTAATGCGCTCGACGTCGCCCTCAAGTACACGGCCGGGAAAGGCGTCGGCCCGGATAAGCGCCTTCTGTCCGGGAGCGACCTTGGGAATGTCCTCTTCGTCGACTTCGCCATCGATCTGCAAGGAAGAAGTCTCGCCAACCGTAAACAGAACCTGGCCCGGCTGCACCATGTCGCCGACCTTGATCTTGTTTTCCGAGCGGAGCACGGCCCCGGAAATGGGCGCGTTGATGAAGTGATCGTCGAGCCGCGCCTTTGCTCCGCGCAACGCGGCAAGCGCCGCCGAATGCGTGCTTTGCGCCTGGTCGAGCGCCGCCTCACTGACATTTCCCGTGCGCCGCAGCTTGCGGGCCCTCTCCAGTTCCGCTTCGGCAAGCTCCAGACGCGCCGCAAGCTCCTGAACCCGCGACATTTCCTCATCTGTCTCGATTACGGCGAGAGTATCTCCTTGCGCGACGGCATCGCCTTCGCGCTTCAGTACATCGGTGACGCGACCGGAAATCTTTGTCCCCACCCGCGCATATCTTACGGGCTCTACCGTGCCGGTCGCATAGACGGCCTCTACGGCCGGGCCGCGGTGCGGAGTCGTGACAACGACCGCGATTGGTCGGAAAACCTGGAAATAGATGAAGATGGAGACAAGGAGAACCGCAGCGGCGACGCCGCCCGTCCAGATCATACGCTTGTTCAAAACGCCTCCGCCGGTGGCCCGGACTGTTCTGGTCGTCTAGCTTGTAGCAGAAGATAGCAGGCTTCGCGGTATCCGGGGAAAACTCCGGCGGGCGGAATGTCGCATGAAAAGGGGGACAGAATGCGGGGAAAAGTACTTCGGGCGGTGGCCTGGTCGGATCTCTCGGTTACGTTGCCTTTCGCGTTGCCCTTTATAGCCGATGCGATGATCGTACTGATCTATGGCATCGACAGGGGGTTGGACCTCGGGACACCGGCGCTGTCTTTCGAAATGGGACCGCTTGCCATGATGTTCGTGCACATCATGGGCGTTCTTGGTGTCATCTGGGCGCTTGCTCGGCTGCGCAACCCGTCGCCCGATCTTGCGCGTATCGACGCCTTTGCACGCATCGCTGTGGCGGTTCTCATCATCTACGCCATGATGCAGGGAGCAACGCCCGTACTCTGGTTGTTTGTGGCAACGGAGATTGCGGGCAGCTTCATGGAATTCATGGCTTTGCGTAAACCACCGAACGAGAAAATGAACGCATAACCGAAGTCAGTGAAAATCCCTGCTCTTCGGCACGAAACGTGCGGCGCGCATTCGTTTTTCTTCCTGCTTCGCCTCGTTCACCTGACGGATATCTCGCGCAGGTCGCTTGACTTCATCCGTTGGGGAAAGAGCAGTTTCGCCAATGTCGTTGCCCGTGGAAAGACGGCCTAACTCCTGTGTCCAGTCCTCGAGATCGTCTGCCACGATATGGATTACGATGCCTTCCTTCTGTACTCGCCCACGCACGAAAAGCAGGCGTGAAGTGAGTACTACACGGCGGCGCTTCTCGTAGAGTTTCGGCCAGATGATGATATTGGCGATACCCGTCTCGTCTTCGAGCGTGGCAAAGATCACGCCGCTCGCGGTTCCCGGCCGCTGACGCACTAGCACCAGACCGGCCAGCGTAACCCGCGTCCCTGCCTCTACCTTTTTCAACTCCGCATTCGGAAGGATTCGCTGCGCCGCGAACCGATTGCGCAGAAAGGAAACGGGGTGCGCCTTCAGCGACAGCCGCAGCGTCGCATAGTCGAGCACGACATGTTCTCCGGGGGGCATCGCAGGCAGCATCGTTTCTTCTTCATGCTGGAAGCCGCCCTCCTCCAGCACGGCGAAAAGCGGCAAAGATGCGGGCATTTTTCCACCCTGTCCTTTGCCATACCCGCCAAGACCTCGCACAGCCCACAATGCCGCCCGCCGGTCGAGACCAATCGAGCGGAACGCGTCCGCATCCGCCAGTCGTTCGATGAGCCGGGGGGCGAGGCCCGTTTTCAGCCAGAGATGACGAACGGAATCGAACCCCCGTCCGCGCTCGCTTTCTATAGCCGCCGCAACGGCTTCCGGCACACCCTTCACCTGCCGAATACCGAGTCTCACGGCACATTTCCCTGTTTTCGTTTCTTCCAGCGTGGAATCCCAGTTGCTGTGATTGACATCAACGGTCCTAACTTCGATGCCATGCTCACGTGCATCACGCACAAGTTGCGCGGGTGCATAAAAGCCCATTGGCTGAGAATTGAGGATCGCCGCACAGAAGACGTCGGGGTAGTGGTATTTGATCCATGCCGAAACATAGGCAAGCTGCGCGAAACTCGCCGCGTGGCTCTCGGGAAATCCGTAATCGGCAAAACCCTCGATCTGCTTGAAACACCGTTCTGCGAAATCCTGCTCATATCCGTTCCGAACCATGCCGCCGATGAACTTCTCGCGATAAAGCCCTATGGTTCCCGACTTGCGGAAGGTCGCCATGGCGCGACGCAATTGGTCCGATTCGCCGGGCGTAAAACCTGCCGCCACGATGGCGATCTTCATCGCCTGTTCCTGGAAAAGCGGCACGCCAAAGGTTTTGGAGAGAACGGCCCGCAACTCTTCCTTCGGATAATCGACATCTTCTTCCCCATTCCTGCGGCGAAGATAAGGGTGCACCATGTCACCTTGAATGGGACCAGGCCGCACGATCGCCACTTCGACCACAAGGTCGTAGAAGCACTTTGGCTTGAGACGCGGCAGCATGGACATCTGCGCACGGCTCTCCACCTGGAAGACCCCGATGGCATCGGCCTCGCAGAGCATGTCGTAAACTTTGGGGTCGCCCTGCGGCACGGTCGCCAGATCGAAATGCTTGCCGTAGTGCTTCTCGATAAAGTCGAAGGCTCGTCGGATACAAGTGAGCATGCCGAGCGCCAGTACATCGATCTTCAGAATGCCGAGCGTATCTAGATCGTCCTTGTCCCATTCGACGAAGGTACGCTCGTCCATCGCCGCGTTCTGGATCGGCACCACTTCTTCGAGTGGTCCTTCTGTGATGACGAAACCGCCAACATGCTGCGAAAGATGACGGGGAAAGCCGATCAGGTCGCCGGCCAGCCGGAGTGCAAGCCGCAGCTGGCGGTTTTCGGGATCAAGCCCTATCTGTTCCGCGTCTTCCGCAGATATGCCGGTATTGGACCAGCCCCAGGTCGAGCGCGACAGCGCGGTGATGACATCTTCAGACAGACCAAACACCTTGCCCACGTCGCGAATGGCACTGCGTGAACGATAGGAGATCACGGTTGCGGCGATGCCCGCCCGGCGGCGTCCGTATTTCTTGTAGATATACTGGATTACCTCTTCCCGCCGCTCATGCTCGAAATCGACATCGATATCCGGTGGTTCATTCCGATCCTTCGATACGAACCGTTCAAACAGCAGATCGACTTCGGATGGATTGACGGAAGTGATTTCAAGGCAGAAGCAAACAACGGAATTGGCCGCTGAGCCGCGCCCTTGACAGAGGATGCCGAGACGCCGCGCTTCTCGTACGATGTCGTGTACCGTCAGGAAGTAAGGCGCATAGGCCTTTTGCTCAATAATTGCGAGCTCATGTGCAATGGTTTCGCGCAATTTCTCGTTCAATCCATCCGGAAAACGTCTCGCTGCCCCTTCCCATGTCAACCTCGTGAGCAATTCCTGAGGTGTTTCGCTTTCTGAAAACACGTCTGCAGGATACTCGTACCGCAACTCATCCAGCGAAAACCTGCACCGGCGCACGATCTCCAGTGTTGCCATCAACGCTTCCGGGAAATGGCCGAGAAGCCGCCCCATTTCTTCGCCGCACTTCACATGCCGCTCTGCATTCGCGGCAAGCCGGAAGCCTGCTTCTTTCAGCGTGCAGTGCTCGCGAATGCAGGTCACGATATCCTGCAGCGGCTTCCTGTCCGGCGTGTGATAGAGGACGTCATTCGTCGCCAGCAACGGCACCCCAGCTTCTTCCGCAAGGCGGCCCAACAGCTTGTGCCGCCGCCTGTCATCACAGCGATAAAGAGGTGAAAGCCCCAGCCATACGGATCCGGGAAAGGCATCGTTCAGACGCTTCAGGTTTTCTCCGAACGCCTTGTCCGGCGTTGCAGGCGGCATGGCGATGAAACATTGCCCCTCGCCATGCGCAAGGACATCCGTCATACCGAGATGACATTCCCCCTTTCTCGCGCGGCGGTTGCCAAGCGTCAGCAGCCGCGAGAGACGTCCATAAGCCGTGCGGTCCTGCGGATAGGCGATTGCCTCAAACCCGTCCTGCAACACGAGCCGTGTTCCGACAACGAGTCTTATCCCCGCTGCCTTCGCGGCCGCATGCGCACGTACCACACCCGCCATTGTGTTTCGGTCGGCCACACCGATCGCATCGAGTCCTTGCGCAGCAGCAGCCGCCACCAGTTCCTCTGCGTGGGATGCTCCGCGGAGAAAACTGAAATTGGTCGCAACTGCGAGTTCTGCAAAGAAAGTACTCATTCGAACACTCCATGCAGAAACCATCGGGGACCGTCATTGTCCCGATGATAAAGACCGTCACGATAAAGCCAGAAACGGCGCCCCTCGGCGTCTTCCACACGGTAATAGTCGCGCGTCCGCTGGTTCCCTCCCCGCCACCATTCGGGAGAGACACGCTCCGGGCCCTCCGCACGCAAAACCCGATGGGCGATCTTCCGCCAGTGAAAAATACGCGGCGGCCCTTCCGGTACTTCCGCAACAACATCGACGGGTTCGGCTACCGGCAGCAGGCGCAGGGGCCTAGGCAGACTGCCGCCCAGAACGGCAGCACGATGTTCACCCATGTACGTCTTCCAGCCACGCATCGCAGGTGAAATACCGCGCAAGGCAGAAACGGCGGCACCCCCGCGTTCGGGAATATGGCTCGCCCTCGGTTCGAGTCGCAGCACGCGATCCGCCCCGAAGCGATTGCTGACCCGGTCCACGAATTGCTCGAGCCCGAACCTTTGTTCTCCCGTCTTGTCAAAGCTCCCTTGTTCTAGGGAAAGAGGGTCGACAGCCAGACAGGCAAGCGTGATGGCCTCGATACCGAAACCCGGATCGAAGTCGTCACCAAGAAAACCGAGCTTCTCGTGGAATAGACCGGCGAGATGGGAAGCTTCATGCGTGGCGAAACTTGTGCCGGCAAAAAGCCGCGTCACCTCGCCATCGACACGGAAAAGCTGCAGTTCGATCCGCCGCGCTCCCTTGCGCTCCTGTTCGAGAACCTCGCAAAGATCGGCAGCAAGGCGCTTTATGGCCTCCTCGATATGTGCCTGCCGCGTCAGCCCTTCAGTAAAAGCGAGACTCGTTCTATAGGGTATATGCGGCAAGTTGGGCGATATGGGTTCCGGTTCGAAACCAAGCGCCTCATCAAGACGGCGCGCGATGTTCGCTCCGAAACGCGCCACAAGCGGTGCCCGCGGCTTGCCGTAGAGGTCACCCACGCGCTTCAGGCCGAGACGCACAAGCCCGTCGATTTCCTCCCCGCCGAGACGCAAGGCCGCAACGGGCAAGCTCCGCAACGCTTCCGCCTCCTTGCCCGGAGGCACGATGCAGGGAGCCTCACAGCCATAGCGCGCGCATGCCCAGGCGGCACCCGGCGTCGACGCGATCGCGCATCGCGCCGTCAGTCCGAAACCTTCAAGCCGCCCGCAAAGAAGCGAAAGCAGTTTCGCTTCGCCTCCAAAGAGATGGGCGCACCCTGTGATATCGAGCAAAAGGCCGTCCGGCTCTTCACCAAGACCGGCAGGGTCTGCGGCCACCCAGGGCGTATAGCGCCCGCACCAGACGGAGAGCCGTTCCAGCGCCTTTCGGTCCGCCTCCCTATCGCTTGCATGCAGTTCGAGTTCTGGGCAAAGCGCCATGGCATCCGGCACCAGTTGACCGGGTTCGGCCCCTGCATCAAGAGCCCGCACGTCACAGGCCGTGAGACGCATGCCTCCTGCCCCTGCCCTAACAAGAGCGCGCGGCTTTTCCGTAACCACGAAAGAGGCATTTGTCCGTTTGATGTCCCGGTAAAAGCGCTCAATTGGCCAGTTCGGCAGCCAGATCGCGGCAATCCTTCGCTTTTCTCCCATACGCGTACCCGGAGATATCTGGAAAGAACAAAAAGAGAACAAACATAGCTTCAATCCGACAGGTACGCGAGCCGAATCTGAGCGCCAACACTCCTGCCCCTTCTTGCCCGAAACAGGGATAGGATTAGGTCATGAGAGAAAAGCTCCCCCGAAACGCCAGGAGACAGGACGGCATGGTGAAGCAATCAAAGACAAAACAACTCGTATTGGGAGCTGCGATTGCGGCGACCCTTGCGCTTGCCGCCTGCAGCGATCCGGCAGCGGAACAGGCCCGGCTTGACGCCATCGACCACAAGAATTGCGTGGAACTTGGCTTCGAACCTGAAACGGAGGCCTATGGGAACTGCCGCCTCAAAATGAAGGAAATTCGGGCCAAGGAAGAAGGCAACCGTTCCCCGAATGTCGGCTTTGGGCTCGGAGTCGGCATAGGTCTTTGACGGTAAAGGAGTAAGAGATGCATATCCTAAAAGGCGGACTGGCGGTTGCGCTCTTGCTGGCGCTCACCGCTTGCGCGAGCCCTCAGGAGGAAGCCGCGCGCATGGCCGCGCAGCAGCAAGCCGACGAAGCCGAGTGCGAAAAGCTTGGATTCACGCCGGGTTCGGAAGCCTTTTCCAATTGCATGCTGAAGCTCAAGGAAATACGGGCACAGGAAGAAAACACCCGCGCATTGCGACGCGCCAACGCGCCCTCGCCCTGGTGGGGGCCCTATCCCGGCTACCGCCCATATCGTTACTGGTGACCGGCTCGTCAGGCAGTCTGTCTGAGAAAGACAATTTTGTCCTCCACCTCACGAAGAACCGGTAGAGGTACCGCCTGCACCTCTTCTACCAGAGAGACGAGGGAAAGCTCGCTCTCTTCCGCGCTCCATTCCATCTGCCACCGGCCCGGCTGACCACCGCGGCATCGGGCGAGCGAAACATCCCATCGGGGACGGCCGGGCAGCATTTCTATTTCGTCAGTATAAAGAACATTCCGGCTTTCGGCGCCCCCCACATGCCAGCGGGTTACGGCGACGCTGGCATTTCCCTTGGCATGGGCGGTGAACAACAGAGCCAACGTGTTCGTTTCCTCGGCCGCCAATTGAAGCCGTCGCGTTGCAGAAAGGCCGAGCGCGGCGGACCGCCCGTCGATCTCCCCGATAACGAGGGAGAAGGCGCGGCTGCGCAACGCCTCTTCCATGATCCAGAGACAATCGCCGTCGCTGGGCGGAACCGCAATGAGAAGACGTACCGGATCGAGCCCGAAGGCAGCGATGCCCGGCCCGTAGAGCTGACCCATGTCGAAAGGCGGGCGTCTTGCCTCACACCAGAGGACCGGCCGCGAAGAAGCTTTCATTGCACAGGCCGTGAGGGCCGCCAGGAAACCGGTCGCGGCACCCATATCGCGATAGGCGGCAGCCGCCACTTCGTGCAGCGCACCTTTCCGGAGCCCGCCGCCCGGCAGAAGATCCGCAACCTGCATTCCAAGCGGGATCACCCCGAAACCCGAGGCCCCTTCAGTCCCGCTCCCGGCAATCTGCGACTTCAAATCGGCAATAAGGGCACGTCTGTCCATATGTTCAAGATACTTGTTCTTGTTTTGTTCTTCAAGGCCTTCTTGGAAGAAACGCCCCTACCGCATCATCGCCTGGAATTCCTCGGTGGAATTGGTACGGGGGAAAGGCGTCTCCGGCACAGCAACACCGAGGAAGCCGCAAAGCGGTTCCCAGCCTTCCGCAACATTGAAGACAAGGAGGCGCCCGGCGGGGAGCGTCCGCTTCACTTCCGCCTCATGCCTTGCCAGCACATCCAGCACATGCGCCTTGTCGAGATTGCCGCCGAACGTCTTGTCGCGGATGACATAAGAGGCCATCTCCAGCACCTCACGCGGCGGGCCATCCGGCGACGCCTCACTGTCGACAGCACGGAAGATCGTATTCGTCATGCTTTCGTACCAGCGCCCATGATCGCGCGTCGACAGGATCACTTTTGCATCCGGGAAATGTGCGGCGAGCTCCCGCCAGAAATGACAGCCCGGCCAGTCGACCAGCGCCTTGTAGCCCTTAAGCAGCGCATCCCAATCGACAGCCTCGCCGCGCGCCGCCGCATGAAATTGCGGCGCCTGATGCGGATTGGCGAAAACTTCCGTCATGTGATGACAGGGCGCGAAGCCAAGGTGTTCCAGCGCAAGCTTCAGCGACAGCGTACCCGTGCGGCCGAAGCCGGCACCGATAACCGAGAGTGTCATGATCGTCTCCGTGAAAGGAATCAGGCCTGAGCCACGCCCCAGTAGTTGAAGCCGGCGAAACGTGGCGTCGACGGCAGATACATGGTCTCAAGACCGGAAATGCGGAAGCCCCCCTGCTCGATCAGCGACGGCATCTTGCGATTGAGGTTGCAGCCGCCGAACAGCACCTTCCAGACGGGATTGATGCGATCCTGCCACTTCGCGACACTTTCATCGGGCGCTGCTCCATGTTCGCAGAACACAAGCTTGCCACCCGGCTTCAGCACGCGCTTCATGCCTTCAAGCGCCTTCACCGGTTCGGGAATGGTGCAGAGGCTGAAGGTGCAGAGAACCGTGTCGACGCTCTTGTCGTCAAGCGGGATCTGTTCTCCCGGTAATCCGATGAACTCGACGGGAAAGGTGAGATCCTTCGCTCGCTCGCCGGCAAGCTTCCAGGATTCTTCCGAAGGATCGAGACCGATTACCTTCGTTACCTTCGCCCGATCGTAATAGGGAAGATTGAGTCCGGTTCCGATGCCGATTTCGAGAACAGTTCCTTCCGCCATCGGCACGACCTTCTTGCGCTGATACCGGATCGGTTTGGTACCGCAGGCGCAGTTGATGATGTGCGGAACAATGCGGCGCTCGTAAAAGCTCATGACCAGCCCTCCCTGACGTGAAACGGCGTCAGTATGGCGTCACACCTCGCCTAGCGCCACTCCGAAACGCCGAAGCGGAGCAGCCTGTCGCCATCGACCGGCCCGACCGTACGCCCGCGCCCCTTGACGCCAAGCGCCGCCGCACGCAGCAAACGCTTGTCGCGCAGCGATGTCGCCTGCCGGACGGCGGCAGAGAGAACCTGCCACAGCATGTCGGGTTCCAGAACCCCCGCCGCCGCGGCAATGGTCCGCCCCTGCCACGCAGAAGCGATGAGACGATCCTTCGGGGTGGGGCCTGCCTTCGGCGTTCCTCCGATTGCGGCATCCGATACGGCAGCGGCGGCAAATCCGGCGACGGCCGCACTCTTCGATTGTATCGCCACAATATCGAGCGCGCCCTGCGTCGGGATTCCAGAATGAACGCCGCCAAGCGCGGCACCGCCCTGGATGCCTTCACCGAGGGCCGCCAGAAACTCGCCAAGCACAGGCGGCATATCGGTATCCGCCGGAAAGCGCGCGCCCGGCTCCTGATGAAAGGCGAGCGTGTCGCCGAGCGAAACGGCGATGAACTCGGCGCCGCCGGATTGCCGCGCAACGTCGAGCATCGCCTCGAGCACCGTATCACATACGGCGCCCGGCAGCGCAGCGAGAAGCGGCGGCGGATCCTGCAAACCGGCATCGCGGAACAGTCCCGCGGCTTCGATGGCGAGACGTCCCCCCTTGCCTCGCGGCAGAACATTTACGGCACCACGCGCGAGAAGCTCTGCATCTGCTATCACCGTCTGCGAAAGTTCGCGCGCCGTATCCATCGCTACATCGAGTGCGTCGCGCGCACCGGCGCCACCGGCCGCAAAGGTCAGCCGGCCGGGCCAGATTTCGAAAGTCTTTTCTACGGAAACCGTTGTCGCGAACATGGCCGTGAGTCTACTCCACGATCCGAACAGGCGCATCCGTATGGAAAACGGATTTCTGGCCGAACCGTGTCATGTAGAGAGACTTGATTTCGAAAACTCGTGCATCGGCCTCGTCGCTCGCCGGACGAACGATGACGATAACCTTCGTTGTCTCGCGAACGATCTGCGCATTCGCAACCGAAGGATCGCGCCACTGGCCATAGGCGTCGATCACCGTAAACCCGTCGGGAAATCGCGGCGTCACGACGGTGGCCAGAAAATCCGTCCAGTCCTCTTCGTTCACCTTCTCCCCGCCGGGAATGTCGAGCCCGAAATAGAGCGTGGTCTCGACGGTCGTCGCTTCACCCGCTGCCGCCGGGAAAGACGACAGGAACGAAAACAGCACGACGGCAATGAGCGAAAGATGACGCAAGGAAAAACCCTCCCCGGCCATGTTTGGCAGACCGGCAGAGGGCCTGTCCAGTGGCGTCAGGCCGCTTCCCGGATCGCGATGTCGGAGAGGCGGACGCGCAGACCGTCAAGTTCCGCCGTCATGATGAGCTGGCAGGAAAGCCGCGACCACTCGCCACCATAATTCTGGTCGAGCATGTCCAGTTCGTCCTCGCGTGGCTCGTGAAGCTTCGCCGCCCATGCGGGATCGACCTCGACCTGGCAGGTACCGCAGGCGCAGGCACCACCACAGTCCGCAACGATCGGGAAGCCGTAGTCGCGGATAATCTCCATTACCCGCCAGCCTTCGACCGCCTCGAGCTCATGCTCGCGGCCCTTCCCGTCCAGAAGAATGATACGCATGACTGACCTCGGAACTCGTTATGCGACGCCGAGCTTCTTCTGCAGGCTCGTCGAGGACGTCGTGTACTGGAAAGTGACCTTGGCATCCGGATAGGCATGACGGACGGCAGCCTGCGACATCAGGGCTGCTTCATGGAAGCCCGACAGGATCAGCTTCAGCTTGCCCGGATAGGTGTTGATGTCACCGATAGCGAAGATACCGGGCTCGCTCGTCTGGAACTTCTCCGTGTCGACCGGGATCAGGTTCTCGTGGAGATTGATTCCCCAATTCGCGATCGGGCCGAGCTTCATGGTGAGCCCGAAGAACGGCAGCAGCGTGTCGCACTCGATCTCGTAGTTATTGCCGTCATTGCCCTTGGCGGTGACGCCGGTGAGCTGACCGTTGTCGCCGTGAAGCTCGACGATCTGGCCGAGATGGAACTGCATCTTCTTCTCTTCCACCAGCGCGTGCATCTTGTTGACGCTGTCGGGCGCGGCGCGGAAGCCGTCACGGCGGTGAATGAGCTGCATGGACTCCGCGATGGGCTGCAGGTTGATCGTCCAGTCAAGCGCACTGTCGCCGCCGCCGGAAATCAGCACCTTCTTGTTGCGGAAATTTTCCATCCGCTTCACCGAGTAGAAGACGGACTTGCCTTCATAGGCCTCGATGCCCGGGATCGGCGGCTTCTTGGGCTGGAAACTGCCGCCACCGGCCGCGATCACGATGACCTTCGCCTCGAAAACGAGGCCGCCATCGGTCTTCACGCGGAAACGGCCATCCTCGAGCTTTTCGAGTTCTTCGACCATCTCGTTGTAGTGGTACTGGGGACCGAAGGGTTCGGCCTGCTCCATCAGCCGCTCGGTAAGTTCCTGGCCGCTGACGACGGGGAGCGCCGGGATGTCGTAGATCGGCTTTTCCGGATAGAGCTCGGCGCACTGACCTCCCGGCTTGTCCAGGATGTCGATCAGGTGGCACTTCATGTCGAGAAGCCCGAGTTCGAACACCGCGAAGAGACCGCAGGGCCCCGCTCCGATGATGACCACGTCCGTGGAGATCGTTTCTTGCGTCATCTCAGCCACCTGTCGTTTCGCCCGCCGTGCGGACAAGAATAACATACCAAATATGTGGTTATTTCTATTTCACAACCATTGACGCCTATATAGGTCTCCGGTTCCGCAACGCCAAGCGAAAAATCGCCCCGATTGACCGTGACAAACCGGCGTTCATGCCTATCTTACGCTACGCATATGGCAGCGCAGCATGACCGCATGCCGCACCACCCAACGCTCTTAGCGAGAAGCCAATGGTCAAATGCAACACGATGCCCGAGGTGCGCAGGGAGATCGACCGGATCGATCGGCAACTCGTGAAGCTGCTGGCGGAGCGGCAGGGCTATATCGAGCAGGCGGGAGCGATCAAGGGCGAGCGGACAGCGGTCCGCGACAATGCCCGGATCGAGGACGTGGTGCAGAAGGTTCTCGTGGAGGCCGACCGCGAGGGCCTGAGCCGCGCGATCGCCGAACCGATCTGGCGCCTCCTGATCGAGAAATCGATCGAGCACGAATTCACGGTCTTCGACGCGCGGCCCGGCAAGGTCAGTTCGGGTTCATGAGCGCCATTTCCTCGGCGGCGGCCCGGGCGATGCTCGGACGCTGCGAGAGCCTCTCGAAATAGCGCGTGAGCGACGGCCAGCGGGCAAGATCGATACCCGCATGGCCCGCAAGCGACAGCACGAACCAGGCATAGGCATCCGCCACGGTGAACCGCCCGCCGACAAGGAAGTCCTTGTCTTCCAGCGCTTTTGACAGCACCTCGAATTTCACCGGCGCAACCTTCTCGCGCGCATAGGCCTTCATTTCTTCCGGCGCGAAGGGATTGAAGATCGCGGCGAGCACCTGCTTGTGGAGCTCGGTGCCGACAAAGTTGAGCCACTCCTGCAACCGGTAGCGCTCGACCGAGCCCTGCACAGGCGCGATACCCGCATCCGGCGCGAGATCGGCGACATACTGGAGGATCGCCGTGCCTTCGGTGAGAATCTCGCCATCGTCGAGGCGGAGCGCAGGCACCTGCCCCTTCGGATTGACCGCGTAATAGTCGGTGCCGTCGTCGAGCGTCTTGGTCGAGAGCGTGACGCGGTGGAACGACGTCGCATCCCCCCGGCCCGTCTCGTGAAGGGCGATGCGCGTCGCGATGGAACAGGCCATCGGCGTGAAATAAAGCTCCATGGATGTCTCCCGGTTTGAATTTTGTACCAATCCGAATAATAATAAGAAGCCAAGATGGATCGTCGTCAACAATTATTTGCGAACTGGTACAAAAATGACAAAAAAGCCCCGCGGGCGGCCGCGTTCCTACGATCCGCAGAAGGCGTTGGGAAAGGCGCTGGAGAGTTTCTGGGCGAGCGGATTCGCCTCGACCTCGCTTGACGACCTCGCCGCGGCGACGGGCATGAACCGGCCGAGCCTCTACGCCGCCTTTGGCGACAAGAAGCAGCTCTACCTGAAGTCGTTCGAGATTTTCGCGGGCGGCGTGCACGCGGCACTGACCTCGCTCAAGGAAGACAGCTCACCGCCGCGCAAGGCGCTGGAGCGTTTCTACGCCGAGGCGACGGAGATCTATCTCTCGGGCCCCGACGGGCCGCGCGGCTGCTTCATCATCTGCACGGCACCGGTCGAGGCGGCAAACGATGACGATATCCGCGAGGCGCTGAGCACGGTGCTGAGCGAGATCGACAAAGGACTGGAAGCGTTTTTCGAGAAGGCGAAATCGAAGGGAGAGCTCGCGAAAGACACGGACGCCAGCGCACGCGCGAAGCTCGCGGGCGCCGTGCTCCACAGCCTCGCCGTCCGTGCACGGGCGGGCGAGACGAAGCAGGAACTACAGAAGCTCGCCCGCGAAGCGGTGAGCCTGCTGACCTAGAAAGTGCTGAAAAGACGCGTCAGAACTGCTTTTCGGGCAGGTTGACCTTCAGCCCGTCGAGCTCGTCCGTCACCTTGATCTGACAGGACAGACGCGAGTTGTCGCGCACGTCGAAGGCGAAATCGAGCATGTCTTCTTCCATGCTTTCCGCCGGGCCGACTTTCTCTTTCCACTCTTCCGCGACATAGACATGGCAGGTCGCGCAGGCGCAGGCGCCGCCGCAATCCGCATCGATGCCGGGAATGGAATTCTTGATGGCCCCTTCCATCACCGTCATGCCGTTCTCGACATCGATGGTGTGTTCCGTGCCGTTGTGCTCGATATAAGTGATCTTCGCCATCTTGCTTTTCTTGGTCGGAGTTGGAAGGAACCGGGCAAGGCCGGAAGGCCCCTCTTCGGGCCGGCACATACATGACGCAGGGCTCATTTCTTTTCAACCCCTCAATAGGGGAAGGGCCTTTCGTCGCACGCGACGCAGCGTCAAGGCCCCGTTGTTCCGCCGTCACGGTCGTCGCATAGTCTGGGCCGGAGACAGTCGAGGGAGGGGCGGCGAATGGCCGGAAAGCTCAATATTCTTTTCATCACGGCGGACCAGTGGCGCGGCGAATGCCTCTCCGCGCTGGGCCACGAAATGGTGAAGACGCCGCACCTCGACGCGCTGGCGGCGGACGGTGTGCTCTTCAAACGGCACTACGCAAACGCCGTCCCCTGCGGCCCCTCGCGCGCCTCGCTCCACACCGGCATGTATCTCCAGAACCATCGCTCCGGCACCAACGGCACGCCGCTCGACGCGCGCCACACCAACTGGGCAAAGGAAGCAGCGAAGCTCGGCTACGACCCCGTGCTGTTCGGCTACACGGATACGAGCCAGGACCCGCGCGAGGAGGACCCCGAAAGCCCCTGGCTCCTCACTTATGAAGGGCCGCTGCCCGGCATCCGTCCTGTTGCCATGATGGGCACCTGGCCGACGCCCTGGACGGACTGGCTGAAGGCGAACGGCTACGAGGTGCCCGCCGACATCCGCTATGCCTATGGCGAGCGCGCGCCGGGACCCGAATACGAGGACGGCGCGGCGGTGCCGCGCCCGCTCATCTATCCGAAGGAAGCGGACGACACGTCCTTCCTCACCGACCGCGTGATCGACTACATCGCGGAAAGCGACAAACCCTTCATCGCGCATCTCTCGATCCTCAGACCGCATCCGCCCTTCGTCGCGGCGGAACCCTTCAACGCGATGTACGACCCGGAAGCAGTGCCGGGCTTCAAACGGAAGACGACACACGACGAGGAAGCCGCGCAGCATCCCTGGCTCGAACATCAACTGGGCCGCAAGCTCTTCCGCGCACCGGCGGTCGAAAAGAAGCTGCGCCGCATGAAGGCCGTCTATTACGGGCTGATGTCGGAAGTGGACGAGGCGCTCGGAAAGGTCTTCGCCTTCCTGAAGGAGAGTGGCCGCTGGGACGACACGCTGATCGTCTTCACGTCGGATCACGGCGAGCAGATGGGCGACCACTGGCTGCTCGGCAAATGCGGCTATTTCGATGCGTCCTATCGCATCCCGCTGATCGTCCGCGATCCGCGGAAGGAAGCGGACACCGCACGCGGAACCGAGATCGATCTCTTCACGGAGAACGTCGACATCATGCCGACCATGCTCGATCTGATCGGCGCGGAGATCCCCGTGCAATGCGACGGCGCATCGCTGAGGCCTTTCCTGGAGGGCCGCGCGCCGGCGACATGGCGGCGCGAGGCGCATTGGGAATACGACTTCCGCGACCCCGCCGACGACAGCGCCGAGAAGCGGCTGAACCTCACGCTGCACCAATGCACCATGAACATTATCCGCGACGAGAAATTCAAATACGTCCACTTCACGAAACTGCCGCCGCTCCTCTTCGACCTCGAAAAGGACCCAGACGAGTTCACGAATGTCGCGAACGACCCCGCCTACCTGCCCGTCGTGCTCGACTATGCACAGCGGCTTCTCTCCTGGCGCATGAACCATGACGAGCAGACGCTGACCCATATTTCGCTGACGGAGGACGGCCCGGTGACGCGCCGCGCGGCGCGCTATTGATCCGTAGGCGGATGGATTTTCCCACCGCGTTGGAAGGTTCCCTTCCGGGGATAAATAGTTCCAAAGCGGGTATAAGTCGGGGTTTTCGCGCGCCGACCGTCACAGTTCGCGGGTTTTGCGGGCGTGCCTCAACCCGCTGATTTCACTGCGGAATCCGGCGACCCGGGAATAAGCCGGTTTTGACTGTCACCTGAACGTCATCGAAACGTCACGGAGCCTGTTGCCCGGGCCGATCGGACGACTTGTCCCCGGCGGGAATAACGCTGCACCTCCCTCCTCTTCGCAACTGCATGAGGGGATATGTTGCAACGCATCGGACAACGACAAAGTTATCCCCGGACGCAGAGAACAGATTCCATCCGAAAACTTTTCCCCGCTTTCCGTCCACCTCCATTTCACGTCATGCCCGGGTCACGGACCTGCGGTCCGGCGCGACAATGACGGTCTTGTCACGAGTACCTTGCCAACCATCCCTTTCTCCGGCACAGCTTTGACGTGATGTGACGGAGGCCCGCGTGGCGGCGGATAGCGACATCGATGCGGTGGTGATCGGCGCGGGGGCGGTGGGGCTCGCCTCAGCGCGGGCGCTGGCGCGCGCGGGGCACGAGACGGTGATCCTGGAGCGGCATGGCGCCATCGGCACGGAAGTCTCCGCGCGGAACAGCGAGGTGATCCATGCCGGCATCTATTATCCGAAGGGGAGTCTCAAGGCGCGGCTTTGCGTGGAGGGACGCGGGCGGCTTTACGACTATCTCGAAAGCCACAAGCTGCCTCACCGGAGGTGCGGCAAGCTGATCGTCGCGACCGACGAAGGCCAACTCGGCGAACTGGGCGGGATCGCGCAGCGGGCGCGGGCGAACGGCGTTGAGGACATCCGTGAACTGACGAAGCGGGAGGCATTGGCGCTGGAACCGGCGCTGAACACGGAAGCCGCGCTGCTCTCGCCCTCGACCGGCATTCTGGATGCGCACTCTTATATGCTGAGCCTTGAGGGCGAGTTCGAGGACGCGGGCGGCATGATCGCCTTTCATTCGACGGCGACGCGCGTGACGCGCGACGGTGGCGGCTTTCTCGTCCATGTGGAAAGCACGGAGGCGATGCGGCTTCGCGCGCGGATCGTCGTCAATGCGGGCGGGTTGTGGGCGCCGGCGCTCGCCGCGCGGGTGGACGGGCTCGATGCCGTGCATGTGCCGGAGGCGTATTTCGCCAAGGGCAACTATTTCTCACTGACGGGGCGCGCGCCCTTCTCTCATCTCATCTATCCCGTGCCGGAAGCGGCCGGGCTCGGCGTGCATTTGACGCTCGACATGGGCGGCCAGGCGCGCTTCGGGCCGGACGTCGAATGGATCGAGGTGAAGGACGGCGCGGAGCCGGACTATGCGGTGAACCCGGCGCGGGGCGACGCTTTCTATGCGTCGGTGCGGCGTTACTGGCCGGGGCTGAAGGACGGCGCGCTTCAGCCCGCCTATTCGGGCGTGCGGCCGAAACTCAACGGCGCGGGAGAAGCGGCGGCGGACTTCGTCATGTCGGGGCCGGAAGCGCACGGAGTGCCGGGCCTCGTCAACCTTTTCGGGATCGAGAGCCCGGGGCTCACGGCGTCGCTTGCGATCGCCGAGAGGGTGAAGGCGATGGTGAAGGAGTGACGCCTCGCCTCACGCTTCCATGAAGCTGTCGATGAAGGCGTTGACCGAGGCGATGGCGGCGCGGATGCGGCTCTTCACGTCGTCGCGGGCATCGCCCGGCGCGAGCCTCTCCGCCTCTTCGGCAATATCGGCAAGCGCCCAGGCGCCAAGACCGCGCGCGGAGCCCTTGAGGCTGTGGGCGGCGTTCTTCCATTCCCGGTCGTCCGCCGCGTCGTCGAGACGGGCGAGATAGACATCGGCCTGATTGCGAAAGAGACCCAGCAGCTCGTTTTCGAGCGAGCGGTTGCCGAGCGTGTAGCGGGAGAGGTGAACGAGGTCGATGGGACGGCTGCTGCCGGGAGACGCGGTGCCCATGGAGGGCTCGCCCGCTGACTGCATGCTCATTGCCGAAACTCTCATGCCACTGCTCCGTCACCTGAATCGCTCGGAACAATTTTACGGGACCGGACAATACCGATTCGTTAAGAGGCCCGTTTTGAAGGCTTTTTCGGCACATAAGCCCCACCGTGACGACGTTGTCTTTATGGTTAATATCATCTAACCTCATTCACACAGGGTCCGCTCGAATAGCCATATGAAGAGCCACGGACGGCCCGGAAAAGCCCCCCTCTTCTAGCCCCCGGCATGCCCCCCGTGCGCGGGGGTTTTCTTTCAGACAAGAACCCGCCGCATCGCGCGGCGGCAGAATGGTTGACGGCTCTCATGGCATCCGACACCTTGAACGGGCCGCATGTCAGGGCATGGCCGGGAAAGCTCATGAAAAACAGGGATTTGGCGCCGGGTGACACCGCCGCCGCAAGCGAAGACGCCAAGGCGCCCCGGAATGCTGCCGAGGTGGAGGCCGAACCGCGCGTGCAGGCCGCGAACGAGGACAGCCCGACGGGCGGCGCGCTCTACCGCATGATCGCAAGGAAGCCCTCGAAGCGCATCTTCGGCGCGGCAGCGCTGGCGAGCCTTTTCTGCCTCGGCGCGGAGGCAGCCTATCTCTGGGGACTCTACGGCCCGGAGGGGTTGCAGACGCTGACGCAACTCGAGACCGGACTGATCGCGGCGGCGGCGCTCGCGCCCGTGACGATCATCTGGATGCTCGCCTATGTGGTCTGGCGCGGACAGGAAATGCGGCTCATGTCGGAGGCGCTGGCGCGCACCGCGATCCGCCTGTCCGATCCGGAAGATTTCGCGACCGACCAGATCGCGACCATCTCCGCCGCCGTGCGCCGCGAACTCGGCGAGATGCGCGAGGGGCTCGACGCGGCGCTGAAGCAGGCGACGGAACTGAAGGAGATCGTCGAGCGCGAGGTCGAGGAAATCGACCGGGGCTCGGGCCGCGCTGAATTCCGCACGCGAACGATGGAGGACCTGCTCGCCCGGCACAAGCAGAGCCTCGAGGAAATTGCCCGCACCTTCGGCACGGAAAGCGACGTCATATCCCGCGCCATCCGCGAACAGGTGGACGCCGTGCGGGGCATCACCGGCAGGGCAGGAGAAGACCTCGACGCGGCCGGCAAGCGGATCGCCGAACAGGCCGAAACGCTGCAGCGCACGAGCGAGGCGGCGCGCGCGGGCGCGGACCAGACCGCGGCGATGCTCGACCGGCAGTCCTCACGCCTCGAAGTGGTGGCGGAGACAGCGCTCTCGAAGGCGGAAGAAATCGGCGGGCGCTACCAGCGCCAGCGCGAGACGATTGCCGAAGCGGCGACCCGCCTCGAACAGGAACATGAGCGGCTCAATGCCGTGTTCGAGGCGCATCGCGACGGCATGGAAGCCGCCGACAAGGCGCTTGCCCACCACACGGCGGAAATCGGCCGCGCGGTCGCGAGCCTCGGCGCCGGACTCGACACGACCTTCGAGGCGGCGGCGGCCCGGGCGGCGGCGCTGCGCGAGAGCATCGCAAATGAAATCCGGCGCGGCGCCGAGGAAGCGGCGGACGCCTCGACCTCCGTCAGCCGCTCGGCGGGCGCGGCGACGCGCGCCATCGGCGCGACGGTCGACGAATTGAAGGCGGCCTCGGGCGCGCTCGCCAACGACGTCGCCCGCGCGGCGAGCGATGCGATCTCCGCGACGACGGAAAAACTGACCGCCGCGACGGCGGCGATGAGCCGCGACATGACACTGGCAACGGAGAAACTTTCCTCCGATGTCGGCGCGAAGACGGAAGAACTGCGCGCGCTCGCCGAAGGCGCGGCGTCCGACAGCGAAACGGCGGCCGAGCGCTTCAACGCGGCGATGATCCGCCTCGGCGGCACAGCGAAGGAAGCGGGCCGCGCGCTGCACGAGGCGACCGACGATCTCGCAAAACGGATCGACGAACTGCCGGAAGAGGCAGCAGGCAGCGCATCGGCGCTGCGCGAGGTGCTGGAGGAACAGATATCGGCGCTCGCGACCATCGCCGAGATCGTGGTTCGCCATGCGAGAACGCTCGACCGCGCGACGCAACCGGCGCCTCAGCGGCGTGAAACGGATTTCCCGCGCGCCGCCCAGCCGCCACGCGAGGCCGCGCCGCGCGAGCCGCAGACGGGACGGCGCTGGGGCATGTCGGACCTGCTCGCCGCCGCCGAACGGCGCACCGGCGAGCACAGCGATGCGCTGCACCGGGGCAGCGAACGCGACTTCCAGCGCGCCTCGCTCCATGTGATCGAAACATTGCAGGCACTCGCCATCGACCTCGACCGGGCGCTCGAGGAAAGCCCTCCGCCGGAACTCTGGCAGCGCTACCAGGCGGGTGAGCGCAACGTCTTCGCGCGCCGCCTCTACAACATGGCGGGACGAGAGCTCTACGACCGGATCGGACAGAAATACCGCAAGGACAGCGAATTCCGCGGCCATGTCGACCGCTTCGTTTCGAGCTTCGAGGAACTGCTCGGCGCCGCGAGCGGCCGCGACCGCGACAACATCCTGGTCGACACCTACCTGACCTCGGACACCGGCAAGGTCTATCTCATCCTCGGCCAGGCGATCGGGAAGCTGAGCTAGCTCCCCGCGCCCGCCGCGAGGGACTGTTCGAGCGTCCAGGCCGCAATGTCGGCGAGCACAACGTCGAGCGCCTCGTCATAGGCCGCGACGACACCGTCCATCCCGCCGGCCGACGCGGCTTCCGCCGAGAACTCGCGAGAGGCGAGAATGGTGCGGTCACGCGCGCGCAGAAGCCGGACGAACAGCTCCACCCTGACCTTCGTGCCGCCTTCGCCGAAGCCCGCATCCGACGGGCGATAGGCCGAGAACGAGCGGATGTCGCCGACAAGCGCCTGATCCATGCGGGCGCTGGCGCCGGGGCCGATGACGGCAGGAAAGCTGCCGGTGCCCGCCAGCGTCTCGACGAGAAGCGAGGCGATCATGCGGGGAGCGCGGTCGCTCCAGCGCGCGCCGGCATAATAGGCGATCTGGTTCTCGCTCTGCATGAAGACGATGCGCGTGGTATCGACCGCAGCGGGCGCGGAAAACTCCTCAACGACGAGCTGCGCCGGCGATTGCGGCGCGCCGGGCGCGGGCTCTATGGCGGGCGCCGTCAACACATAGAGCGACGGCGCCGGGCCGCTGCCGATATCGGCGAGCGCGCAGCCGCCGAGCGGCGCGAGAGCGGCGAGAAGAAGAAGCGCCTGTCGCGCCGGCTTTGCAAATCGATCCATCATCGCTTTCCCCCTCATTCCGCTTCCACTTCGGGCACGCCGTTGCCGACCAGGAACTGCGCCGGATTGTCCTCCGCGCTCGTCGCGATACGATCGAGCGAGGACACGAGCGAGCGCGTTTCGGAAACGAGCTGCGGCAACTGCGCGAGCCCCGCACCGACGCCCGGTCCGCCCTGCTTCAGGACGGCATCGAGTTCCTCGGCGACCTCGCGATAGGCCCGTGCCGCCTCGCGCGCATCCGTGATGAAGGCCCTCACGTCCTCCTTCATGAGATCGTCGGCGCTGCGGCTGATGCTGTTGAGGTTCTTCGAGGCTTCCGCAAGCTGCCTGATCGCGACTTCCACCTCGTCCGAACTGTCGGCCAGCGTCTTCGACAGGACGGCGACATTGGCAAGCATCTCGTTCACGGATTTCTGGTTGTCGACCACGACCTTGTTCAGTTCCTGCATGAGTTCGTTCGCGCTCTGCAGCGTCTCGGGGCCGGCCTTGAGCAGATCCTGCAACGAGGACGGCGCGGCGCGGATCACGGGATATTCCTGCCCCGGCTTCGCGCGCAGCTCCTCCGATTCCGGACTGCCGCCGGTAAGCTGGATGAAGGCAACGCCGGTGAGGCCCGAAAGTTCGAGTTGCGCCACCGAGTCTTCCTTGACCGGCGTCGTCGCATCGAGCTGGATGATCGCGATCACCTTGTTGGGATTACGCTCCATCAGACGGAGTTCGATCACCTTGCCGACCGGCAGGCCGTTGTACTGCACCGCGCCCGCCTCCGAGAGGCCGGAGACGGAACCGTCGAAGATGATCTTGTAATAGGCGTATTGCTTGTTGAGCTGCACGCCGCTGACCCAGAGCATGAACAGGAAGGTGCCGATCACGGTCAGGACCGTGAAGACGCCGATCAGGACATTGTTGGATTTGATTTCCATAGCCGTTACTTGCCCGCAAGAGCCGCGCGCGCACGCGGCCCGTGAAAATATTCGTGGATCCAGGGATGGCTGCTACGCAACATGTCGTCGATCGTGCCGACAAGGATAACATGCTTCTCGGCCAGCACCGCGATCCGGTCGCAAGTGGCGTGAAGCGAGTCGAGATCGTGCGTCACGAGAAAGACGGTGAGACCGAGCGTCTCCTTGAGATCGTTGATGAGTTCGTCGAAAGCGGCAGCGCCGATGGGATCGAGCCCCGCGGTCGGTTCGTCGAGGAAGAGGATTTCCGGATCGAGCGCGAGCGCGCGGGCAAGACCGGCACGCTTCCTCATGCCGCCCGAAAGTTCCGATGGATAAAGCGCCCCCGCCGTGTCGCGAAGCCCGACCATCGCAACCTTGATCGCGGCAAGTTCGTCCATGAGCTGCTGCGAGAGATGGAGATGCTCGCGGTAGGGAACCTGGATGTTCTCCGCAACCGTCAGCGCGGAAAAGAGCGCCCCGTCCTGGAAGAGCACGCCCCAGCGCTGTTCGTTGCGGCGACGTTCTTCTTCCGGCAGCGTGGTGAAGTCGATCCCGAAGACACGGACGCGGCCCGCATCCGGCTTCTTGAGTCCGAGGATCGTCCGCAGCAGGACCGACTTGCCCGTGCCCGAGCCGCCGACAATGCCGATCACCTCGCCACGCTTCACCGTCAGATCGAGATTCTCGTGAATCACATGGTCGCCGAAGCGCGTGTCGATCCCCTCGACTTCGATGATCGGTTCACCCTTCTTCGCCATGATCAGATGCCCACCGCGGTGAAGAACATGGCGAAGAGCGCATCGAGCACGATGACGAGAAAGATCGAGCGCACGACCGAACTCGTCGTCATCGCGCCGACCGATTCCGCGCTGCCGGTGACGGAGAGTCCCGCGCGGCAACCGACCAGCGCAATGACGGCGGCCATGAAAGGCGCCTTGATGAGACCGACCGCGATGGTCCAGAAGTCGACAGCGCTGGCCACGCGGTCGATATAGACGGCGGGCGACATGCCAAGCATGACCTGCACGACGATGCCGCCGCCGATGAGGCCCATGATGTCGGCGATGAAGGTGAGAAGCGGCAGCGTGATCATGAGCGCGGCAACGCGCGGCACGACCAGCATGTCCATGGGATCGAGCCCGAGGGTGCGCATGGCGTCGATCTCTTCGCGCATCTTCATCGAACCGATCTCGGCCGTGAAGGCGCTGCCCGAGCGGCCCGCGACGATGATGGCGGTGAGGAGAAGCCCCACTTCCCGCAGGAAGATGATGGCGATGAGGTTCACGGTGAAGACTTCCGCGCCGAAGGTCCGGAGCTGCACCGCGCCCTGCTGCGCGACGACTGCACCGATGAGGAAGGTGAGAAGACAGACGAGCGGCAAAGCGTCGAAGCCGGACTTTTCCATGTGATGGACGAAGGGCACCATGCGAAAGCGGCCCGGATGGCGAATGGTTCGCCCGATGGCGGACATGACCCCGCCGATGAAGCCGAGCATGCCCTGGGCCTCGTTGCCGATGGCCCGCGTCGTCTCGCCGATCTTGCCGAGGATCTCGACATAGAGCGGCGGACCCGGAACCCGCACCGGCTCCGGGATGCCGCAGGAATCGATCTTGTCGAGAAGAAGCTGCTGCGCGTCGTTGACGCCCTTGAGATCGACCTTGAGGCCGCGCTCGCCCAGAAAGAAGGCCGTGCGCTCGAGCACGGTGGCGGACGCGGTGTCGAAGCGGGAGATTCCCGAGAAATCGATGACGGCGCTGTCGGCCTCGATCTCGCCCGAGGTGACGGCGCGCAGTTCGCGGTCCACGGGGTCGAGATGCACGATCGACCAGTCGCCCGTCGCCTCGATATGCAGGACGCGGTTTTCGATGCCGATATGGCAGGCAGCCGCCCCTTGCGGCCGCTCTCCCCCATCTCTGCGTTGTCCAGGTCCGGCCAAAATTCCCCCGATTTCCGCCGTTAAACGCCGGCTGCCCCCCGACAGGCTCCGGAAAAAGCCAATGTGCCTGCGCCACAGCCGGACGGCAAGCGCCGCGCCAGTCTGTCGCACATCCTTCACTTTAAAGCGATTTAAGGTAGGTTGCGTTCCAGCCGGTGCCCCGAAAGGTACCGGAGGACAGGTTTTTCTTCGGGAGGTGCGTGATGCGCGGAGTGTGGACTGGACTGGCAGGTTTGGCCGTGGCGATGACGATTTCGGGCGCGGCGCTCGCGGAAGACGGCCCGGACGTAGAGAAGGGCGAGAAGATCTTCGCCCGCTGCAAGGCCTGCCACACGCTGGAAGAAGGCGGCCCTGACCGCATCGGACCGAACCTTCACGGCGTTTTCGGCCGCACGGCCGGCACCAAGGAAGGCTTCACCTATTCGAAGGCGATGGTGGCCAAGGGCGAGGAAGGCCTCGTCTGGTCCGAAGAGACGCTGACCGAGTATCTGCGCAAGCCCAGGGACCTGGTTCCCGGCGGCAGCATGTCCTTTCCGGGCCTCAAGAAGGACGAGGACCTGGCCAACCTTATCGCCTATCTGAAGATCGAGACCGGCGCGGAAGACGAAGAAGGCGGAGAAGAAGAGGCTGCCGAGTAAGCCGTTCCACGGCCCGATCCGAAAAGAAAAACCGGCGCCGCGTGACGGCCGCCGGTTTTTTCTTTCAAGAGGCTGCCGCGACGCGGTATTCGCTTTCCGCGCCGACGTGATCGATCCGCCAGGCAGGCGCGGGATCGCCGACGGGCTGGATGTAGATGACCGGCGGCTGGCAATCGACATGGCCCTCCCACACCGGGCCGTTGGCGACGATCGGCATTTCGTAGTCCGGTCCGACATAGATCAGGATGCCCCCATTGGGCGGCGCGATGGTCACCCTCAGGAGAACGGTCACCGCTTCGGGCGGCACGAGCCCCGACAGATCCACCTCGGTCGCGTTCGAAAGCAGCTTGCTGGACATTTCTTGTTCCTGTTGTTTGCCCGCGCCCCCTCGCCCGGACGCTTGCTGGCGTCCGACGGGTCATCAGCCCCTGTTGAAGAGTTGCCGGACTGAAACGGCCATGCTGCCCTTCCGGTTCCGCCGCGAGCGCCAAAAACCGGCGGGGCGCCGGGGAATTCCGGCTCTCAGGAGAACGCTTGTCGTGGAACGGAAGCTGCAACGGCTGAGCCGAGGGCCCAGCCTCGTGTTCCGGATCGGGACATGGGAGGGCCGATAGGTTCATTATGGGGCAATACCCGCGCAAACTGTGCCGCGCGGGCGAGTAGCGAGACATGAATCCGACACCTGCTTTCCGCAGACTTTCCGCGATCCTGCCCGGCCTCGTGCTGGTGCTGGCGCTCGCCGTGTCGATCTACAACCCGCGAGGCATGGGCACCTTCCTGCAGGACCAGGTGTTCGACGTCTATCAGCGCATCCTGCCGCGCGAGCCCGGGCCCCTCGGCACCAACGCCGTCTATGTCGACATCGATGCGGAAACCGCGAAGGCTTATGGCGCCTGGCCGTGGCCGCGCAAGCGGCTGGACGATCTCGTCGAACGCGTGCGGGATGCCGGCGCGAGCGCCATCGTCATCGACATGCCGCTTGCCGAGCCCGATCCGACATCGGCAAACGAACTCATCCGGCTCTGGTCGCCCTTCCCCGCGAACGGCAATTTCGCCGGGCTCGGGCAGGCGCTCTCGCAACTGCCGAACCACGAGCGCGAACTGACGGCGCTGCTCGCCTCGACGAATTCCGTCGTCTCCTTCGTGCCCGGCAAGACCGACTACAGCGGCAAGCATGAGCCCGCGCGCGCGGCCGCGATCGATCCCGAAGGCGGCGATCCCCGCCACTACATGACAAGCCAGGACACCTGGCGCCCGACACTGAAAATTTTCGAAGCGGCGGCGAAGGGCAATGGCGCGACCCTGCCGGCAGGCGCGCGCGACACCACCATTCGCGGCGTGCCGATGCTGCTCGATCTTGACGGTGCACTCTATCCCTCGAACGTGCTGGAGGCATTGCGCGTCTCGGCCGGCGGAACCGGCTACCGCGCGCAGGTGACGGCACCCGAGAGCGGCTTCTCCTTCGAAATCGAACCCGGCATCGAGCGCGTCGCCATCGACGGCACGCCTTTCGCCGCGCGCACATGGAAGAACGGCGAGCTCCGGCTCTATTTCGGCGGCGAGGAAACGCGCCGCCGCATTCCCGCCGGGCGCATTCTCGCAGGCACCGCCAATCTCGAACCGCTGAACGAACGTATCGCCGTGATCGGCGTCTCCGCCAACGGCTCCGACCGGCTCTACATGACGCCGGCCGGCATCAGGATGCCGTCCGGCGCCATCGCCGCGAATGCCATCGACCAGATCGCCAATGGCCAGTTCCTGCTGCGTCCGGGCTGGGTGCCCGCCGCGGAACAGGTGTTCATTCTCGTTGCGGGCGTGATCGTCATTCTCGTCGTGCGGCGCTTCCGCTCGCGCTGGGGCCTGGCGCTGACGCTGCTGCTCGCCGGCGGCGCAGGCTACGGCTCCTGGTGGGCCTTCGAGACCTATCGCTGGCTGATCGATCCGGCGCTCGGCAGCGTGACGCTTCTCGCGGCCGCCGCCACCTGCGCGCTGATGACACGGCTCCACACGGAAGACGAAATCCGCTTCGTGGAAACGCAGTTCGGCCGCCGCCTGCCCTCCGCGGGCCTTGCCAAGGTGAAGGCGAACCCGCGCATGATCCACGGCGAGGGGCAGTTGCGCGACGTGACCTCGGTCGTCGCGGGCCTGCGCGGCTTCAACATCATCTCGGACCGCTATCTCGAGGACCCGACGGCCTATGCCGACATCCTCAATCGTTTCTTCTCGCCGATGACGAAGATCGTGCTCGACCGGAACGGCATGGTGGACCGGACCGTGGGCGACGCGCTTTACGCGGTGTGGAACGCGCCGCTCGACGCGGGCGACCATGCCTCCAAGGGCTGCGACGCGGCGCTGCGCATGGTCGAAAACCTGGAAGCGCTGAACGAATTCCTGGAGGAAGACGCGCGCCGCCAGCATCTGAGCCATGTGCCGCTGAGCCTGTCGATCGGCATCGACACGGGCACCGCCATCGCGGGCAACATGGGCGCGGTGCAGCGCTTCGACTATGGCGTGCTCGGCGAGCCGGTGAGCTTCGCGGCCTATCTGCAGAAGAATGCCCGCCATTACGGGCCCGCCATCATCGTCGGCGAAGGCACGCAGCGCGCCGTGGGCGACCGCTATGCGCTGCTCGAGATCGACCTCGTCTCGACCCCGCGCCACCCCGAAGGCCGCCGCGTCTACGCGCTGCTGGGCGACCCGATCATGCGCGCCAATCCGAAATTCCGCGCGCTGCAGGAAGCGCACACGCTGATCTTCTCGGCCTATCGCAACCAGCGCTGGGCGGAGGCGCGCGCCGCCATCGCGGAATGCCGCAAGCTCAACGGCGCGATCCCGACGCTGTACGATTTCTACGAGGCGCGGATCGAGCAATACGAGGCAAACCCGCCCGGCGAGCACTGGAACGGGGCCTGGTTCGCGGGCAGGATCTGAGCCGTTGCGGGCCTGATCCCGATTTGGCACTTGGAGACAGCGCACACAAAAGCCATCATCGCGCGCCAGTTTCCATGAGAGTGCCAAAGCCCGAGACGCCCGAGCCCCTGCCCATGCGCGAAATCACCGTCGAAGCCCAGTCCTGGCCCATTGCGGGGGCCTTCACGATCTCGCGCGGCGCGAAGACGGAAGCGCGCGTCGTCGTGGCGACCGTCAGCGAAGACGGACTGACGGGATACGGCGAATGCGTGCCCTATGCGCGCTACGGCGAAACCGAAAAGGACACGATCGCCGCGATCAAGGCGCAGCAACCCGCCCTCTCGGACGGCATGACGCGCGAGGCGCTGCAACGCGCCATGCCGCGCGGCGCGGCCCGCAACGCGCTCGACTGCGCGATGTGGGACCTCGAAGCGAAGCGCGCCGGCCGCCCGGCATGGGAGCTCGCAGGCCTTGCGAAACCGCGCGCGCTGACCACCGCCTACACGCTGAGCCTCGCCGCACCCGACGCCATGGAAGTAGCCGCGGCGGCGGCCGCGGAACGCCCTCTCCTCAAGCTGAAGCTCGGCCAGGGTGGCGACGAAGACATTGCCCGCGTCGAAGCGGTGCGCGCGGGCGCCCCGCGCGCGGCGCTGATCGTCGATGCGAACGAGGGCTGGAAAGCCGAAGACGTGATGCCGCTGGCGCGGGAATTCGCGCGGCTCGGCGTGTCGCTGATCGAGCAGCCTGTGCCTGCAAAGGACGATGAGGTGTTACGCGGCATCGAAAGCCCGGTGCCGCTCTGCGCCGACGAAAGCGCGCACGGGCTCGAGGGCATGAAACGGCTCGTCGGAATCTACGACTTCATCAACGTGAAGCTCGACAAGACGGGCGGCCTGACGGAAGCGCTCTCCGTGATGCGCTGCGCGAAGGCGCGCAAGCTCCGCGTGATGGTGGGGTGCATGGTCGCGACCTCGCTCGCCATGGCGCCCGCCATGCTCGTCGCGCAGCAGGCGGATTATGTCGACCTCGACGGCCCCCTGCTGCTCGCGGAAGACCGGACACCGGCATTGCGCTACGAAGGCAGCCTTGTCTATCCGCCCGAGCCGGAGTTGTGGGGCTAGGCCGTTTCGACGGCCAGCTCGTCCCACCCTCCCCCTGTGGGAGGGTCGAAATTTGCGAAGCGAATTTCGGGGAGGGGTTGCAGCGGACAATAAATGGATCGCGCGTCGTTGCAGGAGAAGGGAGTCCCCCTCCCCAAACGGCTTGCAGCCGTTTGACCCTCCCACAGGGGGAGGGTGGTCCGGATGGAAAGACTTTTGCTAACCGAGAAGAGCGCGCAATGCCGTGAGCTGCTCCTCCCACCAGCCGCCCTGCGAGGTGAGGAAGGCGCGGTTGTCGAGACCGTGGCGGGCGGGATGATCCGGCGGGAGCGTTTCCCAGCCGCGATGTTCGAGCAGGATGCGCGTGCCGGTGTCCTTTGCCTTGAACCTGATGTCGACTTCCGTCACCTGGCCCTCGCGATAGTTCGGACCGCACCACTCGAAGACAAGACGGTCGCCCGGCTTCCAGACAAGAATGCGGCCGACCTCGTAGAGCTCGCCTTTCGCTTCGTCATAGACCTCGACGAGACGCCCGCCCTCGCCCGGCTCGAAGCGCATGGTGCCGTGCTTCTTCGGCCGGAAACGGAATTGCGGGCCACGCTGCCACCATTGATCGACTTCTTCCGTGAAGAGACGGAACGCCTCTTCCGGCTCGACCGCGAGCGTGATCGCGACGGTGACGCTGGCGCTCACTTCTTCTTCCTCCTGCGCGTCTTCCCTTCCGCATGGGCCTTGAAGGCGGCGAGCTGCGAGGTCCAGAAGACGGCAACCTCCTCAAGCCAGGATTGCAGATCGGCGAAAGGCGCGGCGCGAAGACGATAGACGCGCAAGCGCCGGTCCTCGCCCGCCTCCTCTTCCTCGATCAGCGCATTCTCGCGCAACACGCGGAGATGGCGGCTCACCGCCGGCCCCGAAATCTCGAAGGCGGCGGCGAGATCGCCCGCGCGCATGGGCCCCTCGCGCAGGAGGTCCACCATGCGCCGCCGTGTCGGATCCGCCAGCGCCGCCAGCACGCGGTCGATCTGTTCCTGTGCGGGCTCGCTCACCCCTTGCCCTCGACCTTGAGGCCCGGGCTCGCCTTTTCCATGTCGGCATTGGAGAGAACCCGCATCGTCTGGCCAAAGGTCCAGAAATGGCCTTCGAGATCGAAGGCGCGATAGACCTTGTCGCCGTAGAACTGGTCTTCCGGCTCGGCGGCGATGGTCGCGCCTGCCGCCTTCGCGCGCTCGTAATGCGCCATCACGTCCTTCACCTGGACATGGATGCATTGCGTGTTCCTGCCGCCGAGGGTCTTCGGGCTTGCCGGAAACTCCGCCCAGCCCGAACCGCCCAGCATGATGCGGCCATTGCCGTGCTCCAGCTCGGCATGCTGGATCACGCCGTCGTCATCCGTGACGCGGAGGCAGGTCTCGAAACCAAAAGCCTGTTCCAGCCAGTCGAGCGCGGCGTTGGGATCGTCGTAGAAGAGCGCGGGCACGACCTCGGCTGCCGCGCTTCCCGTCTTTTCCGCCATGGCGAATACCTCCCGTCCGTTGCGATACGGGAGGTATTTAACACCACGGCTAATATTTAATCAATACGTTAAATATCTCGATCAGATGTCGAGCACGATCTTGCCGAAATGCGAAGCGCCCTGCATGAGCCGGAACGCTTCCTGCGCGTCGGCCAGCGGGAAGCGCTTGTCGATCACGGGATGGATGTCGTTCTGCTCGATGGCGCGCGTCATCTCCTCGAAATGCGTGCGGCTGCCGACGGTGATGCCGCTGATCTTGAGGTTCTGCGCGAAGATCGCGGCAACATTCACGTCCTTGGTGAGACCGGAGAGAATGCCGATCACGGCAATGTGGCCGCCGACGCGGGCCGCCATGATGGAGCGCGGAAAGGTATCCGCACCACCGACCTCGACCACATGATCGACGCCGCGCCCGCCGGTGAGCTTGCGCGCTTCCATTTCCCAGTCGGGCGTCTGCTTGTAGTTGATCGCATCGTCCGCGCCGAGCTTCTTCGCGCGTTCGATCTTCTCGTCGGAGGAAGACGTGACGATGACGCGCGCGCCCATCGCCTTCGCGAATTGCAGCGCGAAGATGGAGACGCCGCCCGTGCCCTGCACGAGAACCGTGTCGCCCGCTTTCAGGTTGCCCTCGACGACAAGCGCGCGCCAGGCCGTGAGACCCGCGCAGGGAAGACAGGCGACTTCCTCGTCGGAAAGGTTGGCGGGCGCCTTCGACATGCCCTCGGCGGAGAGGCACATATATTCCTGCGCGCACCCGTCGATGGGGCTGCCGAGCGCCGTCGGCCCGAGGTTTTCGGCAACGGGGCCGCCCGACTGCCAGCCCTGGAAGAAGCTCGGCGCGACGCGGTCGCCCTTCTTCAGGCGCTTAACGCCCTCGCCCACCTCGACCACCTCGCCGCAGCCATCCGACAGCGGCACCATCGGCAGCAGCTTCGGATTGCCGCCGAAGGTGACGGTGGCGAGATCGCGATAGTTGAGCGAACCCGCCTTCATCTTCAGCACGACCTCGCCCGGGCCGGGCTTCGGCACGTCGCGATCCTTGAGTTTCAGATTGTCGATTCCGAAATCGCCTTCGAGCACCAGCGCACGCATCGGTATTCCTCCATCCATGAATGCTTTTGCCGCAGAAACTGGCGCATCTGCGTGCAAAGTCAAACGGCGGAAAATTGACGCAAGGGAGACGGCGCGTCAGCGCGGGGCGTCGCCCTTGATCTGGGTCCGGTGCATGACACGGCGCTCACTTCCGTCGAAGCTGTCGCGGCGGTGAATGGCGCAGCGATTGTCCCAGATCAGGAGGTCGCCGAGCTGCCACTTGTGAGTCCATGAAAATTCGGGTTTCGCGCAATGCGCCCAGAGCCGGTCGAGAAGCTTTTCGCTTTCCTCGACGGAGTAGCCCTCGAGATAGCCGTTGAGGCGGCGGCCGAGATAGAGCGCCTTGCCGCCGGTCGCCGGATGGGTGCGGATCGCGGGATGCTTGGCACCTGGCGCGGTGCGTACATCGAGAACGGCATTCGCACCCGCACGAAGCTCGCCGACGCTCGTCGTGCTCGCATCGTGATTGACGATGCGGTTCTCGACAGCCGCACGAAGATCGTCAGGAAGGTCCTCAAGTGCCTTGTACATGTTGGCGAAGCTCGTATCGCCGCCCTTCGAGGGAATTTCGAGCGAATAGAGAACGCTCGCCATCGGCGGTTCCGCGACATAGGACATGTCGGTGTGCCACTCGGCTTCCTTGTCGCCGAGCGCGCCGATGGGCTTTCCGTTCTCGACCACGTTGGAAATGATCCAGATCTCGGGCCGCGACAGCGCCTGCCCGCCCGCCATGTCGGTGGCGCTCGCGGGCGCGATGTCGAGTTCGCCGAAGCGCTTCGAGAAGCGGACGAGATCGTCGTCGGAAACCTTCTGGCCGCGGAAGAGGAGCACGATGTGGTCGTACCAGGCCTGCTGCACCGCCTCGAACTCGTCGTCCGTGAGCGGCTTCGAGAGATCGAGGCCGCGGACTTCCGCGCCGAGCGCGGCGCCGGTGGGGATCACTTCAATTGCCATCTTCCTGCTTCCGTTCTTCTTCTTGCAGCCCGTCTTCTTCGGGGACGAGCACTTCTCCGTTCCAGCGCATCGCGACGAGGAGCGCGCCGCCAAAGGCGACGGCGCCGGCAGCCGCCATGACGAAATAGGCCTTGGGCCCCAGTTCTCCGTATATGGGGCCGACCCCGATCGTCACCAGCCCCATGATAACGCCTGAAGCCATCGCCGCGTAGAGGCTCTGGGCCGTGGCCGCAAGCCGCGGGGGCGCGGCCTGCGTCACAAACTGGACGGCGCCGAGATGCGCCGCCCCGAAGGTGAAGGCATGGAGCCCCTGCATGAGGAAAAGCAGCGCCACCGGCGGATTGAGCGCCGTCACGGTCCAGCGGATGACGGCGGCGATAGCGGCCAGCATGACAAGGCGGACGGCGCCAAGCCGGGCCATCAACGGGCCGGAAATGTAGAAAAGGACAATTTCGGCGATGACGCCCGTCGCCCAGAGAAGGCCGATCACCGTGTCCGAATAGCCCTGCCTCTGCCAGGCGAGCGAGCCGAAGGCATAATAGACGGCATGGGTCGCCTGGGTGAGGCTCGCCGTGAGCACGAAGAGAACGAAGACGGGATGCCGCCCGATCTCGATCACATCCGCGAAGCGGGGACGCGGCGCGCGCGGCTTCGCCTTTCGCGGCACATCCTCGGGAAGGAGCCATGCGCCCGCGACATTGGAGAGGAGCGCGGCCACGAAGCAGATCGCGATGATGGAGGGCGCCGTCCATTCGAGAAGCCAGCCTGCTCCCGCGCTCGCGGCGACGAAGGTGATCGAGCCCCACATGCGCACCCGGCCGTAATTCATGCCCTCCTCGATCCGCGCGCGCATGGAGATCGTTTCGACGAGCGGCGAGATCGACGGGAAGACGGCGTTGAGCACGAGGGCGACAAGAAGGATCGGCCCGAAGCCTTCCACCACGAGGAAAAGCGAGGCGGCGCCAAGCGACGCCCAGGCGAGCCAGAGCACCACGCGGCGCCGGTCGCCCAGCCGGTCGGCGACGGACGCGAAGAACGGGCTCACCACGATGCGCAGGAAGAGCGAGAGCGCGACCACGAGCGAAATCTCGTTCGCGTCGAGCCCTTTCGACTTCAGCCAGACCGGAAAGAACGGCAGATAGACGCCCGTGAACAGGAACATCGTGCCGTAGACGGTCGCAAGGCGAAGGGCGAGAGGCATGGAAGGGGAAATCCCGGCAGCTGCGCCCGAGTGATAGCGCGCCGCCCGGGCGGGGGAAAGCCCCTCCCGCTTTCGCTAGCCGAAAGACGGGAAAGGCAGCTCGCGCCGCTCCATGGTAGCGACGAGATAGTCCCAGATGCGCGCTTCGAGCCCGGCGGCCCATGGCGCATTACTCTCCTCCACATGGGCCTGGAGCTCGATCAGGAGCGCGGCGAGCGCCGCGTTGTTCTCCCCGAGCACCGAGATGCGAAGCGAGGCGTCCTCGCCCGCCGCTGCCGAGGCGAGCTTCGCCTTCAAGCCCTCGTCCTCGACAAGCGAGGCGGCATGGCCGAACAGCGCGCGCATCTCCCGGTTCTCGGCGAGGCAGACATCCGCTGCACGGTCGTGGAGTTCGCCCGTCATGTGGAGCATGAGACCCATGATGCCGACATGGCCCATGGAGTATTCCGCCGAGAGATGGGGCGCGACATCGCCGAGAAGCGTGCCGAAAAATCCCTGCATCACGATGCCGACATCGGGCTTCATTGGCGGGCCTCCTTCGAAAGAGCAGCGAGACGCTTCGCGAGCACGCGGTCATGCACGTCGGTGCAGTACCAGCTCGAAAAAGCGAGAACGGGATCGCGGTTGGCGCCGGTCTGGTATTCCTTGCCGGCGGAAATCCAGATCGCGAGACCTTTCAGCGAATTGAAGATCTCCCACCAGCGCAGCCGCACCGGGTCGATCTTCATGCCGCTTGCCTCTTCCCAGATACGGAAGGCTTCCTTGCGCGCGATCATGCCGCCCGGCCGCTCCGGCTGCCTGAAGGCCCAGAGCGGATCGGAGGCCCAGGCGACATCTTCCAGCGGGTCGCCCAGATGGCACATTTCCCAGTCGAGAATGGCTCGGATGTTTCCCTCGCCGTCATAGAGAAAATTGCCGGTGCGATAATCACCATGGACGACGGAAATCTTCTCCGCCGGCGGCGGGGGATTGCGCTTCAGCCAGCGGATCGCTGCGCGCGCGACAGGCTGGGGCACAAGCTCGTCCTCATCGATCACCTTTTCCCATTTCTCGAGTTCGCGGGACCAGCATTCGCCCGGTGCGACGGGTTCCATGTTCGCGGAGAAACCGATGGCATCCGGGTCGGCGGCTGCGATGTGGCCGAGATGAGTCCAGAACTGGCGGCCGATCTTCTCGGCATGTGCACCATAGGGATCATCGTTGAAAGCAGACCCCGCCGCGCAACCCTCGATCTGCTCCATCACGAAAAAGGGCCGGTCGAGCCATTCGAGATCGGTTTCGAGATAGAGCGGCTCCGGCACCGGCAGCCCGGTCGGGTGGAAGGCGCGATAGGCGTTGTATTCGAGATCGCGCTCGGTCTCGATCAGGCTCGCCACCGGATCGCGCCGCAGGATGAGCGCACGTTCGACTTGCTTGCCGCCCTCCTCCCAGCGCGCGCGGAGCCGGAAGGTCTCGCGGCTCGCGCCGCCATGAATGCGCGAGATGCCGCTCACCTCGATGTTCGAGGCCGCAGGCATCCGATGCGCGAGATAGGCCGCAATGCGGGGCGCGAGTTCTTCCATTCCCGTCGCCTCACTTCGCCGGATCGAGAATATCTTTGAAACCGGACGGCGCATGCGGCCCGATCACCATCTGCTCGAGAATGCCGCAGCCCTCGCGCTTCGAACCGTCGGGCAGCGTCATCACGGCGTCCGAGATCGCCTGGATGTGAAGATGAGGCGGGGCGTAGCTCTTGATGTCCGAGAGCTTGAACTCCTCATAGCCGAGCGCGTTGTCGCCCTTGTGCGCCCCATGCGCCCATTCCGGATGGCCGTAGCCGATGCCCAGCATGTAGAAGTGATACTTCGGCGTGAGGTCGATGCGCGTCTTCTCGCCCTTGCGTGTTTCGAAGAAGATCGATGCCGATTTCGCATGGCGCGAACCGGAGATGTAGTCGATCTCGTAGCTGACGCGGTCCATCTCCTGCGGCTTCGCCTCGCGCCCGAGCGGACACATGACGCCGGAGAGGTTCCACGGATCACCGTGTTCGTCGTCGTTCACATGGAAGAGCGTGATCCGGTCCTCGAAGTTGAGCGGCGCCCAGAGCCAGAAAAACTGGAACTCCATTGGCGGCACCATGGGCTGCGCATCGGACGCACCGATGGGGCGCACGCCCCAGGAACGATCGCGTGTGCCGACATAATCGGACGCCTTCACCTCGATGCGCTTGCCCTTGACCTCGATCCAGCCTTCCCAGGTGCCGTTCTGCGTCATGCGCGTGAGGTCCATCATGGTGCGCGGACCGTTGCGGCGCGTGAAACGCGGCTCCTTGAGCGCGGGCGCCCGGCTGACAAATGTCAGGTCGGCCTTGATGCCGTATTCATTGTCGGCGACGCGGACGCGCAGCGAATGAAGCGGCTCCACGACATCGACCGTGACCGGACCCACATGCATGTCGAGCCGCTCCGAATTCAGGAAGCGCGAGGCATGAAGATTGTGCTGCACGCCATCGACGATGACGCTGAAAGCGGCGTCCATGATGTTGATGTGCGGATAGACGCCGAGCGCGGCGGCGAAGAAGACGTCGCCCGAGCGCGTGTAGCCGTTGAAGAAATAACGGTCGTAGAAGTTACGGTCCGTACCGGAAAACGCGATCGGTTCCGGCGTCTGGTGAATCGGATAGTCGTCGGCCTTGGTAAGCATCGCCATTCCTCCCCGTTCCGGCTTGTGCCGCCGGATACGCATGTTCTTGTTCTGATGGCGCAACAATGGCCCCGGCGCGACGCAGGGTCAACGCGCGCGGCGAGCCGGGGCCATCGGACTGACGCAAGGGAAACGCAGAAGGATCAGATCTCGATCATCTCGAAGTCGCTCTTCGGCGTCCCGCAAAGAGGACAGACCCAATCGCCGGGAATGTCCTCCCACCTGGTTCCGGGTTCGATTCCCTCATCCGGCAGACCTTCGGCCTCGTCATAGATGAAGCCGCAGGTCATGCATTGCCATGTGCGCAAGGCGGTTCCGTTGTCTTTCATCCCCCTGCTCCGCTCAGTGCATCCGGTAGGAGATCGGCACCGACTTCGGGCCGCAGACGAAATTCGCCTCCATCCGCTTCGGCGTGCCGGCCAGTTCGAGCTTTTCGAGGCGCGGCAGCAGTTCCTCCCAGAGAATCCGCATTTCCATGCGGCCGAGATGCTGGCCGAGGCAGACATGCGCACCGTACCCGAAGGCCACATGCTTGTTGGGCGAACGGTCGACGCGGAAGGCAAAGGGATCGTCGAACACATCCTCGTCGCGATTGCCCGACGGATAGGACAGCATCATCCAGTCGCCCTTCGCGATCTTCTGTCCATGGACTTCCGCATCCGCCGTGGCGCTGCGCATGAAATGCTTCACGGGCGTGACCCAGCGGATCGACTCTTCGAGATAGCTCGGAATGAGCGAGGGATCGGATTTGAGCTTCGCGAATTCGGACGGGTTTTCGGCAAGCGCCCAGAGCCCGCCCGCCGTCGTATTCGACGTCGTGTCGTGACCCGCCGTCGCGGCGATGATGTAGTAGGACATGGCTTCGAGATGGCCGAGCGGCTGGTCGCCGATCTGACCGTTCGCGATGACGCTTGCGAGATCGTCGCGCGGGCAGGCACGCCGGTCCTCCGTCATGGCGTTGAAATATTCGATGAACTCGCCAACCGTCGCACCGATCTGCGCAAGCGCCGCATCCGCATCCGCGATCTCCGCCTTGTTGCGGTTGAGATCGGGATCGGCGCTGCCGAATAGTTCCTGCGTGAGCTTCAGCATGCGCGGCTCGTCGGTCTCCGGCACACCAAGCACCTCCATGATGACATGGAGGGGATAGAGAAAGGCGACGTCGCGCGCGAAGTCGCAATTGCCGCCCATGTCGGCCATACGATCGATGAAGCCTTTCGCGATCTCGCGGATGCGCGCCTCAAGCTTCTTCAGGTTCTGCGGCATGAACCAGGACTGTGTGAGCTTGCGGTAGGCAAAGTGATCCGGATTGTCCATCTGCACCAGCGACCGCACGAGATGGGGCGAGCCGCCCATCATTTCGCGCACCTTGCGGTCGACCTCGATGGGGGTGAGCGTCGTCGCGCGATCGCCATTGTGGAAGAGATCGTTCTGGCGCTCGACCGCGAGAATGTCGGCATGCTTCGTCACGACCCAGAAAGGATCGAAGCCTTCGGGCTGCGCCTGCGCGAAGGGCATCTCCTTGCGCAACCGGGCGAAGGCGTCGTCGACGCGCGCGCCGTCGGCATAGGCCTTGGGGTCGATGATGGTCTGGGCGATTTCCTGCGGGATCATGGCCGTTCTTTCTGCTGCAAACGTTAAATCCATAGAATATTTATGGATTTTCGGTCGCAGGCTCAAAGCGGCAAGTCGTCGCTGAAAGACGAGGCTCTACGGGGAAAAAGCGCGGTGACGCTACGTCTCAGATTTCGACCATGTCGAAATCGGCCTTCGGGGTACCGCAATCCGGACAGACCCAGTCCTCTCCCACATCCTCCCAGCGCGTGCCGGGCGGCAAGCCATCCTCGGGCAAGCCTTCCTTCTCGTCATAGATGAAGCCGCAGGTCGCGCACTGCCACTTTCTGTAGGCTTCGGCCATCGGAACCTCCTCTTGCGCGTGCATGACGCCAAAGCCTAGCGCAACGCTGCGTTATTTGCAGGGAGGCGGCTTGTCATTCCTGCCCATAAGACCAATATGACCGGGACTCCGGAACGGGTCACACCGGCCCTCCGGCAGCGGGGAGGACGGCAATGCGTATCTTCATCACCGGTGCGTCGGGTTTCGTGGGCGGCGCCGCCGCGAAAAAACTGAGCGAGACGCATGAGGTACTGGCTCTCTCGCGCTCCGAAAAATCGGATGCCGCGATCCGCGCCGCGGGCGCGGCGCCCGTTCGTGGCGACCTCGGCAGCGTCACGGCCGCCATGCTGAAGGATGTCGACGCGGTCGTGCATTGCGCGGCGAAGGTCGAGACCTGGGGCCGGATGAAGGACTTCTGGGCGATCAATGTGACGGGGACGGAACGTCTGCTGAAAGCGGCACGCGAGGCGGGCGTCAAGCGTTTCGTCCATATCGGCACCGAGGCCGCACTCTTCCACGGCCAGTCGATGGACGATCTCGACGAGACCGCGCCGATGGCCTTCAACTCCCCCATGCCCTACCCGCGCACCAAGGCGCATGCCGAGGAAGCCGTGCGCACGGCGAACGGCAACGGTTTGACGACAATCGTGCTCAGGCCCCGTTTCATCTGGGGACCGGGCGACCAGACGCTGCTGCCCGCGCTGAAGGAGATGGTGGATGCAGGCCGCTTCGCCTGGATCGGCGGCGGCCGCGCCGTGACCGATACCGCGCATATCTACAACGTGGTGCACGCGATCGAGCTTGCGCTCGAAAAGGGCAATGGCGGCGAGGCCTATTTCATCACCGATGGCGGCATGCCGATCTCGTTCCGGGAGATGATGACGAAGATGGCGGCGAGCGCGGGCTTCTCCCTGCCGGACCGGAACATGCCGGGATGGCTCGCACGTGGCGCGGCGAGGATCATGGACAGAATCTGGAAGCTGACCTTGCGGCGCTCACCACCGCCGCTCGATCCGCACACCGCGACGTTGATGTCGCGCAACTGCACGCTGAAAATCGGCAAGGCGCAGCGCGAACTCGGCTACGAACCCGTCATCACGCGAGACGCGGGACTGGCCGAACTCGCGCGGCCAAGCTGAGGGCTCCCGCCCGCATTGCAATCGCTCCGTCTTTGGCCGAAGCTCCGCTCAACCAGCGGGAGAGGAAACATGCGCATCTGGATCGTGATCGGCGCCGCGAGCGGCTTTCTTTCCGTGGCGCTCGGCGCCTTCGCCGCACACGGGCTGCAATCGCGCGTGGGACCAACGGAACTCGCCGTCTTCGAAACCGGCGCACGCTACCAGATGTATCATGCGCTTGCGCTCCTCGCGGTCGCCTTCCTGGCAGCGCAGGGCAGCGGCGCCTTCGCCACCATCGCCGGATGGGCCTTCGTGGCGGGAACCATCCTCTTCTCAGGCTCGCTCTACTATCTCGGCCTGACCGGCAGCCGCGCCTTCGTGCTCGTCACACCCGTTGGCGGCCTCGCCTTCCTGATTGGATGGGCTGCTCTTGCGGCAGCGGGCTGGTCGCTCCGCACGCCGGGCGGAAGCTGACGACAAAGGTTTACACCGCCCCTCTGGACAGCCGCCCCAACGCTTCCTATTTTCGCTAGACCGTAGTCTAGTTTTTGGATATGCCCTGTACGGGTGAAGCATCGGGAGGATTTGATGGGCGAGCGGATACTCGTGGTCGGCGGCGGCATTGCGGGTCTGTGGACCGCGCTGGCGCTGGCGCGTTCGGGCCGCGAGCTGACGGTGCTGGAGCGCGATCCGCCACCGCCGGAAACTTCCGCCGACGAAGCCTTCGAGAACTGGGAGCGCAAGGGCGTCGGCCATCTCCGTCACAGCCACGCCTTCCTCGCCCGGCTGCACATTCTGATTCGCGACAATTACCCCGACCTGATGGAGGAACTGCGCGAGGCCGGCTGCCGCGAACTCAAATTCGCCGACGGCCTGCCCATCTCGCTGCAGGACACCTACGAGCCCGTACCCGCGGACCGGGACATGACGATCCTGACGAGCCGCCGTACGACCCTTGAATTCATCATGCGCCGCTACGCCGCGCGGCAGCAGGGCATCCGCTTCGAGACCGGTGCGCTGGTGCGCGACGTGCTGACGGACAAGGATGAGAATGGGGCACTCCGTGTGACCGGCCTCACCGTCGAGCAGCACGGCGAGACGACGGACTGGACGGCCGACATCGTGGTCGACGCTGCAGGCAAGAACAGCCAGATCATCGAATGGCTGAACAAGGCGGGTGCGGGAATCGCGGAAGAGACCGAACGCGCCGGCATTCTCTATTTCACGCGGCATTACCGCCTGCACGATCCGAAGAACGAGCCTGCGCGTACGAAAGTGCCGGGCGCGGGCGATCTGGGGTTCATCAAATACGGCCTCTTCCCGGCCGACAATGGCTGCTTCTCGATCACGCTCGCCGTGCCCGAGATCGAGATGGAAATGCGGCGTACGATCGTGCGTCCGGAAAATTTCGACGCCATCTGCGCCATGCTTCCGGGTATCGCGACATGGACCTCGACCGTCGCATCGAAGCCCGTCAGCCGCGTCTTCGGCATGGGCGAACTCATCAGCCGCTGGCGCCACATGACGAAGGACGGCGAGCCGCGGGTGCTGAACTTCTTCCCCATCGGCGACAGCGTGATCCGCACCAACCCGCTCTACGGGCGCGGCTGCTCCTTCGCGGGCGTGGCCGCCGAAGCGCTCCGCGAAACGCTCGACAGAAGCGAGGATTCACGCGAGCGCGCCCGCTTCTACCATGCGCGGCTCGCGAAGGACCTCCGCCAGCACTATGACGACATGGTGAAGCAGGACCTCGCCGCCATCAAACGCGCGAAGAACGCGCTCAACCCGGACTACAAGCCCGGCGTGAAAGCGCGCCTCTTCAAGAGCTTTGCCGAAGACGCGCTTCTGCCGGCCGTGCGTGGCGATGTCGACCTGATGCGCAGCTTCATGCGCTCCTTCCACATGGTCGATCCGCCGAACACATGGGCGCGCGACCCGCGTAACATTTCCAAAGTGCTCGTGACCTGGGCACGCGGCAGGAAGCGCAATGCCGATCTCTATCCGCCGAAACTCGGACCGGGGCGCGACGAGATGTTCGCCTCGCTCGGCATCTCCGCCGAAGCGGACCGGCAGCGGGCGAAATCGGCCTGACCATATTTCAGAACGACAAATGAGGGGGAGACGGCGATGACATTTCCGGAGCCGCACTACGTCGATACGAACGGCATAAGGATGGCGGTCTACGAGCAGGGACCGAAGGACGGTGTGCCGGTGGTGATGTGCCACGGATTTCCGGAGATCGCCTATTCCTGGCGTCACCAGATGCCCGCGCTTGCAAAGGCGGGCTTCCGCGCCATCGCACCCGACATGCGCGGATACGGACGCACCGGCGGTCCGAAGGGCGAAGACGCCGTGCCGCTCTACGACATTCATCATTTGACGGACGATCTTGCGGGCCTTCTCGACGCGCTCGAGCTCGACAAGGCAATCTTCGCGGGTCACGACTGGGGCGGCATGGTCGTCTGGCAGATGCCGCTTCGCCACGCTGACCGCGTCGCGGGCGTGATCGGCGTCAACACGCCCTTCATCCCGCGCGGTCCGATCGATCCGATCGAGGGCATGCGCGCGGTCTTCGGCGAGGACATGTACATCGTCTATTTCCAGCAGTTCGGCGTTGCGGAAAAGATATTCGAGAAGGACGTCGCCCGCTCGATGCGCTTCTGGTACCGCAAGAGCCCGATGAAGCTCGCCGATTTCGACAAGCTGCCGGCGGAGGAGAAGAACCTCTCCTTCCTGAAGAGTTTCGCGACCGACGAAAGCACGTGGGGAGGCGAGCAGCTTCTGAATGCGGAAGAGCTGGCCTACTACACGAAGGCGTTCGAGACCTCGGGCTACGAGGGCGGCATCAACTGGTACCGCAACTTCACCCGCAACTGGCAACTCACCGAAGGCCAGACCGAGAAGGTGACCGCGCCAAGCCTGATGATCTCTGCCGCGGACGACATCGTGCTCCGCCCGGAAATGACCATCGGCATGGAACAGTACGTGCCCGACCTCGAGAAGCACGTCATCCCGGATTGCGGCCACTGGACCCAGTCGGAGAAGCCGGAAGAGCTGAACGCGCTGATGGTGGACTGGCTGAAGCGCCGCTTCGGCTGACGCTCCCCATAATGTGATTTGCCCCTTTCCGGCCTGCCGGGCAGACTGACCGAAATCAAGATTTCGGTCATTTGCCGGGCGGGAGGGGGCGGGAATGACGCTGATCGAGCATATTTCGCAGGCGCCGGACGCGCTGCGCGGCCCGATCTACTGGCTCATCTTCATCAATACGGCCTCCGTCTTCTTCGTCTTCGGGCGGATGGAAGCCCGCGCGGTGCTTGCCGTCTGGCTCGCGAATGTGGGGCTCACGCTCGCGCTTTTCGAGTTCTTCGGCTTCACGCAGGCGCTCGGCCTCGCCTATCTCGCGCTCTGGACGCCCCTTCTCTTCTGGCTCATCCATCGCAACGCCGCCGAGGGACTCCGCGAACCACGCGACATCTGGCTCGCCACGATGTTCGCCTCGAACCTCGCCGCGCTCTTCGTCGGATATCTGATCCTTTTCCGCCACGTGAGCGGTGAGCACACATTCGCGTGAGCCCGCGATCACGAAGATCTGCGGCGATTGTGATTTGCCCGTGATGGCCGCGGCGGCAAGACTTGCCGCAACGACACAAGCGGCATGACCATGACCACCATCGACAACACGGACGTCTCCCTCCCCGAGGGCGGCCTCGTCTACCGCCACCGGCTTTCGACGCGCATCTGGCACTGGATCAACGCATTGACGCTGCTCATCATGCTGATGAGCGGGCTGATGATCTTCAACGCGCATCCCCGGCTCTACTGGGGCGACTACGGCGCGAACGCCGATCCCGCCTGGCTCGAAATCGGCAGCGGTGGCGGCGAAGGCTATCTGCGCATCGGGAGCCTGACCGTCGAAACGACGGGCGTACTCGGCCTCTGGCACGACGGCAATGGAACGCTGCGCAGCCGCGCCTTTCCCGGCTGGGCGACGATCCCTTCCTATTACAGCCTCTCGATGGGACGGCTCTGGCATCTGACCTTCGCCTGGGTCTTCGCCCTCGGCATCGTCGCCTATGGCGTCTGGAGCTGGCTCAACCGCCACATCGAACGCGACCTGCTGCCGTCAAAAACGGAAATCCATCCGTCGCATATCTGGGACGACGTGAAAAAACATGCGCGCCTCGACTTTCCGAAGGGCGAGGCGGCGCTCAACTACAACATCCTCCAGAAGCTCGCCTATCTCGGTGTGCTGGGTGTCCTGATCCCGGTCGCGATCCTGACGGGCCTCACCATGTCGCCCGCGATGAATGCGAGCTGGCCCTGGCTGCTCGACATTTTCGGCGGACGGCAATCCGCCCGCTCGATCCATTTCATCGTGGCCTGGCTGCTGGTCGGCTTCTTCCTCGTCCACATCGCGATGGTGGTGCTGGCGGGACCGCTGAACGAAATCCGCTCAATGATTACAGGCCGCTACCGCCTGCCGCCCGAGAACGCAGAAGTGAAGGCGGAGGAGAAAGACGCATGACGAAAGACACAATCTCCCGCCGCAGGCTCCTGAAGATCGCGGGCGTGACCGGCTCCGCCCTGCTGCTGCCCGGATGTGACCGGCTGAGCCGCAGTCCGACCTTCCGCGAGGTGGTGCTGTCCTCCGGCGAGAAACTCGCCTACCGCGTTCAGCGCCTGCTTGGCGTGAACCCGCTCGCGCGCGAGTACGAACCGGAGGACATGTCGCCTTCGTTCCGAACCAACGGCAATACGATGCCGGCCGCCGCCGAGTATCGCCGGCACCTCGAAACGAATTTCGCGGACTGGCGGCTCGATGTCGGCGGCGCCGTGAAGAAGCCCGCCTCCTTCTCGCTTGCCGACATGAAGGCCATGCCCGCGCGGAGCCAGATCACGCGGCATGACTGCGTGGAAGGCTGGAGCGCGATCGGCAAATGGACCGGTGTGCCGCTCGGCGCAATTCTCGACCGCGTCGAACTCGAACCCGATGCGCGCTTCATCGTGTTTCACTGCGCTGACGATTTTCGCGGCACGAACTACTACGAGAGCATCGACCTGGTGGACGCCTTTCACCCGCAGACCATCCTCGCCTACGGCATGAATGACGGCGAGCTGCCTGTCGGCCACGGCGCGCCGGTGCGTCTTCGCGTCGAGCGACAGCTTGGCTACAAGCAGGCGAAATTCGTGATGCGGATCGAGGCGGTGGAAAGCCTCTCGGCGGTCGGCGGCGGCAAAGGCGGCTACTGGGAAGACAGCAACGGCTACGAGTGGTACGCCGGAATCTGACGTGGGCGGACGGGCTGTAAATACCGCGGGGTGCTGCTAGACTGGACGCCCGATCCGAGCTTCGCCGGCAAGCCCATGACACGCTCCCCCGCACGCGACCAGGCCGCCCTCCTCTTCGCCAACGAAACCTTCTATCGCGCTTTTGCGGAGCGGGACACCGCACTGATGAATGCGGTCTGGGCAGAGCACGAGCCCGTGACCTGCCTGCATCCCGGCTGGCCGCCCGTGGAAGGCCGCGACAACGTGCTGCAGAGCTGGCATGCGATCCTGACCGGTCCGGCGAGTCCCGATATCGAGTGTCTCCATGCCAGGGGCGGCATCCACAAGGACACCGGCATCGTGATCTGCTACGAGCGGATCGGGCAGGACTTCCTGATTGCGACGAACATCTTTATACGAAGTGGCGATGGCTGGCTGCTCGTCCATCACCAGTCGGGCGCGGCGCCCGAGCCGGCAGAGGGCACGGCACCGCCGAAACGCAGCATCAATTGAAGCGGAGTTGCTTACATTTCTGTTAGCGGGTTGTTGCGATCCGATGAACCTTATATGATCCGCGCGCCCGGGCGCGCTCCGCTACGCACGGGCCTTCGATGTCTGGCCCACTCCGTTCGCCGCCCCCGAAAGGCGTAGAACCTAAAACCGGTCCGGGTTCGCACCCGCCAATGGGAGCTCCGGACGACGCCCCTTTTTTGCGGGCATGCGGACCAACGAGTCTTGAGAGGACGAGGCATGTCGCAAGTGCTGGAGCGGAACGCGGCCGCTGAAACGAAGCTGGAAGAGCCGGTGGAGCGCCTTGCGCCCGATGGGCCCCGGCTGGCGGCAATCAATGGCGACCGTCCGCTGCGCATTCTGCTGCCGAGCTACCGCTCCAACCCCACGACGGGCGGCCAGGGCGTCTACATGCGCCACGTCTCGAAGGCACTTGCCGAACTCGGCCACCAGGTCGACGTGATTTCGGGCCCGCCCTACCCCGTGCTCGACCCACGCGTGAACCTCATCAAACTGCCCTCGCTGGACCTCTATGCGAACCCGCATCCGATCAGGTCGATAAGGCCCTGGATGCTCGGCTCGCCGATCGATCTCTTCGAGTGGTGGAGCCACGCGACCGGCGGCTTTTCCGAGCCCTACACCTTCGGCGAGCGCATGGCGCGATATGTCCGTGGCACGCTCGACGATTATGACGTCTGCCACGACAACCAGACGCTTTGCTGGGGCCTTCTCAAGATGCGCGACATGGGCATGCCCGTCGTCGGCACGATCCACCATCCGATCACGATGGACCGGCGCATCGACATCGAACATGCGCGGACACTGCAACTGAAGATTCTCAAGCGCCGCTGGTACTCCTTCCTCAACATGCAGATCAAGGTCGCGCGCCAGCTCGATCCCCTTATCGTCGTTTCCGAAAGCACGCGCCGCGACGTCGTGCGCGAATTCGGCGTCGATGCGGCAAAGACAAAGCTGGTGCTGCATGGCATCGACCATCTGCAGTTCCGCCCGATGCCGCACGTGAAACGGCGCGACGACCTGATCGTCGCCTGCGCGAGCGCAGACGTGCCGCTGAAGGGTCTGATCTACCTGATCCGCGCCTATGCCGAACTGCTGAAGACACGGCCGGAGCTGAAACTTCGCGTGATCGGCAAGCTGCGCGAGGGCAACACTTCCTATGAATTGCGTCAGCTCGGCATCATGGACAAGGTGGAGTTCGTGACGGGCGTCACGGATGAGGACATCACCACGATCTACAATGAAGCGACGATCGCCGTATCGCCCTCCGTCTATGAAGGTTTCGGCTTTCCGTGCGGCGAAGCCATGTCTTGCGGCACACCCGTCATCGCGACCAATGGCGGCTCGCTGCCGGAAGTCGTCGGCGATGCAGGCATCGTGGTGCCGCATTCGAACCCGCCCGCTCTCGCCAACGCGATTGCCGCCATGCTGGACGACCCGGAAATGCGCGCCGCTTACGGCCAGGCCGGACGCGAACGCATTCTCGCCGAGTTCAAATGGGAACGCGCGGCGCGCGAATATGCAGACATCTACAGGCAGACGATAGAAAATGCAGACAATCGACTTGAACGTGCTCGGGCTTAGGGACGGCCAGCGCGCGCTCGACCTCGGTTGCGGCGCGGGACGGCATGTCCATGCCATGTACTACCACTCGCAATGCCATGTGGTCGGGCTCGACCTCGGCTTCGAGGACGTGCGCAATACGCGCAACGGCTTCGGCTCCTGCCCCGACATGGACCCTGACACGAAGCGCGCTTTCTCGCTCACCGTCGGCAACGCATTGTCGTTGCCCTTTCCGGACGCGAGCTTCGACAAGGTGATCTGCTCGGAAGTGCTGGAGCACATTCCGGACTACGAGCAGGCCGTCGCCGAGATCGACCGCATTCTGAAGCCGGGTGGCACGCTCGCCATCAGCGTGCCGCGCTACTGGCCGGAATGGGTCTGCTGGGCACTATCCGACGACTACCACAACGAACCGGGCGGCCATGTCCGCATCTTCCGCGAAAGCCAGCTCAAGGGCTCCGTTCAGCGCCGTGGTCTCTCCTTCTTCCACCGGCATTTCGCGCACGGGCTTCATTCGCCATACTGGTGGCTGAAATGCGCCGTCGGCGTGAAACGCGAGGATGTGAAGATCGTCAATCTCTACAAACGTTTCCTCGAGTGGGACATCCTGCAACGCCCGTGGCTCACGCGGACGCTGGAGAAGATCGCCGGACCTCTGATGGGCAAGAGCGTCGTTCTCTACTTCACCAAGGGAGCGGCGTGAGCGGATGGTGCACCTGACCTGGGGCGACCGCCTGCCCGAGAATTTCTTCGACGGTTCCTGCGCACGCATTCTGGAGCTGCAGCGCGATACGGGCGCGATCCCCTGGTATGACGGCGGCGTCGTCGACCCGTGGAACCACACGGAAGCGGCGATGGGCCTTACCGTGCTCGGCGAGATCGACCATGCGCGCCGTGCCTTCCAGTATCTCGCCGACACACAGTTGAAGGACGGCTCCTGGTGGGGCCAGCTCGGCGCCGCCGTACCTTTCGACGAAGACGAGCAGCGCTTCACCGGCGACGAAGCGGATGCGGGCCATCCCGTGCGCGACACGAACTTCGCCGCCTATATCGCGACCGGCGCCTGGCACCATTATCTCATCACCCGCGACAAGAAGTGGCTCGCCGGCATCTGGCCGCATGTCGAAGCCGCGATGGGCTTCGTGCTTGCGCATCAAAGCGACCATGGCGACATCCGGTGGGCGGCGGACGATCCGCACACGCCGGAAGACGATGCGCTCATCACCGGCTGTTCCTCGATCTACAAGAGCCTCGAATGCGCGGCACAGATCGCGCGCGAACTGGGCCACTCCTCGCGCCACCTGATGGAAGCGCGCGCTAAGCTCGGCGAGGCGCTGCGCGACAAGCCGCACCGTTTCGACCGCACATGGGAACCGAAGGACCGATACTCGATGGACTGGTACTACCCGGTCCTCGCGGGCGTAGTGACGGGCGAAGCGGCCCGGAAACGCCTCGCCTGGAAGTGGGATATCTTCGTCGCCGAGGGCAAGGGCTGCCGCTGCGTGATGGACCAGCCCTGGGTGACGGTCGCCGAAAGCGCGGAACTCACCATGGCTCTCCTCGTCGCCGGACAGCGGCGGCAGGCGGAGGCGATGCTCTCCTGGCAGCACCAGTGGAAGGCCGATTGCGGCGCCTACTGGATGGGCTACCAGTTCGAGGACAAGGTCGCCTGGCCGACGGAAAAACCCGCATGGACGGCCGCCGCCGTCATCCTCGCGACCGATGCGATCGCCGGGCTTACGCCCGCCGCGCATCTCTTCGCCGAGCGCACGCTAGCCGAGGCGGCGGAGTAACCTCAGGCTCTTCACCGCCTTCTCCTCCTCGAAGAGGTTGGAAGCCAGCGCCATCCTGTAGATTTCGTAAGGCGGGCGGCCGCCATCCTTCGGGTCCGGGAAGACGTCGTGGATCGCGAGGATGCCGCCCGGCATGACGCGGGGCGCCCAGAGGCGGTAATCCGTGAGCGCGGGCTCCAACCCGTGACCACCATCGATGAAGACCATGGCGAGCGGTGTCGCCCAACCCTTCGAGACGACCTCCGACGGCGCGACGAGCGGCACCACCGTGTCTTCCAGCTTCGCCATCCGCATGGTGCGGCGGAAGAGTGGAAAGGTGTTGAGGCGGTCCGTCTCCGGATCGTAGAGCGCCCCGTCATGATGCTCCCAGCCCTTCTGGTTTTCCTCCGAGCCGTAATGATGGTCGAGCGCGTAGAGCACGGCGCCGTTCCGCTGGCAGGCGACGCCGATATAGACGGTCGACTTGCCGCAATAGGAGCCGATTTCGAGTACGGGCCCCAGGCGCGAGGCCTCCAGCGCCGCGTCGTGGAGCGCCCGGCCTTCGGCCGGGTCCATGAACCCCTTGATGCTCTCTATATCGACCGGAAGCTCCACTGCCCGCTCCTTATCGCAAAATACCGCTGTTTCCCTCGCATGCCGGGGTCCTGACGGCAAGCGGTTAACGCCGCTTCAACCAATGGGAAACGAATGGTGGTCATAATACGGGCTTCCCGAAGCCCCGGAGCCTCCGATGAGCGACGCCGCCCGCCTGATCGACGAAGACGAATACGACGCCATCGAGCAGGCGGTGCTGGAAACGCCACGCGGACGCTGGTTCCTGCAGGAATATGCCCGCCGCCACAAAGCCGCCGACACGGACGAGGTGATCGGCGCCATCGAGCGGCTCTACGACCTTGCACGCGAGACGGCGGCGGAAGCCCGCTTCGGCTTCCTCTATCACGAGATGCAGGAGATGCGCCGAGCCATCGGCGAGACGCGCGTCGCGATCGCGGCCGTAAAGCCGGGCGAGCGCCACAACCACGAGGATACGGCGCCGGACGACCTTGCCGCCATCGCGGAAGCGTCCGACCGCGCGGCAGGCGACATCGTGCAGGCCGCCGAACGGCTGCAGGAAATCGGCGAGAAGCTCCGCGCAAGCGGCGCGGATATCGATCTCTGCGACGAGATCGAAACGCATGCGACCGGCATCTTCATGGCGTCTTCCTACCAGGAGATGACAGGAAAGCGCATCGGACTGATCGTGAAGGCGCTGACGGCGATGGAACTTCACATCGCGCGCGTTGTCGCGCTGTGGGAAGAAGAAGCCCGGAAGGCCTAACCTCCGATTTCAAGATTGATGCAACCGACGCTCCACTGCGACGCGCCGTCAACGAGACGGTGACTCAGTCGCGTGATCGAGAGCGGAGCAACCTCGATCCGGAGCGCCGTTCCGAGATCGATGTCGAGCGCAAGCGCAATCGCCGAGCGGACCACGTTCGCATGGGCGACGGATACAAGCGTGTGACCGGCATAATGCTCCGTCAGCCGGTGGATGCCTTCATAGACGCGTGTCGCAACGTCAAAGAAGGTCTCGCCTTCCGGAGGTTGAATCTCAACCGGATTGGACCAGTCGAGCGTCCTGTTCGCGGCGAAAACGTCGTTGTAGCTACGCCCTTGCCAGAGGCCGTAATTCTGATCGTTGAAATCGCCGACCGCTACGGGCTCGACGCCCGGCTTCAGTGCAAGCGCCGTCGCCTTGGTGCGCGTGAGCGGCGATGAAAGCCAGACCGAGACGGCGGGAAGCCGACGGGCGATGGCGGAAGCAAGCGCGGGATCGACGGGCTCAGGCGCCACATCGAGATGGCCGTAGTACCGGCTCTCCTGCCCCTGCACCGGCGCGTGACGAATCCAGATCCATTCGGTCCGCGTGCCGCTCATAACCAGCCGCGATATTTGAAGAAGACATAGGGCAGCACCGCGAACAGCACCATGAGCCCGAGCGCCATCGGATAGCCATAGACCCAGTTGAGTTCGGGCATGAAATCGAAATTCATGCCGTAGATGCTGGCGATCAGCGTCGGCGGCAGGAAAACGACTGCCGCGACGGAGAAAATCTTGATGATGCTGTTCTGTTCGTTGCTGATGAGGCCGAGCGTCGCGTCGAGCACGAAATTGATGTTGTTCGCAAGGAAGCTTGCATGATCGCTGAGCGCAGTGATGTCCCGCGTGATCGTCTTGAAACCTCGTTCGGCCGATTTCGGCATTTTCACATCGCTCGGCCGCACAATGAAACTGACGAGACGGCCGAAGCTGACAAGACTTTCCCGCGCCTGGGAGGTCAGCGCGTGGCCCCGCCCGATGCGCGAGAGAATGGCGTTGTAATCGCGCTTTGCGCGCGGCTCGTGGCTGAATATCTCGCGAGAAAGCGTGTCGATGTCGTTCTGCACCCTCTCCAGGATATCGGCAACGCGGTCCACAATGGCATCCAGAAGTCCGGCAAGAACGTCTTCTCCCGTCGAACACGGCATGACGTGCCGTTGCGATTGCGAGGCATAGAGACGAAAAGGCATAGGTTCCGCATAGCGCAGCGTCACAAGCCGCCTGCCCGCGAGCACGAACGTAACCGGCACGCTGAGCGGATTTGGTGTGTCGGCCTGCGTGATCATGGTGGCCGTCATGTAGAGCGCATCGTCCTCATGATAGAGGCGGCTCGACATCTCGATTTCCTGCATGTCTTCCTCGGTCGGCACATCGAGACCGAGCGCCTTGTCGAGAAAGACGAGATCGTCGTCGCTGGGCGAGAGAACATCGACCCAGACAGCGCCTTCCGGAATCGTCTCCCCCCGCTGGACTTCCGCAGGCTTCAACATACCGCTGGCGGGGACATAGGCCGTTATCATCGAATCGTCCGCTTGCCATGTTTTGGGACCCGATGATGCCTGCCCCGGCGCGCCGCGACAATCCGCAGCAGTCATTCATACAGGAGTCACAAAGGCTTATTCCTTGACATTCGCCGGGAAAAGCCTCATGTCACGGCTAATTGTTCTCGTATGCGCGCTTTGCGCTGCCCTTTGGCACCGCCTGATCCCAGAACAATTCGACCCCTTCCCGATTCCAAGCGCGTTGGAACGCGGCAAGACCCCGCGTTAAAGCACCGGTCATAGTGACCGGGTGCACGACGTTGACTTGAAAGAATATGAGTACATGACGAATACGACTTTTGCGGATCTCGGCGTTGCTGAACCGCTCTGCCGCGCCCTTGCGGCCCAGAACTACGTGAACCCCACCCCCATTCAGGCCCAATCGATCCCCGCCCTTCTCGAAGGCCGGGACCTGCTTGGCCTCGCCCAGACGGGTACCGGCAAGACGGCCGCTTTCGCGCTGCCGATCCTGCAGCAGCTGGCCGCGACCAACGAGAAGCGCGAACCGAAATGCGCTCGCGCGCTCATCCTCGCGCCAACGCGCGAACTCGCGCTGCAGATCTCGAAGAGCTTCGAGACCTACGGCAAACACTACAAGCTGCGCCAGGCCGTGATTTTCGGCGGCGTGAACCAGTTCCGCCAGGTGCGTTCGATGGCCGGCGGTGTCGACATCCTCGTCGCAACACCCGGCCGCCTGCTCGACCTGATGAACCAGAAGCATATCGAACTTCGCCGCACTTCCATTCTTGTCCTGGACGAAGCGGACCGGATGCTCGACATGGGCTTCGTGCGCGACGTGAAGAAGATCATCGCGGCGCTGCCCCGGAAACGCCAATCTCTCCTTTTCTCCGCCACGATGCCGAAATCGATCGAACATCTTGCCGCTGAAATCCTGACGGACCCGGCGCGCGTCGAAGTGACACCGGAAGTCGTCACCGTCGACAAGATCGATCAGCGCGTCATGCACGTAGATGGCAAGCGCAAGCGCGAATTGCTCGCGAAGCTTCTGGACGACACGGACCTCTCGCGCGTCATCGTGTTCACGCGAACCAAGCACTGCGCGAACCGCGTCAGCGAACAGCTCGACAAGTCTGGCGTACCGTCCGAGGCCATTCACGGCAACAAATCTCAGGGCGCCCGCCAGCGTGCGCTGGATAATTTCCGGAATGGCAAGGCGCGCGTTCTCGTCGCAACCGACATCGCGGCGCGCGGCATCGACGTGACGGGCATTACGCATGTCATCAACTACGAATTGCCGAACGAGCCGGAAAGCTACGTCCACCGCATTGGCCGCACGGCTCGCGCGGGGAAAAGCGGAATCGCCGTCTCCTTCTGCGACAACGCCGAACGCGCACACCTGAAGAGCATCGAAAAGCTGACCAAACGCCCGCTCACCGTCGTCGATACGACGGAATGGCTCGGCGAGCAGATTGTCGTGCCTGCGGGCGAACCCGTAGCGCCGAAGCGTAACGGACGGGGCGGCGGTCCCCGCAACGGTGGTGGCGGCAATCGCAACCAGCCCGGCAAGCAGCGCCGTTTCGGCGGCAAGCCGAACGCCGGCAATCGCGGTCAGCGCAATGCCAAGAAGGGCGAACAGCCGCAAAGCCGACGTCAGTCGGCAGGCGCCTGACACCCCCTTGAATACAATCCCGAAATGAAATGAATGCGGCCCCGGAATTTCCGGGGCCGTTTTTATGATCGAGCTCTGCGACCCGGACTATATTTGCCGGGAACATGGAAACGGGGGAAACAGATGAGCCTTTCCGATCTTGCGAATATTGGCGGCTTCGTGAGTAGCCTGGCGGTTCTGATTTCACTGGTCTATCTGGCACTGCAAATCCGCCAGAGCGCGAAAAACCAGAAAGCAGCGATCCACAACGAGCGAAACGGCCATCTGCTCGAGATGCTTGCCACAACCTATTCGGACAAGCAGATCATGGATGTTTGTATGCGGGGCTTGAACGCCGACACCACGCTCTCGCCGGTCGAGCGCAACCAGTTCGTCCATGTACAGATATGCATGTTCAATTTCTATCAGGAATATTTTCTGATGTTCAAAGACGGGATGGTCGACAAGGCGCGCTATGCCCACACGATGAACACCTGAAGGCGGATGTGGCGCGGCCGGGAACGCGGGCATCGTGGAGAACAATCAGGGGCGGGTTCGAATCGACTTTTTCTGCTTATGTAGACGGCCTCGTTCGCGACGTGTCTCCTGTGGATTGCGGCGACATGTTCGCTACACCATTTCTGCACTTCGCTCAACTCGAACGCGCAGCGCTTGCAACAGCCCCGGCGCAGCCCATCAGCGCTTGAGCCTGCAGAGCTAAAAAAGAGTCCGTTCACGGTCCAATTCGGCTACACATGAAGATGCGGCTCTGGTTCACTCCAGAGCCGTTCCTTTTTGCCGCTGGAAACAGATGAACCTTCACTTCGTCTTCACCTGCCTGCTTGTGTCGCTGCTTGCGGCCTGCGCCATTGCCGACCCCGCGGAGCGGAAGGCCGGCGCGGACGGGATCGCGGCGGAAGCCCGGATGACACCACTGACGCTCGAAACGCCATTGCTCGATCTTCATGCCCGCATCCGGACTGCCGGAAAACACGGCACTCTCGTCGTCTATATCGAAGGCGACGGCCTGGCCTGGAAGCGGACATCGGAGAGATCGGATGACCCGACGCCGCTCAACCCGGTGGCGCTCCGTCTCGCGGCAGTAGACCCCTCGCCTGCCGTCGCGTGGCTTGCCCGACCATGCCAGTTCACCGGCGGGCTGACAGCCCGAAACTGCAACAGCGATCTGTGGACGAACGCGCGCTACAGCGAAACCGTCATCGCCGCAATCGGCGAAGCGCTCGATCAGCTGAGGGCTGAGTCCGGTGCAACAAAGCTCGCGCTTGTTGGCTATTCCGGCGGCGGCACGGTGGCAGCACTCGCGGCCATGCGGCGAACCGACATTGTCTGGCTGAAAACAGTCGCCTCTCCGCTCGATACGGAGGCCTTCACAAGCTTCCACAAGGTGAGCCCGCTTGAGGGATCGCTGAACCCGGCCGACGACGCGGCGTCGCTCACCCGCCTGCCGCAAATTCACTATGTGGGCGAAAACGACAGGATCGTGCCGCCGGAAATCAACCGCGCGGCCGCAGCCCAGTTTGACGCGGCTGGATGTGCAGAGCTGCGCGTGGTGACGAGCGCAGCGCATGACGACGGCTGGCGGGACGCCTGGCCCGCCCTCCTTCGCGAGACGCCCGCCTGCCGCTGAGCGTCAGATCGAGGCGGGATCTGCAATGCGTTTCGGCGGCACCTCGGCCCACGGCCCCTTCGCGCCGAGCTGGGACAGCACCGCCTCGATCTGCGCCTGCCGGGTGCTGAGACGCCCCTTGAGGCCAGGCAGTGATCGGACGTGAAAACCGGTGAAAGGCAGGAACGGATTGCGTCGCAAGCTCCCATAGATTTCCGAACGGCTGGTCGGGCGCTGGCTCGCCTTGCGCGCATGGAAACCATGCGTATTGGCGACGACAAGCGTGTTCGCCGGAACCACCATGGCTCGGGGTTCGGGATAACCGAGCGAGGCGAGCATCTCCTCGCCGATACGGAAAGAGCCAGCCGCAATCTCGGGATCAGGATCTTGAGCCGCGCGGATGCTGAGATCGCGTTCCCAGTGAAGCCGTTCAAGCGTCGCCCGGTGCGATCCCGGCACGTAGAGGAGCGGCCCGTCCTCATGCCGCACATCCTGCAAATAGAGCCACGCCTTGGCGGTCGAGTGGAACGTATCCATGTGGAGACTGTTCTGCGGGTCGGGCCGCGCGGCATCGCCTTCGGCGAGCACGGTCTGGAGATGGATCAGCGGCTCGCCCCCGCAGCCCGCGACATAGCGCAGGAGGTCGGCCATCAGCGGGTTCGCCACCAACCGCTCGAGGGGGGCCCGGCCACGGATATCCGGAAGGTCGAGACTGCCCCGCCGCGTGACGGTAGAGCCTTCGCGCCGTTCCCATGAGCGGACCGGCGCTTCCTCGAGATCGCGCCGGAGCGCCGCAAAGTCCTCGGCGGGCAATGCATTCTCGATCACCAGAAAGCCGTCGCGCTCATAACCCGCGCGCAAGTCGGCATCGATTCGCGAGCCGAGCTGCGTGCGCCTTGCCTCCGCCATGCGCTCCGCGATCCGCACACGGGCGAGATGGAGCCCCAGGCGGTTGAGCGCCGCGCTGCCGATGAGAGGATTTGCCCGAAACGACTTCTGCCCGCTTGCTAGCTGCAGCGGCCAGAGCGGCGCGGCGATCCATGAGAGTGCTTTCACCGGAGCATCCTTCTCCTGAAAAACAGGACTTGCCGGAGAATAGCAGAAGGAAAATTTGGTGGGCGCACAAGGACTCGAACCTTGGACCCGCTGATTAAGAGTCAGCTGCTCTACCAACTGAGCTATGCGCCCGCCGTGCCGCCGGAGCAGCCGGTGGAGACCACCATCCCGGCCACTCTTTTCGTGGGGGAGCGGAGCCTATAGCAAAGGAAAGGTGGCCTGTCCAGCGACATGGAAGAAGGCAGAACAAGCTCCCCGAGAAGCCCTACCAGAAGGCGCTCGGGCCACGGGAGATTTCCAGGTTCCTGTGGATATAGACGCTCATCAGCAATCCGAAGGCAAACATCAGCGAAAGCATGGCCGTACCGCCATAGGAGACGAGCGGCAACGGAACCCCGACGACCGGCAGCAGCCCCATGACCATCGCCGTGTTGATGAAAACGTAGAAGAAGAAGGTCATGGAAACGCCGATGGCCACGAGCCGTCCGAACTGATTGCGGCACTGGAGCGCGACGTTGAGCGAAAACATCAACACGATGAAATAGAGCGTGAGAAGCACGATTCCGCCGACGAGGCCGAGTTCCTCGCCCAGCATGGTGAAGATGAAGTCGGTGTGCTTCTCCGGAAGAAAGTTGAGCTGGCTCTGCGTACCTTCCATGAACCCCTTGCCGAAAATGCCGCCGGAACCGAGTGCGATCTTCGACTGGAGGATGTGATAGCCGGTGCCGAGCGGGTCACGCTCCGGATCGAGGAAGGTAAAGACACGGTTGCGCTGATAATCGTGGAGTCTGCTCCAGATCACCGGAATGGCGGCGAGCACGGCAGCGCCGGCGAAGATGAAATAGCGCCAACGAAGCCCCGCCGAGAAAAAGAGGACACCGCCTGTCGCAATCAGAAGAACCGCGGTGCCGAGGTCAGGTTGCAATACGACGAGGCCCACCGGCACGCCGACCAGCGCGAGCGGCACCAGCAGGTTGCGGAAACGCGATACTTCTTCCAGCGTCAGGCCATGAAAGTAACGCGCGAGCGCCAGGATGAGCGTGACCTTCATCACCTCGGACGGCTGGATCGAAATAAAGCCGAGATTGAGCCAGCGTTGCGCGCCCATGCCCACGAAACCGATCACTTCCACTGCCACCAGCATCGCGAGTGCCACGCCGTACAGCGGATAGGCGAGACGCATCCAGAGCCGGAGATCGACCATCGCGACCGAAATCATGATGCAGACGCCCACGCCGAAGCGCGCCGCCTGCCGGAAGGCCCAGGGCGTGAAGCTGCCTTCGGCGACCGAATAGAGCATCGCGAAGCCGATGGACGCGATCAGGGCAAGAAGCAGCAGGAACGCCCAGTTGAACTCGATGAGCTTTTCGGTCAGCCGCATTTCATGGCCGGTAAACCGGCGAAGATCGAGCATCAGCCTGCCCTCGACGAATTCGGGCCGCCGGAGGGCGTCTTCGCCTGCGGGCGCACGGGGTTGCGGGTGAGTACTTCGCGCATGATGTCCCGCGCGACGGGTGCCGCTGCGCCGGAACCAGACCCGCCATGCTCGATGACGACGGAAAGGGCATAACGCGGCGCATCGTAAGGTGCAAAACAGACGAACAGCGCATGGTCGCGCTGGCGCCATTCGAGATCTTCGTTCTTGAGCACGCCGCTCAGGCGTTCCGCCCGGCTGATGCGGCGGACTTGCGCCGTGCCCGTCTTGCCGGCCAGTTCCATGCCGGGTTCGGGAATGCGTGAGCGATAAGCCGTCCCGCCCGGTTCGTTCGATACACCGTTCATGCCACCCTGCGCGACGGCGATCGCCGCCTCGCTGATACCAACAGGTTTCGGCGGCTTTATGGGCAGCAACTCGCCGCCGATGGCCCGTGTGAGACGCGGCTTGACGTCAAGCCCGCCATTGGCGATCCGTGCCGTCATGACCGCAAGCTGAAGCGGTGTCGCGAGGAGATAGCCCTGCCCGATACCGGCAATCACGGTTTCGCCCTGGTGCCAGACCTCACCCTTCGCACCGCGCTTCCATTCCGGCGTCGGCACCAGGCCCGCCTTTTCGCCTGGAACCTCGAAATCGTATGTCTGGCCAAGACCGAACTTCTTCGCCATTTCGGCAATGGCATCGATGCCGATCCGTTTCGCCGTGTCATAGAAGAAAACGTCGCACGAATGCTTGATCGCATCGTGCATGTTGACGGCACCGTGACCGCCTTTCTTCCAGCAGTGGAAATCGTGATTGCCAAGCGAGTAGTGGCCCGGACAGACGACACGCTGCGATGGTGAAATGCCGGCTTCCACCGCCGCCATCGCAACGACCATCTTGAAAGTGGAACCCGGCGGGTACATTCCGGCGAGCGACTTGTTCATCAGCGGCAGATAGGGGCTTTCCAGAAGTTCCTTGTAGGCGGCCGTGCCGTAGCCCATGTTGAACTGGTTCGGGTCGTAGGCTGGCGCGGAGACAAGCGAAACGATGTCGCCCGAATGAATGTCCATCACGACGGCGCTGGCAGACTCGCCCTTGAGCCGCTCCCAGGCGAACCGCTGCACGTCGAGATCGAGCGTCAGCACCACTTCGGCGCCGGGCTTTCCCGGGTCCTTCGCAAGTTCTCGAATGACGCGCCCATAGGCGTTCACTTCAACATGGCTTGACCCCGGAACGCCGCGCAATTCGCGATCATAGGTCTTTTCGATCCCCTCCTTGCCGATGCGGAAACCCGGCAGCTTAAGGAGTGGCTGTTCTTCACGCGCTTCCTCCAGGTCCTTTTCCGATACCGCCGCGACATAACCGAGCACATGCGCAAACTCTTCCGCGTAAGGATAGTCCCGCGTCTCTCCAACGTCGGGCAGGATGCCCGCGAGGTCCGGTTCGTTGATGTTGACCTGCGCAAACTGATCCCAGGACAGATCCTCCGCCACCGTTACCGGCATGAAACGCGGTGAGCGTCCAATGTCGCGCATGATCCGCTTGCGCGTGAAATCGTCGATTTCCACAATGCGCGACAGCCGTTCGAGCGTCTCCTCGACGTCCGGTGTCTGTTCGGAAATCAGCATCGCACGATAGTTCTGCCGGTTGGAAGCAAGCACCCGCCCGAACCGGTCGACGACATCCCCGCGTAAGGGTGCGAGAAGACGCATGCTCACGCGGTTTTCCTCCGCAAGCATCCGGTACTGGTCAGTCTTCAGGACCTGCAGGTAATACATCCGCCCCGCCAGCGCGATGAAGGCGATGCCCTGCACCCCGGCGAGGAGAGCCGCCCGCCGGGTGAACGTCTGATAGCGATTGCTGTCACGCCCGCTTATCTGCATGTGTCCAATCCCATCGTCGCGCTAGCCTCCCTGGAGGACGCGCGCCTCGATGCGTCCGAAAAGCATAGCAAAGATCGGAAACACCGCCACTGTGACGGCCATATGCTTCATGACGGAAACGGGCGGCACGAAAACACCGTGAATGATGGAAACGACCACCCATGCGAGCGCGCCCGCAAACCCCGCCGCAAAGGCAAAGCCAATCCAGAAAGCTGAAAAAGGTGCATTGACGACCAGCATGCGCTGGGTGACGACCACCGCATAGGTCACGACATAAACGAAGGCCCAGAGACCGATCTCACCCCCCGAGAGAAGATCGAAGAGAAGACCGACAGTGAACACCGCCAGCGGCGGGAACATTTCCGGCCGCACGATTGCCCAGTAATAGACCGCCATCAACGGAAAGGCTGGTGTGAGCGGCGACCCGAAGATGCGCCCCACCGGCACGAAGGAAAACAGAACACAGACCAGCCCGATGGCGAAGGGCATGATTGTCATGACGATTCGCCCGGCGCGCGAAGCGGGTGTCGGCGAATAGGGTTCGAGTTTCGCCATGCGTTTACTCCACGGCCGCGGCTTGAGCGTCGCCCGGCGCCGTCGCATCGCCGGTTTCTTCCGCTTCGCTGCCGGCAGGCGGTCCCTCAAGTACTTCAGGCGGATCCTGGCGCTTCACCTTCGAGGGGAATTCGTATTGCAGCACACGCACGAAATCGAGGCGGCCGCGATCGCTGAAAGTCTGCACGCGCAGATCGCCTGCGCTTGTCTGGATAACGAGGCCAACCGGAAGTCCCGCCGGAATGAGACCGCCATCGCCGGAGGTGACAACGCGGTCGCCCGCCGAGACGGCGCTCTGTGCGGCAAGATATTCGAGCTTCGGCCAATCCGTGTTGTCGCCTGCGAGAACCGCCTTGTAGTGCGCAGGCTCGATGACAACCGGAATACGGCTGTTGAGGTCGGTGAGCAGCAGCACACGGCTCGCCTGCGGTCCTGTCGACACGATACGGCCGACAAGACCGTCTGTGTCGATCACGGCCTGCCCGCTCTTCGCACCCTGCTCATTGCCCACATTCACAAGAACCGTGTCCACAAAGGGTCCACCGGAATCACTGACCACGCGCCCACTCGCATAGTTGATCGCCGGATCGACCTGCACATTGAGAAGCGCCTCGTAGCGTGCCACCTTTGCCTGCAGCTTGAGCGCCTCTTCCTTCCAGGCGAGAAGCCGTGCGTTCTCCGCGCGCAGACGCTCATTCTCGTCGAAAACATAGGCATATTCGTCTGTGCGCTCGATCACACGTCGTGTCGCGGCGACAGGACGGGAGGCGATCTCGAGAAGCGGCGCCGCCATATCCGTGACGACCTGCCGGGCTCGATCGAAGACATAGGTTTCCGCACGGCCAAGCAGCAGCAGCGCCGCCGCCAGCGTCAGCATGAAGATCAGCGAAATCCGGTGCGAGAATTCGCGGAACGGCAGAGCTGTGCGATTCGGCTCCATGACGACTGACTACTGTTCTTTCGATACGGCCGGCCCGTCCGTTCCTGCCTGATCTTCCCCGCCGGGAACGCTACTGCAACCTGCCTAGTAAACCGACGAGAGGACGTGCTTCATCGTACGGATATGTTCGAGCGCCTTGCCTGTACCGAGCGCGACACAGGAAAGCGCATCGTCCGCGATGCTGACGGGAAGCCCCGTCTCGTCGCGCAGCACCTGGTCGAGATTGGTCAGTAGCGCACCGCCGCCCGTCAGCACGATACCCTTGTCGACGATGTCTGCCGCGAGTTCCGGCGGCGTCGCTTCCAACGCCACTTTCACCGCTTCCACAATGGCGCCAACCGGTTCCGCAAGGCTTTCGGCGATCTGCTTCTGGCCGATGGCAATTTCCTTCGGCACGCCGTTCATCAGATCACGGCCCTTGATTTCGATGGTCATACCGTCCCCATCGGCGGGGATCGCGGCAGAGCCGACTTCCTTCTTGATCCGCTCGGCACTCGCCTCGCCGACGAGAAGATTATGGTGGCGACGGATATAGGCGATGATCGCCTCGTCCATCTTGTCACCGCCGACGCGTACCGAACGGGCGTAGACGATACCGCCAAGCGAGAGCACGGCTACTTCCGTTGTACCGCCGCCGATGTCGACAACCATCGAACCTGTGGGCTCCGTCACGGGAAGGCCTGCACCGATCGCCGCCGCCATCGGCTCTTCGATGAGATAGACGCGGCGCGCACCGGCGGAGAGCGCCGACTCCTGGATCGCGCGACGCTCGACGGCGGTTGAACCGGAAGGCACGCAGACGATGATCTGCGGATTGGCGAAGGAACGACGATTGTGAACCTTGCGGATGAAATGCTTGATCATTTCTTCCGCAATTTCGAAGTCAGCGATGACACCGTCCCGCATCGGACGGATCGCCTGGATGTTGCCCGGCGTACGGCCGAGCATCATCTTCGCTTCCTCGCCAACGGCGAGTACCTGCTTCTTGCCACCCTTTTCGATGATGGCGACGACCGACGGCTCGTTGAGAACGATCCCTCGTCCTTTCACATAGACCAGGGTGTTTGCCGTACCGAGGTCGATTGCCATATCGGCGGAGAACATGCCGAGCAGACCGGAAAGCATGCTTGTTCTATTCCTTTGACAGAGCGTCGCGAGACACGCAAGGCGCCGCGGCAACAGTTAAGAATGCACCACACGAGGTGGCTATTTTGTTAAGGCGCGCCCGGAAACCGGCCGCACAATTCCGCAAAAGACGGGAAAGCCTCCTGCCCCTCACCGCTCTCCGGCGGCGCGCAACGGACAATCAAGCCCCGGCGCCGGCCGCACAAGCCGTGCTGATTCTCAGCATACGAACGATCTGCGACGAAACTGAGGCGAAATCGATTGCAACGGGAGAAAGCCGCGCCAATGCGCCCGCTTCGCTCATACCTGTTGCCATCGTTTGTACCGCCTTGATCTCTCGAACCGGTCCGCCGCTGGCCACTCCCCGAAAGGACCGGAAACGGCGCGTCCGCTGCTAACGCGGCGCTAACCCTATCGGCCGGAAACTAAGGCCGCGTTAAGGCTGTCTGATCCCGCATCAGCACAAGATTTTTACGCTGAAACGTCGCGCAATGGCAATGGCCTGAGCGGAATTTCGACGGGTTTTCAATGGTTTGGGCGTGGTCGGGGTAGGAGTTCGCGAACCTCATGCTCGCGTCCTTCGAGCCTTGCCCTGTGCCGCTTGACTGCATCCACGACGAATTCCATAACGGCGCGAACATGGGCGAGCTGGGCAAGATCGTTTCGCGCCATCAGCCACATTTCGAGCGCGCCGAGGACATCCGGGCCAAAAACGCGCACAAGCCGCGAATCGACATCGCCGAGAATGCAGGGAAGAGCGGCGAGCCCGAGATCCGAGCGTGCCGCAGCAGCCCGCGCCTCGACACTCGATGAACGAAGCGCGATGCGCGCCGACTTCTCCGCGCGCGAGAACCACCAGACAGGCCCGAGCGGCGTTTCCGAGCGCGGAAAACCGATCAAGTCGTGACCAGCTATGTCCTGCATCTGGCCAGGGCGCCCGCGTGCTTCGAGATAGGCCGGCGAAGCATAGAGGCCATAGGCCATGTCACCCACCTTGCGCATCAACATATCGCCCTGGGTCGGCCGCGCGAGCCGCAGCGCGACGTCTACGTCCTTGAGAGGATTACCAATTCTGGGGGCCTGGCCGATTGCGGAGAGGCGCGGATCGGTGACGATTTCGAGTTCGAGCCCCGGATGGGCTTCGCGGAAGGCAGGGAGCTCGACGGCAAGAAGCGCAGAAGCGATGACCTCGCCGGCGGCGATCCGGACCGTGCCCTCGGCGCCCTCGCCCGCCGCGGCGAAGTCGCGCGGAAGCGCGGAAAGCCGCCGGTCCACGGGCTCCAGAGCCTCGACGAGCTTCTCGCCGGCGGCCGTCAGGCGGTAGCCGGTGCGCTCACGCTCGAACAGCCGGGCCCCAAGATCGTCCTCGAGGGAGGCCACGCGGCGCAAAACCGTCGTCGTATTGACGCCAAGCTGCTGACCGGCGCCGGAAAGGCTGCCCGCCGCGGCAACGGCAAGGAAAAAGCGCAAATCGTCCCAGTTCATGCGAATCCTGCCTCAAGGCGGTGGCCGGGAGAAGGCAGGATAGCGGCTCGAACGGCCCCGTAAATGCGGAAATGCAAAAGGTGCTTTGCGAAAACAGGCGCTCGACTGTCACATTACCGCAACAAAAACGTCACATAAGCCCCGTAGCCGACGAGAAGCGCAAGCGCCTCGATCCGCCCGATCCGTGCACCGGTCCAGGCGAGGACCATGAACACGACCGAGGCAGCCATCATCACCCAGATGTCGAAAGAGGCGATGTCCGCCGGCACGGCAATGGGCTTCACGACGGCGACCGTTCCCGCGATGCCGAGCACGTTGAAGATGTTGGAGCCGATGACATTGCCGATGGCGATATCGGCCTTGCGGCGGAAAGCGGCGAGAACGGAGGTCGCGAGCTCCGGCAGCGAGGTACCGACGGCGACGAGAGTAAGCCCGATAACGGAATCGGAAATGCCGAATCCTTCCGCGATCTTCACCGAACTGTCGACAAGGAGCGAGGCGCCGACGACGAGAGCGGCAAGACCGCCTATGGTCATGACGATCTCGATGACGAGGCTCATCGGTGTGCGTGACCTGAGAAACTCCGCCTCCGAGGCGTGAAGCTCACCGCCTCCGTCCTGCCCCTTCCTGTCCGCGCGGTAGGTGTAGACGAGGTAGAGCGCAAGAACCGCGAGAAAGACGAAACCCGCTTCCCGCGATAGGGAACCGAGAAGGCAGACGCCGAGCAGCGCCAGAGCGGCGAGCAGCATCATGGTGCCGTCCCGCTTCAGCGCGCCGCGGTCGCAAACCATCGGGAAGACGAGACCGGCCGCGCCGAGAATGAGCAGGATGTTGGCGATGTTCGAGCCGACGACATTGCCGACGGCGATACCGGGATAGCCCTGGAACGCGCCTTCAAGGCTCGCGACAAGTTCGGGCGACGAAGTCCCGAAGCCAACCAGCGTGAGCCCGATCAAAAAGGGAGAAACACCGATCCGGGTTGCCAGCGCCGCAGCGCCCTTGACCAGAAACTCCGCCCCGACGAGCAACAGCAAGAGACCAAGCACGAGAAGAAAAGCAGTCAATCGGAACTCCCCTGACAATCGATCCCAGAGAGATAGAGCGTTTCCCCATGTCCGGCGAGGTGGGGCCGGAAAATTATTCTGCAGCCGGCACAGGCCTCACGCTGTCGGCGGCCTGCTTCGCCACTTGCCGCGCCTCGTCGGTGCCGGCGGCGCGCGCGAGGGCGACGCCCATGCGGCGGCGCTCGAAGGATTCGGGCTTGCCGAAGAGGCGGATATCGGTGCCGGGAAGCGCCAAAGCCTTCTCGACGCCCTCGAAGGCGATGCCCTTCTCTTCCAGCCCGCCATAGATGACGGCGGAGGCGCCCGGCGAGATCATGTCGACGGTGACGGGAAGCCCGAGAATCGCGCGGGCATGAAGCGCGAACTCGCTCTGGTACTGCGTGATGAGGGTGACGAGCCCGGTATCGTGCGGACGGGGGCTCACTTCGGAGAACCAGACCTCGTCGCCCTTCACGAAAAGCTCGACGCCGAAAATACCCCTGCCCCCGAGCGCGGCGGTGACCTTGCCCGCGATGTCGCGCGAGGCAGCGAGTGCCTTTTCGCTCATCTGCTGCGGCTGCCAGCTCTCGACATAATCGCCCTTCACCTGGCGATGCCCGACCGGCGCGCAGAAATGCGTCTCGACCTCGCCGCCTGCCCCCTTCGCGCGAACGGTGAGCTGCGTGATCTCGTAGTCGAAATCGACGAGCCCCTCGACGATGATGCGCGGATTCTCCACGCGACCGCCCGCCATTGCATAATCCCAGGCGGGCTGAATATCATCTGGCCCTTCAAGAAGGCTCTGCCCCTTGCCGGAGGACGACATCACCGGCTTCACGAAGCAGGGAAATCCGATGCCCGCCCCTATTGCTTCCTTCAGCTCGGCGGCGGTCGACGCGAAGGCATAGGGTGACGTCCGAAGACCAAGCTCCTCGGCAGCGAGACGGCGAATGCCCTCCCGGTTCATGGTGAGCTGCGTCGCGCGCGCGGTCGGAATGACTTCCGCGAGACCGTCCGCCTCGATGCGCGCAAGCTCGTCGGTCGCGATCGCCTCGATCTCCGGCACGATGAGATGGGGGCGCTCCTTCTCGACCAGCGCACGGAGCGCCTTCGCATCCGTCATCGCAATCACATGGGAGCGATGTGCCACCTGCTGCGCGGGCGCGTTCTCGTAGCGGTCGACCGCGATCACCTCGACACCGAGCCGCTGCAGCTCGATCACGACTTCCTTGCCGAGCTCGCCGGAGCCCAGAAGCATGACGCGGAAGGCGGATGGGGAAAGCGGCGTGCCGATACGCATGAGGCCTCCAGAGGTTGGACGGGAGGGGGTTTAGCACATCGGGGAGAGCGTCGGAACGAAAGTGGCCGACAACTTCGGTCATCGTTTCGGGACTACCCTCCCCCTGTGGGAGGGTCGAAATTTGCGAGCGCGAGCGAAGCGAATTTCGGGGAGGGGTATCAAGGCTCACCGCATATAGCTCGCTCCCGGTTCACCGCTTACCCCTCCCCAAACGGGCTCCGCCCGTTTGACCCTCCCACAGGGGGAGGGTAGTCCAGATGGCTTGTACCCAGACGAGCATCGGACTTGCGCCCCATCCCGCCACCTGATAACAGTTGAACAGTTGTTCAATTGACGAGGTTGGCATGGGCGCCGCCCCGAAACCCGCTCCCAAACCCGTTCCGAAGGCTCCCGCCCCCGCCCTTCGCGAGGACAAGACCTACGAGCTGGCCGACATGTTCAAGATGCTGGCGGACCCGAGCCGGCTGCGCATCGTCATCGCGACGCTGGAGGGGCCGGTATCGGTGGGCGAGATCGCTGAACGGCTCGGCCTCTCGATCTCGCTGGTGAGCCATCACCTCCGGCTCCTGCGCGCGGCGCGGCTCGTGACCGCCGACCGGCGCGGCAAGCAGATCTTCTACATGATCCACGACCAGCACGTGGCACATGTCATCTCCGACATGATCGCGCATGTGAACGAGGACGCGGAATGAGCATGGCAGCAAACGTCGCCCTCTCCTCCCACCCTCCCCTCGGGGAGGGTCAAACCACTGCAAGTGGTTTGGGGCGGGGGCGCGGCGTCGGCGAAGGGTTCCCCCGCCCCGAAATTCCCTTCGTGAATTTCGACCCGCCCCCAGGGGCGGGTGGGACAAGAGGCAAAGGAAAAGCGAAAGCTTCGGCATGACTGCTCATCACCACGATCATTCGCACGGCTCCCACTCGCATGGCGCACATGCGCACGGAATGGGCAACGAGAAGCGCGTGATGTTCGCCATGTGGCTGACCGGCGGCTTCATGGTGCTGGAGGCGGTTGGCGGTATCGTCTCGGGCTCGCTTGCGCTTCTCGCCGATGCGGGCCACATGCTGACCGACACCGGCGCGCTGATGCTCGCCTTCGTCGCGACGCGGCTCGCGAGCCGCCCGGCGGACGATGCCCGCTCCTACGGCTACGCACGCGCGGAAGTCCTTGCCGCCTTCGCGAACGGCATCGTGATGATCGGCGTCGTGCTCTGGATCATGGTCGAGGCGGTAGGCCGCATCATGGAACCAGCCGCCGTGATGGGCACGCCGATGCTCGTGATCGCGGTGGCGGGCCTCATCGTCAACATCGTCGCCTTCAAGCTGCTGCATGGCGGCGAGAACAATCTCAACATGCGCGGCGCGGCGCTGCACGTGATGGGCGACATGCTGGGCTCGGTAGCGGCGATCACGGCGGCGGGCATCATCATCGCGACGGGCATGACCATCGCCGACCCGATCCTCTCCGTGCTCGTCGCCCTCCTCATCCTGAAAAGCGCCGTCGGCATCACGAAGGAAAGCGCGCACATATTGATGGAAGGAACGCCCGACGGCGTCGACGGGGAAACGATTTCAGAAGACCTGATGGTGAACGTTCCGGGCGTCTGCAATGTGCATCACGTCCACGCCTGGTCGCTCGGCTCGAACCGCGCGGTGGCGACGCTGCACGCACAGCTGAAACCGGAAGCCGACGCGAACTCGACCCTCGGCGCGATCAAGGAGCGGCTCGCCGAGAAATTCGGTATCGGCCACGCGACCGTACAGATCGAGGAGGAAGCCTGCCCGGACGAGGGCGCTCATCGGCACGGCTGAAAGTTGCCATTGACAACATTCCGCCCGCGAGTCATGTTGTCAGTGACAACTTTGGACCGGGCATGACCTATCACCACGGCAACCTGCGGAAAGTGCTGCTCGACCGGGCGGCGGCCGTCATCGCCGAACAGGGCATCGAGGCGCTGAGCCTGCGCGCGCTGGCGCGCGACATCGGCGTGTCGCATGCGGCCCCTGCCCGCCACTTCAAGGACAAGGCGGACCTGCTGCGCGCACTGGCGACGGAAGGAAGCCACCGGCTCCTCGACTATGTGCTGGCGGCAGCCGACGCGGCGGGCACGGACCCGCTGGTCCGCTACAACGCGCTCGGCCAGGCCTATGTCCGCTTCTCGCTCGAATTCCCCGCCTATTACCGGACGATCACGCACCCGGAAGTCGCCGCGCATGCGGATGACGATCTGATGCAGTCGCGCCGGCGCTGGCACGAGATCGTGGCCGACGCCGCGCGCGAGGCACAGGCGGCGGGCTGGCTGCCCGAGGAGACGGTGGACGACATCGTGATCTATAGCACCGCGACCGTGCGCGGCGTGGCGGCGATGCTCGCCGATCCGATGCAGGGCAGCATGCCGGACGAACGAAACCTCGATGCCTTCATCGAGCGCATGGTGCGCCTCATCATCGATCCGGAAGCACCGCAGAAGAGCCTCACCGGAAACGAAGCTCCCAAGAGGAAACGGACATGATCGGGAAGATAGTGCAAACGATCGGCCCCTGGGGTCCGGTGCTTTTCGGCATCGGCTTCCTCGCGCCGCTGATCGCGCAGTCGATGGAAGCGATGGAGATCGCCGCGCCCTTCGGCCTTTCCTTCGTTCAGACGGGATTGTTGATCGGCACGGGCCTCGGCCTTGCCGCGAAGTTCCGCGGGAGGTGGATATGAACGTCGCCGTGACCGAACCCGTGGCGGCCGCGCCTGTCGCCGAAAGGAACGACCGCGAACTCGCCCGCGAGGAACTGACGATCGCCCGGAAATATATCGGGCCTTTTCCCATTGTCATGGCGGCATGGGGGCTCGGCAATCTCGTCTGCTGGCTGGCGCTCTGGCCGCTCGTGATGACGGGCACGCTGTCGCTCTGGATCGCGTTCCCGCTGGCGACTCTCAACGTCGCGCTCTGCTACCTGCCCTCGCATGAGGCGCAGCATTCAAACTATGCGAAGAGCGGCGAACCCTTGCGCTGGCTCAACGAACTGATCGGCTACGTCTCGACCATTCCGCTGGTGTTGCCCTTCAAGACGGCGCGCATCACGCATATGGATCACCACACCTACACGAACGACCCTGAACGCGACCCGGACTATGGCGTGAAGGCCGCGAACGCTTGGCAGGCAATCCTGACCGGCATCCGCCGCCGCCAACCCGGCCAGCCGAATGCCTATGGCAAGCTCCTGCGCGAGAAAGCCGAAGCAGGCGACGAGACGGCAAAGCGCGCGATGATGGAAGGGCTGGCGCAGACGCTAAGCTTCTGGGCGATCCTGACAGCGCTCGCGTGGAGCGGCTACGCGATCGAGGCGGCGCTTCTCTGGTGGCTGCCGCGGCATATCGGCATGAGCTACATCTCGCTCTTCCTGAGCTGGTTTCCGCATCACCCGATGAACGAACAGGGCCGCTACCGCAACACGCGCCATTTCCACTACTGGTTCGGCAATATTGTCTCCTTCGGGATGGAACATCACATCATCCATCACCTGCATCCCGGCATTCCGCTGAACCGGAACGCAGCCGCCTACCGGGAACTCCGCCCCATTCTGAAAAAAAGAGGCTGCCGGCTCGACGGCGTCTAGGCCAGGCGGGGATGCAAAACGACACGGAAATTTCCGCCCTTTTCATGCTGCGATGCGGTACGATGAGCCTCAACGAGGCACGGGGCGGCAATGGCGTATACCTTCGACAACTGGGGCGACCTCCACGACGAGGAAACGCAATCGCGTGAACCCGGCTGGCTGTCGCGGCTCGGCGAGCTGCGCTTCTTCGCGGAACTCGGCGCGCTGACGCCCGCGATCCCCGCGCTTCTCTCGGCGCCACGCGGCGACGGGCACGCGGTGCTGGTACTGCCCGGCGTGCTGACGGGCGACGAATCGACCTTCATCATCCGCCGCTATCTCGACGAACTCGGCTATACGACCCACCCCTGGAAGCAGGGCCACAACTGGGGCCCGAGCCGCGAGTTGCATGAGCGGCTGAAAGCACGTCTGAAGGACCTGCATGGCCGCTACGGACGGCGCATCAGCATTGTCGGCTGGTCGCTGGGCGGCATCTTCGCCCGTGAACTCGCGCGCGAGTTTCCCTATGCGGTGCGGCAGGTCGTGACGCTCGGCAGCCCCTTCGGCTCCGACTACAGCATTGACGGCACCAGGAAGCCGGCAGCGGCGGCGCGCCGGCGCATTCCCCCGCCGGTTCCCTGCACTTCGATCTATTCGAGGAGCGACGGCATCGTCTCGTGGGAAGCCTGCCGCGAGATGGAAGCAGACGAGACCGAAAACATCGAAGTGCCCGCAACCCATCTCGGCATGGGTTTCAACCCGCTCGTGCTCTGGGCCATCGCTGACCGGCTGGCGCAGACCGAAGGCGAATGGTCACCCTTCGACCGCGAGGGCTGGCACGGGATGGTCTACGGCTGAGACGCAATCCCCTCATGTCACCCCGGCGAAAGCCGGGGTCCATCTGAATCGCCACACACTCAGATTCTGCGCAGGATGCGCCGATATGCCCATGGATCCCGGCTTTCGCCGGGATGACATCGGTGGTGTAGTCTTCTCTAAAACACAAGAAGAGGGACGCACCCATGAGCCTCACGGAAGCACAGAAGCAGATCATCGAGACGTCGATCGAACGCGTCGCGGAAGTCGCGGGCGACCCATCGCCGCTCGTCTATGCGCGGCTCTTCGCCGAGCAGCCGGAGATGGAACCGCTCTTCGTGCTCGACAGGGACGGGAATGCGCGGGGGCACATGCTCATGGAAGCGCTCGACTGCGTGTTCGACCTTCTGGGGACCCGCTCCTACGCGCCGACGCTGATTCAGAGCGAGCTCACGAACCATGACGGCTTCGGCGTACCGCCGCGCGTCTTCGCGACCTTCTTCCGTGTGGTGAAGGAAACCTTCGCGGAAGTGCTGGGCGAGAAATGGACTGCCGAAACGGACGCAGCATGGGTGTTGCTGCTCGCCGAGATCGACGCCGTCATTCTTCAGCAAGCGGATAAATACGGGATGGCAGTCTGACGAAAGGTCAGAACTCGATCTCGTATTCGAGCACGGCCTTGAGCGTGCCGTCCGGCGTCGCGCCCGTCGCGCCGAAGAGATAGCCGATATCGTAGGAGAATTCGCCGATCTTGCCGTGGGCAACCGGGCCGATCATGTGTTCCTGGCTATTCGACGAATTGAAATCGTTGATCGGGCCGAACTCACCATAGGCCTCGATGCCCGGCTCGAAATGCGGATGGAAGTGCCAGCGCTCCTGCAGGCGGTAGGTGAGGCCGACGCCGTTCGACCGGTTGGGGCCGATCTGGCGCTCGAAGATGATGTTGGCCGTCGCGGTCGTGTTGCCGATCTCCTTAGCGATGAGCGGACCGAACTTCAGCTCGTCCGCGTCGACGCCGCGATGATCCGCAAGTTCGTATTCGACGAGAAGGCCGAGAGAGGCGAAGGCATCCTCGCCCTCCTCCATGAATTCGAACCGGCTTTCGAATTCCGTCGCCTCGAAATCCGTCGAACCGCCCGGGGCGCGCTTCCACGCACCATAGACTTCGACCGCCCACCAGTCGGTCAGGCCATAGCCCAGGCCGACCTTGTGACCCTGCTCGTTGTCCTTGGTGCTGTCGCCATCGAAGGTGCGGTAGCCCTGATATTCGACTTCAAGCTCACCCTGCTCGACTTCCGGCGAATAAACCTTGATCGGCGCCGCCTGGGCCAGGACGGGCACAAGAGCTGCCGCGAGAGCAAGGCCCGCGACGCGGTAAACCATCGCAAAATGAGTCATCTTCCGTCTCCCCTCGAACGCCGGAGTGTCATCCAAACGTCACATATGCTGCATCCGGGCCCGCCCCGTCAACGAAGCCATTGACGCAGGCGCCGCGGCGCCCGCGATCCGCGCGGCTTCGAGGAAACCGATGCGCGGGCTCGACAGCAAAGGCACCGGCATGTCGCCCGCAAGCGGGATGGCGGGCGCCATCGAAGCCTGCGCGAGAACGAGGAGATCGACATGCGCCGCCGCCTCGCCGAGGCGCGACGCGATGCCGGCGTGATAATCCGCAAGACGCCCCTCCCGGAACGCGGGCCAGACATCGTCTAACAGGAACTCCCTGATCTCGACATCGCGCCTTGCGCGAGCGGCTGAACTCTCGATGAGCGCGCGCGTCGGTGCGAGCGTCGGACGGAGCGCGGCGCAGATGCCGATGCGGCCGCCTTCGCGGACCGCCCGGTCCGCCATCGGCCGGTCGATCCGCATGACGGGAACATCCGCCTCACCCGCCGCCCTCTCCGCTTCCTCGCCAAGCGTCGAACAGGTGCAGACGACGACGCGCGCACCGCCGTCCGCGAGCGCGATCAGCGCCTCCTGCGTGCGGAAGGAAATCGCCGTCGTCATGCCGCCTGCTTTCTCGGCAGCGTTGAGCAGATCCTCGCGCACGACATGCGTGAGCTTCAGCTCCGGTGCGATTTCATGCGCCAGCGCGTCGAAAGTCGCGATGTGAATCGCGGCCGTATGCAGAAAGGCAATGTCGGCGCCGTGAGGGCGAAACGATGGAGGCATGTGACCTCTCCTGAAAAGGAAAGGGCCCTCCGCGATCTTCGCGGAGGGCCCCATGTAACGTCGGGCTGAGTGCGAGATCGCGTCAGTTCTTTTCCTTGTCTACGAGTTTGTTCGCCGAAATCCACGGCATCATCTCGCGAAGGCGCGCACCTACTTCCTCAATCGGATGCGCGGCGGCATGCGCGCGCGTCGCCTTGAAGCTCGTCTGGTTGACCTTGTTCTCGAGCATCCAGTCGCGCGTGAACTTGCCGGACTGGATGTCGTTCAAGACGCGCTTCATCTCGGCCTTGGTCTCCGCCGTGATGATGCGCGGGCCCGTGACATATTCGCCGTACTCGGCCGTGTTCGAGATCGAGTAGTTCATGTTGGCGATGCCGCCTTCATAGATCAGGTCGACGATGAGCTTCACTTCGTGCAGGCATTCGAAATACGCCATCTCCGGCGCGTAGCCCGCTTCCGTCAGCGTCTCGAAACCGGCACGGATCAGTTCGACGAGACCGCCGCAGAGCACGACCTGCTCGCCGAAAAGGTCCGTCTCGCATTCCTCGCGGAACGTCGTCTCGATGATGCCGGCGCGGCCGCCGCCATTGGCGGACGCATAGGACAGGCCGACATCATGAGCGTTGCCCGTCGCGTCCTGATGGACGGCGATGAGGGACGGCACGCCGCCGCCGCGCTTGTATTCCGAACGCACCGTGTGGCCCGGGCCCTTCGGCGCGACCATGAGGACGTCGATGTCCTTGCGGGGCTCGATCAGGTTGAAATGGATATTGAGGCCATGCGCGAAGAGAAGTGCCGCGCCCGGCTTCATGTTGTCGTGCAGATCGGCGTAGTAGATGTCGGCCTGAAGCTCGTCCGGCGTCAGCATCATGAGGACATCGGCCCACTTCGCCGCTTCGGCGACCGTCATGACCTTGAGGCCCTCGCCTTCCGCCTTCTTGGCGGTGGCCGACCCGGCGCGGAGCGCCACGGCGACTTCCTTCACGCCGCTGTCGCGCAGGTTCAGCGCATGGGCGTGGCCCTGGCTGCCATAGCCGATGATGGCAACTTTCTTGCCCTTGATCAGGTTCACGTCCGCGTCGCGGTCGTAATAAACGCGCATGGCTCTTGTCCTTTGTCCGTCTCTCTTCGTTTCGTTTACATCGCCTCGGGACCGCGGGCGATCGCCACCACGCCTGTCCGCGACACGTCAACCAGTCCGAGCGGGCGCATCAGCCCGATGAAGGCATCGATCTTTTCCGGCGTCCCCGTCACTTCGAAGACGAAGGAGGAATGCGTCGTGTCGATGACGCGCGCGCGGAAGGCATCCGAGAGGCGCAGCGCCTCGACGCGCCGCTCGCCCGTACCCGCGACCTTCACGAGCGCCATTTCGCGCTCGACCGCATTCGCCTCGACCGTGAGGTCCATCACCTTGTGGACCGGCACCAGCCGGTCAAGCTGCGCCTTGATCTGCTCGATCACCATGGGTGTGCCGGTGGTGACGACCGTGATGCGCGAGGTGTGCTCGCCCTGATCGACCTCGGCCACCGTGAGGCTCTCGATATTGTAGCCCCGGCCCGAGAAGAGCCCGATCACGCGCGCAAGGACGCCCGCCTCGTTGTCCACGAGCACGGAGATCGTGTGCCGCTCGATTTTCTCGTCCTTGATCATGCGCGTCTCTGTATTGCGAATGGGTCCGCGGGGGAAGCTATTTTTGGCCCGAAAGCCGGATTGGAGCCCCTCAGACCAGCATCTTTCCTTCTTCCGAGACGCTCGCGCCGTCCGTATCGTCGCCCAGGATCATCTCGTTATGGGCCGCCCCGGAGGGGATCATCGGGTAGCAGTTCTCGAGCTGGTCGACCCGGCAGTCGAACATGACCGGTCCGGGGGTCTCGATCATCTTCTTGAGGGCGGCGTCGAGCTCCGAGGGCTTTTCGGCCCGGATGCCCGTCGCGCCATAGGCTTCGGCCAGTTTCACGAAATCGGGCAGCGAGTCCGAATAGGAGTGGGAATAGCGGCCCTCATGGAGGAGCTGCTGCCACTGGCGCACCATGCCCATATATTCGTTGTTCAGGATGAAGATCTTGATCGGCAGCATGAACTGAACGGCGGTCGAGAGCTCCTGCATGTTCATCAGGATCGAGGCTTCGCCCGCGATATCGACGACGAGCGCATCGGGATGCGCGATCTGCGCGCCGATGGCGGCCGGCATGCCGTAGCCCATCGTGCCGAGGCCGCCCGAGGTCATCCAGCGGTTCGGCTCGTCGAAATGGAAGTGCTGCGCCGCCCACATCTGGTGCTGGCCGACTTCCGTGGTGATGTAGGTCTCGCGGCCGCGTGTCATTTCGAACAGGCGCTGGATCGCCTGCTGCGGCTTGATGACCTCGTCATTCGTCTTGTAGGCGAGCGACTTGCGCTCCCGCCACAGGTCGATCTGCTTCCACCAGTCGGCAAGCGCCGCCTTGTCGGGCCGGCGCGCTTTCGACTTCCAGATGCGCAGCATGTCTTCGAGGACGTGTGCGCAGTCGCCGATGATGCCGACATCGACATGAACGTTCTTGTTGATGGACGACGCGTCGATATCGACATGGATCTTCTTCGAACCCGGCGAGAAGGCATCGAGGCGGCCCGTCACGCGATCGTCGAAGCGCGCACCGATATTGATGAGCACGTCGCAATCATGCATCGCGTTGTTGGCTTCGTAGGTGCCGTGCATGCCGAGCATGCCGAGCCACTGTTTGTCGGAAGCGGGATAGGCGCCGAGACCCATCAGCGTCGAGGTGATCGGATAGCCCGTGAGGCGCACGAATTCGCGCAGCAGCTGGCTCGCGACCGTGCCCGAATTGATGACACCGCCACCCGTGTAGAACATGGGCTTCTTCGCATTGGCGATAAGATCGACCGCTTCCTTGATCTTTTCGATGTCGCCCTTGACCTTCGGACGATAGGTACGGTGCGTGATATGCGGCGAGACGGTGTATTCCGCCTTCTGGAACTGAACGTCCTTCGGGATGTCGATGACGACGGGACCGGGGCGGCCATGCGTCGCGACATAGAAAGCCTCGTGCATGACGCGTGCGAGTTCCGGCGCCGACTTCACAAGCCAGTTGTGCTTGGTGCAGTGGCGCGTGATGCCGACGGTGTCGGCTTCCTGGAAGGCGTCCGAACCGATCAGATGCGTCGCGACCTGGCCCGTCAGGCAGACGATCGGAATCGAATCCATCAATGCATCGGTGAGACCAGTGACCGCATTGGTCGCGCCGGGGCCGGAGGTGACGAGGACGACGCCGGGCTTGCCCGTCGAGCGCGCATAGCCTTCCGCGGCATGGACCGCGCCCTGCTCGTGGCGGACGAGGATGTGGCGGATCTTGTTCTGCTGGAACAGCGCGTCGTAGATCGGCAGCACGGCGCCGCCGGGATAACCGAAGATCGTGTCCACGCCCTGATCGACCAGCGCCTTGATGACGATTTCCGCGCCTGTCAGTTCCTGAGCCGCCATTTTTCCGGTCCTTCTCTGCCCCGGCGGACCGCCGGCGGCAAAAACAACAAAGCGGCCTGCGCGAGGCCCGGAATCCCGGGCATTTTCCGCGCATCGCCGCCGAAAGCGCGCGCAACCTAGCCGCGCCTCAGGACCGGGTCAACCCCAAATCGTCAATAAACGGAAAGATTTTCTCATTAAGACTTTCCGAATCTTGCGCAAAAATGGCATTCCACGAAATCATTTGTGTCCGGAACCAGGTTTCTTGTCTTTTCGCATAGGCCCGGCTTTCCCGCTTCCCGGCCTCCGCCGCCTCTTCCAGGGGGATTTCGCCGGCAAGATGTCGGATGAGCGGACGCAGACCCAGCGCTTTCATGGCGGGGAGCGAGGGGTCGAGACGGAGCGCCGCCATTGCCGCCGCCTCCTCCAGAGCCCCGGCCTCCAGCATGAGATCGAAACGCCGGTCGATCCGGTCGCGCAGCCATTCGCGCTCCGGCGCGAGCACGAGCTTCGCAAAATTGCCCGCGACGAGCGGAACGGCAGGCTCCTGCTGCCAGGCACTCAAGGGACGGCTCGTGGCGCGGAAAACCTCGATACCCCGGGCGATACGCTGGAGGTCGGAGGGGCGGATCGTTTCGGCCAGCACGGGATCGGCTTCCGCGAGCAGCGCATGGGCGTGAGGGCCCGCCTCGGCCACCTCGGCCCGGACGGCCTCGCGGATATCCGCAGGGATCTGCGGGATGGGCGCAAGTCCTTCGACCAGGGCGCGGAAATAGAGCCCGGTGCCGCCGACAATGACCGGAAGCCGCCCCCGCGCGGCGATCTCGCGCATGGCCGCCGCCGCGAGCACGGCCCAGCGCCCGGCGGAGAGCGGCGAGGCCGCGCCCGTCACGCCATAGAGATGATGGGGAACCCTCGCCTCTTCGGCGAGCGAGGGCCGCGCGGTCAGCACCCGCATCTCGCGGTAAACCTGCATGGAATCGGCATTCACGATCTCGCCGCCGAATTTTTCGGCGACCGCCAGCGCCAGCGCCGACTTGCCGCTGGCGGTTGGCCCTGCAATAAGGACGGCTCTGCCCACAGGCTCACTCAAGAAAAGGCTCCGATCCGGTTTTCGCGATGAAATACGTCCTGACCCTGATAGGCAACAAGACGGCCCCGCTTGCAAGCACGCATGTGGAGGCAGCCCGAAGCGCGCTTCCCTCGCCCGGCGGGACGGTGTGGCTCGCCGAGGCCCATGCCTGCGACATTCCCTTCGACGGCGATCCCGTCGCGGCAGAAGCGGCGGCGCGCGCGGCGCTTGGCGGCGCGAAAATCGACCTCGCGGCGCTGTCCGCCGAAGGCCGCCGCAAGAGGCTGCTGATCGCGGACATGGATTCGACCATCATCGAACAGGAATGCATCGACGAGCTGGCCGCCGAACTCGGCATCAAGCCGCAGATCGCGGAGATCACCGAACGCGCGATGAACGGGGAGATCGGCTTCGAGCCGGCGCTGCGCGAGCGGGTCGGCCTGTTGAAGGGGTTGCCGCTCGAAGCGCTCGAAAAGGTCTATCGCGACCGCATCACCTTCATGCCCGGCGCGCGCGAACTGGTTGCGACGATGCGCGCGGACGGACATGCCTGCGCCCTGGTCTCCGGCGGCTTCACCTTCTTCACGGAGCGCGTTGCCCATGCCGTCGGCTTCAACACGAACCAGGCGAACCGCCTGATCTTTGTCGACGGGAAGCTCACCGGGGGCGTCGCCGAACCGATCCTGGGGCGGCAGGCGAAGCTCGACGCGCTGTTGCGCCTGCGCGACGAACTGGGCCTGAAGCCGCACGAGACGCTTGCCGTGGGCGACGGTGCGAACGACCTTGCGATGATCGGGGAAGCGGGTCTCGGCGTCGCCTATCGCGCGAAGCGCGTGGTGGCGGAGGCGGCGGGCGCGCGCATCGACCATGGCGATCTGACGGCGCTGCTCTATCTGCAGGGATACAGGCGGGAAGAGATAAGCGGCTGAGGCGGTTCAGCCACCGAGCCTGATGGCGACGAAACGGATGTTCCCGCCCGCCGAAATTCGCAGCAGAACGGAGTTGCGGCCGCCCTTCTCTTCCGAGAGAACGATCGCCTCGACCTCTTGCGGCGAGGAAACCGCGCGCTGCGCAACCTGAACGATGACATCGCCCGGCCGCACACCCTTCTCGGCTGCCGCACTGAGCGGATCGACATCGGTGACAAGCACGCCGTCGGTCTCTTCGGAGACGCCGAAGCGGCGGCGCAGATCGTCATCAAGTTCGGAAAGTCCGAGGCCGAGCACAACCGTCTTTTCCGGAGCGGCGGGCTCCGTTTCCGGACTATCGGCCTCCTCGTCATCGTCGTTCTCAAGCCGAGCCACCTCGATCCGCCGCGTCAGCGTTTCCCCGTCCCGGAAAATCTGCACATCGGCGCTCGACCCGATCGCGGCCTCCGCCACAACGCGCGGCAGGTCGCGCATGGTCTCGATATTCCGCCCGTCGAAGGCAAGGACGATGTCGCCCGTCTCGATGCCGGCGGCGGCGGCGGGGCCGCCCGGACTGACGCCCGCCACAAGCGCACCGCGCGCGGTGCCGAGCCCCAGGCTTTCGGCGATCTCCGGCGTCACCGTCTGTATGCGCACACCGATCCAGCCGCGCCGCGTCTCGCCATATTTCAGGATCTGGTCGACGATGGGCTTCACCGTACTCGTCGGTACGGCAAAGCCGATGCCGACCGACGCGCCGGACGGCGAGATGATCGCGGAATTGACGCCGACGACGCGTCCATCGAGATCGAAAAGCGGGCCACCCGAATTGCCGCGGTTGATGGCCGCATCCGTCTGAATGAAATCGTCGTAGTTTCCCGCGTGAATGTCGCGATTGAGCGCGGAGATGATCCCCGCCGTCACCGTGCCGCCGAGACCGAAGGGATTGCCGATCGCGATGACCCAGTCTCCGACGCGCGCCTTGTCGCTGTCTCCAAGTTCGACATGGGGAAGTTTCTTGTCACTCTTTACGCGCAGCACCGCCAGATCAGTCTTGGGGTCCGTGCCCTCGACCTCCGCCGGCAGCGTGGTGCCGTCGATGAAGGTGACTTCGATCCGGTCCGCGCCGTCGATCACGTGATTGTTGGTGATAACGATACCGTCGGGATCGATCACGAAGCCGGAGCCGAGCGACTGAACGCGCTGGGGACGTCCGCCCTGCTGCTGTTCCAGAAACTCGTCGAAGAAATCGTTGAGCGGGGAGTCTTCCGGCACACCCGGAATCTCCATCTTGCGCGGATCGAGAACCTGAGAGGTCGAGATATTGACGACGGCGGGAGAGAGACGCTCGGCCAGATCGGCGAAACTGTCCGGGGCGCCGCGGGCAAAGGCGGGAAAGACGATGACGGCGGCGAGAAACACACCGGACAGGCCCCCGAGAAAGAACCTTGCCACTCTGCCGCGCCTCCCCACCAGTTTCATTCAAACGCTCCTCTTCACCGGATTCCGCCGATTTTGCGTGCTTCCCGGCTCATTCTGATTTGGATTATGGACGAATTGAGGCGCGGCGTCTCAGCCTCGGACAAACCAGACAACGACAACGCCGAGCGCCAGCGCCGCGAGCCCGCCCATGCGCAGCGACTGGTCGGAAATTTCGGCCAGCGACATGAGTGCCCGCCTCATCGCCCCCGGGAAGGCGGCGTAAAGCACGCCTTCCAGAGCGATGGCGAGGCCGAGCGCCGAAAGGAGGTCAATCACGGTTTCCCGAAAGCCTAACGGCGTCCGCCTTCACTGCCGAAATAACGGAAGAACTCGCTGTCGGGCGTAACGACCATCGTCGTGTTTTCGCCCTTCATGCTCTCCTTGTAGGCCTGCATCGACCTGTAGAAAGCAAAGAACTCCGGGTCCTTGGTGTAGGCGTCGGCGTAGATCTCGTTGCGCTTGGCATCGCCTTCACCTCGCGCGATCTGTCCGTCACGTTCGGCTTCGGCGATGAGCACGGTCGATTCGCGATCCGCTCGGCTGCGAATGCGCTGCGCTTCCTCGTTACCCTGTGCGCGGATTTCAGCGGCTTCGCGTTCGCGCTCCGTCTGCATACGCTGGTAGATCGCCTGGCTGTTCTGCTCCGGCAGGTCGGCGCGGCGAATGCGCACATCAACGACCTCGATGCCGAACTGGCGCGTCGCCTGATCGAACGCCGTCTGGATTTTCTTCATCAGCCCGGCGCGGTTGTCGCGCACGAGTTCCTCCAGCGTGTGATCGCCAAGCACGTTGCGGAGCGACGACACGAAGTTCGGACGCAGTCGGTTGTCCGAATTACGCGGATCACCGACCGCCTGATAGAAGCGCAGCGAATCGACGATCTTGTAGCGTGCGAAGGCATCGACCACGAGCCGCTTGCGGTCCTTCGCGATGATCTCCTCGGGCGGCGCATTGAGATTCAGAATGCGCTTGTCGATATAGACGACGTTCTGGACGACAGGCAGTTTCCAATGCAGGCCCGGTTCCGTGATGACGGCACGCGGGTCGCCGAACTGAAGCACGATCGCCTGTTGTGTCATGCTGACCGTAAAGGCCGAAAGATAGACGATAATCGCGGCAAGGACCGCGACGGCGCCTGCGCCGATGGCAATTGACCTGTTCATCAGCGGCCTCCCGTCGAAGTCTGGTTGCCGTCCGCGGACGATCCTCCGGACGAGGAGGTAGAAGATCCGCCACGCGGTTTCAGTTCATTGAGCGGCAGATAAGGCAGGACGCTCTGCCCGCCCTTGCCGTCGTTCATGATGACCTTGTTCGTACCGCCGAGCACATCCTGCATCGTCTCGATATAGATACGGCGGCGCGTAACGTCTTCGGCCTTGCGATACTCGTTGTAGATCGAAACGAAACGCTGCGCTTCGCCTTCTGCTTCCGCCACGATCTGCTCGCGATAGGCTTCCGCCGCCTGTTTGATCTTTTCCGCCTCGCCGCGGGCACGCGGAATGATCGTGTTGGCGTAGGTCTCGGCCTGATTGCGCAACCGCTCCTGGTCGGCGCGTGCGGCCTGCACATCGCGGAACGCGTCCAGCACCTGGGCGGGTGGATCGACCTTCTGGAGCTTGACCTCGGTGATCTCGATGCCGGCGCCGTATTCGTTGAGCGTCTTCTGCAGTCCCTCGCGGACCTGATTCTGAACCTCGTTACGGCCTGTGGTCTGCAGCACCTCGATCCGCGATGCACCGACCGCCTCGCGCATCATGCTCTCGGCCACCGCCTTAACGGCGAGATCCGGGTTTTCCACATTGAAGAGGTATTTGGCCGCCTCTTCCGCCTTTATGCGCCACTGGACAGAAAAACTGATGTCGACGATGTTTTCGTCACCCGTCAGCATCAGACTTTCTTCCGGCACGGTAATCGGCGAACCGCCGGATGAACGCATGCCAATGTCAACGCTCGAGATGTTCGTGACCGCGGGCGTCAGCACCGTTTCGACCGGATAGGGAAACTTGAAGTGAAGACCGGGCTCTGCCGTGCGCACATGCTCGCCGAAGCGCAGCACGATACCCTTTTCGTTCGCATTGACGCGAAAGAAGGACGAATAGGCGAGAAAGCCGATGATTACGATCGCGACAAGGAAGATCGGGCCGCGGCCGCCGCCGGTTCCCGTACCGGTTCCGCCGCCCGGCGCTCCGCCACCTCCGGAAAAGACCTGTCGGAACTTTTCCTGCGCGCGCCGTATCAATTCATCGAGGTCCGGCGGCTGATTACCCCCGCCTCCGGATGGCCCCTGTCCCCACGGACCTCGATTTCCGCCTCCGCCGCCCTGCCAGCCGCCGCCGTTCTGATTATCCCAGGGCATCAAGATTCCTTTGATTGCGAAGTGATGGACCGGTTGGAAACGTGCACACCGGGGGTTATATGACAGTGGCCCGGGCCGCGCAACGCGAACCGGATAAAGGCTTGCGAACGATGAAGAAACGACCATGACAGGCGTCACACGGGACGATGTCGCTGCGGCTCTTGCCACGGTGACGGACGGCGAGAGCGGCAAAGACGTAATGAGCGCGGGATTGGTTCAGGGCCTTGTCGTGCGCGAGGGTCATGTGGGCTTCTCGCTCGAGGTCGATCCCGCGAAGGGCCCGGAGAAAGAGCCGCTGCGCAAGGCGTGCGAAGACGCCGTAAAGGCGCTGCCGGGCGTACTGAGCGTGACGGCGGTGTTGACGGCGCATCGCGGCACCACGCAATCGCCCTCCCCCGCGAAGGGACATTCGCATGCCCAGGAGCAGCAGCGCGCGCCACAGGGCGCAATGCAGATTCCAGGAGTGAAATCGATCGTCGCGGTCGCGAGCGGCAAGGGCGGTGTCGGAAAATCAACCGTCGCCGTGAACCTGGCGCTCGCGCTTTCGAAACTCGGCCGCCGTGTCGGTCTCCTCGATGCCGATATCTACGGTCCGTCGATTCCCCGCATGATGGGTTTGACGGGCAAGCCCGAGAGCAAGGATGGAAAGAAACTTCTGCCGAAGGAGAAGTACGGCATTCGGACCATGTCGATCGGCTATCTCGTAAGCGAGGACACGCCGATGATCTGGCGCGGGCCGATGGTTCAATCCGCACTTACGCAGATGTTGAGTGACGTCGAATGGGGCGAACTCGACGTACTGGTCGTCGACATGCCGCCGGGAACGGGCGATGCGCAGCTCACCATGGCTCAACGTGTACCACTGACGGGCGCCATTGTTGTTTCGACACCGCAGGAGATCGCGCTGATCGACGCGCGCAAGGGTTTCGCCATGTTCGAGAAGACGCATGTGCCCGTGTTCGGTATCGTCGAGAACATGGCCTACTTCGTGAGCCCCGGCTCGGGCGAGAAGTCCTACATCTTCGGCGAGGGCGGTGCGCGCCGCATGGCCGAGAAACTCGGCTGCGACTTCCTCGGCGAAGTGCCGCTCCACATGACGATCCGCGAAAAGTCGGACAACGGCGAACCTGTCGTCGCGACCGCACCAGACAGCGCTGAGGCGAAGCCCTTCCTCGACATCGCCGCCCGCGTCGGCGAGCACCTCGACCGCGCAATGGGCGCCGCTGCGCGCAAGGCGCCTGCCATCTCCATCGAGGATTGACCGAAACGAAAACGACCGGCCCCGAAGGACCGGCCGTAGATCATTGCGATGACAATCGGCTTAGCGGCCGGCGACCAGCGTCGCCGTTTCCGTGGAGCCGTCCGGTGCGGTCAGCTCCCAGGTCTCGCCGACCTCGCGCGCCTGCGCTGGTACGCAATAGGGCTGCTCGCCGCCGAGGAAGCAGGCGGTCTCGCCGTCGATTTCGTACTTCCCTTCCGCCGTGCTGCCGTCCGGCAGCTTCTGCGAATAGGAACCGCCTTCGTCGATATAGACCGACCGCTCACCAGCGGCGCCGGTCACCTTGACGGTATTGCCGTAGAAATTCGCAAATGGATCGGCAAGAGCCGCTCCGGTGAACGCAAACAACGCAACGAGCACACTGACAAATAGGCGCATCGTAGTCCTCCCTGTATGAAATCGAACGCCGTGTACCCCAAAGGCGGCGCATGGTTGCACGGTCCCGCAACGGCACAAAGACACGTTCCGCAACCGGAACGTGTCTTTGAAAACCCGTGTATCACTTGTTGAGGAAGTTGAGCGCGAGCCCCGCGACCGGCCAGTCCATGGCGACAAGACGGCCCGTCGTCGACAGCGTGATATAGGCCGTTTTCAGGTCCCTGCCGCCGAAGCAGATGTTGGTGGTGATCACATCGTCGGTGGGCGTATGGACGATCTTCGAGCCGTCCGGCGAGAAGGACGTGATGCCCGCATTGAAGATCGTCGCGACGCAGACATTGCCCTGGGAATCGACCGCAAGCGAATCGAAGAAGTTGAGACCTGCAGGCGAGCCAACAAAACGCCCGGGCAACGGCCCTTCAGGCGGTGCAACCTCGCCCGGCGCCACGATATCGAAGGCCCAGAGACGGCCCGGAATCGTGTCGGCGACATAGACAGTCTTCTCGTCCGGCGACAGGCCGACACCGTTCGGACTGGTAATCGGGAAGACGACTTCCTTGATCGAGGAACCGTCGGGCTTCGCATAGTAGAGCCCGCCACGATCCTGCGTACGGCCGCGGCCCTTGCCGAGATCGGTGAACCAGAACCCGCCCGACTTGTCGAAAACGATGTCGTTCGGACCGTTGAGCGGAATGCCGTTGCACTCGGTGTAGAGCTTCTCGACCTTGCCGGTCTTGACGTCGACGCGTTCAATGCGGCCGCCCGAATAATCTTTCGCAATGTCACCGGGGAAGAGAAGCCCGTCGCGGTCATGCCACTCGAAACCGCCATTGTTGCAGATGTAGCAGGCACCATCGGGACCGATCGCGGCGCCGTTCGGTCCGCCGCCCGGTTCCGCGACAATTTCCTTTTTCCCGTCCGGCGTGATCCGGGTCAGCGTACCTCGCGCGATCTCGACCAGAATGATGCTCCCGTCCGGCATCGCAATCGGACCTTCGGGAAACTTCAACCCGTCGGCGATCAGTTTCATTTCCGCCATTTCTCTCTCCCTGCCTTTTACCGTGTTCTTGTTGTCCCGCATTCTGTCAACGCGGCAGCGCCGCCGCAACGGCGCGGTCGAGATAAGCCGCTGCCTTGTCCGCCGCCTCGATGCCGGTGACATGCGCACCATGAACCGTCGAATACCAGTCGGCGGAAACGGCCTCGCCCGCGAGAAAGAACCTTTCGCTGACAGGTTCCGCCAGCACGGCTCGCTCATGCGCATGACCGGGAGCGGCACAGGAATAGGCGCCGAGCGTATGCGGATCGGTCGTCCATGACGTTGCGGCAACGCCGGAAAGTTCTCTGAAAATGTCCGACCCGAACATGTCGCCAAGCGCAGCGCGCGCGAAGTCCTTCATCTCGTCTTCACCGCCACGTTCGAGATTGGCGGAAAGGTCGCCGCCCAGATAGGCGATGGCGAGATCATGGCCGAAGGGTCTTATCTGGAACGAACAGGCAGGCCGCGACGCATCGCGCTCGTCCATGAAACTTACATAGCTCGTGTCAGGTAAACCGAACACATCTCGCCGGAAGTGGAAGGCGACCTTGTTGGCGCTGCCCGTCGGCACGCCTGCAAACGCCGACTGCAAGGCGGGCGGCAGTTCCGGCGTGAAGCGGATCGCGCCGGAGGCGAGCACATTCGTCGAGGCCGTGATGATGAGGCTGCGCGCCCGCGCGGTGCCGCGCGGCGTTTCCAGAAGTATATGAGTGCCGCTCGTATCGATCGCGGAGACCGGTGTGGAGAGTTCGACCGGGAGACCGGCATAGCATGCCGCCAGGAGTGCCCCGTAGCCCCGCTCGAGTGGCCAGTTTGCTTCGGTATCGCGATAGGCGGCAAGATCGGCAGTCGAAATCTCGGACGGCGGCATACCCGACACGGCCGCGAAGATGTGATGCACCATGCGCGCCCAGCGGGAAGACGTGTCCATGAGATCGAGAGCGGCGATGTCCCGGCCAGCCTCCCCCGCTTCAACGGCGCGCGCCGTCGCATTTTCGAACTCGTCGCGATAGCCGCGCCAGTCCGCGCTCTCGCCCCAGTGCGAACCGAGATGGAAACGTCCGTCGAAAGGCCGCGGACGGGCGAGATAGGGGTGACCGAGTTCGTCCGCAATCTCTGTCAGTGGATTGACGTCCGCCGAATGCAGCCAATGCGCACCGCGGTCCCAGGCGACGCCAAAGGTTTCCGTATCCGTGAAAGCGCGCCCGCCGATACGCGTCTTGGCCTCGAGGAGATAACAAGAGAGGCCGAGCTCATTGGCCCGCCGAGCGGCCCCGAGACCGGCGGCACCTGCACCGACGATTGCGACGTCGACGACGCCAGTCATTTAAGGCGCTCGGCGTGAAACGTGAGATGATCACCGATGAAAGTCTGGATGAAATAATAGGAATGGTCATAGCCCTCGTGCCGGCGGAGCGTGAGAGTCTGCCGGTGCATCGCGCAAGCCTCCTCGAAGAGTTCGGGCTTCAACTGCCCTTCGAGAAATTGATCGCCGAGCCCCTGATCGATCAGAATGTCGTCGAAATGACCGACAGCGCGGCCGCTCGCCATGAGCGCGGACGCATCATGCGCGGCCCAGGCCGAGCGGTCCTCGCCGAGATAGGCCGTGAATGCCTTTTCGCCCCACGGGCAGCGCGTGGGCGACACGATGGGCGCGAAAGCCGATACGGAGCGGAAATGTTCAGGATATTTGAGCGCGAGCGTGAGCGCGCCATGCCCACCCATCGAATGACCGGTAATCGACTGTCGCCTGCCGTCCACAGGGAAGTTGTCGCGCACCGCCGAGGCGAGATCGCGGATGACATAGCTCTCCATCGCGAAATGGGGTGCCCAGGGCTTCTCCGTCGCATCGATATAGAAGCCGGCACCCTGCCCCAGATCGTAGGCCTCGTCATCCGCGACCCCCGGCCCACGCGGGCTCGTATCCGGCGCGACGACGGCCAGACCGAGCTTCGATGCCGCTTCATAGGCGCCTGCCTTGGTCGTGAAATTCTCTTCCGTGCAGGTGAGCCCCGCGAGGAAGGTGACCGCCGGGAAAGGTCCCTTTCCTTCCGGCACGAAGACCGAGAAACGCATCGGCGTGCCCGTTGCCGCCGAAGCATGACGGCAGATATTGAGCGTGCCGCCGAAGCAGCGATGCGAGGAGAGGACTTCCACCGACATCAGTAGACGACCACCGAGCGGATCGACTTGCCCTCATGCATGAGGTCGAAGCCCTTGTTGATGTCCTCGAGCGGCATGGTGTGGGTGATGAGGTCGTCGATGTTGATCTTGCCGTCCATGTACCAGTCGACGATCTTCGGCACGTCGGTGCGTCCGCGCGCACCGCCGAAAGCGGTACCCTTCCAGACGCGGCCGGTAACAAGCTGGAAAGGACGCGTCGAAATTTCCTGTCCCGCGCCCGCCACACCGATGATGATGCTCTCGCCCCAGCCGCGATGGCAGCATTCAAGGGCCTGGCGCATGGTGTTCACATTGCCGATGCATTCGAAGCTGTAATCGGCACCGCCGCCCGTGAGTTCGACGAGGTGGCCGACGACGTCGCCCTTGATCTCCTTCGGATTCACGAAATGCGTCATGCCGAACTGTCGCGCGAGGCTTTCGCGTGCGGGGTTGATGTCGACGCCGACGATCTTGTCCGCACCCGCGATGCGCGCGCCCTGGATGACGTTGAGGCCGATGCCGCCAAGGCCGAAGACGACGACATTGGCGCCCGGTTCCACACCCGCTGTGAAGATGACCGCGCCGACGCCGGTGGTGACGCCGCAGCCGATGTAGCAGATCTTGTCGAAGGGTGCGTCCTTGCGGACCTTCGCAAGCGCGATCTCGGGCAGCACCGTGTAGTTCGCGAAGGTGGAGCAGCCCATGTAGTGCAGCACCGGTTTGCCCTTGTAGGAGAAGCGGCTGGTGCCGTCAGGCATCACGCCCTTGCCCTGCGTCGCACGGATCGAGGTGCACAGGTTCGTCTTGTGGCTTGTGCAGCTTTTGCACTCGCGGCATTCGGGGGTGTAGAGCGGGATCACGTGGTCGCCGACTGCGAGCGACTTCACACCCGGGCCGACCTCGACAACGACGCCCGCACCCTCATGGCCGAGGATCGCGGGAAACGCGCCTTCGGGGTCTTCTCCGGACAGCGTGAAGGCATCGGTGTGGCAGATACCGGTCGCTTTCACCTCGATCAGCACTTCGCCCGCCTTCGGGCCTTCAAGCTGCACCGTCTCGATCTCAAGCGGCTTGCCCGCCTCGAATGCCACCGCCGCGCGCACGTCCATCGCTGTCTCCGTCCGGGAAATCTCGTGAAATCAATGAAGGCGCATTGTGAGGCGGCAGGCCGCGAAACTCAATCGCGCCGTTCCATGAGCACGAAGGAATAAGGTGAGCTGTCCTTCTCTCCCGCTTCGTGACGCTCGCGCGAAACCTCGCGCCACCGCGCGGCATCGAAAGCGGGAAAACTCACATCGCCCTCGGGCGCCGCATGAACTTCCGTGATATAGAGTCGCGTCGCATGGTCGAACATTTCAGCGTAAAGCTGCGCGCCGCCGATCACGGCTATTTCGTCCACGCCAAGCTCTGCTGCCAGCTCTCTGCCGCGCAAGAGCGCCGCTTCCGCCGAGGCGGCGACTTCGGCTCCATGCGCTTCGTAACCGGAATCGCGCGTCACCACGATGTTGGGACGGCCGGGAAGAGGCCTTCTCGGCAGAGATTCCCACGTCTTTCGTCCCATGATGACGGGTTTGCCCATGGTTACGCGCTTGAAGAAGGCCATGTCGCCCGACAGTCGCCAGGGCAATCCGTTGTCGCGGCCGATGACCCCGTTCTCTGCGATAGCGACGACAAAGGAAACATGAAGCGTCACGCAAACCCCGCTTCCAATGCACCCGTTTCGTCTTGCGAGAAACCTGGTGCACGCAGCATTTCAGGATCGAGCGGGCGCATGCTGACCAATATGATGAACATCGAGAATGCCGCCAGGAAGAGCACAGCCATTACCAGCGCGAAAAGCAGGAGACGCCGGCGCAACCGCATCACACGAGCCCGTCACACGGCAACGGGCGCGGCAATATGCGGATGCGCGTCGTAGCCTTCGAGCGTGAAATCGTCGTAGGTAAAGTCGAACAGGCTCTTCACATCCGGATTGATGCGCATGACGGGCAACGGCTTCGGCGAGCGAGAGAGCTGCTTGTCCGCCTGATCGAGATGATTGAGATAGAGGTGCGCATCGCCAAAGGTATGAATGAACTCACCCGCTTCGAGCCCCGTCACCTGTGCCACCATCATGGTAAGGAGCGCATAGGAGGCGATGTTGAAGGGCACGCCGAGAAAGATGTCAGCTGAACGCTGGTAGAGCTGGCACGAAAGCTTGCCGTCGGCCACATAGAACTGGAACAGGCAATGGCAGGGCGGCAGCGCCATCTTGTCGACATCGGCAACGTTCCACGCCGAAACGATGAGGCGGCGGGAATCCGGGTTCGATTTGATCTGTTCGAGAAGATTCCTGATCTGGTCGATCTTTTCGCCGTCCGGCGTCGGCCATGAACGCCATTGATGTCCGTAGACGGGGCCAAGTTCGCCGTTCTCGTCCGCCCACTCGTCCCAGATGCTGACGCCGTTGGTCTTCAGGTAGCGCGTATTGGTGTCACCCGAGAGAAACCAGAGCAATTCGTGAATGATAGATTTCGTATGCAGCTTCTTGGTCGTGACGAGCGGAAATCCCTGCGCCAGGTCGAAGCGCATCTGGTGACCGAAAATACTCCGCGTGCCCGTGCCCGTGCGGTCGGTCTTGGTCACGCCCGTGTCGCGCGCAAGGCGCATGAGGTCGAGATACTGCTGCATCGGTGGTTCCTGAGATTCGGTGTCTCAGTGTAGCGCGGAGAGCCCCTGCCCCGCCACCTCGGCCCCGTCCGGCGCCGCTCTTGTCCACAATATATTTGCGGCAATTGCGGAAAGGCTGGCCGGGCGGGCCCGGCCCCGCCAGAATGCGGCCCAAAAGCAGACGGGAGGAAAACCATGAAGCGCATTTTCATCGGCATCGGGGCAGCCATCCTGGTCGTGCTGATAGCCGGCCTCGCCCTGCTACCGGGTGCGCTGGAAGGGCAGATCAACCGGATCGTGGATGGTGGCCCAATCGACATAACAGAAGGGGCTCGCGCGCGGCACGGCGAACTTGCTGTCGTGGATCTTCACGCCGACACGCTGCTCTGGGCGCGCGACCCGCTGGATCGGGCGGAGAGGGGCCATGTCGACCTGCCTCGCCTGGTGGACGGCAATGTGACCTTGCAGGTCTTCTCCGTGGTGACCAAGGTGCCGCGCGACCAGCGCTATGTCGGCACCAGCGGCGATAGCGACGTCATCACCCTGCTCGCCATGGTGCAGCGCTGGCCCGCGCGTACATGGGACAGTCTTTTCGAACGCGCACTCTATCAGGCCGAAAAGCTCCACCGCGCCGAGGAAGCGTCCGGCGGTGACCTGACGATCGTCCGGACCGCCGCCGACATCGACCGGCTGATCGAGGCACGCGGCGATGGCAGCCGCCCCGTCGGTGGCCTTCTTGCCACCGAAGGTTCTCACCCCCTCGAGGGCAGGGTCGGGAATGTCGAAAAGCTTTATGCCGCCGGCTACCGGATGATGGGCCTTACACATTTCTTCGATAACGAACTCGGCGGCTCTCTGCATGGGCTTTCGGGCGAGGGGCTGACGGAATTCGGCCGCGACGCAGTGCGGGAGATGGAACGGCTCGAGATCATCGTCGATCTTGCCCATGCATCACCCGCCGTGGTGAGCGACACGCTCGATATCGCGACCCGGCCCGTCGTCGTCTCGCATACGGGCATCCGCGGCGCCTGCGACAGCCCGCGCAATCTCGACGATGCGCTGATGAAGCGGATCGCGGACGCGGGTGGCCTTGTCGGCATCGGTTACTGGAAGGGCGCGGTCTGCGACCCCGCTCCCGCCGAGATCGTGAAATCGATCCGCTACGCGATCGACTTTCTCGGCGCCGATCACGTCGCGCTCGGCTCCGACTATGACGGCGCCGTGCCCGTCGCCTTCGACACCTCGGAACTCGCCGTGCTGACGGCGGAAATGCAGAAGGGGGGCTTCACCGATGAGGAGATCGCGAAGGTGATGGGCGGCAATGCGATCCGCTTTTTCCGCGAGCAGTTGCCGCAGGGGTAAGCCCACGCCGAATACACTTCAAATAAGGAAATTTGGCCCTATATTAAGGGTGCCGGCGGATTTCCGTCCGGCTATGGCGATAAACGGACTGTGCAATAAGCCATTCGGACCCGGGGGCAGTACCCGGCGCCTCCACCATTTTTCCCCTGTCGCGGCAGGGACCTTGGGGGCGAACCAGGATCGACGAGGGTGTAAAGACAGTCTTTTTGCCCGGCATGGTACCCACCGTTATCGGGCCGTTTTATAGTTGCCAACGACAACTATGCTGAGGCACGTCTCGCTGCGTAAGCAGTGCGACAACCTCGATCTAAGCCCTTGCCCTTAGCCGGGTAAGGCGGGGTTCGGGGGCACCTGGCAACAGAAGCCCCCACTTTTCATGTCACATTGTTCATGCGAGTAGCGGTGTCGCCGGCGCCACATGAACGAGAATCCGGCGGATGTACTCACTGGATTACCCTGTTCGTCTGGATTTCGCAGCCAAACGCTGATTGAATCGTTGTTATCTTAGCAAACTCGACTCAACCTTCCTCGGAGTGACAATTGGCCGATGACCTGATGCGATACGATGTGCTGGCCCAGGACGCCTTGCGGGGCGTTGTGCGGCGCGCGCTGAAGATTGCGCGGGACGACGGTCTGCCTGGCGAACATCATTTCTATATTTCGTTCCGCACCGACGCGCCCGGCGTCGACATTTCCGAGAAGCTGCAATCGCAGTACCCCGAGGAAATGACCATTGTGCTGCAGCACCAGTTCTGGAATCTCGAAGTGAACGACGAACGTTTCTCCGTCGACCTCACCTTCAACAAGATTCCCGAACGTCTCGTCGTCCCTTTCTCGGCCGTGCAGGGTTTCTTCGATCCGAGTGTGCAGTTCGGCCTGCAATTCCAGGTCGAAGGCGTGAGCGCCGGCACCAACATTGCCGAAGAGCGGGCCGTCGAAGCCTCCAACCCCGAGGAGCCTGCGGCCGACACGTCGGGCGAGGTCGTGAGCCTCGACGCATTCCGGAAGAAATAGTCAATCGGCTGCGCCTTGGCGCTCCCGACCCCACATGCTAAATCAGCGCCCAATCGACCTTTCCCGCCCGACCTGCGGCGGCAAGCCCTGCTGGAGCGCCTGACCATGACCAAGACCCGCACCGAAACGGATACGTTTGGCCCGATCGAAGTGGCTGCCGACAGATACTGGGGCGCGCAGGCGGAGCGTTCGCGCGGCAACTTCAGGATCGGTTGGGAAAAACAGCCCCTGCCGGTCGTCCGCGCGCTTGGCATCGTGAAGCGGGCCGCGGCGGAAGCCAACATGGAACTTGGGCGCCTCGATCCGGGTATCGGCAAGGCCATCGTGCAGGCGGCACAGGAAGTGATCGAAGGCAAGCTCGACGAACACTTCCCTCTCGTTGTCTGGCAGACGGGTTCGGGCACGCAATCCAACATGAACGCCAACGAAGTCATTTCGAATCGCGCCATCGAAATCATGGGCGGCGAAATGGGTTCGAAAAAGCCGGTTCACCCGAACGACCACTGCAATATGAGCCAGTCGTCGAACGACACCTACCCGACAGCCATGCATGTCGCCTGCGCGGAAGAAATTCACCACCGCCTGATCCCGGCACTGCAGAAACTCCGCAACGCCCTGAACGACAAGGCAGAAGCCTGGAACAAGATTATCAAGATCGGCCGCACGCATACGCAGGACGCAACTCCGCTGACGCTTGGTCAGGAGTTCTCCGGTTATACGGCGCAGGTCGAGAACGGCATCGCCCGCATCGAACAGACGCTGCCGAAACTGATGGAACTTGCACAGGGTGGCACGGCAGTCGGCACCGGACTGAATGCGCCGGTCGGTTTCGCCGAAGCGGTTGCCGAGAAGATAGCCGCGATCACGAAGCTTCCCTTCAAGACCGCGCCCAACAAGTTCGAGGCGCTGGCCGCGCACGACGCGATGGTCTTCAGCCACGGTGCGATAAACACGGTCGCGGCCTCGCTCTTCAAGATCGCGAACGACATCCGTTTCCTCGGTTCCGGCCCGCGCTCGGGTCTTGGCGAACTGTCGCTGCCGGAAAACGAACCCGGCTCCTCGATCATGCCGGGCAAGGTGAATCCGACCCAGTGCGAAGCGATGACGCAGGTCTGCGTGCAGATATTCGGCAACCACGCCGCTCTCACCTTCGCCGGAAGCCAGGGCCATTTTGAACTCAACGTCTACAACCCCGTCATGGCCTACAACTTCCTGCAGTCTGTGCGTCTCATGGCCGATGCCGCAGTGAGCTTCACCGATAATTGCGTCGTGGGCATCGAGCCGCGCGAAGACAACATCAAGGCCGCGCTCGAGCGTTCGCTGATGCTGGTCACTGCACTCGCGCCGAAGATCGGCTATGACAACGCGGCGAAGATCGCCAAGACGGCACACAAGAACGGTACGACGCTTCGCGAGGAAGCGGTCGGCGGCGGCTATGTGACGGACGAGGAATTCGACGCGGTCGTCCGGCCCGAAAAGATGATCGCGCCGGAATAACCCGGAGGACCGAATGGCGAGCGGAGACATCGAGGACGTCAAGCGCTCCGTGACGATCGCCGGGCACCGCACGTCGATCTCGCTCGAACGGCCATTCTGGGATGCTCTGAAGGAACGCGCCTGCAGTGAGAAGACGTCCGTGAACGAACTCGTTCGCCGCATCGATACCGCGCGCGGCGGAAAGGGGAGCCTCTCGTCCGCAATCCGCGTCTATATTCTCAATGCGCTGCAAAACTCCGACGGACGGACCTGCGCCCCGGACAACTGATGGCCATCAATCGGGAAGGGAGGGCCTCGGCATCGGCGTCACCACCGCCCCGGCAGCAGGCGGCAGCTCCATCAAATCGCGCAAATCTCCCGGCACCTCGGCACCGGTCTCCTCGATGCTGCGTGCCAGCAACCGGCTGGCGACAAAATTTTGCAGCGCCAGCATATGTGTTTCGACTGCGATCCGTCCCGGCCGTCCAGCGGCCGAAATACCGAAGGGCGGTGCGCCTTCGGGTTCGTTCAGCGTCACCACAAGATCGGCTTCTGCAGCCAGGCGCGGGAGATCGTAAACAAGGCCAATTTCGCCGCTTCCGTCTTCCAGACCTATCTCGGGATCGGCAAAACGCATCACCCCGTCGCTCACCGAGAACTCGCCCGAAATCCCCCTCACCGACGTAGTGCCCTGAAAGAGCTCCTGCGTCACCAGAACGGGAAAGGCTTCTATCGTTTCGATCTCTGCAAGCGCGTCGGAAAAGCCCGCTATATCGAGCGGCTCGAACGCCGCATCGGAAAGGGCAATCGTCCCCGTTCCTGTCACCGACGAAACCAGCGCAAACCAGCTCCGTCCCTGTCCCTGCAATTGTGCACTGAAATCGAGACGGCCATTACCGGGTGCGACGCCTGCAACGGGAGTGCTCGACTTTCGCAATTCGGCTTCCTCGAGAAGAATCGTCAACCCGATACCAGGCTCGCCTGTTCCACCTTCGATGCGCGCTCCGGCGGACAACCGCCCTCCACCATAAGTGCCGACAAAGGGCGATGCCGTCAGAACACCGTGCGAAAGGGCGAGATGCGTGGAAACATCACCAATTGGCAGCGCGCCGAGCCGGACGGCGCCTGCCTTGAGGTCGACATCGCCTTCCATGCGGGCAAGCAACGACCAATCCAGCGCATCAACGGGCCATATACCGTTTTCGCCGTCCTCGGCGGCAACAAGGGAGGTGAGATCGATGACGTTCGCTTCCAGCGTTCCCGTCACCTTCGGCAGTTGTTCGCCCTCGCCCGCTCGCCAGCCAGCGTTCCCCGACAGACGGAAGTTACCCGCCACGCTCTCGAAATCACTGAGTACAAGACTTTCCTTGTCCCAGACGACATCCGACGAAAAAACGAAACCCGGCCCTGAGGCCTGATTGCCGATCCATGCGGCGAGAGGCTCCGGCGCGCCAAAGGAGCCCATGACATGCATCACACCCGAAGCGGCGATATCCGCACGGCCGGCAAAACGGAGCGCCTCGAAGGGTTTTTCGACCTTTCCTCGCGCCGTCAGGGTCGTTCCACTCACATTGACACGAAAGTTCGCTTCATAGCCGCTGCCGGCATCACCATCGAGCTGGACGGACACCGTACCCGACCCTGCGAGGTCTTCTCGCGGGGACAATCCAAGCTGTTCGATAAGAATCCGCCCTTTGTCGTTGGCCGCATTGGCAACGATATCGAGACGGTCCACACCGCCCTCCGCTTCATGCAACCGCTTCAAAACGCCATCGACACGGCTTCCGCGTATGGTTCCCTGGAGCGTCAGCGTATCTACGCGAGCCTCGCTGTCATCCGCTTCGCCCGAAATGCCGGTAATGACGATATCGACCGGCCCTTCGACATCGGGAACATTGAAGCCACCGATCTGGAGCAGACCACCGAAACGTTCCGCATGGATCGAACTCTTGAATTGTCCCTTCACGTCCTCCCGATCACCGGTCGTGACGTTGTCGAGCCTGCCCGAAAAAGTAAGCGAGGCACCTGCAATATCGCCGATATCGAGGCGAGGCACATCGAGGCTCCCCCTCTCGAGCGACATTTCCGTTTCGACGTCTTTCATCTCCTGGTCGAAAAGAGAAAGCCGGTCTGCCTTCAGGGTCAGCGCAATGTCATGCGCATTGAAGAAGAGAAGCGGATCGGCCGTCGCCGGCAGTAGCGAAATCAGCGGATCGAAATCGAAATCTCTGACATCGAGCTTTGCTTCTATGCCGGCACGAGATTCATCACTTCGATAGGAGACGTCGCCGCGCAATGCTGGTTTCGCGAGGTTGCTCGCATAATCCATCGCGAGGTCGTTCAACTTTGTTACACCTGGCTCAAGGCGCAGCTCTGCCTTGGCTGCAAAGGGACGTCCACGCGGCGTCACCCGGCCGTTCTCTTCCGGGTCGCCCGGCGGCGCCAGCCAATAGGCAAGAGCCGCAATATTTGCGCTCAGCACCGAAGCTGTTCCCTCGAAACGGGAGCCCGCCTCCACCGGCGACACCCTGCCGCGAATACCGACATCGGTCGAACCGCCGAGTTCGCCTTTTGCCTCGGCAATATTGATATGACCATCTTTCAGCGCGGCATCGAGTTTCATTCCCCGCACAAGCACATCGCGTACTGTCAGCGTCCCCGTTGCGATTTCGACGTTGCCATCTATCCACTCGGGAGGCTGGCTGACCAGAAGCGCATCGAGAAGTTCCTGCCCGCTTGAACTGGATGCCGATGCAAAGCGGTCGAGGAACGGGTCGAGCGTGAAGTTTTCCGCCGCAAGCTGCAGCGAGAAGTCCGGCCTTCTGTCCCAACGGACCGTGGCCGATCCTTCAAGCGACGAACCGCCGGACCTCACCGACAGGCTTCGCAGGTTTGCGCGGCGGGCATTGACGACCATTGCCGCGTCGACCCTCAGCGATGGTTCGCTTGCCGCTCCTTGCTCGCCGCTCTGTCCGATCCGCAAACGCCCATTGCCGTCGAGGCGGGCAGCGAGCGAGAACTCGGTAGCGACGCCCGAAAACAGAAACTGGACCGGATAATCGGGGGTTTCGGCTTCCGCTGTGACCTGGAAAGCCTTGTCTCCTCCGAAGGAACCGAGTCCAAGCCGCAAGACAAGCGGGACTCCCCCGATCGTCGCACTGACCTCGGAACGCAACGGCCCCAGAAGCGACGTTGCAACAACTTCGCCGTTTACTTCCTCGGCCCGCCAACTGCGCCCGTTTATGCGATTGCGGTAGTTGACGATGCCATTGTCGAAACTCGCTTTTTCGAGACTGATCGACGCGAGTGAGAACATGCCTTCTGCCGGCATCCGCTCCGCGATATTGAGGCCACGCCAGTTCGCACTTCCATCCGGCAGTACTTCCAGATTGATCTCTGGACGAACGACACGGACACTCGTGACCTTAACGTCGCCTCCGAGCAGCGGCGTCAGCGCAATCTCGGCATCTATCTCCTCGAACGTTGCAAAATGCAGCTCCGAAGGCAGGGAGTTGGCATTCGGCTGATGGCCGATCCTTATCTTGTTGAGTGTCATGTGCGGCGCAGGAAGAATCCGGAATCTGATATCGCCACCGATGCTGACCGGGCGGCCCGCCGCTTCGGACGCCTGGGCTTCGATCCCTTCGCGAAACTGGTTCCAGTCGACAAGGCCGGGGCCCACGAGAGCTGCAAAGAGCAGAACGACGAGAAGACCGGCGATATAGGTCAGAATCGAATTCAAAAGTATCTCCAGCTCAGCAACGCCGGGTGAGGGACCGGCGCACCCACCCCGTTCCTTGCCGTCCGTCTTTGTCCTAATCTCGCAGATGAAGCTGCGCGACGGGTCTTTCTGAATATATGGCAGGCAAATTATGGATTCGGATCGCGGAAATATAGTTAATTTCGCCTCATTCAAAAAAACGGCGCGTGATGAAAAGAAGCGCGCCGCGAAAAAGGAACGCGAGAACGAGGCCGCTGCGAACAGGGTCAAGTTCGGGCGGAGCGGTGCCGCAAAGAAACGCGCCAAGGATGAGGAAAAACGCCGCCGCAGGGACCTCGATGGCAAGCAGATCGAGCGGGACGCAAATTCGGACGATCCAGAGGACGATACAGACACTTGATAGCTTTTGAGAGTGTCGGCAGGGCCGCCCCCGCCCCCCATTCTGACCTGCCGTTGAAACTTTCTCTTTTGTTCCAACAAGTTGCTGGGTCTGCCCCGGGCCCTCTTGACGGCTCGAGTTTGAACAAATAAATAACTGACTAGTCAGTTATTTATTTGAGAGAAACCCGCCGATGAATCCGAGCCCGCAGGAACAGAAATGGCAGCGGCGGAAGGAAGACCGCCCAGCCGAGATCATGGCGGCGGGACTCGAAGTCTTCTCGGAACGCGGCTTCGCGGCCGCACGCCTTGAGGATGTCGCGGAGGCGGCGGGCGTCAGCAAGGCGACGATCTACCTCTATTTCGAGAGCAAGGCCGACCTCTTTGCCGCCATCGTGCGCGAGATCGCCACGCCCCGTTTCGACGAAATCGAAAAGCTGCTCGATACCTATGAAGGCTCAAGTGCCGAACTGCTGGATTTCGTGATCGGCAAACTGAAGGAGATCACGACGACAACGCCCCTGCCCTCGCTGGCAAAGATCATCCTGTCCGAGGCAGGTAACTTTCCGGAGATTCGCGAGTTCTACCGCGACCACGTCGTCGAGCGCGGCTTCAGGAATGTTGGGCGCATCGTCAGGCTCGGCATCGCACGCGGCGAGTTCCGGCAATGCAACGTAGATGCCGCCGTGCAGGAAATCATCTTTCCGATTCTCCTGAACACCATCGCCCGAAACACGTTCGGCGAACTTCCGCAACTCGATCCCGACGGGTTCTTCACCGCCCATGCGGAATTCGTCACGCGCGGCCTCGCAGCAGACAGGGAGGCGTAAGCGATGCGCCTCCATTCCCTCCTGTCCGCTTGCCTGGCCGCGCTTCTTCTCACCGGCTGTGACGAACCGCCGAAGGATACCTGGCAGGGCTATGCCGAGGGTGACTATGTGCGCGTCGCACCGATAGACGGTGGCCTCGTCGAAGCGATCGAGGTAGAGCGCGGCGATCACGTGAAAGCGGGCGATCTCCTCTTCAGACTCGAAACCGCATCGGAAGAGGCCGCACTCGAAGGCGCGGCGGCGACGCTCGCCGAAGCCAAGGCGACGCTCCGTGAAGCTGAGCTCGACCTCCAGCGCAAACTCGAACTCCGCAAGCAGCGCAACGTCGCACAGGCTGAACTCGACACGGCGCGCGCCCGCCGCGACCGCGCGGGCGCAGCGACGCTCACCGCCGCCTCCGCACTCGATCAGGCGAAATGGCGGCTCTCCCGGCGCGAAGGTCACGCGCCCGCCGGCGCCATCGTGCAGGACGTGCTTTTCCGCGAAGGTGAATTCGTGAATCCGAGCCAGCCAGTCGTCTCGCTGCTGCCGCCGCAGAACATCAAGGTGCGTTTTTTCGTACCGGAGGCAGCGCTCGCTCATCTGGAGGAAGGTGCTCAGGTACATTTCGCGTGCAGCAATTGCCCGAAAGATCTCACAGGCATGATCCGTTTCATCTCCACTCAAGCGGAATTCACACCGCCCGTGATCTACAGCGACCGGTCAAAAGAAAAGCTCGTCTACATGGCGGAAGCGACACCCGACAAGGAACCGGAATCGCTGCACCCAGGCCAACCCGTCACGGTGACGCTTGCAGCGCCACCGGCAGCCGAGTAGTCCGCCATGAGCCAGACGCATCGCGCGGAACCGGCGGAAGATGCCCCTCTCGTCATCGACGTGCATGGACTCACCAAGAGCTTCGGCGCGACGACCGTGGTGGACGGCATCGACATGCAGGTGCGCGAGGGCGAGATCTATGGCTTCCTCGGACCGAACGGCAGCGGCAAGACGACGACGATCCGCATGCTCTGCGGATTGCTGACGCCGGACGCCGGAGAAGGTACCTGCCTCGGCCATGACATCATCTCGGAGAGTAACCTCATCAAGCTGAAGGTCGGCTACATGACGCAGCGCTTCAGCCTCTATGAGGATCTCTCGATCCGCGAGAACCTCGCCTTCGTTGCCTCGATCTATGGATTGAAGAAGCCGCGTCAGGCGGTGCGCGAAACGCTCGAAAAACTGGGCCTTGAAACGCGTGCGAACCAGCTTGCGGGCGCACTGTCCGGCGGCTGGAAGCAGCGCCTCGCACTGGCCGCCGCGATCATGCACGAACCGAAGCTGCTGCTGCTCGACGAACCGACGGCCGGCGTCGACCCCAAGGCGCGGCGCGAGTTCTGGGACGAGATTCATCAGCTCGCCGACAATGGCCTCACCGTTCTCGTCAGTACGCACTACATGGACGAGGCGGAACGCTGCCACAAGATCTGCTACCTCGCTTACGGGAAGCTCCTCGCGCGCGGTACCGTGAACGAAGTGATCCGCCAGTCCGGCCTCGTCACGTGGCTCGTCAGCGGCAATTCGCAGCGCCGCATCAACCGGCTTGCGCGCGATCTCGCGGGACGCAGCGGTGTCGCGATGGTAGCGCCGTTCGGCGCGACGCTCCATGTGAGCGGTGCGAACGACAATGCCCTGCAGAATGCCATCTCGCCTTTTCGCAGCGACGCCGATCTCGCGTGGCGCAAAGTCGAGTCAACGCTCGAAGACGTCTTCATCCACATGATGCAATCGGCTTCCGACAATTTCGGGTGACGCCATGGCTTCACGCTTCTCGCTATCCCGTCTCGGCGCGATGATCCGCAAGGAATTCATCCAGATGCGGCGCGACCGGCTCACCTTCGCCATGATGCTCGGCATCCCCGTGATGCAGCTCGTGCTCTTCGGCTATGCGATCAACTCCGACCCGAAACACCTGCCGACGGCGATCTTCGTCCAGGACCATTCGGTCTTTTCGCGCAGCATCGTGAAGGGGATGGAGAACTCCGACTATTTCGACATCGTTGCGCGGGCGGAGACGGTGGAGGAAGCGAACGAGCTGATCAGTACCGGCAAGGTGCAGTTCGTGCTGCAGATACCGCCGGACTTCAGCCGCGAACTGCAACGCGGCGCGCAGCCCAAGCTGCTGCTCGACGCCGATGCGACGGACCCTGCCGCAACGGGCAATGCGGTCGCCGGAATCCGGATTCTCGCCGAACAGGTGCTGAACCGAGACTTTGAAGGACCGCTTGCGACGCTGAAACCGCAGCCCGATCCGCTGAACCTCATTGTCCATCGCCGCTACAACGCTGAAGGCCGCACCGAACTCAACATCGTGCCGGGCCTCATCGGCGTCATCCTCACCATGACCATGATCATCTTCACCGCGCTCGCCATGACGCGCGAAACGGAGCGCGGCACAATGGAAAATCTGCTGACGATGCCGGTGCGCCCCTTCGAGGTGATGATGGGAAAGATCCTGCCCTACATCATCGTCGGCTACATCCAGGCGGCCGTCGTGCTCGCCGCCGCCTACTGGCTGTTCGAAGTGCCCGTCACCGGCAGCCTTGGACTCCTCGCCTTCGTGCTCTTCTTCTTCGTCGCAGCAAACCTCGCCGTTGGCTTCACCTTCTCGACGCTCGCGCGCAATCAATTGCAGGCCGTGCAGATGACGATCTTCTTCTTCCTGCCGTCGATCCTGCTCTCCGGATTCATGTTTCCCTTTCGCGGCATGCCGATATGGGCGCAATGGATCGGCGAGGTGCTGCCGCTCACGCATTTTCTCAGGATCGTGCGCGGCATCCTGCTGAAGGGAAACGGCATGGCCGAGATCGCGCCGGACCTCCTCGCCCTCCTCGCCTTCCTGACGGCGGTGTCGATCGTGTCGCTCAACCGCTACCGCCAGACGCTCGATTAGTGTCGCCCGAAAAGCGGGAACAGGGGATATCTCGGGCCGACTGTCACCGAACCGTCATCGAAACGTCACGAATGGTTTTGTGTGGCGTTATCCCCGGTACCATGGCGTCGTGCGGAACGTTCGCCGGTCGGCAGGAAAATTATTTATTCCCGGATTTTGGACGACAGGCGGCTGCCGGCTCGTGAAAAAACTTATGCACGAGCAATTTGTCCTCCCCTTCCTGCTTCTGTCATGCCCGGACTTGATCCGGGCATCCAGGGCGGGGAACGAAGGTTGCCGCCTTCAGGGATTGAAGAAGATTCTTGTGACGAGAGACACCGCTTCGCGACTACTGGATTGCCGGGTCAAGCCCGGCAATGGCATCGATATATAATCCCTATACGGAAAAAATCTTCCCCGGGTTGAGAATACCCTTCGGATCGAGCGCCTGCTTGATCGCGCGCATGACGCCGACGCCTGCCCCGTGTTCGGCTTCGAGGAACTTGATCTTGCCCTCACCGATGCCATGTTCGCCGGTACATGTGCCGCCAAGCGCGAGGGCGCGGGCGACCATGAGGTCGTGGATGCGCGTCGCTTCCGCGAGGTCCTCCCGGTCGGCAGGGTCCATCAGGAGCAGCATGTGGAAATTGCCGTCGCCGACATGGCCGACGATGGGCGCCTTGAGGAAGGAGGTTTCGAGATCGGCGAGCGTGCCTGAAATCGCTTCCGCGAGACGCGAGATCGGCACGCAGACATCCGTCACCATGCCCTTCTTGCCGGGCGCATAGGCGAGTGCGGCGTAATAGGCGTTGTGCCGCGCCTCCCAGAGGCGCGTGCGGTCTTCCGCCTTCGACGCCCATTCCGCCGCACCCGCGCCATGTTCCGAGGCGATGACAGCGAAACGCTCCGCCTGCTCGGCAACGGAAGCCTCCGTGCCGTGAAACTCGACAAACAATGTCGGCACTTCGGCGAGCGTCAATTTCGAATAGGCGTTGCAGGCGCGGATCGAGAGCGGATCGAGAATTTCGATGCGCGCAATCGGCAAGCCCGACTGGATCGTCTCGATGACGGAATCGACCGCGCCCTCAATGCTCGCGAAGGGAACGACGCCGGAGCGCACGGCTTCCGGAATGCCGTAGAGACGGAGCGTCACCTCGGTGACGATGCCGAGCGTGCCTTCCGAACCGACGAGAAGGCGGGTCAGGTCGTAGCCCGCGGAAGACTTCCGCGCCCGCGTACCGGTATGGACGATGGAGCCGTCCGCCATGACGGCGGTGAGCGCGAGGACGTTCTCGCGCATGGTGCCGTAGCGCACTGCGTTCGTGCCCGAGGCGCGCGTCGCGACCATGCCGCCCAGCGTCGCATTGGCGCCGGGGTCAATCGGAAAGAAGAGCCCTGTGTCGCGGAGATGTTCATTGAGCGCCTTGCGCGTGACGCCCGCCTCGACGCGCACGTCGAGATCCTCGGCGTTCACTTCGAGAATGCGGTCCATGCGCGTGAGGTCGAGCGACAGCCCGCCATGCACGGCGGAGACATGGCCTTCGAGCGAGGTGCCCGCGCCGAAGGGGATGACCGGAAGACCATGCGCGGCGCAGATGCGGACAATGGCGGCGACCTCCTCCGTCGTCTCCGCGAAGGCGACAGCGTCGGGCATGGCGACGGGATGCCAGGACTCGTCTCGGCCATGCGCCTCACGCATTGCGGTCGCCGTCGTGAAACGCTCGCCGAGCAGCGCGCCGAGTTCGGCGAGTGCTGCCTCCCTCCCCGCCATTTTCGCCACCGCTTCGCTCATGGCGCCATCCTTCCTTTGCCGCACAAGGGTAGCACCGAAGTGCCCCGCCGAAAAATCGTCCCGGAGCGCAATTTTTTCCAACCTTTCAGCGCTGGAGGGTTGCTATCCTGCCCCGCAAAACACGACCGGGAAGGAACGACATGACCGACACCGCCCTCGCCGCGCCTTTCGAATGCCCGCTGCGCACCGTCGAACATGAATGGGTCGACTATAATGGTCACCTGAACATGGCCTACTACCACGTGCTGTTCGACCAGTCGCTCGACAAGCTGTTCAACGACCTGGGCATCGGCTGGGACTACACGAAACAGGGCGAAGGCTCCTGCTTCACGGCGGAGGTGCATGTCTGCTACCTCGACGAATTGCTGGAGGGCGATGAGGTCCGCATCACCTATCAGGTGCTGGATGCGGACGCGAAGCGCCTCCATGTCTTCGCGCATATGTATCACGCGGAGAAGGGCTATCTCGCCGCGACGAGCGAGCAGATGTGCATCCACGTGGACATGAAGACGCGCCGCGCCGCGCCCTTCCCCGAAGCCTCGCAGAAGAAGATCGAGGCGCTCGCGAAAGCCCATGCGGGGCTCGCCCGGCCGGAACAGGCGGGACGCGTGATCGGGATCAAGCGGAAGTAGATCGCCTCACCGCATCTGCGTTTTCAGGATCGCGTCGGCGAGCTGCGGTTTGCCGATGATGCCGAGGACGTCCGCCGGGCGCGGCACACCCGGTTTGTCCTTCACGACGAGGGCGAGCTTCGCGTTCCGCTGCGCGAGGCGGCGCATCACTTCCTCGAGGATGTTGTTCTCGCGCACGATGATGTAGTCGGAAATCGCCATGTCGCGCACGGTTTCCGGCTTGCGGCCGAGAAGCTCGGGCGTGCGGATGCGGCTGTCGAGGGAGACGACGCCCTGAATGCGCCCGCCCGCCTGCAGCACGAGGAAATTCGGCATGCCCGCCTCCGTCACCCATTGCGCGGCGTCGGCGACGGTGAGTTCCGCCGACATGACGGCGATGTTCGAATCCATCACTTCCCGCGCACTGCGCACGAGATAGAGATTGGAATAGCGGTCCTTCGGCACGGGACGGCCGCGACGGACAAGCTCGGCGCTGAAGATGTTGTCGCGCATGAGACCGCGGCGCACCCCGATCGAGATCGCAACCGCGATGATGAGCGGCACGATGATGTTGTAGTCGCGCGTCATCTCGAAATTCATGGTGATGGCGGTCATGGCCGCGCCTGTGCCGCCGCCGACGACGGCCGCCATGCCGATGATCGCGTAATCGGGAATACCGATACCGTGACCTTCGTCCACGAGATGCAGGAAGGCGCCGAAGGCGCCGCCAAGCGCCGCGCCGATGAAAAGCATGGGCGCGAAGACGCCGCCGGACGCACCCGAGCCGATGGAGAGTGAGGTGGCGAGCACCTGCGCGAGACAGAGCACGGCGAGCAGCGCGAAGGTCGTCACATGTCCTTCGAGGATCGCCGCGATGGCGTCGTAGCCGCCACCGATGATGTAGTAGTGGCCGGTGAAATGCGCGAAGAGGAAGAGCGCGATGCCGATGCCCGTGAAGCCCGCCGCGGCGCGCACATATTCGTTCGGGAAACGGCGCGGCATGGCCTCGCCCGCGAAGAGGAGCGTGCGAATGAACCCCCAGGCGACGAGACCCGAAAGCAGGCCGAGCACGACGAAAGCCCCGAGATTGAAGATGTGGTCCATCTCGGAGGCCGCGAAGGACATCTGCGGCAGCACAAAGGCCGGGTACGAGCCGAAGATGACGCGGCCGATGTAAGTGGCCGAGCCTGTCGCGATGACCACCGGCAGGAAAGTACGCGCGCTGACTTCGGGCAGGATGAGTTCGAGCGCGAAGAGCACCGCGCCGAGCGGCGTGTTGAAGGTGGCCGAGATGCCGGCCGACGCCCCCGCCGCGAGCAGCGTGATCCGCTGCCAGGACGGAAGCCGCGAAAACTGCGCGACGGCGGAACCGATGGCCGAGCCGATCTGCACGATGGGACCCTCGCGGCCGACCGTCGCGCCCGAGCCGATGGAGAGCGCGGAAGCGATGGTCTTCACCACGGCGACGCGCGGACGGAGCTTTCCCTCACGGTGATAGACCGCATCCATCACGTCGGTGATGCCGCCGCCTTTCGCTTCCGGCGCGAAGCGGCGCGTGATCCAGACGACAGCGATGCCGCCGAGGACCGGCACGAGGATGATGAGCGCGCCGAGCGGGCTGACCGGTCCGGTCGCACCGGATGTCGGGGTGAGGGAAAGCTCGCCGAAGAAGAAGAAATTATGGAGACCGACCAGCATGGAGCGGAAGATCACCGCGCCGACCCCGGTGGCGAGGCCCACGGCGAGCGCCAGCACGGAGAGGACAATCATGTTGACCTCGCGCGTGTCGTCTCGCGTATCGGCCGCCCCGCTCACATTCTGCCCCGTCTTTTTCGTGAAATTACAATGACTTAGCTATGCCAAACTATTTAGCATGGGCCCCGCGGGCGCTCAAGCCGCATGGGCAAGGCGCCTCCCGCTCCCCATGTTATGCTGGCGCGACGGGGATTCGTCCCGCGAAGCGCCCCCGCCTTTCACACCGGAAGAGTAATGACGAGTGATCCCTTCGATCTCGGGAGCATTCCCGAGGAAACGACAGCCCGCTCCATAAGCCAGCAGGCGGTGGGTGCCATGCGCGCGCCCTACCTCGACGGGCTGAACGCGGAGCAGCGCGAGGCCGTGGAGAGCCTCGACGGGCCCGTGCTGGTGCTGGCGGGCGCGGGCACCGGCAAGACGCGCGTGCTGACGACGCGGCTTGCACATCTGCTGGCCACACGGCGCGCCTGGCCGGGACAGATTCTCGCAGTGACCTTCACCAACAAGGCTGCGCGCGAGATGCACCACCGGATCGGCGGGCTGATCGGCGGTGCGGTGGAAGGGATGCAGTGGCTCGGCACCTTTCATGCGCTGGGCGCGAAGATGCTGCGGCGCCACGCGGAACTGGCGGGGCTGCGCTCCGACTTCACCATTCTCGACGCCGACGACCAGCAGCGTCTGATGAAGCAGATCATCCAGGCCGAAGGGATCGACGAGAAGCGCTGGCCCGCGCGCCAGCTCGCCTCCCATATCGACGGCTGGAAGAACCGGGGGCTCACACCCGAGAAGGTGCCCGCCGGCGAGGCCCAGGCCTTTGCGAACGGCAAGGGCGGCGAACTCTATGCCGCCTATCAGGCGCGGCTGAAGGTCCTGAACGCGGCCGACTTCGGCGACCTGCTGCTCGAAGTGCTGACGATCTTCCAGACGCATCCGGAAGTCCTCGCCGAATGGCAGGAGCGCTTCAAATACATGCTGGTGGACGAGTACCAGGACACGAACGTCGCGCAATATCTCTGGCTGCGGCTCCTCGCGCAGAAGCACAAGAACATCTGCTGCGTCGGCGACGACGACCAGTCGATCTATGGCTGGCGCGGCGCGGAAGTGGACAACATCCTGCGCTTCGAAAAGGACTTTCCGGGCGCGAAGGTGATCCGCCTCGAAAGGAACTACCGTTCGACGGCGAACATCCTCGGCGCGGCCTCGGGCCTCATCGCGGCGAACGAACAGCGCCTCGGCAAGACGCTCTGGACGGAAGCGAACGACAACGAGGGCGAGAAGATCAAGATCGCCTCCTACTGGGATGGCGAGGAGGAAGCCCGCGCCGTCGCGGAGGAAGTCGAGCAGTTGCAGCGGCAGGACCACCTGTTGCGCGACATGGCGATCCTTGTCCGCGCCTCGTTCCAGATGCGCGAATTCGAGGACCGCTTCATCAATCTGGGCATCCCCTACCGCGTCGTCGGCGGCCCGCGCTTCTACGAGCGCGCGGAAATCCGCGATGCGAACGCCTATCTGCGGCTTGTCGCGCAGCCGGACGACGACCTCGCTTTCGAGCGCATCGTCAACAGACCGCGCCGGGGCATGGGCGATGTCGCCGTGCAGACGATCCACAAGCTGGCGCGGGCGGAGAACACGTCGCTCTACCGCGCCTCGAAGATGCTGATCGCAAGCGAGGAGCTGAAGCCGGCCGCGCGGCGCGCCCTGGCGGGTTTCATCGAGATGATGGAACGCTGGCGCGCGCTGGTGCCCGGCATGCCGCACACGGAACTCGCGGAGATCGTCCTCGACGAGTCCGGCTACACGGAGATGTGGCAGAACGACAAATCGGCGGAGGCGCCCGGCAAGCTCGAAAACCTGAAGGAACTCATCCGCTCCATGGAGCATTTCGAGAACCTTGCCGGCTATCTCGAACACATCTCGCTGGTGATGGAGATCGAGCAGAACGACACCGCCGACAAGATCAACCTGATGACGCTGCACAGCGCCAAGGGACTGGAATTCGACACGGTGTTCCTGCCGGGCTGGGAGGAAGGATTGTTCCCGCATCAGCGTTCGCTGGACGAGAACGGGCTTGCGGGGCTGGAGGAAGAGCGCCGGCTTGCCTATGTCGGTATCACCCGTGCGAAACTGCGCGCTTACATCTCCTTCGCCGCGAACCGCCGCGTGCATGCGCTGTGGCAGAGCTCGATCCCGTCGCGCTTCGTGGACGAACTGCCGAAGCACCATGTGGAGGTGACGGAAACCGCGATGGCGGGCGCGAGCTACCAGAACTACTCGCAAAGCCGCTTCGCCCAGGACTTCGCACGCAGCAGCGACTATTCGAGCCCCGGCTGGCGCCGCGCGCAGGCGAATTCCGAAATGCGGACGAAACCGCCCGCTTACGAGACGCATGCGGACCTCATCGCGACATCCGACCCCTCTGCCGCAAGCTACGGCGAAGGCGAGCGTGTCTTCCACCAGAAATTCGGCTACGGACACGTCGCCGAAATCGACGGCAACAAGCTCACCGTCGATTTCGACAAGGCCGGCCGGAAGAAGGTGATCGACAGTTTTCTGGAACGGGCGTGAGCGCGGACGCATGACGACCCTCTGGAAACTCTCCTTCGTCGTGCCTTACGAGGCGGCGGAAGTTTTTTCGGATGCACTGGAAGCGGCGATCTGGCCGGAAGTACTGGCCGTGACGACGACGGAAGCGGAACCCGGGTCCTCGCCGCTCGTGAAAACGGCCTCCGAATGGAACGAGGTGGAGGCGCATGGAATATGGCGCGTCGAAGCGCTCTATTCCGAGAGACCGGACGAAACCGCCTTGCACGAGATTCTGGCCCGCGTCGACGCCGCGGCCGTGCCGGATTTCGCTGTCGACCCCGTGCCGGACGAGGACTGGGTGGCGCGTTCGCTGGAGGGTCTCGAACCCGTGCGCGCGGGGCGCTTCTTCGTCTATGGCAGTCACGACGCTGAGAAGGTGCCCTCCGGCACGATACCGCTGCTGGTCGATGCCGGGCAGGCCTTCGGCACCGGGCACCACGAGACGACGGCGGGCTGCCTCGAATTCATCTCGGAGATGCTGCGCCCCGGCGTGCCGCTGAACGCGCTCGACATCGGCACGGGGACGGGCGTCCTCGCCATCGCCATCGCGAAACTCGCGCGCGTGAACGTGCTCGCTTCCGATATCGACCCCGTGGCGGTGCGCGTCACGAAGGCGAATGCGCGGGCGAACGGCGTCGCGCCTTTCATCACGGCGCTCCCCGCCAAGGGCTTCGGCCACCCCGCTCTTGCCGCCCGCGCGCCCTACGACCTGATCGTGGCGAACATTCTCGCAAGGCCCCTCGTCTCGCTCGCGCCCGCCTTCGCCAAGCATCTCAAACCCGGCGGCACACTGATCCTGTCGGGCACGCTGCGCGCCCAGGAAAACATGGTGGCGGGCGCCATGCGAATGCAGGGCCTCAAACTCGTCTCGCGGAAACCGAAGGGGGATTGGGTGACGCTGCGGATGCAGGGTTAGGCCATTGCCGCCCTTCCCGCCTCCCCCTACATTGAAGCCATGTTCCAGACCTATGAAGACTCGGCCAATCCGGCCCTCGGCATCGAACGCGCGGCGAAGCTCCGCGCGGAACTTGGCCGGCGGGGGCTTGACGGTTTCCTGATCCCGCGCTCGGACGAGCATCAGGGCGAATATGTGCCGGCCCATGCCGAGCGGCTGCGCTGGCTGACGGGATTTTCCGGCTCGGCGGGCATGGCGATCGTGCTGAGCGACAAGGCGGCGATCTTCGTTGACGGGCGCTACACACTGCAGGTGCGCGGACAGGTCGATCTCGACACCTTCGAGGCGAAGCACCTGATGGACGAGCCGCCGTCCCGCTGGATCGAGGAGAACCTGCCGAAGGGCGCGAAGCTCGCCTATGACCCCTGGCTCCACACCATCGACGCGGTGGCGCGGTTCCGGAAAGCCGCCGAGAAGGCGGGCGGCACGCTGGTGCCGGTCGACACGAACCCGCTCGATACCGTCTGGGACGACCAGCCGGAACCGCCTGTCGCAAAGATCGTCCCCCACCCCATCGAATTCGCAGGCGAGCCCGCCGCCGACAAGATCCGGCGGCTCGCAAGCGACCTGATGTCGGGCGACGCGGACACGGCGGTGCTGACCATGCCGGATTCGATCGCCTGGGCATTCAATATCCGGGGCGCCGACGTGCCGCACACGCCGCTGCCGCTCTCCTTCGCGCTGCTACACGAGGACGGCCACGCCGAACTCTTCATCGACGAACGGAAGCTCGACGACAAGGCGCGCGCGCATCTCGGCAACATCGTGACGGTGTGCCCGCGGGACGAACTGGGCAGCGCGCTCGACGAACTGGGCGCGGGGAAGAAGACCGTTCTGGTAGACCCCGCGACCTGCGCCTCATGGATCGAGGCGCGGCTCTCGGCGGCGGGCGCGGAAGTGAAGCGCGGGACCGACCCTTGCGAACTCCCGAAGGCGATCAAGAACGAAGCGGAAGTGAACGGCACCCGCGCGGCGCATCTGCGCGACGGGCAGGCGCTGACGAAATTCCTGAAATGGATCGCAACGGAAGCGCCGAAGGGCGGCGTGACGGAAATCGACGCGGCGCAACGGCTCGAAGCCTTCCGCGCCGAAACGGGCGAACTCAAGGATGTGAGCTTCGACACGATTTCGGGCGCGGGCGCGAACGGCGCCATCGTGCATTACCGCGTGACGACCGCGACGAACATGCCGCTCAAACCGGGCGAGCTCTTCCTCGTCGATTCCGGCGCGCAGTATATGGACGGCACGACCGACGTGACGCGCACCATCGCCATCGGCAAGGCTGGCGCGGAGGAGCGCGACCGCTTCACCCGCGTGCTGAAAGGCCATATCGGCATTGCCACGGCGCGCTTTCCGGAAGGGACCTCGGGTGCGCAGCTCGACGCCTTCGCGCGCATGGCGCTCTGGAAATCGGGCCTCGACTACGACCACGGCACGGGCCACGGCGTCGGCTCCTACCTATCGGTGCATGAAGGGCCGCAGCGTATCTCGAAGATGGGGCATCAGCCGCTCAAACCCGGCATGATCGTCTCGAACGAACCCGGCTACTACAAACCCGGCGGCTACGGCATCCGCATCGAGAATCTCTGTGTGGTGACGCCGCCCGCCCCCGTCAAAGGCGGCGAGCGCATGATGATGGGCTTCGAGACGCTGACGCTCGCGCCCATCGATCTCAACCTCGTGGAGAAGGCGCTGCTCACGGAAGAGGAAGTGGCTTGGCTCAACGCCTACCACGCCCGCGTGCGCGCGGCGCTCTCCCCCGGCCTCGACGCGGAGACCAAGGCCTGGCTCGAGGAAGCGACGCGGGCGATCTGATCGGTCAGCTCTCTGTGCCGCGAAGACTGCGTCGCAGCGAGAGCGGCAGCTTCTCGTAGAGCTTCTTTGCCGCCGGGCGGATGAAGGCAGCGGATGCGAGTGCGGCGTAGCCCGGCCACGACAGCACCACGCCATAATCGCGGACGGCGACGCGCCGGTTGCTCCAGGCAAGCTTGTAGTCGGAAACAGGCGGCAGCGGATCGTATTCGGAAAGGCCGGCCGCGAGGCAGTCACGGATCGTGAACTCGGTCGCGAGCACGCCGGGACCGTGTTTGGCAAAGGCAGGCGAGAAGGCGCCCATATAGGCATAGTGCCGGCCGCCATGCCGGAACCCGATCTCGATGGCAGCGCTCTCGCCGCCGATGGCGAGATGAGAGACGGCAAGGCCGCATGCGGCCTCGGTGTCGCACGCCAGCGCCGCAAGGCAGGCTTCCGTCCGCGTGTCGATCAGTGCGCGCCCGTAGAAGCCGCGCTCGGCGAGCCAGTCCCGCTTGAAGGCGAAGGCCCGCGCGACGAGCGCCGCCGCCTGTGGACCGGCAGTCACCACCTCGAAGCGGATATCGCCCATTTCGCCGAGCTTCTTCGCGCGGCGACGGTTGCGCTTCAGTTCCGGCCAGCGCGCCGCCTCGAAGGCCGCGGCGTCGCCGAAGGGCGCGGCGTCGAAGGACGGCGCCTCGGTCGCAGGAGCAATCTCCCGGCCCTTGCGCGCTGCCCAGCCGGCAATCGCGCCATCCGCCCGCACACCGCGCAGGCAGAGAAAATCCACATCGTCCCAGCGGCCGATCTCCGCAAAGGCGGCATCGATCCACGAGTCGCGCATCGCGCTTTCCGGCGCGACGACGTCGCCATATTGTCCGATGGGATCGCCTGCCCAGAACGCGGTCTTTCCAAGCAGCGTTCGTTCGACGGCGAGCGGCCAGACAAGCACCAATTCGCCATGGCTGTGCACCGTGACGAGGCGAAGCTCCGTGCGCGCATCCGTGAAATGCCGCGCCCAGGCGAGAACAAGGTCGCAGGACTGGAAGGCCGTACCCGCACGCGGGCAGCGCGCCTCGAGAGAGCGCCATTCGGCGGCAAGCGACTGCGCTGCCTCGCCGGTGAGCGAAGCGGCCTCGAAATCGGCGGATGTGTCTGCCGTCCGCCCACGCGCCAATGCGGCGCCCGCCGCATAGACGACCTGGTCGAGAATGAGCGTTTCCTGAAGGAACAGAATGGTTTCCATGTGTCTCCGCCCGGCGGCTGCTCCACGGCAGGCCGATTCCGGGGAAGTGTCGCCCGAACGGGGTTAAGAACGCCTAACCGGGGGAAAGCCTCAATTTGAGGCCATTTCCATCCATTGATCTTCATCGATGATCTCGATGCCGAGTTCCCGTGCCCTGGCGATCTTGGAGCCGGCCCCCGGCCCCGCCACCACGAGGTCGGTCTTCGCCGAAACGGAGCCCGCGACCTTCGCCCCCATCTGCTCCGCCCGCGCCTTCGCCTCCGAGCGCGTCATCCGCTCGAGCGAGCCGGTGAAGACGACGGTCTTGCCGGCGACCGGCGAGTCCGTTTGCTGTGCCTCGAGCGGCACGGGCTTCACGCCCGCCTTGCGCAGGCCCTCGACCACCTCGCGGTTATGCTTCTCGGCGAAGAAGTCGACGATCGATTCCGCCAGCACCTCGCCCACCCCGTCGATGGAGAGAAGCTCGGCGCGCGCCTCGCTGTCGGGGTCGGCGGCGGCGCGCATCTGTTCCTCGAAATGGTCGAGCGTGCCGTAGCTCCGCGCGAGGAGGCGCGCATTGGTCTCGCCGACATGGCGGATACCGAGCGCGAAGATGTAGCGGTCGAGATCGACCTCGCGGCGCTCGTCGATAGCCTCGAACAGCTTCTTCACCGAGGTCTCGCCCCAACCCTCCCTGTCCTTCAGTTTCTTGAGGGAGCGTTTGTCGCGCTCTTCCAGCGTGAAGATGTCGTCCGGCCGCGCGACGAGCCCGTCCTCATAGAAGGCCGCGATCTGCTTCTCGCCGAGGCCCTCGATGTCGAAGGCATTGCGCGAGACGAAGTGGCGGAGCCGCTCCACGGCTTGCGCCGGGCAGACGAGCCCGCCGGTGCAGCGCATCACGGCGTCGAGCTTGCCCGTCTTCGGGTTCGTCTCGCGAACGGCATGACTGCCGCATTCAGGGCACTTGTCGGGAAACTCGAACTTCTTCTTGCCGCGCGGACGGTCCTCCACCACGCGCACGATCTGCGGGATGACGTCGCCCGCGCGCTGCACGACGACCGTGTCGCCGGGACGGACGCCGAGCCGTTCGATCTCGTCCGCGTTGTGGAGCGTCGCATTCGACACCACGACGCCGCCGACGGTCACGGGCGTGAGCCGCGCGACCGGCGTCATCGCGCCGGTGCGGCCGACCTGAATCTCGATCTTTTCCAGAACGGTCATCGCCTGTTCGGCGGGGAACTTGTGCGCAAGCGCCCAGCGGGGCGAGCGCGAGACGAAACCGAGGCGGCCCTGCCAGTCGAGCCGGTCCACCTTGTAGACGACGCCGTCAATGTCGTAGTCGAGATCGGCGCGGCGCTCTTCCACGTCGTGATAGAAGGCGATGATGTCCTCGACGCTCGTGAAGCACCCGAAAAGCGGGTTCACCGTGAAACCCCACTTCTCGAAAGTCTCGACCATGCCCTTCTGCGTGTTCGACGGCATGTCCGACATTTCGCCCCAGGTATAGGCGAAGAAACGAAGCGGGCGCGACGCCGTCACCTTCGGGTCGAGCTGGCGAAGCGAGCCTGCGGCCGCATTGCGCGGATTGGCGAAGACGGGCTTTCCCGCCTCGCGCTGACGCTCGTTCATTTTCGTGAAATCGGCATGAGCCATATAGACCTCGCCGCGCACTTCCACGACATCTGGAATGTTCTTTCCCTTCAGCGTCTTGGGAATATCGGAAACGGTGCGGAGGTTCTCGGTGACGTTCTCGCCCTCGCGCCCGTCGCCGCGCGTCGCGCCTTGCACGAGCTTGCCCTTCTCGTAGCGCAGCGCCGCCGACAGCCCGTCGATCTTGGGCTCGGCGGTGACGGCGAGCTCGTCGCCCTCCTTGAGGTTCAGGAATTTGCGAACGCGGTTCCAGAAATCGGTCACGTCCTCGTCGTCGAAGGCGTTCGACAGCGACAACATGGGCACGCTGTGCATCACCTTGCCGAAGCCTTCGGCGGGCGCGGCACCGACGCGCAGGTTCGGACTGTCCTCGCGCTGGAGTTCCGGGTAGCGCGCCTCGATCGCGTCGTTGCGCTTCTTCAGCGCATCGTAATCGGCGTCGGAAATCTCCGGCGCGTCCTTCCTGTGATAGAGTTCGTCGTGATGCGCGATCTCGGCGGCGAGACGCTCCAACTCTTCCGCTGCCTCCTCCATCGTCAGATGGCCGACATCCTTGCGGGAAAGCGCCTCGTTCTTCTCCGCCGGTTTCTTTTTCGTACTCTTGCCCGAACTCCTGCTCAAGGGCGCCCTCCGATCAGCCGGTCGGCGGCGGCGCGCGCCTCTTCCGTCACTGTGGCGCCGGCAAGCATCCGCGCGATCTCCTCGCGCCGCGCCGGCGCGTCAAGCGTTTCGACACGCGTGGCGATCTTTGCCGCCTTCGCTTCCCCGCCCTTCGAAATCCGGAAATGATGCTGCGCGCGCGCGGCCACCTGCGGCGAATGCGTGACGACGACGACCTGCACATCCTTCGCGAGTTCGGCGAGGCGAAACCCGACCGCTTCGGCGACCGCGCCGCCGACGCCGGAATCCACCTCGTCGAAGATGAGCGTCGGTGCGCTGCCCCGCGACGCAAGCGCGACCTTCAGCGCCAGCACGAAGCGCGACAGCTCGCCGCCCGACGCGATCTTGATGAGCGGTCCATGCGGCGCGCCGGGATTGGTCGAGACCAGGAAGGAAACGCGGTCGATGCCTTCCGGCCCGCCCTGCGCCTCCGGCAGCACATCGATATGCGTCCTGAAGCTCGCCTTGTCGAGTTTGAGCGGCTTCAGTTCCTTCATCACTTCACGGTCGAGCTTCGCCGCCGCCTTGCCGCGCGCCTCCGAAAGCGCGCGCGCTTCCGCGCCATAGGCAGTGGCGGCCTCGTCGGCGGCCTTCCTCAATGCAGCGAGTTTCGTTTCGCCGCCCTCGATCTCCTGAAGCTGCCCGCGCAACTTGTCCGCTAGCGCCGCGAGGTCATCCACCTGCACATTGTGCTTGCGCGCGGCAGCGCGGAGCGCGAAGAGCCGCGTCTCCGATTGTTCGAGGCGGGCGGGATCGAATTCCAGCGCGCTCATCGCCTGCGCGATCTGGTCGCGCGCTTCCGCCGCTTCGTTGAGCGTGCGGTCGAGCGCGGCTATCGCGCCGTCGAGACGCCCGCCCGCCTGCTCGGCGACGCGGGAGAGGCGGCGCAGCGCCACATTGAGACGCGCATCGAGCCCGCCATCGCCGGAAAGCGCTTCTTCCGCCTCCGACAGATCGGCGGCGATCTTTTCGGAATGCATCATCAATGTGCGCTCTTCGGCAAGCGCCGTCTCCTCGCCCGGTTCCGGCTGCAATTCGTCGAGTTCGCCGACGACATGGGTGAGATAGTCCTGCTCGGCCTTCGCCCTTGTGAGCATCGCCTCATGCTCTTCAAGCGCCTCGCGCGCCGCAGAGACGGCGGCCCAGAGCTGGCGCAGTTTCGCGACGCGGGTTTCGAGCCCGCCAAAGGCATCAAGCATGGCTCGGTGACCGGACACATCCAGCAAACCCCGTTCGTCGTGCTGGCCATGGACCTCGACAAGCTCGTCGCCCACCTGCCGCAACAGGCCGATGCTCACCGGCTGATCGTTGACGAAGGCGCGCGACCGCCCGTCCCGCGTCTGCACGCGGCGCAGGATGAGATCGCCTTCGGCTTCGAGGCCGTTTTCAGTGAGGATGGCACGAGCGGGGTGGCCGGGCGCCACGTCGAACACGGCCGTGACGCTGCCCTGGTCCACGCCCTGGCGCACAAGCCCCGCATCGGCGCGCGCGCCGATGGCAAGCCCGAGCGCATCGAGCAGAATCGACTTTCCAGCGCCGGTCTCGCCCGTCAGCGTGCAAAGGCCGCCGTCGAGCGCGAGCTCCAGTCTTTCAATGAGAACGATGTCGCGGATCGACAGCGCGGCGAGCATCAAACACGCCTTCTATGGACATATCCAAAGGTCAGAAAACGGTATTCCAGGCCCTGCTTATCCAGGAATCCTTGTTCTCCTGCGGCTCGAGGCCCTGATCCGCCAGCAGCGCATAGCTGTCTTCGTACCACTCGCTGCCCGGAAAATTGTAGCCGAGGATCGCCGCCGCGGTCTGCGCCTCGGTCTTGATGCCGAGCGCGAGATAAGCCTCGGTCAGCCGCTCGAGAGCTTCGGGCGTGTGCGTTGTCGTCTGGTATCTTTCGACAACTTCGCGGAAGCGGTTGATCGCGGCAATGTAGTCGTGGCGGTTCAGATAGTAGCGGCCGATCTCCATCTCCTTGCCCGCCAGATGATCGAGCGTGAGGTCGATCTTGAGCTGCGCATCGCGCGCATATTCGCTGGTCGGAAAGCGCCGCGTCAGCTCGTAGAAGGAGTTGAGCGCGTTCTCCGTCATCTTCTGATCGCGGCCGACATCGGAAATCCGCTCGTAGTAGCAAAGCCCGATCAGGTAGTAGGCGTAAGCCACGTCCTTGTTGCTCGGATGCAGCGAGATGAACCGCTGTGCGCTGAGGATCGCCTCGTCGTACTCGTTGACCTTGTAATGCGCATAGGCGCCCATGAGCATCGACCGGCGCGCCCACTCCGAATAGGGGTGCTGGCGCTCGACCTCGTCGAACTCCTTCGCTGCGGGGATGTATTCCTTCTCGTCCATGTGATCCATGGCCGTGTTGTAGATCTGCTCGACGGGACGCTCCTCATAGGGCAGCTCGTCGTCCGACGAACAGCCGGAGAGCGCCGCCGCGGCAAGCACAACGGTTCCCGCAATGACGGCGCGGAAGAAGGAAGGACGGCGGTCTCGGAGGGGCAGCCAGGCCTCACGCATGCGGGCAAAGTCCATTTTCGTTCTCTCATTCCGGCACCGCCGCGCGGATCGGCGCCAAAACCCGCCGACTCGCCCGGCCATGGGCCGATCCGGCAGTCTTTCTATCCCAATAAGCCCTGTGAGACCATAGCGAGGGGTGCCTCCGCCGGGGGATTGGGCCACAAAGAAAAGGCGCGCCGAAGCGCGCCTTCATGTCGTTCGGCGGGGTAAATCCGTCAGTCTGCCGGGATCGCCGTCAGTTCGCCGCGCAGGGAGACGGCCGGACGGTTTGTTTCCGCATAATCCACGATTTCCCAGGCCGAGCGGTCGGCCATGAGCGCCCGCAGCACGCGGTTGTTCATGGCGTGGCCGGCCCGAGAGCCTTCGTAGCGGCCGATCAGAGGCAGGCCGGAAAGCGCGAGGTCACCCACCGCATCCAGCATCTTGTGACGCACGAACTCGTCGTCGTAGCGCAGGCCCTCTTCGTTGAGGATCGCATGCTTGTCGACCACGACCGCGTTTTCGAGCGAACCGCCCTTCGCCAGACCGGCGGCCCACATCGCCTCGATATCGTGGCGCAGGCAGAAGGTACGCGCGCGCAGGATGTCTTCGGCGAAGAAAGGATCGCGGAGATCCGCTTCGATTTCCTGGTGGCCGATCACTTCGTTGTCGAAATCGATCTCGAAAAAGAGCTTGAAGCCCTCAGCCGGCAGGAGCGCGGCGCGCTTCGCGCCATCCTCCACCACCACGGGCTTCACGATGCGGATCGCCTTGCGCGGCGCGTCGAGCTTCTCGAGCCCGGCGGCCTCGATCTTCTCGATGAAGATTTCGCTGCTGCCGTCGAGCACCGGCACTTCCGCACCGTCGATCTCGACCAGCGCGTTATCGATGCCGAGCGACGAAAAGGCCGCCATCAGATGTTCGACCGTGCTGACGGTCGTGCCGGCAGCATTGCCGATCGCCGTCGACAGCGTCGTATCGACAACATGATCGAACGTGGCCGGAATGTCCGAAACCTCGCGCCCCCCGGCCACGAGATCGGTCCGCCGGAACACGATGCCCCGATCGGCTTCCGCAGGATGCAGAACCATATGAATGTTGTTGCCGCTGTGCAGGCCCACGCCGTCGATCACGACGGGCCGCACCAGCGTCATCTGCGGAAAGGCAATGGCCCGCACGCGACGTTCGCGCCGGACATTTTCCAGCATGATTGTTTCAAACTCGGACTTCGGCACTGTGAACACCTTCGATACCCCCAAAGCAAACCCCGCCCCCTCCGGTTCGCTGAGAGTGGTTCTAGCAGCGCCCTGAATCTGCCTCAAATAACAGATTTTTACCGAATGTTACCGGCCCCGGAGGGCGTTAACATATTGATCTCAAAAAGAAAGTCCGGATGCCGTTGCCGGCCGGAAACACGGCGTGTTTCCCCTGATCTTCCCGGAGCGGGACAGTTGCCGTACTGCCCGCAAGCGCCCCGCGATCGGGTTTGACACCCGTTTCGGGGATATCTATTCCCAAGGGGCGTTTCAAACAACGATCTGGACAATGGCCCTCTGCCTGTCGGCGGGTGAACGTCAAATCCAAGGCTGCCTCCCGATGAGTATGCCCTATCGTCCTTCCATCGACGGCTTGCGAGCGGTCGCGGTCCTTGCCGTGATGCTGTTTCATGCCGAGGTACCAGGCTTCGCTGGCGGCTTTGTCGGCGTCGACGTCTTCTTCGTCATCAGCGGTTATCTCATCACCAGCATTATCCTGAAGCAGCAGGCCACCGGGTCGTTCTCGTTGCTGGGCTTCTATGAGCGCCGCGCAAGGCGCATTCTCCCCGCCCTGTTCCTTGTCATGGCGGTAACGATCATCGCCGCAGGATTGATCGTCCCACCCTATCGCTTCACGGAAATCTCGGAGTCGGCCGCGGCCGCGCTGACATTCACGGCGAATGTCTACTTCTGGGCAACCAGCGATTATTTCGCGACGGCAAGCCGGATACAGCCGCTCATCCACACCTGGTCGCTCGGCGTCGAGGAACAGTTCTACATCGTCTTTCCTCTTTTGATGATTGCGCTTGCCAGTGTGAAACGCTTCGGTCTCGGAGTGATTTTTGCCGTTCTCGCCATCTTCTCCCTGGGCGTGAGCGAATTCATGGCACGGAATTACCCGGATGCTGCCTTCTACCTGCCGCAGGCGCGCGCCTACGAACTCCTCGCGGGCGTGCTGGTCGCACTCTATCGCCCCGCCGTCACATCGCTTGCCCCGCTGGCCAGCACCGCGATGAGGATATGCGGCGGCTTGATGATAATGATCTCGGTCTTCACCTATCACGACAGGATGTATCTGCCGGGGATCGCCATGCTGCTGCCCGTAGCGGGAACCGCCTTGATGCTCTTCGCAGACGACCGCGACGAGATCGCCGGCAAGGCGCTTGCGTGGCGCCCTCTCGTCATGATCGGCCTGTTCTCCTATTCGCTCTATCTCTGGCATCAGCCGATACTGGCGCTCGCGCGGCTCGCTACGCTCGACAGTCTCGACCTGAAGGACAACCTCTTCATCCTGCTGGCATGCTTCCCGCTCTCATGGGCGACCTGGCACTTCATCGAACAGCCATTTCGCAACGCAAGAAGGGTCAGCCTCAGACCGTTCCTGCTCACGGGCGGCACCGTGGCCGTCGCCATTCTGGCGAACGCCGCCGTCATGGTTCAGACCCGCGGCCTCGAATTCATGACCCGTCCCGAGTATGTCGACATCCGGAAGCTCCGCGACAGCGAGGGACTGAAGCGCGTGGCAGGCATCCGCACCAATGAATGCCACTATCGCGCGGGAGCGGGTTCGCTCGACGATTTCCGGAACCAGTGGAACTGCCTCGGCAATGGGCGGGGAGCGTCGGTCATCGTCCTCGGCGACAGCCATGCTGCCGACAAGGCTTTTGCCCTGCGCGTCGCAGGCATCGAACCGGCGCAGATGACAGGAGCCGGGTGCGCCGTGGTGCCCCGCCTGATGTCCGAGGAATGTGCTTCATTGTTCCGGCTTGCGATGGAGCAGCTCGAAGACCGGACCGGTCTGCGAATATTGCTTTCCCAGTCCGTCACGCACACGCCACTCACGGCGGAGGACATCGCGGCGGCGATGGAATTCTTCAAACCGTTCGGCAAACCCGTTGTCTGGGCCTCGCCCATGCCCGTCTTTCCAAACATCGAAGACGAGATGGCGAGGCGTGCGCTTGCCGGTGAAGATCCGTTCGCGGCAACTTACTCATTCGACGATGGCGCTGCCCAAGCTGCCCGGGCGGCCATGATCGGGGTCGCCGGCCCCGCAAACGTGTTCGATACCCAGAAGGCATTCTGCGAGGCCGACGGCGGCGCCTCTTGCGCGGCCCATATCGGGCGGCAGCTTCTTCTCGTCGACCCGGACCATGTCTCCAGTGTGGGCGCCCTGGCGATCGGCCGTCCCCTGAGCTCTTTCCTGTTTGGAGAAGAACGGCCTGCCATGGAGACCGCGGACGAGACCGTCCCGATCGGCGCTGCTGCTCCCTAGGCTCTCACAAAAAGAAGGCGGGGCCTCCGTTTCCGGAAGCCCCGCTCGTCTGTTCGCCTCGCCGTGCCGCCTAATTCGCCTGGCGGCGCAGGAAGGTCGGAATCTCGAGCTGTTCTTCCTCATGGGAAGGTTGCACGAGACGGCTTTCCGTTGACGGGGAAAGGCTTTCCGGCGCCCGGGCCTGCTCCGACTGAGCCGAACGCTCCGGCCGCGGACGGTGAGCGACGGTCGGCTCGCGGCGCGACTGCGGCGCGGGCTGCTCCTCTTCCGCTTCCTTGCGGCGGCCTCCGGTGAGACGCTCGAAGAAGGTCGGGCCCTTCTTCGGAGCGCGGGACTGCTGCACCGGCTGAGCCTTCTGGCCGAGGAAAGACGGCAAGTCGCTCTTGCCCGTCTGCACCCGGTCGAGGTCGCCTGGAATATAGGGACGGGGGGCCTTCGGCTCGGCCCGGACAGCACTCGCCGCAACGACGGGTGCTTCCGGTTCCCGGGCGGGCTGCTGCCGCTGCTCGGGCTTGTGAATGATCACTTCCGCCTCGTAGTCCTTTGGGTCGAACTGTCCGGACGCACGCGGCGCCGGGGCGCGCTCTTCCGCCTCGATGCCGAGTTCGGCCTGCGTCGAAGCCGGCGTCATCCTTTCCTCGATCCGTTCGACCTGCGCCTGCACCGGGTTGGCCGGACTCGAAGCATGGGCCTGAGCGGGAGCAGAAGCCTGTGCCGCCGCACGCGCGGCGGGGCGCTCCGCCGCAATGGCACGGAGCTGCGGCGCCTGCGTTTCAGACCGCGGCTGTTGGCCCTCCTCAACCTCGATACCGGTCGCGACGACAGAGACGCGCATGCGCCCATCAAGCGACGTATCGAAGGTCGAGCCGACGATGATGTTCGCATCCGGATCGACTTCGGAGCGGATACGGTTCGCCGCCTCATCCACCTCGTAAAGGGTAAGATCCATGCCGCCCGTGATGTTGATGAGAACGCCCTTGGCCCCCTTCATCGACACCTCGTCAAGGAGCGGATTCGAGATCGCGGCTTCGGCCGCCTCGATCGCCCGGTTCTCGCCTGAGGCTTCACCCGTACCCATCATGGCTTTGCCCATCTCGTTCATCACGGTACGCACATCCGCGAAGTCGAGATTGATGAGGCCGGGTTTCATCATGAGATCGGTAATGCCCGCCACACCCGAATGCAGCACCTGGTCTGCCATGCCGAAGGCATCCGCAAAGGTCGTGTTCTCGTTCGCGACCCGGAACAGGTTCTGATTCGGGATGATGATCAGCGTGTCGACATACTGATGCAGGTCGCGGATGCCTTCCTCCGCGAGACGCATCCGCCGCGATCCTTCGAACTGGAAGGGTTTCGTCACCACGCCAACGGTGAGAATACCGTGTTCGCGAGCCGCTCGCGCGATGACGGGCGCGGCGCCCGTCCCCGTGCCACCGCCCATGCCGGCCGTGATGAAGACCATGTGCGCACCCTGCAGGTGCTCAACGATCTCGTTCAGCGCCTCTTCGGCTGCCGCGCAGCCGACTTCCGGACGCGAACCTGCTCCGAGACCTTCCGTGATCGACGCGCCAAGCTGGATGCGCCGTTCGGCGGAAGACAGCGAGAGCGCCTGCGCATCGGTATTGGCGACCACGAAGTCGACGCCTTCGAGGCCCGCCTCGATCATGTTGTTGACTGCATTACCGCCGGCGCCGCCAACGCCGAAAACGGTGATCCGGGGCTTGAGTTCCTGTGACTGGGGAACCGAAAGTTTGATGCTCATGTCTGCCTCCTGGGAGCGAAATTGAAAACCGGGGTCGCGTTGGCCGCACATCGTCGGGGCGGCGGTTTCTTGGCCCCTTTGCCAGGCGGCGCCGCAAGCCGCCCCAGAGCACGTTCGACGAAAGCCGTTCCAGGCTTTGCCCTCTTCATCAGAAATTCTCCTTCAGCCAACGGCCGAACCGGCGGAACTGTCCGCGCGGCATGGCCGACTCGGCGCCGTCATCCGCGCCTGCTGCCTCGAGGGGAGAGATTTGCGAATAGGTGAGAAGCCCTGCGCAGGTCGAGAAGGCGGGCCCGCCCGTCGCGTCGGCAAGACCCGTAAGCCGGACCGGCTGCCCAACGCGCACCTGCTTGTCGAGCATCCTTGCGGCGAGTTCCCGCGCGCCGTTGAGCTGCGCAGCGCCGCCTGTCAGCACCACACGCCGTCCCGCAAGCCGCCCGTAGCCGCTCGCCTCCATTCTGTCGCGTACAAGTTCGAAAGTTTCCTCCAGCCGTGGCTGAATGATGCCTGTCAGCATCGACCTCGGAATATGGTTCGCCGAATCGGCATCGCTTTCACCCACCTGCGGCACGTCGATCATCTCTCTTTCGTCCGACGGGCTTGCAAGCGCGCTCCCGTACAGCGTCTTCATCCGCTCCGCATGAGCGAGCGGCGTGGAGAGCCCCCGCGCAATATCATTGGTAATGTGATTCCCGCCGATTGACACGGAATCGCAGTAAACCATCGCACCTTCGAAGAAGATTCCGAGCGAGGTCGTGCCGCCGCCCATGTCGATCATCGCGACGCCGAGATCGGTTTCATCCTCGACCAGGCAGGCAAGCCCGCTCGCATAGGGCGATACGGCGATTCCCGCAACCGAGAGGTGGCAGCGTTCGATGCAGAGCTCGAGGTTCCGGAGCGGACCTCGAAGCACGCTTACCATATGAACCTCGACGCCAAGCTTCTCGCCGAACATGCCGCGCGGGTCGCGCACGCCCCGGCTGCCGTCCACGGAGTAGTTGGTCGGGATCGCGTGCATGACGTCTCGGCCGTCTGGCTGAAAATTCATCTGCGCGTGGTGGATGAGCCGCGACACGTCCTGATCGGTCACCTCACCGCCCGCGATGGACGCCCGTACGCCGACCGTCTGGCTTTTCGGCTCGGCGCCGGAGAAGCCCACCACCACTTCGCGGATCGTTACGCCCGCCATCCGCTCCGCGGCGTCTACGGCGACGCGGATCGCCTCTTCCGCCGCGTCCATGTCGACCACCGCGCCTGCGCGGATGCCGCGCGAGACCTGATGCCCGATGCCGATGACGCGAACCGGCGCATGCCCGTTCGCAAGTTTGCCCGGTTCGATCTTCGCGATGAAGCACGAGATCTTGCTCGACCCCACATCGAGCGCCGCAATGGTACCGGACCGTCCCGCTGCAACGGGCCTGCCCTGAAAGCTCCTCGAACCCAGAGAAACCATATTCATGTGTTGCCTCCACGCGCGGGCCCACCCGGCCGCGCTACGCCCTGTTTCATCTTTGCTTCCGTCGCGATACCGCCATCCGCCGCCGCGCTCTCCGTAAGTTCGACCGATACGCGGTCCGGCAGGCGCAGGTCGACCGCGACGATGTCGCGCGACAGAATCCTGTGTTGTGCGTCATAGGTTACGAGCGCGGAAAGGGCCGCCTCGACACCGGTCTCCGGCAGCTTCACATCGACGCCATTCTCGAGACGCAGATTCCAGCGCCGGTCGCCAACGCGCACGAAGGCGCGCACCCGTGAAAGGAGCTGCGGCTGCTGCGTCCGCATCAGATTGAGAAGGCCAGGCGCCTCGCGCGGCGCGCCGAAACCCACAATGAAGGGCAGATGAGCAAAGTCCTGTACGCCCTCCTCCGAGATCGGCCGCCCTTCCGCGTCGATCAGCGACAGCGCCCCGCCGCGTTGCCAGAGCGCGAACGGTTCGCGCTCCACCACCTCGATCCGGATCGTGTCCGGAAGCAGCCGCGTCACCGTCGCCGAACGCACCCAGCCAAGCCGCTCGATTCGCTGTCGCGCCGCTTCGGTATCGAAACCGAAAATCGGATCTCCGCGCTCCACGCCAACCGCGACGAGAAGGTCGGCCTTGCGCGTCTGCGCTCGGCCCGTCACGCGCACGTCCTGGATCGAAAACCCCGACAGGGCAAGGACCCGGTTCGTTTTGGCGACGGCCGCGTCGCGCAGCGCCTGTGCGTGTCCGCCGACAGCAAAGCCATAGATGGCGACGAGGCCGAGGAGCACAAATGCCCCCCAAGCAAATGGCCGGGCCCCGAAATTGCCCTCTCGCACATTGTCGATCCATTGCATGAGCGCACCGGCGGGACGCTCTTTGCGCCGCCCGAACGTGCTCATCGTGCTCGCGTTGCGCCGCTTGCCGGGCGCGATCTTCGAACCCTTCTTCTTCGGCGCCGTGCGGACGCCGGTGCGCGAGGCTTTCTTCACCTGTCGCATGATGCGTCCTCCACCATCCAGCTCACGAGTTCGCCGTAGGAATAGCCCGCGAGCCCCGCAAGCTCCGGCACCAGCGATGTCGGCGTCATGCCCGGTTGCGTGTTCACCTCGAGAAGAATGAGTTCGGGCTTGCCGGGCCGGGTGTCGTCGAAGCGGAAGTCCGCACGGCTTACACCCCGGCAGCCAAGCGCCTTGTGCGCGGCGAGCGTAAGCCGCTGCACTTCGGCATAGGTGTCCGCATCGAGCGGCGCGGGAATGATGTGACGCGATCCGCCGGCCTTGTACTTCGCCTCGTAGTCGTAGAACTGCGTGGCTGCGACGATCTCCGTCACGCCGAAAACCTCCTCGCCCATCACGGCGCAGGTGAGTTCGCGGCCCGCGATATAACGCTCCGCCATCACCTCGTCGCCGAGGTTCCATTCGGGCGAGGTGAGTTCGGCCGGCGGACGGTTGTCGCCTTCGCGGATGATGAAGACGCCGACGGAGGAGCCCTCGCTCACCGGCTTGATGACATAGGGCGGGTCCATCACATGGCCGAGCGCCGCCTGCTCGCGCGGCACGACCACGCTTTCGGCGACGGGAAGGCCCGCCGCGCGGAACATCGGCTTCGAGCGCTCCTTGTTCATCGCAAGCGCCGAGGCGAGGACACCTGAATGCGTGTAGGGGATACGCAGGATTTCGAGCAGGCCCTGGATGCAGCCATCCTCGCCCCAACGGCCATGCAGCGCGTTGAAGGCGACATCGGGCTTCACTGTCAGAAGCTGATCGGCAATGTCGCGCCCGACATCGATTTCGCTGACGCGGTATCCCATCTGCTTGAGCGCATCAGCACAGCCGCGTCCCGACACAAGGCTCACCTCGCGTTCCGCGCTCCAGCCGCCCTTGAGGACGGCGACGTGCTTCCCGCCGCTCATGCGCCCTCTCCTTCGCGAATACCGATGCGCCGGATTTCCCACTCGAGCACGACACCGCTCGTCTCCTTCACCCGCGCGCGAACCTCTTCTCCGAGGTCCTCAAGGTCGCTCGCCGTCGCATCGCCGGTGTTGATCAGGAAGTTGCAATGAAGCTCGGACACCTGCGCCCCGCCACGCTTGAGGCCGCGGCAGCCGGCCGCATCGATCAACTGCCAGGACTTCCTGCCTTCCGGGTTCTTGAAGGTGGAACCGCCGGTCTTGGTGCGGATCGGCTGCGTCGCCTCGCGGGACGACGTGATTTCTTCCATCCGGGCGAGGATTTCTGCCTTGTCTCCGGGCGTGCCTTGAAACACCGCCTCGACGAAAATGAGATCGTCCGGTGCGCCGCAATGACGATAGCTGTAGCGCATGTCGGCGTTCGTCAGCACATGGCGCTTGCCCTTCCGGTCTATCGCGACCGCCTCCACGAGAACGTCCCTCGTCTCGCGGCCATAGGCGCCGCCATTCATGCGAAGCGCGCCACCGATGGAACCGGGGATACCGCGATAGAACTCGAGACCCGCGAGGCCGGCCTCCTGTGCCGCGCGAGACACCGCGACGTCGAGCGCCGCCGTGCCCGCGCGGACACAGGCCCCCTCTGCAACTTCGATATTCATGAACGGACGGCCAAGCCTGATGACGACGCCCTTCACGCCGCCTTCGCGGACGAGCAGGTTCGAGCCGACGCCAATCACCGTCACCGGGATGTCGTCCGGCGTACCCGCGAGGAACGCCGCAAGGTCGTCCGCATCCGCCGGGCGGAACAACACTTCCGCCGCGCCGCCGACACGGAACCAGGTGAGCGGCGCGAGAGATGCATCGGCAACGAGCTCGCCGCGCACATCCGGCAACCGGTCGATGAGGGAAATGGCTTCGGCGGCCATCATTTCTTCCCTCCTGGCTTCCCTGTTTTCGCTGGCGCTTTCTTCGCAGGAGCTTTTTTCCCGGCCTTCGCGTCGAGCTTCGCGAGGTTCGCGGCGAGGTCGTTCGCCCAGTAGGTGATGTTGCCCGCGCCGAGACAGACGACGAGATCACCCGGCTTCGCCACCTTTGCGATCAATCCGGGAAGCGCTTCCGGTCCTTCGAGGGGCATCACATCACGGTGTCCGCGGTCGCGCAGTCCCTGCACCAGCGCATCGCGATTGGCACCTTCGATGGGTTTCTCGCCCGCTTCATAGACATCCGCAACGATCACGGTATCTGCATCGTTGAAGCAGGAGCAGAACTCGTCGAACAGGTTGTGAAGGCGCGTGTAACGGTGCGGCTGCACGACGGCGATGGTCCGTCCCTGCGTCGCCGAACGCGCGGCCTGCAGCACCGCCGCGATCTCTACCGGATGATGGCCGTAATCGTCGTAAAGCCGGACGCCGTTCCATTCGCCGACAGGCGTGAAGCGCCGCTTCACCCCGCCAAAGCCTTCGAGGGCCTCGCGGATCTGCGCATCGCCGATCCCCATCTGCAGCGCGACGCCGACAGCCGCCAGGCTGTTCAGCATGTTGTGCGTGCCGTGCATGGCGAGCCGTACAGCCTTCATATCGCGCGTCTTGCGCGTCATGCGGTCCGTGATCGTCACGTCGAAGACATTGAAACCGTCCTCGACGCGGATATTGGTCGCACGGATGTCGGCCTGCGGATTGGTGCCATAGGTGACGATGCGCCGGTCGCGGACGCGACCGATCAGCGCCTGCACCTCCGGATGGTCGATGCACATCACGGCTGCGCCGTAGAACGGCACCTTCTCGACAAAGGCGAGAAAGGCATCCTTCGCGGCCTCGAACGTCCCGTAATAGTCGAGATGTTCCGGGTCGATATTCGTCACGATGGCGATGGTCGCGGGCAGCTTGACGAAGGTGCCGTCGGACTCGTCCGCCTCCACCACCATCCACTCGCCTTCCCCGAGGCGCGCGTTGGTGCCGTAAGCGTTGATGATGCCGCCATTGATGACTGTCGGATCGACACCGCCCTTGTCGAGAATCGCCGCGACGAGCGAGGTCGTCGTCGTCTTGCCATGCGTGCCGGCGATCGTGACGCAGCTCTTCAGGCGCATCAGCTCAGCAAGCATCTCCGCGCGGCGCACAACGGGAAGAAAGCGCGAGCGCGCCTCCATCAGCTCCGGATTGTCCGGCCGGATCGCCGAGGACACGACGATCACCTGCGCATCCTTCAGATTCTCCGCCTTCTGGCCGATGAAGACCTTGATGCCGAGCGACTTGAGGCGCTTGACGTTGGCGCTGTCGGCAAGATCGCTCCCCTGCACCTTGTAGCCGAGATTGTGCATGACCTCGGCAATGCCGCTCATGCCGATGCCGCCGATGCCGGTGAAATGGATGTTGCCGATGTCGAGAGGCGCGGGACGCATCAGAGGCCTCCCACGACGAATTTGAGCATGGTCGGTCCGTCTTCGTTCGCGGCATCCTTCGCCGCCGGGTTGCGGAGCGCGCGATATTCGCCCCGGCCGAGCGCCTCCACGAGATCGGCAAGCGCACGCACGGCGCCCGGCTGACCCTTCTCCCTCGCAGCCTTCGCGGCGGTCCCCAGCGCGGCAGGCGTGGCAAACAGCTGCGCCAGGCGCGCAGCCAGCGCCTTTTCCGTGAAATCCTTCTGCTCGATCATGAAGGCTGCGCCTGCCTCGGCCAGCTTTTCGGCATTGGCCTTCTGGTCGTTGTCGAGCGAATGCGGCAGCGGCACGAGAACCGAGGGCCGCCCGATCACGGCAAGCTCGCTCACCGTCGAGGCGCCGGAACGGCCGATCACCAGATGCGCGGCGGCGATCCGCTCGGGCATATCGTCGAAGAAGGCATTGAGTTCGGCGGCGATGCCTGCTGTCGCATAGATCTCGCGCACGCGCTCGATGTCTTCCGGCCGGGCCTGCTGCACGACACGGAGGCGGTTGCGCATCTCCTGCGGCAACCGCGCAAGCGCGGCGGGAACCACATCGCTCATCACCCGCGCGCCCTGGCTGCCGCCGAAAACGAGAAGCCGGATAGTGTCTCCCGCTTCTGGCACAACGTAAGGCGCATTCGCCTGTGCGATGACCGCATCGCGCACGGGATTGCCCGTCAGGGCGAGCTTGCCCGCATCGCGCGCCTTGAGGAACTTCGGTGCCTCGAAGGTCGAGGCGATGGCTTCGACATGCGGCGCGACGAGACGGTTCACCCGGCCGAGCACGGCATTCTGTTCGTGCACGCAGACCGGTATCCCGCGCAGGATCGCCGCGGCAACCGGCGGCAGCGTCGGATAGCCGCCGAAACCGATCAGAGCGGCAGGCTTTACCCGCTGAAGGATTGCGAAGGATCGGGCGACACCCGCGACAATGGCGGGCGCCGCCCTCAACAGGCCGGCGAGGCCTTTGCCTGAAGGTGTCGCCGACGGAACCTCGTAGATATCCGCTTCCGGGAAGAGTTTGTCGAACCGCTGCACGCGCTCGTCCGTGATCAGCACGATCTTGCGGCCGCGGCGGCGCAGTTCCTGCGCGAGTGCCTGCCCGGGGAACAGATGTCCACCCGTGCCGCCCGCTGCGATGACGATGGGACCGTGAGGATGGCGCGTCATGCGTTGATCCTCCGTCCGTTCGCCGCGGTCACGTTGCTGCCTGCACGGCGGCGCGTCAGCGCAAGAAGCATTCCCATCGCAAAGGCAAGCGCGAGGAGCGACGAGCCGCCATAGGAAATGAAAGGCAGCGTCATGCCCTTCGCCGGCATCAGGTTCACATTGACCGACATGTTGATCAGCGCCTGAAGCCCGAACAGGGCGACGAGACCGCAGGCGGCGAATTGCACGAAGAGATCCTGCTCCTCCATCGCATGGCGGAGCGTACGCATTACGATGGTGGCAAAGAGACCGATGATGATGAGCCCGGCAATGACACCGTATTCCTCGGCCGCCACCGCGAAGATGAAGTCCGTATGCGCGTCCGGCAGAATGCGCTTCACCACGCCTTCGCCGGGCCCGCGGCCGAAGAGCCCGCCCGCGTTCACCGCATCGAGCGCCCGGTCAATCTGATAGGTGTCGCCAGATTCCGGGTCGAGGAAGCGGTCCACGCGGCTCGCCACATGCGGCATCATCGAATAGGCGGTCACGGCGCCCGCGAGTGCTATGGCAGCCAGCGATCCGATCCAGCCCCAGGAAAGCCCGGCCATGAAGAACATCGCGCCAAAGACGAGGGTGACGAGCATGAGCTGGCCGAAATCGGGCTGCACCGCAAGCACCGCAACCACCATGCCGTAAAGCCCAACGGCAAGCGCCGTCCCCGGAATGCCAGGCGTCCGCTGCGCCTCGGCAAAGAGCCAGGCGACGAGCACGATGAACGCGGGTTTCACGAATTCCGACGGCTGGATGCCCACCGGACCGAGCTGCAGCCAGCGATGAGCGCCCTTCACTTCCGGTCCGAGGACAGGGGTCAGCGCCATCAGCACGAATGCAACCGCGAAAACGAGCGCGGCGGCGCGGCGCACCTGCCGCACATTGAGCAGTGACACGCCGATCAAAACGCCGATAGCGGGGACAAAGAAGGCAAGCTGCTTGTAGACGAAATGAAACGGCGGCAGATGAATGCGCATGGCGACGGCGGGGCTTGCGGCAAGCGCGAGCACGCCACCGACGATCATCAGACAGACAAGCAACAGGAGCGTCCACTTGTCGACGGTCCACCACCATTCGGCCATCAGGCTGCGGTTCGTGCGGGCGAGGCGGATCATGCGGCAGCGCCTCCCTTCACCTTGAGGCGGTCCTGCACGGCGGCGCGGAAGACATCGCCGCGCTCCTCGAAGCTCGAGAACTGGTCGAACGAGGCGCAGGCAGGAGAAAGCAGAACGACTTTCAGTTCTGCTTCATCGGCCGCCGCGTCGCGCGAGGCCGCCTCGACCGCACGATCGAGCGTGCCGCAATGAATCGCCTCGACCTTGTCCTTCAGCGTATTGGCGAACTGTTTGGCCGCGTCACCGATGAGATAGGCGCGGCGGACACGCGGGAACCATGGCTCCAGGGAGGCAATGCCGCCTTCCTTCGCCTTGCCGCCAATGATCCAGTAGATGTTGTCGTAGGTCGCCAGCGCCTTGGAGGCGGCGTCGGCATTTGTCGCCTTGCTGTCGTTGACGAAGCGCACACCATCCGCCTCGCCCACGATCTCCATGCGGTGCGCAAGACCCGGGAAACTTTCGAACGCCGCAATGATGCGCTCGCGCGGATAACCGAGCGCGCGGCCCGCGGCATAGGCTGCGGCCGCGTTTTGCCAGTTGTGTGTGCCCGCCAGCGTCTTGATCTCGCCGAGGTCGCCTGCCTTCATCGTCTGCGTGCCCATGCTGTCATAGATGACGCCGCCAAGGGCGTAGACACCGCGCGACAGGGTCTTGCCGACGGAAACCGGCACGACTTTTTCCACCCGCTTCGCGCTTTCACTGGTGCAGATTTCGCCGGTGCGAGGATCATCGATACCGATCACCGCAGTATCTTTCTCGGTCTGATGCGCGAAGATGCGCGCCTTGACCTCGGCGTAGTGCTCCACCGTGCCGTGCCGGTCGATATGGTCCGGCGTGATGTTGAGAAGCACACCGACATTCGGCGCAAGCGAGGGCGCGAGATCGATCTGGTAGGAGGAAACCTCAACCACATAAACGGTTCCCGCCGACGGCGCCTCGAGATCAAGGACCGCCCTGCCGATATTACCGCCGACCTGCGCATCGCCGCCGCAGCGCCGGACCATGTGCCCGATCAGCGCCGTCGTCGTCGACTTGCCATTCGTTCCCGTCACCGCGACGATTTTCACATCTTTACCGCTCGCCGATACCGCGCGCTGGAAGAGTTCGATATCGCCGATCACTTCGACGCCCGCACCTTGCGCCTTCCTGACCGCGGGGTGTGGTTCGGGATGGGTCAGCGGAATGCCGGGGCTGAGCACGAGCGCCGCGAATGTGTTCCAGTCCCAGCCGGAGGAATCGGCAAGCGTGAAACCCTCCTTCGCCGCTTCCGCGCGCCTTGCTTCCGCATCGTCCCAGGCGAACACGTGTGCGCCACCGGCCTCGAGCGAACGCGCGGTCGCAAGCCCGGACTTGCCGAGCCCCAGCACCGCTACGTTCTTTCTCTCGAAGCCTGTCGCCGCAATCATGCCTACCTCAGCTTCAGAGTTGCGAGGCCCGCCATCGCGAGCACGACCGAAATGATCCAGAAGCGCACAACGACGGTCGATTCCGCCCAACCCTTCTGTTCGAAATGATGATGAAGCGGCGCCATCCGGAAGACGCGCTTGCCCGTGAGCTTGAAGGAAGCGACCTGCACGATGACCGACACGGCCTCGAGCACGAAGAGCCCACCGATGATCGCGAGTACGAGTTCGTGCTTCGCCGCGACCGAAATGGCACCGAGCGCCGCACCGAGCGCGAGAGAGCCGGTATCGCCCATGAAAACCATCGCAGGCGGCGCGTTGTACCAGAGGAAACCGAGCCCGGCCCCGATCAGCGCGCCACAGAACACGGCAAGTTCGCCGGACCCGGGCACGAAATGGAGCTGCAGATAATCCGCAAAGACGGCGTTGCCGACCAGGTAGACGATGAGACCGAAAGCCGCTGCCGCGATCATCACCGGCACGATGGCGAGACCGTCGAGCCCGTCGGTGAGGTTCACCGCGTTCGACGAACCGACGATCACCAGCGCCCCGAACAGGAAGAAGAAGCCGCCCATCTGGATCAGCACTGTCTTGAAGAACGGCACCGTAAGTGCCGTCTGCAGAGGTTCGCTCGAGGCCAGGACCAGCGCCCACATGGCGACGAGCGCGATCGCAAATTCGAACAGCAGCTTTACACGGCCCGGCACACCCTTCGGCGAGATTTTCGATACTTTCAGATAGTCGTCCGCGAACCCGACAGCGCCGAACCCGAGTGTCACGAAGAGTACGATCCAGACGTAACGATTGCTCCAGTCTGCCCAGAGAACAACGGACGGCACGAGCCCGACCAGAATGAGGAACCCGCCCATCGTGGGCGTTCCCTGCTTCTGGATGATATGGGTCTGCGGCCCGTCCTCGCGGATGGGTTGGCCGCGCCGCTGCCGCGCGCGAAGAAGTGCGATGATGCGCGGCCCGAACAGAAAACTGATGAGCAGCGCCGTCACCGTCGCCCCGCCGGTGCGGAACGTGATGTAGCGGAACACATTGAGTGCCGGCACATCGCCTGCCATGCCGCCGAGCCAGTCGTAAAGCATCAGTTGCCCCCCCTGTTGCGCCGGATGCTCTCGCCCTCGTCGTCGCCGAGCCCCTTCAGCAGATCGACGATCGGCCCCATGCGGGAACCGAGAGAGCCCTTCACCATCACCACGTCGCCCGGCTCCACCGCTTCGCGCAGCGCTTCGCCGAGCTCGTCCGACGTCTCCGCGTAGGCACCTTGCATACCGGCAGGTAGCGCCTTGAAGAGTTCGCGCATATGCGGCCCGCTCGCGAAAACGAGATCGATATCCGCCTCGCGGATCGTCTCGGCAAGTCCGCGATGCATGGCAATGGAGTCATCGCCGAGTTCGAGCATGTCGCCGACGACGGCAATACGCCGGCCCTGCGCTTCCGGCTTCACCTGCCCCAGCGCTTCAAGCGCGGCACGCATTGAGGCGGGATTGGCATTATAGCTTTCGTCGATGACCGTGAAGGGACCAAGCGGCGTCTCCACGCGATGCCGTTCGCCACGACCCTTCGGAGCCTTGAGATGCGCCATCGCAAGCGCTGCCATCGCGAGATCAGCATCCAGCGCATGCACGACCGCAAGCATCGCCAGCGAGTTCATCACGATATGACGCCCCGGCACCGAGAGCTTGTATGTAACGGACTGCCCGCAGATCGTCGCGGAAACACAGGAACAGTCTTCCTTCAGCGCCACCTTCTCGAGCCGCGCGTCCGCTTCGGCGTGTTCGCCGAAGGAGATGATGCGCCCGGCACCGCTCGCCTTCGCCTTCGCAAGCAGGCGCTCGAAATGCGGGTTATCGCGATTGAGGATAGCGACGCCGCCGTTCTGCAATCCGTCGAAGATTTCGCCTTTAGCATCCGCGATCTGTTCGACCGAATCGAAGAAGGCCATGTGCACCGCCTCGACCGTCGTGATGAGCGCGGCGAAGGGCTCGACGAGCTTCGATAGCGGGGTGATCTCGCCGGGATGGTTCATCCCCACTTCGAAAATACCGAAACGCGTATCGGCGGGCATTCGCGCCAGCGAAAGCGGCACGCCCCACATGTTGTTGTAGGACGCAGCGGAAGCATGGGTCGCCCCCTGCTCGGAGAGGATGAGTCTCAACGCCTCCTTCGTGCCGGTCTTGCCGACACTCCCGGTAACGGCGACGACTTTTGCCTTGGTGCGCGCTCTCGCAGCGCGACCGAGCGCCTCCAGGGCCTTGAGCGTGTCGTTCACGACGACGAGCGGTCCCGCTGCGCGCATCGTCTCGTCGGACCGCGCCACGATGGCGGCGGAAGCGCCGCCCTTCAGCGCTCGCTCCACATATATATGTCCGTCGGAGTTTTCGCCGACAATGGCGACGAAGAGATCGCCGGCCTCAAGCGTACGGCTGTCGATGGAAACTCCGCTGGCCGACCAGTCCGCGCCTTGCGCACGCCCGCCCGTCGCGGCAATCACATCATCTCGCGTCCACAGAGGAGCCGTCATGCGCCGCCTCCCTGCTTCTTCGCCGCCGCGAGTACGGCCTCGTGATCGGAGAAATGGATCGTCCTGTCGCCGACGATCTGGCCCGTCTCGTGCCCCTTGCCCGCCACGACGAGCACGTCGCCCGCCGCAAGCGCGGCAATTGCGGTTTCGATGGCAATTGCGCGGTCGCCGATCTCGGTCGCGTCGGGGCAGCCCTTCATGATCGCCGCGCGGATCGCCGCCGCATCCTCGCTCCGCGGATTGTCGTCGGTCACGTAAACGGCGTCCGCGAGCTTCGCCGCGACCGCGCCCATGATCGAGCGCTTGCCTGGATCGCGGTCGCCGCCGCAGCCGAACACGACGAGAAGCCGCTGCTGCGCATGCGGGCGCATCGCGTCGAGCACGTTTTCGAGCGCATCCGGCGTGTGCGCATAGTCGATATAAACGGAAGCGCCATTGGGCAAATGCGCTGTTTCTTCCATCCGGCCTTTGGCGCCGGTGAGGTTTTCGAGCGCAGCGAATGCCTTGTTCGCTTCCGCGCCGCAGCCAATGGCAAGACCGGCCGCGACAAGCGCATTCGATGCCTGGAAGCCGCCGACAAGCGGCAGCTTCACCTCGTAATTCCCGCCATCATGCACGATCTCGAGCGTCTGCCCGCGGGCATGCGGCCTCACCCCGACGAGGCAGATGTCGCGGCCCTTGCGGCCGACGGAAATCACGCGGTGTCCGCGAGCCCAGGACACAGCCTCGAATTCGGCATATTGCGCACTGTCGGCATTGATGACCGCAATACCGCCGGGCCCCATCACTTCGCCGAAAAGACGCAGCTTCGCATAGAGGTAGTCGTCGAAGCTCGAGTGATAGTCCATGTGGTCGCGGGTGATGTTGGTGAAGCCCGCTGCCGTCAGCTTCGTCCCGTCGAGGCGGTATTGCGCGAGGCCGTGGCTCGATGCTTCCATCGCGAGATGCGTCACGCCTTCCTTGGCGAGCGCCGCAAGTTCGGCCTGCAGCGCCACGGGATCGGGCGTCGTATAGCCGAGCGGGCGTTCGCCCTTCGGGCTCGCAATGCCGAGTGTGCCGAGGCTCGCCGCTTCCTCGCCGAGCTCCGCCCAGATCTGCCGGAGGAAAGTTGCAACCGAGGTCTTGCCGTTCGTCCCCGTCACCGCTGCGATCGTTCGCGGTTGCGCACCGAAGAAGCGTGCTGCCATCAATGCAAGTTTGCGTCGCGGATTCCGGTCCGCGATCACTGGAACACCCGCCTCGACAGTTGCCCCCTGCGGCACGAGCAGCGCCGCGGCGCCCTTCTCCAAGGCCTGCGAAATGAAAGCCGTTCCGTCAAGCTTCGTGCCCGGCAACGCCGCGAAGAGATAGCCGGGTTTCACGGCACGGCTGTCCGCCGTCAGCCCGGCGATCTCCGTCGCCCCCCCTTCGGGGAGCGGCAGGGCATCGGACCCGATCAGCGCCGCCAATTGCATATCACCCAACATTCCCGCTTGCCGCCTTCAACAAACTCACGCCACCCGGCGATCTCTCACTGCCCACTCAACGTCTCATAGGAGACGAGCTTCGCCTCCCGCATCATTTCGTTCTCGTGCGGCTTCGTCGCCGGACGCAGACCCAGCAGCGGTGCAACACGCGATACAACGCGCGAAGTCACCGGCGCCGCATTCCAGCCCGCCGTCGCATAGCCATATGTTTCCTTTGTCGCCTTCGGCTCATCGAACATCACGATCATGGCGTAACGAGGATCGTTCGCCGGGAAAGCGCTGATGAAGGAGGTGATGAGCTTCGTCCGCGAATAGCCGCCATTGACGGGCTTCTCCGCTGTACCGGTCTTGCCCATGACGGGATAGCCAGCGACATCCGCCTTGCGGCCCGTACCTTCCATGACGACGAGACGAAGCAGGCCCCGCATGGTCGCACTCGTATCCGCCGAGATAACGCGCTCTCCGAGAGCCGCCTCGTTGCGGCGCATGAATGTGGGCTGCACCTTGAAGCCGCCATTCACGATGGTCGAAACCGCGCTCGCCACCTGCAGCGGCGTCACGGCGATACCGTGGCCGTATGATGTCGTGATCGTGGCAATCTCGCCCCAGCGAGCGGGCGTCAGGGGTGCGCCCGCTTCCGGCAGTTCGATCTCCGGTCGCGACAGCAGGCCGAAGCGGCGCAGATACTCGCGATGCTCCTCGCCACCGAGCTGCAGCGCGATCTTCGCAGTACCGATATTCGACGAATGGATGAAGACTTCAGGCACGGTTAGCCAGCGGTTCTCAGCGTGGTAATCGTGGATGGTGAAACGCGCGACCTTGAGCGGCTTCGTGGCGTCGAAGCGACCGTCCAGGTTGACCTTGCCACTATCGAGCGCGGCCGCAAGCGTAACCGCCTTGAAGACTGAACCCATCTCGTAGACACCGAGCGTCGCCCGGTTGAAACGGTTCTCGTCAGGCGACGCCATCGGGTCGTTCGGATCGAAATCGGGAAGCGAGCTCATCGCCACCACTTCGCCCGTATGCACGTCCATGATGACGCCTGCGGCAGCCATTGCACTGAACTCGACCATTGCCTTTTCAAGTTCGTCACGCAGCGCATGCTGTACATGGAGGTCAATCGACAGCATGACCGTCGTGTTCCGGTCGAAGCGCGGCGCACCAGCCGCACCCTCCTGGGCCAGGCGGCTGTCCATGTAGCGTTCGATACCTGCGATACCGCGATTGTCGATATCGACCATGCCGAGCACGTTGGAGCCTGTCTTGCCATTCGGATAGACGCGCTTCTGTTCGCTACGGAAGTCGAGGCCGGGCAGACCGAGATAGTGAACCGCATATTGCTGTTTCGGTGTGAGATCCCGCTTCAGCCAGATGAAGGCGCGACCGGAGGAGAGCTTCTCCGTCGTATCGGCGAGATCGAGGTCGGGCAGAACACCTGTCAGTTGACGCGCCGTCTCCGCCGGATCGATTACATAGCGCGCATCGGCAAAGAGCGAGGCAGTGGCGATATCAGTTGCCATGACCTCGCCGTTCCGGTCCACGATGTCCGGACGATGCACCTGCGTGGCGGCGCTCGCAACGACGGCAGCTCCCTCGCCGCCCCCGCCCATGATGGCGAGCCCGACAAGCCTTGCACCAACCAACGTGAAACAGGCCGCGAAAACCGCGAGCGAAAGGAAGATGCGCCGCTGCGACGGTGTGCGCCCGGCGCCCTGACGCGGGGCACGCGGCATTGAAATGGCGTCGTGGCCTGGCGGAAGATAGCGCCCCCCGTAGGGCGTGCTGTTGTTTCGGCCGATCATTGGATGGTACTCCCGGGCATACCGATACCCTGCGTCGAAACCCCCGCATAACCGCCGAGCGGTTGACGACCGGACGGCACATAGAAGTCGTCCGCCATATGCGGCATCGGAACATCCTCGAAGCTGCCGATCTGCTCCGCCGTCAGCGGCTTCAGTTCCGTGTAGCGGCTCGCCAGCTCCTGCAGGCGCTCCGGCTGATTGAGATAGCTCCACTCGGCGCGCAGCACGCGGATTGCCTCCTGCTCCTTGGCAATGCGCTGTTCGAGCTGGCGCGCATGGCGATCCGCGCTCTCTGCCCGGTACTTGATGTCGTAGAGGCCGACCGAAAGACCGATCACCGCCATCACGAGAAGAAGATTGATGAAACGGATCATGCGGCGCCTCCCGCATGCGAAATCCCATCAAGCGAGGGAACCGCGCGAAAACCGAGCGCACCCATGTCGAGCGGCAATGCCGGAGCGGCTGTGCGGATCGCCGCGCGCAATTTCGCCGAGCGCGCCCTTGCATTCGTTTCCACTTCAGCGCCGGAGGCTTTACGCGCCTTGTGCGCGATCTCGCTGAAAGAGGGGACCACCTCTTCGCTCGCCGGCATGTAGCGGTTGGCGCGTCCTGCCCTGCCCGTTCGCTCCGCGAGGAAGCGCTTCACGATCCGGTCCTCAAGCGAATGGAACGCGACCACTGCGAGTCGCCCGCCCTCGCCGAGCAGCGCCTCCGCACCGGAAAGCCCGCGCGCAAGCTCGCCAAGTTCGTCGTTCACGAAAATCCTGAGCGCCTGGAATGTACGGGTTGCGGGATGAATCTTGTCCTGCGGTTTCCGGCCGATGACCTTTGCCACCAGGTCGGCAAGCTCGAGAGTGCGATCAAGCTCGGCCTCCTCGCGCGCCTTCACGATCGCGCGTGCCACTGCGCGCGCCCGCTTTTCCTCGCCATAGACGGCGATGATGCGGGCGAGATCGCCTTCGTCGAAACCGTTGACCACATCGGCGGCGGACGGCCCCTCCGCGCTCATGCGCATGTCGAGCGGCCCATCCTGCTGGAACGAGAAGCCGCGGTCGGCCTCGTCGAGCTGCATCGAGGAAACGCCGATATCGAGGACCACGCCGTCGACCGCCTCATGGCCGAGCGCGCGTACAAGCCGCTCCATATCCCCGAAGCGGCCTTCGATCAGCGTTAGACGTCCGGCGAATTCGGTTGCAAGCTCTTGCCCCCGGAGGATCGCATTCGGGTCGCGATCGATTGCAAGCACCGCGCAGTCGGCCGCGCCGAGGATCGCGCGCGTATAGCCCCCGGCGCCGAAAGTGCCGTCCACATAGATGCCGCCGTCGCGAGGTTGAAGAACGTCGAGAACGTCGGCCAGCATCACCGGAACATGAGGAACTTTGCCCTGGCCGGTAGCGCTCATCGCGTCTCTCCGGTTCCGGGGTTCGCAGGCGCCGAGGGCGAACGCAGCAAGTCACGGTATTTCTGGGCGTCTTCCAGCGCCTTCGCGTAATAGGCGTCGTAAGCCTTCGGTTCCCAGATCTGGAAACGCTGCCCCATGCCGACGAAGGTCGCCTCGTCGGTGATGCCGGCGAGATTGCGCAGCGTCTCCGGCAGGATCACGCGGCCATCGGAATCGAAGGTGAGTTCCGCGCTTTCACCGATCAGCACTGCCGCGAGGGACTGGCGTTCCGGCGCAAAGGGATCGAGCCTGTCGAGCATCTGGTCGACGATGTCGGAAAAGGCAGGGCCGCAGCCTTCGATGAACGAGCCGGGATTGAGCGGCGGAAAGCAGATCACGCCATTGAGCCCCTGGGCCATGGTCACGGCGCGGAACTTCGCGGGGACGGAAACCCGCCCCTTCGCGTCGATCCTGTTCGTGAAACGCCCCCGGAACGACTCCATCGTCCGACCTGCTCCCTCTGTCGGGCTGCCTTCCCCTGCCGGAAAGACCCGCCCTTCGCTCTGTCGGCCCGCACGAACATCCTGTCCTCGGGCCTCCCCCTCCCATCGGGAAGGTCTTGTCCACGGGACCGGCTGGCACCAATCGGGGCAGCATGGCCTTGTACGGGACATCATGGGATATCATGGGATTACATGGGCGTCAACGGGAAACCCTAGTATTTTCGCGGTCTTGAGCGGTATTGGGAGGCTTAACAAGCCGTTAAAATTGTAGATACTGATGAGAACATAAATAGAACAATTGTCTCTACTTTGTTCTCATTGCTTCACGGTGACACACTTATGTCAGCCGAAGCGATCGGGCGGGAGAAACCGTAGGAGACGGAACCGGACATTCTGCAAGCCGGGCTTTTCGGTCGGGAAACGGTTCAGAAACGTGCGCGTGACACCGCCTCTCCGTCACGCAGCCCGCAAGTGCGGCGGTTCGGCGACGTTTCGGTGGCGGTCGGCAAAAGGGCGAGGTGTCAGATGGCCTGTAAGCCGGGTTCTGTACCCTTGCGGGTGATGGCCATTCATCTGGGACGCCCGTTACCGGACGCCTCGAGCAACCAACCCGGGCGGCCGCCCGGAAACGGGTTCTCAGGCCAGGCCTGAAATGCCGCCCCTATTCGGTTTTGCTCCCGGTGGGGTTTGCCTTGCCGCGCCCGTTACCGGCCGCGCGGTGCGCTCTTACCGCACCCTTTCACCCTTACCGGACCGGAGCCCGGCGGTTTGCTTTCTGTGGCACTTTCCCTGGGGTCGCCCCCGCCGGACGTTATCCGGCACCGTGTTTCCGTGGAGCCCGGACTTTCCTCCGCGCTTGCGCGCAGCGGCCATCCGGCCATCTGACCCTTTGGACATGAGCCGAAAACTCATTTGCGTCAAGGGACTTGCGGATCGCGGCCACGGTCCCGACATTGGCTGAAACCAAAACTCAGCATCAGGAGGAACGCCATGAAAGCCGCGGTCTATTACGAGAACGGCCCGCCAAACGTCTTCAAATACGAGGATGTGGAAGATCCCGCATGCCTTCCGGAAGGCATCGTGATCGAGGTCGGCGCCGTCAGCATCGAGGGCGGCGACACGCTGAACCGTGCGCGCGGCGAACTCGCGACGGTCCCGCATATCGTCGGCTACCAGGCAGCGGGCACCATCATCGAAGTGGGCGAGAAGGTGACGGACCTGAAGCCCGGCCAGCGCGTCACGACAGTGAACTTCGCCGGCTCGCATGCGGAGAAACGCTCCGTCTTCGCGCGCACCGCCTGGGCCATTCCCGACAGCATGGACATCAGGACAGCTGCGGCGATCCCCGTTCCCTTCGGCACGGCGCATGACTGCCTGTTCGAATTCGGCCGCCTGCAAAAGGGCGAGACGGTCCTCGTGCAGGCAGGCGCCGGCGCCGTCGGCCTCGCCGCGATCCAGCTTGCGAAGCGCGCGGGCGCCACCGTGATCGCAACCGCGTCGAGCGACGACCGGCTCGAAAAACTCCGCGAATTCGGCATGGATCACGGCATCAACTACAGGACGCAGGATCTCGTGGCGGAAGTGAAACGCCTTACCGACAATCAGGGCGTGAACCTCGTCGTCGATCCGGTCGGCGGCTCGACGCTGCAGAAGTCCGTTCTCTCGCTCGGTTACCGCGGACGCATCTCGATGGTCGGCCAGGCCGGACGCGAGGAAATGAAACTCGACGTCTCGACCATGATGGCGGGCAACCAGTCTCTGTCAGGCGTCTTCCTCGGCGCTGAAATCTTCACCGACCGCGTCCACAACAACATCCAGAAGATGATCGGGGAGATCGCGAAGGGCGAGCTGAAGGTCGTGCTCGACAAGAACTTCGCCTTGAAGGACGCGGCAGCGGCGCATGAGTTCATTGAGAACCGCAAGGCCTTCGGCCGCGTGACGCTGACGCCCTAGGCGCCGGACTTCACGGCATCGAGCAAACGGCGAAGGGTGGCGATGGTCGAAACATCCGCCACCCCGTCGACCTTTACGGGCCTGAAGTGACGCTGGAAAGCCGTCACAACGGCTTTCGTCGCCTCGTCGTAACGCCCCAGCACCTCGATCCCGTAGCCGTAATCGGCGAGCATGTATTGCAGCTCGGCGACGGTGTCGCCGCGATCGCCTTCCGCAAGCGCCGGGCCTTCGATGACCGGCTCCGGTTCGACCCAGACGCCGACGCCCGCGCGCGAAAGCCGCGCCCAGTCGAACCATTCGCCGGGATCGGCCTTCCGTCCGGGCGCAATATCCGAATGGCCAAGCACGCGCCGCGCAGGGATCGCGTGACGTGAAAGAATGTCGAGACAGAGCGCTTCCACGGCCCGCATCTGCACATCGGGATAGGGCGGCGAGCCGAAATCATGACCGCCATTCGCGATCTCGATGCCGATGGACGCGCCATTGATGTCCGTTTCCCCCGCCCAGTTGCCGACGCCCGCATGCCAGGCACGCAGATGCTCCGGCACCATGCGCGTGACCACGCCCGCTTCGTCCACCAGGTAGTGAGAGGAAACCTTCGCCGCCGGATCGCAAAGCCGCGACGCCGCAGCCTCCACGCTCTCCATGCCCGTGTAGTGGAGAAGCAGAATGTCGGCGCCCCGCCCCTCCGGACGCTCGTTGAAATTCGGCGATGGCCGCTCGATGCAGGCGAGAGACATCAGAACCCCGTATCCACGATCCGCTTCTGCCGGATCGACACGATGAGAACGCCGGTAAGCGCGATCAGCGCCCCGACGAGCATACGCGTGGTCAGCACTTCATCGAGCAGCATCACCGCAAAAAATACCGTGAAGACGGGCGCGAGCAGCGTCAGAGGCGCGGTCTGCGTCACCTCGTAACGTTGCAGCAGGTAGTAGATGCCCGCATGGCCGACAAGACTGGAGGCGAAAGCGACATAGAGGATGCCGGACCAGTCGAGAAGGTTCGCGGTTATGACCGTGCCGACAAGGTCGCGCTCGAAGATAAGCGATGCGCCGAGCATGAGCGGCGCGGCGGCAACCGCGACCCAAGCCTGCAGCTCGAAGACGCCGACATTTTTTATCTGGCGCTGGTAGATCGTGCCGACGGAACCGACAAGGGCCGAGGCGACGACGAAGAGAAGCCCGTCGATATAGGTGAAGACCGCCGGATCGAAGCTGATGACCATGACGCCGAGGAACGACAGCGAGATGCCGAGCCAGCGCCGCCAGTGAACCTCCTCCTTGAGGAACACGATCGACATGATGGTGGCGAAGGGAACGCCGAGCTGGCTCGTGACCGCGACGACGGACGCGTTGGAAAGCGCAAGACCGAGAAAGAAGAAACCGAAACCGACCGGCCCCGCGCAGAGCGAGATGATGATGACCTCCTTCATCCGCCCATGGTGAATCTTCAGGAACGGAAAGAGCACCAGCACGATCAGCGTGAAGCGCAGTGCCGCGAACAGCAGCGGCGGAAAATGGTCGAGCGAAACCTTCGCCGCAATGAGCGCAAAACCCCAGATCAGATTGATGAGGACCATGAAGCCCAGATGGAGGGGGGTCATCGCGAATCCATGCCTTCCGGAGGCCCCGTCCGGCCGGCGCCCTGCGGCCCGTTGTTAGCGCAGGCGGAAGGCCGCGCATAGGGCGGAGAGAGAAAAAGGGATCGTGCCCGCCGCCTCACGCCAGACACCGGACCGAGGATAAATAGCCCGTTTTCGGGCGGACTGTCACCAAACTGCCATTGAAACGTCATGAGGCGACCGGACGGGCAATCAGGGTGCGCGTTTCCCGGCCCGGTTTCCCGGAAATCTTGTCCCCGCCCGGTTCGGCAAGCGAGATATCCCCGCAGTCCGAAAAGGACCGTCATCGAAACGTTATACAAACGTCACAAAACGCAGCCACCTCTCCTTCGGAAATCTTGTCCCCGGTTACGTGGCCTGCTCCGCGATATTCCCGGTGTAAACTGTGGCTCCGGTTTTACCTGCCCAATACTTGGAAGGTTCCGCGCGAATACTCGAGCTGTCGCCAGCCTCGAGCGGGTCCGAGACGTCGCCGATCTATGCCGTTCACCCCGGGTGCGGGCTTTCCCTGATGTAGCCGGAGCGGATGGCCAGCGCGGCTACCGCCGCAAGTGTCGCCGTACCGAGGAACATCGCGACCGCGCCGAAGGCGTCGGCAACCGACCCTGCCGCGACCGGGCCGAGCACGCTGCCGGTCGCAACGGCAAGAAGGACAGCCGTGAAGCCGCGCGACGGGAAATCCGGAAACAGCCGATCCGACCAGAACGCCATTGCGGCGCTCATCATCATGACGTTGATGCCTTGCAGTCCCGCAGAGACGACCACACCCGTCCATGACGTCGGCACCAGCGCAATGAGCGCGGAAGACAGGGCGGATGCCAGCATCAGCAGGCGCAGCAGCAAGGGCAGACCCAACGCAACCTTCGCGCTCCCCGTGACAAGCCCGAGAAGGCCGAATGCGCCATAACAGATGAACACGAGGCTGCCCGATACATTGACGGGAATGCCCGGCACACCGCCCGCCTGCGCGATCCGGTCGGCAGCAAAGGAAATGTAGACAGTCGAGGTGATGCCGAAGCAGAAGCCGATCCCGAACAAGGGTATCGCCGCCCGATGAAACAGCACCCTCCATCGCAGCGCCCGACGCGGCCCCGGTCTTCCGGCGGCACCCCGCAGCGCCATCCAGTTGCCGAGAAGCGAAAGCGCGCTGCCAATGGCGAAAATCGCCCAGCACAGCCGCCAGGAAACACCGCCGATGCTCATGAGCAGCGCGGCGGTGCCCGCAGCCGTGATCCCGAGGCCCGTGCCAGTGCTGACCAAAGACAGCGCGGTGGGCCTTAACCTCTCTTCCACCCCGTGATTGATGGCATCGCTGAACGGCGTCCACGAAAAACCGGCGCTCGACATCGCGAGAAGTATTCCGAGCGAGAGCATTGGCAGGCTCGGCGCCGAAGCAACCAACCCGATACCGGCTGTCGCGGCGGCCAGACCGAAAACAATCGGAAGACGCGGCCCACTCGCTGCCGTCATGGCCTGCGAGACCAGCAGGCCTGCGAAGAAACCGAAAAAGCCGAGGCTCGAAATCATGCCGGCTTCCTGGATCGAGATCGAGAACACCGATCTGAACTCGGGCAGGAAAAGGCCAAAGCCCATGCGCGCCGGGCCATAGGTGATGGCGGTCGCGGCAAAGCCCGCGGCGGACAATTTCCAGAACGGCGTCATGATACCGCCAGCGTCAACGGCCGGCACGCACCTTCCGGCCGCGTGATCGCCGCAACAATCGCCCCTTCACCGGTAAGCGATCCCTGCATCTAGGCCGCGATACCGCGCGCTTTCGCGATCTTGCCATAGGCGACATTGATCGCGGCGAGCTTCTCGTTCGCGATGGTGACGAGTTCCTGCGGTACGCCACGCGCGATGAGCGTGTCCGGGTGGTTCTCACGCACGAGGCGGCGATAGGCCTTTTTCAGGTCTTCATCCGAGATATCCGGCGTGATGCCGAGCACGAGATAGGGATCGCCCTTCTCTTGCCCGAGATGGCTCGCGCGGATACGAGCGAACTCGATTTCCGAGAAGCCGAAGATATCGGCGACCGTGCGGAGGTATTCGAGTTCCTGCGGATGGACATGGCCGTCAGCCTTGGCGATGTGGAAGAGCGCGTCGAGCACGTCTTCGAGGACGGCAGGCTTGTCCTGATAGATGCGCGCGACCTGCCGCGCATAGGCCTCGAAGCCCGCGACGTCTTGCTGCGCGACCTTGTAGACGCGCGCGACGTTCTTCGCCTCGCCGGGCGGTATCTTGAAGATTTCCTCGAAGGCCCGGATTTCGGAATCGCTCACCTCCCCATCCGCCTTCGCCATCTTGGCGGAGAGAGCGATGAGGGCGATCGTGAACACGACCTCGCTGTCCTGGAGCGCACGATCGATGACCACATGGCCGGCGACCGCGCCCAGAAGCGCACCCAAGGGCCCGCCGACGGCAAGACCTACGCCGGCGCCCGCGATTTTTCCCCAAATCGACATGCGGGCACTTTAAGACTTTTTGCCGTCTCCCGCACCTGCGAAATCGGCGGATACCCTTGCGTAAATAAAGGGATTCCGGGGTCTCCGCGCTTCCCGGTTCCGGGGCCCTGTGGCAGGTTGCGCTGCATGACGGAAAAATCGACGGACAGCGCCCGCTGGGATTTCTGGATCGACCGGGGCGGCACCTTCACGGATGTGATCGGCCGCGCGCCGGACGGCGCGCTGCATGCGCGCAAGCTCCTTTCCGAAAATCCGGAGCATTACGACGACGCCGCGCTGCAGGGCATCCGCGAGATGCTGGGAGGGAGCGCGGAGGCGGCGCTGCCCGGCGACAGGATTGGCGCCGTGAAGATGGGCACGACAGTCGCGACCAATGCGCTGCTGGAACGCAAGGGTGACCGTACGCTGCTGCTGACGACGAAGGGCTTTCGCGACGCGCTCGCCATTGGCTACCAGGCGCGGCCCCACCTCTTCCGCCTGAAGATCGAGAAACCGGAGCTTCTCTACGAGCGGGTGGCGGAAGTGAACGAGCGCGTGACGGCGGAAGGCGAAGTATTGGCACCGCTCGACCGCGACGCGGCGCGCGCGGCGCTCGAAGCGGCATATGCCGCGGGCATCCGCTCTGTCGCGATTTCGTTCATGCATGGCTACCGCTATCCGGCACATGAAGAGGAAGCGGGAGAGATCGCGCGCGACGTCGGCTTCACGCAGGTCTCCCTCGGCCACCGCGTGAGCCCGCTGATCAAGTTTGTCTCGCGCGGCGACACGACCGTGGTGGACGCCTATCTGTCGCCCCTGCTGCGCCGCTATGTCGACCGCGTGGCGGGCGCCATCGGCACCGACGATCCGGAGACAAGGCTCTTCTTCATGCAGTCCTCGGGCGGGCTCACCGACGCAGCGCTCTTCCAGGGCAAGGACGCGATCCTGTCCGGCCCGGCAGGCGGCGTGGTCGGTGCGGCCATGACGGCTGCCGAAGCAGGCTTCGCGAAAGTGATCGGCTTCGACATGGGCGGCACCTCGACCGATGTCTGCCACTATGACGGCGACTACGAGCGGAGCTTCGAAACGGAAATCGCGGGCGTACGCATGCGCGTGCCGATGATGCGCATCCACACCGTCGCAGCGGGCGGCGGCTCGATCCTTCACTATGAGGACGGGCGTTTCCAGGTCGGCCCGGATTCGGCGGGCGCGAACCCCGGCCCGGCCTGTTACCGGCGCGGCGGGCCGCTTACCGTGACCGATGCAAACGTGATGCTGGGAAAGCTGCAGCCCGATCTCTTCCCGCCGGTCTTCGGGCCAAAGCAGAACGAACCGCTCGACGCGGGCGCCGTGCGGCGAGGTTTCGGCGAACTCGCCGACCACATCGGCGGCGAGCGGACGCCCGATGAGATCGCCGAAGGTTTCCTCCGGGTCGCCGTCGAAAACATGGCGAATGCGATCAAGAAGATTTCCGTCGAGCGCGGCCACAATGTGACGGGCTACACGCTTTCATGCTTCGGCGGCGCGGGCGGCCAGCATGCCTGCCTTGTCGCCGACGCGCTGGGCATGAAAACAATTCACATCCATCCCTTCTCCGGCCTGCTCTCGGCCTATGGCATTGGTCTCGCGCGGATCGCGACCTCGCGCGTGCGCGCCGTCATCAGGCCTTTCGAGGAAGCGCTGCTCGGCGACCTAGATGCGGCAATCGCGGACCTCTCGGACGAGGCCAGGAAAGAAATAACCTCGCAAGGCGTCGCACCCGACGACGTGGAATGCACGCCTCTTCTGCACCTGCGCTACGACGGCAGCGACACGGCGCTGGAGATCGGCTTCGGAACCCGGGACCATATGCGGGCGCTCGACGCGTTCAAGGCAGCGCATCGCGCGCAATTCGGCTTCAGCTTCGAAAACAAGACGGTGGTCGTGGAAGCGGTGGAAGTCTCCGCGGCCTCGCGCTTCGCCGCGAACGCCGCCCGCAGCGAAGCGCAGCCGGAAGCGCGCGCGCCGGAAGCGGCGGACAGACGCAGCATCCGCTTTAACGGCGAACGGCACGAGACGAAAATCTTCCGCCGCACGAACCTCGCGCCCGGCGACCGGATGGAGGGCCCGGCGCTCGTCATCGAGGACAATCAGACGGTCGTCGTAGAGCCCGGCTGGACGGCGGAAGTGACCGCGCTCGACCACATTGTTCTGACACGTACCACGGCGCTTCCGCCGCGCCGCTCCATCGGCACGGATGCCGACCCGGTGATGCTCGAGATCTTCAACAACCGCTTCATGTCGATCGCAGAGCAGATGGGCGCTGCCCTGCAGAACACGGCCTCTTCCGTCAACATCAAGGAGCGGCTCGACTTCTCCTGCGCCGTGTTCGACCGCGACGGCGGGCTCGTCTCGAATGCACCGCACATGCCGGTGCATCTCGGCTCCATGGGCGCGAGCGTGCGCGCCGTGATCGAACAGAACCCCGGCATGGGGCCGGGCGATGTCTTCGTCCTGAACGCGCCCTACAATGGCGGTACGCATCTCCCCGACGTGACCGTCGTCGCGCCCGTCTATGACGAGGCGGGGAAGGAGCGCCTCTTCTATACCGCCGCGCGCGGGCACCATGCCGACATCGGCGGCATCTCGCCGGGTTCCATGCCCGCGCATTCGCGTACCGTCGAGGAAGAAGGTGTGCTCATCGACAATTTCCGCATCGTCGAACGCGGCGAGTTTCGCGAAGCGGAGATGAAGACGCTCCTCACCGGCGCGACCTACCCCGCGCGCAATCCGGAGCAGAACCTTGCCGACCTCCGCGCGCAGATCGCCGCTTGCGAAAAGGGCGCGCAGGAACTGCGCCGCATGGTCAGGGAATTCGGCCTCGATGTCGTGACCGCCTATATGGGCCATGTGCAGGACAACGCGGAGGAGAATGTCCGCCGCGTGATCGACCGGTTGAAGGATGCGCGCTTCGAGCTGAAGATGGATGACGGTTCTGCGATCTGCGTTGACGTAAGCGTCGATCGCAAACAGCGGACCGCGAAGATCGACTTCACGGGCACCAGCGCGGCGCTCGACACCAACCTCAACGCACCCTCCTCCGTCACCCGCGCAGCAGTGCTTTATGTCTTCCGCTGCATGGTGGACGACGACATTCCGCTGAACGAGGGCTGCCTCAAACCCATCGAGATCATGATCCCCGAAGGTTCGATGCTTGCGCCGGAGTATCCTGCGGCGGTGGTCGGAGGCAATGTCGAGACGAGTCAGGCCGTGACCGACGCGCTGTTCGGCGCCTTCGGTGCGATGGCCGCCGCGCAGGGCACGATGAACAACCTCACCTTCGGGAATGAGCGTCACCAGTACTACGAAACGATCGCGGGCGGTGCGGGCGCGGGACCCACATTCGACGGCGCGGACGCGGTCCAGACCCACATGACGAATTCGAGGCTCACCGATCCGGAAGTGCTCGAATGGCGCTTCCCGGTGCTGCTGGAGGAATTCTCGATCCGGCGAGGCTCGGGCGGCACGGGGAAGCACAAAGGCGGCGACGGCGCGGTGCGCGCAATCCGCTTCCGCGAGAAGATGGGGCTGTCCATTCTCTCGACACACCGGATCGTGCCACCCTTCGGCCTCGACGGTGGCGAAGACGCGGCACTCGGCGAAAACGAAATCCGCCGCGCGAATGGCGGACACGAAAAGCTCGGCGGTTCCGCTACGGCAGAACTCGACGCGGGCGACACGGTGATCGTGAAGACGCCGGGCGGCGGCGGCTACGGCACGGCGTAACGCCTTGCATGTTCCGCCCGCGCGCGCATGATGCGGAAAAGAAATCAGGGAGAACACCATGAAGGCGATCCGCTGCCTCGACTACGGGGCACCCTCCGCGCTTGTGCTCGAAGAGATGGACGACCCTTCCCCTCGCGCGGGCGAAGTCGTGATCGAGACGGAGGCGGCGGGGCTCGGCTATGTCGACGCGCTGCTCGTCGCGGGCCGCTATCAGGTGAAGACGCCGCTGCCCTTCGTGCCGGGGAGCGAGGTTGCGGGCAAGGTGATCGCGCTCGGCGACGGCGCGCCGGAAGCGCTGATGGAGAAACGCGTGATGGCGCTCTCGCCGCGCGGCGCACTGGCGGGCAAGATCGCACTGCCCGCGGCCGTCTGCGTGCCGGTGCCCGACGCGATGAGCGCGGAAGCGGCGGCGGGCTTCATCGTCTCCTATTGCACGGCGCTTTACGGCTTTGAAGATTGCGGGAAACTCCGGTCCGGCGAGACCGTACTGGTGCTCGGCGCCGCGGGCGGCGTCGGCATGGCGGCCATCGACATTGCAAAGGCGATGGGCGCGACCGTAATCGCCGCCGCCTCGACGGAGGAAAAGCGCGAAGCCGCTAAGAAGGCGGGCGCGGACTTCACCATCGACTACACGAAGGAAGACTGGCGGAAGGAGCTCGAACCGCTGACGGGACGCCGCGACGTCGACCTCGTCTACGATCCGGTGGGCGGCGATCTTTCCGAAACGGCGCTCCGCTGCCTCGCGCCCGGCGGGCGGCATCTTGTCGTCGGTTTCGCGGCGGGCGAGATTCCGCGCGTGCCGTTGAACCTCGCACTGCTGAAACGCTGCGCCATTGTCGGCGTCGACTGGGGCGGGCATATCCGCGCGAACCCGGCAGCGAACATTCCGCTCCTGAAGACACTGACCGCCTGGGCGAGCGAGGGGAAAATCCATCCCGAGCCGGCCGCAAGCTATCCACTGGAAGAAGCGCCCGCCGTTCTGCAGCGCCTGCTCGACCGCGAGAGCATCGGCAAGCCGGTCATCCGATTCCGCAGCTGATTCACATCCCCGAATTGCTAAATGCACAGGCAGGCCCGAAACCGGCAGGAAGTGCCCGCCATGCACTCATCCGGCGGCACTGACAGAATCTCATCCACACGGCATTTGCCCGCCGGACTCAAGGGTTTGGGAAAGTTTCTTCGCAAGCGCCCGCCCCCATGTTGCAGTGCAGCCATGAATCCGCTTGCGAAACCGCGGCGTTCGGCCTGAGACTCCCTCTCCCAAAAGTGGAGGCCGAAATGCTGGCAATGAAGGCTGGATATCTGGCGACCGGGCTCGCGTTTCTGTTCGTCGGCGCAATCACCATGGGCGTGTTCTGAGCCCGCGACAGGCAAGACACTGTTCCTCGAATTTCGAAGGGCGCATCACGCAGGATGCGCCCTTCTTTTCTGTTTTCCTTCAACCAGCCGGAAAGCGCGCCGCATAGTCCTCGAGCGGCAGGCGTAGCGCATTCACCGTGAACGACACCATGTGATAGAGGCCCGTGAGGACCACGAGTTCGATCAACTGCTCATCCTCGAACTCCTCTTTCAGCGCGGCCCACAGCTCATCATCGACGGTGTTCGTTTCGTGAAGCTGGTCCACCAGCCGGACGATGAGCCGCTCGCGCGACGTCCAGCAGGCTGCGTCCGCGCCCGGTACAACGGTCGCCGCGATTTCACCCGCACCGAAGCCGGCCTTGTCGGCGAAGAGCGCAATGTGAACGCCCCACTCATATTCGCCGCCGCAGCGCGCGCAGGCCCTGTCGATGGCAATCTCGCGTTCGCGCAGCGTGATCGATCCCTTGTCGAGCAGCCCACCCGCCATGAACCGGCGGAAGACGCGCGGGTTGCGCGCCAGCGTGCGGAAAAGCACGAGCGGTTCGACGCCCGGCGGCATCAGCTTTTCGAGGGTCGCTTCCATGTCCTTTTCGTATGGCCGCGCGGCCGGTTCGATGCGATGGGTCATTGCCGTCTCCTTGCTACGATTTCAATAGCAAGAAACATGGCGCTTCTTTTTTCGTAGCACAAGGGTTATGTTGGCCGCATGAGCGACGGAAAGACGAACCCGCCCCGCCCGGGCGCCCGCGTACGCGGCTCGCAGACCGGCCGTCCGGTCATGGCGCTGCTCGACCTGCTGGGACGGCGCTGGGTGCTGCGGATTCTCTGGGAACTGCGCGGCGAACCGCTCAATTTCCGCGAGCTGCAAGCCGCCTGCGGCGGCATCTCGCCGAGCGTGCTCAACACACGTCTTGCGGAACTGCGGGAGTCGCTGCTCGTCGAAACCCGCACGGACGAAGGCTATGCCCTCACGAAAACGGGGCGTGAGCTGCTCAAGCAACTCACGCCCCTCACCGTCTGGTCCGAGAAATGGGCGAAAATGCTCAAATGAGCATCACGCCGCCTCCTCTTCCGGTTCCTCGCCCGGCGTGTAGTTCAGGATCGGCGCAAGCCACCGCTCCATCACCCTGAGCTCCATGTCCTTGCGCTTGGCATATTCGACCACCTGATCGCGCTCGATCTTGCCGACGCCGAAATATTCGGACTGCGGGTGGCTGAAATACATGCCGCTGACGGACGCGCCAGGCCACATGGCAAAGCTCTCGGTGAGCTTCACGCCAATCTTCTCTTCCGCATCGAGCAGCTTGAAGAGCGTCGCCTTCTCCGTGTGGTCCGGCTGCGCGGGATAGCCCGGCGCCGGGCGGATGCCCTGATACTTCTCCTCGATCAGGTCCTGGCTGGAAAGCTTCTCGTCCGCCGCATAGCCCCAGAACTCCTTGCGCACGCGCTCATGCATGTGCTCGGCAAAGGCTTCGGCCAGACGGTCGGCGAGCGCCTGCGAAAGGATGGCGCGGTAGTCGTCGTTCTTCTTCTTGAACTCCTTGGCGACATCGTCCTCGCCGAAACCGGTGCTGACGCAGAAGCCGCCGATATAGTCCTCGACACCGCTTTCCTTCGGCGCAATGAAATCGGACAGCGCGTAGTTCGCCCGGTCCGAAGAGCGCTTCATCTGCTGACGCAGCGAGTGGAAGACTTCGAGACGCTCCTTGCGGCCCTCATCCGCGTAGATCTCGATGTCGTCGGTGTTGATTTCGTTCGCCGGCCAGAAGCCGATCACGGCTCTCGCCTTCACCCACTTCTCCTCGACCATCTGCTTCAGCATTTCCTGTGCATCCGCAAAGAGCGACCGCGCGGCTTCGCCGACGGTCTCATCCTCCAGAATCTGCGGATAACGGCCCTGCAGTTCCCACGTCTGGAAGAAGGGCGTCCAGTCGATATAGGGCACGAGCTTGTCGATCGGATAGTCGTCGAAGACCTTCGTGCCGAGGAAGGTCGGCTTCGCGGGCTTGTAGCCATCCCATTCGACCTTCAGGCGATTCTTCCGCGCGGCGTCGAGGGGCTGCCGGTCCTTCTTCTTCTGTCCGGAGGCATGACGCTCCGCAAGCTCCTTGTACTTCCCCCGGATCTCCGAGACGTAGGCGTCTTTCCTTTCCGAGATGAGATTGGACGCCACGCCCACCGCACGGCTCGCATCGGTCACGTAGATCGCCTGCCCTGCCTTGTAATTGGGATTGATCTTGACCGCCGTATGGATCTGGCTCGTCGTCGCGCCGCCGATCATCAGCGGAATATCGAAGCCCTGGCGTTCCATCTCGGCCGCGACGTAGCACATCTCGTCGAGCGAGGGAGTGATGAGGCCCGACAGGCCGATGATGTCGACCTTGTGCTTCTTCGCTTCCTCGAGAATCTTCTCGGCAGGCTGCATCACCCCGAGATCGATCACCTCGAAATTGTTGCACTGGAGCACGACGCCGACGATGTTCTTTCCGATGTCATGGACGTCGCCTTTCACGGTCGCCATCAGGATGCGGGCGGCGGCATCGTCGTCGGTGATGCCCATCTCCTCCTTTTCCTTCTCCATGAAGGGCATGAGATAGGCCACCGCCTGCTTCATCACGCGGGCGCTTTTCACGACCTGCGGCAGGAACATCTTGCCCGAACCGAAAAGATCGCCGACGACGTTCATGCCGTCCATCAGCGGCCCCTCGATGACATGCAGCGGGCGCTCGAAGTGGTGCCGCGCCTCCTCCACGTCTTCCTCGATATAGGCGTTGATGCCCTTCACCAGCGAATGGGTGATGCGCTCGTTGACGGGCTTTTCGCGCCAGGAAAGGTCTTCCTCACGCTTCTTGCCGCCCTCGCCCTTGTAGCGCTCGGCGGCTTCGAGCAGGCGCTCCGTCGCATCGTCCCGGCGGTTCAGGATCACGTCTTCCACGAGTTCGCGCAGTTCCGGCTCGATGTCGTCATAGATCGCGAGCTGGCCGGCATTGACGATGCCCATGTCCATGCCCGCCTGGATCGCGTGGTAGAGGAACACGGAATGCATCGCCTCGCGCACCCGCTCATTGCCGCGGAACGAGAAGGAGATGTTGGAAACGCCGCCCGAGATATGCGCGTAAGGCAGGTTCTGCTTGATGCGCTTGCAGGCCTCAATGAACTCGACCGCGTAGTTGTTGTGCTCCTCGATACCCGTCGCAACCGCAAAGATGTTCGGGTCGAAGATGATGTCCTCCGGCGGAAAACCGATCTTCTCCGTCAGCAGCTTGTAGGCGCGCTCGCATATCTCGAACTTGCGATCCGCCGTGTCGGCCTGCCCCACTTCGTCGAAGGCCATGACAACGGTCGCCGCGCCGTATTTGCGAAGCTTCCGCGCCTGTTCGAGGAACTGTTCCTCGCCTTCCTTCATGCTGATCGAGTTCACGACCGGCTTGCCCTGTACGCGCTTGAGACCAGCCTCGATCACGTTCCACTTGGACGAGTCGATCATGATCGGCACACGCGAGATGTCCGGCTCGGCCGCGATCAGGTTCAGGAACCGGATCATGGCCGCTTCGGAGTCGAGCATGCCCTCGTCCATGTTGATGTCGATGATCTGCGCACCGTTCTCGACCTGCTGACGCGCTACATCGAGCGCCTCGTCGAAACGATCTTCCATGATCATCTTCTTGAAGCGCGCAGAACCCGTAACATTTGTCCGCTCGCCGACATTGATGAAATTCGCCGTGGTTTGAGTCATCTCATCCCGATCTTGCATTTACTCTTCGGTTTCAGGCATGCGCAACAGCCGCCAGCTTCCGTCGGAAGCCGGCGGCGGGCGCACGATTCAAGTCAATCCGCCGCGAACGGCTCAAGGCCGGAAAGACGCATCTTGCGTTCGATTTCCGGAATCGCCCGGGCCTTGCCGGTCTTTGCCGCTTCGGCAATCGCGCGAATGTGATCCGGTGTCGTACCGCAGCACCCGCCGAGAATATTGACGATGCCGGAGGACGCGAATTCGCCCACAAGCTTCGACATCTGCTCGGGGCTCTCGTCATATTCGCCCATCTCGTTCGGCAGACCGGCATTCGGGTGCGCGGAGACGTTCGTATCCGCGATACGCGACAACGTATCGATATGCTGACGCATCTCCTTGGCACCAAGCGCGCAGTTGAGCCCTATGGAGAAGGGCTCTACATGCCGCACCGAATTCCAGAAAGCTTCCGGCGTCTGGCCGGAAAGAAGCCGGCCCGACATGTCGGTGATGGTGCCCGAAATCATGATCGGGAGCTCGATGCCTTCTTCCTCGAACACGTCCTCGACCGCATAGAGCGCGGCCTTGGCGTTCAGCGTGTCGAAAATCGTTTCGACGAGGATCGTGTCTGCGCCGCCTTCGATGAGCCCCTTGGTCGCTTCCTTGTAGGCGACATAGAGCTTGTCGAAGTCGACATTGCGGAAGCCGGGATCGTTCACGTCCGGCGAGATGGACGCCGTCCTGTTCGTCGGCCCGAGTACGCCCGCCACATAGCAGACGCGGCCCGGCTCTTCCTTCTCGCAGATATCCGCCGCCGCTCGCGCGGCCCGCGCGCTTTCAACATTCATCTCGTAGGCGAGATCTTCCATGTGATAGTCGGCCTGGGCGATCCGCGTCGCGCCGAAGGTGTTGGTTTCGGCAAAATCGGCGCCCGCGCGGTAATACTTCAGATGAATGTCGCGCAGAATGTCGGGCTGGACGAGCGAAATGAGCTCGTTGTTGCCCTTCACGTCACTTGGATGATCCTTGAAGCGTTCGCCGCGATAGTCTTCTTCGCCAAGCTTGTACTGCTGGATCATCGTGCCCATCGCGCCGTCGAGAATGAGCACACGTTCCTTCACCTCCTTCTTGAGGTGAGCGATGCGTTCTTCGCGCGTCTTCGGGTGGGACATTGTCTTTCCTCTCAATACTGATTCTTTGCGCGGATCACACGGTTTCCGGCTCTGCCGGAACCGTCTGGGGACGAAGCCCCAGCAAGTGACAGATCGCGAAAGTAAGGTCCGCCTGGTTCAGCGTGTAAAAATGGAAACGGTCGAAGCCGTAGCTCCGCAGACGGTTCACCTGCTCCGCCGCGACATAGGCGCCGATAAGCTTCCGCGTCGCGAGATCGTCATCGAGCCCGATATAGTAATCATCGAGCCATTTCGGGATGCTGGCGCCGCAGCGGCCCGCCATGCGCTTCGTTCCCTTGAAGTTCGTCGTCGGCATGATGCCTGGAACGATGGGCACATCGATGCCTTCCTCGCGCGCCCTCTCGAAGAAACGGATATGCTTGTCCGTGTCGAAAACGAACTGCGTGACCGCCCTCGTCGCACCAGCATCGATCTTGCGCTTCAGAAGCTCGATATCGGCTTCGAGCGATTCCGATTCCGGGTGCTTTTCGGGATAGGCCGAAACGATAACGTCAAAATCCGCGATCTTGCGAATGCCTTCGATCAGTTCCGGCGTGGACTGATAACCTTCCGGATGCGGCTTATAGGGAGCGCCGAGTTCCGGCATGTCGCCGCGAAGCGCGACGATGCGGCGAATGCCGGCATCCCAGTATCCGCGGATCACATCGTCAACCTCCGCCTTCGAGGCGCCGACACAGGTCAGATGCGCGACGGGCTCAAGCGTGGTCTCGTCGTGAATCCGCTTCACGGTCGCATGCGTACGCTCGCGCGTCGAACCGCCCGCGCCATACGTCACGGAGACAAACTCCGGCTGCAACGGTTCGAGACGGCGGATCGACTTCCATAGCGTCTCTTCCATCTCGGGCGTTTTGGGCGGAAAGAATTCAAACGACACCTTGGTGCGTGCGTTCTTCTCCGGCTTCTGCGCTTTCGTCATCACTTCTATTTAGCTCCCTCGAATTCGACTGAACGTTCGGCTTTCCGGAACTGCTTCTCGGTCTTGTCGGCAACCCAGATCAGCACCGTGAGCTTCGCGTCTTCTCCGCCTTCGGGCGGCAGAACTTTCGTTTCTCCGACCTCAAGTCCGGCATCGGCCAGCCAGCCGGCTACTTCGTCTTGCGAGAAGCCGAGCCGGCGATGTGCGTGACCCTCGCGCAGGAAGTCCAGGTCATGCGGCGCGAAGTCGGCGATCAGCAGACGGCCTCCAGGCTTCAGTACTCGCGCCGCTTCGGCGATCGAGGCGGCGGGGTCGTCGAGATAGTGCAGCACCATGTGCAGCGTCACGAGATCGACCGTGTCGTCCTGCATCGGCAGGTCGTAGAGGTCGCCCTGCCGCACCGAGCAATGCTGCAGCGACGGCTGCGCGAGCTGCGCACGGGCGAGCGCAAGCATTTCCGGACTAAGATCGATACCGATGCCCGATTTCGCCATCGGCCCGAACAGCTCGAGCATGCGGCCGGTGCCCGTTCCCAGATCGGCAACCAGCTCCGCGTTTTCGCGCATGCCGAGTTCGGCCATTGTCTGCTCGACCTTGTCTTCCGGCACATAGAGCGAGCGAATCCGGTCCCATTCCTCGGCATTGGACCTGAAATAGGCTGCCGCCTTCTCGGCCCGCGCGGAGCGGACGGCCTCGAGCCGTTCGAGATCGCGTGCAATGACGAGATCTTCCTGCGGAATGAGGCCGCTCAGCACCTCGGCAAGTTCCGCAACCTGGCCCGATCCCGCCAGCCGGTAGAAGACCCAGCTGCCTTCGCGGAACCTTTCCAGCAGCCCAGCTTCGCAAAGAAGCTTCAGATGACGGCTCACCCGCGGCTGGCTTTGCCGCAGAATCTGCGTGAGCTCGGTAACGGTCAGCTCGCTATGCGCCAGAAGCGCCAGCAACCGCAACCGCGTGGGCTCACCAGCCGCCCTCAATCCCGCAAGAAGTTGGTCCATCAGGTTTCGCTCTCTGAATTGTCGAAAAACATATAAACATATCTTTATGTCTTTCCCAACCCTTTTTTCCAGCGCCGCAATTTTGTGACGCACGCCGGAATCTGCGGACCCTGTGGCTCTGGTGTTCTGGTTAACCTATCCGTCATATGGTAGCTAGATGGACCGCTGAATGGCGGGAATCGGCGGGAATCGGCGGGAATCTCGTAAATTTTCAGCGCCGTTCACAAGGTTTTAATCCGCGCGCGGAATGCTTGCGGGAAGCGGTTACCGGACGGTCTGCAATCGGACGTCCGGAGCGCGGGGCATTGATCGGGGACGGGCTCACCATGAAATTTACCCAAGGGAACAACCAGGGAATGAGCGCACTGCGCATCATGGCCGCACCGCGCTTCGCCCTGGCTCTTCTGCTTGCCGCAACTGCCGGTTCCGCCGGCGCGCTGTTTGCGCCTCACCCCGCGATGGCGCAGGAAGCCGCCGCAACGGACAACGCGGACAATGGCGAGGACGAGAACGACCCGCTCGAGCCGATGAACCGCTACTTCTTCGAGCTCAACAAGTTCTTCGACACGATCCTCATCAAGCCCGTTGCCACCTGGTATGACGGCGTGGTTCCGGAACCGGGACGCGATGGCGTACGGAACTTTCTCGACAATCTGAGGAGCCCGGTGATCCTCGCGAACGACCTGCTTCAGGGCGAATGGGAACGCGCCGGCACGACGGCGAGCCGCTTCGGCATCAACACGACAGTCGGTGTACTCGGCCTGATGGATCCGGCGGCCGACTGGGGCATGCCCCAGCACAGCGAGGACTTCGGCCAGACGCTCGGCACCTATGATGTCGGCGAAGGCCCCTATCTCTTCCTGCCGGTGCTCGGCCCCGCCCCGCCCCGCGACCTGACGGGCTTCGTGGTCGATCAGTTCTTCGATCCGTTGACCTATGTCTACTGGAACGAGTCGAGCAACGTGCCGCTGATCCGCTTCGCCGTGAACGGCATCGACCAGCGCGCGCGCAGCCTGAACACGCTGGACCAGATTGAACGGACATCGGTCGATCATTACGCAACGGTCCGCAATCTCTACCGTCAGATCCGGAAGAACGAAATCGCCAATGGTCAAAGGGATTTCGACGACCTGCCGGATATCGACAACCTCACTTTCGACACAAACGAACCGAACACTCCCGGCATGCGTTTCTGATACGAAGCCGGTGCCACGAGCGGAACCGGCGGCGCAACGGGGCGTATTACTGTGCAGGAGAATGCAATGGTCTTCAGCTTGACGGCTTTCCGCGCGAAAATGCTATTCGCCCCGCTCGTGCTCGGCATGGCGCTCTTCGCCGCGCCCGCCGGCGCCTCGACCGGCGACGAGGCCAAGGCCTTTGTCGAAGACGTGTCGAAAGAGGCAATCGACATCATCAGTGACAAGGATGCCTCGAAAGCGGAACGGGAAGCCGAGTTCCGCGCGCTTCTCGCCAGAACCGCCGACATGGACAGGATCGCGGCCTTTGCGCTCGGCCAGTATCTGCGCACGCCGACACCGGAGCAGAAGGCGGAGTACCGCGAACTCGTCGAAACCTTCATCGTGAAGGTCTATGTGACGCGGCTTTCCGACTACAACGACGAAAAGCTCGACATCCTCGGCGCCAAGACCAAGGGCGACAGCCAGGCCATCGTGAACAGCGAAATCAAGTTCACCAATGGCCGCGAGCCCGTCACGGTCGACTGGTGGCTGATCAAGGAAGACGGCGGATTCAAGATTTTCGACGTGAATGTCGTCGGCATCTGGCTCGCGCAGGAACAGCGCTCCACCTTCACCACGGTGATCCGCAACAATGGCGGCGATTTCGGCGCCCTCCTCGAACATCTGCGCAAGCAGATCGGCAAGGCCGAAACGGGCGAGATCTCGGACATCAGCGCCGCGAATTGAGCCGCCGGAAAATCCCTCAGCCTACGGACGGTGCGCTCCCCGGAGCGCACCGTTTTCGTTTGAACCGGGGATAAACGGGCTCGGCCGTCATCGAACCGTCACCAGACCGTCACAAAGACCGGAGAAACCCCGAATCGGGAGTTGTCCCCGCTGCGGCGGCCGCGCCACAAACCGGGAGACTCTCCTGCCACAGTGACGGCCAGGACACACCAGCCCGGCAATCACCTGGGACCCGGCGAAAACTTGTCCCCGGAATGGCGCCCCCCTCCACCCCCGATCGGCGCCATTCGGAAATCGCCGTAAGCAGAACGGCGGCATCGAAGAGACCGGACGGCAAGAGCAGCAAGACGGGCAGCGGAAAGGCAAAGGCCGGACGCGGCACCGCGCTCGAACACGAGGCGGGCGGCGAACTCCGTTTCGAGAGCCATGAAGCAGAGTGCTTCATCGATATCGGGTCAGGACTGCCCCGGTTAAGCCCGGCCCGCGCGTCAGGAACCGACCTGGCGAAGGTCGGGGAAGGCCGCTTTCGGTGCGGGCGCGCGACCGAATTTTTCTTCCAGCACGCGGCCGATTTCGAGAATGAGCTCGCGGTGGTCGATGGGCTTGCCGACATAGCCGTCGGCGCCGAGTGCGGCGTAACGCGCCTTGTTGGGACCGAGCGAATCCGCTGTGAGCGCGATCACCGGAATGTCCCTGATATGCGGCTCATGCGCGCGGATGTGGCGCAGTGTCTCCGCGCCATCCATCACCGGCATGTGCATGTCGAGAAGCACCAGGTCGAAGGGTTGCGTCTGCAGGAAGCGGAGCGCTTCCTCGCCATTCTCGGCTTCCACGATGGAAATGCCGATGGGTTCGAGAAAGAGGCGCGCGACCTTGCGGTTGAGCGCGTGATCGTCGACGAGGAGGACGGAAAGCCCCTTCGCCCAGCGCACACCGCCCGTATGAGCGACATCGGCATTGGCCGGCGCCTCCTCCGTGCGGCGGCCAGGCACGGCGCGGAAGGAAAGCCGGAAAGTGGACCCCTTTCCCTCCTCGCTCTCGACGGTTATGTCGCCGTCCATGAGCTGCGCGAGCTTGCGGCTGATCGAGAGGCCGAGCCCCGTTCCGCCGAAGCGGCGCGAGGTGGAGGAATCGGCCTGCGTGAACGGCGCGAAGAGTTTCTCGCGCGTCTCCGCGTTCATGCCCATGCCGGTATCCGCGATGCCGATGCGGACCTCGAACGCTCCGTCTTCCACAGGCACCGCCGTGACCGAAACCGTGATCGACCCCGTCTCCGTGAACTTGATCGCGTTCGAAACGAGGTTCGACACGCATTGCCGGACACGGACGGGGTCGAAGCGCAGGAAGGTACTGAGCGCGGGGTCGATGTCGAGACGGAGCTCGAGCCCCTTCTCCATCGCACGCGGCGCCCAGAGCTTTTCGAGGCGGCGCAGCAGATGGGAGAGATCGTTGTCGATGGGAGAGATATCGAACTTTCCCGCTTCGATCTTCGAGAGGTCGAGCACGTCGTTCAGAATCGCCATCAGCGTCTTGCCGGAATCGAGAATGGTGTCGATCTGGTCCTTCTGCTCGTCATCGAGATTGCTCGAGGCAAGAAGCTGCGCCATGCCGAGAATGCCGTTGAGCGGCGTCCTGATTTCATGACTGATATTGGCGAGGAAGGCGGACTTCGCCTCGTTGGCGGCTTCCGCTTCCTTGCGCGCCTTCTTCAACTCGCGCTCGCGCTCGCGGAGCGCCGTGACGTCGGCACCGACCGCGACCCAGCCGCCGAATGAAAGCGGAATCTCGACGACCTGCATGACGGTGCCGAGATGGGTCCTGAGTTCGACCGGCTCCCCCCGCGACAGCGCGTCGTTGATGCGCTTGGCCGCCGCGCGCGCCTCATCCTCCGGCAGGTCGGGGACGATCTCCCTGACCGCGGCATATGTCGCCTCGAGATAGGTCTTGCCTTCCCGGAGCGCCTTGTTGGTGAAAGGAAAGTCGCGCTCGTTCTGCGCGTTCGACATCAGGATTTCGTGGTTGGGCCCGAAAATGACAAAGCCACCGGGCAGACGGTCTACCGCCTCCCGCACGATCGCCGCCATTTCCTGATCGTTGAGCTTGCCGCTATCCATGACAAAAGCCTTCCGCCAAGGCACAGGCAAACAGCGCTGTACACGCCGTTCCGCCGTCCCGAAGCGCCCCTCCTCGTCCCCTTCTCCAGCGGGCAAACTAGGCGGACAGGCTTAAGGCGAGGTGAACACCGTCACGAAAACGTCGCGGAAAGCTCAGGATTTCCCTGAGTTTTCCGCGCCCGTGTGACTCAGCATGACGATTTGGACCTTCAGCGGCTGAAGCGCTTGTACTTGATGCGGGTCGGGATCTCGGCTTCCGGCCCGAGGCGGCGCTTCTTGTCTTCCTCGTAGTCCTGGTAGTTGCCCTCGAACCATTCGACATGGCTGTCGCCCTCGAAGGCGAGCATGTGGGTGGCGATGCGGTCGAGGAACCAGCGGTCATGGGAGATGACCACGGCGCAGCCCGCAAAGGCGATAAGCGCATCCTCGAGCGCGCGGAGCGTCTCGACGTCGAGGTCGTTGGTCGGTTCGTCGAGAAGGAGCAGGTTCGCCCCCGACTTCAGCATCTTGGCGAGGTGAACGCGGTTGCGCTCGCCGCCCGAAAGAAGGCCGACCTTCTTCTGCTGGTCCGAGCCCTTGAAGTTGAACGAGCCGACATAGGCGCGGCTCGGCATGGTGGTGCGGCCGAGTTCGATGATGTCGGTGCCGCCGGAGATTTCCTCCCAGACATTCTTGTTCGGGTCGAGCGAGTCGCGGCTCTGGTCGACATAGCCCATCGTGACGGTGTCGCCGATCTTGAGCGTGCCGCTGTCCGGCTTCTCCTGCCCCGTGAGCATGCGGAAGAGCGTGGTCTTGCCCGCGCCGTTCGGCCCGATGACGCCGACGATGCCGCCGGGCGGCAGCTTGAAGGAAAGATCGTCGATCAGGAGCTTGTCGCCGAAGCCTTTGGAGATGTGTTCGGCCTCATAGACATTGCCACCGAGACGGGGACCGGCCGGAATGACGATCTGGGCCTTGCCGTCCTGCTGCTTGCCCGCTTCGGCGAGCAGTTCGTCATAGGCGCTGATACGCGCCTTGGACTTCGCCTGACGCGCCTTGGGGCTCTGCCTGATCCATTCGAGCTCGCGGGCAAGCGTGCGCTGCTTCGCCTCTTCCTGGCGGCCTTCCTGTTCGAGCCGCTTTTCCTTCTGTTCGAGCCAGGAGGAGTAGTTGCCTTCGTAGGGAATGCCCGAACCGCGGTCGAGTTCGAGAATCCAGCCCGTCACATTGTCGAGGAAATAGCGGTCATGGGTCACCATGACGACGGTGCCCGAATATTCCTTGAGATAGTTCTGCAGCCAGGCGATCGATTCCGCGTCGAGATGGTTGGTCGGTTCGTCGAGGAGCAACAGATCGGGGGCGGCGAGGAGCAGACGGCAGAGCGCGACGCGGCGGCGCTCGCCGCCCGAGAGATTGTTCACATCGGCTTCGGGATCGGGGCAACGCAGCGCGTCCATCGCCATCTCGACCTGTGAATCGAGATCCCAGAGGTTCTGCGCGTCGATGATGTCCTGCAGCTTCGCCATCTCCTCGGCCGTCTCGTCCGAGTAGTTCATGGCAAGTTCGTTGTAGCGGTCGACCAGCGCCTTCTTTTCCGACGCACCTTCCATGACGTTGCCGAGCACATTGAGCGCGGGGTCGAGCTCCGGCTCCTGCTGGAGATAGCCGACCCTGGCGCTTTCGGCCGCCCATGCCTCGCCCGTGAAGTCCTTGTCGACGCCCGCCATGATGCGCAGCAGCGTCGACTTGCCCGCGCCGTTGAGACCGACGACGCCGATCTTCACGCCGGGCAGGAAGGAGAGGCGGATGTCCTTCAGGACCTGCTTGCCGCCCGGATAGGTCTTCGACAGGCGGTCCATGACATAGACGTACTGGTAGGAGGCCATGAGGCGCGGTTCCTTGAGGCAAATGGAGAGGTGGCGCCCCTTCTAACGGATCGGCCCCGGCCCGGCAATCGGGGCCTCAACGGATGCCGAGGACGCCCCGGGTCGCCGCACGAACCATGTCTCTCGGCGCAGCCCACGGATAGGCGCTGATCGTGATCAGGTTGTGGGCAATGCCGTTGAGCGTACAGAGGAGCAAATCCGCCTTGAGTTTGAGTTCCGCTTCGCCGACGCCCGGCAAGGCCGCCGCAAGGCTTTCCCGGAAGATACCGAAACGCTTCAGGACCGCATCGTCTTCAACGAAGACGCTGACGTCCGACTGAGAAACGCCGCTCGACATGAACACCAGAAAATAGTGCTCACGCCTGTCGAGCCAATATTCGACGTAGCCCTGCGCGAAGGCCTCCAGACGTGAGGTGGGGGACTTAATTGACCCCGCCCTTTCGACCAGCAAGTCGAACAGGTCGCCGAACACTTCCGCCCAGAGATCGCGCAGGATGTCGATCTTGCGGGGATAGTACCGATAGATCGTCATCACCGTGCAGCCCGCCTCCTGCGCCAGCCGACGCATCGATACGGCAGGGTATCCCTCTTCCCGGAACAGCCGGAAAGCGCAGGAACCGATATGGGCTTTGACCTTTTCAGCCTCCTCGGAAGATTGAACGGGGCGCCCTCTGCGTTTCGGCATTTCCTCAACCTTTGAAACCATTTCCACGTCTCGAGGCGTCCCGGCTGCGACGCAAGCCGCTTGACACCTCTCTGATTTAAATATAACGCGTTATAATAATTGAGAACAGAGGTAAATCTCCAGAAAGGGAAACCGCCCATGAGCGCCCAACACGCCGCGACGTCCTTTGCCGGACGGGAGCTGACTTTATTTCGCATTCTGTTTTGCGTCGCCGCCCTCTGGAACTTTGCCGGTGCCATTCCGGGCCTTACAGACCCGGCCGGCATGTTCGAGCGCGAATTCGGCCGGGCCTTGACGGATCCGGTCATGGTCTCCGTCTATCGCGGCGCGTGGGGCACGGCCCTGCTGTACGGTTTCGGCTTCCTGCTCGTTGCACTCCACCCCGTGCGCCATACCGGCATCATCCTCATGGGCGGACTCGGCAAGGCGCTCTTTGCGCTCAATCTTTTCCAGATGTTTCTCAACGGCTGGACCTCCTCCTTCGCGATCGTTGTCATCGCAGGAGATGCCGTCTTCGTCGCGCTATTCGCGTTCTTCTTCTACCGGATGAAGTCCAAACGGCTCGACATCTTCTAGCGTCCAAAACCGAAGAGAGGCGGGCGGCGCACAACCGGCCTATGGCACCGCCGCGTCCGTTACATTGTCGATGAGCTGTGTCGGCACCACCGGCACGTCGAGCCAGGCGATGGCGGCGACGAGCGCGGCGAGGAGCAACAGCCACATCGCGAAATTGATCCGGAGCGAGGCGGCCGACGCCTTCTTCTCCCACCAGGTGCGCGGGCGGATGCCCTTGGCGACGAAGACCCCCTGCGCGGCGAGGTTGACGCAGACGACGTTGACCGCGAGGAGGACGGCGGCGCCGAGCGCGCCTTCCGGATTGCCCGCGCCGAGCATGATGCCGGCGGCGACGGCGGGCGGCATGAGCGCAACGGCGACCATGACGCCGACAAGGGCGCTCGAAAGCCCGGCGACGAGCGAGAAGACGGCGGCGGCCCCGGAGGCGAGCGCGAGCGCGATGCCGTCGTAACCGACCTTCGTGCGGTTCAGGAGTTCGGGCGCCTCGAAACCTTCTGTCCACATCAGCGCGATGACGACGCCGAGCATGACTGTGAGCGCGACGCCCACGACATTGGTCGTCATTGCCTTCTGCATCAGCGGCCTGTCGCCGAGCGCCGTCCCGAGCGCGAAGGCGAGATTGGGCCCGAGCAGCGGCGCGATCACCATGGCGCCGATGATGACGGCGACATTGTCCTTGAGAAGGCCGATGGCGGCGACGATGGCGGACAGGAAGGTGAGCGTCAGGAAGGTCGAGTCGAGCCTGGCGTTGCGCGCGATCTCCTCATGGATTTCCTCGCGGCTCGCGGCGCCGGCGCGAAAGGCCTCCCGGTGCTCGACCTTTTCGGGCTCGTATTTCGGGACCGTGCCCTCGACGGCGAGAATGACCGCGCGCCAGGGCTCTCCCCGGCCGATCGCCTGCTGCACGGCGTCGGTGAATTCCTGCACGCGGTTCGTCTCGCAGACGAGATGGACGATGCAGCGCGCCTCACCCGCATCGGCGCTCTGCGCGGCGAAGACCTCGACCGCCTCATATTGCTCGGCAAGGGCGACGAGCGTGTCGGCATAGCCGGCGGGCGCCGTGATTTCGAGAACGCGAAGGGTCATGCTGCCTCCTCCCCTTTTCCCGCACTATCGCAGGAGAGGGAGGAGGCCGCATCTTTTTACAGGGACGTCTTCGCATATTCGACGAGCTGGTCGAGCGCGGCGCCCCAGCCGTCATGGAAGCCCATTTCCTCGTGGCGCTTGGCGCTCTCCACGTCGGGATGCATGGCGATGGCGGTGTATTTCGTGCCCTCGCCCTGCGGCTCCATGAGGATCCAGGCGGTGAAGAAGAGGTCGTGCACGCGCGCGACATTCGGGCGGTAGCCCGGCCCGAGGGAGGAGGTCCAGACGAGCTTCCGTTCCTTCTCGACTTCGAGATAGCAGCCGGAGCCGCCTTCCATGTTCTCGCCCTCCGGCGAGCGCATCACCGTGAAGAACTCGCCGCCGGGCCTGAGGTCGATGCGGCATTCGACCGTCTGCCACGGCTTCGGACAGAACCAGGGCATCAGATGCTCCGGCTCCGTCCAGGCGCGCCAGACGAGACGCGGCGGCACGGGGACGACGCGCTCCAGCACGAGGTCGGTCTTCTTGTCGATGGGCGGCATACTCATGTCTCACTTTCCTTCATCTGCAGGAGGTAACTGTCGAGCTGGTCGAGGCGCGTCTCCCAGAGGGCGCGCTGCTCGCTCATCCATGTCTCCACCGCCTCGAGCGGCTTCGGCTCGAGGCTGTAGATGCGGCTCCGCCCCTGCTTGCGCGAGGTGACGAGGCCGCATTTCTCGAGCGCGGCGAGATGCTGCATGAAGGACGGCAAGGCCATCTTGAAGGGCTGCGCGAGTTCGCCGACAGCGGCGGGACCGCGGCCCAGACGCTGGACGACGGCCCGGCGGGTCGGGTCGCCGAGGGCATGGAAAACGCGGTCGAGCTGTGCTTGTTGGTTAGGCATATGCCTAAGTATCAACACGGGGATAGTTAGGTCAAGACCTAAGTTTAAATTGAAACTCTATCGCTCGGCCCCAGCCTCAGCCGGCGCACTATCCTTGGGGAAAAGAAGTCTGGGTACGGGGCCGACAAGCTCGTTCACCTTCTCCCGCGGAATGCGCAAGGGCTCTCCCACGGCAGAAAGCGCTGCGTACTGCCCCCTCTCCAGCGAAACGCACAAGTCGTCAGGTAACGGCAACAAGGTCACCGGCCCTCCGGCCTCGCGCCCCTCATCGGAGTTCCAGTACGTGTATTTGAAGAACACTTCGTAGTTCTGAGGCCGCCCCTCGGCCTCAAGCGCGGCCTTGGCGTCCCGAGGGGTGGATTGATAGGCCACCAACAAGCGATCCCGCCACATGACGTCGTGGTATCCGCCAAATCCGTAAAGGCGTCTTTCCGCATCCAACGTCGGACCGCAGCGATGAAATACGATATGCGGCATGGAGCTTAAATCGGGATCGAAGAGAACACGGCTCGATTGAAACTCGAGCCGGATCACGGGCCAGTCCGGCAAGTCACGCTTCCAAGAGGTAGAGATCTTGAACGCGGGACGCTGCTCCTTGTAGGCAAGATATTCGTCATACTCGGAGGCAGAAAAATCTACGGAGCCTCCCCTTCCGTCGGGAAAACCCGCGCCCGTGAACGTTTCGCGCCTGGCGATTTCCCATGCAGATTCCAGCCGTGACATGTCTTCTGGTGAAGCGAGCTCGATCTCGACGAGCGAAGCATCATCGAGCGGTGGCGCCGAAGAGCACGCCTGCAGAGCGGCGGCAACAAATGCCAGAACAGCGGAGAATGGAGAGAGGCGGTTTCTCATGGTTGTAGGCTAGCGCTCAGAGACTGTGGCTGTCATCTCCTTGCGGGAGCTTCCTCGATCGGCCACACCTCATGCCGCAAGCAAAGGCTGGTGGGCCCGGCAGGACTCGAACCTGCGACCAAACCGTTATGAGCGGTCCGCTCTAACCAACTGAGCTACAGGCCCCCAACCTCTTGCGCGGGCAGCGAAAACGCCCGGCCCCCGCCATATAGCAGGAGACGGGCATCTGTCACAGACCCTTGGTGACCCGCCGCTATTTCGCCCCAATCCCGCCGGAAGCTCGCGGCAATCCGTTCAGGCCGGGTTCAGCACAGGGCTGCGATAACGCATCCCAACGAAACCCCGCCACCAAGAAGGAGGCATAGAAAATGCCGCGCTCCCGCTCCGCTTTCGTTCATTCCGCTCTCCCCTTCGCGACGCTCGCCCTTGCCGTTGCGCTCATCCTGCCCGGCATCGCGCTGGCGACCGAGCCTGAGGAGGCGCCCCGCACCATCACCATTACCGGCGAAGGCGAAGTTTCCGCCGCGCCCGACATCGCCTATGTCGAGACGGGCGTCGTGACGGAAGGCAAGACGGCCGCGGAAGCGCTCGCCGCGAACACGGCCGCGATGGAAAAGGTCTTCGAGGGGCTCGAGGAAGCGGGCATCGAGAAGAAGGACATGCAGACGTCGCAATTCTCCGTCTACCCCGTATACGAGCAGATCAAGAACGACGACAACCGCCCGCAGACGCCGAAGATCGGCGGCTACCGCGTGCAGAACCAGCTCACCGTGAAGGTGCGCGACCTCGACAATCTGGGCGCCATTCTCGACAAGGTGGTGACGCTCGGCTCGAACCAGCTTTCCGGCATCCGCTTCTCGATCGACGAGCCGAAGCCGCTCATGAACGAGGCGCGCAAGGAAGCCGTAACCGACGCGCTCGACAAGGCGAAGCTCTATGCGGGCGCCGCCGGCGTCGCGCTCGGCGAGATCATGTCGATCTCGGAGAGCGGCTATTCGATGCCGCAGCCCTTCTATGCAAAGGACATGGCGATGTCGATGCGGGCGGAAGGCGCCTCCGTGCCGATGGCCGCCGGCGAGCAGACCATTTCCGCCAACGTGACCCTGGTCATCAAGATCAACTGAGAGACCTGACGGGCTCGGCCGAAGGGGACTTCAGCCGAAACCTCGCCCCTTGCGCGGCTCCCCCCACGCGCCAAGGACCGGCAATTTGGGCAAGGGCGGCGCCTGAGCATGGCGCCGCCCTTTTTCTTTGGGTTGGCTTAATGAGATTTTCTTATTGAAATGAGACAAAAGTCTCATTAAATGATCGCCGGAACCGCTCCCTCCCGGAGCATGCGAACGGAGAACGATCATGGCGATGACCCCCGCCGAGATGGACAGGAAGATCGACGAACACTTCGGCTTCGAGGCGCGCGACGACGTGGAGGGCGTACTCGCGACGCTCGCACCCGATGTCGTGCATGACGTGGTCGGCTGGCCGACGGGCCCGGCGCATGGCCGCGAGGCGGCCCGCCCCTTCTACGAGACGCTGTTCGCGGATCTCGCGGGCGGCGAAGTGACGCCGCTGCGCCGCTATCACGGGGACAATTTCCTGGTCGATGAGTCGCTCTGGCGCGGCACGGCGCCGGGCCGCCCCTTCGGCATCGAGGGCCGCGGCCGCCCGCTCGAATTCCGGCTGCTTCACGTGATCGAGTTCGGCGCGGCGGGCGACATAACGCGCGAGAATGTCTGGGTCGACCTCGCCGCCGTGATCCAGCAATTGCCGGCGGCGGAAGACGCGGCGGCATGACGGCCGTTCCGAAGGCCATGCCGAAAGCCCGGGCGAACCAGAAGCGGCGAACCCGCAAGGATCTCTTGCAGGCGGCCGCGCGGCTGATGAAGGAAGGCCGGACGCCGAGCCTCGAGGAGATCGCCGAGGAGGCGCTCGTCTCGCGCGCGACCGCCTATCGCTACTTCCCGAATGTGGAGGCGCTCTTGATCGAGGCGCCGCTCGACCTTGCTTTGCCGGACGAGGAGCAGATGTTCCGCGGCTCGCCGGCGGCGGACCCTGTTGCGCGCATGGAGCGCGTCGACAAGGCCTTCCACGACATGATCCTCGACAACGAGACGCCGCTGCGCCTCATGCTCGCGAAGACGATGGAGCGCCGCGCGGCGGGCGACGACGGCCTCCCCGCCCGGCAGAACCGCCGCACGCCGATGATCGAGGCGGCGCTCGCGCCCGCGCGAGCCGAGTTCACCCGCGCCTCGCTCGACCGGCTCCAGAAGGCGCTGGCGCTTGTCGTCGGCACGGAAGCGATGATCGTCTTCAAGGACGTGCTGCAACTCGATGAGAAAGAAGCCCGCGAGGTGAAACGCTGGGCCATCCGCGCGCTTATCGAGGCGGCGAGGAAGTGAAGGAGTTATTCGCCTCCTTTGGCAGAAAAAGCCTGAACCCTGTCCTTTCCGCCGGAGCCGGGCGGCGCGAATATCGCCTTGTACGAACCCCGTTTGGAGCCTGCCATGCGCGCGCAGAACATCGCTATCCCCGCCGCCTTCTTCCTGGTCCTCGCGCTGATGGTGCTGGCGACGGCCGCCGGCGTTTGAGCGCGGGATAACGCCTTTCTCTCCTCTTTGTGAGTGGACGGTAATGGGTCACCCATGCAGTCTTCGCCTCCGGTAAACAGGCGGAGCGGCGCATGACCATCGAGACGGTGAAGGACTATTACGGCAAGACGCTGACGGGATCGGGCGACCTCAAGACGGATGCCTGCTGCGACGCGAGCGCCGTGCCCGACCATGTGAAGGCCGCGCTGTCGCAGATCCATGACGAGGTGCTGACGCGCTATTACGGCTGCGGCCTCGTCATCCCGGAAAAGATCGAAGGCATGCGCATCCTGGACCTCGGCTGCGGCGCGGGGCGCGACGCCTATGCGCTGGCGAAGCTCGTGGGCCCCAACGGCCATGTGACGGGTGTCGACATGACGCCGGAACAGCTCGCCGTCGCGCGGAACCACGTCGACTGGCACATGGACCGCTTCGGCCACGCGAGCGCGAACATCGACTTCCGCGAAGGCTATATCGAGGAGCTCGGCAGCCTCGGCCTCGAACCGGAAAGCTTCGACATCATCGTCTCGAACTGCGTGGTGAACCTCTCGCCCGACAAGCGCGCGGTGCTCGAAGGCGCGCGCGGGCTGCTGAAGCCCGGCGGCGAGTTCTATTTCGCGGATGTCTATGCCGACCGGCGGCTCGACGCCTCGCTCCGCGAGGACCCGGTGCTGCTCGGCGAATGCCTCGGCGGCGCGCTCTACTGGAACGACTTCCAGAACCTCGCGAAGGAAGCGGGCTTCGGCGATCCGCGTCTCGTGCGGAGCCGGCCCATCGAGGTGACGGAACCGGCAATCCGCCGCGCGCTCGGCAATGCGCGCTTCTTTTCCGCGACCTACCGGCTCTTCAACATCGAGGGGCTGGAGCCCGCCTGCGAGGATTACGGCCAGGCGGTGATCTATCGCGGCGGCATCGCCCATGCCGACACCCTGTTCGCGCTGGACGGGCACCACGAGATCGAGAAGGGCCGTGTGTTTCCCGTTTGCGGCAACACCTTCCGGATGTTGAAGGAAAGCCGCTTCGCGCCGCATTTCGACTTCATCGGCGATTTCTCGCACCATTTCGGCATCTTTCCGGGCTGCGGCACGGCAATGCCCTATGCGGAAGCGGGCGGAACGGCGGGTCCGGGCGCGTGCTGCTGAACGGGGCCTTGTAATCCCGCCGGGGCACCCCATATAGCTCTTACCGAGGCTTTTCAGCGCGCAACGCGCGGCAGGAAAGCCGCTTGGCTCAAGGCCGGGGCCCGAAAGGGCCGGTAATTCATTTCGACGGCTGACCACGGATGTAATGGCGGTACAGTCGGAATGTTTGGGACAAGGCCGGGCATTCCCGGCCTTTTTTCATTTCAGGCTCCCCGCGCGGGATTTGGCGTGGCGCGCCGCCCGCACGAAAAGGAGCGACCTCGATGCCCGCACGCAAGAAAGCCCTCTTCAAGGACACGCCGACGCAGGTCCGCGCCACCAAGGCCGACAAGACGACGGAAATCGCCATGCAGATCGCCGAAAAGGAAGCAAGCGACCGCACGGCGAAGACGGAAAAGCTGAAGGCGCTCCGGCTCGAGAAGGAAGCCGCCGAGGCGGTGGAAGCGAAGAAGGCAGCGAAGGCGAAAGCCGCCGCGCCGAAGAAGAAAAAGGCCAAGGTGAAGGAAACGGAGCCGGCCTGACGGCCCGCGTTTCCCAAAAGAGAGCAGAAGAAAAAAGCCCGGATCGAACGATCCGGGCTTTTCTGTTTCGGGTGCCGCCGCCTCAGTTGTCGAGGAACGAGCGGAGCTTTCTGGACCGGCTCGGATGCTTGAGCTTGCGGAGCGCCTTCGCCTCGATCTGGCGGATGCGTTCGCGCGTCACCGAGAACTGCTGGCCGACTTCTTCCAGCGTGTGGTCCGTGTTCATGCCGATGCCGAAGCGCATGCGCAGCACGCGTTCCTCGCGCGGTGTGAGCGAGGCGAGCACACGCGTCGTCGTCTCGCGCAGGTTCGACTGAATCGCCGCGTCGATCGGCAGGATCGCATTCTTGTCCTCGATGAAGTCGCCGAGATGGCTGTCTTCCTCGTCGCCGATCGGCGTTTCGAGGGAGATCGGCTCCTTCGCGATCTTGAGCACCTTGCGGACCTTTTCGAGCGGCATGCCGAGCTTTTCGGCGAGCTCTTCGGGCGTCGGCTCGCGGCCGATCTCGTGCAGCATCTGGCGCGAGGTGCGCACGAGCTTGTTGATCGTCTCGATCATGTGGACCGGGATACGGATGGTGCGCGCCTGGTCGGCGATCGAGCGCGTGATCGCCTGACGGATCCACCATGTCGCATAGGTCGAGAACTTGTAGCCGCGGCGGTATTCGAATTTATCGACCGCCTTCATCAGGCCGATATTGCCTTCCTGGATGAGATCGAGGAACTGCAACCCGCGGTTCGTGTATTTCTTCGCGATGGAGATCACGAGGCGGAGGTTCGCCTCGACCATTTCCTTCTTCGCGATCCGTGCCTCGCGCTCGCCCTTCTGCACGGTGGCGACGATGCGGCGATATTCCTGGATATCGAGGCCGGTTTCCGCGGCAAGCGTCTGGATCTCGTTGCGGAGATCCTTCACCTGGTCGCGTTCGTCCTTGGTGAAGCTCGCCCAGCCCTTGCCCTTGAGGCGGCTGACGCGGCGCACCCAGTTCGGGTCGAGTTCGTTGCCGAAATACTGCTTCAGGAATTCGTCGCGCGGCACGCCGTGGCTCTCGGCAAGGCGCAACAGGCGTCCTTCGAGACCCATGAGGCGCTTGTTGATCGCGTAGAGCTGCTCGACAAGCGACTCGATACGGTTGTTGTTGAGGGAGAGGCTCTTCACTTCCTCGATGAGGTCGGAAGTGAGCTTCTGGTATTTCTTTTCCTGCGCGGTCGCGAGTTCCTCGCCCTTCAGCGCAAGTTCGACCTTCTGGTCCTGCAGCTTGCGGAGCTTCTTGTAGTCGCCCGCGATCGTGTCGAAGGTTTCGAGCACCTTCGGCTTCAGTTCGGCTTCCATCGCGGCGAGCGACATGTTGTTTTCGTCGTCGCCATCCTCGTCGACTTCTTCCTCTTCCGGCTCGACGCGGGGCGGCGCCTCGCCCGCGAGCGCGGCCTGGGAATGGTCGACCTTCTTCGCGTCGGGACCGGCATAGGTCGCATCGAGGTCGATGATGTCGCGAAGGAGAATCTTTCCCTCGTTCAACTCGTCGCGCCAGATGATGATGGCCTGGAAGGTCAGCGGACTTTCGCAGAGGCCCGCGATCATGGTTTCGCGGCCGGCCTCGATGCGCTTGGCGATGGCGATTTCGCCCTCGCGGGACAGAAGCTCGACGGAACCCATTTCGCGCAGATACATGCGGACGGGATCGTCCGTGCGGTCGAGCGAGGAAGAGGTGGTGGTCGTGGTGGCGACGGCCTTGCCTGTCGGCTCGGCCTCGTCGTCATCGTCGTCGCTATCGGCCTCGGCGGTGCCTTCCTGATTGTCGTCCGCTTCGTCGTTCTCGACGACGTTGATGCCCATTTCGGAGAGCATCGACAGCGTGTCCTCGATCTGCTCGGAGGAGAACTCCTCGGAAGGCAGAACCTTGTTCAGCTCGTCATAGGTCACGAAGCCGCGCGTCTTGGCGGCCTTGATCATCTTCTTGACTGCCGCATCCGACATATCGAGGAGGGGACCGTCCTGCGACACCTCGGGCGCTGCCTCCGGAGCTTCCACTTGTTCCGCCGTCTTGCTCGCCATTCACACTTTCTCCGACATTCGAGGCTGTTCCGGCGCTCCACAAGAGGGAGCCATGCCCGAAAGGCCCAATTCCCAGAACCAGATAGGTCAAGGTTGCAAGCAAACCAGAGCGCGGCGGCGACAATCCCGATGCCACATGGGCAAAGGAGGGCGCTGAAAAGAGGAGCGACACGCCGGTGCGTACCGGATGCCCATCCTCACCCTCGTTGTCGCTTGTCGCCTGAAAGCTCCGGCCGTCCCCTGTGCGGAATTTTCACCCGCGACCACCCGAAGCTGCTCTGCCCTCGTCCCGCTGGTTGACCGATCCCCGTAGTAACCCGTTCCGAACTAACCAAGCCCGTCCGCCGTTTCCGTGCGCTCAAGCTGCGCATGGATGGCCCGGAGGCGGGCAAAATTCTCTTCCGTCATGTCTTCCGCGAGCGCGCGCTCGGCGGCTTTCAGTTCCGCTTCCAGCCCGATGGCGCGCTGGTGCCGCGCAAGCGTGTGGAGGAAGCCTGCTTCCGCCTCGTCCGCCGCCGCATCGGGCCATGCAAAACGATCGCTTCTGAAGGCCGTGCCGACCTCCAGCCGCCGGGCGATTTCCGCCAAATTCCTGCTCAGCAAGTGGCCCTTTAACGCTTCCCTTTCAAGAGGCGCATGAAGGGCCGCTATATCTATGATTTCATTGCGTAATCTGTCAAGCGCCGGGGTCCGTATCTCGATTCGCGAGATATCCTCTGCGTAATTCTCCAAGAGTTCCGGGTGGTTAAGGAGGGTGAGGAGCAGAAGTCCCTCCCTGCCACCATCGCCCGCGCCGCCGCTGGCGAGCGCCGAACGGCGGAGTTCCGGGCTCACCGGCGGCATATAGGTCTCGCCCCGGCCAAACCCTCCCCGGCCCCGGAAAGACCGGTTGCCGAAGCGCTCATTGTTCCTGTAGCCGCCCTGCCCGTACCCCCCCGGCCGGGCCTGGGACCGCCGCGCGCCGCCAAAGAACGTCGAAACGCGCTCGCGCAGGGCCTGGGCATAATGGCCGCGCACTTTCGGATCGCCGATGGCGGCGACCGCAGCCTCAAGATCGGCTTCGAGCTTGGCGCGGCGCTCCGGCGTGTCCCACTGGCCCGCCGAGGTCTCCTTCTCCCAGAGCATGTCCGAAAGCGGCCGCGCCCTGGCGAGAATGTCGCGCATCGCGTCTCCGCCTTCCTCGCGCACCAGATCGTCCGGATCCTTGCCCTCGGGGAGCAGCGCGAAACGGAGCGAATGGCCGGGCTTCAGCAGCGGCAGCACGCGCTCGACCGCGCGATAGGCGGCGCGGAGCCCCGCCTTGTCGCCGTCGAAACAGAGGACGGGCTCGGGCGCCATGCGCCAGAGAAGCTGGATCTGGTCTTCGGTGAGCGCGGTGCCGAGCGGCGCGACGGCATGATCGATGCCGCCCTGCGCAAGCCCGACGACATCCATATAGCCCTCGACGGCGATCACCGTGCCTTCGTCATGCGCGGGCTTGCGCGCGCGATTGAGATTGTAGAGGACGCGGCCCTTGTGAAAGAGCGGCGTCTCGGGCGAGTTGAGATACTTCGCCTTTGCGTCCGCCGAAAGCGCGCGCCCTCCGAACGCGATAACGCGGCCGCGCGCATCGGCGATCGGAAACATGACGCGGTTGCGGAAGCGGTCGTAAGGCTCGGCGATGTCCGGCCCCGCGATGACGAGCCCCGCTTCCGCCATCTGCTCGACTGTGATGTCTTTCGACTTGAGATATTTGAGGAGCGCCGTGCGGTCCGCGCGGTCGTCGCCCGGCGCATAGCCGATGCCGAACCGGTCAAGCGTGACGCCCTTCACGCCGCGCCGTTCGAGATAGGCCCGCGCTTCCGCACCTGCCCCCTCCTGCAGCTTCTGCTGGAAGAACTGCGCGGCCATCTCCATCACGTCGATGAGCGTCGCCGCTTCCTTGTCGCGCTCCGCCGCAAAGGGATCGCGCTCCGGCATTTCCATGCCGGCTTCGGCAGCAAGCCGCTCGACCGCTTCGATGAAGGAGAGGTTCTCTGTCTTCTCGAGAAACTTGATGACGTCGCCATGCTCGCCGGACGAGAAGCAGTGATAGAACTGCTTGTCGTCGTTCACCGTGAAGCTCGGGCTCTTTTCGTTGGAGAAGGGCGAGAGGCCCACGAACTCGCGCCCCCGCCGCGTCAGCTTCACCTTGCGGCCAACGACTTCAGAGACGCGGATGCGCCCTTTCAATTCGTCGAGAAAGCCTTTGGGGAAGGACATGGGGGAAGCCGCTCCGATGGCATAAGGGCGGCTATTCTGCCACCCGCCCCGGATTGAAGCGAGTCGGCCTTAAGCCAGCTTCCCTTTCACCAGCGCGCCTGCCTTGGCGAAGTCCATCTGACCGGCGTGGCGCTTCTTGAGTTCGCCCATGACGCGGCCCATGTCCTTGATGCTGGCGGCACCCGTTTCCGAGATCACGGCCTCGACGGCGGCGGCCGTCTCCTCCTCGGAGAGCTGTTTCGGCATGTAGCTCTCGATGATCTCGACTTCTTCCTTCTCGCGCTCGGCAAGCTCCATGCGCCCGGCCGATTCGTAGATGCCGATCGACTCGCGGCGCTGCTTCACCATCTTGGAGAGGACGTCGAGGATCTCGGCATCGCTCACGCCCGCGTCGCGCCCGTCGGTCCGGCCCGCAATGTCGCGATCCTTCAGCGCCGCTTGGATGAGACGCAGCGTTGCCATGCGGCGCTTGTCCTGCGCTTTCGTGGCCTCGGTCAGCCCCTGCTTGATGCTTTCGCGCAGGCTCTGGGTCATTGCCTTGTCTCCGATGAAAAGGGAGCGCCGCAGCATACGGATCACGCGCCCCCGGAATCGGCGACACGCTAAACCAAAGCCCTGAGGCGCGCAATGCTGGAGCGCGTCGCCACGCCCTTTGTAAATGTTTGATTTCATTGATCTTTTTTGAGCGTAAGCCCGCTTGACGGAAATCGGGCGATCCCTTAGTGTCCGCCAAATTCAACGGGAAACCGGGTCTGTCCGCGCGAGGCGCACCAAGCCGCGCGCCTGTTCCTGACGGGCGCGTTCCTCCCCTGGAGTTGCCAGTATGAAGGTGTCGACGAAAGCCGCCACGGAACGGCGTGTGCCCAAGGCCGCGCAGAGTTCCGGGGAGGAGTCGGCATGAGCATCCCCTCGCCCGCAACGCCCGAACCGAGAGCCAGAGACATGACCGCGACCGAAAAGCCGACCGCCCTCCTCGTCCTGAAGGATGGCACGGTGCTTCAGGGGCGCGGCGTCGGCGCAACGGGCGAGGCGGTCGGCGAGGTCTGTTTCAACACGGCGATGACGGGCTATCAGGAAATCCTGACCGATCCTTCCTACGCCGGCCAGATCATCACCTTCACCTTCCCGCATATCGGCAATGTCGGCACGAATGACGAAGACATCGAGACCTCGAACCTCGCCTCGACATCGGGCGTCCGCGGCATGGTCATCCGCGCGGACATCACCCAGCCCTCGAACTACCGCTCGGCGAAGCATCTCGATGCATGGCTGAAGACGCGCGGCATCATCGGCCTCAGCGGCATCGACACACGCGCGCTGACGAGCCGCATCCGCGAAAAGGGCTCGGTCGACGGCCTCATCGCGCATGACCCGTCGGGCAATTTCGATGTCCCCGCCCTGCTCGAAAAGGCGAAGGCCTGGCCCGGCATGGTCGGCCTCGACCTCGTGAAGGATGTGACCTGCGGCCAGAGCTACACCTGGAACGAAGCGCGCTGGAAATGGGGCTGCGGCTACGAGCCCGGCCATGAACTGAAGCACCGCGTCGTCGCCATCGACTACGGCATCAAGCGGAACATCCTTCGCTGCCTCACAAGCGCGGGCTGCGAAGTGACCGTCGTTCCCGCCGAAACCAAGGCGGAAGACATATTGTCCATGAACCCGGACGGCGTCTTCCTCTCGAACGGCCCGGGCGACCCGGCCGCCACCGGCGAATACGCCGTGCCGGAAATCAGGAAGCTCGTCGAGAGCGGCAAGCCCGTCTTCGGCATCTGCCTCGGTCATCAGATGCTGGCGCTGGCGCTCGGCGCGACGACCGAGAAGATGCACCAGGGCCATCACGGCGCGAACCACCCCGTGAAGGACCACACGACCGGCAAGGTCGAGATCACCTCGATGAACCATGGCTTCGCCGTCTCGCGCGAAAGCCTTGGAAGCGACCTGGAAGAGACGCATGTCTCGCTCTTCGACGGATCGAATTGCGGCATCCGCCTCAAGGGCAAGCCCGTCTTCTCCGTCCAGTATCACCCCGAGGCCTCTCCGGGCCCGATGGATTCACACTACCTCTTCGAACGCTTCGTGAAGCTGATCGAGGAGGCACGCGGTTAAGCTATGCCCAAACGTACAGACATTAAGAGCATCATGATTATCGGCGCCGGGCCGATCATCATCGGACAGGCCTGCGAGTTCGATTACTCCGGCACACAGGCCTGCAAGGCGCTGAAGGAAGAGGGCTACCGGATCATCCTGGTGAACTCGAACCCCGCCACGATCATGACCGACCCGGAGCTGGCGGACGCGACCTATATCGAACCGATCACGCCGGAAGTCGTCGCGAAGATCGTCGAGAAGGAGCGCCCCGACGCGCTGCTGCCGACCATGGGCGGACAGACCGCGCTCAACACGGCGCTGGCGCTTGCGGACATGGGCGTACTGGAAAAATTCGGCGTCGAGATGATCGGCGCGAAGCGCGAAGCCATCGAGATGGCGGAAGACCGCCAGCTCTTCCGCGACGCGATGGACCGGATCGGCCTCGAAAGCCCGCGCTCCAAACTCGTCCACAATATGGAAGAGGCGATGGAGGCACTTGAGGCCACCGGCCTCCCGGCCATCATCCGCCCCTCCTTCACGATGGGCGGCACGGGCGGCGGCATCGCCTACAACAAACAGGAATTCGCCGACATCATCGAAAGCGGCCTCGATGCGAGCCCCGTGAACCAGGTGCTGGTCGAGGAAAGTGTGCTCGGCTGGAAGGAATACGAGATGGAAGTCGTCCGCGACCGCGCGGACAACTGCATCATCATCTGCTCCATCGAAAACGTGGACCCGATGGGCGTTCACACCGGCGACTCGATCACCGTCGCGCCCGCGCTGACGCTCACCGACAAGGAATACCAGGTGATGCGGAACGCGAGCATCGCGGTGCTGCGCGAGATCGGCGTCGAGACCGGCGGCTCGAACGTGCAATTCGCGGTGAACCCGAAGGACGGCCGCCTCGTCGTCATCGAGATGAACCCGCGCGTGTCGCGCTCATCCGCGCTCGCCTCGAAGGCGACCGGCTTCCCGATTGCGAAGATCGCGGCGAAGCTCGCCGTCGGCTACACGCTGGACGAATTGCAGAACGACATCACCAAGGTCACGCCCGCAAGCTTCGAGCCGACCATCGACTATGTCGTGACGAAGATCCCGCGCTTCGCCTTCGAGAAATTCGCGGGCGCCGAGAAGCTTCTCGGCACGGCGATGAAATCCGTCGGCGAGGCCATGGCCATCGGCCGCACCTTCCAGGAATCGCTCCAGAAGGCGCTCCGCTCGATGGAAACGGGCCTCACCGGCCTCAACGAAGTGACAGTGCCCGGCATGGGCGAAGGCGACGACAAGAATGCGATCCGCGCCGCGCTTGGCCGCCCGACGCCCGACCGCCTGCTGGTGATCGCGCAGGCGCTTCGCCACGGCATGAGCCATGATCAGGTGCGCGCCTCCTGCTCCTACGATCCGTGGTTCCTCGAACAGCTTCAGGAAATCGTCGACGCCGAGGAAGCCGTGCGGAAGAACGGCCTGCCGCAGACGAAGCCGGAGATGCGCCGGTTGAAGGCGATGGGCTTCTCCGACGCGCGGCTCGCCGAGCTTGCGGGTTCGGAAGAGGAAGCCGTGCGCAAGGCACGCCGCGAGATGGGCGTGCGCCCCGTCTACAAGCGGATCGACACCTGCGCGGCCGAGTTCGAAAGCCTCACGCCCTACATGTATTCGACCTACGAGACGGATTTCGACGGGCACGCCGATTGCGAGGCCGACCCGTCGGACCGCAAGAAGGCGATCATCCTTGGCGGCGGACCGAACCGCATCGGCCAGGGCATCGAGTTCGACTATTGCTGCTGCCATGCCGCCTTCGCGCTCGACGAGATCGGCATCGAAAGCATCATGGTGAACTGCAACCCGGAAACGGTCTCGACCGACTACGACACGTCGGACCGGCTCTATTTCGAGCCGTTGACCGCCGAAGACGTGCTGGAACTGATCGACCTCGAAATGTCGAAGGGAACGCTTCTCGGCGTGATCGTGCAGTTCGGCGGGCAGACACCGCTGAAACTTGCCGACGATCTGGAACGTGCGGGCATTCCCATTCTCGGCACCTCGCCCGACGCCATCGATCTTGCCGAAGACCGCGACCGTTTCTCCGCGCTCCTTGGAAAGCTCGGCCTGAAGCAGCCGCCGAACGGCATCGCGCGCTCGGCCGCGGAAGCCAAGGCGATTGCCGAGAAGATCGGCTATCCGGTCGTCATTCGCCCTTCCTATGTGCTGGGCGGGCGCGGCATGGAAATCGTGCGCGATACGGCGCATCTCGAACGCTACATCAACGAGGCCGTGATCGTTTCGGGCAAGAGCCCGGTGCTGATCGACGGCTATCTGCGCGACGCCATCGAAGTGGACGTCGATGCGCTCTGCGACGGCAAGGACGTCGTGATCTGCGGCATCATGGAACATATCGAGGAAGCGGGCGTCCATTCCGGCGACAGCGCCTGCTCGCTGCCCCCCTACTCGCTGAAGCCCGAAACCATCGCCGAGATCGAACGGCAGACGCGCGACATGGCGCTGGCGCTCAATGTCGGCGGGCTGATGAACGTGCAATACGCGATCCAGGACGGCACGATCTATGTGCTCGAAGTGAACCCGCGCGCGTCCCGCACCGTGCCGTTCGTCGCGAAGGTGATCGGTGAGCCGGTCGCGAAGATCGCGGCGAAGGTGATGGCGGGCGAGAGCCTCGCAAGCTTCAACCTGAAGCCGAACGCGCATGGCCGCGTCGCAGTGAAGGAAGCGGTCTTCCCCTTTGCGCGCTTCCCCGGCGTCGACACGGTGCTCGGGCCGGAAATGCGCTCGACCGGCGAAGTGATGGGCCTCGACCGGAGTTTCGCGGTCGCCTTCGCGAAGAGCCAGCTCGGCGGCGGCACCAAGGTGCCCACTTCCGGCACGGTCTTCGTGTCGGTGAAGGACTCGGACAAGACGAAGATCGTCGCGCCCGCGAAAAAACTCCTCGATATGGGCTTCAAGCTGATCGCGACCGGCGGCACGCAGCGCTATCTCGAGGAACAGGGGCTTAAGGTCGGCACTATCAACAAGGTGCTGGAAGGCCGGCCGCATATCGTGGACGCGATCAAGAACGGCGAGGTCCAGCTCGTCTTCAACACGACGGAGGGGGCGCAGGCACTCGCCGATTCGATGTCGCTCCGCCGCGCGGCGCTGATGATGAAGGTTCCCTACTACACGACCGTGGCGGGCGCCCGGGCCGCCGTGGAGGGCATCGACGCCATCCGCAAGGGCCAGCTGGAGGTCGCTTCGCTGCAGTCCTACATCTGAAGCCCGCAAATCGCATTTGACGGGCGCCAACGCCGTCGCCCACAATCAGCCTGTTGTCCCGCCACATGGGTTCCCGGACGGAGCCCGGCGGGATTTTCATCAGGCGCAAGACGAAACGGCCCGTGAGACAACGCGCGGGCACCGCAACTGCAAGAGAGATCGTCGAGAGAAATGGAAAAGATTCCAATGACTTCCGAGGGCTACAAGTCCCTGGAAGAGGAGATCAGGTTTCTGAAGTCCGTGGAGCGGCCGCGCATCATCAAGGCGATCGCCGAGGCCCGCGCGCATGGCGATCTCAGTGAAAATGCCGAATATCACGCCGCGAAAGAGCAGCAGGGCCTCAATGAGAGCCGTGTGGCGGAGCTTGAAGACAAGATTTCCCGCGCGGACGTGATCGACGTGACGAAACTCTCCGGCGATACGGTGAAGTTCGGCGCGACCGTCGACCTCGTGGACGAGGACACGGACGAGGAAGTGGCCTACCAGATCGTCGGCGAGATCGAAGCCGACGTGAAGAAGGGCCGCGTCTCCATCACCTCCCCCATCGCCCGTGCGCTGATCGGCAAATCGGTCGGCGACAGTGTGGAAGTCGTGACGCCCGGCGGCGGCAAGAGCTACGAAATCCTGAAAATCAGGTTCAAGTAGGCCGCGCCTAATCCTCTTCCAGCGTTTCCACCGGCACACCCGGTTCGTGCTTCGAGCGGCGGATGGTGAGCGAGGTGCGCACGCTCGCAACATTCTCCGCGGGCGTGAGCTTTTCGGTGAGGAAGCTCTGGAAGGTGGAAAGGTCGGGCGCGACGCACTTCAATATGAAGTCGATCTCGCCGTTCAGCATGTGGCACTCGCGCACGAGCGGCCAGGTCGCGACCTGCGCCTCGAAGGCCTTGAGGTCGGCTTCCGCCTGGCTGTGCAGTCCGACCATCGCGAAAACCGTCACCTCGAAGCCGAGCGCGCGCCCGTCGAGATCGGCGTGATAGCCCTTGATGAAGCCCGCCGTTTCGAGCGCGCGGACACGGCGCAAACAGGGTGGCGCGGAAATCCCGACCCGCGAGGCGAGATCGACATTGGTGATCCGCCCGTCGGCCTGAAGCTCGGCGAGAATCTGCAGGTCGATATGGTCGAGCTTGGCCCGCTTCATCGGTTCCCTCCCGCGCGCCGGAGCGCCTTTCCGGCGTGACTTGTGGCTTCTGGCGATTTACTTACTCTGAAAGATGCCGCGATTCAGCAATAATATTACCGGACAGCGCACGAATATGACCGAAACCGGGGCGCCGCCCTCCCATAGCCGCCTCCCCGCAGGCACCTCCTGCTGGGTGCTGACAAATGGCATGGCAGGCTTCGAGAGCCAGGTGATCGGCGTCGCCGAAGCGCTCGGGCTCGCTCCGGAGGTAAAGCGCGTTTCGCCCTCCCCGCCGTTCAAATGGCTGGCACCCTGGGGCCCGGCCCAGCCGAACGAGACGGTTGCCCCGCCCTGGCCGGATCTGTTGATCGCCTCAGGCCGCCAGTCGATTCCCTATGCCCGCATGGTCCGCAGGAAATCCGGCGGACGAACCTTCATCGCGATCCTGCAGGACCCGCGCATCGATCCGGCCAGGTTCGATTTTGTCTGGGCCCCTGCGCATGACCGGCTTGAAGGTCCGAACGTGCTCTCGACCGCCCTTTCCCCGCACCGCCTGACGCGGCAGCGCCTCGCGGAAGAAGCCGCGCTCTTTGCGCCGCAGGTCGCGCATCTGCCGCATCCGCGCATCGCCGTGCTGATCGGCGGCACCAATGCCGTTTACCGGCTGACGGAAGACGTCGCCGCGCGTCTCGCGGCCGACCTCGCCGCCATCGCCGAACGCCACGGCACCGGTCTGATGGTCACCCCGTCGCGCCGCACCGGCGAGCGGCAGACCCGGATCCTGAAAGAAGCGCTGAAGGAGAAGCCCGCGATCGTCTGGGATGGCACCGGCGCCAACCCCTATTTCGGCTTTCTCGGCCTCGCCGACGCCGTCATCGTCACCTGCGACTCGGTCAACATGGCAGGTGAGGCCGCATTTACGGGAAAACCCGTCTACGTGGTGGAACTCGAAGGCGGCTCACCGAAATTCCGCCGTTTTCTGGATGCTCTCTATGCCACAGGCGCCGCGCGCCCGTTCCGGGGCGAGCTTGAAAGCTGGGTGTACGAGCCATTAAATGCTACCGAGGAGATCGCGGATGCGATAGCGGCGCGCTTCGCTGCAAAAAGAGCGCAATCGAAAAAGGGTTAACCAGGTGCGGCAATTCGTTGCCGCGACATTTGGGACGTTGCGGCAGCCACGTTAAGCTCCGCATCATCTTCCGCGAGCTAGAACAAGGCGCCCGGACGACGGGCGGCATAGACAAGGCAGACGGCATCATGAGCCTGATCGACATCGACACGCTGCGCGCCACACCTCTGAAGACCGAGCCTTACGAATATCTCGTGGTGCCCGCCTTCGTGACGGGCAAGGCGCTGGACAGCGTGATCGCCGACTTCCCGAACATCCAGTCGACCGGCTCCATCCCGCCGAGCGAGCTCGACATCTATGGCAGTTTCGGCCAGTTGCTCGACGAGATGAACGGGCCGGAGTTCCGCGAAGCCATCGAGGAGAAGTTCGGCGTCGACCTCACCGATCGTCCGACCATGTTCACCGTGCGCGGCTACTGCGCGCGCAACAACGGCAAGATTCACACCGACACGGAATCGAAGATCATCACCGTGCTGCTCTATCTGAATCAGGATTGGGAAGCGGGCGGCGGTCGCCTGCGCATTCTCCGTTCCGGCACGGACCTCGAGGATGCGGCTGAGGAAGTCTCGCCCAATGGCGGCACGCTTCTCATCTTCAAGCGTTCCGACAAGTCGTGGCACGGCCATGAGCCCTTCGAAGGCCAGCGCCGTGCAATTCAGATGAATTGGGTTACGGATGAAGACGTGGTCGCGCATGAGCAGCGCCGCCATCGCTTCACCTCGACGCTGAAGCGCCTCAACCCGTTCGGCAACCGCGCCACCCGGGAAACCGCATGACCCTGCAGATCGAAACCTTCAAGAACGCAGATCTTTCGCATGGCTGGCGGCCAGGCAACAATGCGGGCGGCGCAACGCTCTTCAAGGCACTCGGTCACCCGCTGACCGCACCGAAGGGACAGGCGTTGATCGCGGATCTCGCGAAGACCGGCCCCGTCGCGGTCTATGATCCGACCGGCACGATCGGCAATGTTCACGCCTACTACGATCTCGGCCGCCTCGACATCGCGGGCTACTACGTCCAGCGCGTTGAGGACCTGGGCGGCACCTTTCTGGGTCACAATGCGAAGCCCGTCAGCGCGATGAAGACGTCTGGCGCAAAGGCCGTGCTCGTCCTCCTCTTCGATGCGCAGAAGACATTGCCTTCCATCCAGCATGTCTTCCCGGACGGCGCGCGCGTTGCAACGCTCGACGAAATCCGCCTGCCGGATGACATGCTGACCAACAAGTCGAACTATCTCGACCCCATGAACTTCGCGACCAACTTCGCGCTGATGCGCGAAAAGAAGGGCGCGAACGGTCATGACGGGATGCATACCCGCGTCGCGAGCGCAAACTACTGGGCGCTGCACGGTGCGGAGAATCCTGAACTGTGGCTCTGCCTTTTCAGCGAAACGGGCGAGCAGCTAGCCGAGTGGCGCGAAACGTTGCCGGGACCCGGCGCGCCCTTCACCATCGACAGTGCCGAGGTGCGGACCCGCTTCGGCCTGGATGACTTCACCGGCTCGCTTTTCATTCACGCCGTGCGCATCAAGGGCCACGACGTCGTCAAATACGCGCTCGACATGTATGGCGAGAACGGCCTCGCGCTTTCCTGCAGCCATGACGCCAATGCCTGGCCAGCGGACTATTACGCGGGCATGCCGGCGGGCGAGGCGGATGAACGCGTCACGCTTTTCGTACAGAACTCACATCCGATGCCGATCCCGCCACGCACCGTCGGCCTCAACATCATGGGTGCCCAGGACGTCGCCTGGTACGAGGACGAAATTCCGCCCTTCGGCACACGCGGGATTCCCGTCGAAAGCCTTCTGCCGGATGCCAAGTGGCCGGACCAGATAGAGGTCGTCGCCGGGCGCTATTTCGTGCGGCCTCGCTACGAGGTCAAGCGCGAAGGCGGCCAGCGTCGCATCGCGCATGCCAATGTCGAACGCACCGACCTGAAGCCGAACCCGGACATTCCCGGCCTCGAGAAACACATGGGCAAGGGCTACATCATGCCGCTGCCCGTGCTGCCACGCGACAAGTTCGAGACCGTCATGCTGCCGACGCCGATGGCGCGCGACGAGCACGAGCTGCCGCTCCGCGCCGAAATGATCGATGCCGACGGTACGGTCGTGGCCTCGAAATATCTGGGCCGCATTCCCCGCCGCGAAAGCGTCGAGATCGATATCGAGAAATGGATGAAGGCGGAGGCGCTGAAGCTCCCTTCGGGCTACGGCCATGTCGAGTTTCTGTATGACTTCCGCGAAGGCGGCGAGGCAAACGGCTGGCTGCACGCACTCGGCCGCTTCGAGCAGAAATCGAGCGGACACCGCGCAGAAACGATCTTCGGCGCGCATATCTACAATACCGCCGTGATCTACAAGGACGAACCGCAGAGCTACACCAACAAGCCGCCGGGGCTCACCACACGCCTCTTTCTCAGGATCGCCGGACCGGCGCTCGAGGAAGGTTCGCTCGACACGCTCTGCCACCTGATCTATCCGGCATCGAGCGACTGGCACCCGAAGAGTTCGACACTCCTTATCCTCCACGACGCGGACGGCAAGCCCGTCGCCGAAAAGAAGGTCGAGATTGCCTGCGGCGGTTCCTTCCACTGGCGCCTGTCGGAAATGTTCAGCGCGGAAGAACGCGAACGCATGGGCGGCACCGGCTATGTCATCATCCGCGACACGACCTGCCGCCTCTTCGGTTTCCACGGCCTCGTCAACAGCGACAAGAGCTTCTGCCTCGATCACATGTTCGGCTTCTGAGGAAAGGACGCCGCCCGCAACCCGCGGCGGCGCCCTTCTCTCTCAGAGCCTGTCGAGCTTGATTGCGCCGGGATCGAAGGCCGCTTCCTTGAGCAGCTTCGCGGTATAGCCCGCCGTCTCGTCGCCGGCCGCCTCCTGCGCCTTCATCAAGCCGTAGAGCGACCACGCATTGTTCGGATGCCGGACAAGGGCCGCGCGGAATTCATCGGCCGCCGCCGCCGCATCGCCGGACGCCAGCAGCACCGCGCCGAGCGTCTGCTCGACGGGGTAATACCAGTAAGGCGGCTCGGTGTATGCGAGTGCGCTCTGCAGCGTCACTGCTTCCTCCAGTTTCGTCTTCGCGGCATCCAGCGCCCCTTCGTGCCAGTCGATACGCGCCCGAAGAACGAGTTCGGAGAGCTGCAGAATGTCCGCCGCTGGCAGGTTCTGGTCCGCCAGCGCGATTGTCTCGGGGTCCTCGCGCAGGGCGGCGATCGCATCGGCTTCTGCTTTTGCCCGCGCGACGTCGCCCGCGCGGATCGCGGCAACGCCGTGCACGTAGCGCCAGATGCCCTTGACGAAGGGAAGCTCCTCCGGCGGCTCCGGCATGTTGGCGATGTCCTCATCCGTGCCGAATTCGAGATAGGCATAGTAAGGCGCAACCTTGACCGGCTGCACTAGCGCCGCCGTGCTGACCGCCTCGAACGGCACCAGCGCATCGAGCTTGCGCGCATAGTCGAGCGCCGTCTTTCCGTCACCCGCCATCTGTGCCGACACCAGCACGAAATGAACATTGTGCGGGTAATAGCCGTAGCGGTAGAGGTCCGAGCCCTGCGTCTTCGCAAGATAGTCCTCGTCAACGCTCACCGCCTTCACGTTGGTCTCGAGTGAATCGAGATAACGCCCGATGCGGAAATAGATGTGCCCCGGCATATGGACGAGATGACCGGCGCCCGGCATCAGACCGGCCAGGCGATCCGCGCCCGGCTCGGCGCGCTCCGGCATGGCGGAGGCTTCCATCATGTGAATCTGCAGATGGATCGCGCCGGGGTGATCCGGATTGGCGTTCAGCACCCCCTCAACAGCCGCAATGGCCTTCGCGATGTGCGGCTTCGGCGTCTTGTAGTCGCGCTCCCAGTAGTCCCAGGGCGAGAGGTCCATCAGCGCTTCGGCATAAAGGGTGGCAATGTCCTGATCGTCCGGAAACCGCGCATGCGCTTCGCCAAGCGCATCGGCATACTGCCGGTCGAGTTCCGCCCGTTCGCCCGGCGCGTAGCGAAGCGCCAGTGCCTCGATGAGCGCACGCTCCTTTTCGCCCGCGCCCTCCGCCAGTTCCTGTGCTTTCGCGATCGCGACATTGGCCGGCGTCGCCGCCGCGTCGGCCATCGGCGCATTGATGTTCGGGCCATGCGCCTTCGCCTCGCCCCAGTAGCAGAGGGCGCAGGACGGATCGAGTGTCTGCGCCTTGCGGAACGAGCGGATCGCTTCCCAGTGATTGAAACCATAGAGAAGCGCGAACCCCTGATCGAAGTAGCGTTGCGCTTCGGCGCTCGCGGTCGTGATAGGGAAACTCCGCTCGCCGAGCCCCGGCCAGAGCGGCACCTGGTCCGCATTTCCGGTCGAGGCCTGCGCGGAAGAGGCCAGCGCAAGCTGGAAGGAAGGCTTGAAGAAGGCCGAGCGCCGCTGCCCCTCGCGTCCGCACTGGTTCTGGGCGATCAGCCGCGGATCAAGCAACATCTCGAGATCTGCTTCGGAGGGCGTCGTCTCCCGCGGAAGCACGTTTGCAAAGAATGCGGCGCCCGCAATCGCGGTCGCGCCAATGGTGATGAGGAAGGACGGCCTGGCCATGGGACCCTCGCACTTTCTGAATGATGAATGGCGCGGACGCTACCCGAACTGCGCCCCGGTTCCCAAAGTAAACACTGCCGGAAAGCGGAATGGTCAAAAGAACCGGAGTCTCGGCCAATCCACGTGCCGGATGTCTCTTGCAGCGCAAAACCGGGGGGCATCTGGCAATCTCGTTCGAATCTCCCTACATCGCGGAAAGATGCGAAAAGGTCGCTGCCACGCTCGCTTGTCGCGCGCGCAGACAACATGTCGCAGCGCAGCAAAACCCCCTTGAAATTTCTTTAGAATAAGTCTAACTAGCGGGAAATGACGGCTCGTCGCCGTCCCTCAGTTTCTCAGTCGATCAAAGGAGTTTCCCGCATGGCCGTTCTCGTAGGCAAACAGGCCCCCGATTTCACCGCAGCCGCCGTTCTGCCCGATGGCGACATCGTCGAGGACTTCAACCTCCGCGAATATCTCAACGGGTCTTACGGTCTGGTCTTCTTCTATCCGCTGGACTTCACCTTCGTGTGCCCCTCGGAAATCCTCGCCTATTCGAACCGCGTGCCGAAGTTCGAGGAGATGAACGTGAAGGTCGTCGCCGTTTCGGTCGACAGCCAGTTCACCCATGCCGCGTGGCGCAACACCGCCCCGAAAGACGGCGGTCTCGGCCCGGTCAAGTTCCCGATGGTGGCCGACATGACGAAGCAGATCGCGCGCGACTATGACGTCCTGATCGAGAAGGACGGCGTGGCGCTCCGCGGCACCTTCCTCATCGACCGCGACGGCGTTGTCCGTCACCAGCTCGTGAACGACCTGCCGCTCGGCCGCAATGCCGACGAGGCGCTGCGCATGGCCGACGCGCTGCAGTTCCACGAGGAACACGGTGAGGTCTGCCCCGCCGGCTGGAACAAGGGCGACGAAGGCATGAAGGCCGACGCCGAAGGTGTCGCCAAGTACCTCGGCAGCCACGCCGAGGCGCTCTGAGCCTCCCTTTTGGCGGGCCCGTCCGGTGCCTATATAGTACCGGACGGGCCCTGCCCTCCGCCCCATCCGAGCCGCAGACGAACGGAAGCATCATGTCCGACACGAAACACGCCAAGGTTCTCATCATCGGCGCCGGCGCCGCCGGCTACACCGCCGCGATCTATGCCGCGCGCGCGATGCTCGAACCCGTCCTCATCCAGGGCATCCAGCCGGGCGGCCAGCTCACGATCACGACCGATGTCGAGAACTATCCGGGCTTTGCCGAAGCAATTCAGGGTCCTTGGCTGATGGAGCAGATGGAAGCGCAGGCGCGCCACATGGGGACCGAGATGATCGCGGACACGATCGTCAACGCCGATCTCAAGAAGCATCCCTTTGAACTCAAGGGCGACAGCGGCACACTCTACACCTGCGACGCGCTCATCATCGCGACGGGCGCGCAGGCAAAGTGGCTCGGCATTCCTTCCGAGGAGAAATTCCAGGGCTTCGGCGTCTCGGCCTGCGCGACCTGCGACGGCTTCTTCTATCGCGGCAAGGAGGTCCTCGTCGTCGGCGGTGGCAACTCCGCCGTCGAGGAAGCGCTGTTCCTGACGAATTTCGCGAGCAAGGTCACGGTCATCCACCGCCGCGACACCTTCCGAGCCGAAAAGGTCATGCAGGAGCGTCTCTTCAACAATCCGAAGATCGAAGTGATCTGGGATTCGCAGATCGACGAAATCGTGGGCACCGAAAATCCGCCAGGCGTTACCGGTGCCCGCATCAAGAACGTGAAGACGGGCGAGACGACGGAGCTGAAAGCCGACGGCGTCTTCATGGCGATTGGTCATTCGCCCGCGACCGAACTCTTCAAGGACCAGTTGAAGACGAAGGCGGGCGGCTATCTCGTCACCGCGCCGGACTCGACCGCGACCAGCATCCCCGGCGTCTTCGCAGCGGGCGATGTCACCGACGACATATACCGTCAGGCCGTCACGGCGGCAGGCATGGGCTGCATGGCTGCGCTTGAAACGGAACGCTGGCTCGCCGGCCAGGAAGCCGAGAAGGCGGGCAAGGGCCCTGGCCCCCTTGAGCGTTCCCGTGAAGCGGAAACCGCCTGACGTCTTTCCGGCAGTAGCGGAAAATCAGGAGAATCAAGGCCGTCCGGAACGCATCCGGGCGGCCTTTTCTGTGTCTTTTGCGCCACTTCCAAATTACACCGTGTACGCATAATCTCCGCCGTGATTTGGCGGCGCTGGCAGAGACGCTTGCGCCGCCTCTGTCGTGTGAAACCATCGCCGGAGATCCCGAATGTCTTCCCCAGACATTGCATGGCCGAAGAAAACGCGCGAGCTGCACAGCAATCATTTCGAATCGACCGTCTGGAACGACTTCAGGTTCCGCGACGACGACATCGTGATCTCGACCTACGGCAAGGCGGGCACGACATGGACGCAGCAGATCATCGGTCAGTTGATTTTCGACGGCGCCGAAGGCGTTCCCGTCAATGAACTCTCGCCCTGGCTCGACCTGCGCGTCCCGCCGGCCGAGGTGAAGCTTCAGGCACTCGAAGCCCAGACGCATCGCCGCTTCGTGAAAACCCATCTACCGGTCGATGCGCTCGTTTATTCCCCGAAGGCGAAATACATCTATATCGGCCGCGACGGCCGTGACGTGCTCTGGTCGATGTACAACCATCACGCCAACGCCAACGATGCGTTTTATGAAGCACTGAACGAGACGCCCGGTCTCGTCGGCGAAAAGCTCGAACGCGTAACGACGGATGTCGGAACCTATTTCAACGAGTGGATCGCCCGCGACGGTTATCCCTTCTGGTCCTTCTGGGAAAACGTGTCGGGCTGGTGGGCGATCCGCCACCTTCCGAACATCCATTTCATGCATTTCGAATCGATGAAGCGGGACATGGAAGGCGAAATTCGCCGTCTCGCCGCCTTCCTCGACATCGAGATCGACGAAGCGCGCTGGCCCGCCATCGTCGAGCACTGCAGCTTCGATTACATGAAGAAGCACGCGGACAAGAGCGCACCGCTCGGTGGCGCGCTCTGGGAAGGCGGCGCTTCCACCTTCATCAACAAGGGCACGAATGGCCGCTGGCGCGACGTCCTGAGCGCGGGGGAATCCGCGAACTATGAAGCACTCGCGCGGGAAAAGCTGGGCGAGGAATGCGCCCACTGGCTGATGACCGGTGAAAGACTGGACATTGCCCGTCCGGCCTAGCCCTCAATCAGCAGACCGATCAGGGCGCTCATGTCCGAAATGACATGGGCGCCTTCTCTTTCCAGCGCCACCGCATCGGTCATGGGGTCGCCCGCATAACCGATGACGGACATTCCCGCGGCAACCGCTGCCTGCACCCCCGGCACGCTATCCTCGATCACAAGGCATCGCTCCGGCGCGTGCTTCATACGCGACGCTGCATGAAGGAAGAGGTCGGGTGCCGGCTTGCCATGCGCCACTTCCTCGGCGCTGAACAGTACGCCATCCACCAGCGGCAAAAGCTCCGTCGCCCCGAGCGTGAAACGCATCTTCTCGAACCTGCCGGAGGAGGCGACGCAATAAGGGGTTTCGCTCGCGGCCAGCGCCTCCAGCACCTCGCGCGCACCGCCGACAGGTTCGATGCCTTCCGCAAAAGCCTTCAGCGTCTCGTCGCGGATGCGTTCCGGCCAGTCTTCGCCGAGCGGCCTGCCCGTCGCCTCTTCCACGTACGCCTGCACCGCCTGCATCGTCCGCCCGACGAAAAGGCGGCGGCATTCCTCGTAGGAAATCTCGAAGCCGCATTCGCCGAGAAAACGCGCAAGCGCGCGGTTCGCAACTGGCTCGGTATCGACCAGCACGCCGTCGCAATCGAAGATGACGAGGGAAGGAGAAAAGGAAAACGCCATGACCGGGTTATAACCGCGATCATGGCGCTTTCGACATCACGTTTGATGACCGTCTCTTACGACGCCTGCTTGAGGGCATTTCTCAGTTCCGCCCCAAGGCTGTCGGCAAAAGCCCTGACATGTGGCTGACGAAGTGCATGAGGATGCGCAACAAGATAGACGTCGATCGGCTTCGGCTTGAACGACGGCAGCACCGGCACGAGCCCTTCGGCCACCATGCCCGGCAGCGGAGCGATACCGATACCCGCCCTTGTACCCTCCATCATGCCTCCGAAAGTATTTGCTGTGAGTACAAACCGGGTAACACCGGCCTGCGCCAGCCATTGCATTTGCGCCGCCGCGCCCATCGCGCGCGAAAACCCGATAATCCGATGGCGCGCGAGATCCTCCACTTTATCCGGCATGCCGAAACGCTCGACATAGCTCCGGTCAGCATAGAGACCGTAGCCGAAGGCGCCGAGCTTTCGATAGATCAGCGGTTCCTCGCCGCCATGCACCGTGCGTATGGCGAGATCGAATTCCCGGTGCACGAGATCGCTCACCCGGTTCTCGCCATGAATTTCGACATCGACGCCCGGATGCTCGCTCGCAAACCGTTCGAGTACGCGCGCCGCCGCTGCTATGAACCCATCTCCCAGCGTCAGCCGCACGGTGCCTCTCAATATCCCCGATCGGGACGGCAGGTCCCGTAGCGCCGCGCCGATCTCATGCTCCATCGCCTCTATCGTCTCGACAAGACGCCGTCCCGCTTCCGTCAGGCTCGCACCTTCCACACCGCGCTCGACAAGCGCCGTGCCCACGGATTTTTCGAGCAGGGTAATCCGGCGCGAGATGGTCGAGGTCGAAACGCCGCGTGACCGGCCGGCAGCGAGGAAACTCCCCGCACGCGCCACGGCAAGAAGCAGCGCGAGGTCGGACCAGGGTGGGTCGCCGATATTGTTTCTATTCATGAAAAATGATTTTGCATCCATTTAGCTTTTCTGCAAAGGGCCAACTTGCCATATCCCGCCTGTCGAACTCAGGAAAGGCGAGAACCGAAAAATGGATATGCACAATTTCGCAAAAACGGCGCAAACGGCGTTCAACGCACGCGACATCAAAACGCTGGCCACCCAATGGGCCGACGACCTTGAATATCTGGGCCCGGACGGCGCGCCGGTTACCGGCAAGGAGCACTCCATAGCGCGCGAAGAGGCGATCTGGGCTGGTGTGCCGGACATCAAGGTGTCGCTTACCTGCTTCACGGCCGAAGGCGACAGGGGGGTTCTTCAAGGCACGATGTCCGGCACGCACACCGGCACCTTGTCTACTGCGGATGGCACCTTCCCCCCTACCGGCAAGAAGGTCGTAATCGATTTCGTCGCACTGTTTGACTTCGAGAACGGCCTCGCAAAGAGGGAACGTGTTTACTACGACCGCGCTGCGCTCGCCGCGCAACTGACGGGCGCTTGAAATGGCGGCGGCGAACAGGGAACGCACCGCTTTCGTCACCGGCGCGACAGGCCTTCTCGGCAATAACCTCGTTCGCGAGTTGCTGGCGCGCGGATATACGGTCCGCGCGCTGGTACGCTCACGCGACAAGGCCGCTCTTCTGCCCTCCTCTCCTTCCCTCACACTCGTGGAAGGCGACATGGAAAGGGTCGAGGACTTCGAGAAACATCTGGCAGGGGTAGATATCGTCTTCCACACCGCGGCCTATTTTCGCGACAGCCTGAAAGGCGGCAGTCACTGGAAGACGCTGAAGAGAATCAATGTACGCGGCACGAAAACGCTTGTCGAAAAAGCCTATGCGCAAGGTGTCCGCCGCTTCCTTCAGGTCAGCAGTATCGGCACTCTGGAGGACAAGGCACCGAACGGGCAACCTGTCACCGAAGAGATGCGTCGCAATCCGCGGAAGACAATAAACGACTACTATCGCAGCAAGCTCCTCGCGGACGCGGAAGTGGAGGCCGCGCTGAAACGCTGGCCGGATCTCTGGGCGGCATTTGTCCTGCCGGGCTTCATGCACGGGCCCGGCGACGCAGGGCCGACGGCAGCCGCGCAGACGATCATGGATTTCATGAAAGGTGCCCTCCCCGGCGTTATCGATGCGCATTTCGCATACGTAGACGCCCGAGACGTTGCCTTCGCCTGCGCCGAGGCGGCGGAGAAAGCGCCGCGCGGCGAGCACTATCTCGCCGCCGGACGCCGCTATCACTTGCGGGAAATATTCGCGTTGCTCGAGCGCATAACCGGAAAACCTGCACCGGTGCGGCAGGTACCGCGGGGATTGATCGCCGTTCTCGCCGCGGCAAACGAGGTCTGGGCCCGTCTGAGCGGCAAGCCGGCGCTTGTGTCCTGGTCAATCTATCGAACGATCCGCGACGAAGGCCCACATGCAAGGTTCGACAGTTCGCGCGCCGAGCGCGATCTCGGGCTGCGGTTTCGTCCCATAGAGGAAACGCTCACCGACACAGTCGCATGGATCGGCACGTTCGAGGCCAATGGTCCGGCCAAACCGCGACTGGTGGCGTAAGGTGCAAACGCCAAACGAAAAGCGCCGCGAGGCAGTCTCCTCGCGGCGCTTCTATTCGTTCGGAAATTCGACCCGGATCACTCGACCATGCTGCGAAGCATCCAGGCGGTCTTCTCGCTCGCCTGCATCCGCTGCACCATCAGGTCCGCGGTCACCTCGTCGCTCGCATTCTCTGCCGACTTGAAGAGATCGCGCGCGGTCTTCACGACCGTCTCGTGACCCTTCACGAGATTCTTCACCATCTGGTCGGCGTTCGGAACGCTGTTGTCTTCCTGGATCGAGGACAGCTTGCTGAACTCGGCATAGGTGCCCGGCGCGAACTCGCCCAGTGCGCGGATACGCTCCGCGATCTCGTCGGTCGCCGCCCAGAGTTCCTGATACTGCTCCTCGAACATCAGATGCAGCGCACGAAATTGCGGACCCGTCACGTTCCAGTGATATTGGTGCGTCTTGAGGTACAGCGTGTACGTGTCCGCCAGCACGCGCGACAACCCTTCGGCAATGTCGTTCCTGTCATTCGCTGCAATGCCTGTATCGACTTTCACGTGTCACCTCCTTGGTTCGTGTTCACGGATATATGTAGTGCATAATCAATCGAATGCAAGGTAGATTAGATTAATTCTAATAAAAGAACTCATAACCCGTGATTCGATGTCCACCGGCTTACGGCGCGAGACCACCTGTCCTAGACTGGGACCGACCATCCCCCGACAGCGGAGAACGAGATGACGTCTTCTATCCAGTTTATCGGCGGCAAGCCGATCGAACTCAACCGCCGCCAGATCGTGAAAGGCCTTGCCGCAGGGTACATCGTCGCCGTCGGAGGATGCGTCCAGAACCAGGCCCTTGGACGGCAGCAACTGCTGCTGGTCTCCGAGGCGCAGATGACGCAGCTTTCGGCCTCTGCATGGACTCAAATCCGCAAGGAGCAAAAAGTTTCCACGAACAGGACATTAAATCGCAGGTTGCAGACGGTCGGCCCGAAAATCGTCAACGCGGCGGGGCTGCAGAATCAGCCTTGGGAATACACCGTTTTCAAGGGTGACGAGGCCAACGCCTTCGTGCTGCCGGGCGGCAAGGTCGGTTTCTATGAGGGCATCTTCAAGCGCATGGAGAACGACGACCAGCTCGCGACCGTGATGGGCCACGAAACGGGACATGTCGCCGCACGCCACTCCGCCGAGCGCTACAGCCAGCAGATGGCGGCGGGCGTCGGCATGCAGGCGGCGCAGGTCGCGTTGCAGTCGGGCGATGTGAGCGGCGCGGGTGCGATCGCAGCGGTGCTCGGCGCCGGCGTGCAGTTCGGCGTGCTGCTCCCCTATTCCCGCACGCACGAACTCGAAGCCGACCGGCTGGGCCTGAACTACATGGCGAAGGCGGGCTACGATCCGCGCCAGTCTCTCCGCTTCTGGCAGAACATGACGGCGCAACGCGGCAGCAAGGCCCCGCCGCCCGAATTCATGTCGACGCATCCCTCAGACCAGACCCGCATCGCCTCCCTCACGCAGCAATTGCGACAGATGGGTTACCAGGTCTGACCGCTACGCCACGGCAAACGAAAAAGGCCCCGCACTGCGGGGCCTTTCCTTTTGGAGTGCGCGCCTTCAAAGCAGGCTGGCGCAAAACCGCTGGATGCGTTCGCAGGCATCCGTCAGTTCTTCCGTGGACGTCGCATAGGAAATCCGGAAGAAGGGCGACAGACCGAAGGCCGCGCCGTGCACAACGGAAATTCCCTCCGCCTCGATCAGCGCCATCGCGAAGTCCTCGTCCGTCTCGATCACCTTGCCGTCGGTCGTCTTCTTGCCGATGCACCCCTCGCAGGAAGGATAGACATAAAAGGCGCCTTCCGGCGTCGGGCATTTGAGGCCCTTCGCCTGGTTCAGCATGGAGACGACGAGGTCGCGCCGTTCCTTGAAGACCTTCGCCCGCTCGGGGATGAAGTCCTGCGGCCCGTTCAGCGCCTCGACCGCGGCGTACTGGCTGATCGATGTCGGGTTCGACGTCGACTGGCTCTGCACCTTCGTCATCGCCTTGATGAGCGGCTCCGGTCCGGCGCAATAGCCGATGCGCCATCCCGTCATTGCGTAGGCCTTCGAGACGCCGTTCATCGTGAGCGTGCGTTCGTAGAGGCCTGGCTCGACCTCCGCCGGCGTGGCGAACTTGAAGCCATCATAGGTCAGGTGCTCATACATGTCGTCCGTCAGGATCCACACATGCGGGTGCTTCATCAGCACGTCGGTGAGCTTCTTCAGCTCGGACGCCGTGTAGGCAGCGCCGGACGGGTTCGACGGCGAGTTGAAGATGAGCCATTTGGTCTTCTTCGTTATCGCCTTGTCGAGCGCTTCCGGCTGCAGCTTGAAGCCGTCTTCCAGCGTCGTCTCCACCGGCACCGGCTTCCCTCCCGCGAGCAGCACGATGTCCGGATAGGACACCCAGTAGGGCGCGGGAATGATCACCTCGTCGCCGGGGTTCAGCGTCGCCACCATCGCATTGAAGATGATCGGCTTGCCGCCCGGCGCGACGAAGGCCTGGTGCGGCCCGTAGTCGAGATTGTTCTCGCGCTTGAACTTGGCGCAGATCGCCTGCTTGAGCTCCGGAATGCCGTCGACCGCCGTGTACTTTGTCTTGCCGTCGCGGATCGCCTTGATGGCGGCTTCCTTGATGTTGTCCGGCGTGTCGAAGTCGGGCTCGCCGGCCGCAAGCGAGATCACGTCGCGGCCGAGGGCTTTCAGGTCGCGCGCTTTCTGCGTGGCGGCAATGGTTGCCGACGGCTGAATGCGGTTGAGCGCGTCCGAAATGAAGCCCATGACATGTCTCCTGTAGCGGGCGGATGAAGAAACGCGCGAAACCTAAGCCCGCCCGTTCGCACGCGCAACAGGCTTCCTATGTATCGAGACAATAAAACACCAACGCGACGAGAAGGAGCGCCGACCCCGCGATATCGGCCATGGCGACCTTGGAGATATAGCGGCTCGGATCGTCCTGAAGCCGGGCAAGGACCACGAAGGAGAGCATGCTCGCGAAGCCGAGAATGAAGCCCGCGGGCTGCAATTCGCGCCGGAAGGCGGCCACGATCAGGAAAACCCCGATCAGCCCCAGCATGACCGCCCGGTGCTGCATCAGGGTCAGCAGGTTCCCATCCGTCATGGGAATGCCGTAGAGCCCCAGAAGCTGTCTCGCGCCGAGCATTCCTATGGCCGGATAGGCATTCAACAATCCGACCGACACGAAAATCAGGCCGATGATGATGCTGTACATCAGACGTTGTCCCTTTCCGGTTTCATCGCGTCGACAAGCGCCGCGTCACCGCCCTCGCGTGTCAGCCCGGCAACCGCGCCGAGCCGGTCTTCCTCCGCCATGTGCTGTCCGAGCTTCCACTTGCCTTCAAGCCGTACGACCGGCATCTCGAAAACGACAAGCGCCGTGAACAGCTTCTCCGTCTCGCGTTCCGGCAGCGACGACATCGTCCATGGATCGGGGCGCGCTTTCTCGAACCGCGCCGTCAGTGTGGCAATCGCCTGGCGAGCCGCCCCGGCATCGTCCACAATGCGTGGTGTCCCGTAAGCATGGACGGCGATGTAATTCCAGGTCGGCACCTTTGCGGACGTCGCATACCAGGCCGGCGAGATGTAGCCATGCGGTCCCTGAAAAATCGCGAGCGCCTGCCGCGTACCGTCGAACATCTGCCAGTGCGGATTGGCCCGTGCCACATGACCGATGAGCACGGCTTCTCCGCCACGCTTTTCCACGAGAAACGGCAGATGCGTCGCAAACGGCGCCTGATCGCTGCCTGCGGTCGCCAGCAGACCGAAAGGCTCCCGCTCGATCAGCGCAAGACACTGGTCGCGGTCCTCCTGCGCAAAACGCGGCGGTACATACATGATCTCTTCTCCTATCCGGCTGAGACGGTGGCGATATCACGCACCGGTTCGCCGAACGTCATCGCCATGGGCACCACACCCGCCCAGACCGGCAGGTCCATGTCTTCCGGGTCGTCGAGCGGCCCACCCGTCCGGACCTTCGCCGCCACCTCGACGAGTGGCAGTCGCAATATCTGCGTCGCTTTCGTCTCCTGAGCATTCGCAGGCCGCGTCTCCTGCGGCCGCCCCTGCCGGGCGCGCGCCGTGAAGAGCGAAAGAGCGCGCGCCTTCTCCGCCTCCGCCACGCGTTCCGGCGTGCCATGCACCATGACGGAGCGATAGTTCATCGAGTGATGGAAGGCGGAGCGCGCCAGCACCAACCCGTCCATATGCGTGACCGTGAAGCAGACCGGTGCGCCCTCGCCGAGAAACCGCATGAAGCGAGCCTTCCGCGAGCCGTGGAAGATCACGCTCTCGCCGTCCCGCACATAGAAGAGCGGCAGCGCCACCGGAGCCCCATCGGCCACGAAAGCGACATGGGCGACATAGCCGGCATCGAGAATGGCGTGCACGGTCTCGCGGTCATAGCTCGCCCGCTTCGGCACCTGTCTGATCCTGTGAACATCCGAAGTCCCGTAGTCGCTCATTTGCCTGTTTCCTGAAGATCGTCGCTAGAGATCGAGAGTCCGCTTCGGCCGCGCCAGAAGCTCGCCGCCGCAATTCGGGCAGACATGGCCCATGCCCTCCGCACAGGGCGGGCAGAAGGTGCATTCGAAGCTGCAGATTTCCGCCGCGCCGTCCTTCGGCGTCGGTGCCTCGCACTTCTCGCAAGTCGGTTTCATCTCGAGCATCGGCCCCTCCATCATTCGTGACGGCCCGGACTATTTCCCGAAATTGGCCCTGTAAAAAGGTCCATTAATAGAAATATGATGGAACCATAACAGACCGGGATCGAAGCCATGCCCGCAAGCCCCCTGCCCCTCGGCACTATTGCCCTCGACAACGACGCCGAACTGCCGCTCTACCGCCAGCTTTACGACGCGCTGCGCGAGGCGATCCTTGAAGGCCGCCTTCACCCCGGCGCCCGGCTCCCCTCCTCCCGCGCGCTCGCGGGCGATCTCGGCGTCGGCCGCAACACGGTCCTGGCCGCTTATGACCAGTTGGCGGCCGAGGGCTATCTGGAAGGCCAGGTGGGCGCGGGCACCGTCGTCGCAGCGACCCTCCCCGACAGCCTGCTGCAGCTCGACCGGCAAGCCAGCCCGCGCCGCGCGGAAGCCCCAGCCGGCAATGCGCGCACCCTGTCGAAGCGCGGCGAGGCTCTCTCGGCCTCGCGCCGCCTTGCCCCCGCCTACAAGCGCGGGCTCGGCCAGCCCTTCCAGCATGGTCTCCCCGCCATCGACGAATTCCCGGCCCTGCTCTGGAGCCGCCTCCTCGCCCGCCATTCGCGCGACACGCGGAACGGACACTTCGGCTACGAGGTCGGCATCGGCGTGCCGGCGCTGCGGGAAGCGATCGCCGCCTATGCCGGTGCCGCCCGCGGCGTCGTCTGTTCGGCGGATCAGGTGATCGTCACCGTCGGCGCGCAGGGCGCGCTCGACCTCACAGCGCGCATGCTGCTCGACCCCGGCGATCCGGTCTGGATAGAGGAACCGGGCTATCTCGGCGCCCGCGGCGCATTGGCGGGTGCAGGCGCGCAACTCACACCTGTTCCGGTGGACGCAGAAGGCATCGATGTCGAGGCGGGCATTGCGCGCCAGCCCTCGCCGAAGCTCATCTACGTGACGCCCTCGCACCAGTTCCCGCTCGGTGCAACGCTTTCGCTCCCACGCCGCCTCGCGCTGCTCGAGCATGCCCGGCAAAGCGGTGCCTGGATTCTCGAGGACGACTACGATTCGGAATACCGTTACCAGGGCCGCCCCATTCCTTCGCTGCAGGGCCTCGACCGCGCCGGCACCGTCATCTATATGGGCACATTCGCCAAGACGCTCTTTCCGGCTCTGAAAATCGGCTATCTGATCGTTCCGCGGAACCTGGTCGACGCCTTCGCCACCGCCATCCGTATCACCGGCCATGTCCCGCCCTCGGCGGTGCAGGCCGCCCTTGCGGATTTCATCGGCGAGGGACATTTCGGCAGTCATGTTCGCCGCATGCGCGCGCTCTATGCCGGCCGCCGCGCCTGCCTCATCCGGGCGCTCGAAGGCGAACTCTCGCCCTGGCTGACGGTCGCCCCCGGCGAAGGCGGGTTGCAGCTCTCGGCCTTTCTCCCGGACGGCGCGAACGACCGCGCGATAGCGGCAGCGGCGACACAGGCCGGCCTCTTTATCAGCCCCCTCGCCCTCTATCGTCTGGAAGAAGGACGGCCCGGCCTCTATATGGGCTATGCCTCGGTGCCGGAAGCGGCCCTCGAGCGCGCCGCAATCGAACTTGCGGATATTCTGCGGACGGAAAACTGCCCACGATTCGCCTGAGGAAAATCATGCGCCTCTATCAGATGCAGGACAGCGGCAACTGCTACAAGGTGCGGTTGGCCGCACACCAACTCGGTCATTCGCTCGAACTCGCCGATGTCGACATATTGAAAGGCGAGAGCCGTACAGAGGACTTCCTCGCACGCAACCCGAACGGCCGTGTCCCGGCGCTGGAACTCGACAAAGGCGTGACGCTCGCCGAATCGAACGCCATCCTCTTCTACCTCGCCGAAGGCACACCGCTCCTTTCCTCCGACCGGCTCGACCGGGCACGAACGCTCCAGTGGATGTTCTTCGAGCAGTACAGCCACGAGCCCTACATCGCGGTCGCGCGCTTCTGGCACACGATCAAACCGGGCGGGCGCGAGGAAAAGAAGGACAGCTTTCCTGTCTGGCATGAGCGCGGCCATCAGGCGCTCGGCGTCATGGAGCGGCATCTCTCCACCAATGACTGGTTCGCGGGTGGCGCCTATTCCATCGCCGACATCGCGCTCTACGCCTACACGCATGTGGCGCATGAGGGCGATTTCGACATCGCGCCCTACAAGGCGCTCAACACGTGGCTCGCACGTGTACGCGGTATGCCGGACCACGTGCCGATGGACTGGCGTCCGTAGACGGACGACTGTGAAGAGCCGTGTGAGTGGAATTGACACAAAATGGCCTTGAAATCGGTCCGCTCTCGTCCCCTTTCGTGACCCCTTCCGCCCCATTTGCCCGCGACACTTTGTCCGTCTGAGGAGGGCTTGCCTCGGACGCGTATTCAACGCGGGGAGATTGCCATGTCATATCGGTCACAACGGCCATCCGTTGCGGAATCACCGCGCGGATGGTCCCATTCGCTCGTCCTGTTTTCGACCTTTGTCTGTCTTGTTCTTCTGTTCATTGCGTCCTTCATTCAGCACGCACACGCCGACACGGGCGGACTTGTAAAGCTCAATGACGTCGAAAGCGGCGCGCTGCTCTTCAACTCGAAAGAGCCCGGCAAATATGTGCCGGCGCCGCTGCTTGCAACCGACGTGAAAATCGACGTCACCGGCCCCATCGCGCGCACACGCGTGACGCAGCAATTCATCAATCCGGGCGATGGCTGGGTGGAAGGCAAATACGTCTTTCCGCTCCCTGAAAATTCCGCCGTCGACACGCTCAAGATGGTGATCGGCGACAAGGTGATCGAAGGAAAGATCAAGGAGAAGGAAGAGGCGCGCCGGGTCTACGAGGAAGCAAGAGCTCAAGGGCAGAAGGCGAGCCTCGTTGAACAGCAGCGCCCCAACGTCTTCACCAATTCCGTCGCCAATATCGGCCCGAAGGAAACGATCGTCGTCCAGATCGAATATCAGCAGACGGTCCGTCGCGACGGCGACACCTTCTCGTTGCGCTTCCCCATGGTCGTCGCGCCGCGCTACACGCCCAAGACCGCCGAGCCGCAACTCGTCGACTTCCAGTCGGGCGGCGAAGGCTGGGGCACCGTGCTGCCGCCGGAGCGGAACGACGACCTCGAACAGCCGCCCGTCCTTCACCCCGATATGGGCAAGATCAATCCGGTAAGCCTTACGGTCACGCTCGACGCAGGCTTCCCGCTCGGCGATATCACGAGCCCGCATCACAAGATCGCGCTGAAACGGGACGGCGAGCGCAAGGCTAGCCTCACCCTCGCCGAGGAACTCGTTCCCGCGAACAGGGACTTCGAGATGGTGTGGAAGCCAGCCGCGACAAGCGCGCCGACCGCCGCCCTCTTCCGCGAGCGCATCGGCAACGAGGATTATCTGCTCGTGATGCTGACGCCACCCTCGGGTAGCGTGCAGCCCGAAGCGAAGCCGCGCGAGGCAATCTTCGTGATCGACAATTCGGGTTCCATGTCCGGCCCCTCGATGGACCAGGCGAAGGAGAGCCTTCTCTGGGCGCTCAACCGGCTGAACCCCGGCGACACCTTCAACGTGATCCGCTTCGACGACACGCTGACGGTGCTCTTCCCCGATGCTGTGCCCGCGCATGGCGAAAACCTCGCCGTCGCAAAGAAATTCGTGAAGAATCTCGAAGCGAATGGCGGCACGGAGATGCTGCCGGCTCTCCGGGCCTCGCTCGTCGACCGCAAAGTGAGCGACGACACACGCGTCCGTCAGGTCGTCTTCCTCACCGACGGCGCAATTTCCAACGAACGTGAGCTTTTCCACGAGATCACGAGCAATCTCGGCCGCTCTCGTCTCTTTACCGTCGGCATCGGCTCCGCACCGAACAGCTACTTCATGACGCGCGCCTCGGAGGCGGGGCGCGGCACCTTCACCCATATCGGTTCGGAGGATCAGGTCACCGAACGCATGAGCGAACTCTTCGACAAGCTCCGCAATCCGGTCATGACGGACATCACGGCCACCTGGCCGGACGGACGCACGACCGAAAGCTGGCCGAACCCCGTTCCCGATCTCTACAAGGGAGAGCCCATCGTCCTTTCCGCCCGCATGCCGGAAGCCAAAGGCACGCTGACCCTGCGGGGCGAGGTCGCGGGTCAGCCGTGGGAAGTGCACATGCCGGTCGCGGCCGGCGAGACGCGGCCGGGCATCGGCAAGCTCTGGGCGCGCCGCAAGATCGAGCAGCTCGAGGCCGACGCACAGATCGCAGGCAACTGGGAACAGAATGACGCCGAGATAACCCGCGTCGCCCTCGAACATCATCTTGTCAGCCGCCGCACCAGCCTTGTCGCGGTCGACGTGACCCCGTCCCGCCCGGATGGCGAGAAACTCACCTCGAAGAACATGCCGGTCAACCTGCCCGACGGCTGGGATTACGAGAAGGTCTTCGGCGAACCCGCCATACAGCGGGCGAAACAGGCAAGCTTCGGTGCAAGCGGCGCCATGCTCGCCATGGCGGCGGCCCCCGCGGCGGAAGCGGATGCCTCTGCCGGCCTTGCCCTGCCGCAAACGGCGACGGACGCACCCGCGCTCATCCATGGCGGCATGCTCGCCCTGCTGCTCGCGGCCATGCTCTCCGCCCTCTGGTGGCTGCAACGCCACTGGACGTCGAGCGCCTGGGCGCGGAGGCAGCAGTGAAAGCGCTGATGGCAAGAAAGGCGGCGGTCCTCTGGGCCGCCGCCATCCTGCTTTGCGTCGGCCTGGGCACATGGCAGGTTGGACAAGGCCTTTACATCATGGCGAAGGCCGAACTCGCGCAGGTTCTTCTCGAAAGGGCATGGACGAAAACGCTGGAAGACGGCAGGCCGCACAAAGCCTGGTCGTGGGCCGACACATGGCCTGTCGCGAAGATCGAATTTCCTTCGCTGGGCGAGAGCCGAATCGTCCTTTCGAATACAAGCGGCGAGGCACTCGCCTTCGGTCCCGGCCATCTCCTCGGCTCGCCGCTTCCCGGCGGCAACGGCACCTCCGTCATCGCTGGTCACCGCGACACACATTTTTCACTTCTGCGTGACCTGAAAAATGACGACATCGTCATCGTCACCTCAATCGACGGAATTGGACGCGAGTACAAAATTCGCGAAAGCAAAATCGTTCTTGCAGACAACTCAAACATCGACCCGCGCGCAGCGGCAGGTTTGGTGCTCGTTACCTGCTATCCCTTTGACGCTAGGGAAAGGGGACCGCTGCGATACGCGGTCTTCGCAAACGAGAACCCAGATGCGATCTGAAATCAGAAAAAGTTATGATCCGCTTTTCATCCGTATGCGTAACGCTATTTCATTGTTCAGACGCTCAAGGCAAGACGGCTATTTTCCGGATTATCCTTGACCGTCCGGGTGATATTCGACGTATTGATTGGTACGGGGCAAACAGAGGCCAGAAGCGCCCCCCTCAGGAGGCAGCTGTAATTTGGGATTGGCAAGCTATAGAAGATCGGTCAGCGAGACCAAACGAGCCGCTATTCTGAAGGCAGCGCGCGAGAACTTCCTGAAGGGTGGATACAGCCGCGCAGCGATGGCCGAAATCGCCCGCGATGCAGACGTATCGACAGCAACCCTCTACAAGCATTTCTCATCCAAGGATGCTCTTTTCACGGCGATCGTTCAGGATGCCTACACGGGTACGGAAGGTTCGCTGTACACGGACATAACCGGCCTGTCTGCGCGGGACGTTCTCAGAAATATCGGCCACACCTACATACGCCAGCAGTTCGACGGACAGATGAATGCTCTGCTGCGCGTTGTGATCGCTGAGGTTCCCTCCGCGCCGCAGCTCGCGCGAGATGCCTATGAGAACGGCGTCCTGGCGCGCTACGATCAACTCCGGCAGGTCCTTGAAGCGCTGGTCAACCGCGGCGATCTGAAGCCGCATAATCTCCATGACGGTGCAAGACATCTTGGCGGCATGGTGAAGGAATTCGTCGTCTGGCCGGCTCTCTTCACGCGCGACTTTCAGAAGCCGGACGACATCGACACCAAGATCGACGCCTGCATCGACGCCTATCTGAAAATATACGGCGCCGAATCCGCGGTCGCCCGCCCTCGGGAAAAAGAAATTGGGACTTGAATCGCATCGCCGGAAAGTCAGTTCTCAGAAGCAGGCCTCCATACTTGTGGCCGCGCGGGACAACTTCCTGAAAAACGGTTACAGCCGCGCCGGCATGGCCGAGATCGCACGCGATGCGGACGTGTCGACTGCGACGCTCTACAAGCATTTCGCTTCGAAGGAAGCGCTGTTTTCAGCGGTGGTGCGGAATGTTGCGCGTTCGACCGGCGATTATTCCGGCGTGATCGAACCGGGCGATACGGCGCGAGAGGTGCTCTACAAGCTCTGCCGCGCCTATCTTTCGGTCCAGTTCGACAGCAACGCCAACGCACTCCTTCGGATCGTCATCGCCGAGGTGCCCGGTGCGCCCGGTCTCGCCGGTGAAATGTATGAGATCCTCGGCAATCGCAGGAACGACAGCCTCATGCTTGTGCTGGACGAGTTGATCTCGCGCGGCATGCTGAAGCCGCATGACAGCGCGTTCGGCGCCCGGCTTGGCGCGGGCATGCTCAAGGAGATCTTTGTCTGGCCGGCGCTTTTCGATGCTGACTTCGGCTTGCCGCCCGACACGGATGAAAAGATACACCGCGTCATCGACGCCTATCTCGCCCTTTACGGTCCCGAAAGCCGCGGCTAGCGCATGGCGAGGAAGGCGTAGCGGTTGAGGCTGAAGAAGAATTCGCCGCGCTCCGCCAGCCGCAACTGGTCGTCATACCAGGCCTGCACTTCTTCTTTCGAAAGCCCGTGCCTGTCACCGTTCGCCGCCGCATAGCCACGGATCGTCTTCATGATGCCCGCCGCATAGGAAACAGGCTGCCACCGCGGCGACAGCATCGGCACGATTTCAACGCGCAGTACGCGGAAGCCCGCGCGCCGCATCCGCGCACCGAGCGTCGCGGGCAGGTGCGGATCAGCCAGATGGTCGTCCCAGCACTGAAGCACGCGCTCCATGCGCGCCTTGTCCGACGAGTGCCAGACGATGCTGCGCCAGTCGGTGTCGAGAACGAGCGCCCGCCCGCCCGGCTTCAGCACGCGATGGAGCTCCTTCACCGCCTTTTCCATGTCGGCCACATACTCGTGCACCTGCGTCGAGACGGCGATATCGAAGGACGCATCCGGAAACGTGAGATCGGCCGCATCGCCTTCCATGCATTCGGCCTGCGGCATCGCCGCAAGCCGCGTGCGCGCCACCTTCAGCATCGCCGCCGACGCGTCGAGCCCGACAAGACGGCCGCTCTCCCCCACCATGCGGGCAAGGTCATAGGCGAGCAGCCCCGGCCCGGCGCCGATATCGAGCACATGCTCGCCGGGCGCAGGCGCGAGCATCTCGATCACCTTCGCGCGCTGTCCCACCACATCCGGCGTGAGATACATCGCCTCCAGCGTACGCGCTGCGTTGTCGTCGAATTCAAGCTGACTCATGCCGCATCTCTTTTTCTGTTGCTGTTGTTGATCGCCGCGGCGATTGCCTCCGGCTCAGCGAGATCCGCGATCAGGTAGCGCTCGCCGTCGCGCGCGATCAGCGCCAGCGCCCCGCCGCCGAACCGGCGCTGCGCGAAGGAGCGGCGCACCTGCGCGAGCGAAATCCCGGGAATGTCGAGCCGCGCGTGGCGACGGTAGGGAAAGCCCCATGTGAGCTCGAGCACCCCGTCCGAAATTTCCGCCCGCAGAACGCGCGCCCGCAGGAACGCATGAACGAGGAGCAGCGGCACCACCACCGATTCGATGGCCAGCGCCACGGCGCGGATGGCGGTGAGCGGCGGCTCCTGCCAGATCGCCCAGAAATAGACCACCGTCCATGTAAGCGCGACGACGAGGGAGGGCAGATAGATCGTCCAGTGTGCGCCCGTCCGGATCGGTGGCGTGGGCGGGAGCGGATTTTCGGCGGCCTGGCTCATGGAACCGAGAATTGCAGAACCCCGGCACTATGGAAAGCGGCGGATTCCTGCCCTTGCCGCGCCGTCCCTCCGCGCTAGTTCCCTTGGTGACGGACAAGACAGTGACAGGAGATACGCATGACGGGCCCCGAAAAGAAAACCGACGAGGCACGGCAAGGCGTGACCGGTACGGGTACGCGCTATGTTTTCGCCATCTCGACCGTCGCGGCCGTGGTGGCACTGTTTGCCATCGCCTTTGTCTTCTTCGGCGCGCCGGACATGGGCCTCGACGACGCGCAGAGCGGCGCGGACGCGACGCCGCCCTACGAGATGCCCGAGGAGACGCCCGACTGGCAGGAGCCCGCGCCTGTCCAGAACCCGGCCAGCCCCTCTGCGCCCTGACGCACGTCTCCTGCCGCTTTCCGGCAAGAGCGGCGCGGCCTCCTCTTTGAACCGGCGCTGAGTCGGGCCATATTGGGCGCATGGCGCACAATAATGGTCCCAAAAGCTTCGGGCGCGGCTCCGAAAGGCCGCTGCCCCGGAAACCATCCGGTCTTGCGGAAGCCCCCGGCGCGAATTTCGTACCGGAAGGCGGCCTCGCGCCCGACCGCGACACATGGGCGGGCGCGCTGCAGGGCGACCCGGCAAGCTGGCCGCTTTTCGCGCCGCATCGGCCCGAGCGCCCGGAAAAGTCGGAAGGCGGCCGCCGCCTCAGGCTCGTCTCCGAATACCAGCCCGCGGGCGACCAGCCCACCGCCATCGAGGAACTGGTCAAGGGCGTCAATGAGGGCGACCGCGAACAGGTGCTTCTCGGCGTCACCGGCTCCGGCAAGACCTACACCATGGCGCAGGTGATCGAGCGCACCCAGCGCCCGGCCCTCATCCTCGCCCCCAACAAGACGCTCGCCGCCCAGCTCTATGGCGAGTTCAAGAGCTTCTTCCCGGAAAACGCGGTCGAATATTTCGTTTCCTATTACGACTACTACCAGCCTGAAGCCTATGTGCCGCGCACCGACACCTACATAGAAAAGGAAAGCTCGATCAACGAGCAGATCGACCGCATGCGCCACGCCGCGACACGCGCGCTGCTGGAGCGCGACGACGTCATCATCGTCGCTTCCGTTTCCTGCATCTACGGTATCGGCTCGGTCGAAACCTATTCGGCCATGACCTTCGGCGTGAAGCTCGGCGAGCGGCTCGAGCGCAAGCAGCTGATCGCCGATCTCGTCGCCCTGCAATACAAGCGCAACGACCAGGCCTTCGCCCGCGGCACCTTCCGCGTGCGCGGCGACACCATCGAGGTCTTCCCCGCGCATTACGAGGATCGTGCCTGGCGCATCTCGCTGTTCGGCGACGAGGTCGAGGAGATCGCCGAGTTCGATCCCCTGACCGGCCACAAGACCGACACCTTCGAGGAAGTGAAGCTCTACGCGAACTCGCATTACGTCACGCCGCGCCCGACGCTCAATCAGGCCATCGAGGAGATCAAGCACGACCTCCAGGTCCGCCTGCAGGAATTGAAGGGCCAGGGCAAGCTGCTGGAGGCGCAGCGCCTCGAACAGCGCACCCAGTTCGACATCGAGATGATGGAGGCGACGGGTTCCTGCGCCGGCATCGAGAACTATTCGCGCTACCTGACGGGCCGCAAGCCCGGCGAGCCGCCGCCTACCCTCTTCGAATATCTGCCGGACAATGCCCTCGTCTTCGCCGACGAGAGCCATGTCACCGTGCCGCAGATCGGCGGCATGTTCCGGGGCGACTACAAGCGCAAGTCGACGCTCGCGGAATACGGCTTCCGCCTGCCCTCCGCCGTCGACAACCGCCCGATGCGGTTCGAGGAATGGAACGCGATGCGCCCGCAATCGGTCTTCGTCTCGGCGACGCCCGGTCCCTGGGAAATGGACCAGACGGGCGGCGTCTTCGTGGAACAGGTGATCCGCCCGACCGGCCTCATCGACCCGCCGACCATCATCCGCCCCGTCGCGACGCAGGTGGACGACCTGATCGCGGAATGCCGCGAAGTCGCCGCCAAGGGCCAGCGCGTGCTCGTCACGACGCTGACGAAGCGCATGGCCGAGGACCTCACCGAATACATGCACGAGCAGGGCATCCGCGTCCGCTACATGCATTCGGACATCGACACGCTGGAGCGCATCGAGATCATCCGCGATCTCCGTCTCGGTGCCTTCGATGTGCTGATCGGCATCAACCTGCTGCGCGAGGGCCTCGACATCCCGGAATGCGCGCTCGTCGCCATTCTCGACGCCGACAAGGAAGGTTTCCTCCGCTCCGAAACGTCACTCATCCAGACCATCGGCCGCGCCGCGCGCAATGTCGACGGCCGCGTCATCCTCTATGCCGACAACATCACCGGCTCGCTCGAACGCGCCATGGCCGAGACCGCGCGCCGCCGCGAGAAGCAGAAGGCCTATAACGAGGAACACGGCATCACGCCGGAATCGATCCGCCGCAACATCGGCGACATCCTCGAAAGCGTCTATGAGCGCGATCATGTCCGCGTCGACACCGGCGAGGCCGACGAGAGCTTCATCGGCCACAACCTGCGCGCCCACATCGCCGATCTCGAACACAAGATGAAGGAAGCCGCCGCCGACCTCGAATTCGAAACCGCCGCACGGCTCCGCGACGAGATCAAACGCCTCGAAGCCACCGAACTCGCCATCGCCGACGACCCGATGGCTCGGCAATCGGCGGTCGAGGAAAGCGTCGCCCGCACAGCGACCAAGGGCCGCTCGACAAGCGGCAAGCCGGGGACAAGGGCAAGGAAGTACAAGAAGCGGTAGGCCTCTCTCCCACCTGTGTCGTCACGGTCCCGCATGAAGCGCGTCATGACGTTGATGGCTGTGACGAGGGTGCGGCGAAGCGCCCCCTCACACACCCATCAGATATTCGACGAAGTCCTTTGCATCGAACACGAGCGACACGATCATCGTCGCAAGCGCGAGCACGAACCACACGCCGAACACGCTCTTCTTCTCGATCTGCGGCCAGCGCCGGATGTAGTAGATGACGACCGGCGTCCAGAAGATGAGATGCGTGACGCCCCAGAGCTTGTTCCAGCCCACCGCCATGCCGAGCGCCATGGTCGAGACGATGGTCGCGATCATCGCCAGCACCAGCCAGCGCGCTTCCGCCCGCCAGAAGGCGAAGATGAGCGGCGCAACGAACAGCACCGCCATCATCCAGTACATCCAGTACTGCACCCACATCGGCAGCGCCGCCACATAGGCGTCCTGCGACGCGCTCGCTTCCTGCAGCGCCTGCATGAATCCGTCCATTGGGTCCTCCCTTCAGCCCTTGTTGCGATGCCAATCTGGGAAGCGGGGCCGCGCACGGCAATTCACGTTTCCGTCAACGGATGAAATCGCACGGGCCCCGCGAAAGCCCTATGCTGCAAGGCAACAGGAAACGCGGGAACAAGCATGGCAAAACCGGCGAAGAAACGAACGCTCTCCAATCCCGAATGGGTCGCGGGCGCCTGCCGCTGCGGCGCGGTCCGCTTCGAGATCATGTATCCGGCGATTTGGGCCTTCCACGATCACTCTGAGGCGACGCGGGCGACGACGGGCGCTGCCTCCATGGCCTGGGTCGGAAGCTGGAAGAAGCGCTTCCGCCTCCTTGACGGCGAAGACGACATAACGCGCCACGAGGAGCCGGGCGTCGCGCGCAGCTTCTGCCGCCGCTGCGGCACGCCGCTCTTCTACGAGCGCGAGCGCTCCCGCCACGTGATCAACATTCCCTATGCGCTCTTCGAAAGCCGCGTCGGCCGCGAGCCGCGCTATCATGCGGGCCTGAGAGAGATGCCGGACTGGGCATATCTCGGGGAACCCCTCGCCCCCCTCAAGGGTTATCCCGGCATCATGATCGAGCGGAAACGCAGGAAGAAGCGGACCCCTGAAGGCATAGACTGAAGACCTGGTCCGACAAGCACGCTTTCGCCATATTCACCGCCTATGTTCCCGGCGAAAAGGTTCATTCAAGGAGACTCACCCATGCGCGCGATTCTGACCGTCCTTGCCCTGACGGTTTCTCTGGCAGCCGCCCCGGCCTTCGCGAAGGATGGCGACAGCGACGAGCGTACGCCCGTGGGCGAGGCCGTCGATGGCGTCAAGGAAGGCGGCCGCACCGTCGGCCACGGCGTCCGCGATGCAACGACCGCGATCGGTCATGGCGCGCGCGACACGACAAAGGCCATCGGCCACGGCACCCGCGACGCCGTTCACGCCGTCGGCGACACCGCCGATGAGGTCACCACCGAGATCGGCCACGGCACGCGGGACGCCGTCAAGGAAGGCGGCGAGGTCGCGGACGGCTTCTTCACCAGCATCGGCCATGCCTTCCGCGATGCCTGGCACGATCTGACGGACTGATCGGAACGGCATGACGGGAAACGCGCTTCTCCTCGGCACGACCGGCATGCTTGCCGCCGCCGCGCGCCATGCGGCGCTGCAGGCCGAAAAGGCCGTCATCGTCTCGCGCAAGGCAGGGGATTTCTCCTTCGGCGACGAGGCGCTCGACGGAAAATGCGAGTGCCTGTCGCTTTCCTATGACGACGAACCCGCCTTCCTCGGCGCGCTGGAAGAATACGCCCCCTTCGACATCGCGCTGACATGGATAAGGCCCCGCGCCGAACTGCTGCGCGCCGCGCTCGACGCGTTGATGGCGCCGGGCGGTCTTCTCGTGGAGGTCATGGGCAGCCGCTCGATCCTCACCGGCGAGAACGGCGCGCCCTCCATCGCCACGCTCCGCGCCGATGCGCTCGCCGCCCAGCCGGACCTCACCTATGCACAGGTCGTTCTCGGTTTCGTGCGGGAGAACGGCGCTTCACGCTGGCTCAATCATGAGGAAATTTCGGCGGCCGCCATCGCCCAGATGGAAATGCCCCTGCCCCGCCGCATCGCCGGCACGCTGGAGCCCTGGGACGCGCGGCCGCAGTAAAACGCGTCAGCCGCGTGCGAAGCGCCCGCGCGTCTTCTGCACCAATGCCATCAGCCTCGGATCGTTCTTGATGAAGCGCTTCAGCGCGAAGCCGGAGCGCATCGCCAGCGCGACAGGCATGCCGAATGCACTTGCTGCCGCGACGGTATTGCGCATTTCCGTCGGCCTGTCGCAGAAACTTTCCTTGTAGGCCGCATAGCCGACCGAGAGATCGTAGGTCGCGATGCCGCGTTCGATGCTCGACTGGATGAGCTTCAGGAGGTGCAGCCGGCCCGGCGAGAGCCGAGGCAGCTTCGCCGGATCGTAGGTGTGCACCATCAGCGTGTTCCGCCCGTGCCAGACATGGCCGACGCTGCCGGACAGGAACTCCCCGTCGAGCCGCAGCTCCGCCACTTCCAGCAACTGTTTCTCCGCTGGCAGCATGGCAAGGTCGCGCCACGCGGCAAGATGGCCTTCGTCCTCGAAGATCGACGATATGCCCTGCGCCGCGAGTTGCGCCGCCTTGCGCGCGAGAATCTCTTCCACCATCGCCCGCCTCTCGTCCGGCGTCTCCGCGAAGCGGAACGTCACCTCGCCCTCCGCCTCGAGCTTGCGCATCTTCGAGCGGTCGGCGCGGCGCGTCTCCGCGCGGTAGCGCTGCGAGAATTCCTCGAACGTCTCCGGCAGGTCGAATACATAGGCTGCATCCGGCGCCGGCGCCCCGCCAAGTCCGGCGAAGGGATTGGTGAAGGGTGCGCCCGGCGTGCCGAGCGAAACCGGCTGGTCTTCCATGAGAATGAGATCGTGCGGCGGCAACGCGCGGCGGATCTGTGTCCAGAGCGCGGCGAAATCCTCTGCCGCCATCCGCGCCGCGAAGTCCGGCGCCACGAGCGGCCCCTTGTAGTCCGCAAGCCGCCCACCCAGCCAGACGAGACGGCGCAGCCCCAGCCGGCGCTCGATGCCGAGCGGCGCCACGAGCAGCGTCTCGCCCTGCCGCGCGACGACGGCGATAGCGGGCGCAATGCCGGCCGCCTCGCCGACATTTCGGTGCCAGGCGGAAAGCCAGTCGAAACTCTGGAAGGCGGTGCCGGCTGCACGTGGCTCGAACGCGCGCCAGACGGGCTCGGCCGCCTCGAGGCTTTCATAGACCGTGATCCCCGCTGCATGCGCCAGCCGCGCCTTGTAGCCGGCCCGGAACCGCGCCGAACTTCCCCGGGGGCGCCAGCCGCGCGCGGCGCGCTCCCCTTCCATCGTGAAATCTTCGCTCGAAACGCTCATTGTCTCTTCCTGGCCCAATTTGTCCTTTATCGGGACGCCCCCAAGTGCATGGGCAGGTCCTCGCAAGCACCCGGCCATATGGCCGGAAGCAGGTGAAAAACGGCTGTTGTGCTAGGCTTTGAGAACGAACAAAGAGAGCATTCCAAGGGAGTTTTAGATGACGCCGCCGCTGATCCCCTTCGACATCACGGGCCTCCGGCCGGACAAGGGTGCGCCGCCGGCCGAGCGCATCGTCTCGGGCAAGCCGGAGAGCCTGACCTGGAATCTCTTCACCTCGCCGGACGGGAAATTCTTCTCCGGCTTCTGGGAGAGCGGCCCCGGCGCCTGGCGCATCCACTACACCGAGCACGAGTTCTGCCACATCCTCGAAGGGGTCAGCGTCATCACGGGAGATGACGGCGCGGCAATGACCGTCCGCGCGGGCGATGCCTTCGTCATTCCGGCGGGCTTCAAGGGAACATGGGAAGTGCGGGAGCGTACGCGGAAGCACTACGCGATCTACGAGGCCTAACCAGCTTCTTCAGGTGCCTTCACCTGCCGCTCATAGACCTCGACGCGCACGCGCTCGATCAGCGTCGACGTCGCTTCCGACGAGGCGCCGATCGCGCGCAACACATGGCCGGAAAGCTGCAGCGAGGCTTCAAGCGCCTCATGCACAACCGCCGTCGCCCCTGCCGCTTCCAGTTCCAGCATGTGCTCGCGATCGCGTGCGCGCGCATAGATCGGCACCTTCGGCCATTTCGTCCTCAGCGCCCGCACGAGGCGGCTCGCCGCATCGCTGTTGTCGAGCGTCACGACCACGGCGGACGCTTTCGCGATGCCGACACGCTCCAGCATCTCCGGCCGCGCCGCATCGCCGTAATAGACGAGTTCGCCACGCACCCGCGCCGCGCGCGAGCGCACCGGATCGAGATCGAGCGCGACGAAAGGCAATTGCTGCTCGCGCAAGAGCCGCCCGATGGTCCGCCCGACGCGGCCATAGCCCGCGATGATGACATGCGCCTCGAGCCCCTCCGTCGTCCCGTCCGCATCGCGCTCGCGGTCGCCTTCCATTCCGTCGAACCGCTTCTGCAGCCATGCCCCGAGCGACGCAAGCCCCGGCGTCAGCGCCATCGACACGGCCGCCGAAAGCTGCACCACATGCGCGACCGCCAGCGGCACGACACCGCCATCCGCCGCCCCCGCGATCACCACGAAGGCGAATTCGCCGCCCGACGCGAGCAGCAGCCCCGTCCGCAGCGAACACAGCCGCGACTGCCCGAACGACAGGGTAAGCGCCGCGATCAGCGCCGTCTTCAGCACCAGGAACACCGCGATCAGCCCGAGCACCGCATCGAAATTGTCCCAGAACACGGAAAAATCCATGCCGATGCCGACGCTGATGAAGAAGAGCCCCAGCAGCAGTGCCTTGAACGGCTGGATGTCGGTCTCGATCTGCGGCCTGAACTCGGTATCGGAAAGCAGCAGTCCCGCGAGGAACGCGCCGAGCGCCATCGAGAGCCCCGCGGCCCCCGTCGCCACCGCTGTCAGCAGCGCCGCAAGCAGCGACAGCGCGAGAAACAGTTCCGGGTTCTGCGTCCGCGCGACGACACCGTAGATCCAGCGCAACAGGTAGCGCCCGGCGGTCAGGATGAGGGCCACCGCAAGCGTCGCCTTCAGCACCGCCATACCCGCCAGGCTGAACATGTTGACGTCGTCGCCACCTGCCGCATAGGCGCTGAAGATCGACACCATGACGAGGATCGGAACGACCGCGAGGTCCTGCATCAGCAGGATCGAGAAGGCGATGCGCCCCGGCTGCGCGGCGAACTCGCCGCGCTCGATCAGGAGCTGCGTCACGATCGCGGTCGAGGAAAGCGCGAGCGCGAACCCCAGAACAGTCGAGGCAGGCAATGAAAGTCCCGCCATGTAGAACAGGCCCAGAAGCGCGAAGCCGCAGGCCAGCACCTGCGCGCCCCCAAGGCCGAGCACATAGGTGCGCATCGAGCGGAGCCGCTGCCACGACAGTTCGAGGCCGATGGTGAACAGCAGGAACACGACGCCGAGCTCGCCGATCTGCGAGAGCCCGACCCCCTCGGCGATAAGCGCGAAACCGTGCGGCCCGATCAGCGCCCCGATGAACAGGTAACCGAGCACCGTGCTCGCGCGAAACCAGTGGAAAAGCGGCATCACGGCGACCGCTGCGATCAGGAAGATGATCACTTCCTTGAGGTAGGGGACATGGATGCCCTCCGCCACCGCCTCGACCGCCGCTCCCGCCGCCAGAACCTCGTTTTCCACAGCCACCTCGAAATTCGTCTCGGGTCCGACAGTATCCTAAAAAACCCGTCAAAGTCCGGCAAATGGCGGTTTTCCGGCGATATTCTTGCCATGACGCGCGGACAACCCTATATGGCTAGCAAGAGGGCCGGGGGCGGACCTGCCGTAACGAGAGAGGATCGAGCGCCGATATGCGGAGCAGAAGCCGCGTAGATTGCCGCGTTGAGGCCGGCTTCGCCCATACATCCGCATCCCCCGAAGGAGAGGCGCGTTGATGCTCGAAATGTATCTCTATCTCGCTGGCGGCCTCCTCATTCTCATCGTCTGTGGTGATCTCCTGGTTGCAGGTGCGGCCTCCCTCGCGACCCGCTATGGCCTTTCCCCGCTCCTGATCGCGCTCACCATCGTCGCTTTCGGCACATCGGCGCCTGAACTTCTCGTCAGTGTCCGCGCCGCGCTTTCCGGCGCGCCCGGCATCGCGATCGGCAATGTCGTCGGCAGCAACATCGCCAACATCCTGCTGATTCTTGGCCTGCCCGCTCTCATCTGCCCCATCGCCTGCATCGGGCGCACTGTCCCTCACAACATGGTCATCATGATGGGCGCGAGCGTCCTGCTCGTCGTGTTGTGTTTCGTCGGCCCGCTTGGCTTCTGGCAGGGCATTCTTCTTCTCGTGCTGCTCGCCTGCTATCTGATCTATTCCGGGTGGGATGCGCGCAAGAACCCCTACAGCCCGCCGCCCCTCGCAGCGGCGGACGAGGCACCCGCCCTGCCCGAAGGCACGCGCGATGCCTTCGGCGCCATTGAAACGGGCCTCGCCCACGACCTGCCGCACGGCGACATCAACCCGCCGAAACTCTCCCGCCGCGTGATCGCGATCAAGATTCTGGTCGGTATCATCGGTTTACCGCTCGGCGCCCGCCTTGTTGTCGACGGCGGAACGGATATCGCCGAAGCCTTCCACGTATCGGACGCCGTCATTGGGCTCTCGCTCATCGCCATCGGCACCTCGCTTCCCGAACTCGCCACGTCCATGATGGCGGTCTTCCGCCGCAACGACGACGTCGTCGTCGGCAACATCATCGGCAGCAACATCATGAACATTCTGGCGATCCTGGGTGTCACCGCCCTGATCGCACCGCTTCCCGTCACGGAAGATTTCCTGAACTTCCATCTCTGGGTCATGCTGGGCGCTGTCGTCATGCTGCTGCCCGTGACCATGACGGGCGGCCGCATCGGCCGCGGCACCGGCCTGGTTTTCATCGCCGCCTATATCGCCTATCTCTACGCCATGTTCACATTCGGCCATCTTCCCGACGTCATCTGAGGACCGTCCACTTGAGCGACAGCACGCGCAACGCTTTGGTGACGGGCGCCGCCCGCCGGATCGGCCGTGCGATCGCGATTGCCCTCGCGGATGACGGCTGGTCGGTCGCCATCCATCACAACAGTTCAACGGAGGAAGCCGCCTCCGTCGTTGCCGAAATCGAGGCGCGCGGCGGCCGCGCCTGTGCACTCCATGCCGATCTGGGCGATGCCGCCGGCACGGAAGGCCTCGTGCCCGCCGCAACCTCGGCCCTTGGCCCTCTCATGCTCCTCGTCAACAACGCTTCCCTCTTCGAGCGTGACGATGCCGCAAGCCTCACGCCCGAAAGCTGGTCGGCCCATCTCGATACCAACCTGCGCGCACCGGCCCTGCTCTCGCGGGCCTTCGCGGGCCAGCTCCCGGAAGGTGCCGAAGGCAACATCGTCAACATCACCGACCAGCGGGTCTGGGCACCCACGCCGCATTTCTTCTCCTACACGATCAGCAAGATGGCGCTGTGGGACATGACGCAGGTTCTCGCCCGCTCCCTTGCGCCGCGCATCCGGGTCAACGCCATCGGACCTGGCCCCGCCCTCGCCAATGCGCGCCAGTCGGCGGCGGATTTCGAGCGCCAGGTGGCGTCCACCATCCTGAAACGCGGCACCACGCCGGACGAGATTTGCGCCGCGGTTCGGTTTATTCTCGCCTCACCCGCCATGACGGGTCAGATGATCGCGCTTGACGGCGGCCAGCATCTGGCGTGGGAAACGCCGGACGTCACCGGCATTTCGGAGTAGATTTCTCATGAGTCAGCCTGAGAACGTGACCCCCCTGAAGATCGCCAGCGCCGAGCGCGCGATCCGGCACGTGTTCGTCCGCGACCTTCTGCTCGACGCTCATATCGGCGCCTACCGGCACGAAAAGGGCAGCGCGCAGCCCATCCGGGTCAATGTCGATCTGACCGTCGCAGAGGCCGCGCATGGTGACGACCTGAGCAATGTCGTCTGCTATGCGACCGTGGTCGACGGCATCAAGGCGATCGTCTCCGAGGGCCATCTGAACCTCGTCGAAACACTGGCCGAGCGGATTGCCGCTTCCTGCCTCGAAGATGAACGGGTGCGGGTGGCTCTCGTCCGCGTGGAAAAACTGGCGGTCATTCCCGAGGCGTCGAGCGTCGGCGTGGAAATCGAGCGTGTGCGCCATCTTTCCTGACATGGGAAGCTCGACAGAAAGCAATAATGAAATCAACGCTTTGTGGATTCCAAACGCCGCACACGGAAGGTTTGTGCACAGCAGCGCGCGTAACCTCTGCGCTTGCGGGGCTGGAAGGGATACTGCGGAACCCCTGTTAGAGACGGGTTCCATAGGTGAAAAAACCCCATATCTTTCAATGCCTTAAAACAGGACATCTTTTGCGGCGGCGTCACAAATCTTAATTATTACAAGACCTTGACGTTTTCCGGCCCTCCCTGCCCCCAACTCTTTCAACAAACTTATCCACAGGGTCGGGAACCCTCTTGGGCCCTTCAGACGGGGCGGCGGGGCGGATCACGGTGATATACAGGGCCGCATGAACGGAAACGGCGAAAAAACGGCCGACGAGGAAAACACCGGCGGCGAGAACCGCGGCGGCGCGGTCGAGGCCGCCCCCCAGGGCGCCGCCCTGATCGCGGCCAAGGTGAAGCTTCTGCCGGACAGCCCGGGTGTCTATCGCATGTATGACGCGGGCGGCGACCTCCTCTATGTCGGCAAGGCCCGCAGCCTGAAGAAGCGCGTGACGAGCTACACCAAGCTCGCCGGTCACTCGAACCGCATCGCCCGCATGATCGCCTCCACCGCGCAGATGGAGTTCATCTCGACGGCGACGGAGACGGACGCCCTCCTTCTTGAAGCGAACCTGATCAAGCGGCTGAAGCCCCGGTACAACGTGCTGATGCGGGACGACAAGTCCTTCCCCTACATCCTGCTGACCGGCGACCACGATTTCCCTCAGGCCCTGAAGCATCGCGGCGCCCGTTCCCGCAAGGGTGACTATTACGGTCCCTTCGCAAGCGCGGGCGCGGTCACCGCTACGCTGAACGCGCTCCAGAAGGCCTTTCTTCTGCGCTCCTGTTCGGACAGCGTCTTCGAAAGCCGTACGCGCCCCTGCCTTCTCTTCCAGATCAAGCGCTGCAGCGCCCCCTGCACCGGCGAAATAGACGCCGAGGGATACTCGAAACTCGTCGCGGAGGCGCGCGACTTCCTCAAGGGCCGCAGCCGCAAGACCCAGCAGCAGCTCGTCTCGCTGATGGATGAGGCTTCCGGGGAACTCGACTTCGAGCGCGCGGCGATCTATCGCGACCGCATCCGCGCGCTGACGCAGATCCAGCAGCATCAGGGCATCAACCCGCGCACCGTTGTTGAAGCCGACCTCTTTGCCGCCTGGAGCGAGGGCGGCCAGACCTGCGTTCAGGTCTTCTTCTTTCGTGCCGGGCAGAACTGGGGCAACCGCGCCTATTTCCCGCGCCACGACAAGGAGCTTTCGACCGAGGAAGTGCTCGACGCCTTTCTGGCCCAGTTCTACGAGGACCGCCCGCCGCCGCGCATGGTGCTGCTGAGCCATGACGTGCCCGGCCGCCCCCTTCTCGCCGAGGCGCTCACGATCCGGGCGGAACGCAAGGTCGCGGTCGGTGTGCCGCGGCGCGGCGAGAAGCGCGAACTCGTCGATCACGCGCTCACCAATGCGCGCGAGGCGCTGGGCCGCCGCCTTGCCGAAAGCTCGACGCAACGGAAACTTCTCGAAGGCGTCGCGGAAGCCTTTGACCTCGAAGCCCCGCCACAGCGGATCGAGGTCTACGACAACAGCCACATTTCCGGGACCAAAGCCGTCGGCGGCATGATCGTCGCCGGGCCCGAAGGCTTCATGAAAAACCAGTACCGCAAGTTCAACATCAAGGGCCCCGACATCGAACCGGGCGACGATTACGCCATGATGCGCGAGGTGCTGACGCGCCGCTTCACCCGCCTCGTCAAGGAAACCGGCGAGAAGGAGGGCAAGGAAGGCGAGGACGCGGTCTGGCCGGACCTCATCCTGATCGATGGCGGCGCGGGCCAGCTCAAGGTCGCGCTCGAGGTGCTTCAGGAACTCGGCATCGACAATGTGACCGCTGTCGGCGTTGCCAAGGGGCCGGACCGCGATGCGGGCCGTGAACGCTTCTTCATGGCGGGCCGCGCCGATTTCATGATGGAACCGCGCAATCCGGTTCTCTACTACCTCCAGCGCCTCCGCGACGAAGCGCACCGCTACGCCATCGGCAGCCACCGAGCGCGCCGCTCGAAGGCCATCGGCGTCAATCCGCTGGACGAGGTGCCCGGCATTGGCCCGGGCCGCAAGCGCGCCCTGCTCCAGCATTTCGGCTCCGCGCGCGCCGTCGCGCGCGCAGGGCTTTCCGATCTCGAATCGGTTAACGGCATCAGCGCGAAGGTCGCGCGTGCCGTTTACGATCATTTTCACGGAAATCCGGACACCGCACCTTGAAATGCCGCTCCCCCTCGCGACATTGCCGTGAGGGATGCTAAACTGCTGCCATCACACGGAGCGAGCGCAGAAATGGCGACCAACCTGCCCAATATGTTGACCTATTTCCGCATCGCCCTGGTGCCGGCCGTTGTCGTCTGCTTCTACATCGAGGGCGACGCGGCGCACTGGACGGCGCTGGCGCTGTTCATCGTCGCGGGCGTGACCGATTTCTTCGACGGTTATCTCGCCCGCGCCTGGGAACAGCAATCCAATCTCGGCCGCATGCTCGATCCGATCGCCGACAAGCTGCTCGTCGCTGTCGTGCTGATCGCGCTTACCTGGCAGGACGTCATTGCCGGTTTCTCGCTCTGGGCCGCAATCATCATTCTCTGCCGCGAGATTCTCGTCTCCGGCCTGCGCGAGTTCCTTGCGGAACTCCGCGTCAGCGTGCCGGTTACGCAGCTCGCGAAGTGGAAGACGACGATCCAGATGGTGGCGCTCGGCTTCCTGCTTGCGGGTCCCGCCGCGGACAAGATCGTCCCCGGCGTGACGGAAGCGGGCATCACGCTCCTCTGGGCGGCGGCGATCCTGACGCTCTATACCGGCATCGATTATTTCCGCGCCGGCGTCCAGCATCTCGGCGACGAGAAGCCGGAGCATCGTCCCGCCGCTCCGCCGACTGCCGCCGCGGCAGAACGGGAAGGCCGGATGTGAAGCTGCTCTATTTCGCCTGGGTGAAACAGAAAGCGGGTATCGCCGAGGAAGACGTGACGCTTCCCGGCGAGATACGCGACGTGTCCGGCCTCATTTCCTGGCTGAAGACGCGCGGCGAGGGATACGAACATGCCTTCGCCGATCTCGCCGTCATCCGCTGCGCGGTGGATCAGGAGCATGGCGACCTCGACACGCCCGTCGCCGGAGCGAAGGAAATCGCCTTCTTCCCCCCGGTCACCGGCGGCTAGCAAGATGATCCGGGTACAGACGGAGGATTTCGACATCGGCGCCGAAGTGAAGGCGCTGACGTCGGGCCGCACCGACATCGGCGCCCTCGTCACCTTCACCGGCCTCGTCCGCGACACGAATGGCGGCACTGTCTCCTCGATGGAACTCGAGCACTATCCCGGCATGACGGAAAAGGAGCTTGTCCGCATCGAGGCCGAAGCAAACGAGCGCTGGCCACTACAGGCAAGCCTCATCATCCATCGCGTCGGCAAGCTCGCCCCCGGGGACAACATCGTGCTCGTCGTCACCGCCTCTCCCCATCGTCAGGCGGCCTTCGACGCGGCGGCCTTCTTGATGGATTACCTGAAGACCCAGGCACCCTTCTGGAAGCGCGAGGAAACCGGGGATAAGTCGTATTGGGTCGACGCACGCGAGAGCGACGGCGAAGCGGCGGCGAAATGGGATACATGACGTTTTGATGACAGTTCGGTGACAGTCGGCCCTGTTTGTCCCCGTTTTCGCCAAATCCCTTGCGTCAAACGCGCCTTATCCCGCCCCCAGATCCCCTGTATTCCTGATCCATCACGACATTCAAAGGATCAGGATTCATGACATTCGAAAACCCGATTAATCCGCCTCCGGAGGGTTTCTCCCGTCACTATCGGCAGAGCCCGCTCACCAATCCGTGGGAGCCGCTCTGGTCGCGTAACACCGGCGACGCCATCTTCATCGGCCTCTGGCTCGACGAGCCTCACACCAATTCGCGCGGCCTCGCACATGGCGGCCTCGTGACCGCGCTTGCCGACAATGCGATGGGCCTCACCTGCGGCCTCAGGCTCGAAAACGTTCTGGGTCTCGTCACTGTCGGCCTTTCCATCGACTTTCTGAGTTCGGCGCGCATCGGCGAGTGGCTCGAAGTTCGCCCGGAAGTCGTCAAGACCGGCGGCTCGCTTGCCTTCGCGCAATGTCTGGTAACGTCGGATGGCAAACCCTGCGCCCGCGCGAACGGAACGTTCAGCATTCTGAGAAAACTTGAAAAGACGGCCTGACCGGCAACGAAAAAGGGCGGCTCCTTCGAGCCGCCCTTGTCGTTCCGGTCGCTCGAAGCGTCAGCCGTTGACGGCTTTCGCGCGCGTCTGGTGCGCATGCACCGCTGCGATATAATCCTCGTGCAGGTTGTGCGATATCTCACCCGGCGTGAACTTGTGCGGGCCAATCTCGCCGACCGGCGTCACTTCGGCCGCCGTGCCTGTGATGAAGCATTCCGAAAAATCGCCCAGTTCTTCGGGCTTTATGTGCCGTTCGACAATCTCGTAGCCGCGAGCCTTCGCGAGCCCGATCACCGTCTGCCGGGTGATGCCGTCGAGGAAGCAGTCGGGTTTCGGCGTGTGGATGACGCCGTCCCTGATGAAGAAGATGTTGGCGCCGGTCGCTTCCGCGACATAGCCGCGATAGTCATACATCAGCGCGTCGGCATAGCCCTTGTTCTCCGCCGCATGCTTCGAGATCGTGCAGATCATGTAGAGTCCGGCCGCCTTCGCCATCGAGGGGGCGGTTTCCGGCGACGGACGCTTGTACTGGGCGATGTCGAGACGGATGCCCTTCTTGCGCTGCTCGGGATCGAAATAGGATGGCCATTCCCACGCGGCGACCGCAAAGTTGATCCGATTCTTCTGCGCGCTCACGCCCATCATCTCGCTGCCGCGCCAGGCGACGGGGCGGACATAGCCGTCGGTAAGCTTCTGCGCGCGAACGGCATCGACGCATGCCTGATCGATCTCTTCGACGCTGTAGGGAATCTTGAAGCCGAGAATCTCCGCCGACTTGATCAGCCGCTCCGAATGCTCGCGCAGCTTGAAGATCTCGCCGCCATACATCCGGCAGCCTTCGAACACGCAGCTCGCGTAGTGTAACCCGTGCGTCAGCACATGCACCTTCGCATCAGCCCAGGGAACGAGCTCGCCGTTGTACCAGATAAAGCCGTCGCGTTTGTCGAAGGGAATGTCAGCCATGACCCAAGTTTCCTGGTGTATTTCCGCGCCGCGCCGCTTTTCCTCCGGCCGTCCGCAGTCCCGTTCAACGGGAAATTTGCCGGAGACAGCCTTCTCGGGCGAACATCCTTTATATTGGCTGGCAGATTCGACCTGCCCTGCCCTTGCGCCCATTCTGTCTCATGCAGTTTGCAAGGGGTAGCACTTAGCGGAAAATATGTCAACATGGCTGACATAAAATGACGGTCACGGCGAAACCCATGGAAAAGACAGCGGTCAAAGCGGGGGAACATGCGCCTGCGGGCGCGGCCGGCATCGAAACCGGACCGCTGACAGAGGCCATCGAGCTCCTGTTCTTCGCCTATCGGGACTTCATCAGCGACCCCGATGAGCTGCTCGCCAAATACGATTTCGGCCGGGCCCATCACCGTGTCGTTCACTTCGTGGGCAGAAATCCCGGCATCACCGTCGCCGAACTTCTCAACATTCTGCGCATCACGAAGCAAAGTCTCGCCCGCGTCCTCAAGCAACTCATTGAGCGCGGTTTCATCGAGCAGCAAACGGGCAAACAGGACCGGCGCCAGCGACTGCTCTACCTTACCCCCCTCGGTCTCGATCTCGAGGAACGGCTCGCGGCTCCACAGCGCGCGCGCGTTGCTGCGGCTCTCGATCAGGCGGGGCCGGATGCGGAGGCGGCATGGCGCAAGGTCTTGCTTGCTCTCGTCAACGAGGAAGACAGGACCGAAGTCGAACGCCTGATAACAAAGACACCGGGCCCGCGGGACTGACACGGCCCCATGGAGACGCTCATTGACCGCGAACGAAACGATGACAACGGAAACGGAGAACGCCTCAGCGCCAGCCGACGACGCACCGCATATTCTCGTGGTCGACGACGACCGGCGTATCCGCGAACTCCTGAAGCGGTATCTCTCCGATAACGGTTTCCGCGTCACGACGGCGGAACATGCCGCAGAAGCACGCGCACGCCTCGAAGGCCTTTCCTTCGATCTCATCGTTCTCGACGTGATGATGCCCGGCGAAAGCGGTCTCGATCTCACAAGGGACTTGCGGCGCACCTCCGCCGTACCGATCCTCATGCTGACCGCGCGCGGTGAGGCAAGCGACCGTATCGACGGGCTCGAGCGAGGCGTCGACGACTATCTCGCCAAGCCCTTCGAACCGCGTGAACTTCTGCTTCGCATCGGTACCATTCTGCGGCGCGCACGGGCGCCCGGCAGGCAGAAGCATGACGAAATCTTGCTCGGCCCCTGCCGCTTCAACGTGACGCGCGGCGAACTCTGGAACGGCGATACACAGGTCCGCCTGACGACGCGGGAGATCCAGCTGATGCGTATTTTCGCCGCCAATCCCGGCAAACCCCTTTCCCGTCTCGATCTCTGCGACAATGAGGCGGCCGAAAGGTCGATCGACGTGCAGATCAATCGACTCCGCCGCAAGATCGAATCCGATCCGAGGAACCCGCTTTATCTGCAGACGGTGCGCGGCGAAGGCTACGCACTCATGCCCGATTGATGGCCGCATGACAGAGGCAAGAACACACGAAGGAGCGGACGCAACGCGCGCACGAAACCGCGGGCACGGCACTCATTTCCCGCTCCATCCCTTCCAGTTGCTGAAGCGCCTGATGCCCCGGGGGCTCTATGGGCGATCGCTCATCATCATCGTGGCACCAGTGGTGCTGCTGCAGTTCGTCGTCACCTATGTTTTTCTGGAGCGCCACTGGCAACTCGTAACCGAGCGCCTTTCGGCGAAGACCGTCGCCGAAGTCGCTCTTCTCCTGAGTGAGTTCGAAGAAAATCCGACGCCGCAACAGGCGTCGAGGATTGCCGCGCGCGCAAGCCAGGATCTCGGCCTCCCTGTTGCTTTCCTCGACGGCGAGGAACTTCCTGATTCACCCTCTTCGACGGGCGGCCTCCTCGCAAATTCATTGAACGACGAACTACGGCGCCGCGTTGCCCGCCCCTACTGGATCAACACCGCGCAATACAAACAGTATGTCGACATCCGCGTCGCCTATAATGGTGGCGTCATGCGCGTGCTCACGCCGGCGTCGCATGTTTATGCTTCCAACTCCCACATCTTCCTCGTCTGGATGGTCGGTACGTCGGTGGTCCTGATCATCGTCGCCATCATGTTCCTGCGAAATCAGATCCGCCCTATCGAGCGTCTTGCTGCCGCAGCTGAATCCTTCGGCATGGGCCGCGATGTTCCGAGCTATCGCCCCCAGGGCGCCTCCGAAGTCCGGAGGGCGGCGCAGGCTTTCATGGACATGCGCGCGCGTATCCAACGGCAGATCGCTCAGCGCACCGCGATGCTCGCTGGCGTAAGCCACGACCTGCGTACGCCGCTCACCCGCTTCAAGCTGCAACTTGCAATGCTGGACGACCGGCCTGAAATTGCGGAATTGCGGGAAGACATTGCCGAAATGGAGCGCATGCTCGACGATTATCTTGAGTTCGCCCGCGGCCACCAGGGCGAGGCAACCGAACAGACGGATCTCGCTGAACTGATTGGCGAGGTACGAGATGATTCACAGCGCAAGGGTCACGACGTCCGTCTCGAACTTCACGGCGATCTCATGCTTCCGCTGCGCCGCAACGCCTTCAAGCGATGCCTGACCAATATCATCGACAATGGCGGCAAATACGCAGCCCATGTCTGGGTGACGGCGATCCGCGACGCCGAGACGGATGGCGAGGGCGGCAGCATCGACATTTTTGTCGACGACGATGGTGAAGGCATTCCGGACGAACAGATGGAAGAGGTATTTCGTCCCTTTTACCGGCTCGACGCAGCGCGCAACCTCGACAAGGGTGGCACCGGTCTCGGTCTCGCCATCGCCCGTGACATCGCCCGGGGCCACGGTGGCGACATCACGCTTGCCAGAAGTCCCATGGGCGGGTTGCGGGCCGTAATTCATTTGCCCGTCTGATATAAAGGTCAGCATTATTGACCTTTATTCGGAACCCGAATAGTTTTCTCCGTGATCGACGGAGAAAGCGACATGCCCTTGCCGATGATGGTCCTGAAGTGGCAATCCGCCTGGCAGAGCCTCGACCCGGAAACGGTGGCGGCTCTTTATGCGCCCGACGGCACACATATGAGCGATGGCGTGGTGAAACGTATGGGCAAATCCGACGGAACGCTGTGCGGACCGGACGAACTCCGCGCCTACGCGCTCGCGAGCGTAGCGCGGTTGCAGAGCTTCCGCATCGACATACTCGACGTGATCTCGCAGACCGGCACAGCAAGCGGGCGCGCTGCTGTCGAATACTGGCGGGTGGTGAATGGCGACGAGGCGGGCCGCACGCGCGTCGTCGAAATCCTCGAATGGTCGGATGACAGGATATCGGCCTGCCGCGTCTTTCACTTCTGAAGATCAGGCAGCGTCGCGCGCATCTCCGCCACGACGGCGCACACCAAACTGCGACACACGTTCGAGAAAGGCGGCACCGTCACGCAAGCGGCGGTCGAGTTCAGCCATCGTCTTTGACTGATCCTCGCCATCATCGAGCCAGACGCGGAAGGCCGCAGCCCACACGAAAGCGAGACCGCGAATGCGTAATGCGCCCGCAATACCAGACGAATCGATTCCCGCTGCTTCCAACATCCAGCCCATCGATTGCAGCAAAGGCCGGGCGAGCGGAGCGGACGCAATTGGATCCCGGCGCAAATCCGCGGCGATACGTCCGAGAGCTTCTTTATCGTCCCCCATCGCATCGAAGCGCATCATCAGCACGTCGAAAAGACGATCGCGCGCCGTCTCCGCTGACATTTCCTCCGCCGACACTTCTTCCAGAACCTTCGCGTCGATCCGCCGGCCGTAGGCTGCAAGGATCGCGGCCTTCGATGCAAAGTGCATGGAAAGCTCTGCGAGGCTCACCTTTGCCGATGTCGCGATATCCGCGAGCGACAGACCTCGCCAGCCTCGCGACGCCGCTAGCCGCATGGCGGCGTTGACGATTTTCTCTTCTGGATCGAGCTTGCGAGCCATGAGCGTTCTCCTGTCCGCACCATAGGCGCTCTGCACGCCTCTGGCGAGCCTACTTGCCGAGTTCTCTGGCCCTGTCACGGGCCGCGAGCGCCGCGCGGCGCATGAGCGGCGAGAGCCCCCCCTCCCCCATCAGGACATCGAGCGCGGCCGCAGTCGTGCCTCCCGGCGATGTGACATTGGCACGCAGCACGGACGCCGGTTCTTCCAGGCGGTGAAGCATCTCACCGGAACCACTCACCGTTTCGCGCGCGAGCTTCATCGCAAGATCGGCATCGAGCCCGAGCGCTTCTCCCGCGGCCGCAAGGCATTCAACAAGATAGAAGACATAAGCCGGGCCGCTGCCCGAGATGGCCGTCACGGCGTCGATGAGCGCTTCACTGTCGACCCAGCCGACTTCGCCCGCCGCGGCAAGGAGCGTATCCGCAAGCTCCCTTTGTTCGCGCGTAACGCGATCATTGGCACAGGCAACCGTGATACCGCGCCCGATGGAGGCCGGCGTATTCGGCATGGCGCGGATGGCATGCACCTCCGGTCCAAGCAGTTCTTTCAGCCGGTGCAGCCCAGTTCCCGCCGCAATGGAGAGAAAGACAGTCTCGGGCCGCACCATCGGCGCGAGTTCGGGAAGCACACTAGCCATAGCTTGCGGCTTGACGGCCACTAGCACCAGCCCTGGATCCCTGACCGCGATGTCTTGAACGGAAGCGTTGAGCGAGAGCCCCTTGGCCGCAAGCGCTTTGATCGCGTCCGGCGCCGCTGGATCGCGGACACAAACAAGATCAGGTGAAAGCCCCTTTGCGAGCCAGCTCGACAGCAGAGCGCTACCCATCTTGCCCGCGCCCACCAGAACCAGAGGGCGCTCAAGTGAAAATGTCATGTCTGAAACCGTCGCTTGCGGAAATCCGAGAAGCGCAACGCGGCAGCGTTACGCACATCCCTGCGTTTCGAACATGGCGGCGGCAATGGCCTCTTCGGCCGTCTTGCCCGCCCACATCACGAATTGCAGTGCCGGATAATAGCGCTCACAGGCTTCCACGGCGAGCCGAAGCAGCGCCTCGCATTGCTCGGGAGTGGCGGCCGCGCCGCCGCAGAGCAGCAGGCTGTTGCGGTGGAGGACAACCCCATCGTCCGACCAGATGTCGAAATGCCCCGACCAGAGCTGTTCGTTGATGAGCGTGAGAAGATGACGCACGACCGGCCGCTTTTCCGGGGGAACGCGCAAGTCGAGTGTACAGGCGATGTGGAGCCCGGAGAGATCGTTGCGCCAGTTCAGCGAGAGCTGGTAGTCCCGCCACTCACCCGCTACGCAGATGTTCAGCTCATCTTCATGGCTTCTCTCGAAAAACCAGTCGCGAATGGCAGCGACTTGTTCGAGAAGATCGAGAGGATTGCCGTCGAATTCCTCGGCCTCGGCGACAGAGCCTGACATTCTGTACCCCGCTCGGGTTCCACGATGGACAAGGGCGTCCCAACCCGATTGCCCCATATCTAGTGGGCGACCCACCCCGTAAACACCACAAAAGGGTGCCCGACACAATGAGTCGGCGCAACCCTTGCCGGCCTGGAAGAATCGGAAATGCCAAGAGAATCTGTGGAGAAATGCTCGGGGGCCTAGCCGAGCGGCGAAGTATCGCCTTCCGGGCCGCCCGCCTTGTCGCCAGCCCCGGCTGATGCCTTCTTTGCTTTCGGTCCCGGCTTCTTCACCGCAGCTTCCAGCGCCTCGATACGAGCCTTGAGCGCTTCGTTCTCCTCGCGCGCCAGCTGTGCCATTGCACGCACCGCGTCGAAATCCTCCCGCGTCACCAGATCCATATCCGCGATCAGACGTTCTGCCTGTCCGCGCAATACGGTTTCGACTTCCTGACGTACACCCTGCGCCGCGCCCGCAGCGTTGGTGAACAAGCGGCCAAGTTCGTCGAAGATGCGGTTCTGCGTCTGTGTCATGGGATACTCCGCTCAAGGCTTCATCAAGAAACATAGCCTTTCGCGCGCGAAAAGCGAATCCGGATGCGCTCCTGCACGGCCGGGCCTTCCTTGACAGGACGAGACTGCGGGCCAAACTAGCGCGCCATCGACGGCGCGGCATCGGGTTCGCGCCGGAGCCCATGCCGGAGCGCCATGCCTTTCCCCGACATCGATCCCGTTCTGATCCAGATCGGCCCCTTTGCGATCCGCTGGTACGCGCTCGCCTACATCGCCGGCCTCATTCTCGGCTGGCGATATATCGTCGCACTCGCGGAAACCGACCGTCTGTGGCAGCCGCGCTCGCCCCTCACAAGGAACGACGCGGACGACACCCTGCTCTGGGCCGCCCTGGGCGTCATTCTCGGTGGGCGTATCGGCTATGTCTTTCTTTACAATCCCGCCTATTACGTCTCCCATCCCCTCGAGATCTTCTATGTCTGGCAAGGTGGAATGAGCTTTCACGGCGGCGCCTTCGGCGTGCTGGTCGCGATGTTCTTCTTCGCGCGCACCCGCGGCATTCCATTGCCCTCGCTCATGGACGCCGTAAGCGCCGCAGTACCGATAGGCCTTTTCTTCGGCCGCCTCGCAAATTTCATCAACTCCGAACTCTGGGGCCGCGTGACGGACGCGCCCTGGGGCGTCGTGTTCCCGAACGGCGGTCCCCTGCCGCGTCATCCGAGCCAGCTGTACGAAGCCTTTCTCGAAGGCATCGTTCTTTTCATTGTCCTGAGGCTTCTGACGCACCATTTCGATGCGCTGAAAAAGCCGGGTGTGGTAACGGGCACCTTTGTCTGCGGCTATGGCGTCGCACGAATTTTCGTTGAATTCTTCCGGGAACCTGACCAGCAGATCGGTTATCTTTTTGGCGGCTGGTTCACGATGGGCATGCTTCTTTCTCTCCCGATGGCCGTCGCCGGTGCCGCACTCGTCTGGTATTTCGTGCGCGCTGCCGGCAGGACGGCAACCGCAAGGCGGAAATGAGCGGTACCCCCCTCGAAACGCATCTTGTCCGACTGATCCGCGAAACCGGGCCGATCCCGCTTTCGCACTTCATGGCCTTGTGTCTCGCTCATCCCGAATACGGCTACTACATGACACGCGATCCGCTCGGTGCACGCGGTGACTTCGTGACTGCCCCCGAAGTGAGCCAGATGTTCGGTGAACTCGTCGGCCTGTGGCTCGCTGACAGGTGGCTGGCGGAGGGATCCCCCGCACCCATTGCAATAGTCGAACTCGGACCCGGCCGCGGCACACTGATGGCCGATGCCCTGCGCGCGCTTCGTTCCGTGCCCCGTATGCTCGACGCAGCCTCTATCCACTTCGTTGAAACAAGCCCGGTACTGCGCGCAGCGCAATGCGAGCGCTTCCCGGACGCCAGCTGGCATTCGAGCGCCGATGAGGTGCCGGATCTGCCGCTTTTCCTTATCGCCAACGAATTTTTCGACGCTCTGCCCATCACCCAGTATCAGCGGACCGACCGAGGTTGGTGCGAACGTTGTGTCGGCTACGTCGAAGGCCGCTTCGTACCGCTACTCGCGCCCGTCGCTGCGGCAAACGACAAGGCTCTCCCGCCCGCTCTTGCTGCGGCGGCCGAGGGAGCCATCGCCGAAATATGCCCGGCAGGCATATCAATCGTTTCGGGAATCGCATCCCGCATTGCCACCCATGGCGGCGGCGCCCTCGTCATCGACTACGGCCATGAAAGGAGTGCGGCGGGAGACACGCTGCAGGCGGTTCGCAATCATGCGTTCGCGGACCCCTTCGAGGCACCGGGTGAAGCTGACCTGACAGCTCATGTCGATTTCGAAGCCTTGGCTCACGGCGTCAGAAGCGGCGGCGCGGCAGCCCACGGTCCTGTCAGGCAAGGCGCATTTCTGTGTGCGCTTGGTATCGAGGCGCGCGCGGGACAACTCGCCCGGAATGCTTCTCCTTCGCAAAGGGAGGCACTCGAACGGGCGCTCCGGAGGTTGACCGCGTCTGATGAGATGGGCAGCCTCTTCAAGGTGCTGGGGATCACCCCGCCGGGCAGCCCGCCGCCCGCCGGTTTCGCGTAGAGGACTGTCGATGCTGAAGGCAAAGCCCCTTGAGGTCCTTTCCCACATCCGCCACGGCTTCTTCACGCGCGAAGGCGGTGTCTCGAGAGGCATTTATGCCTCGCTGAATTGCGGCTACGGCTCGGACGACAACCCCGACAATGTGACCGAGAATCGCGCGCGGGTTGCGGGCAAGCTGAGCGTCGAACGCGACAAGCTGCTCACCGTCCACCAGATACACAGTGCGAACGTGATCGACGTGACCAGCCCGTGGACACCGCAGACGGCGCCCAAGGCCGATGCAATGGTGAGCTCGACGCCGGGTATTGCTCTCGGCGTTCTCGCGGCCGACTGCGTTCCCGTTCTCTTCGCCGACAAGAAGGCGCATATCATCGGAGCCGCGCATGCCGGTTGGAAGGGCGCCCTTGGCGGCGTGCTCGAAGCAACCATCGACGCCTTGACCCGGCTGGGGGCCGAACGAACAAACATCGCTGCCGCAATCGGCCCGTGTATCTCGAAGGATTTCTACGAGGTCGGAGCTGAGTTCCGTGACCGCTTCATCGAAGCAGACAGAGCGAACGAAAAGTGGTTCGTCCCTTCCGAAAACGCAGGTCATTTCATGTTTGACCTGCCGGGCTATGCCGAAATGCGGCTTGAGGCGGCAGATATCGGGACAGTCGCGGCGCTCGGCCATTGCACCTATCAGGACCAGAAAAGATTCTTTTCCTATCGCCGCACCACACATCGCGGCGAACCGGATTATGGACGTCAGATATCGGCGATCATGCTGCGGAGCTGACCGTCGCCTCACCGCATGATTTCCCCGAATCGCGGTAAACTGGGCTTCGGGTACACTCCGCCGAAAGCGGCGGGAAGCGGGACGAAGCGGCGGTGCAGACGGCGACACGGCCAACCAAAAACGGAAAATGGAGGAAAACGGGCGCGCGCAGGCTGCGTGTAGGGACCGCTATCGCCATTCTTGCGACCGCGGCCTGTGTCGACGACGCCGCGTCCAGCAAGACTGAACGGAACGACGGCAAGGAGACGAAGGCCGCTTCGACGCGCATGACCCCCGCAATCGAAATCGCCGCCCTCGACGGTACGCTGCCAACGGACGCGGACCTCTTTGCCGGCATGCTGCAGGAGGAAACTTCGCGGGTGGCTCTGCCTCGCAACACATCGCTTGGACTGGCGGGTGCCCTCGGCACGGGAGAGAATTCGGATGGCACCTACATGGTGGCGGTAATCGATGTCAGGAGCGCGGACGGTGCCCGCCTGCACCGCGTCGTCAATGAAACGCTGGTGCCGGAGAATACAAGGCCCGGCAATGACAGTCTGCGGCATTTCGCAAAGGCGACCGCGCGCAAGATATCGGAATGGTATGCCGCATCTTCCTCCACTCCGGCGGAAATACTCGTTCGTGCGGTTCCTGGGGAAAGCGAAAGGATCGTCACGGGAAGCATCGCCACGCCGAAATCCTTCGAGATCGAGATCGGCCCCTCGCCAGGCGACGGTACAGTCTCGCTCGCGAATGCGCTCGAAACGGCGCTCCTCTCCCAGATGGAAACCGTCGCATGGCGCGGACCGCATGCATTCCGCGTTGAAGGCAGTGTCATCGCGGCATCGCGGAACGATGGACGTACCGATGTTTCCATCGAATGGGTCGTGAAGTCCGCAAAAGGCAAGGTACTCGGCAAGGTCCATCAGAAAAACGATCTCAATGCCGAACGTATTGCCGGTGAATGGGGCAAAGTCGCGGAAAAGGCTGCAGAAGCAGCGGCAAAGGGCGTCCTCACCATTCTCGGGCCATCGCCCGATTCTCTTCCCGGCCCCATGGCGGCCAACAGCTGATGATGGCCACATCGCCCGAAAGAGCGTTTTTCTCCGGGCGTTTGCGTGTTTACAGGGGGTGGACCCCTTGTTAAAACGCGCTCGCGCCGTCACCGGGCCGTCACGTCCGGGCGGCGATTTCAGGTTGGGGCAAGGTCTCTCGCCATCCGGCGGGTCTCACGTGGTGGCAGGGGTCTCGGAATGAAACTCGTATCGGGCAATTCCAACAGGGCGCTTGCCGAAGCCATCGCCGCCTACCTGAACCTGCCCCTTACCAAATCGGTCGTCCGCCGCTTTGCGGACATGGAAGTCTTCGTCGAAATCCAGGAGAACGTGCGCGGCGAGGACGTGTTCGTGATCCAGTCGACCTCCTACCCCGCCAACGACCACCTGATGGAACTGCTGATCATCCAGGACGCGCTCCGGCGCGCGTCGGCGCGGCGCATCACGGCGGTGATCCCCTATTTCGGCTATGCGCGGCAGGACCGGAAACCCGGCGCGCGCACACCGATTTCGGCGAAGCTCGTCGCGAACCTGGTGACGACGGCAGGCGCCGATCGCGTCCTCACCCTCGATCTCCATGCCGGCCAGATACAGGGCTTCTTCGACATTCCGACCGACAACCTTTTCGCCGCCCCGGTGCTCACCCGCGACATCGAACAGCATTACAAGACGGGCAACGGTGTCATGGTCGTCTCGCCCGACGTCGGCGGCGTGGTCCGCGCGCGCGCCATTGCAAAACGCATCGGCGCCGATCTCGCCATCGTCGACAAGCGCCGCGAGCGCGCGGGCGAGTCCGAGGTCATGAACATCATCGGCGACGTTTCGGGCCGCTCCTGCATCCTGGTCGACGACATCGTGGATTCGGCCGGCACACTCTGCAACGCGGCCGATGCGCTCCTGAAGCAGGGCGCGACGGAAGTCTCCGCCTATGTGACGCATGGCGTCCTCTCCGGCGGGGCGGTCGCCCGCGTCTCCGCCTCGAAGCTCAAGGAGCTCGTGATCACGGATTCGATCCAGGCGACGGAAGCCGTGCGCGTCAGCCACAACATCCGTGTCGTCTCGATCGCCCCCCTGATCGGCGAGGCCATGCGCCGGACCGCCGAGGAACGTTCGGTTTCGAGCCTTTTCGACTAGTCCGCGCCCACCCCTCTCCGGTTGAGTTTTCAAGGACTTGGCGCTATAAGGCGCGCAATCCCGCACTTCCACACCCCTGGAGGAGACTTGCGGGTCATGCGCGCGGGCCTCTAAGGCCCCGTTTTTATTGGAGAATTTGCTATGGCCGAGACCCAGACGCTCGCAGCCGAGGCACGCGAAAAAGGCAGCAAGGGGGCTGTCCGTTCGCTCCGCCGCGAAGGCCGCGTACCCGCCGTTATCTATGGCGAGAAGAAGTCCCCCGAACTCATCACCGTCAGCTACAAGGACGTGTCGATGCTCTACAAGACCGGCACCTTCATGAGCCACGTTCTCGATGTCGAGATCGGCGGCAAGAAGGAACGGGTGATCCCCCGTGACGTGCAGTTCGAGCCGGTGCGCGACTTCATCATCCATGTCGATTTCCTGCGTCTCGGCAAGAACGCAACCATCGTAGTGGACGTGCCCGTGCACTTCCATAACCACGAGGCCTCGCCCGGCATCAAGGGCGGCGGCGTGCTCAACATCGTGCGCCACGAGATCGAACTCTCCTGCCCGGCCGACGGCATTCCCGAGCAGATCGATATCGACCTCGCCGGCTACGAGATGGGCGACTCGATCCACATCTCGTCGGTTACCCTGCCCGGAAAGGTGAAGCCGACCATCGACCGCGACTTCACCATCGCGACCATCGCCGCGCCGGCCGCTGTCGTTTCCGCCGAACAGGAAGCGGAAGCCGCCGAGAAGGCCGAAGCCGCGGAAGGCGAAGAGAGCGAAGGACAGGACGAGGAGAAGTCTTCCGACAAGGAAGACTGATCCGCGCTGCCTGAAGGGAGGCGGCGATGATCCTTCTTGTCGGACTTGGAAACCCGGGAGAGAAATACGCCCGGAACCGGCACAACATCGGATTCATGGCGGCGGACGCGATCGTTCGCCGCCATTCCTTTTCGCCGCCGCGCGCGCGCTTCCAGGGACTCGTCTGCGAAGGCACATTCGGCGGCGAGAAGGCGATCGTGCTGAAGCCGACCACCTACATGAACGAAAGCGGGCGTGCCGTCGGCGAAGCAATGCGCTTCTACAAGCTGACGCCGGCCGACGTCGTCGTCTTCTACGACGAGCTCGACCTCGAAGCGGCGAAGATCCGCATGAAGACGGGCGGCGGCGCGGCGGGACATAACGGCATCCGCTCCATCGCCGCGCATATCGGACCGGACTTCCGGCGCGTGCGGCTCGGCATCGGACACCCGGGCGCGAAGGACCGCGTGCTTGGTTACGTACTCGGCGACTTCTCGAAAGCGGAAGCGGCGGACTGGGTCGAGCCGATGCTCGACGCGATCGCCGATGCGGCACCGCTTCTCGCGGAGGGCAAGGACGCCACCTTCGCAAACAAGGTTCATCTCGCGCTCAACCCCGAGCCGGCGAAGCCGAAAAAGACAAAAGACGCAGAAACGAAAGACAGCGGAGAGTAACAGGTCATGGGTTTCAAATGCGGCATCGTCGGACTGCCCAATGTCGGCAAGTCCACGCTCTTCAACGCGCTGACGCAGACGGCCAGCGCGCAGGCCGCGAACTATCCCTTCTGCACCATCGAGCCGAATGTCGGCGAGGTGGCGGTTCCCGATCCGCGCCTCGACAAGCTGGCGGGCATCGCGGGCAGCAAGGAAATCATTCCGACGCGGCTTACCTTCGTCGACATTGCGGGCCTCGTGAAAGGCGCGTCGAAGGGCGAAGGCCTTGGCAACCAGTTCCTCGCGAACATCCGCGAGGTGGACGCGGTCGCTTATGTGCTGCGCTGCTTCGTCGATGACGACATCACCCATGTCGAGAACCGGATCGACCCGCTGGCCGATGCCGAGATCGTCGAGACGGAGCTGATGCTCGCCGATCTCGAGAGCCTGGAAAAGCGCGTGATTGCGAGCGAGAAGAAGGCAAAGGGCGGCGACAAGGAAGCAAAGCTCCAGGTCGAACTGATGAACATCGCTCTCGGCTATTTGCGCGACGGCAAGCCCGCGCGCATGGCGACGGCGGAAGGAAAGATCTCCGACGACGACATGAAAGCCTGGGAGGGACTGAACCTCCTGACCTCGAAGCCCGTGCTCTATGTCTGCAACGTGGAGGAAGCTTCCGCCGCGAGCGGCAACGAATATTCGAACGCCGTTGCCGAACGGGCGAAGGCCGAAGGCGCACAATGGGTGACGATCTCGGCGCGCATCGAAGAGGAAGTGGCGCAGCTGCCGGACGAAGATCGCGACGAATATCTCGAAACGCTGGGCCTCGAAGAACCGGGCCTCTCGCGCCTCATCCGCGTTGGCTATGCGCTGCTGGACCTCATCACCTATTTCACGGTGGGCCCGAAGGAGACGCGCGCATGGACGATCACACGCGGCACACGCGCGCCGGCGGCCGCGGGCGTGATCCATACCGACTTCGAGAAGGGTTTCATCCGTGCCGAGACGATCTCCTACGACGACTATGTGTCGCTGAACGGCGAACAGGGCGCGAAGGACGCCGGCAAGATGCGTCTCGAGGGCAAGGAATATGTGGTGAAGGACGGCGATGTGATGCATTTCCGTTTCGCGACCTAGAGGGACGAAACGGCATCTCGCCACACCTCACAAAGGGCGGGGACAAGTTTTCCGGACAGGCGAAACGGGGATAAATCGCGGCGACCGTCACCGAACTGTCATCGAACCGTTACAATTGCTTTCGGGACCGCGCTGCGGGAATTTACTCCCCGGTTTCGAAGCACCACGCACCGGACTGAATCGAGTCGCAAAGAAAAGTAATCCCCGGTTTTCGGGCCATGCGTGCGGGAGGGCGAATGGGAGCGAGAGAACCGAAACTCTTCTGGGAAGATTTCCGCGTCGGCGAGACGGTGGAATTCGGCTCGAAGCACGTCACGAAGGAAGAAATCCTCGAATTCGCCCGCGAGTTCGACCCGCAGCCCTTCCATCTCGACGAGGAGGCGGCGAAGCAATCGATCCTCGGCGGGCTCTGCGCGAGCGGCTGGCACTCCTGCGCCATGCTGATGCGCATGATGTTCGACGGCTATATCCACGAGGCGGCCTCGATGGGCGCGCCGGGCGTTGACGAAGTGCGCTGGAAGAAGCCCGTCTATGTGAACGATACGCTCCGGGCACGGAGGACCTGCCTCGAGAGCCGCGCCTCCAGGAGCCGCCCGGAAATGGGCCTCACCAGGTTCCGCACCGAGATGCTGAACCAGAAGGACGAGGTGGTGATGACGATGGAAGGCTGGGCGATGTATGGCCGCCGCCATCCCGGCGCGCCGGCGGAGGCGTAGACCATGCCCTGGTTCGAGGACATCGAGATCGGCGCGCGAACGGAACTGGGCCGCTACACCTTCACCGCCGACGAGATCATCGCCTTCGCGAAGAAATACGACCCGCAATATTTCCACATCGATGCGGAGGCGGCGAAGGAAGGCCCCTTCGGCACGCTGACCGCGAGCGGCTGGCACACCACGGCCACATGGATGAAGCTGATGATCGCCGCGAGGGCCGGCCGCGAGGAATCGCTCGATGCCGACGGGAACAGGCCGCCGGCGGGCGGCCCCTCCCCCGGCTTCCTCGACATGAAATGGCCGACACCCGTGTGCGCGGGTGATACGATTGCCTATTCGACGGAAGTGATCGACAAGATCGACATGCGCTCGCGGCCCGGCTGGGGCATCGTGAGAAGCCGCAACACCGGCGTGAACCAGAACGGCGAGACGGTGCTGAGCTTCATCGGACAGGGGTTGATCCAGCGGCGCATGCCGAAAGACACGTAACGAAAACGAGGGAGGAACGGGATGGCACGCAAGGGCAAGGAGATCACGCTGAAGAGCGGCGACGGCGCCGACATCCTCTGCTACCACGTGGAAGCCGAAGGCACCCGAAAGGGCGGCCTCGTCCTCATCATGGAAATCTTCGGCGTCACCGCGCATATCAAGGATCTCTGCGACGACTACGCCGCGCGCGGCTACGACGTGCTCTCGCCGCAGCTCTATGACCGGCAGGTAAAGGACTTCCAGGCGACCTATTCCCAGGAAGACATTCAGGAGTCGCTGAAGCTCCGCGCCGACAATCCGTATGAGAACACCGTACTCGATGTGCAGATGTGCATCGACAAGCTGAAGGCGGACGGGGCGAAGAAGGTCTTCATCACCGGCTACTGCTATGGCGGCTCGGTAAGCTGGGTCGCGGCCTGCCGCGCCAAGGGCCTCGACGCCGCATCGTGCTACTACGGCGGGGCGATCAAGCAGTTCATCGATGAAAGCCCGAAATGCCCGACCATCTGCCATTTCGGCGAGAAGGACAAAGGCATCCCGATGGAGGATGTGCGCGAGATCGAGGCAGCGCATCCGGAAGTGAAGATCTATGTCTACGACGCCGATCACGGCTTCAATTCGGACCGCCGCAACAATTACGACAAGGACGCGGCCGAACTCGCGCTGAAGCGGACACTGGCGCTGTTCGAGGGGGCGTGAGGCTCTCCGGACGATCCGGATACGGAAGGGAGGCCTTTGAGGCCTCCTTTTTTATTGAAAGACCTTCAGCAGTAAGGCCGCCGCCTAGCCTCTCGCTCAGCACCTAAAGAACTAGACAAGGCGCCCAAAGCTTTCAAGCGAAGGCCACCTCATAGTATATTGGATGTACATGAAATGAGATACCGCCTGCGCCAGTACTTTAGATGATCAAACGTTCCTACTATCAAGCGAACGTCCAAGACTTCATCTTGGAATCACCGGAAGCGATTCTAGGAAAGCTGGCGAAAAGCCATCACTTCGCACTCGAAGTCGCACAACGACAAGCATGGCTCGCCCAGATAGAAAACTTACAAAATCAATTGCAGCCGTTGAGTGCTGGTGAAATTTTCTTCGAGTTCGCGATTCCGCGAATGGGAAAGCGCGTGGACGTTGTTCTCCAAATCGGAGATATCGTTCATGTCATCGAATACAAGGTCGGTGCCTCCGAGCACACGCGCCAGGCGACCGATCAAGTGCTCGATTATGCGCTGGATTTGAAGAACTTTCATGAAACAAGCGAAGACAAATATATCGCTCCAATTCTCGTTTCTACCAAGGCGGCGCCTGTCGAAAACCACATCACCTATAGCGAGGACAAGGTAGCGTCACCTCTGCGATCTAACGGCCAAGACCTCTATTCTCTTATCAAGATGGTGAACAGCCAGCCCAACGATAACAAACAAGACTTCTCACCCGTTCTCGAACTCTCCGAGAATGAGAGGGAGCCATTCGAAAAATGGGCGGACGGGCGCTACAAGCCGACACCAACTATTGTAGAGGCCGCCCAGGCTCTGTATGGCGGTCACTCCGTCGAAGAGATTTCGAGATCTGATGCTGGGACCACAAACCTCTCCGTCACCTCAAATCGTGTTCTCGAGATCATCAAGCAATCTCGAAGAGAGAGACGAAAATCTATTTGCTTCGTAACCGGGGTACCAGGCTCAGGGAAAACGCTGGCTGGCTTGAATATCTCAACCCTTAAGTCACCAGAGAACGAGGAGCATGCCGTCTTCTTATCCGGGAACGGTCCACTGGTGAAGGTGCTGCAAGAAGCTCTAGCTCGCGACGAGTTAGTACGAGCGAAACACTCCGGCTCTTCTGTAACGAAGAAGCAAGCGCTTCAAAGCGTGAAAGCCTTTGTCCAGAACATTCATCATTTTCGCGATGAAGGATTGCGGTCTGACAAGCCACCCATCGAACACGTTGTTGTCTTCGACGAAGCACAACGCGCCTGGAACCAAGCCCAGGCAGAGAGTTTTATGAGACAAAAGAAAGGTGTCCGCGACTTTGATATGTCGGAACCCGAATTTCTCATCAGTCTCATGGATCGGCGCCCCGACTGGGCGGTCATTGTATGCCTCGTTGGCGGGGGCCAAGAGATCAACAAAGGGGAAGCAGGTCTCACAGAATGGTTCGACGCGCTGAAAAAACGTTTTCGCCACTGGGATATTTATCACTCAGGTCAGTTTTCGGACGAAAGCTACGCTTGGGGTCGGGATTTTAAGACGACACTGTCCGAGCTAGAAGCGGTCGAGAATCCAGAGCTGCATCTGTCGGTCTCGCTTCGTTCTTATAGAGCTGAAAAACTTGCAGAATTTGTCAACCGCATTATCGAAGGCGACAGTCAGCGAGCCAAAGCTATTCACTCAACACTGACAAATTACCCAATAGCGATAACAAGGGATATCAACGCCGCCCGTAAATGGCTGCGAGAACACGCCCGGGGCACCGAACGACTTGGGCTTGTGGCCTCCTCCGGCGCAATGCGTTTGAAACCGGAAGGTGTCCATATTCGCGCAAAGATCGATCCCGCCAACTGGTTTCTGAATGGAAAGGAGGATGTTCGATCTTCCTACTACTTGGAAGAAGTCGCGACGGAGTTCGATATTCAGGGACTCGAGCTAGATTGGATAGGCGTATGTTGGGACGCTGATTATCGAAAAGAGAGCAAAGGTTGGGGAACCCACTCCTTCAAGGGAACAAAATGGCAGTCGGTAAAAGACCCATATAGCCGCCGATATTTGGCAAATGCTTATCGAGTTATTTTAACACGTGCACGACAAGGAATGGTCATTTTCGTTCCGAGAGGTGATCCGAAGGACCCCACTCGTGAACCTGACTTCTATGACAAGACTTTTGCCTTTTTGAGGGCATGCGGTCTCGAAGAGTACAATTGACCGGACAGTAAGTGACTTCCACACAATCCCATTGCGCCATCGGGAATTGCGCCCATATGGTTGGGGACCGACGCAAGGGAAACGGCCATGACGAAATCCTCCCCCGCCCGCGCGGAAGACCCGCTCGGCCTCGACAACCAGCTCTGCTTCGCGCTCTATTCGTCGTCGCTGCTGATGACGAAGCTCTACAAGCCGCTGCTCGCGGAGATCGGGCTCACCTATCCGCAATATCTCGTGATGCTCTCCCTCTGGGAGGAGGACGGCGTGACGGTGAGCCGGCTTGGAGAGCGGCTCTATCTCGATTCCGGCACGCTGACGCCGCTCCTGAAGCGGCTCGAAAAGGCGGGGCTCGTCACCCGCGAGCGGAACGAGAAGGACGAGCGCCAGGTGCTGGTGCGGCTCACACCCGAGGGCAAGGCGCTGAAGCGGCAGGCGGCGGGCATCCCGAAAAAGGTCGCCATCGCCTCGGGGCTCAGCCTCGATGAAATCCTTAACTTGCGGAAAAGATTGAAGAAATTGCGCGGCACGCTGGCGGCCTGAGGGCTCGCACGCGGCCCGCGGCACCCGCTCACGAAACCGTGTCCGAATTTATATTGCACACAATCTAATTGCTCCCTATATGATGCCCGTAACGGACATTCCCTCAACCCCTCAAGGGAGCAGACAGATGAACATCCTCTACACGGCACATGCGACCTCCTCCGGCGGCCGGACGGGCGAAGCGAAATCGGATGACGGCCGGCTCGCCGTCGCCCTCGACACGGTGAAGGAATTCGGCGGCGCGGGCGGCCCCGGCACGAACCCGGAGCAGCTTTTCGCGGCGGGCTATTCCGCCTGCTTCCACTCGGCGCTGAAATTCGTCGCCGGGCAGAAGAAGGTGAAGGTGCCTGCGGACTCCGCGGTCACCGCCCATGTCGGCATCGGCCAGAACCCGAAGGGCAAGGGCTTCGCGCTCGACATCGACCTCGAAGTCTCGCTGCCCGGTCTCGACAAGGCGGAAGCGGAAGCCCTCGTTGCCGAGGCGCATGAAGTGTGCCCCTATTCGAACGCGACGCGCGGCAATGTCGAGGTCCGCCTGAGCGTCGTCTGACGGCGGCACGGGCGAAAAAGCAACGGCATGGCAAACCCCGGGGGACATGACATGAGCGATATGAAGGAACAGACGGCCTACGACTTCATTTTCGAAAGTCTGAGGGGCGAGCCCATGCCGCTCGCCGAGTTCGAGGGGCGCCCGCTCCTCATCGTGAACACGGCGTCGAAATGCGGTTTCACGCCGCAATACAAGGAGCTGGAAGAGATCTGGCGGAAACATGCCGATGACGGCCTCGTCGTGATCGGCGTGCCGTCCAACGACTTCGCGAACCAGGAGCCGGGCAACGCCGCCGAGATCGGGAATTTCTGCGAGATCAATTTCGGCGTGGACTTCCCGCTGACGGAAAAGGTCCATGTGACGGGGACAGAGGCCCATCCCCTCTTCCAGTGGCTTGGCAAGCAAGGCGGCTTCTTCTCGAAGCCCCGCTGGAACTTCTACAAATATGTGATCGGGCGCGACGGGAAGCTCGTCGACTGGTTCGCCAGCACGACGACACCGGGCTCGGCGAAGGTCGAGCGCGCGCTGAAGAAGGCGTTGGGGGAGTAGAACAGCCGCGCCACCCAAAGATGTCATCCCGGGATTTATTCCCGGGACCCATTGGCATCGCCGCCCGTTGAAACGTGGATTGGGTCCCGGCAACAAGTGCCGGGATGACAACTTTGTTTTGGCTTTGGCATTGCCGAAAATGCGCCTTCGCTTCCCACCCTCCCCTTGAGGGAGGGTCGAAAAAATCGAGCGCAGCGAAAAGTTTTTCGGGGCGGGGTCGCGGCGGTGCCGCAGGGAACCCGCTACCGGTTGCAGTTGAGATTTCTGTCGCTACCCCGCCCCAAACCGCTTGCAGCGGTTTGACCCTCCCTCAAGGGGAGGGTGGGAAGAGGGCATCCTGCTATCCTCACCTCTTCACGTCACCTCCGGGCTTGATCCGGCAATGATATTTTTATTCCTGAAGGTCGGTGCTGCCGACAGGGTCCGGAACGTAAACGTGCATATCGAGACCGGTTTTAATCCGGGCAAGCCGCTCCACAACAGACGCATCGAGCGTAGTTCCTGTGTCTGCAATGCAGAACCATCCAATACAAAGATCTACCTTGCCGCCGTCGCGGTGGAAGCCTTGCAGCGTGGCAGCATGACGCTCAAGCAGCGCGAGAGCCTCATCCACCTGACGGTGCAGCGGCCGGTCGGAGGCCGGAAACAGGTCGATCGAACAATATGAATTGTTCCGGGTCCCCTCGATGGGAGTGCCTGCGGGCGTCACATTCCGATCCCCTGCTTTCCAGATGACCCTCGGCTGCATTTCCAGAGCATCGCAGATGCTCGTGAGGTCAAGCGCTTCGTGAGAAAGACGAAGAGACAACTGCGCTGTGTATGGTTTCTCTTCCACCGCCCTACCCTCGCCGCCCGTAGCTTTTAAACTTCTCGACATTCACCGCCATCTCCGCGTCGGAGAGGAGGTCCGGCTCGCCGAGCTGCAGCGCACGCCAGTATTGCGCCGAGAGCGTCTCGACCTCATGCGCGAGATGGAGCGCCGCCTCGACGCTTTCCCCGAAGGCGATCTGGCCGTGATGCGCGAGGAGGCATGCGCGGCGGCCTTCAAGCGCGGCGACGGCATGCTGGCCAAGTTCCGCCGAGCCGAAGGTCGCATAGGGCGCGCAGCGGATGTTCCGCCCGCCCGCGACGGCGACCATGTAGTGGAAGGGCGGGATCTCGCGCTTCATCACGGCAAGCGCGGTCGCGAAATCGGAATGGGCATGGACGATGCCGCCGGCTTCGGGAAAGGCCTCGTAGATCGCGCAATGCATGCGCCATTCGGACGACGGCGCCGCAGCGCCGGAGAGGACCTCTCCCTCAAGCGTCATTTCCACGATGTCACCGGGCAGCAAGTCCGTGTAGGCGATGCCCGACGGCGTGATGAAGACGCGGCCGCCGTCGCGCGCGGAAAAGTTGCCCGACATGTTCGGCGAAAGGCCGGTGCGCGTGAGATCAAGCGCGGCGTCGATGACGCGCTGGCGGAGCCATGAGGCGTCCGCGTCAGCCATTTTTCTTTTCCGGATAGAGCGAGAGGAGCCCCTCGCGGCTCGCCGGTGAGACGCCGCGTTCCGTGATGAGGCCGGTGACGTAGCGCGCGGGCGTGACGTCGAAACCGTAATTGGCGGCGGCGCTGCCGGGCGCGGAAATCTCGACCGTGACGACCTCGCCCTTGTCGGTGCGGCCGGTCATGTGCGTGACCTCGCGGGGGGAGCGCTCCTCGATCTCGATTTCCGCGACACCGTCCTTCATCGTCCAGTCGATGGTCGTGTGCGGCAGCGCGACGTAGAAGGGGACGTTGTTCGCCTCCGCCGCGAGCGCCTTGAGGTACGTGCCGATCTTGTTCGCGACGTCGCCGGTCGAGGTCGTGCGGTCGGTGCCGACGATGCACATGTCGACCTTTCCATGCTGCATCAGGTGGCCGCCCGCATTGTCCGGCACGATGGTGTGCGGCACGCCATGGCGGCCGAGCTCGAAGGCGGTGAGCGAGGCGCCCTGGTTGCGCGGCCGCGTCTCGTCGACCCAGACATGGACGGGGAGCCCGGCATCATGCGCCATGTAGATCGGCGCGAGCGCGGTACCCCAGTCGACGCAGGCGAGCCAGCCGGCATTGCAATGGGTGAGGATGTTGACGGTCCGGCCGGGCTTCGCCTCCGCGAGCCCGCGAATGATACGGAGCCCGTTCTCGCCGATGCGGCGGCAGGTCTCGACATCCTCCTCGCAGAGCCGCGCGGCTTCCGCATAGGCCGCCTCGACGCGCGCATTGGAGCCCACCTTGCGGACCGCCTCCCGCATCGCATCGAGCGACCATTTGAGATTGACGGCGGTGGGGCGCGTCGCGAGCAGCATGTCGTATGTGCGGTCGAGCGTCTCGTCGGAGGCGTCTTCGCGGAGCGCCATGCAGAGACCGTAGGCGGCGGTGGCGCCGATCAGCGGCGCGCCGCGCACGAGCATATCGCGGATCGCGCGCGCCGCGTCGTCCGCCGATTGCAGGCTGGCGGTGACGAATTCATGCGGCAGCTTCGTCTGGTCGATGATCTCGACCGACCAGCCGTCCTCTGCGACCCAGATGGTGCGGTAGTGAGTGCCGTCGATCTTCATGCCGCCTCCCTTCCGGTGGGGGTCAGTGGCCGTCGAAGGAGCAGAGCGAGAGCACCTCGATGTCGAGATCCTCGAGGCGCTGGCGCCCGCCGAGCTCCGGCAGTTCGATGACGAAGCTCGCGGCGCTGACGATGCCGCCCGCCTTGACGAGGAGTTTCACGGCGGCTTCCGCCGTACCGCCCGTCGCGATCAGGTCGTCGATCAGCAGCACGCGCTCGCCTTCCTTCACGGCGTCCTTGTGGATTTCGACCGTGTCGGTGCCGTATTCAAGGTCGTATTCCTGACCGATCGTCTCCCACGGGAGCTTGCCCTTCTTGCGGACGGGAATGAACCCGACCCCGAGCTGATGCGCGACGGCGCCGCCGAGAATGAAACCGCGCGCCTCGATCCCCGCCACCACGTCGAACTTCGCGCCGGTGTGAAGCTTCACCAGCGCATCGACCGCGCCGCGGAAGCCTTCCGGGTCCGACAGGAGCGTCGTGATATCACGGAAGAGAATGCCCGATTTCGGATAGTCCGGGATCGTGCGGATGAAGTGCTTGATGTCCATATACTATCTTCCCCTGCTGACTATCGATGCTATCCGCCCCTGGGGGCGGGTCGAAAAATTCGAGCCCCCAGCGAAGAATTTTTCGGGGCGGGGGGCCGTATCGCCTCAGCCCCCGCCCCGGAATTTGCGTCACATGCGTTCCTCAAATTCCGACCCTCCCCGAGGGGAGGGTGGACGGTGAAGACAGAAGCCGCCGCAAACAACCAACTTCTCTCAGGCGCCGAGCACGCGTCCGGCAACGGCATCGAGCTTCTTCACGAGCGCGGGATCGCGCTTCGCGGGCGCGGTGATGAGCGCCGTGTCGAGCACACGGTCGAGGCCCTGCGGCGAGGGCTCGCGCTCCGGTCCGAAGCTCTCGGCGACGGCGCGGATCATGGCGCGGGCATGGCCCGCGTTTTCCTCTAGTACGCGCACGACGTCGGCGACCTCGACATGGGCATGATCCGGGTGCCAGCAGTCGTAGTCCGTCACCATCGCGACGGTCGCGTAGCAGATCTCCGCTTCGCGGGCGAGCTTTGCCTCCGGCATGTTGGTCATGCCGATCACCGAACATCCCCAGGAGCGGTAGAGATTGCTCTCGGCAAGCGTCGAGAATTGCGGACCTTCCATGACGAGATAGGTGCCGCCGCGCTTGTACTTGATGCCGTTCGCCTTGCAGGCGGCCTCGAGATGGTCGCCGAGGCGCGGGCAGACGGGCTCCGCCATCGAGACATGGGCGACGAAACCTTCACCGAAGAAGCTCTTCTCGCGGGCGAAGGTGCGGTCGATGAACTGGTCGACGATGACGAAGCTGCCCGGCGGCAGCTCTTCCTTGAGTGAGCCCACGGCGGAAACGGAAATGATGTCGGTGACGCCCGCGCGCTTCATCGCGTCGATATTGGCGCGGTAGTTGATCGTCGTCGGCGAATGCGGATGGCCACGGCCGTGACGCGGCAGGAACACCATTTCGAGAGACTTGCCGTTGCCGAGCGGCAGCTCACCGAAATGAAGCTCGTCGGAGGGCTCGCCCCACGGACTTTCGACGCGCTGCCAGCGTTCGTTCTTAAGGCCGGGAAATTCGTAGACGCCGCTGCCGCCGATGACGCCGAGAACTGTTTTCGCCATGCCGTTCCTTTCCGCCTTCTCAAACCCGCGAGACACTAACAAACATTGCCGACGGCGCCATAAAAAAGGGCCTCCGAAGAGGCCCTTTCACTGTCGCATTCGCGCGGAGCGATCAGTGGGCGTCGGCCCAGACCTTGCGCATCGCGAAATAGAGGATGCCGCCAAGCGCCACGAGATAGATCAGCACCTGGAAGCCCATGCGGTGGCGCTGCTCGAGCTTGGGCTCGGCGGTCCACATCATGAAGTGGGTGACGTCCTTCGCCATCTGCTCGACGGTGTTGGGCGTGCCGTCCTCATAATCGACCTGCCCGTCCGAAAGCGGCTGCGGCATGGCGATCATGTGGCCGGGAAAGTACTTGTTGTAGGAACCGGCCGTGAGATCGAAGTCTTCCGGCGCTTCCTCGTAACCGACGAGCAGCGAATAGACATAGTCCGCTCCACCGGGACGCGCCTTGTTCATGAGCGACAGGTCCGGTGCCACAGCGCCGAGCGCAGCGGCCGCGGCTTCCGGGTTCGGATAGGGCGAGGGGAAGGCATCCTTCGGTTCGCCCGGACGCTCGAACATCTCGCCGTCGGAATTCGGTCCGTCCTCGACGGTGATCTCGGCGGCCAGCGTCTTCACCTGGCCTTCCGAGAATTCCGGTCCTCCCGGCTGGGCGAGGTTGCGGAAGCGCACATACTGCATCGAATGGCAGACGGAGCAGACTTCCTTGTAGACCTTGTAGCCGCGGCGCAGCGCGTCGCGGTCGTAGGTGCCGAAGACACCCTCGAAGGACCACGTCATGTCGATGGGCTCGACCTCGCCCCCGGCGGCCTTCGCAGGCGCGCCGGCGAGAAGCGTGAAGCCAACCGCCGCCACAGCGGCAAGAGATACGGCACGTGAGATCATTGTCATTGTCTTTTTCACTTGTCCGTCCCCCTCAGCTCGCCGGCTTTTCCTGAGCCTTCGCGGGCAGCACCGACGCGGCGATGCTTTCCGGCAGAGGCTTCGGTTTCTCGATCAGCCCCAGCACGGGGAAGAGGATCAGGAAATGCGCGAAGTAATAGACGGTCAGGATGCGCGACAGGTCGGTCACGTCGAAGCCGCCATCGCCTACCGCGATCAGGATCTTGTCCGGCGACTGGCCGCCGCAATAACCGAGGCCGATGCAGGCCGCGGCGAAAATCCAGAAGAACTGCTTGTAGAGCGGACGGAACCGGGCCGAGCGCACCTTGGAGGTGTCGAGCCAGGGCAGCACGAACAGGATCGCGATGGCGCCGAACATGAGCACCACGCCGCCGAGCTTGTCCGGCACCGCGCGCAGGATCGCGTAGAACGGCAGCAGATACCATTCGGGCACGATATGCGCCGGCGTCGAGAGCGGGTTCGCCTCGATGTAGTTGTCGGGCTCGCCGAGACCGTTCGGGTTGTAGAAGACGAAATAGGCGAAGAGCACCGCGAAGATCACGAGGCCGAACGCGTCCTTGATGGTCGCGTAGGGCGTGAAGGGAACCGTGTCCTTCTTCGGGTCCTTGACCTCGATGCCCGCCGGATTGCCCTGCCCCGACACATGCAGCGCCCAGACGTGAAGGATCACGACGCCGGCGATGAGGAAGGGGAAGAGATAATGCAGCGAGAAGAAGCGGTTGAGCGTCGGATCGCCGACCGCGAAGCCGCCCCAGAGCCAGGTGCGGAGCGACTCGCCGACCAGCGGGATCGCGCCGAACAGGTTGGTGATGACGGTGGCGCCCCAGAAGCTCATCTGGCCCCAGGGAAGCACGTAGCCGAAGAAGGCCGTCGCCATCATCAGGAGGTAGATGAGCACGCCGAGAATCCACAGCACTTCGCGCGGCGCCTTGTAGGAGCCGTAATAGAGACCGCGGAACATGTGGATATAGACGGCGATGAAGAACATCGATGCGCCGTTGGCATGAACGTAGCGCAGGAGCCAGCCGTAGTTCACGTCGCGCATGATGTGCTCGACGCTGGCAAAGGCGAGTTCCGTCGTCGGGATGTAGTGCATCGCGAGCACGATGCCGGTGACGATCTGGACCGCGAGGCAGAAGGTGAGAATGCCGCCGAAGGTCCACCAGTAGTTCAGGTTCCTCGGCGTCGGATAATCGACGAAGCTGTCATTGACGAGGCGCATGACCGGCAGGCGGTCGTCGAGCCAGCGCGTAAATCCGTTTCCGGGTGTGTAGGTGCTTTCACCGCTCATCTGTCAGCCCCCTCAGCCGATCTTGATTCGTGTGTCGGACAGGAACTCGTAAGGCGGCACCTCGAGATTGAGGGGCGCCGGACCTTTGCGAATGCGGCCCGACGTGTCGTAGACCGAACCGTGGCACGGGCAGAAGTAGCCGTCATACTCGCCGCGATAGGAAAGCGGCACGCAACCGAGATGGGTGCAGATGCCGACAACGACGAGCCACTGCTTCTCGAGTTCGCCGCCGGGGCCCGCGATCACGCGCGCATCGTCCGGCTGCGGATCGGGCAGCGACGATACGTCGACGCTTTCAGCCTCCGCGATCTCTTCCTCGGAACGGTGGCGGATGAAGATCGGCTTGCCGCGCCACTTCACCGTGATTTCCTGACCGACCGGAATGGCGCCGATGTCGAACTCTGCGGACGCGAGCGCAAGCACCGATGCGTCGGGATTCATCTGGTCGATGAGAGGCCAGATGGCCGCCGCCGCGCCGACCGCAGCGAGCGAACCTGTTGCCACATATAGGAAATCGCGCCGGGTCGGCTCGTCCGCGTGGGTTTCTGCCACGGTTCAGGTCTCCTCGTTGAATTGGTCGAACGCCGCATGCACCGCTTCGAGAAAACGGCGTCCCCAGAACGGGGTCTCCCCCTTTTCGGAGAGCAAGGCACGGCGTCGGACATACCCGTTGCATGGTGCGAAAGACCGACGAATCCCCTGCTTTCGCCCCATGCGTTGCGTGGTTTTGTGGCATCCAATCGGCACGTTGTCCAGCCCCGCCACCCCTGTGGCAGGATGACGCATCGCCGCACCTCGCGCGCCCGGCATGATCCGAACCGCATTGCCGGTCCCGCGCGCTCAGGATTGAAAGCCCGCTCATGCGTCTTGCGCTTTATGAACCCGATATTCCACCCAACGCCGGCACGCTGATGCGGCTCTGCGCCTGTCTCGATGTGGCGCTCGACGTGATCGAACCCTGCGGCTTCCCCTGGGACGACCGCGACCTGAAGCGCGCCGCCATGGACTATGGCGCGATGGCGCAGGTGACGAGGCACAGTTGTTGGGAGTCGTTCTCAACAAGCCGTCCGGGCGGCGGGCGGATCGTGCTGCTGACGACGAAGGCGCCGCAGAGCTTCACCGGCTTCGCCTTCGAGCCCTCGGACATCCTGCTGCTGGGCCGGGAGAGCGCGGGCGTGCCGGACGCCGTGCATGAGGCTGCGGATGCGCGGGTGACGGTGCCCATGAAGCCCCCGGCCCGCTCGCTCAACATGGCGGTCGCGGGGGCGATGGTGCTCTCCGAGGCGCTCCGGCAGACAAATGGCTTCCCGGCGGGTAAGTAGGGGCGACCACACGACATCGAGAAGAAGAGACGCATGTCCGACGACAAGACCACCGCCGAGCGGAAGGAACGCGCGCAAAGCTGGTTCCGTGAATTGCGCGACCTGATCTGCGCCGAGTTCGAGAAGCTGGAAGACGAACTGACCGGCACGCTCAAGGAGCGCCCGGCCGGGCGCTTCGAGCGCACGCCCTGGAAGCGCGGGGACGGCGCACGCGATGAAGGCGGCGGCGAGATGTCGGTCATGCACGGCCGCGTCTTCGAGAAGGTGGGCGTTCACATCTCGACCGTGCATGGCGAATTCTCGGAGGAGTTCCGCAAGCAGATGCAGGGCGCGGAGGAAGACCCGCGCTTCTGGGCGAGCGGCATCTCCTTGATCGCCCATATGCAGAACCCGCTCGTGCCTGCGGTGCACATGAACACCCGGCATGTCTACACGACGAAGAGCTGGTTCGGCGGCGGCGGGGATCTGACGCCGGTGCTCGACGCGCAGCGGCGCGAGGATCATCCCGACACGGTCGATTTCCATGCCGCCTACAAGGCCGCCTGCGACGCGCATGACGCGGCCTACTATCCGAAGTTCAAGAAGTGGTGCGACGAGTATTTCTTCCTGCCCCACAGGGGCGAACCGCGCGGCACGGGCGGCATCTTCTACGATCACCTGAACAGCGGCGACTGGGAGAAGGACTTCGCCTTCACGCAGGATGTCGGCCGCGCCTTCTTGAGCATCTATCCCGAACTCGTCCGCCGCCACATGAACGAGGCCTGGACGGAAGAAGAGCGCGAGGAACAGCTCGTGCGGCGCGGCCGCTATGTCGAATTCAACCTGCTCTACGACCGCGGCACGGTGTTCGGCCTCAAGACCGGCGGCAACGTGAACTCGATCCTGTCCTCCATGCCGCCCACGGTGAAGTGGCCGTGACATGGCGAAGGGCGAAACCGCGGCCGAACGTTTCGTGCGGCTGAACAGGGTGACAGGCACGTTCCGGGAAATCGACGTGCCGAAGGACCGCAAGACCTCGGCGCTCGAGATGGCGCAAGCGAGCGGCATCGACCCGGCGCGGCTCTTCAAGACGCTGATCGTGGAAACGGCGGAGGGAAAGCTCGCCTGCGCGATCGTGCCCGCAAGCCGTGACCTCGACCGTAAGGCGCTGGCGCGCATCCTGGGCAGCAAGCGCGTCGACCTCGCGCCGAAGGAGAAGGCGGTGAAGACCACCGGCTACGAGATGGGCGCCTGCAGCCCGCTCGGGCAGAAGAAGAAGCTTCCCGCCCTCATCGACGAGAGCGCGAAGGATTTCGGAACGGTCTTCGTGTCGGGCGGGGCCTATGGGCTCGAACTCGAAATCGCGCCGGAGGAACTGGCGCGCGCGGCGGAAGCAGCGTTCGCCGCGATCTCGCACGAGGTGGCGTGAACGGCGTCAGACCGCCTTGGAATGCCGCGCCGCGCCCTGCCCCAAATATTCGTCGAAGACGGCGCAGACGGCGCGCACCAGCGGGCGGCCTTCCTCCGTCACGGTGAGGCGGCGGCCCTCGCGCGTCACGATGCCGTCCGCCTCGAGCGAGGCGAGCCGCGTCAGTTCATCGTCGAAGGTCCCGGCGTCGACGTCGTGCATCAGCGCGATCTCGTCGAGATCGACGCCCATGTCGCACATCAGCCGCTCGATCACGTCGCGCCGGAGCCTGTCCGCGCCGCCGACGGCGATGCCGCGCGTCACCGGCAGCCGGCCCTCGCGCACCGCCGCCTTGTAGCGGTCGATGGCAAGCTCGTTCGCGACATAGCCCTGCGGCAGCGCGCCGATGGCGGAAGCGCCGAGGCCGATCAGCACCGGCGCCTTGTCGGTCGTGTAGCCTTGGAAGTTGCGGTGAAGCGCGCGGGCGCGATGGGCTTTCGCCATGGCGTCGTCCGGCAGCGCGAAATGGTCGAGGCCGACCGCCTCGTAGCCATGCTGGATGAGGCGCTCCGCCGCCGTCTCGTATTGCGCCCAGCGCTCGGCGAGACCGGGAAGCGATGCTTCCGGGATGAGCTTCTGATGCGGCTTCATCCAGGGCACATGCGCATAGCCGAAAAGCGCGATGCGCGCCGGGCGGAGCGCGGCCGCCTTGTCCACCGTGTCGAGAAGGCTTTCGACGGTCTGGTAAGGGAGCCCGTAGCAGAGATCCATGTTGATGGCGGAAACGCCATGCGCGCGGAGCCAGTGGATGACGCGGGCCGTCACCTCATGCGGCTGAATGCGGTTGATCGCCTTCTGCACCTTCGCATCGAAATCCTGCACGCCGATGGAGGCGCGGGTGACGCCCGCCTTCGCCATCGCGGCAACATAAGGTTCGTCCGCCGTGCGCGGGTCGAGCTCGACGGCGATCTCGGCGTCGAGCGTGACATTGTAGTATTCGCGGAGCGTCGCGAGCGTCTGGCCGAAATCGGCGGGCGTCAGCAGCGTCGGGCTGCCGCCGCCGAAATGGATGTGATCGACGCGCATCCGCGCAGGCAGAGCGCGGGCGACGAGCTTCGCCTCCGCCAGCATCGCGTCGAGATAGTCGGCGACCGGCGCATATTTCCGCGTCGCCTTGGTGTGGCAGCCGCAGAACCAGCACATCTCGGCGCAATAGGCGACATGGAGATAGAGCGAGAGGGGCGCCGCCGGGTCGAGCGCGCGGAGCCAGCGGGCATAGGCCGCGCCGTCCACCGCAGGGGAGAAATGCGGCGCCGTCGGGTAGGATGTGTAGCGCGGCACGCGCAGGTCGTACCGCTCGATCAGTTCCTCGCGCATGGGAAAAGGCTAGGCCCGGCGCGAGGCCCCGCCTATTCCCACAAATGTCGCAGGGAAATTTGTCGCAGCCCTATTCTTCCTCGGCGATGACCGCGCGGAGCGATTCCTTGAGCGAGCCCTTCATCGCGAAGTCCCAGTCGCCGCCATACTGGATGTCGTCGACGAGCCAGCGCCGCTCATCCGGCCCGCCATTGGCGGAAAGGATCACGCGGTCCTTCCACTGCACGGGGTCGTCGCCCTCATGCACCAGCATCACCTCGCAGCGCGTGAACGTTGCGCCGTCTTCTTCCTTCCGCTCGCAGGGGCCGATTTCATAGGCCGTCGGCCCCTCGAAGAGCGAGGAGAAGATGTCGCCCTGGAGATAGGGCGGCTCGGAATTGTTCGTGCGCTCCGCGTGACGTCGTTCGGCCTCCGCGGCCTGGGCGATCAGACTGTCGAGATCGGGCGAGATGACGGGACGGAGCCGCGCCCGCAGATCTTCGCCCGGCACGCCGCCGCTGCGCTCGCTGAGCACGATGTCGTAGAACACCGCCGCGGCGCGCGAGGCATCGGCCTCGGGCCCGGCATCGCCGCATCCGGCAAGCGGCAGCAACAGTGCCAAGGACAGAAACGCAGAACGGATCATGGTCTCCCCTCCCCTTTGGCGCTCAATAGACCGTCGCCTGCACCACGGCCTTCAGGCGTTCGATGATCGAGAATTCGTCGTCGATGAAGTCGCTGTCGACCCACCACTCTTCGACTTCCTTCCGTACACGGCCGATCTCCGGCCCCTCCGGCACGCCGGCGGCCTTGATCATCTCACCGGTGAGCGGCAGTTCGGGCTTTTCCCAGCTGTCCGCCATGGCAAGCATGGCGCGCCACTGGAAGGCGTTGTGGCCGCGCCGGTCATCCGCCCAGCCGAGCGAGACGCGGTCCTTGAAAAGGCGGAGCCCCATGAGATAGAGCGCGCGCCGGACCTCGCGCATCGAGAGGTAACAGACGATTTTCGTCTGGTCGGTGAGCATCGCGGCGAGCCGGTCGCGATCCTTGTTGGAGAGTTTCAACCGCTGCGCCAGCGCGGCGACGCCCGCCGCATCGAGGTCGAGCATCGCGCCGAGGCGCAGCACCGGATCGGCGGGCGCGAAAAGCTGCGTCGCCTCGATCTCCACATATTTCTCGAACCGGTCGAGGCGGCTCGCCTCCGGCAGCACGATGGCGAGGATGCCCGCCGCCGCCATCTGCCGGTAGGCCTCGCCCGCATTGTCGGCGCTCGCGATCTTGAAGAGTTCGTCGCGCACGCGCTCGCCCGAAAGCTGGCGCAAGCCCTCCTTCTCTTCCGCGCAGGCGCGAAGACCCGCATCGTCCGGCTCGCCCTTGCCGTACCAGGCATGGAAGCGGAAGAAGCGGAGAATGCGCAAGTAATCCTCGCGGATGCGCTCATGCGGATCGCCGATGAAGCGCACCCGGCGCGCCTTGAGGTCGTCGAGCCCGCCCAGCGGATCGTGCACCGTGCCATCGGCATCGCAGTAGAGCGCGTTCATCGTGAAGTCGCGCCGCTTCGCATCCTCCACCCAGTCGTCCGTGAAGGCGACATCGGCGCGGCGCCCATCCGTCGCGACATCGACGCGGAGCGTCGTGATCTCGAAATGGCGCGTGGAGGTGACGGCGGTGATCGTGCCGTGGTCGATGCCCGTCGGCACGACCTTGACGCCCTTGGCTTCCAGCAGCGCCTTCGCCTTTTCCGGCGTCGCCGTGGTCGCGATGTCGACATCGCTCACCGGCTCGCCCATCAGCGCATTGCGCACCGACCCGCCGACGAAGCGCGCCGCCCCGCCCTCCGCCTGGAGCGCGTCCATGACGGCCTTCGTGTCGGCTTCGTTGAGCCACGGGGCGCGGGCCAGTTCCTTCTCGGCGCTCATTGGAGGCTTCCTCACTCACTTCTTGATAGTTGTTCGCAAGACTATACAGATGCCGGGCGCCGCGCACCCATGAGGCATTCAGTCGCCGTGCTCAGGCGCCATACAGCCGGTCATACATGTTTTTCAGCATGCCTGCCGTCGCACCCCAGATGTAATGACCATTATAGGGCATGGCATAATATTCGCGACGCTTGCCGCGCCACATCGCGTGATGGCGCTCGTGATTGCCCGGGTCCATCAGGAAATCGAACGGCACCTCGAACGCCTCCGCCACCTCGTCGGGCGAGATGGTGAGCGTGAAGCCCGGCCGCACGAAACCGACCACGGGCAGGATGCGGAAGCCCGTCCCCGTCTCGTAGGCATCGAGATAGCCCGCCACCTCGACATGGGCGGGATCGAGGCCCACTTCCTCCTCCGCCTCGCGGATCGCGGCCTCGGCAGGGCTCTCGCCGGGCTCGATCTTGCCGCCCGGAAAGGCGACCTGCCCCGAATGGGAACCGAGATGGTCCGCGCGCCGCGTCAGCAGCACATGCGGCCCGTGAGCATGCTCGATCACGCCAACAAGCACGGCGGCGGGGCGCAGCGACCCCCGGTCCTCCGGCTCCACCCAGACATTGCCCTCCGGCGGATTGAGATCGTGATCGCCCCGGAGCCCCGGCAACCCCTCGCTTGCAAGCAACGCCTCAAGCGCAGGCGGCTTACGTTCGGTCCGGGAAAGGATGAGATCGCGGTATGGCTTCATGTGGGGGACGGCTACGACGCCACCTCGCCAGCTCGCTGGAAGGGAAAGAAGACACCGCCGGACCAGATGCCGAACCACGTCTCGCCCTCGTGTTCCTCTTCCACACCAAGCTCGACCAGATCGTAGAAGACGGCGCGGTTGATGAGCGCGTCGAGCCGCGCGCGGACATGAACGTAGGGCGCGGGCTCACCCGTCTCCTTGTCGATCTCGAAACGCATCGGATGTTCTTCGCCCGCTACCGTCTCGTCGCCGACATTGGTGGTGAAGGTCAGCACCTGGTCGCGGCCCTCGCCTTCCACCTTCATCGCGACGGCGACGAAGGGCGCATCCTCCACCGTGATGCCGACCTTCTCGACCGGCGTCACGAGATAGTATTTGCCGTCCTCATCATGACGCAGCACGGTCGAGAACAGGCGCACGAGACGTTCGCGCCCGATCGGCGTGCCGAGATAGAACCAGGTGCCGTCCCGCGCGATCCGCATGTCGAGATCGCCGCAGAACTCGGGATTCCACAGATGGACCGGCGGCAGGCCCTTCGCTTTCTTTCCCGCCTCCTCGGCGGCGGCGAGCCCCTTCAGGCCACCCGGCGCACTGCCGGAGGCGGACTTTTCGGCTTTCGCGGCTGTCTTTCCGGTCACGGCGGCCATATTTCCTCTCCTCCCGCAAACTTGATCGGCGATTTCGTGCCGTAAGCCTCAGAATCCGGCCATATTATCGTCAAGAAGGCCCGCGCCAATGGCGGCGCGCGAAACGATACGGGATGTGGCACGGTGGCGGATCGAAACTCCGCCACTCCCAATATGTAGGTCAATGCAGACACTCAGTGAAGCCGACGGTTCCGCCGTCGAGGAAATCGAGGCGACAGGCGCGAAAATCGCAGCGGCGCGCGACGCCATCGGTGAGGTGATTTTCGGACAGGAAGCCGTGATCGACCAGACGCTGGTCACGGTGCTGGCAGGGGGTCATGCGCTGCTCGTGGGCGTGCCGGGCCTCGCGAAGACGCTCCTCGTCCACACCATGGGGCAGGTACTCGGGCTCGACGACAAGCGCGTGCAGTTCACGCCCGACCTGATGCCGGCCGATATTCTCGGCTCCGAGGTGCTGGAAGAATCGGACCAGGGCCACCGGAGCTTCCGTTTCATCAAGGGCCCTGTCTTCTGCCAGTTGCTGATGGCAGACGAAATCAACCGTGCCTCCCCCCGCACCCAGTCCGCGCTGCTGCAGGCGATGCAGGAAAAGCAGGTGACGGTGGCAGGCGTCCGCTACGAGCTGCCGAAGCCCTTCCACGTGCTCGCGACGCAGAACCCGCTCGAGCAGGAAGGCACCTATCCGCTGCCGGAAGCCCAGCTCGACCGCTTCCTGATGCAGATCGACGTGAACTACCCCGATCTCGAGTCGGAACGGCGGATGCTGCTCTCGACGACCGGCGAAAGCGTCGCCGAGGCGCGCAACGCCATGTCGACCGACGACCTGATGGCGGCGCAACGGCTGGTCCGCCGCGTGCCCGTCGGCGAAAAGGTCGTGAACGCGATCCTCGAACTCGTCCGCGCCGCGCGTCCGGAAGAAGGCGCATCGGAAGAGGTCGAACGTCACGTCGCCTGGGGACCGGGCCCGCGCGCAAGCCAGGCGCTGATGCTCGCAGTGCGCGCCCGCGCGCTGATCGACGGGCGCTTCTCGCCCTCCATAGAAGATGTGACGTCGCTTGCAGCGCCCGTATTGCGCCACCGCATGGCGCTCAACTTCTCGGCGCGTGCCGAAGGCGTGACGGTCAGCGGCGTTATCGACAGGCTCTGCCGCAACCTCGGCTGAACGAAAGAGAGAAATGAGCCTCACCCGGTCACACACGGCTCCTTCCGGCGCCATCGGTCTGCGCGAGCAGGCCGAGTCGCTCGCCGAGGCCATGCCGCCGCTGGTGACCGAGGCAGAGCATGTCGCCTCCACCATCGCGCAGGGCGTGCATGGCCGCCGCCGCACCGGCATGGGCGAAACCTTCTGGCAATTCCGCCGCTATCGCGAAGGCGACACCGCGTCTTCCGTCGACTGGCGTCACTCCGCGCGCTCGGCGCATCTCTTCGTGCGCGAAACGGAACGCGAGGCTGCCGAAAGCATCTGGATCTGGCGCGACGGCTCGGCCTCGATGGACTATGCCTCCGACTTCGCACCCTGCACCAAGAAGGACCGCGCGACCGTGCTTGCGCTGGCGCTCTCCTCGCTGCTCGTCCAGGGCGGCGAGAGCATCGCGCCGCTCGGCCACGGCTTCACCCCGACGCCCGGCCGCGCCGCGCTGCGGCGCATGGCCCATTCCCTGCTCGACGCACCGGAAACGGAAGGGAACGCCGGGTCGGCGAGCCTGCCCCCGCCCGGCCACCTGCCGCGTCACGCGCAGGTTGTTCTCATCAGCGATTTTCTCTCGCCCGCCGAGGACATCGTCGCGCGTCTGAAGAACTATGCCGCCGAAGGCATCCGCGGTCACATGATCCAGGTGCTCGATCCGGCAGAGGAAGACCTGCCCTTTTCCGGCCGCACCGAGTTCGAAGGCGTGGAAGAGGAGTTGCGGCTCATGGTCGGCCGCGCGCAGAACCTGCGCGAAGCCTATCACCAGCGCCTCGAGATCCACCGCAACCGCATTCTCGAAACGGCGCGGCGGATCAACTTCACCTTCGCCACACACCGCACGGATCGGGGACCGCAAACGGCGCTGCTCGCGCTCTACAGCGCACTGTCCGGCGCGCTTGCCGCGCGCAAAGCGCCGCGCGCGGGCCTCTGATGGCGGCCGCTGACCCATGCTGACGCTCGGACCCCTCGCCTTCGCAAGTCCCTGGATTCTGCTGGGCCTTGCCGCCTTGCCCGCAATCTGGTGGCTCCTGCGCGTGAGCCCGCCGCTGCCCAAGCGCGTGCGCTTTCCGGCGATCCGCCTTCTCGTCGGCCTTGTCCGCGAGGAAGAAACGCCCGCCCATACGCCGCTCTGGCTGCTGCTGCTCCGCATGACGATTGCCGCGCTGATCGTGCTCGCGCTTGCCGAACCGCTCTGGAATCCGACGCCGCGCATTGCCGGCTCCGGCCCCCTCCTCATCGTCACCGACAATGGCTGGGCTGCGGCATCGCGCTGGACCGAGCGCCGCGCGGCGATGGATGGCCTGATTGCCGAAGCAGGTCGCGCCGACCGCCCCGTCCTCGTGGTCGGCACCGCGCCCGAGGCGAACCCGCCCGAACTCACCTTCGAGGCGGCAGGCGATGCCGATGCGCGCGCCCGCGCGATGGAACCGCAACCGATCGAACCCGACCGCATCGCCCTTGCCGAACGTCTCGAAGGCGCGGCGACGCTCGGCGGCAGCATCCAGACGGTCTGGATCGGCGACGGACTCGACTACGGCGCCGCCGCACAATTCTCGGAGCGCCTGTCGGAAATCGCGGGCGACGCAGGCCTGACGCTCATCGAACCCGCACCGCAAAACCTTGCGTTGGCGCTGTTGCCGCCCGTCGAGGGCGAAGACGGCATCGCACCCGCCGTGCTTCGCGCACATGCGCGCGGGAGCCTCGAAGGCGGCGTGCGCGCCATCGACGCGGACGGCAGCGTGCTTGGCGAGACGCGCTTCACCTTGGCTCCGGGCGAAACTTCGGCACGGGCCGCCTTCGACCTGCCGCTCGAACTCCGCAACCGGATCGCGCGTCTGGAGATCGCCGGCGAGACATCGGCTGGCGCCGTCGTACTCGCCGATGAACGCTGGCGCCGCCGCAATGTCGGTATCGTTTCGGGCGCATCGTCGGAGGAGGCGCAGCCGCTTCTGTCCGACGCCTACTACCTTCGCCGCGCTCTCGCACCCTATGTCGAACTTCGCGACTCCTCTCCCGCCCGTGAAGCGGGGGACACGATTGCCGAACTTCTTTCCTCGCCGCTCTCGGTTCTCGTTCTTGCCGATATCGGCACCCTGACCGGCAACGACCGAGACCGTGTCGCGGCATGGGTGGAGGATGGCGGCCTTCTCATCCGGTTCGCAGGCCCGCGCATGGCCGAGAAGAGCGACGACCTCGTGCCCGTGCCGCTCCGCACGGGCGGCCGCGCGCTGGGCGGCGCGCTTTCCTGGAGTACGCCGCAGAACCTTGCGCCTTTCGAGGAAGACAGCCCCTTCTTCGGTCTCGACGTTCCCGCAGACGTGACCGTATCGCGGCAGGTACTCGCCGAACCCGCACCCGACCTCGCCGGCCGGACATGGGCGCGGCTTTCCGATGGCACGCCGCTCGTCACCGCCGCCAGGCGCGGCAGCGGCACCGTCGTCCTGTTCCACGTGACGGCCAATCGCGACTGGTCGAACCTGCCGATCTCAGGTCTCTTCGTCGAAATGCTCAGGCGCACCGTCGCCCTTTCGCAGGCCTCCGCCACGACGGGCGATGAGGGAACGGAAGCCGGCGGCGCGCGCGAACGAGACCTGCTGAACCCCATCGCCACCCTGAACGGTTTCGGACGGCTCGGCACGCCGCCCGCGACGGCCACCGCCATTACCATCGAGCAGTTCGAAAGCGCCGAGCGCAGCCCGCGCCACCCGCCGGGTCTCTACGGCACTGCGGCATCCCCGCGCGCGCTCAACCTCGCAACGCCCGAACTCGAACTCACGGCGCTTTCCGCAGCGCCGGGCGCGAGCGAGCGTCGCAGCTTCGAAGGCGCGGGCGAAACGCGCCTCGCTTCGCTCCTGTTTGCACTCGCTCTGGCGCTCGCCGTGCTCGATACCATCGCCGCGCTCTGGGTGACGGGTCTCTTCGAAACGGAAAAGATCCGGAAGGTGCGCTTCGCCTCTCGCGCAACACCGCTTCTCCTTGCGGCGCTTCTCGTCTTGCCCGTTTTCGATGCGCGCGCTCAGGACGCAGACGCCTTCGCGCTTGAGGCTTCCCTCGACACGCGTCTCGCCTATGTATTGACAGGCGACGACGCCGTCGACGCGACGAGCGAAGCGGGTCTCTCGGGGCTCAGCCGCGTGATCCGCGCGCGCACCGCCTTCGAGCCGGCGGAACCGATGGGCGTGAACATCGCAACGGACGAGCTCGCCTTCTTTCCGCTGATCTACTGGCCGATGTCGCCGGGACAGGAAAACCTCTCGCCGGAAACGCTCGGCCGGATCAACGCCTACATGAAGAATGGCGGCACCATCCTTTTCGACACCCGCGACCAGGATCAAGCCATCGGCGGCACCGTGCCTCCCGGCACGGAAACGCTGCGCCGCCTGCTCGGCCGTCTCGACCTGCCGCCACTCGAGCCCGTGCCGCCCGATCATGTGCTCACGAAATCGTTCTACCTGATGCACAGCTTTCCCGGCCGCTGGGACGGCGGACAGGTGTGGGTGGAAGCATCCACCGCCGCGGAAGCCGGCAATCTCGCCAATGACGGCGTCTCGACCATTGTCGTCGGCTCCAACGACTATGCCGCCGCCTGGGCCCGCGACCCGGACGGGAGGCCGCTCTATCCGGTAACGCCAGGCGGCGAGCGCCAGCGCGAAATGGCGGAGCGCTTCGGCGTCAATCTCGTCATCTATGCGCTGACCGGCAACTACAAGTCGGATCAGGTTCACGTCCCGGCGCTCCTCGAGCGCCTCGGGCAGTAGGGCGAACGCGATGGCCTGGAATATCGTCTTCGAACCTCTGCTTCCGGTGCTGCTGATCGCGGCGCTTGCCGTTCCCGGCATTGCCGCGCTTGCCTATTCGGCATGGCGGCGCGCTCGCGGCGCGCCCTGGCGAACGGCGGCACTTGCCGTTCTCGTGCTCGCGCTGCTCAATCCGACCGTGCGGCAGGAAGACCGCGAGACGGTGCCCGATGTCGCGGCCATTGTTGTCGACCGGAGCCAGAGCCAGGAGATTGGCGCACGGCCCGACGAGACCTCCGCCGCACTGACCAGGGTCGCCGAGCGGCTCGCGCGTGAGGACGGCATCGAGACGCGCATCGTGACCGCCGTGAACAATCCCGAGGACGAAAAGGGCACCGCTCTCTTCGCCGCGCTGGAGGAAGCGCTCGCCGATGTCCCGCGCGAACGCATCGCGGGCGCGATCATGATCACCGACGGGCAGGTCCATGACGTACCGAAGACGGCGGACGCGCTCGGCTTCGATGCGCCTGTGCACGGGCTCATCATCGGCCGCAAGGGCGAGAAGGACCGGCGGCTCCGCATCACCGAAGCGCCGCGCTTCGGCATCGTCGGCGAGCCCGTCGATCTTTCCTTCCGCGTCGACGAAACCTCCGCCGGAGACCAGCAGGCAGGCGAGACGGCAAACGTCACCATCACAGTCGATGGCGAAGAGATCGCGACGACGCGTGCCACCATCGGCGAAACGACGGAAGTGACGCTCTCCCTCGCCCATGGCGGGCCCAACGTCATCGAGATCGACGTCGAGGAAGGGCCCGACGAACTGACTGTCCTGAACAACCGCGCCGTTGTCGTCGCGAACGGCGTGCGCGACCGGTTGCGCGTGTTGCTCGTCTCGGGCGAGCCGCATCCCGGCGAGCGCACCTGGCGCAACCTGCTGAAATCCGATCCCTCCGTCGATCTCGTCCATTTCACCATTCTGCGTCCGCCGGAAAAGCAGGACGGCACGCCCATCGGCGAACTCTCGCTCATCGCCTTTCCGACGCGCGAACTCTTCGACGAGAAGCTCGACGAATTCGATCTCATCATCTTCGACCGCTACAAGCGGCGCGGCGGTGTGCTGCCCATCGCCTATTTCCTGAACATCGTGGATTACGTCGAGAATGGCGGTGCCTTCCTCGCGGCGGCGGGGCCCGCCTTCGCCTCGCCCTTTTCGATCTACCGCACGCCGCTCGCCGCGATCCTGCCCGCGCAGCCGACCGGCGAGACGACGACGGGCGGCTACACGCCCGGCATCACCGATACCGGCGACCGCCATCCCGTGACCGCAGACCTCCCCGGCGCGGAAAGCGAGCCGCCCGCATGGGGCCGCTGGTTCCGGACCATCGACGCGGAAGTCGATGGCGGCGACATACTGATGGAAACGCCGGACGGCCAGCCGCTGATGGTGCTCGCCCGGGCACGCGAGGGCCGCGTCGCGCAGCTTCTCTCCGATCAGATCTGGCTCTGGTCGCGCGGCTACGAAGGCGGCGGTCCGCAGGCGGAGCTTCTGCGCCGCCTCGCCCACTGGCTGATGAAGGAACCGGATCTCGAGGAAGAGAACCTCGCCGCTTCCGCGCAGGGCGGCACGCTGACACTCCGCCGGCGCACCATGCGCGATACGACACCGCCCGCAACCGTCACGACCCCCACCGGAAAGACCCGCGAGCTCGCGATGGAGGAAGTCGCACCCGGCCGCTTCGAAGCGACGATGGGCGCGTCCGAACTCGGCCTCTACCGCGTGACCCAGGGCGACCTGTCCGCCGTCGCGGCGGCGGGCCCCCTGAACCCGCGCGAGATCGCCGACGTTCGCGCAACGGAAAAACCGCTCCGCCCCATAACGGACGCGACCGGTGGCGGCATCTGGTGGGCGGGGGAAGACGCCGGCGACACGCCCGGCATCCGTTCCGTCCGCGCCGGTCAGGACGCGGCCGGGTCGAACTGGATCGGGCTCCGCCGCAACGAGCAATATCTCGTCCATGCCGTCCACCAGGTGCCGCTGCTGACCGGTCCCGTCGCCCTCATTCTGATCCTCGGCGCGCTGGCACTGGCCTGGTGGCGCGAGGGCCGCTAAGGCCGGTTCCCGCTTGCCATTCCGGCGAAAGCGGCCTAGGTTCCGCGATGTTATAATATCACAAATCATGAGACCTGGAGCGGCCCCGTGAGCCATCGCGCAGCCCATCGCGACCCCGATCCCGCCCCCTTGCCGGACGCCCCGCGCGCCAGCGCGCTCGCCGCCGGTATCGGCGCGCGCCTCGCCGTGGCGCTGGGCGGCGCGGCCGTGCTCTGGCTCGCCGTCTTCTGGGCGCTGGCGCGATGAACGCCGTGCCCGCCATCGGCATTCGCGACCTCACCGTCGCCTATGACCGCGTCCCCGCCGTTCATCACCTCACCGGCGCGTTCACCCCCGGCAGCCTCACCGCCATTGTCGGACCGAACGGCGCGGGCAAGTCGACGCTCCTCAAAACGATCGCCGGACTGTTGCATCCGGATGAAGGCAGCGTCGCGCTCGACGGCGGCCCGCGCGAACGGATCGCCTATCTGCCGCAACTGGCCGAAATCGACCGCAGCTTCCCCATCTCCGTCCTCGACGCCGTCTCGCTCGGTCTCTGGCGCGAGGTCGGCCTCTTCCGCACCATCACCGGCGAACACGTGAAGCGCGCCCGCGCCGCGCTCGCGAGCGTCGGCCTCGACGGTTTCGAAACAAAACAGGTCGGCGCGCTTTCCGCCGGCCAGTTGCAGCGCGCGCTCTTCGCGCGGCTCATGCTGCAGAACGCGAGCCTGATCCTCCTCGACGAGCCCTTCGCCGCCGTGGACGAACGCACCAGCGCCGATCTCATGGGCCTTGTTGAGGGATGGCACGCCGAGGGCCGCACGGTCATCGCCGTGCTGCACGATCTCGAGCGGGTCCGCGCGAGCTTCCCGCGAACGCTGCTGATGGCGCGCGAGCCGGTCGCATGGGGCCCGACGGAAGAGGTTCTCACGGCGGAAAACCTGCGCCGCGCGCGCTACATTTCCGACGGCTGGAGCGACGCGGCATGATCTACGACGCGCTGATCGCGCCCTTCGCGGATTACGGCTTCATGCGGCGTGCGCTCATCGCCTGCTTCGCGCTCGCGCTTGGCGGCGGCCCCATCGGCACCTTCCTCGTGCTCCGCCGCATGAGCCTCATGGGCGACGCCATGAGCCACGCGATCCTGCCTGGCGCGGCCATCGGCTTTCTCGTCGCCGGCCTTTCGATCTGGTCGATGAGCGCGGGCGGCCTTGTGGCAGGCCTCGCCGTCGTGCTCCTTGCCGGGCTCATCTCCCGCGCGACGGCGCTCCGCGAGGACGCGAGCCTTGCCGGCTTCTACCTCATCAGCCTCGCGCTCGGCGTGCTGATCGTCTCGGCGAAGGGGTCTAACGTCGATCTCCTGCATGTGCTTTTCGGCACCATCCTCTCGGTGACGGACGACGCCCTCCTCCTCATCGCCTCGATCGCGACGCTGACGCTGGTGACGCTCGCCGTCATCTACCGCCCCCTCGTCATCGAATGCTTCGATCCGGCCTTCCTCCGCGCAACGACGGGCGGCGGCACGCTCTGGCATTTCGTCTTCCTCGTGCTCGTGGTCGTGAACCTCGTCGCGGGCTTCCAGGCGCTCGGCACCTTGATGGCGCTCGGCCTCATGATGCTCCCCGCTGCCGCCGCCCGCTTCTGGGCAGGCGCCGTCTGGTCGCTCGCCGTCCTTTCGTCGGTGCTGGCCTTTCTTTCCGGCCTTGTCGGCCTACTTGTTTCCTACAATTTCGACCTGCCCTCGGGCCCGGCCATCGTGCTCACGGCAGGCGTCTTCTATGTCGGCTCTATCATGCTCGGACCCCGCGACAGCCTGCGCACACGTTATTTCCCGCGGGCGCACTTCCACGACCAGGGAGAATGAAGCGATGAAGAACCTCGTCACCCTCGGCCTTTCGCTGCTGCTCGCGGGCGCCCTCGCGCTCCCGGCCCGCGCGGAGGAGCCTCTGAAAGTGGTCGCGAGCTTCTCGATCCTCGGCGACATGGTGCGAAATGTCGGCGGCAGCAATGTCGACGTGACGGTGCTCGTCGGCCCGGACGGCGACGCGCATTCCTTCGAGCCGGATCCGGCCGATGCCACCGCGCTCGCCGAAGCCGATGTCCTCGTCATGAACGGTCTCGGCTTCGAGCCCTGGATGATCCGCCTCGCCGCCGCCGCGCGAACGAAAGCGAAATATGTGACGGCAAGTTTCGGCGTCTCGCCCCGCCGCCTCACGGAAGAAGAAAAGGCGCGGCACGAGGAAGAAGGCGATGAACATGGCCACGATGCCGACGGCTACCCGGAAGCCGCGCGCGATTTCGACCCGCATGCCTGGCAGAGCCTCGGGAACGGCATCATATATGTGCAGAACATCGCCGACGCGCTCGCCGAGAAGGACCCGGACAACGCGCTCGTCTACCAGGCGAATGCGGAGAGCTACATCACCGAACTGAGAAAGCTCGACGGCTGGGTGAAGAGCGAAATTGCGAAACTGCCGCAGGAGAAACGCAAGGTCATCACGACGCATGACGCCTTCGGCTATTTCGGCGATGCCTATGGCGTCGCGTTCATCTCGCCGCTCGGCATCGGCAACGAGGCGGAACCCGGCGCGGGCGCGCTCGCCCGCCTGATCGACCAGATCCGGCAACAGAAGATCCGCGCGCTCTTCATCGAGAACCTGTCCGACCCGCGCATGATGGAAACCATCGCGCGCGAAACCGGCGCGGAGGAGGGCGGCACGCTTTACTCGGATGCCCTGTCGGCGCCGGGCGGCCCTGCGCCGACCTATGCCGCCATGTTCCGCCACAACGTCCCGGCCCTCATCGCGGCCATGCAGAAGAACTAGGGTTTGGTGATCGGGCCCTTCGCGCGCCCGAAGGCGCCGATATCGAGTTCGCGGTAGAGAAGCCGCGCGGGGTCGACCGGCCCCGGCATGGTGAGCCGCCCCGGCGGCACCGGCCCGAAACCGACCCGCGCGTAATAGGGCGCGTCGCCCACCAGGATCACGAGCCGGTAGCCGAGCTTCTTCGCGTCGGCGAGCCCCTTCTCCATCAGCCTGATGCCGCAGCCCTTGCCGCGCAGCTGCGGCTCGACGGCGAGCGGCCCGAGCATCAGCCCCGGCACGCCGCCGATCACGACCGGCCAGAAGCTCAACGCCCCCACCATGCGCCGCTCCGCCCCCTCGCCCGCAAAGGCGACATAGCAGAGCTCCGGCACCGCGGTATTGCCTTCGCGCAGCCGCTGCGCCGCCTTCGCATAGCGGCCGGGGCCGAAGGAAAGGTCCAGCAGCGCTTCGATGGCTGGCCCGTGCTCGGGCCGCTCGGCTTCGATTTCAAACATGGGACTTATCTCGTCTGGCAGCGGAGGGAGAGAGGTGAGAAGCGCTCACCCGTCACTGCCGCTTCCGCGCTCAGGCGAAAGAGAGGACCGTGCGGGCGCGCATGAGCCCGAGGCGTCGAAGGCCCCGAACCGTCTCTCGTCGTCGCTGCGACATGAACCGCGCCATTTCACACAGATCCTTATGCCCGGAGCCCCGCTCCGGAAGAAAAGGCGGATAGCACGGGCCGCCGCCCCCGTAAAGCGGCTTTGAAAGCCCCACCCGCCCCTCCGGCAGGCCTAAAAAGGCTGGAACGGGGCCCCGTGCTTGGCTAGCTTGCCCGCCAACAAGAGAAACCCTCAAGCGACAGGGAGAGCGTCATGGGAATTCTGGAAGGCAAGGTCGTGCTCGTCACGGGTGCCGCGGGCGGCATCGGCAAGGAATGCGCGCTGATCGCGGCGCGCGAGGGCGCGAAGGTCGTGGTGAACGACCTCGGCGGCAGCGTGAAGGGCGGCGATGCGGGCGACGCGAGCGCGGCCCAGAAGACCGTCGACGAGATCAAGAAGGCGGGCGGCGAGGCGGTCGCGAATTCCGACAGCGTGTCGCTGAAGTCCGGTGCGGAAAACATGATCGCGCAGGCGCTCGACACCTTCGGCGGCCTCCACTCGATCATCAGCCCGGCGGGCATCCTGCGCGACGGCATGTTCCACAAGATGCCGGACGAGGACTGGGACGCCGTCCTCGAGGTGCATCTGAAGGGCAGCTACAACATCACGCGCGCGGCGATCAATCACTTCCGCGAGCAGGAAGAAGGCAGCTTCGTCCTCTTCACCTCCACCTCCGGCCTCATCGGCAATATCGGCCAGGCGAACTACGCCGCCGCCAAGATGGGCATTGCCGGTCTCTCGCGCATCATCGCGATGGAAGGCGCGAACAAGAACGTCCGCTCCAACATCATCGCCCCCTTCGCCTGGACGCGCATGATCGCGACCATCCCGGTGAAGGACGAAGCCTCCGCGCAGCGTGTCGAGCGCATGAAGAACGCGATGCGCGCCGAACAGGTCGGCAATTTCTCGGTCGCCCTCGCCTCGCCCCAGTGCAAGACGAGCGGCCAGATCTTCTCCGTGCGCGGCAACGAGATCGTCCTCTTCTCGCAGCCCCGCCCCGTGAAGTCGGTCGCCCGCGTCGACGGCTGGACGCCGGAAACGATCCTCAGCCACGGCATCCCCGCGATGGAAGGCGGCTACACCGATCTCGGCGCAACGGCCTCCGTCTTCACCTGGGAACCGGTCTAGGTTTCACGCGATCCGAACAACGAAAAGGCGGGCCCGGTGCCCGCCTTTTTCATGCCTGTAACCACGGCGCTTTCCCCGGCCCGAACTTCTCCACCGAGAAATCCACGAAGGCGCGCACCTTCGCCGAAAGATGCCGCGTATGCGGATAGATCGCGTGAAGCGTCAGCGCCGGCACGCTCCAGTCCTCCAGCGCGCGCACGAGCGTGCCGCGCTTCAGATGTTCATGGCAGATGAAGTCCGGCGAGAAGGTGAGCCCCGTACCGGCCAGCATCATCGTCTGCATCGCGTCCGCATTGTTGCAGAGGAAGCGGCCTTTCATTTCCACCTGCTCGCTTTCACCCTCGCCATTCGTCAGCTCGAGAAGGTTGGGCCGCGAAAGCAGCGTGTAGAGAAGGAACGGATGGTCCGCGAGATCGGCCGGGCGCTTCGGCACCCCGTGCTTCTCGAAATAGGAGGGCGCGCCGACGATGTAGCGTTCGACGGGTGCCAGCTGCCGCGCGATCAGGCTTGAATCCGTCAGCGCCGAAATCCGCAAGGAAACGTCGAAGCCTTCCTCGATCAGATCGACGCGCCGGTCGTTCAGCACGAGATCGACGGTGAGCTCCGGATGGCGCGCCATGAACTCCGGCATCACGGGGCCGAGCTGACTGATGCCGAAACTCATCGGCGCGTTGATGCGGAGCTGGCCGCGCACCGCGCCCTCGACGCAGGTCGCTTCTTCCGCCGCCTCCTGCGCCTCCAGGACGATGCGCTGCGCCCGCTCGAAGACGACCGCCCCCGCTTCGGTGAGGGCGATCCGCCGCGTCGTCCGGTTGAGGAGGCGCACCCCGAGTTCGTCCTCCAGCGTTGATATCTGGCGGCTCACCATGGATTTCGAGAGGCCGAGCGCGTCCGCCGCCGCCGTGAAGCCGCCCAGCTCCACCACCTTGGCGTAGACGGCATAGGCATTCAGATCGACCGCCATTGTTCACCTATGAGAAACAGTTTGTTTTCATTTGACCCGATTATCGCAGAACTGAAAGGAATTACATAGATCTCATCGAACGCAACGCGCCCCTGCCGGGGCGCCGAAGGAGGGAAAAAATGAGCGAAAAGACAAAGGTTCTCGTGCTGTATCACAGCTCCTACGGCCATATCGAAACGCTGGCCAAGGCCGTTGCCGAAGGCGCGGCCTCTGAGGCCAACACCGAGGTATCGCTAAAGCGCGTTCCCGAGACGATGCCCGAAGAGGCGATGAAGAATGCGGGCATGAAGGTCGATCAGGATGCGGCGGTCGCCTCCCCGCAGGAACTCGCCGACTACGACGCCGTGATCTTCGGCACGCCGACCCGCTTCGGCAACATGTCCGGCCAGATGCGCATCTTCCTCGACCAGACCGGCGGCTTGTGGGCCAAGGGCGCGCTGGCGGGCAAGGTCGGCAGCGTCTTCACCTCGACCGGCACGGGCGCGGGCAACGAGACGACCATCACCTCGTTCCACTCGACGCTGCTCCACCACGGCATGGTGATCGTGGGCCTGCCCTACCCGGTCGGCACGGAGCTCTTCGACATCTCCGAGGTCCGCGGCGGTTCGCCCTACGGCGCCTCGACGCTCGCGGGCGGCGACGGCAAGCGCCAGCCGTCCGAAAAGGAACTCAGCCTTGCGCGGAAGCAGGGCGCCCACGTCGCGGCGATCGCGGGAAAGCTCGCCGCCTGACGGAACACCCAGAGAAGGTCCGGTTGCATCTGTAGCGCGTACCGGATCTTCGGGCCTGGCCGGCCGCTTTCCCCTCCCTCGGGGCCGGCCGGGCTCTGCCATTCATGGAAAGGATCGGCACATGATCGATGTTCGCAATTTCGACAGTCTTGGCGGTGCGGAGCACGGCTGGCTCACCGCGAAGCATCACTTCTCCTTTGCCGGCTATTACGATCCCGCCCGCATGGGCTGGGGCAAGCTCAGGGTCTGGAACGACGATCTCATTCGCGCGAAGACCGGCTTTCCGCCCCATCCCCATCGCGACATGGAAATCATCACCTATGTCCGCGAAGGCGCGATCACGCATCGCGATCACCTGAACAATGAAGGCCGCACCGTTGCGGGCGACGTTCAGGTGATGTCGGCGGGCCGCGGCATCCAGCACGAGGAGTGGAACCTCGAGGACGAGGACACCCGCATCTTCCAGATCTGGATCGAGCCGAACCGGCATGGCGTGACGCCGCGCTGGGAAACGGCCGCCTTCCCGAAGGATGGCCGCAAGGGCAAGCTCGTGCCGCTCGCAAGCGGCAAGACGGACGCGCCCGCCGAGGCGCTCTGGATCGCGCAGGACGCGGAAGTTCTGGGCGCGACCCTCGACGCGGGCGCGCAAGTGACCCATCTCATCGGCAAGGGCCGCCTCGCCTATCTCGTGCCCGCGAAGGGCCGGATCGAGGTGAACGGCGTTGAGGTCGATGAACGCTCGGGCGCCGCGATCCGCGATATCGAGACGCTCACCATCCGCGCGCTCGACGACGCCGAGATCGTGCTGGTGGACCTGCCGCCGGAAGAGTGATCCGGCACACGCAAGAACGGTAAAGGAAGGAAAGACAATGGGACTCCTCGTCGACGGCCAATGGACCGACAAGTGGTACGACACGAAATCGACCGGCGGTAAGTTCAAGCGGCAGGAGTCCGCCTTCCGGAACTGGGTGACGAAGGATGGGTCGCCCGGGCCTTCCGGCGACGGCGGTTTCGAAGCCGAGGCCGGGCGCTACCATCTCTATGTTTCGCTCGCCTGCCCCTGGGCGCACCGCACGCTCGTCTTCCGCAAGCTGAAAGGTCTCGAGGACAAGATCTCCCTCTCCGTCGTCGACCCGCTGATGCTGGAAGAAGGCTGGACGCTCAAGGGCACGGACGATGCGGGCGCCGATGAGGCCGTCATTCCCGACTTCGTGAACCGCAAGACGAAACTCTACGAGGTCTACCTGCAGGCGAACCCCGACTATACCGGCCGCGTCACCGTGCCCGTTCTCTGGGACAGGAAGAAGAACACCATCGTCTCGAACGAATCCGCCGAGATCATCCGCATGCTGAACTCGGCATTCGACGGCCTTGAAGGCGTGAACGCCGGGCTCGATTTCTATCCGGAAGACCTGCACGCCGAAATCGACGAGGTGAATGCCGCCGTCTACGACCGCGTCAACAACGGTGTCTACAAGGCTGGTTTCGCAACCGCGCAGGACGCTTATGAGGAAGCCGTTACGGCCCTCTTCGCCGAACTCGACAAGCTCGAGGAGCGTCTGTCACGCCGGCGCTACCTCGCGGGCAGCCGCCTGACCGAGGCCGACTGGCGCCTCTTCACGACGCTCGTGCGCTTCGACGCCGTCTATCACGGCCACTTCAAATGCAACCTGCGCCGGATCGCCGACTACCCGAACCTGTCGAACTATCTGCGCGAGCTCTACCAGGTCCCGGGTGTCGCGGACACGGTGAACTTCACTCACATCAAGCGCCACTACTACGGCAGCCACAAGATGGTGAACCCGACCGGCATCGTGCCTGCGGGTCCGCTCCTCGATCTCGACGCGCCGCATGATCGTGCGCGTCTCGGCTGATCACTCCTCGACGGCCTTTTCGCGCAGATGCATGACGCGCTCGATGGCCGCACCGCTGTTGCGCGCCTCGTCGTAGCGCATCGAGCGCGGCAGCGCGAAGTGATAGGACCGGAGCGCCGGATCCTCCGCCTGGCGCATCGCCCTGTCGAGATCGAGAAACACGCAAGGCGTGCCTGAATGGTCCGACCGCCTGATATCGTCGCAATGCCGCACGGAATTACGGAGCGCGCGCGTCTGCTCCGTATCGAGCTCCTGGAGAGCCGCCTTGTCGGCGGGCAGCGCCAGCCAGTTCACCTCGTCATCGGCCAGCGCGGGCGCGGCGGCAAACGCGAGCAGAAAGGCGGCAAAGCCCGTTGCGAGAAGTTTCTTCATCTCTTCCTCCTTTTCACTCCAGATACCTAAGGCGCAAATTCTGGCGAAAAAGGGGTGGCCGCTTCACGGCGCGGAAGGAACCGCGCCGACGGGTATCGCGTAGACCTCGAGCTCGCTGTCGCGCACCGCGCCGATCCGCTCGTAGAAGCCGCGCGCCGTGGTGTTCTCGACCCAGAGATCGAAAACGATGCTTTTGCAGCCGAGCGCCGACGCTTCCTTCCGCAGGGCCTCGATCAGCGTCTCGCCAATGCCCTCGCCCCGGCGGCCTTTCGCGACCGCAAGATCTGCGAGATAGAGCTTCTTCGACCGCGTATGCGCCTCGAAGCGGCGGCAATAGAGCGCAAAACCCGCGATCTCGCCTTCCTGCTCGGCGACGAGACAGTCGAACCACTTGTTCGCGCCGAAGCCGAGTTCGAGTATCGGCCCGCTATCCGCGCCGGGATCGGGGTCGGCGAGATGCTCTGCAAGCTCGCGCGACAATTGCGCTATGGCGGCGGCGTCCTCCCGCCGCGCGGGTCTGATTTTCATCGGCTTGTCCGCCTTTTCGTTTCCGCCCGCCTACCAGAGTTCGTCCGGCGCGATGCCCCGCACCACTTCCTCTATCCGCCGCGCGGTCGAGCCCGTGATCCCCTCCGGCAGCGCATTGGGCGCGAAAAAGGCGCTTTCCGCGATTTCCGGCGAGCGGCGGGGCCTATGCTCGTAATCCCCGTCGGCGACGACATAAAGCGCCACATGGTCGGATTTGAACTCGCGGAAATTCGCATAGAGCCCGTGCAGGCGCGCCTCGCCGGTGAGCATGACACCCACTTCCTCCTCCAGCTCCCGCCGGAGCGATGTCAGCATCGTCTCGCCGCGTTCCACGCCGCCTCCGGGCAGATACCAGCCCGGAATGTAGGTGTGCCGCACCAGCAGCACACGGCCCTTCTCGTTGAACACCATGCCGCGCACGCCCGCCGTCAGCGGCCGGCGCAGCCGCCAGTAGAGGCGGGCCAGCGGCCGGGCGATTTTCCAGACAAGCGCGCGATGATGAGGCATTGCCCCAATCTAGCACGGCACCGCCCGGCCTTCACCCATGAGACCTTTAGAGGTCGTCAACCCTCTCGCCCTTATTCTCTGCGCCGTCGGCGTCTTCCGCGCCGGCGACTGAAGGGGCTTGGGTACCGGAGCCGATGGGGATTCTTTCGCGATTGAGGGGCAAGGGCGCGCTTGAGCCGCCGCCCGCCGAGCAGGCGCCGTCCGTGACGCAGGCCGCCATGCGGCGCGCGTTGCGCTCTGCCACGGGCCATACGGGTTCCTTCACCGCTGCCGAACTCGGCCAGCGCATCGCGACCGCACTTTCGACCATCGAAACCTCCGTGCTCGCCATCGACGCGCTGACCGACCGCCTGCGCGAAGCGGCCGACCTCGTCGCCGATGCGGGCGCAAGCGCCGATGACGGCCGCCGCGCCCTTCTTGCCGGGCGCTACGACGACATCCGCGCCGAAATCGACGCCATCGCGGGTTCCGCCTCCCACAACCGCATCAACCTCATCGCCGGCCGCCGCATCGGCGGCAAGCTCGCCAGTTTCGATATTCCCTTCGACCAGGACGGCCGCTCCGGCATCGCGATCCAGGTCGTGAACCTCACCACCGACGAAACGGGCCTTGCCCTCTCGCCGCCCCGCAATGCCTTTGCGGACGAGGAGGAAATCGCCACCATCGCGCGCGAGATCGAAGCGGCACGCGAAACCGCCGCGAAGGTGAGCGACCGCTTCGCGGATCACGCTGCCCTGATTTCCGAGCGCCTCGACCGGCTGGCCGAAATCGCCGGTCCCCGCGCCATCGGCAGCCATCTGCCGACCGGCGCCGACGCGGTCGGCGGTCCCGAGCCTGAGGGGCAGAACCCGGCCATGCCCGCGGAAATGCGGGCGGTCGAGGACAAGCTGCGCGCCCTCGCCGAACGCCTGCAGAACAAGGGTGAGTCCGAAAGCGGGGACTGAACCTCCTGCCGCTTTCGTGCTACAGAAGGGGCCCCCTCGCAGGAGCGCACCCCATGAATACGACCTCCCCCCTCGCCGCCACCGGCCCGAATGCCGACCAGATCGACTACTGGAACAGTGATGTGGGCGAACGCTGGGCGCGCTTCCAGGACCGGCTCGACGGCATGCTCCAGCCTTTCTCCGATGCGGTGCTGGACCTTGCGGGCATCAAGCGCGGCGAACGCATCATGGATGTCGGTTGCGGCTGCGGCGCAACGACCTTTGACGCCGCCGCGAAGACCGGTGCATCCGGCCGCGCCCTGGGCGTCGACATTTCCGCCCCCATGGTTGCCCGCGCGAAAGCCCGCGCGTTGGAACTCGGCAGCCCGGCGGAATTCATGCTCGCCGACGCCGCCACGCATGATTTCGGCGCGGACACCTTCGACCTTCTCGTCTCCCGCTTCGGCATCATGTTCTTCGCCGAGCCAGCTGCCGCCTTCGCGCATATGAAGAAGGCCCTCGCGCCGTCCGGCCGCGTTGCGTTCGTGTGCTGGCGCCCGATGAAGGAAAACGGCTGGGTCTCGGTCCCGCTCTTCGCCGCCCTGCCGCATCTGCCAGAACAGGAGCCGCCGGTGCCCGGTGCACCGGGCCCCTTCGCCTTTGCCGACCCCGAGCGTTTCCGCGGCATCCTCAGGGAAGCAGGCTACCGCGACATCGCGATCGACCCGTTCGACACCGAACTGACCCTCGGGAAAGGCCCGGACCCCGTGGCGCTCGCACTCGAACAGACGCTCGAGATCGGGCCCCTGTCGCGCGCCCTGAAGGAACAGCCGGAGGCGGTCCGCGCCCGTGCGACGGACGCCGTCCGCGAGGCGCTCGCGAAACACGAAGCGAACGGCGAAATCCGTCTTGCCGGCGCCGTCTGGCTCGTCTCGGCCAGCGCCTGAGAGGCCTTCCCTTAACCATCCCTCAATAACTCCGGCCCCAAATACCGGCGGTTTCCGGGGCGAAACGCGGTTCCTTTTTCTTAAGACCTCCCGGTTACGGTTGACGTACGCATGAGGAAACGCGGCGGGGGTTTGTGAGCCGCGCTTCTGCATTTTGGGGGTTCACGGCATGAGTCATTCCGTATTCGAGAAACTCACGGTTCTCGTGGTGGACGACAGCGCCTATATGCGTCACCTGCTGATGACGCTTCTGCAGGCGCTCGGCGTGACGAGGGTCTATCTCGCCATCGACGGCGAGGAAGCATGGGAACTCCTCAACACCTGCCAGCCCGACATCGTGCTGACCGATGCGGCGATGGTGCCGGGTGACGGCTTCATGTTCGCCAAGCGCCTGCGCAGCCTGCGCGGCCACGCGCTCGGCTTCGTGCCGATCATCATGGTTTCCGGTCACACCGATCTCGCCTCCGTCGAACGCGCCCGCGACATCGGCGTCACCGAATTCCTGTCGAAGCCGATTTCCGCGCGCAGCCTCTACGAGCGCCTTATCCAGGTTCTCGACCGGCCGCGCCAGTTCGTCGAAACACCCACCTATCGCGGTCCCGACCGTCGCCGCCGCAATACCCCCTTCGCCGGCGAGGATCGCCGCGGCGGCGTGGCGCTGATCTGAGGAGCGGACCGATGCCCGAACACAGACTTCCCTCGAGGCTTGGCGGCCAGGACAGCAAGGACGGCGATACGCCGCCCGACGTCCGTTTCATCCGTGTGCCGTCGATTGCCGAACGCAAGCTGGGCCGCGAATATGTGGCGCCGATGCGCCTCGATCCGCGCGTGCTCGACCAGATGCAGCAAACGATCCGCGGTCTCGAGACGAAATACGCCGAGGCGCTGAAGTCCCAGGTGGCCATGTTGCAGATTCTTGTCGAGCCCGCCTGCAAGGGCGACTCGGAAGCGCGGGGCCGCCTCTACTCCCTTGCCCACGACATGCGCGGCCTCGCGGGCACCTTCGGCCATCCGATGGTCAGCCGCTTCGCCGACTCGCTCTGCGGCTATCTCGAAAATTGCGAGGCGGAAGACTTGAAGGATGGAACGGTCATCCTCTTCCATGTCGACGCGATCCGCGATGCGATCGAAAATCCCCGCACCGACGCCGCCGTCACGCTGGAAACGCTCGAAGCGCTCGAACGCCTGATCGAGGCGAACCGCCGCGACCGGAGAAGGCTCGGATGAGTGGGGCGCCGACCAGTGCGGACTCCGGATTTTTCGGGCGTCTCAAGGTTCTCATCGTCGAAGACAGCAAGGAGATGCGGAACCTTCTCACGGCACTGCTCGAAACGATGGGCGTCGTCCACATCATCGAGACACGCGACGGGGAAAGCGGCCTCGCGGCCTTTGCCCGGCACAAACCCGACATCATCATCACCGACGGCGCGATGATACCGATGGACGGCTACGAGATGACGCGTGCGATCCGCGCGGCGGGCGATGCCGAAGGCGCGAACCCCGATGTACCGATCCTGATGATTTCGGGCCATGTCGGGCGCGACAAGGTCACACATGCGCGCGACCAGGGCGTCACCGACTACATCGCCAAGCCGCTCTCGGCGGACGTGCTCTACGAAGCGATCGTTGCCGCCGTCTCGAAGCCGATCCACTTCGTGGAAAAACCCGGCTACCGCGGCCCCTCGCCCCGCCGCTCCCTCGACGCGCGCCGGAGCTGACGAAACCCAACCGTCGTTCTCCGCGTCCACCGCATAGACCACCCCCCCTGTGGGAGGGTGGTCCAGACGGCAACCTCCAAACCGGATTTCCTCAGCACACATCCTTCAGAAACCGCGCGAGCAGCGCATTGACCTCGTCCGCCGCCTGCCAGAACGGCATATGTCCGTGTCCCTTGATGACATGCACCTTGCCGTCCCAGAGATTGCGGTATTTCACCTTTTCGAGGAACGCGTTGTTGACGAAGGGTTCGAGTTCCCCGGTCACCACCGCGAGCGGCAGCGGCGACGTCTCCGCGATTTCCCGCCCGTCGAGATCGAGGCCGGCAACGACGGACTGCATCATCAGTGGACGGAACCTTCCATCCGCGCGGCCGCAGCCTTCCACCATCCACGGCTCGACGGGCGATCCCGGCCCAAGCGTTTCGGCGGCATAGAGCGCCGCTTCCTCCTTCGTGAATTGCTCCTTGAAGGTGAGGCCCATGTGTTCGCTCGGAAGGAACGCCTCTCCCATGTCGGCGCCGCCCGCCGGTGGCGTACCGGTGATCCAGGCAGCCGTCGTGCCCGGCCAGCGCGCCATCATTTCAAGCGCCGCATGGCCGCCGAGCGACCAGCCGATAATGGTGGCGCGATCGATCTTCAGCGCTTCCAGAAACGCGATCGACGCATCCGCGAAACCGTGAATCGAATAGGTCTTCTCCGGCTCCGGCGCGTTCGAGCTCTTTCCATGTCCCGGCAGGTCGAAGGCAAGGCAGCGGTAGCCGCGTGCCAGGCCGCTCTCGAACTGGCGGCCGAATATCTCCTTGCAGGACGAATTGCCGTGAATGAAGAGCACAGTGGGGCCCTCGCCCCCGCTGTCCAGATAGGCGAGATCGCCATGCGCCGTCGCTGCCAGTCCCTCTTTCATCAAGTCCCCCTGCTGTCTCGCAAATTTCCGTTTTGTTGCCTCAGCTTGCCGATAAAAATGACAGAGGCGTCATTATTTTTTGCATCCATTAACCCCTGCGCCTATATTGATATTCGAACAGACAATCCGCCGGATCGAGGCCACGGGAGAGGCCTCCGGCGTGAAGGCCAGAGGAGCCCAGAACAGCCATGACGAACAAGATCACCACGAATATCACGGTCGATGCGGCCTACGAAGCGGTCGCGCCCGACGATTTCCCGGCGATGATGGAAGTGGATCGCTACGGCAAGCGCTCCACCGCCTTCGACAAGATCATCTCCGCCACCCACGATCACTTCTGGGATCCGCAGGACACGAAGTATATCGACTTCTCCCAGCCCTTCGACATGGAGAACGAATACCTCATTGATCCCGAGCAGAACGCCGACCTCAAGACCGCGGTCAAGGACAAGCTCGACGAGAAGCAGAAGATCAAGCTCGTCAACATGGACGTGCAGTGGGGCCTCTCCTCCATTCTTCACGGCGAAGCGGGCGCGCTCGCGCTGTCGGCAAGCCTCTGCCACATCCTGAAGGATCCGGGCGCGCAGGAATACGCCGCCAACCAGACCCGCGAGGAAGCGCGTCACGTTGCCGGCTTCTCGAACTACATCAAGGCCCGCTGGGGCAAGCCCGTCGCCGTCGGTCCGGCGCTCGGCGACATCCTCACCGAACTCGTGAACTCGCCGCTCGTCTGGAAGAAGCTCGTCGGCATGCAGATGCTGGTCGAGGGCCTTGCGATGGGCGCCTTCGCTTCCTTCTACAAGTGGGGCCGCGATCCCCTCATGGTGAAGCTGATGCAGCTCACGATGACGGACGAGGCCTTCCACCACAAGTTCGGCAAGATCTGGGCGGACCGCACCATCCCGAATCTGAAGCCCGAAGAGCGCGACGCCATCGAGGACTGGGCCTGGGAAGTCTTCCAGGTGCTGCTCTTCAACCTCGGCAGCCCCGAGCAGAAGAAGCACATTTATGCCGCCGTCGGTCTCGACTGGGAATGGGTGCAGGGCGCCTTCATGGAAGCCATGACGGATGCAAACATCCGCGAAGAGATGCAGGAATCGAGCAACATCTTCCGTGTGCTGATCAAGACGCTCCTCAAGGCCGGGATCATCACCGACCGTACGGCCATGAACTACGCCGCCTTCATCGACATGAAGGAACTCTATGGCGAAAGCGACCGCATGATCGGCGACGACATCGCCGAGGACGGCATCCGCTTCCTGCGCGAACTGAACGGCCAGCCCGGCGGCGCCTACTCGCTCGACCGCATGTCGGCCGCCGAATAGGCAACGGCGATACCAACGCACCAAGGGCGGCTTCTCCGGAAGCCGCCCTTTTTCATTGAGAAGGCCAGAAAGAGAGTCATCCCGACGCAGGCCGGGGTCCACGGGCCTGTCCGCGCTTTCTATCCTTCAGCTTGTAGGTCAGCGCCATGCGGATGCAGTGTTCGAGCGCCGCTTTTTGGCGGCCTGTCGCCTGCATCGAAGAGAATCGAGCGGTTGCCGCCGAAGCGGAGCACGCCATCGTAAAGCGCGCGGTAATTGTCGACGAGACTGGTCTGGCAATGGACGTAAAGTGCGTGGCCGCCCTCCTTCATGCCGTCGAGACGGATCGTCGTGCCGCTGCCGCTCTCGGTCGTCAGATAGGCAGGCTGTCCCCATTTCAGCGTCTCTTCGATCTCGCCGACGCCTTCCGTCGCATCCGCCACGTCGAAGATCGTCTCCCTGAGCGCCATCAGCCGCGTCCGCACGGGCGGCGGATAGCTCTCGAAGACCTCGGCCACATTCGGGTTTGCGAAGGGACGAAAGCGGGCGCCTGTTTTCCGTTTCGCCATGCCCGCCTCACCCGTTGCTCGGCGCGCCGAGCCGCGAGAGAAGCTGCATGAGGCTCGCGCCATAGGTCTCCCGCGCGGCTTCAGCATCGTCGGCCTCCGCGATCGCAAGCGCCGCCTGCATCGCCGCGCCCGAGATCACTTCCGCGAGCGGTTCGAGCGGCTGCGCCGGAATGAGCCCCTCCTCCACAAGATGCCCGAGCGCATGGCCGATCAAGGCGAGATGGAATGGCCGCTGCACCTCGCGCCAGTCCGTCCAGCCGAGGACCGAAGGCCCGTCCAGCAGCACGATGCGCTGCACTTCCGGGCGGCTGAAGATGTCGAGCATCACCTGCGTGCCGACCTGGAGGTCTTCCCGGTCGTGCTCGATGCGCTTCATCGTCGTCTCGAAAATCTCCTGTCCGGTCTCCATCAGCATTTCCACGAACACCGCGCGGAAGAGATCGCGTTTGTCCGTGAACTGATGATAGAGCGCGCCGCGCGTCACCCCGGCCGCGCGCACGATCTCCTCAGTGCCGACCCCCTCATAGCCGCGTTCGGCGAAAAGGCTCCGCGCCGCCGCGATCAGCTTTTCGCGGTTGGGTGACGGCTTCTTGGCGGGCGCGGCGCGGCTCTGGGACATTTTCATACAGCTTGTATGAGTTTTGGGGATCGGGTATAGAGGTTCATACAGTCTGTATGAAAATTTCGGGAACGCAACAACCGGAGGCCCGGACGGTCCGGCAATTCGCTTTGTGACGGTTCGGTGACATTACGATGACAGTCGCCCGCACTTATCCCCGCTGGCCCTTTTTCGCGGTCCTTCTGGCCGTCGCCGCGATCGTGGCTGGCAGCCTCGCCGCCTTCGATACGGCGCCCGAAATCTGGCAGCACATCACGCGCTACACAGCCCGCCTCTCCTTCCTGATCTTCGTCATCGTCTTCGCGAGCGGCGCGCTGGCGGCCCTCTTCCCCTCCGCCACGACACGCTGGCTGCGCCGCAACCGGCGCTATACCGGGCTTTCCTTCGCCCTCGCGCACTTCCTGCATCTCTTTGCGATCATTGCTCTTTTCGTCACGATTGAAGAGATGCCGGCGCTCGTTTCGATCGTTGGCGGCGGCCTCGCCTATGTCTTCATCGCGGCCATGGCGACGACCTCCAACGACTGGTCGGTGAGAAAGCTCGGGCCGAAACTCTGGGGCCGTCTCCATCTCGTTGGCGCCTGGTACGTCTGGGCGATCTTCATGAACTCCTATGTCAGCCGCCTCGCGAGCGAAACGCCGCCCGAGCCAAAGTGGATTTTCGCGCTGACAGCAACCCTCGGTTTCGCCGCGCTCGGTCTCCGCATCGCCGCCTGGATGAAAAAACGGCGGAAACCTGCCGTTGCCGCGGCCTGAGCGATCACGCGCTGTTGTTCACTGACGCAGCGTCCCCCGTGATAGCCTGTGCATCCTGAGTGTTCGCTTCCGAGGATGTCCCGGAATGCACGACAAGGGCGGCACAGCCGGTTATCTCGCACGCGTGGCAGGTCTCGCTCTGCTGACACTGCTGGTCGCCTCGGGCATTTCCAAGGCCAACATCTTCGGCGACGACGACCGTCGCGACATCGCCGCCGGCGACGGGCTCAGCGGTGTCGGCACCATCGTCTGCGAAGGCACGACCCGCCGCCCGACGGGCTCGCTCGTCACACTTCCAGACCAGCACCTGACGCCGCGTTTCGACGTGATCGTGACGGTCGCCCATGCGTTTGTCGGCTCGAACGGCGAGTTCCTGACCGAATGCGCCTTCTGGCCCGGCGCCGACCCCGCGTTCGCCGCCGACATCGTTTTCCTGAAAACCGGAACCCTCTCACCCTATGGCAACTGGCACAACGACTGGGCGGTCGCCGTGCTCGAACGCCGTCTGCCGGAGCATCTCGACAGGCTCGTTCCCCTGACCCTCGGCGAAGCGGAGGCCTATCGCAAACGTACGGAAAATGCGTCCTTCATCCTCGCCGGCCACAACGGCGAGCGCGGGCCTCTGCAGGTTTCCGGCGGTTGCGGACCGATGCCGAAGCATTTTTCCGACCTCAACGGTTTCGATCCCCGCGTCTTCAATCATGATTGCGACATGATGCCGGGCTGGTCCGGCGGCCCCCTGATCCTGCGGGAAGACGGCGTGGGCTACCTCGTCGCCGTGAACTCGACCGAGGTGAACGCGATCACCCACATTGCGGGACGGCCTTACAACGGCCGGATGAACCCGAACACGGCGGTCCGTGTCGACGGCCCCTTCCGCAACGTCATCGACAATCTCCTCAAGGCAGGAGCGCCCGGAACCTCGATCACCTGCGTCGTTGCCAGCGCGGACAACGGCCCGGCTCTTCCTTGTTGACGCGCGGGCCCCGCCCCTGCGGCACTCATACCGCGGATGACCGCTCCGCGATTCCCTGTATATTGGGCGGCAAAAGAACTGGCTGACACCGCCCGGAACGAGGCGACAGCCCGCAACATCGAGTCTGGGAGGACTGCAATGCCTTGGAACTTCGGGGACATCCTCGACGCCATTTCACCCGTTCTGCCTCAGGATGCGCCCGCCCTCGTGCACGGCGAACGCCGCATCACGTGGGGCGAGAAGACGAAGCGCACCAATAATCTCGCCCGCGCCCTGATCGAACGCGGCGCGAAGCCGGGCGACAAACTCGCCTTCTACATGCGCAACCGTCCTGAATATACCGAACTTCTGGCAGCCTGCTTCAAGGCACGGCTCACGCATGTGAACGTGAACTATCGCTACAAGCCCGATGAAGTTTTCTACATCTTCGACAATTCGGATGCGCAAACCGTCGTCTACGGCAGCGAGTTCCGCGAGACGATTGAGGAAATCCGTCCGCGTCTCACGAAGGTGCAGACTTTCGTGGAGGTGAACGATGGTGGCGAGATCGCGTCCTTCGCAGAACGCTACGAAGACCTCGCGACGAATGGTAATGGCGGGCAACTCGACATCAAACGTTCGCCCGACGACATGCTCTTCATCTACACGGGCGGGACGACCGGCATGCCGAAAGGCGTGATGTGGACTCATAATGACCTGCGCGAAGTGCAGCTCTCGGCACTCCGACGGCTCGGTCCGGTGCCGGAGACGCTTGATGCGCTTGTCGCCTCGCTCAAGGAAGTGGGTCCCGCCGGCCCGATGATTCCCGCCTGCCCGCTGATGCATGGCACCGGCCTGCTTACCGCCAATGGCAACATGCTCTCGGGCGGCTGCGTCGTGACGCTCGACAGCCCGTCCCTTGACCCCCACGAACTCTGGGCGGCGGTCGACCGCAACAAGGTGCAGCAGGTTGCAATTGTGGGTGATGCCTTCGCCAAGCCGATGCTGCGCGCGCTGGAAGAGGCGCCCGGCAAGTACGATCTCTCCTCAATCGTGACGATCATCTCTTCCGGCGTGATGTGGTCGACTGAGGTGAAGCGCGGTCTTCTGAAACACATGCCGAACGCGATCATGACCGACAGCTTCGGCGCATCGGAAGCCGTCGGTCTCGGCTCGTCGCTGATGACCAAGGACGGCGAAATCGCGACGGCGAAATTCCAGATCGGCGAACGGTGCCAGGTCTTCGACGAAAACGACGAACCCGTTGTACCGGGATCCGGTACGCCGGGCTTTATCGCACTTGGTGCTCCAATCCCGGTCGGCTACTACAAAGACCCCGAAAAAAGCGCCAAGACCTTCAAGACGGTACGCGGCGAGCGTTACTCGATCCCCGGTGACTGGTGCCTGGTCGAACCCGACGGTACGCTGACGCTTCTTGGCCGCGGCTCGGCCTGCATCAATACGGCAGGCGAAAAAGTCTATCCCGAAGAAATCGAGGAAGCTCTGAAGACGCACCCCTGGGTGGAGGATGCGCTGGTGGTCGGCATACCCGACGAAAAATGGGGTCAAGCCGTGACCGGCGTCGTCAAGCTTTCGCCGGGCGCAACATTCGATGAGGAAACGCTGCGGTCACATGTGCGTGGCCAGCTCGCAGGTTACAAAACACCCAAACGCATCCTGATCGGCACATCGGTAGCCTTCCGGGCCGCCAACGGCAAAGCCGACTACAAGACAGTGACCGAGTTTGCCAAGCAGGAACTCGGCGCCGCCTGACGCACACAGCAAACCTCTTGCATTGAAGAAGGCCGGTCCACAGGGGCCGGCCTTTCCTCATTCGCAATCCCTTAACGATTCCGGCCTACCAACGGAATCCAATGAGGATTGCATGCGCAAAAGTCTTACCAGGGCAGAAGCCGAGCGACTCGCGGAACTCGCGCCCTATGACGACATAGATCTCGATCTCGATTTTCGTTCGCAGGCCCTGCGCGAGGGCCTCGCCCATTGGCGCACCTGCAGGGGAACGGCCGCCACTCTTGACCGCGCTTCATTCGATTTCGTCTGCATCGCCCGCCAGATGAAAAACGCGTATCTCGCTGAATGGCTTGGTCGTGCAGCGCCCGACGGCGGCGACGACTACCGCTGGCGCCTGATCGGTACGGGTATCACGGAGAAGGCCGGGCAGGACGTGACCGGTACGGTCTTCAGTGATGTCTTCGACGCACGCATGATGACGAGCTACCGGAATCTCTATGCTCTGGCGCGCGGCTGGGCGGAGCCCTATCGCGCCATCGGCACCTTCAAGCCCTATCTCGACAAGCAGTTCTTCGTCTTCGAGGCGGCTGTGCTGCCGTTTTCCGTCGAGCCGAACGGCGAAATCCGGCAGATCCTCACCCTCTTCGATTTCGGCGTCATCACGAAGGCCGACCTCTCGCCGAAGCTGCTCAAGACCGTATCCTGGCGCGACGTCGCCCCCGCTCATTAATCCCACTGGCGCACATCCATCCCTTCTCGAGATGTGTCTGCTGGCCTCCCCCAAACAAGAGACCTCTTTTACCCTCGTTGCATGTTGCTTGACCGGGACCTGCTGATATTCTGTCAGCAAAGGGAACCCTCGCTGGAAAGAAACACCATGGAAGCGCTGGAAAAATTCCGCCAGGAGACGAGAGCCTGGCTCGAAGAGAACTGCCCGAAATCCATGCGGACGCCGATGTCCGAGGAGGAAACCGTATGGGGCGGCCGCAATGCCAAGTACGCCAATCCGGATTCCAAACTCTGGCTTGACCGTATGGCCTCCCGGGGCTGGACCGCTCCGACCTGGCCCACAGAATACGGTGGCGGCGGTCTCAGCAAGGAAGAAAACCAGGTGCTTCAGCAGGAACTGAGGCGCATCAAGGCACGACCTGCCCTTTCGAGCTTCGGCATCTGGATGCTGGGGCCAGCCCTTCTCGAATTCGCGAACGAAGAGCAGAAGAAAGAACATCTTCCAAAGATCGTTCGCGGTGAAATTCGCTGGTGCCAGGGATACTCGGAACCGGGCGCGGGCTCCGATCTTGCGGGCCTGCAAACGAAATGCGAGGACAAGGGCGACCACTACCTCGTCAACGGTCAGAAAATCTGGACTTCCTACGCGGACAAGGCCGACTGGATTTTCTGCCTCGTGCGCACCGACACCACAAAGAAACACGACGGCATCAGTTTTCTGCTGTTCGACATGATGTCGCCTGGCGTCGAGGCACGTCCGATTACCATGATCTCCGGTGCCTCGCCGTTCTGCGAAACATTCTTCACCGACGTGAAGGTGCCGAAGAAGAACCTGGTTGGCGAACTCAACAAGGGCTGGACTATCGCCAAGCGCCTGCTCCAGCATGAGCGCGAGATGATCTCCGGCATGGGCCTTGGCGGCGTCGGCTCTGGCAGCGGGCTCGGCGGCCTCGAACAGGTGGCGAAGGACTATTTCGGCGAAGCGGACGGCAAGGTGGCCAGCCCCTCGCTCCGCGATCACATCACGCGCCAGAAAATGGACAGCAGGGCTTTTGCCCTCACCATGCAACGCTCCGCCGAGGAAGCGAAGGCCGGACAGGGCCCGGGCGCCGCAAGCTCGATCTTCAAGTACTACGGCACCGAACTCAACAAGCGCCGCTACGAACTTCTTCTTGAACTGATGGGGACCAAGGCACTCGGTTGGGAGGGCGACGGTTTCGATGACGCCGAAATCGGCGTTACGCGCTCGTGGCTGCGCTCCAAGGGGAATTCCATCGAGGGTGGCACGAGCGAAGTGCAGCTCAACGTGGTATCGAAGCGTGTTCTCGGCCTGCCTGACTGAACGAGCGAATACGATACCGGCCGCGCTGCGCTGGCGTGGCTTCCAGCATTCAAACACGAGCAACAAGAAAACCGGGACGAGATGGCACTTGTACTGACCGAGGAGCAACAGCTTCTCCGCGACACCGCGACGCAATTCTTTCAGGAGAGGCTACCGATCGCCAACCTGCGCAAATTGCGCGACACCAAGGATGCGACGGGGTTCGACCAGGCAGCATGGAAGGAAATGGCTGATCTCGGTTTTGCCGGAATCATGATCTCGGAAAAATATGGCGGGACGGACTTTGGTCCCGTGGGCCTCGGGCTCGTGCTCGAGCAAGCCGGGCGTACGCTGGCCGCAAGCCCGCTGGTTTCAACCGTTCTTCTTTGCGGCTCTGCCGTGCAACTCGCCGGCAACGCCACGCAGCGACAGGAAATCCTGTCAGCGATCGCGGCAGGCGACCGTATTATGGCGCTGGCTCTTGAAGAAGGACCGCATCACAACCCGACACACATCGCCACGCGTGCCGAGGCTGACGGATCGTCCTACCGGATCAGCGGTACCAAAACTTTCGTGCTTGATGGGCACGTTGCCGAACAGCTAATCGTCGTTGCACGCACGAACGGCGACGAGAATGACCGAACAGGCATAACGCTTTTCCTCGTCGACCCGAAGGCAGCAGGCGTCAAGGTCACGCGAACCATCATGGTCGACAGCCGGAATGCGGCCAACATAGAGTTCGACAATGTCAGCGTTCCCGCGTCGGCAGTGCTCGGCTCGGTCGATGGAGGCAATGATGTACTGGAGCAGGTCCTCGACATCGCCCGCATCGGTCTTTCGGCAGAAATGTTGGGCATGGTCCAGCAGACTTTCGATACGACGCTCGAATATCTCAAGGAACGCAAGCAATTCGGCAAGGTGATCGGTTCGTTTCAGGCCCTTCAGCATCGCATGGCAGTGTTGTTCTCGGAGATCGAGCTTTGTCGTTCCGTGGTGCTGGACGCACTTTCCGCTCTCGAAGAAAGACGCAACGACGTGCCGCTGATCGCAAGCCTGGCGAAATCGCGTCTTTCCGACGTTGCCACCCTGATGACCAATGAAGGCCTACAGATGCATGGCGGTATGGGAATGACCGACCAGTTCGATGTTGGTCTTTTCATGAAGCGTGCGCGCGTCGCAGCGGCAAGTTTCGGTGACGGAAATTTCCACAGGGACCGCTACGCAACGCTCGAGGGCTATTGAGTGCGTCCCACACCGGGGAACCGAATGAGAGCTCGCATAACGGCATTTCTGGCAGTCATTCTGTTGTTTGTTGCTCCTTCTTCCAGCCGGGCGCACCCCCACGTCTGGATAGACATGCGCACCGATATGCGTTTCGACTCCGAAGGGCGTCTTTCCGCTATCGGCATTAGCTGGACATTCGACGAGTTCTATTCGGCCTTCGCAGTCGAGGGCGCGGAGAAGACCACGGACGGTTACGACGAGGAGCTACTTGCTGGATTGACGGATGTGAACCTGGCAAACCTCGCCGAATGGAACTACTTCACTGAAGTCGTGTCCGGCGGCGAGCCGGTGGCAACCGGCAAGGCCGAGAATGGAAAATCGACCTGGGACAACGAGACAGGAAGATTGACACTCTCTTTTGTTGTTCCTCTCGACAACCCGCAGATCCCCTCTTCCACAACGCCAGTGAAGATCAGGGTGTACGATCCCTCCTATTACATCTCCATAGACTATCTGAAGGAGGAGCCCGTTCTGATGACGGGAAACGTACCGGCCGGATGCAAGGTCGAAACCGAGACGCCGAATGTCGAAAACGTGTGGACAACGTTACCTGAAAGCGCATTCACAAGTTCTTCGTCTCAACTCGGCGCCTATTTTGCTCCAGTCGCGACAGTCGCCTGCGCATCCGCCACATGAAGCCTACAACGATAGTCCTCCTTCTGCTTGCGATCTCCTGCTTCATCATGCCGGAGCCAGCTGTCGCACAGAGCCCTTTCGCGTTGCCGGGAAGCAGTGACGCGCCCCCACCACCCGAACCTGGCTTCATGTCCAGCGCTGTGCATTACATCATGGCAATGCAGCAGGAATACTATCGCGCCCTCGCCGGCGCCTTGCGGGCTGTAAACCTTCAACAATCGATGGTGGCCGTCTGGGGGCTCGTATCCATCTCGTTTCTCTACGGCATCTTCCACGCAGCAGGGCCCGGGCACGGAAAAATAGTGGTGACTTCCTATCTTCTCGCAGACGAACGCGAGTTGAGGCGTGGCATTCTGATTGCGTTTCTGTCTGCCTTCGCGCAAGCCGTAACCGCCATCGCGGTGGTCGGGTTGCTGGCCGTCATAATCGGGATGACGCAGAGGGCAACGGCAGATGCGGTGCCCCTCATCGAACGCGCGAGCTTCGTTCTTATCGCGGGCGTTGGCGTATGGCTGCTCTGGCGAGCCGTGACAGGACACCAAAATCACCATCATCACCACGATCACGATGGGCATGATCACCACGGACACGATCACGCTCACATCCCCACGCCAGCCGAAATTCGCACGGCGAACGGAATAAAGGGCATGGCGGCAATGATCCTGTCGGTTGGCCTCAGACCTTGCAGCGGCGCCATTCTGGTCCTGCTCTTTGCCGTGACGCAGGGCGCATTCGCTGTCGGCGTCCTGTCTGCGGTCGTCATGTCGGTTGGCACCGCGATCACGGTTTCCGCTCTCGCGATCCTGACAGTCCTCTCCAAAAATCTGGCCCTTCGCGCCGCGGGCAAGGTCGATAGCCCATGGGCCCATCGCGTTGAACGGGGCCTCAAGATCGCGGGCGGTGCGGCGCTCGTCATACTCGGCCTTCTCCTGTTGGCCGGCTCGCTGACGAGCCCGCCGCAACCCTTTTTCTAGACAAGAGTCCCGGCCCCAAGCGCCTGAGCGGGCCTATCGACAAGCCCCCTCCCCCGCCCCATACTGCCCCGCAACCGCCGGGCCCCCGGCATCATGCCGACTGAACGAGCTAGAGAGACAGATGGCCGACGAGACCAAGACGAGCGAACTCCCCGAACGCATTACCGTTCTCGCACGAGACTTCACCCCCGCAGCGATGGAATTCCATCGCCGGAATATGAGCGAAAAGGGCTATCGCATGGAAGGCCAGATCGTTCAGCGAAAGTTCCAGATGATAGAAGGCATGGGCGCACCGAAGGACCTCTTTGAAGGCGAGCTCTTCTATGCGGTGACCTTCGTCCGCAAGAACATCGGCAACTAGGCTGGCCGCAAGAGCGGGGACCTGAACGATGTCGGAGAACCGCGCGGGAGCGCCGGATAAATTTGTCGAAGAGCAACCACCTGTAACCAGGTGGATCCTTCTGCGGGACGTTGCCGTGTTCCAGGGAAAACTGGTTCTCGACAGCGTCAAGGACATCCTGCTCGCACCTATATCGCTCGGCGCGGCGATTTACTCCCTCTTCAATCGCGAAGAAGAGACGGGACGCCAATTCTACGAAGTGTTGCACACCGCAAGACGCTTCGAGGATTGGATCAACAAATACGGAGACGCCGACCGCATTCCACCGCCCGGCTTCGCGCAGAAGCGGGAAGGAGAAAGCGTGGACGTCATGGTTGAACGTCTCGAAGAATTGGTGAAGCGTCAATACGAGCGCGGTGGCCTGACAGCGAGCGCGAAGGAAGCAATAGACCGCGCGCTCGATTCTGTTCATACCCGGTTACGCGGGCGCAACTGATCCGCACACCGCACGATCCAGCTTCCACGATATGGATTGACTCGCGAGGTCTTATCCTGTTGGCTGAGATCGCAATCTATATTTTGGCCTGCCTTGGCTGCATCGCCCTCAGGGCCCTTCAAGACTCCCAAAAACCAGGTTGTGAAACGCCGTGCGATGGGCGCACGGTCAATCACGCATGCAAATGCGTCAGGAGACTTAGAAATGGCTACAGGTGTCGTGAAGTGGTTCAACACGCAGAAGGGCTACGGCTTCATCCAGCCGGAAGATGGCGGACGGGATGTCTTCGTACATATCAGTGCGGTTGAACGCGCGGGCATGAGTTCGCTGAACGAAGGCCAGAAGATCAATTACGAACTCGTGACGGAAAAAGGCAAGACGTCAGCTGCCAATCTGACTGTCGCCTGATTTCTTCTACACCATCAAAAGTTCAATGGCCGGGCCAAGCGCCCGGCCATTTTCATGCGCACTCTCTCCTGCCAGATTCTGTCATCAACCTGCCGCATACGGGGGTTTCGGGCCAGAAATGGTCCTACAAGGTTGATGTGGGGAACCCTACATGTTTGCATGAGTTTGAGTCGCGACGGATATCAAACAGGACGAGGCCAACCCATGCCAGAATCCCTCACTCGCGAAAGCGGCAATATTTCGGAGAAGGAGCCAGCTTTCGCGACGGGGGAAACGCGGAAGCTGCTCAAGGAACGATATCTGGCTGTCCGGCAGACCACCGAGACGCTCGCTGAACCACTCAGTCCGGAAGACCAGACTATCCAGTCGATGCCAGACGCGAGCCCTGCGAAATGGCACCGGGCTCACACAACATGGTTCTTCGAGACATTTCTGCTGAAATCTTTCGCCACGAACTACACGGTCTTCGACGAAGCCTATAACTACCTATTCAACTCTTACTACGAAGCGGTAGGCGATCGGCACCCTCGTCCGGCGCGTGGCATGATCACGAGACCGGATGCCGAAGAGGTCGGTCGATACCGCGCCCATGTCGACGAAGCCATGGTCAGCCTCATGAACGAGTGTCCTCCCGAAGCGGCCTATCTGATAGAGCTTGGTCTCAACCACGAACAACAGCATCAGGAACTTCTGCTCACCGACATCAAGCATGCCTTCTCGCTGAATCCGACACATCCTGTCTACCAGCGACCTGAGCGAAATCCTGCCGCGAACGATTCCGCCCCCAAACTCCGCTGGCGCGAGATCGAAGCCGGGCTTCACACGATCGGTCACTCTGGAGAGGGCTTCGCTTTCGACAATGAAGGCCCCGAGCACAGCGTTTTCCTGAAGGAGGCAAGAATTGCCAATCGGCCGGTAAGCGTGGGCGAGTTTCTCGACTTCATTGCCGACGGCGGTTACCGCCGCCCCGAATTCTGGCTTTCCGATGGGTGGGACGCTGTAAGGCAGCAAGGTTGGGAAGCGCCCGCTTACTGGAAGCAGGATGGCGCCGTCTGGATGACCTACACGCTTTATGGCCGCCGGCCCGTGCGGGAAGACGAACCGGTGACCCATGTCAGCTTCTACGAGGCGGCAGCCTATGCAGCCTGGGCTGGGAAGCGCCTTCCGAGCGAAGCGGAATGGGAAGTGGCCGCCCGAGCTCACGCGTCAGACAACGGACAGCTCCCGGCATTGAACCCACATCCGCGGCCGGTGGTGCCGGGTTTCTCGCAAGACGTATGGGAGTGGACTGGCAGCGGTTACCTGCCCTATCCCGGCTTCCGGGCCGCGGCCGGCGCCGTCGGAGAATATAACGGCAAGTTCATGGTCAATCAGATGGTGCTGAGAGGGCGCTCTTGCGCGACCCCGCCTGGCCACGAACGCCTCACTTACAGAAACTTTTTCGGTCCCGCTGCGCGATGGCAGTTCAGCGGCTTCCGATTGGCGGAGGATAGATGAGCAAGCGCAGCGAAAATCGCCTGGCGGATATTCAGGACCTTGAACCCTCTCTGGAAGAGTTCCGGACCAGCGTTGTCGATGGCTTGTCGTCTCCGCAAAAGACGTTGCCCTGCAAGTTCCTCTACGACGAGCGCGGATCGCAGATATTCGACGACATTTGTGATCTGCCGGAATACTACCCGACACGCACGGAACGCCGCATCCTGGAGCGCCATGCGAGAGACATCGCGACGCTTGCAGGCCCGCAGCCACGGCTGATCGAGTTCGGTTCTGGCGCAGGCACGAAAGTTCGACTGTTGTTGCGTGCGCTCGACCGGCCTGCCGCCTATCTTCCAGTCGAAATCTCGCGCGAGTACATGATTGCCGCCGCGGAAGATCTTGCCGAGAGCTTCCCTGAACTCCGGATCGCTCCTGTCTGCGCCGACTATACGGAACCCTTCACACTTCCGGAGCTTCCAGACATCGATCACGGAACGACCATGGGCTTCTTTCCGGGTTCGACTATCGGAAACTTCACACGCGCCGAAGCCGTAGACTTCCTTTCCGTCACCCGAAACCTCATGGGTCCCGGCGCCATCATGATCGTTGGCGTCGATCTCGTGAAGGATCTGGACGTTCTTCGCGCTGCCTACAACGATGCGGCCGGAGTAACCGCCGCGTTCAATCTCAATCTGCTGCGCCGCATCAACCGGGAACTTGGTGGGACCTTCGATCTCTCGACATTCCGCCACGATGCCCGCTGGAACGCAGAACTCGAGCGGATCGAGATGCACCTCGTCAGCCTGAGGGAACAGGAAGTAGCGGTCGGCACGCTACGCTTCAACTTCCAGGAAGGCGAAACCATCCACACCGAAAGCTCACACAAATATCGCCTAGACGGCTTCGGCGAACTGGCACGCGAAGCTGGGTACGAACCGGTCGAAGTCTGGACGGACGACAAGCAGCTCTTCAGCGTGCACGCCCTGCGGACCCTCTAGGTCCGCTGGAGCGCACACGCCGTCGATAAAGCGGGATTTACTTCTTGCCCTTGCCCGGAGCGCCGGACTTTGCAGTATCGGCGAACGGAGAAGCTGGCGCAGCGCCGGGCTTTTTCTTGTTTTTATCCGCCTTGGGCTTCTTCGTTTCGCGATTGCTCTTCTTCTGACCTTTGGCCAAAATCGGCCTCCCGATGTAGCGCAGACCCTGTGTGCGAACTGCCGACACCGGTATCGATGCGCGTGACAATCACAATCATACGCTTCGGACCGCAACAAAGCTCCTCAATTCTCCTCCCCTTCCCCAAACACAAAGGCGCCGCAATGATTACGGTTCATCATCTCAACAATTCCCGTTCGCAGCGCATTCTCTGGTTGCTGGAGGAACTCGGCGCCGACTACGAAATTGTCAGCTATCAGCGCGACGCCACCACCAATCTCGCACCCGAAAGCCTGAAGAAAGTCCATCCTCTCGGCAAATCGCCCGTCATCACCGACGGCAACGCGACGGTCGCGGAGTCGGGCGCGATCGTCGAGTACCTCATCCGGAAGCACGGACGCGACAAGTTCATGCCTGCCGAAGACACACCCGAATTCGTTTCCTATCTACACTGGATGCACTATGCCGAAGGCTCGGCAATGCTGCCGGTCATGCTGACGCTTTATGTGATGAGGCTCGGCGATGCGGGAAAGCCGCTGCACCCGAGACTCGAAAGCGAGACGCAGAACCATTTCGGCTACATGGAAAGCGCCATCGGCAATCGCAACTTCTTTGTTGGAAACGATCTGACGGGCGCCGACATTCAACTCACCTTCCCGCTCGAGGCCGCGAAATCACTCGGCCTACTCGCTCCGTTTCCGAAGTTGAACGATTACCTCACAAGGATGCATGAGCGCCCCGCCTACAAGCGCGGCATCGAACGAGGCGGGCAATACGATCTCGGTAAATAATCGTTACGCGCCCGCGTAGCTGATTCCGAGATAAATCGCCAGGATCATGGCTATCGCTATCGCAAGGGCGACAATCGCAATGATGATGCCCAACCCCACGATCGCACCATCGTGCTCGACAAGACCGAGACCGGTCACGAAGCAGGATATCGCCGGCATCCAGCCTGTGAGCGGAACGGGAACGCAGAGAACAACCCCGGTAACAAGCAACAGAAATCCGAGCGGCTTCTCTGCCTTGCCCTGAAAGATACGGAGATAGCGCACCCGCGTAATCCGCGATAGCGGCCGGGCGATCGGGAGAGCACTGAGGGCACCCGCGCGCCATCTTTCCCGGGCGATAAAACGTTTCGTCACGAGGTCCGGCAGCCAGAGCGTCTGCCGCCCAAGCATCATTTGCGTTGCGATGAACAATATCGGCAAGCCGAGAACCATGTTGGTGCCCGGCGGCAATGGCAGCATGTTCATGAAGCCGACAAGCATGAACCCCCAACCGAAGCTGCGGTCACCCAGAGATTCCAGAACATCGCCGAAGGTGCTTCCACCGGGCTTCTTGCGCGTGCCAACTTGCGCAAGACCGCGAAGCGCACCGCTCCGTCTCTTCTTCATGTCACTGCCATCGAACAGACCGATTGGCAGCATCTAGCACGTTTTGACGAGCACCGTCACTGCGTCATCGAGACATGGGAAAAGAGTGCGGCGCCTGCCGGTCGCCGCAAAAGAACCTTCACAAAAACAGATCGCCGAAAATCGGCAGAAATCACTATGCGCGCCGGAAGGCCGTGCGCATGGCTCCTGCAAAATCGCGTACCGATCCGAAAATGAAGAATGCGGAATAGACGGCAAATGCCGCAGCAGCCGCCATCAAGTAAGCCCGCATCGCGGTGTCGCTGACGAGAGCCGAAAGCAGCGGCTCGACATGGAAGCAGACACCGTCATAGGCCTCGCTCAGATACCTGAGAGTGCTATTGTCGTTCATCCTCCCTCGCTCCTCCCCAAGAGCTTTGAGGGCACCATAATAACGGCTTCAAGCCGGGAGCCGAAGGAAAATCGGTAAATGGCGGAAAACGGCGGCCACGCCCCTACTCCCTGGTACCTGTACATTCTGGAATGCGCTGGCGGACGGCTCTACACCGGGATCGCGATCGACGTTGACGCAAGGTTCGAGGCGCATCTGGCCGGCCGGGGAGCCAAGTTCACCCGCAGCTATCCCCCGGAGCGGATACTCCTGATCAGGCAATATTCAAGCCGCGGAGAAGCCCTGAGAGAGGAAATTGCAGTCAAGAAGCTCTCCTCCACCAAAAAATGGCACCTGATTCGAACCGCGGCAGGAGCCACCCTCCACGTCCCCTGCCCGAAACCATGACACTGAAGAAGCCGAACAGCCCACCCGCTCCGTTCGATTACCGTCCACCGGCGGAACCATGGCTCACACCCCTGCATGCCGATAACGATATCCTTGTTCTCTCGAAGCAAAGCGGTCTTCTCTGCGTAGCGGGAAAGCCGGAAAACCATCGCGATTGCCTCGAAGAACGCGCGCGCATTCGGTTTCCGCAAGCACGCCTTGTCCACCGCCTGGACCGGGAAACATCCGGCATCGTGATCATGGCGATGAACCCAAAGGCACAGCGCCATCTCGGACTCCAGTTCGAACGCCGGAAAATCCGGAAGGTCTATATCGCTCGAGTGTCCGGATGTGTGCGTGCAAACGCTGGAACAATCGATCTACCCCTTGCGACCGACTGGCCGAACCGTCCGAAACAGATGGTCGACAAGGAAAAGGGGCGATCGGCTCTGACGGAGTGGGAAGTGATAGCGCGCGAAGCCGACGCGACAAGATTGAGATTGTTTCCGTTGACCGGGAGATCGCACCAACTTCGTGTTCACCTTCGAAGCATCGGCCATCCGATTTTAGGAGACGGCTTCTACGCCGATGGCAAAGCGCTCGCAGCTGCCGACCGTCTGCAGTTGCACGCGGAGACAATCACTCTTCATCACCCTGCGGATGGACGCATCGTAACCTTCGTTGACGATTGCCCGTTCTAGTTCGAAATGCTTTCTCGGATCGTGACCGAACTGTTGCTCGAACCGTTGGTCGTGAACGAGTAGGTGAAGCTGCTGGAATTTGAATTGGTATTCGTGTTGGTGTTCGAATTGGTGTTGTGGTTTTCGTTGTAGTTGAAATTCCAGTTCTCGTTGAAATTGTAGTTACCGCCGCCATTGCAGGCGTAGGCTGGCGTAGCGCTCACCAGCACATAGAAAGCGGCCCCCAGGCACGCGAAACCACCTGCACCGAGGAGGGCCATGCGGCGGGACAACAAAGAAGCGATCCGGGTCATTCTGCGACACCTTGTTCCGATTTGACGCGCGGCCGCTCACAGGGAGTGCCGACCGCATTCAGTTACCGGAAAGGGAGCAGGAACCGTGCCGCGACAGGTGATCGATACGGTCTTGGGGAAAGTGGTAGCGGAGCCCAGATTCGAACTGGGGACACACGGATTATGATTCCGTTGCTCTAACCAACTGAGCTACTCCGCCCCGAAAATGCCGCGGAAACCGCAGCCCGGAGCCCCAAAATGCCCCGAAGAGGTCGCATATAAGGGGCGATGTGCCGACCTGTCAAGCAAGTGGAAAAGCGGGTGTAATGGAGAGATTTCTGCGCCCGGAATCGGGGGTGAGACGCCGGTCAGGTGGCTGGTGCGGCCTGTTCCGGCGTGTCCGGAACGGTGGTCTCGCCGGCCTTGCGGAACCTGAGCATCGTGAAGAGACCGAAGGGCTTCAGCTTCACCGTGTCCACGAGATCGAGCGTTGCGATGTCCGTAATGGTCTCAGCCCGGAAATCGGGGTGCCAGCCGAGTGCCCGCGCGGCCGGTGCCATGAAACTCTCGACCCATCCCCGCAATCCGTGATCCTGCGCAAAGTGATTGACGATCACGACTTCGCCGCCCGGTGCGCAGACGCGTTCAAGCTCTTTCAAAACCTTCACGGGATCTGGCACGACGGTCATCACATACATTGCGACAACCGTGTCGAAAGCGGCATCGTCGAACCGAAGATCGGAAGCATCCATCTCGTAGATGCCCGCAATATTGGAGAGACGTTTTTCTCGAACGCGTTGCCGTGCGATGCGCAGCATGTCGGGGGACAGATCAATGCCCGTGACCGTCAGATGCGGCGCATAACGGGGCAGCGCAACACCTGTACCGACACCGACTTCGAGCAGCGAACCTTCGCGCTGATTGATGATATCGATGGCTCGCTTGCGCCCCGCATCGGCGACCGGACCGAAAGAAAAATCGTAAACAGGCGCCCAGCGCGCATATGCCTTGATAACCGACTGTTCGTCGATCCGGACGATCCCGTTCAAAATGATGCACCCCGCTTGTTCACGCCACTACTGTGAGGCTTTCCGCCCCACCGGGCAACATTATATCCGGGCCGATTGCGGCCAAATTGCGTTTCAGAGGTTCGCTGCCGAAAGAGACGGTTCAGCCGTGCCATCCGCCTGCCAGTTACTTTCGGTACGTGCGATCCAACCGCCGCCAAGAACGCGACCGCTTCCTGCCGCATCGTAGAAAACGCAGGCCTGACCGGCAGCAACACCGCCCTCCGCCTCCAAAAGCCGCACGGACGCGCCTTCCGGCGTCGATTCAAGCGTTGCGGAAACGGGTTCCCTGGTCGAACGGACGCGGGCGAGAACGGGGAGTCCGCCCTGGGGTAGCTGGTCGAACATTTCGTCACCCAGCCAGTTGACGTCGCGGAGTACCAGCCGATGCGTCTCGACCGCCCCGCGCGGACCGACGACGACGCGCCGTGTCACCGGATCGAGCTTCACCACAAAGAGGGGTTCGCTGTCCGGCCCATCGGCTCCGATACCGAGACCGCGCCGCTGTCCGATCGTAAAATTTATGATGCCGTCGTGCTTGCCAAGCACGCGGCCATCGAGGTGAACGATCTCGCCGGGCTGCGATGCACCGGGCCGCAAGTTGCGCACAACCGTCGTGTAGCGTCCCTGCGGAACGAAACAGATGTCCTGGCTGTCAGGCTTGTCAGCAACATCCAGTCCCATTCGAGCAGCAAGCGCACGCGCCTCGGGCTTCGTCAGATCACCGAGTGGAAAGCGCAGGAAGTCCAGTTGTTCCCGCGTCGTCGTGAACAGAAAATAGCTCTGGTCGCGCTCGGCATCTCGTGGCCGATGAAGTTCGCGGCCCGACTTTCCCTGTTTGCTCGCAATGTAGTGTCCTGTCGCGAGTGCTGCGGCGCCAAGCTCTCGCGCGGTTTCAAGAAGGTCGCGAAACTTCACGCGCTCGTTGCAACGCACACAGGGGATCGGCGTCTCCCCCGCCGCATAGGTATCCGCGAAGTCATCCATCACGGCCTTGCGAAAACGGTCCTCATAATCGAGTACGTAGTGCGGTATGCCGATCCTCTCGGCGACGCGACGCGCATCATGAATATCCTGTCCTGCGCAGCAGGCACCCTTCTTCTGAACGGCAACGCCATGGTCATAGAGCTGCATGGTGATGCCGACAACGTCGTACCCCTGCTCCTTGAGGAGCGCTGCGGTCACCGAGCTGTCGACGCCGCCCGACATGGCGACTACGACCCTCGTTTCCTCCGGGCGGCCCGGAAGATCGAGGCTGTTCAGCCCTGTCTCCTCATCGAAAACGTTGCGCATGATGCCGCTCCTTGCCCGGCAAATCCTGCCGGATCGGCAGGGAATATCGGGCCGGGGGTCCGATGCGTCAAGCCCAACCCAATGAATTGATTGAGATTTTTGCCGCGGAAGCCGTGGCCTACGGCTTGCTTCCCTGAGTCGACCCGTATTTCGACCAGGTGACGATATGGATTTGTCTTCTTCGGCTACTCAGCGCAGCACCTCTTCCGAGGGCCTCTCCATCCAGCCGGGCTCTGTCCGTTCGCCAGTGGCCGATGCTGCGAACGAATTTGCCCGCCACCTGGCGGAAAACAACCGCCCGGAACCGCGGCAACGCCGCGACGAGCGCCCAGCCGACCGCGCCGAGCGCCATGACCATCGCGCAGAGCACTACCATTCGTCCCGCGAAGACGAAACGGAAACGCGCGGGGCACCCCGTAAGGAAAACGAGACGGAAGAACCTCGCGCGAGAAAAGCTGAGGACTTGGACCACCCCGCAGTGGCCGAGCAACGGATGCCCGCCGACACAAAGGAAGCCGGCACCGCGGAAGAAACATCCGGCACGGAGTCCTCGACCGAAGAGGCCGCCGGGACAAAAACCACCGCGGAAAAGAACGCCACGGAAGACGAGACGGCAAGCGCTACGTCCGAAGGCAACCCGAGTGAGATCGCAACCGGTACTTCCCTTGCGCTACCGACGCAAGGCGCTGATGGAACTGCTGTCTCGCAATCGACAACGGCTGCCCCGGCCGAAACGTCCGGTAAACCTGAGACGCTTGCCAGCGTCGCTAACACCGCCACCTCGTCGCATGAGTCCGCGTCCGCAGAGGCCGTGCTTCCAAAGACGCCCAAAGCCACTGCAGCCGCGACCGCTCCCGATGCGAAAGCCAAGGGCGAGAAGAGCGGCACACCTCTTTCCGGCGTTCAGAGCCAAGCAACAGGCGGTGACGAGACAACTGACGCTGTCCCGGAAGAACTGAAACTCGCCGAGAAGGCGAAACCCGCGAAGGGCCTCGGTCAGGAAGCGGCCGAACAGCTTGCGAACCGGAAGGCGGACGGCAAACAGACAACCGAACAGCCGAAAGCCACTCCACAGGTACACGCGGCTGCTGCCCAGACGCAGCGCGCCACCACAATGCCCCAGTCAGGTAGCCCGATTGCAACTCCGTCGACCGATGCCGGTGCAGGAGCACGTGGAGGCGAACTGCCTCCGAGCCTGGCGACCCAGACCTCGGCGAATGGCGGCACCGCGACTGTTCGCATCGGTACGCTGCCGGGACAAAGCCAGCCAACTCAGGTGCCGGCTGCCACGATCGCCCTTCAGATGGCGCGCAACCTTCAGAAGGGTGTGAGCCGTTTCGACATTCGGTTGGATCCCCCGGAAATGGGGCGTGTAGACGTGCGGATGGAAGTCCGGAAGGACGGACATGTCGTTGCTCATTTGAGCGTCGAACGGCCTGAAACCCTCGACCTCCTGCAGCGCGATGCCCGCGCACTGCAGCAGGCACTCAACAATGCCGGCCTTCAGGCCGATGGCGACAGCCTGAATTTCTCGCTGAAAGATCAGAGCGAGGGAACGGAAGAGCGGGGTTTCGCGGACCGAAACGGCGGTGACAGTGACGCACCGGAGACGGGTGACGAGACGCCAATATCCCCAGTCTACAACATCAATCTATCCGCAAATGGCGGCATCGATATCCGCATCTAGCAAAGAAGGATACCCAAAATGGATATCGCATCGGCCTCTGCTGCCGTTCAGGCAGCCACCTCGAGCAGCCAGTCTTCAACAGCCTCCGCGGCACTCGCAGGCAACTTCGATACATTCCTGAAGCTGCTGACGACCCAGCTCCAGCATCAGGATCCGACGAATCCGATGAGTTCGGACCAGTTCACACAGCAGCTTGTTCAGATGTCGGGGGTCGAGCAGTCGATTCAGACCAACCGCAACCTCGAGACGCTGATCACTGCCTACTCGATGCAGAACGCGAATCTTTCGGTTTCGCTGCTCGGCAAGGAGGTTACGGGATCGGGAACGGGGACACTTCTGGCGGATGGAGAGGCTTCATGGAACTTCGCTGTGGCGAAGGACGCACCTGACACCACCCTCCAGGTAATCAATTCGGACGGCGCCACCGTCTACACCGAGAAGATGGACGCCTCGAAGGGCGATCACAAATTCAGTTGGGATGGCAAGGATAGCAAGGGAAACGAACTTGCTGACGGCACTTACTTCCTGAAAGTCACCGCCAACGGCGCCGACGGCAGCCCTGTTGCCGTGGATACACGCACAACTGGTCTCGTCACAGCGATCGATCTCAGCACCACCGACCCCCTGCTCACCGTTAACGGCGCCCAGATCCGCTATTCGCAGATTACCGCGGTAAAGGAACCAGAACCGGCCGGATAAGCGCTCATTCGTCCCGCAATGACACAGCTAAGTCATTGATTTTGGGCAAATTTTACCACGGCGCTTAGCCGTTTTTTAAAGTCGTCCACCTATGCTCTGAACCCAGCGAAGAGCACGGAGACCAAAGTTCGATGAGTGAGCACCAGACCATGAAGGTCAACTACGTGATCGGCCCCGACGGGAGCCCGCTCACCGTTGCCGACCTGCCCCCGCCCGACACCAAGCGTTGGGTGATCCGCCGCAAGGCTGAGGTCGTCGCGGCTGTCCGCGGCGGTCTGATCAGCCTGGATGACGCCTGCCGGCGCTATACGCTGACGGTGGAGGAATTCCTGAGCTGGCAGCGGTCCATCGAACGTCACGGGCTGGCCGGCCTACGAGCGACACGTGTTCAGCAGTACAGGCAGTGAGATAGAAGAGTACCTGCGTACTTGCTGTCTTTCGGGCGCCGGCGGAACCTCCCTCCGCCGGCGCTTTTTCATTTCCCTCTCTGTCAAAGAGCTGCTCGGCAAAAATTGCCGGGCTCGTTAAACATCTGTTTAGCGTGCAGGCGGTAATTTCTGCCCAGCGGCACGGGAGACCCCCGATAGGACAATCGGAATCGGGGTTCAGAGGGCAAAGGAATTGCGACTCACCTGTTGTCGGGCGAAGGCATAGGTCCAGGAAACGGGCCCGCGTCTTGCGCGCTGACACGAAGAGGTGGGTTGGTGAGCAATTTCTCGAATCTTCTCAGGTCCCTGGGCATGATGCGCCTCGCGACGCTCGCCCTTGTCGGCATTACGCTGCTCGGCTTTTTCGGTTTTATCGCGTTCCGCATGAGCGACGAACCGAAGGCATTGCTCTTTTCCGACGTCGGCGTCGATGACGCGGCGAAGATGGTCGCCGAACTCGACGCAACGGATGTGCCTTATGAACTTCGCGGCGACGGCAGCATGATCTACGTGCCTCGCTCGGACGTGCTGCGGCTTCGCATGATGCTGGCGGAAAAGGGGCTCCCCGCAGGCGGCACGGTCGGTTACGAGATTTTCGACAATGCTGATGCGCTTGGCACCACCAGTTTCGTCCAGAACATCAATCACCTGAGAGCGCTCGAAGGCGAACTCGCGCGAACGATACGTTCGATCGACGGCATCGAGGCAGTGCGTGTCCATCTCGTTCTACCAGAGCGGGAGCTTTTTTCACGCGATCGCCGCGAACCGACGGCCTCCATCGTACTCAAGGTTTCACGCAACACCCTTTCGACGCAGCAGGTTAAGGCTATCCAGTACCTGGTATCGTCAGCGGTGGACGGCCTCGCACCAGGCCGCGTCTCGATCGTCGACGAACGCGGCACGCTACTCGCCAGCGGTACCGGCGATGATTCACAAGCCATGCTGACCAGTTCCGTCGACGAACGACGCACGGGTTACGAGAACCGGCTTCGCACGCACCTGGAAACCATCCTTCAGCGCGTTGTCGGGGCCGAGAAGGCGCGCGTCGAAGTTACCGCGCAGATGGACTACAATCGGATCACCCAGACGTCTGACACCTATGATCCGGCAAGTCAGGTCGTTCGTTCGACGCAAACGGTTGAGGATTCCTCTTCCAGCACCGATGGCGTTCGCAACGACGGGGTAACGGTCGGCAACAATCTGCCGAATGCCAATCTCGGTGGCGAGGAAACGGAAACCGGCTCCAAACAGGCGGCAAATCGAACCGAGGAAACCGTCAACTATGAGATTTCACGCACGACCAAGACGGAAGTGCTTGAGCCCGGCAGGGTAAAGCGTCTCTCCGTCGCGGTGCTTGTCGACGGTTCCTACGCGGCCGGCGCGGACGGCGACATGGTCTACACACCGCGTTCCGAGCAGGAACTCGAAAAAATAGAAGCCCTCGTCCGATCCGCCATGGGCTTCGACGAGGCACGGGGTGACCAAGTTGAGGTCGTCAATCTACAGTTTGCACAGCCTTCGGAAGCCGTGTTGGACCTCGCCAATGAAGCACCCAAGACCGGCTTCATGGGATTCGGTCGCGCCGACATTATGCGACTTGTCGAACTTGCGGTAATGGCCGTTCTCGGACTGGTTGCGATGTTCTTTGTCCTGCGGCCGCTCATTTCGCGCCTCTCAGGAGGAGTGATCGGCGGATCTCATACCGGCGGTATGCTCGCTCTACCGCAGGGTGGTGGCGACCAGGTTGCACTCTCAGGTCCCGACGGTATGGAAGGAGCAGCGGGAGCACTCCCTGCGCCGGAGCAACTCAATGAAGACATGCTGATCGACATCGCCCAAGTCGCCGGCAAGGTGAAGCAATCCTCGGTTCGCAAGATCGGCGAACTGGTAACCAGCCACCCCGATGAATCGATTTCCATTCTGCGCAGCTGGCTTCACGAAACCGCGTAAGGACACAGAAAGTGGCAACGGCACCGAAACTCAAGGATGACAAGGTCCTGTCCGGCCCGCAAAAGGCCGCGATCTTCATGCTCGCGCTCGGCGCAGATGACGCCGCGCCGCTCTGGGAGATGTTCGACGAAGACGAGATTCGCGAAATGTCGCAGATCATGTCTTCGCTCGGCACGATCCAGGCAGGCACGGTTGAGAAACTTCTCGTCGAGTTCGCGTCCAAGGTCTCCGGCACGGGTGCACTGGTTGGCTCATATGAATCGACTGAACGACTTTTGATGCGGTTCCTGCCGGAAGATCGCGTGACTTCCGTCATGGACGAAATCCGCGGACCCGCCGGTCGAACCATGTGGGAAAAGCTCGGCAACGTGAACGAGGCCGTTCTCGCGAGCTATCTCAAGAACGAGTATCCGCAGACGGTCGCCGTGGTGCTCACAAAGATCCGCTCAGAACATGCGGCACGTGTCCTCGCCTGCCTGCCCGAGGACTTCGCACTCGAAGTCGTGACCCGCATGCTCCGTATGGAGGCGGTGCAGAAGGAAATTCTCGACAAGGTTGAACAGACCCTCCGCTCCGAATTTATGTCCAACCTGTCCCGCACAAATCGCCGCGACAGCCATGAACTCATGGCTGAGATATTCAACAATTTCGATCGCCAGACCGAAGGTCGTTTCCTCGCGGCCCTGGAAGAGCGCGCCCGTGAATCCGCCGATCGCATCAAGGCCCTCATGTTCACCTTCGAGGACCTCGGCCGTCTCGATCCAGGCTCGGTGCAGACGCTGCTTCGTGCTGTGGACAAGAACAAGCTCGGCATCGCTCTAAAGGGATCGTCCGACGCACTTCGGGATCTCTTCTTCGCCAACATGTCTGAACGCGCGGCGAAAATCCTGCGCGAGGACATGGAGATGATGGGGCCCGTCCGCCTCAAGGACGTCGATGAAGCTCAGACGACAATGGTCAATGTTGCCAAGGATCTCGCAAACAAGGGCGAGATAATGATTGCGTCGGACAGTTCCGACAACGAACTCATTTACTGATGAACTCGTACCGCCACGCCGCGGCCGGACAGAAGACATGAAACAGGCTGTGAAATTTACATTCGACACACACTTCGGAGAGAAGCCGACCCATTCGGCCGCCGAGACGAATTCGTCGAACGGTCTGACGGACGCCGATCTGGAGACGGCCAGGGAGCGGGGATACGCGGACGGTCACGCCGCGGGGATGCAGGAAGCGGCCGCGAGGAGCGAGCGCGAACTGGAAACCGCCATGACGCAACTCGCGACAAGCGCGGCGAGCCTCCTCTCCGCACTCGACGGCCACATGGCCTCGATAACGAAGGAATCGCTCGCTGTCGCGCTGGAGGCCTCGCGGAAGCTTGCCCCGGCGATGATCGCCACTCGTCCGGAAGCAGAAATAGAGGCTGTCCTGCGCGATTGCCTTACCCATCTGAACCGGGAGCCGCACATTCTGCTGCGCGTTTCCGCCTCACTGGTCGACCGTTTGAAGGAAAACGTGGATCGGATGGCCATGGAACGGGGTCTTTCGGGTCGCATCATTCTCCTCGGCGAACCAGGACTGACGGAAGGCGATTGCGTTGTCGAATGGGCAGATGGCGGCGTGGTTCGCAATCACGACGAAATCGAGCAGGAGATCGGGGACATTGTCGCCCGCTACGTAGAAACACTTTCCGCCTCGAAGGCGGACCGTAATGCTCTTGCCATGCCTGAGCCGAACAGTCCCGCCGATCGCCAGAAACAATAACGGACCCACCAAGGAGCGCACGATCATGGCCAATCAGGACGACGAAGTTTCCCTGCCCGATCTCGCGAACGCGGAAGCTGTTCCAGCAACGGCCGAAGCTGACGACGACACTTCCGGCGACGAGGAACTGGCACGCACGGCGCACGATCTCGAAGCGGTGTTCGACGTTCCCGTGAACGTGTCCGCCGTCCTCGGCAAGACGCACATCGAAGTCTCGAACCTGCTGAAGCTGGGCCGGGGTGCCGTCGTCGAGCTCGACCGCAAGGTCGGCGAAGCCATTGACATCTATGTCAACGATCGTCTGGTGGCGCGCGGCGAGGTCGTCGTCGTGGACGACAGGCTAGGCGTCACCATGACCGAAATCGTCAAGGGCGGAGTTGGCTGACTTCTGCCCAGGCACTTGCAACTAGAAGCAGAGAACAGAAAGTAGAGGAGCCGCACATGCGCCTTCTGATCGTCGGAACCCTGAATGGACAGCTCTCCACCGCCACCAAGATGGCGATGTCGAAGGGCGCGAAGGTAACGCATACGGAAACGATCGATCAGGCGATCGAGACATTGCGGTCTGGGCGCGGTGCGGACTTGATGATGGTCGACGTTGCTGTCGACATCTCGAACCTCATCCCCCGGTTGCAGGCCGAGCACATCTGCATTCCCGTCGTTGCTTGCGGCGTCGAGACGGACGCACGCGCCGCCGTGAACGCAATTCGCGCTGGCGCCAAGGAATACATTCCACTGCCCCCGGACGCTGAGCTCATTGCTGCGGTGCTCGCCGCCGTTGCCGAGGAAAGCCACGCGCTCATCTTCAAGGATTCGAAGATGGCCGACGTCGTGAAACTCGCCGACCAGGTGGCCGCGTCCGAAGCGTCGATCCTGATAACCGGCGAATCCGGCACTGGCAAGGAAGTCATGGCCCGCTACGTCCATGACCGTTCACTCCGCCGTGACAAACCATTCATCTCGGTGAACTGCGCTGCAATTCCGGAAAATCTTCTCGAATCCGAACTCTTTGGCCACGAGAAGGGCGCCTTCACTGGCGCCGTCGCGCGCCGTATTGGCAAGTTCGAAGAGGCCGACGGCGGTACGCTGCTCCTGGATGAAATCAGCGAGATGGACATCCGCCTGCAGGCGAAACTCCTGCGCGCCATCCAGGAACGCGAAATCGACCGCGTCGGCGGCAAGAGCCCGGTCAAGGTCAACATCCGCATTATCGCGACCTCGAACCGCAATCTCCAGTCGGAAGCACAATCGGGCCGCTTTCGTGAAGACCTATTCTATCGCCTGAACGTCGTGAACCTGCAGCTGCCGGCGCTTCGCGAGCGGCCCGCCGATATTCTCGCCCTGGCGGACCATTTCGCGGCCCGCTACGCCAGAACAAACGGCCTGCCGTCGAAGGCCCTTTCGGACGACGCTCGAGGCTTCCTCACACGCCATCGCTGGTCGGGCAACGTACGTGAACTAGAAAATACGATGCACCGCGCAGTCCTCCTCACCACAAGTGAAGAAATCGACGTCAACGCCATTCGCCTCCCGGACGGCACACGTCTTGAGGAAACCCCACTCAATGGCGTCGCCCAGAAGGCAGCGGCGGCCGCAGATGCCGCCTCGCGTGCCTTTGTCGGCAAGACGGTCGCCGAGGTCGAACAGGATCTCATCCTGCAGACACTCGATCACTGCCTTGGCAATCGCACTCATGCTGCGAACATTCTGGGCATCTCCATCCGCACCTTGCGCAACAAGCTCAAGGAATACGGCGAACAGGGAATCTCGGTTCCCACTCCGGGCGAAGCTCGTCCCCAGTTCGGTTGATTTTGGACGCCGGCATACAGGTTTTCAGGGAAGCAACAGATGAGTGACGCCACCAGCGCCGCGCCAAAAAAGGGATTGCTCGAAGGGCTCGGCATCGCCGGTATGACCCCCGGTGGATTGATGGCCGATCTCGCCAAGCGCGGCGATCTGGCCCTCGCATTCGGCGTGATGGCGATCATCGTCGTCCTCATTCTGCCTCTACCTGCCTTCCTGCTCGATTTTTCTCTGGCGATCTCGATTACCTTCGCCGTACTTGTCTTGATGACAGCGCTCTTTATTCAGAAGCCGCTCGAATTCAGCGCCTTTCCCACTGTTCTCCTGATTGCCACGATGTTGCGGCTCGCGCTCAACCTTGCTTCGACGCGCCTCATCCTCGGCCAGGGACACGAGGGTACGGAAAGCGCCGGCAAGGTCATCGAAGCTTTCGGCAACTTCGTCATGCAGGGAAACTTCGTAATCGGTGTGATCGTGTTCGCAATCCTCGTGATCGTGAATTTCGTCGTCATCACAAAGGGTTCAGGCCGTATCGCTGAGGTGGCGGCACGCTTCACCCTCGATGCCATGCCAGGCAAGCAGATGGCCATCGACGCCGACCTTTCCGCAGGCCTCATCGACGAAAAAGAAGCCCGCGAGCGCCGTTCCAACCTCGAAAAGGAAAGCTCTTTCTTCGGCGCCATGGACGGCGCGTCAAAATTCGTTCGCGGCGACGCGATCGCCGGCCTGCTCATCACGTTCATCAACGTTGTCGGCGGCATTGTCATCGGCGTCGCTCAGAACAGCATGAGCTTCGGTGATGCCGCTCACACCTATACGTTGCTAACGGTCGGCGACGGTCTGGTTAGCCAGATCCCGGCTCTTATCGTTTCGACTGCTGCCGGCCTTCTCGTCTCCAAGGCTGGTGTTGAAGGGGCGGCGGATGAAGCCCTGTTCGACCAACTCTCGGGTTATCCGCAAGCGCTTGGCATGTCCTCTTTTGTCATGGGCACGATGGCGCTGCTCCCCGGTCTGCCAGCAATTCCATTTCTCCTCCTCGCAGGCGGATCCGGTGGCCTGGCTTACTATCTGACCAAAACCAGAAAGCGCAAGGAAACGGAGCTCGCCTTCGCGAAAGAGAAGGAGGCGCAAGACGCGCCGGTCGCGGAAGAACCGATCAGCACCGCACTCAAGATGGACGAGTTGCGCTTGGAAATCGGCTATGCGCTGCTACCGCTGATCAATGGCAAGGATCACCAGAAGCTCACAGATCAGATCAAGGCGCTGCGCCGCCAGATCGCGAGCGACATGGGCTTCGTGATGCCCTCCGTGCGCATTCTCGACAACGTGCAGATCGACGCGAACGGCTATGTCATCCGCGTCAAGGAAGTAGAGTCCGGGCGCGGAGATGTCTATGTCGGCCAGTTGCTGGTCATGGATCCGCATGGTGGACAGATCCAGCTTCCCGGCCTGCACACGACCGAGCCTGCCTTTGGCCTGCCTGCGACATGGATCGATGAAGGCTTGCGCGAAGAAGCCTCTTTCCGGGGCTACACGGTTGTCGATCCGCCGACGGTGCTCACCACGCATCTCACCGAGATCATCAAGGACAACATGGCGGACTTGCTCTCCTATGCGGAGGTACAGAAGCTGCTCGACGAACTTGGCAAAGAGCACAAGAAGCTTGTCGAGGATCTCGTACCTTCACAGATAACCGTTACGGGCATCCAGCGCGTTCTGCAGACGCTCCTCAACGAACGCATCTCGATCCGCGATCTACCGACCATCATGGAAGGCATCGCGGAGGCAGTCGGTCACACGCAAAGCCTGACACTCATCACCGAGCATGTTCGGGCAAGGCTCGCGCGTCAGATCTGCGCTGCCCACACCGACGCGGAGAATGCGGTCCCGCTAGTCACGCTATCGCCGCGCTGGGAGCAGGCTTTCGCCGAATCTCTGGTCGGCCAGGGAGAGGAGAAGCAGCTCGCGATGCAGCCATCCATGCTGCAGGAATTCATTGCGGCCATGAGGGACCGCTTTGAGGAGGCCGCCCGCACAGGAGACGTGCCGGTCCTTCTGACAAGTCCCGGCGTACGGCCCTATGTCCGCTCAATCGTTGAGCGCTTCCGTCCGCAGACATTCGTGATGTCGCAGAACGAAATCCATCCGCGTGTGCGCTTGCGTACGGTTGGAAACATCTGATCCGGTAGCACCTGCCCATGATGGACGGATTCAGCGTTAACCAAGACTTACCTTTCGCTTGACCACACAGTCTCCCGCCAATGAACCCGGCGCCGAAAAAGAGCTTTTGCATCGGCTGATATTCTTGAAAATGGCGGCAGCCTGCGGATCATGACGCTTTTGCGACGCAGGCTGACGGTTTTGTCGCCTAAATCGCTAGACGTTGTGCCATTTTGGGCTAACCTCTGCCCCTATGAATGCACGCGGCACCCGCGTGGTGGCAGGGGCTGCGGGCATGGTTGTGGGAGAGGGGTCTCCCGCATGGTAACGCTTGAGGGGGACAAGATGGAAATTACCGAATATCTCAACGAAGCGCTCGCATGGGCACGAATGGGCTTCGACAACGTCAATTCGATTCAGGGACTCGTTATTGCGCTCATCGCTGCAATTCTCATGAGTCAGTATAAGCGGATTTTGGTTTTCGCCGTCGGCGCAACAATTGTCCACGAACTCGTGAATATTGGCCGCAACTTCTACGCGGGCGCCGCCAACCCGCTCCCGGACTACCTGGACTTGAACGTCCTGAAGCTGGTTGCCATCAGGTTCGTTGGTTACCTGATAGCCATCAGTCTGATCTATCTCATCCGACGGCTATTCTTCCGCGGCTAATCGCGAAAGTTGACGTATTGAAGGGGCTGTTCGATTTTCAGTCCCTTCACAAACTGGATCGCGGCCTGAAGGTCATCCCGCTTCTTGCCGGATATCCTGAGTTCGTCGCCCTGAATGGCAACCTGCACCTTCAGGCCCGATCCCTTGATGTCCTTGACGATACGTTTGGCGAGTTCCTTGTCGATTCCTTCGCGAATCGTGACTTTCTGGCGCACGCTTTGCCCTGCGGCTTTCTCTGGCTCCTTGTAGTCGAGAACCCCGGACTCGATTTTCCGCCGCGCCAGATGCCCCTGCAATAGCTCGTGCATCTGCTTCAGCTTGAGGTCGTCATCCGCGGCAATCGTGAGCTCCTGCTCCTTGCGCTCCACGCTGCAATGAGATCCCTTGAAATCGTATCTCTGCTCGATCTCGCGCGTGACGTTCTGGAGCGCGTTGTCGATTTCGGCAAAATCGGTTTTGGAAACGACGTCGAAGGACGGCATGGAGGTTGCCCACAGCTTGTTATGTCTGCGGACATATTAACGGACCGGAGATGAGGTGAAAGTCTGTTTTACCGGATTGACTACCGTCAGTGGCGCCGGTGAATCGTCAGCGCTATCTCGTCGAGGTCGGCCTGTTCCACACGCATGGCTTCCTTGCGAACCTTGCGCTTGCGGCCATCTTCGAGAAGTTCGTACTTCTTGAGTTCGCGAAACGCGGCGCCCAGCTCTTCCTTGGCCACGTCGAGCTGCCGCTCTATACCCTCGATTGACTCGAGAATGTTCTCGCGCCGGCGTATGACGGATTTCGCAAACATCGGGTAAGCGAAATGAGCGACATCCGAAATTCCCGCCTTGCGCTGTTCCGTCTCGACCTGCGCCTCGAGATCTCGTTCGCGCTGCCGGAACTCCTCCAGCATCAGCTCGAGTTCAGCTACCTTGCGCCGCTTCTCGTCCACCTGGAACTTGTGGAGCCTGATAAGGGATTCGCGGTTGCGCATCACTCTGTCTCCTCATCAGACTGCCGCCCGTTATCCAGGATCTCTGCAAGAGCCCGGTACCCGTCGTCAAGGCTACTTGCATCCTGCTTGCGCTGCGCGAGGAACGCGTCGAGCGCGGGTTGGTAGTGAATTGCTTCATCGACCAACGGATCCGATCCCGGGCGGTAGGCGCCAAGTCTGACAAGCTCCTCCATGTCGTCATAAGTCGAGAGAAGCGCGCGGGCCCGGCGGATAAGCTCGTTTTCCTCCGCCGTGTTGCAGTCCGGCATTGTGCGGGAAATCGATTTCAGAACGTTGATCGCCGGATAGCGTCCGCGCTCCGCGATTGCACGTTCCATGACGATATGTCCGTCTAGGATCGAGCGGACCGCGTCGGCGACCGGCTCATTGTGATCGTCGCCATCGACCAGAACCGTAAACAGCCCCGTGATGCTCCCCGAGCCGGTTCCCGGACCGGCGCGTTCCAGCAGTTTCGGCAGTTCGGCGAAAACCGTGGGTGTATACCCCTTGCTTGTCGGAGGCTCGCCGGTCGAAAGGCCGATCTCACGTTGCGCAATGGCAAAGCGGGTCACGCTGTCCATCATGCAGAGAACATTCTGGTCGCGGTCGCGGAAATATTCAGCCAGGGAGAGCGTCAGATAGGCGGCCTGACGGCGCATCAGTGCGGGTTCGTCGGACGTTGCGACAACCACGACAGAGCGGGCAAGGCCCTCGGGGCCCAGATCGTCTTCGATGAATTCCTGCACTTCACGGCCACGTTCGCCGATAAGGCCAATCACGGATACGTCGCAAGCCGTATTGCGTGCGAGCATGGAGAGCAGAACGGATTTACCGACGCCCGAACCAGCGAAAATACCCATGCGCTGGCCACGGCAGACAGTCGTGAAAGTATTGAGTGCCCTGACCCCGAGGTCGACCTTGCCCCGTACGCGCTGGCGGGTGTGGGCCGGTGGCGGTGCGCTGCGGAACGGATAAGGAGAGGCACCCTGGGCGATCGGCCCCTTGCCGTCTATGGGCTCGCCCATTGCATTGACGACGCGGCCCAGCCAGGCGCTCGATGGATAGATGTGAGGCTCTTCGGAAGAAAGGACCGCCTTGCAACCCACGCCGATACCCGAAAGAGAACCGAACGGAAGGCACAGCGCACGGTTGTCGCGGAAGCCCACGACCTCGCAGATAACTTCCTCGCCAGCACGGTTCGACACGGCAAGCCGACTCCCCACGCCCATGGCGTGAAGCGGTCCGGCCACTTCGACCGTCAAACCCTGTATGCTCACGACGCGCCCATAGTGCCTTACCTCGGCGAGCGCGCCTATTTCTGCCAACAATGCCTGCACTGACCCCGAGGCTCCCTCTTCTGGCGGATCGATCCGCCGAAAGCCGGATTATGCGGAAGAAAGACCTCCGTCTTCTTCCTCCGGGGATCATGCCTCCAAGACTTTAAGACGGCGTAAACCCTGACAATGTCGGATAGGTGCCATTCTGGAGATGTTCAGAACATGCAGGACGGGCTTTCTCGCCATGGAACCGGTAGATAGCAACGCCGCGGAATCAAAAAACCGAGTCGCACCAAGGGCTTGGAATACGACCTGTAAATTTTTCTGAATTTTTTTCATTCTGATTAACCTTTGTTAACCAAATCGCCCTAAGGTCCAAAACATGGATTAACCAAGCCATCGGCGGTTGAATTCCCAGAATCGCCGAGAGGGGGACCAATGCGAGTTCTGCTCATCGAAGACGACAGCGCGACCGCGCAGAGCATCGAGTTGATGCTCAAGTCGGATGGTTTCAATGTGTACACGACCGACCTTGGCGAAGAGGGTGTCGACCTCGGCAAACTCTATGACTATGACATCATTCTTCTTGACCTGAATCTGCCGGATATGAGCGGATACGACGTGTTGAAGTCTCTGCGCGTCGGCAAGATCACAACCCCGATCCTCATTCTCTCCGGCCTTGCCGGCATCGAGAATAAGGTGCGCGGCCTCGGCTTTGGCGCCGACGACTACATGACAAAGCCTTTCCACAAGGATGAGCTCGTCGCCCGTATTCACGCCGTCGTCCGCCGCTCCAAAGGCCATTCCCAGTCGGTCATCAACACGGGCAAGCTCACCGTCAATCTCGATACCAAGACAGTCGAGGTAGAGGGCAATCGTGTCCACCTGACCGGCAAGGAATACCAGATGCTGGAGCTTCTCTCGCTCCGCAAGGGCACCACGCTCACCAAGGAAATGTTCCTCAATCATCTCTATGGCGGCATGGACGAGCCTGAGCTCAAGATCATCGACGTCTTCATCTGCAAGCTCCGCAAGAAGCTCGCCGCATCGACCGGCGGCGACCACTACATCGAAACGGTGTGGGGCCGCGGCTACGTGTTGCGCGATCCTTCGGAAGCAAGCATGCCTGCGAAGGCTTCAGCCTGAACCGCGAGGCTACAGACAAGAAAAAGGGCGTCGTTGCGACGCCCTTTTTTGTTTGAGCCTGCTGCATTTGACGGATATCAGATGCTCTCTCCGCCGTTCGCGAAAGCGGCTTCGATAACAAAGCTCTCTCCGTCCATGCGTGCATCGATCGCAAGGCCGAGAGAGCGAGCGACAAGTCCCGTGAAATAAGGCTGTGCCGCACGCGCATCGAGAAAGCGGTCAGGATCACGCCCCCCGAGAAACTTGGCCGTCTCCTCGGGAATGCGCGCCGCCTGCCCTGTGGAGAGAACACGCAGGGTCGGCTTCGCGAGATCTCCCTCCACCGTCACAGACACATCCCCGCCGCGTGGAATAGCGGCCATGCCGATCAGGATCATGTTAAGCAGCAGCTTCACATAGTCCTTGCCAATCGTCGCCACGGGAGCATCCCATGCGAGCGTCGCCCGCTCCCCCATCATTAGCCCCTCGGCAACGGCCTTGGCATCCTGCAGATCGAGTTCCGCACCGGCGGAACCGGCCGCGCCGAAACAGAGCCGGGCAAACTGAAGCTTGGCGGAGGCTTGTGCGGCGCTCCTGGTGATGAGCTCCATCGCGTGGGTCCGCATCTCCGGGTCGTCGTCATCCGCCAGCACTTCAAGCCCGTTGGTGATCGCACCGACGGGGCTGATCACATCGTGACAGACCCGGCTGCACATCAGCGCGGCAAGCTCAAGCGCAGAGACGTCGGTCGTTTCGCTCATATCGAATTGCCCCAGAACCCCTAAAAGTCTAGAAAGCCTGATACCATCGCACCGCCCTCAATGCCAGCCCCGGCGGCCTTTGCCGGTCATGGACTTTTCCTCCGAGAGGTTGACTACGGTCTCCGCCGTGTCGCTGCCGCACAGAAATTTGCCAGGGATTGAAGATTTGACGATTTCCGACAAAGCGGGCCTGACCCGGGAGCTCCGCCGTATTGCCCTGCAGGCCGGCGCCGCCATTATGGACCACTACCACACCGATTTTGAGGTCATCCACAAGGAGGACAACAGTCCCGTCACGGCAGCCGACCGGGACGCGGAAGCAATCATCCTTGCAGGCCTCCTCGCAGTCGCACCGGACATTCCGGTCGTCTCGGAAGAGGCGGCGGCAGGTGGTCATGTGCCCGAATTCGGCGATTGCTTCTTTCTCGTCGACCCTCTCGACGGCACCAAGGAGTTCATCAACAAGAATGGCGAATTCACCGTGAATATCGCCCTCGTCGAACATCGGCAGCCCGTTGCGGGAGTGGTCTACGCTCCGGCGAAGGAACGCATGTTCTTCGGTTATGGCTCGGGAAAAGCGTTCGAGGAAACGGTGACTGCGAGCAAGGAAGGTGACAGCGAAGGCAAGGCACGCGCCATCGCAGCACGCAAACCTGACGCCGACGGCCTGATCGTGATCGCGAGCCGGACCCATCGGGATACGAAGACCGACGAATACCTCAACCTCTACAAGGTGAAGGAATTTCTGGCGGCCGGTTCCTCGCTCAAATTCTGCCTGATCGCTGCGGGCGAAGCCGACCTTTATCCCCGTCATGGCCGCACGATGGAATGGGATACGGCCGCTGGACATGCCGTTCTTGCGGCAGCGGGCGGCAGCGTGACCCAGCTTGACGGTACACCGCTCCTTTACGGCAAGACGGAACGCGGACTCGATAACCCCTATTTCGTCGCACGCGGCGCCATTTCCTGATCAACGGGCACGGCATCCCCTGATCCCCGGACCGGCAATTGCCGATCCGGGGTCCGGTGCTGTCGAGGCCGTCGGAGAAGATCAAGCTGGCCGGCGCAAACCGCGAACTGGCCCCCCGACCGTCGGAGGTTCGCGCCGGCTCCGCCACGCGAGCATAACTGCAGGCGGAAAAGCTTGTCGGACATGTAGTTTGCAAGGCGTATGCCGCACCGCTTGCGGCCGGCAGGCATGCAAACACTGATGTCTATGCGTCAGAGAGATACGGAGCCGCGCCTCTCCGTCTTCAAAACGGGTCGGCCTGTGCCGGAATGAGGCAGGTCAGGGCTTCTTGATCCACTGTCCGGGCGCCTTCTCGACATACTGGCCGGAGGGCGTCTTCTTGATGAGCTTCTCAGCGGCGAGCTTCTCGACGGCATTGAGGCTCGCCCCGGCCGTCTTGCTCGCGATCTCCTGATAGGAGGCCCGGCGACGCAGATTGATCTCGTCGACCATGGCCTTGAGTTCGGGGCTCGGTGCCTTTGTCACGATCCCCACATAACCGCTGAGCTTCTCACCCACGAGCCCCTGTGCTTTCGCGGAATCGAGGTCGACAGCGAAGGCGGGTGCCGCAAAGAGAAGCGAGAGGAAAAACACCAGCAGGGGAAGACGGGTCCTATTCGTGATGCGCATGTCCGTTTCCTCCTCAGAACAGGTCCGGGTTCTCGGCAAGCAGTTCGTCGAGATCACGGTCGACCTTGACCCTGACTTCCTGCTCGATCTTGACGTTCAGATTGATTTCGATGGGCTTGTCCGGCGCCTCGATCTTGACCGTCGGATTGCACGCACCCAGAACCAGCACAAGGCCGGCAAGCACCACCAGTGTGGCGGTTGTTGCGATACTTCCGGTCCCGGCCTTCATTCGACACAGGTTCGTAGTTTGCAAGCTCATGGTTCCGTTCCGGGTTCCGTCTCGTCAGCGGCAGGCGGCGAGACCGAATTCGATTGCTCTTTGATGAGTTCGAGCGGCCTGAATCCAACGGTACCACGCCGGAGTATGTCCGCAAGCGATCCTTCGAGTTTCACGTTGATCGCAAAGGGATATCCATCATAGAGGTCGGGATTGGCGCCGCGGAGATTGAGGCGAAGCGTAACGTTGCCATTGGCATTGCCTGAAAGCCCGCCCTCGAGTTCCGTATAATGAAAGTTCTGCAATGCATCCGTCAGCAGTTTTGTCTGCTCCGTCGAGGCTGCATCGGCCGCACCACCTCGATAGACGATGATGCCCTCTTCCTTCGCGGCAATAGCACCATCCAGCAGAACGGGGTCGCCGTTGCGAATGGCGATCGGCACGCTGCCCCCGATATGCCCTGTCGCCCGGAGACCAGGGACGTCGACAATCTCGAGCAGCGTTGCAAGGTCCACGTTGTCGACGGTAAGCATGAACTCGGCATTCGAAGCGGTCACGGCCCGCCCTGACGAAACGAGCACCAGCTTGCCATCGGCGAAAGGCCACGAGGCATCGACAATCTTCAGACCATCACGTCCAAATTCGAACGCGATCTTGCCATTCTCCAGAGGGACGCCCGCTTCGAGCACTCGCACGGAGAGCACCTGCACCCCGTTTGTCCGCGGAGGAAAAAGACTCGAGAACCGTACGGTTCCATTTACGCCTTCTACGGTCGCAGCTGACGCAACAAAACCAACATTGTCGAGCGTCGCGGTGCCCCAGGTCGCGAGATTTCCCTCGTCGAGCCTCGCTTCCGCCGAATAGGTGGCCTCCCCCTTCATGCGCGTCACAACGCCTTTCAGCACCGGCAGGATCGTTTGCAGTTCGAGCTTGTCCGGCTTGAAGGCAATTGATGCGTTTGCGTGAACGCGCCCCTTGCCGGCTGTACGATCGTAGCTGGCATCGATATCGGCCAGCCGCGCTCCCCGAATCGCAGGCAGGGCGCTGCGAACGACAAGGTCGGCCTCGATCAGCGAACCGTCCATGACGGCGGGCCCTTCGAGCGTCACGGGTGCAAAACGCTCGGGCCGCGCGAGGTCCGTCGCCTTGACCTCGACCAGTTCCAGCCGGTAGGGCGTCGCGGCATCACCGAATGTTTTCGAGAAACGCACGTCGCCTGTGAAGGACACGGAGCCGGCGGCGGTCTGCCGCAACGACAAGCCCCGCGCCGTTGCATCAGCCAGTACGCGAACATTTCCGTCGTCGATCTCCACGCTCGCCGCGTAGTCGACATCGCCCTCGACATCGAGGTAGAGCGGCTTCAGAACCGGAAGAAGCCGCGCGGGAGTGACACCCTCACCGGAAAACGAGAGCGCGCCCTTTGCTTCCGCGGTTCCTTTTCGGGCTTTCGCGTCGTAGCGCCCTTCGATGTGTAACAGGGACACATCATCCGATCCCTCGATCAAGCTCGAAAGATCAGCATCGACTTCAATATCCGTTTCGTTCAGCCGAACCTGACCAACCGCAAGAAGCGGTGCGAAGCGCGGTTGAGATCCCAGCTCACTGATCTGAACGCCATCGGACGAGATTGCGAGCGCTGTCTCAGCGGGACGAACGGTCGCCGGCCCCGCCAGAACGGCATTTCCGCGTGGCGTCTCCACGTCGATGACAACGTGTTCGACATCGATCAAGGGCAACCGGAGCGGACCGCCACCGCCTTCACCTTCGAGCAGCGGGTCGAGCGCACCGATTGAGATGCCCTCCCCGGAAAAACGAACGCGGGCGCGCGCCTCGCCGACGCTGATGGATTGCACATTGCCCGACAGGAGTTCGCCGAGCGAATAGGAGACCACCACCTTGTCGGCAGCCAAATCCGGTGACGACTCGGGACCGATAACGATGTCCGTGAGAGTGATGCTCCGCAGCCCGATGAACGAAACACGAAAGGAAACGGGCGCGATCCCGCGCTCCGCCAGCACGCGTCCAATCATCTCTTCCGCGAGAGGCGCGCGCTGCTGCCAGACATAGACGGCCGCTCCGCCCGCCAGCAGCAGGAAAGCGCAGAAGAAGAGTAGAATTCGGCCCTTCCAGGATTTCAGCACGCGCCCAGAATCCTTTCGCCGGACCAGCATCGCTGCCCTCTTCCGGTCACCGTTTCGCCATGCTGTCCCGTCACTATGGCCGTGCCTCGATCGTTGTGATTCTACTATAGACTTTGACACCGATTGGCGGCGATTCGATGGCGCATCCGCGCAGCTACCAGAAGGAACGAAGGCATGATGGGCACGAATATCCGGACAGGGGATAAATTCAATGCAATGCGCGGGGCCGCATGGGCCTTCGCGGCGCTTGCGATGCTGACCTTTGCCGCTGCCCCTGCCATGGCCCAGTCGAACGGGCAATCCGGCGACACCTACAAGGAAGACGAAATCGTCAAGGAAGCAGGCGATTTCTTCGGTGCCGTTTCGGAAGGGCTGGCGGATGCCGTTCACAGCATTTTCGAGGAATACGGCGAACCCAACGCCTATATCAAGGGCGAGGAGGCAAGCGGCGCCTTCGTTGTTGGCCTGCGCTATGGGCAGGGCGAACTGGTGATGAAGGAGGGCACGCGCAAGAAGGTCTTCTGGCAGGGCCCGAGCGCCGGATGGGATTTCGGCGGCAACGCGGTCAAGGTCTTCACGCTGGTCTACAACCTGCCGGACGGCGAGACGATCTATCGCCGCTATCCGGGCGTGGAAGGCAGCGCCTATCTGGTGGGCGGTATCGGCATCAACTACCAGCAGCGCGACGATGTGGTGCTGGCGCCGATGCGCTCCGGCGTCGGCCTCCGGCTCGGCGCCTCGGTCGGCTACCTGAAATACACGAAGTCGCGGGAATGGTTGCCGTTCTGACGCAGCCCTCGCCGAAAAGCCCGCGCGGCCCCGCCGCGCGGTGGAAGGTCAGCGCCTTTTCTGGCAGTCTGGCGCAGCTTCTGAACGGTGCGGGGACCCCATGATCGAGAGCCTGATGCTGATGGCGCTTGGCTTTCTGGTTGCGACGCTGTTCGCGATCATCGCGGCGCAGTTCGTCTGGCGCCGGGCCGTGAGGGTGACGACGCTGCAGCTGGCCGGCGACGGGGACGAAGCCGAAAAAGCGGCCAAAACCAGGGAAATGGACGAGCTGCTGAGCCGGCAGGAGCGCGAGCGGGCGCCGCTGCAGGCCGAGCTCGAAACGCTGCGCGCCGAGCACCGGGAATTCGCCGGCGCAAACGAGGAACTGGCCAACGCGAATGCGAAACTTGCCAGTGAAAACAAGGACCTGGCGAACGAGGTGAAGCGGCTCAAGGCCGAACTCTCGACGCTGCGCGGCGACATCGAAAGCGCCGCCACGGAGCGCGCGGAACGGCTGGCGGCGGTGCGGCGCGCGCTCGATGGTCTCGAGACGGCGATCACGAACGAGGCGCGGCACGACGAGACCGCCCGGACAGAACAGCCCGCCCGCGTCCCGGCGCCGCCCCTGGAACCGTCGAAAGGCGAGGCGGTACAGGTACTTGAGCCCTATCCCGCCGACCGGGACCTGGAGGACGACGCGGCGGCCGATGCGCGCACGCTGGCGGAGGTGAAGGCCTCGCTCGCCCGGCTCGATGCGATGGGCCTGGACAACCCGGAAGCCTTTGAAAGTGAAGACGAAACGCCGCCGGACGATGAGGCGGACGAGACCCCCGCGCCGGGCGAGCGCAGCAGGGACGGCCGCACCGGCACGGCCCAGGCAAGCGACAGCCATATCGGCGACAAGGCGCTGATGGAGCGCATCCGCGCGCTCGAGGCCGGCGTCTCGCCCTGACGGGCAACCTCTTCTTTTCATTGCCGGAATCACGGCAAGCTGATCTTCTTTGTGCGGACAACGCATCGGGGAGACCATCATGACTCCATTCGCTTATCCGCTGACCGGCCTGGTCACGCTTCTGACGCTCATCGTTTATTTCTGGATGGCCTTCAAGGTCGGCAAGGCACGGGCAACACACGGGATTCCGGCGCCGCGCATGGACGGGCCGGACGATTTCCTCCGTGTACTGAGGGTTCAGGGCAACACGGCCGAGAACCTGCTGATCTTCCTGCCGGCGCTGTGGCTCTTCGCGCTGACGCTGGGCGACCTCTGGGCGGCAGCGATCGGCCTGATTTATCCAATCGGCAGAGTGGTTTACGCCCGCGGCTACTATGCCGCCGCGCTGAACCGCTCGACCGGCTTCACCATCGGCCTCGTGGCGACGGTGGTGCTGTGGGCCGGCGCCCTGATCGCGCTCGCGATACAGGCGGTCAACGCCTACCTCTGACGCCACAAGCGATTGATTTTATTGAAAGAACTGGCGTCCCCTAGGGGACTCGAACCCCTGTTTTCGCCGTGAGAGGGCGACGTCCTGGACCGCTAGACGAAGGGGACGGACCAGTGCGGCGCTCCTTCTATGACGGCTTGGAAAGCGGCGCAAGGGCAATCGTGAGAGGCCGCCGGAAGCGACCGTTGCGCCTAGGGCACAGCCCCTAAAAACAGCACCCCGCACTGCGTCATTCGACCGCACCTGGGGGTTTTTCGCGCTCTACCGCTCCGCATTTTCAAGATTCTCACTAATGATATCAATGGGTTATACTGCAACCCACACGCATCCCAGACTGAATTACATTTTTGCAACGCAACAAAAACCCAATTGACAAACTGTCATTCGAGGGCGATATTTGTCTCACGAAACGCCGGTCGACCTCCTCCCCGACTGGTAGCTTTCAGATTGCCGCCGGCGCCATCCTCCCTCCTCCCCCGGCGCCGGCGGCACCCTCCCCTCCCCGATAAATCGTTGAAATCACAGGGCAATTGGCCCCACGCGACGTTTTTTGCGTGCGCGGACCGTCACAATGGCCGGGGATAACACTTGTCCCCGCCCCTAACGCCCTGACCGCACGGGCGGAATCGGCGCGCGCCCGGCTTATCCCCGGCGGACCGTCACCGAACTGTCACGAGACCGTCACATGGGACGCACCGCCCATGGTTCCCGGCTTTCGCCGGGATGACACCGGAGGGTTGGGTGAGGCCGCGAAAAAGATGTCCCCGTGTCTTCGGTGCACTTTCGGGTGCCGTGGACGAAAAAACTTGTCCCCGGTTTTTGGCGACCACGCTCCCCTTGGGAGGGTCGAAAGTTGCGAGCGTCAGCGAAGCAGGTTTCGGGCGGGGGCTCCTGCGCATGCCGCCTCCCCCGCCCCCCATCTTGTTCGCCTTGGCGGACAAGCCGCCAAGGTGGGCGGGTGGGACGAGACCCAGTGCCTCCAGCCGCGCGTCAGCGCGCCGCGAAATCCGACATGGGCGCGAGCAGGACCCGGCCGAGTTCCTCGCCGGTCTTCGGGTCGATCAGGATGACGGCTTCGGCGCTGTCGCTGCCGACATGGATCGCGAGGCGGCCATCGCCGAGCGTGACGGAGCGGACGGTTTCGCCCGGCGCGATGCCGACGCGGGAAACGCCGAAATGACCGGCGGGCAGGGCGGCCCGGCGCTCGCCCATGTTGCTGGCCCGCTGGATGATGACGGCGACGATGACCGCAAAGCCGAGCACGAGGACGGCGCCGAGCCCCGCGACGACGAATTTCAGCCGGCGGATGTTTGCGGGCGTGTTCATGCCCGTGGGCTCGGGCGCGGCGCCGGACGTCCCGGGAGACGCATCGGAAGCGGATGTTGTATCATTGGCCATGATGCCGATTGCCCCCGATGCTTCCCCTGAAAAGACCCATGCGCTCACCGTCGGCAGCGACGAAGGCGGCGCGCGGCTCGACAAGTATCTCACGGAGGCGCTCTCCCGCAAGGTTGAAGGCGCATCCGGCGAGAGCGCGGGCGAGGTGCTGTCGCGCGCGCGTGTGAAGCAGCTGATCGAGGAAGGCCGCGTGACGCTGGTGGGCGAGACGCGGCCGCGCCCGGCGGCAGACCCCGCCTACCGCGTGAAGCCCGGCGAGCGCATCGAAGTGACGGTGCCGCCGCCCGCGCCCGCGCGCCCCGCGGGGCAGGCGATCCCGCTCGACGTCGTCTACGAGGACGCGGAGCTGATCGTGGTGATGAAGCCGGCGGGGCTCGTCGTCCATCCCGCGCCGGGCAACCCCGACATGACGCTCGTCAACGCGCTTGTCGCGCATTGCGGGGCGACGCTGTCGGGCATCGGCGGCGAGCGGCGGCCGGGCATCGTCCACCGGCTGGACAAGGAGACGAGCGGGCTGATGGTGGTCGCGAAGACGGACCGCGCGCATCGCGGGCTCGCGGCGCAGTTCGCCGCGCATGGCCGCGACGGCAAGCTCACGCGGGCCTATACGGCGCTCACCTGGGGCGCGCCCGCGAAGAAGCGCGGCACCATCGACGCGAACATCGCGCGCTCGTCCCACAACCGCTCGAAGATGGCGGCGCTGAAGACGCGGCTCGACGAGGACGGCGACGACGTGACGAGCGGGCGCCGCGCGATCACGCATTACACGGTAAAGCGGGAATTCGCCGGCGGCCTCGTCGCGGAAATCGAATGCCGGCTGGAGACGGGCCGCACGCACCAGATCCGCGTCCACATGACGGCGCTCGGACATCCGCTATTGGGCGACCCGACCTACGGCACCGGCATGAAAAGCCGCGCCACAAAACTGAGCGACGGCGCACGGGCCGCGCTGACACGACTCGGACGGCAGGCGCTCCATGCGCATCACTTAGGGTTCGAGCACCCGGTGACGGGAGAGAAGATGAGCTTCGATGCTCCGTTGCCGGAGGACATGAGGGAGCTGGTGCGGGAGTTGGGGGGGTGACTAAGGAGTCAGTCTATCGAAGCTCTTTCACCGCATAAAGCTTGCTGCTTCCTTCAATCTTTTTTGCGTAGTCCAATTTCGTCGATCTATAAGCGTTCTCAAATCGAAGCGCTCGCTGGCCTCTCTCGGAAATCGAATATTCACTAACGAAACCGGTGCCTGCGCAACGGTCTCCAACTCTTCAATGAATTTGATCGTCTTACCTGGAAGCTGATCGAATCTTCTCGCAGAGCGGTTTTCTGCGGAAATATAGTCGGCAAAGGTTAGAACAATATCCGTTGGAGCGTTCAGGGCACATGCCTTTCTAAACTGCTCCCATTCAAACCAACCGACCCGTCGATCTCGGCGTGTCGTTGATGTTTTCTCAGATTCTTTCACTTCATTTGCGTCTATTCCTGCCTGGTCAGCAACTTCCTCGAACGTCACCTCATGCTTTAACAGGCCCGAGGTATTCCCATTCACTGAATTGGCAACTCTGATCGGAGTGTACCTAACGACCATCAGAATTTTACGAACACGACTGGGCGATATTCCCGCTTCCGCCAAACAACCTGCAACATTAGTGTCACGTGAAGTGACGTGCGGATACAACCCGTGAAATAAACTGAGCCCACTACCTTGGGTCCCTTCTAGCAGGATCGAGTCTCCTCGACGGTATGCTTCTTCCAACCTAGCAACCGTCGACCCTCTGTAAATCGGGCCTTCTCCCACGTACGGTCTTAGCTCCTCCACATCTCGCGCCAACCGGACTCTCGGAGGAGTCTTTCCAAAAAGACAGCTGCCCCGGCGATCCGGGTTACGACCCATTATCCGCCGAGCCGCAGCCGCTCCGCCACCTTGCCCCGTTGAAGAGATGCCTTTGACCAGAGCTTGCTCTTCCTCAATGTCTTCCTGCTCAATGATCATTGCTTGAGGGTCAATGAAGAGTCGTTCGGGAGTGACCTTCCTTAATTCTATTTCTTTGAGAAGAGCTGGAACCCTTATCGTCATCCCCGGTCCCAGCAGAAGCTTTGCATCTGTATCTTCAGCTCCCGAAGGAAGTTGGTGGTACGTAATTACACCTAGAGCACTTGAAACGGTATGACCTGCGTTTGGCCCCCCGACGCGAACCAACACGTCATACTCGCGCGCCAAATATCCAGCCACGTGTCCCTTGCCTTCGCTTCCATATTGACCGCCAACTATGACGTCTACGGTTCTTATGTCCCCGGGAGGATACAGGCCAAGATGCGCTGCAACACGAACGAGCACATCCTCCTGATCAGAGCGGCCAGTAAAGATTCGTACGTCTGCGTCATTCTGGAAATACCGGATCTCATCTTCGTTTTTAATTAGGTCTGCATCCGGATAAGCAATGTCCTTTTCTTTAGGATTTTCCCCCTGCTTGGCAGCGTAGCGTGCCTCTAGTATTTCGTTGTTCGCATACAGGTGCACATGGATTGTTTCAAAATCGTGCTGTTCGCGAAAAGCGCGAAGCTGTGTGCTGTTTCTTACGTTATCGACGACAACGGGACGAGAGGGATCGACTGATTTCATCTGTTCAATGACGAAGTCCAGCAACCATTTGTGATTTGAGTCCCTGTCTAGCTCGTCACCTGCGTCCTGCAATTCAAGCCGGCCAAGGGAGGGTCGTTCACGCTTCAGCTCTTTAATTGCGCCACTTGATCTGATCAGGTGGTACCCAAATCGTTTCTCTAGACTTTTGGCTAAGCTGGACTTGCCAACACAAATATGTCCTGAAATTAGAACGATCTGACGCATACGTTCTTACCCCTTTGTAAGGCGAGCGACATGAGCCGCTGCTTCGAGCGGCATCATGGTCGTCAAATCGACAACGTAATCAGCTAATTCCTCCAAGCTCCGGGCCGCAATTTCGTTGGGGTGGCGGATTGCCTCTTCGTAAGTGGTATTCCCCACATACTCTCCACCTGCAGCTAGTCGCTGCTCATACCTTTCTCTGAGCACTTCCTCCGGAGCAACGAAGTGCACATGCACAACTGAGTCGCCGAACTTTTTTCTAAAATGCTCGACCTGCCGCTTCTTTCTCACCGCATCAAGAATCCAGACTTGCTGCGCTTCAAGTGCTGCGATTGCTTCATCAGCTCTCTGAACCACCCAATAAAAATCCGTCTCTTCGTCGAAACGGTCACCCAGTCCCTGGAGGTCAGTTCTGCTTTTTGACAACCCCTCTTTCTCTAAATGCACCCGAAGCAAGTCGCCTGTTCCGATGCGCTGAAATCCATGGTCAGAAACAAGTTGTCGAGCCACCCCGGACTTACCAACAGCGACGGGACCACTCATCAAAAGTAGCAACTGCATGCTCACACCCGATCAAATTCAAGACCGTTTCCTTTCCAGTCGGGATCACGCAATGCAACAGAAACAAAGTTCTCAACTGCGGACGCATAATCCGCATCTCGGTTATATACCGTAGGCGGATCGATTACATCGACCTCCCACGGGACAGTCAATGCCCCCAGAACACGTTGCGCAATCTGCGCGTCCTGTTTGGAGTAACAGAGCACTTTCACTTCGTCAGTGAGAGGAAGGTTTCCAGGGACCAGGACCTCAATCATCGTTCCAAGAGGAAGATGATGAGCGAGCATCGCCGCCTTGTCCTTAGCCACTTTGGCGATTGGAATCTGCTTATCGCCGTAATATCTACCGTTTACGTCCGACTCAGGGAATCCGTGCCTGTTCCCACGCTTGAGATAGCGGGTCATCGCTACGTTGTAGCGGCACAAGTGGAACTCCAGCGTTTCGAAAGCAGAAGCTGGCACTTCGATCGCACAATGAGGAAAACCCGCATCGAGCTTCGCCGCCAAGATGCGCGCGGACCTGTCGAGAGTTAAGAAGGCGTATTCGCCAAACCCGCGCTTCCGATCGTGCTTGCTCGACATCGAGCGCAGGTGCGAAGGCGCAAAGCCTTGAGCACGTAGTGCTGGTTTGCACATCAAGAGACGGGATCGCGCAATAAACGGAAGATAGTGCAGTGGCGCGTAGTGACGGACCGCTTCAATGCCGGCGTCTTCAAGTATTCCCACGGAAGCCTCAGGGATAAGTTCGAGATCGCTGAACACGGCGCTGGAGAACACTCAGGAGGGCAGTTTCTTTGTTTCGACCCACCAGCACCGCTCTCAAAACCACTTGTCTCAAATTTACACACACAATTGAGTGTTTAATACACCCTAGTCAATCTTTAGAATTACTCGAAATTATCTATAGTGGAACTCTTCTTCCATAGCGCCCGCTCTTTAACTCCCGGCTCCCCGCGCCCATATAGGCTTGCGGTGGGGCATTCGCGCCGCCTTCTGCGACATTTCGCGCCCGGGTTCTGGCGGAAACCGTCATGATTCTGCCCGCGTTTGGGTGTCTGATAGCCTGAGTGAGTTCGTCGGGTATTTCACCGGCGGGGCCCCGGGAAGGGGCCGGATATGGTACGAACGGGCCCGTTTGGGGCTCCGGGGGCTTTCCCCGGGAGCGCCCCAGGGCCGGATTGGGGGTCTTTCATGGCCGAAGCAAAGACTGCAAAGCCCGCCTCGAAGCTGCTGGCGCCCGCGCCGAACCCGGAAGGGTCGCTGTCGCGCTACCTGCAGGAAATCCGCAAGTTCCCGATGCTGGAGCCGCAGCAGGAATACATGCTGGCGAAGCGCTGGAAGGAACATGAGGACACGGAGGCCGCGCACCAGCTGGTGACGAGCCATCTGCGCCTCGTGGCGAAGATCGCCATGGGCTATCGCGGCTACGGGCTGCCCATCGGCGAGGTGATTTCCGAAGGCAATGTCGGCCTGATGCAGGCCGTGAAGCGCTTCGAGCCGGAGAAAGGCTTCCGGCTCGCGACCTATGCCATGTGGTGGATCCGCGCCTCGATCCAGGAATACATCCTGCGCTCATGGTCGCTGGTGAAGATGGGCACGACCGCCGCGCAGAAGAAGCTCTTCTTCAACTTGCGCAAGGTGAAGGGCCAGATCCAGGCGATCGAGGATGGCGACCTCCACCCCGAACAGGTGAAGGAGATTTCCGAACGGCTCGGCGTGACCGAGGACGAGGTGATCTCCATGAACCGGCGCATGGCAGGGCCCGACAACTCGCTGAACGCGCCGCTGCGGCAGGATTCCGAAAGCGGCGAGTGGCAGGACTGGCTGGTCGACGACGCCGCCGACCAGGAAGCCACGCTCGGCGAAAGCGAGGAGATGGAGCTCCGCCGCGAAATGCTGGCGGCCGCCATGGAAACGCTGAACGAGCGCGAAATGCACATCCTGACGGAGCGCCGCCTGAAGGACGAACCGGCGACGCTGGAAGACCTCTCCCAGGAATACGGCATCAGCCGCGAGCGTGTGCGCCAGATCGAGGTGCGCGCCTTCGAGAAGCTGCAAAAGGCGATGAAGAACGCCATGCGCGAACAGGCCGACCAGCGGCGCGAGGCGCTGGCGGATTTCTGAGGCTTTTCCGGGACACCAGATCGAAAGGGCCGCTCCAACCGGGGCGGCCTTTTTTGTTCTAGCCAAAGAAAGATTGGGCACGCAGAGGCGCAGAGCCGCAGAGAAGAGAATGTGTTTTCACACGGAGACACGGAGACACGGAGAAGAGAAGATTGGATTGCGCCTGCGGCGCGAAGGTTCATCGGCGCGAAGCGCCATTCCCATTCTTCCCTTCCCCCTCTTCGCGCCTCCGCGTGAAAACACATTCTCTTCTCCGTGTCTCCATGTCTCCGTGTGCCAAACCTTCTCTGCGCCTCTGCGTGAAACCCCCTTTCCTGCCGGCGAGCGCGGCAAGCGGGATTGCGAGCGGGTTTCCGGCATTGCGGAACCCTTGCGCGGCCTATCCGTTGAAGCAGTGCAACCGGGTCTTCCGGTCACAGCCAGAGGGCCGGAGGCGACTTCGTGGACCACATGCCGGGCACAAGACCTTGACAGATCATCCGGATACGGAGCGCTCCGGCGGCCGCAGCATCCGCACGCGCGTCATGCGGGCGGAGACCTCGCTCGCCATTCTGGCCATTCTCGCCATCCTCTACACGGCCTTTCTCGCGCAGAACCTCGTCGCGCCCATCGTGGCGGCGGTGGTGGCGAGCTTCATCTTCATGCCGCTGATGCGCGCCATTCCCTTCCGCTTCCTGCCGGAGGCGGCGTCGGCCGCCATCATCGTCGCGCTGATCGTGGGCGCGCTCGCCGGCGCGGCCTGGGCGCTCGCCGAGCCCGCCGCGAAATGGACCGGCCGCATCCCCGCCGCGCTGGAACAGCTCGAGCGGAAATCGAGCGAGATCTCGAAGCCCGTCGCGGCGATGCGCAAGGCCTCCAAGCAGGTGGAGGAGATCACCAATGGCGGCCCCGAACCGCAGGCCGTGGTGATGAAGGAGCCGGGGCTGATCGAACAGGCGATGGAAGCCGCGGGCCAGAAGGGCGCGTCGTTCCTCATCTTCATCGTGCTGCTCTATTTCCTGCTGGCGACCGGCGAGCTCCTGCGCGACCGCATCATCCGCTCGGCAAAGCGCCTGACCGACAAGGAAAAGGCGCGGCGCATCCTCCGCAGCATGGAGCGCGAAATCTCGACCTACCTGCTCTCGATCTCGCTGATCAATGCGGGCCTCGGCGTCGCCATCGGCACCTCGCTCTGGGCGATCGGCCTGCCGAACGCGGCGCTCTGGGGCGTGGCGGCGGCGCTCCTCAACTTCATCCCCTATGCGGGCGCGGCGGCGGGCATGATCCTGACGGGCTTTGTCGGCTTCATCGCCTTCGACGATCTCGGCCAGGCGCTGATGGCGCCCGCGATCTACTTCTTCTGGAACCTGATCGAGTCGCAATTCGTGACGCCCTCGATCCTCGGCCGCCGCCACACGCTGAACGCGGCAGTGGTGTTCCTCTCCATCGTCTTCTGGGGCTGGATGTGGGGCGTGATCGGCGCGGTGCTGGCGGTGCCCATCCTCGTGATGATGAACACCTGCTTCGCGCAGATCGAAGGTTTACGCAAATTCTCGATCTTCATCGACGGCCGCCCGCTGCCCGGGCCGCACCCCGAAGGCGGCAACCTGCCGGATTGAGGCGGCGCGCCAATATCTATTCGTCAGCTTCAGGAAAATTGTAGAGCCGCTTCGGACGTTGATATCCGGTCAGATCAAATATTTTCTCAAACACCCTGAGCAAAAACTGATTAGTTCCCGACTGATCAGAATGATTACTGACGGTGCCCTCAACACTAAATTGGTTGTCATGGATCGGCCCCCAGTGCATCGGGTCAAACTCTTGCGGCATCGCGAGATAGTAACCGCCAATTCCTTCGGCTCCGGCCTTCACCCAATAAGGCCCTTCAACTCCTAGTTTTTCTTTCGCTGCCGACAGATACTCAACCAAACGTTCTCTGAATAACCGCTCAATGGCTTGTGTTGGCATACACAATAAATCGCCTTGAATGGGGGCACCCCGAACGTACTCATAGTTCGCTCCCCATATCTCTCCACTAGAGAAAATTTGCACCGCCGAAGCAGACTTCTGCGTTGCTCCCCCGGCGACAGGGCTCCCAAACGGATTCAGATGAACGGCACCATAAATGTTTTGTCCATTCATCCCACCTCCGCGACCAAACGTGGAGATTTCACGTACTGCGGCCCCCATCGCAGTCCGGGACAAAGGAGCACTCCGTAACCTAAGTGGTGCCACCCGGAGGTAAAGAAGTGGCGAAGCAGGAAGAACAAACCCTAATTTGTCAAAAGAATCACCGATAGTGAGCAGCACCTCGGAGTCTTCAGCCCAAGTTGCAGCGCTTCCCTTAGCAGGTTGTCTTACTACCTCGACCGGATCTTCGGTCAGTGCTTCTAGGTAAGGCCGAAGCGCATTCACGAACTTGTCGGCAAGTCTCTTTCTCTCCGCACGAATTTCTTCTGCTTCTGCGTCGGGTGCCAAGGTATAGATGACTGGGCCGGCTTTGTGCTTAAGATCAAATGGAAGATCATCCCGCCCTCCGTAATGTTCATTAAGCACCATCAACAAATGCTCACTCGAGTGCACGCCAAGCGCATATCCAAGCTCGATTGCCACATTCGAGTTTATTAGTTTCTTAGGAGGCACTCCTTTTGCTACTGCCGACTGACCGACCGGCGTAACATCAGCAATAACAACTACTGCGGCATCTATCTTGGCAAGAATGGTAGATGCCAAATCCGGGCTGCCCGGCACCCCTTGTCGGTCATGATCAAGGTGCAAGTCCGCTCTGTTCGTCGCAGCTGTGGGCTCGACAACCTCTGTGTCCTCTGACTTTAGCTTGGCTATCGCGTCCTCAATCGCCTCGCGAACAAAGAAACGCCCGGTTTTCCCGGGCGTATCCGATTGCCAAGACCAAAAAATCTTCACTCTTCTATTCCGCCGCGCTGACGCCGGTCCCTATCGGGCAGGAAACGCCGGTGCCGCCGAGGCCGCAATAGCCGGCCGGGTTCTTCGCGAGATATTGCTGGTGGTAGTCCTCGGCGAAGTAGAAGGCGGGCGCGTCGAGGATTTCGGTGGTGATGCCGCCGTAACCCTGTTTCGCGAGCTCGGCCTCGTACATCGCCTTCGCGTCCTCGGCGAGCTTCCTCTGCGCGGGGCTCGTGACATAGATGCCCGAGCGGTACTGCGTGCCGACATCGTTGCCCTGGCGCATGCCCTGCGTCGGGTCATGACTTTCCCAGAAGGTCTTGAGCAGCGTCTCGTAGGAAACCTTCTTCGGATCGTAGACGACGAGCACGACCTCGTTGTGCCCGGTGCGGCCGGAACAGACTTCCTCGTAAGTGGGGTTCGGCGTCATGCCGCCCGCATAGCCCACCGCCGTCACATGGACGCCGGGCAGCTGCCAGAACTTCCGCTCCGCGCCCCAGAAACAGCCGAGGCCGAAGATCGCCGTCTCCATGCCTTGCGGATAAGGCCCCTTCAGGTCCGCGCCGTTCACGAAATGCTTCGACGCGGTCGGAATCTCGAAATCGCGGCCGGGCAGCGCGTCGCCGGGCGCGGGCATTTCGGTCTTGCGGCGGAGATTGAACATGGGGCGGCCTCCTTCTCTGAGCGCTTGTCCCTGATGTAGGCAAGCCTACGCCCCGCGAAAAGCCCTGTCAGCCTTCACGTCTGCGCGAGAACGGGGCTCAGAGCAGATGGTCGACGGGCAGCACATAGCCGAGCCAGACGGGAATCCGCTGGAAAAAATCCGTTTCCGGCTCGGTTTCATGGCGGATGGGCGGCTCCGCGCCCTCGTCCAGCCAGACGATCTCGCCCTCTTCCATGAGGATCTGCCAGCTGTTCGCGGGGGCGAGATCGGCCTCGATGGCGTCGGCGACGCGCGCGGCGAGCGCCGGACTGTCGATCAGGACGCCGATCTCGGAATTGTAGCGGATCGAGCGGGGATCGAGATTGAACGAGCCGACAAGAACGTAGCGGCGGTCGAAGACGAGGGTCTTCGAATGGAGCGTGGTCCGCTCCGGCACGACGCCCGGGCCCGGCATGTGCCTGCTGCTTTCCGGGCGGGGCTTCGACTCGTAGAGGGCGACGCCGCTTCCGAGGAACCGCTCCCGGTCGCGCACGAAGCCGTAATGGACGAGCGCGGAATCATGCGAGGCGAGCGAATTTGTGTGAAGCGCGAGACGGACACCGCGCCTGCCCGCCGCCGCGAGAACGGCCTCGCGCTCCGGCGTCATCATCACATAGGGATTCTGGATCAGGACTTCCTCATCCGCCCTGGCGATCCGCGAGAGGAGCACCGTCTCGATCTGCCGTTTCGCCGGTATGTCGACATCCTCAAAGACGGGGCCGGGCGCGGAGAGCACCAGCGAAGCCGGCGCCCAGACGAAGCGCCGCTGAAGCGCGACATATTTCTCCGCGAGTTCCATGACCTCGATGCGGCGCGGCAGCGGAAAGGCCTCCATGTCATAGGCGAAGATCTCGTTCCAGACGGTCGCGAAACTGAACGGCACGACCTCGTCTTCCACGAACGCGCTGACGGGTACCGCATAGGGGCTGTTCCAGAAGGCGTCGAAGCTCGCCGAGACGTCCTTCGTTATCGGGCCGGCGATGACGACGTCGCGGTCGAGGAAATAATGCTCCTCGTCGAGCGCGAAATAGGTGTCGTTCACGTTGCGCCCGCCGATGATGGCGACGGTGTTGTCGACCGCGATGATCTTGTTGTGCATGCGCTGGTTGAGGCGCGGAAAGTCGAGGATGAGCTCGCCGTAGCGCAGGTAGCTCGGATAGAAGGAGGTGCGGAAGGCATTGTAGATGCGCACCTCGATGTTCGGGTGCTGCACGATCCGCTTCAGCGGCTCGGCGCTGTTGTCGATCAGATAGCCGTCAACCAGGGCACGGACATGGACGCCGCGCTCCGCCGCGCGGAACAGCGCCTCACTGATCGCGCGGCCGCTGCCGTCGAAATCCCAGATGTAATATTGCAGGTCGATGGTGCGCGCGGCAGATTCGATGGCCAGCAGACGCGTCTCATAGGCGTCCTGCCCGCCCTCGAGGAAGAAGAAACCGGAATGGCCCTGCGCCTCTTCCTCCGGCGGCACCAGCGCGTGCCAGAGCGCGGTCTCCTCCGGTTCGGCAAGGGCGGCGCCGGGCGCGAGCGCGGGATCGTGGCGCACCGACGCGCAGGCACCGAACAGCAGCGAAAAGGCAAGGACAAGCGGCAGCGCGCCCGGACGGTTCATTCGTTCCCCCGCGAAACGGCCCGCACTTCCCGCGCGGGTCTTCACATAACGCCCGGGGCGCGGGATCGCTCCATCCGCCGCCCTGCCCTCCCTTGCCCTCGCGGCAGCCCCAAGGCAAACTGCGCGGAAAGAACAGGAAATTCAGGGAGAATTCGCGCATGGCCGAGCATGACCTCGTGATCCGCGGCGGCACCATCGTGGACGGCACGGGCGCAAAGCCCTTCACCGGCGACGTCGCCATCGACGGCGGCACCATCACGGCTGTGGGCAAGGTCGAGGGCAAGGGCAAGCGCGAGATCGACGCGAAGGGCCTCCTCGTGACGCCCGGCTTCGTCGACATCCACACCCATTACGACGCGCAGGCGACCTGGGACCCCTACCTCACGCCCTCCTCGCAGCATGGCGTGACGACGGTCGTCATGGGCAATTGCGGCGTCGGCTTCGCGCCGGTGAAGCCCGAGGCGCGAAACGAGCTCATCGACCTCATGGAGGCGGTGGAGGACATTCCCGGCGCGGCGATGCATGAGGGCATCAAATGGGAATGGGAGAGCTTCCCGGAATTTCTCGACGCGCTGGACAAGCGCCGCTATGCCGCCGACATCGGCACGCAGATGCCGCATTGCGCGCTGCGCGTCTATGTGATGGGCGCGCGCGGCATCGACAACGAACCGGCGACGCCGGACGACATCGCCCGCATGCGCGACCTGACCTATGAGGCGATGCAGGCGGGCGCGCTCGGCTTCTCGACCTCGCGGACCGACCTCCACAACACGCTGAAGGGCGATCCGGTGCCGGGCACGCTCGCCGCCAACGACGAACTCTTCGGCATCGCGGACGCGCTGAAGGCGCATGGGAGCGGTGTTTTCCAGATCGCGGCGACGCATCGCGAGATGGAAAAGGAATTCGACTGGATGCTGAAAATGGCGAAGGAGACCGGGCGCATGGTCACCTTCCAGGTGCAGCAGATCGACGAAGCGCCGGACCTTTACAGGAAGATGCTCGCGCATCTCGATGAGGCGCGGGCGCAAGGCGTGACGAATATCCGCGGCCAGCATTCGGGACGGCCGGTGGGCCTGCTGATGGGCTGGCAGACATCCGTTCATCCCTTCATCGGCTTCCCGGAATACCGGCCCTATGCCGAGATGCCGTTCGCCGAGCGGATCGAGAAGCTGAAGGACCCGAAGGTGCGCGCGGAAATCACGGGCGGCAAGAACGTCGACAAGCTCGGCGCCTTCGGCCAGTTCATCACGACCTCCTTCCACAAGATGTACCCGATGGGAGAGAAGGAGAATTACGAGCCCTCCCCCGACGACTCGATTGCCGCCGTGGCGAAGCGCGCCGGCAAGACGCCGGCCGAAGCCGCCTATGACGCGATGATGCTGAACGGCGGGCAGGCGCTCATCTACTTCCCGCTTTTCGGCTATTCGACGGGCGACTACACCGCCATCGAGGAAACGCTGCGCCACCCGCAGACGGGCATCAGCCTTGCCGACGGCGGCGCCCATGTCGGCGCGATCTGCGACGGCGGCACGCCGACCTTCATGCTGACGCATTGGGCGCGCGACCGGACACGGGGCGCGAAACTCCCCATCGAGGAGGTCGTCCGCATCCAGACAAAGGACACGGCAGAGCAATACGGGCTTTACGACCGGGGCGTGCTCGCACCGGGCATGAAGGCCGATGTGAACGTGATCGACTTCGAGAAGCTGTCGATGCCGCAGCCGGTGATGGTGTTCGACCTCCCCGCCGGCGGACGCCGCCTCTGGCAGGGCGCGACGGGCTACCGCGCGACGATCCTTTCCGGCACCGTCGTCTCGGAGAACGACAAGCCGACGGGCGAACTGCCGGGCAAGCTCATCCGCGGACCGCAGGGGAAGGCGGCCTAGACCTTCGCCCGCCCCAGAAACCGCGCGAGTTCCTGCCACGGCGCGATGTTCCAGCTTCGCCGCCCCGCGCCCGACGGCGAGGAGAGCACGAAGACTTCCGGAAAGTCGGAATGGCGCGGCTGATGCCCGTACTGAATGCGGGCGGTCGGCACGCCCATCCAGACGCTCGCCGCCTTCTTCGAGGTGAAGGCGACGGCGCGCGGACGGCAGCGGCGCATCTCCTCCTCGAAACGTGTCACTTCGTAGAACTCGGGATCGATCTCGTGGTCCATGCCGGAGGCGCGCTTCGCCATGTCGGTGAAGCCGATGCCGAGATGGATGAGTTGCGGATACTCATGCGGCTCGTAGAGGCGCGGCGTGATGCCGGTCTCAAAGAGCGTCTGCCAGAAGCGGTTGCCGGGATGGGCGTAATAGGCGCCGAGCGCGGCCGAGCGGCGCGACGGGGCGGTGCCGACAAAGACGACATCGAGACCCGGAACGAGCACATCGGGCAGCTTCTCGCCCCTCGTGTTGCGGCGGAAACCCATCGGACCTCTTCCCTATATCTCCTCAGGGGCGCAGCCGAACTTCAGCAGGTTGCCATGCGGGTCCCAGACATAGAATTCCTTCATGCCCCAGGGCCGGACCTCGAAATCCGAGATGCGTTCGCCGTCGATGGGGTTTGCGCCGATGCCCTTTTTCGAGAGCTCCTCGTAGAGCGCGGGCACCTGGCCGCCCCTTATGTAGCAGGAGGTACCTTCGGGATAGATGCGATCATCCGCGAGCCAGAAATGGATCTCCATGCCGTCGCGCTTCGCGATCATGTAGTCGCCGAAGAGCTCGGCCCGGAAGCCGAGCTTCTCCTCGTAGAAATGCTTCGACTGCGCGAGATCGAGCGAGGCGAGAACGGGAATGGCGATGGCTTGGTCGGTCATGGCGGCTCCGGAACGAGACCGGAACTATACACCAAAATCGGCCTTTCCCCATCTAACACCTTATGAACATGGGCCTTTCCGCCCGATGTGGGGGAAAGGCGGCAACCGCCATACAACGATCAGTGTACGTTAGAATTCAGATACAAGTTTTGCGGGATTCGGCTAGTGTGTGAGTGAGGCACCCGGCGGGCTTGGGTGTGTGCCGGGTGCCATGGGCGGAAGGAAGGCTTCCACAGTTGGGGATTCTCAAAATGACAACTCGGACTCTGGCCGCCGCTGTGCTGGCGGCAGGATGCTTCGCGGCGACCGCCGCGCAGGCGGAAGGCATCGAACCCTATATCGGTATCGGCGGCTCCTACATGGCGCTGTCGGGCGACTCCGGCGGCTTCAATACGCTTGGCGCGTTCTCGAATGTCGACTCGGATGACACCACCGCGCTCGCCTTCCGGGCGGTGGCCGGCATCGGCAACCTCGTTTCGCTCGGCGAGCGACTGAGCCTGCGCGGCGAACTCGAATTCGTCATGCCGCAGACGGCGAAATACGAGACTTTCTCTCTCGCGCCGCCCTACTACGCGAATGACGACATGATCGGCGGATTCGTCAATCTCTGGCTCGACATCGAGGTGCCGGAACTGCGCGAGGGCACGGCCCTCTTCATCGGCGGCGGCTATGGCGGCTTCCGCCACGACTTCAGCGTGACCGATGGCGTGGTGACGGGCACCAAGTCCACGGACGCCTATGCCTACAATCTCGGCGGCGGCATCAAGACACCGATCGTGCAGAACCTCGAAGCGGTCCTGATGACCCGCTATGTCGATTACGGCAAGATCGGTGCGAACCTCGATGGCGGCGCGTCCGGCGATTACAATATCGACCAGACGGGCGTCGAATTCGGCTTCACCATCCAGATTATGCTCGGCGGACTGCTCTGAGCAGATGCGCCCCGCCCGCATGACAGCGGGCGGGGCTTCGCCCTATTCCGCAGCCTTGCCCGCGAGCGCCTTGTTGGCCACCTTGTTCGCGGCGTCGGCTTCCTCAAGATAGATCTCGCCGCCCGAATTGCGGAACTCGGACGCCATTTCCGCCATGCCGCTCTCGGCATAGTCGCGGACTTCCTGCGTGATCTTCATGGAACAGAATTTCGGCCCGCACATGGAGCAGAAATGCGCAACCTTGTGCGCCTCCTTCGGCAGCGTGCGGTCGTGGAATTCCTTGGCGCGTTCGGGATCGAGCGCGAGGTTGAACTGGTCCTCCCAGCGGAACTCGAAACGCGCACGCGACAACGCATCGTCGCGCAACTGCGCCGCCGGGTGACCCTTGGCGAGATCGGCGGCGTGCGCCGCGATCTTGTAGGTGATGACGCCTTCCTTGACGTCGGCACGGTCCGGCAAGCCGAGATGTTCCTTCGGCGTCACGTAGCAGAGCATGGCGCAGCCGAACCAGCCGATCATGGCGGCGCCGATGCCCGACGTGATGTGGTCGTAGCCCGGCGCAATGTCGGTGGTGAGCGGCCCGAGCGTGTAGAAGGGCGCGCCGCCGCAATGCTTCAACTGCTTGTCCATGTTGACCTTGATCTTGTGCATCGGCACATGACCCGGCCCTTCGATCATCACCTGGCAGCCCTTCTTCCACGCGATCTGCGTCAACTCGCCCAGCGTTTCGAGCTCGGCGAATTGCGCTTCGTCATTCGCATCCGCTATCGAACCGGGGCGGAGCCCGTCGCCCAGTGAGAACGACACATCGTACTGACGCATGATGTCGCAAATCTCTTCGAAATGCGTGTAGAGGAAGCTCTCCTTGTGATGCGCGAGACACCACTTCGCCATGATGGAACCGCCGCGGCTGACGATGCCGGTGACGCGCTTCGCGGTGAGCGGCACATAGGCGAGGCGGACGCCCGCATGGATCGTGAAATAATCGACGCCCTGCTCCGCCTGTTCGATCAGCGTGTCGCGATAGACTTCCCAGGTGAGGTTCTCGGCGATGCCGTCGACCTTTTCGAGCGCCTGGTAGATCGGCACGGTGCCGATGGGGACCGGCGAATTGCGCACGATCCATTCGCGCGTGTTGTGGATGTTGCGGCCAGTGGACAGGTCCATGACATTGTCCGCGCCCCAGCGGATCGCCCAGACCATCTTGTCAACTTCTTCCGCGACCGACGACGCGACGGCGGAATTGCCGATATTGGCGTTGATCTTCACGAGGAAATTGCGGCCGATGATCATCGGCTCGAGTTCCGGGTGGTTGATGTTGGCAGGGATGATGGCGCGGCCCGCGGCGACCTCGTCGCGCACGAATTCCGGCGTGATGAATTCCGGAATCTCGGCGCCGAAGCTCTCGCCTTCCGCGATCCTGTGCGCGGCGTTCGCGGCGGCCTGCTTGCGGCCCATGTTCTCGCGCTCGGCGATGAAGGCCATTTCGGCGGTGACGATGCCCGCCTTCGCGAACTCGTATTGCGTGACCGGATGGCCGGGAAGGCCGCGGCGCGGACGATTGGCGACCGGGAAGGCGCGCGCGAGATGTTTCTCGCCGACATTGCCGTTGTCCTCCGGCTTCACTTCGCGGCCGTCGTAGAGCTCGGTGCCGCCGCGCGCCTCGATCCAGGCTTCGCGATGACGGACGAGACCCGCCTCGACGTCAATCTTCGCGGTGGGGTCGGTATAGGGGCCCGACGTGTCGTAAACGCGAACCGGCGGCTCATTTGCCGTCGGATGCAGCGCGATCTCGCGGAACGGCACCTTCACATCCGGAAAACCCGCCGGGTTCGTGAAAATCTTCGTGCTGGCGGGAAGCGGCCCCGTGGTGACTTCGGGAAGCGCGTCTTTGGGGGTGTGAATGTTCATCATGGATCTCCGCTGCGTGACCCCGTCCGGGGCATGCTTCAGGAAATCCGGGAACTCAAGCGGAGGTGGCGGCCATAAATCAACGCGGCCAATGCCCGTCCCTTCGCCGGCATGACCCGGATCAGGTTGTAAGGGTGGTGAACCGGTACCAGATTCATCTCAGCCGGCTACCGCCGGCCCCCCTCGGAATGGAGCGAGTGTGGACCTTCGCGCGTTTGAGGTAAAGGGCAACCGGGGGCGAAATCAGGGAGAGACGACATGAACAAGACCGCTGCCCTGACCGGGCTTACGGGCACCGACCTTCCGATCCTGCTGGCCCCCATGGCCGGCGCCTCGACGCCGGAACTGGCGGCTGCGGTCTCGAATGCAGGCGGCCTCGGCGCGCTCGGTTCCGCCATGATGAGCGCGGCGGATTTGCGCCAGGAGACCAAGGCGGTCCGCGCCCTCACCAACAAGAGCTTCAACCTCAATTTCTTTGTCCATCACGAGCCGGATGTCGCGGGCTACGACGCGAAGCCGATGCAGAAGGCGCTCTCGGGTTACTTCAACGAATTTGGCCTCGGCGACGTGCCGCCGCCCTCGGTACCCGCACCGGCCTTCAACGAAGAGATGCTGGAAGTGTTACTCGAGTTGCGCCCGCGCGTGGCGAGCTTCCATTTCGGGTTGCCGGCGCCTGCCATTGTGGAGCGGCTTAAGGAGGCAGAGATCGCTGTGATCGGCAGCGCGACGACGGCGGCGGAAGCCCGCGCACTGGAATCGGGCGGCGCCGACGCCATCATCGCGCAGGGCCACGAGGCGGGCGGCCATCGCGGCACGTTTCTCGATCATGTCGATCTTGGAACGGTGGGCACGATGGCACTGGTGCCGCAGGTGGTGGACGCGGTGAGCGTGCCCGTGATCGCGGCGGGCGGCATTGGCGATGCGCGCGGGATCGCGGCGGCCTTCATGCTGGGCGCGGCGGGCGTGCAGCTCGGCACGGCCTATCTCGCCTGCCCCGAAGCAAAGGTGCATCCGGTTCACCGCAAGGCGCTTCTCGAGGCATCCGACCATTCGACCGTGGTGACGAAGATCTTTTCCGGACGCCCGGCGCGCGCAATCCGCAACAGGCTGACGGAGGAGATGCGCTGGCACGAGGACGCCGCCGCGCCCTTCCCCGCACAGCGTCCGATGATCGCGCCACTCACCTCGGCAGGCGCGAAACAGGAGCGCGCAGAATTCATGCAGCTCTGGTCCGGGCAGGCGGCGCGGCTCTCGAAAGCGGAACCGGCCGCGGAGAAGACGGTGCGGCTGATGGAGGAGGCGTATAGACTGCTCGGGCGGTAGGTCAACAATCCGGGGGAACGTCGATGACCGTCGAAATCGCCATGCTGTTCTGGGCCGCCGTGCTCGGGCTCGTGCAGGTGGGCGCGCAGAGCTTCGCCTACAAGGTGCAGGAAGGAAATTCCTATACGGTCGGCGCGCGGGACGAGCACCGGCCTGCGACCGGCCTGGCCGGACGGATGGAGCGCGCGCTCCGGAACTTCCTCGAAACATTCCCGATCTTTGCCGCGGTTGTGCTCGCCGTCTATGCGACGGAACGCTCGAACCAGTGGAGCGAGATCGGCGCGCAGGTCTATTTCTGGGGACGGCTCGCCTATCTCCCCGCCTATGCGGCGGGGCTGCCCTGGGTCCGCACCTTCATCTGGCAGATAGCGACCATAGGCATCGTGCTCTGCATGGTGCCGCTGTTCGACCGGGCACTCCTCACTGTCCTGATGGAATGACCGAATCGCCTATGTGAGCGAGACTTGATTCGATTCAGCCTACGGACGAAGTTCCGCGTGGCAGACCGCGCGAATCGGGCCTAAGCTTCCCGCCGGTGGCAACCAATAGGGGAGGAAACCCATGTCTGTGGAAATGTGGTCGCTCGTATGGGGCGGCTTGCTTCTTTTCATACTGATCGTGCTTTCGGCCAACGCCAACGTGTCAGCGATGGGCATGGGCTGGGGCATCGGCAATCGCGACCAGGCAGCCACAACGACGGGATGGGGCGCGCGCGCGCGTCGCGCCTATCTGAACCATCTCGAAAACCTGCTGATCTATGCCTGCTTCGCGATCCCGCTGGTGATGGCGGGGGCGAGTTCGTCGCTGAGCGTGCTCGGCGCGGAAATCTTCATCGTCGCCCGCGTGCTCTACGCGATCATCTATGTGGCGGGCATCACGGTGGCGGGCATCCGCACCATCGCCTGGTTCGCGGGCGTGGTCGGCTATGCGATGGTCTTCATCGCGCTGCTGCAAAGCCAGATGTAGAAACCAAACGGTCGAAACGAAGAAGCGCCGGTGGAAACACCGGCGCTTTTTTCTTGGTCCCCGTCCTGAAAACAGAGAGACTTGAAGCGGGGAAGCCGCCAAAGGGGGACGGCGGAAGGCAACGGGGGAACAGCATGAATTTGCATCAACTCATCATCTGCACGGGCATTGCCGTCGCCACAATAGCCTTGCCTCAAACCTTCTTCTCCACTGCCCGGGCACAGGAAAGCACGTCGGAGATTCCACCCGTCAACCCTCCCGCATCGGGATTTACCGGTGTCGACGATGTCATCGTCCTTCCCTTGAACGACGATCAAGTGGCCTTCATAGGCATCGGGTCGACGCATCTGACGGCGGGAGAAGTGATGATGGTCATCGCCTGCCGCGCCTGGCTCTACAAGGAAGAAAACGGCTATGCCGCGGCTCAGGGGAACGAGTATCTCAACGGCCGGGATCGTGCGGGAACCCATTTGATGAAGTTCAAGTTCTTCAGGGACCCGGTGCCGGAGGGCACGAGTACCATGACGAAAAGCCTCTGCCCCGACGTGCCGGCAAAGGCAGCGAGCAAGAAGACGCCACAATAGACCGACAATTACCACCACCGGTGGTCCCGTTTCAGAACAGCTCACTCGAAACCGGAAGGCTCAATCCGCGAAGGGATCGGTCATCAGGATCGTGTCCTCGCGGTCGGGCGAGGTGGAGAGAAGCGCGACGGGCGCCTCGATCAGTTCTTCCACATAGCGAACATACTTGACGGCGGCGGCGGGAAGCTGCGCCCAGGAACGCGCACCCTGCGTGCTGTCCTGCCAGCCCTCGAGCGTTTCGTAGATCGGCTTGACCTTCTTCTGCGCATCCATGCCCGCCGGGAAGTGATCGAGCCTTTGCCCATCGACCTCATAGGCCGTGCAGACCTTGATCTCGTCGAAACCGTCCAGCACATCGAGCTTCGTCAGCGCGATGCCGGTGATGCCGCCGGTCTTGATCGCCTGACGGACCATGACCGCATCGAACCAGCCGCAACGGCGCTTGCGGCCCGTGACGGTGCCGAACTCGTGGCCGCGCTCGCCGAGCCGCTGACCCGTCTCGTCGGTGAGCTCGGTCGGGAACGGGCCCTCGCCGACGCGCGTCGTGTAGGCCTTGGTGATGCCGAGGACATAGCCGATGGCGCCCGGGCCGACGCCGGAGCCGCCCGCCGCCTGCCCCGCCACCGTGTTGGAGGAGGTGACGAAGGGATAGGTGCCGTGATCGACATCGAGCATGGTGCCCTGCGCGCCCTCGAACAGGATGCGGTGGCCGTTGCGCTTCGCCTCGTCGAGCACGCGCCAGACCGGCGCGACGTAAGGCAGCACACGCGGCGCGATCTCCTTCAGCGCCTCGACGATGGGGCCCGGTGCGAGTTCCTCCAGATTGTTGCCGCGGCGGATCGCGTTGTGATGCGCGAGCAGCCCCTCGACCTTGATCGGCAGCGTCGACGGGTCGGCAAGGTCGATCACGCGGATCGCACGGCGGCCGGCCTTGTCTTCATAGGCCGGGCCGATGCCGCGCTTGGTGGTGCCGATCTTGACGCCGGAATTCGAGCCTTCGCGCATCTCGTCGAGTTCGCGGTGGACGGGAAGGATCAGAACGGCGTTCTCGGCGATCTTCAGGTTCTCGGGCGTGACCTTCACGCCCTTGGAGGCGATCTCGTCCACTTCCTTCGCGAAGGCCCAGGGATCGAGCACGACGCCGTTGCCGAGGATGGAGAGCTTGCCCTTGCGCACGATGCCCGATGGCAGCAGCGAGAGCTTGTAGGTGACGCCGTCGATGACGAGCGTATGGCCCGCATTATGCCCGCCCTGGAAGCGCACCACGACATCGGCACGCTCCGACAGCCAGTCCACGATCTTGCCCTTGCCCTCGTCTCCCCACTGGGAGCCGACTACCGCCACATTTGCCATTCGATTCAATGCCTTAGAGTTAAGCGCCTGCCCCGGTCCAGCACTCAAGCGGACCCCCAGACAAGCCGAAAGCCCCCTTGGCCTTTTGGGCCGGGGGCTTTGGCATTGTCTATCCGATCAGGGCGCGGATGGGAAGGGGTTTAGGGGCCGCGGCCTCAGCGCAGATACCTGGCCGAATAGGCAAGGTTTTCGGCGCAGGTCGTGTCCTGGCCGTCCCTTTGCAGGATTTCGCGGAAGGATCGCGCCGCCGTCTTCTGGTTCGAGAGGGCGGCATACCAGAGCCCGACAAAGGCATATTCACAACGCGAATGTGCATCGCGAACCTCGTCAATGCTCGCCCGGAAAGCCTTGTAGTCGCTTCGTCCCCCGAGATAGACCTGCATGCGATCCAGGGGTTTCGGCAACTGGCTGTCTTCGATGCCGGCCACCACCTGATCGAGAAGCGCTGGCTTCCTCTCTCCCTTCTCAAGCCGGAAGAGATATTCATAGGCCGACATGAAACTGCCGCCGCAGACGTCTCCGGTCTGCGCGCGAACCTTCGCCTGATCGGCCAGCCGGTGGGCGCGCCTCAGCCAGTCGAGAGCGGAACGGCCCTCGGCCTTCGTCCCCATGAAATGCGCGACACGGGCAAGCGAATAGGCGGAGTGTGTGCCGGAGCAGCCATAGTCGAGGCCCGTTGCATAAGCCTCCTGATGTAGCGCCACGGCGCCGGGCAAATCCTTCTTCACGCCGATAGAGCCGCCGATCTTCGCGCTCGCGATGATGTTCTGGCAGCCCGGCTGCTTCATGTCCGCGCAACGTTGAAAATAGGTGACGCTACGGGCCGGCTCGCCGAGCTCGTTCATCACCACATAGCCCGCATAGAAGAGCGAATCCCGGCGAAGCTCCGCATTCTCCTGACCCGGCGCGTTCGCCACCGCCTCGAAATCGGCAAGGGCGGCGCCGGCCATCTGCCGGTCCGCCGGGAAACCGAGCGCCTGATTGAGGCTGCTCAGCAAATAGCGCGCCTGACCGCGATAGTGGCGCGCAACCATGAGGCCATGCGCATCGAGCTTCCCGCCATCGATTGCGCCTGACAGCACGTCGATATCGCGCGGAAGCGTCCGCGCAGCACCGATGTCACCCGCCGAAATGCGGCTTGCCGCGCTTTCGACGTCGGCAATGATCACGGCGAGATTCTCGGAAACGGCAGCGGACGAAGCGGTGGCCGCAGAACGGGGCGGCGCCGCGCAGGACGGAAGGACCATCAGGGCGGCGGCGAGAAGGAATACGATATTCTTCATTGTTCGATCAGGCCGCTCAGCGAGCGAACCGCTCCACAAAAACAATATTGGAGGCACATGACGTCTCGTCAGGCAGTTCCTTCAGCATGGAAGAATAGGTGCGCACCGATGCCGCTTTGCGCTCGATCGACGACTTCCACGCACCGATGAAGGCATAGGCGCATCTGGCGCTGGGCCTGTCCATCTTTCGGAGCTCTTTGGTGAAGGTCGCGTCGCCGATCTTGCCAAGCAGGTACTGCGCCACGACGGGCGGCAGCACCTCGTTTTCCTCCAGATACCCGGAGATGAGGCTGTCCTGCCTCTCGCCCGCCTGAAGGCGCATCAGATATTCGTCGACTCGCACCGACTCACCCGCGCAAAGGTCAACGCCGTTGGCCTGCGACTTCACCTGATCGGCAAGGGTCATTGACCGGCGCAGCCAGTCGAGTCCCGTCCGGCCATCGAGCCGCGCATCCGTGAAGTGGACGATATAGGCGATGGACCGGGCGGAGAAGCTCCCCGCACATGTATAGGTGATGCCGGTGTCGTAAACGGCCTTGTGCAGGGCGAGCGCCCCGTTCAGGTCCTGTTCGATTCCGGCATGCCCGTAGATCATCGCATACGCGACGACGTTCTGGCATCCGGCCTGCTTCATGTCGGAGCATTGCCGGAAATACCGGTAGCCCTGCACCTCGTTGCCGAGTTGCGTTGCGGTGACCTGTCCTGCGCCGTAGATCGCGTGCGCCTTGAGCTTCTGTTTCGCCGGATCGTCGCCCGCGGCTTCCGCGATCGCGAGATAGTCGGCCACGGCGGCTTCGGCAACGGGACGGTCGACAGGCAGGTCCATCAGATCGTTGAAACGATTGAGCATCTGCCGGGCGAAGGCGCGATAATGGCGAAGCGTCAGAAGAGCATCGCCCTCAACCGTACCGCCCTCTATAGCACGCGTCAGGACGTCGATATTGTGCGGCAGGGAGCGGATGCCGGAAGCGTCTCCTTCCCGGGCGCGCGCCTCCGCGCTCTGTATGTCCGCAATGACGACGGCGAGGTTGTCCGACGTAACGCCGGGATTGACGCCGGTCGCCGCAACGCGGCGTGGCGGCTCGCAGGCCTGTAGCGACGTGAGCAGAAGAACCGCGCACAGAAGAAGTTCGCGCCGCATGTACCCCCCTTTGGCTGCAGAACCCCTGAAACTCTAGCCCAACTCCGCACGAGGTCTAACGATTTCGTACAAGACCGGAAGGCGGGCCGACGTATAATCGGCGGAGCCCAAACATCCGGACAGGAGCGCATGAATGAGCTGGATGCCCGACAAGGACCCCGTGGCCGGAGACCGGAAATCCTGCGATGCGCTCGAGCTCGCCGTCGTGCCGCGCGCCCGCGACATCGGCAATTTCGAGGTGCGCCGCGCGCTGCCGCAGGCGAAGCGGCAGATGGTGGGGCCCTTCATCTTTCTCGACCAGATGGGACCGGCTGCGATGCCGGCCGGCATCGGCATGGATGTGCGCCCGCACCCGCATATCGGCCTCTCGACCGTCACCTATCTCTTCAAGGGCGCCATCATGCATCGCGACAGCGAGGGCAATGCGCTCGAAATCCTGCCCGGCGCGATGAACCTGATGACGGCGGGGCGAGGCATCGCGCATTCGGAGCGGACGCCCGACGCCGAGCGGAAGAGCGGGCAGCAGCTCTACGGGATGCAGAGCTGGGTGGCGCTGCCGAAGGCGCTGGAGGAAACCGATCCGGGCTTCCAGCATTATCCGGAAGCCGACCTGCCCCTCGTCAGGGATGACGGTGTGACGGCGCGCGTGATCGCGGGCGACGTCTTCGGCAAGCGCTCGCCGGTGAAAACCCTTTCCGACTGGTTCTATGCCGATGTGGCACTCGAAACCGGCAAGAGTGTGCCGCTCGACACGGATTACGAGGAGCGCGCGATCTATGTCGCGGAAGGCGCGGTGGAGATTGCGGGCGACACCTTCGAGGGCCCGCAACTGCTGATCTTCCGGCCGGGCGACCGCATCACCGTGAAGGCGGCGGCGTCCACGCGCATGATGCTGCTGGGCGGCGCGGCGATGGAAGGATCGCGCTATATCTGGTGGAACTTCGTCTCGTCGAGCAGGGAGCGCATCGAACAGGCGAAGGAAGACTGGGTGCAGAAGCGTTTCAGGGACGTGCCCGGCGAAACCGAATTCATCCCCCTTCCGGAGCGTTGATCCGATGGCGACCAGCATACATCTCGTGAGCAAGGCGGGCATGTTCCAGGAAATGGAAGCCCGCCAGCACCGCCTGACGGCGGACGAACCGGCGAACAATCACGGCACCGACAAGGGACCCGCGCCTTACGAACTCCTTCTTGCCTCGCTCGCGGCCTGCTCCTCGGCGACGCTCAGAATGTATGCCGACCGGAAGGGCTGGGAACTCGGCACCATCACGGCCGATCTGAAATTCAAGCGCGACCAGGAAGGAAACGAAACGATCGACCGCGTGATATCCTTCAGCGAGACGATGAGCGAGGAACAGATGGAGCGTATCCGCGACATCATCGAAAAAACGCCCGTGACCAAGACGCTGAAGCGCGGCACGCCGATCAGGACGAAATTCGAATGACGTACACGAAACTTGCCCTAGCGGCGCTTGCCTGCCTCGTTCCGCTGGGGCTTCTCCACGCATCGCCCTCGCCCGATGTCCAGAAGCGCGTTGCCGAGATGGTCGCCGTCCAGTTCAAGACGATTCTGAATTGCGAGCGCTGCGACCTCGCGGGCGCGAATTTCGGCGGTCAGTTCCTGCGCCTCGCGGCCTTCCAGGGCGCGAACCTGAAAGGCGCGGACGTCAACGGCGCGGAACTCACCGGCATTCACCTGAACCGGGCCAATCTCGACGGCGCCGATCTCTCGCGCACCAACATGGCCGGCGCGGTGCTCACCGGCGCGTCGCTCCGAAACGCGAACCTGGCCTATGCGCGGCTCGACGCGGTGCGCATGGCGGGCGCGGACTTCACCGGCGCGAACCTGTCGGGTGCGAATCTGCGCATGCTCGAATATGTCGAGGGAACGAATTTCGCGGGCGTTACGGCGCGCGGCACCGTCTTTCGTCACGCCTATCTTTCCCGCGTGAACATCGCGGGCGCCGATTTTTCCGGCGCGGATTTCACGCGTTCGAAGGGCCTCACCAACAAGCAGCTCGCCACGGCCTGCGGCGACGAAAACACGATCCTGCCGCCGGGGCTGAAAATTCCCTCCTGCAAGACAGGGAACTAGAAGCCGATCAGGCCGCGAGCGGCCAGACGAGACATCTCGCCCGGCTCGCCGACTCCTTGTCCGTGAAATAGCTCGCCGCGCGCAGGATCATATTGACCGCGCCGTCATCGCCGAGAAGCGGAAGTTCCAGCGATTCCATCGAGAGCCAGGGCCGCACATGCCAGTCCAGACGGGTGAGACGGCGATAGGGCCGCACTTCTTCCGTAACGGCACGCAAACCCTCGAAGACATCTTCCAAGGCAGGACCGTACAGCGCGGCGTTGACCCAGCAGCCCGTCGCGTCGCGGCCGAGCCGTTCGACGATCTCGGTCCCGACGAGACGATGCCGGAAACCGAGGGGTTCCCGACGCACATCGATCAGATTGATGACCGGCAGATAGGGCTTGATCTCCGAGGGCAGAAGATCGGCGCGCGACGGCGCGAACCTCTCGCCTTTCTTGTTCCGCCAATAGGCATAGAGCTTCTCAAGCCTCGGGTCGCGAAACCCGGTATCCCCCTCGTCCATCCCGCCCCCCGGCACTACCCGATACAGAGGGAAAGTCTCCGCTGGGCATGGTTAAGGAGACGTTACCGTACCACCGACGAGACCACGGCTATACGGCGACAGGCCAGCTCATGCGGCCGGCAACGCCCCAGTCGGCGCCGACGGTGAAGTGGCTTGCGCCACGCAGGATCGTGCTGACGCGGCCCTCATCGTCGAGAAGCGGCATTTCGAGGGCTTCCATCGCGAGCCAGGGCCGTGTGAACCAGTCAAGCCGGGCAAGCCGCCGATAGGGACGAACCTCCCAGGCGACAGCGGCGAGACCATCGAATATCTGTTGCGCCATGCAGCCATAGATTTCCTCGTCGACCCACTTGCCGGTGACGTCGCGGCCCAGCTTTTCGACCAGTTCCGTGCCGACAAGCCGGTGACGAAAGGCGAGCGGATCTTCGTGAACGTCGATCAGATGGACAATCGGCAGCAGCGGAGCGATCTCGGAGGGCTCGATATTATGGCGCGCGGGTGCCGGACGATTGCCTCTCTTGCCCCGCCAATAGGAAAAAAGACGCGCCAGACGCGCGTCCATGAACGGACTTTCCATTCGCCACCCCCGGCACACTCCAACGATCTGGCGCGCATTCCGGCGCGCCGTCTCTCGCCCGGCAGGGACTGTACCACGAAGTTCGAACCCGCAAAATAAAACGGCGGGCCCGAAGGCCCGCCGCATAACAGCATCGTGGACGGATCAATCAGAAGCTGAGCGCTTTCACCTGCACGACATGCGGCAGGGCCTGGATCTCGGCAAGCGTATCGGCGGGAACATCGGCATCGACTTCGATGAGGCAGATCGCATCGCCGCCCGCCGCTTCGCGGCCGAGATTGAAGTTCGCGATGTTGATGCCGGCCTTGCCGAGCGTCGATCCGAGCGCACCGATGAAGCCCGGCTTGTCCTGGTTGGTGACATAGAGCATGTGCGGGCCGAGCGCCGCTTCCATGTTGACGCCCTTGATCTGAATGATGCGCGGCAACCCACCCGAAAAGACGGTACCGGCGACCGAACGCTCCTGCCGCTCCGTCTTCACGACGATGCGGATATAGGTTTCATAGGCGCCCTGCTGCTCGCGCTTCACTTCCGAAACCTTGATGTCGCGCTCCTTGGCGATGACCGGCGCCGAGACCATGTTCACGTCCTCGAGCTGCGGCTTGAGGAGGCCGGTGAGCGCGGCATTCGTCAGCACACGCGTGTTCATCTCCGCGACGTCACCCGCATACTCGACGGTGACGGCGGAAATGCCGCTCTCGGTCAGCTGGCCGGCGAAGGAACCGAGCTGACGCGCAAGCGTGAGGAAGGGCGTGAGCTTCGGCGCTTCTTCCGCCGAGACGGCCGGCACGTTGATCGAATTCGTGATCGCGCCATTGAGGAGATAGTCGGCCATCTGCTCGGCAACCTGCAGCGCGACGTTTTCCTGCGCTTCCGATGTGGAGGCGCCAAGATGCGGCGTGCAGATGACCTGCTCCATGCCGAACAGCGGATTCTCCTTCGCCGGTTCTTCCTCGAAGACGTCGAGCGCCGCACCCGCAACATGACCGCTTTCGATGGCAGCCTTGAGATCGGCTTCGACGATGAGGCCGCCGCGCGCGCAATTGACGATGCGGACGCCCTTCTTGCACTTGGCGAGGTTTTCCGCGTTCAGGATGTTGCGCGTCTTGTCGGTGAGCGGCGTGTGCAGCGTGATGAAATCCGCGCGCTTCAGAAGCTCGTCGAGATCGACTTTCTCGACACCGATGTCCTGCGCACGTTCGGGCGTGAGGAAGGGGTCGAAGGCGATGACCTTCATGCGCAAGCCGAGGCCGCGATCGGCGACGATGGAGCCGATATTGCCGCAGCCGATGACGCCGAGCACCTTGCCCGTGACTTCGACGCCCATGAATTTCGATTTTTCCCACTTGCCCGCATGAGTGGAGGCGTTTGCCTGCGGAATGTCACGCGCGAGCGAGAGCATCATGGCGATCGCGTGTTCGGCGGTCGTGATCGAGTTGCCGAAGGGCGTGTTCATGACGATGACGCCGGCGGCCGTTGCGGCGGGAAGATCGACATTGTCGACGCCGATACCGGCACGGCCGACGACTTTCAGTTTCTTCGCCGCTTCGAGAACGGGTGGCGTCACCTTGGTGGCCGAGCGGATCGCAAGGCCGTCATACTCGCCGATGATCTTGATGAGTTCGTCGCGGTCGAGACCGGTCTTCACATCGACCTCGAGGCCGCGATCCTTGAAGATCTGGACGGCGGCGGGAGAGAGCTTGTCGGAAATCAGAACCTTGGGCATTCATGCCTCCTGGTTGGATAGGTGCCTGACGGCGGGGCGCGATGCCCGCCGGGTCAGGACCGAAAAAACGAATGAAAGGACTGCTACGCTGCCGCCTTGAGCGAGGCGATGGCTTCCGCGAAGGCCCAGTCGAGCCAGGGCATGAGCGCGCGCATGTCGGTCGCTTCGACCGTCGCGCCCGCCCAGATGCGCAAGCCCGCCGGAGCATCGCGATATCCGGCGATGTCGTTGGCGACCCCTTCCTTGTCGAGAAGGTCGGCGATCTTCTTGGCGAAAGCGACCTGATCGTCTTCCGAGAGGGCGGTGACACGTTCGTCGACGATCTTGAGGCAGACGGACGTGTTGGAGCGGTTCTCGATCTTCGCGGCGAGAAACTCGGCCCAGGGCGTACGGCCGACCCATTCGGCGATGACGGCAGAATTCGCGTCCGCACGGCCGATGAGCGACTTCAGGCCGCCGATGCTGTCCGCCCAGTTCAGCGCATCGAGATAGTCCTCGACGCAGATCATGGACGGCGTGTTGATCGTCTCGCCCTTGAAGATGCCTTCGTTGAGCTTGCCGCCCTTGGTCATGCGGAAGATCTTCGGCAGCGGCCAGGCGGGGGTGTAGCTCTCCAGCCGTTCGACGGCGCGGGGAGAAAGGATCAGGACGCCATGCGCCGCTTCGCCACCGAGCGCCTTCTGCCAGGAGAAGGTGACGACATCGAGCTTCGGCCAGGCGAGATCCTGCGCAAAGGCGGCAGACGTCGCGTCGCAGATGGTGAGGCCCTTGCGGTCGTCCGGGATCCACTTGCCGTCCGGTACGCGAACGCCGGAGGTCGTGCCGTTCCAGGTGAAGACGACGTCATTGTCGAAGTTCACCTCGGCGAGATCGGGAAGTTCGCCATAGGGCGCCTTCAGGATGCGCGCATCCTTGAGCTTCAGTTGTTTGACGACATCCGTGACCCAGCCTTCGCCGAAGCTTTCCCAGGCGAGCATGTCGACGCCGCGTGCGCCGAGCATCGACCAGAGTGCCATTTCGACGGCACCCGTGTCGGAGGCGGGCACGATACCGATACGGTAGTCGGCGGGCACGCCGAGAACCGAACGGGTCTTTTCAATCGCATCGACGAGGCGCGCCTTGCCCGGTTTCGACCGGTGGCTGCGCCCGACAAGCGCGTTTTCGAGATTTTTGACGGTCCAGCCGGGGCGCTTGGCGCAGGGGCCGGAAGAGAAGTGCGGATTGGCCGGACGCACAGCCGGACGCTCATTGGCGGTCATTTGCAACCTACCCTTTCAGATAGCTGCCCCTCGGTGGGGAGGGGTGTCCCGCCGCTGCGTATATGCTTCTGCCCGGGCCAAGTCAAATGACAGCCCTGTGGCGGAAAATCGCATTGCGCGGAACCCGCAGGATTCCGCGGCATTGAGTGTGGTAGGACGCAGAGCCACAAGAACCATTCCCGGGAATCGCCTTGCCCCACCGATTGTCACACTGGCTCATGCTGGGCCTTCTGGTCGCGCTCTGGGGCTCCGCCTTCGTCTTCGCCAAACTCGCGGTCGAGACCGTGGCGCCGGAATGGACCATGGCCGGGCGGCTGCTCACCGCGGCGGCTCTGCTCCTGCCCCTCACTCTCGCGATGCGCCGGAGCCTCGCGCTGGGGAGCGAAGCTTGGGGCTGGCTCGTGGCGCTGGCGCTTGTCGGCAATATCGCACCGTTCTTCGTTATCAGCTGGGGACAGCAGCACATCTCGTCCGCACTGGCGGGCATCCTGATCGGCTTCACGCCACTCGCCACGCTCGCCATCGCGCGGTTCTTCGTACCGGAGGAGCGGATCACGCCGATGCGGATCGCGGGCTTCGCAATCGGCTTCGCGGGGCTCGTCATCGTGATCGGACCGGGCGCGCTTGCCGATCTGACCGCAGGCGGCGACAGGCTTTACGGACAATTCGCCGTGCTCGCCGGCGCCTTTTTCTTCGCCTGCAACAATGTCATGGCGCGGCGCGCGCCAGACATGCCGCTCATCGCGAAGTCCTCCGGCGTGATGCTGGCGGGTGCGCTGATCGGAACGGCAATGGCGAGCACGGCGACACCGCCTGCCGCTCTTGCGGACGCAAGCGAGGTCTCCCTTCTCGGCGTGGCAGGACTCGGCATCTTCTCGACAGGTCTGGCCGCCCTCCTCTTCTTCCGTCTCATCGACAAGGCCGGTCCGACTTTCGTGTCGCTCACCAACTATCTCGTCCCCGTCTTCGCGGCGGTGGCGGGCTTCCTCGTCTTCGGTGAGGAGTTGAAGCTCCGTGTGCTGACGGGCCTCGCGCTCATTCTCGCCGGCATCGCGATCAGCGAATGGCGGCGGGCGACGGACTAGAGCACCAGCGCCGCGCCGACGCTCACCACCATGAGCGCCGAAGCGCCGACCGCGACCGCGCGCATGATCCGGGTATCGCGGACGAAAAGACGGATCGCATCGCCGCCGAGTCCCCAGAGCGATGTCGCCATCATCATCAGCACGAGACAGAGCAAGGCGAGAATGACCGCCTGCGGCAGATAGGGCGCGTCCGGCGAGACGAAAGCCGAGAAGACCATGACGCACTGGACATAGGCCTTGGGATTCACCGGATGGAGCCCGACGCCCACCCAGAAGGACGGCGCGACATCGAGCGCAGGACCGCCGAAGCCTGCCCGCGCGAGCGTCCAGGCGAGCCAGCAGATATAGGCGAAACCGATAAACTTGAGTGCGAGAAAGGCTTCCGGCAGCGCGAGGAAAAGCGCACCGAGACCCGCCGCGCCTGCAACGATGACGAAAAGGCCACCAACCCAGACGCCGAGGAGATAAGGAAGCGCGCGGCCGAGCCCGATGGAGGCCCCAACCGAGAGAAGACTCAAGTTCGCCGGACCGGGCGTGAAACTCATGGTCGCAATGAAGAGCGCGCCAAGCGCAAGGGCTTCGAAGGGCATGACGGCACTGCCATGAAAAGGAAAGGAAAACTCAGAAGGAGATTTCGGCTTTCATGTAGTCCGCGGCGCGGCCGCGAATGACGACCCGATCGCCGGTATCGCTGCACCAGAGTGTGCCGCCGCGTTTCGACACCTGCCGCGCAACGAGATCGCTCCTACCGAGCTTCTTCGCCCAGTAGGGAACGGAGGTGCAATGTGCCGAACCCGTCACCGGGTCCTCGTCGATCCCGTGGGAGGGAGCGAAGAAGCGCGAGACGAAATCGATGCCATCCGTTCCCGGCGCTGTCGCAATGAGCCCGGCATTGAGCGGCGCGAGCAGACGGCCAAGCGCGGGAAAGTCGGGCTTCAGGGCGACGACTTCTTCCGCGCTGTCGAAGACAGCCATGAGGTTCGAGGTCTTGAGCCAGACGAGCGGCTTCGCGCCGAGCGCCTCTGCAACACCCTCGGGCGCTGGGTAGGGCTTCGGCTTCGCGGCGGGGAAATCCATCGCCAGCCTGTCGCCTTCGCGCTTGACGACGAGCGTACCGCTGCGCGTCTCGAAACGAATTTCGGGCTTCGCATAGCCGAGATGGCTGAAGAGGACATGGGCGGAGGCGAGCGTCGCATGACCGCAGAGATCGACCTCGACGGTGGGCGTGAACCAGCGGAGCCGGTAGCCCTCGCCTTCGGGAGCGAAGAAGGCCGTCTCGGCGAGATTGTTCTCCGCCGCGATCGCCTGCATGACGTCGTCCGAGGGCCAGGTCTCGAGCGGCACGATGGCCGCCGGATTGCCCTCGAAGACACGATCCGCGAATGCATCGACCTGGTAGAGAACCGCCTTCATTGTCACCTCCGGCACATATTGTATCGGTACATTTCTTCCAGAGCGCCCCGAAATTCGACACTCAGGAGCATATTGTCATCGTTTTCGGAACATGATTGACTACAGAAACGGATTCAATGAGTTTATTGTACCCATGACAATTTCGCCGTTCGACCCCTCGGACATCGCCGCCCGCCGGGGCCCACGCTACCGCGCCATCGCCGATGCACTGCGCGATGCGGTGAAGATGGGCACCGTCGCGCCCGGCACCAAGCTGCCGCCGCTCCGCGACCTCGCCTATGCGCTCGGCGTGACGGTCGGCACGGTATCGCGCGCCTATGCGCTGGCGGCGAGCCGGGGCGAGGTGGCGGGCGAAGTCGGCCGTGGCACTTATGTGCTGGGCGGCGGCGTCCACACGCGGAACGGCACGGGGGTGGGCTCCGCCGCCTTCCTGACGCTGCCGGAGGCAACCGAAGCCGCGATGAAAGCGGCGCTCGCCCCGCCTGCCGGGCAGACGGAGATTGCGGGCGCGGCCATGGCGGCACTCCTCGCGGAAGAACCAGAACGAAACCGCCCCTCGCCTTTCAACACCTATCTGGCGCCCGGCGGCGAGGCGCGCCACCGGCAGGCGGCGGCGGACTGGCTCGCCCATGACGGCTTTGCGCCGAAAGCAGAGGAACTCCTCGTCTGCTCGGGCACGCAGCAGGCGATCCTCACCGCGATCCTCACCGCAACGGAACCGGGAGACCTGATCCTCACGGAAGAACTCACCTATCACGCGATGGTGCAGCAGGCCGCACTGATGGGGCGTCGCGTCGCGCCCGTCGATATCGACGAGGAAGGATTGGTGCCGGAAGCGCTCGAACGCGCGGCGCGGGAGCAGAACCCGGCGGCGCTCTTCGTCGTGCCGACGCTGCAGAACCCGACCAGCGCGATCATGAGCGAGGCACGGCGGCAGCAGATCGCCGGGATCGCGCGCGCTGGCGACTTCGCCATCATCGAGGACGACATCTATGGCAAGCTGGTCTCGGACCGGCCCTTGCCGATTGCGCATTTCGCACCGGACATCACCTTCCTTGCGACGAGCCTCGCGAAGTCGGTCGGCTGCGGACTCCGCGTCGGCTTCCTGAAGCCGCCGCCCGCGCTTTTCGAGCGCGCCCGCGCAATCCAGCACGGACAGGGGCAGACCGTGCCGCCGCTGATGGCGGACCTCGCAACGCACCTCATCGAAACGGGCGATGCTGCAGCGGTCCGCGACCGCATCACCGCCGAGATGGAAGCGCGGCACCGTATGACGGCGCGGGCATTGCACGGACAGAAGATGACCGCGCATCCCGCCTCGCTTTATGTCTGGATCGAACTGCCGCAAAGCTGGCGCGCGCATGCCTTCGTGGAAGCAGCGCGGACGCGCGGCGTCGCCATCGCCGCCGGTGAGGACTTCATGGTAGGGCGCACCGACCGCGCCTCGCGCCATGTGCGCCTCGCGATCGGCCAGCCGCAGACACGCGACGAGCTGCAACGCGGCCTCGACACCATCGCCGCGCTTCTTTCCGAATCCCACATCGGGATTGCCGTGCCTGCGTGAGCCGTCTCAGCGGAATCCGAATCGCATCTCTTCACGGGCCTCGCAGCTGTGCTAGGCTTCGCCTCTCAGAGGAGGACCGGCCATGACCCCGCATACCGCTTCCCTGCTTATCCGCCCTGCCCTGCCCGACGAAACGGACGCGCTCACCGAGATCGCGCTCGAGGCGAAAGCCTATTGGGGCTACGATGACGACTTCATGGAAAGCTGCCGCAAGGAGTTGACGATCACGCTTGCGAAGATGGGCCGCTATCGCATTCGCGTGGCCCAGGTGGGCGGCGAGATCGCCGGCTTCTCGGCGATGAATGCCGAAGGCGGTGCCGCCGACGTAGAAGATCTGTTCGTCGCACCGCGCTTCATGGGCCAAGGCATCGCCCACCGGCTGATGGAAGACATGCTCACCCATGCCCGCCGCCACGGTATCCGCCTCGTCCATGTCGAGGCCGATCCGAACGCCGCTTCCTTCTACGAGCGCGAGGGCTTCAGCCTGTGCGGCGAAGCGCCGTCTGGCTCGATCCCCGGGCGGAAACTGCCGGTGCTTGAACTGAGCTTCTAGATCTCGCCGTCATCAACCACCGCAAGGAAATTGAGCGGCCCGTGGCCCTTGCCGAAGCCGGGCGCGGTACGGATCGCTTCATGCACATAGTCTCGCGCGGCAGCGACCGCCGCCGTGAGTTCGATTCCCTGTGCGAGCAGCGCCGCGATGGCGGAGGCGAGCGTGCAACCCGTGCCATGCGTGTGGCGCGTATCGATGCGCGGCGAGGAAAAGACCTGGATCGTTTCCTGCGTGGCGAGCACATCGAAAATGAGATCGCCAGAGAGATGGCCGCCTTTCACGAGCACCGCCTCCGCACCGAGGCCCAGCAGTGCGTCCGCCGCCCCCTTCTGCCCTTCCACGTCGACGATCTTTCGGCCCGTCAGGACCTCCGCTTCGGGAACATTCGGTGTGACGAGCGCCGACAGCGGAATGAGGACTTCCTTGAGCGCGGAAACAGCCGAGTCCTCCAGTAGGGACGCACCGCCCTTCGCGATCATGACGGGATCGGCGACGAGAAGAGGCGCGCTTTCCTCGCGCGACAGTTCCTCCGCAACGGCTTCCACGATCTCCGCATTGTGGAGCATGCCGGTCTTTACCGCATCGGCGCCGAGATCTTCGAGCACGGCGCGCATCTGCCCGACCACGATGTCGAGCGGCACTTCGTGAATGGCCGAAACGCCAAGCGTGTTCTGCACCGTGATGGCGGTGACGGCGGTCATGGCGAAGCCACCCATGGCGGTGACGCTCTTGATGTCTGCCTGGATGCCCGCGCCGCCGCCAGAATCCGAACCTGCGACGATCAGCACGCGGCCCTGTTTTCCGTTCCCCATCTTGCGTTTCTCTTCCATGCGTGGAGGGATAGGAAATCACATATCAGGGGGAGGAGACAAAGGCCATGACCGGACATGCGGACGCCATTGCCGGGGCGGAGAAATGCCTCGACGACTTCATGGTCGCGTTCAACGCGCGCGACGTGAAGGCCTGGGAAGCGACCTTCAACTTTCCGAGCGTGCGGCTCGCTTCCGGCACACTTGCGATCATCGACAAGCCGGGCTGGCACCCGGCCGACATGTTCACGCGCGGCGCATTGGCGGAATGGGATCACTCGGCCTGGGAACGGCGCGAGGTGATCCATGCGGGCGACGACAAGGTACATTTCGACACCCGCTTCGCACGCTACCGCGCCGACGGCAGCCTGATCGGCCACTTCGATTCGATCTATGTGGTCACGCTGGAGAACGGTCACTGGGGCGTGAAGGCCCGTTCGAGCTACGCACCCTGACGAAAAACGATCAGGCCGCGTTGTGCTCGATGACAGCGGCGATGTCATTGACGACCGCGGTAACGAGCTTTTCGTCATCGCCCTCGGCCATCACGCGGATCAGGGGCTCGGTGCCCGACTTCCGGATGACAAGGCGGCCGGCGGCGCCGAGACGGCTCTCGCCTTCGCGGATCGCTTCCTGCACGTCCTTGTCCTTCAGGGGCTCGCCCTTCTTGAAGCGGACGTTCTTCAGGAGTTGCGGCAGCGGATCGAAGACATGGGTGAGTTCGCTCACCGGCTTGTCACTCGTCTTGAGGACGGCAAGAACCTGCAGCGCGGCGATGAGGCCGTCGCCGGTGGACGAGAAATCCTTGAGCACGATGTGACCGGACTGTTCGCCGCCGACATTGAAGCCATGCTGACGCATGTGCTCCACGACGTAGCGGTCGCCGACCTGCGTACGCACGAGTTCGAGATCGAGGTCTTTGAGATAGCGTTCAAGGCCGAGATTGGACATGACCGTCGCGACGATGCCGGGCGCCGACAATGTACCCATGTCTTTCCAGTGGCGCGCGATCAATCCCATGATCTGGTCGCCGTCGACAATCTTGCCGCGCTCATCGGCAATGATGACACGGTCGGCATCGCCGTCGAGCGCAATACCGATGTCAGCCCGGCGCTCACGCACCGTTGCGCACATGCGTTCGGGCGATGTCGAACCGCATTCCTCGTTGATGTTGTAGCCGTTCGGTTCGGCGCCCACGGTCACGACTTCGGCGCCGAGTTCCCATAGGACGGCAGGGGCAACCTTGTAGGCGGCGCCGTTCGCGCAATCGATAACGATGCGCAGCCCCTCAAGCGTCTGCTGCTTCGGGAAAGTGTGCTTTACGTGTTCGATATAGCGCGCCTGCGCATCGTCGATGCGTTTCGCACGGCCGAGTTCGCGCGGGCCCGCGAGATTGTCGGCAAGGCCGTTGTCCATGTGATGCTCGATCGCAAGCTCCACCTCATCCGACAGTTTGAAGCCGTCCGGACCGAAAAGCTTGATGCCGTTATCCTGGAAGGAGTTGTGCGACGCCGAGATCATCACGCCGAGATCGGCGCGAAGCGAGCGGGTAAGCATGGCGACGGCAGGTGTTGGCAGCGGACCGAACAGAAAGACATCCATGCCCATCGAGGTGAAGCCGGCGGTAAGCGCGGGTTCGAGCATGTAACCAGAAAGACGCGTATCCTTGCCGATCACGACACGATGACGATGCTCGCCGCGACGAAAGACGCGCCCGGCTGCCATGCCGACGCGAAGCGCCGTCTCCGCGGTCATGTGTCCGCTATTGGCGGTTCCCCTGATACCGTCAGTGCCGAAATATTTGCGGGCCATGAATTGAACGGTCCTCGCGCCCTGTCTCGGTTTGTGTCTCACGTCGGCCTGCCAAAAATGCCCCCATGGCCCCGGCATGCGCCCCGTTAACTTCCGTACATTCGATATGTGGCGAATATAGGATTCATGCGCCCATTGCAGTTAAAGTTTTCTTGCCAAATCTTTCAGTTCCGGGCGTTGGGCGTGCCGAAACGGGTCGCGACGGCGAGAGCATCCTTGAGCGGACCCGGTTCATGGGTACGGATAAAGGCGGCACCCCGGAGGGCAGCGAGGAGTTCCGCCGCCAGCGTGGCGGCGGCCGCCTCGCCCGGTGCCCGACCCGTGACGGCCCGCAGGAAGGACTTCCGGGAGACGGAAATGAAGACCGGGAGGCCGAACCGGGCCTCGATCTCGCCGATCCGGGAAAGGACCTCGAAGGAGGTCTCGGGCTTCGGCCCGAGGAAGAAGCCCATGCCGGGATCGAGGATGAGGCGAGAGCGGGAGATCCCCGCCGCCTCAAGCGCCGCGATCCGCTCCGCGAAGAAGACGCAGATCGTGTCGACGATGTCGCCAGCGGGCGTCGCGCGCCGATCGGCATTCCCCTTCCGCTGGATCGAATGCATCAGAACGAGCCCGGCATCCGAGGCAGCGAGCGCGGGGTAGAAGCCTTCGTCCGCGAACCCCTGGATGTCGTTCAGATAGCGCGCGCCATGCGCAAGCGCGAAAGCCTGTGTCTCGCTCCGGAAGCTGTCGACGGAGAGGGGAATGTCATCCGCATCGAGCGCTTCCATGACGGGGGCGAGGCGGCGGATCTCCTCTTCCGGGGAAACGGGCTCGGCATCGGGGTTGGACGAGGCGGGGCCGAGATCGATCACATCGGCGCCTTCTGTCACCAGCGCACGCGCATGGGCGATAGCGGCGTCGGCGGCGAAATACTTGCCGCCATCGGAAAACGAATCCGGCGTGATGTTGACGATGCCGAAGATGAGGGGGCGGTCGCTCATGAGCCTAACCTCGCGCCACCTCGGGGAGCGGCGTGTCCGGCGCCTTCGCCATGATGCTGGTGACGATGAGCGCGATCAGTGCCTCGACTTCGCTTTCGCTCGTATCGGCGAACTGCATGAGCGCGAGCGTGTGCCCACCACCGAGATAGAGCCGCGCGGCGGCCTTCACGTTAAGGCTAGCGGGCAGCACTCCCTCGCGCTTGCCCCTCGAAAAGACCCGCTGCGCTATACGATGCAGCTTTTCGAGAAGTTCCATGTATTGCGGCCAGACGTTGGCGCGCACGCCGGTGCTCCAGTCGAGCCAGACCTTGATCATGTCCGGGTCCTCGCGCGCGGCGGCGGCAAAGCGGACGGCAAGCGTCTTCAGCGCTTCCGCCACACTCTTCCGTCCCCCGAGCGAGTTCGGAACGACATCGAGCAGATAGGCCTCGACCATGCCGAGAACGGCGGCGACGAGATCGTCGCGCGTGCGGAAATAGGAATGGACCGCTGGAACCGAGACGCCCGCCCGCTCCGCCACATGGCTGTGTGTTGCCCGTGCGACCCCGTGCTCCGCAAAGGCAGCAAGCGCGCATTCGAGAAGCTGGGCGCGGCGGGCCTCGGGCGTGAGTCGGGTACGAGCGGTTTTGACAGCAATCACGTGGTATCGGCCTTTCGGGAATCGTCGATTTGGCGGGGGCCAAGTATAGAGAAATCCAGCGGAAATGCGCTTGCCGCATATAGGTCGTTTTGCTCCATATTGACTCTTTGCTCAATTGCTATTGATATATTACTCAATAGTGAGAAACGGCCATACCGGGGAGGAACCGCCATGACCGCACTTGCGTCAGCGACAGCCGCTGCCACGGAGGCCGAGAGCCTCCCTCTCGACCGGATCGACGTAAGCCGGGCCGAGCTTTTCGAGCGCAATGTCGAGGGCGAATATTTTGCCCGCCTGCGCCGCGAAGATCCCGTGCACTACTGCGCCGAAAGCGCCTACGGCCCCTATTGGTCGATCACGACCTACAAGGACATCATGGCGGTCGACACGAACCATCAGGTGTTCTCCTCCGATGCCGGTCTTGGCGGCATCCTGATTGACGACAATATCCAGAAGAGCGGCGGCGGCGGCATCGACCTGCCGAACTTCATCGGCATGGACCCACCGCAGCACGACGAGCAGCGCAAGGCCGTGAGCCCAATCGTTGCGCCCGCAAACCTCGCGAAACTCGAGGGCACGATCCGGGAACGCGTGGGCCGCGTTCTCGACGGTCTGCCTGTCGGAGAGGAGTTCGACTGGGTGCCCGCCGTGTCTATCGAGCTGACGACGCAAATGCTCGCAACGTTGTTCGACTTTCCCTTCGAGGATCGCCGCAAGCTCACGCGCTGGTCGGATGTGACCGTCGCAGAGCCGGGCAGCGGCATCATCGACAGCTGGGAGCAACGCAACAGCGAATTGATGGAATGCGCGAACTACTTCCAGCGGCTATGGAACGAGCGCGTCAACAGCGATCCAGGCTCGGACCTGATTTCCATGCTTGCTCACTCGCCAGCGACGCGGAACATGACGGCAGAGAACTATCTCGGCAACGTCGTGCTGCTGATCGTGGGCGGCAACGATACGACTCGCAACTCGATGACGGGTGGCGTGCTTGCGCTGCACCAGAACCCGGCCGAATTTGCGAAGCTGAAAGCCAATCCCACGCTGATCGACAGCATGGTGCCGGAAATCATACGCTGGCAGACACCTCTCTCCCACATGCGCCGTACGGCCGTCGCCGATGCGGAACTTGGCGGCAAGACCATCCGCAAGGGCGACAAGGTGGTGATGTGGTATGTCTCCGGCAATCGCGACGATACGGCGATCGACCGGCCGGAAGCATTCATCATCGATCGAGAGCGGCCGCGCCAGCATCTTTCCTTCGGCTTCGGCATTCACCGCTGCGTCGGCAACCGGCTTGCGGAAATGCAGTTGAAGATTCTGTGGGAAGAAATCCTGAAGCGCTTCTCGCGCATCGAGGTAACGGGAGATCCCGTGCGCGTGCGCTCCAACTTCGTGCGGGGTTATGCCTCCCTCCCCGTTCGCCTTCACGCCTGAGGAAACGGCCATGCTGCACATCAAATATGTCGAAGCGAACGGCACGGAATATCTCGTCGAGACCGATGCGGGCTTCAACGCGATGGAAGTCGCGGTGAAGAACGGCATTCCCGGTATCGACGGCGATTGCGGCGGCGCGGCCGCCTGCGCGACCTGCCATGTCTATGTCGATCCGGGCTGGATCGAGAAGACCGGCAAGGCCGCGGAAGGCCTGGAACAGAGCATGCTCGAATTCGCCGAGGACGTGCAGGACAACAGCCGCCTCGCTTGTCAGATCAAGCTAGACGACGCGCTGGACGGACTGGTTCTGAAGCTGCCGGAGAAGCAGCACTGACGGCATCGGGAGACGCCGGACAGAGGAAAGGGAGGCTCTAAGGAGCCTCCCTTTTTGCTTCCGCACTACGCATTCCGACCACCCGGATCCAGTGAAAATGCGTTGCACGCCTACGAACCCCGTATTGACATAGGACCTCCGGAGCGGCGCTAATGGAAGCCAAGAACAATGACGAAAAGTCTGTGGGAGAGAGAAATGAGCATTGCGACGCTTGAAGCGAACCCTGCCCTGTCCGTTCCCCTCGACAAGATCGACGTGAGCAATCCGGATCTCTTCGTGAACGACACGGTGGGCGACTACTTCACGAGGCTGCGCGAGGAAGATCCCGTGCATTACTGCGCGGAAAGCGCCTACGGTCCCTACTGGTCGATCACCAAGTACAAGGACATCATGGCGGTAGACACGAACCACCAGGTGTTCTCCTCGGAAGCGGGCGTCGGCGGCATCATCATCGACGACAACAATGTGCGCAGCGAAGGCCTGCCGCTCCGCAGCTTCATCACCATGGACCCGCCGGAGCACGACGCCCAGCGCAAGACGGTGAGCCCCATCGTCGCGCCAAGCAACCTCATGGTGCTGGAGAAGACCATTCGCGAGCGGATGCAGAACATTCTCGACCGACTGCCGGTCGGTGAAGAGTTTGACTGGGTGGACAACGTTTCCATCGAACTGACGACGCAGATGCTGGCGACACTTTTCGATTTCCCGTTCGAGGAGCGCCGCAGGTTGACGCGCTGGTCGGACGTCACTACGGCAGAACCGGGCAGCGGCATCATCGACAGCTGGGAACAGCGCTCGAAGGAACTGCAGGAATGTGCGGCGAGCTTCATGACGCTGTGGAACGAACGCGTCAACAAGAAGGAACCGGGCAACGACCTGATCTCGATGCTCGCGCACTCGCCGGCGACGCGGAACATGCCGCCGGAAGAGTTCCTCGGTAACATTCTGTTGCTGATCGTCGGGGGTAATGACACGACACGCAACTCGATGACGGGCAGCGTGCTGGCACTCAATCGCTTCCCGAAGGAATTCGAAAAGCTGAAAGCCAACCATGCGCTCATCGACAGCATGGTGCCGGAGGTAATCCGCTGGCAGACGCCGCTCGCCCATATGCGCCGCACGGCGCTCGAGGATCATGAAGTCGGCGGCAAGACGATCCGCAAGGGCGACAAGGTGGTGATGTGGTACCTGTCGGGCAACCGCGACGAGGACATGATCGAGCGGCCGAATGAGCTCATCATCGACCGCGCCCGACCGCGCCAGCACCTCTCCTTCGGCTTCGGCGTCCATCGCTGCGTCGGAAACCGGCTGGCGGAGATGCAGTTGAAGATTCTCTGGGAGGAAATCCTCGCCCGCTTCTCCCATATCGAAGTGCTGAAGGAACCCGAACGCGTACGCTCGAATTTCGTGCGCGGCTATTCCTACATGCCGGTGCGGCTCCACGCCTGAAGAGACAACACGTCTCTCGGCGAATATGTCGAAGTGAGCGGCGTCGGGAGACACCGAACATGGACAGGGGAGGCCCGAAGGAGCCTCCCCTAGTTTCCGCGAAAGCAGGCTTTCAGGTCAGTCTTCCGCATGGCGATGCGAGAAACGCTTCGCCAATCTCGACACCAGACCACTGACAACCGTGTTGTAGAGCACACCGTGGAAGTGCGCGTCGTAGCGGGCAAGCCATCCGTCGACTGTTTCCCTGTCATAACGGCGTCCGTTCGCGATCACCACCGTCCATCCCGACAACGCCGAAAGTGAGACGGTGGGATCATCACGCAGGACCAGGATGTCCGCGCGTGCTCCGGGCCGCAGAGTCCCAATCTGCCCCGGGGCGATATGGGCCCCGCTTGTCACCGTCGCCGCCTTCAGCGCCGCCTCGGGACTGCCAAGCGCCTTTTCAAGCCGTGCAAGTTCAAGATGCAAAGACTCGCCCGGGACCACCCAGGGCATGAGCGTATCCGTTCCCGCTAACACATCGACGCCCGCCTTGTGCAATTCTGCGACAATGGCGTCGTATCGAGGCTGAGTGGCGATACGGCGCATCACGGCCTCTTCGCCTTGGGGATGCCCGGCGACCAGCTTCCAGGAATCTGTCCAGAAAGCGGGAAGGTGCGCCGCCCCGGCCGTGGGAGGAAAACGTTCGATGTCCGAATCCGTCAGTCTCAGCGTGTGGTTTGCGAGCGTCGGCGTGATCGACAGCCGATTGGCAATGAAAATTTCGCCGAGCGCAGCGATATCTGCATCGGACATCGCCTCGATATCCTCGTCGCGGTAATCCCACCCCATCGGGGGACGTGCCGACGCAAGGTAAGGAATGCCGGTGAAGTGCTGGATTTCGAAATTCTCGACTATTCCAAGCTTCACGGAATGGGGCACATGCCCGATCAACGGAAGATTGCGCTCCGCTGCCGCAGCTCTGATCGCCCTGAAGCTTTCCTCGTTTACCTCGTTGTAGACCTTGATGCAGTCAACGCCTCGATCGGCGAACTCCATGACCGCATTGCGAGCGGCTTCGGCGGTATCGACAACCCTGGCGACAGGCCAGCCTGGCGGCGAGCCCTCGAGAACGGGGCCGCAACGATACATATAGGGCCCGACGATCTGGCCATCGTTCAACGAGGCAGCGAAATCCACGACACTCGCATCCGACTGGCCGACATCTCGCACGGACGTCACGCCGTACCGCAGATACATCAGCGCGAACAACCGCTGATTGCCGACAATGAAAGATGGAGGCGTATGAACATGCGCATCGATGAGACCAGGCAGCGCGAAACATCCCTCGCAAACAGGCGCCGGATCGCTATCGATGCGCGCTCTGATTTCTTCGATGCGCCCGTCCCGAATAATGATGCTTTGATTGACCAGCCGCTCAATGCCCGGATTGATAACGGTGACGCCGGAGATGATGTGTTCCCGGCCGCCCGGAACATCAAGAGCGGGCGGCAGGATGGCCCACCAGACCAAAAGAACGACACAGGTAACCGCCGCCAGAACACCAGCGCCCCACTTCACTACCTTCATATCCACCTCGTAGATAGGCGTTGAAAACCAAAAAAAGGGAAGGCCGGAGCCTTCCCTCATAACTTCATGTTGTGGGGTTTTAGGTTCCCTGCGGAGCCGGGGGCACACCCACCGGGCCGCTACCGCCCGAGACAGGCACAGACGACGTCGGGCCTTCGGCGGGTTTCGGCGGTTCACCGCGATCACGCACGGGCGGTTCGCCCTTGAGCAGGTTCTGGATTTCTTCGCCCGAAAGCGTCTCGTATTCGAGAAGACCCTTGGCGATGGTGTGCAGCTCGTCGATGTGATCGGTGAGAATCTGTTTCGCCTTGTCGTATCCTTCGTCAACGATGCGGCGCACTTCCGAGTCGATGACGCGCTGTGTCTCTTCCGACATGTTCTGTGTCCGCGCGACGGAATGGCCGAGGAAGACTTCCTCTTCATTGTCGCCATAAGCGAGCGGCCCGAGCTTGTCGCTCATGCCCCAGCGCGTGACCATGGCCTTCGCCATCTTGGTCGCCATGGAGATGTCGGACGACGCGCCCGATGTCACCTTGTCGTGGCCGAAGATGATCTCCTCGGCGAGACGCCCGCCCATCGCGACCGCGAGGTCTGCCTGGAGCTTGCCGCGCGTCACCGAAATCTGGTCACGTTCCGGCAGTCGCATGACCATGCCGAGCGCACGCCCACGCGGGATGATCGTCGCCTTGTGGATCGGGTCGGAGGCCGGCATGTGAAGCGCGACCAGCGCATGGCCGCCTTCGTGATAGGCGGTCAGCTTCTTCTCTTCTTCCGTCATGACCATGGAGCGGCGTTCGGCGCCCATCATGACCTTGTCCTTGGCATCCTCGAATTCGGCCATCGTGACGAGACGCTTGCCGCGGCGTGCAGCCATGAGAGCTGCCTCGTTGACGAGATTCGCCAGATCGGCGCCCGAGAAGCCTGGCGTACCGCGCGCGATGGTGCGCGGCTCGACATCCGGCGCGAGCGGCACCTTCTTCATGTGAACCTTGAGGATCTTCTCGCGGCCGACGACGTCGGGGTTCGGCACCACGACCTGACGGTCGAAACGGCCCGGGCGCAGAAGCGCGGGATCGAGCACATCCGGACGGTTGGTCGCCGCGATGAGGATGATACCCTCATTCGGCTCGAAACCATCCATCTCGACCAGCAACTGATTCAGCGTCTGTTCTCGTTCGTCGTTACCGCCACCGAGACCGGCGCCGCGATGACGGCCGACAGCGTCGATTTCGTCGATGAAGATGATGCAGGGTGCGTTCTTCTTTGCCTGCTCGAACATGTCGCGGACGCGGCTCGCACCGACACCAACGAACATCTCGACGAAGTCGGAACCGGAAATCGTGAAGAAGGGCACATTCGCCTCGCCTGCAATCGCGCGCGCAAGCAGGGTCTTACCCGTACCGGGAGGACCGACGAGGAGCACGCCCTTCGGAATGCGGCCGCCGAGACGCTGGAACTTCGCCGGGTCGCGCAGAAAATCGACGATCTCGGTGAGGTCGTCCTTCGCTTCGTCGATGCCCGCGACGTCGTCGAACATGACGCGGCCGTGCCGTTCGGTCAGCAGCTTCGCCTTGGACTTGCCGAAGCCCATGGCCTTGCCGCCGCCGCCCTGCATCTGGCGCATGAAGAAAATCCAGACCGCGATGAGCAGCAGCATCGGAAACCAGGAAACGAGCACGCCGAGCAGCGAGGGCACGTTGTCGTCAGCCGGCTTCGCGGCGATGCTGACATTGTTGCGCTTTAGCGTTTCGACCAGCGAGGGGTCCTGCGGCGGCGCGTAACTCACGAACTTTCGCCCGTCCGTATAGGTGCCCGAAATCTTCTCACCCTGAATGACCACCTCGCTGACATTGCCGGAATCGACATCCGACAGGAGTCGCGAATAGGCGATCTCGGAGCCGGAACCGTCTTGCGGCGCGGGGCCCTGAAACAGATTGAAAAGCGCGATGAGAAGCAGCGCACCCAGCACCCAGACAGCGAAGTTCTTGAAATTGGACAAGGGCTTTTACCTTTTTACCTGACGACCGGCGCCATTTCGTTGGCCGGGGCCACTTTGCAGGGGCCGTGCCAGACCGCCTCCCGCTTCTCGATTGTTTCTAATCTAGAAGAACATAGTGACCATAGAAAGGTTTACCAAGTGCCAGCGCCCGGCTCATTGCCCTTCTTTTCGGCATTTTCAGGCGCTTTTGAAGGCTCTAGCCAAGCCATGCGGCGGAGCGACACAGCTGCTACCACCCCACACCCAAGTGTACCCAAATGAGGCGCCCCCACGAGCGCGCCCTCCCGCCAGAGACCCGGAAGGGTCTGAAGGATCGCAGCGGGTACGGCCGGGAGCACCACGTCAGACATCCTAAGCGCGGCGAGCCCTTCCTCTCCGAGCGCGTGAACCTCCAGCAGGGTCCCGCGCGGTGCCTTGCGAATGCGGATATGAAATCGCCCGTCCCAGAGCCCTTCCTCCCCCGTCTTCAGCACAAAGGATGGGGCGCGCTTAGCGGCGGCGGTCTCGCGGGTGGCAAGAACGATATGGCCCTTCAAGGCAAGTTTGACCCCGCCAAGCGTACGGCCGCGGCCAAGGGTTCCCTCGCTTATGGCGGCGTAGACGGCCTCCAGGGCATCGAGGCGGGGCGCATAGTCCGCGCCCCCGACGATACGAATAAGCACTGCGAGCGCCCGCAGTCCGGTCTCCGGCGGCGCTGCGATAAGTGGCCCGCGCTCCATCTCGACGTGACCGAATGGGGATAGGACGGCATGCGTCGAGAGAAGTGCGGCCGCCTCTGCTTCAAGCGCTTCACGCGCCCGCGCCATCTGTCCAGCCGTCCGTGCAAGTCGCGCCGCATCGAGGCCGAGCGGTGCGAGAAGCGCAAGCGCCTTGCGCGCCCTCACCCGGTCGAACCGGTCATCTTCATTGCTGGGGTCGAGAATCGGCACAAGACCTGACTTTGCAATCGTCGCTGCGAGGCGGCTTTGGCTGATGCCGAGAAGCGGCCTGAGAAGACGAACCGGCGATCCTCCTTCAGCCAACCTCCTTGCCGGCGGCATGGCGGCAAGCCCGTCGACCCCACTTCCGCGTGCAAGGCGCAAGAGAAAGGTTTCCGCCTGATCTTCCAGATGATGTGCAACGAGAAGATCGCCCGCGTCGACCTCCTGGCAGGCGTCGCGGAGAAGCTGGTAACGGGCATCGCGGGCCGCCGCCTGAATGCCGCTCGCGGGTTTAATGCCTTCCCAGCGAAGAGTCCGGTGAGGAACGCCGAGCCTCCTTGCGAGTGCCGCAGCCTGTTTTGCCTCGGCGGCGGAGGCCGCACGCAAGCCGTGATCCACGGTGAAGGCGTGAAGGGAGACGCCCTTGCGCCTGCGTGCCCATTGCGCAGCAAGGATGAGGAGGGCGAGCGAATCCGGACCGCCGGAAAAGGCCACGGCAAGGGACTTCGAGGGAGAGAAGGCGGCAAGACACGCAGCGAACTCGGCCGCGGTAACGGGAGAGGTTTCCGATCGCGCGGTTCCGTGCGGCGCGCTCATCTCCGCTCCCCTTCACTGTCGGTTGATCAGCAGCCAGCCTTCTGGCGCTCGAGTCGCGCACGGGCGACCACGGAAGGCGACGCCTGCGGGAACTTCGAGCCAAGCTCGCCCCAGACCGTGCAGGCGGCATCCTTGTTGTCGAGTGCGGCGAGGCTCATACCGAGCTTCAGCAGGCTGTCCGGCGCCTTGCTGCTCGACGCATAGGTCGTGTAGCCCGTCAGAAAGGCATCACCCGCCTGCTTGTAGTTGTTTTGCGCGTAATAGGTCTCACCCAACCAGTACTGGGCATTCCCCGCAAGCTCGTGCTTGGGGTGAATCTGCAGGAACTCCTGGAAAGCCTGCCGCGCCTGGTCGTACTGGCCGCGCTTCATGAGATCGATCGCGAAATCATACTGCGTCTCCGGTGTGCCGTTCGGCAGCACGGAAGGTGCGGTAGCGGCAGCAGTTTCAGCTGGCGTGCTGCTGCCAAGCGTACCTTCGGCCGGTGCTGTGCGGGATGCAGAATCGTTTTCACCGGACGCTGCCGACGGTGCGCCGCCCGCAGAGGCCGCGCCCCCGCCCTGAATATCCTGAAAACGGAGTTCGACATCGCTCTTGAAGAGCTCCAGCTGCCGTTCGGCTTGCGCCGCGCGGTGGTTCGCCTCTTCGACCCTGCCGTTGAGTTCGCGTACCTGTTCTTCGAGCTGTATCACTCTCGAATGAAGATCGGCCGCACCGGCACCGCTATCCAGCGAGGCAGGCGACCCGGAGGAAGCGCCCCCATAGCTCTGGCGCTGCAGGTCGGAAATTTCATTTTCGATGCGGTCGAGACGGTTGCCGATCGCACGCATGTCGCCATCGCCTGACTGCGCAAACGCGGCACCGGCTCCAACGACCGGCAAACCGGCAAGCACGGCAAGCACCAAAGCCCTGTTGCTGGGGCGACGATTATGTCGCAATCGAACCTCCCGTCCGAATGTCAAAACGAGACGATATCTTAGAGCCAAGTACGACCAAATTGCGGCACCGGCATGTCGTGGAGTTCCGCAAGGATGGTCAAAAAAGCGCCCTCCCGCGCAAGGCGGAAGAGCGCTTTAATAACTCATGCAGGACAGATTCGCGAAACGCGGATCAGCTCGCGGCGCCGGACACAATAACCGTCACGGCACGACGGTTCTGGGCCCAGCAGTTCTCGTTCGAGTCGAGGCAGACGGGACGCTCCTTGCCGTAGGACACGGTATTGAGACGGCCGGCGTCGACGCCAAGGCTCACAAGATAATCCTTCGCCGAGTTGGCACGGCGGCCACCCAGCGCGAGGTTGTATTCACGGGTTCCGCGCTCGTCGGCGTGTCCTTCAACCGTGAAGGTCAGGTTCGGATAGAGCTGCATCCAGGCCGCCTGACGCTGAAGCGTCGCGCGGGCTTCATCGCTGAGCGAGGACTTGTCGGTGTCGAAGAAGACGCGGTCGCCGACATTGGCAACGAAGTCTTCGGTGCTGCCGGGCGTAATCTGGCCGGCTGTGGAGGAAGAGGGCGCACCGCTGGTCTCATCATTGGAGGAGCAAGCGGCAAGCATGAGGAAAGCAGCAGCCACGGCGGCAAACCGCAGGCCAGCGTTCGGGGACTTCATTCGGGTGATCTCCTTTTGATCTCAGCGGCCATGGCGCCTCAGCGCTCAATTGAATTGACACTCTTGCACGTGCAACCCTCGCCGTAAAACAGGCGCACTGCCCGCTTTACCCGAAGGTGGTGCCGTGTAGAAAACCTTCCCGTACCGATATCGTTCCGGCCCGGAACACGTCGCCCGCAATTGGCCGACGCTGGGGTTGCTGTACCGCAACAGCATACTAGCGGTTGCCTGAGTATCAGGCAAGAAGCAACAAATATCATGCGACTTTTCGGCCAAATTGACGTGACATTTTTACATCAACCTTCAAACAGTTCGGCTCACACAGGCCACCGAATACTTGATGGTCTCTATTGGATCCGGGGCGACCAGGCAGGGTCAGACGCCATCGTCGCCGTTGGCACCGGTCGCTCATTGTAGCCCGTCACGTCGACCGACCAGAGGCTCGGCCCACCCTGCGCGCCGCGGGTTTCGCGGAAGAACATCAGCACGCGGCCATTCGGTGCCCAGGTCGGTCCCTCATTGTGGTAGCCCTCAGTCAAAATCCGCTCGCCGGTACCGTCAGGGCGCATGACCCCGATCACAAACCGGCCGCCGGTGATCTTGGTGAAGGCGATGAGGTCGCCGCGCGGCGACCAGACAGGCGTCGCATAACTGCCCTGCCCGAAACTGACCCGCCTCTGGTTCGACCCATCGGCATCCATGACGTAAATCTGCTGCGAACCGCCGCGATCCGATTCGAACGTGATTTCCCGGCCGTCCGGCGAATAGCTCGGTGCGGTATCGATAGCGGCCGTATTGGTCAGGCGCGTCACCTGGCGGCTGCGCAGATCCATCGTATAGATATCGGAATTACCGCCGCGCTGAAGGCTCATGATGATGCGCTGCCCGTCCGGCGAGAAGCGCGGTGCGAAGGTCATGCCGGGGAACTGGCCGACGACTTCCTGCTGACCCGTCTCGATGTCGAGAACGTAGACGCGGGGCTGGTTGTTGCGGTAGGCGAGATAGGTGATCTCCTGCGAATTCGGGCTGAAGCGCGGCGTGAGCACAAGCTCGTTGCCGTTGGTCAGCATGCGCGGGTTATGCCCGTCCTGATCCATGATCGCGAGCCGCTTGACGCGCGCGTTCTTCGGCCCCGTCTCGGACACATACACAATTCGCGTATCGAAATAGCCCTCCTCACCAGTCAGCCGTTTGTAAATCGCGTCCGAAATGAGATGCGCGACGCGGCGCCAGTTGTCGGGCGTCGTGAAGAACTGAAGGCCGGTCATTTGCTGTTCGGCGAGGACGTCCCAGAGACGGAATTCCACGCGGAGCCGACCATCGGACTCCATGCGTGCCTGGCCCGTGACGAGCGCCTGCGAATTGATGATGCGCCAGTCGCCGAAGCGCGGCTGCACGTTGATGTCGGAAACCTTCTCGATGAAGGAGGCCTTCGGCAAGGGCCGGAACAAGCCAGAGCGTTCGAGATTGTCGCTGATGACGGAAGAAATATCCGCGCCGATTTTTGCTTCCTGACCCTCGCCGCCAACGAAATCGGTAATCGCGATGGGCAGGGGGTCAACGTTACCGTCTGTGATGTCGATTTGCAGTGCCGCGCGCGCAGGCGTGGCGAAAAGGACGGCAAACACAAGCACCGTGGCGACCCGGGCAACAAACCCTCGACCAGCCATATCCTGAAGCAACGCCTGAAACTTCGTCATCGTATTCTCTCCCGGTAGCGGGCTAGCCGCCCAGCATTTCTCTTGGATCGAACCTGAGGTCCAATTCTCGCCAGCTTGTGTATTTGTCAGCTGGCATCTTGAACGGCTGACACATCCTGATCGCTCGCATTGCGGACTCCGCTGCCGCCCGATAGTAGCTTCCGCCGGTCAGCATCTGCGCCCTGTCCATCAACTCCGGAGGCGCCGCAAGCGATCCGTCTTGATTGAGATAAACCTTGATCTTGACGATAAGTTGTTCGGCGTTCGGAGCACCCGCTGGCACACTCCAGCATTTCCGCATCTGCGTCTTGAACGCATCTATTTCACTCATCGTCAACCGCGCCGTCGGATCGTCCGTGACCGGTGCATCGAAATCCTCTTCGACCGTTTCTTGCGGTTCAGATTTCGGCGCGGCGTCCGGCGTCTTGTCGAGAAGCGCCGCGATCTGGTTCGGATCGAAGGTTTTCTTGCGCTCGGGTTCCTTCTTGGGCGGAGTCGGCTTTTCGACCTTCTTCTCAACGGGTTTCGGCTTTTCTTCCTTCTTCTCGATCTTCTTTTCGGGAAGCGGCTCTGCCTTTTCCTCAGGCGCCGGAGGAGTTGGCGCCGGCTCGGGTTTCGGTTCCGGCTTTTCCACTTCCTGCGGCTTCGGCGGTTCTGGCTTCTCCACCGGCTTCGGCTTTTCGGCCTTCTGCTTCTTTATCATGTTGGTCATCTCGTCGACGGTGACGAGATCCACAAACGGGGCGCGCGTCTGTACCGAGGGAAGCTCCTCGGGAGACGGAAAGGCCACGAGCGCAAGCACGATGACCGAAGCATGCGCAGCAGCCGAGAGATAAACCGAATTACGCATTCTCGCCGCTTAGTTGGCCCCCGGCTTGGCCGGTGGCGCGGTGTCGGTCTCGGTTACAAGTGCAACTTTCGAAAACCCCGCCGCACTCAGCCGGCCCATCACGTTCATCACTTCGCCATAGGCGATCGTATTGTCGGCGCGAACGAAGATGCGCTGCTCATAGCCATTCTCGGCAATCGCCGTGAGTTGCGGCACGAGCGCGTCCGCTTCCGTCAGCGTCTCCTGCACGTAGATTTCACCCTTGCCGTTGATCGTGATGGTGAGCGGCTCGGTGTCGCCTGAAATCGGCGCCGCCTGTGTCTTCGGCAGATCGACCGGCACACCGACGGTCAGAAGCGGCGCAGCCACCATGAAGACGATCAGAAGCACCAGCATCACGTCCACAACGGGGGTCACGTTGATCTCGGACATGGGTGGACGTGAAAAACGGCCACGCCCGCCGCCCTTTTTTCCCACCGACATCGCCATGGCTCAGCTCCGCTCGTCGAGCTGGCGCGACAGGATCGCGGAGAACTCGTCCGCGAAGCTCTCCATTCGTGCCCCGATACGCGAGGTCTGGTTGGAGAAGCGGTTGTACGCCACCACCGCCGGAATGGCGGCGACGAGGCCGAGCGCCGTCGCAAACAGCGCCTCGGCGATGCCCGGTGCCACGACAGCAAGGTTGGTGTCGCGGCTGATTGCGATCGACTGGAAGGAGTTCATGATGCCCCAGACCGTGCCGAAAAGGCCGATGAAGGGCGCAACCGAGCCGACGGTTGCCAGAAAGAGGAGCCTGCTTTCGAGATTGAGCATCTCGCGGCTGATCGTGACCTGCATCACCTTGTCGACCCGTTCCTTGAGGCCGACGAAGGAACTCGCCACGGTTTCCTGTGAGCGGCGCCATTCTCGCATCGCTGCGATGAAAAGCGCGGAAAGCGGATGCTGCGGGCGGTGACCCATTTCCTGGTAGAGATCGTCCAGCGAGCGGCCCGACCAGAAGATACGCTCGAACTGGTCGGCGCGGCGCTCGACCCGCGCAAAGCGCCACCATTTGTCGAAAATGATGGCCCAGGACCAGACGGAGGCGAAAAGCAGCCCCATCATGACGAGCTTGACGATGATGTCCGCGCGCAGGAACAACCCCCATATGGAGAAGTCCAGCGGTACGGCATCGACCGTGGTTTCGGTAATCACCTGTTGGGTGGCGACGGGATCCATTCAGTGCCTCTCCGTGCTCTCGACCTCAATGCAGGGAGCGGCACATGACAGGCGCGGCTCAACGCAGCCGGGTCCAATCCCGTTTGCGCCCCACTCGGCATGTGTGCCCCCAAATTGAGGCCGAAGTTAGTCTTTCAATTATGTCATTACCGTGGCGCGCACCCGGATTCGGGACGCCAACTCAAGAGGTTAGCGGAAGAGTGTGACCGGCCGGGCACAGCGTGGCGGGAGAAACGTCACGCTCCGCCGGCGGCCTCTCGCGGCGAGATGAGCGGTGCCATCGCATCCCGCACGGAGGCCGGCAGACGGCGCGGCCGGCCGCCGGTATCCAGCACCGCGGCAAAGACCTGCGCTCGCCAGAGTTCGTCCGCGGGGCCACCGTCCGGAGCCAGACGCCAGATAATCTGCTCGGCCTCGATACGAGCGCCGCTCGCCCGGACGTAGCGTGTATGGACTTCAAGCCGCTCGTCGATCCGGGCGGGCCGGACGAAATCGATTTCCATCCGGTGGATGGCAAAAGCAACGGGATCGGACCCGTCGAAGAGGTCGGCATGGTGCACACCTGCGAGCCGCAGGAAATCCGACCGGCCGCGTTCCGCGAACTTCAGATAATTGGCGTGGTAAACGATGCCGGAGAAATCCGTATCCTCGTAATAGACGCGGATCGGAAGCTTGTGGACCTTGTCTTCGATCCGGCCGGCGAGATCCGGCCACGTGCCGCCCCCCGAACTCATGTCTCGTCCTCGCCCGAGAAGAGCGTCTGCTGGTTTGCCGCTGCTGCGGCAGGCATGCCGACACCAATATGGGCGAAGGCAGCGGCAGTGAGCACGCGGCCCCTTGGCGTCCGATTCACGAGACCCTGCTGAATAAGGTAAGGCTCGATGATCTCCTCGATGGCATCACGCGGTTCCGACAATGACGCCGCAACGGTCTCGACGCCCACGGGCCCGCCTGAAAAGCTCACCGCGATGCAGCGCAGATAACGATGATCCAGCGCATCCAGTCCGAGTTCGTCGACCTCCAGCCGCTGCAACGCCCGATCGGCGGCTTTCGCGTCGATGGAGGTCACGCCATCGACGGATGCAAAGTCACGCACGCGGCGGAGCAACCGCCCCGCCACACGGGGCGTGCCTCGAGCGCGACGGGCAATTTCGCGGGCACCGTCTGCCGTCATCGACATGCCAAGCACACCCGCACCGCGCCGGACGATGCTTTCGAGTTCGGGTATCTCGTAGAAGTTGAGACGCACCGGAATGCCGAACCTGTCGCGAAGCGGCGTGGTAAGCAGGCCCGTTCGCGTCGTCGCGCCGATCAGCGTGAAGGGTGCAAGCTCAATGCGGACGGAACGCGCTCCCGGACCCTCGCCGATGATGAGATCGAGCTGGAAGTCTTCCATCGCTGGATAAAGAATTTCCTCGACGGCGGGCGACAGCCGGTGAATCTCGTCGATGAAGAGCACATCGCGCGGCTCGAGATTGGTGAGGAGCGCGGCAAGGTCACCTGCCTTCGAAATGACAGGACCGGAGGTTGCGCGGAAATTGACGCCGAGTTCGCGCGCGACAATCTGCGCCAGCGTCGTCTTGCCGAGCCCGGGAGGCCCTGCAAAGAGTACATGGTCGAGCGCTTCGCCGCGCGTACGGGCGGCCTCGATGAAGACACCCAGATTTTCCCGCGCCCGTGCCTGCCCCGTGAAATCGGCGAGAAGCTGCGGCCGAAGTGTACGCTCCAGTTCGTCTTCCTCTCGTTTTGCCGCGCCGACGAGCCTGTCCGTCATCGTGCAAGCTCCTTCAGACCTTGCCGGATGAGTTGCTCGGCGGTCGCCGCCTCCTCGAGTGTCTTTGCTGCCGCAGCAATGGCACCAGACGCCTGCGCCTGCGGATAGCCGAGATTGACGAGGGCGGAAACGGCGTCGCGCATCGAGCCTGACACTCCCGATGCGGCTGTCCCGTTCACAGGCATGTCGAGAACGGCGCCGAGAGATGCTCCCTCCGGCGCCTTGTCTTTCAGTTCGGCAACGATGCGTGCCGCTACTTTAGGCCCCACGCCCGGCGCAGAGGACACCGCCTTTTTGTCGTCGAGAGCGATGGCACGGGCGAGATCGGCCGGCGCCAGCGTCCCGAGCACGCCAAGCGCAACGCGGGTCCCGACGCCCTGTACACCGAGCAGGAGACGAAACCAGTCGCGCTCGACGTCGCTTTCGAACCCGATCAGGCGGATCGCTTCGTCGCTGACTTTTGTCTCGATGGAAAGAGTGACAGCACCACCGGGCGCAGGAAGCGCACTGAGCGTACGTCGTGAACAGGTGACGTGATAGCCGACACCGCCGACATCGACGACGACCCAGTCATCGCCGGTGGAATCGAGCACACCCTTGAGCTTGCCGATCATCAGCCCGCCCCTGCCCGTGCAACGGCAGCCGCGACGCGTTCGTTGGCCGCACCGGAATGCGCATGGGTGATGGCGATGGCAAGCGCATCGGCAGCGTGCTCGCTACCCGCCTTCGAACCCGGTAACAGCATTTCGACCATGAGCCTGATCTGGGCCTTGTCGGCGTGCCCTGCCCCAACCACTGATTTCTTCACATGATTGGGGGCATATTCGGCGACCGCAAGGCCACCGCGCGCGGCAACCAGAAGCGCGATGGCGCGCGCCTGTCCGAGCTTGAGTGCAGCGGATGCGTCACGCGCCACGAAGGCCTGCTCAACGGCAGCGGCATCCGGTGCGTACGCGGCCAGCACCTGGACCAGCCCCGCTTCGATCTCCACGAGACGGTCCGCAAGACAGGACCGTGCATTCGATACAATCGTGCCGTTAGCGATATGGGTGAGCTTCGATCCCTTGATCCCGATCACGCCCCAGCCCGTAGCTGTGAGGCCGGGATCGATGCCGAGATATCTCTGCGATGCCGGCATGAGCGGGAAACATCCTGGTTACGGGCCTCGCCCGTCCGGTTCATGTCCGCCCGGCGAGAGCGCGATATCCGCGAAATGCGTCAGGCGGACATCTTCTCCAGGACCGAATCGGACATCTCGAAGTTCGCATAAACCTGCTGTACATCGTCGTTGTCGTCCAGCGCTTCGAGCATCTTGAAGACGGTCTCCGCCTTTTCGTCGTCGAGAGCGATGGTGTTCTGCGGCTTCCAGACGATTCGCGCGGCCCGGGGCTCTCCGAATTTTGCCTCAAGCGCGCCCGAAACCTCGTGCAGCGCGTCCGGTGCACAATAGAGTTCGTGCGCCTCCTCGCCCGACTGACAATCGTCAGCGCCTGCTTCGATGGCTGCTTCGAGCATTTCATCGGCCGTCGCCACATCCGCCGGATACTCGATGAGGCCAAGGCGGTCGAACATGAACGAGACAGCGCCCGTCTCGCCGAGATTTCCGCCATTCTTGGTGAAGATGGCGCGCACTTCGCCCGCAGTGCGGTTCCGGTTGTCGGTCAGTGTTTCAACGATGACGCCAATCCCACCTGCACCGAACCCTTCGTAGCGGACTTCCTCATAGTTCTCGCCGCCCTGATCCGTGCTCTTCTTGATTGCGCGCTCGATATTGTCTTTCGGCATGTTCTCTGCGCGGGCTGCCTGGATTGCCGCCCGCAATCGCGGATTGTACTCGGGATCGGGCAGACCCATCTTGGCCGCCACCGTGATTTCCTTGGCCAGTTTCGCGAACAGCTTGGCGCGCTTCTTATCCTGCGCGCCCTTGCGGTACATGATGTTCTTGAATTGTGAGTGGCCGGCCATTCCGCCTCCGAGCGCTTGTCGAAAACCCGCTGAAATTCGGCGCCTTTATAGAAGGCACCCTTTTCAAAATCCATAGCAGCGCTGGATACAACGAGACACACCTAATACGTGTATATATTACAAAATACAAACATCAAGTGTATTTAAAAAAGAGACGCTTGGTCACGAACCGGCGACGGCCCGCGACCCGCCGCGGCCGGCACAACCTGCGCGGGGCAGGGCGCCTCGTCCCCATCCGCCTCGACAACGCAAGGGTGGGCAGTGATCTCGCAAAGAATCTGTCAGCCGTGAAGCACGGTCGGCCAGACATAGGCCTCACTGAAGGCGCCCCCCGACATGACTTCTTCGATATATCGCGCGACAAGCCGCTCACTGAAAAAAGCGTGATAGCGCTCATGTCCGTTGCGCGCGATACGCTGACGCTCGCCATCGTTCTTCAGAAAATGACGCAATTTGTCCGCCAGCTCGTCGAGGTCTCGATAAAAGACGAATTCATCGTCGGAAAAGATTTCGTCATAGCCGGTCGAACGCGCAACAAAGACAAGAAGCCCGTTGCCCGCATATTGCGCGAAGCGGTCCGACGAATAGAGATAGTGATCGTCGGCACGATTGAGGTTGAGTCCCATCTTCGCCGAAGCTATGGCAGTGAAATAATCCTGTCCCTGAAGATAACGGCGCCCCTCGAGACCGTAGAAGGCATAGCGCGCTTCCGGCACCCGGGCCTCTATGTCCCGCATCATCTGCCCTCGCCACGGGGTCGAGCGTTCCGTTCCGATGGTGCACAGGAAGTCGTGAGGCTGGTCACTCCGTGCAAAACACTGCAGCGTCTCGATCGAAGGGTCCGCCGGATTGGGAATGAAGGCCAGCCTGTGCGTTGGCGTTACAAATTCGTCGAGATGCGCACCCGCTGTCGTGATGAAGGTGACATCCGCAACTTCACCGAAGCGGCGGATGCGCGGAGGATTCTCGGGCAGAAAGATCGGATCGAGGTTGACTACCGCCACTTGGAGGCCGGGTAACGAAGCGCGAATTTCGCGCACCGTATCGTTTTCAATTTTGTCGGCATGAAACAGGACGAGAAGTTCCGGCCGAAAATTATGACACAGCTCGATCAGCCTTGCGTTCGCATAGGCGTCGCCGCCACGAAAAAGGCTCCACCTGTGGGCTTCCCGCGACACATCCCGATCGCTGAACGCCATCACCTGATGGCCGTTCCGAACGAAACCGTTCGTCAGTTTCCGGACCGTCGCATAGAAGTTCGTTCCCGCGCGCTTCTCGTTGTAATTGCCGGCCAGGACGATCCGCATGAACGTCAAACCTCCGGCAGAACCTGTTTGAGGCGACCGCCTATCCGGACCGGCTCAATGCGCTCCGCGAGTCCCGTGGAGTCGGTCTCGATGAATACGCCGCAAAGAGTGGCAGGCCCGAGAGCAGGCTGGAACCTGCCGCTCGGAATTCGGGTGACAAAGCGGTTGAGGGGTTCATCCTTGTCCATGCCGATGACGGAATTGTAGTCACCGCACATGCCGGCATCGGTCTGGTAGGCCGTGCCGCCGGGCAATATCTGCGCATCGGCGGTCGGTACATGGCTATGAGTACCGACGACAAGCGACACCCGGCCATCGCAATGATGCCCCATCGCCATTTTCTCGGACGTCGCCTCTGCATGCATGTCCACGATGATCGCATCAGCGCCCTCGCCGAGCGGACAGGCAGAAACTTCCCGGTCGATCGCCTCGAACGGACAATCGAGAGCTTCCATGAAAACCCGCCCGAGTGCGTTCACCACAAGCACCTGTGCGCCGGACTGCGCTTCGATGAGTGCGGCACCCCGTCCTGGCGTTCCTGCGGGATAGTTCACCGGCCGGACAAGGCGCGGCTCACGTTCGATATGGACGAGCGCCTCCCGCTGATCCCAGGAGTGGTTGCCGAGCGTGATGACATCTGCGCCCGCATCGAACACATCGTCGCAGATCGCCGCTGTAATGCCGAAACCGCCCGCCGCATTCTCGCCGTTCACGACCACGAAATCGAGTTGCAGCTCACGGCGGAGTGACGGCAGCTCTGCAACGAGTGCGTCCCGCCCGCTCCGTCCGACAATGTCGCCCATGAACAAAAGTCTCATGTTCACCTTCCGGCCGCGCTGCCAATCGGTCGTGCGTCTGCCTCCGTCACAACCCAGTCTAGCCGCTCGTCGAATTTGTCCTCGGGAAGGTCTTGGGCTTCCTGTGCAGAAAAGGCAACCCCGACAGCGAGAATGCGCCGCCCTTCTGCCCGCAGCGTGGCAAGCGTACGGTCATAGTAGCCGCCGCCATAGCCGAGCCGCCGCCCCTCGGCGTCAAAAGCGAGCAACGGCACAACCACGATATCCGGGCGGCAATCCAGCGCATCCGGCAAGGGTTCCCGGGTCCCGTGCAGCCCGCCGATCAGTGGATCGCCCGGCCGCCAGCATTTGAATGTGAGCGGTCGGTTCCGGACGGCAACGCGCGGCAAGGCGCAGGAATAGCCCGCGACAGAGAGACGGGAGAGAAGTTCGGAGGGATCGGCCTCGCTGCCGAAGGCGACGTAGCCCGCGATACAATCTGTCGGCTCAAGCGGAATTGCGGAAAGAAAATGATCTGCGATCCGGGATGCCCCCTCGACCCCTAGAGCCAAATGGGCAGCATCGCGGCGCTCGCGGGCAACAGCGCGCGCATGGTTCTTCGCGTCGGCGCTCATGACACGCTGTGTACGTCTGCATGAAGGCGTGGGACCGCCACGGCCGTCGGAACGTCGTTCCTCGGAGACCTACTAACGTAGGTGGGCGCCGTTTGAAGGAGACCACGGTCTCCCTCAGGGACAGCTCCCTTGAGGAGCGTAAGGCCCCGAGAGTATGTGTTCCTAACGTGCCGGGCAGTACCCGACCCTATTCTATCTGCCCCTGCAGCCGCTCCGGTCAAGGCCTGGGCGGGTGAAAGCTTGCAATCGGCGCTCACGCAGCCTCGATCCGCCGGGCAAGTTCCTCGATACGGCGGGCGGCATCGTCCAGGACATCGGCCACGGAATCCTCCGCCTCGCGCGTCCTTTCGACGGCAGAGGCCCGGGAACCGCTGAGATTGTCGATTTCCTGCTCCAGCATCTTCGTCTTCTGCAGAGCGTCGGAAAGCTCATCCGCCACCATAAGGCCCGCCATCAGCAATAGACGGGCATCGCCGACCTGCCCAACTTCCTGCGCGAGCCCCATGACCTGCTTGTTGATATAGCTGGCGAGTTCCCGCACATGATCTTCCTCACCATCGCCACAAGCAACGGTGTAGGAGCGGTCGTTGATCGATACCTTGACCTGTCCCATCGTTTTCCTTCCGGACCGGAACGTTCTCAGCCCTCTGCAAGCACTTCCCTGATGCCCTCGATGGCATCGGCGAGCGTCTCCGAGGCACGCTCATTGAGTTCGTTGAGCCGCCGCGCCTCGGATTTGATTTGATCGAGCTCTTCTGCCAGTTCCGCCCGATCTTCCTTCAGCGTTTCGACTTCCTCCTGCAGGCGCTTCGCGGCCTGCGCCCGCAACACCTGCCGGTTGATCGTCGCTTCCAGCTTGTCCACGGCGCTTGAAAAGCGGTCCATTGCCGAATCGAGTTTGCTCATTCTTTTTCCGGGGCTTGTCTATCCCGGCCAATCCCGGCCGGCGGCACTTGTTTGCCAAGATAGGCGGCAGCGGGAAATAAGGTCAACGCCGCTGCCCGTGCGCCAGCGCCGACGCCCTTCCCGCCGCCCTGCAAATCGGCAATTGGAGATGCGCGGAATCGGCATGAGGACGCCCATTCCGGCATTGACTCCCGGGGGTCCCGTGGTCATTGTGGCGCCGCTCTCGGGAGGGCCCGATTTGAGCCATAGCGCGGGTTTTGCCCCGGCGCGGAAGACCCCGCGATCTCCTGCCCGCTCAGCGCCCGCCTGGGCTAAAGAGTGACACATGACGCCAACTGAAAAATCCGCCGTCGCCGAGAAGGCCCAAACCGCTTCAGGCGCTTCTCACGACACGATGGCAAATGCGATCCGGGCCCTCGCCATGGACGCAGTGCAGAAGGCGAACTCTGGTCATCCCGGCATGCCGATGGGTACGGCCGACATCGCCACCGTCCTTTTCACGAAGTTCCTCAAGATCGACCCGCGCCAGCCCCAGTGGCCGGACCGTGACCGCTTTGTGCTCTCGGCGGGTCATGGCTCGATGCTCCTCTATGCCGTGAACTATCTACTCGGCTATGAAGACATGACGATCGAACAGATCCGGAACTTCCGGCAGCTTGGTTCGATCACGGCCGGTCACCCCGAATACGGTCACGCCGAAGGCGTGGAAACGACGACGGGTCCGCTCGGTCAGGGTATTTCGACGGCCGTCGGCATGGCGCTCGCGGAGCGTCTTATGGCTGCCCGCTTTGGCAACGAGGTAGTCGATCACTTCACTTATGTGATCGCATCCGACGGCGACTTGATGGAAGGCATCAGCCATGAGGCGATCAGCCTTGCGGGCCACCTGAAGCTTTCGAAGCTCATTGTCCTCTACGACGACAACGAAATCACCATCGACGGCGCGCTTTCTCTCTCGGAATCGGGCGATCCGTTGAAGCGTTTCGAGGCCGCCGGCTGGAATGCCAGCCGTATCGACGGTCACAACCCGGAAGAGATCGCCGCCGCCATCGAGCAAGCGCAGAAATCCGACAAGCCGAGTCTCATCGCCTGCCGCACGGTCATCGGCTACGGCTCACCCAACAAGCAGGGTAAGTCCTCCTCACACGGCTCCCCGCTCGGTCAGGAAGAGATCGCGCTCGCTCGCGAAACCATCCACTGGAAAGCGGAACCCTTTGTCGTGCCGAGCGAAACGCTCGATGCATGGCGGATCGCCGGGTTGCGCAACGCCAAGACACGCAAGGCCTGGGAAGAGCGCGTGGCCGCCCTTCCCGCTGACGAGCGCAGCGAATTCGAACGCCGGATCGCCGGCGACCTGCCCGCAGACCTCGGCAAGGCAATCGCAGCCTTCAAGGAAAAGCTCGTCGCCGAAAAGCCGAAATGGGCGACGCGCAAGTCTTCGGAAGAGGCGCTCAACGTCATCAACGCGGCGCTACCCGAAACGATTGGTGGCTCGGCGGACCTGACGGGCTCGAACAATACGCGCTCGAAGGAACAGAAGGCCGTCACGGCTGAGGATTTCTCGGGTTCCTTCATCCACTATGGCGTGCGCGAGCACGGCATGGCGGCCGCGATGAACGGTATAGCGCTTCACAAGGGGCTCATTCCCTATTCGGGCACGTTCCTTGTCTTCACCGACTACTGCCGCCCGGCCATCCGCCTCTCGGCGCTGATGGGCCTGCGCGTGATCTACGTGATGACGCATGACTCGATCGGCCTGGGAGAAGACGGGCCGACACACCAGCCCGTGGAACACCTTGCGAGCCTGCGCGCCATGCCTAACCTCAACGTGTTCCGCCCGGCGGACGCCGTCGAGACGCTCGAATGCTGGCAGCTTGCACTGGAAGCGAAGGAAACGCCCTCAATCCTCGCGCTTTCGCGGCAGAACCTTGCGGCGGTCCGCACAGAGAATTCGGACAAGAACCTCTGCGCCCGGGGCGCTTATGAGCTGTCTCCGGCTTCGACAAAAGCGAAGGTCTCATTGCTTGCGACCGGTTCCGAAGTCGAAATCGCACTCACTGCACAGAAACTGCTCGAAAAGGACGGCGTGCCCACCCGTGTCGTCTCCATGCCCTGCCTCGATATTTTTGACAAGCAGTCGCGTGAATTCCAGCGAGAGATGCTGGGTGAGGACACGGTGAAGATCGCGATAGAGGCGGGCGTCCGCTACGGCTGGGACCGCTATCTCGGCATCGACGGTGACTTTGTCGGCATGGAAGGCTTCGGTGCATCCGCGCCGGCGCCGGAACTCTACAAGCATTTCAACATTACCCCCGAGGCGGCAGTGGCCGCAGCGAAGGCGCGCCTCGCGGACAAGACCTAACCCAAGGCTCAGGAGAAAAGAGAAATGGCAGTGCGCGTTGCGATTAACGGATTCGGTCGGATCGGACGCCTCGTCCTCCGTGCTATCGCGGAATCCGGCCGAAAGGACATTGAAGTCGTCGCAATCAACGATCTCGGTTCGGTAGACGCGAACGCGCTTCTGCTGAAATACGACAGCGTGCACGGCCCGTTCCCCGGCAAGATCAAGACGACGAAATCATCGATGGATTTGGGCCGCGGGCCGATCAAGGTACTCGCCGAACGCGATCCTGCGAAGCTCCCCTGGAAGGACCTTGGCGTCGACATCGCTCTCGAATGCACGGGCCTCTTCACCGCGCGCGAGAAGGCCGCCGCTCACCTCACGGCCGGCGCCAAGAAGGTCCTGATCTCCGCCCCGGGCGAGAACTCGGACCTCACCGTCGTCTATGGCGTGAACCACAAGGACCTCAAGAAGAGCCACAAGATCGTCTCGAACGCATCCTGCACCACGAACTGCCTCGCGCCCGTCGCACAGGTGCTGCACAAGGCCTGCGGTATCGAGCAGGGCTACATGACGACGATCCACGCCTACACGGGCGACCAGAACACGGTGGACACGCTCCACAAGGACCCGCGCCGCGCCCGCGCCGCAGGTGTCTCCATGATCCCGACCTCGACCGGCGCCGCCAAGGCCGTCGGTCTCGTGCTGCCGGAACTGAAGGGCAAGCTCGACGGCACCTCGATCCGCGTGCCGACCCCGAACGTCTCGGTGATCGACCTCGTCTTCACTGCGAAGAAGAAGGTGACGGCGGAAGAAGTGAACGCGGCGATCATCGCGGCGGCGAAGGGCCCACTCAAGGGCATCCTCGCCACCACCAACGAGCCCAACGTTTCCATCGACTTCAATCACAACCCCGCCTCCTCGACCTTCGATCTCACGCAGACCCAGGTCATCGAGGGCAAGCTCGTGCGCGTGCTGTCCTGGTACGACAATGAGTGGGGCTTCTCGAACCGAATGGGCGACACGGCCGTCGCGATGGGCAAACTGCTCTGATCGGAGTCCACACCCTCAATGGCCGACTACAAGACGCTTGACGATCTCTTTGCCGCTGTCAGCCTTGACGGCCTGAGAATTCTCGTCCGGGCAGATCTGAATGTACCCATGCAGGACGGCAAGGTTTCTGACGCGACGCGCATCGAGCGCGTCGCGCCAACCCTGAAGGAACTGGCGGGGCACGGTGCGAAGGTGATCGTGTTGTCGCATTTCGGGCGCCCAAAAGGCGCTCCGGAAGCGAAATACTCGCTGAAACCTGTCGCCGAGGCGCTCGGCGCGCATGTCGGCGTTCCCGTGTCCTTCGCGGAGGACTGCATCGGTGACACTGCCGCGAAAGCCGCCGAGGCAATGAAGCCCGGTACCATCCTCGTGCTCGAGAACACGCGCTTCCACGCGGGCGAGGAAAACAACGATCCCGACTTCGCGAAGGCACTGGCGGGCATCGGCAACGTCTACATAAACGACGCGTTCTCCTGTGCGCACCGCGCCCATGCCTCGACTGAAGGTATCACCCATTTCCTACCCTCCTATGCCGGCCGGGCGATGGAAGCGGAACTCAATGCCCTTGATGCGGCGCTCGGGAACCCGAAGCGCCCCGTTGTCGCTATCGTGGGCGGCGCCAAGGTGTCGACCAAGATCGCTCTTCTCGGCAATCTGGTGAAGAAGGTCGATGCACTGGTCATCGGCGGCGGCATGGCCAATACTTTCCTCGCCGCTCAGGGTAACAAGGTCGGGAAATCGCTGTGCGAGCCGGATCTTTTCGATACTGCACGCCACATTATGGCCAATGCCCGCGCGGCAAAATGCGATATCGTCCTGCCGGTAGATGTCGTCATCGCGGATGAACTGAAGGCGGGCGTTGCGACCGAAACAGTCAGCGCCGATGCCGTTCCCGAAGACAAGATGATCCTCGACGTCGGCGCCGACACGCTGGCACATCTCGCGGGCAGGTTCGAGACAGCCAATACCGTCGTCTGGAACGGACCGCTTGGCGCGTTCGAGATTCCGCCCTTCGACCGGGGCACGACGGAAGCGGCCCGCATCGTCGCCATGCGCTCGAAGCAGGGCGAACTCGTTTCCGTTGCTGGCGGTGGCGACACGGTGGCCGCCTTGAACGAAGCCGGTGCGGCCGACGACTTTACTTACGTATCCGCCGCGGGCGGGGCCTTCCTCGAATGGATGGAAGGTGTTGAATTGCCGGGCGTGGCGGCGTTGAGCCGCAGTTAGCCGAAGCGGACGCCCGGCCTGGGACCGAGAGGGAAAGAGAAATGACTGAAACGCTTGAATCGATTGCGCAGGCCATGGTGGCGCCGGGCAAGGGCATTCTGGCGGCCGACGAAAGCTCCGGCACGATCAAGAAGCGCTTCGACGCCATCAAAGTGGAATCCACCGAAGAGAACCGCCGCGACTATCGCGAGATGCTGTTCCGCACCGAAGAGGCGATGAAGAACCACATCTCCGGTGTGATCCTCTACGACGAGACGATCCGCCAGAAGGCGAAGGACGGAACGCCGCTCGTCGATCTCATCAAGAAGGCGGGTTCCATTCCGGGCATCAAGGTCGACGCCGGTGCGAAACCGATGCCGGGCTTCCCGGGCGAGACCATCACGGAAGGCCTCGACGGGCTGCGTGAGCGCCTCGCGGAGTATTACGATCTCGGCGCCCGCTTCGCGAAGTGGCGCGCCGTGATCGACATCGCGAGTGGCATCCCGACGACAGCCTGCATCGAGGCGAATGCCGAGGCGCTCGCCCGCTACGCCGCGCTCTGCCAGGAAGCGAAGATCGTTCCGATCGTGGAACCCGAAGTGCTGATGGACGGCGACCACACCGCCGACCGCTGCTTCGAGGTGACGGAAGCGACGCTTCGCGCCGTCTTCAACCGCCTCGCGCTTCACAACGTGAACCTCGAAGGCACCATCCTGAAGCCGAACATGATCGTCTCGGGCAAGAAGTGCCCGAAGCAGGCAGGCATCGAGGAAGTCGCGGAAAAGACCATCGCGTGCTTCAAGCGCGTCGTGCCGGCCGCGGTCCCGGGCATCGTCTACCTCTCGGGCGGCCAGTCCGACGAGGACGCGACGGCGCATCTGAACGCGATGAACGCCATCGGCGGCTTCCCCTGGAAGATGTCCTTCTCCTACGGCCGCGCGCTTCAGGCCGCGCCGCAGAAGGCATGGGCCGGCAAGCCGGAAAACGTGCCCGCCGCGCAGCAGGCGTTCCTCCACCGGGCGAAGATGAACGGCCTCGCCGCGCTCGGTGACTGGGAGAGCAAGCTTGAAAAAGCTGCCTGAAGGACAGCAGTTTAAATCGAAACGCCCCGTTCTGCTTGAGCGGGGCGTTTTGCGTTTGGGAACTCACAAGCTAAAACAGCGCCATGCCAGAGCAATCCTGCCGCCTTTATCTCATCACCCCGCCACGCTTCGAACCGCGCGCGTTCGCCGATACACTGAAGACCGCATTGGACGCGGGCGATGTCGCCTGTCTGCAACTCAGGTTGAAAGGGGAGAACGAGGCGCTGCCGGAAGCCGATACCATCCGTCGCGCTGCCGAGATCCTGATGCCGCTCGCGCAGGCTCGGGACGTGGCATTCCTCGTCAACGACCGTCCGGATCTCGCGGCGGAACTGGGTGCGGACGGTGTTCATGTCGGTCAAACAGACATGAGTTACGACGAGGCGCGGAAGCTCGTCGGCCCGGACCGGATCGTCGGCGTCACCTGCCATGACTCGCGCCACCTCGCTATGGAAGCAGGTGAAGCGGGCGCCGACTACGTTGCCTTCGGCGCCTTTTATAAAACCGACACAAAAACTCCTATAAGTAGCGCCAGTCTGGAACTCCTCTCCTGGTGGTCGGAACTGTTCGAACTACCTTGCGTTGCGATCGGGGGCATTACCGCTGACAATGCTGCGCCGCTCGTCCGCGCCGGAGCCGATTTCCTCGCCGTCTCCTCGGGAGTATGGGCCCATCCGCGCGGACCCGCTGAAGCCGTTCGCGCAATAAACAGGATCATGATCGAGGAAGGCACGGCCCGATGAGATGTTTGTTTCTGGCGATAGCATTCCTCGCCGCCGCGATGCTCGCTCCAGCGGACCCCGCCAAGGCTCAAGGCGGACAACCGGCCAGCGAAAGCGACGGCAACCCGATGGCTCCCGCGCTGGAAGCCTATGGTCAGGGCCGCTTCAGCGACGCCTTGCTCGTTGCAACACCGCTCGCCGAAAACGGCAACGTGTCAGCCCAGCTCATGCTCGGCTCGATCTACAATAATGGCGAGGGCGTAAAACCCGATCCGAACGAAGCGGCGCGATGGTTTGGCAAGGCCGCCGCCCAGGGTGACGCCAGCGCACAATATGCACTCGGCATGCTGCTCGAATATGGCCGCGTGGACGGGTCCTCTCCCGAAGCTGCACGACGGCAGTTTGAAGCGGCGGCCCGCCAAGGCCATCTTTCCGCTCAGACGGAACTCGGGATGATGTTCACCTCGGGCCGCGGCGGACAGAAGGATCTGGCTCAGGCGGCTGAATGGTTCGAAAAGGCAGCCGGAAAGGGCAGCTCGAACGCTCAGTACTATCTCGGAACTTTTTATGCCACCGGCAAAGGCAAACCGCGGGACTATGGCGAGGCGGCCCGCTATTTCGCCATGGCGGCGGATAACGGCCAGCCTCAGGCAAGCTACCAGCTCGGTCTCATGCTTCAGGACGGTGTCGGTGTCGGGAAAGATGCGACAGCCGCCGCAAGGCGCTTCAAGGACGCGGCCGAAAGGGGTGTACCAGGAGCGCAAACCGCGCTCGGCTTCGCCTACCTCGGGGGCGACGGTGTGGACAAGAACGACACGATGGCCGCGAAGTGGTTCACCGAGGCAGCCGTTCGAGGGGATCCGATGGCTCAGGATCGCCTCGCCCGCCTCTACTTTCTAGGCCAGGGCGTTACCCGTGACGTGGCGGCAGCGCTGCTCTGGCTGACTCTTGCCGAGCGCGGCGGCATTGAGGACGACACGCTGAAAAACGCGATGGAGCCGGAAATCACGCCGGAAATCCGGTCCAAGGTGGTCAGCGAACTCGAAAAATGGGAAGCGGCCAACTCTCCGGCCTCCCAGGACAACTGATTGGCCCGAGCCCTAGGCCAGACCCGGGGCTCGAAATACCCTGTGCATGAACGCCGCATGATGTTATCAGAGCGCCGGTTCCGGCCCTTGCGCCCGACGACCGCCCGACCCCATTTTTTAAGAACTTGAGCGTCCCATGAAGATCAACGGCAACGAAATCCGCCCCGGCAACGTCATCGAGCATGAAGGCGGCCTCTGGGCCGCGGTGAAGGTGCAGCACGTGAAGCCCGGCAAGGGCGGTGCCTTTGCCCAGGTGGAACTGAAGAACCTCGTCGATAACCGCAAGCTCAACGAGCGGTTCCGTTCCGCCGAGACCGTGGAGCGTGTGCGCCTCGAACAGAAGGACTACCAGTATCTCTACGAGAATGACGGGATGCTGACCTTCATGGACAACGAGACCTACGAACAGATCGAACTTGCCAGGGACTGGGTGGGCGATCGCGCCGCCTTCCTGCAGGATGGCATGAAGGTCACCGTCGAAAGTCACGAGGGCAAACCCCTCGGCATTTCTCTTCCCGATCAGGTAACACTCCAGATCACCGAAACGGAACCGACCGTGAAGGGCCAGACGGCGGCGAGCTCTTACAAGCCCGCGCTCCTCGAGAACGGCGTACGCGTGATGGTACCGCCCTTCATTACGACCGGGGAAAAGATCGTCGTCGACACGAACGAAGTCACCTATCTGCGCCGCGCCGACTGACGCGGATAAAGAGCCCAATGTCCCGCCACACACCGTCCATGAGCGTTATGGTCGCCGCCGCCCGCAAGGCGGCACGCGGCCTGCAACGCGATTTCGGTGAAGTTGAAAATCTGCAGGTATCGCTGAAGGGACCCGCAAATTTCGTCACCGCCGCCGACAGAAAGGCGGAGAAAACGATTTTCGAGGAACTGTCGAAAGCCCGTCCAGGCTATGGTTTTCTCATGGAGGAAGCTGGCGTCATTGAAGGTGCCGACAAATCCCATCGCTGGATCGTCGACCCGCTCGACGGCACGACGAACTTCCTGCACGGCATACCGATGTTCTCGATCTCGATCGCACTCGAGCGGGAAGGACAGCTTGTTGCGGGGCTCGTCTACAACCCGATTTCGGATGAGATGTTCATTGGGGAAAAGGGTCAGGGCGCTTTCCTGAACGACCGGCGTATTCGCGTCTCGGCGCGGCGCGAGCTGCCGCAAGCCGTGGTTGCAACAGGCATTCCCCATATCGGCAGGCCCGATCATCAGGGATTCATGACGGAACTCGGCGCTGTAATGAATGAAGTGGCGGGCGTGCGGCGCATGGGTTCCGCGGCGCTCGATCTCGCCTATGTCGCGGCGGGACGCTTCGACGCATACTGGGAAACGAATCTTTCCGCATGGGACATAGCCGCCGGCATCGTTCTTGTGCGCGAGGCGGGCGGATTTGTCTCCGGCCTCACCGGCCGCGACGACATGATCGAAAGCGGCGGCATCGTGGCGGGCAACGACATGCTCTCCCGCAAGCTCGGCGATCTCCTGAAAAAAGCCCATAAACCGAGTTGATCGGCCAATCTCGTTGAATCTCGCGCACACGCCGTGCCCGGCAATGCTCCCTCCTGCACGTTCGGGTGATAGGATTGGCGCATGGCCAACGACGATCCGAAAAACATGAACAGCCCTGCAGAAAACCGGTCTGTCGCCTTGCTGCCGAAGGTCATGGGAAATCTCGTTCTCGCGGCCGCGCTGTTCTTGACGGCTGCGGCGCATGCGGACCCTCTATCCCCCGTCGGCAACACGCTCGAAGAGGTAACCGGTACCGTCGGCGGAACTGTATCCGGTGCAGGCGACGCCATACGAAAAACAACCGGGACAGTTGGAAACACCGTGACCGGCGCCACCCGTTCCGTGACTGAAAACCCGATCGCCACAACGCCTGGCAATCTTGGCCGCGACATCTCGCAGCCGGTGGGCATTCTCAGTGGTCCCGAGCAAAGGCAGTCCGCGGGCGCTCAGCAGCCTTTCCCGTCGGGAACGGCGCGAACGGAGGATCCCGGCGAGTATCGGCCTTATGACGTCTATCGCAACGATCTACCCGACACGCTCGGTAGGGGCACGCTGGCGCGCATCTATTTCGAACCCGGCGAGGCAACACTCAATGGCGGCGCGAGGAACCGTATCGCAGGTTTCGCGCAGAATTTCTCACAGCGTACAGGCAACGTCGAAATCCGTGGATTCGCCGATCGCTCGTCCGGAGACGACGCGCAGGCAAGCGACCTCGCCTTGCGGCGTGCACATGCCGTGCAGCAGGCATTGCTCGAACACGGCATCGGCTCCGGCCGCATCCGGGCGAGTGGCATGGGAAACATCAGTGGGGACGATGCCGCCGAAGATCGCGTCGATATCCTGTTCGACGGCTATTGAGCGGCAGGCGCGCCCCCGCGAGCCCCAATTCCGCCAGATTCCGCTCCTAAACGCCTTGTCATCAAGACCTGTTCCCGAGCGGCGAACGGTCCTAGACTGACGGCCAAGAAAGCCCGCTCCAGCCCGCCACGGATATCCGAATGACCGGCAGACACTGGAAAAACCTTCGCGCCCGTCTCGGAGCGCCCTTGCTGGTTGTGCTGTTCGCGATTGGAATGAGCGGCAATATCTCCGCCGCCGAGGCACCGCTCAGTCCGCCGAAACCTGCTCTTCTGCGCATAGAATTCAGCGAGAACGAGTCGGCGCTCGGCCAGACGGCACGTGAAAACATAGAGGCTTTCTCATCGGATTTTGCGAGGAAAAGCGGCAGGCTCGAACTCCGCGCCTATGCCGGGCCGCCGCACGACACATCCTCGACGGCGAGACGGCTTGCCCTCCGCCGCGCGCTTTCCGTTCGCCGCGAACTCATCGACCACGGCATTGTTGCCGAAAGAATTCAGGTGCGCGCCCTTGGGGGGACCTCGGACAGCGGTCCGCCGGACCGCGTCGACATCGGGCTATATGGCGGCTGATATCCGCATACACGAGAGGGGCTGAAAGACATGGCAAAAGACCGCAGGGAGGGCATCGGGTTGTCGCAACCCCGCCCGTACCTCACGCGCATGGTGCTGTTCATCATTCTCGTGTGCTTCGTTGCCGCCATTCTTTATCCGCAGATAGAAACTGCCTTCCTTGCCAATCCGGGGCTGAACGGGCTGATCCTCGGCGTTCTCGTGATCGGTATCCTCTATGCACTCCGTCAGGTCATGTCGATCGGACCCGAAGTGCGCTGGGTCAACGATTTCCGCCGCGCCGATCCCGGCCTCGCGCTTCCGCCACCTCCGCGTCTCCTTGCGCCGATGGCCACCATGCTCGGCGAGCGCAAGGGCCGGATGCAGCTCAACGCCATGTCGATGCGCTCGATCCTCGACTCGCTCGGCTCCCGCCTCGACGAGCAGCGTGAAATCTCGCGTTACATCATCGGTCTCCTGATCTTTCTGGGCCTCCTCGGTACGTTCTGGGGACTGCTTGCCACCGTGACCTCGGTTGCAGGCACCATTCAGGGCCTCAATGCCGAAGCGGCGGACCCGGCTGCCGTCCTGACCAACCTCAAGGCGGGGCTCGACGGCCCCCTGCGCGGCATGGGCACAGCGTTTTCCTCTTCGCTCTTTGGCCTCGCCGGATCTCTCGTTCTCGGCTTTCTCGACCTGCAGGCCGGACAGGCGCAGAACCGCTTCTACAACGAACTCGAGGAATGGCTCTCGACCGTGACCAATCTCGCGGGCGACATCGACCCCGCCGCTCCCGGCATGCTCGGTGAAACGGCGAAGCGGCTCCGCAACATCGAACAGGCGCTGACCTCCGGCGGCGAGCCGTCGCATTCCTCGCTGATGGCGCTGGCTGGCCAGATCACCGCGCTCACCGAGCAGATGCGGAACGAGCAACAGCTCATCCGGCAGCTCGCGGAAAACCAGCAAGGCCTGAAGCCCGTGCTGGAAGACCTCGCCCGCCGCCTCGACGGCCGGGGCTGAACCAATGGCGAATGTGGGAAGACGCATAAGGGGTCGCGCGCCCACCGGGGATTACTGGCCGGGTTTCGTCGACGCCATGTCGAGCCTGCTGCTCGTCCTGATCTTCCTGCTCACGATCTTCATGATCACGCAGTTCTTTCTCAATCAGCTCGTCAGCAGCAAGGATTCCGCGCTCGAAAATCTGCGGAGCCAGATAGCCGAGCTTGTGAGCCAGCTCGCTCTGGAACGGCGGGAAAATGCCGACCTGCAGGCGACGATCATGTCGCTACAGGACTCGCTTGCGGCCGCGAGCGCCGAGCAGGAGCGCCTCGCCGCACTTGCCGATCAAGGCGCAGGCGCGGGTTCGCGCATCGCTGAACTTGAAAGCGCACTTTCCGACGAGAAGAAGGTTTCGAGTGAGGCGCTCGCCCAGGTCGAACTGCTGAACCAGCAGATATCGGCACTGCGCCGCCAGCTCGCAACGCTCGAAGCAGCGCTTGAGGCCGCCGAACAGAAGGACCGCGAACAGCAGGTGCAGATTGCCGATCTCGGCCGCAGGCTGAATGCGGCCCTCGCCCAGAAAGTTCAGGAACTCGCGAAGTACCGCTCGGAATTCTTCGGACGCCTGCGCGCCATTCTCGGCGACCGCCAGGACATCGAGATTGTCGGCGATCGTTTTGCGATGCAGTCTGAAATATTCTTCGAGTCCGGATCGGCGGACATCAATCCGGAGGGCAAACAGCAGCTCGACAAGATCGCGGCGGCGGTGCGCGAAATCGCAGCGGAAATTCCGGACGATATTCCCTGGGTACTCCGCGTCGACGGACACACGGACTCAAACCCGATCTCGACGCCGCAGTTTCCCTCGAACTGGTATCTCTCGAGTGCACGCGCCATCGCGGTCGTGAACTACCTCACCGAAAGAGGCGTCCCGCAAGGCAGACTCGTCGCGGCCGGCTTCGGCCAGTTCCACCCGCTGACGGACGGTACGAGCCCGTCCGACAACAGGCGAAACCGCCGCATCGAATTCAAGCTCACCGAGCGCTGACCTAGTAGGACTTCAGCTCCGCCGACTGCGAGCAGACGAGAACCTCCGGCTGGAACACCTGGCCGAGCAGCATCACGTCGCCATATCCAGCAGCAACGCTGATACCGGATATCTCCTCACCGAGGTTGAGGTAGATCGTACCCGCCTTCTTCTCCTGCGGGTCGATCCGCACAACCTGGCTCGGCGAAAGCTCTGACGGATCGGAGGCATGCGACAGGAAAGCGATGATATCGGGGTGCGCACCAATAAGCAGCGTGCCGTCCGGTTGCACATCGATATTGTCGATTCCGGTGCCGAGACGCACATTGTCGCGGCCCGTCAGCGCGCCTGTTTCCCTGTCGCGATCGTAGATATAGAGGCTCATGCCGAGCGCGGACGCGACATAAACGGTCTCGCCGCCGGGGCTCATGTTGATGCCGTTCGCATAAAGGATGGTATCCGCCGCTGTTTCGGCCTTCTCGCCATCGAAATAGACGACCGTGGAGTTCCGGAGCAGCAGGAAATCCGTCACGGTATTGGTGAAGCCGCTCCTGCTGCCGTGATCGTTGGTGGTATAGAAACTCTCCGGCCCGACACCGACGACATCGTTCAGCGAGATGAACGCATCCGATGTGACGCTCCGCACATGGGAGAGTGAGCTGTCTCCCGCAATCTCGAATATCTCGATCGTTTCGGGACCGGCCGCCGGGTGGTTGACGGCAAAAAGGCGGCGCGCGCCGTCGGGCCCGACATAAAGGCTGATGCCGTGCGGACGAAAATCCTGCGGCTCGGGAGCGGTAACAGGACGAAGCGCCCAGTCGGCCTGCGGCGCAGTGAGATCTATCGTGTAGATGCCGCCCCGAACGGCGTCCGTGCCCGGCTCGGCGCTCATGACAGCCCGGCGGTCATAGGCCGAGACATAGGCGATTCCGCGCTCATGGTCGATCGCGATGTCCTCCGGTCCCGGCACCGCCGGAATCGCGCGGCAGTCCGCCATGATTTCCTGCCTGATGCCGGTGAAATAGCCGGCAGCAGAGAGGAAGCGCCAAGTGAGCACGCTCGCGACCACGACAAGCGCAAGCGCCACATAGCCGACAATCGGCAGAATTCTTCCGGACATTCGTTTCCCCCTCGTCAGACCCCGGTCGCCGCGCTGCGCCCGCCCGTATCGGCCGGCCAGTCGCGGCCGGCGGCAAATTGCAGTCTTGCGAGCCGGGCATAAAGGCCGCCCTGCTTGATCAGTTCTTCATGCGTACCGGAGGCGACCAGTCGCCCCTCTTCCATCACCACGATGCGGTCTGCCTTCAGGACGGTCGCAAGCCGGTGCGCGATGACAAGTGTCGTTCGGTCCTGCATCAGGCCTTCAAGCGCCTGCTGCACCAGTGTTTCGCTTTCGGCATCGAGCGCGCTTGTCGCCTCGTCGAGGAGAAGTACCGGCGCATCGCGCAGGATTGCCCTCGCGATGGCGATACGCTGGCGCTGTCCGCCTGAAAGCGTCACGCCTCGCTCACCGACATGGGTCTCATAGCCCTGCGGCAGATGCGTGATGAAATCGTCGATACGTGCCGCTCGGGCGGCAGCCCGGATGTCTTCGTCGCTTGCCTCGGGCCGTCCATAGCGGATGTTTTCGGCAACCGTCGTGCCGAACACCACCGTCTCCTGCGGCACGACCGCAAGCCGCGCGCGCACCTCCCGCGGATCCGCATCGCGGACATCGACCCCGTCGAGCGTGACGCTGCCGGACTGCGGATCGTAGAAACGAAGGAGCAGCTGGAATACCGTGCTCTTGCCGGCGCCGGACGGGCCGACCAGCGCCACCGTTTCGCCGCGCCGGACGGAAAGCGAGAATCCATTGAGCGCCGAAACACCCGGCCGCGAGGGATAGGCGAAATTCACATTGTTGAAGGCAAGTTCGCCGCGCGGCGCGGGCAAGGGCGTCGGAACGGGTGGCGCCGCGACCTGTGGATCGATGTCGAGAAGCTCCATCAGGCGTTCGGTAGCGCCGGCCGCCATCTGCATGTCGCCCCAGATTTCAGACAGAGCGGCAATCGCGGAGGCTGCAAAGACCGCATAGAGAATGAACTCAAGCAACTCGCCGCCGCTCATCGTCTCGGCAAGGACCGCATTGGCACCCACCCAGAGCACACCCACCACGCTCGACATGCCGAAGAAGAAGACGAGCGCGGTCAGCACGGCACGCGCCGTTATGCGCGCACGCGATGTTTCGAAGGCATGCTCCACATGTTCGCCGAAACGGGCCCGGTCGATATCCTCATGCGTGAAAGCCTGGACGATCTGGATGGCATTGAGGCTTTCCGTGCCGAAAGCGCTCGTATCCGCAAGCCTGTCCTGTGCCGAGCGCGAGAGCCGGCGCACCCAGCGCCCGAAGACGATAAGCGGGAGCAGGATCGCCGGGATTGCGAGGAGAACGAGGCCGGAGAGATAGGGGCTCGTCGCCGCCATCATGGTCGCGGCACCAAAAAACAGAAAGACGTTGCGCAATGCTATTGAGGCCGACGAGCCAACCACCGTCTTGATGAGCGTTGTGTCGGCGGTGAGCCGCGAAAGCACTTCGCCCGTGCGCGTCTGTTCGAAGAAGGCCGGCGAAAGTTCCAGCACATGCCCGTATACCGCCTGACGCAGATCCGCGACCACGCGCTCACCGAGCCAGCTCACGAAGAAGAACCGCGCCGCACTGGCCATGCCAAGCACCAGGGCAACGGCAATGAGCGCCACGAAGTACTGGTCGATGAAGGCAGCGTTTTCGCGATTGAACCCGTTGTCGATCAAGCGGCGGCTGGCCATCGGAATGGCGAGCGTGGCGAGCGTCGCGGCAACGAGCGCAACAAAGGCGAGCGCCACCATGACCCGGTAGCGGCCGAGAAACGGCACGAGACGCAGCAATGGCCCCACGCCCCGCGCCGGTTTGCGGCGCTGCGCCTCTTCCTCAATGGCCTCGACGACCGGATTCGATGTTTCGCTCATGCACCTTTGCCAGTCCGGCGCTTCCGGAGCAGCCAGCCTACCCCTTGTCCGGCGCCCGGGGATATTTCGGCGCCGGGCTGGTATAGCAACCCGAGCCCGTCCGGGGCAATGGAAGCCGCCCGGACGGCCTGCGGCATCTCCGCACAAAGCTCCGAAAACCGGCCTTGCAACCGTATCCGCCCTTCGCTATAAGCCCCCATTCCGGCAGCGCGGGCGGGTCCTCCAAAGACCGCCGCTGCGCGCCAAAACCGACACAAGGAACCCCTATCGGTTCCGCTTCAGGAAGGCGCAAGCCATGAAGAAAGAGACCCATCCGGACTACCACTTCATCACCGTCCAGATGAACGATGGTTCGACGTTCCAGACCCGCTCGACCTATGGCGCGGAAGGCGACACGCTCGTCCTCGACATCGATCCGACGACGCACCCGGCCTGGACCGGCGGCGGCCAGCAGCTCATCGACCGCGGTGGACGTGTGAGCCGGTTCAAGAAGAAGTTCGGCTTTATCAGCGGCTGACCTCGAGCACCTCGAGACAAGCGAAAGCCCCGCCTTGGCGGGGCTTTTTTGTTGCTGGATATCGGTGAAACCTATTCGGGACGGTGCTTGCGGCGGCCGAATTCGCGGCGGGGGAAATCGAGGGAAAGGCTTTCGCGGAAGAAATCCTCGACCCTGGCGAACTGTTCCGCAAGCGGGTGGTTTCGGGCAGGTTCAGGGGCGGCGACGCGCAAACGGGCATCCAGACGCTCGACCCGCGCATAAAGGCGCTCGGAGCGCTCGATAAGCTCTTGCAGGCGCGGCGGCAATGCCTCGGCACCATTGAAACGCGGCTGGCGGGCGATTTCCTTGGTTGCGAGACGGTATTTCTCCGAGTTGGCCTCCTCGATCGTCATTTCGCCCTCATGAACCGCCTTGCGAACGAGAAGCCAGGAGGCGACCTGCATCAGCCGGGTCGTCAGCCGCATGCTTTCGCCTGCGTAGGCGAGCGAGGTTTCGCGCGGCAGCGACCGCGCCGCCTCGCGGCCAGGCCCGTCCAGATAGGCAGAGGTCTCTTCGACAAGGCGCATGCCCTCGCCATAGGTTCGCTGAAAAAGGCCCGAAGCCATGAAATCGGAGAGCGAAACGCATTCCGCGCTGGCAAATCCGATCTCGTTATTGTCCGTCGTTCCGTAAACGCCCATCCCGTTACCCCAGTCCCGTCTTTCGATTACGCCGCGGCAGGACACATGGCCCATACCGGTACACTCGGGACTTGAGGGATCAATATCCGTGCCAGCGGAGGTGGCAGGGGCGGGAAAGGAGCCTCGAAACAAAAAAGAGCCGCGGGAAAGCCCGCGGCTCAGTTCTAACAGGGAGGCGTCAAACAGAGTGGATAGGAGCCACTCAGAAATCCAGAAGACTGGATTACGCAAGGTCACCCTAGCGCCTTCATTCCTAACAGGAAGTTAATCTTGTGGCAATTTGACGCGGGGCCCGGCGCAACGCAGGACAGCGCCACCTCGGGCGGACTGTCCGAAAACTGTATATTCTCCAAGGGATTAACCCTGAACGTCTATTTCCTGAACAGCGCCTCGGCGGCCGACAGCGACCCCTGCTTGCGCTCCAGCTGGTTCCGTATCCGGACAATTTCGGCTTCCAGCGCGGTGATTCGTTCTTTCAGTTCCTCGATGCCGAGGAGCTCCAGATCTTCCTGGGCAAGGGCCGCGAGCGCTTCGCCGCGCCGCTTGCGGGGCTCCAGATCGTCGCTGTCCATCGCCTCTCTCCTCTTCCGTTCCACGCGCCCCGCAACCGCATGGTTGCCAGTTTGGGGAGGTCCGGCTAGACCTGCAACCCGCTCCATGCCGCCAGATACCGCAGAGGTACCCCCTTGCCAGACCTGCCCGCGACCATGAAAGCCATTGCGATCCGCGAGCCGGGCGGCCCGGAGGTGCTCGAACCGCGCGAGATCGCGACACCGGAACCGGGACACGGCGAGATCCTCATCAAGGTCGCGGCGGCGGGCGTCAACCGGCCGGACACGATCCAGCGCATGGGCCTCTATCCGCCGCCGCCCGGTTCCCCGGAAACGCCGGGGCTCGAAGTCGCGGGCGAGGTGGCAGCCATTGGACCGGGCGTGACGCTCTGGAAAGCAGGCGACAGGGTCTGCGCGCTCGTCGGAGGCGGCGGCTACGCCGAGTACTGCGTCGCCCACGAAGCCCATGCGCTTCCCGTTCCCAAAGGTCTGTCGATGACGGAAGCGGCGGCGCTGCCCGAAACCTTTTTCACGGTGTGGACGAATGTCTTCGAGCGCGGCGCGCTGAAGGCGGGCGAGACCTTCCTCGTTCACGGCGGCACGAGTGGCATCGGCACGACCGCGATCCAGCTTGCGCATATCTTCGGCGCGAGAGTGATCGCCACGGCGGGCTCCGCCGAAAAATGCGCGGCCTGCGAAAAGCTCGGGGCCGACGCCGCAATCAACTACCGCGAACGGGATTTCGTCGAGGAAGTGAAACGCGTAACGGACGGCCGCGGCGCCGACGTCATTCTCGACATGGTGGGCGGCGACTATATCGCGCGCAACATTCAGGCCTGTGCAACTGACGGGCGGATCGTCTCCATCGCCTTCCTGAACGGGTCGGTGGCGGAAGTGAACTTCATGCCCGTGATGCTGAAACGGCTGACGCTGACGGGTTCGACGCTGCGGCCGCGCAGCATCGAGGAAAAGGCCGCACTTGCCTCGACACTCAAGGAAAAAGTGTGGCCGCTTATCGAAGCGGGGCGCGTAAAGCCTCTGGTGGACACGGTTTTCCCTCTTTCCGATGCTTCGAAAGCGCACGCGCTTATGGAAAAGAGCAGCCATATCGGCAAGATCGTTCTGACTGTCTGACGGCGCTCGCCGAAAACAAATCCCTCTCCTCGCGGAACCTTTCTGTCTCCTGCGCATAGTTATGGGCAGACGAAGGCGATCCTGTGCGGAACATGCTCCGCACAGAGAATTCTTTCCAAGTCGCGTACCGAAACAGGAACAGGGAAAAATCATGTCGACCACACGTCGCAGTTTCATGGGTCTTGCCGTTGCCGCCGCCACGATGGGCTCCATCGCGACCGCGGGTATCGCGCAGGCCGATACCGCGGAAGACCTCAACAAGCAGGCGGCGATGGCGCTCGAAAATCTCTACGAGACGAATGCCGTCGCGAAGGACATTTCCGAGCAGGCCGAAGCGGTTCTCGTCTTCCCGAACATCGTGAAAGCCGGCCTCGTTTTCGGCGGCGCCTATGGCGAGGGCGTGCTGCAGGAAGATGGCGAGGTCTCCGAGTACTACAACTCCGTGACGGGCTCCTGGGGCCTGCAGGCGGGCGCGCAGTCCTACGGCTATGCGGTGTTCCTGATGAACGACGAAGCGGTCGATTATCTGAAGGAAACCCGCGGCTGGGAGATCGGCGTCGGCCCCACGGTGGTCGTGGTTGACGAAGGCGCGGCCAAGAATCTTTCGACCTCGACGCTGAAGGAAGATGCCTATGCCTTCATCTTCAACCAGCAGGGCCTGATGGCCGGCGTGAGCATCGAGGGCACGAAGATCACCCAGATCGACCGCTAAGACATCCTCGCGGATGTTACGGGAAGGCCGGAATCCCTCGGAATTCCGGCCTTTTTCATGGGCACTTCACAATTTGCGGACCGGACATCATTCCGCTTTCATTGCCCGCTTTTTCGCCCTATATAACGGCCATATCCACTCATCGATGGACAGAAACGGTTTATCCGGGAGGCCCCGGATGGATCAGAGGAATTGATATGGCACAGCCCCTTATGCCCAAGGCGACAGCCGTCTGGCTCGTCGAGAACACCGCGCTCACTTTCGAACAAGTGGCGGATTTCTGCGGCCTTCACGTGCTCGAAGTGAAGGGCATCGCCGATGGCGACGTGGCCCAGGGGATCAAGGGCATGGACCCGGTCGCCTCCGGCCAGCTGACCCGCGCCGAGATCGAGCGCTGCCAGCAGGATCCGGAGCTGCGCCTGCAAGTCTCTGAAAGCAAATACAAACTGCCGCCCATCGCGCCGCGCAAGGGACCCCGCTACACGCCCGTGTCGCGCCGCCAGGACCGCCCGGACGCCATCGCCTGGCTCTTGCGCAACCACCCGGAACTGACGGATGCGCAGGTCTCCAAGCTCGTCGGCACGACCAAGCCGACGATCCAGTCGGTGCGCGACCGCAGCCACTGGAACTCGCAGAACATCAAGCCGGTCGACCCCGTAACCCTCGGACTCTGCACGCAAATCGAACTCGACGCGGCGGTTCAGAAGGCCGCGCGCAAGGCCGAGCGCGAACGCAAGAAGGCGGCGAAGGCGAACGGCACCTCCGAGACGCTGCTGCCCGCGAGCGAGACGACGGCACCCGAGCCGCAGCCCACGCACGCGACCATCGCGGAGCCGGAAAAGGCGGAAGAGGAGAAGAAATCCTACGACGCCGACAGCGTCTTCGCGAAGCTGAAGGACGTGAAGATCGAGGAGGAGAGCGGGGATTAATCCCGGCTTTCGGACGCCGACTGTCACAAATCAAGAGGCGCGGGAAACCGCGCCTTTTTTGTTTGCCGCGCGGACTGTCATCGAACTGTCACACGAACGTCACAAAGAGTGGATTCATATAATCTTTGTACGGACGATATGCGAGAGAAAAGAAGTTATCCCCGGTTTGCCGCTCCCCCGCACTTTCCCCCTCGCCGACGGCGAGAGATCGATCCCGGCGACGGCGAAAACGGGGGAGCGATAATCGGGAAGATATCCCCGCTTATTCGAGCCCGGCGGGCTCCTCCACCCCCTCGCCCTGCCCGGGAGGCGGAAACCCCGGACCTGGCACGCCGAAGGGCGGCGTGGGGAAACCGGGAGGCCCTTCGATGCCGGCGCCTTCCTGTCCCGGGAAGACAAGATCGTCGGCGGGCAGCCGGAGAAAGAAGTCCGCGAGCTTGCGGCGCTCGTCGGGGGCAAGCTCCGGGGCCGCCGCAACGATGGCATCGAGGAAACCTTCGCCCAGCGCATCCATCGCCGCCTTGAGATCTTCACCACGCGCGGCAATTTCATCCGCCTGCGAATTTTCCTGCGAGAGAGCTTCCGAAAAGGCGGCGCGCGCCTGAGCCGCCCGTCGGGCACGCTCCGCCGCCGCTTCCGCATCCCGCTCCAGAAGGCGGGCAAGAAACAACCGGCTCTCCATGTCGAACTCCGGCAGCTTTACCGCCATCGGCATCCGGTCCGCCCGGACGGCAAAGAAGGCGGGCCTTGGCCCCGGCGCGAGCAGCAGCGCAGCGATAAAGCCCAGAAGGGCTGCGTTCGCAAGAAGCGAACCGACAAGAAGATGCTCCAGCCGAAACCTGCCCATCAGAGAAAACCTCCGGTCGTAACGCTCTGCATCACGCCCAGCATGAGCGTCCTGACAAGCGCTCCGGCACGAACGTCAATGAGATGAACTGCAAGAGCCGCCCCTGCCGAGAAACTTGCGAGCGAAGCGCCCACGATGCGCGGCCTCATGAGGAAATCATATAGATCGACCGGCGCGGGATCTCTGGCCTGCGTGGAAGAGGAGGAAGGCTCGGCAAGCGCCGCGGCCACCACCCGTTCGGCAAGGCCGCCCGGCGCGCGCGACAGGCCGTCTTCCCCGGCCGCCTGCCTCAGAAGCGGCTCGATGGAAGCCCGCGACGGTTGCGCCCGCCCGGGAAAAAGACGGCTCTTCAAGGATGCCGCGATGCGTCCCCATCCTATTGCCATTTTTCGAGGTCCCCCAAAGCCCTCTGAAGATTGGCGCGTCCGCGCTTGAGCAGGGATTCAAGCGCATAGACGGTCACCCCCAGAATAGCGGCAGCTTCCTCGTTGGAGTAGCCCTGATAATAGCGAAGCACGATCGCGGAACGCTGATTGACCGGCAGTTTCATGAGTTCGCTCTGCACCCGCCGCGCCACGCCTCGCGCCTGTGCCAGTTCGTGAGGACCAGGAAGCGGGTCCGGCAACATCTCGTCGTCGAGCGTCCTGGTCGGACGGACTTTCTTCCGGCGCAGATAGTCGATGCAGATTCGCCGTGCGAGCACCATGAGCCATGCCTCGAAAGGCAGGCGGCCGCCGTCCCAGCGATCCGCGTTGCGCCAGACGCGCAGAAAGACATCCTGCACGAGGTCCTCTGCATCGGAGGGGTTCCCGGTAACACGCGCGCAATAGGCATAGACCCGGTCCACATGCCGGTTGACGAGAATTCTGTACGCATCCCCGTCTTTCGACGCGGAACGGGACGCCAGCTCCTCGTCTGTCATGTCAGACAGCGATGCCCCCAACTCATCCCCCAACCAGATCGATACCGCGATAGAAAAAATCCGGGTGCTGCGACAGGCGGTATGAGAATGAAACGGGCGGCGCGCGAAATTCCGTCGACGGACCGCCCGGGAATCCAGATCGCAACGTATCTGTTTTCAGGTTCGGCAATCGTCATCGCTCCCGCGTGACGACAGCCGAATACCCTAGCTTCGGCGGTTCCTCACGTTCCACCCGGCCAGTCGGCAGGAGCATCCCTCAAATGCACGGAACTGGAACCGCCGGAGCACTTTTTCCAGACGCATAAGCGCCGCCTCCGCGGCTCCGAATGAAAAACGGGGGCCGCCCGACCGGACGCCCCCGCCTTCTTCCTATCTCCACGGAACGGTGTCAGAACGCGTAAGACACCGTTACCGACGCGAAGTCCTTGTCGTAGCTCGAGTTGTAGTACTCGTTGCCGAACCGATTGGTCCAGCTGACCGATGCGTTCCAGGACTGGTAGCTCGCACTGGTACCGACGGTGACGGCCTTCGTACCCTCGACGAAGCCCGGCCCGATGGGCCCAGCCGAATAGCCCTTCACGTCATGGCCGAACTGCACGAAGGGCTGCATTTTCCACGCACTCCCGAAGACGTTGTTGTAGTCGGCAAGCGCGACGAGCCTGTAGCCCCAGGAGAAACTGTCGGCATATTGCACCGTTCCGCAGCCGCAGGCATCGCCGAGGATCAGGTTTGTGATCGCATTCGGATGCGCCTCGCCCGACCGGGCTGTCGCGAGATAGCCGGTGGAGGCGCTGTAGTCCTGAATCCACTGGAAGCCGGCATTGCCTACGAGGATCACGAGATCCGAACCGATCGCCTCGGCAACGGGGCTCGAGGACGCGAGCGTGCTCGTCGTTCCGATCTGTCCGGTTACGACGTCATATTCGGAATAACCCGAGATGACGTCGCCTTCGGAGACGTCCGAACCGGAGTAAATGTCGTCGAGAGAGACGCCGTAGAGCGCCGAGAGCGCAGCACCGAGAGCGGGATTGTAGTTCTTGAAGTAGTTCTCGACGTCATGCGCGTTGATTTCGACATCCGAAAGCTGGAAGGGCATGTCGGTGGTGTAGAGAATTTCGCCCTGAAGCGCCGTTCCGCCAAGCAGGTTCGCAATCGCCGTATTGAAGCTGAGACCGACTTCCTGAATGTCTTCCGGATAGAGGCTCTGATACTCCTTCGTGTTCGACGCCGCCGCCAGGTCGACCGGAATGCTGCCCGTAATCGTGACGGTGCTGAGATCGGCCGCCGTGAAGGTGCCGATAGGCAGCTTCGAATGGTAATTCACGAAGTAGATGCCGAGTTCCGTGCCCTGGTTCATCCAGTCCGCGTAGTAGCGCACGGCAAGACCGAACTGCCCCTGATCGTCCGCCTCTCCGTCCGCGATGCGCGGAATATAGATCGGCGCCGTATCGGGATCGTCTCCACCGGCCGTTGTAACGCCGCTGAGGACATAAGCGCCGCCTTCGCAGGCTGCGTCCGTGGTGCTGAAGAAGGTGCCGCAGGCATCGAGCTTCGTGCGCTCATAGGCAAAAGTGTAGAAGCCCTCGATCGATACCTCGTTCGGCAGGCCGAGCGACGCGAAGACAGAGCCTTCTGGCAGCAGGGCTTCCTTGATCTCCGACCCGGGCGTCCGCAAGGCCTGCACGTCGACGGGCATATAGGAGTTGATGCCGCCCGTGATGAATACGCTTTCGCCCCAGTTGATGACCTGGCGGCCGACGCGAACCGACAGAGGCCGCTCCGCAACATCGAAGTTGCCGTAGACGAAGGCGTCGAGAATGTCGATGTCGTAGCTTGCAAAATCGCGCGGGCTCGATCCCCTGTAGGCGTCGTTCATCGGCCGGTTGCCGAACCGCGTGGAAACGTCGCCCTGATGCTCGGCATTCCAGTAGTCGTAGAAGGCCTTGACGCGCATGAAGCCGCCGTAGTTCTCATAGGTTACGCCGATATCCGAGACCGCTTTCGCGACGACGGAAACCGGATTGTACCGTTCGGAATTGACGTTGCCGTCATCGTCGTTGACGCCGTAAGTGGTGCCGGGTCCACCGGCGCAACCGCCATTCCCGGTCGATATCTTGGCGCAATCCTGACCACCGGTGCGGATCGTCGTACCGACGGAAACGATGGTGTCCACCTGCACGTTCACATCGCCAAGCTGGATTTCGCTTGCCGCCACGCCCGATGCAAATGCCAGAAAAAACGCGAGACTCAACGCTACGTGTTCATGCGCTCGCATGCACGCCCCCTCCCTCAATAATGTCCCGCCACAGGCCGGCGCACCGCGCCTGCCATGGCTTCCCGGAAAGAGATACGCAGGGGAGAAAATTATCGGGCGGGCGGGCCGCTTTTTTTTTGCAGCCGCCGGCGAGAGGAGCGATACCCCGGAGACTATTTCTTCTTGTCCCCGTCCTTCTTCTTGACGAGAGGGAGCGCGGTGTAGTTGAGCGAGAGGCGGCCGCCATCGGCATAGACGGTCTGGCCGGTCATGTAGCTCGCGCCGTCGGAGGCGAGGAAGACGGCGAGCGAGGCGATCTCTTCGGGCTGGCCGACGCGGCCGAGCGGCGTGCGCGAGAGGATCGCGTGCGAGGCTTTCGGGTCGGTGACGGTGCCGGCCATCGCGGTCTGGATCGTGCCCGGCCCGATGGCGTTGACGCGGATGCCCCAGGGCGCGAGCGACAGCGCCATCGCTTCGGTCAATTGCTTGATGCCGCCCTTGGACGCGGAATAGGCGATCTGCGCCGGGATCGCGACGACGGCGTTGATGGACGACATGTTGATGATCGTGCCGGGCACCCCGCCCTCCTCGACCTGCGCCACCATGCGCTGCGCGACGGCCTGGCCGACAAGGAAGTTGCCCTTGAGATTGATGCGGATAACGCGGTCGAATTCTTCTTCCTCAAGCGTGAGGAAATCGCCGCCCTTCGAGACGACACCCGCATTGTTGACGAGGATGTCGACGCGTTCGTAGGCGTCGGTCGCCGCACAGACGAGATTGCGCACGTCGAGCCGCTCGCCGACATCGCAATAACGGAAGATCGCCTCGCCGCCGCCGGCCACGATATCGGCGGTAACCTTCTCGCCCTCCTCCTCGTCCACATCGGCGAGCACCACCTTCGCGCCCTCCTTCGCATAGACATGTGCGATGGCGCGGCCGATGCCGTTCGCCGCGCCCGTCACGATCGCGACCTTGCCGCTGAGTTGGGAACCGGATGCCATGAAATAACTCCTTGTCGCCGGAAGCGGGCGTTATAGCACCGGATGCGCCGATGTGGGAGGGCGGCGCACGCTTCGGCTTTTGGGTATCGGTGACAGGGATATGTGGGGTGCGGCTTTCAAAAAAACAGTGTCACCCCGGCGAAAGCCGGGGTCCATCTGACTCGCGCATTTTGACGCGGAAGCCCATGGATCCCGGCTTTCGCCGGGGTGACACTTTTTATTTTCTAGATGTCGTCTGTCTGGCCGGTCCCGGCTTTCCCGGGATGACATCTAATATTCGGAGTTAAGCCTTCACCAGCCCCGCATCGGCGAGGACGGCGGTGATCTCGTCGAGGATCGCGGGATCGTCGATGGTGGCGGGCGTGGTCCATTCCGCGCCGTCGGCGATCTTGCGCATCGTGCCGCGGAGCACCTTGCCCGAACGCGTCTTCGGCAGGCGCTTCACGACCATCGCCTTCTTGAAGGAGGCGACGGGCCCGATCCGGTCGCGGATCATCTGCACCGCCTCCTGCTCGATCTCGCCCGCCGAGCGCGCAACGCCCGCATTGAGGACGAGGAAGCCGACCGGCACCTGACCCTTCATCGCATCCGCGATGCCGATGACGGCGCATTCGGCGACATCCGGATGCTCGGCGAGCACTTCCTCCATGCCGCCGGTCGACAGGCGATGGCCCGCGACATTGATGATGTCGTCGGTACGGCTCATCACATAGAGATAGCCGTCCTCGTCGAGGAAGCCCGCATCGGCGGTCTTGTAGTAGCCGGGGAACTCGGCGAGATAGCTCTCGCGGAAGCCCGCTTCGTTTTCCCAGAGCGTCGGCAGGCAGCCGGGCGGCAGCGGCAGCTTGATGACGATGGCGCCGGTCGTGTTGGGCGCAACCTGCTTGCACTGTTCGTCCACGACATGGATCTCGTAGCCGGGCAGCGGCACCGAGGGCGACCCGTATTTGACGGGCAGCCGCTCGATCCCCATCGGGTTCGAGACCATCGGCCAGCCGCTCTCCGTCTGCCACCAGTGGTCGATCACCGGGCGGCCCGAGAGCGCCTTCTCCGCCCACTGGATCGTGTCGGGGTCCGCGCGCTCGCCCGCGAGATAGAGCACCTCGAATTTCGAGAGATCGTATTTGCCGACGAGTTCGGCCTTCGGGTCTTCCTTGCGGATGGCGCGGAAGGCGGTCGGCGCGGTGAAGAGCGCTTTCACGCCATGCTCCGCAATGATGCGCCAGAAGGTGCCGGCGTCGGGTGTGCCGACGGGCTTGCCCTCGAAAAGGATCGTCGTGCAGCCGTGAAAGAGCGGCGCATAGACGATGTAGCTGTGGCCGACGACCCAGCCGACATCGGAGGCCGCCCAGAAAGTATCGCCGGGGTCGATGTCGTAGACATTCTTCATCGACCATTTGAGCGCGACCATGTGGCCGCCATTGTCGCGCACCACGCCCTTGGGCTTGCCGGTCGTGCCCGACGTGTAGAGCACGTAGAGCGGATCGGTCGCGGCGACGGGAACGCATGTCGGCTTCGCGCCCGCTGCCGCCGCCTTGTCCATCTCTTCCTTCCAGTCGAAGTCGCGGCCTTCAATGAGCGGCGCGGTCTCCATTTCGCGCTGGAAGATGATGGTGCCGGAGACCTTGTGGGCGCTCATCTCGATCGCCTTGTCGAGGAGCGGCTTGTAGGCGATGACGCGGCCGGGCTCCAAACCGCAGGAGGCGGAGACGATGAGCTTCGGCTTCGCGTCGTCGACGCGCGTCGCGAGCTCCTTCGCGGCGAAGCCGCCGAAGACGACGGAATGGATCGCGCCGAGGCGCGCGCAGGCGAGCATGGCGACGGCGGCCTGCGGCACCATCGGCATGTAGATGAGGACGCGGTCGCCCTTGCCGATGCCGTGGCGCTGGAGCACGCCCGCGAAAGTCGCGACCTTGTCGAGCAGTTCCGCATAGGTGAACTTCTTGACGCGGCCGAGCATGGCGCTGTCATAAACGAGCGCCACCTGGTCGCCCCGCCCGCCCTTCACATGGCGGTCGAGCGCGTTCCAGCAGGTGTTGGTCTCGGCGCCGACGAACCAGCGCGACAGCCCGTCCTTCACTTCAAGGGTTTTGGTGGCGGGCTTGAACCAGTCGATTTCCTTCGCCGCCTCCGCCCAGAAGCCTTCCGGGTCTTTTTTCCAGGCGTCGTAGGTGTCCTTGTAGCGTCCCATGCTGCCGCTCCCCGTCATTTTTGTTGTTGGGGAGGTTTTAGCACGGGCGGCGCGGCTCAGGGAGTCGGGGGATCGGATGACGATCAGCGGCGGCTGCGGAGGATAATCGCAATATGACGACGATGCCGAGCGGCAGCGCGGCATAGGCCGCGGTGTCGAGATAAAAGGCGAAGGACGCGGCGTTCGACAGGTGAAAGGGAAGCACGATCCACGGCCGGATCGCACCGCGAATGAGGCAGATGCCGTTGCGAGCGCGGCGAGCGCCGCGACGGCGAGATAGACTGGCAGGAAGGAGGGAAAGGACTTCACGTAAAGCAGAGCCGTAACCGCCGCGAACAGTGCAAGGGCCAGACTGGCGATGCCGAGTTGGGTTTGCATGGGCCTTCTCTTCAGGACGGGTCTGGTACGGGACGAGGCGCGAGTTCCGGCTCATGCGGAGGCGAGGGTTCGTATTCCTCTACCTGCATGTCGCAACGGTGGAAGATAACCGGTGCGGCCTCGTCCGAGGCGAACTCGAAGCTGTCGTCGGACAACACACGCAATGTCGAAGGCGCAGCCACTTCCTCCGTTCGACCGGATTCAGCCAGCAGAAGGGTGGCTTCTCCCGTCTTCTCCACCGTGAGGGGTCCGAACATGAAGGCGTCGAAGGAGTTGTAGGTGATCATCCTGCCTCCCGCCGCGCCGAAATCGAATTGAACGAGGCTGGCGCCATCCGGCCTGGTATCGCACCGGCCGCCGGGCGGCTCTTCGCCCGTCGCCCAAAAGCCCGTCAGAAATTCCTCCGGATCGTCGAGAGCGGGCTGCGCCGCCGCCCATGAAAGACATGAAAGCAAGCCCAGCAATACAAGACCGGCAAAGGCGCTCACTTTCTTCATCGTCACGCCGCCACGGCGCGCCGGCGGCGAAGCAGCGCGACATAGACGCCGGTGACACCGGCAAGGGGAAGCGACACCGCGAGCATCGCCAGAACAGCCATGTCCGTGGAAGGCATCCAGCGGAACGAGGCGAGGACGTAGAGCAGCGCCGGCAGATAGAGGAGGAAGAAGAGGCCGTTCGACAGGTGGAGCAGGAGCGATACCGGCTTGCCGCGCCACAGGCGGAAGAAGCCGATGCCGTTGCAGGCGGCGGCAAGGACGCAAGCGGCATTCACCGCAATCACATAGACGTCGAACCGGAGATCGGAGGCATCGACGGGCGGCTCGTCCATATGGGCGAAGGAGTAGTCGAGCGCGATGGCGCCCTGCAACAGGCCGAGCATGCCCGACGCCACCATCAGCAGGCTTATGTTGACCCCCCACCTCATTGACGATTGCCCCGCATCACCATTCGAGGATGCCTCCCTTCCAGCTCCACCTGTGCCGGACAAGGATCATGAAATAACCCGAGAAGACGATGAAGACCGGAAGGACGGTCGCGACGAAAAATGCCGGATTGGCGGACACACCGACGGTACAGCAGTCCCAGAGCTGCCATGTGGCGAGGAGAGCGACGATAGAGAGCCCGAGAAACAGGCCGTTGGTGAGGTGAAAGACGGCGGGCAGCGCCGCCCCCTCGGTCCGGCGCCGCCATGACAGCGCGCCGTTGCCGAAGGCTGCCGCCAAGCAGGACACCGCATAGACACTGAGGAGCAAGAGAAAGATCCCCGGGATTCCGCGACCCTCGGTCAACCGGTCATCGGCCGAAAGCAGGGCCGGCATCTCCATCGCGAGGCCAAGCCCCACCGCCGCGGCAAGCACAAAGTTCAGCACACCCACGATCTTCAGCACAAGGTCGGCCGCATCCCGCCCCTTTCCGGTGGCATCGACATTGCCCTTCATTTCCGAGAGGAGGGACAGCACCTCGTCTCCCTTCTCGACATGTTCGAACACGAACGGACCAAAGCGCCGCGGAGAGATGCCGGACAGGAAAAGGAACTGGAAGGCGGGCATCGGGCCGAAGACGAGCGTCATGCGGCCTGACAGATGCCGCCATGCCCTGATCCAGGTGGGCTTCTCGAGAGAACGCTCGCGCATCCACCGCCGGAACAGACCCGAGAGGATCAGCAGGCGGCGGTTCGTAACGGCGTAAAGCGTTCGCTTGCGGAGCGCGCCGTCGAAGAGGAAACGCCCCGCGAAAAGGTAGAACGCTCCGAAGAGAAAGCCAGGCACGAGAACGAGGGAAGCCAGCACCGCCAGCAGTTCCGGCACCGGGGAAAGGAAAAGGCCCGTCAGAATTGGTGACGCGACGGCGTAGAGCACGCCTGTAAATACGAACATGAAGGGGATGAGAAGGGGTTCATACGCGCGCAGGATGAGCCCCTCCCATGGCTGTCCGCTCCAGAGCAGGGTTTCGCCGGGTTCGAGACGGGCGCGCAGCTCCTGTTCGAGTTCTTCTTTCCGCTTTTCGTCCGCCGGTGTCCCGCTCTCACGGTCCGGCATCGGGGCGGAATGCGGCGGATCGTCGACCGCGCCGCGCCAGAACAGCAGCACCATGTAGATCGCGACGATGAGGAGGGGTGTTGCAAGGATCGCAACGACGATGACCGTCCCCGTGAAAGAAACGCCTTCAAAGCCGTAGCCGACCGTCACGGTGGAGAGGAGCCAGATGGCAAAGCAGAACAACGCGGCAAAGGTCACGTTGGAGACGTGAAGCAGACGCCGGAAGAACGACCCCCGCACCGAGCCACGGTAGAGATGCAGGCCGTTGCAGAACGATGCGACGGCACCGGCGAACGGAAACAGGAAGCGCGCCCCCCAGAGCATGAGGGCCTCGGGATATCTCATGGAGATGCCGACCGCCTCGGGAAACGCGACGAGCGCAAAAAGGGCCGCCGCCGACACGGGAAGCACGAGCACAAAACTCGCTGTCGCCAATATGCGCCGTATCATCCGCTTCGTGCCTTTTGCCGCGCTTCTTCCGCGAGCGCATAGACGGCCTCGCCGTCCTCGATGAGTTCGAAGAGGAACCAGCCGAAGCGGACGCTGACGAGTCCGGCAGGCCGCATGTGCTGAACCTGATAGACATAGGCGGCCTTGGCGACCGACAGCTCGGGCGGCTGGTCCACCGGATAATCTCCCTGTATGGAATGCCAGGGTGGCCGCGGCCCGAACCAGATCGATGTGCGCCCGGAGAGAGCCGTCTCCTTCGCAATCCACCTGACGCGATCATAGGTGCGCGACCGGCAGAAGCGCCACAGCAGCCCGGAGAGGATGATGAGACGGCGGTCGGTGACCGCGTAGAGCGTCCGCTCACGCTTGCGCGCGTCGTAGAAGAACCGGCCGAGCGCATAATAGGGGCCCCCGGGGAAGATGAAGAGCATCCAGGCGACGGAGACAGGGTCCGGAAGACCGATTCCCTCAGCCCCCCTCTCGATGTGCGGTCCGTGAAGAATGGCACTGATCAGGAAGAAAACCATGATGAGCCAGAGGATGCCGGCCCAGACGGACGTGTAGATGGCCAGCGGCTCGCAAGGCCGGAAGAGGATTCCTGTCTGCGGCTGGCCGCTCCAGAGCAGCGTTTCGCCGGGCTCGAGGTGAGTGTGAAGCTCGCGCTCGAGCCGCTCCTTCCGCTTCGCTTTCTCGTCCATGCATCCCCCCGGCTCTATTTTTCCCACATATGTCACCCCGGCGGAAGCCGGGGTCCATGGGCCACCGCGTCGGGATGCGCGAGTCAGATGGATCCCGGCTTTCGCCGGGATGACACTTTTGTTTTTGACCCGGTGTGCCCACAAAACGAGCACGAGAGAGAGACGGGCGCACCGCCTTGCCGCACTCCCGCGCGCTGGGTAACGTGGGGCGACGCCCTCCCCTCCCCGCGCGCCCCACGAGGCTTCCGATGACGACGAACCCCTATGAGCTCGATCTCGACAAGAACCCGGCGAACCATCAGCCGCTCTCGCCGCTGAGTTTCCTGAAACGCTCGGCGGAGGTCTATCCCGAGAAGCTCGCCGTGGTGCATGGGAAGATCCGCACCAACTACGCGGAGTTCTATGCGCGCTGCCGGAAGCTCGCCTCGGCGCTCTCCGAGCGCGGCATCGGGCTCGGCGACACGGTGTCGGTGATCGCGCCGAACATTCCAGCGATGCTGGAACTCCACTATGCGGTGCCGATGGTGGGCGCGGTGCTGAACACCATGAACATCCGCCTCGACGCGGCGATCATCGGCTTCATGCTGGACCACGGCGAGGCGAAGGCGCTGTTCGTCGACCGGGAATTCTCGGCGCTCGGCAAGGAGGCACTCGCGAACGCGAAGGTGACGCCCTTCGTGATCGACATCGACGACCCGGAATATGACGGCGCGGGGACACGCATCGGCGAGATCGAGTACGAAGCGTTTCTCGCGAAAGGCGACGCACATTTCGACTGGCAGCTTCCCGCCGACGAGTGGCAGGCGATCTCCCTCAACTATACGTCGGGCACGACCGGCAACCCGAAAGGCGTCGTCTTCCATCACCGCGGCGCCTATCTGCTGGCGATGGGGAACATCGTGACGGCGGGGATGACGGACAAATCCGTCTATCTCTGGACGGTGCCGATGTTCCATTGTAACGGCTGGTGCTTCACCTGGTCATTGAGCGTCATCGCGGGCACGCATGTGTGCCTGCGCCGCGTCACCGCCGCAAACATCTTCAGCGCCATCGCCGAGCACGGCGTGACGCATATGGCGGGCGCGCCGACCGTGATGAGCTTCCTCATCAATGCGGGCGAAGACGAGAAGAAACCGCTGCCGAACACGGTGCATTATTTCGCGGCCGCCGCCCCGCCGCCCGCCGCGACGATCCGCAAGCTCGAAGCGCAGGGCTTCAACGTGATCCATGTCTACGGCCTCACCGAAACCTACGGGCCGGCGGTGGTGAACGCGTGGCATGACGAATGGGACGAACTGGAGCTCGACGCGCGCGCACAGGTGAAGGCGCGTCAGGGCGTGAACTATGCCGTGCTGGAAGGGATTTCCGTGCGCGACCCGGAGACGATGGAGGAAGTGCCGCGCGACGGCGAGACGATGGGCGAGGTCATGTTCCGCGGCAATGTCGTGATGAAAGGGTATCTCAAGAACCCGAAGGCGAGCGCGGAAAGCTTCGCGGGCGGCTGGTTCCACTCCGGCGATCTCGGCGTCTGGCATCCCGACAATTACATTCAGCTCAAGGACCGCTCCAAGGACATCATCATCTCGGGCGGCGAGAACATCTCATCGCTCGAGGTGGAGGATGTGCTCTACAAGCATCCCGACATCATCGAGGCGGCGGTGGTGGCGCGGCCGGACGAGAAATGGGGCGAGACGCCCTGCGCGTTCATCACGCTCCGCAAGGGCGCGTCGCTGACGGAGAAGGACGTGATCGACTACTGCCGCGAGAAGCTCGCGCATTTCAAATGCCCGAAGACGGTGGTCTTCACGGACCTGCCGAAGACGTCGACCGGCAAGGTGCAGAAGTTCAAGCTGAGGGAGCAGGCGGGGGAGCTCTAGACGCTCTCCCCATGCAAAACGCCGGGCTGTTGGCCCGGCGCTGAAACTCTTGTTGGACGTCTGTCCGGATTGTTCAGGCTGCGTTTCTGGAATTCAGCCGCTCGATTTCTTCCTTCAATCGCAGTTTCTGTTTCTTGAGTTCAGCAATGTGCAGGTCGTCGCTGCTGGGGTGATGTATCTGGTCGTCGATCTCCTGTTCAAGAGCCTTATGTCGATCACGAAGCTCGGCAATGTGAGACTCCAAAGCCATCTCATCCCGTCCTTTCGTTAAGCCAGAGACGACGAAATTGTGACTCCTTTTGAGGGACTTGTCGAACGGCTCTCGCAAAAATCGGCAACTCCGTGTAAGTCTTTGCAATCATGGCTGGAAAAAACCCGACCCCTTCCCAGAACCCCCGTCTCATCGTGGGAATCTCCGGCGCGTCCGGGGTGGCCTACGGGGTCCGGGTGCTGGAACTCCTGAAGGACGCCGGCGTCGAGAGCCACCTTGTCATAACCAGGGCCGCCGAGATGACGCTCGGCTACGAGACCGGCGTGAAGGCGAAGGATCTCGACAGGCTCGCGCATACGCGCTACCGGATCGAGGATATCGGCGCGGCGATCGCGAGCGGCTCGTTCGGCACGCTCGGCATGATAGTGGCGCCCTGCTCGGTCCGCACCATGTCGGAAATCGCGACGGGCGTGACCTCGTCGCTCCTTACAAGGGCGGCAGACGTCGTGCTGAAGGAACGCCGCCGCCTCGTGCTGATGGTGCGCGAAACGCCGCTTCACACGGGCCATCTGCGCACCATGACGCAACTCTCCGAAATCGGCGCGATCATCGCCCCGCCGGTGCCGGGCCTCTATGCGAAACCGAAATCGGTCGACGATCTCGTGACGCAGACGGCAGCCCGCACGCTCGACCTTTTCGGGCTCGACCTTCCTGCGGCGAAACGCTGGGGCGAGGACCTGAAGGACGGCAGGCGGAGCCCCGTCCGCGCCCCGAAAGAGAAGCCCTGAACGCTTCGCGCTTGTCGGCCGCACGGGCCACGCGTTACAACCCTTGCCGATGGGCCGCGTGGCAGCCCCCCAGATCGGATGCCCATGACCGAGCAGGAAGAACAGGAGCTTCGGCAGACCCTCGCGAAGCTCAAGGAAGAGCATCGCGACCTCGACCACGCCATCTATGCGCTCGAGGCGCTGCCGCTGCCGGACCATCTGCAGATCAAGCGGCTGAAGAAGAAGAAGCTGCAGCTGCGCGACCGCATCCAGGAAATCGACGACATTCTGTTCCCGGACATTATCGCCTGAGGGCGCTCAGCCGTCCTTGCGCTTCGCCTCGTACATGGCGCGGTCCGCGCGGGCGAGCGCGTCGTCGGGCTCGTCCTCGCCCGTGAAGGAGACGGCACCGACGGAAATCGACAGCGGGATTTCGGTGCCGCCATGGCGGAAGGGTTCGCGAGAGACGAGCGCAGCGAGCGAGGCCGCTTTCGTCTTCGCCGTCTCCTCGTCGGCGCGGACGAGGATCAGACCGAGTTCATCGCCGCCGAGACGGCCGAGAATATCGGTCTCGCGGACATTGGCGAGAACGAGGTTCGCAAGGTGTTGAAGCGCCGCATCGCCCGCCGCATGGCCGTGGGCATCGTTCACACCCTTGAAATTGTCGAGATCGAAATAGACAAGCCCGGCCGCTTCGCCATAGCGCCGCCCGGACGCGATGACGCGGGAAAGCTCGCGCACGAAGGCGCGGCGGTTGAGGACGGGGATCAGCGGATCGCGGTCGGCAAGCTCCTCGCTTTCGCGCAGCCGCTCATGCATCGCGGACATCTCGCGGCGAAGCTCCGCCACCTCGCCCATGAGCTGCATCAGCGCATCGCGCACGCGGGGCGTGAGTTCGGCCTCGGGGATGCCCATGATACTGGCGCTGTCGGAGACGTGGCGGCCGGCGGACGGGTCGCCCGAGCGCGACCGCGCCCGTTCCCGGGACGAAACCGGGGCGGCAGGGCCGAGAGGCTTGCTGTCACCGATCTTCATGGCGCTGGTCCGTCACCTTTCTGGTGGGGCCTCTCCTTCCCGAGTCGCCCGGCTCCAAAAATGCCACCGTTTGGCGGAAAGCGCCATGCCGGGCAGCGGAATACCGGAAATCAGCGCCGGAAGAGACGGTTGCGGAGGGGCGCCTGCTCGTCGAAGGCGATGGGCACGCCGAGACCCGTTGCCGCGTCGACCGCATGGATATGGAGATGGGGCTCGCTCGTATTGCCGGAATTGCCGGCGAGACCGAGGAGGTCACCCGGTGCGACCCGCGCGCCTTCCGCCACCGCGACGCTGCCCCGCTGAAGATGGGCGAGCAGCACGCGGATGCCCTCCGCGCCGCATTCGAGGAGGACATGGTTACCGGCGGGATTTTCGGGATCCATCCGCGGCGGACGAAGATCGGGAAGTCCGTCCGCCGCTTCCACCACCTCGCCCGCACAGGGGCTCACCACGCGGAGACCGAAGATCGCATAACGCGCCGGATCGTCCGGCAGGAGACCGGTGGCGCGGAAGCCTGCCGGACCGACGGCGACGATGTCGGCGGCATGGCGCTGCGCGGGGTGACTGTAGTGGCGATTCAGCAGCATATGCGCGCCGCCCTGCACGACCGCGAACCGCCCGCCTTCGAGCGGGAAGCGAAGCGCGTGCGGCGCGGGCGCGGAGAAGACGCCGACGGCAATCCAGACGAGAAGGCCGCCGAAGATCGCGATACCGGCGAGCGGCGAGAGATGAGCCCGCCAGAAAGGCCGCCCCTCCGCGGCGCGCCAGGGGCGTCGCGCATGACGCCGCCAGGAAAGGAATGCGGCGGCGGCGAGCAGCGCGACGAGCACCCAGCGCGTGTAGACGCCGAGCATGTCCCACCGCCCCAGCGCGAGGAAGAGGAGGAGAAGGAGTGCGGCTTCCGCGACGCGGACGAGCCAGCCGCCACGCGTCGCCTCGTCCAGCCGGAAGACGCGCCACGCATAGAAGAGCGGCAGGCCGACAAAGACGGCGAGCAGCACGATCATCAGGAGATGGGTCAGCATGAGAGGCAGCTTGCCCCGATATGGCGCGGCGATAAACCCTCGGCGGCCCGCGAGAAGGAACCGGAACCGGGCCGGCCTGAATTGTTACCCGGGTAACAATCAAACGCGCGGACTGCCGCTAGCTTCCCTCCAACGAACCAACGGGAGGGAAGCCCATGAACGCGCCTGTATCTGCCAGCAAGGCTCTCGAGGAGGTCCGCCAGCTCGTCGCCGCCGACGACCGCAGGGACTTCGAATTCGCGGAACGCGGCTTCATCGCGACGCGGAAGGACCCGGTGATCCCGCGCGACGACGGCAAGGGCCCCGCCTTCGACCTGCGCGCCTACGACTACCTCGAAGACGAGAGCACGACCGAGACCGTGAACCCGAGCCTCGCGCGGCAGGCAAAGATCCTGACCAGGCACGGGCTCTTCAAGGTGATGGACGGCATCTACCAGGTGCGCGGCTTCTGCGTCTCGACGGTGACCTTCATCGACGCGGGCGCGGGCTGGATCGTGGTCGACCCGCTGACAAGCGTCGAGGCGGCCCGCGCGGCCTACGAGCTCGTGACGGAAAATCTTGGCCAGAAGCCCGTCATCTCCGTCATCTATTCGCATTCCCATGCGGACCATTATGCGGGCGTGGGCGGCGTGACGAATGCCGCCGATGTCGCAGCCGGCAAGGTTTCGGTGATCGCGCCGGCGGGCTTCCTCAAGGAAGCGGTGTCGGAGAACATCATCGCGGGCCCCGCGATGCTGCGGCGCGCGCGCTACCAGTTCGGGCTGACACTGAAGCATGGCTGCTGCGGCGAGGCGACGTCCGGCCTCGGGCCGAAGCCTTCGATCGGCACGCCCTCGCTCATCGCGCCAACCATCGACATCACGCATACGGGACAGGAACTGACGATCGGCACGGTGCGCATGATCTTCCAGATCACGCCGGGGACGGAAGCGCCCGCCGAGATGAACTTCTTCCTCCCCGACCATCGCGCCGTCTTCATGGCGGAGAACGCGAACCTCTGCATGCACAACCTGCTGCCCGCGCGCGGTGCGCTGGTGCGCGACGCAAAGGCCTGGGCGGACTACCTGACGGAATCGATCCGCCTCTTCGCGGGCGAGAGCGACGTGATGTTCGCCGCACACGGCATTCCCCGTTTCGGCACGGAAGAGATCGTGACCTTCCTCGCGAACCACCGCGACGCCTACAAGTTCCTGCACGACCAGACGATCCGGCTCATGAACACAGGGTTGGTCGCGAGCGAGATCGCGGAAGTGCTGAAGCTCCCCGACGTGCTCGCGAAGCAGTGGTACAACCGCGGCTACTACGGCACCATGAGCCACAATTCGAAGGCGATCTATCAGCGCTATCTCGGCTGGTACGATGCGAACCCCGCGAATTTGAACCAGCTGCCGCCCGAGCCCGCCGCGAAACGCTATGTGGAGGCGATGGGTGGACAGGAGGCGGTGAAGGCGCGCGCGGCCGATGCCGAGAAGGCGGGCGAACTCCGCTGGGCAGCGACACTCCTGAACCACGCCGTCTTCAACGATGCGTCGGACCGGCAGGCGCGCGAACAGCTCGCTGCCGTCTACACCAAGCTCGGCTACGAGGCGGAAGCGGGCACCTGGCGCAACATCTACCTCACCGGCGCGCAGGAACTGACCGAAGGCGTCGCCGACTTGTCGCCGGTTGCGGCAAGCGCGGATGTGCTCGCCGCGACGACGACGCCGATGCTGCTCGACATCGCCGCCGTGCGCGTGAACCCGGCGAAGGCGGAAGGCAAGGACTTCAGGGTGAACATTCGCCTCACCGACCGGAACGAGACACATCTCGTGACCGTCGAGAACGGGGTGCTGATCCACGAGGAAGGCATTGAGGACGCAGACGCGGGCGCAACCGTAACCATGACGCGGCCGGAACTGCTGATGACGCTGCTTGCGGGCTTTCCGCTCTCGGACTTCACGAAGACCGGCAGCGTGAAGATCGACGGCGACGCCGCGCTCTACGAGACGCTCACGGGCCTCATCGAGGCGCCGAAGCCGAACTTCAACATCGTGGAGCCGTGAGGCGGCCAGGGCGGCAGGACGAAACCGGCGTGCAGAACGGCGGTTTCGCGCCACTTTTCGGCCCTTCCCGCTTTCCTTGCCAAGCGGCTCACCATGCCTATACTCCCTCGCTTTCCGAAACCCGGGCCCCGAGCGCCCGGCGGTAGAAAACGGCGGAAAGCATGGCCAGATCGCAATCGGGACAAGCCCTTGTCGGCATCATCATGGGGAGCCAGTCGGACTGGCCGACCATGAAGCACGCGGCCGACGCGCTCGACGCGCTGGACGTGGCTTACGAGGCGCGGATCGTCTCGGCGCACCGGACCCCTGAACGCATGGTCGACTACGCGAAGACGGCGAAGGAGCGCGGCCTGAAGGTCATCATCGCGGGCGCGGGCGGTGCGGCACATCTTCCGGGCATGACGGCATCGCTGACGCCGCTCCCCGTTTTCGGTGTGCCCGTGCAGTCGAAGGCTCTGTCGGGCCAGGACAGCCTGCTCTCCATCGTGCAGATGCCGGGCGGCATTCCCGTGGGCACGCTCGCGATCGGCGAAGCGGGCGCGAAGAACGCGGGGCTCCTCGCCGCCGCGGTACTCGCCCTTTCCGACGATGCGCTGGCGGAACGGCTCGATGCCTGGCGCGCGAAGCAGACGGAAGCCGTCGGCGACATGCCCGAGGACCGGTAATGTCCGTCGTCGGACCCGGCGGCAGGATCGGCATTCTGGGCGGCGGACAGCTCGGCCGGATGCTCGCGGTGGCTGCCGCAGAACTCGGGCTGCGCGTTCACATCTATTGCCCCGACAAGGAAGCGCCCGCCGCCGAAGTTGCGGCCGGGTTCACCCGCGCCGAATACGAGGACGAGGCCGCGCTGACGCGCTTCGCGGAGAGCGTCGACGTCGTGACCTACGAGTTCGAGAACGTGCCGGCGGAAACGGCGCGCATCCTTTCCGATCACGGCATCGTGCGGCCCGGCCCGCTGGCGCTCGCGACTGCGCAGGACCGCCATGTCGAGAAGAGCTTCCTGAAGGCGCAGGGGATCGCGACCGCGCCTTTCGCCGATGTCGCAAGCGAAGCGGACCTGATGGTTGCGGTGGAGAGCATCGGTGTTCCCAGCGTGCTGAAGACGCGGCGCTTCGGCTATGACGGCAAGGGACAGGCGAAGATCGTATCGCCCGGCGATGCCGCAGCCGCCTATGCCGAGATCGGCCGCGCGCCCGCGATCCTCGAAGGCTTCGTGAACTTCGAGCGCGAGATCTCCGTCGTCGTCGCGCGCGGGGAGAACGGCGAGACCGCCGCCTACGATCCGGTCGAGAACATCCACAAGAACCACATCCTCGATCGTACGCTCGCACCCGCCTGCTTGCCGAAGGCAATTGCAGATGAGGCCTGCGCCATCGCCGCGCGCATCGCGAAGGAGCTCGATTATGTGGGCGTGATGGGCGTCGAGATGTTCCTGCTGCCGGAACAGGGCAACAAGCGCCGCCTCGTCGTGAACGAGATCGCGCCGCGCGTGCACAATTCCGGCCACTGGACGATGGATGCGTGCACGGTGAGCCAGTTCGAGCAGCATGTGCGCGCGATCTGCGGCTGGCCGCTCGGGAACCCGAAGCGCCACTCCGACGCCGTGATGACTAACCTGATCGGCGACGAAGTGGAGAGCTGGAAGACGCTCGCCGCCGAGCCGGACACCGTGATCCATCTCTACGGCAAGGCTGATGCCCGCCCCGGTCGCAAGATGGGTCACGCAACAAGGCTCTATCCTCTCGGCAAGCGTCCGCCGGTTACCCCTTCTTAACGCTCCCTCTCCACTCTTGATCCGGGGAAACGGGCAATCCGCAAGAGACGCCCGGGAACACGCGAGCACGGAAGGGAGGGGGTCTCCCATGACACGGGAACAGGCCGCGACCGGACTGGCAGACGACATCCGGGAGGACGCGCCGGACGATGTACGCCGCCTCATGGCGGAACGCGCACCGAGCCCCGGCGAGCGCGCGACCGCGCCCGTTCTCGGCACGCGGGCCCATACCGATCTCTTTCAATACTGGCTGAGCCTGCCGCGCGAAAACGGCATACCCGAAGCTTCCGACTTCAACCCGATGGCGGCACGGCAATGGCTGCCGGAAATGGCGATGTTCAGCCTGGCGAGCCCGGAAGAAATACCGCACCGCCTTGTCGGTACCGGCCTTGCCGAGCGGCTCGGTTTCGACGCGACAGGCACCAACCTGCTCGACTTCGTCGACCCGTCCTATCGCCGCCAGTGCTCGCGCGACATGCATGAAGCGGGCTACCGTCCCTGCGGCTGGCAGGTGCGCTACCTGACGCAATACCCGTCCGGCCGCATGGCCCATGTCCAGAGCATCTATCTGCCGCTCCGGGGGCCTGCGGGGCAACGCCCCCGCATCCTGAGCCTGCACGACAAGGGCGAGCCTGTCGGTTACCGCGGACCGTCAAAGAAGCCCAGCTTCGCGAGCGAGATCGCACGCATGGTCTGGATCGACGTGGGCTTCGGCGTACCGGAAGCAGCCCGGTAAGACGCCGTTAACTTCTGGCAGACAAAGGTGGGTTCTGGACGGCGTTCCGTTCAGGCACAGTTGAGTATCGCCCCGCCGGAGAACGGAAGACCGTATGTTCGGCTTGTCGGACAAGAAAAAGACCACAGGAAAAATGCCGGACAGCGTGGGACGGCTCATGGAGTCCTGCGCGCCAAGCCCGGGCGAGCGAGCGGAAGCGCCGCTGCTTGAGGTCCGCTCACAGAGCGCCGTTTTCGATTACTGGCTGAGCCTGCCGCGCCCGACAGGCATACCCGACGCGTCGGCGTTCAACCCCGGCGCAATCAAACGCTACCTGCCAAACCTCACAATATTGTCGCTCAACGGTCCGGACGAAATCGCACATCGGCTTGTCGGCACCGAAGTGACGCAGAAGCTCGACCACAACCTGACAGGCGCGAACCTGCTGGACTTCGTGCCGCCCGAAACGCGCCTGCAATGTGCACGCGACATGCACGAAATGGGATACCGGCCCTGCGCCTGGCAGGCATGTCACGCGACCCGCTACACCTCCGGACTCGTGTCCCGCGTGCAGACGCTGTATCTGCCGCTGCGCACACCGGAAGGCACACCGCCCCGTCTCCTCGGGATGCACAGGTCGGAGGAAGCGAGCGGTTACGATGCTGAAGGCCGGGGCACGGTATTCGGCGCGAGCTTCGAACGCATGGTCTGGATCGATGTAGGCTTCGGCGTACCGGGCACGCCCTGATCCTAGCCCTTGCCGTAACGCAAGCGGCCGAGCAGCGCGAACGGGTCCGGCAGACGGCTCGCAATGTTCTTCACACCGGCTTTCGCCTTCTCGAAACGCATCACATCCTCGATACGGCGATCGAGGAACGCCCAGGTGCGCGCATAGTTCTCGCTGTCATCGGCGAACCAGTAGAGCGTGACAGAGGAGAAGACGCCGGCCAGCGTCGCGCGCTTCGTGTAGAAGTTGAAATCGGTGGAGGTGTCGCCGGCCGCACGCCAGATCGCATCGACCGTACGGTAGAGCGAGTGAGGTCCGCGCGTACCCGCTGTCGGCAACGCAAACATGGTGATCGCACGGCGCATGGCTTCGCGCGCATGCAGATCGACCTCGATCCTCGTTCGAACCGCAAGCGTGATCCGCTCGCGGATCTTCATCGCGGCAAGGTCCTGTCCTGCCAGTGCCTCCTCCATGCGACGGTCGCCATCCTCAAGAAAGAAGTCGACGAGATCCAGAATGCCATCCGGAAAGGCGAGACGCATCTCGCCATGGGAAACGCCCGCCGTCTCCGACGCCTCGCGCAACAGGCGCGGCGTCCAGCCGTCGAAGGCGACATTGGGAAGCGCGGCCTCGAGGATCTTCATCCGTGTGGCATCCAGGCGATCGCTTTTCACCCCGGTCCCGCCGGGACGCTTCTTCGACGTGTCAGGCATCGGCATTTTCCTCTTTCGGCTCGGGTTCGCGGGCGGCGAGCCAGGCTTTCGCTTCCGTTTCAAAAATCAGTTCGGAGAGATCGTCCATCCGCTGCGGATAGAGCACACCGTCAAGGTGGTCGCATTCATGCTGAACCACGCGGGCATGAAAGCCACGCGCGATACGCTCCACCGGCGCGCCGTCCAGGCCATAGCCCCGGTAGCGCAGCGCGGTGTAACGCGGCACGGCGCCGCGAAGCCCGGGCACGGAAAGGCAACCTTCCCAGCCCTTCTCCATTTCGGGGCCGAGAATCTCGATCTCCGGATTGACGAGGACCGTGAGGGGCGCCGTGTGGTCGAACGCCTCTTCCTCGTCGACTTCCTCCGGTGCGCGCTCGGGTGGTGCCTGGAAGACGACGATCCGCCAGGGCTCGTAGACCTGCGGCGCGGCGAGGCCTGCCCCGTTGGCGTCGATCATGGTCTCGATCATGTCGCGGACAAGCGCCTTCACGTCCGGAGCCGTCGGGTCCGGAACCGGTTTCGCCACCCCCTGCAGCACGGGGTGGCCCATGCGGGCGATCTTGCGTATGGCCATGAGGGGAATATGAGGCCCGGCGCCGCCCCCGGCAACCGGGCCCGAAGCCGCAGCCCCGCCCCGGAGGCGCGTGTTTCGGGGCTTTTCGGGGCCCCACGGTGGACATTCCCCCAAAGCTTTGCTAGAAAGCGGCTCGCTCGCGGGTCCGGGAAGCCGGTTCCCGCGACTAACTTATTGAATCGAAAACAGGATCAGCTCGTGCAGGTACTCGTTCGCGACAACAACGTCGATCAGGCCATGAAGGCTCTGAAGAAGAAGCTTCAGCGCGAAGGCGTGTTCCGCGAAATGAAGCTCCGGAACTTCTACGAGAAGCCCTCCGAGAAGCGCGCCCGGGAAAAGGCCGAAGCGATCCGCCGCGCCCGCAAGCTCGCGCGCAAGCGCGCCCAGCGCGAGTCGGGCGTCGCCGCCGCCAAGAAATAATCCCCTTCGGGATTTCGAGTTCGAAGCGCCTCCGGTTTCCGGGGGCGTTTTTCGTTTGGGAGGTCAGAGCCGCTCGTCGGCGGACTGCGCGTTGCGCATCCCTTCCCAGACCTTGAGCCGCCCCGTGCGTTTCGCCCAGCGATAGGCGGCTTTGCCCGCCGCGTTCTGGTGATGCCACTGGAAGGAGAGCATGGGCCCGAGGCGTGGAATCCAGAAAGCGTCCGGCATCTCCGCCCGGGGCGCAGCCGCGCCGAGCGCGATATCGGCGACGGCAACGCCCGCTCCCTCCTGATAGCGGCGGCGGGCGAGAAGATTGCCCTGCCCGTCGATCACCTGCGTTTCGCCCATGAGCTGCGTGCGCATGGGCAGCGTGAGCCGCGTGCCGGGCAGCACAAGCATCCGCCCCTCGATGACGCTCGCGTGGCCCGCATGGAGAAGCGGCGCGCCGACAAGCGCGGCGAAGGTACCGGGGGTGCGCGCCATCAACCGGCCGTTACCCTCGTGCAGCCCACGCCAGTAATTGCGGAACCATTTCCAGCCGGGCTCGCTCCACCAATGGCTGCCGGTCATGAGCAGCGCGACCTGACCGCGGAGCCGCTTCACGGTCTGCGTCCGCACCGTCTCCCAGCAGACCGCGGCACCGACCGGCCCGAGCGATGTCTGCATCAAGCCATTGTCCCGCCCGCCGACATAGAAGGCGTTTTCCACCATGGTCGGCAGGTCCTTGTCATGGCGGTGGACCGTGCCATCCGGCTCGACGAGGACATAGGTGTTGTAGACGTCGCCATTGCGCATCTCGAGATAGGAACCGCCGACATGGATGCGGTGACGGCGCGCCTTCTCCTTCAGCATGTCGAGCGCCGGGTTCTCCGGCGGCAACGATGAGGCGAAGACGCGCTCGTCATAGATGATGCAGGTGGTGAAGAACTCCGGCAGCGCGACGATCTCCGCCCCTTGCGCGACCGCCTCATCCACGAGACGGCTCGCATGCTCGATGTTCCACGGAATGTCGGCAACGCGCGCCTCGACCTGAATCGCGGCGGCACGAACGGTTTTCTTCTCGCTCGTCATGGAACCCTCCTCACAACGCGAACCAGGCATAGAGCAGCCAGGGATAGGCGACACTCAGGAGACCGAAGGAAACGAAGGTCGCGGCGTCGACCGCGCGATGCTTGATGTACCCACCGGGCGAACAGGCATGGAGCAGGAAGAGCTGCGCATTGGTCCAAGAGCCTATCAGAAGGAGCCAGCCCGCAACTTCCGGAATCGCGGGATGGACGGCGGCGATCGCGAATTGCAACAGCGCCATCAGGATGTTGTCGATGTGGCACTGGAGCACGCGCTTCGCAACTTTGAAGGGACCGAAGGACCGGCCGGTCGCGTACATGTAGGTGATGACCCAGCCAAGCGCGACGGCAAAGGTGATCTGGATGAGCCCCGAGGAAATCAGTATCTGCGCCATGCCCGCCCCTATTGTCGAGAACGGCGGACAATTCACGACCCGCCGATCCTGCATTCTTTCTTTGTCATACCTATATTTCTGTTGACGTAGGGCCGGTCAATCCGGACCATCCGGAAATACTGTCGAAAAATCCAGACAACCTCATGGAAATCGAACACAAGCTCGCCGCACTCGGTCTCGTCGGCAAGAAGGCGCGCTTCTACCTCGCCGCCCTCGAACTCGGCGACGAGACCGTGACCCGCGTCGCCCGGCAGGCCGGAATCGAGCGGACGACGGCCTATGCGCTGTTCGAGAAGCTGCTCGAGGAGGGCCTCGTCACCCGAATGGAGCGCGGCGGGCGAACCCATATCGTCGCCGAGGACCCGGACGTGCTTATCCGCAACCTCGAAGACCGGCAGCGGAGCCTGAACGACATCCTGCCCGAACTGCGCGCCATCTACACGCGCACACATGGCGCCCCGCGCTTCCGGCTCTATGACGGCAAGGAGGGCATCCGCACCGTACTCAATGCCGTGCTGGCGGCGCCGGTGTCGGAGATCTGCGGCATCCTCTCGATGCGCGAGCTGCTCGCCGTGCCGGGTCCCAAGGCGCTCGGCGATTTTATCAGGACACGCGTCGAGAACGGCACACGGCTCCGCGTCATCCGCTCGCAGAGCGAGGAGACGCACGACATCTGGCGGCAAAGCGACGACGAGCTGCGCGAGGTGCGCTATACGCCCTCCTCCGACGCCTTCCGCATCACGACCTTCATCTGCGGCGGAATGGTCGCGCTCATCTCCTCGCGCCGCGAAAACTACGGCCTCATTGTCGACAGCGAGGAGTTCGCCGGGCTTCAGCAGGCGCTCTTCGAAACGATGTGGCAGACGGGAAGGCCGGCCTGAGCCTTACGCGCGGCGGCGAATGAGCGCCCAGGGGATGACGAGGGCGGGGATCGCGAGTCCGGCCCATGAAAGGGTATCGAGCCAGCCATCGCCGAGCAGCGCCGCGACGAGCCCGACAATCGTGACGATGGCAAGCAGGAGCGGCACGGCGAAGATTTCGCCGAGCGTGAAATGACGTCGTCTGGTCATTCGGCAGGACCGGCCTGCGGCAGCAGTTCCTCATGCGCATGGCGCGTTCCCGGCGCGGGAAGCGAGCGGCGCGCAAGCCAGAGGTAGAGACCGCTGCCGAGAATGACGATGGCGGCGATATCGAGCAGCGCCCAGAGGACCTTCATCGGCAGCCCGCCATAGTCGCCGAAGTGAAGCGGCTGCGAGAGGCGCAGCACCGTCATGTACCACGGCATGGAGCGCATCTCGGTGAGAGCGCCCGTCTCCGCGTCGATGAGCGCGGGCGTGTGGAGCTGCTTCGTCGCCGGCGTCGCGCCGCGCAGCCAGACGGCATAGTGATGGTTGCTCGAAAAGCGCACGCCCGGAAAGGCGACGAATTGCGGCGTGGTGCCGGGCGCGGCTGCCATTGCCGTCGCAACCGCATCATCAAGAGACGAGAACGCCGTCGGCACGGGCTTGCCCTCATAGGGCGCGACCATTTCGGAGAGCTGATCAGCGCGCCAGAGATCGACAAGCGGCGTCGAAAGCGTGTTCACGACGCCGGTGAGCCCGACGACACTCGCCCACATCAGCGTGACGATGCCCAGGAGATTGTGCGTGTCGAGCCACTTCGCCCGGCTGTTGCGCGAGACGCGCACCGTTCCGAAGCGGAGTTTGCGCATGAAAGGCGCATAAACGACGACGCCCGAGACGATGGCGACGAAGAAAAGAAAACCCATGAAGCCGAGAAAGAGTTCGCCGCCGAGACCCAGGAACATGTCGGTGTGAAGCTGCAGGATGAAGTGCATGACGCCTTCATCGTCTGGCGTGCGTACCGGCTCGGCGGTCGGCCGGTGGATCGAGATGAAGTTCATCTCATCGACGGTCGAACGCGGGCGCGGCCCCGTGGTGACATTCACCACGGGCTGATCCTCGTCGAAGCTCATGAAAAGTGGGATCGTTCCCGGAAATCGCGCCAGCGCCGTATCGAGCGCATCCTCAAGCGTCTTCGAAGGTGCGCCTGCCTCGACGGCAGGTAGCGGCCGCTCGCCTTCCAGAAGATGGTCGATCTCCTCATGGAAGATGAGCGGCAGGCCGGTGATGCAGAGCATGAGAAGGAAGAGGGTGCAGACAAGGCTCGTCCACTTATGGACGAGATACCACACCTTGACCGCACCGCTGCTCATTCTCGTACTCCGGTAAGGGGTCTCAGAACTCCGTCGAAACGGAGAACTTCGCCGTCAGCGGATCGCCCATGGTGAGGTAACCGCCATTGGCTGATGCCCAGTAGGACTCATCCGTCACGTTCTCGACGAAGAGATTGAAGGTGACGGGACGCTCGCCAAACTCTGCCGTATAGCGCGCGCCGATGTCGAGCCGTGCCCAGTCGGGCACTTCCTGCGTGTTCGCTGCATTCGCATACTGTTCGGCCGTATAGAGCACGCGGGCCGTTGCCGTCACCCCCTTGAGGAACGGCAGATCCCATTCGCCCGTCAGGTTGACCAGATAGTCGGGTACGCCAACGGCGGTGTTGCCGTCATTCGCGCCGAGAGCCGTCGATGTCAATTCGGCATCGAGGAAGGTCACGCCGCCAAGAAGACGTACACCCTCGGCGGGCTCACCGAACATGTTGAGTTCGATGCCGCGGTTGCGCTGCTCGCCATCGACGACAAAGACGTTCGCCGCGTTCGTATAGGCGGAGGGTTGCTCGGTCTGGAAGAGCGCGACGCCGAAGCCGAACGATCCAAGGTCGACCTTGCTGCCGATTTCATACTGTTCGGAAACAAAGGGCGGAAAGGTCTGGTTCGGATTGAGAACCGTAGCCGGCGACGTCGGCCCCTGGGCCAGCCCCTCGATCATGTTCGCATAGACCGTGACCTGATCGGTGACGTTCACCGCCACGCCGGCAAAGGGCGAAGTCTCGGACTCGTCATAGTTCGCGTTCACCGCTCCGGTCGTGCGGTTGTAGCTGCGAACATGGATACGCTGATCGCGAACACCGAGCGTGAGATGCACATTGTCTTCCAGGAATGAAAGCGTGTCGGAAAGATAGAGACTTGAAAGCTCCACCTTCTCCGCGAGCGGCGGGTTGTCGAGACTGCCTTCCACGAAGGCGCCTGCGGCAGGACGCGGCAGGTTCGCCGGATTGTAGATGTTGGTCGCGAGCGGAGCACCGAAATCCGAGAACTCATAGGCATTGCGATTACGCTGGCTCGTCAGCGATGCGCCCGCATTGAGATCGTGACTGACGGGCCCCGTGACGAAATCGGCACGCAGGCCGCCTTGCGTCGTGTAGACCGAATCCTCGCGCGCAACCGTGCCGCGAACGACGGTCGCATTGCCGTTGAGCGCGGTGAGCGTGGGCGATCCGCCATCGCTGTCCTCGCGCATCTCGCGAATTCCGGCAGCGGCATAGGCGGTCAGACTGTCCGTGAGATCGTACTCACCCTTGAGAAGAACGAAACTGTCTTCCATCTCGGAGTAGAGCCAGGAGGCGCCATAGTTCGTACTGGAATCGGGTGCGTCCGGCACCGAGGTGAGACCGCCGAGCTGAACGATCGGACGGCCCTGATCGACACGATGTTTCTGGTGTACGGCATCGAGCGAAAACCGGAAATCCTCGCCGCGATAATCGATTGCCGCCGCGCCGAGGAGATAGTCGCGTTCCTCGTTGTCGATGGCCGTTTCGCCAGTACGGCCCCCCACGTTGAGCCGGACGCCCCATTCCTTGTTGACGCCGAACCGCTGGCCCATATCGGCATGCCCCGAGACCTGGCTGTCCATCGAATAACCAGCGGTGACACGGCGCGTCGGTGCGTCCTGCGCGCGCTTGGGCACAAGATTGATGCTTCCGCCGATGCCCGATCCTCCCGGGGGAACGCCGTTGAGAAAGGCGCTCGCGCCTTTCAGCACCTCGACGCGCTCGAACATCTCGATACCCGGAAGCTGGCGCGGCGTGACGCCGTAGACGCCGTCGATCGCGATATCGTCAGAGAAGAGCTCGAAACCGCGAATGACGAACTGCTCGCCGAAAATGCCGAACCCATAACTCGTGCGCACCGAGGGATCGTTCGCGACGACGTCGCCGATGGTTTCAGCCTGCTGGTTTCTGATGAGTTCTTCCGTGTAGGAGGTGACGCTGAAGGGCACGTCCATGATGTCCTGATTGCCGAGGACGCCAAGGCGCGCGCCCGTCGCGACCTGGCCTCCGGCATAGGGCGCAGGCAGCGTGTCCACCTCGCCGCGGACCTCGAGCGGCGCCAGTTCAATCGATTCTTCTCCCTCCGCGGCTTCCTGCGCCACGGCCGGCGCTACAGCGAGAGCGACAGCGCTCGCCGACGCCAGAAGAAAAAGCCTGATCCGGTCAGCCGCCGAAATCGATTCACGCATGATGTGACTACCCCTCTTGTCGCCCGCCGAATGTCGGCAGAACCCCTTATTGAGAATGAGAGGCGCTTTTAACGCTTATGAGAATCAATATCAACAAAGACTGGGGTGAATCGCCCGGGCCGATTGGGAAAGCCGGCTTGCGTTGCTTTGGTGACGCAGGGGTTCAGAGGCGCTTGGAAAGGAAACGCTCGTAGTTGCGATAGCCCGCTTCCTCGTAGATTCGCCGCGCCCGGACATTGGCCTCGAGCACGTAGAGCCGAATCTCGGCGATGCCGCCTGCCCTGGCGGCCCGTTCAGCGGCGGCGAGAAGCGCCTGGCCAACCCCCTGCCCCCGAGCCTCCCCGGCGACGGAGATGTCCCAGATGAGCGCGTGGCGGCGATATTCGGGCCTCACAAAGGTGCCGGGGTCTTCCTCGAAGGTGTAGCAAAGGAAACCGATCACGGCACCCGCCTGCTCGGCGACCAGCATGACCCCGCCAAGCTCCCTGATCTGGCCTTCCACATAGTCGAGATGGCTCTCGGCCGCCGATGCATCCGCACGATTTTCCTCGATCGCGGCCTCGAATTCGTTGAGGGCGCCCATGAGGCGGATGAGAGCGGGCCGATCTTCCGGCCGCGCTTCGCGGATCTCCACGGTCACCTCAGAACCTTTCCTCGCCCTGCTCGCGCACGGGGTCTGGAAAATCGCGATAGAGCGCGAACTCGATGTTCTGAACGAGCGAATTGACGCCGTAGTGATCGCTCTCGATGGGCTCCGCGCGTGTCGCCACCCAGTCGAAAGCGCTGTCGAGCTGAGTGAGGTCCGTCACTTCGATCATGAAATGAAATTCGCCGAGATGCGACGGCGCGAGGCCGAGCTTCTTGCGCATCAGCCGCCAGCCCTCGATGACGCCCTCCGCCTCGAGACGGTCCATATATTTCGTGAAGGCGTCCACGAAATCCATGTCGCGCACGCCGGGCTTGAGGTTGAACCAGCCGTGATAGATGTCCATGCGAATCCCCCATGAGAAAACGGGCGGCGATCATGTGACCACCGCCCGCCCGTTTCGTCCAGCGATCCCGGCCAATCAGCCTCTCGAGAGCGTCTTCGCACCGAAGACGGAAAACGCGACCAGCACCAGTTCGATGACGATGGGCTGCACGACACCCTCCGGCGCCCCCTCCACGATCACACCGAGAAGGCGGCCGATGACGGCGAGGCCATAGAGCGCCGCCGCGCCCCACATCCATTGCGCCTTGCCCGCGAAGAGCGCGAGCAGCGCGGCGAGGCCGCTCGCAAGGAAGAACGCGCCGAGGTCCGCGCGAAGCGAGTTTGCGCCGAGCGGCGAGAGCGCGCCGAGTCCCAGCATTTCGCCGAGTTGGGCGGGCTGCGCGAAGGCCATCAGTCCCATGGCCAGCGAAAAGAGCCCCACCAGGGCGACCGCGATACGGCCAAGCCAGATCATGTTTTCACTCCCCTAATTGTTGTTCAGCCCAAAGAAACCGGGCGGCGCCCATGATGAGCACCGCCCGTCTGTTTCGTCCACCTGAGGCGGTGCTCAGAGGTTCTTGACGATTTCCTCGACCATCTTCTTGGCATCGCCGAAGAGCATCATCGTATTGTCGCGGAAGAAGAGTTCGTTCTCGACGCCGGCATAGCCCGAGCCCATGCCGCGCTTCACGAAAAGAACCGTCTTCGCCTTTTCGACGTCGAGCACCGGCATGCCGAAGATCGGGCTCGCCGTGTCGGTCTTGGCGGACGGGTTCGTCACGTCGTTCGCGCCGATGACGAAGGCGACGTCGGCCTGGGAGAACTGGTTATTGATGTCTTCGAGTTCGAAGACTTCGTCGTAGGGCACGCTCGCCTCGGCAAGCAGCACGTTCATGTGGCCGGGCATGCGGCCTGCGACGGGGTGAATGGCATAGGAAACCTTCACGCCCTCTTCCTTGAGGATGTCGGCCATCTCGCGGAGCGTGTGCTGCGCCTGCGCGACCGCCATGCCGTAACCCGGCACGATGATGACGGAACCGGCATTCTTCATGATGAAGGCCGCATCGTCCGCCGAGCCCTGCTTCACGGGGCGCGTTTCGACCGCACCGCTGCCTGCTGCCGCCGCGTCGGCGCCGAAGCCGCCGAGGATGACGCTGAAGAAGGAGCGGTTCATGCCCTTGCACATGATGTAGCTGAGGATCGCGCCCGAGGAACCGACCAGCGCACCCGTGACGATGAGCGCGAGGTTGCCAAGCGTGAAGCCGATGCCGGCGGCCGCCCAGCCCGAATAGGAGTTGAGCATCGACACGACGACGGGCATGTCCGCGCCGCCGATTGGAATGATGATCAGGAAACCGATGATGAAGGAAAGAATGGTAATGGCGAGGAACAACTCGATCGTCTGGTTCGCCGGGTCCATCACGATATAGGCGATGCCGCCGACAATCGCGAGCGCGAGCGCCGCGTTGATGATGTGGCGGCCGGGCAGCATGATCGGCGCGCCCGACATGTTTCCGTTCAGCTTCGCAAACGCGATGATCGAACCGGAAAACGTGATCGCGCCGATGGCAACACCGATGCCCATTTCAACAAGGTTCGCGCCATGGATCGCGTGGAAGCTGCCGATGCCGTAGGCCTCCGGCGCAAGAAACGCGGACCAGGCGACAAAGACTGCGGCGAGGCCGACCAGCGAATGGAAGGCCGCAACAAGCTGGGGCATCTGCGTCATGGCGATACGCCGCGCGATGACGGCACCGATGCCGCCGCCGATGACGAGACCGACCACGATGAGGCCCCAGGTGAGCGTGTTCTGCGCCTGCAGCACCGTGAGCGTCGTCACGATGGCAATCGTCATGCCGATCATGCCGTAGGTGTTGCCCTGACGCGAGGTTTCGGGCGACGACAACCCGCGAAGCGCGAGGATGAAAAGCACCGCCGAAGCGAGGTACAGCAGGGCCGCTATGTTGGCTGACATGTCCCGTTTCCCCTCAGCGCTGCTTTTTCTTGTACATGGCGAGCATGCGTTGCGTGACCAGGAAGCCGCCGAAGATATTGACGGCGGCAAGGATCACCGCGACGAATCCGAAGCCCTTGGAGACCCATCCCGTTTCTCCCGCCTGCGAGAGATCGAGACCGACGGCGATCAGTGCGCCGACGATGATGACCGAGGAGATGGCGTTGGTAACCGACATCAGCGGCGTGTGCAGCGCGGGCGTCACGCTCCACACGACGTAGTAGCCGACGAAGATCGCGAGCACGAAAATCGCGAGCCTGAAAACAAAAGGATCGACAGCAGCGGCTTCCATCAGTTGCCTCCTTCGCGGAGCGACGGATGCACCACCTGACCGTCTTTGGTCAGGCAGGTACCCGTGATGATTTCGTCTTCCCAGTTGATCGCGAGCGCTTTCGTCTCCTTGTCGATCAAGGGAGTGATGAAGTTCAGAAGGTTCTTTGCATAGAGCGAGGACGCATCCACCGAGAGCTGCGCCGCGACATTCGTATCGCCGATGAGAAGCACGCCGTGCTTCTCCACGCGCTTGCCGGGTTCGGAGAGCGGGCAGTTGCCGCCGCGCTCCACCGCGAGGTCGACGAGGATCGACCCCGGCTTCATGGTCTTCACCATTTCCTCGCTGACAAGTTCCGGCGCCGGGCGGCCCGGGATGAGTGCGGTGGTGATGACGATGTCCTGCTTCTTGATGTGTTCGGCGACGAGCGCAGCCTGGGCGCGCTTGTAGTCCTCGCTCATTTCCTTCGCATAGCCGCCGGCCGCGTCACCGCTTTCTTCCGATTCGACCATGACGAAGGTGCCGCCGAGGCTTTCGACCTGCTCCTTCGTGGCGGAGCGTACGTCGGTCGCGGACACGATGGCGCCGAGGCGCTTTGCCGTTGCGATCGCCTGCAGGCCAGCAACGCCGACGCCCATGATGAACACACGCGCGGGCGCGATGGTGCCGGCCGCCGTCATCATCATCGGCATGGCGCGGGTGAAGGCCGCCGCCGCGTTGATGACCGCCTTGTAGCCCGCAAGGTTCGACTGCGAGGAGAGAACGTCCATAGACTGCGCGCGTGTGATGCGCGGCATGAACTCCATCGCGAAGGCGTTGACGCCGGCATCGGCATATTTCTGGAGACGCGGCTTGTCGTCCCAGGGATTGAGGATTGCGGCAAGCATCGCGCCGCGCTTCATCATCCCGATCTCTTCGTCGGATGGCGCACGTACCTTGAAAACGATATCGGCATCCTTCAGCGCTTCGGCTTCGCCGGACGCAATAGTCGCGCCCATGTCGCTGTAGAGCTGATCGGCAATCGCGGCATGCGCGCCCGCCCCTGTTTCCACAATGACGTCGAGGCCGAGGCCCACGAGTTTCTTCACCGTTTCGGGCGAAGCCGCCACCCGGGTTTCGCCGTCGAGCCGTTCCTTGGGGATCGCTAGTTTCATGGAGCGTCGCCTGTTCTCCGGGCCGCCCGCGAAGTCCGCGGCCATCGAATGAGAATGAGAATTATTCGAATATGAAGCGTTGGGGCCTGATTTCAAGCCGAAACCAGACCAACAGCGCTACCGGTACCGTCTCAGAGGAGGAAGACCGCCATCAGAACCAGGGTCAGGACGACGAGCCCCGTGCCCCATTTGGTTGCCGTGATGAAACCGTCATAGGTGCCGAGATGCTCCTTGGAGTCCATCTCCTTGCCCCAGTTTTCCTGGAATCCAGCCATGTTACCTCGCCCGCTTGATGCCGCTCTTTTCGCTCGTTTCGAGCGAGCCGGACTATAGCAAACGAACCGCCCGCGGCAAGCGTCGCGGGCCGCTCTCTTGCGCTAAATCCCTACGGCGACTGTGCAATTCCGTTCAACAGCTCGTGAAGCGCTCACGTCTCGAAGGGCGACGGAATAGGCCCGTCAGCAATCTTCCGCGACGGCGCGGAATGATCCCAGTCGGCGAGCAGCGCACGGAGCGCCGCGACGAAGGCGAGCGGCTGGTCGAGCATGACGTGATGGCGGGCCTGCGGGATTTCGATGACGGGAGCCGACCGCCCCAGCAGGTTGAACATGTATTCACCGATCTCGGCGGGCAGCAACACCGAGAACTCGCCCCGCATGATCGCGATGCGGCAGCGCGTGGCAGCGAGCCGGGCGCCCATGTCGCCGATATTGAACCTCTGCCAGATCGCAGGATCGAACTTCCAGGTCCAGCCCTCGCCGCCTTCCGGGTTCACCACCTGCTTCAGCGAATGGCGCGCGATGTGGTCGACGATGTAGCGATTCTCGCAGGGCTGCGGCGGGGCGAGGCGGAAGCGCCCCATCGCCGCTTCGAGCGTCGGATAGATTCGGTGTGGACGGAACTCGCGGTCCGGCGGTCCGCCCGGCCTGTCCGGCGGATTGACCGGACTGTCGACGATGACTGTACCTGCAAGCCGCTCTCCATAGAGCGCACCGGTCAGGATGGTGATGAAACCGCCGAAGGAGTGTCCGACGATGATGGGCGGCTCCTCGCAATCGAAGAACCCCGCATCCTCGCAGACCGCGATCTGTTCTTCTGCGAAGGTTTCGATGGTGTAGCGCTCGCGCCAGCCCGAATCGCCCATGCCGGTGACGTCTATGGCGGCAACGGAATACTCACGCGCGAGAAACGGCGCAACGAAGGACCACCAGCGCGCATGCGCGCCATTGCCATGAACGAGAAGAAGCCCCGGTTTCGACGGATCTCCCCAGCGCAGATAGTGAACCTTCGTGCCCTCCACCTCGACGAAACGGCTTTCCGGCTCGACGGCGACGGCGCGTGCGAACCAGCCCGGCGGCTGGCTGATCGCCGGCCCTTCCTCGTCGCCCGGCGCGAGTACGAAGTCGCTCATTTGGCGGGCCTCTGACCGAGCGCCTTGAAGACGCCCGTACCCGACATGATGGTCCGCTCGCCGCACCAGATGCGGCCCTTCACCGTGAAGAAATCGTCTTCCGCGCCGACGACCTCGCCCGTGCCTTCGATCCACTCTCCGATCTTCGCGCCGGAAAGGAAGTCCGTCAGAAGGCGCACCGTCACCCAGTAGCGATGAACGGACATGGTGATCGCGTGACCGAAGGCCATGTCGGCGAACGCCATCAGCATGCCGCCATGGCAATTGCCCATGCCATTGGTGTGATGTTCCTGCACGTAGAAGGCACGTGTGTAATGACCGTCATCCTCGATGCGCTCGTAAAGCGGCCCGATCTGACGCCCGAAGCCGTGAAACCAGTTCAGCGTCTGGTAGCCTTCCGGCAGGACAATCGTGTTTTCTTCGAGAAGATCGTCGGTCATGACCGGGCCTCGGGGAAACGTGAAGAAAGGAGAAACCGCTCAGGCAGCGAGCGGAACTTCCGCCTTCTTTAGCGCGGCGCTCTGCCGCTTGTCGAGTTTCCCGGCATCGAAGGCTTCGATGGTCTCGTTGAAGAGCCGGTGGAAATTGAGCTCCGCGCCGAGATGCAGGAAAACCGATCCGAGCCCGATCGCCGCACGATCCATGAAGACGAACTCGCGCGGCGGGGTGACCGGCCCGAGCTCACGCAAGCGCTTGTGAACGCCGAAAGCTTCCTTGCGGCCGTACTCGCCAGGCTTGATGCCATCCGCTACGGAGCGCACCCGGTCGTCGAGCATCGGCGCGTAGATGAAGCGCGCCCAGACATTCAGCGTATCGATAAGTTCGGCGGAAAGATTGCGGAAGCCCCAGTTTTCGTAAGCCGCCGCCGCTCGATCGCGGTCGTCTGTCTCAAGCGCTCGGTAGAGCTCAACAACGCCCGCAACGAAGGACGGGGGAAAGATGCGGATACAGCCGTAGTCGAGCAAGTTGATGCCGAGATCGCTCCGCACCGAGTAATTACCGAGATGCGGATCGCCGTGAATGACACCGTAGCGCGAGAACGGCATCCACCAGGCAGCAAACATTGTCTCTGCAATGCTGTTCCGTTCTTCGAGCGGATGCTCGCGGAAGGAGAGGATCGGTTCACCCGCGAGCCAGCTCATGGTGAGAAGGCGTTTCGTGGTGAGCTCCTCGAAAACACGGGGCACGGCGATACGCGAATCGTCCGAAAAGATGTTTGCATAAAGGCGCATATGCGCCGCCTCGCGCAGATAGTCGAGTTCCTCGCGCAAGCGCTCGCCGATCTCCGCGTGAATCTCGCTTGTATCGATGGCACGGTCCATGCGGCGGTGAATGGAAAAGATGAGTGACAGCTGCTTCAGGTCTGCATCGACTGCGGACTGCATGTCCGGGTATTGCAGCTTCACGGCCAGCGCCTCGTCCTGGAGAGATGTCGCGCGATGCACCTGTCCGAGCGAGGCGGCGGCAGCAGCATCCCGCTCGAAACTCCCGAAGCGCTTTTCCCAGTTCGGTCCGAGCTCGGCGCGCATTCGCCGCTTCACGAAGGGCCAACCCATCGGCGGCGCCGCGGATTGAAGCTCGGAAAGCTCGGACGCAAATTCCGCCGGCACCATTTCCGGTACGGTCGCAATCATCTGCGCGACCTTCATGATCGGTCCCTTGAGGCCGCCAAGCGCCGCTTTCAGTTCCCTCGCCGTGCGGCCATCTACCTGATCGAGGCCGAAGAGACGCGCACCCGCCGCCCGTGCCGCGATACCCCCAACACCAGCACCCACCTGCGCATAGCGCTGCACGCGGCGACCGAACCTGTTCGCCTCGCGGTCACGCGGGCTCTTTACGGAACGTGGCGGCCGGTCGTCGTCGCTCATTCCATTGCCTCGAGTTCGTCGATGAAGCCTCGAATCATTGAAAGGCCCTTGTCCCAGAATGCCGGCTCACTTGCGTCGAGCCCGAATGGCGCGAGCAGTTCCTTGTGGCGAAGCGTGCCCCCCGCGGACAGCATCTCGAAATAGCGCTCCGCGAAACCCTCCTGCGCGTTCTCGTAAACCGCATAGAGCGAGTTCACGAGGCAGTCGCCGAAGGCATAGGCGTAGACATAGAAGGGCGCATGGATGAAGTGCGAGATGTAGCACCAGTAGGTTTCGTAGCCTTCACCGAGACGAATGGCCGGGCCAAGACTCTCGCCCTGCACGTCGAGCCAGATGCGGCCGATATCCTCCGATGTGAGCTCGCCCTCGCGCCGCGCGAGGTGAACCCGGCGCTCGAACGTGTAGAAAGCCGTCTGCCGGACGACGGTATTCAGCATGTCCTCGACCTTGGAGGCGAGCATCGCCTTGCGGCGCTCCTTGTCGGGCGCATTCGCAAGGAGCTTCCGGAAGGTGAGCATCTCGCCGAAGACGCTCGCCGCTTCGGCAAGCGTGAGCGGCGTGTCGGCCATCAACGGGCCCTGTTTCGCTGCAAGCACCTGATGGACGCCATGGCCAAGCTCATGCGCGAGCGTCATCACGTCGCGTGTCCTGCCCTGATAGTTGACGAGCACATAGGGATGCGCACTCGGCACCGTGGGATGCGCAAAAGCGCCGGTTGCCTTGCCCGGGCGCATCGGCGCATCGATCCATCCTCTGTCGAAAAAGCGCCCAGCAATCTCGGCCATATCGGGCGTGAAACCGCGATAGGCATCGAGCACTGTCTCACGCGCCTCCGACCACGGAATCACGTTGTCGTCGGATTGCGGCAGCGGGGCGTTGCGATCCCAGTATTCAAGTTGGTCAAGACCGAGCCACTTCGCCTTCATCGCATAATAACGGTGCGAGAGTTCCGGGTAGGAGCGCTGCACAGCCTCAACAAGCGCCGCGACAACTTCCGGTTCCACGCGATTCGCTATGTGGCGTGATTGCGCGACGTCCTCGAAGCCGCGCAGCCTGTCTTCGATCTCCTTGTCTTTCGCAAGCGTGTTGGTGATGAGCGTGAAGAGTGGAACGTTCGCCTTGAAAGTTTTCGCAAGCGCATGCGCGGCTTTCTCGCGCTTCGCGGGATCCTTTTCCGAAAGCCGGTGCAGCGCGGCTTCGAGCGCGAGTGGCTTGCCGCCGACGTCGAAGGTAAGGCGCGCCATCGTCTCATCGAAGAGACGGTTCCACGCGGCATGCCCGGTAACACTCTTCTCGTGCAGCAGTGTCTCGAGTTCATCCGAAAGCTGATAGGGCCGCATCGCCCGCAGATCGCGGAGCCAGGGCGCGTAATGCGCGAGTTCGGGATTCTCGAGTGCCTTCGACAGCGTGGCATCTTCAACCCGGTTGAGTTCCAGTGTGAAGAACAGGAGATCGGTCGAGATCGTCGTGATCCTCTCCTGCATGTCGCCATAGAACTTGGCATGCGCTGGATTCATGTTGTCCTGCGCATAGAGAAGGCCGGCATAGGAGATGAGACGGCCGAGACGATCCTCGATCTCCTCGAAGGCGCGAATGGCGCCCGCAAGCTCGGTGCCGCCTTCGGGGGACGCCGCGAGAACCGCAATTCGCCCTTTGTAGCGCTTGTTGAAGACGGCAGCAGCATCCGTCGCCGTTGCAATATCCGCCTTCACCTCGGCCGCGTCGGGCGACTTGTAGAGATCCGAAAGATTCCACACCGGCAGGTCGTCAAACGAGACGGCATCGTCCTGCGGGTAGGCCGCGCCGGAAGAATCGGCTGCAGACGAGATGTTGAAACGCGGCATCGGGATACTCCTTGGGGAACGCGGCTTCCCACCTATATCGCCCGGCGCATCCCGTCATTCAACGGCAGCCCTTGAAAACGACCGGACAAAAGAAAAGGGCCCCTGCCTCACGGCAGGGGCCCTGATCTTTCAGCGTCGGAGCTTTAGCAGCCCGAGACAACCGCACGGCGGTTCAGCGGCTCACGCACGCCATCGCCGGTCTGGACCGCGAGGTCCGTTTCACCCTTCGACGCGGCGCTGCAGAGTTCCTTGCCCTGCGCGGTGAGCGCATTGGACACGGAGTCGGCACGGCGCTGGCCGAGAGCCTGGTTGTAGGCATTGCTGCCCGACGTATCGGTATGACCGACAACCGAGAGCGGACCGGTCGTTTCAGCGACGATCTGATCGATCACCGACTGCGCTTCCGGCGTCAGGTTGTACTTGTCAAAGCCGAAGTAGATGGTCCACGGACCCGAGGCCTGCAGCGCGCAAGCGGTAAGGGCTTCGTAGAAAGCGGCCTTTTCGGCTTCAACGCGATCCGGCTGAACCGGCCCGCCTTCACCACCGAAATAGGAGCCGTTCACGCCGAGCTTGTTGTCGCTCGCCTGTTCGACCCAACCGTCATAGTAGCGCTGTGCTTTCGCGCAAGCGCAGCCGCGTTCTTCGCGACCGCCATTGTCGAGCGCGGCCATCAGCTTGGACCGGGCGTCCTGCAGCTCAGGCAGATCGCTCGGAAGAACCCCCTTCGTGGCGGGGTCGTAAGGAAGGACCGTCTCGCCAGCCGCAGCGGCGCGACCCTTCTCGACGATCATGGCCGTGTCGACCCAGTTGCAGTCGACATAGGCTTCCGAAGTCGCCCTGTCCTGATATTCGCGAGCCAGGCATGCGTTGAAAGAATCGCCCTGAATATCTTCATGCAGGTACGATTCAGCGGTCCAGGTGCCGCAACCAGCCAGCACAAGGAAAGAACCCAACGCTATAAGCCGGGATATCATTTTCATCCCAATCTCCGTCGTTATTTCGCTCTGCCCCCCGACAACACGACGGGTGGCCCGGACCCCACCGGTAAGCCCTCATAAGTCCAATTTCATCGCATGGAACTGCGGAAACCATCAACCCGTATCCGAGGAAGCCAGTAAGTTCTGCGGCATGCGTCACATGTCGGCAACACTGTTGCCCGACGGAATCGGTGCGTTTTAGCGGCAAATTGACTGTTATGGGGTCACAAAGGGGTTTGTCCCAGGTTGTGTCACAAACTGGCGATTATTGGCCTGCGGATTAAGGGGCCCTTTACCAATGCGGCCCAATATGGGGCAAAGGGCGGACTGGAGGCAGTGGTTCGCCATAGTTATCCCCGCCATGATACCGAGGACAGAATGACCCAGGCCATTCTCATTGTGGACGACGATCCCGCACAGCGGCGGATCCTGGAGGAGGTCGTTAACCGTGACGGCTACCGCGCGATCCCCGTGGAAAGCGGCGAGGCGGCGCTCGCCTATCTCGAGGGCCCGTCCGGCGCCGAGATCTCGCTGGTCGTGCTCGACCTCGTGATGCCCGGCATCGACGGCATGGAGGTGCTGAAGCGCGTCCACCCGGCCAAACCCAATCTTCCCGTGATCGTGCTGTCCGCCCATGGCGGCATCGAAACGGTCGTGAACGTGATGCGCGAGGGCGCCTCGGACTTCGTGGTGAAGCCGGTGAGCCCCGAACGCCTCCACGTCTCGATGCGCAACGCCCTCAAGGTGAACGCGCTGACGGGCGAAATCTCGCGCCTGCAGAAGCGTAAAGCAGGCCAGCTCACCTTCGCCGACATCATCGCGCCGAGCCAGGCGATGGACCAGGTGATCCGGCTGGGCAAGCGCGCCGCGCAATCGAACATCCCGATCCTGATCGAGGGCGAGTCGGGCGTCGGCAAGGAAATCATCGCCGCCGCGATCCAGGGCGAGGGCGAACGCTCGGGCAAGCCCTTCGTGACGGTCAATTGCGGCGCGATCCCCGAGAACCTCGTCGAGAGCATCCTGTTCGGCCACGAGAAGGGCGCCTTCACCGGCGCGTCCGACAAGCATGCCGGCAAGTTCCAGGAAGCCTCCGGCGGCACGCTCTTCCTCGACGAGATCGGCGAACTGCCGCTCGACATCCAGGTGAAGCTGCTGCGCGCGCTGCAGGAAGGCGAAGTGGACCCCGTGGGCTCGAAAAAGCCCGTGAAAGTGGACATCCGCCTCATTTCGGCGACCAACCGCGACATGCTGCAGATGGTGAAGGAGGGCCGCTTCCGCGAGGACCTCTATTACCGCCTGAACGTCTTCCCGATCCACGTGCCGCCGCTGCGCGACCGCCGCGAGGACATTCCGGACCTCGTCGCGCATTTCATCCGCCGCCTCGCGGCGGAAGAAGGCAAGCAGGTGGTCGGCATCTCGAACGAGGCGCTGCAGATGCTCTGCGCCTATGACTGGCCGGGCAATGTCCGCCAGATCGAGAACACGGTCTTCCGCGCCATCGTGCTGTGCGACGGCGAACAGCTCCAGGTCTCGGACTTCCCGCAGATCGCGAGCATGGTGGAGGGCTATGCGGAAGCGGCGATGCCGCGCACCGCGCAGGCCCCTGCCCCCGCGCCGGCCCAGGCCGCGCATGCGTCCGCTGGGGACGGCATGATGGGAACGGCGGCGACGCCTGTCTCGGCCTACGTCCCGCAGCAGACGCAACCGCAGTCGAACACGCTGGCGGACTTCGCCCGCTCGAACTTCTCGGACGGCATCGCCATCACCGACGAGGCGGGCAATGTCCGCAAGCTCGAGGACATCGAGGCGGAAATGATCCGCCTCGCGATCGACAAGTACAAGGGCCACATGACGGAAGTCGCCCGCCGCCTCGGCATCGGCCGCTCGACGCTCTACCGCAAGGTGCGCGACATGGGGCTCGAGGTGCGCGAAGGCTGACGGCCTTTTCGAGGGGCGCTGAACGATCCCGCAAGGGACCGTTACGAGGGGAATCAGGCGGCGCGGGAGCGATCCCGCGCCGTCATTTTTTTGCGCCGCCGCCGATGCCGTCGAGAAAGGCCGTGACGATGGCCTTGCGGCGCGGCTCGCCCGTGGCCTCGTCGGCCTTCGACACGAGATTGCCGTCGAGCCTCATGCAGACATAGCCATGCACCATCGACCAGAGCCCGATCGCCTGCGTATCGGCGCTCACCGCCGCCCTGCCCCGGCCGGCCGCGAGCTCCGCCACCAGCCGGTCGTAGATGCCATCCATGGCGCGGTTCAGCGCATCGTCGGCCCCGTCGAGGCTGTCGCGCCGCCAGATCAGCCTGAAGCGGTGCGGATGCCGGAGCCCGAAATCGATGGCCGCATCGGCGAAGACGCGGATGCGGGCGTCGCGGCTTCCGCCCGCCTTTTCGAGGCGCTTCGAGATCAGCGCCGAAAGCTTCGTGAAAATCTCCGCCGCAAGCGCCGTCAGCAGCGCCTCGCGGTCGCGAAAATGATTGGCGGGCGCGGCATGGGTGACGCCGGTCCGCCGCGCCACCGCGCGGATCGTGACCGCATCGACGCCCCCCTCGTCCAGCAGGGCAAGGGCCGCCGCGAGCAAGGCGCGGCGCAGATCGCCGTGATGATAGGGAGCGGCCCGTTTCGCCATTTTATATTGACACCGTCAAGATTGAGTCTTTATTGACAGTGTCAACATAACCGGCCGCGCGCCGGAGGAAAAGGAAAACGCCCATGACCGCCCGGATTCTGGCGACCGCCGGCCTCCTCGTTTTCGCCGTGCTGATCCCCGTCCTCGAAGTGAACGCCACACATGTCTTCAACCCGGACTGGCCGCCGCATGCGCGCTTCCACGATGTCTGGCAGCTTCTGACCAATACCGGCCTCGCGGCTCTCTGTCTCTGGCTTGTCTGGGTGCGCGGGGCCGTCCGCCTGGCGAGCCTCATCGGCGGCTGGGTGATGGGCAGCGTCGTCCTGGCGCATGCGCTGGGAGACGTCTATGGCGGTTACGTGACCTATGAGGGCGGTTCCGAACTCGCCCTGTTCGGCCTGCCCGCGGGCGTGCTCATTCCGCTCGCCGCGACGGCGGCCTTCGCCGCCGCGGCGCTGCTCGACGGGCGGATGGAGGCCAGGCGGGGATAAAAGGGGCTTTGTGACAGCTCTCTGTCACACGACCGTCACGAAACTGTCATTATCTTCCGTATACAGACTTATCCCCGGTTCCAACCGGGGATAAGCGTGGGTTTTGTCCCCGCGCGCGGCCCCCGGAAAACCACTTATCCCCGCTGTTGCACGAACGACATGTGGCAGGAACGCATGTGGCGGAAGGGGAACAGGGGGGGGTAAACGCTCGCTACTCCGCCCGAAGCCGGACTGTGATCGTTGCCACGCAACGATGACCAGAAACTCGATCAACCTCTTTGCGGCCAAGATATTGTAAACCCCCAGAATTCGGCGTTAGAGACGAAAATGCTAGATTTACGACGGGCAGCCGAGTCGGAGCGGAATAATCATCCAGTGGCCAAACGAGACGACTTCACAGAGAAAACTAAGCTCCAGATCGCAAAAGCCGCGGGCTGGCTTTGCTCTTATCCGAACTGCCGCGCACCGACCGTTGGTGCAACGTCGGACGGGAAGGGTGTTATCAATGTTGGCACAGCGGCTCATATCTGTGCGGCGGCGCCCGGCGGACCCCGCTTTGACGCCAATATGTCACCGGATACGAGGCGTTCCGCCAACAACGGCATCTGGATGTGCCGCGACCACGGCAAGGCTATCGACTCCGATGATCCTCAATTCACTGTCGAACTCCTGCATGCGTGGAAAAAGGAGGCACAACACGAGTCATGGCGTCGCGTTTTGCAAAACGAAGCGCTGCCGAGCCCGTTTTTCGCTTCCAACGACGAATTGTTTATCCGTTTCCAAGCTGCTGCAAAGGCTGACCTCGTTGCATTCCAGCGGACTTCAAAATGGCCGCCTACCTCCGTCGCCCTCACGTTGAGGGTAGACGGTCAGGACACACCGGCGACAACAGAAGTCCTCGCTAGCGCAGTTACATCGCTTGACGACCTGATCCTTGTCGCGTCACCGGGTATGGGTAAGACGACAACTCTTTTTCAAATCGCCAGCGGTGTGTTGGAGCGGGGCAACGGCATCCCCATTGTTGTACCGCTAGGTGACTGGGCAACGGAAAACAGGTCGATCCTTGAATCTCTTTTGCGTCGCCCGTCGTTCCATCAACTTACTGAAATAGACTTTCATGCCGCCGCAACCAACGTCTCCGTTGTGTTGCTGCTCGACGGTTGGAATGAACTAGACACCACTTCACGAGAACGAGCTCGCGCAGAAATCGAAGCACTTAAGGCGAACTTCCCCGGACTGAACCTTTTGATTTCAACGCGCAAGCTGGCGTCAGGGCAGCGCCACCATTCTTCCCTGTCACAGTCCTCGGGTGTTCCCTTCTCGGGAAGGCATGTCGAGATTCTTCCGCTCGACACAGAGCAACAAATGGATGTCGCCAGAGCACTGCGTGGCGAAGTGGGCGCAAAGCTCGTCGATCAGGCATGGCGGACGGCAGGAGTTCGCGAACTGGTCGCGATCCCTTTGTATCTGTCTGCTTTACTCTCCCTACCTGAAGGCGCGCCATTTCCGACAACCAAAGAAGAAGTGTTGCGCCATTTCGTTTCTGCTCATGAAAGGGATGCGCGTCGCATAGAGGCACTTCGCGCCGCAACGAGAGGTTTCCAGCAAGATTACCTCGATAGACTTGCCGCTTTCGCGCAGCACACTTCCAGTACAGCCATTACCGACCGCAATGCGCGGCGGCTGATTTCAGAAGTCGCAGACCATCTCATCGGTAGCGGCCAGCTTGCCGCTAAGCCTGAGCCGGACGACGTGCTGAACGCGCTTGTGAACAACCATCTACTGACGCGTACGGGAGACACGCCAGGCGTTTCCTTCCAACACCAGCAGTTCCAAGAGTGGTACGCGTCTCACGAAGTGGAAAAACGCGTCATTGAGGGGATCGAAGATCCCGCCTCTCGTAACGCATTGAAAACCGAAATCTTCAACCTCATGGCATGGGAGGAAGCCATTCTGTTCTCGGTCGAACGCATGGCACGGGGTGACAACGCGCAAAAAAACGCATGCGGAAAAGCAATACTCGCCGCGTTCGAGGTCGATACCATGCTCGCTGCGGAGATGATCTTCCGAGCGACAGAGGATGTGTGGAGTCATGTGTCTAAGGACATTCTCGACCTAGTTGACCGGTGGCACACTTCTGCAAAGTCCAACCGAACGCTACGCTTTATGTTGACATCCGGCCGCCCGGAATTCCTACGATATGTTTGGCCTCTTATCACGCATGAGCACGACCAAGTGAGCCTTCCGGCGATCCGTGGCGTGAATCAATTCCGAGTATCCATTCTTGGAGAAAACCCCGAGAAAGATATTTCGGCATTGTCGCCTAGTGCGCGACGCTTGCTACTTGGCGAAATCGCTTTCAACACTGATATGACAGGGCTCGACCTTGTTACAGCGATTGCGCGGAACGATCCGGACCCGAACGTGCAATCATCCATCGTCGGTGCGCTGGCATTTCGACAGGCGTGGCGTCACGTCGCAGAAATACTCAAAACTGCGTCCGACGCAACGATTGACCTGGTGGCGCGCCGCGACACCGTCGATCAGATGGTCGACAACGAGATAGCTGACAGGCTGGCCGCTGCCCGTGCCCGGCAAATCAAAGACAACGCGACGTCGATACATGCCCGGCTTTTTGCAGCTATCCACGCAGACGAGGCGCAAAAGGACGAAATCGTTGCGCTTGTAAGCGAAGCAGAGGTCAAAGATTCGCGGGATGACATATTGCGGTTGGTCTATGAGCTTCACAATCGTCATCCACAAGCTGTCGCAGAAGGCATTCTGGCTCGCTTGCGCGCAGAGCGCTCCTTGTTTTACCGCGCGGTCGATATACTAGCGTCTGCTGGGTTCCGTTTCGAAGATGAGGCGCTTCTTGCTTGCGCATTGGCCGAAACGGATCGTCAAGATTATCGCGCCGAAGCCGCCGCCGCCGTCCTCGGCCCTCAAGCGGTAGGACAGATGATTGCTGCGCTACTGGAGGTATCACAACGATTGCGTGATTCAGATGGGCGGCACAACCAAGCAGCCTCCGAACGATACCAGCTCCTTCAAGATCGAATTGCGCACGTCCCCGGAACAAGTCTGGTAGCTGCCGTGCAAGAGCGCTCGGCACAGGCGAGAAATGAAGAAATGGAGATTCTAGCCGAGATTCTGTCACGCCATTCCGGCGACAACTCGGGACGTACAAGGTCTTTCGATGCCGATGATTTGACTGCCATGCAAGCTCTCGCCGAGGAGTGGGGCAACCGCATGTTGACATCAGGCAACGCCAATCGTTGGCAAATGGCGCGCATTGCGGCGCTCATAAGTCGAGCGCCCTCCACGACCTTGCTGCCTCTATTGAAGCGGATGCTGGACGATAATCTCACCCGACTCCGAGCCTATCGAGCAGAGGCCGCCGCCACACGCTGGCAAGGCGAGGCCGCGAATGAAGCGCGTCAACCGATGACGCACGAGTATTTTTGGGCATTCCGCGCTATTGATGCACCAGAGACCGCCGCACTGATGGAGGAATATCTGCCGGACACAGATTGTGGTGAGCTCGCAGCACAGGTCCTCGCAACCCAATGGAGAAATGCAAACGAGGCTGACAAAGGCATGCGTTTCCATGGTCGGGTAGATTTTTCGCGTGTGGCCGAGATGCGAACTTCCCGCGCCACAAATCCAGACGCCACATGCCGTGAGGCAGAAACCATTTTTCGCGTCATTGACTCCTTGCTCAACGAGCAAGCTTCGGACGAAAAAATGAAACTAGCTGTCTCGCTTGGCATCGTCGCCTTACGACTCCCACACGGACAGCGTGACGTTACTATCGAGAAACTTGTCGAAGTTGCCTCTCGTGAAACACGGCCTGCACTTCTTCTCAGCCTCGTTCTTTCTGGCGAAGTGATCGACGTTAATCTAGTTGCCACCGGCCTCGCCGACACCTTGGAAGCGGCGAAAACGCAGACCTGGATATTGACACAAGGCGATGGCTACCAGTTGCGCGACTGGTTGCGCTTGCTTCCTTTTGTAAATCGACCACACGACATACCTGCTATTGTGCAAAGCCTGCCTGCCGCACAGCGCACACCGCAGTTTCTTGAGGAAATGCTCTATGGCCTCGCGGAGAGCCCTTCCGAAGGCATCGAAGATGTTCTGTTCAAGCTAGCGGAGTACAATCCTCTTCTTTGTTCCGGCTCGTCTTGGCAGGCTTCCGTCGCACGGCTCGATACCGCATCCGCCGCAACTCGCCTCATCGATCTCGTCGCCCACAGTGCCGTAGACGAAAAATTTTTCGGAAGCTGGCATCTGACCCGCGAACTTGGCGTTTTGATGGAACGCTTTCCTGAAACGCGCAAGTACGTCTACATGCTCCTGAACGAGGGACCGACCTCACCAGGGCTCTCCATACTCGCACAGGCCGTTTCGGAGAACCCCGACACCGAAGGGCTGCTACTTCTGTTGAACTTTGAAACCGAAGAGAAGTCCCATCTAGGCTGGCGCGCAATCGAGAAGGTCGTGACAATGCATGTCCCGGTCGAGGGTTGGAAGGATACTTACGACATTGTTCCAATCCCGGCATCTGAACTTCGGCAGAGACTTCTTGCCATGACAACAGATGGCGGCCCACAGGACTTCGCTGCGCGTTGCTTGGCGTACATTGATAAAATTCGCGATGAGTGTGGCGTCCCAGAGTCGGAACCTCGACATCCTGACCTCGCCTCGGGCACGCCATGGCCTATCATCCCACCAGCCAAGGCCATAGGCGGCGCGGCTTAGAAGGCGCACGAGTCAGAAGCGGCCAACATACACACCCCTCAAATCACCTCCTCGCTATTTGAAAATCGTCGCCATGCCTCTATGGATGGGTCGTCTATTGGATGGCGCCGCCAGCCCTTCGCTTTCGCTCCGGGCGTTCGAGGCTCGAAAAGGTCCCCCGGACCTTTTCGTTCGCTGGCGCGAACCGCCTCTCACCCCTCACTCCTCCGCGAGCCCCAGCAGCGCGATGCGGATGACGTCGGCCTGGTCGCGCGCGCCGAGCTTTGCGCGCATCTGCACGAAATGGGTGCGGACCGTGTTGATGGAGACGGACTGGAGGGAGGCGATCTCCTTGAGGCTCTGCCCTGAGAGAAACGCGCTGAGGACGCGCGCCTGCGCGAGCGTCAGGCCGAACTTTTCCGCGAGCACGTCTTCCGGCGGGATGCGGGGCAGCGCCGCCTCGCCCTCGCCCGCCTTGAGGCTCGCCGCGCGCGTCTCCAGGAAATCGAACAGCCATTGCTGATCGTTTTCGTCGGCCCAGGCCATGATCTCCTCGAGGCGCCTGTCGGTGGCGGGCACCAGCGTTTCGAGAATTTCCGGCCAGACCCGCGCATCGAGGCGGCGGCGCGACCGGCGCCTGTTCACGGCCGGCCCCCGGCCTGCCTGCGGCCCTCTTTGCGGCCCTGCCCGCCCCGCGCCTCGTCCGGGATCATCTCGCACAGGAAGTCGCCGATTTCCTCGATGGAGCGGCGCGTTTCGGGCAGCAGCGGCCCGAGCCTGTGCCAGACATGCGGCATGCGCGGATAGACGTCGCACCAGGCCTTGCCGCCCGCCTCGCGCAGGCGCTGCGCCAGCCGCGTGGAATCGTCGCGCAGCATTTCCGGCGCGCCGACATGGATGAGCGTGGGCGGGAGCCCGGCGAGATCCGCGAAGAGCGGCGAGGCGGCGGGGTCGCCCGGCGCATGGCCCTGCAGGTAAAGCCGCGTGCAGATGTTGATGCCTTCGAGCGTGCTCACCATCGCCTCGTTGCGGAAATTGGCGAGGATCGAATTCGCCGACAGCGTGAGATCGACCCAGGGGCCGAGCAGCGCCATCGCGCCCGGCATGGGGAGCCCCTCGGCGCGGAGCGCGACGAGCGCGGAAAGCGCGAGCCCGCCGCCCGCCGAATCCGCGACAATGCCGAGACGCTTAGGGTCGACGCCCGTTTCGATCAGCCAGCGATACGCGGCCTTCACATCCTCGAGCCCGGCGGGAAAGGGATGCTCGGGCGCGAGCCGGTAATCGACGATGAAGGCGCGCGCGCCGGCCTTCTCGCAGATGCGCGCGATGAGCGCGTTGTGAACGTCGGAGCGGTCGAGGATGAAGGAGCCGCCGTGAACATAGAGGAGCGTACGCGAGGGCTGGGCCTTGCCGACCGCGACCCACTCGCCGGGAACGGGCGCGGCCTCGTCCGCCTCGAAGACGGAGCGGGGCGGCACCATCGCGATGGCGTTTTCAAGGAAGCGCGCGCGGCGGCGCGCGGCGGCGACATCGAAGGGACCGCGCGAGCCGATGCCGACGGAGCGGCGCAGCACCGCGTTCACGGCATGCATCAGCCCGATCCAGAAGCGCGCCTGCAGGCTCGCCTGCGCGCGCGGCAGGCGCCAGCTCGTGATCTCGCTTTCGATGCGCTCGTCCAGAACCGCCTCCATGCAGACACCTCCCGAAAGCATGCCGCCCCCGCGGCACCGTCTGCCCTCGCCCGTGTGTCGTAGCTCTCCGGTACTTGCTCCGCCTCATACAACTGTATGACGAAACGCCGGCGGGGCCTTCGTAATTTTTCCCCGTCACCGCGCCGGAGGGCGCTCAACACGAGGGGAACGGGGCATGAGCGGACAATTCATCCTGCGGCTGAGGAAAATCCTTGCGGGCGCTGCCTTTCTCGCGCTCGCGGGGCCGATTGCGGGCGCGCTGGCGGCGCCGCCCGACAACAGCGGCAATCCGGCGCTGCCGCAGAACAATGTCGCCGGCACCGACGCGATGCTGCACAACTCGATCCGCGCCGAGCGCGCCGCGATCGCGGTTGCGAACGCGCGGAACGCCATCGGCCGCTGCGACAAGGACGGCTTCGCCGTGGCGCGGAACCAGTTGCAGGACGTCATCATCGGGGCGTCGCACCATGCCGGCGGCGCGACGGCGTATATCGTCCACGATGCCGGCGGCGAAGACGAAGCGGCGCTTCGCGGGCTGAAAACGACATTGTGGGATGAATGGCAGGCAGCCTGCGCGAAGCCGAAGCCGAAGAAGGAGGAGGCGTCCGTCTCCGCGGGCGCGGGCATCCATGCGGGCCGCATCAACCTGCCGGCGCTGCGCTATCTCGGCTTCGAGGCGGCGCTGACGCTGGTGCAGACGCTCGGCGTCGTCGCGGGCGAGAACGAGGGCTCGGTGGCGGGCGCCTCCATCGGCGGCGAAGGCTTTCTGCCGGTCTGGAACATGTGGTGGGCGGCGAACCTGTCGCGCAGCGGCACGAATGTCGCAAGCGACATCGCGACCATCGACCCGATGGGCGACGGGCTGCTGATCCCCGGGCCGCTGGGCGGTGCCTCCGGCTTCGCGCTGCCGAGCGCGGGCGGCCTCAACGTCGTCAACAATGCCGAGTTTCGCGGGCAGTACGACTGGCTCGATTTCCATGCGAAGTTCGGCATGCCTTACGAGTGCGAGGAGCTGCTGTTCCTGCCCTTCTTCGGCATCGGCCTCACGCGCGGCGACACCAATGCGCGCTTCTCGGGCTCGATCCCCGGCTACGGACGCGACTTCGAATACAACACCGGCATAAGGGTGGACACGGTGAGTCTCCTCTTCGGCACCAACCTGGTGCACGAGTTCAAGGGCGGCAATCTCCATGCGGGCGGGCTCGCCTCGCTCGACTTCAACGATGCGAGCGGCACGGACCGGCTCTCCTTCACGGGCTTCGCCGACAGCCGCGCCTCGCTCGACAATGACGACACGACGGTGGGCGGCCGGGTCTGGGCGGGCGCGACCTTCGGCGACAAGGGTTCGCCCTTCAAGCTCTCGCTCGACTTCGCCTGGATCCATTCGGCGAACGTGCCGGTGGTGACGCGCGACGGCACCAACCCGTCGCGCCTCGACCTTGAATCGGCGGACGCCTTTGTCGGCGCGCTGAGCGCGAAGGTCAGCTTCTGACGCGTGCGAAAAAGCCGGGGACAGGCGGCCTGTCCCCGGCCTCCTCCCCGGAGGGGGAGAGGGAAACAAGGCCGCTGAAGCGGTTCACCCCAGCTGCTTCACCATGCGGATATGCGGGGGCACACCGTGCGAGGCGGCGATCTTCGGCACGTTTGTTTCGGCGAGGCGCTCCATCCCCATGCGTTCGTAGAAGCGGACCGCCGGGTTGATCGCGGCGACGTCGAGATGGAGCGCGGTGCAGCCGGCGGCCTTGGCGCGTTCGAAACAGTCATCGAGGAGCTTCTCGCCGATGCCGCGCCCGCGCGCTTCAGAATGCGCGGAGAGGAAGAGGAGATACCAGGCATCTTCCGGCACCTCCGGGAAGAGCCAGGGGATGTGATCCGCCACGGAGGGCAGATGGGCGAGGAGTTCGGGCGTCGCCATTTCCGCCATCGCCATCATGCCCGTGCCGAACTCCGCGGCGTAGAGCGGCTGCGGGAAGCCGAGCGCGATGCCGGCGAGGCGGTCCCCGCTCATTGCGGCCTTCGCATGAACATGCGAGAAGGCGCCGCCCTCGCGCGTCCACAGGTTCGAGGTGATGCGCAGATAGGTCTCGAAGTCGCGATCATAGAGGCAATCGAAGACGTAAGCGCCGGTGTCGTAGATGAGGCGGGCGGCGAGCTCCGGCTCGATGGGCCTTGCCTGCTCCAGCACGATCGTGTCCGCGTTCATCGGTGTCGTCATCGCTCCCGCTCCCTTTTTTGTCTTCGGGTTTTTGCCGGGCGGGAGACTAGCACGGGGGACGAGGGCGGCTCGCGGCGCCCGCCGGACGGCGCGCTTCCTTTCCCCTTGAAACCGCCTCACTCCCGCCCTATTTGCGAGTCACTCTTAACTGGACCACGAAGCATGAAGGCAAGCCCATAGAGGCGAACGAGGTGCTCCCATGACGCTCCCATCCTTCCCGAAGCAGCAGACGACGATCCGGGAACTCACGCTGGAGGAGATGCTGGCCGATCCGCTGATCCGCCTCGTGATGGCGCGCGACGGCGTGAAGGCCGCCGAGGTGCGCGCGCTGATGGAACGGAACGCCGCGGCCGCGTCTTAACCCAAACCGACGAAAGGCGGGCTCCCGTCCCCTTGGGGGCGCTGCGCGTCCGCCCGCGCCCATGTATGCTGCCCGGGGATTCGACGGCGGGGCGGCAATGACGATCAGACACCGGCTCTATCTGGAACTGGATCCCGGCGCGCGGAAGCGTCCGGGCTTCAGCACCACGAACAAGATCATCATGACGGTGATCCTGATTTCCGTGGTGATGGCGCTCGCGGGAACGGAAGAGACGCTGACGCGGGGCTTCGAGCGCTGGTGGCGCCTGGCGGACGATTTCGTGATCGCCTTCTTTCTCGCCGAATATATCTGCCGTCTCTGGGTGAGCGTCGAGAACCCGGCCTACAGCGACGGCTGGCGCGGGCGGTTGCGCTACGCGGTGAGCGCGCCGGCGCTGATCGACCTCGCGGTGCTCGCGCCGACGCTGCTTTTCGCGGTGGGGAGCGAAGCCTTCCTGCTGCGGCTCGTGCGGCTGATGCGGATTCTGCAGCTCGCAAGGCTCGGGCGCTTCTCGCGCTCCATGACGCTTGTCACCAAGGCGCTGAGCCGCCGCTCCAGCGAACTCGTCATCGCCTTCACGCTGGCGCTGATGCTGGTGGTGATCTCGTCCACCATGCTCTACCTGATCGAGGGCGGCATCCAGCCGGAAGCCTTCGGCAGCATTCCACGCGCCATGTGGTGGTCGGTCGCGACGCTGACGACGGTCGGCTATGGCGACGTCTATCCGGTGACGGCGCTCGGCCGCCTCTTCGCCGCCATCACCGCGCTGATGGGCATCTGCCTGATCGCGATGCCGGCCGGCATCTTCGCCTCCGCCTTCTCCGATGCGCTGGAAGAACGCCGCAAGGAAGAGGAAGAAAGCGAACAGGACGAATAGGCAGTGGCAGAAGGAACGCGGGGGAGCCCGCGAAGGGCTCCCCCGGTCTCCACTGACCGCCTAGGGGTGTGCGTCCGGGTCGACGCCTGAGACCGCCAGTGGAGAAACGGCACCCGTTTCGCCGGTCAGATCCCGCGGGAGGCGCCGCGCCTCAGCACCCCTTGCCCTGATGGATGCCGCTGAGCACCTGCACGCGGATTTCCGCCTGCTGGACCTGCTCATCGGCGGACTGCTTCTGCTGGTTCGCGACCGAGCTTGCCGCGCCCGTCGCCTGGATGCCGCCAAGACCGAAGCCGCCGAAATGCATGCCGACGGACTGGGCGATGCCGAGACCGGCATCGACGATCTGCGCGTTGGTGGAGGAGGCATTCGCGTCGGCGATCACCTGCTGCTGCTGCGCGATCTCGGCGGAAAGCTGCTCGCAGCTCTTCATGCCGTCCGGCGTGCCGGCGGGCGCGAGGGCGGCCGTGGCGGTGTCGGCATTCGTGGTGGTGGTCGTCGCGGTGGTCATCGCAGCCTGGGCGATCTGCTGACCGGCAAGCGCCGCGCCGCCATTGACGGCGGCGTTCTGCAGCGCCGCGTTCTGAAGCGAGGCACCGCTCGCCCCCGATTGCTGCATGGCGATGGCGGTGGCCGCCTGCTCGGCCGTGAGGGTCATGCCCTGACGCGCGGCCTGCTGCTGTACGGCGGCGATGGCAACCGGGTCCTGCGCGAGCGAGGCGGCGGGTGCCGCGCTCGCGGCGGATGGCGCGGCGCTCGCCACGGCAACCTGCGTCGCCGCGCCGATGAGCGCGGAATTGTCGAGCCCGGTGGTCTGGCAGCCGGCGAGCAGCGTCCCGACCGCGACAAGAACGCCTGCGGTTTTGATCTTCATGTTCAGCCCCTTTGAGTTCGGGCCCGGCACCCCATGTCCGGGCCTTCATGCAAAGGAGTCGTAGCGGCGGGCGGATGCCCCCTGAATAGTGCAAATGGACCAAGGATTCCGCGCGGGCGAGGGCCGGGCGGCGGCGTTCAGCCCGCGGCGAGGCGGGCGAAGATCTTCTCGTAATGCCGGTTGAGGAAGCAGTGGCCGTCGCCCGCGAAGGTGCGCAGCTCGGCGGGCTCGATGCCGAGTTCGGCGAGACGGCGTTTCAGCTCGTCGAGCGGCACGACGCCATCCGCCTCGCCATGCCAGACGAGGATGGGGGCGGAAAGGCCCGAAAGATCGAGCGAGATGCCGTCGAGATAGAGCTGCGACTCGCGCAGGAGCCCCGCATAGGTATGCGCGATGGTTTCCATCGTGCAGCGGATCATCGCCTCCTCGAGCCCGGGCGTCGAGCGGATGAGCGCGACATCGGCGGGCGACTGCTCGAAGAACTTGTAGACGAGCGGGCGGATGAATTTGCGCGACATCTTCGCGCGCAGGATGAAGAGCGTGGAATCGAGCAGCCAGGGATAGCGCCGGAGATTGCTGAAGAAGGCGCCGAGCATGCCGAGCGGCTTCGTGCGGCTGCCTTCCGGCACGCCGAGCCGGGCGGAGGTGAGCATCAGGAGGTGGACGCGGGGGCCGAGCCGTGCGGCGGCGGCGAGCGCGAAGGGCGAGGCGGAAGACCGCGCGACGAGCTGGAAGCTGTCGAGGCCGATCGCTTCCGCGAAATATTCGAAGTCGCGGGCGAAGCTCTCGAAGGTGAGATCGGGGTCGGCGGTGGAGGCGCCGGTGCCCGGCCGCTCGACCACGATGTAGCGCAAGCCGAAGCGCGCCGCCGCTTCGGCCTCGGCGGACCAGATGTAGGAACTGCTGACCGAACTCGGAAACATCACGACGGGAATGCCGTCGCGCCGCCCGTAGCCGCGCCAGGCGAGGCGGCGTCCGTCCGGCAGCTCGACGAATTCGAGCGGCACGTCGCCCGGCGCCGACGGCACCGGCCGCTCGTCGCCCTCGCCCTGCGCCGCGCTGATATAGGTCGCGAGCTGCGAGAGCTCGGTGAGGTGGCGGATGAGATCGCTCTGCCGGTTGACGCCGAGCTTCTCGAACACGCTCTTGATCTGGTTGCGCGCGGTATTGATCGAGACGTTGAGCCTGGCCGCCGCTTCCTTCAGCGAATAGCCGTCCTTCAGATGCGCGGCGAGGCGCGCTTCCGCCGGCGTGAGGCCGAAGGTCTCGCGGTACATGCGCGTCGCATCCCCCGCCGCTTCCCGGTCCGGCGCGACGAAGGCGATGGCGCCCCGCCGTGCTTCCGCCGGAAGATCGAAACGGCGGCGGAGCGGTTCCGGCAGGTTCGCCTCCGCGACGAGATAGCCGAAGACGGCCTCCTCGCCATCCTCGAGCACGAGACGGAGCAGCACAGGACCGACGGCGCCTTGCGTGACGGAGGCGGCGTGCGCGCGGAAGCGGGCGGCATTCTCGGGATCGGTGAAGAGAAGCGGATTGCCGGGGGCGAGCGGCTTGCAGAACGGCGCGAGCATCTCCCGCGCGGCATCCGAGATGTCGGCGACGCGGAGGTCGCGGCCGATCACCATGTGGCAATAGGCGGGCGAGAGATTGTCGTCCGGCGCCGTTTCGTGGAGCCGCCGCGCGAGATCTTCCGCGCGGGAGAGATGTGCGCGCATGCCCTCCGCCACGGGCTCGATATCCGCGCCCGCGCCGATCTCGTCGAGGAGCGAACTCATCTCCTCCCAGTTTTCGGGATCGGTGGCATAGCCGTAGATGGCGTCGAGCGCGACGGCCAGATCCGGACGGCCGGGCGCACCCTCGTCCGGCGCGCGCTCCTCCTCACTCACACTTTTCGACCCGGACACACCCAGCACCCATTTTTGCGGACTGCCGGAACACCCCGCTCCGGCCGGTCTACTCTAGGATGAATGACACGGGACTGAAAACGGCACGGGGATGCCGGTTAATGCCCGGCATTGAGGAGACAGGGCGGAAGGCGTCCGCGCCGTCAGATCATGCCGAGCGCGCTCATGTAGAGTTCGAGGATCGCTTCCTGCTCCTGGCGCTCCGCCTTGTCCTGCTTGCGCATGCGGATCACCTGACGCAGCGTCTTCGTGTCGAAGCCGTTGCCTTTCGCTTCCGCGTAGACTTCCTTGATGTCGTTGGCGAGGGCCGCCTTTTCTTCCTCGAGACGCTCGATGCGCTCGACGATGGACCTGAGCTGGTCCCGTGCGACTCCGCCCGTATTCGCAGGCGTATTGCCGTCCGCCATGATGCGACGCTCCACTGATACTTGTTGCCGTGAGGGCCGCGACGATAGAGACGGGCGGCGGGGACGGCAATATGCGGGCAGAAGAAAGCTGTGGATAGAGATGTGGATGAGCGGTGGATGGATTGCCGCTCAGCCGTGGCTCTTCTTCTGCGCCGCCTCGAAAGCCGCCATTTGCTCGGGCGTCGCTTCCGGCTGGTGTTTTTTCTTCCAGTCCGCGAAGGGCTCGCCATAGACAAATTCGCGGGCCTCGTCCTTCGAGATCGCGATGCCCTTTTCTTCCGCCGCTTCGCGGTACCAGTCCGCGAGGCAGTTGCGGCAGAAACCGGCAAGGATCATGAGATCGATGTTCTGCACGTCGGTGCGTTCGCGCAGATGACCGGCGAGACGGCGAAAGGCGGCTGCCTCGAGTTCGGTCTGCGTTTGCTTGTTCATGTCTGCCTCCGTTTTCTTCAGGCGGATATGGGGAGCGAGGGATCGGCATGCGACCCGAAATGCCGGATTTCGCGAATGCCGGGCAGAGACGCGGCAGCAAGAAGATGCCGCGCGTAGCGCGCCGCCCATTCGCCCTGCCCCTCGGCCGTTTCGATCAGGTCCTGCCGGATCTCTATCAGAATATGCGGCAGCCCGTGCACGGTGCCGTGACGATACATGCAGTCATTCTTGAGGCGGCCCGTATAGGGCTCGTTGTCGCCGACGGTGAAGCCTTCCTCCGCGAGCCCGTCGATGAGCGGACCGACAAGGCGGTCGTCCCTGTCCCAGAGAAGACCCGTCTGCCACGGACGTTCGAAACGCCGCCAGCGCGGCGTGAAGCTGTGCACCGAGACGAGGATGGGCACCACATCCGCGTCACGCGCCCGGGCGAGCGCCTTCTCGATGGCGGCATGATAGGGCGCATGGAACGCGGCAATGCGATGCGCGAATTCCGCCGCATCGCGATCCGCGTCGACGTCGCGGTTGTCCGGCACGACGGCGCCGTCGGAGAGTTTCATCACGATGGTCGGATCGTCCTCGCCGCGATTGAGATCGACAAGCAGGCGCGAAAAGCGCGCGAGCACCGCCGGACAGTCGAGATAGGCGGCCATGCGGCGTGCGACACCCGCCGCACCGATATCCCAGGCGATGTGGCGCTGAAATTCCGCAGGCGGAAGACCGAGAGTGCCGTAACCTTCCGGCAGCGCATTGGAGGCGTGATCGCAGACCACCAGAAACCGCGGCGAACCTTGCGGGTTAACAAGTTCGAAAGGCTGAAGCGAAGCCGGCTCTGGAATAGCGCCCCCGCGAGACTGAAATGAAGTAGTGTCCATGAAAGGATTATATCCGAGCCATGACTGGGAACGACCCGGAAACACGCGAGCAGGAGACAAGGGCGAGACTGAAACGTCTCTATGGCGCGGCAGTGAGGGACGCGCTTCCCGAAACCTGCCTGCCGCCCCATCTGCCCGTACCGCCGGAGCCCGGCCACGGGCGGCTTGTCGTGATGGCGATCGGCAAGGCGGCCGCCTCGATGGCTGCCGTCGCGGAAGACTGGTACGACAGGCATTATCCGGGCACCCATCTCGAAGGACTGGCGCTGACACGCTACGGCCACCGCCGCCCGACGCGGCATGTGGAGGTGCTGGAGGCGGGGCATCCCGTTCCCGACGCGGCGGGCGAGACGGCCTCGAAGCGGCTCCTCCGGCTTGCCGAATGGGTGGGACCGGAAGACCTCGCGCTGGTGCTGCTGTCGGGCGGCGGTTCGGCGCTCACCGTGCAGCCGATGCCGGGCCTCACGCTCGACGACGAGATATGGCTCACAAGAGCCCTGCTCGCTTCCGGCAAACCCATCGGCGACATCAATGCCGTCAGAAAACACATCTCGCGCATCAAGGGCGGACGCCTCGCGGAAGTGATCCATCCCGCACGCTCGCTGACGCTGGCGATTTCGGATGTGGCGGGCGACAACCCGAGCACCATCGCTTCCGGCCCGACCGTGCCCGACACGACCTCGAAGGCGCGCGTGGAAGGCGTGCTGAATGCGCTGCGTCCGCCGGTTCCGCCGGAACTGATGGAAAGGATTCTCGCGCTGCCGGAAACGCCGAAGCCGGGCGACGAGGTTTTCTCCCACGCAAGCTACAAGCTCATCGCGAGCGGCACCGGCTCGCTCGGCGCGGCAGCGGCGATAGCCCGCGCGGAGGGCTACCAGCCCGTGGCGCTGGGCGACGGCATCGAGGGCGAGGCGCGCGGGATCGCGGAAGCCCATGCGAAGCTCGCCCTGAACGCGAGAGCGGAAGGAAAATGCGTGGCCATCATTTCGGGCGGCGAAGCGGGCGTGACTTTCGGCGAGGGTGAGCCGGGGAAAGGCGGCCCCAACCAGGAGTATGCGCTGGCGCTCGCCATCGCGCTTGGCGGCGCCGAGGGCATATATGCGCTTGCCGCCGATACCGACGGGATCGACGGCGGATCGGGCGCGGCGGAGGACCCGGCGGGCGCTATCGTCACGCCGGATACATTGAAGCGTGCGAGAGAACGGGGGCTCGATCCGGAGGCGATGCTTGCACGCCACGATTCCGGCACGTTCTTCGGCGAGCTTGGCGATCTTCTGACCACGGGCCCGAGTTACACCAACGTCAACGATTTTCGCGTAATACTGGTGGGGTATCCCGAGTCGGAACCCTCCGGGCCGGAAGACAAGGCTTAAGCAGGAGTACAGGTTGAACCGCCGCCGCAACGTCAAGATCATCGCCACGCTGGGCCCCGCCTCCGATACGCCCGACATGATCCGCAAGCTCTTCGATGCGGGCGTGGACGTGTTCCGCCTCAACATGAGTCATCTGGACCACAAGGGCCTGAAGCGTGTGCACGCGGCCGTGCGCCAGGTGGAGAAGGAAGTGGGACGGCCGATCGGCATCCTGGTCGACCTGCAGGGGCCGAAGCTGCGGATCGGCGAGATGAAGGACGGCGTCGCTGAACTGAAGGCCGGCGCGCGCTTTCGCCTCGACACCTCGAAGAAGGCAGGCGATGCGACGCGGGCACCCCTTCCCCACCCCGCGATCTTCGACGCCGTGAGCGCCGGGCAGACCCTGCTGCTCGACGACGGCAAGATCCGCCTGCATGTGATGGGCAAGGGCCGCGATCACATCGACACGGAAGTGGAAGTGGGCGGCAAGCTCACCAACCGGAAGGGCGTGAGCCTGCCCGACACGATGCTGCCGCTGGCAGCGCTGACGGAAAAGGACCGCAGCGACCTCGACGCAGCGCTCGACCTTGGCGTCGACTGGGTCGCGCTTTCCTTCATCCAGCGTCCCGACGACGTCGCGGAAGCACGCAAGATCGCGCGCGGACGCGCGGCGGTGATGGCCAAGATAGAGAAGCCGCAGGCGCTCGCCCATCTGGAAGAGATCATCGAGATTTCGGACGCGATCATGGTGGCCCGCGGCGACCTTGGCGTCGAGCTGCCGCTCGAACATGTACCGGGATGGCAGAAGCGCCTGACGCGCGCGGCTCGGCGTTCGGGCAAGCCGGTCGTCGTCGCAACGCAGATGCTCGAATCGATGATCTCCTCGCCGACGCCAACGCGCGCGGAAGTCTCCGACGTCGCAACCGCCGTCTTCGAGGGCGCGGACGCAATCATGCTCTCGGCCGAATCGGCGGCGGGCAAATTTCCCGTCGAAGCCGTGACGATGATGGACCGCGTGGCACAATCGGTCGAAAACGATCCGACCTATCCCGGCATCATCTATGCGCAACGCACCGAACCGGAAGCCACCGGCGCTGATGCGATTTCGGCGGCAGCGCATTCCGTGGCCGATACATTGAACGCGGCGGCGATCGTGTGCTGGACGAATTCCGGCTCGACCGGCCTGCGTGCGGCGCGCGAACGGCCCTTGTTCCCGATCATCGCACTGACGCCGGTTCATGCGACGGCGCGGCGTCTTGCGCTTGTCTGGGGACTTCACTGCGTTCTCACGGAAGACGCTCGCGACCTCGACGATCTGTCCGAGCGCGCCTGCCGCATCGCCTTTCAGGAAGGTTTCGCGGAACCGGGACAGCGCATCGTGGTCACGGCCGGCGTGCCTCTCGGCACACCCGGCGCGACCAATATGCTGCGTGTGGCGTTCGTCGGACGGCGGAGCGCGGAATAGCGGCTAGTCCGCCGCCTGCTGCATTTCGATCTTTCCGTCGGCGTAGATCGTCGTCATACCCGCGCGGGGACGCTCGCCGCGCGCGAGACGCAGAAGCGCATCCACGACAACATCCGTATGCGCATAATGCGGCATGTGGCCCGTGCCCTTCAGCTTGATGAGCTCGGAGCCCGCGACTTCGTTGTGAAACGCGTAGGAGTGGATCTTCGGCGACACCGTGTGGTCGGCGTTGCCGGTGATAACGATGGTGGGTACCGCGATCTCGTCATAGCGCGGGCTCTGCTCTGCGAGATACCCCTTCAGCTGCGCCGTGTCCTCGCTGTTCGCGCGAAACTCGGCGGGCCGAAAGAGCAGCGGCAGCGCCGTCTTTTTCGCATAGTTCTCAGGCGGCGTGTCGGGATGGAAATTCGCGGCGACACCCTTGTCGAGCATGAGGTGGCCGGCGGGCGCGACGAGGAGATTGGTGAAAAGCCAGCCGGCGACCGGCGTGCGCACGACCGAGTGATACCAGGCGACGCCGCCGGGCCAGGGATAAAGCGCGCCCGAAAGCGGCAGGAGCCCTGCTGTCTCGTCCGGCCATTCGAGCGCATAGGCCGCCACAACGGAGCCGCCCCAGCTGTGGCCGAGAAGAACGGGCTTCTCGACGCCGAGTTTCCTCAGTCCGTTGCGGATAGCGGCAGCCTGAACCGCAGGATCGGCGATATCGGGATGCGCGGTACGGTCGCTCCAGCCGTGCCCCGGGCGGTCGAAGGCGATGACCCGGGTTTCACGCGCAAGTGCGTCCATGAGCGCGAGTTCCATGTCGCGCAGATTGCCGCTCGCACCGTGAATGAGGATGACAGGCGCGACACCGGGCTTCGCGACGCCCTTGTCCACATAGTGAAGCCTAGACCCCGCGAAATCGTCGCCGAGTTCGACGAAGCTGTCCGGCGGCCACATGCTCTGCGCACGCACAGGTCCCAGCGCCAGATAAAGCACCGCGGCGCATGTGACGGCGATGAGAAGCAGGGTGGTCATGAAGCCGGTCCGGTTTGTCATTGAAGAAAATACGGCCGCGCGGACGGCGCGGATCACCGCGTCAGATGCCGCGTCCCTCGACCTCGAGTTCGAGCGGCGCGATACGCGTAGCGCCGTTTTCGAGCCAGGGATCGAGCTTCAACGCGCGACGATAGGCTTCGAGCGCACCCTTCCTGTCTCCGAGATCCTCGAGAATCACACCAAGCCCGGCCAGAGCCTCGTAGTGGCGCGGTTCGAGACGCAGCGCCTGCTCGAGATCGGCCAGCGCCGCCGCATAGTCTTCCCGGAGATAGTGGATGGCGGCTCGCTTGTGCCAGCCTTCGGCGAACCCGGGCGCGAGCGTCACCACCTCGTCGAAATAGAAATAGGCGCGATCGATATCATCTTCCCTGAGCGCGTCGAGGCCCCTACCCATCAACAGGTCGATGCTCGGGCTGCCGGAGGAAAGCCAGACGCTCTGGATCGCACGCTCCAGGGCGCGTCCCGCCTCTTCGTCCTCCGCTTCCGCCAATTCGCCGAGGAGTTTGTCGAGCAGCACATCGCGCGCCTCTGCCTTGCCCTCGGACGAAGGCGGCGCGCCTTCGGGCGCAAGCTCCCGTTGCGGCTCCGGGGCGGCACCGGCGCCCGGCGCGGAAAGTGCCGCAGCGAGAAGGAAAAGGGAAAGGGTCCGAAAAATCATGCCAGCGATGATAGGGCGCGGGCGCGGCGGCGCCAAATCAACTCCCCATCAGCTGTTCAGGTCCTGATAGCTGCAACCCTCGAATTCGGCGATGAAATCGGGGCCGAAGACGGCGGACGGCGTCTGGTAGCCCGGCTTCGCCTCGCCCGCGAGCACACGGCGGACGATTTCGAGGCCCGTCATGGCGGTGAGCGTATAGCCTTCTGGTGTCGTGAGGCGTGACTGCACGCGCTCGCCATTGGGCCCGACAGCCTCGCCGTAAAGAATAGCGTATCCCTCGGCGCGCTCGGCGTCACTTGGCCCTTCGGGCTGCTGCTCGATCCGCTTCTTGAGAGCGCGCTGCATGAAACCCCGGCTCATCAACCAGCGCGTGGCGCGGCCCATCTTTGCCATCTGTTCGAACTGCGGATTGCTTTCGAAGTAGACCGTGATGTCCGGGATTTTCGTCGAATGCCAGGCGGTCGAGACGTCCCCCCAGCCGACCGCGATGGACGCTTTCGCGCCGTGTCCGAAATCGATCTCGCGGCGCGGCGTCTTCTTCGCGGAGACGATCTTGCCGTCGCGGCGGATGCGCGTGCCCTTGCCGATGCTTTCGACGCCTGTCTTCGCGGTGCCGTGCGACATGTTGGAAAGACCGGAGATGCCAAGCGTGAGTTCGCGCGCATCCGGCATCCGCGCCTTCATGTGAGCGGCAAGACAATCGCTCGGGACAACATCGAAGCCGACGCCCGGCATCAACATGACGCCCGCCTTCTTCGCTTCCTCATCGCGCGCTGCACAAGCCTCGAAGACATCGATCTCGCCGGTGATGTCGAGGTAATGCGTGCCGGTGCGGATGCAGGCATCGACCATCGGCTTCGAGGTCTGCGAGAAGGGTCCAGCGATATGGAGTACCGTATCGACCTGGGAAAGCCCGGCGTCGAGCGCCTCCGGCTCGTCGAGCGAAATCGCCTGATACTCGAAGCCGTGCTGGGCAGCGATGGATTTCAGGCGCGCCTCGTTGCGGCCGGCGAGCAAGGGATTGAGACCTTGCATCTTAGCGGTGCGAGCGACGAGCTTGCCCGTGTAACCGGTTGCGCCGTAGATCATGAACCTGTCGCTCATTGCGCCTTCTCCGTTCGCCAGAAGCCCCGCGGCAACGGGCAGAACGCCGCCGCACGGCGCATATTAGCCCGCGTAACGGGGCCAAACGCAAACCCGCAGCCCCTGACAATGCTCAGGACGGGCGAAGCAGACCCCGCGAACGCAGTTCGGCGGCAAGCTCCCCGGCGCCGGTGAAGCGGTGTCCGTGGAAGCCGAGCCGGACGGCGGCCTCCACATTGCGCGGCGAATCGTCGATGAAAAGCGCTCGCGAGGGCGTCAGCCCCGCACGGCCAATCAGTACCTCGTAGATCGCGGCATCGGGCTTCAAGAGCCCCTCCTCGCCGGAGACGACCGTCTCGCGGAGCAGACGAAGTTCGGAAAAGCGCTCACAAAGCTCCGGGAAAAAGCCCACCGGCATGTTGGTGAGACCGTGAAGGGCGATGCCCGCGCCGTCGAGCGCCTCGACCAGCGGCGCAACATCCGCCACGCGGTCCGGCACCATTTCGCCATAACGCCCGCCCCAGAGGTCGATGAGGCCGGCCTTGTCGGGATGCTGAACCTTGAGGCGCGCGGCATTTTCGGCAAAGGAGAGACCCCGGTCATGCTCCAGATGCCACTGCATCGTGCAGACCTCGCCGAGAAAAGCCTCCATCTCGGCCTCCGAGACGAAGACCTTGCGGTAGAGGTGGCGCGGGTCCCACTGAACCAGGACATTGCCGATGTCGAAGACGATCGCCTCAATCCCGCCTGTCAAACCCTCTCCTCCAACGAAAAAGGCCGCTCCCCAAAGGGCAGCGGCCAAAATTCACTCAAACTGACGCACACACGGCGCCAGCGCGCTCAGCCCTGGCGGGCCTTGAAGCGGCGGTTCGTCTTGTTGATGACGTAAACACGCCCCTTGCGGCGGACGAGACGGTTGTCCCGATGCCGATTCCGGAGCGATCTCAAAGAGTTACGGACTTTCATGGCTTAACCTCGGATCGGGGGCAAGCGGACCGGCGCAATATTCGCGCGCCGCCTCCGGCCCGATGCCGGAACGCCCTTGAATTGGCGCGGAAACTAAGCGGGCGGCCAAGTGCTGTCAACTGCCAAGACCCGGCATTTTCCGGGCTTTTTGCGCTTCCGCAGCGGTAGGGCTTCGCCGCTTCCTTTGTTATGTTGCCGAATTCGGGCCGGGGCACCCATCACGGGCGGCGGCAACGCCGTCCGGAACGAAAGTCGACTGAATTGATCCGTTTTTTTGGGGGAGACCTCACCGATACCGAAAACATGAGGAAAGCGAACGCCATCCTCATGGCCCTGGCTTTTTTCATGCTTTTCGCGGCGGGCACCGCCGCCCTCATGCTGTCCGCCCGCGCGCGCCAGAATACCGACGACGTCGTGAATACGCTGGAAATACGCGGCGAGCTCAGGGAAGTGCTTAGCCTGCTGCAGGATGCCGAGATCGGTCAGCGCGGTTTCCTGCTGACACGGGATTCGCAGTATCTGGAACCCTATAACAGCGCCCGCTTGCAGATCGGCCGCCGGCTGAGCGCACTCGAAAGCCTTGTCGACCCGAACACCGAACAGGCCATTCGTGTCGACCAGTTGCGCGCCGCCGCCGAGCGCCGTCTCCAGGAAACGGACGCGACCGTCGCCCTTGGTCGCGAGGGCCGTTTCGGCGAGGCGCTCGCGATCGTGAACCGGGACCGCGGCAAGGCGCTGATGGACGAGGTACGCGAGATCGTCGACAGCGCGCTCGCTGCGGAACAAGGCCGTCACACGGAACGTGCGGCAAAGGCGATCGCATCGCGGACATGGCTTTCCGCCTCACTCATCGGCGCGCTGGCGGCAGCACTGGTGCTTGCTGTCCTCTCGGCGCAACTCACGCGGCGTCAGTTTACCGGCATGGCGAAGCGACGCGACCAGCTTGCCGCCCTGAACGAGGAACTCGAAACCCGCGTGCGTGACCGCACGCGCGAACTCGAGATCGCCCGCGAGATGGCGGAAGCGGAAGCAGGCCGCGCCGAATACGAACGCGGGCGTGTCGAGCTTCTGCTCCGGGAAGTCACACATCGCGTCGGCAACAACCTCGCCATGGTCTCTTCCCTGCTGCGGATGCAACAGGCAAAGCTCGACGACGACACGGCCCGTGCCGCCCTCGAAACGGCGCGCGGCCGCATCCAGACAATCAGCACCGCGCAACGCCGCCTCCGGCTTGGCGATGACCTGCAGTCGACGCGAGCCGACGGATTGCTCGAAGCGGTCGTCGCCGATCTTGCGGATGCCGCGCTCGACAGCGCCTCGATCACCATAACGAGCGACTTCGAGCCGCTCGTCGTATCGTCACGCGACGCCACGACACTTGCGGTGGTGCTCGGCGAACTTGTGTCGAACGCCATCAAACATGCATTCGAGGGACGCGAGCACGGCGCGATCCGTGCATCCTTCACCCTGCAGAAGGACGGCGTACCCACAATGGCGGTCGAGGACGACGGCATCGGCTTCGACGAGGAACAGGACCTGTCGTCGACACATACAGGGCTCGGCTCGATGATCATCGAGAATCTCTCCCGCCAGTATGGGGGCGAGATCAGAAAGAGAAGGAACGAGGCAGGCGGAACGTCGATCCACATTCTGCTGCCGAAATTGAAGATCGGCGACACCGCCGGCGCCGGGGATGAACAGAGCGCTGAACGATGATGAATGGAACGGGACTTCGGGACCGCATAATTCACCATCGCCCCTTGTGCTGGATGATGGGAACGGAAAACTCGGCGAAGAAGCGCCCCTCGACAAGGCGGTGCCGGATATGAACCTCGAAGGCGGCTGCGTGCTCGACCTGGCCATTGCGCCGAAGAACAGGGGGGGCCTGTGGTTTTCGCAACGGCTCAAGCCGACGATGACCGCCTTTTCAAGGGCACTGCGGCGGATATCCCTCGCCTCGGCAAGCTGACCTCCGCCCCCTCCCCGCTGCGGACGTCGCTGCCTCTTTCCTGAAACCGCCCCCTTTCCGCCCGCGCCAATTCGGGTTAGACCATGCGCCGGTACAAAGATGACGCCTGCGCCATTTTTGTACGGAACCTCAATTCCGAAAAAGCCGATGGCGTGCGACATGGCGTATGAAAAGCCGGAAGGCAATTATCTCACGGACCCGGCCTCCCGGACGATCCCGGATGAGGACGTGATCCGCCACCAGCCGCAATGGTTCAGGCAGGCGCTCGCCGCGCCCCATGAAAGCCGGACCCTTCCCGTGGACGGGACGGACATCCACTACCTGCGCTGGGGAAACGATGACCCCTCGCGTCCGGGCATTCTGTTCGTGCATGGCAACGGCGCCCACGCGCACTGGTTTCACTTCATCGCCCCGCTGCTGACCGACCACTACAATGTCGCTTCGATGGATCTCGGCGGCATGGGCGACAGCGGCTGGCGCATGGACTATTCGCGCGAGACATTCGCCCGCGAGATCGGCGAGGTGGCGCTCGATGCGGGACTCGGCCCGAAGCCCGTCATTGTCGCGCATTCCTTCGGCGGCTTCGTGTCACTCATCGCGGCAAAGCACTATGGCGAACGTCTCGGCGGCCTTTTGCTCTGCGACTTCACCGTACGCCCCCCGGAAGACGCGCATGAGTGGTTCCTGAACGGACCGGAACGCCGCCCGACCAGGATCTACACGAACCTCGAGGAAGCAAAGTCGCGTTTTCGTCTCGCGCCGCTGCAGCCTTGCGCCAACGGCTTCATTCTCGACTATATCGGCCCGCTCAGCCTGCGCGCCGTGACGAAGGGCGAGACGCGCGGCAAGCGGACCTTCGAGGAAACAGGCTGGACCTGGAAGTTCGACGCCTCGATCTTCAACGGTCTCGCCATGGGCACCGATCACGCGGACATCTACGCAAACCTCGCCTGCCGGGGGGCGACAATGTTCGGCCTTGAAAGCAAGGACTACGAGCCCGAGAAGCTCGACTTCCTGCGGCGTCTCGCGCCGGAAAAGCCGGTCTTCACCGTGCCGGGTGCACAGCACCACATCATGCTCGACCAGCCCCATGCCTTCGCGGCCTCGGTGGGCGCCGTCATGGCGCAGTGGCGGGCCGAGGGCGCACTCGGGTGACGATGACGGTAACGCTCGCCGTACTGGCGGCGAGTCTCGTCAGCACCGGGCTCCTCGTATGGCTTGAGAGACGCCCCTCCGACCCCTTCCGCGTGCGGCTCATCCCGACAACGCCGCTGATCTTCCTGTCGATCGTCGTCGCCGTGCTGATGGTCGTCCATCTCGTGAACATGATGGGTGTCCAGACCGGCCGCTGAACGCACTTCTTCTGATTGGCAGCCGGACGGGCTAGGCTCTCCCGCAGGGAAGAAACCAACCAGGAAGCACGAAATGAGCGGGTCGAGCGACGTGCGCCTCACAGCCTTTTTCGTGCTCGTCTTCGCGCTCTCCGTTCCCTTCTGGCTGGCGGGCTATGCGCTCGGAGAACTGCCGGACCTGATACCCATCGACCTGCCGGTGAGTGCGCTCATGGCGTTCACGCCCGCGGCGGCGGCACTCATTCTCGTCTGGCGGGCGGAAGGAAGATCAGGGGCAGCGGCACTTCTGAAACGGGCAGGAGACTTCCGCCGCGTGACGCGGAAGAGATGGTTTCTGGCCGCACTTCTCTTCATGCCCGGCATCCTGACCGCGAGCTTCCTGCTGATGCGCATGATGAACGCGCCTCTGCCCGACCCTGCGTTCTCACTTGCTGCACTCCCCGTCTTCTTCGTGATGTTCCTTGCCGCCGGTCTCGGCGAGGAAATCGGCTGGCAGGGATATGCCTATGACGCGATGGAGCGGAAGTGGAAAGCGCTCGGTGCAGCGCTCCTCCTCGGCGCGATCTGGACGATCTGGCACATCGTTCCCTATTTCCAGACAGGGCACGACGCCGCATGGGTCTTCTGGCATTGCCTTGTGACCGTTCTGCTGCGTGTCGCGACGGTCTGGATCTACGTGAATGGTGGACGAAGCGTGTTCCTTGCGGCGCTCTTCCATGCGATGTGCAACGTCGCCTATTTCCTCTTTCCGAATTTCGGCTCTCACTACGACCCGGCTTACACCTTCGCGGTGCTGGCGGCGGCCTGTGCGGCGATCGTCGCACTGTGGGGACCGGCGACGCTCGCCAGCTTCCGCTTCGCGCGAAAGGCCTAGTGAAGGCCGATCTCTTCCTCGTCCTCGTCGGCGATATTCGCATCGGTGCTGCGCAGGTTCTTCAGCACCGGATGAAAAAGCGCAAAGGCGAGGATCGCGATCATGAGCACAATGCCGAGCATGAAGGGCGCGGAGTGCATCACGTAGAAGAGGGGGATGCCGATGGCGGGATTGAGGATGTGTCCCGTCGCCGCCGTCGAGCCGATGAGCCCCGCGACCGCCCCCTGATCCTTGAGCGAAACGGAGAGCGAGGCCCCCGCCGAAAGCCCCGAACGCAGGAAGCCGAAGCCGAGACCCGCGAGCGCAAGCGCCGAGACGAGGACACCGTAGGAACCGCCGAAGACGAGCATGGCGAAGGACAGGATCATGGTGACCGCGCCCCAACGCAGCAGGAACTGCACCGAAAGATCGAAGCGCTGGATGAGGCCGAGCTGGGCGACGAGCGTCGCCATCGCCATTGCCATCATGCCGACACTGACGAGCTGCGTCGCCTCCGAGCCCTTCATGCCGAGTTCGGCCATGAGGTAGAAGGCAAAGAGCTGCATCATGATCGACTGGCTGAGGCTCAGCACCACGCCGATGACGAGCCAGGGTAGAACGTTGGGCGCGCGCCACTGGAGCGAGGCACGCTTTTCCTGTTTTTCGGCGAGCAGCGTCTTCGGCCGTGTGCGTTCCGGCAGCAGGATCCAGATCGCTATGGCGCTGACGAAAGCGAGAAGCCCGACCGCAAAGAACGGTGCGAGGATGTGGATTTCGGCGAAAGCGGCGGCAACACCGGGCCCTACCACCGTGCCGAGACCGAAGGCGGCGCCGATCTGCGCGATCGAGCCTGCGCGTTCCGCCCGTGTGGTGCGGTCCGCGACATAGGCCTGGGAGGCGGGCATGGAGCCCGAGCCGAACATGCCGAAGATGGCACGCGCCGCCATGACAAGCGGGAACATGAGCGCGAGCGAAATCCAGTGCTGATAGCCCGCGAGCAATACAACACCGACAAGCGACGTCGAGATCGCAAAGCCAAATATGCCGATCAGGATGACCGGCTTGCGGCCCATCACGTCGCTGCGGCGGCCCCAGAAGGTACTGGTGAGCACCCAGAGCGCAGCCGAGAGCGAGAAGATCATCGTCGTCTCGAATTCGCTCATGCCAAGATCGGCGGCGATGGGCGGCAGAACAGCGAAAACGAGCGTCTGCCCCATGCCGACCGAGAGAAGGCAGACGAAAAGGATGAAAAAGGCGCGTTTGCGCTCCTGCGGCGTCGTCTTGCGCATGGCCTCGGGGAGCGGCGACGGCTTCGCTTCCGCGGCGGTTTTTTCCGCCGTCCCTGGTTCTTCTGTTTCCGACATGAAGCGGGGCGCCTTCCGGGCTGCTGCATCCCCCGCGCGGGGACGGCCCTTCCTTTACGTCAAACAGCGAGAGCTTTCCAGCCCGGGCAAGGATCAGGCCGCGGCGCGAAGCGGCAGCACGCGGCGGGGACGGTGCTTGCGATAGATGGTGCGAACCCATTGCGCGCCGGGATGCGCCGCCCAACGGCCGAACCAGGCATCGATCCGCGCCGGACGGGGAAGCGGGAACTCCATATCGGGATGCGGCGGATTGCAGGCAGGCGCAAGGAGCGCCGCCGCTGTGAGATCGGCAACCGAAAAGCTGTCTCCGACGAGATAGCCCGACGAGCCGGCCTGTGCGGCGACACGGTCGAGCGCGGCCTGGGTAACGCGGTACCCGGCCTCCACGGCGCCGGGCTCGTTTATGTTCATCGAGGACTTGATCGTCCCGCGAGCGATGGGCAGCGCGGCGCGATAGAAGAGCCTCGTGTGAAGCGGTTTCTCCGACGCAAAGAGCTTGCAGAGATAGCCGAGTTCCTGCATGAGTTCCGCAAAGAGTGCGCGGCGAATGCCGGGACCGACTTCCTCATCGAACCACGACTGCAAGGCCAGTGCCTCCTTGCGCTGTTCGGTGTCGGAGGGATAGAGCGGCGGATCAGGATAGTTCGCCTCCAGCGCATCGATGATCGCGGCCGACCCGGCAACGACAAGCCCGCCGACCTTCAGGACCGGCGTCTCGGTCGTCCCCGCAAGTTTCCGCATCGCCGCCGTATGGGGCCCCGGCAGATAGGAAATCCGCTTGTGCGGCACACTCTTGAAGTCGAGCGCCCAGCGGGCCTTCTCGTTGTAATGCGAATGGGGAAACTGATGCAGTTCCAGCGCGATGTGATCCGTATCCATGGCCCGGTCCTCCCTGCGATGGAGCATAGTACGGCAGCGCACGCCGCGAAATGACCTAGCGAAAGACTGGCGAAATACGGCCGGTTTGACAGGGGCTCGGCGGCGGGGGCCTACTTCCCGCAAACGATATGCGAACCGGGAGGAAAACATGGAACTCGCCTTTGGCGCGGCGGACGCCGCCTTTCGCGACGAGGTGCGGAGCTTTCTCGACGAAAAGCTGACGCCGGAACTGCGCGCCGTCGGACGGCGCATGACGAGCGTCTATGCCGACTACGACACCACCATGACCTGGCACAAAGCCTTGTACGAGAAGGGTTGGGTGGCGCCCGCCTGGCCGGTCGAACATGGCGGCTGCGACTGGAGCGTGATCCAGCACTATATCTTTTCGAGCGAACTTGCGGCGGCGGGCGCACCCGCTCTGTCGCCGATGGGCCTCGGCATGTGCGGTCCAGTGCTTATCGGCTACGGCACGCCGGAGCAGAAGGAATATTATCTGCCGCGCATTCTCGACGGCTCGGACTTCTGGTGCCAGGGCTATTCGGAGCCGGGCTCGGGCTCCGACCTTGCGAGCCTCCAGATGAGCGCGAAGGCAGACGGCGACGACTTCGTCTGCAACGGCCAGAAGATCTGGACGACGCATGCGAATTACGCGAACCGCATCTTCAATCTCGTGCGCACCTCGAAAGAGGACATCCCCCAGCGCGGCATCACCTTCATCCTGATCGACATGGACACGCCCGGCGTGAAAGTGGAGCCGCTGATCATGCTCTCCGGCGAGCACATCCAGAACCAGATTTTCTTCACCGATGTGCGCGTGCCGAAAAAGAACGTCGTGGGCAAGGTCGGCGAAGGCTGGACGGTCGCGAAATATCTGATGCAGTTCGAGCGCGGCGGCCATGCCTATGCACCAGGTCTCCACACGCGGCTTGACCGCATCCGTCGCATGGCGCGCGAGGAAGCCGAAGGCGGCGGCGGAAGGCTGATCGACGACGAGGGCTTCGCACGGAAGGTCGCAGAGGCCGCCGCCGAAATCACCGCGCTCGAATATACCGAACACCGGATCATGTCGGCGCTTTCCCACGGCGAGGCGCCCGGCGCGGAATCGTCGCTCCTGAAAACGCGCGGCACCGAAGTGAGTCAGCGCCTGACGGAGATCGCGCTCGAAACGGTCGCCTATTACGCGCTGCCGTTCCAGCCGCACGCGACGGCGCCGGGCGGCCCGGTGCCGGACGCGCCGCCGGTCTCGCCGAACGAAACGCCGGTCGGCCCCGACTATTCATGGACTGTCGCGCCGAAATACCTCAACGACCGCGCAGGCTCGATCTATGCAGGTACGAACGAAGTTCAGCGCAACATCATGGCAAAGGCCGTGCTCGGCCTTTGACCCGCGCTAGAAGCGGAAGGTCGTTCGGAGCGTGGCGCCGATATAGTCCGTCCTTTCCATCTCCAGTTGCGAGGGCCGCACACCGTCGCGCGTGACGACCGGCGTATTGCCGCTCGATCCCGCAAAGGCATCGACATCGAACCGGATGGGTGCCGTTGCGCCGACGGTCACACCGGCATTGACCCCATAGCTGAGCGTCGTGTCGTCGTTCGAAACCCGCATCGTCTGGCGACCGAAGCCCGTGAAGTCGAGACTGTCCGATCCACTTGCGTCGTTGAACTCGATCGATGCCGTAACGCCCGCCCGCAGTGCAACGGCCGACCCGGAGATCGGTTTCGCGATCTGAAAGCCCGCGATCGGACCCCAGGATTTCGTATCAACAACCGTGTTGTATTCGAAATCTCGGCCATAGCCCGGAATGGAGCCGCCGAAACTCTGACGGAAATCGCTATCCGTGTAGCGAACACCGACATAGGGAAAGAAGCCGATGCCCGGCTCCTCGTCATCATAATCGTCGTCGCACCAGTACTCGCCCATGACCTTGGCATAGAAAGCGTCGCTGTCGAGCTTCAACCGGTAGTTCGATGTCGTCACGACGTTGAGGCCGCCTGCGCTTGCGAGGGAGAAGCCCGCGCCGGATGGTCCGTCGCCCGTGCCGGGAATAAGAAGCGTGGCACCTGACGGATCGAACGCCCCCGTGTTGCGGTCGATGTCGACGCTCGTGCGCATAAGCGAAAGCCTGAGACTCAAGCGCGTCGAACCGAACGCGCGCCACGGCAAGTCGATGCCGCCGCCGATCTGCTGCACGCTCGTCGTTTCCTCATCCTCGAAACTGTAGCCGTTGGAAAGATTGGGAATGGCGCCCACCTCCGTACCGAGGAAGCGGTAACCCGGCAGGCCGAGCCTCGCGACGCCGATGCCGCCGTCGACGGACGCGCCGAATTCCGGCTCGTATCCCACGACCTGCTGCTTGCGGCAGTCCGGATTCGCCTCCAGGCGGACGAGCGCCTCGTGCATGTAGCGGATGCGCTCATCTTCATAGGGATCCTTGCCCGCAGCCTGAAGGGCGGCCGCTTCCTTGTTGGCACCGTCCTGAAGCTGCTGACGAAGGCGGCGATAGCGCTCACGATAATCGTCGCGGAACTCGTCGCCGCGCTGACACCGGCGCTGCATTTCTTCAATCTCTGCGACAAGCTCCCTCATGCTGTAGCGCTTTGGGGAAAGCTCTCCCGCGACGCCGGGTTCAAGATCATCAAGCACCGACTCCTTCGGCGCGTCAGGCGGCAGCTCCAGGAACAAGGGCAGGGATTCCTCCTCCGGGGGCGCCATCACGCAGCCTCCCAGCGCAAGGCCGATCACGGCGAGTAACGGCAGAAATACGCGTTTCACGGCGCAAGGGTGCGCGGCACTCCGGTGTGTCATGAAGCCCTCCAGCCCTAGGAGCGCCGCAGGCCGGCGCTCTTCGCCAGAAATGATAGGGAGGACCCATTGAACGAAATCACCAAAATTGGTGATGCACAGGAGATTTGCCGACATACTAGATAAAGGGACAACCGGGCGGTCGCCTGCCACCCGGAGCGAGGGGTTTGCACATGACAGCACGCACGCTCGACACACCCACAATGACGCTACCGCCACGAGCACGGCCGGCGGCGCGGCTTTCGTTCCGGGGATGGCTTTTCAATCTGGCTTTTAATGCGGTCAGCCGCCGGATGATGCGGAAATCGCATGGAACGGCTGCGACTTTCGACGTGGAAGACGCACGCACGAAACTACGCAGCGGCGAAAGCCGGATGACTGCGCCACCACCCGGCATGCAGGTGACACGGGTAAAAGGCGCTCCGGGGGCCGCCGACTGGGTGACGGTCCCGGAATCGGAAGACGACCGGACCATCCTTTTCGTACACAGCGGCTCTTTCATCTTTGGGCAGTCGAAGCTCCACCTCTCGCTCGCCGCAAGAATTTGCGCAATGACCCGGGCGACGGCGCTGGCTGTCGATTACCGGATCGCTCCTGAAAACCCTTTCCCCGCTGCGGTCGAGGACGTCGCGGATGCCTACGAATGGCTGATCGACCGGGGACGTGCGCCCGACCGTATCCAGATTCTCGGCGACAGTGCCGGAGGCGGTATCGCACTCGGTGCTCTGCTGAAACTGCGCGAACGCGGCGCATCGATGCCTGCCGCCATGACGCTTCTCGCCCCTTGGGCTGACCTCACGCTTTCCGGCCGGTCGATCCTGACCAACGCGCACAGGGCGACAATCACCAACAACATCGAAATCCTGATGATCAGTCGCGAACTCTACCTGCAAGGACACACGCCGGCAGATCCAGTCGTGTCCCCGGTCTTCGCCGATCTCACCGGCATGCCGAAGGCACTCATCCAGGCAAGCACAGCGGATGTACTGCTCGATGATTCGGTGCGTGTGGAGAACGCACTGCACCGTGCAGGAGTCGACGTGACACTCAGCCTCTATCCGCCCATGCCGCATGGCTGGCAAAGACTGAGCGCTCTGCTGCCGGAATCACGAAAGGCAGTAGACGAAATCGGCAGCTTCATCGGCGCACACTTTGAGCGCCCGAACCTGCCTCGCGACGACACGCGGCAACGAGGGGAAGAACGTGTCTGACGATCTTCGAAGCAAACTCTATGCGGGCGCCCTTGGACATGAGGGTCACGACATCCACCGCCGGATTGCCGAGATCAAGGAGTGGGCCCAGCGAAACGACAATGAGTTCGTGGAACGGATGCTTGCCATCAATCCCCGCCTCGAATGGACTATTCCACAGACCGGGCGCGACCCCATTCCCGAAGACTATGTACTCGCCTTCGGCTTTACCCGGGCGGAAGCCGAAATAGCGGTCTCCTTCGTCCTCGGACATTCCATCACCAAGATTGCGGAGCAGCGCGGCTGCAGCGTGAACACTGTCCGTACGCAGTTCGCCCGCATCAAGGACAAGCTGGGCAAAAGTTCTCAGACGGACGTGCTGCGCGAACTTATGAAGGTCTGACGGCGCTCAGGACCTGATCAACCTCCGGATGCCGAGAAAGACGAGCCAGCAGAGACCGGCGGCAAGCGCGAGAAGGACGAGCGCGCCGAGAATGAGTTTCCACCCGTTCTCGTCCATCCAGTCGTCTGCGATCTGCTGCATCTGGCGGTAGCCTTCCGGCACCTCGAGCGCACCGACGGAAACCGCATAGTCCTCGTAGTCAGCCCTCAGTTCCATGAAGAGGCCGGGCCTATCGGCAGAGAGATCCCTTGTCTCACCGGGATCTAGCTTGATGTTGTAAAGCGCCCACGTGCCGTCGCCGAGCGGCGGCATGTTCCGGACCAGCTTGAAGTCACCACGAAAGAGCGCGACGTTGCCGGCCGCTTCCATGCCGACGGGCTCCGTATCCGCATAATGCGTGTCGGTGTCGCCCGTCAGAAGTGGCATGAGCGAACGCCCCATCATCGGTTTCACGGGTTTGCCCTCGAACGCCTCAACCTGGGGAACGGACGCAAGATCGAGAATAGTCGGCGCTATGTCGGTGACGAAGCTGAACTCCGGAACGATGCCTTCAGGTGGAATCCCCGCACCAGCGACAATGAAGGGCACGCGAATGCCGCCCTCGCCCGCATAGAGCTTGAAGAAGGAGCCGGGGGACGCGGCGGCGCTCGCGAACTCCGGACCGATGAAGGCATAGGTGCCCTTCTCGCCGAGCGTTTCGACATCACGGCTGTAGCCCTCCCACCAGAGCCACTGCTTGAAGCCCGGCGTGTCGGTCGGCAGGTTTGGCTCGGGCCCGTTGTCGGACATGACGAAAAAAATCGTATTCTCGTAGGCACCCGTCTCCTTCAGATGGGCTATGAAGCGGCCGATATGGAAGTCCATCGCTTCGAGCATGCCTGCATTCACGGCCATGCTCTTTGCCAGCAGTGCGCGCTCCTCTTCCGAAAGTGCGTTCCAGTCGCGCAAGCCCTCCGGCATCGGTCCGAGTTCCATATCGGCAGGCAGAAGGCCCCGCTCGATCACCTTCTCGAAGCGCGCCTGGCGGAGCGGGTCCCAACCCTCCGCATAGACGCCCTCATACTTCTCGACGAACTCCCGCGGCGCCTGCACGGGGATATGAACTGCCTGGAAGGCGAGATAGGCGAAGAAGGGTCGGCCGCTCAGTGCATCCTCGTCTAGATATTCGATCGTCTTGTCGACGATGAACTTCGAGGAATAGAAGTCCTCCGGCAGATCGGCGGGCTCGCCATCCTCGAACCAGGGCGCGTCGTCGTAGATCGGCAGATAGGATCGCTTCTCCCAGTTGTCGGCGCCGGACGCGTCGAGCGCGAAGGAACGATTGAAGCCGCGCGCGGGCGGAAGCGAAGCGGCGTCGTGGCCGAGATGCCACTTGCCGGCCATGGCCGTATGGTAACCGGATTCCCGAAGAAGACTGGCCACGGTAACGACATCGTCCGCGAGACGGCCGAGATAACCCGGCTGGCCGCGAAGCGCAGGGGGCGCCGATTCCGGCAGGTTGCCGATGCCGGCGAGATGGCTGTCCGTGCCTGTCATCAACATGGCGCGCGTCGGCGCACAGACAGGCGCGGTGTGAAAGTTGGAGAACTGCGCGCCGCGCGCAGCAAGCGCGTCGATATTGGGTGTCGAAATTTCGCTGCCATAGACACCGAAATCGCTGAAGCCGACATCATCCGCCACGATCACCACGATATTGGGTCGCGTCGCTTCCTGCGCACCCGCGGACGAAGCGAAAATGGCGAACAAGGCGGCAAGGCCCGCCAGACGGCGAATGGTCATGTCCTTTTCCTTCCTGCGGCACGGCGCCAGTGCCGGTCTGCCGGTCGCGACGCGGGACGGGGCTCCGGAGTGTCTTCAACGTTGGGGATTGCCGGGCCACAGAGAAGTTCCGCGCCCTCGCCAAGCAATGCGTCGATCTTCGAACGCGCGCCCTGATCGAGCGAAGCGTATTCCTTCCTGAGGGCCGAAAGGCAATGCGCACGATAGGGGCTCACCGGCACGTCCCAGTGGACGCCACTCTGCGAATAGCGCACGTGTTTGTCACCTTGCGCGAGCACCGCTTCGTTCGCTGCGAGATAAGGCAGGTAGTCGGATGCGATGCGCGCGAAGATTGGCACAAGATCGTCCGGCACGGAGGCGGGAAGCGCCGCCTTCTCGATGTCACCGGGCTGCGCGGCCCACAGACGCGCCACCCAGAGAAGCACATGTGGCGCCCGCGCGCGCATGATCGCTGCCGGTGTCGGGTCGGAGGAGAAATGCCGGAACATGGAACCGAAAAAGCCGAAATCCGCCTGGACGGGACGTTCGCCCATGAGGAAAGGACGCCTCGCAAGAACGGCTTCCATCGCGTCGAGCGTCTCCAGATAGAGCGCTTCGATCTGCGGTGCGGTTTCCTTCGTCACACCATCTTCCGCGAGATAGACACGGCGTTGGCGCCGCAGGATGACCTGCCGCCGGAGCCAGAACGGCAGCTTCACGTCGCGCAACATCGTGCGCGCGATCTGTGCGCTCATCAGCGTCATGTCCTCGGCGAAGGACCAGCGATAGTGAAGCGCGGGCCGCCAGAGCCACTCGTCGCCATGGTCTTCGAGAAGGAGGCTCGCGAAGCGCGCCGCCGGATCGCGCGGCGAGAGCGCCGGGCCCGGAAAGCGTTTCTCGAAATCCGCCATGATGGCGGTCGTGTCGGTGAACCAGCTTCCGTCCGGCATTTCCACCTGCGGCATCTGCAGAACACCCGTCGCGCGGCCAGCGCGGCGGAAAGCGTGCGTATCCATTTCCTCGAAGCGGTACGGAATGCCTCTAGCGCGCAGCCAGGCTTCGAGCTTTCCCGTGAAATAGGAAAGTGTGAGGCCGTGAACGATGATGGTACCGCTCGCCATGGAATGTTCCGCGCAAGGCCCTCCGGGCGGCGCATTTATGGCACGACGAGTGCAATATTATCAAGGGCAGTCCCTGCCCTTTGCAGCCCGAGAGCCACCTGCTAACAATCCGCCATCGACATCCCCTTTCCGGAGCAAGCCCCATGAACCTTGAAGAAGCGCTGAAGGCGCGGAAATCCGTGCGCGCCTTCAAGCCGGACCCCGTACCGCTCGACCTCGTGAAGGAGATTCTCGAACTGGCGCGGCTTTCGCCATCCGGCACCAACATCCAGCCCTGGAAGGTGCACGTGGTGGCGGGCGAGGTGCGCCGTCGGCTCGAAGAAGAGGTGCTCGCGCACCGGGAGACCGACCCCGCCGACAAGATCGCGGAGTTTCCGCGCACCTCGAAGCGCAAGGAGCCCTACACCACGCGCATGCGCACGCTCGGCAAGCAAATGTACGGACTGATCGGCATTCCGAAAGGCGACCAGGCCGCGAACTGGAAGCAGTGGGGCCGCAACTACCAGTTCTTCGACGCGCCTGTGGGCCTCATCTTCACCATCGACAAGGATCTCGATTGCATGAGCTTTCTCGATATCGGGATCTTCATGCAGTCGATCATGCTGGCGGCGAAGGCGCGTGGACTCGACACCTGCTCCCAGGGCGCCTGGAACAATTTCTGGAGCGTCACGCGCCGTGTGCTCGATGTGCCCGACGAGGAATATATCGTCTGCGGCATGTCGCTCGGCTATGCCGACGAAACGGCTCCCGTGAATACGCTGGTCGCCGAGCGCGAACCCATCGAGAGCTTTGCGATCTTTCACGGCTTCGATTGAGGGCAACCACGACCTTCGGCACCGGTCACGCTTCCGTGAAGTGACGCGAGGATCGCGTCACTTCCATGTGCTCAGTCGTGAACCGACAGCAGCGCTGGCGCGGATTATAGAGAACGGGCGGCCGCGGCACGGCGCCGGGCCGAAGCGGTATTCCGCGAAACGACAGAAAACAGGAGCACAATCATGAAACGCATTCAGCCCGCCGCCGCAGCTTTCGGCATTGCCCTGCTCGGCGCAATGACGATGGGCGCCGCCCATGCAGAGGAGATGATGGACGAGGGCACAATGTCCGAGGACCACATGTCCGGCGACGAGATGTCGGGCGACGGCATGTCGGACGAAGGTTCGATGGAAGACGATATGTCGGAAGACGGCATGATGACCGACGGCGAAATGTCCGACGATCACATGTCCGGCGACGGCAAGATGTAAGCAGTCTTCCGCTGCGACGGAACAGGGGAGCGCGGCACCGCCGCCTCCCCTTTTTCTGCAAGGAACGGAAGGATCAGAAGCGCGGGCCGCCCAGCGGATGAACCGGCGCGGCGCGCGTACCCGTCATCGGTACCTGCCCGGCGGGCAGCGCAGGATTGAAGAAGAATCCGTTCGAGATAACGACGATGCTCTGCCGGTTGCCGACACCGCCGTTGAAGCCGGCAAGGTGGAGCGAACCCGTCATATCGGCGTTCCCGCCCGCGCATTCGCAGTCTTCGCCCGCCCAGGGATCGATCCAGACAATGGCATTACCGTTATCGCTTTGCGGATACGGGGCATGGACCGAAGGTCCGCCCGCGAGCTCGGGCACGGCATCGTGAGGCGCCCAAGGATCGATCCAGCGCACCTCGCCGGCCGCCGCCGGAGCCATAAGCCCCGCCGCGAAGAATCCGGCCAATATGAAAAGACGCAGGAGCATCGGCATTCCCTGAACGTTTCATTTTGAAACATAAGGGTCCGGCAAGCCCAAATCAACGGCTCAAAACCGCAGAATTCCGGGAGTTTGCCAAATCCCCCCGCCCGGCTATCCTCGCCGCCAACAAGAATTCGAACACCAGACAGGGAGACTTCCATGGCGGAATACAATCGCCCGCTGCCCTCGCCTACACCCGAAACCCGCCATTTCTGGGAGGGCTGCCGAGAGGGCGAGTTGAGGCTGCAGCGCTGCACAGGCTGCAAGGAAAGCTACTTCCCACCCCGCCCCTTCTGCCCGGCCTGCGGCTCGCGCGACGTGGAAATCTTCAAGGCGAGCGGCAAGGCGACGCTCTACAGCTACATCATCAATCACCGTCCCCGTCCGGACTTCGGCGAGATGCCGCATTCGATCGCGGTCGTCACCCTCGCCGAAGGCCCGCGCATGATGACAAACATTGTCGACTGCCCGCAGACGCCGGAAGCGCTCATCCTCGACATGCCCCTCGAAGTGACCTTCGAGAAGGCGAATGACGAGATCAGCCTTCCGAAATTCCGGCCGGTGAAGGGGTAAAACGATGAAGCAGAAAACAGTGGCTGTCGTCGGCGCCGCCGAAACGACGGAGATGGGCAAGATTCCGAACACATCGCAATTGATGCTGCATGCGGATGCCGCCTTGAACGCGATGAAGGATGCGGGTCTCACCGCGAAGGACATCGACGGCGTCGCGACAGCGGGCGACAGCCCCGTCGAGGTCGCGCATTACCTCGGCATCACGCCGACATGGGTCGACGGCACGAGTGTCGGCGGTTGCTCCTTCATGCTGCATGTCCGCCACGCGGCGGCCGCGATCAATGAAGGGCTCTGCAACACGGTGCTGATCACCCATGCGGAGAGTGGTCGCTCCCGCGTCGGCGCGCGCCGCTTCTCGCGCGATCCGGCAAGCCAGTCCGGCCAGTTCGAGGTGCCCTACGGCATTACGAACCCGCCCACCATGTTCACGATCCCGGCGCTCCGCTACATGAAGCAGTACGGCGTGACGGAGGAGGACGTGGCTCAGGTGGCCGTCGTGCAGCGCGAGTGGGCTGCGAAGAACCCGCGCGCAAGCTTCCGCGACCTTATTACGGTGGACGATGTCCTGAACTCCAAGATGATCGCCTGGCCGTTCCGGCTCCTCATGTGCTGCCTCGTCACCGATGGCGGCGGCGCACTGATCCTGACAAGTGCGGAGCGTGCAAAGGACTTCCCACAAAAGCCCGTCTACATTCTCGGCACGGGTGAAAGCTGCGAAACGCCGATGATCAGCCAGATGGAGGACTTCACGACCTCGAAGGCATTTCGCGTCTCGGGCAAGAAGGCCTTCGATGAGGCGGGCATCAAGCATTCGGAGGTCGACCATCTGATGATCTATGACGCTTTCGCCCATCTCCCGATCTACGGGCTGGAAGACCTCGGCTTCTGCGAACGCGGCGAAGGTGCCGCATTCATCCGGGAGGGCAATACGCGCCCAGGCGGAAAGCTGCCCTTGAACACGAACGGCGGCGGTCTTTCCTACATGCATTCCGGCATGTACGGCATGTATGCCCTGCAAGAAAGCGTGCGTCAGATGCGGGGCATCGCTCCCGCGCAGGTGCCAGGCGCAAAAATCTCCATCGCACATGGCGTCGGCGGCATGTTCGCTGCATCCGGCACCATCGTCTTCTCGAACGAAACGCCTTGAACCGAAGAGGAGGCCGGCATGGAACTCGTGAAACCGCGTATCGATGTCGGCCTCTTCACGACGAACCTCGAGCCCATGCTCGACTTCTGGCAGAACGAGATCGGGCTTCCGCTCGATCACGTTCTGCCACTTGGCGGCGGCGTGCAGCAGCACCGCCATGATCTCCTCGGATCTGTGCTGAAGATCAATCATTCCAGGAATGAGTTGCCGATAGCACCGTCGTCCGGATATCGCGAATTGCTGATCGCGCGAGAGGGACTATTGGGTCCGAAGCGTCTGACGGACCCGGACGGCAACAAGGTGACGTTGATACCTCCGGGGGCTCACGGCATCGAACGGATCGGTATTCGCCTTGGCGTGCGTGATGCGAATGCGCACCGCCGCTTTTATGCGGTGGCGCTCGGCCTGCCCGACGTACCGGAGGAAGGCGGCGACAGCTTCCTCTGCGGCGACAGCGCGATCCTTTTCGGGGAAACAAGAGACGTCACCACCGATCCCACACTGGAGGGACAGGGCTTCCGCTACATCACGATCCAGATCCGTAACGTCGACGAGGAACACGCCGCCATCCTCGCACGCGGCGGCACGGAAGGCCGCGCCCCGCAAACGCTCGGCAAGGTCGCGCGCATCTCCTTCGTGCGCGACCCGGACGGCAACTGGATCGAGATGTCCCAGCGCGCCTCCCTCGTCGGCGCGCTGGACTGACGCCTCCGTCTCAACGGCGGTTGATCCGCCTGCGCAACTCCTCGGGGACGAACATCATGTCATTGAGTTCGTCGGCGTCGAACACGATCCCGGCTTCCTCGTTCTTGAGGTTCTGGACGACATAGCGTCCTTCCACCAGATCGTAGACCACGTCGGATGCATTGAAGCAGGTCGGTACGTCGTAGTACTGAATGAGGTGCGCCTCCTGCACACGCCACAATCCGCCGCGCGCATCGTACAGCTCACCCGCAGCCATGTTGTAGCCATCCTCGTCGAAATAGGCGGCACGCCGGCTATAGACGTGACGTTGCGTCGGCTTCACCACGGCCTCGACAGCCCAAACGCGATGCTTTTCGTAGCGCACGAAATCCTGATTGAGATGACCCGGCTTGATGATGTCCGCATATTTGTGGGCCGGTGAACTCAATTCATAGGAATTGTAGGCGATGTAGCGTTCTTCGATCCCGAGAAATTTCCAGTCGAAACGGTCGAGCGGACCGCTGAAGACGTCGAAGCTGTCGGCGGTCGACATGGCGTCCGAGTAGATTTGCGGCGTGTCGTAGTTGATGGCGCTTGTGCGCTGCACGCGCGGTGCGGAATCCGTACGCCCTGTCGTGTATTGCCACGAGCGCCGCTCGCCGCGGCTGGGGTCCACGATTTCATGCACCAGCAGCAATTGGCCGGCACGCCGCGCCGGCGACAGTGTCTCCTGCAGATAGCGGAAGGAGGTATTGTCAAGATCCTCGAGCGACGAAATACCCGGCGCGGAATAGTCGAATATCAGATCGTCCTGCACTTTGATCGGCGTAAAATTTCCGTCACGTGTCGGCGCGGCGGAAACGAAAGTGCGGGACACCTTGTAGCCGCGATAGCGCAGATTGTGATTCCAGACGATTTCGTAGGCGTTGGAGGGAATGGGAAAGGGCACGCCGTGCACCACGCCCTCAAGACTGTCCCCGCCGCCCCCTAGCGAGCCGTTTGCCGCATTCTTGCGGATAGCGCCGTAAACTTCCTCGGGAAGCGCACAACTCCGTCGCGAGGGATAAACATTCAGCTTGTAGTTCGGATAGACCTCAAGCATGGCCCGCTGGCCAGGCGTCAGAATGTCCTCGTGCTCGCCGAGATTCTCCTTCGTGACGGTGAAAAGCACCGGGTCGTCCGCGAAGGGATCGGCGTAATGCCCTTCCGGTACCGAGGCGAGACCCGCCGGGGGAGAGGAGAGTGCCCCCGTCCAGGCCGGTATGGACCCATCCGCATTACCGGCCCGCTCAGCCCCCATTGGCGTGAGATCCTGCCCCAGACGCTCTACCTGGGCCGCCGGAACGCCTGCACTCGCCGCCCCCGCCAGCAGGAACCACGTTGCAGCAAATCCATAGATACACTTTGACAAACTCATTTCCCCACCCCCACTTTGTAACTTGATTTTACTAATCTTGACCCAAAATCGCCGCGACGGCTACGCATCCGCAGAAAAATCGTCGCCTCGGCAGCAAACGCAGGGTCATGAGGGGAAACAGAGGCGGCGCCATCCCGGGAGAACGCGCCGTGGGGGGAGTTTCCGTGAACGCGGTCGAATTCGTGGTCTTCAAGGCGCGCGCACTCATCCTGCTGGCGCTGGCGTTTTTTACTCTGGCAATGGGCTACTACGCCGTACAGCTCCGGATGGAAGCCGGATTCCTGAAGCAGGTACCGACCAGTCACGAATACGTTCAGACCTTCCTCGAGTATGAGAACCAGGTACCCGGCGCAAACCTCGTTCTCGTTGCCGTGAAGGCACGCGAGGGTACGATCTGGAATACCGCCTTCATGCAAAGGCTGCAGGCCGTAACCGAGGAAGTGACATTCCTCCCGGGCGTGCGGCGCACCACCGTGAAGTCGCTCTGGTCACCCTCGACGCGCGTAACGGAAAACACCGAAGAAGGCATCAACGCCTACCCCGTTATTCCAAACGGCGTCACGGTAGAGAACATCACCGGCGACGATGTGGCGACGATCCGGGATCGAACGCTGAACGGAAAGCACGAAGGTTTCCTGATCTCCAACGACCATCGCGCCGCACTCGTCATGGCCGAATTGCAGGAAATCGACCCCATCACACGCGAACAGCTCGACTATCTCGATCTCGCAGACAAGCTCGAAACAAGAATTCGCGACCGCTACGAAGATGAGAACGTCGAAATACAGATTGTCGGCTTCACGAAATTCATCGGCGACATAGCGGACGGCGCAAGCGATGTTCTGGTCTTCTTCATTCTGGCGTTCGTTCTCACGACGCTCGCGGTCTTCATCTATTGCCGCTCGCCGCAGCTCACATTCCTCGCCGTATTCTGTTCGCTCGTATCGCTCGTCTGGCAATTCGGCTTGCTGCACCTGATGGACCGGGGGCTGGATCCGCTCGCCGTTCTGGTGCCGTTCCTCGTTTACGCGATCGGCGTCAGTCACGGTGTGCAGCAGATCAACCTCATCGGCACAGAATTGAGCGAAGGCCACAGCGCCGACGAAGCGGCACGCACTACCTTCCGGCGCCTGCTCGTCCCCGGATCGCTTGCGCTCGTGACCGACCTGGTGGGTTTCGGCACGCTCTACCTGATTCCCATCGAGGTCATACAGGATCTGGCCGTTATGGCGGGCCTGGGCGTGGCGCTGAAGATCGTGACGAACCTCGTCATGCTGCCGCTGGTCGCCTCGTACATGCCGGTTCGTCCCGATTTCGCGGAAACCTTTGCGCGGCTGCGGCAGTCGCGCGAGCGGGTCATGGGCGCCATCGGACATATCGCACGTCCCGTGCCAGCCATATGTGCCCTGGTGGTGTTTGCCGTTCTGCTCGTTGCCGCGGTGTATGAGACGCGGCAGCGCCATATCGGCGACCTGACCGCCGGCTTCTCCGAACTGTGGCCGTCTTCCCGTTACAACCGCGACATCGCGGAAATCGTCAGCCGCTTCTCGATCTCGGCCGATGCGCTGATCGTCGTCGTCGAGACACCGCCCGACGCCTGCATCGATTACGACACAATGCATCTGGTCGAACGTTTTTCATGGTCCATGCGAAACGTGCCAAACGTCAACTCCGTGCAATCCCTGCCGATGTCGGTTCGCGACAGTTCGGCCATCTGGCGGGAAGGAAATCCGCGCTGGATCGGTCTGCCGCATGCGGAAGCGGATCTCATACAGACAACCTCGCTCTACGAACCGTCGAGCGGCCTGCTGAACGAAGCCTGCACGATCCTTCCCGTCATCATCTATCTGGACGACCACAAGGCGCAAACAATCGAGACCGTGATCGGTGCCGTAAAGGAATTTCGCTCCACCGATCCCGGCGCTCTTTCGCGCGACGATGTCAACTTCAGGCTCGCGATGGGTGGCGTCGGTGTGATGGCGGCAACAAACGACGTGATAGAGGCTAACGAGATGCCGATGCTCGCATGGATCTATGCGGTTATCGTCCTTCTCGTTTATCTGGCCTATCGGGACTGGCGGGCGATCATCTGCTGCTGCATGCCGCTCTTGATGGCGACGTTCCTCGGCTACTGGCTGATGACGGCACTGAATATCGGGCTGAAGGTGTCGACCCTTCCAGTGCTCGTGCTTGCCACCGGTATCGGTGTCGACTACGCCTTCTACATTTACAGCCGCCTGCAGAGTCTTCTCGACGAGGGCATACCGATCGAACGCGCCTATCCGCTCGCCCTGCAGCAGATCGGTGTCGCCGTGATCTTTACAGGCCTGACACTTGCGGTAGGCGTGTCGACCTGGGCCTTCTCCGGCCTCAAATTGCAGGCAGATATGGGAATTCTTCTATCCTTCATGTTCCTTGCGAACATGGTAGCCGCGATCTTCTTCCTGCCTGCCTTTGCATCAACGCTCGAACGGCTCTTCCCCCGCGCCTCTCGCGGGTGACAGCCACATCCGCTAGAGTGCCGGAAACGGCAATTGATCGGAACCCAGGGAGAGAAAATGCTCAAGATCTATCACGCGCAGAACACGCGCTCCGTCCGCATCGTCTGGCTCTGCGAGGAGCTCGGAATACCCTACGAGCTCAAGACAATGAAATTTGCGCCGGAGGATCTCCAGTCCGAGGCTTATCTGGCAATTCACCCGCTCGGCAAGGTGCCCTCCATCGACGATGACGGGCTGATCCTCAACGAGTCCGGCGCTATCGCGCAATATCTGCTCGCAAAGCACGGAAAGGGGCAGTTGGAGCCGAAAGCCGGCACCCCGGAGCACGGGAAATACCTTCACTGGTTCCACTTTGCCGAGGCAACCTTCATGGGGCCGCTGGGCAATATCGCGCAGCACTCCTTCATTCGCCCCGAAGACCAGCGCATTCCACAGGTCGCTGCGGAAGCAACCGAGAGCGCGAAGAAGATGCTGGGTATTCTCGACCGGGAACTTGCCGACAAGGATTACATCTGCGGCGAGGAGTTCACCGCCGCCGACGTGATGCTCGGCTACGACCTGTTGCTCTGCAAGCTCTTCGGCCTGTTGACCGAAGACTATCCGAACGTGAACGCCTATTTCGCTTTACTCGGAGAGCGCCCCGCTTTCCAGAAGGCGACCGCGTAGAATCACAGGGAGGCTGTCATGGGACCGAAGTCCATCGAGGTGAAGCCGATTTCCGGCGCACTCGGCGCCGAGATCGAAGGTGTCGACCTGTCGAAGGATCTGTCAAACGAAACCTTCGACGCCATTCATCAGGCCTTCCTTGATCATGTCGTCATCTTCTTCCGCGACCAGCATATCAGCCACGATCAGCACAAGGCCTTTGGCCGCCGCTTCGGCACGCTGAATATCCACCCCTATGTAAAGGGCATGGACGGCCATCCGGAAATCATGCAGATCGTGAAGGAGCCTGAAGACCGCATCAATTTCGGTGGTGGTTGGCACTCCGACATGTCCTTTCTCGAGGAGCCGGCGCTCGGCTCCATCCTCTACGCGAAGGAAGTGCCGCCCTATGGCGGTGACACGCTCTGGGCAAACCAGTATCTCGCCTACGAAACGCTGTCGGATGGCATGAAGACGATGCTCGAGGGATTGAAGGCCGTCCATACGGCAAAGGGCGAATACAGCGAGCGCGGCCACTCGGCGCAGAAACGTTCTTCGATGCAGGTCGCGACCGCGGGCGACGACACTCCTTCCTACGAACATCCGGTGGTGCGCACCCATCCCGAGACAGGGCGGAAGGCACTCTATGTGAACCCGGCCTTCACCGAAAAATTCGTCGGCATGACACGACGGGAAAGCCGGCCGCTTCTGAACTTCCTCTTCGAGCACTGCACGCAGGAGCCATTCACCTGTCGCTTCCGGTGGACGAAACACGCCATCGCCTTCTGGGACAATCGCGCAGCACAGCATTTTGCTCTCAACGATTATCACGGCCACCGCCGCCACATGGAGCGCGTGACGGTGGACGGAGACCGGCCCTTCTAGACTCTCGCAGATGTGATCGGCGCGTCAGCCGACACTCCCCTATGCTCGCCGTACAACAAGCGGAGAGAGCACAGATGGAGTCCGTCTACTATGTCCTCACCTATGCGTGCCATCGGAAGTGCAAGCATTGCTACGACGTCCGCTTTCGTCCTTACCTCAGGGATGAACTGCAAGCGATCGTGGGCGAGGGCATCGACAATCACCGCCGCATCATCGCGAATCTGCCCGACACCATGACCTATCTCGACCCGTCGCACCCAAATGCGGACGGCACACCTTCGACGCGCATCGGCAGAATCATCATGGCGGGCGGCGAACTGCTGATCGACCCGGTCCGCGAAACGCTCTTCTACCCGGCGATGGAAGCGGTCCGGGAAAAATATGGGCCCGGCGGTGCAAGGATCAGCATGCAGACGACAGGCGACGTGGTGACCCCGAAAATTCTGGAGGAGTTGCGCGAACGCGGCATCTGGATGATCGCGGTGGCGAGCCTCGACGATTATCACGTCGGCATGGAAGGGGCGAAACGCAAACCGTTCGTCGAGAATCTCACCTCGATGTTCGAAAACGCTGGCTTCAACCCTGTACCCGATCCCGCAAGCGGGCGTGACCACCTGACGGAAGATGGACCCTTCTACGTCTTTTTCGGCGCGCAGCCCGGTAAATGGATCGCGGAACTCTGGCCGCGCGGTCGCGCCTGGGAGAATGGGCTTTCGACAGCAACGATGGAAACAAACTTCTGCTCGCGCTGGTCGGGAGCGAAAAACTTTCTGAACTACGGATTCGCGGGATCGGAAGTCGCGATCGAACCAAATGGCGACGTCTTCCCCTGCTGTCTGAAAACCAAGCTGCCGCTCGGAAATCTCACCGAAGAACGGTTGGCCGACATTCTGGAGAGCCTCAAGGGCCATCCCGTCTTCGAGGCCCTGAATGCAGGCGACCCGCTGCACATGGGTGAGTATTTGGGGTGGGACGAAGAACAATTCCGCGCCGCCTCTCACACCACAACGCCACAGGGCAAGCCCTACGCCAATCTCTGCATCGGCTGTGACCGCTTCCACGAGGAAATGCTGGGGCCCGTCATTCGCGAAATGCGCAAAAAGCGCCTCGCCCTGGCTGATGTTGGTTAACCGGCGGCGAAATTCCGATTTCCCCTTGGATCGGATGGGAGCGGCAGGCATCATCCCCTGAATCGGAACGGAGGGGGAAACGTGACCGGACCATCCAGAATGCCACCCATTTTCATTGCCGCTCTTGTCCTGCTCGCTTTCTTGCGTGTAGCCCCAGCGGCAGCGGAAGTGACACTGCCACCCGAAAACGATCCGGCCGCGCGCGGTCTCGCTATTGCAGAGGAGATGGACAGGCGCGATAGCGGCTGGGGCGACGCGAAAGCCCGTATGAAAATGGTGCTCACCAACGCCGCCGGTGACACCAGCGAACGCGAGCTCCAGTTCACGATGCTCGAGGTGACGGAGGCGAACCAGGGCGACTGGAGTTTGATGGTCTTTGACGAACCACGCGACATCGAGGGTACGGCGCTTCTTACGCATGCGCATGTCGGCGAGCCGGACGATCAGTGGCTCTATCTGCCAGCCGTAAAACGCGTCAAGCGCATCTCCTCGTCCAATAAATCCGGCCCCTTCGTCGGCAGCGAATTCGCATTCGAGGATCTCGCAGCACAGGAAGTCGGAAAATTCACTTACCAGTGGCTGCGAGACGAACCTTGCGGCGAACGCGATTGCCATGTCATCGAGCGGACGCCCGCCTACGAAGGTTCGGGTTATACCAGGCAGGTCGTCTGGATCGACACCACTGACTATCTGCCGCGCAGGACAGACTACTACGACCGGAAAGATTCACTCCTGAAAACACTGACCTTCGGCGAATATGACAGCTATCTCGACGGCATATGGCGCCCGCGCGAGCTCGAAATGGTCAACCACGAAACAGGCAAGAAAACAAAGCTCATCTGGGAAGAGTACGAGTTCAAGACGGGATTGACGGAGAGTGACTTTTCGACGTCGAGCCTCGAAAGGGTCCGCTGATCGAAAGGTCATGTTAAGAGGTCTGTTTGCGGACGATTAAGGCAGTTTCAGTAACAATCGTCGCATCCGTTGCTTTGCAGGGCAGTTCGCGTGGGATGGAATAATCCGATTGGGGGCAAAACCGCGCTCGGGCTATGCGCAGGGCTCGCGTGCATCGTCACGGACCCGGTTAACGCCGGCGAATTCGAGCTGCGCGGTTTCGTTGCACCGGAACTCCGGCTGTTCACCGAAACACCGTCGAGCTCGCGCCAGCAGGACGAGACGCTGTCTATCGCCGGGGAAATCACCGCGCAATATCTCTGGGACGGCAACGACCAGTCTTTCGTCTTCACGCCTTTCGTCCGGCTCGACCAGCATGACGGAGAGCGCAGTCACTGGGACATCCGCGAAGCGCGCTACGCCTATTATGGCGACGATTGGGATTTTCGTGTCGGCTTCGACAAGGTCTTCTGGGGCGTGACGGAGGCGGTGCATCTCGTCGACGTGGTGAACCAGACGGACCTGATCGAAGACCCCATCAAACAGGAAGTGAAACTCGGTCAGCCCATGATGCGGCTGCGGGCCGTTCGTTCTTTTGGCACCTTGGAGGCGTTTTTCTTCCCCTATTTCCGCGAGAGGACGTTTCCCGGACGTGAGGGCCGCCCCGCGACCGATATCCCGGTCGAGCGCGACCTGACCCGATATGAGAGCAGCGCGGAAGAATGGCATCCTGATTTCGCCGCGCGCTACGCCAACACCTTCGGAGACTTCGATCTCGGGCTCTCCTATTTTCAGGGCACCGCACGGGACCCGATCCTGCAGCCGGCGCTCGATGGCGGCGGCAATCTTGTGCTCGCCCCCTTCTATCCGCAGATGAAGCAGGCCTCGCTCGATCTGCAGGCGACAATCGGTGCGTGGCTCTACAAGCTAGAAGGCTTCGGGCGGCGCGAGCTTGGAGACGATTATGCGGCGGTGACCGGCGGCATCGAATACACGTTCTATGGCGCTTTCGGCAGCGATGGGGATCTCGGAACCGTCGTGGAATACGCCTATGACACGCGTGGCATGAACCAGAGAAACCCCTATCAGGATGATGCTTTCGTGGCGCTGCGCTGGTCGGCGAACGACATCGCGACGACGAGCATGCTGGGCGGCGCCGTCATCGACACCGAAACCGGTGCGCTCGGCTTCCGGTTCCGCGGCGAACGACGCTTCGCAACCGACTACAGGCTCTCCATCGAAGCTTACTTCTTCGCTGACGTACCGCGCCGCGATCCGGTCTACAATATCGCCGACGACGACTACGTTCAGATCAGGATCGCCCGGTTTTTCTGATCTTATTCGGCCGGTGCATGCGAGGCGCCTGCGGTCCTCGCCTCGATCCTGCGCTCACGCCAGCCCGCAATGATGAGATAGACGGTCGGCACAACGAAGAGCGTCAGCAGCGTGCCGAAGCTGATACCGCCAACGATCACGTAACCGATCGAACGCCGGCTTTCCGCGCCTGCACCCGAGGCGAGTGCAAGCGGCACCGCGCCAAGCACCATCGCGCCCGTCGTCATCAGGATCGGGCGAAGGCGAAGTCCCGCCGCTTCCACAACCGCGTCATAGACCGACAGGCCTTTCTCGCGAAGCTGATTCGAGAACTCGACAATCAGAATGCCGTGTTTGCTGATCAGTCCCACCAGCGTAATGAGACCGACCTGACTGTAGATGTTCAACGTCGTGTTGGTGAGGAAGAGCAGCATGAGTGCGCCGGCAATGGAGAGCGGCACGCTCACCAGAATGATGAGCGGATCGATGAAACTCTCGAACTGTGCGGCAAGCACGAGATAAATGAAAAGCAGCGCAAGCACGAAAGTGACAGCAATCGTTCCCGACGACTTCACGAATTCGCGAAGCTGCCCGTCCACATCCGTCTGTGCATTCGCAGGCAGCAAGCGCTGTGCGGTCGCGTCGAGAAATTCCAGGGCCTCGCCCATCGAATATCCCGGCGACAGGTTGGCGGAGATGGTCGCCGATCGAAGCTGATTGAAATGGTTGAGTGAATTCGGTGCAATCGTCTCCCGAATCGTCACAAGGTTCGACAACTGGATCATTTCGCCCTTCGAGCCCCGGACGTAAATGTTGCTGATGTCCGTCGGCGTGCGCCGGTCGTCATCTTCCACCTGCACGATCACATCGTACTGCTTTCCGCCCTGCTCGTAGCGTGTGATCTGGCGGCCACCAAGCAGCGTTTCGAGCGTTCTGCCTACAGTCGAAACGTCGATACCGGCATCGACAACCTTTGCGCGATTTACCGTGATGTCGAGCTGCGGCTTCTGCAGCTTCAGGTTGGTGTCCGGATTGACGAAGCCCGGATTGGACCGCACCTCCTGCATCATCGCGCTCACGTACTTCTCGAGCTCTTCATAGGAACTCGACGCCTGGATGACATATTCGACTGGCTGCGACCGGCCGCTCTGACCAAGAGAGGGTGGATTGACCGCAAACGCCATGATTCCCGGGATTCGGTTGAGCTTCGGCTGCAGCGTCTGGACGATTTCCTGCTGCGTGCGATCCCGCTCCTCCCATGGGACGAGACGCGAGAATGAAATCAGATCCGTAATCTGCGGAAAGCCGGAGACAACGAGGTAGCCCGCAACTTCCGGAATATCGACATAGATCGACTCGAGCTGCCTCGCATATCGCTGCGAGAACTCAAGCGTCGCACCCTGTGGCGCCTGCCCCACGACGAGAAGCGTTCCGCGATCTTCGAAAGGTGCAAGCTCCTGCTGCAGGAGCATGAAGAGACCGCCACAGGAAAGCGCGACACCAAGTGCCACGCCGACCACGACGCGCCGTCGCGCCAGTGCACAGGCGAGCAGGGCCTTGTATCCGGCATCGATTTCGTCGAGACGCAGACGAAGCCAGCGTTGCAGCCGCGTCTCCTTCGTTTCATGCCGCAGGAGCTTCGAACAGAGCATCGGCGTCAGCGTCAGAGCGACGAAACCGGAAACCACGACGGTTCCGGCAAGCGTCAGCGCGAATTCGAGGAAGAGCTTGCCCGTCCGTCCTTCGGCAAAGCCGACCGGCGCATAGACCGCTGCGAGGGTGAGCGTCATGGCGATAACGGCAAAGGTGATTTCCTTGGAACCGTCGATCGCACCCTGGAAGGGAGATTTCCCGTCTTCTATATGACGATAGATATTCTCGAGCATCACGATCGCATCGTCCACGACGAGACCGATGGCGAGCACCATCGCCAGCAATGTCAGCGTATTGATACTGAAACCGAGCATCAGCATGATTGCGAAGCTCGTGATGAGCGAAATCGGAATCGTGACGACCGGAATGAACGAGGCGCGCAGCGTTCGCAGGAAAACGAAGATCACGAGAACCACGAGAATCACCGCCTCGAAAATCGTCTCGTAGACCGAGTCGATCGACTCCGCGATGAAGATCGACGTATCGTAGCCGACGAAGGACGACATACCGGTTGGCAATGTCGGCGCGAGGTCATCCAATGCCTTGCGCACATTCGCGGCAACGTCCAGCGGGTTGGCGGTGGCCTGCTTCACGACGCCGAGGGAGATCGAGGTTTCGCCGTTATAGGTTGCCGAGCGGCGCTCGTCCGCCGCCGCGACTTCCACACGCGCCACCTGGTTCATGCGGACCTGAAAACCGTCCGTTTCCTTGACGACGATGTTCTCGAATTCCTCCGGCGTCTGCAGCGCGGTCTTGGACACGACGGTAAATTCGCGGTCGAGGCTCTCGATGCGTCCCGAAGGAATTTCCGCATTCTGCGCGCGGATCGCGTTTTCGATGTCCTGGACGGTTAGGTTGTAGGCAGCAAGGCGGGCGCGATCGATCCACACGCGCATCGAATATTCCCGGCCGCCGAAGATCGAAACCTGCGCGACGCCCGGCTGGTTCTGAAGCCGGTCCGTTACGATACGATCGAGATAATCGGTGATGTCGAGTTCCGACATGCGGTCGCTCTTGAAGGCGATATACATGATCGGCTGCGCATCGGCCTCGACCTTCGCGATGATCGGCTCCTCGATCTCGTCCGGCAGCAGGCCTCGCGCGCGACCCACCCTGTCGCGCACGTCGCTCGCCGCGACATCCGGATCTGTCTCGAGACTGAAACGCGCCGTCACCTGGCTCGTCTCGGCGCGGCTCGCCGACGACAGAACCTCGATACCCTCGATTCCCGCCATGGAATCTTCGAGCGGCTGGGTTACTTCACGCTCTACCACCGATGCGCTCGCGCCGCGATAGGTCGTCGTGACGGTCACCACCGGCTCGTCGATCTCGGGATACTCGCGAACGGAAAGTCGGTCGTAAGAGACGAGCCCGATCAGCATCAGAATGAGACTGACCACCGTTGCGAAGACAGGCCGGCGGATAAAGAGCTCGGAAATGTTCATGCCCGTTCCCCGGCTATTTCGCCGTCTCGGCGTCTGTCCCAGCCGCCGGTGCCCCGGCAGCCTCTGCCTCACCGGCAATCTCTACCGCCGCGCCATCCTGTATCTTCAATTGTCCGCTGACGAGAACGGTATCGCCTTCCTCGACGCCCGAAAGAATTTCAACCTCGCCCGGCCGGCGCTCGCCGAGTTTTACCGGCGTGATTTTGGCAACCCCGTCCACAACCACGAAGACCGCCTCGCCGCCAGTAGGCGAAGCAACGACAGAGGATTCCGGCAGCATGATCGAGTTGCGCACCTCGGTGACGATTTCCACGCGGCCGAAGAGACCGGGACGCAGCTTGCCATCATCGTTGGGCAGAAGAGCGCGAACGCTTAGCGCCCGTCCGTCAACACTGACCACCGGGTCGATGGCGCTGACGACGCCCTTGTAGGTCTCGCCGGGCAACGCGTCGAAGGCGACGCTCACGTCTTGTCCCTTTTTGATCTGCGTCAGGAAGACTTCGGATACGCGGAAGTCGATGCGGAGATTATCGACATCGGCAAGTGTGGCGATCGGCTCGCCCGCCGTCAGAAACTGCCCGAGACTGACTTGCCTGAGGCCGATGATCCCCGGGAAGGGTGCCGTGATGGTGGCCTTGTCGAGCGCAGTCTTGGTCGCCGCAACCTCCGCTTCGGCCGATTTGAAATCGTTGAGAGCTTCGTCTCGCGCCCGCGCTGTCCCAGACCCCTGTTTCAGCAAGCGTTCGGCGCGCTGATAGTTGGCGCGAGTCAGCGTAAGCCGCGCCTCGGCCTGTGCCAGACGGGCCTTCAGATCCTTGTCGTCGATCGTGATGATGACTTCGCCTTCCTCGACGCGCTCGCCATCCTCGAAATCGATGCTGGTAACGACGCCTGTGATTTCCGGCGTGACCGTGATGGCTTGATCGGCCTGCAGCGTCCCCAGGGCGGAAACCATCACCTCGACCTGCTCCGCTTCGGCCGTGATGGCCTCGACGACCGGCGTTGGAAAGTGCTGCCCCTGCTGGCCGGCGAAGCGTCCGTAGAGCCGGTAACAGAAAACGGCCACGATCACAGCAAGCAGCAGAATGCCGACACCCAGCATGATCTGACGGGGGGAAACGCTCTTCAACAACTGGGTATTCAGCGGCATGAGGTATCGCTCTTGGGGCTGTCCGTTCGCGAGGGAGCCCTGTTGGGTCCGCGCGGTGAGGGCCGCGCACAAAACGGGAAACCGCGCCTGGACGCGGACCAACTGGAATAGGCCATTTGACGCAGCGCGAAAATGGCAATTTGCCAGCATGTGCCCGACTATTGGGCAAATCCCGCTGATTTGGCCGCATGAACGGCGTTACTAGGAGAAATATGGAGGGGCAATGGTGGGCGTGACAGGGATTGAACCTGTGACCCCTTCGATGTCAACGAAGTGCTCTCCCGCTGAGCTACACGCCCATTGCCAAGGGAGACCGGACGCACATGGCGACCGCGGCGGCAATGCCCCCGAAGGCCGTTCGTATATCTAGGATAATCCCCAAAGACAAGCCGGAAACGCTTTCGCCGGGCTAGGCCTGAAGCCGGAAAAAGCCCCCGTCAGGCCGCCGCCATCAAGCGGTCGACCTCGGCCACCAGATCGCGCAGATGAAACGGCTTGGAAAGCACTTTCGCCTCGCGCGGGGCCGAAATCTCCGGATTCAGCGCCACGGCTGCAAATCCGGTGATGAACATGATCTTGAGGGTAGGGTCGAGTTCGGCCGCGAGCCGTGCCAGCTCGATGCCGTCCATTTCCGGCATCACGATGTCGGTCAGGAGGATGTCAAAAACATCCTGCTTCAGGCAGCCATGGGCTTCGTCACCCTTGCCGAACGAAATCACCTCATGGCCCGCGTTTTCCAGCGCCTTGGCAAGAAAACGGCGCATCGATTCATCATCTTCAGCAAGGAGAATACGTGCCATGACCCCAGCCCAACCGGTTTTTCGAATGCCCGCCAGCAGGATGCCACATCCTGCGATTCGGGGCGCCATCCTGAGCCGCAGATTAGGACTTGAACGGTAAACAGGATGTGAACCGGCGAAGGCAAGGCCAATTTCCCCGCGCGGTCGCCCCGGCGACGCGAGCCGTGCTATGCTTGACGGAATAGTTTCCGCGGGCTCCCCGCGCCACCCGTCAGGCAGTTCAGCGACTTCCCAAAATGGATCTTGCTCCCCGAAAATCGGCCAGCAAACAGCAGATCGGCGCAGCCACGTTCGGCACCGACGAGTCCGACCTCTTCGAACGGCCATTCCTTCTCGAGGAACCCGAAAATCGGCAAAATCCCTTCGTCTTCAGTTCTCCGCATAGCGGACGGCATTACCCTGACGCTTTTGTCGCGGGTTCGAACCTCGATCCGGTTACGCTACGCCGCTCCGAAGACTGCTTCGTCGAGGATCTCTTCGGTGGCGTTGTGGGCCTGGGCGCGCCGCTTCTGCACGCCCGCTTTCCCCGGGCCTATCTTGACGCGAACAGGGAGCCGTATGAACTCGACCCGACGATGTTCGCCGAGCCTCTGCCCCCGCATGTGAATACCCGCTCACTCCGCGTTGCGGGCGGTCTCGGGACGATTGCCCGGGTGGTCGCCGATTCGGCCGAGATATATCGCCAGCCGCTGGCCTATGCCGAGGCCGAGCAGCGCATCCGGCACCTCTATATGCCGTTTCACGAGGCCTTGAGGGAACTGCTGGAGGAAACGCTTCGCAGCTTCGGCTGCGCCGTTTTGATCGATTGCCATTCCATGCCCTCTGTGGGCGGTCCCGCGGATGACGACAACGGCTTCGACCGGCCCGACATCGTGCTGGGCGACCGGTACGGCACCTCCTGCGCCGGCATTGTCACGGCGGAAGCCGAACGCATCCTTCGGCAGCTCGGCTACAGCGTGGTTCGCAACAATCCCTATGCCGGCGGCTTCAATACCGAGCACTACGGCAAGCCCTCCCAGGGGCTGCATGCGCTTCAGATCGAACTCAATCGGGCGCTCTACATGGACGAGGACCGGCTCGAGCGGAATGCGGGCTTTGTGCAGGTGCGGGATGATATGACGGCCTTCGCCGCTGAAATGGCTGACCGCGACTGGGCATCGCTCGGGGCCGGTATGCGGGGCGCGGCCTTCTAGAAAATCCCGCTTTCCTGCGACAATTCCGTTTCACACAAAAAAAGGGGCCCTGGCGAACCAGGGCCCAAGTTTAGGGAGGAAACGCCCAGGAAGGGCTACGGCAGCGGGAGAAAGTCTCAACCGATGCCGCGATGCACAAGATGACATTGCGCTGCACACAAATCAAGGGAGAAATGCGAAATTTCATTTGCAGCGCAGCAAAAAATATTTCCGCCCAACTTATTGGCACAGCGCAGTTTTTTTAGACATCCTCTCGGCTGAAATGCTGAAATGTGCGGCGCAACAAAAGCCGCGGAACATACCGGCGTCTAGCTCTCAAACCTTCCTTAATGCCTCCCCGCCATGATCAGTCCGGAAATGGGGCGCTGCGCGTCTTCCCGACACGCGGCAAGGCTGGGATGAGTTCATGGCGTCGAGGCTGCTTTCAAGGACACAACCAAGGACATGGATGCCGCGGGCCTTCCTGCTCGGCACCGTATTCGTCCTGCTGGCCGTCATGGCGGTGCCTCAAGGTGTGCTCGGCCGCGAAATCGGCGAACTCTCCCAAGCGGATCCCTCGACCTTCTGCGAAATGGCGGCGATCCACCACGAACGGGAAAACAGCCTGCCCCGCGCGCTCCTCGCCGCTGTCGCCATGGCGGAATCGGGCCGCTACAGCTCGAAGACCCGAACGGCACGCGCCTGGCCGTGGACGATCAATGCGGAAGGCCGACCCTATTATTTCAAGACGAAACGCGAAGCGATCGAGAAAACGCAGAACCTCCTCGACAGTGGCATGCGCTCCATCGATATCGGCTGCATGCAGGTGAACCTTCGCTATCACCCCGATGCCTTCGCAAGCCTCGAAGACGCATTCGATCCGATGACGAACGTTGCCTATGGCGCCGACTTCCTCATGCGTCTGCGTGAGCGGACGGGATCCTGGCAGCAGGCGGTTGCGAACTACCATTCGCAAACAGCATCGCGCGGCGGCCGTTATTTCGCGCGTGTCATCCGGATTTGGGAAAACGAACGCACCCGTGTTGCAAACCTCACATACAAGCCGCAGCCAGTGAAGATCGACATGACCGGCGTTCTCAAGCCGGCGATCGGCCACAGCGTGAACATCGTTCCGGCGAAGACGGTCGTAGCGGCCGACTACCGCCCCGCGCCGAAAGTTCTCGACACCGCGCCGGAACGGCAAGTGCGTGAAACGGCGAGCGCCGCTGTCGGTCTTCGGCTCTCCATCGCGGAAGAGGATGTTGCGGAAACGACGAGAACCGAAGTGGCGGAGCGCGTCGAACCGAAGGTTCTCGACCCGCGGCCGGCGATCAGCGGGCCGACACAGGTGGCCGAGGCTGCAATACCCGGCGCATGACGTCCGGGCGGGGGACATGAGGGGGCTGGGGGATGAACGCTTTCGGAACGGCGACGAAGAATCTCGCGGACGCGCTTAACGGCTCCGTGATCTGGCAGGTCGTCGACATCATGTCGGCGCTCTTCATCGTCGGCATCGGCTGTCTTGTACTGGCTGTCGTTGCCATCTACTTCATCGACATCACGCAAACGAAACACGCGGTGCGCCGGAACTACCCCGTTATCGGCCGCTTCCGCTATCTCTTCGAAGCGCTCGGCGAATATTTCCGCCAGTATTTCTTCGCGATGGACCGCGAGGAACTGCCTTTCAACCGTGCACAGCGCGCCTGGGTCTATCGCGCGGCGAAAGGCGTCGACACGACAGTCGCCTTCGGCTCGACGCGCGATCTGCGACCCGCCGGCACGGTGAGCTTCGCGAACTGTCCCTTCCCGCCGCTCGACCAGAATGCGGCGGAAACCGCCATCGTCGAAATTGGCCCCTTCGCGCGGAAGCCCTATCGCACGGCCTCGCTCTACAACATTTCCGGCATGAGCTACGGCGCGATCTCGAAGCCCGCGGTGCTCGCCCTTTCAAACGGGGCTCGCATGGCGGGCGTCTGGCTCAACACGGGCGAGGGCGGACTGTCGCCGTTTCACCTCGAAGGCGGCGCCGACCTCGTCTTCCAGATCGGCACCGCCAAATATGGTTGCCGCAAGGATGACGGCTCGCTTTGCGACGACCGCTTGAAGGCGCTTGGTGAGCTCGACCAGGTCAAGATGTTCGAAATCAAGCTCAGCCAGGGTGCGAAGCCCGGCAAGGGCGGTATCCTTCCGGGCTCGAAGGTGACAGACGAAATCGCCCGCGTTCGCGGCATCCCACAGGGCATGGACTCGATCAGCCCGAACCGCCACCCGGAAATCGAAAGCATTGCCGATCTTCTCGACGTCGTTTCCCATGTACGAGAAGTGACTGGCAAACCCACGGGCTTCAAGCTCGTGCTCGGAGCCTATGACTGGCTCGACGATCTCTGCGCCGAGATCAATCGTCGGGGCATCCAGCACGCACCCGATTTCATCACGCTCGACAGCGCCGATGGAGGCACAGGTGCCGCGCCCATGGCGCTGATCGACTATGTCGGCCTGCCGATCTGGGAAAGCCTGCCGATGCTCTGCGATGCGCTTGAACGCCACAAGCTCAACAAACGCATTCGGGTAAACGCGAGCGGCAAGCTCATCACTCCGGCGGAAGTCGCCTGGGCGCTCTGCGTCGGTGCGGACTTTGTGTCATCCGCACGCGGCTACATGTTCTCGCTTGGCTGCATCCAGGCGCTTCAGTGCAACAAGAATACCTGTCCGACCGGCATCACCACGCACAACAAGCGGCTCCAGCGTGGGCTCGACGTGACTGACAAGGCGGAGCGCGTGCGGCGTTATGCCGAACGCGTGACGCATGAGGTCTGCGTAATCGCGCATTCCTGCGGCGTCACCGAACCGCGCAGGCTCGACCGCGAACATGCGCGGATCATGGGCTCCGACGGCGTGTCGATGTCCCTCGCAGAATATTACGGCCGCTGGACTTCGCCCGCTGCGCTTCCCTCGAAGAACGGTCTCGTCCGACCCGCCTTTGAGGCGGACAACCTCCCGCACAGGAATATCGCCTGATCCCGCTCTGTCTTCGCCGCTGAATCGGATAGACTTTGGCGATGACAAACCTGCCGCGCGCCATTCTCTTCGATCTCGACGATACAATCCTCTCCGCCTACGGCCAGCCGGAACTTGCGTGGAAGACGGTTGTCGGCGAATTCTCCGATCAGCTCGAAAACTTCGATACCGACGACCTCGTTAGGGAGATCGGCATCTATGCCCGCGAGTTCTGGTCCGACGCGTCGCAGCACAAGCACTGGCGGCTCCGGCTTACCGAAGCCCGGCGAAGGATTGTCGCCGGCGGCTTTGAACGCCTCTCGGCAAAGAGTGGCGCCAGACCGGATGACACGATCATCCACGCTCTCGCCGACCGCTTCTCGGCGTTCCGCGAAGAGGAAATGAAGTTCTTTCCCGGCGCCTGCGAAACGCTCGACAAGCTGAAGGAACTCGGCGTTATCATGGCGCTGATCACGAACGGCGCCGCCGAAACGCAACGCGCCAAGGTTGTGCGCTTCGGCCTCGAACATCGCTTCGATCACATACAGATCGAAGGCGAACACGGATTCGGCAAACCGGAGGAGCAGGCCTATCGTCACGCGCTGTCCGTGCTGGACGTCGCGCCGGAAGAAACATGGATGGTCGGCGACAATCTCGAATGGGAGATCGCCGCCCCGCAACGCCTCGGCATCTGCGGCATCTGGCACGACCCGCATCGCATGGGCCTGCCCGCATCGAGCGAGGTGAAACCCGACCGGATCATCCATGCGCTGCCGGAACTTCTGCCGGACGACATCCGCAAGACAATCTGATCAGCCCGGCACCACCATCCGGAGGAACTGCGTGCCCTGCTCGATCGTCTGCGGCAGAACACCTCTGTCGTCGCCGTCGACTTCAACAGCGAGTCCTTCGGGTTCCAGTACGTCGATCCGTCGCGCCGGAATGACTTCGACGCTCGAAAGACGCGGCACGAGCCCGAGACCGAGCGCGGCGAGATAGACGGCAAAGGCAAAGCGAGACGGCTTCCTGAAGAGGAAAAGCGTGAGTCCCGGCTGCGTGATGTCCTTATCGGGCGCAAGCAGGTAAGGCCCCGCATAGTGGCGGCCATTTGTGGCGATGGCCCAGGCGGCGCGCTTCTCGCGTCCGTCCACAACAAGGCGGATGTCGCGCGCCGGTCCGTGTACCCACGTCTTGAGGCCCGACCAGATGAAAGCGCCCTTGCCCCAGAGGCGTTTCAACTTCGGGTCGATACCGTGCACGATTTCACCGTCAAAGCCGATACCGACCATCATCAGGAAAATTTCGCCCTGAACGAGACCGGTACCGATGAGTTCGGCGGGACCGCCAAGCAGCATGGAAGCAACATTCTCCGCTTGCAGAGGAAGCTCTATCTCAACGGCGAGTACATTCGCAGTGCCGAGTGGCACGATACCGAGCGGCACGCCCTGCCCGAGAAGTCCGCGTGCGACTTCGTTGATCGTTCCATCGCCGCCTGCCGCAACGATGACGTCCGCGCGGCCCGCGCGCGCAGCCTTGCGCGCAAGCTCCGTCGCATGACCGGCAGCTTCCGTGAGTTCGATGGTGACGTCCGCACCCGCGGCGCGAAGACGGCCGACGACATCGTCCAGAAGGTCACGCTTACGCCTGCCCGCAGTCGGGTTCAGGATGATGTGAATGAAGCGGCGAAGCGCCAAAACGGGGATATCCGGAGGCTGTTGTCACTGAACTGTCATCGAAACGTCACAAGCGCTTTCCGACGACGGGCGCGGGGTGTCATCACTCTCGCGATGGATTAGCCAGAAAAACTTATCCCCGGTCAACCGCGATCCTCGAGGCAATCGAGAATCATGATGGCAAGCGATGAAAGGAGAAAAGCCAGCGCCATCGTGACGACGGTGTGGGACAAATAGTGTTGTCCCCGGGCCATCTGGTAGATGCCGAGCACCCATCCGCCCGCAAGACCCGGTGCGAGATAGCGCCAAGACGGCGGCGCGCCGCCGGGTGCGAACAGACGAAAGCCGAGAAGGCCGAACCCGGCAGCCGCGTGACCTGCGGGCCAGCACCTGAAATGCTCATTGAACGGAGCAATCCCCTGGAGACGGTCCAGAACGGCGACATGCGCATAGGGACCGGCGAAGATCGTTTCCTGCACGGGGCAGGAGATGCCTGTCCAACCCTTGAGGAGACCGGCAAGAAGCGCGGTAATGCCAAGCACGGAAAGAGCAAGCAGCAGGCGAGTCTCGAAGGAGCGCCAGTGCTGCATGAGGCCGCACCGGAGGAGCCAGAGAAGCGACGCGGCGCCCGCTGCGGCAAGCGCCAGCTTCGGACCGCGATAGAAAAGCCAGAAGAGAAGACCGTGGCTGTCCGGCGGAACGAGCCAGGCGCTCACAGCCCGGTCGAAGAAATAGGCTTCAAGGCGAAGATCAAGCGCATGAACCGGAGGCCAGAGCGCGAAGACGGCAATCGCCGCGACGGCCAATGCGAGTTCCGGGAAGCGTGTAACGCTGCGGCGCCGAATGGCAACGGACGCATCGCTCACGGGCGGGCCGTCTCATCTGGGGTGGCGAGGCCCGCCACGTGAGCAACCGCCGCGCCCGGACGACAGGGCGCGAGCAGGTCGAGATCTGCACGATAGACATCGGTGCGGATGCCGAACATGCCGAGCACCGAATGGAAGAGATTGTCGTGACTGTATGCGCCGCCCGCCTCAACGCGGAGGCACGCCACGTCGAGTGCGGTGGCAGCGCGATAGCCGGGCGAAGTCCAGAGCACCATCGGCACATGCGTCTGCGCGTCCGGCGCGAACATATAGGGCATGCCGTGGAGATAGATGCCCTTCTCGCCGAGCGACTCGCCGTGATCCGAGACATAGAGCATGGCGGTGTCGAAGCGGTCCGACGCCCCAGCGAGAACGTCTATCGTCTGGGCAAGCACATGATCGGTGTAGAGGATCGAGTCGTCATAGGTGTTCACGAGCTCGGTCTGCGTACAGGACTGGAGCTGGCTGGTGTCGCAGGTCGGCGCGAAGCGGCGATAGTCCTGCGTGTATCGCTTGAAATAGGAAGGCCCGTGGCTGCCGATCTGATGCATCACGACGACGAGATCGCGGCCGCGATCCGCCGCGAGGACATCGCGAAGCTGGCGGACCATGAGGTCGTCGAGACATTCGCCACCGCCGCAATAACCGGATTCGCCCGCATCCCATGCCGTCTTCACCGGCACGCGCGCACAGACCCCCTTGCAGCTCGAATTGTTTTCGAGCCAGAGCACGTCAACATCCGCGCGGACGAGAAGATCGAGCAGGTTCTCGCGCGAGCCTGCCTTCGACGCGGAATATTGCCCGCGCGCGAGATCGGAAAACATGCAGGGCACGGATTCCGCCGTCGAGGTGGCGCAGGAGCGGACATCGGCGAAACTGACCACGCCGCGCCGCGCCAGCTCGGGATTGGTGTCGCGCTCATAGCCATTGAGCGAGAAATGATCGGCCCGCGCCGTTTCGCCGACGACGAAAACGAGCACTTTCTTCCGGCCGCCGGGGCTCGCGGGCTCCGGCCCACGCTCGACATGGTCCGCGATGCGCTCGAACTTCGCGGCGAGTCCCTCCCGCGCATCGGTCGCATGGCGCAGCGAGGCGTAGATCGCGGCGGAGGGATTGATCATCAGCCTGACTTCACGATGGCCGCGCAGGAGAACCGCGTAGTCCTGAAAGAACAAGGCCGCGATGAGACCGACGAGCGCAACACTGCCGAGCACCGTACCGCCGCGCAGGACCGTCTCGCGCCAGAAGCCGGCAGGCCGGAGCGGCACCAAGACGACGAGAAGCGCAGGCAGCAGACCGAAAAGCACCATGTGAAGCAGGAAGCCGGGATTCAGGAGGTCGCCCACCTCGCGCGCATCCGTCCCGAGCACATTGGCGATCATGCCGCGATCCATCAGCGCGCCATAGGACGACGCAAACCAGGAGACACCCGCAGCCGCCAGAATGAGACAGACGAGGACCGGCTTCAGCACACGCGGGAACGCGAAAGGCTGAAGCACGAGATTGAAGGCGATGGCAAGAAAGAGCCCGATCGACGCGAGGAAGGCGATATCCCGGAACGAACGGCCCGGCCACCAGCCGAGGACCGCCGACCAGAGCTGGCCGTTGTAGAAGAGGACGAAGAGGCAGGAAACGCCAAGCGCGAGGAGAAGCGGATGAACGGCGGGAAGCCGCAACGCGGCGAGCCGCTGCAGAAGAGCCATGGTCAGGCTTGAAAGACGCATTCGAATTCCCGGATGGCTGCACATGCCGCCGGAACCCTCTCAGGCTCCCAGACTTCCGGAATTGAGCGCCCCTCGCTTACAGGAACCTTACGGGGCCGAAAATGGCGGATTTCCGGGCAATCTGAGGGTGAAGACGGCACCTCGTCCCGGTTCGCGGCCGACCTCGATACCGCCGCCATGAACCGCGGCGACGCGCTGGGCGATGGAAAGGCCGAGACCCGCCCCCTTGTAGGCGCCGGGCTTCACGCGGACGAAGCGCTCGAAGATGCGGGCCGCATCGGCGGCCGGAACACCGGGACCCTCGTCGATGACGGCAAGGCTGCGGTCCGCCCCCACCCTGATCTCGACGCCGGAGCCGCGGGGCGTATGGGCAAGCGCGTTTTCCACGAGATTGCGGAGCGCGAGCGCGAGGAAGTCCGCATGGCCGCGCACGCGAACCGGCTTCTCCTCGCCCGTGAGCTCGATGGACTTTCCTTCCGCAAGCGCGACCGGGCCGAGCTGCCGGGCGACGGCAAGCGCGACGGCATGAAGATCCGCTTCCTCGTCCGGCCGGAGCACCAGGTTGTCCGCCTGCGCGAGACGGAGAAGCTGCGTCACGAGGCGTTCGAGGTCGGCGAGTTCCTCGATGAGCTGCGGCAGCTCGTCGAGGCTCGACAGCGTCTCGATATTCGCCTTGAGAACGGCGAGCGGCGTGCGGAGCTCATGTGCGGCATTGGCCGTGAACTCGCGCTCGCGCCGGTAACCGCTTTCAATGCGCTGGAGCGACGTGTTGACCGCGTGGACAAGCGGCGTGATCTCGGAAGGAAGATTGTCTTCCGGCAGGCGGCGGTCGAGCGAGGTGGGACCGATATTGCGCGCCATGACGGAAAGCCGCGTCACCGGCGCGAGCGACTGGCGCACCGTCCAGATCGTCACGCTCGCAATCGCGATGGCGAGAAGAAGAAGGAAGGCCCATGACCGTTCGAGAAACTCCTCGACCAGCGTATCGGCCAGCACGTCGGGGTGGGAGGAGCCCTGCGCCACCTGCAGATAGAGCGGCGGGGTCACGCCCTCGAGGGGAACGGTCACGCCGTAATAGGCGCCACGCTTCGCAAAATCGGCATGGCTGAAGAAGGGATCGCCGTCCGGCTCGGGAAGCGAGGCAAGCGGCTCGCCACCGCCATGGGAAGAGGCGAGTACCTGCCCCCCGCCGTCGAGAACGAAGAAGACATATTGCCGGTCGGGACGGCCATAGGCCGCTTCGAGCGTTGCCGGCAGGTCGACGGAAACCCCGTTCTCCGGATCGACGCGGACATGGGCGGCGATGTCAGCGGCCTGCGCGCGCAGTCCACGGTCGCGCAGCGTGTCGCGCACAAGAAGATACTGGACCTGCAGAATGATGAGGAGGAGCAGGAAGCCCGCGGCAACGATGGCAAGCGTGCGCCGCGTGAGGCGCGCCGTGAGCGAGGGGGCGAAGAAGCTGCGGAGAATGTGCATCATGCCGCGGGACTCAGAACATAGCCGATGCCGCGCAGCGTGTGCACCTCGATATCGGCACCCGCTTCCGCCATGCGCTTGCGCAGGCGGTGGATCGCGACCTCGATCGTGTTCGAGGACACCTCGTCGCCGAAGGCATAGAGCCCTTCCTCGATGGCATCCTTCGGCACCACGCGCCCCTGGCGGCGAAGCAGGATTTCGAGAAGGTCCGTTTCGCGGCGGGAGAAGACGGTATGGACGCCGCCGACCGAAACCTCGCGCGCGACCGTGTCGAACTCGACATTGCCGGCCGTGAGCTTCCGGCCCAGCGCCTGGCCGGGGCGGCGGAGCAGCGCGCGCAGCCGCGCGACGAGTTCCTCCATCGCGAAGGGCTTGAGGAGATAGTCGTCGGCGCCGGCATTGAGCCCCTCGACGCGGGACTCGAGCGCATCGCGCGCGGTGAGCACGAGAACGGGAAGCTCGCTCCCCTGCTGGCGGAGCGAGGCGAGAAGGTCGAGCCCATCACCGTCGGGCAGGCCGAGATCGAGCACGGCAATGTCGTAGCGCGTGGTGGCGAGCGCGGCCTGCGCGCCTTCAAGGTCGTTGCAGATGTCGGCGGCGAATCCCGCCGTTCCGCAACCCTTGGCGATGAGCGCCGCAAGGCGGCGGTTATCCTCGACGATCAGAACACGCATTGATGACCCGTCATCCCCCGGCAGTACTCTAGCACGGGGAAAGTCCCGCCAAGCCAGACACTTAGGGACGGAATGCCGCAGGGCCCGGCCCCCTACTGTCACACAAGTGTCATCCAAGCGTCACAAGACCTTGTTGCAGCGCACTCATATTCCCGGCGTGAGAGATGGACGAAAAACGATTCGCGATGACCGCGCAGCCCGGAGTTGGCGCGATGAGAATGAGAGATCGGCGAGGACATGACGCTGTTCGATACGACCTTGTTCGATAAGAGACGGCCAGCGGAGGGGAAACCCGCCCGGACGCCGCAAAAGGCCGCAAGGAAGGCCCGCAAGGAAGCCGCCAGGGCGAAAGCAAGGCGGAACGGGCTCGACGAAAGATTGCTCGGACCGCGCCCGAAACACCGCAAGCAGCACAGGACGCTCTTCCTTTCCGACATTCATCTGGGAACCCCCGGATGCAAGGCGGAACTGCTGCTCGACTTCCTCCGCCACAACGACGCCGAGACCTTCTACCTCGTCGGCGACATCATCGACGGCTGGCGCATCAAGCGGTCCTGGTACTGGAACGCGGCGCATAACGCGGTGGTGCAGGAATTCCTGCGCAAGGCGCGCAAGGGCGCGACCATCGTCTATGTGCCCGGCAACCATGACGAGGCGCTGCGCGACTATACCGGCCTCAATTTCGGCGGCGTCGACGTGATCGGCGAGGCGATCCACGAGACGGCGGACGGACGCCGGTTCCTGGTGATCCATGGCGACCAGTTCGACAGCGTGGTGCGCTATGCGAAGTGGCTCGCCCATCTCGGCGACCGCGCCTATGGGCTCGCGCTCGCGCTCAACAACTGGCTGCACGAAATCCGGCGCTTCTTCGGCCTCTCCTACTGGTCTCTCTCGGCCTACCTGAAGAACCGGGTGAAGAACGCGGTCGAATACATATCGAGCTACGAACAGGCCGTCGCCCGCTCCGCCCGCGACCGCGGCGTCGACGGCGTCATTTGCGGCCACATTCACCATGCGGAAATCCGCGACTTCGACGGCGTGCTCTACTGCAACGACGGCGACTGGGTGGAAAGCTGCACCGCGCTCGCCGAAGACGAAACCGGCGCGCTCTCCCTCATCACCTGGCAGACATTCTCCTGGGATACGGACCTCGCGAACGGCGAGACGGAGCCCGCCGACGAGGATGATCTGACGACCGTACCGACGGCAGCCTGACATGCACGATACATCCGCGACTTCTCCTTCCGCCCCCAAAACCCGGAAGCGCCGTGTGGCGCGCCTGCTCGACCGCCTGCGCGGGCGACCGCTTCCCCGCGATGTCGGCCGCTTCTCGGAGCCGCTCCGCATCGTCATCGTGTCGGACGCAGCGCCCCCGCAAGTGAACGGCGTGGTGCGCACGCTGCAGCAGCTGACGCAGAACCTGACCGCGATGGGCCACGAGGTGACCTTCATCACGCCGGACATGTTCCGCACCGTGCCGCTGCCGACCTACAAGGAAATCCGCCTCGCGCTTTTTCCGGGCGCCAAGATCGCGCGCATCATCCGCGAGGCGAACCCGAACGCGATCCACATCGCGACGGAAGGTCCGCTCGGCCTCGCTGCGCGTTCCTTCTGCCTCAGGAAGAAGATTCCCTTCTCGACCTCGTTCCATACGCGCTTCGCGGAATATCTGAACGCGCGAACCGGCATTCCCCTTTCGTGGGGCTATGCGTTCCTGCGGCGCTTCCATGCGAAGTCGACCGCGCTGATGGTCGCGACGCCCTCGCTTCAGAAGGAACTGAAGGAGCGCGGCTTCGGCGATCCCGTGATCTGGTCGCGCGGTGTCGACACGGAACTTTACCGCCCGCGCCCCGAACTGGCGGACGCTCATCCGAAGGGCCTCGCGCGGCCCGTCTGGCTCAATGTCGGACGCATCGCCGTCGAGAAGAACATCGAGGCCTTCCTCGATCTCGACCTGCCGGGCTCGAAGATGGTGGTGGGCGAGGGCCCGCGCCTCGAATACCTGAAAAAGAAATATCCGGACGCGCATTTTACCGGCCCGCTCTTCGGCGAGGAACTGGCGGAAGCCTATGCGGCGTCGGATGTCTTCGTGTTTCCGAGCAGGACCGACACGTTCGGCCTCGTATTGATCGAGGCAATGGCGACGGGGACACCGGTCGCGGGCTACCCGGTGCAGGGACCGGGCGACGTGCTCGCCTTCGGGGCCGGCGGCATGAAAGCCGGTGCGCTCGACGAGGACCTGAAGACCGCCTGCATGGCGGCATTGAGGCTCAACCGCGAGGACGCTCGCGCCTATGCGATGACCTTCGCGTGGGACGCCTGCGCGAAGCAGTTCATCTCGAACCTCGCGCTGGAGGAGATGCCGGTGGAGGACGCGGAAGCACCGCGCGAACTGGCGGCGGCGACCGCCTAGATCACTTCAGCCAGGCGAAAGCCCGCGCGAGGAACGCCTTGCCGTCGGACAAGACGGGCGCGCCATGCGCGATGAGCACCTTTTCGGCGGGCCAGCCGAGAATGCGCGCAAGCGCCGCGCGGGCGGCGCGGCGGCGAACGAAGCCCATGCGGAACTTGCGCGGCACGGCGGCTTCCGGCGCGACCATGAGGTCGAGCCTCGCGACGATGGCGCGCCAGCCCCTGTACCAGCCTTCCGGCAGATGCTGCACGAGATCGGTGAAGAGCACCGTGCTGCTCTTCACATGGAAGAAGACGACTTCGTCGGTGATCGTGTTGCCGCGCATCACCGCCTGATCGATCTCGCCCGCCCAGCCGGCGGGCGCCTCGTCGCCGAGCTCGCCGTCGAAGGCGATGTCCTTGCGCTTCGTCGCGAGGCCGGGCGCGGCGTAAAGCTTCGCCGCGGGAAAGGCGGCGGCCCATTCGGGAATGAAAAGGTGATGGAGCGAGTTCGGCGCGACGATGTGGCGGACCTCGCCCAGCGTCGCGACGCCCGCGCGAAGGTCGTCCGTCAGCGGCACCGGCGACCAGACGAAGAGCCCGCCATCGCCAAGCCGGATGACGGCCATGCGCGTCGGAAAGGGAAAGCCGAGCGCGGCGTCGACAACCGGCCCGTCGGCGATCCAGAGGTCTTCTGCGAAAGCCTCAAGCATGCGATCAGTCCATCCCTGTCGAGAGCCCGTCCATGCTGACCATGTTCTTCTCGCGCCAGTACTCCGCGATGCCCTCCTCGCCTTTCGCTTCCGCCCAGCGAACCAGCGTGGGCCTTTCTTCCTTGTAGTCGTGGAGCGGCACACCGTAGCCGCACGATGTCTGCACGAGATCGATCTCCTGAATGACGATCTGGCGCGCACCGGGGGGTTCGTTGCCCTCGAAGGCGGAGGCGAGATAGCGCGCGTACTCTTCCGTCCCCTTGCGGGCGACGCGTCCGCGTCCGTAGAGCCGCAGGATCATGGCCGGCCCCTCGAAGGCGCAGAACATGATGGTGAGGCGGCCGTCGGCGCGCATATGCGCCGCCGTCTCGTTGCCGCTGCCGGTGAGATTGAGAAAGACGACCTCGTTGTCGCCGGTGATGCGAAACCCGCCGAGCCCTTTGGGCGAGAGGTTGATGCGGCTGTCCGCCGTTGCAGACGCGGTGAAGAAGATGTGCTGGCGCCCGATGAAATCCTTGAGCTCCGGCGTGAGGCTCGGGAACTGCTTCGCCATTTTCTTCTCCTTGCTCTCTCAATCGCCGTCGATGACGGCGCGGGAATTCGTGTCCGGGATGGTGGCATAATAGGCAAGCGCGGCGAGAAGCACGAGCGCCAGCGCGCCGAAGGTCGCGCGATAGCCGAGCTCCATCGCAACGCCGGAGCGTTCGAGCTGGCCGATCAGCGCGCCGGTGAGCGCCTGGAGCACGAAGACGCCCGCCATGTTGCCGAAATTGAGCAGCGTGATGCCGCGCCCCGCGAGCCGGTCCGGAAAGACGAGGCGTCCATGCGCGAGGAGGAGCGGCGTGTAGCCCGCATTGAGCCCGAAGATGACGAAGAGCAGCGTGACGAGCCAGAGCGGCGGCGCGTCGAGCGCGGCGAGAATGGCCAGAATCGAGGCGGAAAGGATCGCACCCGCGACGATCGGCTTCTTGATGCTGCCGAAAAGGCGCTCGGCATAACCCCAGAGGAGAAGGCCGACGACCTGCCCGCCGGTGATGCCGAGAAGCACGTTGCCGCGCGCGGCAAGATCGAGCCCGTGGACATCCGCGAGATAGGGCGAGGCCCAGAGCGTCTGCACGGCGGCGAAGCTCGCATAGCCGCAGGAGATCATGACGAAGAGCGGCCAGACGGTGCGCTTGCGCGCGACCTCGGCGATACCGCCGATGCTTTGCGCGAGCGTCTCGCGCGAGCGCGGCGGCGCGGGACGGCCGGGCGGATTGTCACGCGCGATGACGCCCATCGCGACGGCGAGGACGAGCGTGACGATGCCCGCCCCGACAAAGCTCGCGCGCCAGCCTGCAAGCTCCGTCGTGAAGGCGAGCGGCGCCGTCGCCATCAGCGCGCCGACGGTTCCGATGGAAATCTGCAGGCCCGACAGCGCCGCGAACCGCTCCGCCGGGAACCAGCGGCGATAGATCATGAGCGGGCCCATGAGCATGGCCGAGCAGCCGACGCCCATCAGCACGCGGGCGAGCGTGAGCCCCGCCTCGCTCTCCGCCGCGGCGAAGACGAAGCAGCCGAGAATGGCGACGCCGATGGCGGCGATCATGGTGACGCGCGCGCCGTGCCGGTCGAGCAGGATGCCGACGGGGATCTGCGCGAGCGCGAAGGAGAGGAAGAAGGCGCCGGAAAGGATGCCGAGATCTTCGGGCGCGAGGCCGAGATCGGCGGCGAGGTTCGGCGCGATGACGCCGGTGGACGAGCGCAGGAACTGGCTCACCATATAGACAAGACAGAGAATGCCGACGAGGGCGAAGACATAGAGGCGCGAGGCGGCGGGTTCACGAGGAGGCATGGCGCCCTCCTCCGGCGGCCAGCGGTTCCGGTTGGCGGGATATGGTCAGAAACACCGGCGCGATGCCAGTGCCAATTTCGCAAAACAACCACAGGGGACCGCGACGGAAACTTGCCCGCGGCCTCCGAGCCTCTATCCTCATGCGACCGAAACACGGAGGACCCCATGCGTATCATGACCCGCCTAGCGGCCACTTCCACCGCCCTCGCGCTTCTCGCGACGCCCGCGCTTGCCGCCGATACCTACCGGATCGACACCTCGCACACCTATCTGGGCTTCGAGGTCAGCCATCTCGGCTTCTCGACCACCTATGGCCGCTTCAACGATGTGAGTGGCACCATCGTGCTCGACGAGGAGAACCCGGAAAAGAGCTCGGTCGATGTGAAGATCGTGCCCGCAAGTGTCGATACCGGCCATGAGGAGCGCGACGAACATGTGCGGGGGCCGGACCTGCTCGACGTCGAGACCTATCCCGAGATGGGCTTCACATCGACCGCCATCGAGGTGACGGGCGAGAAGACCGGGAAGATCACCGGCGACCTCACGCTGCATGGCGTGACGAAGCCGGTGACGCTTGACGTGACCTTCACCAAGAAGGGCCTCTACCCGATGACGGAAGAGGAGATCACGGCGATCGGCTTCAACGCCACGGCGATGCTGAGGCGCTCGGATTACGGCATGGACAAGTGGACCGACATGGTCGGCAACGAGATCCCGATCACGATTTCGCTGGAAGCGCAGAAGGAGTAGGCCGGGGCCCACCGCAATTTTTGCCAAGTTCCGGCGGGTCGTCGCGGGCACAATGGCGGGCTCCCGCGGAGAGGCGTAGACTTGAGCCCATGGTGACAGCGACCCGATTGACCGACGGTGCGGTCGCGGCGGTGGACTACCGCTGCAGCGCCGGTGAGGCGGAAGCACCCTATGCCGAATGGCATGAGGTGTTCTCGATCTCCTATGTCCGCAAGGGCACCTTCGGCTATCGCGCGCGCGGGCACACGGCGGAGATGGTGGCGGGCTCCGTGCTCGTCGGCCATGCGGGCGACGAATATGTCTGCACGCACGACCACCATGTCTGCGGCGACGAATGCCTTTCCTTCCAGCTCTCGGCGGAACTCGCCGAGCGGATCAGCGGCAGGCCGGAGCTGCGGCGCCTGACGAACCTGCCGCCGCTGCCGGAAATGATGGTGCTGGGCGAACTGGCGCAGGCCGCCGCCGAAGGCCGCAGCGATGTCGGCCTCGACGAGGCGGGGCTGATGTTCTCGGCGCGCTTCGTGGAAGCGGCGACGGGAACGCCGGAGAGAATGACGGCGGCGAACGCGATGGAGCGCCGGCGCGCCGTCCGCGCGGCGCTCTTCATGGACGAGTATTCGCATCGCGAGATCGGGCTCGAGGAGACGGCGCGCGAGGCGGGGCTCAGCCTCTACCATTTCCTGCGCAGCTTCACGAAAGTGCTGGGCGTGACGCCGCATCAATACCTGCTGCGCTCGCGGCTCCGCCATGCGGCGCGGCTTCTGGCGGAGAAGGACAGAAGCATCACCGACATAGCCTACGATGTCGGCTTCGGCGATCTCTCGAACTTCGTGCGCACCTTCCGCCGGGCGGCGGGCGTCTCGCCGCGCGAGTTCCGCAAGGCCGCGAAGGGCGAGCGCAACTTCCTCCAAGATCGTCTCGCCCCGCCCCGTCCAGAGTGATCCCCGATGGGCGCGACAGGCGCGCCGCAACGGAGACGGGACATGTACGACCACATCGAACTGAAGGTGAAGGACCTCGGCAAGGCCGCGGCCTTTTATGAGGCGACGCTGAAACCGCTGGGCGCGAAGCTCTGCTACGACGATCCGGCGATGAAGGGCTTCGGCGCGAAGACACCCGGCCTTTACCTCGCAAAAGGCACGGGAAAAGGCATCCATCTCGCCTTTGCGGCACCGAGCCGCGCGGCGGTGGACAGGTTCCACGAGGCGGGGCTGAAAGCGGGCGGCAAGGACAACGGCAAGCCCGGCATCCGCGCCGACTATGCGCCGACCTACTACGCGGCCTTCCTCATCGACCCCGACGGCAACAATGTCGAAGCCGTCTGTCTGAAGTGAGGCGGAAATGGCATCGGTAAAACTCGACATTCCGATCGCGGCCCCCGCCGCCCATGTCTGGGACGCGGTGCGGGACGTGGGCGCGATCCATACCCGCTTCGTGCCGGGCTTCGTGACCGACACAAAGCTCGAGGGGGACATGCGGACCGTTACCTTCGAGACCGGGCTCGTCGCAAGAGAACTCATCGTCGACCTCGACGAGAAGGCCATGCGGCTCGCCTATTCGGTCCAGGGGAGCGAGCTGATGAGCCATCATCATGCCTCGTTCGAGGTGGTGCCGGAGGGGACGGAGACCTGCCGCCTCGTCTGGCAGGCCGATTTCCTGCCCGAAGCTGCGGCGGAACCCGTCCGCGAGATGATGGAAACGGGCGCCACCGTCATGAAACGGACACTTGGAGGGCGGGATTAACCCTGCCCTCCGGGACTTTCCGCACCCGCGAAGGAAACCTTGTGAGCGGAGCGCTTAAAGGCTATAAGGCGGCCACTTTTCCGGCCGCCCCCGCGCCCCTCCTGTTTCGCGCGGCAGGGCCGCCCTTTTTGCCCCGGCGGAACATATGTCTATTCGGAATATCGCGATCATCGCCCATGTCGACCATGGGAAGACGACGCTGGTCGACCAGCTCCTGCGCCAGTCCGGCACCTTCCGCGAGAACCAGCAGGTGGCCGAGCGCGTGATGGACTCGAACGACCTGGAGCGCGAGCGCGGCATCACCATTCTCGCGAAATGCACCAGTGTGGACTGGGAGCAGGACGGCACGCATACCCGCATCAACATCATCGACACGCCCGGTCATGCCGACTTCGGCGGCGAGGTGGAACGCATTCTCTCGATGGTGGACGGTGTGGTGCTGCTGGTGGACGCGGCCGAAGGCCCGCTGCCGCAGACGAAGTTCGTGACCTCGAAGGCATTGGCGCTCGGGCTGAAGCCCATCGTGCTCATCAACAAGGTCGACCGGCCGGACGCGCGCGCGGACGAAGTCCATATCGAGGCCTTCGACCTTTTCGCGGCGCTCGGCGCCACCGACGAGCAGCTCGACTTCCCGACCATCTTCGCCTCCGCCAAGCAGGGCTGGGCGACGGAAGACCTGAACGCGCCGGACGCGAAGGACAACGGCATGAAGCCGCTCTTCGCGAAGATCCTCACCCATTTCCACGCGCCCGAGGCCCTGACCGACGGCTCGCAGGAAGAACCCTTCGCCATGCTGGTGACGACCATCGAGGCCGACCCCTATCTGGGCCGCATCCTCACCGGCCGCATCGAAAAGGGCACGGTGAAGCCGAACATGAGCGTGCAGGTGCTGCGCAAGCCGAAGGACGGCGACGTGGCGACCATCGAGAAGGGCCGCATCAGCAAGGTGCTCGCCTTCCGCGGCATCCAGCGCATTCCGGTCGAGGAAGCGAAGGCGGGCGACATCGTCGCCATCGCCGGGCTTCAGGAAGGCACCGTCGCCGACACGATCTGCGACGCTGCCGTGACGGATGCAATTGCCGCGCTTCCGATCGACCCGCCGACGCTGTCAATCACGGTGTCGATCAACGACAGCCCGCTTGCCGGCCGCGAAGGCAGCAAGGTGCAGTCGCGCGTGATCCGCGAACGGCTGATGAAGGAAGCGGAATCGAACGTCGCGATCAAGGTGTCCGACAGCGAGAGCCGCGACGCCTTCGAAGTGGCAGGCCGCGGCGAATTGCAGCTCGGCGTCCTCATCGAGAACATGCGCCGCGAAGGCTTCGAACTGTCGATCTCGCGCCCGCGCGTGCTCTATCGCGAGGACGAGAACGGCAACCGCCTCGAACCCATCGAGGAAGCGACGGTGGACGTCGACGACGAATATACCGGCGTCGTCATCGAGAAGGTCTCGAACCGCAAGGGCGAGATGATCGACATGCGCCCGACCGGCGCCGGCAAGACGCGCATCATCTTCCACTGCCCCTCGCGCGGCCTCATCGGCTATCACGGCGAGTTCCTGACCGACACGCGCGGCACGGGCGTGATGAACCGCATCTTCCATGCCTATGAGCCCTATCGCGGCGAAATCGAAGGCCGCCGCAACGGCGTTCTGGTCGCGAACGGCGCAGGCGACGCGGTGCCCTATGCGCTCTGGTATCTCGAGGAGCGCGGCGTGCTCTTCATCCAGCCGGGCGTGAAGGTCTATGAGGGCATGATCATCGGCGAAAACGCGCGGCCCGACGACCTGATCGTGAACCCGCTGAAGGCGAAACAGCTCACCAATATCCGCACCACCTCGAAAGACGAAGCGGTGCGCCTGACGCCGCCCCGCCCGCTGACGCTTGAACAGGCGATCGCCTATATCGAGCAGGACGAGCTGGTGGAAGTGACGCCGAAGTCGATCCGGCTGCGCAAGCGCTACCTCGACCCGAACGAACGCAAGAAGTTCGCGAAGGCAGGGTAGACACCCGCGCATTGCCCTTGCCGCCCGCCAATGCCACTCTTCCCCCCAAAAGAACAAGGGGAGGAGTGAACGATGGCGGGGAATCCCGAATGGCTGGCACAGGTTCGCGAAGAGGCACTTGAACCCGACCTTCCGATCATCGACCCGCATCATCATCTCTGGGACCACCCGGGCTCACGCTACGAACTAGACGAGCTGATGGCGGATGTCGCCGAAGGGCACAACATCCGCGCGACCGTCTTCGTCGAATGCAAGGCGATGTACCGCGACACCGGCCCGGAGGCCCTGAAACCGCTCGGCGAGACGGAATATGTGAACGGCATCGCGGCGAAAGCCGCGAGCGGCGGCTTCGGAGCCACGCGCGTTGCCGCGGGCATCGTCGGCTTCGCGGATCTTCGCCTCGGCAAGGCGGTGGACGAGGTGCTGAACGCGCATATTTCACGGGCGCCGGATCGCTTTCGCGGCATCCGCCACGCCTCCGCCTTCGACGACAGCCCCGATATCCGCGCCTCGCATACGCTTCCGCCAAAGGGACTGCTGGGGCTCGATGCTTTCCGGGAGGGCTTCGCGCGCCTCGCCCCGCACGGGCTTTCCTTCGACGCCTGGCTCTATCACCACCAGATTCCGGAACTGACCGCGCTCGCCCGCGACAATGCGGAGACGACGATCATCTTCGACCATTTCGGCGGACCGCTCGGCATCGGGCCCTACGAGGGCAAGCGCGACGAGATTTTTCAGCAGTGGAAGAAGGATGTGGCGGAACTCGCCCAATGTCCGAATGTCGTGGCGAAGCTCGGCGGCATCAACATGGCGGTGAACGGCTATGGCTGGCACAAGCGCGACAAGCCGCCGACATCGGACGAACTCGTGGCCGCAACGCGCGACTGGTATCTCCATTCGATAGAGGTCTTCGGGCCGGAGCGCTGCATGTTCGAAAGCAACTTCCCGGTCGACAAGCTCTCCTGCTCCTATGGCGTCGTGTGGAATGCCTTCAAGAAGATCGCGAAGGGCTTCAGCGCGGAGGAAAGGGCCGCTCTGTTCCACGACACGGCGAAACGGGTCTACAAGCTGGACTAGCAGGGTGGCTCCCTCCAATATGCGGGCCATTCAAGGAGAGGCCTTCATGCTCGACCCCCGGCAGATCGACGAACTGGCGAGCTTCGCGCTCGAACTGGCGGATGCGGCCGCCGCCGTAACGCTGCCGCATTTCCGCTCGGGGCTCCAAGTCGATCACAAGGAAGGCAAGCATGCCTTCGACCCGGTGACCGCGGCGGACCGCGACGGCGAGGCGGCGATCCGCAAGCTGATCGGCGAGCGCTATCCGGATCACGGCATCCTTGGCGAGGAACACGGACACGAGCGGGGAACGGGCGGGCTGACCTGGGTGCTCGATCCGATCGACGGCACCCGGAGCTTCATTTCCGGCGTACCGCTCTGGGGCACGCTGATCGCCCTCAACGACGGCACACGGCCGGTGATCGGTCTGATGGATCAGCCCTATATCGGCGAACGCTTCGTCGGACGTCCCGGCGGCAGCGAACTGATCGGGCCGATGGGAACAGTGCCGCTGAAAACGAGCGGCTGCACGACGCTCGAAACCGCGCTGCTCGGCAACACCGATCCCGGCATGTTCACGGCCGAGGGCGAGAAAGCGGCCTTCCGCGAGATTTCATCGAAGGTGAAACTCCGGCGCTTCGGCGGCGACTGCTATTTCTACTGCCTGCTGGCGGCGGGCACGCTCGACCTCGTGGTCGAAAGCGCGCTCGAGCCCTACGACATCCAGGCGCTGATCCCGCTGATCGAGAATGCGGGCGGTGTCGTGACGAGGTGGGACGGCGGCGATGCGCAAAATGGCGGACAGGTGGTCGCGGCGGCGACACCGGAACTGCATGAGGCCGCGCTGAAGATTCTTCGACAGGCAGCGAACGGCTAACCGATAAAATCGTCGAACGCTTTCCAGAAGACGGCGCGGGCTGGGTCGCGCTCGATCAGGATTTCGTGGCGGGCGTCCGGCACGATGACGAGCGTGCCGTCACGCAGATGCGATGCCGCATGCTCGAGAGAGGAAGGCGAGATCAGTGCGTCATGCGAGGCACGCGCGATCAGGACCGGTGCTTCTATATCGGCGAGGAAGGAAGGCGCGGCAGACATCTCCATCGAGCGAAACGCCGCATGGAGCCAGCCGACGGTCGCCGAGCCGAGACCGAGCTTCGGCTCTGCGCGGACCAGCGCCTGCAGGAGTGCATAGCGGGTTTCGTCATGCGTCAGGATGTTTTCCTCGAAAGGCGTTTCGTCCGTCGCCCGCGCGCTGCCGCCCGGCACATAGGCCTCGTCACGGCCCAGAACATGGAGCGTGTTGGCGAGGCCGCGAATGGCCAGATCCATGAAACGGTTGGGGAACCGAAGCCCGAGCATCGGCGCGGAAAGGACGACGCGGGAAAACCACCCGGCATGATCATGCGCCGCACGAACGAGAATCTGACCGCCCATCGAGTGCGCGAACGCGGTCCAGGGTTTCGGAAAACCCGGCGCGACCTCTTCCATCAACTGCGCAAGATCGCGGTCGAAGGTCACGAAATCGTCGATATGGCCCTTGCGCCACTCGGCGAGCATGTGGTCGGAGAGACCCTGCCCGCGCCAGTCCATGCTGACGACGGCGAAACCGCGCGCCCGAAGCTCGCGCACGACCTCGAAATATTTCTCGACGAATTCCGTGCGCCCGCCGAAGAGGAAGACGGTGCCGCGCGACACGTCCCCGCCCTTCCAGGTGAAGACGCGCAGCCGCGCGCCGTCCTGCGCCGTGAGCCAGAACGCCTCGCCGCCTTCCGGCATCGGATTTTCGGGAAGCAGAACGACTGGGGCCTTCACTCGCGAAACCCGTCTTCGGTCGCGTTCGACTGCCGCAGCATGATCGGGCGGAGGCTGGCGACGACCGAAACATCGCCGACGATCCTGATCTTGCCCTGACGGAATGCCGTACCCTGGTCGGCATGGCGCTGAAAGATTGCAAGGTTGAGAAGGGGATCGACATGAACGGTGCAATCGGCCGGCACGTCGCGGCGATGCACCTCATTGGGCTTTTTCGTGCCGTCAATAACGACGACGCCCGCGCCCTCATGCACGAATTTGAGCACCGCACCGAGAGAGACGTCTGGCGTGAGCGCGGCCCTGAGAATGGCCTCGATCTCGTCTTCGGCTTCCGCTGCCGGATTTCTCCGGACGGTTCCGCTCTTGCCGCCTGCCATTTGCGTCTCGTCCCTTCTCCGCTTTCCAAGGATCATATCACCACTGCCACGCGACCCAAGAGCCTTTGGCCCGATGGCGATTTCCTTTAGGGTTCGGTGCGTCGCGAAAGACGAAACCGGCGGGAGGATTGGCGGTCGCATGAGCTGGGAAAAGGAAACCGACGAGATCAGGCGTCGACGCGAACTGGCGAAACGCCAGGGCGGGGAGGACGCCGTGAAGCGCCAGCACGACAAGGGCCGCCTCACCGTACGCGAGAGGATCTCGGCGCTGGCCGACAAGGGCTCGTTCGCGGAGATGGGCGAAGGCGCGGGCGTGCCGCATTTCGACGAGGAGGGAAATCTCGTCGATTTCGAGCCCGCGAACTACGTGCTCGGCTTCGCGAAGGTGAACGGACGCCGGATCGCCATAGGCGGCGAGGACTTCACCATGAAGGGCGGCTCGCCGAACCCGGCGGGCCTTCGCAAAAGCGTCTACGCCGAGGAACTCGCACTGACCTACAAGGTGCCTCTGGTGCGCCTTCACGAGGGCGGCGGCGGCTCCGTCGCCGGTTCTGCCGGCAAGGGAAATGCGCGGCCGCTCGGCGAGCCGGTCTTTTCGACGCCCCGCTTCCGCTCCATCACGCAGGTGCTGGGCGAAGTGCCGGTTGCGACGGCAGCGCTCGGCCCCGTGGCGGGCATGCCGGCGGCACGCCTCGTTGCCTCTCACTTCTCTGTGATGGTGGAAGACGCGCAGGTGCTGATCGCAGGCCCGAAGGTCGTTGCCCGCGCGCTCGACGAGAATCTGACCAAGGAAGAACTCGGCGGTTCGGAGGTGCATTCACGCTCCGGCGTGATCGACAATGTGGCGAAGACGGAAGAGGCGGCGCTTGGCGACATCGCGCGCTTCCTCTCCTACCTGCCCGATAATGTCTGGCAATTGCCGCCCGATGCGGAAACGGACGATCCGCGCGACCGGGCGGAAGAGATGTTGCGCGACATCGTGCCGAAGGACCGGCGCAAGCCCTTCAACATGAGGAAGATCCTGAAGGCCGTGCTGGACGAAGGCAGCTTTTTCGAGATGACGAAGCGCTTCGGCCCCTCGCTCATCACGGGACTTGCGCGGTTGAACGGCAAGAGCGTCGGCGTGATCGCGAACGACTGCAATTTCTACGCGGGCGCGATGACGGCACAGGCAGCGCAGAAACTCCGCCGCTTCGCCGACATGTGCAACACCTTCCATCTGCCGGTCCTCTCCTTCGTGGACGAGCCCGGTTTCATGATCGGCTCGGCATCGGAAAAGGCGGCGACGATCCGCCATGGCACGGCAGCGATCGCGTCGGTTATGCAGAGCCGTGTGCCCTGGGCGAGCGTGATCGTGCACAAGGTGTTCGGCGTGGCGGGCGCCGCGCATTTCGGGCCGGACGGATATGTCCTGTCATGGCCGAGTGCGGCGACGGGCGCACTGCCCGTCGAAGGCGGCGTCGCGGTCGCCTTCGCGCGGCAGATCGCGGAAGCAGAGGACCCGGAGGCGCTCCGCGCAGAGCTCGAGGCGAAGCTCGCGGCAGGCCAGTCGCCCTTCCCCCGCGCAGAAGGCTTTTCCGTGCATGAGCTGATCGACCCGCGCGAGACGCGGGCGAAGCTCTGCGACTGGCTCGACTGGGTAGAGCCCCGGCGCGGCATCGAGCTTGGGCCCTACCGCACGACGATGCGGCCCTGACACAAGGAAGAAGGGCCCTGCCCGGGCAGGACCCTCCCCCTCGCGGGCTTCCCCTCCCGATCAGTACTGGGAGAAGATGATCGCGCCGGTGATCGCGCTGATACCGAGCCAGAGCGCGACGTCCGAGCGGTCATGGGCGCGAACGCGGTAATAAGGCCCGTAGGTCGGGTGCGACGAGTAGTAAACCGGCGCACCGAAGCTGTGATAGTGGTGGCGGACCACATAGGGCCGCCAATGCGCCCAGGGCCTGACCTGACGATGATGATAGTGGTGCACCACGCGCGGCGGTGCGTAGTGGCGCTGATGGCCATGGCGATGCTTGTAGCCATGGACGAGTTCGACCTGAGTGCCAGTCTGCACGCCGATCGCCGACGTCACCGACACCGCATTCGCGGTGGCAGGAAGGGCGAAGCCGAGGGCAGCGGCAAGACCGGCCGAAACAACAAACTTCTTCATGGTGCTGTCCTTTCAATTCCGTTCCGACCCCGTACCCGGCATGAAGAATGGAACTTCGCTACTGAACGGTGCATGGCGGCGCCGTTCATCTGGCGTTCATCTTCGGATCAGGATTTCTGCGGATTTTCGAAAGGTCAGCCGCCGAGGAAGAGGCGGCCGACATCGGGATTTTCAAGGAGCGCCTCGCCCTTGCCGGCGAGCGCGACGCGGCCTGCGACCAGGACATAGCCGACATCGGCGAAATCGAGCCCGCGCTTTGCGTTTTGCTCGACCATCAGGATGGTCTTGCCCTGCGCCGTCTGGAGATCGGCGAGGATCTCGAACACCATGTCGATCATGCGCGGCTCGAGGCCGATGGAGGGCTCGTCCACCAGCAGCACGTCGGGGTCCATGATGAGCGCCCGGCTGATTTCGAGGAGGCGCCGCTCGCCGCCGGAAAGAACGCGAGCGCGCTCGGAGCGGCGCGCGGCGAGCCGGTCATAGCGGGCGAAGACGCGCTCCGCGGCCTCCTGAGCCTTGCGGGTATCGGCGAGGAGATAGCCGCCCATGAGGAGGTTCTCCTCGACCGTCATGTCAGGGAAGACGGAATTGTTCTGCAGGATGTAGGCGATACCTGCATCGCGAAGCTTTTCGCTGGGTGAGGCCCGCGTGACGTCGCGCCCGTCCGCGACGATGCGGCCGGACGAGATCTTCGTGAAACCGAAGATCGAATGCAGGATGGTGGATTTGCCCGCTCCATTGGGCCCGACGAGACAGAGGCTCTGGCCCTTTCCGACCGCGAGATCGACACCATGCAGGATTTCCATCGCCCCATAGCCCGCATGCAGCCCTTCGAGCGAGACGAAGGGCGCGCCTTTCGAGAGAGCGAGAATTTCCTCTCGCGGGACGGTACGGGCAATCGCTTCGGCTTCGCGCGCGACATCGCCGACGGAGAGGACCGTATCGACGGAGCCTTCGCCATAACCGCCCGCGAAATTTCTGCCGTTCCCGTCCGACATCATGCCACTCCGAGATAGGCATCGAGCACGCGCTTGTCGTTCCGCACCTCTTCCGGCACGCCCTCGGCGAGAACGCGGCCATGCGCGAGGCAGGTGATGCGATGCGCGAGATTCATGATGACGCGCATATTGTGCTCGATGACGAGAAGCGTCACGCCAAGCTCGGTATTGGCGCGGCGGAGCCTGTCGATGAGACCGTTGATGAGCGTCGGATTGATGCCCGCCGTCGGCTCGTCGAGGAGCAGGAGCTTCGGCTCGTTCATCAGCGCCATCGCGAATTCGAGGAGCTTCTGCTGCCCGAAGCTGAGGCTTCCGGCCCTGTCGTCCCGCTTTTCGTAAAGGCCAACGAACCCGAGAAGGTCGCCAGCCCGGGCGTTCGTCGCCCGCGGCACCGGGCGCAGAAGAGACAGGAGCCCCCCCTGCGCCTCGCGCGCGCTGATCGCCATGTTTTCCGTGCAGGTCATGTCGTCATAGATGCGCGTCTGCTGATAGGTGCGGAGCAGCCCGCGCCGCGCGATGGGCGCGGAGCGCAGATGCCGGATCGAGCGACCCTCGAACAGGATGTCGCCACCATCGACGGCATGAGCGCCCGCGATGCTGCCGAACAATGTCGTCTTGCCGGAGCCGTTCGGCCCGATCAGTCCCGCGATCTCGCCCCGCTTGACGGTGAGCGAGACCTCCTCGTTCGCAACGACGCCGCCGAAGCGCTTGGTGACATTCTGCACATCGAGAAGCACGCTCATGTACCTGCCTCCGCCCGCGCACGGCGCTCCGCAAGCCAGCCCATGATGCCTTGCGGAAAGAAGACGACGATGATGACGATGAGAAGCCCGAGCGCGACGCGCTGCCAGCCGAGGAGCCAGGTCCAGAAAAGTTCCTGCGTGACATGGAAAACGAAGGCGCCGAGGACGGGTCCCCAGAGCGTGCCCTTGCCGCCGAGGATCGCCATCAGCACCATCCAGACGCCGAAGGTCGCGCCCGCGAAGGCGACGTCGCGCGGATCGATGAAGCCGATCATGTTGGCGGCAAGCCCGCCCGACAGGGCGAGGAAGAAGGCGGAGAGCGCCCAGGCGAAAATCTTGATCGGGGTGGTGCGCAAACCCATCGCATCCGCCTTGTCGTGATCGTCGCGGATTGCATTGAGCGCAAGACCAAACCGCGTGGCATAGACCGCGCGGCAGCAGAGGAAGCAGATCGCGGCAAGCGCGAAGAGGGAATAGCAGAAGAAGAGCTCACGTTGCCCAAGCTCGCCCGGATAAAGCGGCAACGCCATGCCGGAGCCTGCGCCAACATAGTCCCAGCCTGCCGCGACCTCGCCCGCCGCAATGCCAAGGCCGAGCGTGCCGATGGCGAAGTAATGCCCACGAATGCCGAGCATGGCGGCGCCGAAGACGACGGCAGCAAGCACGGCACAAACGGCGCCCGCGAGAAGGCCGAGCGCCAGCGCCTCGAAATAGGGAAGCCCGGCATCGCGCTGGACGACGGCGGCGGCATAGCAGCCGATACCAAAGAAGACGATGTTGCCGAAGGAATTGTAGCCCATGCGCCCACCCAGCATGTCCCAGGTGAGCGCGAAAACGACCATCAGCCAGAGAAAGGCGATCTGCGTCGCGAGACCGGGCAGCAGAAGTGGCCCCGCAAGGCCCGCAAGCGCAATAGCGCCCATGATGTACCAGTCGGAGATGCGGCTCATTCGAGGTGGCTCCGCTTGCGCGTGGCCATCGCGTTCCGCCAGACCAGAATGATCACCATGAGCGCGAAGACGAAGGCGATCTGGAATTCGACGCCAAAGACGAAGCCCGCCACGTTTTCGAGCGCGCCGAGGCCGAGCCCGGCGGCGATCACGCCCGCAACATTGCCCACGCCCGCGACGACCACGACCATGAAGGAGCGTACCGTGTAGGGGAGCCCGAGATAGGGATGGATGGTCCACGCCATGACGGCGAGGCTGCCCGCCGCGCCGCACAGCGCCGCATTGAGCGCATAGGTCATGGCAAAGACGCGGTCCGTGTCGATGCCGAGAATGCGCGCGGCGCGCGGGTCCTGCGCTGTGGCGCGTATCGCCTGTCCGAGCCGCGCCTTGCGCAGAAAGAACCAGAGCGCCCCGCCCGCGCCGAGCGCGAGGGCGAAGGCGAGAAGCTTGATGCCTGCAAGCGTCACCATGCCGTCGAACAGATGAACCGAGCCGAGATCGGCATCCACCGTTCGAACGTCCGATCCGAAGAGCGCGTTCGCAAGCTGCTGGATCAGGATCGAGAGACCGAAAGTGGCCAGGATGGAAATGAAAATGTCGCGGTCAACGACACGAAAGATGACAGCGCGATAGATCAGCCAGCCGACGCAGAACATCGCCGCCGCAGACAGCGGAAGCCCGAGAAGAGGTGGCATACCCCATTGCACGGCGACGAAGGTGACGTAACCGCCGAGCACGACAAGTTCACCCTGCACGACATTGACGATGTTGAGCACACCCCAGACCAGCGCCATGCCATAGGCGGCGAGCGCGAAGATCGCGCCGATCAGAAGCCCGTTCAGGACGACATCGAACGCGAGCGGCGGGTACTGGACGAATAGCGACAGATTATCGAGCACGGAACTCCCTTCCGGGCAGACTAGCGTTCGGACCAGGAAGGCGTCGGCCAGCGAAATTCCGCTTCCGCGAATTCCTGCGGATAGACGACGACATATTTCCCGTCCTGCACCTGGAAGAGAACGGTCGGCTTCGACACGTTCTTGCCCGTCTCGTCGAACTTGATAGGTCCGTAGAAGGTCATGATATCGGTTTCGGAGAGCGCATCGCGGACGGCATCCGGTTCGAGAGAGCCCGCGCGTTCGAAAGCGTCGGCGAAAACCTGCACGGCCGCACTCGATTCCGCCGCCTGATAGGGCGCGGTATGATTGTAGGTCTCCTCGTAGAGCGCGGCGTAGTCCGATGCACTGCCGAAAAGCGCGTCCTCGTATTTGAGCGTGGAGGCCCATTGCGCGGCGCAGAGTGTGTATTCGGCCGCAGCGCCGAACTTCTCCGCGATCTGCGCGCTGTCGCAATGGGTGAGCGCCATCATCGGCAGATCGAGGCGCTGATCGGCCACCTGCCGCACGGCGAGCGCCGCCCCCTTGTCGTGACCCGAGACGAGCAGAAGATCGGGCTTCAGTACCTTCGCCTTGGAGAGCGTCGCCGACATGTCGTTGAGTTCCGGCGGCAGCTTGTCGTCGATCACGATGTTCATGCCGTGTTTGGCGGCATCCTCCATGACGCCCTCGCGCACATCCTGCGAAAAGGGATCGTTCTCGAAGGCCATCGCCACACGCAGTTTCGAGGGATCTTCATTCACGGCGGCGGCGAGTTCGACCGCGCCGCGCAGATACTGGTCGGTGGTCGACAGGACGGCAAAGAGATAGCGATAGCCCTTGCGGAAGAGGGAGATGGCGGCGCCGTTCGCCTCGACCATCGGCACGCCGTATTTCTCGGTGACCGGCGCAATCGCTTCCGTGAGGCCGGAGGAATAGGGTCCGAGCAGATACTTCACGCCATCCTGCCGGATCAGCCGCTCGACGAGCTGCGCGCCACGCGCAGGCGTCGATTCGTCATCGTAATAGACGATTTCAAGCCGGTAGGGCTTGCCCGCGACGGTAACACCGCCCTCCTCGTTGATGCGCTTCACGGCAAGATCGTAGCCGTTTCGGGTGAAGGCCCCGTTCGAGGAATATTTTCCTGTGAGGGAGACCGCTGCACCGAGCCGGATCGTCCCCGGCTCCTCCGCGCCCGCAGGCCCGCTAAATGCAAGCATGGCGCCGAGAAGCAGGCCGGAAACCAGGTGCCTCATCATATCCCCCCTCCGAAATCCGCCGGAATTTGCCGTTTGCGAGACCTTATACCCATCTTGAAGGCGGAACGCGAAATTCCCAAATATCCACTACCGGGCGCCGTGGAATCGGGTCCGGGGCGGGAAGCCGCACAGCCGGCCAGATGGCGGCGATCAAGCTTCCCATGGACAAACACATCGCTTGAAGAGGATGTACCCATGCGAAATTTCGACTTTTCCCCCCTTTACCGTTCGACCGTCGGCTTCGACCAGCTCCAGTCGCTGCTCGATTCCGTGACGCGCGATACGAACCCGACCTATCCGCCCTACAATATCGAGCGGACCAGCGAGAACGACTACCGCATCACCGTTGCGGTGGCGGGCTTCGGGGAAGCCGATCTCGATATCGAGGTGAAGCAGAACGTGCTCACCATTTCCGGCAAGCGTAGCGAAAACGAGGAAGCGAATTACCTCCATCGCGGCATCGCCGGCCGAAGCTTCGAGCGCCGCTTCCAGCTTGCCGACCACGTGGAAGTGAGCGGTGCCCATCTCGAAAACGGGCTCCTGCATGTGGACCTCGTTCGCCGCGTGCCGGAAGAGCTGAAGCCGCGCCGGATCGAGATTTCCTCGAAGGGCGCAGGAGCGCGGACGCTGGAAGGCAATCTCGCGACCGCCGCCGACTGAGCGGAAACCCGAACGGTTTCGAAGCGAGGGGCGCCCATGCGGCGCCCCTTTTTTGTTTGCCTATCCGATGGCGAGCCGCGTTTCGACCAGCGACGGGTCGCCGGGGATCGGATGGCGCGTGAAGCCGAGATCGTCGCACATGTTGAGCATGCCGCGGTTCTCGCGCAGCACATGGCCGAAAATTTCCCCGATGCCGCGCGTCTTCGCATAGGCGATCAACCTCTGCATCAGCGCATAACCGAGCCCGTGGCCGTGCAGGTCGCTGCGAACGATGATCGCGAATTCAGCGCGTTCGCGGTTCGGATCTTCGGAGAGGCGGCCGACAGCGCCAAACTCCCTGCGGCTCCCGTCGGTAAAGACGACGAAGGCCATCTCGCGGTCATAGTCGATCTGCGTCAACCGCGCGGCAAGCTGGCGCGGCAGCTTCCTGAGCGGTGAAAGAAAGCGCAGACGGACATCTTCGGGATCCGTGTGCGCGAGCAGTTCGTCGGTGAGCGGCGCGTCTTCCGGCCGGATCGGCCGCAGCGGGTATGTGCGGCCGTCGCGATCCGTCAATTCGCCTTCAAGCGAGACGGGATAGGGCCGGATCGCGAAGCGGGATGTGCCCCTGCTCTTTGCCGGAACGATGCGGACGCGGGCATCGAGCGCAACGACGCCGTCGCCATCCGCCCATAGCGGGTTGATGTCGAGTTCCGCAACTTCGGGATTGTCGGCGGCCAGATCGCCAAGCGCCATCAACGCGGCGGCGATGCCCTCGCGGTCGGCGGGCGCATGGCCGCGATAGCCTTCGAGAAGGCGGGAAACCCGCGTCCGGGAGATGAGGTCATCGGCGAGCACCTTGTTGAGGGGCGGCAGCGCCATCGCCTTGTCGCGAACGACCTCGACCGCCGTTCCTCCCTGCCCGAACAGGATCACCGGGCCGAAGGTCGCGTCGTCCACGATGCCGAGAATGAGTTCGAAGGCATCGGGTTTCCGCACCATCTGCTGCACGGTGAAGCCTTCTATCTCGGCGCCCGGATGAAACCGCGCTACGCGCGAAAGCATGCGGGACGCGGCTTCCGACACGGCCTCGGCGCTTTCCAGGCCGAGCGCGACACCGCCAACGTCGCTCTTGTGGGTGATGTCGGGCGAGAGAATCTTGAGCGCCACGGGATAACCCAGTTCCTCCGCGACCTTCGCCGCTTCCGCACTGGAGGAGACGATCCGCGTATCGACCACGGGAATGCCATAGGCGGCGAGGAGGTGCTTCGCCTCGGCCTCGCTCAACCATTCACGCTTGTCCGCGAGCGCCTTTTCGACCAGCGATCTCGCCGTCTTGAGATCGTGTTCATGCCGCGTGGGCGCCGCTTGCGGAATTTCGAGCAGGAGACGCTGGTTCCGGTTGTGGCGGACATGAAGCATGAAGGCGCGGACCGCACCCGTCGGCGTGTCGTAGGTCGGGATACGGTGTTCCTGGAAGGCAGCGCGGGCATCGCGCGCGCCCTTGTCGCCGAGCCAGTTGGTGAAGACGGGCTTGCTGGATTTCTCGGCTTGCTCGATGACGGCATGGGCCGCGGAAAGATTGTTCACGACTGCGGTCGGGCAGTTCATGACGAGAACGGCGTCCGTTCCCTTGTCCAACAGCAACGCTTCCATGCCATGCGCGTAACGCTCGGCATCAGCGTCGCCGATGATGTCGACGGGGTTCGCCTTGCTCCAGGTACGCGGCAGCACCTTGTCGAGCGCGGCAATCGTTTCTTCCGATATTTCGGCGAGCCGTCCGCCCTCGTCGACGAGGAAATCCGTTGCAAGCACGCCGACGCCGCCGCCATTGGTCAGGATGCCGAGCCGCTCGCCGAGAATGGGACGGCGCTCGGAACGTGTCGACAGTGTCTCGACCGCATCGAAGAGGTCCTCGATACCGAGTTCGCGCAGCATGCCCGCGCGGCGAAAAGCGGCCTGATAGACGGCGTCCGATCCGGCCAGCGCGCCCGTATGCGAGGCAGCGGCCTTCGCACCGGCCTCGTGGCGGCCCGACTTGATGACGATGACGGGCTTGAGACGCGCGGCCTGGCGGCCGGCCGACATGAACTTCCGCGCATCGGTGATGGATTCGATATAGAGCAGGATGCTCTTCGTCTGCGGATCGGCGGCGAGATAGTCGAGCATGTCGCCGAAATCGACGTCAGCCATGCCGCCCAGCGAGGCGACGTGGGAGAAACCGATGCCCCGGCTCGTCGCCCAGTCGAGCACAGCCGTGACGATGGCACCCGACTGCGAAACGAAGGCGACATTGCCCTTCTCGGGCTGGACATGGCCGAAGGAGGCGTTCAGCCCGTTGCCCGGCGCCATGATGCCGAGGCAGTTCGGCCCCGCGATGCGCAGCAGATGGGGCTTCGCCGCTTCCAGCATCTTCGCCTGAAGCGCTCGGCCTTCCTCGCCAAGTTCGCCGAAACCCGCCGTGATGACGACGGCGGCCCTGGTGCCGCGCCGCCCCAGTTCGTCAATGATGCCGGGCACCGTCTGGGGCGGCGTCGCGACCACGGCAAGGTCTGGTGCGTCCGGCAGGCTCGCGATGTCCTTGTGGACGTCGAGTCCGGCGATCTTCCCGCCCTTCGGATTGACGGCCCAGACCGGCCCCGGAAGCCCCCCTCCCAGGAGATTGTTCAGGAGCACATTGCCGACGGCCCCCGACTTGGCGGTGGCGCCCACCAGGGCGACGGAACGGGGGGCATACATGCGGTCGAGATTGCGGATCGACATGGGGTTCCTCGAAGTGGCCTTGAGAGAGCCTAGGCGGCAAATGCCGCGAGCGCATGACCGCTGAACGCCGCAGACGGTCCATCGCTCCAAGCTTTTGAAATTAATACAAAATTCTATCTCCCTCGAAATTTACCCGATTCCGGGTTTAGGCACCCCTTAACCCTCTCCCTGCTATGAAACCCAGACATCCGAAAGGGTGACGCGGGGGACCGGTGGGGTGCCCCGACAACCGCTGGCCGGGGGCTCTCCGGCGGGAACGACAGGGACATGCGCGATTTCGCCCGTGCATTCGATATCGACCGCCTTCGCTCGCTCGTCGGGCCGACGGCGCGCGATCTCGCCCTGAAGATGTGTCTGCTGCTTCTGATCCTCACCGGCGTCCAATCCGCCGTCGACTACTACCAGCTCCGCGATGTGATGTTCTCGAAGGTCGAGCAGCGCGCGGCCGCCATCAGCGAACATCTGGCGATGCGCTCGAAACTCGACAACGATTTCGGAGCAGCCGAAGCCGCGCAGGCCGTCACCCGGGAAGCTGTCTGGAATGACGATTTTCTGGCCATCTACCTTATCGACCAGTCCGGCCGCCTGTTGAAGGGCGACGAGACCTCGCAACTCGGCAATACAGATGCCTTCCTGAACGACCCGGACGTACGCACAGCGATCAATGCGAGCCTGCTGCTGGAGCGGCCACAGAGTTTCGCGATGACCTTCGCGGGCATCGACGGCTGGGTCTACGCTGCAGCCATTCCCAGCGAAAAGATCGGCACGGTCACCTTTGTCGATCTTCGGCCTGCAAGAGCGGAGCTCACGGCTTCCATTCTCTCATCAGTCTTCCGCCGCGTCGTTACGACCATCATCCTGCTGGGTGCGCTCTTCGTGCTGCTGCACCGCTCGGTGATCGGCCCTATCGAACGGCTTGCAAGCGCCATTCGCGGCAGTGGCAGGGGCCGGTACGATCCGCCTGCAGATATTCCAAAGGGCGAACTGAGCGATCTATCGCAGCTCTTCGGCCAGGTATTCGGCCGCCTGCAATACAGTCTGCGCGACAATGAACAGCTCGCTTTGGTCGCAAACGGAACGGACTCCGGCGTGCTGATCGCCGATCGCGCAGGCCGCATTCTCTGGGTGAACGCGTCTTACCTGCGCATGACCGGCTTCGATCGCACCGAGATCGAAGGCCGATTCCCGCCCGACATTCTGGCGCGCTTCGGCGGCATCGGCGCAATGAAAGTCCTCGCCGAAAGTGCGGCAGACGGCGAAGCCAGAATCGTCGAAACGATCAGCCTGACCCGGCAGGGGACGCAATACTGGGCCTCGATCGAGGCACGCCCGATCCGCGACAAGCGCGGCGCCATCCGCAACTACATTCTCGTCGAGACGGATATCAGCCAGCGCAAGCAGACCGAGATCAAGCTGAAGCGCAGTCAGCTCGAACTGCAGGACCGCGTCATCGACCTGCAGCACACCTCGATCCAGCTCGAGCAGGAACGCGCCAAGCTCGCCCGTACAGCCTACGACCTCTCGCTTGCGAAGGAAGCTGCTGAAAACGCAAACCGCGCCAAGTCCGCCTTCCTCGCCACCATGAGTCATGAGTTGCGTACACCGATGAACGGCGTGATCGGGATGGCAGATCTCCTGCTGTCGAGTGAGCTCACGGCCGAGCAGCGCGACCGTATCTCGACCATCCGGGAGTCGGGCGAATGCCTGCTCACCATTCTCAACGACATCCTCGACCTGTCGAAGCTCGAAGCAGGTCGCCTGGAACTCGAACCGGCACCGACCTCTCCGCGCGGCATTCTCGAAACGGTCGTCGAGGTGCTGCGCGCCAACGCCACCGAAAAGGGGCTGGTGCTCACGAAGCACATCGAAGAGAGCGTACCGCCGAGCGTGATGAGCGATCCGACGCGGCTGCGACAGATCCTGTTCAACCTCATCGGCAACGCGATCAAGTTCACGCCGCGCGGCGAGGTGAATGTATCGCTCAGCGCGCATCCCGGAGAGCGGCCGGACCGTGTCGAACTCGTCTTCACCGTTCGCGACACCGGCATCGGCATTCCCGAAGCCATGATCCCCCGCCTCTTCACGCGCTTCCAGCAGGCAGACTCCTCCATCTCACGCACCTATGGCGGCACGGGACTTGGTCTTGCCATTACGCGCGAGCTGACGACGCTCATGGACGGTACTGTCGATGTCGAAAGCACGGAGGGAGAAGGCAGCACATTCACGATCCGGTTGCCCGTCGCGATGGCGGCAGGCACCGCGGCGGAACATCACGCGCCCGCCCGCAACCTGCCTGAAACCACCCTGCCCGAGCGACCGCTCAACGTATTGCTGGCGGAGGATCAGCCGGTCAACCAGAAGCTCATGTCGGCCGTCATGGAACGTCTTGGACATCACGTCACCATTGCGGAAAACGGCGTCGAGGCAATCCGCAAGCTCAGAGAAGCGACATTCGACATTGTCCTGATGGACATTCAGATGCCGCTCATGGATGGCATCCAGACGACGAAGGTAATCCGCGCCGTCGATGAGCCGTGGCACAACATTCCGATCGTTGCGCTGACGGCGCACGCGATGGAAGGGCACAGCGAGACCTATCGGGCAGCGGGCATGAACGGCTTCGTCTCGAAACCCTTCAAGGTCGAAGTGCTTGTTTCGGAAATGGCGAAGGCAATGTCGGGAACGGGTTCTCTGCCGCGAAAACCGGAAGCCCCCAGCGCCGCGCGAGAGAGCGACAAGCCGCTCGGGCCGGAGAAGCAGGGCGCACTCCGGGAAATGCTGAACGAACTTCAGCGGATGACAGGGTAGAGAACCGGAAGATCAGGCTCCGGTCAGAAGCCGGAGTTTCTCGACAATACGCGCACCCGTTTCGCCACCGTCGCCCGAAAGATCGTCGTCGGAAACGCGCTTCAGCATCCGGATATGCATGTGGACGATGTTGAGTTCGTCGGGCGAGACGCGCTTGCCGCCGCGCAGGTAGTCGCAGAAGGACGCTCCGATATCCGTGACGAGTTCATACCCGAACGAGCCGCCCTGCCCCTTGATGTTGTGAGCGACGCCGTGGAGTGCGTCGAGAAGCTCGGACGAAGCACCCTCCGTCTCGATACGCGACCAGATATCGCATAGCTCGGCAACATCCGAGGAGAGCTGCACACGATAGGTATCGCGAAGCGCTTCCACGGCGGCTTCCGCCTGCGCGATCAGGCTCGCGAAATCGGGCGACTTGTCATCTTTCGGAATGGCCATATTCCCACCTCATGCCGGAAGCGGCACGACACCTCTGGCCAAATCGTAAAGGCGGGCATGTTAATGAACGCTGAAGGTGCTCAGGATTTCAGGATCCCCAGGAAACGGTCCACGTCCTCCGGCGCGGTCTGAAACGAGGTTACAAGGCGCAGGGTCCGGCCCTCGGCGCCGTCGCCGGGCATGGGCCATGGGTGAAACCGCGCCCCCGCCTCCTTCAGTCGCCGTATGGCGGCGGAGGGCAGGCGCACGAATATTTCATTCGCTTCGGGCGAGGTCTGAAGCGAGGTACCGGCAACCTCCCTGAGCCCTGATGCAAGCCTATCCGTCATTTCGTTGGCGTGCCGCGCAAGCCGGAGCCACAGATCGTCGGCGAGATAGGCTTCGAGCTGGGCGGAGAGAAACCGCATCTTGGAAAGGAGATGTCCAGCCCGCTTGCGGCGGAAGGCGAGATCTTTCGCAAGATCAGAATTGAACACGACGACAGCCTCGGCCGCGAGCGCACCGTTCTTCGTTGCGCCAAAGGACATGATGTCGATACCGGCTTTCCAGGTGGCTTCGGCGGGCGTGCAGCCGAGACGCACAAGCGCATTCGCGAAGCGCGCGCCGTCCATATGGACATGGAGCGCCCGCCCGCGCGCGATCTCGACCAGCGCACCGATCTCGGCTTGCGAATAAACGGTACCGAGCTCGGTCGACTGCGTCAGCGTCAGCGCGGCAGGCTGAACGTGATGCACGACGCCCGCAGGATAGGCATCGAGGATCGCGGCGAAGGTTGCGGGATCGACTTTCGCCCCGGCACCACCGGCAGTAAGGAGCTTCGCTCCGCCGGAAAACATCTCCGGCGCACCGCATTCGTCGAGATGGACATGCGCGAGCTCATGACAGACGATCCCACCATGAGCTGGCGTTAGCGCGGCAAGCGATAAGGCATTAGCGGCCGTGCCTGTGACGACGGGAAAGACCTCGATTTCGCGCTCGAAGACATCCGAAAGACGCTTTTGCAGGCGCGTTGTGACCTCGTCTGCGCCATAAGACGTAGCAGTTCCGCCATTCGCGCGCGCCAGCGCCTCCAGTATCTCCGGTGCGGCACCCGCCGCATTGTCGCTCGTGAAATCCATCTCCGACTCCCGCCTTGAAAGCGCGGATCGTACAGAAGCACCGGAAAGGAGAGAAGCGCCGCCTCCCTATGCCACCGCCTCGACGCGGTCCGGATTACCGGACCATGCCCAGGCCATGCTGGGTCGCGAAAGGCCGAGCATCATGCCACCGAGCGATTTCGGATGGAGCCAGAGCTGGTCGGAGGGAAGATGGGCCGGGCGGTCTTGCGGCCGGTCCACGGTGAAGCCCGCGCCCGCGGCCTCCGCCCGCTCCTGGATGAGATTGATATCCGACGTTTCCGCAAACGCCATATAGAGGCTCTGGCCGAACTTCCGGAAGTAACGGTCCATGGTGGTGCCCGGTGTTGTCGGCTCTATCACTTCGAGGCGATGAAGCTGATCCTTTTCGAAGAGCGTCAGTGTGCCGCGATAACCGAAGACGTCGGAGACGATCTCGGTGTAGTTGCGTTCGTCGAGACCGAACAGCGCGTTGAGCGCGCGCGTAACGCCCTTCGTATCATCCGAGAGGAGCGTCGCCTCGTAGAAGAAGTCAATGTCACCGGCGGCGGGAAGCGCCTCGTCCTCGCTGACCACGACGCGAAGCCCCTCGATGCCGGTGTCGCCCATGTCGAGATGAAGCTGACCGCCTTCATCGAGCGGCAAAACACCCCTGCCCTTGAGATGTGTCGCGAGCGCGGCCAGATCGGGCGTTGCCGCCCCCGCCGCATAGAGATGCGCACCCCGCGCCGCAACGGCCTCGGCGACCGGTCCGTTTCCGTCCGGTACCAGCAGTTCAACCCAGCCCGTACCGACACGGAGCCGGTGACGCCGGGCGGCGAGCCCGACGATGCGGTCTTCACCGGCTGGTTTGGCGCCGAGCAGATCGATCCAGCCCCGCGATGCGGCGCCCGCATCAGGCACCGCAAGCTGAATCCGATCGATCCTGCTGAGCATGAAAGCCTCCCATTCGTTATCCCGGCCGCGCAAACCGGCGGATTCCGGATTTTCCGACAGGATGGCAGAGGCGCGGCAGCAGGGAAACCGCCCAAATATTACCCATAATACAAATTGCGAGCAGTTCGAAACTATAGGTCAGTATTCCTGTCTTATTTGCTTGATTCACGTGACCGGGTTTGGCATGATCCACGTGCTGGGAAAGCATCGCTTTTCCGGTATAGAAGGTCGGCCGGAAAGAGGCGGTCCGGCCTGCCTGTAAGCCTGTGCTCCGGGCAATAGGGGCACCCAGCAGAAAGCTCCGTCGGAGATGGCGGCACTGCAAGGGTATGCAAGAGCGCCGAAGGCCGGATTGACGGTGCGGCGCCCGGGCGTGCCGGGAAGCGGATCGCGAAAACGGTCCAGCGGTGAGTAGTCTCGCCGGATTTTCCGGACGGGACTTTTGCGATAACGCGTGCGGTCCGCTAGCGTCCCCCGCCCCGAGGAATCGGGGCTCCAGCCGGAACGGCTCAGGGGGAGGGGCGGCGCGCGGGTTGTCGGGGTGAGAAGACAAGAGGCGGCGCGCGCATCTGACCTTGGAGAAACGGCGGCGCGGGTCAGGGTGAAGGATGGGAAGGCTATGACGCAAAAGCGGGACGAATACGGCCGGAAGGCGGCCTGGCACGTGGCGGGACTTCCCGACGCGCAGGGCCTCTATGATCCCCGTAACGAGCACGATGCCTGCGGTATCGGCTTCATTGCGAACATCCACAACCGAAAATCCCACAAGATGATTCAGGACGGCCTGAAGATTCTCGAAAACCTCGAGCATCGCGGCGCCGTTGGTGCGGACCCGAAGGCCGGCGACGGCGCGGGCATCCTCATCCAGATGCCTGACGGATTCTTCCGCAAGGAAGCGGCGAAGCTCGACATCGAGCTTCCCGCCGAAGGCCATTACGGCGTCGGCATGCTTTTCATGCCGAAGGCGGACGCCGCGCGCGCGAAGATTGTCGAACTGGTGAACAAGATCGTCGCCGAGGAAGGCCAGACCCTTCTCGGTTGGCGCGACGTACCCGTCGACAACAGCGACCTCGGCGAAAGCGTAAAGCCGACGGAACCGCATCACATGCAGGTTTTTGTCGCGCGCTCGGCCGACTGCGCCGATCAGGACGTGTTCGAGCGCAAGCTCTTCGTGATCCGCAAGCGTGTCTTCAACACGCTTCTGGCGGAAGAAGGCCATGTGCCGGAAGAACTCTATATACCGTCCTTCTCCTCGCGCACCATCGTCTACAAGGGCATGCTGCTCGCGGCGCAAGTCGGCCAGTATTACAAGGACCTGACGGACCCAGAGATGACGACGGCTCTCGCCCTCGTGCATCAGCGCTTCTCGACCAATACTTTCCCGACCTGGTCGCTGGCACACCCCTTCCGGATGATCTGTCACAACGGCGAGATCAACACGAAGCGCGGCAACGTGAACTGGCTCGCCGCCCGCTATGCGACGATGGAGTCGGAACTACTCGGCGACGACGTGAAGAAGATCTGGCCGATCGCCGTTCACGAACAATCGGACACGGCCTGCTTCGACAACGCGCTCGAACTTCTCGTCATGGGCGGCTACTCGCTGACCCATGCGATGATGATGCTTATTCCGGAAGCCTGGTCCGGCAACCCGTTGATGGACGACGAGCGCCGCGCTTTCTATGAGTATCACGCCGCGCTGATGGAGCCGTGGGACGGCCCCGCCGCAGTTGCCTTTACCGACGGCCGCCAGATCGGCGCCACGCTCGACCGCAACGGCCTGCGTCCCGCACGTTACTACGTCACCGAAGATGGCGACGTGATGATGGCGTCCGAAATGGGTGTGCTGCCCGCGCCGGAAGACAAGATCGTCGAAAAGTGGCGGCTGCAGCCCGGCAAGATGCTTCTCATCGACCTCGAGGAAGGCCGGATCGTCTCCGACGCCGAGGTCAAGGCCGAGCTCGCCAAGCTGCATCCGTATCAGTCGTGGCTCGACGCAACGCAGATCCAGCTGGAGGAAATGCCCTCGCCGCGCGGCTCGGTCACGACGCCCGGCTATGGCTCGCTGCTCGATACGCAGCAGGCCTTCGGCTACACGCAGGAAGACATCAAGTTCCTGATGTCGCCGATGGCGATGGACGGTCAGGAGGCGATCGGTTCGATGGGCACGGACACGCCCATCTCCGCGCTCTCCTCGAAGTCGAAGCTGCTCTACACCTATTTCAAGCAGAACTTCGCACAGGTCACGAACCCGCCGATCGACCCGATCCGCGAGGAACTCGTGATGTCACTGGTCTCCTTCATCGGCCCGCGGCCGAACCTGCTCGATCTCGAAGGCATGTCGTCGGTCAAGCGCCTCGAAGTGCGCCAGCCGATCCTGACCAACGAGGACCTGGAAAAGATCCGCATGATCGGCGAGGTGGCGGACAACCACTTCCGCACGCAGACGCTCGACATCACCTTCGCCGTGGACCGCGGCGAAGCGGCGATGGCGGAAATGGTGGAGCGACTCTGCGAGCGCGCGGAGGAAGCCGTCGACCAGGGCTTCAACATCGTGATCCTTTCGGACCGGCTCATCTCGGCCGAACGCATCGCCATTCCGGCGCTGCTCGCGACCTCGTCGGTGCATCACCACCTGATCCGCAAGGGTCTGCGCACCAAGGTCGGCATCGTCGTCGAAACCGGCGAGGCGCGCGAAGTGCATCATTTCTGCTGTCTCGCAGGCTATGGTGCCGAGGCGATCAACCCCTATCTCGCCTTCGAGACGCTTAGCGAGCTGCTTCCGCATCTGGACGAGGGGCTGACCCGGAAGGAAGCCGAGAAGCGCTACATCAAGGCAATCGACAAGGGTATTCTGAAGGTCATGTCCAAGATGGGCATTTCGACCTACCAGTCCTATTGCGGTGCCCAGATTTTCGACGCCGTCGGCCTGGCCACGAGCTTCTGCGACCGCTATTTCACGGGCACGGTCTCGATGATCGAGGGTGTCGGTATCGCCGAGATCGCGCGCGAGACCTTCGAGCGTCACAACCTCGCCTATTCCGACGCACCGGTGCTGAGAAACGCCCTCGACGTGGGTGGCGAATACGCGCTGCGCATTCGCGGTGAAGACCATGCATGGACGTCCGACAGCGTGCGCGACCTGCAGCATGCAGTGCGCGGCAACAGCGAAGACAAGTACCGGGCCTTTGCGCGCCAGATCAACGAGCAGAACGAACGCCTGCTCACGATCCGCGGCCTGTTCGACATCAAGACGGCCGAGGAGGATGGGCGCGAGCCGATCTCCATCGACGAGGTCGAACCTGCCGTCGACATCGTGAAGCGTTTCGCAACCGGCGCCATGTCCTTCGGCTCGATCAGCCGCGAGGCTCATACGACGCTTGCGCTTGCCATGAACCGCATCGGCGGCCGCTCGAACACGGGCGAAGGCGGAGAGGAAGTCGATCGCTTCAAGCCGCTGCCGAACGGCGACAGCATGCGTTCGTCCATCAAGCAGGTGGCATCGGGCCGTTTCGGCGTGACGACCGAGTATCTCGTCAACTCCGACATGATACAGATCAAGATGGCGCAGGGCGCGAAGCCCGGCGAAGGCGGCCAGCTACCCGGCCACAAGGTGGACGCGGTGATTGCCAAGGTGCGTCACTCGACACCGGGCGTGGGCCTTATCTCTCCGCCCCCGCACCACGACATCTATTCGATCGAGGACCTGGCGCAGCTCATTTTCGACCTGAAGAACACGAACAGGGACGCGCTCGTCTCCGTCAAGCTGGTCTCGGAAGTGGGTGTCGGTACGGTCGCCGCGGGTGTCTCAAAGGCACGCGCGGACCATGTGACGATTTCCGGTTATGAGGGTGGCACTGGCGCCTCGCCGCTGACCTCGATCAAGCATGCGGGGTCCCCATGGGAAATCGGCCTCGCCGAGACGCACCAGACGCTTGTCATGAACCATTTGCGTGGCCGCATTGCTGTGCAGGTCGATGGCGGGTTGCGCACGGGCCGCGACGTCGTTATAGGCGCGCTGCTCGGCGCGGATGAATTCGGTTTTGCGACCGCGCCGCTGATCGCGGCCGGCTGCATCATGATGCGCAAGTGTCACCTGAACACCTGCCCCGTCGGCGTCGCCACGCAGGACCCCGAACTTCGCAAGCGCTTCGTCGGAACGCCCGAACACGTCATCAACTACTTCTTCTTCGTAGCCGAGGAAGTACGCGAGCTGATGGCCGCGATGGGGTATCGCAAGATGGACGAAATGATCGGGCAGATGCAGATGCTCGACAAGCGCAAGGTCGTGGAACACTGGAAGGCGAAGGGCCTCGACTTCTCGAAGCTCTTCCACAAGCCCGTGGCACCGGCGCATGTGGCAATCCATCACTGTGAAGCCCAGGATCACAAGATCCACGACATCATGGACCGCATCTTGATCGAGAAGGCGCAGGACGCCATCGAACACAGGAAGCCCGTGCAGATCGAACTTCCGATCCGCAACACGGACCGCACGACAGGCGCCATGCTCTCGGGTGAGATCGCGAAGCGTTACGGCCATGCGGGGCTCAACGACGACACGATCCATGTGAAGCTCACCGGCACGGCCGGGCAGAGCTTCGGTGCCTGGGTCGCGGCCGGCGTGACGCTCGAGCTCGAAGGCGAAGCGAACGACTATGTCGGCAAGGGCCTTTCCGGCGGCCGTCTCATCGTCTATCCGCCAAAGGAATGCGGCATTGTACCAGAGCGGTCGATCATCGTCGGCAACACGGTGCTTTATGGCGCGATCAGCGGTGAATGCTACTTCCGCGGTGTCGCAGGCGAACGTTTCGCCGTCCGCAACTCCGGCGCCATCGCCGTCGTCGAAGGAACAGGCGATCATGGCTGCGAGTACATGACGGGAGGTGTCGTCGTTGTTCTCGGCGAGACGGGTCGCAATTTTGCGGCCGGCATGTCGGGCGGCATCGCCTATGTACTGGACGAGGACGGCATGTTCGAACAGCGCTGCAACCTCGCCATGGTCGACCTCGAGCCGGTGAAGGAAGAGCACGACCTGATGGAGCGTCACCGTCACCAGACGGGCGACCTCGAAAGCCACGGCCGTGTCGACGTCATGAGCGACATGACGCGTTTCGATGCCGAACGGCTGCATCAGCTCATCGAAAATCACGCGCACTACACCAATTCGGCTCGTGCGCGGAGCATTCTGGACAATTGGGAGGCCATGCTGCCCAAGTTCCGCAAGGTTATGCCGGTGGAATACCGCCGCGCCCTTCGGGAAATGCAGCGGGCGCAGGAAGAATCTGCGCAAGCTATGGCCGCAGCAGGAGAGTAGGCGTTGGGCAAGATTACAGGCTTCCTGGAAATCGACCGGCAGGATCGAAAGTACCTCCCGGCCGCCGACCGGATTCGCAACTACAAGGAATTCGTGATCCCGCTCGCAGAAGAAGCGGTGAAGGATCAGGCTGCGCGCTGCATGGATTGCGGCATTCCTTACTGTCACAATGGCTGTCCGGTGAACAACCAGATCCCGGACTGGAACGACCTCGTCTATCATTCAGACTGGGAGGAAGCCTGCCGCAACCTCCATTCGACGAACAACTTCCCGGAATTCACGGGCCGCATTTGCCCCGCACCCTGCGAAGCGAGCTGCACGCTGAACCTGACCGACCAGCCTGTCACCATCAAGACGATCGAATGCACGATCGTGGATCGCGGCTGGAAGGAAGGCTGGATCACGCCGCAGGTACCGAAGAAAAAGACCGGCAAGAAGGTCGCCATCGTCGGCGGCGGTCCCGCCGGTCTTGCCGCCGCACAGCAGTTGGCGCGGCGCGGTCACGACGTTCACCTGTTCGAGAAGTTCCAGAAGGCGGGCGGCCTGCTTCGCTACGGCATTCCGGACTTCAAGATGGAAAAGCACCTTATCGACCGCCGCATCGAGCAGATGGAAGCGGAAGGTGTGACCTTCCACTACGGCGTCCATATCGGCGTGAACAAGGATGCGAAGGAACTGACGGACGAGTTCGACGCCGTGATACTGACCGGCGGCTCGGAGAAGCCGCGCGACCTTCCCGTCGAAGGCCGCGACCTCTCCGGCGTTCACTTCGCGATGGAGTTCCTGCCGCAGCAGAACCGCCGCGTCTCTGACGAACCTATCGGCCAGGTCGAACCGATCCTCGCGAACGGCAAGCATGTCGTCGTCATCGGCGGCGGCGACACAGGTTCGGACTGCATCGGTACCTCGTTCCGGCAGGGTGCTGTCTCGGTGACGCAGCTCGAAATCATGCCTGCCCCGCCCGAGAAGGAAAACAAGCTCCTCACCTGGCCGGACTGGCCGTTGAAGATGCGCACCTCCTCGAGCCAGGCAGAAGGCGCAACGCGCGACTTCGCCGTGATGACGCGGCGCATTCTCGGCAAGGACGGGCATGTCACCGCCATCGAATGCGTGAAGGTCGACGAAAAGATGCAGCCCATCGAAGGCTCGGAATTCGAGATCAAGGCCGATCTCGTTCTGCTGGCCATGGGCTTCGTTCATCCGGTGCACGAAGGCATGCTGAAGGAACTTGGTGTTCAGCTCGACCAGCGCGGCAACGTCGCGGCTGACACGGCAACCTACAAGTCGAACCTGGGAAACGTGTTCGCGGCCGGTGACATGCGCCGTGGCCAGTCGCTCGTCGTATGGGCCATTCGCGAGGGCCGCCAGGCTGCCCGCGAGGTGGACCTGTTCCTGATGGGGGAAACGAGACTTCCGCGCTGACAGAGCGCCAAAAGTCGAAGCAAGGCCCCCGTGAGAAGATTGCGGGGGCCTTTTTCGTGCCGGCCTGGAGCAGGGTATTCATTTCCAGCAAACGGAGAACGGAGTGAGCGACATAGAAACGAGACGGGCCTTCTCCGATGGCATACGCATCATGCTGCCGCTTCTGCCGGGCGCAGTGCCTTTCGGCATGATCGCCGGCGTTGTCGCCTCGGATGCCGGCCTCGACGCGCTTGCTGGGATCGGGCAGTCGGTCGTGATCTTCGCGGGCGCGGCGCAACTTGCCTCGACCCAGTTGATCGCCGACGTGGCCTCCGCCCTCGTCGTCATCTTCACCGGTCTCATCATCAACCTGCGCTTCGCCATGTACAGCGCCGCGCTCGCACCGCATTTCGCAGCGCTGCCGCGCGGGCGGAGGTGGCTCGCCGCCTATCTGATGACGGATCAGGCCTATGCATTGAGCGCGATGCGCTACGCCTCGGAACCGGGCATGACGCTTTCTTCGAAGTTCGCCTATTACATGGGCGGCGCTTCCGTAATGTGGATCGTCTGGGTTGGGGCGACAGCGGCGGGTTATTTTCTCGGCAACAGGGTGCCGCCGAGCTGGTCGCTCGACTTTTTCATTCCCTTGAGCTTTCTCGCGCTCGTCGTACCGAACATCCGCGACCGCGCCAATGCGTCCGCTGCGCTGACGGGCGGAACCGTCGCCGTCGCCGGTTGGAGCCTCCCCTTCAACATGGGGCTCTTTCTCGCCGCGCTGACCGGCATCGCAGCTGGCTATCTCGTCGAGCGGTTCACCAGCGCAAGGGAAAGGAAATAATGTCCCAGGAAACGATCTGGCTATCCCTTCTCGCGCTCGGGCTCGGCACTTTCCTGCTTCGCCTTTCCTTCGTCGAACTGGCGGGGCGTTTCGTCATCCCGGCAGGTTTAACGAAGGCTCTGCGATTTCTTCCTGCAGCTGTTCTGAGTGCCATCATCCTGCCCGCAATCCTGCGTGTGGAGCCGGGCGCGCTCTATTTCGGGCTCGACAATCCACGCCTCGCGGCCGGTGTCCTGGCCGCTCTCGTCGCATGGACAACAAAGAGCGTGCTCGCAACGCTCGCCATCGGCATGAGTACGCTCTGGCTGACGCAGGCGTTGTTTTGAGGATCAGCCGCGCTCTTCGCTCAGCATGCCGCGCAGAAGCCGCGCGCCTTCGCGCGAGCGGGCCTGTTCGTTCTCGAGCCAGCGCTGGACTTCCGACCAGTCCATGTTCCGCGCCTCGTTGACCTCGCCGCGAACGGTCTTCGCGGGAGCATCGAGCCCCTGCTCCTCCATCTCACCGTTCCAGCGAGCCGCGAGCGAGACGACCGCATCCTGCACCGGACCGACCTCGAAACCATTGACCCAGGTGACGAGGCTCTGGCTGTTGAAAGCGAGAAGCAGCACTGAGGCGACAACGAGCGCAATGGACATGCGCATGACCGAACGCCGCGTCTCGGCCTCGTGAAGAGATTCGACCTCCTCTCCGTATTCGTCGCCTTCCCGTTCGTGGTGCAAAAGATCGAGCATCGGTACCTCAGAACTGGAAATAGATGAACGGCGCAACGCCTTCGGGCGCGATGGTCCAGATCAACCAGATGCCCCCGCCGAGCAGCAGCCCAAGCACGGGCGACGGCAACCATTGTATGAGTTGTGCAAGCCACCGTCCGAGATTGCGCGGCGTAAACTGGAAGAACATGGCTAGAAGGATCAGACCGACGGCAAACGGTGTGACGTACTGGCTCGGCTCCGACCAGCGGCCGAACCCGACAAGATAGCTCCCCGCCGTCGAGAAACTGTCGGCGCGGAAGAATATCCATGCGAAACAAACAAGATGGAACGTCCAGACGATGCCGACAACATGTTGCGCACCATTTCCGATCGCCGTCATCACACCGCCGGGATCGCTATGCGATGGTGCGAACTCGTCGAGCTTCTTCCGTGCGTATCGTTCGACGGCAAGCATCGCGCCGTGGAACGTACCCCAGAAAACGAAGGTCCATGCGGCACCGTGCCATATGCCGCCGAGGAACATCGTGAGGAAGAGATTGCGATAGGTCTTCGCTTCTCCGTATCTGTTACCGCCAAGCGGAACGTAGAGATAGTCGCGAAGCCATGTCGACAGCGAGATGTGCCAGCGCCGCCAGAAATCCTGCAGGCTAGAAGCACGATAAGGCTGGTCGAAGTTCTCGAGAAAGCGATAGCCAAGCAGCGCCGCGACGCCGATCGCGATATCGCTATAGCCCGAAAAGTCGCAATAGATCTGAACGGCATAACCGTAGATACCGATCAGAAGATCCAGCGCGCTCACCGCCGTCGGGTCGAAGAAGACGGGGTCGACCAGCTCGGTCGCCAGATAATTCGCGATCACCATCTTCTTCGCGAGGCCGGAGAGGATCAGCACAACACCGACGCCGATATGGGCACGCGTGAGAACGGGCGCGCGGTGAAGCTGCGGCAGAAAATCCGCTGCACGCACGATGGGGCCCGCCACGAGCTGCGGGAAAAAGGAGATGTAGAGCATCACGTTGAGCAGCGACTTCTCCGCCGTCGCATGACCGCGATAGACATCGACGACGTAGGAGATGCCCTGGAAGGTAAAGAAGGAAATACCGACGGGCAGGATCACCTGCATGAAGGGCAGGTCGCGCTCCAGCCCCGCGGTTTCGAGTAGCGTTGCAAGCGATGTGAGAAAGAAGCCGTAATATTTGAAGAAACCGAGGATTGAAAGTCCGGCGGTAACGGCAATGCCGACGATGAGCTTGCGCAGGCCTTCGCGTTCCGTGTGCGCAATGGCGAGGCCCGCCAGATAGTTTATCAGTGTCGAGAGGAAGAGAAGTCCGAGAAAGCGCCAGTCCCACCAGCCATAGAAAAAATAGCTCGCGCCGAGCAGGACGAACTTGCGCAGTTCCGGCGCACCGCGCACGGCCCAGCTGACCGCAAAAACGATCAGAAAGAAGATCCCGAACTCGATCGTCGGAAAAAGCATGCCGTTCCGCCACTCGCGCGCATGTCGCCCAAACTAACCATCAGGGGGGCATGACGGCATTACCCGCATCATCCCCGCTGAGGCCGGAAAGCTCAATCTCTGCCTGTGTTCTTGGTTAATCCGGCGCGTCATCTGGGTGACATGCACTGCTTTCAGCCGCGTTTTCCTGAAGTCCCATCAACGAGTTCCATAGCTGCATCGAGAGCCGCCCGGCCCCGGCCGCGCGAAGGTGCACCCTGTCCGCATACATGAGCGGCGGCTCGGCACCCGCCCATTCGTCAGCCGAGCAGCGTCCACCCATCGCGGCACCTCCATCCCAGAAAAAGGCGCCACGTTCGGCCGCGAGGCTCGCAAGAACACTGCGGACAGCAGCGAGCTTCGGCGGTGTCGCCCAACCGCCGCCGCATGCTTCACCCGTGCCCTGCCGCGCGCCGTCGAACGGCCCGAGAAATGCGAGCGAGGCCTCAGGCGCAGCCTCCATGAGAAGGTCGACGAAACCGGCAAGCTCATTGCGATAGGACGCCGTATCGAGACCGTTGTTGAACCCCTCATTCGTACCGAAGCCGAGAATGACGAGATCGGGGTTCATCGCGGCGACCTGCGCGCGAACCACATCTTCATCCCATCGACCGGTAATCGAGGCGGTGGCCGCGACAACACCATGACTGTCGTAGCGGGCTCCGGGTGTTGCCGGCGAGAGGATCGTCCATCCGAGAAGAGTAACCACTCCCGTCCCCGCAGGCGCAAGACGGACATCGTGCACTTCCGCTGCCGGCACATGAAATCTGACAAGACCCGGCACGGCTTGCCGCGTCTGCAACTTTAACGGCGCGGCGTCGCCTAGTTTCAGAAACAGGGCGCCGGCTTCGGGCCCACCATAGGCTTCGATCTCGACAGCGGAAACCGGATTCTCCGACCGTAGGGAGACAGCGGCATCGCCATCGCCGCTGCTGACACGGAAACCCTGAATACCGAAAGGTCCCGATGCATCTCGCGGCAGGCTTGATGCGACGTCCCACGATCCTTTCATTTCGATGTCATATCCATCCGGCGCGTAGTAGCGGAACGGAACACCCGGCATGAGCCCGCGACCGGCATTGCCAAAACGCGCCTGCCAGCGCTGACGCAAACCGCGCGTGAACGTATCGAGAGAAACATGACTGTCGCCGAGGTGCAGAATGGTGAGCGGCTGCAATCTGCCGCCTGCTTCGACCTCTTCTATTGCAGCATGGAAGCGTTCAAGCCCCTGCGGTGCGGACACCGGACTGCAATCGCTGGCACGAACGGGCGCAACAAGAAGAACGGCGAAAACGATCTGCGCGGCTGAAGGGAGAAGACGGCGTAAGGCGCGCCGCGCGTCAGTTGGTGGCGCCGAGCCAGAGCCAGTCATCCGACCGCCCGGGGCGTCTGTCCGCCATGTCATAGTTTACAGCCTTTTCTGGCTCTTCCACGGGCATGTCGCTGCCTTTCAACACAACGGCTTCCTGCGAACCGGACGGCATCACCGCAACCGCCCCGCCATCGAGATCGGCAAGCATTGCATCGGCGATGCGCTCGCCGAGCAGTTCATATCCGGCCATCGTGAAATGGATACCGTCTTCGGCGCGCAGCAATCGTGTCCGGCCGAAGCGGTCTTCGCCATAGGCGGTGTAACCGCCATCGGCGCCGGTCGCGAGGCCGTCGGTTTGCACGAAAGTGATGTTGTTGAGGCGCGCGCGTTCCTCGAAAATCTCGTTGAACTGCTCCATATCGCCGCCGAAGCGCGGGCTGCGCATGACTGGAAGTTCGAGCCAGTAGATTTGCGCACCGGTGTTCTTCAGCGTCGCCGTGAAATCATCGACACGTTGCTTGTAGACGCCGCGCCAGTTGTCGTCGAAGAGCGCATAGCGCTGTCCGTTTTCGACGATGGCCTGACGGTCGTTGGTACCCATTACGACGACGGCGATGTCGATGCGCGTTTCTGATGCGATCTCCCGGACAGCAGCGTTCCAGTCGTAATAATCGTGACGCGAAAAGCCTGTCGCCACCTTGGATTTCTTGATGACGTTGAAGCGCTTGTCCTGGCGGAGCACATGATAGAGGCCTGCCCAGGTGCCATCGCCGAGCGAGTCGCCGAGTACGACGACGTTGTAGCGCTCGCGTTTGACCGGCGCGGGCGGCGCCTCGGAAGGTGTTGATTCAGCGGGCAAATCCCGCGTGAGCGCGACGCTCTCGACGGAGGGCGGCGCGAGCCGCAGCGGCTCCGCCCGGGCGTACGTCCACAAGCACAGAAAGAGGGGCACGAAAAAGACGAGCAAAAGCACACGATGCTGCCCGCTCTCCCTGCCGGATTTTGCGATGGCGCGCCCCGCCATACCGCCCCCAGAGCTTGTAACACACTGATTTCGTGACCCATTCTGGCACATTTCGCATATGCCAGGCAGACCGAGTTGCCCCTTCGTTGCAGCAGACGTGCCCGCGCGAAACCGGCTCCACCCGCCCCATAATGAGACAGAAAGTCTACCGGCCCGGGGATTACTTGCCTAGGGCGCGCGCCGACCGTCATCGAACTGTTATGAAAACGTCACACACACGCCGCCGCACCCGCCCGAAAAAATTAATCCCCGGTTCCGGACGCGTCAGACGGCGCTGCGCAGCAGGTCGGAGACGACCCGCTCCAGATCCTTGAGCGAGGCACAGGTGAGCGCCCGGTCGCAATAGGGCGCGAGGCGGCGCATCTCGCTGTCGCCCGAGTTCCACATGGTACGGGGCTCCGGGTTCAGCCAGATGACGCGGCGCGCACGGGCATGCATCTTCTTCAGGATGTCGCCACGCGGATCGCCATAGTTCGAACGCGCATCGCCGAGGATCAGGATCGTCGTGCGGTGGTCGATATCGTCGAGGGCGAGCGACTCGAGATCCATCAGCGCCTGGCCGTAATCCGTCGAACCGCCGCCGAAATCGCGCAGCACCTCGACAAGCGCGTCTTCGAGCTTCTCGCGCTTGAAGAGATCGGTCGTCTCGCCGAGATGGCCGGAGAAGGCGAAGCTGCGAACGGCGGGCAGCACTTCCTGCAGGCTGTAGAGGAACATGAGCAGGAAGCGCGAGACCTGCGCGACCGAGCCCGACACGTCGCAGACCGCCATGACCTTCGGCCGGTCGACTTTCGTTTTCTTCCAGATCGTGTGGAAGAGAAGACCGTCATATTCGATATTCGCGCGGATTGTGCGGCGCACGTCCAGCATGCCGCGCCGCGTGACTTTCTTGCGGCGCGAATGGAGTGCGATCAGCTTCTTCGCCATCTTGCGCACGAGTTCACGCATGATCTTCATGTCGGAGCGGTCGACATTGGAGAGGCGCATCTGCGCGAGCACTTCCTCGCGGAGCTGGCGGCCGGAATTCGCCGTGAAGATTTCGAGCTGCTTCTCGACATAGTCGCGAACCTGGCTTCGCAACCCCTCGCGAAGCTGGCCGAGCCGCTCCGCGCCGCGCGCATTGCCCGAGGCCTCGCGCCGCTCGATCTCCTCGTTGAGACCGTCGAGCCCCATATTCTCCATGATGCGCCGGGTGAACATGCCGCGCTGCGTGAAGAGACGGATGCGGTTGAGCTGCGCCTGACGCGCGCCTTCGGCAAGCGCCATCTGGAGTTCGGCCTGGTCGCCGCGTTCGAGGAGCCCGGCGAGGTCGGAGCCGCGCGAGGAGGAAGGCTCGCCCGACGGCTCGCCGCCCATGCCCCCGCCGCCCGGCGCCGAGGCGCTGCCCGACTGCGAGGGATCGCCGCCCTCCCCGTCGCCGCCATCCTGCTCACCGGGATCGCCATCCTCGTCATTCTCGTTCGCGGCGGCGGGACGTTCCTTGAACTGCTCGAAGGAAAAATAAGTGTCGAAGGTCTCTGCGAAGGCCTGCTTCTCGTCGTCGCTCTTCGCGAGCACCTGGGAGAGCGCGTCCTTCAGCGTCTGCCGGTCGTCGAAGCCGACGAGATCGACCACATTGCCGGCGTCGATCGACTCCGATGTCGAAACGCGGATATCGGCCGACCGGAGCGCACGGATGAAATCGCCGAGGACTTCGCTCATCGCGCGCCCTACCCGGCCTGCACGGCCTTGGCCAGCAGCGCGTTCACTTCGCCATCCACATTGTCGATGTCGTCCTGGAACTTGAGGAGGACATTGAGCGTGTTGCGGACGAGCTCGGCGTCGAGTTCGCGCGCGTGGAGAAGAACCATCGTGCGCGCCCAGTCGATGGTTTCGCTCACCGCAGGCAGCTTCTTGAGATCGAGCTCGCGAAGCCCCTGAACGAAGGCGACGAGTTGCGTGCGAAGCCGCACTTCCATCTCCGGCACGCGGGCCGCGATGATGCGCTGTTCGAGGTCCGTGTCCGGGAAGGGAATATAGAGATGCAGGCAACGCCGCTTCAGCGCGTCGCCGATCTCGCGCGTATTGTTCGAGGTGAGGAAGACGACAGGCGTCGTACGTGCGCGGATCGTGCCGAGCTCCGGCACGGAAATCTGGTAGTCCGACAGCAGTTCGAGCAGGAAGGCCTCGAACTCGTCGTCCGACTTGTCGATTTCGTCGATGAGGAGCACGGCGCCGCCCGGCTGCCAGAGCGCCTTCAGGAGCGGACGCGGTTCCAGAAACTCTTCCGAGAAGAAGGTGTCGTCGAAATCATGCAGCCGGGTCATCGACTCCTTGAGACCCTGCGCGCCGGACATGAGGTCGCCGAGCTTCTCCTTCAGCACCTGCGTATAGAGAAGCTGCTTGCCGTATTTCCACTCGTAGAGCGCCTTCGCCTCGTCGAGTCCCTCGTAGCACTGGAGCCGGATGAGCGGCTTGCCGACGAGTTCCGCCGTCGCCTTGGCAAGTTCGGTCTTGCCGACGCCGGGAGGACCTTCGACCAGAAGCGGCTTCTGCAGCTTCTCGGCAAGAAAGATGGAGGTCGCGATATGCGCGTTGCAGATATAGCCGCGCGTCTCGAAGCCCTTGCGGATGGCCTCGATATCGCCGGTGGCGCCTTTTTCGTCCGTGCTCAACTAACCCGAGAGGCGCGAAGCGCCCCTTCCCTGATTTCATGAATTTCGATGGGGCAACCTAGCACAGCGAAGGCAGCCCCGCGCCATGCCAAAATGGCGGGATGTCGTTCGCAGGTGAAGGTGATGCTGAACGCCAGTGAACGACAACGGGGCCGGAACGCAGGGAAACCCTCGCTCTAGCCGAAGGCGGCGCGAAGCACCTTCGCAACCACGGCGGCCTGATCGGCGGCGCCGAGCTTCGCCTTGATATGCGAGAAATGGGACCGGACGGTCGGCATGGAAAGGCCGTGCTCGCGCGCGAAATCCGCGAGCGGCTGGCCTTCCGCGAAGGCGGCGGCGAGCTCCGCCTCGCGCGGTGAAAGGCCGTACCAGGCGGACAGCGCATCGCAATCGACGCGACGCTGCGGCTCTTCCTCGAAGATCCTGAGAAGCGCGATGGGCGGCGCACCCGAACCGTCCACCGGCGGCTGAATACGCTCGCAGCGCATCAGGAGGTCGCCCGCCGCACCGCCGGCAAGCCGCGCATAGCGGTCGGCGGGACCGAAATTGCTCCCGGCACTGACGAGGCCGAAAGCCTGGCCGATGAGCGCGCCGAGCACCGCCTCGCCGTTCGGGTCGGCACCGACGAGCCGCCCGTTCCTGTGGAGCAGAAGGTCACCCTTGTCGAAGAGCCGCCGCGCGCCTCGGTTCGCGAGAATGACATGACGGCTCGCGCTCAGGAGCACCATCGGATCGGGCGCTTCGGCAAAGAGCATGGTGAGCCAGTCATGCTCGATCTGCTCCTGCGTGACGAGCGCACCGAATTCGAGCCTGCGCTCCATGAAGTGCCAGATCCAGTCCGGATCGTGGTCGCGCGCCCATTCGAAAAGCTGATCGAACCGCTCCGTCATGTGGGGCTGCACGAACTCCGAAATGCCCTTTGCATAGGCGTCGCTGATATGCTGCTTCTCGGCCGCGCTGCGCGACGGCGCACCGGTGCGGCGCTTGACGAACTGTCCGATGCTCGCAAGCGCGGCCGCCGCCTGAGGCGAAAGCGGCTGCAGACGCTGCCACGTGTCCGGCAGGCCCTGCCAGACATGGAGATGCGCGCGCCCACCCGCGCGTCGCAGCCCCTCGACGAGAAGTTTCGCATCGTCGAGCAGGATGTCATCAGCGTCCGCATGGATGAGCGTTTCGGGAAGACCGGAAATGTCACCGAAGACGGGCGAGGCGAGCGGGTGGCGCGGATCGGCGCCCTGCAGATAGTCGAGCGTCAGCATCGCCAGCACCTCGACATCGGACGCGAAGCGGCCGGGCCGGATGTTCTCCACATAGGAGCCGCCCGACATGGTGAGGTCGGCCCAGGGACAGAGCGCAACGAAGCCCGACGGAAGCGGCGCACCCTCGTCGCGAAGCACCATGAGCGCCGCAAGTGCAATGCCCGCCCCGGCGGTATCGCCCATCACGACAATCTTCGCGGACGGAATGCCTTGCGCGAGAAGCGCGCGATAGACGGCGGCGATATCCTCGATGGCGAGGGGAAAGGGATGTTCGGGCGCCAGCCGATACTCGGGAACGAGGACCCGGCCTCGCGCGTGGCGCGCGACGGTGTCCGCGACGACGAGGTGCATGGGACCACAATTCATGGCGAAGGTGCCGCCATAGACATAGAGGATCACCGGCGACGCCTCGTCCTCCGGCGCCTCACCGCACCAGACGGCAGGCCGAGGAAATCCCTCCGCTTTCCGCCGATTTTCCCCCGCCTCGACCGACTGGTCCATTTCGCCCTCCCGAGCCCGGAATAACACCCGGCAAAACCGATCCTATCATCACTAGTGATGAGGACAGGGCAACCCTCCCCGCTTTACCCCGGTAGGGAGGGCGGCAGCGCCGTCTTTCGGCAGGCATTCAGCAGACAAAGAGGGCTGGTCCATGACATCGAGACAGAACAGGGAGACAGGCGCGCCGCGGCGCGCGGGACGGGGAAAGATTGCGGCGGCCTTCGTCGCCCTTTCGGCGGCGGGCGTGCTCGGCACCGGGGAGGCGGCGGCCGGGCCGTTCTGCACCGAAGGCTGGGCGGCCCTGGAAGTCGGCGCCGGATCGGCGACCGGCGACCTGGGGGTGAGCGGTAATTACGGCCCCTCGGCAAGCGGCGGCGACAGCTTCACGAATGCGGTAGTCGGTTTCGATGTCGGCGTGCGCGTCGACAGGCTCGGCGAGGGCATGGGCGGCATGACGAGCGTCAAGCCGCCGCCCCAGGAAGTTACCGATCAGGCGCTGCGGGAGATAAGGAAGACGCCGTGCAAGGGCCCGGTGATCGGCGCGCGCGGGCGTCTGCCGGTAGACGGTGAGGGAACGACACGGCAGGCCATCCATCCCTTTCCGAGCCAGCTGACGTCTATCGGGTACGAGGCACAGTGGATGCTGACGCTTTATCTCGGCTACATGCTGATGCTCCAGACGGAGTTGGCGAACAACCCCCTGGCGTTTACGCCCTGGGCCGGCGTGACGGTACAGCGCGGCGAACTCAGCATGACGACGGACGAGCTCGGCACGGTCAGTCACTTCTCGGAGGACGTCACGCGTGTCGGCCCGAGCGTCGGCCTGAATGTGGACGTGCCTCTGGACGGCCACGACGACATGTTCTTCGGCGTCGGCATCCAGGGCGACTTCCTGCCCGAAGCCTCCGCGATGGGCACATCGCCTTCGTTCAGCTATCGCTTCTCGCGGGACGAGTCGTTCGAATTCAGCGGCTTCGCGCGCCTCGGCGTCCGCTGGTGAGCGCGTTCACCCGCCAGATGGCGTTGTTGCCGGGGCGATATCTCGTCGTCCTGGCGGCAACGATCTTCTGTCTCGTGGCGGCGAGCGAAACACGGGCGGCGGATGCGGACGGCGCGCGCGATCATCCGCTGATCAAGCGCTACGAGGGATCGGCGATCATCGGCTACCGGACGTCGGCCTATGGCGAATTCGATATCGCGACGGGTCCGCACCGGAGCTTCGACGCGACATTGACCGAGAGACAGACGGTCGAGGGCGCGCTGACGCGCATCCTCTACGCGGCGCCCGAAGGCCGCAGCACGCTGGAGGTCTTTCGCAACTACCAGAAGGAGCTGACGGACAAGGGCTTCACGGCGATCTTCGAGTGCAAGGGTGCCGAATGCGGCGCCGGTCCCGATGCGCCGCGCGCCGGTTCCACCATCATCAGCCGCGCCCTGCTGCCCCGCGCCCCGCTCGACAACATGGGCAAGGTCACGCAATACGCCTTCTCCGAGCCGCAGGATGTCCGCTTCCTGTCGGCGAAGCTCGACCGCCCGGAAGGCGCGGTCTATGTCTCGCTCGCCATTGCCGTCGAGGGCTTCGAACAGTTCCCGCAAACCGCGAAGCGCGCGCTCATTCTGCTCGACGTCGTCGAAACGGGCGAGATGGAACAGCGCATGGTCGTCGTCGAGGCGGATGCGATGGCAAAGGCGTTGACGGAGACCGGCCGCATCGCGCTTTACGGAATTTATTTCGACACGGACAGCGCGTCGATCAAGCCTGAGTCGAAGGAGACGCTGGACGAGATCGCGAAACTTCTGGAAGCCGACGCGGCACTCACGATCTACGTCGTCGGCCACACCGACAACCAAGGCGCCTACGACTACAACATGTCACTTTCGGCACGCAGGGCGGAAAGCGTCGCCGCAGCACTGACGAAAGACTACGGCGTCGCCGCCGCGCGCCTCAGACCGGCCGGTGTCGGCCTCCTCGCGCCCATTGCAACCAATGAAAATGAGGAGGGCCGCGCGCTCAATCGCCGTGTCGAGCTTGTCCGGCAATAGGAGACGAAACGATGCGATTTTCCGCTTCTCTCCTTACGGTGCTGCTTCTCGCCGCCATGCCGCTTTCTTCGCGCGCGGCACCGCCGGACAGCGTTTCCGCCAGCGCCACTGAAACACCGCGCCTTGAGGAAATGACGCCGCAAATGGCGCTCGAAAAATCGAAGGAGATGGCGGCGTCCGAGCGGTCGTGGATGGACTATGCCTACGATCTGTTCGAAAGCCTCGACAGATTGCAGGAGGCCCGCGCGGAAAATCGCGTCGAGAAGTGGGTCAGCTACGATGATCTCCAGCCTCTGGTGAAGGAATTCAACGATGCGACCGAGAGGCGCATCAGGACCGTCAATGTCCGGCTGGCGGAGGTCGAGGCGGCGGCGCGTGCCTGCGACCGCACCGAGTACGACGCCGCGCTCCACCGCCTCATCCGGGCCTATGTCGAGGCGTCGCTGTATATCCAGCGCAACATGGACCAGTTCCATGCGCTCATGCTGGCAACGGTCGGTCTGCAGAAAAACATCATGACCGATGCGCCGGTGCTCGGCATCGGCACGGAAGCGCGTTATCGATGGTCAATCTTCTGGGCGAGCGTTCTGGAGAACCTGGCATCGAACGAGGGAGAACCCGTCAAGGACATCAAGACAATCTGGTCGCGTCTCAGCCTCTCGCATCGCGCCGGCATCATGGGTCTGGTCTACGAAGCGCACTGGAAGGACACGCTGGTGCGCATCGAGAAGATCATCGATACGGCGGATTATCCGCGCTTCCCTGACGACTGCGGAGAGAATGGCGAGACGGAACCGCTTCCGCCCGCTGCCGACGACGATGCTGTGCTCGAGGCGCAACGCGACGCACTTGACGCGTTCGAAGGCGAAGTTGCGGAGATGGAAGCGCAAGCCGGACGGCTGAGCGAAGCCTTCGAGGCGGCGGTCGAGGCAATCCCCGCAAGCGCGCCGCCGGAGAAAATCGCCGCGCTGCCCCTACCGGAAACCTCCTATCCCGCGGGGCCGATGACCGCCATACCCAATACCGACGCCGCGCTGCCGGACCCTTCCGCCTATGCCGTGCCGGATACAAATCTCCCCCGCATCGAAGCGCCCGCGAGCGGTCCGCTCGCCGACATGCGCGCCGACCCCTGCAGCCTCGATCCGGTGAAGGTCTGTACGGTCCTGCTGGAGGAGTTTCGCGGCGCCTGCACGCGCGAACTGACGGGCTTTCTCGCGATCTGCCGCAAAGGCCCCTCGCTCACCGATTGCGCGGCGCGCTGCGAGGGCAACTGGCAACAGGGCAAACACGATCTCGCGCTCGGCGAACTGGCGCAGGCGCATATCCGCCGCGTCGCCGACGCCTCGGATACAGGAAGCGAGAAGGAAGCAGAACGGATGCTGGCGGAGATCGAGGCCAACAAGGAACGCATGGCTGACATCAAGGCAGCGGCCGCGAAGCGGGTGGTCAACATCTATGTCAACGAGGAAACCGATACGGTGATCCGCCACTACGGCAGGCGATTCACGCCGCATCCGCCATTGCGCTTCGCGGGCACGGCGGGCGGCGAACTCTATCTGGGCGAGCGCATGATGCTGGCCGGCCTCGAGGAGAAGAACCGCTTTCTCGAAAAGGAAATCGACCGCCTGATCGACAAGGCCGGTTCCGGCTGGGCCCGCAAGGCGGCTTCCCGATGGGGAACCGATCCGTCTGCCGCACCGGGACGCTGCGACGCGCGGCAGAACGACGCCAATCGCGATGCCTGCCTTGCGTCCTGCAAAGGCGCTGCACCCGCGCAGACCGTGAATGTCTGCCATGCGAGCATCGTCCCGCACCTCGCGGCGCCTTATGGCCGCGCCTGGCTCTACCCGCCGGGCGATCCGAGCGGGCCAGTCACGGGCGGTCCAATTCAGCCATGAGCCATTTCTGCTGCTCATGGATCGCGCCTTCGAGATGGCTGAGGCGTCCGGCCCGGGCGGAACCGCTCAGGAGTCCTTTCTGCACGCCGTCGCAGGCAGGGATGTCTTCCATGTGCACGGCGAAGGCGCCGTCGCGGAGGAAACTCCTGAGCGTTTCGGCATCCGGCACATCGAGTGCCTGCGGATGGACCAGCAGATAGATGGTGAGCTTGAAGTGCTCCACGCTGTCGATCTCCATGCGATACCAGATGACGCTGTCGGCGAGCACGGCAAGCAGCATGGATGGATAGACGTTGAAGACGGAGAAGCCCCGCCGCGCGCTGTCCGGAATGCCGTCAAGCGGCTCGAAGAGCGTTTCCGAAAGCGCACCGTCCCTGTGCGGCATGCGCAGCGCGGCCCAGGGCGCGTTCGTCTCTTCCGCATGGGAGATCGCCGCCGGATAGTTCGGCTCGAACGTTTCCGGATGGATGGCGAAGTGGTGATAGGCCTCCATGAAATTGTCGGCGAGCACCTTCCAGTTGCAGGGCTGGTCGAATTCGACGCGGCCGGCGATTTCGAGTTCGTCCATCTTCCAGGGTGCGAACTCCTCGGCGAGCGGCGTCAGAGACCGCGCCAGCGGTTCCGCATCGCTGCTCAGATTGACGAAGATGAAACCGTTCCAGACCTCGCAGGCAAAGGAGGGAAGCACACAGGCGTCGTGCTCGAAGCCTTCCGCCTTGTCCATCAGCGGCGCGGCCATGAGCGTGCCGTCGAGCGCATAGGTCCATTTGTGATAGGGGCAGGCGATGGTGCCCGAGCTTTCCGCGCCCTCGCCGAGCAGCATCCAGCGGTGGCGGCAGACGGCGGAGAGCGCCCGGATTTGCGTATCCTTCCCGCGCACGATCATGAGCGGCTCGCCCGCCACATCGATCCGGAAACGGTCGCCGGCATCCGGAATTTCCGAGGCGCGCCCCACGGAGACCCAGTTGCGCCGGAAAACCCGTTCCCGCTCCGCCTCGAAGATGTCGGGCGAGGTGTAGAAACGGGGTGGAAGCGTCGAGGCCTGCGCAAGCGGACGCAGGACGGCGTTGCGGCCTTCTTCCATGAGGTTTGCGAGCGAGGCGGACATGGCGTTTTCCCTAATTTCGACCGTTCGGTCGAAATTAGGGCGAGTTGAGGGGAGAGTCAAATGATCCCTCCCGCATATTTGTTGCGGCTTGCGTCCCCACCCTCCCCCCTGCGGGAGGGAGGGTGACAGATTTGACGAACGTCGTGGCCGCCCCTAGGCGTGCACCACCACCGGCAGTTCCGTGATGCCGCGGATGAAGTTCGAGCGGAGATATTTCGGCTCGCCGACCACCTCGACATTGCTGAACCGCTTCATGATCTCTTCCCAGAGGATGCGGAGCTGCATTTCGCCGACGCGGTTGCCGATGCAGCGATGAATGCCGAAGCCGAAGGAGAGATGATGGCGCGCGCCCTCGCGGTCGATCAGGAACTCGTTGGCACGCTCGATCTTCTCGTCGTCGCGGTTGCCCGAGACATACCACATGGCGACCTTGTCGCCCTTCCTGATGGTCTTGCCGCGGACTTCCACATCTTCCATCGCCGTGCGGCACATATGCGCGACCGGGCTCTGCCAGCGGATGATCTCCGACACCATGTTCGGAATGACGTCCGGATTGTTCTTCAGCTTCGTGTATTCGTCCTGATGCTGATTGAGCGCGAGCACGCCGCCCGTGATCGAATTGCGCGTCGTGTCGTTGCCGCCGACGATGAGCAGCAGCATGTTGCCGAGATATTCGTTCGGCGGCATGTTCTTCGTCGACTCGCCATGCGCGAGCAGCGAGATGAGATCGGAGCCGGGATTGGCGAGCCGGTCCTTCCAGACACCGTCGAAATATTCCCAGCAGGTCCAGAGTTCCTTGAAGGCGTCTTCCGGCGTCTCGAAATAGTCCGGGTCGCCGATCCGCTCCACCGTGTCGGACCAGTGGATGAGCTTGTGCCGGTCTTCCTGCGGCACGTTGAAGAGCGTGGCAAGCGTGCGGCCCGTGAGTTCGACCGACACCTCGCGCACCCAGTTGAAGGTTTCGCCGAGCGGCAGATCGTCGAGAATGAGGCCGGCACGCTCGCGGATGACGGGCTCGAGATCGGCGAGGTTCTGCGGCGTGAACATGGGCTGCACGACCTTGCGCTGCTCGTCGTGCTTGGGTGGGTCTTCCATGATGAACATGGGAAGATAGGTGAGCGGATCGGGCTCACCCTCGAGCGGCAACCCGCCGAGACGAATGCCGCCATTGCGGATGTCGGAGGAGAAGAGCTTGTGGTTCGTGTCGACGAACATCACGTCTTCGTATTTCGTGATCGACCAGTAGCGGCCATAGGGGCCGGTTTCGCTCAGGTGAACCGGATCTTCCTTCCGGAGCCGCTCGAAATAGGGCAGCGCCTTGTTGGCGCCGAAGAGATCGTCATGCGCGGGGTCGAGTTCCTCGAGCGGGATCGACCAGGGATCGCGATTGACGTCGATCTTCCACCGCGCGGCGAGTTCCGCATTGCTGCGCGTATAGTCCCGGCCAACCGCCACCTTGTCTTCGCTCATCGGGCTTCTCCCTCGTTTGCCGCTTTCCACCAATGTATTGCGCCGCCGGAAAGAATCCAGAGCGCAAGACACCGCATCGGGCCTTCGGACGTTTGTCCGGTCACACGGACGAGATCACGACAAGGCTTCGGCCTTCACATCGTCGAAGCGCTTTCCCTCGGCCAGAACGCCGCGAACGAGAAGCGCGGCCACTTCCTCCGCATTCTTCCTGATGCGCGCGCGGTCCTCGCGCTCGGCCCAGGTGACGGAGTATTCCGTAGCGGCAAGCATGGCTTTTGCCACTGTCGCGCCGTCGCAGGCGGCGAACTCGCCTTTCGCCTGCCCCTCGCGGAGCCGCGCGCGGAGCCAGCCGAGCAGTTTCTCGCGCTCCTTCCAGTGCGCGGCGAGGCGCGTGTCGCTCAGGTCGCCATGAGAAAGCAGCCATGTGCAGTCATAGGGCGCGGCACAGAGCATCTCCACATCGAAGCGGAGATAGAGATAGAGGCGCGCGGCCTCGGACAGCGCCGTGGCCGAGAGCTTCTTCTGCATGTCGAGCGCGGGCGCGAGCACACCCTCGATCATCGCATAGACAATGTCCTCCTTGGCGGGGAAATAGTAGTAGAGCGAGGCCTTGCGCAGGCCCGCTTCCGCCGCAATTTCGCGCACGGACGCGCCCGCAATGCCCTTCGCGCGGAAGAGCCGCGCCGCGGCGGCGATGATATCGGCGCGGGTGTCGTCCGATGCCGGCGCCTCGCCGCTGCGGGGACGCCCCACCGCCTTCGCGGCCTTCCCGGTTCCGTTCGCGCGCTGCGGCAAGTTTCTCAGGCCTCTCCGATTCCCGTCCATTCCGACCCTAGCATGAGCGGGAGAAAACTGGATGGACAGTCACTCCGCGAGGGGATAGCCCGAAAGGGCAGCAGGGGACGCGCCATAGAGGAAACGCCATGACCGGAAGCCCGAAGACGCCGAACATCCTTTTCATCGTGACGGACCAGGAGCGCACCGACATTCCGGCCGCGATCCCGCTCCACGCGCATGAACGGCTCAAGACGCGCGGCATCTCCTTCTCGAATTTCCATGTGACGACGACGCCCTGCGGTCCCTCGCGCTCGGTGATCTATAGCGGGCTCCACACCAACCGGACGCGCATGGTCTCGAACCCGAACACGCCACCGCGCCGCGCCATGTCGAGCGACATCGAGACGATGGGCGGCATGTTCCGCAAGCTCGGCTACGAAACGGCCTACAAGGGGAAGTGGCATCTCTCCCATGTGAATGACGAGCGCGACGAGGAGAGCCGCATCTTCCCGGTGACCACGGACGCGCTCGAACCCTATGGTTTCGCCGACTACAACTATGACGGCGACCCGCATGGCCGCACATGGACCGGCTACCGGCAGGACCGGATGATCGCGGCGGACGCCGCGCACTGGATCGACGGACACAAGGGCGGAGACGCGCCCTGGTTCCTCGCGGTCAATTTCGTGAACCCGCACGACATCATGTTCTTCACGACCGGCGAACACCAGACCGCGACGCGCTACTCGCCCAACATGGTCTCGCCGCTTGGCGGCGCACCGCACGACCCGGAATACCGGATCGACTGGAAGCTGCCCCTGCCGGAAAGTTTCCATGACGATCTTTCGAAGAAGCCCTGGGCGCATGGCGAGGATGTCGTCCACTGCAACGCCTTCTATGGCGAGATGCCGCACGAAAACGAGGAGGTGTGGCACATCTACCGGAACTACTATTTCAACTGCCTGCGCGACGTGGACCGGCAGCTCGGCCTTCTGATCGACGCCCTGGAAGCGAGCGGTGAGGCGGAGAACACCATCATCGTCTTCACGGCGGACCACGGCGAGATGGCCGCCGCGCACGGGCTGCGCGGCAAGGGTCCGACCTATTACCGCGAAGTCGCCTGCGTGCCGCTGATCGTCGTCCATCCCGACGGCGCGAAGGCGGCGGAGACGGAAGCGCTCGGCACCTCGCTCGATCTCGCGCCGACGCTGCTTGCGATGGCGGGGGTGAGCGAGGCGGAACGCCGCGACCGCTTCCCGGCACTCAGGGGTTGCGACCTCTCGCCCGCGATCATGGAGAAGAAGGGCAAGAGCGAGCGCGACGCACGCGGCACGCTCTACTATTACGGCACCACGCTCTACTGGGACCCGGAACTGATCCGTGCCTTTATCGGCCTCGACAGCGGCAGGCCCATGCCCGCAGAGGTGAAGAAACGGATCAACAGCGGCGACTTCCCCTATCGCGGCAACCGCGCGCTCATTCGCGGCACCTTCGACGGCCGCTACCGTTTCGCGCGCTATTTCGCGCCCGCCGATCACCACCGGCCGGAAGACTGGGAAACGCTCTCCTCACGCAACGATCTCGAGCTTTACGATACGGCAAGCGACCGCGACGAGATCGTGAACCTTGCCGGGAAGGAAGAGCACCGCGAGACCCTGCTCCGCCTCAATGCGCAGATGAACCGCGCCCTCGATATCGAGATCGGCGAGGATGACGGCCGGGAATATGACGGCGGGCCGGAACTCTACCGCCGGAGCGCCTGAAGCCTGTTCACGGAGGAACCGGTACCGCTCAAAATGTGAACAGAAAGGGGCCTGCCCCTCTCTGGCGCGGCGAGCCTGCGCCGCTATAATCCCGGCCAACAACAATCCAGAACGACAAATGGCAGGGAGCCCCATGACCGCGATCAACGATGTCACCACGCTGGAGATCGACGGCGAAATCGCCGTCGTGACCCTGAATTCGCCGCCCGTGAACGCCCTTTCCGCGCCGGTGCGCGAGGGCATCACCAACGGCGTGAAGGACGCGATCGACAATGACGCCGTGAAGGCGATCGTGCTGATCTGCGAGGGCAAGACCTTCATCGCAGGCGCGGACATCACCGAGTTCGGCAAGGCGCCCAAGGGCCCGAGCCTGTTCGACGCGCTGCAGATGATCGAGTTCGGCACCAAGCCCGTGGTCGCCGCGATCCACGGCACGGCGCTCGGCGGCGGCCTCGAAGTGGCGCTGACCTGCCACTACCGCGTGGCGGTGCCCTCGGCGAAATGCGGGTTGCCGGAAGTGAAGCTCGGCCTGCTGCCGGGCGCCGGCGGCACGCAGCGCCTGCCCCGCATCGTCGGGCCCGAAAAGGCGCTCGAAATGGTGACGAGCGGAAGCCATGTGGGCGCGAAACAGTGCCTCGAGATGGGTCTCGTCGACGAGCTCGCCGAGGAAGGCAAGCTGCGCGAGGGCGCGGTCGCCTTCGCGAGGAAGATCGTTGCCGAGAAGCGCCCGCTGAAGAAGGTGCGCGACCTGAACGACAAGGTGGAAGCGGCCCGCGGCAAACCGGAAATCTTCGAGAACTTCCGCAAGGCCAATGCCCGCAAGTTCCGCGGCTTCCTCGCCCCGGAATACAACATCCAGTGCATCGAGGCGGCGGTGAACCTGCCTTTCGACGAAGGCATCAAGGTCGAGCAGAAGCTCTTCCGCGAACTCGTGACGGGCACGCAGTCCGCCGCGCAGCGCCATGTCTTCTTCGCCGAACGCCAGGTCTGGAAGCTGCCGGACGTGCCGGCCGACACGCCGATCATCCCGGTGAAGAAGGTCGGCATCATCGGTGCCGGCACGATGGGCGGCGGCATCGCCATGAACTTCCTGAATACGGGCTTCCCCGTCACCATCGTGGAGACGAAGCAGGAAGCGCTCGACCGGGGCATCGCGACGATCCGCAAGAACTACGAGAACTCCGCGAAGAAGGGCCGCTTCCCGATGGAAGAGGTCGAGAAGCGGATGGGCCTGCTGACGGGCTCGCTCGACATGAACGATCTCGCCGATTGCGACCTCGTGATCGAGGCCGTGTTCGAGAACATGGACATCAAGAAGGACGTGTTCGGCAAGCTCGACAAGATCGTGAAGCAGGGCGCGATCCTCGCGACGAACACCTCCGCGCTCAACATCGACGAGATCGCAACGGCGGTGAAGCGGCCGGAAGCGGTGATCGGCCTCCACTTCTTCTCGCCCGCCAACGTGATGCGGCTGCTCGAAGTGGTGCGCGCCGACAAGACCTCGAACGAAGTCATCGCGACCTCGATGCAGATCGCGAAGAAGATCGGCAAGATCGCCGCGCTGGTCGGCGTCTGCCCCGGCTTCGTCGGCAACCGCATCCTCGCGCAGCGTCAACGCGAGGCGCAGAAGCTCATCATGGAAGGCGCGATGCCGTGGGACGTGGACCGCGTGCTCTACGATTTCGGCCTGCCGATGGGCCCCTTCGCGATGTCCGATCTCGCCGGTCTCGATATCGGCTGGTCGAAGGAGAAGTCGAAGGGCGAAACGCTCCGCGACCGCCTCTGCGAGATGGACCGCCGCGGCCAGAAGACGGGCGCGGGCTATTACGACTATGACGAGAACCGCAACGCGAAGCCCTCGCCGGTCGTGGAAAAGATGATCCTCGACTATGCCGCCGAGAAGGGCATCAACCGCCGCACGATCTCGGACGACGAGATTCTCGAGCGCTGCATCTATCCGATGATCAACGAGGGTGCGAAGATCCTCGAGGAGGGGAAAGCCATCCGCTCCTCCGACATCGACATCGTCTGGATCAACGGCTACGGCTTCCCGGTCTATCGCGGCGGCCCGATGTTCTATGGCGACACGGTGGGCGCGGACAAGGTGCTCGCCAAGATGAAGGAATTCCAGGCGAAGATGGGCGACGACTTCAAGCCCGCGGCGCTGCTGGAAAAGATCGTCGCGGAAGGCAAGCGCTTCGGCGACTACTGAGAAGGCCGGGAAGCGAACCGGACCATGAACATGAGGGGCGGTGCCGCAAGCACCGCCCCTGCCATTTGGGGAGGAAACAATGAGCGGCAATGAACAGATCGTGCGCGATTTCATCGACGCCTGGCCGCGTCTCGACGTGGCCGAGATCGTCGCCTTCTTCGCGGAAGACGGCGTCTACCACAACATGATGCTCGACCCCGTGAAGGGCCGCGAGGCGCTGACGGGCTTCATCGGCGGCTTCGTCAACGGCTGGTCGGACGTGAAATGGGAACTCGTGAACATCGCCGCCGCCGGAAACCTCGTCTTCGCCGAACGCGTCGACCGGATGAAGGTCGGCGGCAAGCAGGTGTCCCTGCCCTGCTGCGGCGTCTTCGAGATCGAAGGCGGCAAGATCAAGATATGGCGCGACTATTTCGACCTCGCCACCTTCACGAAGGCGGCGGAGTGAGAGCAGCAATGATCGTCACACAGCGACGATCACCGCTTGTCTACTACTCTACCGATCTCAGGCTCAGATACTTCATCGCTCCATTCAGGTAGGCACCCGAGAAATCTAATCCCACATATGCCGTAGAAAGTGTGGGAAGCGAGAAAGTGCCGGTGTTTGGCACCGCGTCTGCGACTCCCGTTGCAGAAAGTGTGTAGGCGCCGTTCTTCACCTGAAAATCAATCTGCGTCTCTCCGGTCGTTGCAAGTGCGCCAGTACTAATATCGAGAAGGTTTGAACCACCGACTCGCAGTCGCAAAAACACGCGGTCGTTATTGGCGATGAAACAGGAGACGCGATTGCTGCTGTCAGCGCCGAACGACCAAATGACGCGTCCCGTGCTGTCGGAGAGACGCGTCAGGTCGACCACGCAGCGGCCGGCGAAACCGGCATCGAGGCCCGCCGCGGAAGCGAGCACCGCGAAGTCCGGAATGGTGCAGTCGCCGGCGGGACGGGTGGCGGAGGCGGCACCGGTCGGCACCGGCGGAAGCGGCATCGCGGTGGCGGCGAGCAACGCGGCGGTGACGTGGATGCCCGAGACGCCGTCTCCGGCGAAGGCCTCGGCGGGGATGCTGCCTCCGGTGAGATAGAAGCCGAAGGCGTCAGCCACGGAGGCCGTGGCCGCGCGGGAAATCCAGACAAGGAAGAAGCCGCCGCCGAGCGCCCTGATGCCCGCCGCCACGCCGGGCTCCGCGCCGCCGACCGTGCCCGAAGCAAGGTCGAACCAGGCATGGCGCCCCGCCGCCGGAAAGGCGGCAGTGCCGAAGCGCAGGCCGATGCGGCTTCGCTCCGCCGCCGCGACGACGGCCTGAAAGACATAGGCTGTTCCCGCCGCAAAGGCCTGCGGCGCCGCGTCGAGCGTGTGCGGAGCGGCGCTGCCGTCCGCCACGAGCTTTTCCATCGTGAGCGCCCCGTCCGGCCCCGGAGCGGCATTCGCGGCGACCGCCAGGTTCGCCGCCGTCCAGTAGGGATCGTCAAGGGCGCGGCTGTGGAGCGCCATATTGGTGACGGCGCCCCAGATGTCGGCGCCGAGCCCCGGCACGACCACCGGCTCGCCGGCGGCGAAGACATGCTCCACGCCGTCATGAATACAGCGCGCCTCGCCCGCCCGCGCGGTCGCCAGCGCCTCCGCCAGCGGCACCGCCGCGCCGAGACGCATGTAGCGGCCATTGGCGAAATCGAGAGCGAGCACGTCGCCCGGCTGCCACCAGGGCGGAACGGCGGCGGAAAGGGAAATGCCGCCGCGCCAGGGGGGCGGCGCGCCGACGGGCCAGGCGGCCGCGCCGCTGACCGGAAAGGCGATGGATCGGTCGATATACGACATGAGGGGTGCTCCGTGTCCGAATGAATGGACGGACAGTCTGGAACACGGGGCCGAAACCGGGGATTACTCCGGTTCGCCGGAGCGGCTCAGAACTCCCAGCCGGGACCCGGGATCGTGCGGTAGGCCTGGGTGAGCGCATCCGACCAGGAGCGGCGGAGCCCCAGATAATAGGCATCATCGTCCTTGATGCGGCGCTGGAGCGCGACCTTGAGCGCGGCGCGGCGATAGACCATGAGGTCGATCGGCATGCCGACCGACAGGTTCGAGCGCATGGTCGAATCCATCGAGATCAGCGCGAGCTTGAGCCCGTCGGCAAGCGGCGTGTCGTAGGTGAGCGCCCGGTCGATGATCGGCTTGCCGTATTTGTGTTCGCCGATCTGGAGATAGGGCGTGTCTTCGGTCGCCTCGATGTAGTTGCCCGCCGAATAGATCTGGAAGAGGCGCAACTCGCCATTGCCGACCTGCCCGCCCATAAGGATCGAGACGCTGAACTCGCCGGCCTGCGCTTCGAGCGAAGGGCCGTCGAGGCGATAGACCTCGCGCACCGCCTCGCCCATGAGCTGCGCGGCGCGCACCATGGTGGGCACCGTGTGCAGCGTCTCAAGGTCGTCCGAGCCGCGCACGCGCACGCCCTGCTCCGTCGCCATGTTGATCGCGGCCTGGCTGACGGCGAGATTGCCCGCCGTCATGAGGCCGATCACCCGGTCGCCCGGATGCTCGATCACGGAAAGCTTGCGGAAGGTGGAAATGTTGTCGACGCCGGCATTGGTACGCGTATCCGCCAGCATGACGAGGCCGGCTTCAAGCCGAAGCGCGACGCAATAGGTCATCGAATTCTCCAGATATCGCCGGGTTCACCAAACCCGGTAGCCATATTCACCGCCGCTTCACTGCTGGATCGCAGCGCCATCGACCTTGAGCCGGACTTCCATCGTCTCCCCGCCGCCGCCGCGCCGAAGACCCCGGACCGGCGCCGCCTCCAGATAGTCGAGGCCACAGGCGACGCGGACATGGGCATCCGTCGGGCAGATGCGGTTGGCGACGTCGAATCCGACCCAGCCGAGACCATCAATATAGGCCTCGGCCCATGCATGGCTAGCCTCATATTCGGTGTCGCCCTCATCCCAGAGATAGCCGCTCACATAGCGGGCGGGAATGCCGGCATGGCGCGCCGCGGAGATGAAGAGATGGGCATGGTCCTGGCAGACGCCCGAGCCCTGAGCGAGCGCCTGCGCCGCGGTCGTTTCGGCATGCGTCTCGCCGGTCTGGTAGTCGACTGTGCCGCGCACCGCCTCCATCAGGCGATGGGCAAGGTCGAGCGCGGTGCCATCCGACGCGGCGGTGGCCTTCCCCGCCAGCGCCCGGATCGCGTCGTCCGGCGCGGTGAGGTCGGTCTGCCGCAGAAAGAAGATGGGCGGAAACGGTTCCGCCACGCCGGTGACGACGCCGCCGGTGTCGACCGTCTCCACCTCGCCGGAAATCGTGAGCGTGATTTCGCTGTGAAGCCGGGAGATGTAGAGGGTCTGGACGAAATTGGCATAGGCGTCCTCCCCCTCCATGACGGTGGCGAAAGACGGCACGTCGAGGCTCCACGACCGGACCTTCTGGCCGTCGCTGCTGAGCGGGCGCACGCGCAGCACCTGCATCGAGTAGTTTGCGGGCGTGTCGTAGCGATAGGTTGTCTGCTGGCGGATCTGGATTTTCATGGAGTCACTCTACCCCAAAAGGTAGCTGCGGCTGATCTCCATTCCGAGCCTGTTGTTCTGATCGATATGGTCGCTCAGGAACTCGTGCAGGCCCTGCCGGAACACATCCTCGACCTTGCCGAAGCGAAGCCGCGAATAGAGCTGGCCCGCGATCCGGTGGCATTCGTGCCTCTGGCCGTATTCCTCGCCAAGCTTGTCGAGGCAGTCCTTTATCTCGGCCGAACAGCTGATGAGCGAGCGCGGCATCTCCTCGCGCATGATGAGGAACTCGGCGATCAGCCAGGGCTTCAGGCCCTCGCGATAGACGGCATTGTAACTGCGATAGCCCGAGACCGCGCGCAGGATCGAGGCCCATTGGTAGTAATCGATGCCGCCGCCCACTTCCGCATGTTCCGGCAGGAGCACGTGATACTTCACGTCGAGAATGCGGGCCGTGTTGTCGTTGCGTTCGATGAAGGTGCCGAGCCGCGTGAAATAGTAGCTGTCGCGCCGGAGCATCGTGGCGACGGTACCGCCGGTGAACAGCAGCGAGCAGTCCTTCACCCAGTCGAGAAAGCGGTGCAGCCCGCTGCCGCGCACGCGGGCTTCGTTCCACCCGGGCAACTCGAGCCAGGCGGAGTTGAGACATTCCCATTGCTCGGTCGTGAGCGCGGTACGCACGGCACGGGCATTGCGCCGCGCCGTCTCGATGCAGGAGCGAATGCTGGAGGGATTTTCCGGATCGAAGGCAAGATAGGAAATGACGTTCTCGGGTGTCGCTTCCTCGTGCTTTTCGTAGAAGTCGTTTTCGCTGCCGGAAACGACGACCGTCGAATGCCATTCCGATCCGTCCGCATCGGCGATCGACGGCATCAGGGAAAGACGGTCCGTGACGCGCAGCGTTCGCGCGAGATTTTCCGCCCGTTCCATGTAGCGGGCGATCCAGTAGAGGCTGTCGGCTGTACGGGCGAGCATCATGGCCGTCAGTCCTTCAAGACCCAGGTGTCTTTCGTGCCGCCACCCTGGCTCGAATTGACGACGAGAGACCCTTCGCGCATGGCAACGCGGGTGAGCCCGCCCGGCACGACCTTGATGTCGCGGCCCGACAGGATGAAAGGACGGAGATCGACATGGCGCGGGGCAACGCCTTCGTTGACGAAGGTCGGACAGGTGGACAGCGCAAGCGTCGGTTGCGCGATGTACTTCTCCGGTGCCGCCTTCACACGGGCACCGAACGCCTCGATCTCCTCCTTCGTGGCCTTGGGGCCGACCAGCATGCCATAGCCGCCGGAACCGTGAACTTCCTTCACGACCAGTTCCGGCAGGTGTTCGATGACATATTGCGCGTCATCCTTTTCGCTGCAGCGCCATGTCGGCACGTTCTTCAGGATCGGCGTTTCACCGAGATAGAACTTCACCATCTCGGGAACATAGGTGTAGATCGCCTTGTCGTCCGCGATGCCGGCACCGACGGCGTTGGTGAGGTTCACATTGCCGGCCCTGTAGGCGCTCATCAGACCCGCCACGCCGAGCGCCGAATCCGGACGGAAGCTCAGCGGATCGAGAAATTCGTCGTCGACGCGGCGATAGATCACATCGACGCGCTTCGGTCCCTGCGTCGTGCGCATGTAGACGATGTCGTCCATGACATAGAGGTCCGGCCCCTCGACGAGCTCGACGCCCATCTGGTCGGCGAGGAAGGAATGTTCGTAATAGGCACTGTTGTAGATGCCGGGCGTGAGCACGGCGACGGTCGGTTCGCCCTGGCAATTGCGCGGCGCCACGGAGGTGAGCGTGCGCATCAGCTCGTCGCAATAGTGGTCCACCGGAGCGACGTTGTAGCGGGAGAAGAGATCGGGGAAGAGCCGCATCGTGATCTCGCGGTTCTCCAGCATGTAGGAGACACCCGACGGCGTACGGCAATTGTCTTCCAGCACGTAGAATTCTTCCGGCCCGACACGCACCATGTCGATGCCCGCAATATGCGTGAAGACGTTGTGGGGAACGGAAACACCCTGCATCTGGTAGCGATAGGTGTCGTTCAGGATCACCTGGTCGCGCGGCACGATACCGGCCTTGAGGATTTCCTGGGCGCCGTAGACATCGGCGATGAAGGCATTGAGCGCCCGGACCCGCTGCACAAGCCCGTCGGATATCTGTTGCCACTCCGCCGCTTCGAGAATGCGCGGAATGATGTCGAAGGGGATGATGCGCTCCGGATCGCCGCCCTCGCCATAGACGGCGAAGGTGATGCCGATGCGGCGGAAGAAGGTTTCGGCCTCCTCGCGCCTGAGCGTCAGTATTTCAGGCGGCGTCTCGCCGAGCCATGCCTGCAAGGTCTTGTAAGCCTGGCGGATTTCGCCGCCGGGCGCGCCCATTTCATCGAAGATGGCCTGCGCCATCGAGTCTCCTGACAGTGTCGCGTTTCTTTCGCTTTATGAGCTTAGAGGGTGAGCAAAAGCGATGCCATGAGGTGAAACGCATGGATTCGGGTTTTTGCTCCAGAAAAAGCCGGAATCCTGACCAGATTCCCGCCTCTCCCGCAGGCGAACGCCGCGAAAAGAGGCAGTTAGCCGCTCACCGGCGCCGCAGTTTCTCCAGCAGATCGGGCGTCGGATAGCCGTCCGCAGGCAGCCCGGCGCCTTGCTGAAATGCCCGGATCGCCTTGCGCGTGTTGTAACCGATGATCCCGTCGACGCCGCCCGTGTCGAAGCCGTTCTCCGTGAGAAGCCGCTGCAGCTCGTGACGCTCCTGCCGCCCGAGCGGCCGGTCGCCGCGCGGCCATGTGCCGGCAATCTCGCCCCGGCCCCTGAACCGGTCGGCAAGCAGGTTCACCGCCAGCGAATAGGAGGTGGAGGCGTTGTAGGCGAGCACGGTGCGGAAGTTGCTCATGACGAGGAAGGCAGGGCCGCGATGACCGGCGGGCAGGAAGATCGATGCTTTTTCATCCGCCTCGCCTTGCGGAAAGGGACGTCCGTCGATGCGCGCGACACCCGCGGCGGACCATTCGCCGACCGTCTTCGAGACCGACATGTCGGCACTCGCGTGGTCGAAGCCCTGCGGCAGCTTCACCTCGTAGCCCCAGGTCGCGCCTGTCGTCCATCCGGACTGGGAAAGATAATGCGCGGCCGACGCGAGCGCATCGGCGTGAGAATTCCAGATGTCGCGCCGTCCGTCGCCATCGAAGTCGACGGCATGGACGTTGTAGGTGGTCGGGATGAACTGCGTCTGGCCCATGGCGCCCGCCCATGAACCGGTCATGCTGGCCGGAGCGATGTCGCCGTGCTGGATGATCTTCAGGGCTGCGATGAGCTGCGTTCGCCCATATTCGGTCCGCCGCCCCTCGAAGCCGAGCGTGGCGAGCGACCGCACAACGCTCATCGTGCCCTGAAAGGAGCCGTAGTTGGACTCGAGCCCCCAGATCGCGACGAGCACATGCCGGTCGACGCCATACCGCGCCTCGATCCGGCCAAGCAGCGCCTCGTTCTCGGCGAGCAGCGCCCTGCCCCTGGCGACGCGCGTATCGGAAAGGGCACCTTCAAGATATTCCCAGACGGGTTTCGTGAACTCCGGCTGGCTCTCGTTCGCTTCGATCACATCCCTGTCGATCCGCACGCCCGCGAGCGAGCGGTCGAAAGTCTCGCCCGTTACCCCCGCCTTGAGCGCATCCGCCCGGAAGGCGGTAAGCCAGTCGGCGAAGGCGGCGTTTTCGGTCGCCGGCGAGGGAAGCGGCACCGCCGCCTCGGGCGCGGCATCCGCCGCGCAACCGGTGACGGCGAGCGCAAGAAAAACGAAAGCGGGCAAGACAAGGCGCCGCGCCCGGACAGGGCGGGACCAACGGAAGGCGGACATCGAATGCTCTCCGGATGACATCATGGGCGAGACGCTATCACGCCCTTCTTCAAATTCGCAGATGGCACATCCGCCCTTTTGTTGTGTCGGTTAATCGCCGTTCGACGTCCCGACTCTGACGGTGAAATGAGGCGAGATGTCGGCGCGCCGCGGCCCGCGAGGCGAATTCCGGTGTCATTCCCGCCGTGCAAACCCTAGACTCCCATGCGATTCCCGAGGGACGGCAGCGGCTGGAGACATCGATGGAAAGGCAAGGGGAACCCGGCATGTTCCCGATGTCGGCGGTCTGGCGCCCCGGCCGGCTTGCGCTTTGGCTCGCCGCCGCGCTGGCGCTTGCCGCCTCATGGAGCGTTTCGCCGCTCGCCCGGATGTGGGACGCGGCGGACAGCGCCATCTTCCGCCTGCTGAACGGTACCATCCCGCAAAGCAGCGGAGCGGCGGCCCTATGGGCAATCGGATGCGAGCCTCGATTCGCTGCCTTCCTGGCGCTGACCCTCCTCGCGATCTTCCTCGTTCGCCTTGGTCATGAAAAGGGACAAGGCTTCCGCCACGACATGGCCCTGGGGCTGAGCGTGCTCGCCGTTTCCGTGGTGCTGTTCGTCCTGCATATCGCCCTGCCGGACATTCATCGTCCCTCGCCCTCGGCGTCGCTGCCCGGACACAATGCCATATCCACCTTCCTGCCCTGGTCGGATGCGGGCCTGAACCCGTTGTCTCCTTACCCGGCGGGCCATGCGGTGCTGACCGGCTCCCTGACGGTCCTTCTCTGGATGGGCTTTGGGCCCCGCCTCGGTCTTGCCGCGCTGGCATTCACCGTGCTTCTCGCTTTGCCTCGCATCGCCACGGGCACGGAATGGACGACAGACACGATCGCCGGCGGCGGCGTGGCCGCACTCGCAACGCTGGCGCTCGCGACGGGAACGCCGGCCGTCTTCCGGCTCTACCGTCTGGCGCGCCTGCCCGTCGACGGTATCCTCGCCCGCTGGGAAGGCCTGACCGAGCGGCTGAGCGTCGAGGGCCGCGAGAACTATCATCCGGCGAAACAGACGCTGCGCGGCATGTGCATCGGCGCCGCCGATCTCGTGCCCGGCGTCAGCGGCGGCACGATGGCGCTGATCCTCGGCGTCTACAAACGCCTGATCTCCGCCATTGCACATTTCGACCGGGAATTGCTCGGCAATCTGAGACGGTTCGAATTCGCAGCCGCCGCGCGCCATATCGACCTCCTCTTCGTCCTCCCGATCGGGGTGGGCGCGCTGCTCTCTCTCATCATCTTCAGCCGCGTCGTGCCGCTCTCCCTGCTCGTCACGGGCTTCCCGGAAATGACCTTCGGCTTCTTCTTCGGCCTCATCGCAGCTTCCATCGTGGGGCTTCTCGGCCATGTCGAAACAGGCGGCGCGCGAGGGGCAGGCTGGATCGCGTTCGGCACCTGCCTCGGACTCCTCGCCGCCATTCTCGTCCCGGTCGACACGCCGGACGCCGCCTGGTTCGTTTTTCTCTGCGGCATGGCCGCCATTGCCGCCATGCTGGTGCCGGGAATCTCCGGCTCCTTCGTTCTCCTTGTTCTCGGCAAGTATACCGACGCGATCGACGCGCTGGGCCGCCTCGACATGTCGTTCCTGCTGCCGCTTGCGGGCGGGGTCGTGACCGGCGCGCTGATCTTTTCGCGTGCCATCTCATGGGTGCTCGAACGCTACTACCGCCGCACCATGCTCACCGTGATCGGCGTTCTCTGCGGATCGCTGCTCGCCGTCTGGCCATTCAAGGACCGCCAGTACGAGATGATCCACGGCAAGGCGAAGCTGGTCTCCGCCGACCCCTTCATTCCCTTGAATATCGACGGGACGGTCGTCATGGGGATCGTCGCGATCCTTGCCGGCATCGCGCTCTATCGCTTTCTCGACAGGCTCGCGCAGCAGCCGAATGAAAGTTGACGCACGCGCTCGGACGCCGGCGTCGAAAGCCTTGGTGAAAGCGCCATAACAGTTTCCCTTAATGAAGGCTTAAGCGCTGCCATGCTTCATTCCAAGCATGCTGACAGTCTACAACTGCATCGCTGTCGAACACGATCTGCGCCTCGTCGTTCTGGCGGGACTCATTTGTATGTTCGCTACCTTCTCGGCGACCCACCTTCTCGTGCGCTCCACGGAAGAGGGCGAACAGCGGCGTTCGATCTGGATTCTGGCGGCAGGCACCGTCGCGGGTTGCGGCATCTGGGCGACGCATTTCATCGCCATGCTGGCCTTCCGTCCGGAAACGCCCGTCAGCTATGACCCGGGCATAACCTTCCTTTCCTTCGTCATCGCCATCGTCTTTGCAAGCATCGGTTTTAGCGTCACCACGCGATTCCGTCCGGCGGGTATCGGCGGTGCCATCATCGGGCTCGCCATCGGCGCGATGCACTATGTCGGCATGTCGGCCATCAGCGTGCACGGATACATCACCTGGGACCGGGATTTCGTCGCGGCCTCCATCGTGATCGGCACGCTCTTCGCCGCTGCCGCGTCCGAAGCGGCTTTCTCGCTCAAGGGCCCATGGCGCATTCACGCCTGCTGGATACTGGCGACGATTGCGATCTGCGGACTCCATTTCACCGGCATGGCGGCGGTGACGATTACCGGCGATTCGAGCGTCGAGGTCGCGAGCAACGCCGTCGACTCCGTTCCGCTCGCCATCGCCGTCGCCGCCGTAACGCTCCTGATCGTGATCCTCGCCTATGCCGGCATCGCGGTGGACCGCCATCTCGCGGGTCGCGCGGTTCAGGAAGCCAGACGCCTTCGCGCACATGTCCTCGAACTCGAGGACACGAAGAAGAAGCTGGAGGCGACATCGGCCGACCTGCTGGTCGCACTGAAAACCGCTTCCGCCGCGGACAACGCGAAGTCGCAGTTCCTCGCCACCATGAGCCATGAGCTTCGCACCCCGCTGAATGCCATTCTGGGTTTTTCCGAAATCATGACGGCGGAAACCTTCGGCCCGCTCGGCAACCCGCGCTACAAGGACTATTCGCAGGACATCTTTCGAAGCGGAAAGCATCTGCTCGCTCTCATCAATGACGTACTGGACTTCACGCGGGCCGATGCGGGCGAGCTCCATATCCACGAAGAAGACGTCGACATCGAGGAGGTAGCGGCTGACGCGATCAGAATGATCGAGACGCAGGCTGCCACGCAGAGGATCGAGATCCGCACGGGATTCGCCTCAGCCCTGCCCCCTATCCGCGCCGATCACCGCCGCGTACGCCAGATTCTGCTCAACGTCCTGTCCAATGCCGTCAAGTTCACGCCGGACGGCGGTCAGGTGACCATCGGGGCGACGGCCGGCCCCGAAGGATTTGTGGTGACGGTCGCGGATAACGGCATCGGCATCGCGAAGGAGGACATCCCCCTGGCGCTGGAGCGCTTCGGGCAGATCGATTCCGACCTGTCGCGGAAGTACGAGGGCACCGGGCTTGGCCTGCCGCTCTCGCTCTGCCTGATGGAACATCATGGCGGTACGCTCGACATCGAAAGCGAGCCAGGCCGGGGCACCACGGTCACATTGACCTTCCCCGTCGAGCGGATCGTCGCCCTGCCGGAGGCCACCCGCGCCACCGCCTGAACGGGCCTCTCCAAAAGACCGCAGCAGTCCCCGCGAATCACCGATCCGGCGCTATCATGGTTAAGGGCCCGTTAGGGTTATCGTGCGATGAATCGGGCACCCAAACGAGAGCGAAAAACCCGGATGTTCGACAACAAATCCGTACTCATTACAGGCGGCACCGGCTCCTTCGGCCGCAAATATGTCCGCACCCTTCTCAATCAGCACAAACCGCGCCGCATCATCGTATTTTCACGCGATGAGCTGAAGCAATACGAGATGTCACAGGACTTCTCCGGACCGCAGATGCGCTACTTCATCGGCGATGTGCGCGACGCCGAGCGCCTGCGCCAGGCGATGCGGGACGTCGACTTCGTCATTCACGCCGCCGCTCTGAAACAGGTGCCCGCGGCCGAATACAATCCGATGGAATGCATCAAGACGAACATCCACGGCGCCGAGAACGTGATCAAGGCCGCAATTGCGGAAGGCGTTCAGAAGGTCATGGCGCTCTCGACCGACAAGGCCGCGAACCCGATCAACCTTTATGGCGCGACGAAACTGGCCTCGGACAAGCTCTTCGTCGCCGCGAACAACATGGTCGGCCATGACAGAACGCGCTTCGCCGTCGTGCGCTACGGCAACGTTGTCGGCTCGCGCGGCTCTGTCGTGCCCTTCTTCCGCAAGCTGATCGCGGAGGGCGCGACTTCTCTGCCGATCACCGACGACCGGATGACACGCTTCTGGATCACGCTGCAGGAAGGTGTGGACTTCGTCATTCGCAACTTCACGCGCATGCATGGCGGTGAAATTTTCGTACCCAAGATTCCCTCCGTCCGGATCACCGACCTCGCAGAAGCAATGGCGCCCGGTCTCAAGCAGGACGTGATCGGCATTCGGCCCGGCGAGAAGCTGCACGAGACCATGTGCCCGGCGGACGACTCGCACCTCACCGTCGAATTCCAGGATCATTTCGTGATCCGCCCGACGATCAAGTTCTTCCGCGGCGACGTCGATTATCTGACGAACAACCTCGAGGAACGCGGCGAAACCGTTCAGCAGGGCTTCGAATACAGCTCCGGCACCAATCCGCACTTCCTTGGCGTCGATGAAATCAAGGCCTATAACGCGCGGGCGGACGCATGAGCGTCTCCGCAAGGCGGTAACGGACATGACAAATGTCGTCATCGTTCAGGCACGCATGACCTCGACACGCCTGCCCGGCAAGGTGCTGGAAGATGTGGCGGGAAGAAGCGTGCTGTGGCATGTGCTGACACGCTGTGCCGCCATTCCCGGCATCGACATCGTCTGTTGCGCCGTGCCGGAAGGACCGGAGCAGGAGCCCGTTGCGCGGGAAGCCGAGGCATGCGGCGCCACCGTGGCACGCGGCTCGGAACATGATGTACTCGACCGCTACTACACCGCTGCGCGCGATCTCGGCGCGGACGTCATCATGCGCGTAACGAGCGATTGCCCGCTGATCGACCCCGGCCTCTGCGGCGAGGTTCTCTCCGCCGTTACCGGAGACGTTTCCGTCGACTATGCCGCCAATAATTTTGTCCACCGCTATCCGCACGGGCTCGACTGCGAAGCCTTCACCTGGACGGCGATGGAACGCGACTGGAAGGAAGCTCACGAGCCCTACGACCGTGAACATGTGACCCCCTGGCTGCGGCGCGCGCCGGAGATCAAGCGCGTGTCACTGGAGGGCCCGAGCGACGACCTCGGCAAGCTGCGCTGGACGCTGGATTATCCCGAAGATCTTCAATTCTGCCGCGCGCTCTTTCCTCTGCTCGGTGACGGCATTCCACCATGGACGGAGACGCTGAAGATCTGTGAGGAGAACAAGCACCTTCAGGAGCTGAACGCCGTGCGGCGTCAGCGCTGACACGGGCTTCGCTGGGCTGGGGAGGTCCATCATGCAGAAATACGGCAAGCCGAGCGCACCTCTGCTTTCTCACAAGACGCACTTCTTCGACGAGAACGCAGCGCTTCTGCAGCGCCAGATTGGACTGGCGGCGCTTTATACCGAACAGCCGAAGCGTGTGCGCTGCAAGGCCTGCGACGGCCCGATAAGCGAGATCAGCTTCTCGAAACTTGGCGTCGACTATCTCGTCTGTCCGCGCTGCGGCCACCTCAATGGTGCATTCGAGGACAGCGACGCCTTCTGCTCGGAACTCTATGTCGAAGCAGGCGGCGCCGCCTATGCGCGCGACTACAGCTCTGCCGACCGGGAGGCCTATCGCAAGCGCACGGACGACATCTACGTGCCGAAGGCGCGCTTTCTCGTCGATGCCCTTGCTGCAAAAGGCGAAAACCCCGCTACGCTTTCCTATGCTGACTTCGGCGCAGGCTCCGGCTATTTCGTTTCCGCGCTTCGCGCCACCGGGCTCACCGATATTCGCGGTTTCGAGGTTTCGGAAACGCAAGCTGCCCTCGCCAACGAGATGGTGGGGGAAGCGGTCGTCTGCACCCATGCTCTGGGCGATACGGTTTCGCTCGCGGGCGAGGTGGAGGCGAAGGTCGTCTCATTGATCGGCGTACTTGAGCACCTGCAGCGGCCACGCGAACTTCTCGCCGCGCTGAGGGACAATAAGGCCGTTTCTTATCTCTATATCTCCGTTCCGCTTTTCAGCCCGAGCGTCTTCATAGAAGCGGCCTTCCAGGACGTGATGCAGCGGCATCTCTCCGGTGGACATACTCACCTCTATTCGGAATCCTCGCTAGACTGGACCTGCCGGGAATTCGGCATGAACCGGGTAGCGGAATGGTGGTTCGGTGGCGACATGATGGATCTCTACCGGAGTATCCTGGTCCGGCTGTCTGCTTCAGACAAGACAACGGGCGCCGCAGAGCTCTGGACAGGCATGATGAAGCCTGCGATAGACGCCATGCAGGAAGCGTTGGACCGGAAACACCTCTCCTCCGAGGTGCATATGCTTCTCCAGTTCGAAAGGCGCAGCTGAATGAAGCTTCTTCTGTTGGGCAGCACCGGGTTGCTTGGCCGGGCGGTCGCGGAAGAAGCGCGGCAGCGGGGTCATGCATTGCGGGAAGCGGCCCGGCGAAACGCAGAGATAGCGCTCGACATTGCCGACGAGAAGGCGTTGCGACAGGTGCTTGCCACCGAGAATCCCGACATGATTTTCAACTGCGCTGCTCTCACGGACATCGAAGCCTGCGAGCGCAATCCTCTCGATGCCTGGCGCATGAACGCACGCCCCCTCGCCTTTCTCGCGACCTGGGCGCGCGAAAGCGGCGGCAAACTCATTCATGTCTCGACGGATCAGTATTTCACGGAAGGTGACGGAGAAGCGCATGACGAAATGACGTCCGTCTCTCTGGTCAACGAATATGCCCGAACGAAATTTGCGGGCGAGGCATTCGCCCTGACAGCGGCGAATGCCCTTGTGCTGCGCACCAGCATTGTCGGCATTCGCGGCTGGGAGAAGCAGACCCTTGCCGAATGGGCAATCGATGTGGTTCTGAACGACCGGCCCGCCCAGCTCTTCGCCGATGCGTGGTCGTCTTCGATCGATGTCGGAAACTTCGCGCGCGCCGCCTTCGACATGGCGGGGGCAGATGCAACCGGCCTCTACAACCTTGCCGCAGGCGAGGTGTATACAAAGGAAGATTTTGTGCGCGAGATCGCCCGGCAGCTCGATCTCAAGCTCACTACTGCAACATCCGGTTCCGTGCGTGGTCTCGCCACGACGCGTGCCCACTGCCTCGGCCTCGACGTAACCCGCGCCGAAACGCTTCTCGGTCGAGAACTGCCTGAACTCCCCGAAGTGGTTGCATCCGTTCTTCACCGCTACAACGAGATATCGGCCCATGACCTACGACAGCTCGCTCCGCATCGGAACGCGTGAAATCGCGCTTGATGTTCCAAGCTATTTCATCGCCGACATCGCCGCCAATCATGACGGCGATCTCGAGCGCGCGAAGGACCTGATCTGGAAGTCAAAGGAAGCTGGCGCAGACTGCGCCAAGTTCCAGCACTTCATTGCAGACAGGATCGTGAGCAAGGTCGGATTCGAGGGGCCGAAAGGACAGATCTCGCATCAGGCGAAGTGGAAGAAGTCCGTTGTCGAAGTCTACGATCAGTATCATACGCGCCGCGACTGGACGGATGAACTGGTCGAGACCTGCCGAAAGGCCGACATCCATTTCATGACCACGCCTTACGACATCGAGGCTGTGGACATGTTTTGCGACATCGTTCCCGCCTTCAAGATCGGTTCGGGGGACATAACCTTTCACGAAGAAATCGAGCACATAGCAAGGACAGGAAAGCCCGTTCTGCTTGCGACTGGCGCAGCGTCGATGGCGGAGGTCGAGGCCGCGGCCGAACTCATTCTGCGTCACAACCGCCAGCTCTGCCTCATGCAATGCAATACGAACTACACGGGCAGTCTCGAAAATTTCAGATATGTGAATCTGCGCGTGCTGCAGACATTCGCGGCGCGCTGGCCCGGCATGGTGCTCGGCTTCTCGGATCATACGCCCGGACATTCCGCCGTCCTCGGCGCAGTGGCGCTCGGCGCGCGCGTGGTCGAGAAGCACTTTACGGACGACAATTCCCGCGAAGGACCGGACCATTCCTTCGCACTCAATCCGGTGACATGGCGGGCGATGGTCGATGCCACGCGCGAGCTCGAAGCCGCACTCGGCGACGGCGTGAAGCGGATCGAGAAAAACGAGACGGAGACGGTTGTTATCCAACGGCGCGCACTCCGCCTCAAGACCGCGCTCGATGCCGGGACAACGCTGACGCAGGATCACCTCGAGGCACTCCGTCCCTGCCCTGAGGGAGCAGTATCGCCGGATGCTCTTTCGAACATCATCGGCAAACGACTCGCTTCGGCAAAGGAGGCCGGGAAGGAACTGCTATGGACCGACCTCGCTTAGCCATCCTCATTCCGGCTTTCCGCGAGGCGGCGACAATTGGCAGCGTCGTGAAGGCGGCGCGCGAATATGCGGAAGTGATCGTGGTGGACGACGCCTCGCCGGACGAAACCGGTACAGAAGCCGCAGGCGCAGGTGCCATCGTCATTCGCAACAAGACCAATCTCGGCTATGACGGCACACTGAACCGCGCCTTCGAGGAAGCCCTCGCGCGGGGTTTCGCTTTTGCAATCACGATGGATGCCGACGGCGAACACGACCCCGCACTCGTCGCGAAATTCAGCGCCCTGCTCGCTGACGAAGGCGTGCCCCTCGTTCTCGGCGTTCGCCCGCACAAGCAGCGCTTCGCGGAAGTCGTGATGGGGCTTTACGTACGTATCCGCTTCGGCGTGCACGACATTCTCTGCGGCATGAAGGGCTACGACCTGCAGCTCGTCGCGGAAAACGGGGGCTTCGACCACACGGACTCCATCGGCACGGAACTCGCAATCAACTCGCTTCGCAGAGGCACGACCTTTCGCCAGCTTCCCGTGCGCGGCACACGACGGCAGGATGCACCGCGTTTCGACCGGCGCCTCCGGGCGAACATGCGGATATTCGCCGCGCTCGGCCAGATCGTGCGCGCGGATATCCGCGGCATCTTCGGGTGAGATGATACGGCCGTCGCCACGCTGAACGCTTCCGGATTTTAAGACGGCGTTTACCCTGTTCACTCGCCCAAAACGGGACGAAACCGGCTGGCGCACAACTTGCGACCTCACGAACCAACTGTCGCATTCGGACACAAGTTGGCGTGAGTATCGTGACCGCACTCGAAAAACACATCCCGGCCTTTGGCACCGCAACCCCCGTTGCCGCTCCCCTCGAAGGCTACGAGAGCACCTACCGGGAGGAAACCGGCGCCGGCACACGGCTGACGCCCCTCGCAGACCGCTTCATGTTGCTGGTCGGCGACCTCGGAGCACTGGCACTGGCGCAAATCATCGCGGGTTCCATCGCTCTCGGCATCAATGTGCAGGTTCTCAATACGGAATTCGCGGCACTTGAGGCCGGCGAACTGACGAGCCGGCTTGTCCGTATCGGCTTCCTGCTCATGCTGCCGATCCTGTGGTGGGCGGCGAAGGGCCATTATTCCAAGCGCACCCCCTTCTGGGCCGAAACCAAGGAAATCGTGAAGGGCATCGCCCTTGTCGCGCTTGTTGACGGCTTTCTCCAGTATCTGACCAAGGACTATTTCTCCCGTCTCTGGATGCTCCAGGCCTGGATCTGGGCACTGGCGTTCGTGCCCGTTACCCGTATCGCGATGAGACATGTCCTGAAGCGGTACGGAAGCTGGACCGCGCCCGTTCTCCTGATTGGCTCGAAAGAGAACACGGATGAAGCCGCCCAGGTGCTTGAGGACGAGCCCTATCTCGGCTACGAGGTCGCCGGTGCGATCGACCTGGCCGACCTCGCCTCCGAGCGCAACGCGTCCAATCCGAACAGCCTTCTCTATCAGGCGGGCGGCCAGCTTTCGGCAGCGTTGAAGCTCGCCTGCGAGCGCTACGACGCGCGCTTCGTGGTCCTCGCCCCCTCGCCTGAGGAAATGGCGAGCCTCGACCACATCCTGCGCGCCCTGCACCGTGCCCGCATCGCCTTTTCCATTGTGCCGCCCGTGAAGGGCATTGGCGTGATGGCGCTTGAGGCCGGCAACTTCTTCAGCCACGACCTCGTGATGCTGACGCTGGCCGACAATCTGAACCGGCCGATGGCGCGCATTCTGAAGCGCAGCTTCGATCTCGTGGTCGCAAGCGCTGCGCTGTTCGCTCTTATGCCCTTCTTCTGGGCCGTTTCCGCGCTTATCCGCCGTGATGGCGGCGCCGCCTTCTTCGCCCATCGCCGCGTCGGCGAGAAGGGTCGCGAATTCCTCTGCCGCAAGTTCCGCACAATGCACGTCGACAGCGACGCTATCCTGAAGGACGTGCTGGAAAACGATCCGCAAGCCGCCGCTGAATGGGCACGCGACCAGAAGTTGCGGAACGATCCGCGCGTAACGGCCGTTGGCGCTTTCCTGCGCAAGACGAGCCTCGACGAGCTGCCGCAGCTCATCAATGTGATCCGCGGCGAGATGAGCCTGGTCGGCCCCCGTCCCGTCACCTACACGGAAGTGCTGCGATATGGCGAGGACGCGGAATACTATCTCTCCGCCAAACCCGGCATCACCGGTCTCTGGCAGGTGAGCGGCCGCAACGACACGACCTATATGCGCCGTGTGGAGCTCGACGCCTGGTATGTGAAGAACTGGTCGCTCTGGCAGGACATCGCGATCATGTTCAAGACCTTGCCCGCCGTGCTGCTGCGCCGCGGCGCCTGCTGAGGCTCACCCCTCGGCTTCAAGGTCCGGTTTGATTACAGCTGCGTCGCGCTTCATTGCGCGGCGCACCTCTCTTTTAGCCTGTATCGCCTGCCAGCGGCGGCCCACCCGAACGACGACGATGCGCCGCCAGCGTCGGCCGCGTGGATGGTCGAGGGTGAGAATCGTAAGGCCGACCGGAATGGCGGCAGGCCCCGGCGGCCCCGGGATACACCCCAGAACGACCAGGACGACCCCGGCACCGATACGGCCTGTCCGGCTTTTCGGGACGGGGATGCGGTACCGTCCCACCTTGATTTTCATGAGCGCCGTTCGCCTTTTTTCATAATTCCGGTGCCCGGAGCGTCTGTGCCCACCGGAAACATAGATACGAACCAAGAGCCCAGGTTCCGGCGTTGAATTGTGAGATTTTGTGGCCTGCCATTGAAGATGAGGCTCAACTGACAAAAATGTAGGGGGAAGCCGCAGGGAAAAGGAGTGCCCCATGTCTGTCGCCCACGAAATCGACCGCGCCGCATCGAGCCAGAGTGGCAGCGAACTGGCCTTCACCACACGCAATCGCCAGTTCCGGGCAGGCGAACGCCGCCACTGGTACAATGGCGATCCGGTGGTAACTGCCTATTTCAACGCCCTCTCGGCGATGTTCCCGGTGGGCGAGCGCTTCTTCTGCGACACAGTGCGCTATCAGAAACACAAGATCACCGATCCGAAGCTGCAAGGCGAAATCCGGGAGTTTCTGGGACAGGAAGCAATCCATTCGCGCGAGCACCAGGCCTATAACGACCGCATCGCCGCGCAGGGCTACCCGATGTGGAAACTCGAACGCCGTTCGGCGCGCATGCAGAAGCTCGCGCGTTTTCTGATGCCGAAAAAGGCGCAGCTCGGCCAGACGGTCGCGCTTGAGCATTTCACCGCCGTCCTCGCCGATCACCTGCTGCGCGAGCGCGAGACCTTCGCAGAACACGCCTCACCGGAGGAGTACGAACTCTGGATGTGGCACGCGGTGGAGGAAACCGAGCACAAGGCGGTCGCCTTCGATGTACTGAAGGCCGTCACCAGACCTGGTACATTCTACTTCCTGCGCGTACGCTCATTGCTGATGGCAACGATCTTCTTCAACATCAATCTGTTCCTGCATATCCGCAACCTTCTGGCGGTCGAGCGCATGCAGTGGAGCCCGCGCGCCTGGGGCCGGCTGGCTCACTACCTTTGGATCAATCCTGGGCCGTTGCGGAAATCGATTCCCGCCTACCTGGACTGGTTCAAGCCCAGCTTCCATCCCTGGCAGCACGACAATCGCGAGCTGGTGGCCGAATGGAAGGCGGAGCATGGCGAAGAACCTGCGCACGCCGCGACCGCGGCCTGAGCCTCACCCACGAAGCGCGAGATAGGCGTCGCAGATTTCGATCATCCGCTCGCGCCCAAAGCTCGGATCGTGACCGCCATGGACGATAGTCACGTCGAGGTCGCGCAGTCGTTTGATCGTTTCGCGATAGACCGCGATATCGGAGCCTGGCAACTCGTCGAGCAGAGGTCCGTCATAGATCGCATCGCCTGAGAAGAGGGTTTTCGTGGCGGCCTCGAACAGACCGATCGACCCCGGTGAGTGGCCCGGCAGATGAAAGACCGAGAAATGCCGGTCGCCCAGATCGATCACGTCGCCCTCGCCGACGGTACCGGTTACCGCAACAGAACGGACTTCGTAGGTCTCGATGTCGTAGCCTTCATAGGGCAATGCGTCTATCAGCTTCGCATTCCCCTCCGCGAGCCCGTACCCTGCAAGGGCATCGCGCAACTCCCGTGGAAACCCTGAAACGTCGAGCGTCGCGAATTCGCTGTAATCCTCCATGCCCGGTGCCTCGATCGGGTGCATGAGGCGTGTGTCGAACTCATGCAGCGACCCGACATGGTCGTAATGGATATGCGTAGCAAGCGCGGTCAGCGGCTTTTCCGTGAGCTGCGCGACTTCCGTTTTGAGCGAGGCGACACCGGTCCCTGTGTCGATCAGCAGATCGCGGTCGCGTCCGGCGACATGCCAGATGTTGCAGCGGATGAAGGGATGGATATGCGGCTCCCACAAAAGCGTGACGCCGTCGCCCATATCCTTGTGCTCGAACCATCGCTCCGCGATTTTCACCGGTATCTCCGTATATCATCTCTCTCCCGCACCGGCTTGACGACGGCCACACCATGCGGGGCTCTTCTCCCATCCCATCAACCTCCGAGATGGAGAGAGAAAGGGCGAAAACAGAACTGATACTTCAGGAGCGGGGAACTATTCCGCCGCAGGTTTTTTTACGTCACGCCCGTATACATCGTCGAAGCGCACGATATCGTCCTCACCGAGATAGGAACCGGACTGTACCTCGATAATGCTCAAGGGTTCGCTACCCGGATTGGCGAGCCTGTGCCTGGTACCGATGGGGATATATGTGGACTCATTTTCTTGCAGGTTCTTCACCGTGTCGCCGATGGTCACTTCGGCACAGCCCTTCACGACGACCCAATGTTCTGCGCGATGCCGGTGCATCTGCAGGGACAGTGCCGCCCCTGGATAAACCATCAGGTGCTTCACCTGGTGCCGGTCACCGGAGTCGAGGCTCTCGTAGAAGCCCCATGGCCGATAAACCCGGCTATGCGCCTGATGCTCCGATCTCCCGGCTGCTGCAAGCCGCTCGACGACTTTCTTCACATCCTGGACGCGATCCCGCGCTGCAACGAGAAGCGCATCGCCCGTCTCGACAATGATCATGTTTTCAAGTCCCACGGCCGCAACCAGACCGGCTTCCGCGCGGATAAAACAATCATGCGTGTCTTCCGCCAGGACATCACCCGCGAGAACATTGCCCTGTTCATCCTTCTCGCCGATTTCCCAAAGCGCCGACCATGAGCCGATGTCGCTCCAGCCCATATCCACCGGCACGACGACCGCACTTGAAACGTGCTCCATGACTGCATAGTCGATGGAATCCGACGGGCAGGCGGCAAAGGCATCCGGGTCGAGTCTCAGAAAATCGAGATCGCGGGCACCTTTCACGACGGCTTCGCTCGCACAGGCGGCAATCTCCGGGCAATGGGTTTGCATTTCCTCGAGGATCACATCCGCCCGGAACATGAAAATACCGGCGTTCCAGTCATAGCCGCCTTCGGCGAGATAGGATTGCGCGGTTTCGAGATCGGGCTTTTCGACAAAGCGTTCCACGACGAAGGCATTGCCACCACCAAGCTCTGTACCTCGCTTCACATATCCATATCCGGTCTCGGGGCCCGACGGCAGGATCCCGAATGTCACCAGCTTGCCCGCTTCCGCGAGCGCAGCCCCCCGGGAGACCGCATCACGAAACGCTTCGATGTCGGCGATGTGATGATCGGCGGGCAGAACGAGCAGAACGCCTTCCGGATCATGGGCCCGAACAAAAGCGGCAGCAGCGGCAGCAGCGGGTGCCGTATTGCGGCCTTGCGGTTCCAGGATATGAGCAAGGGGGGTAATTCCAGCATCGCGCATTTGCTGAGCAATGATGAAGCGATGCTCGTCATTGGACACGATGATGGGATCGGCAAACCGCTCGCCGCCCGACACCCGGAGCGCCGTTTCGAGCAGCATGGTGCGTTCCGACACGAGCGGCAGCAACTGCTTTGGATAGAGCGCCCGGGAGGTCGGCCAGAGTCTCGACCCCACACCGCCGGAAAGAATGACCGGATAGATCATGCGCGCCCTTGAACCCTTGTCATGTACCGCCGCCTTCAAAGCGGCTTGTATCCGATATTAAAGGAACGCCCTGGGGTTTTCACCCCGCAGGCCGGATTTGGGTTAACCGGGCCCGGATTCCGGCGAGATTCGCCAATCCCGGAGGGCAACCGCAAGGCCCCGAAGAATCCGGAATTCGGCCGGGACCTCATCTTGCTGCAATGGACCAGAAATGCGAAACCTGACCTATCGTCATGCGTTGTCGACATGCCTTGCCAAGAGCACCTCAATCTCATGAATACCGCATCCGCCAAGAAAGTCCGCAAAGCCGTTTTTCCCGTAGCCGGCCTCGGCACCCGTTTCCTTCCGGCCACCAAGGTCATCCCCAAGGAAATGCTGACCGTCGTGGACAAGCCGGTCATTCAATATGCCGTTGACGAAGCGATCGAGGCGGGAATAGAGCATTTCGTGTTTGTCACCGGCCGGGGAAAGGGCGCCATCGAGGACCACTTCGATCTAGCCTACGAGCTTGAAGCGACTCTGAAGGCGAGAGGAAAAACGGCCGAATTCGAAATGCTGAAAGCAAGCCGCCCGGCGGCGGGCGCTGCCAGCTTCGTTCGCCAGCAGGAGCCGCTGGGCCTCGGCCATGCCGTCTGGTGCGCACGCGATATCGTCGGCGACGAACCCTTTGCCCTCGCTCTTCCCGACATGCTCATCCACGGAAAACGCGGCTGTTTCGCGCAGATGATTGACACCTACAGCAAGCATGGCGGCAATATAATTGCGGCCGAGGAAGTCCCGCACGAACACGTAAACCGCTACGGCGTCCTCGCCCTCACAGAAGATCTGGGGAATCAAACGCACCGGATCACCGGCATGGTGGAAAAGCCGAAGATCGAGGATGCACCTTCAAACCTCATCATCTCAGGACGCTACATCCTGCAGCCGGAAATATTTGCAAAACTGGAGACGCAGAAGCCGGGGGCCGGGGGAGAGATACAGCTGACCGACGCGATGATCGCCCTGCTCGCAGAGCAGGACTTCTTCTCGTATCGTTTCGAGGGCACCACTTACGATTGTGGCGACAAGATCGGCTATCTCGCCGCCAACGTGGCGATCGCACTCAGCCGGTCCGATATCGAACCGAAGTTCCGCCCCGTTCTTGAAAAACTAATTCGCGCTTAGATTAAAGAAGCGGCGAAACATCAAAATGCATTGCGTCCGATAAACCCATAGAACGGCGTCATCGCGAGAACCTTCAGATCGAACCAGACCGACCAGTGCTCGATATAGTAAAGGTCGTGCTCAACCCGATGGCGCATCTTCTCTGGCGTGCCCGTTTCGCCGCGATAGCCGTTCACCTGCGCCCAGCCAGTCATACCGGGTTTTACCTTGTGACGGTTCGCATACCGAGCGAGAACACTTGAATAATACTCGTTGTGCGAAAGCGCATGCGGCCGTGGACCGACAAGCGACATATCGCCTTTGAGGACGTTGACGAGTTGTGGCAACTCGTCGAGGCTTGTCTTGCGAAGAAACCGTCCGACCCTGGTAACGCGAGGATCGTGACGTGTCGCCTGTTTCAGGGTCGTCTCGCCATCCTCACACACATACATCGTTCGAAACTTGTAGACGTTGAAAACCTCGTGATTGAAACCATGCCGCCGTTGCTTGAAGATGACCGGGCCCCTGCTGTCCAGCTTGATAGCAACAGCGATTAGGAGAAGAAGGGGAGCAAGGCCGACCAGCAGCAAGGCGCCAAGCACACGGTCCTCGATATTCTTCATGATGGGCGCCCAGTCATCCAGCGGACGCCGCTCGAGCTCCAGAACTGTCAGGCCCTGATAGTTGAGCAAACCCTTGGGAGGAATTCGAAAGCTCGTCGAGCTCGGACAGATCCTGATATCCGACGGCAGAAGCGACAGCTGTTCCACAAGGTTCGCAATTCGCAATTCGTCCGTGAGAGGCATGGCGATCAGCACTTCGTCGACACGATGCCTCTGGCCGAACGCGATGAGATCGGAAAGCCCACCGCGTACCGGCACCTCGGGACTCTCCCCGTTTCTCAGGTCATCGAAGACGCCAACGACGCGAAGGTTCATAGAGGTCGAGCCGACCTTTCGTATCAGCTTCTCGGCGATTTCCCCGCTTCCGTAAACGACAACGTGCCGGGAGAACCATCCAAGCGCTCCCCACCACTGCAGGATGCGCGCGCCCACCAGATGCAGGGTCAGAACAGCAACCGTCGAAAGTGCAAACCAGAGCGCGAACCAGACACGCGAATAGTCTTCCGAGATCTTGAGAAGATAGCCGGCGGCCATCAGTGCAAGAGCGGTCGCAAAAAGGCCAAAAACAACACGCCCGGCCTGGCCCCGGGCATGGCTCAGCACGTGAAACTGGTATAGCCCGCGATATCGCAACATCACGACACTGACGACCGCGCCAACGACCGCCACCACAGCGTAGGGCGCAGAGCCGACCGGAGCACCGAGATGGAGATTGATATAACCCCACTTCGCGAGCACGGCCGCACCGAAGATCACCGCACCATCTACGCACATCATGAGGTCGGCGATCACACGCTTGGAAATCAGTGCTTGCTCGCCACTTCCCTGCCGCGTCGCGTTGTCTCCGGGCGGCGCCTTTGCCGCGTCGGCGGAGACCCCTTCACGTGAGTGTACGGAAGCCCCGAAGACGACATCGTCGTCCGGTCTCTCCCCAAACCTCCGCATCGGTGAACCCCCAAAAGATCACACGAACAGAACCAGCTTCTGCCGTACGCAAACCCCACATATGGCCGGCCAGCCTGTTTTACTCTCGAAACCAGGGCAGATAACCCTTCTGTCGGACAGAAGTCTATCCTCTCTCCCAAGGTCACAAAACCTGCCGAAGACACCCGGCTTCAAATTCTCAACTTGCCGCCCCGGAACAAGGAAGCTGGAGGCCTTCTATATAAAGTAGGTACCCTGTTTGACTCCTCAACAACTTGGGGCACCAACCGACGCTTCCCGGTATCTGTCGTGCTTAACGAAAACAGTCAAAACTCCCATGCGGCCATCGGCCTCAAGCTCGCCCATCTGATGTACCAAAAAGAGCCAGTTTGGACAGCCGATGTATGTCACCTGCAACCATCTCGCCAACAAGAGCACGAAAACTCACGCGCGGGCTCCAGCCCAGCTCCGCCCTCGCTTTCGAAGCATCACCGAGGGTCGCAACGACGTCCACATGCCGGAAAAAGGCCGGATCGATCTCGACCAGCACTTCGCGCGTCTGCGCATCAAGTCCTCGTTCGTCCATCCCCGTGCCTTGCCATTCGATCTCTCGTCCGGTCTCTGCAAAAGCGACTTCAACGAACTCACGCACCGAGTGATTTTCACCCGTTGCCAACACATAGTCGCCGGGAGATCCATGCTGCAACATTAGCCACATGGCTTCGGCGTAGTCTCGCGCATGTCCCCAGTCCCGACGAACATCCAGGTTTCCTAGCCGGAGGGGTTGTTTGTCTCCCAGGTGGCGAGCGGCGACGGCGGACGAGATCTTCCGCGTAACGAAAGAAAGACCCCGGTACGGACTCTCGTGATTGAAAAGAATACCGTTCGAGGCGAAAAATCCCAACGCTTCTCGAAACTTCACAGTCGCCTCGAAAGCCTGCCTTTTTGAAACGGCGTAGGGACTCAAGGGACGAAGCGGCGTCTCTTCATTCAAGAGAACGCCGGGGGCGTCTCCGAACATCTCCGAGGTCGATGCCTGAAAGAAGCGCACATCACGAGACGGGAAAATCCTTTCAAGAGCTTTCAGCAATCGATCCGCCCCGGCCGCATTTACATCCGCCGTGATACCCGGTTCCCCGTAGCTCGCCTGAACATGAGTCTGAGCTGCAAGATTGTAGATTTCGGCAGGCCGTATCCCTTCGACGAGCCGGAATACGGTGTCACCGTCTCGCAGATCGCAGTTGTAAAGATGAAGACGATTCTCGATATCGGCGACGTCCTGAAATCTTTCCCGGTCAAGGCTTTCCGCCATACGCGAGAGCCCGTGAACTACATAGCCTTTTCCCAGGAGCAGTTCGGTGAGATATCCCCCGTCCTGGCCGGTGATGCCGGTTATCAGGGCAACAGGCATGTCGGACCCACGATGGAATGCCTCGGTATCTGCAAGCGTCAAATCCACAATGTTGACGACAGTTAGTCGTGACGGCTGACCCGATTTGCCTCTCGCGCGACGGTTTTGAGATCGGCGGCTACCATTTCAGCCACGAGGTCGCGGAAGCACGTTTCGTGACGCCACCCCAGCTTCTGGTGCGCCTTGCTCGCGTCGCCCAGAAGGATATCGACCTCCGTTGGTCTGAAATAGCGCGGATCGATACGGACCAGAACCTTTCCGCTGACCTCATCGATCCCGACTTCATCTGCACCGGCTCCTTTCCACGCGATATGCCGGCCGACTTCCAGAAAGGCAAGCTCCACGAACTCGCGCACCGAATGCGTTTCGCCGGTCGCCAGCACATAATCGTCTGGTTCGTCTTGCTGTACGATGCGCCACATCCCCTCGACATAGTCACGCGAATGCCCCCAATCCCGGCGCGCGTCGATATTGCCGAGATAGAGAACATCCTGCACACCGAGTTCGATTGCAGCGACAGCACGCGTGATCTTGCGCGTGACAAAGGTTTCACCCCGGGTCGGCCCCTCATGGTTAAAGAGGATGCCGTTCGAGGCATGCATACCGTAGGCCTCGCGGTAGTTCACCGTGGTCCAGAACGCATAAAGCTTCGCAACCGCATAGGGGCTGCGGGGATAGAAAGGGGTGCGTTCGTTCTGTGGGGTTTCCTGCGCCTTGCCGTAGAGCTCGGACGTGGATGCCTGATAGAACCGGACACTCTCCGACATACCGAGAATGCGAATTGCTTCCAGGAGGCGCAGCGTGCCTATAGCGTCGGCATTTGCCGTGTACTCCGGCGTCTCGAAGCTCACATGCACATGGCTTTGCGCAGCGAGATTGTAGATTTCGTCCGGCTGCGTTTCCTGGACGATCCGTATGAGGTTTGTCGCATCCGTCAGATCTCCATAGTGAAGAAAGAGACGCACGCAGTCGAGGTGGGGATCTTGATACAGATCGTCGATCCGGCCCGTATTGAAGGAGGACGAACGGCGCTTGACGCCATGTACGATATAACCCTTGTCGAGCAGCAACCGGGCAAGCCAGGCTCCATCCTGACCGGTAATGCCGGTAATAAGGGCTCTTTTCGATGTCGACGCCGTCACATTCGCTCCTCAAAAGGACAACCGGGCGGGGCATGGATCCCAAGTTCAGGGGAATTGAGCGTTTTTTGTCCGTCCATGCAAGCCTGTTAACTCTCCCGGGAGAAAGGCACCTTGTCGGGAGCGGAGGCACCTCACCTGGAGGTCGCCGATCCCTTATGCTGCCGCTACCGCGTTTGTCGCGCTCCTTTTCCGGCTATACGATTAGCCGCCTCAGCCATTGAAGATAGCGACCCACATGATCGAGCTTGAAGAAACCGCAATCCCCGACGTCAAGATCATTCGGCCGAAACGTTTCGGCGATGCCCGGGGCTATTTCTCCGAGACCTACAACAAGCAGGCTCTCGCGGAGGCGGGTATTGAATTCGACGCCATACAGGACAACGAATCCCTCTCTGCGTCCCCGGGAACCATCCGAGGCCTTCATTTTCAGAAGCCCGACGCCGCCCAGGCGAAACTGGTGCGTGTTCTGTCTGGTTCGATATTCGATGTCGCTATCGATCTCAGACGGGGCTCACCGAGCTATGGCCGTCACGTCGGCGTCACACTGAATGCCGACGACGGGCGACAGTTTCTCGTTCCAAAGGGATTTGCCCACGGTTTCTGCACGCTTGCACCCGATACACGCGTCTTTTACAAAGTTGACGCCTACTATTCGGCAGAGCTCGACGCGGGTCTGATCTGGAATGATCCCGATCTGGCAATCGAGTGGCCGGTAACCTCAGCCGAAGTAACCTTGTCGGAAAAGGATGCCCGCTTGCCGCGCTTCTCGGACTTCGACAGTCCTTTTGACTATTCGGCCTCCTGAAAACGCAAGCTACCGGGGAACGTTCGATGCGCATCATGGTAACCGGCGGGGCAGGTTTCATCGGATCTGCCGTGATCCGCATGCTGATTGGAGAAACCGATCATCATGTGCTGAACGTCGACTGTCTTACCTATGCAGGCAATCTGGACTCGCTCAGCGTCGTTTCCGACAATAACCGCTACGCTTTCTCCCAAACGGACATCCGCGATCTTGCTGCTCTTCGGGAAACCGTTGTGAGCTTTGCGCCGGACATCATCATGCATCTTGCGGCCGAAACACATGTCGACAGATCGATCGACGGACCGGCGGCTTTCATCGAGACCAATCTTGTCGGCACGGCCAATCTCCTGGAGGTCGCACGTAGCTACTGGGAAAATCTTGGCGCAGCCGCGAAGGCCGGGTTCCGCCTCCACCATATATCGACCGACGAGGTATTCGGTTCGCTCGGGGAGACCGGCGCCTTCACGGAAGAAACGCCTTATGCGCCGAATTCCCCCTACTCCGCCTCGAAAGCGGGCTCCGACCATCTGGTGCGGGCATGGCGCGAAACCTACGGCCTGCCGACCATCACCAGCAATTGCTCGAACAATTATGGTCCCTACCAGTTTCCCGAAAAGCTGATCCCGCTCGTTACACTCAATGCGCTCGAGGGAAAGCCTCTCCCGGTCTACGGCGCAGGCACCCAGATACGCGACTGGCTGCATGTCGACGACCACGCACGTGCCCTGATTACCATCGCAACCCGTGGCACCATCGGTGAAACCTACAATGTCGGCGGCAACGCCGAGCACACGAACATCGATGTGGTCCGCACGATCTGCCGTATCCTCGATGATCTGTGCAGCGGATCACTCCATTGTCCGCATGAAGACCTCATCACCTTCGTTGCCGACAGGCCCGGCCACGACAAGCGCTATGCGATCGATGCATCGAAGATCGCTCGCGATCTCGGATGGCACCCGCAAGAGAATTTCGAGAGCGGATTGCGCAAGACAGTCCGATGGTATCTCGAGAACCGCGAGTGGTGGGAGCGCGTGCGTTCCGGCCTCTACCGGGGTGAACGCCTCGGCCTCGCGACGACCGGATAAGCGCCGCTCCATGACGCGAACGAGAGCTTCCAGACATGTGCTCGTCACTGGAGCCGATGGCCAGGTCGGTACGGAACTGACGGCAGCGAACGGCGCTCATGGGTTGTCGGTCACGGCGCTCTCACGAAACCTGCTCGATATTACCGACGCGGATGCAATTGCGGGAGCGATTGCGGCGCACAAGCCGGACATCGTGATCAACGCCGCCGCCTATACGGCCGTCGACAAGGCGGAGAGCGAAGCCGAGCTTGCAAACGCCGTGAACGCGCGCGGGCCCGGCTTGCTCGGTTTGGCCTGCGACGCTGCCCAAATTCCGCTTTTTCATATCTCGACCGATTATGTTTTCGATGGAAGCGCCGCACGCGCCTGGCGGGAGGACGATCCCGTAAACCCGCTTGGCGTTTATGGCCGCAGCAAGGCCGAGGGAGAAGCGGCGCTGCGGCAGGCCACGCCCTGCCACATCATTCTCCGGACGGCATGGATATTCAGCGCGCACGGCGGCAACTTCGTCAAGACCATGTTGCGGCTCGCCGCCGAGCGAGACCGGCTTTCCGTCGTGGACGATCAGTCCGGCAACCCGACCTCAGCCACGGACATCGCCCGGACATTGCTGCAGCTGGCTTCCACCAGCATCGACCGAATGATGGTCGGAGAAACTCCCCCCTGGGGGACATATCATTTCTGCAATGCCGGAGTGACAAGCTGGTGCGGCTTTGCCCGCGCCATCATGAAAGGCTCTTCGCTTCGGGGCGGTCCTTCCGTACCGGTAACGCCGATTACAACCGCGGAATACCCGACCCCTGCGAAAAGACCCGCCAACTCGGCGCTCGATTGTGACAAACTGAAGACGGTTTTCGGCATCGAACCCCGGCCTTGGGAGTTTGCACTTGATGATGTTCTGGACCAGCTTGTCGGGCCCCGCGTATAAGCGGCACGAAAGAGCGAAAGGCTTACTGGCATGAAGGGCATCATTCTCGCGGGCGGCAGCGGTACCCGACTTTATCCCGTGACCAAGGCCATTTCGAAGCAGCTCTTGCCTGTCTACGACAAACCGATGATCTACTACCCGCTGACGACGCTGATGCTCGCGGGCATCCGCGACATCCTCATCATCACCACCCCGCACGACGCCGCCTCCTTCGAGCATCTGCTGGGTGATGGCAGCGACTGGGGCATTTCCATCTCCTATGCCGTCCAGCCAAAACCCGAGGGATTGGCCCAAGCCTTCATCATTGGCCGGGATTTCATCGGCGGCGGCCGCTGCGCGCTCGTACTGGGCGACAACATATTCTACGGCAGCGGCCTGTCCGGAATCCTCCAGCGCACCGCACGGCGGAAAAAGGGCGCGACCGTATTCGGTTACTGGGTGCGCGATCCCGAACGCTACGGCGTCGTCGAATTCGACGAAGAAGGAAACGCCATTTCCATCGAGGAAAAGCCGAAGAAGCCGAAATCAAACTATGCCGTGACCGGCCTTTATTTCTACGATTCCAGGGTAAGCGATCTTGCCGCCGAGGTCCGGCCTTCGGCGCGCGGCGAACTCGAAATCACGACCCTGAACGAGATGTATCTGGAAGACGGGGCCCTGACCGTCGAAATGCTCGGCCGGGGCTTCACCTGGCTCGACACCGGCACGCACCAGTCCCTGTTGCAGGCTGGCGCCTTCGTGGAAACGATCGAGGAACGGCAGAACCTCAAGATCGGGAGCCCGGACGAGGTTGCCTTCCGTATGGGATATATCGATGCCGAACAGCTGCAGCGGATTGCCCACGACATCGGCAAGAGCAGCTACGCTGATTACTTGCGGGCGCTGGTTCGGGAACAGCGGAAATAGCGAACGGATATCGCCTGAGACAGCGGATCAAGACCTGAAAGCGCCAGGAGTGAGAATATGAAAGTAACCATGATCGGGACGGGTTATGTCGGTCTCGTCACCGGTGCCTGCTTCGCCGATCTCGGCCACGAGGTCGCTTGCGTCGAAATCGACGAGCGAAAACTCGCAAGGCTCCAGGCCGGCGAAATCCCGATCTACGAACCCGGCCTCGAGGACATGGTCGCGCGCAACGTCGATGCCGGAAGGATTTCCTTCACCGCAAAGGCCGCGGAGGCGGTGCCGGAAAGCGACGCCGTATTCATTTGCGTCGGCACACCGCCGCGCGAGGATGGCGACGCCGATCTTTCCTATGTCTATGCAGCTGCCAGGGACATCGCACCCAATTTGAGGGGGTACACGGTTGTCGTGGACAAGTCGACCGTTCCCGTCGGCACCGGCGACGAAGTGACAGCGATCATTCAGAAAATGAATCCGGATGCGGATTTCGATGTTGCCTCGAATCCCGAATTCCTGCGGGAAGGCAATGCAATTGACGACTTCATGAAGCCGGATCGCGTGGTTATCGGCGTCGATGGACCTCGGGCCCGCGCCGTCATGCAAGCGCTGTATCGTCCGCTGACATTGAACGAAATGCCGATCCTCTATACCGGCCGCGCCACCGCGGAGCTGACAAAATATGCTGCGAACGCGTTCCTCGCCATGAAGGTGACGTTCATCAATGAGATTGCGGACATCTGCGAGCGCGTGGGAGCGGACGTCCAGGACGTTTCTCGCGGTATCGGACTCGACAGCCGTATTGGCACCAAGTTTCTCCAGGCAGGCGCAGGCTTCGGCGGATCCTGCTTCCCGAAGGACACGTTGGCGCTTACCGGCACGGCCCGCAAAGTCGGCCGTCCGACAAAGATCGTCGAGGCCGTCATGGCAGCCAATGACGAGCGCAAGCGCCGCATGGCCGGAAAGATCATCGATGCCTGCAACGGAGACGTCGCCGGAAAGACAATCGGCGTCCTTGGCGTCACTTTCAAACCGAATACCGACGACATGCGCGACGCACCGAGTCTCGACATCCTTCCTCTTCTGCAGAAGGCCGGGGCCAGGATCAGGGCCTATGATCCGGAAGGTATGGGCGAAGCGCGCAAATATCTATCGGATATCGAATGGACGGAAGATGCCTATGGCGTGATGCCCGGTGCCGACGCACTCCTCATCCTCACCGAATGGAACGAGTTTCGTGTTCTGGATCTTGATCACATACGGCGTGAGCTGAAAGAGCCGCTTATCGTCGACCTGCGCAACATCTACCGTCCGGCGGAGATGGCGGAAGCAGGGTTCACATATCACTCGGTGGGCAGGGAAACGGCAGCACCCAAAACGACGGACGGCGCAACCGGATGAAACTCTCCTCGGGAAAAACAGGAACCGCTCCGGTTTCGGCTCTCGGCACACCCCGGTCCGCCGGTGCTATCCTGAGCCGGCGAACATCTACAGGCACCGGTGCGGCGGCGGCGAGGAACAACAAACAATGAATCGTTCTGGGCGACGACTGAAAGACACAGCAGGCCCCGTGGCGGATTATCTCCTGTCCGTCGCCGCGCTCCTCGCGACACCATTTCTGCGTCTTCTGACCAGGAACCCGGCCTTGTTTCGTCGCACTCGCGAGAGACTTGACGCCGTGGGCGTTACCGTACTCCGGCATCACTACTACTCACCGGCCGTCGTTCCCGTTGAAATCAAGAAGCCGCTCGACGAGATACGTGACTTGCCCGGCGTCGATCTCAATCTTGCACGGCAACTGGAACTGATCGGCGAATTCAACTATCGCGACGAGCTTCTCGGCATTCCGATGGAACCGGCGAACGAGACCGCGTTCGGATACAACAACGACGCCTACGAAAGCGGTGATGCCGAACTTCTCTACAATGTCATTCGCAAGTTCAAACCAAGACGCATCGTGGAGATCGGCTGCGGCCAGTCAACGAAACTGATGCAGCTGGCGATCTCCAGAAACGCCCAAGAAGATGGGTCGTACGAATGCCGCCAAACATGCATCGAACCGTTTGAACAGCCATGGCTCGAGAAACTCGACGTCGAGCTCATACGGAAAAAGGTCGAAGACTGCCCGATCGAACTGTTCACGGAACTCGGCCCGAACGACATCCTCTTTATCGACAGCTCTCACGTCATTCGCCCGCAAGGCGATGTTCTGACCGAATATCTCGACATTCTGCCGCGCATCGGGAGCAGTTTATTCAGGACCGAAAGGGGCGGGGATAACTTGGGCGCTGAGACAGCGATCGCACCCGCGACCGCCTGACTGTCATCGAACTGTCACAAAAACGTCACAAACACCCTTTCAGTTACTCCGTATGCGGACAGAAGAGGAGTTATCCCCTCCTCACGACTCGTCAGAACGGGGACAAGTGCAGGGGACAAGCGGACGAGACAGGCGGCCGAAAAAAACTTGTCCCCGGAAAATACCCCCGCCGCAGACGTCTTGCCGCGGGACGGACCGGAAGGAAGACGCTCTCCGGCGCATCAGATACTCGACCTCCTCCGCGAACGGCGAAAGGCCGTCCGCAGCAGCCGGTACATCGTGCCGGCGAAATTCCGGGCATGCTGTCGGGGCGACTGCGTCCGCGCCACCGCGCCGAGACCGAGATCGCGATAGACCGGAAGGCGCCGTCCCGTGAGCAGCATCGCCAGCAGGCGCGCGGGCACCTGCCCCTTTCGCCGCGCCTGATGTGGCTGCATGCGCGCGATGTCGGCGACGGGCAGCGGTTCGAGAACGATATAGCCGGCTTCCGCCGCCGCCGCGACGAGCGCCTCTCCCCTTTCCGTCCGTGTAATGATGAGAGAGCGGCCCTCCTGCTCCTGAAAGCTCGGATAGCCGTCCTCGCCGGGATACCAGGCATCCGCGCAGGTCACATCCGCGAACTCGCCGGTGCCGTCGGGACAGATCTTGCACCGGAACTGGAGATGCTTGCTGAGAACACCGCCCCATGAACTCTGATAGTCCATTTGCCGCGTGGTGCCGTCCGCAAGCGTCGCGGTCGCGAAACCCGGCCAGCCATTGCCCCGGTAGCGGAAGCTTTCGACTTCGTTGTCGAGCGCATCCATCCGCCGAAGCACTTCGCGGCTGCCGTTCTCGCTCGGCATGCCGGCGCACATGAAGGAAAGGACATAAGGCACGCGGTCCTTCAGTGCCGGGTTGCGGCCCAGCAGACTGCGCAGACCCGCAACATCGCAGGGTTTGCCGACGAAGCCGTGCCGCGCGCCGTCCCCGCCCATTTCATCGAGAATGCGTGCAAGCGGCGCAGAGGGCGCATAACGCGAGCCCGCCGCATGGAGAACGTCCGCACGGTTGCGGCTCTTCTGCGTGATGTTGCCGATGGGGTTGTCCGGGTCGGGTGCGTTCTGCAGCACGTCGTCGACCTCTCCCCGTTCGAGAAGATAGAGCAGAAGCGCCGACAGGACGCCCCCCGACGAGCCGACCTGCCGGACTTCCGGATCAGTCGAATAACCGGCTCTCACCTCGACCACGTTGCCCCAGACGGGATGGTAGGCGGTATTCCCGCGGGCTCCATATCCCTCTATGCGAGCGCCGGGACAGACATCGACAATGGCGCGATCTTCCTCCGCCGTGAGCGCGCGCCTGACCGCCGGCCTCAGATAACCCGGCCCGGCCATCTCCATGTCGATCTTCCCGTCACCGGCGAGGGACGCGCAGAGGCCGCAGCCCGAACACAGATCGCCGGACAGAATGGTGCGGAGATCGGCCGGATGCCTCATCTCGGGAGCCCGGCGATGATTTCCGTCAGATCGGCGCGATAGGCATCGAGACGGCTGAGGGCGAGGGCGTTGCCTTTTTCAAGCGCCGCCAGCAGGCTTTCCTTCTGCTCCACGGCGGACAGGACGAGGGCGACGAGTTCGTCCTTCGTCTGCCGCGAACAGTCGCCGACAAGCGGATAACCAAGCGTCTCGTAGAGACCTACGAATTTGCGGCTGTAGCCGAGCGGCACGACGGGAACACCGGACGAGAAGGCAGCGATCGTCGCATGCATTCTGGAACCGGCGAGAAAATCGAGACGCGAGATTTCACTCTTTGCCTCGCTCGGCGAGGAGAAGCACGGCATCAAGACCGTCTGCGGATAGCGTTCATGCAGTTCCCGGCACAGAACGTAGTCGTCATGACGCACATCATTCGACAGTACATGCGCAACGAGATGCACCCGCGCCTCCGGCCGCGCGAGCAGAGTTTCGATGAGCGCGTCGACCAGCTCGGCATTCTCGCAGGTGAGGGAAAAGCGTGCCCGGCTGCCATGTTCCGGCCGATAGAGAAGCGCCGAAATATTGATGCCGTAATGAACCTTGCCATCGACATTGAATTTCTCACGCCACTCGAAGGGCAGCCGGAAGGCAACGTCGATCGACTCGCGGGTCCTGTCTTCAAGGCCGAGCTCCGTCATGCAGGCCGTCGATTGCCGGTCGCGCGTATAGACGCGCAAGGCGCGCCGCATGAGCATGGCGGCAGCGAACCGGTAGCCAGGCCCGTCGAAAGGGCCGATGGTCTGCGGACTGAGAAGCAGCGGGACGGATGCTCGCAAGGCGAGGTATTTGGACCAGGCCAGATGGAGGAAGCGTCGCCATCCATAGATATCCGCGAAACTGTCGCCCGAGCCGATATCGACGGCGAGATCGCATTCCGCCATGGCGCGCGCCAGCGGCGAGCCGGGCATCAGCGACTTCTTCACGGAGAAACGGTGCTCGACGACCGGATACGACACGGAAGATCTGTAGTCCGCATCGCTCGCAAACTCGAACAGGTGAAACTCCACTTCGCGGCCCGCCGCCCGCGCCGCCTCCTCGATGAGGCTCATATTGGCGATGGTCAACGCGCCGCAGCCGAGATTGCCGCTACGCAGCGTATGCCACAACAAGCCGATGCGAAGGGGTTTGCTGATCAAGAAAGCGGCTCGATTCTCTATGGTTCCCGAACGAAACTCTCACAACGACACTAGTCAGACCCACACAACAGAGATTATGAATTGCTGGAGCAGAGCTGGGGACCAAATCGTATGAACTACAGACATGAGATAGACGGTCTGCGCGCGGTGGCAGTCATACCAGTAATCCTCTTTCACGCCGGCTTCGAAGTATTCAGCGGCGGTTTTGTCGGGGTAGACGTTTTTTTTGTCATTAGTGGTTATTTAATTACCGGAATTTTGATCAAAAGTCTTGATGACGGAAAATTTTCTATCGTTCAGTTCTACGAGAACAGAGCACGGCGCATTCTTCCAGCGCTTTTCGTCGTAATGACCCTCTGCGTTCCATTCGCATGGATGTGGATGCTGCCTTCGCAATTTAAGGATTTTGCACAAAGTCTCATCGCTGTCGTATTCTTTGTATCCAACGTACTCTTTTGGCGCGAAGAAGGGTATTTTGCCGCCTCTGCTGAACTCAACCCCCTCCTGCATACGTGGAGTTTGGCGGTTGAGGAGCAGTACTATTTACTATTTCCATTGTTCCTTTTGCTAACGTGGCGCTTTGGTCGCAATCGTCTATTTTGGGCGATCGTTATTATTGCAGCAATCAGCTTACTAATCTGCGAATGGGGTTGGCGGAACGAACCTCACGCAAATTTCTATCTCGCACCTACGCGCGCGTGGGAATTATTAGCGGGTTCGATTTGTGCGTTCTTGGCAGCTGGCCGAGCGTATCGCTCGAACAACGCGCTCAGCACAGCGGGGTTATCTCTAATCGTCTTTGCAATTTTGCATTTTGACTCCACAACTCCATTTCCCAGTCTTTATGCACTCGCTCCGGTAGGGGGCACATCGTTGATTCTGCTGTTTGCGGGAAATGGAACTTGGGTTGCGCGACTTTTGAGTATGCGAGGTTTTGTTGGGATCGGCCTAATAAGCTACAGCGCATACTTGTGGCATCAGCCGCTATTCGCATTTGCTCGTATTCGCGCTATTGCGCCGCCTACTGAATGGATGATGCTGCTGCTTGCGACCGCATCGCTTGGGCTAGCGTACTTGACTTGGCGGTTCGTCGAACAGCCATTTCGCAAACGCGCAGGGCCTCCCTTATTACCATCTCGTCGCAGTATCTTTGCAGCAAGCGCCACCTTCGGAGCACTCTTTGTTGCACTGGGAATCTATGGGCATTTGTCGCAAGGCGCTGAGTGGCGGTTTGCATTCGCCCGGTCATTTCTAAATCACTTCGACAACGAACCGCCCGCAAGGCAGTTTTTCATCCGGACAAATATGTATTCGGCATATAGAGATGAGTGCAATTTCTACATGCATGGTGAATTCGAAGGTCAGGCAAAGTCAGAAATCCCCAAGTCTTGTTATATTCGTAACTCTAATGCGGAAAAAGTAATCTTTCTATGGGGCGATAGTCACGCACAGATGTACTACTTTGGTCTGAAGGAAGTCCTTCCTTCCGATTGGCAAATCCTCCAAGTTGCGAGTTCCGCTTGCGCACCCAGCTTGGAACCGGAGCGATCTCGTAGTTTATCCTGTCGGAAATCCAATACACTAGCTCTCGCAGCCATCCGAGAAAGCAAGCCTAACGTAGTTGTTCTAAGTCAAGCCGATCAGTGGAAGCTGGCGGAACTCAAACGAATAATCTCATCTCTGAAAAATATGGGAGTGGGGCGGATTCTAGTTATGGGTCCCTCACCGAGATGGAGCACCGAGTTGCCTTGGATAATGGTTAGAAACTGGGGAAAAATACCGGTGCGCACCTGGCAGGGAATTGATCCAGGGTCTTTTGCGTATGACAAAGGAATGAAGGCAGCTCTGGCTCAACTGGAGGAAAGCGGTGTTGAATATGTGAGCGTACTAAGCTCACTATGCAATCAGGAGGGTTGCTTGACCTATATCGGAGATAACAACTTTCAAGACGGCATAACAAGCTGGGACTATGGACATCTAACACCGATAGCGTCTGAGTTTGTCGCCCGCTCGGCACTTGAAGATGCCATCCTAGGAAATGAAGATGACTTGGGTGCGTCCCGATACTTTGAAGACCATCAATAGGCCAACTGTGTTCATCGGGTAGATCTATAACGACGTTGATGGTCTCGAATCCTCATGGTGGTGGTCAATGCACGATCATATTTTGACATCTCTTCGATTGGGAAGTTGCCGTTTGAGACTTGTCGAAGAACGAGACGCAGAATTTCTTTGGGGATTGCGGGTTGATCCAACGATAAGTCGATATTTGTCCACCGTAACCGGCGATTCACAACAACAACTAAACTGGATACGTACCTACAAGGAGAGAGAAAGATCTGAGAAAGAATTTTATTTTATCATTATGAACGAAACCACAAACACAGACTGTGGTTGTGTCCGAGTCTATAATATCTCGGAAGATAGTTTTACTTGGGGAAGCTGGATTTTAACCAGCGACAAGCCAGCAAAAGGCGCTCTATCGTCCGCATGCCTCGTATATAAATTCGCATTCGAAGGGTTGCGATTAAAAACCGCCAAATTCGATGTCATGAAGGGTAACGTGCATACGATCGCGTTCCACCGCCGCTTTGGCGCAACTGAAATAGGCGAGGACGATACAAATGTATACTTCTCTCTGAGCGCAGAGGATTTTCAACATCTGCTTGTTCGCCACGCCTCGAACTTTCTCTCCGCATGACAGACCACATTTCGATGTGCCGCCACAGGTTCAGATTTGAAATTGTTTGGTAGGGTTGCATGCAAGAAATTCGAGCGTCAGTTATACTTCCCGTCTACAATGGCGAAAAGTTTGTCGGCGAGACAATTGAGAGCGCCCTAGCGCAAGCTCGAACCGATTTTGAGATCATCATCTGCGATGATGCGTCAACTGACGGAAGCTATGACATAATCAAATCTTTTTGCGACCGATACCCGGATGTTATCCGGATAGTTCGCCATGAGAAAAACAAGGGAGTCTGGAACTCCATCCAAGATGCTCTTCAGTTCTGCGCCGGCGAATACATATTCCAACTCGGGCACGATGACGTATGGCGTCCAGGATACATGAGCCACATGATAGAGGCTCTCGACAAAAGCGAACATGCTGTCGCAGTCTTTGGAAGCGTGGACGTCATTGAGGCCTCGGGCCATACCGCTGACCGAAATCTCTTCCGTCATTCACACTTGGCCAGCCTCTCTAAGAACGACCTGCTCTGCGAACTGTTGCGGGGAAATTTCCTCTGCGCATCGGCTTCCGCCTTCAGAAAGTCAGCAACCCGCACATTCGACTTTGGAGTAAACAATGAACTACTTCAAGATTATGAGCTTTGGCTCAAGCTGTCTTTGAGAGGTACCTTTGGTTTCGCGCCCCAAGCACTAGCTGCTTATCGTCGCCACGACGCTAATTTGTCTGGACGTCAGAGCGAGAATCTATCTTTTTCTATGAGGAGACGCCGCCAAGTTTCGCACGAGGTGAACGCACTAATGACACGCTTCTTGCTGTCTCCCGAGATGGATGCATTCCTCTCCGCAATAGACGGCGCCAGAAGACCTGGCTTCATCAAGGAATGCGTCGATAGCATCCTTTTTTCGTCTCGCCGACCCTCTCATCAAGCACTTCAACACGTCGCGCTAGTTTGGTTAGAGCATCTAATTGCAGAAGAAATCACAACACAGGACGATCTTGGGACAACTCTTCCAGATGTGTATCTGTGTAATGAGCTATATCGGAAGTATTTCACAATGTTCGCTGGAGATGAAGGAAGCTACCCTTGGGGAGATATGCGACGACCTACCTTGCGACTCAAAACCTCGACATTGAACGAGCATTTCAATCGCCTCGTTGAATCTTCGTTATTTCGCCCGCATGACGAAGCGAACGACAGACCTGGCAGTCGCAAGTTTTCTCTAGAAAGCAAGGTGCAGGGGTCGGATAGATACACACAAACAGTAGTCTTAAGAGAGATACGCACCGACCACGGCCCAGCGCGCGAACTGGAGCTTCCGGAGGAACCACACTCCTTGACAGAACAAGAATTGTTCAAAGTCTCCGGCTTTATCGAGGACACTGTCGAACACCTCTTGCCCACTTATCTAGATCATGAAAAGGAGCGCACAATTGCGCTGCGATTTATCTGGAAGAAGGTAAAAAAAATCCTTCCGCCATATGCACAGCGAGCCATAGCCAACACAGTCAACCGCCGGAAAAACTAGGTCTATATCCAACTATTTGTCATTGAGAATCTTGGAACGAAGCGCTTTCGCAATCTGCATCAATCGCCTTATGTGCCGTCGAGTTGCGACCTCGGGGATGCTAGAGACCACGTGCAACGCGTAGGCGCCAAGGAGAGCGATAGCAACAGCGCCTGCTACATATCCGACAATAGCCGACGCTATAAGCGCCAACATAGAAACGACCGTAGCGAGCCCCACCGTAGCCGCCGCTGTCAGTTTCAACTTACAACCGGGACGAAAATCGATTGAACCCCGCACCATGAAGAATGTGAGGGTAAGACTAACGGCGTAGCTCGCGAGATATGCAACTCCAACGATCACTACGCCGAATTGTTCAAGGCCTGACAAAACTATGCCGAAGTAGAGAAGATTCCACACAAGCTGAACAGTCATATATTTCCACGACTCACCTAATGCGAGCAATGTAAACCCCAGCGGAAACGACAAAACTTTCAGCAGGTCTCCAAGAACTTGGACATGGAGTATCATGGCAGCAGAATGGAATTCTGTAGAGTAAAGAAGCAATATAATTGGGCCCGCAAAGGCAATAATTCCCACCACAAGCGGGCCCGCCAGCACAATTCCAAAGTGCATCTGGTCTTGAATGATCGGACCGGGATCTGCTCCATTGGCCACCGCAGCAGTAATACGAGGATAGAAATCCGCTGCCATAGAGCTGAGCAGAAAGCTTATGTAGGTAGCAGACATTAACCACGCGGCATGAAAATATCCGGCAACATCAAGTCCCATACGCTGCGCAATCGCCGAGCGAACGGCCATCATTGTGCCGACAGTCAGTATGGACGTGAAAAGCATAACTCCCCCGAATCTCAACATTTCAGCGAACGCACTGCGAATGCTTTCATCTGAGCGAGATTTTCTGGAGCTCTCTAGCCGACTAACTGTCACAGCCGCTACTGCCGCCACCCCGATTGGAAGACAGATCACAGCATACGGAATTCCGCTGGCACCAAATTGCCAGATAATACCGACCGCCACGACACTTCCCAGCGAGTTTCCGACGACATTAATTCGCGCAAAGTCCCCAAGACGCTGAAGTCCCTGGGGAATCGCACTAAATATGATACCCGCAACGGAGGCAGCGACTCCTAATCCCAACCACCCAACACCCGCAGCGTACTGCAGGTCTCCCATAACGTATTCCGCTAATGCCTCCCGTAAGAAATAGGTTGTTCCACCGCCGAGGACACCAAGTCCCAATCCCGACAACCACAGCGCTTTCAACACGACGGAGCGGCGCAACTCATCATTGTTCGAGCGGGCCACTTGGCGCACACCACTCGACCCCATGCCAAGCCCTGACACAGTCGAAGACAATGCCATGAGATTTGTATAGAGACCTGCCAACCCCACGCCGGCTGGCCCCAACAATATTGCAAAGATCTTTAGACGAATGATACCGAGTACGATGTTGACGATAGCCGCGGACCCCACGATCCTAACGGATCGTATCATTCGGCTATATGAATCTTGTGGATCAGTCACATCGATGGCCGAATTTCAATCATCGTATGCACTCACTGTCTGAGCAATGCTCTACCCGCATTGCGCAGACCATTCAAAGCTGCTTTGCAAGCATGGTGGTAGTTGAAGCCGATCCAGCCAAAAAGCAAACTTCTTTGGCCCGAGTTAAGACCGTACCTGTCAACGTAGGGCGAGCCTGATAGCATGTAGGAGACCATCGACACCTCAATGGCAGTCAGCACCCCTTGATGCTTCGGCTCTTTCGAGGCGACTATCGGCAGTCGCAGAGCCATTTGGTCATACCAATGCTTTATTGACTTTGTGTCGGCGCTATCAAACTTGCTCTCCTCAATCCTGAGCATCTTTGGGTCAAATTCTATATTGAGAAATGCACACACATTGCGCAACGTCGTTTCCGGCTCGCGCACCACATCCTCGTAATGCACAACCAATACACGGTCACTTTTGTTAGAGGCCGAGTAACCTTTGTCCAAGTAGCTCCTGATTGTCTGAGCGCTGGCATACGCGTCGCGGCAGAATGCAGGCTCAACTTCGCCATTCATCCTGTACCTTTGCTTGACAGTCTTCATAGAAGCCACAACATCCCGGGGATCTCGCACCACAAAAATAAATTTGGCTTCAGGAAACAAATCGATCAACTCTTCGAAAACAAGCGCGTTCGACGGCGTCTTCTCACACAAGAACTCATGCTCATGACGGACTGCTCTCGCTGTTAGCAAATCGAAGATAAACTTGTTGGTCGCGTCATCTACATCGCGTTCGTTCACGAACGCTGATATGCGCCCCTTCCGAACACTTTCGCTCATCAAATTTCGCAAGGACACTATACTAGGTACGAAATCAAATTCCGGGCCAGCATATATTGCTGGATGAGCTCCTAGAATACGTTGTACCAAGGTAGTACCAGATCGCGGAGTACCGCCTACGAAAATTAGTCCGAGACGGTCCTGTTTTGATCGCAAGCTAATCTCCCAGGTCATTCAGAAATCGAAAAACTTCGGCAATGACAATATCTTGTTGACTGAGCGCTAGATTAGGAAACAACGGCAAGCTAAGAACCTCGCGCGCAAGTTTTTCAGCGATCGGAAACGTGCCGCCGGAAAACCCGAGCCCCGCATAAGCAGCCTGAAGATGCGGAGGGATCGGATAATGAATCAGCGTCCCAATCCCGGCATCGGCCAAATGTTCCTGCAAGCGGCCTCTCAGTGAAGTTCTAACGACAAATAAATGCCAAACGCTTTCGGCCCATTCTGCCTCGCTTGGCACAATCAACCCATGATCGAAAAAAGCTTCTCGATATCGCTTCGCAAGTTCTCGCCGATGCTCATTCCACTTGTCCAGGTGCTTTAGTTTCACTTTTAATATAGCAGCCTGAATCGGGTCTAGCCGACTGTTAAACCCGGCTATCGCATTTACATATTTTTCGCGCGACCCATAGTTGCCCAACAATCGAATGCGTTCAGCTAAACCTGCATCGTTCGTAGTGACTGCACCTGCATCACCCATCGCCCCAAGATTCTTACCGGGGAAAAAACTCCAAGCTACCGCATCACCATGCGCGCCCAACCGCTCTCCCTTGTACCGAGCGCCATGCGCTTGGGCACCATCTTCCAACACTTTGATTCCATGGTCATTCGCCACCGCGAGGATTCTGTCCATATCCGCCGGATGACCATAGAGATGAACCGGCAAGATGGCCCGGGTTCTGGAAGTAATCGCCGAGCGCAATCGGGATGGGTCGATGGTGTGTGTACTCTCGCATGGCTCAACCGGAACAACAGTCGCTCCGCACTGCGTAACGGCAAGCCACGTAGCAATATAAGTATTAGACGGAACGATAACCTCGTCTCCGGGTCCGATTCCCATCGCCATTAAAGCTAAACGAAGCGCATCGAGTCCATTGCCGACGCCCACACAGTGAGACGCTCCACAATATTCAGCAAAGGCGTTTTCGAAATCGGAAACTTCCTCTCCCAAAATGTACCAGCCAGAATCAAGAACCCGATGAACCGCCTCATCAATCTCGCTTTTTAACGCACGATATGCGCTCTTCAGTTCAAGAAAAGGAATCTGCATCACGGACCACCTCGCAGAATTCATCGTAATCTCGGTAGTAGTCCGCCTCATCATATTTTTCGGAGGCAAGCACCATGCACACAGCACCGGAAGAGAAATTATTGAGTTCACGCCATATCATCGTGGGCACATAGAGTCCGAGATAAGACCGGTTTAGATGGACAGATCGACGCCGCTTACCATCGTCGAGGACGACGTCAAAGCTCCCTGACATGGCAATCATAAGCTGGTGAAGATTTTTGTGTGCATGCCCGCCTCGTTCTGCTCCCCCCGGCACGTCATAGAGATAGTAAACACGCTTTATGTCGTATGGTACGTGGGTCTCGCCTTCGATAAAGGTCAAGTTACCCCGAGGGTCGGAGATTTTTGGTAGCTCAATTACCCGGCAATCATCAATTGACATGGGAGTCTCCACCTCTTGTCACCCGGTCACTGCTCAAGCTCTCGCGATCAACATTCAGTTTTCAAACAAAGATACAGCGAAGTAGGTCACAAGCTTCTCTGAAACGAATTTGAATTTCTTGTTAAACTGCCTATTCGTACCCAAGTAACTGCGCAATGTCGGGGGCACTCTCGCGCGGCATAAGCTCCGTCTGCGAACGTCTTAAGCGCGCACGACGCCCGCTAAAACCAGCAATACGCCATTTCAGATACAAAAAAGAAAGGGAGAGAGGCGTGATCGTGGTTACCGTCGTTTTTACGGGCAGACGATGACGCCACTTCCTTCTCATGTAGCAATAGGCGTCCGTGTAGCCACCAGCGAGAGAGAAGACCGGCACGCTGTTGTGCACGACAGGGGCATTGACGACATAGACGCCGTGACCCCGCTCGAGCGACTCCTGACAGATGTCGGTGCCGTACATGTGAAACCCCGGCAGGTCTTCGTCGAAGCGCAGCCCACTGCCGCGCCTGAGCACGATCAGCAATTCGTCGACACTCGATGCCTTGACCGGTTCCTTCGAACCCGTGTCGAGCTCCCTGTTGAGGCCCGACGACCAGACCCGGCCTGCGTGCCCCCCATCATCCCTGACGCCATAGACGCCGATGACCCCCCAACCGGGGTCCGTCTCTTCGATGACGGCAATGTTCCGCAGCAACGCGTCTTCCCAGCCTTGCGGGAGGTAGACGTCCTGATGGGCGAAGACAGCGATGTCCGTTGAGGTCCGGTCCAGACCCGCATTGTAGGCGGCCGAGGCGGACGAATAGTTCCGCATGGTCGTGAGGATGTCGGGGTTCTTTCTTACCAGCGCGGAGGAAGCCAGATTCTGCTCCAGAACCACATCATTGTTAACTGCGGCAATTAAACATAGCGAAGCCATCAAGGCACTCTGCGCGACGGAATGACCGGAAAAGGTGTAAAATGGACGGCGTCTATACAATATTGCGTTTTCCGCAAGATTGCAGCCTCCTTTACCAAGGGCCAAAGGCACGGCACGTCGCACTCCATAAAGGTGCGCTTCGTCTATACACTTCGCCCCCTTTTTGCCTGCGGCTCTGCCCCGTTCTTAATCGCTTTTTGCATGATCTCGCTCATCGAGGCGCCCATGCCAAGCAGGAAGAAGAAGAGGACGTAGAGATTGGCCCAGAAATGCACCGTAAAACCGGCGAACATAAAGGCCGTCATCGCGAACACCCAGCCAAGACAAAGGCCTTTCCAGCGCGGATCGGCGACCTCGCGTGCCGAAATCGCCACGTTGCGATAGATCAGCGCGATACCGGCGACCATGAGAATGAGGCAGGGAAGCCCGTAGCGCATGGCCGTGAGCAACCAGAAGGCGTCGACCGAGCTGTGCATCCATCCCGGCCGAGCCCACTCCGAAAAGCCGATGCCGAAGAGCGGATGGGCCATGACACTGTCCATGCCGAAGTCCCAGATCAGCGTCCGGTAGAACGCCGTCCAACCGTCAAATGTTATGTTCTGAATAACAAAGAGCACGACACCGCGATTGGAGCCTATCTGAATGAATGTACCCGCAATCACCAACGCGATCACCAAAATGCGCCAGTACCGCACGCCCTTGAAGGTCTTCATGATGGCGCGATAGACGATCAGGCCGATCTGCATCACCAGAGCCAGCAGCGGCCCGGACGACAGCGATACGCCGACGCCAACAATCGACGCGAGCGATCCCACCAGCCTGCTGCCGCCCCTCAATCCCACCCAGAACATGGCAAAAAAGACGCTGCAGAATACACCGGCATGGATCGAGTGAGGGAACGGACCGACCGGGCGCAGCAGACCGAAACGGCTCTTCGAATTCACATTGAAGTCCGCATCGGCCACGGCGCTGAAGATGTCGCGAATGAGGTTCTTCTGCGTGACGATCTCGACGACGAGAAGCGATACGATCACGACATAGAGCGACGCCATGAGCTTCAGAAACTTCTGGATGGCGCCGATATTGGTGAAACAGAGACGCGCGCAGAAATACCCACCCATCGCCTCGAAGGCAACGACGCCGCCCGACTTGAGGCCTCCGAACACTCCCTGGTTCACCATCATCGCGAGAACCATGTAGATGGCGTGACCGAGAATGGCGTAGTCGAAATATTGCCACCTGAAACGGCCCGACATGGCGCGCATCAGCAGCGCCGGCAGGATCGCAAAAAGGACGAGGCGCGTTCCGTCGATGCGGAGGTTGCCGAGATAGAAGGACGCCGTCGACGGCAACAGTAGTCCGATCGCGATCGCGATGACGGGCAAGGGCAGGCTGGACCTGGACGCGCGCGCAAGGCCCGTCATCCGTCCCCCGCCCGGGAGGGTCGCTCTGCGCTCGTAGCCGCTCCTGGATGTATCCGTCACGTCTGCCGTCCCTTACCAGTTCACGATGTGCGACTTCGTGAAGAGAAGGAATCTCTCGCGGAAGCAGGTTTTGCCGGGAAACAGGGCCTTCATTTCACGACCGGTCAGAAGATTGACCTTCTCGATGAGGCTGCGCATTTCGGAGGCACTCTTGTCCCCGAAGGTGCCCCGCCTCAGGAGACGCAGCAATCCGATCCGGTTCGGTACCGAGAGCCAGTGAACGACCGGCAGCATGTAATGCGGCTCGACTGGAAACTCGTGCGCCGGCACCTGGACCCAGCCATGACGGCCGACACGAACAAGCTCTCGCGCCATCGCCTGCATGTTGGCCCACAATACCGTATGTTCGATGACCGAGTTGCAGACCACGAGATCGACCGACGCATCCGCGATTTCGGGCATGTCGCAGCCATTTCCCGTCTGGAATCTGTAGCCGGCATCCATCTCGCTGATTCGGAAGTCCCGGGACTCCAGCGCCTCGTCCTGGTTGAAAAGCGTGATTTCGCAGAGCGCGCGCGAGGGCACCGTTTCCCAGAAAAAGGGTGAGCCACCGACATCCAGCACCTTCAGCGTGGCGCCCTTGCGGGCATGCAGATCGCGAATGACGCGGTCAAGCGCCGCGTTGCGGCGCTTGCGGAAATAGAGCTGCAGCTTGCGGCGGTTCAGCATGCGGGACGACAATCACAGGAGACGTTCGAGTGGCGGCTCATGGCGCATCGCCTCGCACGCCGGGTCCGTCGAGCCGCAATATAGCATCAATCGGAAAGTGATCCGAATTCCCGAAATCGGAGAGCCGCCCAGCCCTCAGAACCTCGATCCCGCCGCCGACGAATATGTGGTCGATGCGGATGAACGGCATGAGAATGCCCAGCCGGCGCTGCGGCGTGGCAAAGGTGAAGCCGAACCAGCGACCAGCCTCCTCCTGCGTGCTGCGGAGGCGGGAACGCATCCAGCGATACCCTTCATTATTTTCGGTAAGATTAAAATCACCTGCGACAATGATCGGGCCAGTCGCCTCATCAACGCGGTCAAGAAGCCTACCAAGAAATCTTAGCTGTTCGGTATCATCCCAAGTACCTCGCGGCACATCTGCGTTCAGAAGCGAAACCGGCCCTCCCGGCAACCGGACGGCAGCTCGCTGAACATATCTATCCCGCGGACCATTTTCGAGCGGAAACCGGCTCACCACCATGAGCTTCAATCCATCCCTCCTGGCCACCTGAAACGGCTCCGAGCCATAGAGTCCGTGGAGGCGGGCCAGTAGTTCATCTGGATGATTCACCTCCTGCAGTAACAGAAGGTCCGGCCGCTGCTTCAGGATGACGGCCGCCATCCCATCAACATCCTTGTTGCGCCCCATGACATTGTAGCTCATGACGTGGACCCCATCCGGCGGCACGGAAGCGCCGCCGCTCACGATACCCGTCAGCCCACGGCCTATCTGCCCGCCATAGGGAGCCAGAACGAGAAGGACGAGAAAAAACGTTGCGCCACCGAGCACCGGACGACGCAGGAAACCCGCAACCAGAAGCACCGGCAGTAGCGACAGGCCGATCCAGGGCGTGACGTAGTTCGCAAGACGAACGAAGCCGATGCTGTCGCCGCTCAACGCGCCGAGGAGCCACCACAAACCCACCAGCGCGAGATAGCCTGCGCCCGCCACGGCCGGTATGGCCCGCCAGCCCCGCAATGCGAGACGGCGGCGCAGTTTTTCCAGCCCTGCAGGACGCCGCTTCGCCGCCATCGCTCAACCGCCGGAGATGAATTCGCCAAGCGCAGCGAGAAGGTCCGGCGAGGCATGGGGAGAAAGTCCGCTCGACGCCGCGAGATCACGGCGCCGGTCGAGCAACGCATGGAGATCCTCCTCCTCCCGGGCGACATGGATACCGGGGCGGCCCTCGAAGCGGCGCGCGGTCGCGGCCTGATGGTCATTGCGGTGTTCACCCCGCGCGAAGCTGCGCGGCATGATGACGAGCGGCTTGCCGAGCATGCCGACGCTCAGGATCGTTCCCATGCCGGCATGCGAGACGATCAGTTCCGCTTCGTGCTGCAGCCGGTCAAGCCGGTCCGGCGCGAGGAAGTCGAACGCTTCGAGCGCCTCGGGACGGCAGGTGCCGCCGCCCGTCTGCGCGACCACCTTCACCTCGGGATGACACGCCGCCCAGCGGTCCATGGCGCCGACGAGCCGGTCGAACGGCATCTGCGTGCCCACCGTCACCAGGATCACAGCACGCTCCCCCGGAAAAAGGGACCTTCGTCGCGCGCAAGATGCGGCCATTGCGTGAGCCAGAGATTCGCGACCCGCCCGGCGACGCGTCCCGACATCGAAAGCTCCTCCGCATTGGCGATGCTGTCGATCCAGACCGTCCGGCAGCGCAAACAGCAGCCGATGAACATGGCGACGAGGCCCGGCGCCGCACCGGTCGACACGACCACTTCGGGCCGCACCCTCACGAACAGGACAAGAAGCTGGAAGACGAGCATCAACACGGAGAACGGGTGACGGCGCGAGGCATCGCGAACAACCGCGGACGACGGCACGCCCGCCATGACGGCGAGACCCGGCATGGTCGTCACATAAAATGTCGAATGGGCGTCGAACACCGGCCGCAGGCGCATCAGCTGGACCCAGTGACCACCGCCGGAGGCGACGGCGAGAACCCGCTTCGGCCGGCCCGGCGAGGTACTCTGCGCTGTGGAGTCCTGCACACTCATGTCCTGCTTATTTTCACCGCGCCGGTCGGGATTTCTGACTTATAAAGGGATATACGGATGAAATCATAACGAATGACGCCTTCCTTTCCACCATATCCAAACATCGTTAACGTCTGCGAGACGACGAGGCAGATGAAAGGCTTCCCCCGAGATGCCGGCAGGTGAAACCGAGACGCGCACCGAAGCGCCCGCGGAGATATCTGCCACGCCCGCCGTCACGGTCATCGTCGTCAGCTACAACACGCGCGCGCTCACGCTCGAGGCTCTGCGTTCCCTGCTGGCGGAAACCGACATGGCCGCGCTCGAGGTGATCGTCGTGGACAATGCCTCCGCCGACGGTTCGGCGGATGCGATCGCGGCGGAGTTTCCGTTGCTGAAGCTTCTCGCGCTCGCCGACAATATCGGCTTCGCCCGCGCCAACAATCTCGCGGCGAAGATGGCGCGGGGAAAATATCTGCTGCTGCTCAATCCCGATACGGTGGTGCTCGAGCGCGCGGTCGACCGGCTGGTCGCCTTCGCCCGCGCCCATCCGCAGGCCCGCATCTGGGGCGGCCGGACGCTCTTTGCGGACCGGACGCTGAACCCCGCCTCCTGTTGGGGCCGGATGACGCCGTGGTCGCTCTTCTGTCTCGCCTCGGGCCTGAAGGCCCTGTTTCCGCGGACCGGCTTCATGGACCCGGAAGGCATGCCGGACTGGAAACGTGACAGCATCCGTCATGTCGACATCGTTTCCGGCTGCTTCCTGCTGATCGAAAGGGCCCTGTGGGAAGAGCTCGACGGCTTCGACAGCAGCTATTTCATGTATGGCGAGGATGCCGATCTGTGCCTGCGCGGCAAACGCCTCGGCGCGGAACCGCTGATCTGCCCCGACGCCGCGATCGTCCACTACGGCGGCGCCTCGGAGCCGGTGCGCGCCGACAAGATGATCCGTCTCCTGAAGGCGCGCGTGACGCTGATGAGGGATCACTGGCCGTCCTGGCTCCGTCCGCTCGGCACGCTGCTGTACAGGCTTTTTCCGCTGCCGCGGATGGCGGGCTACCGTCTTGCCGCCGCAATCCGGAGCAAGCCGTCCGACCGCAGCCAGTTCGAGACCTGGCGCAGCATCTGGAGAGCCCGCCGGGACTGGCTGGCGGGTTACGACCGGAGCGAACGGCGATGACGGCGCTCTGGAGCATCGTCATTCCGACCTTCCACCGTCCGGCGCTGCTCCGCCAGGCGGTCCAGTCCTGCATGACGGCCCGGCGGCCGGACGGTGTGGCGCTCGAGATCGTGGTGGTCGACAATTCCGCCACCGGCGACGCCGCCGGGGTCTGCCGGGAGATGGGCTTCGGTGATATCCGCTATGTGCACGAACCGCGCCCCGGTCTCGCGCATGCGCGCAATCGCGGCATCGACGAAGCGCGGGGAGAGGTTCTCCTCTTCCTCGACGACGACGAACATGCCGACGAAAACTGGCTCGTCGAGATCGATCGCGCCTTTCAGGCAAGCGGCGCCGATATCCTCTGCGGCTGGATCGAACCCGATTTCGCGGTCGCGCCGGAGCGCATGACGGCCTATGTGACGGATTTCTATCGCCGCGACGTCAAGCGGCCTTCCGGCGCCGATGTGAGCGACATTCTGAACTATGTCGGCAGCGGCAATTCCGCCTTCCGCCGCACGCGCTGCTTTGGCGGAGGTATCCGCGTCGACGAAAGGTTCAATCATTTTGGCAGCGAGGACATTCAGCTCTTCCGCACACTCGTGGCCGCCGGGCTGCGGATCGCCTGGGCTCCTCACGCGATCGTTCATGAGTACATTCCCGTCGAGCGCGCGTCGGTGTCCTATCTGAAAGCCCGGCGCAGATTGCAGGGTCAACAGCGGGTTTTCGGTCTTGCGATCGGCGGGCCGCGGCAAAAGCTGAAGGTGCCGGTCTTCATGGCGGGCGGGGCCGCTCAGGCGGGGCTGCACACGTTGCTGTGGCTTTGTTCCATCGTCTCTGGAAGGCGGGACCGGGCGACGGAACACGCCATCGAGATTGAAGGGGGGCTGGGCAAGGTCTTCTGGACGGGCGCAAGCCATCGCAGGATATACGGAAAGTCGCCGGACTGATCTGCCAGCGGCCTTGATCGGGGGAACCTCGGTCAGCGAGGGGAAGAACGGAAATGCGGATACGAACGTCAGCCGCCGACGATATTGTCTTCTGGGGCCTGATACTGCTGACCGCGTGGGCACCGTTTCCCCTGGGCAGCAACCGCCCATGGGCGATGGCTTTCCTCGCGCTGCTCTCGGGCTTGCTCCTGCTCTGTCTCGCTACCGGACATCTCATCGCGCAGAAGGAATCGCCTCCCCTGCATCGCGGCTTGCGTTTGCCCCTCGTTCTGGCGGCCATCCCGGTCGTCTGGGCGCTGGTGCAATGGTCCACATGGACCCCAGAGAGCTGGCATCATCCGATCTGGCAGCAGGCAGCCGCAGTGCTCGGCTCACCGCTTCAAGGCCGCATCTCCGTCAATCCCGATGCGACCATGTCGACACTGATGAACCTCCTGGGCTACCTGGCTGTCTTCTGGACGGCCATGACAACCACGCGGGACCCGGCCCGGGCTCGTCTCGCTCTCCAGATCTTTGCGCTGATCGGCGCAGGCTATGCGCTGTATGGGCTCGCAATTTTCTTCAGCGGTACCGAAACGATCCTGTTCTTCGACAAATGGGATTATTTCGGCTCTGTGACATCGACCTTTGTAAACCGCAACTCCTACGCCACTTATGCGGGACTCGGGTTGCTGTGCGCTGTCGGCCTTCTCATCGAAGACATCCGGCAAAGGCTCCCGAGACAATCGCTCCCCATGCGCCGCCTGCCGGCTCTCGCATTGGACATCGTCTCCCGCAAGTTCGTCTTTCTCGTCGTGATCCTGCTGCTCGCCTGCGCGCTCATGCTGACAGGTTCCCGTGCCGGCATCGGCAGTACGCTGATTGCGCTGGTTGTACTTCTCGGGATCTCGCTTCTGCGCGGCCGGCGACGCGGGCGGGATGGCCTGATCGCAGCCGCCCCGCTGGTTCTCGTGTTGCTCGCAACCTTCTGGCTCGCCTCCGGCCCGATGCTCGACCGGATCGATGAAAACTCGCCCGCGGCGGACCGGCTACCGGCGTACAGACTGACACTGCATGCGATCCAGAATACGCCTCTCCTCGGAACGGGATACGGCACCTTTCAGGAAGTCTTTGCGGCCCATCGCGACCTGACGGTCGCCAGTCCGTCGAGCTGGAAAAAGGCGCACAACACCTATCTGGAGAACATGCTCGAACTCGGCGTTCCCGCGGCGATGGCGCTGAATCTCGCTATCGCGCTTATCGCATGGCGAGCATTTCGCGCCATGCCCGATCGACGCCGCAGCCGCATCTACCTGACCATCGGCGTTTCGGCCACGGTGCTTGTTGGCCTTCACTCGCTTGTGGATTTCAGTCTTCAGATACCGGCAATTTCCGCGGCCTACGCGTTCATCATGGGCGTTACCGCCGCCCAGACTTTCAGGCAAGCCTCGTACAGCCCGGAAGAAAGCAATGGCTATTCCTGATCGCGCCCCGGCAGCCGGTCTACCCGATAGTCGAGCATCCTCCCGTCCGTTTCCGGATTTGGCAGAAGCGTGCGCAGCAACTCCTGCTCTCCGGGAGTGAGATTGGCAAAGAACGCCGCAACTGAAGTCACGTGCCGGGCGCGCCACAGCACCATCACCTGGTCTCTACCATCGTTACGGGCATCCGGCGGCAGCTCATCCCAGCCGGAAAGGTATGTCTGAAGGCGCCGCATGGCATCCGGCAGTTCCAGACGACCCGTCAGCCAGGAGAGTTTGAGTGCGCCGACGGCAAGAGGCGTCATCCCGTCGGCGGCGAATTCCGCATAGGCAAGTCTCGACCAGATGTCGGTACGCAAAGGCGCTCTCGACGCGGCCAACACCAGGCGATCCCGCCCTTCACGGATCGGCCCAGCCTTGAGATGCCGCAACCCGGAATCCGTGGACACGATACCCGCCCGGCTCTGAAGTTCCGGCGAGGAGGGAAGACGGTCGGCAGCGGTCCGATAGGCCAAAAGAAGATCGGCCAGTTCGCCGCGGGAAAGTTGCTCACCCTGCCCCAGTCGCCAGTACTGGCCGTCTTCCGGCAGGGCGGTCCCGTACGCCCACAAACGGGGAACCGCGAGCACAAGCAGCCCTATCGCCCCCGCAAGGAGAACCGCTTCCCGAAATCGGTACGTCGCCGCTCGCTTTCGGAGCTCCCCGTTCATCTCAGTTCGAGTGATAGGAACTGTAGGAACTGTAGTAATAGCCGCCGTCGCCGTAACCGTATTTCTTCTGCTGACTGAGATCGACCTGCGCGAGCACCACCCCGGCCAGAGGAAGGCCGAAGGTGAAGAACTCTCGAATGGCATTCTTGGCAGCAGCCTTGGGTGTCTTGTTCCATTGGACGACGAAGAGAGTGGTATCGACGAGCTTCGCGAGCTGCCGCGTATCTGAAACCGGAAGAACAGGCGCGGAATCGATTACCACCAGATCGTAGGTCCGGCGGAGATGGGCCATGAGGTCCTTCATATGCTGGGACCCGAGAAGTTCGGTCGGATTCGCGGTCCCGGCCACGATGGGAATAACGTCGAGCCCGGACTCGTGATGCAGGAGAACGTCGTCCAGCGCCGCCTGCTGGGCAAGGTACTCGACCAGCCCCGCTTCGGGCTTCTTCAGTTTGAGCGCCTCTACGGCTTTCGGCCGCCGAAGGTCACAATCCAGGAGAATGACCTTGGAGCCAGCCTTGCTCGCGGCGAGAGCGAAGCTTGCCGCCGCTGTCGTTTTTCCTTCGCCCGGCAGAGAAGAGGTAAAAAGGACGACCTTCGGCGGCTTGTCGACATTCGACAGGGCAAGAGCCGTCCTCAAGCCGCGGAAAGCTTCGGCATAGGAGGAAAGCGGTTTTTTCTGCAGAAACTCCTGCGGCTGATCCCGGCCCGCCGTCGCGCGATCGACAAGGGGCACAACACCGAGATTCGCAACACCCAGTGTTTCCTCGATCTGCGTCGTCGTGTGAAAGGTGTCGTCGAGCAACTCAAGCAACACCGCGCAGCCAAGTCCAGCACCCAGCGCCGCGATGAGAGCCCCCGCAAGCAGGACATTCATTTTTGGTTCGCTTGGCGACGTCGGAATGCTCGCTTCCGAAATCACACGTGCGTCCGGGGTCAGAAGATCCTGTTGTTCGCTGGTCTGCCGGAAACGGGTCAGGAACGACTCGTAGAGGGTCCTCGTCGCGGTTGCATCGCGTTCAAGAGCACGCAGTTGCACGAAGGCCTGATTGTCACCGGATGCCCGCTTCGTCAGCCCCTCAAGGCTCTCTTGAAGCGATCTCTCGCGGGTTGCGGCGACATCGACTTCATTTCGCATGCCGTCCGCAATGCGGCCGATTTCCTGAGATATCTCGCGCCCGAGGTCACGCTGTTCAGCCTGAACCTTCAGGATTTCCGGATGCCGGGGGCCGTAGCGGGAAGACAATTCCGCCTGCCGGCGGGCCAGTTCCGCCTGTTGCTGACGCAGCCCGGTGATAACGGGAGACGACAGGACCTCGCCTATCGCGTCGACATTACCGCCCCGCTTCATGATTTCCTGCAGCCTGTCGTAGCGGGCCTGTTTGGCGGCACGCTCCGCGCGGGCAAGAATGAGCTGGCTGTTCAGTTCCGACAGTTGCTGTTCGTTCAGCGTGCCGCCATCGGTATTCGCGCTGACAAGATCGTTTTCCGTCCGGAATATTTCGACTGCCCGTTCGGCCTCATCAAGCTGCGTCCGCAACTCGGAAAGCCTCTCGGTCAGCCACTCATTGGCCCGTCGCGTAGCCTCGAACTTGGCTTCAAGCTGGTCCAGTACATAAGCTTCGGCCACCGCGTTGGCTATCCGCGCCGCCTTTTCCCGATCCGTCGAGGTAAATGAGATCTCGATTGAAAGCGTCGAGCTGTTCGGATTCGTTTCAAGGCCCGCGAGAACCGAACGGAAAACCGTCTCCGACTCGACCCTTTCCCTTTCTTCCGGGGAAAGGGTTTTCGGGCTGCCGGACAGATTGGTGAGCCAGTTCGGGAGCCATCCACCAACTCCGCCCTGCTCACTCCGGAGCATGGGGTTGAATTCCGGATCCCCCTCCAGACCGAGCTTGTCGATAACGCGGGTGACGACCGACTTGGACTTGATCAGGGCGGCCTGGGTATTGACCACCCCGCCCTTCGGGGAAAGGTCGGACAGAACGGACTCGATATCCACGACTTGCTCGCGCCGCGTCTCGATCATCACGACCGTCGAGGCGGTGAACTTCGGCGTGAGGGTCTGGAGAACGAGGAAGGCACAAACAAACAGAACCGCGGCGATGCCCAACACGAGCCAGATCCGGCGCCGGAACATGGCGATCAAGGCATGGATATCTATGCCCTCGCCGGCATCTTCCATCGGGCCTCCGCTATAAGGGCGCGCCGCTTCAGCATCATCACGATTTGCGTTCATCACATTCATTCGACTTCTTCCAGATCGGCCGTTGCCCCGCATCCGGGCAACGGTGCCCTGACACTGGCCGGACACCGCATGCGAACTCCCGGAAGACTACTGGTCCGGGGTGGACCGCAACAGCCTAAATCGGGAAATCAAAGGCCGCGAACCCTGTTTATGGTTTCGCGGCCCGTAATTTTGTAATCATCGAAAAGAGGAACTTCCGTCCTTCACCGCTGCAGGATCAAAGAGATTCCCACCCGGTTCTCCTCATAGTCCAGCCCAACGGCATCCGAGCTGCGCTCGGCATAGTCGTAACCGACACGGACCCTGGCATAGCGGTTCACGAGATAGCTGACCCCCGCACCGGCATCGATATAATCATCGTTCCGGCTGACGTCTTCGTAGTCGGCGTTCTCGAAGCGGAAATTAGCGTCGAGGATAACGTTGCGAAGCAGTTCGTGATCGACCCCGACCTCAGCATACTGCGCCAGATATCCGCCCGAGCCACCGACGGTCGATTCACCCACTTCCGCGCCAGCGCCGAAGCTAACGGTGGTCAGCGGTGTCGCCAGCCAAGTGACGTCGGCGTGGTAGGCCAGACCGCTCACATCGTCAAATGCGGCGGAGTCGTAACTCTGCTCCTGGTACCCGATGCCGATCTCGCCGCGGATCAGGCGGGTCGCCGGAAAGGAAAGACCCGCCTCGACGGCATAGCCATCGGAATCGCGGTTGACCGCCGTAGCCGGCGGCTGAAGGTCGTAGCGGCGCTGGTTGAGGCGGCCCTCGACAAAGACGCTGGTATCCGGGGATACCTCGTAGCCAAGCCGCAGCTTTTGTCCGAATTCTTCGCGGTCGCGGTCATCATTGTTGATGGTGCCGCCGCCGATGGCGTCGACACTGTCGAAATCGAGATCCGTATAGGAAGCGCCGACAGAGGCCGTCATGCGGTTGAACCGCTGGTTGAGCGTTACCGCAGCTTCCAGAGCATCATAGGGCGTCGGCTCTGCGGCAAGAGTAAGAGCTGCTGGCGTGCCGCGCTCTTCATGCGCCCGCCGGTAGCTGAGCGCACCTTCGATATTCGTATTGCCCGTGACATCCAGACGTCCGTCGGTGCCGACAACCCAGTTCGTGTTGTCCTCGTCGCTGTTGTCGTCATAGAAGTTGTGCTGCAATCCGGCATACAGATTGAGCGCGTGACGGCCCCAGTTGGACTGCACTTCGACCTGCGGTTCGATCGTGAAAATAAAGTCGTCGACCGTGTTGGTGTCGGTCCGGAAGATGTTGTCGCTATAGGTCGCCGAGAGTTCTGTCGACGGAAGGATGACGAAGCTCCCCGCCCGCAAACCGGTCGGCTCGTAAGCGGCGCCCGGTCCTCCCTCCTGTGCATTCGCTGCGACCACGGATGTGCCCAGCGCCAAAGCTGCCAGAAGCGGCAGGTATTTCCCCATCGACATTTTTATCCCTCATGCTTTCGATACGCTGCACACAAAACTGCTGCAAGCGTGTGACCGAAGTGCCCACACTCCTCCAAAGGAGTGCAAGGCGTCTGTCGCGCCGTCGTCAGTTCGCGCTCTTGTCGCCCGTCGCGTCGGTGAAGAGATCGTTCCGGCGATTCGCAACGATCGTCGCGGTCTGCCCGACCGTTTCCGCGAATGCCGTCTGGACTTCTTCCGACATCGTGACCACCACAGCCGCGACCTCGGAAGCCGCCAGGGGGTTGGTTTCGTTGAGCGCGATCACCGCGAGGCCGAGACCGTTGCCGATAGCCGCAAGACGCTCATCGCTCAGCGGCGGATCCATCGCGGCAACCTTTTCCGCGATGATCTGCGCAGCCGCGCCAGGGTCCTCGGCGCTGACGACGATATCCGCAATCGCTTCAGCAAGCTGCTCGTTGGTCAGCGTCGTGTCAGCCAAGACGGCATCCACATCCGCCGCGACATCAGCATGAGCAGACGACACCATGGTGAAGGTCGCCGCGAACGCCATCATCGCGACACCGATGACGGGCGAGATAAGGTTCCTGAACATCGCAAACTCCCGAATGTTGATCCGCCTGCCGAACTTACGGCGCTACAAAGGAACGCAAGCCGCGGAAATTCCTACTGTTGTTAATAGCATATTAGCCAAAGTAGCCCAACTGCGCCGCGCGCAACGAGCCCGCATGTCGTCACTGCAGTCCAAGAATCCTGAAACTTGTGGCAACGCCGCCACGTTCTTCATTAACCATAGATGCGGGCTCTTCACCGAGTACCCACAATTTGTGTCCATCGCGTCAGCGTACACAAACAAATGACGATCGAATGACGATCCGGCGTGTTCGCCGACAATCTCCGTACGAACGATCTCAGAAATATCGTTCCGGCACCCGGATGACATCCCCGGGCTGCACCTTCAACGCATCGAGTTGCCCGACCTCGCGTTCGCCGCCCGCATTCTCGCGCGTGATGAAGACACGCGAGTCGTCGGCCCGATAGGTGTAACCCCCGGCAACCGCTACGGCATTCAGAACCGTCATGCCATCCGTATAGGGATACTCGCCGGGCTTCGTCACCTCGCCGATGATGTAGAACGGCCGGTAGTTGATGACCTCCGCGCTCACACGGGGATTCGTCAGATAACCGTTCTTGAGTTTGGTCTCTACCGCGTCCTCGAACTCGCTCAGCGTAAGACCCCGGGCTTCGACCTGACCGATCAGCGGCAGCGCCGCCCTGCCGGAGCCGCTGATGTCGAACTCACCGGAAAGATTGGGTTCGTCGAAAACAATGACCCGAAGCCGGTCACCAGCGCCCAGACGATAGTCAGCCGCGGCCGCCAGCGGCTCCGCGTTGGCAGCGCCCATGGAGGGCGCCGGCCCGCCACCGCAACCGGCGAGCAGCAGCGCGATCGCGGCCAGACCGAAGATCAGATAGGAAAAACGCTTGCAGATCAGGACATTACGGATTTCGAATGCGCGAAATCCTAGAACCCGCACGGCGGAATCGTTCATGAACAGCCCCTTTTTCCGTCGTTCGTCCGCGGGGCGGACGTGGTGCCCGCAATTCCTATCACCATTTCGGGTGGGATAAAGAGCGCAAACGTCAGCGACCCGCGCAATTTCTCGTCTCCTGGTTAAAGGGGCTGGTTAACCGGCCACCGCGAGCGGCAGGTCGCCCGTCTGCAGGAAGCGCTTTGCCTCCCCTTCGAGGACGAGCGCGGTGAGCACCCCGGTCATGTAGGCGCCTGTGTCGACACCGATCCGGTTTGGCCGGAGGACAACCTCCTCGCGGGGCGTATGGCCATGCACCACCACCTTGCCGTAACGGCTTGAAGACTCGAGGAAATCCTCGCGGATCCAGAGCAGATCCTCCTCGATCTGGCGGTGCAGCGGGACACCCGGACGGACGCCCGCATGGGCGAAGAAATAGCCGCCGAACTCTGCCGAAAGCTGCAGCATCTCCAGGAAATGGCGATGGGCTTCGGGCAGTATGTCGTTGAAACGCTCCCGGGCGCGCTCGAAATCCGCCGGATCGTCGCTCAGCGTCAGCTCGGTGATGCCGTAGGAGTGGAGCGTCTCGAGGCCGCCGTAATATTTCCAGGTCTTGCCGAAGCCGGCATCGCTCAGGAACTGGAGCAGGGCCTGTTCGTGATTGCCCTTGAGGAAGACGCGCTCGAAGCCGGCCGGGCCCGCAGCCGTCAGCCGGTCGAGCACCTGTTTCGACTGCAACCCGCGATCGACGTAATCGCCCAGGAAAATCAGTATGTTACGATTGAACGGCGCGCTGCGCGCGTCCTGCTCGATCCGGGCCATGAGCTCGTCCAGCAGATCGTCGCGGCCGTGGATGTCGCCCACCGCATAGATGCGCATGCCCTCAGGGAGCCCTGCCGGTTCTGTCTTGCCCCCGAAGGCGGCCCGCAATCGGCCAACCAGTCCGCTCAATCCGAACACCTCTCGCGGCGCCAGGCCGCCCGCTCCCGATGAAACCGCGGCCACCCTAGTGGATTTCTCTGCATAAACAAGGACATGCCCGCCCGGAGCAGCCCCGTTCCGCATGCCGGACCGAGAGCGCCGCCCCTCAATGCTAAGTCCGCTGTATGGAGAAGCAAGCCGCCTGCTGTATAAGGAGGCAAATCACCCATGCGGGCGCGAGCGCGCCCCCGCAGGAGCGCATCTTGTCCAAGTCCTCGACCGATCCCGACACGTCCCGTCCGGCTCCCAAAGCCGCGAGCGCCGATCACCTGACCTCGGCGAAGCGGACGATTTCACTGGAGATTGAAGGGCTTAAGGCACTGATGACGTCGCTGGACGGCCCCTTCGCCATGGCCGTCGAGGCGCTCGGTCAGGCCACCGGCCGGGTCATCGTGACGGGCATGGGCAAATCCGGCCATATCGCGCGGAAAATGGCGGCAACCCTCGCCTCGACCGGCACGCCCGCCCAATATGTCCATCCCGGCGAGGCCTCCCATGGCGATCTCGGCATGATCGCGGCGGGCGACGTCATCCTCGCGCTCTCCTGGTCGGGCGAAACGGCAGAGCTTTCCAGCATCATTTCTCATGCGAAACGGTTTGCGATCCCCCTTGTCGCGATGACGGCGGAGGGGAAGAGCGCGCTCGGCACCGCCGCCGATATCGCCCTCGTCCTGCCGCGCGCGGAGGAGGCCTGCCCGAACAAGCTCGCGCCGACCACCTCGACCACCATGCAGCTCGCGCTGGGCGACGCGCTGGCGATCGCGCTGCTTGAGCAGAAGGGCTTTTCTGCCAAGGATTTCAGTGTCTTCCACCCGGGCGGCAAGCTTGGCGCCATGCTCCGCCACGTCCACGAGGTCATGCATACGGGGGACGAACTGCCGCTCACCGGCCCCGATACCAGCATGTCGGAAACGCTCCTCATCATGTCCCAGAAGAGCCTCGGCTGCGTCGGCATCGTCGACGGCGCAGGCAAGCTTGTCGGCATGATCACGGATGGCGATATCCGGCGGAATTCCGGGGCTGAGGGCCTGCTCACCCGGCGCGCGGGCGACATCATGAACCGGACCCCGAAGACGGTGAGCCCGGAGCTGCTCGCCTCCGAAGCGGTGAAACTCCTGAACGAAAAGAAGATCACGAGCCTCTTCGTCGTCGAGGGCGACCGCCCGGTGGGCGTCGTTCACATCCACGATTTCCTGAAGGCCGGCGTCGTCTGACGGGGAGCGTGACGCTTCCCCGCCGAAACCAGCTCCAACCTCGATTCCCCGTTCGATTCCAGCCGCTTGCCGAACGACCTTGACGTGCTTGGGCGCGGACTGTCACCGGAACGTCATGAGAACGTCACATCAAGCGCGCTTGTCCCCGCCGTGACCGCGCCGCCACGGCGTGGCATTCCGGCAGCGTCACCTAAGGGCCACGCCGGAACATATCGGCAACATATGAATGTGACGCAGCGTCAACAATATTCGGGCGCCGCGAATACTTCGATTACTTCGGGGCTCACGCGGCGGCCGCCAGCGCATGAGCGCGGGCATAGATGAGCGCGCGGACCGCCTCGAGCCCGTCGGTAAGCGCGGCGGGACCGGGCTGAAGGATGATCGACGACTTGATTTCGTGAAGCGCCCCATCCTCGACGCAAGGAAGACCTGAAAAGGCCGGACGGGCGGCGACCTTCTCCGGCCGGAATTTCTTCCCGCACCAGGAGCCGATGACGAGATCGGGCGCGCGGCGCGCGGTCTCCTCATGGACGACGATCCGGTCCTTCGCGGCAGCGCAGGAGGCAAGCTCGCCGTAAATGTCCTCTCCGCCCGCGATGGCGATGAGCTCCGAGACCCAGGCGATGCCCGAGATGGCGGGCTCGTCCCATTCCTCGAAATAGACGCGGGGACGGATGGGAAGCGCGGCGCTTGCCGTGCGTACCCGCTCCAGCCCCTCCTCGAGCGAGGCGGCGAGCGCCGCCGCACGGCCGTCCGCACCGACCAGCGCGCCGAGGGTGCGGATCATGTCGAGGATGCCCGCGACGGTGCGCTGGTTGAAGGCGTGGACGGCGACGCCCGAGCGGACGAGATCGCGGACGATCTCGGCCTGAAGGTCGGAGAAGGTCAGGACGAGGTCCGGTTCGAGCGCGAGGATCTTCGGCACGTCGGCCGAGATGAAGGCCGAGACCCTCGGCTTCTCGCGCCGGACCTCCGGCGGGCGGACCGCATAGCCGGAGACGCCGACGATCCGGTCCTGCTCGCCGAGGAGGTAGAGGGTCTCGACCGTCTCTTCGGTGAGGCAGACGATCCGTCCGGGCGGGAACATGGGCTAAACCGCCTTCGGGGCGGCGGCCCCCACCAGACCGGCATGGCGCGCGAGCGCCCAGAGACCCGCGAAACCGGCAAGGGCAACGGCGTTGAGCTGCAGCACCCAGGCGACGATTTCGGCGGAAAAGCCCGCACTTCCCGTGCCGATGACCTGCCCGGCGGCGAAAAGGGCAAGCTGCCAGACCGCGAAGGCGGCGGCGAAGGAGGAGCCCCAGGCGGCAAGACGGCCGAACCGCGCGGCGGGCCTCGCGGCGGCCATCGCCGCACCGAGCGAGGCGAGCGCCGCGAGGCCGATCCCGGCCCCCCAGGCGATGGTCTCGGCATCGCGCGGATAATCGAGGAAGCCGAAGCCGATCAGTTGGTTTGCCACGAAGGCAAGACACACGGCAAAGACGGTATCGCGGCGCGGCAAAGCGAATGTTGCGGCAGTGGCAAGAGCGGCAAAGGGCGTCGCGCAGGCAAGCGCCAGGCTGAAGAGCACGGCGGCGCCGGCGAGATAGAAGACACCGCCCGCGCGGCGCGCGGGGGACGGAAGGCGGTCGGTGGTCGCAAGGTCGGTCATTCGGCTGTTCCCTCGTATGAGCCTCGTGAAAAGGCGGACGGGGAAGGCCAAAGACGAAGGCGGACGCGCGGCGCCCACCGACGGCTTTCGGGCCACCCCGCCCAAAATCCAGTCTTCGTCGCGGCAGGTCTCCTGGCTCGCGGGTCGCGGCCCTCGTTCCGCCTTCCCGGCGCTTGTCGCGCCAGTGGCATCGCCGAACGGGGCTCGCCGCTTACAGTTGCGGGGGCAGCTCCGGTTTCCGCCTCTCATATAAAGAGGCGTCCCGGATTCCCTTTTCACCCCGGCCGAAGCCGGGGAACCGTGACGGGGACGAGGGTCACCATCTGGGCGGCGATGTCAAGGCATGGCCGGACTGGCCAGCCGGGTTCCCTCCCCTTAAGGTCGCGGCCCATGACGACACCGAAACCCAAAGCGATCCTCTCCTGGAGCTCGGGCAAGGATGCCGCCTTCGCCCTTCACGAGATGAGGCGGACGGGCGCGGCCGAGATCGTGGGCCTGCTCACCACCGTGAACGAGACCCATGAGCGGGTCGCGATGCATGGCGTGCGCGAGCGGCTGCTCGACCTGCAGGCGGAGGCGGCCGGCCTGCCGCTCATCAAGGTGCCGATCCCCTTCCCCTGCCCGAACGAGATCTACGAAGAGCGGATGGCGGCGGCGACGGCGCGGATGAAGGCGGACGGGATCGCCCATGTGGTCTTCGGCGACCTCTTCCTCGAAGACATTCGCGCCTACCGGGAGGCGCGGCTGAAGGCAGCCGGCATGACCGGGCTCTTCCCGCTCTGGGGACGCAAGACCGATGAGCTCGCCCGCGACATGATCGACAGCGGCCTCGTCGCCCATCTCGCCTGCGTCGACCCCAAACAGGTACCGGCCGAACTTTCCGGGCGGCGCTTCGACAGGGACCTCCTCGCCGCCCTGCCGGAGAAGGCCGACCCCTGCGGCGAGAACGGCGAGTTCCACACGGTCGTGACGGCAGGGCCGATGTTTGCCCGGGCAATCGATGTGGAAATCGGCGAGACGGTGACCCGCGACGGCTTCGTCTATACGGACGTGATCCCGGTCTAGCGGGCGTCACTCCATCTTGGCGACCCATTCACGCAGGAGCGCGACGGCGCGGGGCTCGCTGAGCGAGCGGCCGAGCTCCGGCATCATGACGCCGGGTTCCGCGCTCTCGACGCGGTAGACGAGGATCGAGGCGTCGGGGTCGCCCGGCTCGATATCGACCTTGAGATGACCGGCACCCCGGCCCGCCGCGACCGGGCGCTTGCCGATCCCGAGCGCGACCGGGTCCTGTTCGTCCCACGTCAGAAAGAGGCCGGAATTGCTGGCCGGGCCTTCGGCGCGGTGGCAATGGGCGCAATTGATGTCGAGCCAGGCGCGGGCCCGCGCGTCGAGCGGCGCGGTCTCGTCGAGCCAGTCCGGAACGGCGGGGATGCCGCCCGCGTCCGGCAGGCCGGTGAGGATGCCCGCCGATGCCCAACGGGCGAGCTGGTTCTCCGGCCCTTCCGCATAAGGGAAGTCGTAGTTGAGGTTGCGCGCCTTGGGGCCGATGGGCGTCACCACGCCCGACACCTCGTGGCAGCCCTTGCACTGCGCCTTGTTCGGCACCGCGTAGGTGATGGCTTCGAGGCCGCCGCCCGGAAGCGGCACCTCCATCGGGATCTTCGCGCCCGCGATCTTGAGTTCGGCTTCCGTCTGCGCCTCGTTCCAGACATAGGCCCAGGCCTCCCAGCCTACCTCCTGCCGGAGCAGCACGCGGGTCTCGACGAGCTTCAGCCCGCCGGGGCGGTCCGCCGCCTCATAGGCGAAGGTCTTGATGAGGGCGGAACCGACCGGGAAGGCGAAGGCCTCTTTCGGATCGTAGGCAGCACTCTCCCCCTCCGGCACATAGACGAAGCGGCGCTTCTCGGCGAAGTCGGTGAAGAGCGGCGTCCGGGGCGCGAAGGGAAGGACGCCCGCCGCCGGCACCTGAAGCGCGGGATCGGCGAAGAAGCCGAAAGCGGAAAGCAGGCGCGGCGGCTTCTTCGCGAGGATCGCCGCATCGTCGACGGCGGCGGCAGCCCCGGTTGTCGCCCCGAGGAGAAGCGCGGCAAGGAGAGCCCGCTTCAGGAACGACAGGGACAAGCGCGCCGTCATGAGCGTCAGCCTTCCGCGTCTTGCGGCAGCTCGACCGGGGCGGGCTCCGGCAGGCTCCCCGCGTAATTCGAGATGTCGCGGTCCGGGCTCACGCTCCACGGCAGCAGCATGTGCGAGATCATCTTCGCATTGGCGAAGGTGGTGTCCTCCGCCTCATCTATATAAAGACGGTTCTCCGCCGCGACCCATGTCAGCCATTCGGGAATGCGGGTGACGCCGTCCCAGACGATGTCGGGAACGGGCGTGCCGGTGCGCTCGGCGATGAGCTCGCCCATCTCGTTGTCCGGTGCGGTACCGCCCTCGCCATAGGTGTTGCCGTGGATGTAAACGCCGCGCGGCACGAACATGTAATTGTCGTCGTCGTAATCGTTCGGATAGGCGGCGACGATGACATGAACCGTGCCGTTGTTCGCGAGGCGGTTGCCGAAAATGTGCACGTTGCGGTTCGCCATCACCATGATGCCGGTGCCCATCGGCACCCCGCCGACGATGTTGCCTTCCGGCGCGAAGTTCGGCGTATCGTTGTCCACAGAATCATTGTCGAAGACGCGGATGTCGTGGCCGCCCTGCTGCGGCAGGTTCGGCAGGTCGAAGATCAGGATGCCGCCCGTATTGTGGCGGGCCATGTTGCCGTAGACGTCGGCGCGGTAGCAGTTCTCGATCTCGATGCCGGCGACGTTGAACTCGGCGAGACTGTTGCGGACGACGATGTCCTGGCTCTGGCCGACATAGATGCCGGCATCGGACGCGCCGCGCACCGTGACGCCCTCGATCAGCACGTTCCTCGACGAGACCGGATAGACACCATAGGCGCCGTTCTTCTCGTCGGGGCCGCCCGTCCATTCGACGCGGAGGTTGCGGAAGGTGATGACGTCGCTGCCCTTCGACTTGATGCCGTCACCCTTCGTGTCCTCGACCGCGAAGTCTTCGAGCACGACGTCGTCGGACGTGACAAGAAGCCCCTCGCCCGATCCCGTCTGGCCCTTGAAGGAGAGGACGGTCTCTTCCGCGCCCGCGCCGCGGACCGTCACGCCGTCGGCATCGAGCACCAGCCCGTCGGCGAGGTCCCAGCGCCCGGGCCCGAGCAGGATCGTGTCGCCCTCCTCCACCATGATGAAGGCCTCGATGAGCTTGTCCGTGCCGTCTTCCGGGGCGAGCCGGATCTCGGCGGCCTGGGCGAACCCCGCGCCGAAGACACCGATGGTGAGGGCGAGCGCGCCCGCCGACAGGTTCCGTTTCATCTGCTTCTCCCCCATGCCCATGCATGAGCACCCGGACAGGACGCTGCCGGGCACTCTTCGAATGACAAAATGCGGCCTCCGCTCTGGTCCTGTCAACAAAAATGAAATAGTTTCACTTTTTGAGAGAACGAGCACCGGACCCGAAGATGCAGGCGACGCGGCTTTCAGACGAAACTCCCGTAAGAGGCGCGAAGCGCGTGCCCGTCCAGACGCGGGCGCTGAGGACGCAGGCCGCGCTGCTCGCCGCGGTCGAGGAAATCGTCGCGGAGCAAAGCGCGGAGGCCGTGACGACGACGAGCGTCGCCGAGCGGACGGGCGTCGCGGTCGGGAGCCTCTACCGCTATTTCCGAGACCGGGACGCGCTGCTGCTCGCCGCCTATGACGCGACCGTCGAGCGGATCGCGCAAGCGAGCGTCGAACGGCTGGCGGAGCTCGGCGCGGAGACGGATGTCGAGGAGGCGGCGCGGCTTCTTCTCCATGTCTATCTCGACGAGGCGGAAGCGATCCCGGCGCATAAGGGCCTGCTCCGGGCGATGCGCTCGATCCGCACCACGGAGGAAGAACAGGACCCCGCCAATGTCACGATCATCGGCGAGCGGATCGCGCCTTTCCTGAAACGCTTCGCGCCGGAGACGCGGCTCGACCCGGCGCGGCTTCACTTCATGAATGTGCTGATCGGCAATCTCGTCGATCTCTACCTCGTGACGCCGGGCACGAGCGAAGAGCGCGCCGCGCGGCGCGAGGAAATCGAGGCGCATATGCTGCTGGCGCTGCGGCGCGCGATCCGGCCGCACGGGCCTGAAAGCGAGTGACCGGAACGGCCGCCCCCGCACCAAAAGCGGTCTTTCGCCGCTGCGTCTCGCGGTCTAGTCTCCCCCCAAGACGATGGAGGGAAGCCATGAGCGACGCGATCGGACCGGGCGACCTTGTTCTCTGCGTCAACGCCGCCCCGAACCATGTGACCGGCCAGCCGGTGCCGCTGCAGGCGGGCGAGACCTACCGCGTTCTCGACGTCCTGGAATTTGCCTGTCCCTGCGGGCGTTCCGATGCGCTGCTGGATGTCGGCGTCGATTTCGCGTGGTGCCAGTCCCGCTTCCGCCTGCTGCCGAAACCCCGGATGGAGAAGAAGCCCCGGCGTGTTTCGGCACCGAAGGAGAAGGAGCAGGTCCGGTGATCCGCCGCTCCTCCTTCGCGGACGCGATCATTCCATAAAGAAGGGCCGGACGTTTCCGTCCGGCCCAGTCGAGCTCATCCCGAGGGAAGGGATCAGGGAACGGCAACCTGCGTGAAGACGCCGTTGCCGGTGATGCCGCTGTCGCCGAAGCCGATCAGGTAACCGATCCCGATCGTCTTGCCGCCCTGGCCGAAGGTCTGGCCGCTCATCGACGCATTGCAGCTTGCCGGGTTCGGACAGGCCGCACCCGTGCCGCCGTCCTGAGTGAAGGTAACGGGGAGCGAGCCGCCGAAGCTGCCATCGACGCCCATCGTGAACTCCGAGGCCGAGGGATTGGCGGCGCCGCCGGTCGTAACGAGGTGGTAGACGGCATCGCCCGCCATCGCCACGTCGAGGTCGGTGCCGATCTTCGTGGCACCGGCGCCGCCCCAGGCAACGGTCATCGCGCCGGTAAGCGTGCCGGGCGCCGAGCGTCCGTCGTTGAAGACGGGCGCGCTGTAACCGGCAAGCTCGTATTGCGCCGTGCCGGTGGTGGGAAGATCGGAGGCCGGGTTGCCGACCATCCAGTGCATGCCCTTGTTGCCGGTCAGATCGGCGCCGACATAGCCGTTGAAATTGCCGGTACCGCCCGTCTCGCCGCCGGTCCAGCGGCCCCACATGGCATCGTTGGAGCGGCCGAGTTCGGCCATGCCGTTGGTGCCGATGTTCGGCGTCGATTCCGAGCCCGGATTGGTGCGGACCTGATAGCTGATGAGTTCGCCGTCCTCGCCGAACACCGCCGCCTTGTCGGTATAGGTCGCGTTGCTGCCATTCTTGGTGACGAGCGCCGTGTAGTTGCCGTCGGCGAAGGGCGTGTCGAGCGGATCGGACAGGGACGCGACTTCCGCCCCGCCCGTCGTGAAGGCAGCCGAGCCGGTAAGGGCGCGGTCGATGTAGAAGCTCTGCCAGATCTTGTAGTTGATCGCGGCCGACGAACCGCCCTCGCCGGAGACGAAGCCGTAAAGCGAGAAGAAGCAGCTGCCGTTCGACTCGCAGGCGCGGCCGCCGCTGTCGATGGTGAAGGTGCCCTGCCCGGTCTTCACGATGCTGTTCGTGGGGTAGACCGATCCGCTTGTGTAGACCGCGAAGGGCGAGAGATGCGGCGACGACAGCCCGCCCGGCGTCTGGACGACATAGATGTGGTCGTCCGGCATGTCGATCTCGAGGTCGAGGCCGACGGCGGGCATGCCCGCACCATAGCCGATGGACATGGCGCCGGTGAGCGTGCCCGGAAGGCCGCCGCCATCGGCGAAGGTCGGCGCGGTCGCGGCCGCGAGCGTGTAGCTTGCGACGCCATAGGTCGGCAGGTTCACTGCCGCCGTGCCGACGGCGTAGTGATAGCCGTCGACGATGGGGTCGAGCGTCTTCGCGAGATAGCCCGTCGTCGCACCATCGTTCCAGCGGCCGATGGTGACGTCCTCATTGCCCCAGAGTTCGGCGACGGAGGTATCGCCCCGATCCGTGCCGCCCGCACCCGTGTAGTCGTTGACGAAGGAAGAGAGTGCGCCATCGCCGTCGAGCGCGATGGTGGACTCGTCCAGGAAGGAGCCGTCGAAGGCAACGAGGTAGGGACCGGCACCGAGCGGCGCCTCGATCTCGCCGCTCGACGAGGACGGAGGCGGATCGCCCGGCGTGTAGGAGCCCTGCGTGAAGACCGCCGCGCCGGAAATCCGCTTGCCGCGGAAGAGGTCGTCGGTGGGCACCGAGAAATCCATGATCTGGTAGGCGATGCCGAGATCCTCGCCCGCATCGCCGGTGAAGAGGCCGTAGACGGAGGCGGTGCAGCCCGTGGAGGGACAGGCCGCGCCGCCTTGCGCGACGTCGATATTGTTGACGCGGAAGAGACCCTGCGAGAGATCGCTGTAACCCGGCGCGGCCGACGGCGCCGCCGCACCGCCCGCCGTCAGGATCGAATAGGTGTGGTCACCCGGCATGTCGACCGTGAAGTCGATGCCGACCTTGAAGATCGGACCGAAGAGAATGCCGAGTTCGCCGGTGAAGGTGCCGGGCGCAAAGCTGCCATCGTCGATGGTGGGGCTCGTCGCCGCGGCAAGATCGTAGGTCGCGACGCCGTTCGCCGGGAGGCTCTCTTGCGCGCTCGGCTTGCCGTACATCAGGTGGAAGCCCTGATGGCTGGTGCGGCCGAGTTCGGCGAAAGTCGTACCGTTGAAGCCGTTGTAGTAGTTGCCATGCGTCTCGCCGCCGGCCCAGCGCTCGATGAAGACATTGCCGTTCGAGTTGCCGCGTTCGAGCGAGGAGTTGGAATTGCGTTCGAGCCGTTCGTCGGAACCGTCGCCGACCTGGTACTGGTTGAGCTCTCCCCCATCGCCGATAGTGACGGTGACGTCGTCGCGCGCATCGATGCCGATCGCGTCCGCCGCATAGGCGATGACATAGCCGGTGTCCTCGGTGCCCGTGACCGGCACGACGACGCCGGTGACCGGAGGCGTGCCGCCATAGCCGCCACCCGAGCCGCCGCCCGCCGCTTCCTCGACGATCTCGGAGCCTTCGGAGCCCTGATCGTCGGCGGGCGAATAGTTCGTGTCGTCGGGACCGGTCTGCGTCAGTTGCGTCGTGTTGACCGGCGGCGGCGTGAAGGTGCCCGCGATATTCGTTTCGCTCGCCTCGTAACCCTGGCCGGCGGCGAAGTCGCGGCTGCCCGCACCGTTCGCGACGGTAGCGCTGCCCTGGTTGACGCGGCCCGAGAGACCGCCCTCCTCGCCTTCAAAGGCGGAGAAAGCGCCGCCCGTGGTGGAAATCGTGACGCCGCCCTTCGAGATCGAAATCGGCGTGCCGCTGGAGGCGACGCGCATCGCACCCGAGACGAGTTCGAAGGAGATGGCGTCGCCTTCGCCCGTGAGCGTGAAGACGGAGCCGGGTTCGATGGTGACGATGCTGCCATCCGGCGCCTGCAATTGCAGCAGCGTCGTCGCCGTCACCGTCTGGCCGGGTTCGATGTTCACCGCCGCCGCGCCGTCGACACTCGCGCCGCCGAAGAGCACCGGCAGCGCCATCGCGCCGCCCGCCGAGAATGAGAGAACCGCCGCCAGCGCCGTGGTTGCCAGAAGCCTGTTGAACGAAATGCTTTTCATGGGATCGGCTCCTTGGATCAGAAATCGAGGCTGAGGGAAACGGAAGCGACGACGCGGTCGTAGTCGTAGAGCACGATGTTGCTGTCGGAGCGCGTATAGGCGAGTTCCGTGCCGAAGGTGAGGTCGTCGCGGAGCTGATAGCGCAGACCCGCTGACGCATCCGCCCGCACCGTCGAGCGCTCGTCGAGGAAGAGAGGGTCTGGCTCCTCATATTCCGAGAATTCGACCGCGGCGACGGCGTAGCCGCGCAACTTCGGCATCAGCGTGAGTTCACCGCCCGCACGCAGCCCCGCAAAGACATAGGAGAGATGGTCGAAGGCGCTGTCGGTGAGCTTCTCGTAGCCCGCGTAACCGCCGCCATAAACGTAAGGTTCGCGCGCACCGGAAAGCGCCTGGCCCAAGGTCGCGCCCGCCGTGTAGCGGTTCGCGTTCTGCGCGCTGTTGTTCGGATAATTGAGCTTCGCGTATTGCAGATAGACGGCGTAGTCCGTCATGCCCGCCGTGCGGTAGGTCCACTGGCCGAGCGCGCCCCAGGTGTAGCGATAGGCCTCGTCGTCTACCCAGTAGGACTGGAGCTGCGCGGAGAGCGCGAAGGTGCCGTGATCGGGCGTCCGCTGCGAAATGCCGATATTGAGGCCGGCCAGCGCCTGGTTGAACTGGTCGAAATCCTCGTTCGCGCGGTAGGAGGCGTTGAGATCGACCAGAAGCTGGCGGTCGATGGAGAGGCCGTGGGTGAGCGAGGAACGGCCCGAGACCTCGCCGAAGAAATCTTCCTCGGAGGTCGCGCCCGCGCCGAGCGTCGCGAAACCGAGACCGGCAAAGGCCGGAATGAGAATGCGGCTGTCGCTGGTCGAATTGTTGACGTTGGTGTCATAGCCCGCGGTGAGCGTGACGCGGTTTTCGATGGTGGTGCCGCCGCCCGACAGCCCCGTGTCGAGGGCCGAGACATAGCGGTCGATGGTGGCGCGCACGCTGTCCGGCACGCCGGGCTGGCCCTCGACGGTCGCAAGCTCGCGCCGCGCCGCCTCGGGCTCGTTCATGGCGATATAGGCGCGGCCGAGTTCGGCGCGGGCCTGGAGATGGGAGGGATCGACAGCGAGCACGCGCTCGAAGGCGGCGACCGCTTCCGCCGGGCGGCCGGAATCGATGGCCGATATGCCGAGCAGGTAGTCGAACGCGGGATTGCCGGCCCGGGCGCGTTCCTCGGGCTTCAGGATTTCATAGGCGCCTGCCGCGTCGCCCGCCCCGAGCTTCTGCTGCGCCTCCTCCATGGATCCCGCCGTCGCCGCGCCTGCCGCCGCAAGCGCCATAGCCGCCGCAAGGACCAGCGGCCTCATCCGGCTTTGCCCGAACTGGAATAGCGGCCTCGCGGCCCCCCGTGTCGACCTCATCGCACACCCCGTTTTATGCAGATACAGCCGCTTCCCCGGACGAGCCGATGAATCGGGCGCGCGATTCCCTCGCGCGCGGCGCAAGACTAGGGAGAGGGGGTGGAGGCCCGCATGACCCAATTGGACTAAGCGGCGCTTTGGGGGCGCAAAAGCAGGCCAGCTGGGCTAGGGTCGCGGGCGCGGACACATATATAATGTCCACCATCACGAGACGCGGAGACGCACCCCTTGGGCGCACATGACATCTTCCGGGCGGCCTTCGACGAGCACCACAAGGTGGCCCACGAAACGGCGAAGAAACTCGAGAACGATTTCGCGAGCCTCGCGGCCGCCTGCGCGGAAGCGGCGGCGGGGGGCGGCAAGCTCCTCTTCTTCGGCAATGGCGGCAGTGCGGCCGACGCGCAGCACATCGCGGCGGAACTCTCCGTACGCTATGTGAAGGACCGCCCGGCGATCGCGGCCCTCGCGCTCACCACCGACACTTCGGTGCTGACGGCAGCGGCGAACGACATGGGCTATGAGCGCGTCTTCGAGCGGCAGGTGGAGGCGCTCGGGCGGCGCGGCGACATCGCCATCGGCATCTCGACCTCGGGGAAGAGCCGAAACGTCGTGCTCGGCCTCGAGGCGGCGCGGAAACAGGGCCTCGTGACGGCGGCCTTTGCGGGCGCGGAACCGAACCTGATGGCGGGGCTTGCCGACCACATTCTCTGCGTGCCCTCGACCACGACCGCGCGCATCCAGGAAATGCACATCACGCTCGGCCACATGCTCTGCGCGGCCATCGAGACGCAGCTCGGCTACGTCTGAGCGCCGATGAGCAATCCGGCGATCGTCGGGACGACGAGCGTCGCGTTGTAGGAGGCGTGAAGCAGGAACGGCGCGCGAAGCGAGCGCCCTGCCCGCGCGAAGAGCGCGAGCAGGAACCCCAGCAGAAAGATGATGCCCGTGAGGAGCCATCCGCCGAGACCCGGCGAGAGGAAGAGATGGCCATGCACGAGAGAGAAGAGCGCGGCGGTGACGACGGCCGCCGCAGCGAAGGGTATGCGTCGCGCGAAGACGCGGAGCATGATACCCCGGAAGTATAGCTCCTCGGCAACCGGCGCGAACAGCACAGCAACGACGAAGACGGCGAGCGCTTCGCCGAGCGTCGAGGGATCGAGCGCGGCGTTCTGCTCGATCAGCTCCTCCTGCATGGCGGCCGGCAGCATGGAAAGCAGCACCATGACCGCAATCGCGAGGACAATGCCTGCGGGTACGGCGGCCCATGCCGCAAACCGTCTGCCGCGCGCGAAGAAGACGGGGCCGAACCGGTGGCCGCGCCAGAAGAGAAGCAGCGCGACCGCACCGAGCATCGCGAGATAGAGCGCACCCATCGCCCCGAACAGGAAATAGGGCGATTGCTCGACATTGCCTGAAGTGAAAGACCCGGTAAGCAACCCCCTCTCGCCGATCGCGACTTCGATAACGACCGCCATTGCCCCGGCGGCGAAGGAGAAGGCAAGCGCCACGACCGGCACGAGGATGAGATCCCACCAGCGCTCAGCCGGACGGAGCGGCGCATCCGGCAAGGGCTCGGGCACGTCGCGCGGTGCGGCGTCCGGCCCCCAGACCGCCATGGCGTTCAGCGCCCGAGACGGGCGATGGTGCCCGTGGTGCTGAAGCCCGGCACGATGTCGACGATCTCGACGCGGCCGCCATGTGCCTGCACGAAATCCGCGCCGACGATTTCGGAAACCTTGTAGTCGCCGCCCTTCACGAGAAGACCGGGGCGAAGTGTCTCGATCAATCGCGCAGGCGTGTCTTCCTCGAAGATGACGACGAGATCGACCGATTGCAGCGCCGCCAGCACGGTCGCGCGCGCGATCTCCGGCTGCACCGGGCGGCCCTCGCCCTTGAGACGCTTGACGGAGGCGTCGCTGTTCAAGCCGACGACAAGCCGGTCGCACAGCGCACGCGCCTTGTCGAGCAGCGTGACGTGACCCGGATGCAGGAGATCGAAGCAGCCATTGGTGAAGCCGACACTGAGGCCGCGTGCGCGCCAGGCATCCACGATATCGCGCGCGCTTTCGAGACCCGCAACCTTCGCTTCGAGCGCGGAGAGTTCGCGCTCGCGGAGCTTGGCGGCAAGTTCGTCGCCATGCACGACGGCGGTACCGACCTTGCCGACGACGATGCCCGCGGCGGAATTGGCGAGCGCGGCGGCGGCGGCGAGCGGCAAGCCGCTGCCGAGCGCAGCGGCGAGCGTCGAGACGACCGTGTCGCCTGCGCCGGAGACGTCGAAGACCTCGCGCGCTTCCGCCTTCAGATGCGTGACGTCCTCCGCCGTGACGACGCTCATGCCGGCCTGCGCGCGCGTGACGACCACGGCGCCGATGCCGTGGCCCGCAATGAGCGCGCGGGCAGCGGCGATGATCTCCTCGTCCGTCTCGACGGGGAGGCCGGTCGCCTCGCCGAGCTCCTTTCGGTTCGGCGTCACGACATCGGCGCCCCTGTAGCGCGCATAGTCGCGGCCCTTCGGGTCGATCACGACGGGAAGGCCCTTCGCGCGCGCGGCGGCGATTGCGGCTTCCAGCACGGCGGGCGTGAGCACGCCCTTGCCGTAGTCGGAAAGGACAAGCACGTCCTTGTCATCAAGCGCGGCGGTGAGCGCGGCGATAAGTGTTTCGGTGGGCGCAGCCCCGAGCGGCAGGCTCGTCTCGCGGTCGACGCGGAGCACCTGCTGGCCCATCGCGACGAAGCGCATCTTGACGGTCGTCTCGCGCGCGGGGTCCACGGTAAGCGAGGAGGTAACCGCTTCGGCATCGAGCGCCGCCTTGAGCTCCCGGCCCGCCTCATCACTGCCAATGACGGAAAGGAAATCGACCTTCGCGCCGAGCGCGGCGAGATTGCGCGCGACATTGCCCGCGCCGCCCGGCATCGCCTTCTCGTCGCCGACGCGAAGCACCGGGATCGGCGCTTCGGGCGAAATACGGGAGACCTCGCCATAGACGAAGCGGTCGAGCATGACGTCGCCCGCGAGCGCCACGCGGGCGCGCGCGAGGCCTTCCACCAGCGCCTGGATATCCGGGCCGTTCGCGGTCGCTTTATCGGTCATTCACTGGTCCCGGATCGTGCGGTTTGTGTCATGGTGGCGGAAAGCGGCTCAAGATAGCGTAAAAATGCCGCCCTGTTCCGGCCCGATCCCGAAGCCCGCCTCATGACCACACCTCCCGATATCTGGCTTTCGACCCCAACCCCACCCCGGCGGCAGGGCGCGCCCGGCCTCTTTCTCGACCGGGACGGGGTTCTCGTCAAGGAGGTCAACTATCTGAAAAACAAGGAAGATGTGGCGCTGGAGACGGGCGCGGCGGAGATCGTCGCCTGGGGCCGGGCGAAGGGGTTCGGCCTTGTCTGTGTCACCAACCAGTCCGGCATCGCGCGCGGGCTGATTTCCTGGGCGGAATTCGAGGCGGTGGAGATGGAAATCGCGCGCCAGCTTCGCGAGCAGGAAGGGACGCTCGATCTGACCCTCGCCTGCCCTTTCCACCCGGACTTCACCGACGGCTACGGACCGGAGCAGGACCGCTGGCGCAAACCCGGCCCCGCCATGATCGAGCATGGCGCGGCGCTGATGGGCCTCGACCTCGCGAAGAGCTGGCTGGTGGGCGACAAGGCCGCCGATATCGAGGCGGCGAAGCGCGCGGGGCTCAAAGGCGCGGTGATCGTCGCGACCGGCTACGGCGCGGAAGAGCGCGAAGCCGCGATGGCGCAGGAGAGCAAAGGCTTCACCGTGCTCTCCGCCGCGACGCTGGACGAGGCACGCGCGCTGCTTGAGATGGCGTTCTAACTCGCCGCCTTCTCCGCCTTCGACGCCATGAAGGCGCGCCAGCCGCCGAAGGAGGTGATCTCCTCCGCGCCATGAAGGCCCTCTTCCTCGCAGAGAAAGCCTTTCACCTTCTTGCCCGACGCGAGATCGAGCGTGCCGATGCAGAGCGGCTGCGGCACGCCCGCCATGAAGCTGCCGAAGGCGGCGCGCGGAAGACGCCAGACCTCGAGCTCGATGGCGGCACCGCCGTCCTCCACGCGGACGAGGCCCGGACGGAAGGGCGGCCCGCCCGCCAGCGCATAGAAGCGGTAGCGGGGCGCGGTCTTCGTGCGCTCGACGAACATGGCCCCGCGCGAGGTGAGCTCGTGGTTGAGCGGCAGGCCCGACATATGCGCGCCGACGACGGCAAGCTCGATGAAACTTTCATCGGTTTCCGGCTGCGGCTGCGGCGCGCCGGGAACGAGACCCTGCGCCGCCTCGAAGGCGGAGGCGAAGGCTGAGAGCCGCGCTTCCGAGAAGGCGGGAGCGGCAAGCGTCACGCCGAAGGGAAGACCCTTCGCGGGCCCCGCCTCGCGGATGCCGGCCGGAATGGCGATCCCCGCCATGTCGAGCAGGTTCATGAAATTGGTATAGGTGCCGAGGCGGCTGTTCAGCTTCACCGGCTCCGCCATGACCTCGTCGACGCGGTAAATGGTGGGCGCTGTCGGCACCATGAGGAGGTCGATCTCGGAGAAGAGCCGCTGCGCGCGCCGCTTCAGCGCCTCGAGCTTGTACATCGCCTCGAAGGTCTCGACCGCGCTGCGCTCGCGCGCACCGAGCACGATGCCGCGCACCGTCGGATCGACTTCCGCTCCATGTTTCTCGATGAAATCGCCGACGGCGGCGAAACGCTCCGCGACCCAGGGGCCCTCATAGAGAAGCGCGGCGGCTTCCTCGAACATCGAAAAATCGATCCAGCGCGCGCGGCCGCCAAGTTCTTCCAGCCGCTCGGACGCCGCCTCGAAGAGACGCGCCGCCTCGTCGTCGCCGAAGAATTTGAGGTCGGAGGCGCGCGGCACCGCGAAGGTGAAGCCGCCCGAGGGAAGCGCGGGCGTCTCCGGCATGCGCGTGCGGGCATAGATATCGGCGGGATCGAAGACGGCCGCCGCATCGAAGATCGCGCCCGCATCCGCGACCGTGAGCGCGAAGACGGAGACGCAATCGAGCGAGCGGCAGGCGGGCACGACGCCGCGGGTGGAGAGAAGCCCGCGCGAGGGCTTGAGCCCCACGATGTTGTTGAAGGCGGCAGGGACGCGGCCCGAGCCCGCCGTGTCCGTGCCGAGCGCGAAGGAGACGATGCCCGCCGCGACGGCGACGGCGGATCCCGACGACGAACCGCCGGAAATGAAATCATGATTGAAGACGGAGCGCGGCGCGCCGAGCGGCGAGCGCGTGCCGACAAGGCCGGTCGCGAACTGGTCTAGATTGGTCTTGCCGATGGGGATCGCGCCCGCCGCGACAAGACGCGTGACGACGAAAGCGTCTTCCTTCGGCTGGTAGGCGTAGACCGGACAGCCCGCCGTCGTCGGAACGCCCACGACATCGATATTGTCCTTCACCGCGAAGGGCACGCCGAAAAGCGGCATGAGCGCGCGCTGCTCCTTCGGGAGCGCGTCGAGCGCACGGGCGCGGGCGAGAACCTCCTCGTCCTCGAAGCGCGAGATCCAGACGGCGGGATCGTTGCAGGCCTCGGCGCGGGAAAGCGCCTCGCGCGCGACATCTTCCGCACGGACACCGGAGGCGAAGGCCGCGCGGAGCGACGGCAGGGAAAAGGACAGGCTCTTCACGACACGGCCTCCATTCTGGGTTTCGCGGCGTCGAGCGGCACCAGCGTAACAAGCGCCTGCCCCGCCTGAACCATCTTGCCGGGCGCGCAATGGACCTCATGGACGCGCGCGGCAATGGGTGCGCGCACCTCGATTTCCATCTTCATCGATTCGAGCACGACGAGCGTCTGGTCGGCGGCGACCTCGTCGCCGGGCTGGACGCCGATCGACCAGACGTTTCCGGGAACGCCTGCTTCCACGAGACGGCCGCCTTCCGGCACCTCGGTCACCTCGTCGGCGGCGACCACTTCCGGCTCCATTGCGGACATGGCGAGCCCCTGCTCTTCCCAGCGCTTGCGCTCTTCCTCGAAGGCGCGGCGCTGCGAGACGCGAAAGGCGGAAATGTCCTCGGCGTTCTCTTCGAGAAACGAGAAATAGTCACTGAGGCGAAAGGTGCCTTCCTCGACCTTCACGTCGTATTCGCCGTGAAGAAACGCTTCTCGCGCCTCCACGAGTTCTTCCGCCGACACGGGGAAGAATTTCAGCCGGTCGAAGAAGCGGAGCAGCCAGGGCTGTTCGAAATTCTGCGTCTTCCGCCACGAATTCCACATCTGCACCGTGCGGCCGACGAGCTGATAGCCGCCGGGCCCCTCCATGCCGTAGACGCAGAGATAGGCGCCGCCGATGCCGACGGCGTTTTCGGGCGTCCATGTGCGCGCGGGATTGTACTTCGTGGTGACGAGGCGATGGCGCGGATCGAGCGGCGTCGCCACCGGCGCGCCGAGATAGACGTCGCCGAGGCCGAAAACCATGTAGTCCGCCTCGAAGAGGATGCGGCGCACCTCCGCGATGTTCTTCAGCCCGTTGATGCGGCGGATGAACTCGATGTTGGATGGGACCCAGGGCGCATCGGGACGCACCAGCGTGCCATATTTGCGAACCGCCTCGCGCGCGGCCTCGTCGTCCCAGGAAAGCGGCAGGTGGACGACGCGGCTCGGCACCTCCATGTCAGCGGAAGAGGGAAGCGCGCGCTCCATCTCTTCCAGCGTCGCAAGGAGCCTGCGCGCAGGAAGCACATCCGGATCGAAATGGATCTGCAACGAGCGGATGCCGGGCGTCATTTCGATGATGCCTTCAAGCGCACGCGCCTCGAGCGCCGTCATCATCGCATGGGCGCGGAAGCGGAGCGCGAAGTCGAGCACGATGGGTCCGTATTCGACGAGAATGTAGTCGTCGCCCGCGCGCCGGTAGGTGACCTCCGTTTCGAGATCGCCTATGCGGGCAAGCACCGCGTCTTCCTTCGGCGCCTGACGCGCGAGCGGCGCGACAGGACGTGCCAGCGTCTTCACCCAGGTGTCCTCGGCGCGGCGCATGTCCGCCGCTTCCTTCTCGGTGATGCGACGGAAGCGCACCTTGTCGCCCGGCTTCAGCTGGCCGAGTTTCCAGAGTTCCGCCTTTGCGAGCGTCGCCGGGCAGACGAACCCGCCCAGGCTCGGCCCGTCGGGCCCGAGAATGATCGGCATGTCGCCCGTGAAGTCGATCGTGCCGACGGCATAGGCATTGTCGTGGATGTTCGAGGGGTGAAGCCCGGCCTCGCCGCCATCCTTGCGCGCCCATTGAGGCTTCGGCCCGATGAGGCGAACGCCGGTGCGCGCGGAATTGTAGTGAACCTCGTAGGCTGTGTTGAAGAGCGTCTCGATGTCCTCGTCGAGGAAGAAGTCCGGCGCGCCATGCGGCCCGTAAAGCGCGGCGATCTCCCACTCGCGCGTGAGCGGCGGGCGCGCGGAAAGCGGCAGCGCGCCCTCGACCGGCGGCGTGACAGCGCCCTCGCGGTTAACGCGGAGCACATCGCCCGTGCGGAGCGCGCCCGTCGCATGGCCGCCGAAGCGCCCGAGCGTGAAGGCGGAGCGCGAACCGAGATAAAGGGGCGCATCGAAGCCGTTGCGGATCGCGAGATAGGCGCGCTGCCCCGCGCCCTTCACCTGGCCGAGGGCGAGCGTCTGCCCGCGCTTCGCCGCGAAGGCCTGCCAGAAGGGCACGGGCTCGCCGTCGAGCGTCGCCGCCATCTCCGCGCCTGCGAGTGCGACGATGGCGTCGCAGCGGAAGCGGAGCGTCGGCCCATCGAGCGTCATTTCGAGCGCGGGCGCGTCTTCCGGATTACCGACGAGACGGTTCGCGAGCCGGTGCGAGAGCCCGTCCATCGGCCCCGACGGCGGCACGCCGACATCCCAGTAGCCGAGACGGCCCGGGAAGTCCTGCAGGCTCGACTGCGCGCCGCCCGATAGTACGTCGAGCCCGGCGCTCTCATGGTCGTAGCCCGCAAGCGTCGAGGTGAGCATGGTGCCGCCGAGACATTCCGGCGTGCGGACGAGCCCGGCGAGATAGTCGAGATTGGTCTCGATACCGTAGACGCGCGACGCATCGAGCGCTTCGCCGAGCTTCGCGGCGGCTTCGTCGCGCGTGTCGCCCTTGACGATGATCTTCGCGAGCATCGGGTCGTAGAAGGGCGTCACCTCCGTTCCGGTCGCGATCCAGCCGTCGACACGGATGCCCTCCGGAAAGGAGACTTCCGTGAGAAGGCCGGACGAGGGCTGAAAGTTCTTCCCCGGATCCTCGGCATAAAGACGAACCTCGAAGGCATGACCCCGGGGGGCGCGCTCGTAATCCTCGAGGTCGCCGAGCTCGCCCGCGGCCTGCCGCACCATCATCTCGACGAGATCGAGGCCGGTCACCTCTTCCGTCACCGGGTGCTCGACCTGGAGGCGCGTGTTCACTTCGAGGAAATAGAAGGTGCTGGCGTCCTCGTCATAGATGAACTCGACCGTGCCGGCCGACGCATAGGAAACGCTCGAGCCGAGCCGCACCGCCGCCTCGTGAAGCGCGGTGCGCTCCTTCTCGCCCAGATTGGGTGCCGGCGTCTCCTCGATCACCTTCTGGTTGCGGCGCTGCGCGGAACAGTCGCGCTCGCCGAGCGCGATGACGCCGCCCTCGCCGTCGCCGAAGATCTGCACCTCTATATGACGCGCAGCGGCGACATATTTCTCGAGGAAGAGCCCGCTATCCTTGAAATTCGCGAGCGCGAGGCGGCGCACCGTATCGTAGAGGCGCGGCATGTCGGCTGCGGAATGGCAGAGCTGAAGGCCGATGCCGCCGCCGCCCGCCGTGCTCTTCAGCATGACGGGATAGCCAATCTCGTCGGCCCGCGTCATCGCGTCGTCGAGATCGACGATGAGGGGCGAGCCCGGCAGCAACGGCACGCCGCTCTTCTCCGCGATCTCACGCGCGGTGTGCTTCAGCGCGAAGGCGCGCATGTGCTCGGGGCGCGGCCCGATGAAAGCGACACCCTCGCGGGCAAGCGCGGCGGCGAATTCCGGGTTCTCGCTCAGGAATCCATAACCGGGATGCACCGCTTCCGCCCCCGTCTTCCGCACGGCATCGAGAATGGCGTCGATATCGAGATAGCTTTCCGCAACGGGCGCGGGACCGACGCAGAATGCCTCGTCCGCGAGCCGCACATGCGGCGCGAAGCGGTCCGCTTCCGAATAGACCGCCACCGACGCGACGCCCATCTTCTTCAGCGTCGCGATGACGCGGACGGCGATCTCCCCGCGATTGGCGATCAGAACCTTCTTGAACATCTGGCCTCCGAAGTCGCCCGGCGGCACCCCGCCGGGCGGGAACGCATCAGGCGTCCCAGATCAATGTGCGCACGGGCGAGGGGTTGAAGCCGTTGCAGGGATTGTTCACCTGCGGGCAATTCGAGATCACGCAGAGAACGTCCATCTCCGCCCTGACCTCGACATAGTCCCCCGGCTTCGACAGACCGTCCACAATGGCGAGCGTTCCGTCTTCCTCCACCGGCACATTCATGAAGAAATTGATGTTGGAGACGATGTCGCGCTTGGTGAGCCCGTGGCGCGAGAGCTCCATCACGAAATTGTCTCGGCAACTGTGCATGTAAAGCGTCTCGTGACCGAAGCGCACCGTGTTCGCTTCCGCCGAGCAGGCGCCGGCCGACGTATCGTGACCACCCGACGTGTCGGCGATGACGGTTGCCATCACGTTGCCCTCGTTCGACACGAGCTTCGTGCCCGAGGTGATGTAGGGCGAGTTCTGCGCCCGCGCCGTGTCCTGCGCGCTGTAGCGCTCCGACGGATCGGCCTTCGAGTAGAACAGCGTGTCGACGGCCTGCTGGCCTTCGAGATCGACGATGCGAAGGATCTGCCCCTTCTTCAGCACATGCGACCACGGCTGAAGCGCGGGCACGGTGAAATCGTAGATCGCCTGGTCTTCATGTCTGTTGGAGAGCGTCATGACCTCACTCCTCTCCGAGCGCGGCGAGATAGCGCGCATTGTTCTCGAAGCCGCGCACGGCTTCCTCCGTCGCGGTGCGGCAGAAGTCATCCGCCGAAGGAGGCGGCGAGTTCCAGACGACGAGATCGATTTCCTTCGGAGCGTAGTCGCCGGGCGCGAAGGGATGCGGCGCGTTCGAGACGAAGACGAGAAGGTCGAGCTCGGCGCGGAGGTCGACATGGTCGCCCGGTTTCGGCCCCTCGCCCTCCCAGCGGAACATGCCGCCGCCGTCGACGCCGACCGGCGCGAAGAGCGTGAGACAGGGCGGCACGTCGCGCTTGTCGAGCCCGTTCTTCGAGGCGAGCAGGATGAAGTTGTTGCGCGTGTTGCGCAGCGTCGCGTCGCCATAGCGTTCCGCGTTGCTGGCGGGCGTCGAACCGCCGGTCAGCGCGTCGTTGTGGCCGAAAGTGTCATCCGTGATCGAGGCGAGCACGCGGCCCATGTCGGAAAAGAGGACACGGCCCCGGCTGAGCCGCGCATTCCACTGGATCTTCACCGTGTCGCCCGCGTTGAAGCGCTCGCTCCTGTCCTTCGCGTTGTAGAAGAGCAGCGACACACCGGGTGTGCCATGCGTATTGAGGACGCGGAGCGTCTCGCCCCGCGCGAGCGGCAGCGCATGCGCCCAGCCGCCCGGCACCGTTTCGCGCGAGCGGATGAGGTCTGCCGGCAGGGTCGCGGGATTGCCGGTTGCTTCGCTGAAATCGCGCGCTTTCGCCTTTGCGCCGCCGAAGAGCCGGTAATAGCGCTCCTGTTGCGCGGCATAGGGGCCTGTATATTTTTCGCTGCGGGATGCTTCCGCCATCGCGCACATCTCCTCTTGCGCGCCGGGTTTCCCCGGGCCGAAGCCTGGCCGTCCAGGCACTCGCCCCGTTGAACCGGGGCCTTGCAAAACCGGACGGGCCGTCCCGTCCGGCGGGTTATCTACTGCGCCGCCGCCGCAAGCGTTGCGTCCACCGGCGGTTGCGGCGGCGCGCTCTTGCCGTCGACCTTGAGATCGAAGGTGATGGTCGCGCCATAGGCCTTCTGTTCTTCCGGCCGGTTGCGCACGCGATCGAAGGCGATGACGCGCGTGCCGAGCTTGAAGGCTTCGGAAAGGTCGTGTGTCACCATGAAGATGGTCATGCCTTCCTCGCGCCAGAGGCGCAGCATGATCTCGTGCACCTCGTTGCGGATGCCGGGATCGAGCGCGCCGAAGGGCTCGTCGAGCAGCAGGATCTTCGGCTTCTTGATGAGCGCCTGCGCGATGGCGAGACGCTGCTGCATGCCGCCGGAAAGTTCCGAGGGATACTTGTTCACCGCATGCGCAAGGCCGACGCTTTTCAGCATCTCGAGCGAGGCGGTGCGCGCCTCGCGCCGCTTGCGCCCGAAAAGCCGGCCCATGACGGGGCTCTGGGCGAATTCGAGGCCGAGCATCACGTTCTGGAGCGCGGTGAGATGCGGGAAAACGGAATATCGCTGGAAGACGACGCCCCGGTCCGGCGAGGGTTCGTCCTCGAGCGCGACGCCGTCGATGAGGATGCGGCCTTTGGACGGCGCCTCGTCGCCGAGCATCATGCGCAGGAAGGTGGACTTGCCGCAGCCCGACGGACCGACAAGCGCGATGAAGGAACCGGGCTCCGTCTCGAAATGGATGTTCTCGAGCACGGTCTGATCGCCATAGACCTTCCAGACATTTTCGACGGTGACACGCGTCATGCTCAATTACCCCGGTACATCCAGCGAAAGGCGACGCGCTGGAAGAGCCGCAGCGCAAGGTCGAGAGCGAAGGCGAGGAAGGTGATCCACGCGACGTAAGGCAGGATCACGTCCATCGCGAGATAGCGGCGCATCAGGAAGATGCGGTAGCCGAGACCGCTGTCGGAGGCGATCGCTTCCGCCGCGATCAGGAAGAGCCAGGCAGCGCCGAGCGAGAGCCGCACCCCGTCGATGAGGCGCGGCAGCATTTGCGGTACAACGATGCGAATGATGATCTGCCATGTCGAAGCACCGAGTGTCTGCGCCTTGATGATTTCCTCATGCGGGATTTCCGCTGTCCTGAGCGCGAGATCGCGGATCAGGAAGGGAACGATGCCGATCATGACGAGCATCACCTTCGCGAGCTCGCCGAGACCGAAGATGATGAAGAGGATGGGAAGCACCGCGAGCGGCGGGATCATCGACAGCACGCTGGTGAAGGCGTTGAAGCTCGCCCTGAAGTAGGGGATGAGGCCTTGCAGGATGCCGAAGATACCGCCGATCAGCGTGGCGATGCCGACGCCAATGCCGAGCCTTGTGAGACTCGACAAGGTGTCGCTCCAGAGCAGGTAGTCTCCCGTGCGCTGGTCGGGCTGGAACGCCATGCGCTCGATTGCGTCGGAAATCGTCGACCATCCGGGAAGGAGCTTGTCGTTCGGATTGACCGAAAGACGCGCATCGGATGCAACCATGTAGGCGATGATGACGATGACGAACGGCAGGATCATGAGTCCGAACCGCGCCGCAACATCGGGTCGCCGGTTGATCAATCTACGCATGGCGTTACTGGCCTCTTCGAAGGGTGACCGTCAGAGCTCGCCGTCCGCAGCCATCTTCGCGTACTCGGTGGTGTAGCGGAGCAGCACGTTGCTCTCGTCACCGACGACCGTGCCGTCTGCGAGCTCGATACCGATATAGCCGGGCGAGGTCGCGTCCTGACCGAGCAGGCCGTGATCGAAGAGGAAGCTGGTGACGAAGGTGGTGAGCTCGGAGAGGTTGCCCTCCGTGAAGGCGATGTAGTCTTCCGGCTTGTAGAACATCTCCGTCGCCGCGAGCTGCATTTCGTAGCCCGCAAGATCGGTGCCGGAGGCTTCGCCCATTGCCGTCTTCGCGGCCGTCGCCGCTTCGTCATCCGCGGACATGAGCGCCATCGTCTCGTACCAGATGCCGGTCATGGCCTTGGCGAAGGCGGGGTTGTCCTTCAGCGTCTGCGTGTTGACGACAAGGGAGTCCTGGATTTCGCCGGGAAGCTCGCTCGAGTCGAAGACATTGTAGGCATCGTCCTGGGCGAGAATTTCCGCCGCCATCGGGTTCCACGTCGTCATGGCCGTGACGTCCGGCGTCGACCAGGCCGCGATCATGTCGGCATCCGACGTGTTCACCACCGTCACGTCCTTTTCGGACATGCCGATCTTCTCGAGCGCGCGCGCAAGGACATAATGCGAGACGGAAAGCTCGACGAGGTTGACTTTCTGGCCCTTGATGTCGGCCAGGTCTTCCTTGCCCTTCAGGATGATGACGTCGTTGCCGTCGGAATAGTCGCAGATGAGGAGGATCGTCGAGTCGACGCCGCCGGCAGACGGAATGGCAAGCGCATCCATGTTGGTCGCCATCACGCCGTCATAGGCGCCCGCCGTGTACTGATTGATCGCCTCGATATAGTCGTTGAACTGCACGACCTCGATGTTGATGTCGTACTTGTCCGCCCATTTCTTCACGATGCCATTGTCCATCGCGTAGCCCCAGGGCATCCAGCCGACATAGATCGACCAAGCCACCTTGAAGTCCTTCTTCGCTTCGGCATGGGCGGGCGAAATCGCGGTGAAAGCGAGCGTCATGGCGACGACTGCCGCCGCGAATATCTTCAGGGAAGAGAGTTTGAATGAAGTCATATAGCCAGTCCTCCGGATCGAGTGATCGCGTTTCAAAAGCGGAGGATTGGCGTCACGGCGGTTCTGCAATGCCAACCCTCGCATTACATCCGTCTCCCGGGCTTTTATCCCGCCGTGTACCTGCCCGCTGTTCACCGGACAGGGTGCGGCTCTCGGACCAGACACTTCGCAAAACCGATTGCTCACTTGCGCGAAGCCGGAACCCTAGCCGCTGCCAAGAACATGCATCGCAAGCGCCGTGCCAGTTCGCTGCACCGCAAAAAGCGGGCATCGGGCCGCGCCAGGATGGCCGCAGGCTCAGAAATCAAGCAGCCGCCAGAGCGGTCTGCCTTTTGTTTGTGCAGAAGAGAGGGGAGAGGTCAGCCCCAGGGGCCCCGCCGACCGCTCGCTCGCGCATCGAAGACCTTGGGTTGCGCCTTGTGGAAGAGCGGCACGTCGCGCCGCTTGAAGAAGGGCACGAGTACCATGCCCGCGACGAAGCCGCCGACATGCGCCCAGAAGGCCACGCCTGCTTCCTCGGCGGGATTCATGAAACCGCTGAAGACCTGTATCGCGAACCAGAGCCCGAGCACGACGAGCGCGGGCACATAGAAGGTACGCAGCAGGATGAGCGGAAAGGGAATGAAGAGGACGCGCACCCGCCCCCTCGGATAAAGCAGAAGATAGGCGCCGAGGATGCCCGAGATCGCCCCGCTGGCGCCGACCAGCGGCACCGTGGAGGCGGGGACGAGAAAGGCATGGGTGAGCGCCGCAGCTATCCCTGTCGCGAGATAGAAGAGGAGGAAGCGGACCCGCCCCATCGCGAGTTCGATGTTGTCCCCGAAAATCCAGAGATAGAGCATGTTGCCGCCGAGATGGGCGAGGCCGCCATGCATAAACATGGAACTGAAGAGCGTCGCCCAGGCCGGCATCGGCGCATCGCTCATCTCCGTGGAGCCGAACAGAACGCCGGGAATGAGACCGTAGTGATAGACGGCGAGTTCCGCCTCGCCGGGCGGCAGCGAATATTGCAGGAGGAAGACGGCGACGCAGGCGGCGATCAGCCCCCAGGTGACAAACGGCACGCCGGGTTCTGGGTTGTCGTCGGAAATGGGAAACATGCGGACTCCGTCGGCCGGAAGGGGCCCGCAAAGCCTACAGGCAATCTTCCGCGCGGGACCAGCCTTATCGGCCGGCGCTAGCGGGGACGCAGCACGTGATTGGTGAATTCGGCGGTTTCGGCCTGCGAGAGTTCGCGCCGGCGTGTCTCGCCCTGCTCCTTGAGCGAGGAGGCCGCCGCCACGGCTGCCTCGTCTGAGTCCTGCCGGAAGAACGTATAGGAGAGCGTGATCGCCTTGATGCTCTTCGTGTCGATGTCTTCCGTCATCTCGGGATCGAGAAAGAAGACGATCGGCATTTCGGCGCTCTCGCCGGGCGCGAGCTTCTGCTCGGAGAAGCAGAAGCACTCGGTCTTGTTGAAGTAGTAGCCTGCGGCGTCCGGCGTCACATTGTATGTGGCGCGGCCGACGACCGTCCGGTCGCTATTGTTGGTCGCCCGGTAGAAGACCGTCTTCGGCACACCGACATGAACCTCGACCTGGCGTTCGACCGGCTCGAATGTCCAGTCGAGCCCCGGTGAGACGTTGGAATCGAAGCGCACCGCGACGACCGGCCCGACGGCCGAGCCGGGATCGGGCTTCAGTTCCTTGTTGATGCTCACGGTGCCGCCATAACCCGTCGCCGCGCAGAACATCCGGTAAAGCGTCGGCGAATAGGCAACCGCCGTTGTCGCTACGGCAAGCAGCGCCACGGAGAGCGCCACCGGCGGGATGGATGTTCCGAGAATTTTCATGGCGGACGGGACTTTAACGCCCGCACGCCCTGCCCCGCAAGCAAACCCCGCAGTCAGCCCCACGTGGCCGATTGCCGCGCTTTACGGGGCCCCCCGTAGGGGCCGGGGAGTCGACCTGAGCGCCCGACATGGTAACAATGGGACAGGCGGCCGGAACTCAAAGAGCCGCGGTTCGAGGGAGTGGAAACGGGGCAGGGCCTCGGGGGAGCATCAGGTGACAGTTTTCGGTTGTGTGTGCCGACCGCGCGGCAAGGCGGGGTCCTCCGCCATTTTCGCCACATGGGCGCTTGGCGCCGCCCTCACCGCCGCGCCGGCGGCGCTGGCGCAGGAAGCGGAGGAGAAAGCCTGGCTGCTTGACGAGATCACCGTCACGACGACCGGCCTCGGCACGCCCCGCGCAACCCATATCGGCAACATCTCGAAGATCCCGGAAGCCGAAGTCGAATTCGTGAAACCGGTGCAGCCTTCCGAAGTGCTGAACCGGGTTCCCGGCGTCGGCATCCAGCAGGGCAGCGGCGCGGAACACCTGACCGCCATTCGCTCGCCCGTGCTGACCGGCGGCGCGGGCGCAGGCTCCTTCCTCTATCTCGAAGACGGCGTGCCGATGCGCGCCGCGGGTTTTGCCAACGTCAACGCGCTGATGGAAGCGATGGATGAGGTATCGGGCGGTATCGAAGTCGTGCGCGGGCCCGGCGGGGCGCGCTACGGCTCCAACGCCGAACATGGCCTCATCAATTTCCTGAGCCGGCCGCCCGCCCCGGACGAGGATGGGGAATTGACCGCCTGGGGCGGTCCGCACGACCTTTTCGAGGTGACGGGCACAGCAAGCAAGACGCTCGGGGGTGCGGACGCGGCAAGCCACGGTTTCCGCGGCAGCTTCTCGGTCCTGAACGATGGCGGCTTCCGCGCCGATTCCGGCCTCGAACAACAGAAGGCACGGCTTCGCTACGATTACGACGCGCCGGACACGCGCATCGAAGCGACGCTGACCGCCGTGAACACCAATCAGGAAACGGCCGGCTATGTCGTCGGCCCCGACGCCTACAAGAACCCGGCTCTCTACAAGACCAACCCGAACCCGGAAGCCTATCGCGACGCGTGGGCGCTGCGCACCGCGGTCCGCGTCGAGCGCGACCTCGACGACGATCTGATGCTGGTGCTGACACCCTATGCGCGCTCGAACCGCATGAACTTTCTCATGCACTTCCTGCCCGGACAGCCGGTGGAAGAAAACGCGCACTGGAGCGGCGGGCTTCTTTCGAGTCTCGTCGCGCGCCTTGATGGCGGCCACAGCCTGATCTTCGGCCTTGATACCGAATACACGGACGGATCGCTGTCGGAAATCCAGTACAACGCCGCCCCGCCCTTCCCCGCACCACCGAACAACTCGCCGCAGGGGGTCCACTACGATTACACGGTGAAGGCGCTTGTGCTCGCGCCCTACCTACACAGCGAATGGCAGCTCACACCGAAGACACTCTTCTCCGCGGGCCTGCGCTTCGAATACACGCGCTATGACTACGAGAACCACGCGCCGAATGGCATCTTCGGCCGCTATCTGCGTATCCCGAGCCGCGTGGATGAATTCAGCGACGTGACACCAAAGGTCGGCCTGCTGCACGAGTTCAATGAAAACATTACAGGTTACGTGAATCTCGCGCGCGGCGCCCGCGCGCCGCAGACTACGGATCTCTACCGTCTGCAGCGCCTTCAGGTTCCGGGCGAGGCCAAGTCCGAAGAGCTCGACAGCATCGAGGTTGGCGCCCGCGGACGCTGGGCGAACATTTCCTATGAGACCAATCTCTTCTACATGGAGAAGCGGAACTATTATTTCCGCGATGCGAACGGCTTCAACGTATCGAACGGCAAGACGAACCATGCCGGCGTCGAACTCGAACTCGCCGCGCCGCTGCCTTTCGGTCTCGACATTGCCGCTGCCGGCACCTATGCGCGGCACACCTATGCCTTCACCAACATCACGGCAACCGAGATCATTCTCGACGGCAACGATGTCGACACCGCGCCGCGAACCCTGGCCAATGTCCGTCTCGGTTACGATTTCGACGGCGGAGACGGGCGGGCGGAATTCGAATGGGTGCATGTGGGCGACTACTGGATGGATGCGAGCAACACCGCCGAATATGACGGCCACGATATTTTCAATCTGCGCCTCGACTACAACGTCACGGAGAACCTTGCCCTGTTCGGCAAGCTCACCAATATCTTCGATACGCGCTATGCCGATCGCGCCGACTTCGCTTTCGGCAACGAACGTTATTTTCCGGGCGAGGATCGCGGCCTCATTCTGGGCGCAACCCTGCGCTACTGACATGGCTCGGACCGCCAATCCCGGCGGCGGGGGAGCCAGCCGCGACCGGCGACGCGGCATCGGCTAGTCTGGAGACCTATGGAAACGGGATTCTGGGATATCTGGCCCTTCGTGCTCGCGCTCGTCCAGTTCGGGGGCATGGGCGGCGCGGCCATTCACGTGATTCTGACCAAGACGGATGAGCGCGCGGCAGCAGGCTGGGTCGGATTCGTCGTCCTCGTGCCCTTCGTCGGCTGGATTGTCTACCTCCTCTTCGGCGTGAACCGCATCCAGCGGCGCGCCCGCGAACTGCGCGGCCAGAAGCACGACATGCTGCTTCTCGCGCCGCTGCCCGAGCGCGGCGAAGCGCGATCCGGCGAAGGCGTCGTACGCCTCATCGAACTGGAAGGCCTCGCCCGTTTCGGCCAGAAGATTCTTCCCGAGAGTTTCGAGCAGGGAAACACGATCGGCGTTCTGCTCAATGGTGACGAAGCCTACCCCGCCATGATCGAAGCCATCGAACGGGCGACGCGCTCCATTGCAATCTCGACCTACATCTTCAACAACGATGCCGCAGGCCGGCGCTTTGTCGACGCCCTGTCGGATGCAATGGAACGCGGCGTGCGCGTGCGCCTTCTCATCGACGGCGTCGGCTCCTGGTATTCCCACCCCTCGCTGATACCTCTGCTCGAAGAACGCGGCATCAACTATGCGCGCTTCCTGCATTCATTCATGCCCTGGCAGATGCCCTACCTGAACATGCGCAACCACCAGAAGATCTTCGTGGTGGACGGACGCCATGGCTTCACCGGCGGCATGAACATATCGGAAGGAAACGTCAACGACACCGGACCGCGCAAACCCATCAAGGATTGTCACTTCCGTGTCGAAGGTCCCGTCGTTTCCCACCTCATGCACACCTTCGCCTACGAGTGGAATTTCACCACCGGCGAACTGCTGGAAGGACCGGACTGGTTTCCGGAAATCGAGCCCGCGGGCGATGTCGTGGCGCGAGGCCTTCCCGCCGGGCCGGACATGGGGCTCAATCCCATCCGCTGGACGCTGCTGGGCGCGCTTGCCGAGGCCCAACACAATGTGCGCATCGTCACACCCTACTTCATACCTGACGCGACGCTGCGCACCAATGTCTCGCTTGCAGCGATGCGCGGCGTGATCGTCGACATCGTCCTGCCGGAAACGAACAACCTGCCCTTCTGCGACTGGGCGGCAACCCCGCAACTCGAATGGCTCGCCCGCGCGGGTTGCCGCATCTGGAAGACGAAGGGACCCTTCGATCACTCGAAGATGATGACGGTCGACGGCATGTGGGCGATGGTCGGCTCGGCCAACTGGGACGACCGGAGCCTCCGCCTCAACTTCGAATTCAACCTCGAATGCTACGGCGCGACCTTTGCCGGTGAGCTCGACGCACTGATCGAGCGAAAGATTTCCACCGCGCGCCCGCTCTCCTATGAAGAGCTGGCGGGCAGAAGCATTCCCGTCCGCATCCGGGACTCGCTCTTCCGTCTCGCTTCGCCCTATTTGTAGGCGCTTTGAAGCTGAGCGGTTTGTCCTTCCAGTTCATCGACCGTCATGCGCTCGACGCCGCCTGGAAGCGACATGGCCGGCATCGCCTTTTCGCTCGAAACATAACGAATGGCTGCTGCCCTGCAGAGCGTCAGCGCTCGAGAGTCCGACATATTGAGCGCATAGGTCCTGAGTCCGGTCTCCGATGCGACAGCCGCGATACGGCGCATGGCGAGGAAGCGACTTTCCTCGTCCCCGAACTTCGGATCACCAAGGTCTATCCCGATCGCTCCCGCGCCGCGCTGCCGCGTCACGGAGAAGTCGATTCCCTGCAGATCGGTGACGGCGGGAAGCGCCTCTCCCGAAAAACGCAGAAAAAATCCCCGGCAATAAGGCTTGAGCTGTGCAACCCATGCGGGCAGCCGGCCGGTCTTCCAGTCGTCTTTGAGAACGATTTCGAAGAAGATCGCACGCCGTTGTTCGACCGGAAGTTGCGAGGCAAGCTCGGTATAGGAGCGCCGCGAAGCGAGGTTTTCGAGCGTCGTCTGGTGAACCGTAACGACACGCACCGAAGGGCCGACCTCTCCCTCCTCCTCGGCAAGAGTCTGAACGAGATGGCGTATCACCAGCCTGTCGGCAATGATGAAGACCTCGTCATCCTGTTCCATTTCCTTGAGTTGAGCCGGATCGTAGGACATGCCGCCGATCCTGAACCGGATGCGGCAGAGATAGATGCCTTTCACACCGGCCGTGATATCGAGCAGCGGCAGATAGTCGATGCCGAAATCGATCTTGTGCTCCGGCAGACTGAGCCATTGAACGTCGCCTTCGTTACCCGCATCCTCGGCGGCGACGCTTCCGGTCGGTCCGTCATCCGTGCGAAGCGCTGCCAGCTGCGACTCTGTCCTTTCGATGAGTGCGGAAAGCCGCGAAAGCGGATCTGCGGGCGGCTCTATCGGCGCCCAGTGCGTGCCGTGAGCGGGCGCATCCTCCCGGTTTGTGGCGACGGGCCTCGATGCATAGAGGCTGCGCTCCAGCGCCCTGAGTTTGGAAACCAGCGTCTCCAGCTGCTGCACGAGCTTTGGAGCATTGCCTTCGCTTGCCTTGGCGACAATCGCATCGAACTTTCGTTCGACATGAATCAGGACGGAATCGACAGATCCGGACTGCGTCTGCTCGGTCGGCCGCTCCGCGATCCGCTGCATGACATAGGACTTGATCGCCTCAACAGGCGACGCCGCTTCTTCCAGTTCGTCGAGGGCAATCTCGAACACTTCGGAATGAACGGCCAGTTGCTGGCCGCCAGCCTTCTCCTCTGTCGACAAGTCCGCAAGCGCCTGACCGAATAGATAGGTCATGATCTCCTCGGCGATCTTGCCGCACTCGCTTTGCGCTTCTTCTTTCGAGAGATCGGCAAAAACGATCGCGAACACGCCCTCGCCGCAGCGAAAGAAGGTGTTGTTGCCGCGGAGCCGTCGCGACAGAAGATTCTCGACGAGCAGGTGAACATGCCGCGAGACAAGCGGCCACTTCTCGCCGACGCGATCCCGCGCCTCGGCCAGATCGAGCACGACCAGTTCCCCGACGAGAGCAGTCTCGCCGGGTCTGCGATGGCGGATCATGTCGGCAATGAACGCATCGGCCGGGTTTCCAGCCTTGCTTTCACGCCCTCGTCCGACCCCCATCCAGTCGAGCACCTTTCGCAACACGCGAATGACTCTTCCTTTCGGTCCCACTACTGTCCCCTTACTCAAGTAAAATGAGCCCGAAGCGGTCGGGAAACAAACTGCCATTTAATGAAAAACCGCTGTCTCGCCCGGCTTGTCTGCGGCCTTTTGCGGGCTATCCTTGTTGCAGAACGAGGCGGATAATTAAAACCTACAGGCATCTTCGCTCCAGGAGAGACGTGACATGGCCGAAAAAAAGACTCAGGACGGCTCATCCATCGAGGAGCTTCAGGCCCAGATCGAGGCGCTCCAGCAGGCGCTGGAGGAGGCCCGCGCGGCAATGCCCGAGGAGGCCGACGGCGTCCTTGCCGATGCCGAGGCAATCCGCGAGCGGGTTCAGGAAGGGCTTCAGGACGTCCAGCAGCAGATCGACGCACATCCCGTGCCGAGCGCGCTCGTCGCCTTCGGGCTCGGTTTCCTCATCGGCCGCTTGCTGACCAGATAGGAGCGTCCCGATGATCGACCCCACTCCCAACGTCCGCAAGCTCGCCGAAGCAGAGCTCTACCGTGCGGAACTCGAGGCGCGCCGCCTTGCCCGGCGTCTCTCGCTCGTCGGTATCGCGGTCTTCATCGCGCTCTTCGCCGTTACCATGCTGATCGTCGCGGGCTTCCTCTATCTCTCGGAACTCTACGGCTATCCACTGGGTGCTCTCATAACGGGCGGCGTGCTGACGCTTCTCGCCTTCGTCGCACTTCTTCTTGCGGCGAAAGCACCCGGACGCGCCGACAAGCTGGAACTCGAACTCGCAAACCGGGCGATCGCGTCCGCCCGCGCGGAGGTGAAGCGGGACTTCGATCTGGTCGAGAAAACGCTGAACGACCTGACGCTTGGTGTGCTCGGCCTCGTGAAGGGTGGCTCCGGAAGCCTGCCCCTCATCACCATCATCGTCGGCGCGCTGGCCGCCATGAGCCCTGCCCTTCGCAAGTTCATCATGCCGTTCCTGAGGAAGGAGTGATGCGCGCGCTGCTGGTGGCCGCCATCCTTCTTTCGGCCTGCGCGCAGCAAAGCCTGCCGCAGCCCGAAGTCACCATGCGCGAACCGGACACGCTGATCGACGCCCCCTTCGACGACGGCGGCACCGGCCTCGCCGGTCCGGCAGGCGGCGCACTGCTCGGCATGGCGATCGGAACGGGCTCAGGCACGGAATGGGCGGTGGCCGCCGGCGTCGGCATCGGCTATGCGATGGGCGGTTCTCAGGGCCCGACGCTCACCGGCGCCCCCGCGCGGGCGCGGCGCGACGCGCTTGCAAGAATGATGACCGTGCCCATCCGCGAACAGGTGACCTGGTTCACCGCCGAGGACAAGGCGAGCGGCAAGCTGACCCCGACCCGCGAATTCACCGACGAGAAGGGCCGCCTTTGCCGCGATTTCGTGGAATGGCGCACCGTCCGCGCCATGAATGGCCACGCTACCGGCACAGCCTGCCTCTGAGACCGCTTCGTCTCCCGCGCGCCGCAGAACCGGTATAGGATGCCGCGCCCATCCCGGATTCGACTCGCGCGGAGACCTGCCACATGAAACTCTACTACTCTCACACCTCGCCTTTCGCGCGGAAGGTACGCGTTCTTGTCCGCGAGAAGGGCGCGCTTGCCCATGTGAAGGAGGAGACGATCGCGGCGATGGAAGACCCGGCGGCACTTCACGAGGCAAACCCGCTCGGCAAGATTCCGGCCCTCGTCCTGAACGACGGCTCGTCCTATTTCGATAGCCCGCTTATCTGCGAATATCTCGACGTGACGCTCGAAGGCCCCGCGCTCATCCCGGCCTCCCATGTCGAGCGTTTCCGCGTCCTGCGCCATCAGGCGATCGCCGACGGCATCATGGACGCCGCCGTCTCGCTCACCTTCGAACGCGCCCGGCCGGAAACGCAGAGATCGGAGATGTGGATGGGCCGCTGGCGGCGCGCCATCGAACGATCGCTTGCCGTTCTCGACGATGAGGTCGTCTCGCTCGACGGGCCGGTGGACCTCGGCGTGATCGCAGTGGGCGCAGCGCTCGGCTATCTGGATTTCCGCCATGCCTCGCTTGGCTGGCAGGAGAGCGAGACCGAGCTTGCCGGCTGGTGGCGCGATCTGGCGAAACGACCTTCCTTCGTGGAAACCGCTCCGCCCGCGTGAACGTCAGCGCCAGGGTTCGACGAGAATCTTGGCGTGCTTTTCCGGATTTCCGAGTTCGGAGAAGGCTTCCTTGACACCCTCGACGCCGACCTTGCCGGTCACGAGCGGCGAGCCGTCGATCTTGCCCTCGGCGAGGTGGTTCAGCGTCAGCGCGAATTCCTCCGGCGTGTAGCCGAGCACGAACTGGACGTTCAATTCCTTGTTGATGCCGAAGAAAGGCTCGAAGCGGTCCTGCTCCATGCAGACGCCAACGACGACCACGCGCGCGAAGCGCGGCGCGCCTTCGAAGATCTGCTGGATGACGCCCGGCACGCCGACGCATTCGAAGATGACACCAGGCCTCATCTTCGGCCCCATGCCGAGCAGCGTCATGATGTTTTCCGGATCGTAGCCCTCGGGCGTCGCTTCCTTCGTCCAGCGCGCATAAGGCGCGTCGACCTTCGGGTCGAGCACGATGTCGGCGCCCATCTGCTCGGCGAGCTTGCGCCGGGCGGGGCTGAAATCGGCGGCGATGATCGGATGCACGCCCTTGATCTTGAGGCCGGCAATGACGGCGAGGCCCACTGGCCCGCACCCGATCACCAGCGGAATGTCCTCTTTCGTCAGGTTCGCCTTCTCGACCGCGTGCCAGCCGACCGCCATCGGTTCGGTCAGCGCCGCCTGCTCCGTCGGCAGCCCGTTCGGCACTTCGAGCAACATCAGCTCGTTCAGCACCATCTGCTCGGCGAAGCCGCCGGGCTTGGTGTTGGAATAGCCGACGGGATCCATCTTGGCCTTCTCGCCGTTCATCGTGATGGCGATGGGCATGGAACAGACCCGCGTACCGGGCTTCAGCTTCTTCTCGGTGCCCGGTCCATGGTCCAGCACTTCCGCACAGAACTCATGCCCGAACACGATGTCCTTCTTCGTATCCATGCCGAAAGTCGAGCCGGAGCGCCTGGCCTGCTCCACCATCTTGTCGGCATGATGGAAGGCATGGAGGTCCGAGCCGCAAATACCGCAAGCCAGCGTTTTCACCAGCACCTGCCCCATCTCGGGTGTCGGTTCAGGCATCTCGTCGGCGACGAGATCGCCGTTGCGGAAAATGGCTGCGCGCATGGGGACGGTCCTCCGGATGTTATGTTTTGCCGGTATGCAAGCAGGCAGACGCTCGTCGCGCAAGCAAATTTATAGACTGCGGTCTAGTAACTTCGCGGCTGCCGCAGCGGCGCGCAGGCGCCGCCGTTCCGCGAACGCATTCGCGGAGACGATGATGAGGATCGGCAAGGCGAGAAACAGCGTCACGCTGTTCGCGCCGATCAGCGCATAATCGCCGAGATGGAGTCCGTGCAGCAGCCAGAAGACGATCCCTGCCGTCATGCAGGCATACATGGCGAGCGACAGACCTGACGTATCGCGTGTTCTGATCGTCTTTATCGCCTGAGGCAGGAAGGCGAAGGTCGTGAGGAAGGCGGCGACATAACCGATATTGTCCATGGAAGGCACCGGGCAAGCGGGAACGTTTCGCGCATATGAGGCCCGGCCGCGATGCTTGGCAAGGGGCTTCGGATTCCCGGCCGGACCATGCAACATGGAAAGAAAACGGGAGAGGGTCATTCGGCGATGCAGAGCTGGTTCATCACGGGCACGTCCTCGGGCTTCGGCCGTATCTTGACGGAGAAACTGCTGGCGCGCGGCGACCGGGTGACGGCGACGCTCCGCAAGCCCGGCCCCCTCGACGATCTCGCGGAGCGCTACCCGCACGCGCTTCATGTCGCGCTTCTGGATGTGACCGACACCGCAGCCGTGCGGCGTGCGGTCGACGACGCCTTCGCGCGCATGGGCCGGATCGACGTCGTCGTGAACAATGCCGGCTACGGTCTTTTCGGCGCCGCCGAGGAACTGACCGACGAGCAGATCGGTCACCAGATCGCGACCAACATCAGAGGCTCGATCGATGTCGTCCGCGCCGCCCTCCCGCATCTGCGGGCGCAGGGCGGCGGCCGCGTCATTCAGATTTCCTCGGCGGGCGGCCAGCTCGCCCATCCGGGCTTCAGCCTCTACCACACGACGAAATGGGGCATCGAAGGCTTCGTCGAGGCCGTCGCGCTCGAGGTCGCGCCCTTCGGCATCGAGTTCACCATCATCGAGCCGGGCGCGACGAAGACGAAATTCGGCGAGGGCCTCGTCATGCCGGAGCCGATGGCGGCTTACGACGAAACACCCGTCGGCGCGATGCGCCGTGGCGCGGGCGGCGCCCCCTTCGGCCGCCAGGGCGACGCCGGGAGATCGGCCGACGCGATCATCGCCTCGGTGGAGGTGAAGCCAGCGCCCCGCCGCCTAGTCCTCGGCAGCAGCGCCCATACGCGGATTCGCGAGGCGCTTGAGAAGCGCCTCGCCGAACTCGACGCGCAGAAGGACATCGCCTTCGCCGCCGACGCCGACGAATAGCGGGCGGCGCTGGCGGCGGTCAGTCCGCCGCCGCCCAGCCCTGCATCGCGGCCGCCTCGTGGCGAAGCCGCTCTGGCGAGCCCAGCAACTGCCGGTCGAGCCCGATCCGCTTGAACCAGTAATGAAGCCCGAGAAGATCGGTAAAGCCCATGCCGCCATGAACCTCCGTCGCGGTGCGCGCGACGAAGCGGCCGACTTCCGCCGTATGCGCCTTGGCGTGCGCCGCCATCAGGCTTGCTTCCTCCGGCATCGCATCGAAGGCATGCGCCGCATACCAGACGAGCGAGCGGCAGGGTTCAAGTTCCGATGCCATTTCGGCGCACATATGCTTCACCGCCTGGAAGGAGGCGATGACGCGGTTGAACTGCTTGCGCTCGCCCGCATAGGCGACCGCCTTGTCGATCATCGCCCAGCCGGTGCCGAGCGTATCGGCGGCGAGCATCACGCGCCCCGCATTCACGGTCCTGCGGAACGTTTCTCCCGCATCGCCCGCCGACAGCGCGTCCGCTTCCACATTGTCGAACTGCAGCTCCGTCAGTGTTCGCGTGAGATCGATGGACGTGAGCGCCACCTTCGCGAGCCCCTTCGCATCGCCTTTCACGAGATGAAGCCCACCTGCCTTGTCGGCTACGACGAGAACATCGGCCTTCGCCGCATCGAGTGCGAAAAGCGACTTGCCGCTGAGCTTCCCTCCCGATGCCGTCACGCCCGCGCCTTCGCGCGCGCCAGACGCGGCTTCGGCAATCGCAACGCCCGCAATCGCCTCGCCGCTTGCGAGCTTCGGCAGCCATGCTTCCTGCTGTGCTTTCGAGCCCGCGCCCGCTATCGCGATGGGCGCCATGACGGCCGTCGCGATGAAAGGCACCGGTGCAACGGCGCGCCCGAGCATTTCCGCCACGAGCGCGGCATCGAGCAGCGTCATTTCCATGCCGCCATGCGCTTCCGGCACCAGCATGCCGGGCACGCCGAGTTCGGCAAGCGCGGACCAGACATCGGCCGCATGGGTTTCCTTCGCTTCCGCCGCCTTCCGCACGCGTTCGAGTGGCGAAACCTTCTCCAGCGTACCGCGAATGCTTTCCTGAAGCAGTTTCTGGTCTTCCGACAATCCGAATTCCATGTCCCTGCTCCCTATGCCTTTGCCGGTTTCGGTTCGCGCGGCATGCCGAGTCCGCGCTCCGAAATGATATTCTTTTGAATCTGCGCCGTGCCGCCGCCGATGATGAGACCGAGATCGAACATGTAGCGGTGCTGCCAGCTGCCATGTGCGCGGAGATGCGGGCTGTCGCCGTAAAGCACGCCGATCTCGCCCAGCGCGTCGATCGCAAGCGCGGCGAGCTGATGATTGATCTCGCAGCCCTGCAGCTTGACGATCAGCCGCGCGATGCCCGGGTCCTCGCCCTTGGAAGCCGCGGTGAGAAGCCGGAGCCCGTGAAACTGCATTGCGAACACGCGCGCCTGCAGCTGCATCAGCCGGTCGCGATAGACCGGGTTGTCGATCAGCCGGGCGCCGTCCACCGTCTCCTCATGCATGAGGTCGACGATTTCCTTCAACCGCGTGCCCGCCTGGTTCGGATCGCCGAGCATCCCGCGCTCGTGCTTCAGCGTCGCGTTGGCGACAAACCAGCCCTGCCCGCGTCCCGCCACAATGTCTTTCTGCGGCACGCGCACATCGGTGAAGAAGACTTCGTTGAATTCCGCGTGCCCCGTCATGGTCGTGAGCGGACGCACCTCGATCCCCGGCGTCTTCATGGAGAAGATGAGATAGGAAATACCTTCATGCTTCGGCTTGTCGGGTTCGGTGCGCACAAGGCAGAAGATCATGTCGGCCGCATGCGCCGTCGAGGTCCATATCTTCTGTCCGTTGATGATGAAGTCGTCGCCGTCTTCCCTCGCCTTCGTCTGCAGCGAGGCGAGATCGGAGCCCGAGCCCGGCTCCGAATAGCCCTGACACCAGACGACCTCGCCCTTCAGCGTCGGTTCGATCCACTTCTTCTTCTGCTCTTCCGTGCCGAGTTCGAGCAGCGTCGGCACCAGCATCGAAATGCCCTGGTTCGCGAGACCCATCGGCAGCTTCGCGCGCGTGAACTCTTCCGCGATGATGCGGGACTTCAGGATGTCGGGCTCCGCGCCATAACCGCCATATTCGGTCGGGATCGTCCGCGCGGCATAGCCGTGTTCGATCAGCAGCTTCTGCCACGCAATCGACTCTTCGGATGGCCGCGCCACGCCGAAGCGCTTCGGCGCCTTGTCCTTGTTCTTCGCGATGAAGTCGCGCACTTCGGCGCGGAAGCCCTCATATTCAGGCCCGTAAGCGAGATCCATCAGACATCTCCCGGCGCGGCCTTCGTGCAGGCCGCGGATTTTCTGTTTTTGCTGGCCGGGAGTTTACCGCGCACGGGGAACGCGTAAAGCGCCGCTTCCGCCCTCAAGGCGCCCCTGCGTAAAATACCGTTCGGAAGACGTCAGGCGACCGTGCCCTGGGGTGCGCCGGCCTCGAGCGATGCGGTCAGGATTTTCGCCGAGCCCTCGATCATGGGACCGCGCCGCCCGCCCGCGGGCGAGTTGCGCAGGAACACCTCGAATTCCGCCGCCGGCATCGGCCGGCCGACGAAGAAGCCCTGCACCTCGTCGCAGCCAAGCTGGTGAAGCACGTCGTACTGGTCCGCCGTTTCCACGCCTTCGGCGACGACCCGCACGCCGAGCGCATGCGCAAGGTCGATGATGACCTTCGGGATGACATGTCCGTCGCGGCGGTCTGCCACGTCCTGCACGAAGCTGCGATCGATCTTGAGCCGTTTCACGGGGAAACGCTTGAGATAGGCGAGCGAGGAATAGCCCGTGCCGAAATCGTCGATTCCGATGCCGACGCCGAGGCTCCTGAGCCGCCTCAGCGTGCCGATCACGACATCGACATCCTGCATCACCATGCTCTCGGTGACTTCAAGCTCGAGATATTGCGGCGAGAGCCCGCGGCGGATCAGCGTGTTCGCGATGGTGTCGGTCAGATCCGTCCGGCGCAGGTCGATCGCGGATACATTCACCGCGACGCCGATCTTGAGAAGGCCCTCGTCCTGCCACTCGCGGTTCTGGCGGCAGGCCTCGTCCAGAACCCATTTCGTGAGAGGCACGACGAGGCCGCTGCGCTCCGCAACGGGGATGAAGACCGAAGGGGAAATGAAGCCGCGATCCTCGTGCCGCCAGCGGATCAGCGCTTCCGCGCCGACCACACGGCCGGTCGCCATGTCGACCTTCGGCTGGTAGAAAAGCGTGAGTTGATCCTTTGCCAGCGCAACGCGCAGGTCGCGTTCGATCGTATTGCGCTCGATGGCGCGCAGATGAAGCTCGTGACGGTAGAGAACGCAGGCGCCAGAGCCCTCCTGCTTCGCGCGGGAGAGCGCCAGATCGGCATTCTTCACGAGCACATCCGCCTCGCGCCCGTCCTGCGGAAAGAGCGTGAGACCGACACAGGACGCTTGTTGCAGCTCCTGCGCGCCAAGCCGGAACGGTGCGCCGACCGCGCGCACGAGGCGGCTCGCCAGCTGCAGCGCGTCGTCGGCGCTCTTCACGCCGGGCATGATGATGCCGAATTCGTCGCCGCCGATCCGCGCCACCGTATCGCCATCCCGCGCGCAACCGCGCAGGATTTCCGCGGTTCGCTGCAGCACCAGGTCGCCCGCATCGTGACCGAGCGTGTCGTTCACATCCTTGAAGTTGTCGAGATTGAGGATCATCACGCCGACCATGCGGCCATGCCGCTCGCCGGAGACGATTTGTTCCCCGAGGCACCGCTTGAAATGAGTGCGATTGCCGAGCCCGGTCAACCCGTCGGTCGCGGCAAGGGAGGCAAGCCGCGCTTCTCCGACATGCCGGGCCTGAAACGAGTCCGAAAGCACGCGAGCCACGACACCGATCTCGTCGTCGGGACCAGCTGGCCGCGCCTCTCCTTTTCCACCGCTCGCCGCGTAGTCGCGCAAGGCCTCGATCGGCGTCACGATCACACGGTGAATGAGAAGCGAAACGCTCAGCACCGCGATGACCAGCCACATCATCATGTTCCAGGAGTCGACCAGGATCTCCGATGCAAGCTGGTCGGCGTCGACCCGCACCAGCACGGTCGCGCGCGCGCCCGTCCGCGGAAAATCGAGATCGAGCGCATAGTCGCCCGGATGGCGCCCAGCGTCCACGAGTTGCGTTTGCAGGGCGACGCGGCGAACGGCACCCGTCCTTCCGCCTTCATCGAAGGCAAGCCGCTTCATCAGCCACCCCGCATGGGACGAGACGACGATGCGTCCGTCCGCTCCGGCGAGGGCCGCACCTTTCATGCCCGGTGCGCCTGCCACCGCGTCGATCACCGGCGCAATGTCGGTCGGTGTCTTCGCATTCTGCGCGGCATAGACAATGGCGTCACCGACGCCCGATGCCCGCGCATCTGTCTTGACGCCGAGAGTATGGTTGAAATCGTAGACGACGAAGCCCGCACTTGCCGCGATCAAGACGGCGCCGACAAGGGTCATCAGGGCAACGACCTTGGCGCGAACCGAAACGAAGCGGTTTGAAATGGCAGTCCGAACGCCGCTCAGCGCGGCGCGTGCGCCTGTACGCAGCGGCGAACCGCTCGCCGCCGCGCCGTCAACGGAACCGGGAGATGCTCTCTCACCCGTCACCTCGCCTGCAGCCTCTTCCGACACGTCTGCCCTTCCCAGTCGCGAAATCCGAAATCCGGTTTCGTCGCCAGTAGGCTTTATAGGGAAAAGGAAGCTAAAATTGAGTTACACGGGCGGCAATATAGAGCCCGCATTGTCTCGAAAAGGGACAATAGTCACGGCGCTGGCGGGTGCCGCCGGACGTGCTGCGAGGCGCAGACCCTTGCGCCAAAGCTTCGCCGCTTCGAGATGGATGCCGGCCACGACTTTCAGCGTCATCAGCGGATGCTTCAGAAAGGCCATCAGAAGATCCCGGCTGCCGAATCCTCGAGCCTCGCCTGCGAAGGAGGCGGTCAGTAGTGCACCTTCGCTGTCGCATTCGCGAATGGTGAGGGCAAACCGGCTGCCCGGTCGCGCGACCTTGAAATGATAACGCCCGCTAACCGGAATGAAGGGAGACACGTAGAACGCCTTGTCGCAGGCTTGCTCGACCGTCTGTGCCTCGCCATCGGCAACCGGGATGAGATAGCTGTGCCGGTCGCCGAACGTATTGTTCACTTCGTAGAGCATCGCGGCGAGGCTGCCATCCGACCGATGGCAGAAATAGATCGTCAGCGGATTGAAGACATAGCCGAGCACGCGCGGAAAGGTGAGTACGAGAATGCGCCCGCCCGCGATTTCGACGCCCGCGCGCGCCAGTTGCGCTTCGACCCACTCGCGCAACGGGCGTCCCGAGCCGTCGCCGTGATCGCGATCGTAGAAGCCGAACAACGAGAACCCGTTATGCGAGAATAGTCGCGAACGCCGCGACAGTGCGGGCAGTTCGTCGAGATCGAGTGCCATGTAGAAGACGCGATAGGAAAGCGCATGGACGCGCGGTCGCAGCCGCCGGTGAAACACCTTGCCTTCATAGAGCCGCGAGTGCGTCTCGTGTTTCAAGCCGCGTGCTCCCGCATCCGGCCGGCCGGAAGGCTGATCCGCCCCGACTGGTTCTCCACCACCCAGGGCCGCCGCACGCCGCCGAGTTCCTCCGCCACGGCAAGCCCGGCCTGCAACCCGTCCTCGTGGAACCCAGAACCGAAATAGGCACCGCAAAACCACGTCCGCCGCGCACCCTGTATTTGCCATAGCTGACGCTGCGCTGCCAGCGCGCCCGTGTCGAACACCGGATGATCGTATTCGATCCGCTTCACGACATGGCCGTTCTCAGGTTCGTGCGAAGGATTCAGCGTCACAAAGAGCTGCCGTTCCGTCGGCAACGCCTGCAGCCGGTTCATCCAGTAGCTGACGCAGACGGGGCTTCCGGCGCCGCCGCCCATATAGTTCCAGCTCGACCAGACGCGCCGCTCATCCGGCATGAAGGTGGGATCGGAATGGAGCCAGGCGATATTGCGCTGATAGGGCATGGCGCCCAGAAGGCGGCGCTCTGTCTCATTCGCGTCCCCGAGCATCCCGAGCGCCTCGTCGCTATGCGCCGCGATCACGACGTGATCGAACCGTTCGCATCCGCCCCTGGCATCGAGCACCAGCACGCCCGTCTCGTCGCGCCGGACACTTTCGACGCCGGCGCCGAGCTTGATCCGGCCCTCAAGCGCTTCCGTCAGCTTGCGGACATATTCGCGCGATCCGCCCGTGACGGTCCGCCATGCGGGACGTCCCTTGAGCCTCATCAGCCCGTGATTGTCGAAGAAACGCAGGAAGGCAAGTGCCGGAAACTGCTCCACGCGCTCGAGCGGCAGCGACCAGATCGCCGCGCACATCGGCAGCAGGTGATCGTCGCGCAGTGACGCCGAATAGCCCTGCTCGCGCAGGAAGTCGCCGAGCGGTTTTTCGTCGAGCCCGCTCTGCAGAGCAAGGTCCGGCGCCGCCCGGTAGAGCTTCAATATCTCACCGATCATCCGCCACAGACGAGGAGAGGCGATATTGCGCCTGTCCGCGAAGATGCCGTTGAGCCCCGAGCCCGAATATTCGAAGCGCCGGCGGCCCCCAGTCTCGAGCGAGGCCGCGAAAGACATGTTGCTCGCCTGGGTTTCGACATCGAGATGCCGGAACAGCGCGGTCAGGTTCGGGTAATTCCGCTCGTTGTAGACGATGAAGCCGGTATCGACCGGAACGGGCCCTTCCGGGCAGTCCGCAATCAGTGTGTTCGAATGTCCACCGGGACGTGTCTCCTTCTCGAAGACCGTCACGTCATGGCGCGATGACAGCAGCCACGCGGCTGAAAGTCCCGAAATCCCGCTCCCCACGACGGCGATGCGCAGCCGCTCCGTGAAATCTGGCGTTTCGCCGGACGGCTCGGCGCGATCGTCGAAAGGAGTCATGAAGGTCCCTTGGATTAAGACACTGAAGCGAACTGTCATGCCTACGCGCTTCCCGCCTTCGCGGATCACCTGACGCCGGGGCACCGGCGCTCGGCGCTTTCGCGAATGCGACGTTTTCCATAGACTTCCTCCGAGAGGCCACACCGAGTGATCCGTTCTGGGGCGCTGCCCGTACCATGGGCATGCCAACGCACCACGCGCCACAGATCAGACCGGCCCCCCACGTCCGCCAGCGATGGCGGCCGAACCTGAGAGAGCTAGGCCTGATGAATCGGGATCCGGCGTCCGGCGAGACGCCCCAAGGGGACAAGCAGCAGCCTGCGCCGGAGAATCTCGCCGCCGAGATGGCGGAACTCGTTGCTGCGATTGCGCAACATGCGGACAGAACGGCCTTCGCGCGGCTTTTCGGCTATTACGCGCCGCGCGTGAAGTCGTATCTCCTCCGCCTCCGCGTCGACGAACGTCTCGCCGAGGATATCGCGCAGGAAGTCATGTTGACCGTCTGGCGCAAGGCCGCTCAGTTCGACAGCTCGAAGGCGTCGGCGGGCACATGGATTTTCACCATCGCGCGCAACCGCTTCATCGACCGCGTTCGCCGTGAAAAACGGCCGGGCTTCGACGAGACGGACCCGATGCTGCAACCCGAAGCGCCGCGCCCCGCCGACGAAGCGATGGCGGGGGCGGAAATCGGCGCGCGCGTACATGCCGCGCTGACGACCCTGCCGCCCGATCAGGCGCAGGTCGTCGAACTGTCTTTTCTTGAAGGATTGCCCCATTCGGCAATCGCCGAACGCCTCGGCATTCCGCTCGGCACCGTGAAGTCGCGCCTGCGTCTTGCCTTTGTCCGCCTGCGTCCGGCGCTGGAGGATCTGCGATGAACACCGCCGTATCTCATGACGCGACGCGCCACCCCGTCACCCATCGTATTGGCGATGAATGGCTGATGGCCTATGCCGCGGGCACCCTCTCCGAAGGCCAGTCGCTCATGATCGCCTCGCATCTGAGCTATCTCGACGATGCGACCGCACGCGTGTCGGCAGCGGAGGCAGCGGGCGGCGCACTCCTCGAAAGGCTCGAAGCGGAACATATGGCGCCCGACGCGCTCGCGAAGACGCTTGCCCTTCTCGACGAACCGGAGAGGCTGCCCGTTTCCTCGCCTGCGGCGCCGAAGGCAGATGCCGGAATGGACGGCGACCCGCTCCCCGCACCGCTGCGTGCCTGGCTCGGCCGCGATGTCGACGAACTCCGCTGGAGCTTTCTGGGCCCGAAGATGAAGAAGATCGACCTCTGGCGCGGCGGGCCAAACGACCAGCGTCTCTGGATGTTGCGCGCGGGCCCCGGCGTGGACATTCCCATGCACGGCCATAGCGGAACGGAGCTTGTCCTCGTTCTCAAGGGTAGCCTCACGGACCCGCACGGCACCTTCCACGCCGGCGACATCGAGGAATGCGACGGCGAGATATTCCACTCGCTGAGGACCGGCGAGAACGAGGAATGCATCTGCCTCGCCCTCACCGAGGGCCCGACGCGCTTCCGGGGCTGGGTCGCGAAACTCCTTCAGCCCTTCATCGGCCTCTGAGCGTCAGAATCGCGCCGTCACCACGAAACGCACATTGCGTCCCGGCTGAAGCACGTTCGCCTTCTTGAACGACACGTGGTTGCGGATGTCCTGGTCGAGCAGGTTCTCGCCCACAAGCGCGAGTTCCAGCGCATGACCGCCCAGGAAACGCGCGGGCACGCGGTAGCGCACCTCGCCGCCGAGATCGGTATAGCTTCCCGTCGCCGTTTCTCCTGCCGACAGCCGGTCCTGCTCGAAGGCATGAAGGAAGCCGAGCCGGGCCGAAACTTCCGGGCCTGCATAGAACATCCCCGCGCCGGCGCGCATCGGCGGAATGCGCGGCACGTTGCCGCCCGCATCGAGTTCCGCCCGCACCATGTCGAACTGTCCGGTGATGCCTGCCCGCGCTTCGCCCCAGCGGGCAAGCGTGACGCTCGCTTTCGTCTCGAAGCCTCGGAAGGTCGCATCTTCCTGCGTGAACAGCACCTGGTCGAGTTCACTGCCCGCACCGTGCGGCGTGCAGGTGTCGTAGCTGTCGTCGCACATCTCGCCCGTCAGCCGCTTGTAGATGAAGTCCTTGAATGAAGTGTGGAAGACGGCCGCCTCGAAGGAGTAATCGTCTCCCTCGCGCCGCGCATTGAGCTCGAAGCTGAGCGCGCTTTCCTTGTCGAGCGCCGGGTCGCCGATCTCGAAGGTCTCGGTCGCTTCATGAGGCCCTTTCGAGAACAGTTCGAGCGCATCCGGCGCGCGCTCCACATGCTGCGCCGTAAAGCCGAACACCCATGTCTCGAACGGCGCAAAGACAAGCCCCGCCGAAACGCTTGCCGGCGTGAAGCTCCGCTCCACCGCGTAGTCGCTCGGCGCGAGCGGGATGCTGGCATCGAGCGCCCGGCCCGAAACATCGACCTGTTCGATCCGTCCGCCCATCTGCAGCTTGAGCCTTTCGCCCGCCAGCGGCATCTCTTCGAACAGGAACGCGGCAATGGCTTCCGTCGTTGTCGGCGCCAGCAGTTCTCTGCCTTCGCCGGCCGCCTCGATATCGCGCTTGCGCACCTGAAGGCCGAAGGCGCCGGTGAACGGACCGGCGGCGCGATGCAGCAGCTCCGCGCGCGCCTCCCATTCCTCATTGTCGAAGCGCGACCCCGTCGCGCCCGTCGCATCCACTTCGCCGTGGCTGTAGTCGCTGTAGCCGCCGGTGAGCCCGAGCGCGGAGAACGGGCCGCCCTCGAATTCAAGCTCGCTCGCGAGCTGCACCTTCGTCTGGTGCATGTCGATATGAACCGGATTGGCCGGATCCCCCGGTGCGGGAATGCCGTATTTGCTGTCGTAATAGGTGACGGCGGCGCCTGCATATCCGTCGAAATCGTCATTGCCGAGCATCACGGAGGCACCGCCCGCTATGCCGGATGTTTCCGCCCAGGTCTCGCTCTGCCGGTCGACCGGTCCCGGAATGGCGTAGTTCTCAGACTTCCGCGCGAAGGCATCGCCATGCCACACGACATCGCCCGTCGCTGCCTCCATCCTGCCGAAGGCCTGGCGGCCGTAACTCACACTGTCATACGCCGCGCCGGCCTCGGCCTCGAAACCGCCCTTCGGGATCGCCTTTGGAATGCGGTTGTTGATGACATTGACGACGCCGCCTATGGCCTCGCTGCCATAGCGCAGCGTCGCCGGACCGCGCACCACTTCCACGCGCTCGGCCGCGAACGGATCGATCGGCACGCCATGATCCTCGCTCACCGCCGACACGTCGCCCGCGCCGATCCCGTTTTCCTGCACACGCACGCGCGTATTGTCGAGGCCGCGAATGACCGGCCGGCTCGCCCCCGCCGCGAAGGCGCTTTCGGAAATGCCGGGCTGGTCTTTCAGCAGCGCGCCGAGCGTCGATGCGGACGAGGTGAGGATCGTGTCCCGCGTCACGATTGTCACCGGCGCCGCGAGGTCCTCGAGCGGCGAAGCGAAGGGCGAAGCCGTAACGACGAGCGGCCTGAGCGCGGTTGCCTCCACGGCCGGAGACTGTTCTCCCTCACCGGCCTCTTCCTGCGCGAAAGCGGGCGAAACCGCCAGCGCGATGCATGCCGTCATGGACAGCAGCAGCGCCCGCGTCCCCGCTTCTTCGCGCTCCCGGCGAAGCCCGTTCCCGTTTCCCATGATCGCTCCCTGCCTGAAATGTTACATTATAACGTAACACTCATAGCCATATCGGTCCCCCGGATCAAGCTCTCTCCTCCCCGCGACAGCGCGGCCCCTTCCGGCCCGCCGCGCGCGGGTCTAGGCTCTGACCCGGTGGCTTCGCGCCTCGCGGGAAACGAGACGTCATGACGAAGAAAAAAGAGGAAAGCGGCCCCGGCGCCCTGCCGGAGATTTCGCACAGCAAGTACAAGGACGAGCTCTACCGTCTCCAGGTCGAACTCGTGAAGCTTCAGCGCGACATCATCGCGGAGGACCGCAAGCTTCTCGTCATTCTCGAAGGCCGCGACGCGGCGGGCAAGGACGGCATCGCCAAGCGCATCGTCGAACATCTCTCGCCGCGCGAGACCCGCGTCGTCGCTCTCGGCAAACCGTCCGACCGGCAGCAGAGCGAATGGTATTTCCAGCGCTATGCGCCGCATCTCCCGGCCGCGCAGGAACTCGTGATCTTCAACCGCTCCTGGTACAACCGCGCCGGCGTCGAGCGCGTCATGGGCTTCTGCACCGACGAGCAGTATGAGCGCTTCATGATCTCCGTCCCGCAATTCGAGGACATGCTCGCGGGCTCGGGCATCGTACTGATGAAATATTATCTCGACATCTCGAAGCCGGAGCAGAAGAAGCGCCTCGACGACCGCCGCAAGGACCCCTTGAAGCAGTGGAAGATCTCGCCCATCGACAGCGTCGCCGTGAAGCACTGGAAGGATTACAGCCGTGCCCGCGACGCCATGCTGCTGCGCACGCATACCTCCGTCGCGCCCTGGGCCATCGTTCGCGCCGACAACAAGCGCCTCGCCCGGCTCAACCTGATCCGAGATCTTCTCTCCCGCATCGACTATCGCGGCAAGCCGAAGGACGGGATCTCGCCCGACGCCCGCGTCGTCATCCCCTTCGAGCCCGCGCTGGTTCAAACCGATATTCTCGCGAAGTAAGGCGGTAGAATGCCGACGAAACGATGACGAGCGGAAGCACGACGCCCTTTCTCGCCACCCTGCCGGACATGCTGCTCGCGCCGGAGCGCCTCGCCGTGCTGCTCGGCCTTGCCTTCTTTCTCGGCCTCGCCTTCGAGGAATATTTCGGATCCCGCCGTCTCAAGGCGCCGGGCGGCGTGCGCACCTTCCCGCTCCTCGCCCTCGCGGGTGCGCTTCTCTACGCGCTGATGCCGGAAACGCCGCTGCTCTTTCTCGGCGGCCTCCTCGTTCTCGGCCTCTGGCTCGCCGTCTGGTACCGCTACCGTCTCGAAATCCAGTTTGCCGAACCGCGCATCGAGCATGAGCCGGGCGTGCGCCTCGACGGCGGCATCATGGCGCTTGTCGGCAATCTGATCGCCTATCTTCTCGGGCCGATCACGCTGACCCAGCCGCTCTGGGTGCCGGTCGCGGTCGCTGTCGCCGCCGTGCTTTTTACCGGCGCGCGCGAACGCCTGCACGCCTTCGCCGAAACCGTCGGCGGCACCGAGCTTTCGACGCTCGCGAAATTCCTCATCATCATCGGCATCGTCCTGCCCCTCGTGCCGGACGAACCGGTGACCACGCTCACCGCCATCACCCCCTATCAGGTCTGGCTCGCCGTCGTCGTGGTCAGCACGCTCTCCTATGCGAGCTATCTCGTTCAGCGCTATGTCGCGCCTCGGCACGGCCTTCTTTATTCAGCGGCATTGGGCGGTCTCTACTCGTCAACGGCCACCACCGTCGTCCTCTCGCGCCGCGCCCGCACATCGGGCGCCCATTCCGGCATATTGAATGCCGCGATCGTCCTTTCGACGGGCGTCATGTTCCTGCGCATCCTCATCGTCGTCGCGATCTTCAACAGGGAACTTGCCGCCGCGCTCGCGCCCTCGCTCGCGCTGCTCTTCGCCTTCGGCCTCGTGCTTGCGGGCTTTCTCTACTGGCGGGAAAGCGGTTCGGGCGCGGAGAACGGCGCCGAGGTGCTGCCGCCCTCGAACCCGCTCGAAATCCAGACGGCGCTCATCTTCGCGCTGCTCTTCATTGCGCTGTCGCTCGCCGTCGGCTGGGCGCGCACCGAATTCGGCGAGGAAAGCCTCTTCGCGCTCGCCGCGCTCGCCGGCGTCACCGATGTCGACCCGCTCGTGCTCTCGCTCGCGCAGGGTGCGCATGGCGAGGCGGCGCTCGCCGTCAACGCCGCCGCGATCCTCATCGCCGCCACCTCGAACAACATGCTGAAAGGCGCCTACACGCTCTCCTTTGCGGGGCGCGAAGGCGGCCTCGTGCCCGCCGCCGCGCTCTTCGCGCTCGCCGCCGGCGGCGTCGCCGCCGTCTTCGTCATGCTCGGCTTCGCATGAACCCTCGCCCATGAACTACCGTCACGCGTATCACGCCGGCAATTTCGCCGACGTCATGAAACATGGCCTTCTCACGCTTGTCGTCGAACACCTGAAGAAGAAGGAGAAGCCCTTCTTCCTGCTCGACACCCATGCCGGCACCGGCATGACCGACCTTTCCGGCGAGGAAGCGCAAAAGACCGGCGAATACATGCAAGGCATCGCGCGGCTTCTGGCGGCGGAGAATCCGCACCCTGCCCTCGCGCCCTACCTCGATGCCGTTCGCGCGCTGGGCGGCCCGGAAAACGGGAATGAGCTGACCCGCTATCCCGGCTCGCCCGCGCTGATGGCGCATCTGGCAAGGCCGGACGACCGCCTCGCCTTCTGCGAACTGCATCCGGAAGATGCGAAGACGCTCCGCGCCAACTTCCGCCGCGACGCCCGCGTGAAGTGTCACGAGATGGACGGCTACACCGCCCTGAAGGCGATGCTCCCCCCGCAGGAACGGCGGGGTGCCGTGCTGATCGACCCGCCCTTCGAGGATCGCGGCGAATTCACCGCCCTCGCCCGGGCGCTTGCCGAAGCGCATCGCCGCTTCGCCACCGGCACCTTCCTGCTCTGGTATCCGGTGAAGGACCCTTCCGTCTCCGGCGCCTTTCTCGAAAGCCTCGCCGCCGAAGGCCCGCCGAAAACCCTCGCCCTCGAACTTCACGTCATGGCCGCCGATCCCGCCCGCATGACCGGCTGCGGCCTCGTCGTCGTGAACCCGCCCTTCGCCCTCACGCAAGAAGGACCGGACGGAAAGAGCACCGCCCGCTCCCTCCTCGACTGGCTCGCCATGACGCTGCCGCAAGGCCCCGGCGCAAGAGCCCGCGAGGAATGGCTGCGGGAGTAGGGCCGGACAGGAAAAGGGATGGCACGCAGAGGCGCAGAGAAGGTTTGGCACGCGGAGGCACGGAGACACGGAGAAGGGAAGAAGGGGAATGGCGCTTCGCGCCGAAGAATCTTCGCGCCGCAGGCGCAATCGTCCCTCCGGGATTCATTCTCCTTCAGCGTCTGACCTTCGCGTCTTCGCGCCTTTGCGTGAAAACATCTTCCCTTCTCCGTGTCTCCGTGCCTCCGTGTGAAAACATCTTCCCTTCTCTGCGCCTCTGCGTGCCGAAATTCTTCCCTTCCTCCCCCGGTTCACCAGCGAACACCCTCCCCTGACTTTTTTACGGCAAGGGAACTGACCGGAACCGCGTTTTGAGTCTATAAAGAGCCGCGCGCCGCTGACAAAAAGTCGGAAACGAAGCGGCGCCGGGAAACGCTTGATGGACCAGTCGCTCACCGAGGAGGAACGGCAGACCCGCCTCGCCGAGGCCGAAGCCGCCTACGAGGCCGAAGTCGAGGGCAATCTCCGCCGCAACTATACCGCGAACCTCGCCCATGGGCTCCTCGGCCAGACAGGCTTCCGCCTCGTCAATGCGCCGACCTTCGTCCCGGCCTACATCTATCTTCTCTCCGGTTCGGAATTCGCCGTCGGCCTCGCGCTCGCCGCGCAATGGTTCGGCGCGTCCGCCTCCTCGATCTTCGGCGCGACGCTGATCGAACACAGGAAGCGCGTGCTGCCGATGGGCCTCCTGATCGGCTGGGGCATGCGCGCGGGCGTGCTGGGCCTCGCGCTTGGCGGCTTCTTCCTGCCGCCCCATCTCGCACTGATCACGGCCATCGGCTTCCTCTGCCTCTTCGGCCTCTTCAACGGCATGCAGGCGGTGATCTTCAACACGCTGATGGCAAAGGTGATCCCGCTCCGCCTGCGCGGCCGCCTCACCGGCTTCCGCAATTTCTCGGCAGGCCTCACGGCGGCGGGCGTCTCCTATCTCGGCGGCAAATATCTCGTCGAGGGCCACGCCTTCGGCAATGGCTATGCGTCGACCTTCCTCGTCGCCTTCATCCTCACCTCCATCGGCCTCTCGCTGCTGATGCTGGTGCGCGAGCCCGAACCGCCGACGATCCGCGCCCGCGCGAAGCTCGCAGGCCGCCTCCGCGAAATCCCGTCCATGTTGCGCGCCGATCCCGCGCTCGCGCGCTTCTACATGGCCGCCGCGCTCGCCGCCCTCGGCACCATGGCGGTCCCCTTCTACATTCTCTATTCGGGCGAACGCATCGGCCTCTCGGGCACCAATCTCGGCATTCTCTCGACCGCCTTCCTCCTCGCGCAGACGGGCGCGAACCTCGGCTGGGGCACGCTCGCCGACAGGATCGGCAACCGCGTCGTCTTCATGTCGGCGGTGGGCCTCTGGGCGGTCTCGACCTTCGCCCTGCTCTTCACGAACGAGATCTTGGGCCTCGCGCTCGTCTTCGCGGGGCTCGGCGCCGGCCAGGGCGGCTTCCAGAATTCCAATCAGAACATCATCGTCGAGTTCGGCGCGCGCGACGACCTGCCCATGCGGATCGCCGTGCTCAACACCGCGACCTCGCTCATGATGGCGATGGGCCCGCTGCTCGGCGGCTTCATCGCGCGTGGCGTCTCCTTCACCGCGCTCTTCTCGCTCTCGATCGCCGTCCTCGCCGCCGCCGTCGTCATGATGGTCTTCGTCGACGAACCGCGAAAGCGGCGGTTGAAAAACTAGACCTCACGCCGCGACGCGCGCGCCCGCCTTGACTTCCCGCGCCACGAGATAGAAGAGCGGCCCGAACGCACCCGCCGCAAGCGTCAGCACCACGAAGGGCCAGGGCGTGACGCCGCTCGTCTTCGCGTCGCGCACCATCCAGATGATCGCGAGAACGCAGACGATGACGAGATCGCTCAGCACCTGCATCCGGGCATAATTCTCGAAATGCTGCGCGAAGATGCCGAGATAGCCGGCTTCCATCAGCGCCAGCGCGCTCAGCGCCCCGAAGGCGAGGATGACGGCGATGAGTGCGATGAGACGTGCGGACATGAATGAGACTCCCCAATGCGTTGATCCACTGGGAACCAGTCTCCCCGGGCGCCGTCACCGCGGCAATTACGCCAGAGGTAATGGAGAGGATACGGCGGTTTCGCACGACCCGCTCGGATGCAGGCCGAGGCACCTGATATCCGAATGTCCGCGCGTCCCGGAGTTCGAGAAACAGGCATGTGCCGGATTGACTTGCGGTCAATGCAGCGGACGGTACGCTAGGTCAGTCAAATGGCGCGTTGGCTGCCATACAGCCGGCAATCGGGGCGGATCGGAAACAATGCTGGACAGGGTATCCCGGACGGACCGCGGCGGGAGAGTTGCCGTGCTGGGGGCCGGCATTGCGGGCTGCATCACGGCGCTGGAACTTGCGCGACAGGGTCACGATGTTGACCTGATCGACAATGGAAAAATCCCGATGTCGCAGGCGAGCCTTCACAATGAAGGCAAATTGCACCTTGGATACGTCTATGCCGCCGACAAATCCGGTCCCACCTGCGAGCGGATGATCGAAGGCGCATTGAGCTTTCTGCCGATCCTTTCGCAGATCACCGGAGTCCCCGCGAGCAGCTTCGCGCAATCGAAACCCTTCCTCTACGGTGTACCGCGCGACTCGCAAATGAGTCCGGATGAGATCGCAGCGCATTTCAGCCGGGTGGATACCGCGATTGCGAAATTCGAGCGAGAACATGAAACGGATGCCGGCACTCCCGCACCGCATCGTCGGCTGACCGGGAATGAATACCGGCAGTGGTTCGATCCTCGCCTGGTTGGAGCGGCTTTTGCCACCGACGAGCGCTCGGTCGATACCGTCGGGATTGCCAACCTTGTTAGTGCATGCATCTACGCCGAACCGCGAATTGAGCTCAGGCTTGGCACGACGGTGGAAACGGCTGAGGCCGCACCGGGCGGCTGGGACATCACATGCAGGGCCGCGTCCGGCGCAGAACGGTTGCGCTATGCAGGCGTAGTGAACGCATTATGGGGCGACCGTCTGAGACTCGACAGTGAGATAGGCGTGCATTCGGGCCGCACCTGCCTGCTGCGCTACAAGGCGTCGGTGACGCTCGACGCACCCGGCATGGCAAGCACCGTGAATACGCCATCCGCCACCTTGATGGTGGGGTCCTACGGCGATTTCGTAAATCATGGTGACGGACGGTTCTATCTGTCCTGGTATCCCGTCTGCAAACTGGCGGAGACGAGCGATATCAACCCTCGCCCCATGCTGGAGATGGTGACGCGTGAGATGGATCGCGAAGCAATTGCGTCTGCCACTCTTGAGGCACTGCTGCGCTATCTGCCGTCGCTGTCCCGGTTGACGCCCGCGCTGGACCGCATACGTGTCGGCGGCGGCGTGATAGCAGCCTGGGGTGAAACCGATATCGACGATCCGGAAAGCGGACTGCATGAACGTCACGAGATCGGGCCGACGCGGCACGGCTCATGGGTGACGCTGGACACCGGCAAGTATTGTACGGCGCCGTTATACGCCCTGCGGGCCGCCAATCTCGTTCTCGAGGCGTGACGTGCCGAAAGTCTCCTGTCTTATCCCCCTTTATCGCTCGCGCCGCTTTGAGAGGGTGATAACCGGCAATATCGATTCAATCGTCGATACGGATGTCGAGATACTGATCTCGGATCGGCATTGCGACGACGACTGCGTGGATCGTCTGCGCACCCGATATGCGGGCCGGGAGAACGTTCGCTTCATGGTCGCGTCGGACCGGGCCGACTGGGTCGACAACATCAACGGCCTGATGGCGGAAGCTGGCGGAGAATATCTGCGCATCCTGCCGCATGACGATTCCTCCACTCTGGCCGCCCTGACGCGGCTCACGGATGCGCTGGATTCGGCGCCCGATGCCGTTCTCGCCTATGGCGCGGTCGAAGCGGTGGACATCGACAACAACCGCATCCCCGAGAGAGATGCGTTGAACGCCAGGGAGAACCCGGCAGAGCGCCGATGGAAACTCGGCGACGCGCTGCCATTGTTCTGGATCGGGCGCTTCAATGGCAGCTTCAAGGGACTTATCCGGGCTGACGCCATCCGGCGTTCGGGAATGTACATTCGCAAGACCCCTCACCTCGCCCACTCGGAACGGGCATGGCTGTTCGGACTGGCACTGTGCGGCCGCTTTCAGTTCACGCCCGGCGTCATGCTGACGAAGAGATTTTACCAAACGAGCACCCATAGAAGCTGGCCGAATACGGGCGAGATCATAATGGATACAGCCGACGCGATGGCCGCTTACTGTCGTGACAACATCGCCGGTGGGGACGCACAGACATATTGCGTGCGGGACATCTACTGGAACGCCCTGCGAAAGTGGCGAACCATTGAAACGCCGGATCGGCGCGGCAGGCTCCATCTACCCTATCCGGATCCGCGCAGCGCTGAATTCCTGGACATGGACGTCGCCGGCATTTCGCTGCAGCGGTCCTGGTCTTCTTCCGGCGCCTGACCTTCAGTCAGAAGGAAAGAACGGCTACCGCGCGGGCTTGAGTTCGGGGCCCGGTGCGCCGCAGCTGATGCTGCCGATCGAGTTCGCGCCGTAATCGAAGAAGCCGCCGGGCTTGTCGAGCGGCGCATGCTTCACATAGGCGGGCAGGTAGATGTAGCAGACGCGTCCGTCGATCGGGTCGCGCCAGCGCTGGATCAGCGTATCGGCGAAGGGCCCGGCATATTGCGCCTGCAGTTCCATATGCGGAAAGACCGGCTTCTTCGGTGCGGGCTGCGGCGCGGCCGCGCGCTCGCTCACGGTCTCGGCGGGCGAAGCCTGTGGCGCGGCGGGCTCTGCCGTGCCGCCGGCAAATGTCAGCGACGGAAACCGCGCATTCCCGAGCGATCCGCCCAGGAGGTAGGCGCCGAGGAAGAACGCGCAGATAAGCGCGATCAGTATGCCGACGGAAATCGCAAAGAGCCGCATGGCCGAATTCTCCCGAATCTCAGCCATCTGCGCACATTTACCTCAACAAAATGCTAAACCGCGCTTTTCTGCGGGTTTTACCAGGCGTAACGGAAGCCGACGCGTCCGCCGACCGTGCCCTCCTGCATGCCGGCGGCAACGCCCGCATTGAGCGACCAGTTGTCGTCGAGCCGCATCGCCGCGCCGAGCGCCGCGCCCTGATGCCCCTCGAACGTGCCGACGCCGCCCGACAGCGCGAATTTCTCGTGTTTCGCGAGCCCCGACGTCCCCGCCATCGCGAACGCCATCGCAACGCCTTCCTGCGTCTTGTCGATGTCGTTGCTGAGGCTCGTATAGACGCCGCGCAACTGGCTCACATTGACGCCGTCGGTGGGCGCGATGCCCGCCGTCACATTGGTGATCCGCCGCGTATTGCCGGTCGAGCCGACCGACACCGTGTCTTCCTCGTCCGCGACCGAGCCCGAACCGAGCGCCACGCTGTTCGAGGCGCTCGCCATGCCGCCGTCGCCGAGCACCGTGCTGTTGGCCGCGCTCGCCGTGGAGTTCGCGCCGAGCGCCACGCTGTTCGCGCCATCCGCGGTCGAGAGTTCGCCGAGCGCGACCGCCTGCAACCCGTCCGAGGCCGCGCCGCCGCCGAGCGCGACGCCGCCGTCGAGGCTCGCATGGGATTCCGCACCGATGGAAACGGAATTCGCACCGGTCGCGCTCGCGCCATAGGCGCCCGCATAGGAGGCGAAGCCGGACGCTTCCGTGTTCGGTCCGACGGAGGTCGATTGCGAACCCGACGCCACGGCGGCCGGTCCGAAAGCCGCGCTGTTGCCGCCGGTCGCCGTGCTGTTGTCGCCGAAGGCGGCGCCGCCGCCCGATGCCGTGCTGCCCGCGCCCATCGCGACCGATCCCGTCGCGGTGGCGCCGGTGCCGATGGCGATGGCGTCGGCCCCGGTGGAGGACGCGCCCTCGCCGATCGCAACGCTGCCCTCCTGCGTCGCCTCGGCGCCCCAGCCGAACGCGATCGCACCGTCGCCGCTCGCCACGCTGTCCGTGCCGATGGCGGCCGAGTTGAGGCCCGACGCGTGGGCGCCCGTATCGTCATTGTCGTAGTCGGTGCCGATGGCGATGGAGTTTTCGCCTTCCGCATACGAGTTCTCGCCGAAGGCGCTGGACTCGACGCCTTCCGCCGTGCCGTCCTGGCCCACCACGGTCGCGCCTTCCGCCAGCGCGAAGGCGCTTTCGCCGACGGCGGTCGCGTCGTTCTCGGATGCCCAGCTGTTGCCGCCCACCGCCGTCGAACCGCTGCTCTCCGCTTCGGCGGCGGCGCCGAGCGCCGTCGAGCCGAAACTTTCGGCATAGGAGTTGGTGCCGACCGCCGTCGAATAGGCGCCGTCCGCGGTCGCCCCCGCGCCATAGGCGCTCGCGCCCTCCTCATCGGCGAGACTGATGACGCCGACCGCCGTGGACCCGGCTCCCGACGCTTCCGAGAAGGAGCCGACAGCCGTCGAATCCACGGCCTCCGCGAGGCTCCCGGCACCGACCGCCGTGGCGCCCACGTCGCTGGCGCCCGCGAAGGCGCCGACCGCCGTCGAGTCCTCGCCGGCCGCCGTGCTGCCCGTGCCGTAGGCCGAACTGTAATCGGCGTCCGCATCCGCCTGGAAGCCGAAGGCGGAGGAGCCTTCGCCATTCGCGGTGGCGGCGGCGCCATAGGCCGCCGAGAAGTCGCCGTCCGAAACGCTGGAATTGCCGAAGGCGGCGCTGCCCTCGCCGCTCGCCTCGCTGCCCGCGCCGAAGGCGGAGCCGCCGAGGCCGGTCGCCCCTGCCGAGTCGCCGCAGGCCGTCGCATTGGGATTGGTGGCGGTGGCGCCGTTGCCGGTGCCCGTCGTGGTGTCGGTACAAACCGTCGCAGCCGCACTTGCGGGCGTCGCCGGAAGAAGCATCGCGCCGGCAACGGCCGCAAGCAGAATGCCCGCGCCATACCAGCCAGCTCTGGACTGAGCCCCCCGACCCATTTCGCCCCCTCTGCGCCCGCGGACCCGAGGTCCCGGCGGCGCCCCGCGCGCAAGGCGGGGCCGTCACTCCGTTTCACAAGCAGCCTCGCTCGGCTGCCCCATAATGAAACAGCAGATTCATTCTAGATAGAAGCAGTTTGTAGGGTTAATGAGACTCGCAGCTAACAAGCACGAGTTAAGACACTGCGATTAAACATGTTTTCGGCGGTGCGCGGTATCTACGCTCAAATCGTCGTGGCCCCCGCGTCTCACATCATGCCATCGGCCCACCCGCCCCTGGGGGCGGGTCAAAATCTGCAAGCGCGGGCGACGCAGATTTCGGGGCGGGGGAGCAAAGCCACACTTTCATGTCATCCCGGGGCTTGTCCCCGGGACCCACTCGCAGATCAGCGAACCGCAGAACGAAGTTTCATCACACAGAGTCCCAGAGAACACAGAGCTCCCTCCTTCGCGTCTCCGCGTCTCCGTGTGCAAACCCTTCCTTGCGTGACGGCTCACCCCACCCAAAAGTGTCATCCCGGCGAAAGACGGGACCCATTGGTTCCCCAGCAAGTGCGGTTTCGGTTTTCATCTTGATGCTGGAACGCTGCCCCTCGCCCCCACAGCTGCGGCAAGAGGAAATGCGAGTGGGTCCCGGCTTTCGCCGGGATGACACCCGCTCTCCCTTCCACGAAAAATCCGGAGTGGCCGGCCGTTATTCCATCGGAACCTTTCCAAAATCCTTGATGAACCGCTCCCTCGCTTTCCGCATGTGTTTCCGCGAGCACCAATGATTCCGACCGTAGGTATCCACGAACCCTACGCGTTCGCGCGAGAAGATAGATGTGTCCGCATCGTAAGGAAAATAGGCTGAGAACTCTTCGCCCACGTCCAGCTTCTTCGGCAGGCCGCCACTAAATGGCCCCTGAGAACTCTTTATTTGGGCGGGAAATCCGTGGAGCGGATTGAGAACTCCATACTGCCATCGGTGCCTCAGGTTCATTGTTCGCCTGCGCACGACCGCCATCTTCAATGTACATACTGCTGGTCCGAAGTTTGTGGCAGACAAGACAAGCACATCGATTCCGTCGCCAACACCTCCAAAACTTTGCATCACGTTAAATGACACATCGATTTTCGGCTTTGGAAAAATGAACTTCGACCAAACGTTCCAGACAAATGCAGCAACAGCTACCGCTAAAGAACCCAAACTTATGGTCAACGCCCAATCGGCTGTCGTCACGACGTTCCTCCATCATCAGACGGGCGATCAGCACAGAATGCCGCGACGTATTGCGACAAAGATAGCAGAAACATCGTGGTCGGCAAAAAGCCGGTGCGATTTCTCGCACCGGCTTTTCCGTGTCCGGATTAACCCGGAATTTTCCGTTCTGCTTCGCCTTCGCCTTCCTCCGCCGTTCGGCCGGTGAAACCGGAGAACGGCGGCAAGCACGACTGCGCGCCGGCGCTTGTGCGCCGTCAGAACATCAAGCGGCGTTCGCCCCGAGCACGGCCTTCGTCTCGAGGAATTCCTCGAAGCCGAGCGGGCCCCATTCGCGGCCGTTGCCGGACTGCTTGTAGCCGCCGAAGGGCGCGTTGAGGTCCGGGCCCGCGCCGTTCACATGGATCTGGCCGGCGCGGATCTGCGCCGCGACCTTGTTGGCGTGGGCGGGCTCGCCCTGCACATAGCCCGAAAGCCCGTAGACGGTGTCGTTCGCGATGGCGATCGCTTCCTCTTCCGTCTTGTAGGGCATGATGGCGACGACGGGGCCGAAGATTTCCTCGCGCGCGATCGTCATGTCGTTGGTGACGCCGGCAAACACCGTCGGGCGCACATAGAAGCCCTTATTGAGACCGTCGGGGCGGCCCGTGCCGCCGGTGACGAGCGTCGCGCCTTCGTCGATGCCCTTCTGGATCAGCGCCTGGATCTTGTTGAACTGAACCTCGTTCACCACCGGGCCCATCACCGTGCCTTCGGCGTTCGGGTCGCCGACCTTCACGCTTTCGGCGGTCGCCTTGGCGATCTTCACCGCCTCGTCATGCTTGCCCGCCGGCACCAGCATGCGCGTCGGCGCGTTGCAGGACTGTCCGGAATTCTGCATCACGCCCATGATGCCGCCGCTGACGGCTTTCTGCAGGTCGGCGTCGTCGAGGATGATGTTGGGCGACTTGCCGCCAAGTTCCTGCGCCACGCGCTTGACCGTGTCGGCCGCCGCCTTCGCGACCAGGATGCCCGCGCGGGTCGAGCCCGTGAAGGAAACCATGTCGACATCGGGGTGCGAGGAGATCGCCGCGCCCACGCCCGGGCCGTCGCCGTTCACCAGGTTGAACACGCCTTTCGGCACGCCCGCCGCGTCGAAGATCTCGGCGATGAGATAGGCGTTGATCGGCGCTTCCTCGGAAGGCTTCAGCACCATGGTGCAGCCCGCCGCGATTGCCGGGGCGACCTTGCACATGATCTGGTTCACCGGCCAGTTCCACGGCGTGATGAAGCCGCAGACGCCGATCGGTTCCTTGCGGAGCGTCGTCGTGCCGCGCTGTTCCTCGAACTTGTAGTTCTTCAGGATTTCGATGGTCGTGCCGAGATGGGCAAGCCCCATCGCAGCCTGCGCGACCTGCGAGAGCTTCGCCGGCGCGCCCATTTCCATGCTGATCGCCTCGGCGATCTCGCCGTAGCGGCTCTGATAGACTTCCATGATCTTGGACAGAAGCGCGATCCGCTCGTCGACGCTCGTCTTGGAGAAGGTCTCGAAGGCCTTCTTCGCGGCCGCGACGGCCTTGTCGACGTCCTTCTTGGAGCCGATGCTGATCTTCGCGCAGGGCTCTTCGGTCGCCGGGTTGATGACGTCGAGCGTCTTCGGCTCGGCCGGGTCCACCCACTCGCCATTGATGTAGAACTTGAGGCATTCTTTCATTGGTCGTCCTCCGTTTGATGCTGTCCCTTGCCCGGGCGCGCTGTCTTTCGGGGGCCCTGGGGGGACCTCGCAGCCTTGGCCGGAAGGGGGATTCCTGTTGGGATGAAACCTCGCATGGAGCGCGGCACCCGGTCCAGCCGAAAACGCCCACTTTTCCCGCCATCCGCCTGCGTAAATTCCACACGGATTCCCGTGGATAGTCCTATAAAAGTCGGGGGCCTGCCGCAATTCGGGCACGAAATCGGGTAACAAAAGCGTCACGAAGGCGCATGCCCGCGAGGAGAGACGGAAATCCCATGTTTGTAGACGGACGCCAGGTTCCCGACGGAACGGTCATCGAAACCGACCTCGCCATCATCGGCGCGGGCGCGGCGGGCATCTCCATCGCCCGCGAGCTTGCCGGCAGCGGCATTTCCGTCGCGCTGATCGAGAGCGGCGGCTTCGAGTTCGATGCCGAAACGCAGGACCTCTACGAAGGCGAGATCGCAGGCGTCGATTATCCGCTCACCAGTTCGCGCCTGCGCTATTTCGGCGGCACCACCAATCACTGGGGCGGCTGGTGCCGTCCCTTCGAGCCGCTCGATTTCGAGGAGCGCGACTGGGTGCCTTATTCCGGCTGGCCCATCGCGCGCGCGGACCTCGACCCCTTCTACGAGCGCGCCCGCGAGGTCCTGCAGATCCGCTCCCCCGCCTTCGACGATGCCTCCGCCTGGGAAAAGGGCGGCCAGCCGCTCCCCCTTGCGGGCGACGAGGTCGAGACCCGCTTCTTCCTCTACAGCCCGCCCACCCGCATGGGAAAGAAGTACCGCCCGGACATCGAGCGCGCGAAGAACGTCACCTGCTATCTCCATTCCAACGTGACGGAGATCGTGGCGAGCCCGAACGGCGCCGAGGTCGAGCGCCTCGACGTCGCGACGCTTTCGGGCGTCCGCTTCACGGTGAAGCCGAAGGCCTGCGTGCTCGCCACCGGCGGCATCGAGAATGCGCGGCTGCTGCTTCTCTCCAACAGCGTCGAGGAAGCCGGTCTCGGCAACCGCAACGGTATTGTCGGCCGCTTCTTCATGGAGCATCCGCATGTCCCCTCGCCCGCGACCTTCCTCGTCACCGGCCTCGACCTCGTCGCGGACTGGTACCGCACCTACACGAAAGTCGTGACGCCGGCGGGCAATGTCGTCATGCGCGGCTGCCTCATGTTCACGGAAGACTATCTTCGCCGCACGAAGCGTCTCGGCACGGTCATGACCTTCGCGCCCTCGCATCCGATCCTCGCGGAGGACGAACCGCCCGCCGCGGACGCGAGCGAGGAGGAGAAGGCGAAGGCGGAAGAGGCCGCGAAGCGCAACGCCGTCTTCCGCAGCGTGCTTCAGCTCGCGCGCAGCACCACCGCCTCGCCCGCGGCCTCGAACGAGATCGGCTGGCGCCTCGGCGTCGGCTGCGCCAGCGAGCAGGAACCGAACCCCGCAAGCCGCGTCACGCTGTCGGACGAGACGGATGCGCTCGGCCTGCGGCGCACGAAGCTCGCCTGGCGGCTGAAGAAGTCGGACGCGGACAGCCTGCGCGGCAATCTCGAGGCCGTCGCCCGCGCCTTCGGCGGCTGGGGCGAGGGCCGCGTGCAGATCCTCTTCCCCGAGCGCGACGAATGGACCGAGGCCGAAGGCTGGGGCAACCACCATCTCGGCACCACGCGCATGTCGGTCGACCCGCGCCGCGGCGTCGTCGATGCGGAATGCCGCGTCCATGGCATGTCCAATCTCTTCATCGCGGGCTCGTCGCTCTTCACCACCGGCTCCACCGTCAACCCGACGCTCACCCTCGTCGCGCTGGCGCTGCGCCTCTCCGACCACCTGAAGCGCCGCTTCGCGGCCGGCGCGTCCGAACTTTGAAAGCGGGAGGGAACGCATGAACACCGAACACCATTCCGCTCACGACGATCGCGGGCACCATGATGCGCAGGGCGTCTCCGTCTCGCGCCGCACGCTCATCGTCCTCGGCGGCACCGCGCTTCTCGCCGCCGCCGTTCCGGGCGCGCTTTTCCTCGCCGAGCCCGAAGGCTCCGGCATCGCCGCGCGCGACTTCGTGAGCCTCCTCGCCGACCCCGACGGCGCCGCCGCGCTCGGCAACATATGGATCGGCGAAGGCGGCGCCGACAGCGCATCCATCGTCCACGAGAAAAAGCTCGCCGAGGCCCTGACCGCCGAAGGCTGGACGCCCGGCATGGGCGCGGAGGAAACCCACACCGCGCTCGCCGCCGCCGTCCGCGCCGATTACGATGCGGCCCGCACCGTCCTCATCGACAACTGGATGCTCTCCGATACCGAAGCCCGCCTCTGCGCCCTCGCCGCCCTCCTCGCGCGCGACGGCGATGACGAACATTCCGAAACTCACGGCTAACGGAAGCATCACCTCCCACCCTCCCCTCGGGGAGGGTCAAAAAATTCTTCAAATTTTTTGGGGCGGGGGCGATACGCACTCAGCCTTTATCCCCCTCCACCACTCGATCTATCGCACACCCGGGGATAACTCCCTCACGCACTTATCCCCGCCTGACCGAACGGTCTGCCGCAACAGAACCTCACGCAACCGCCGTCGCAGCCGCGATTCAATTTGTAACGTTTTAATGACAGTTCAGTGACAGTCAGCTCTCACAGGGGCCATTTGTCCCCAGTTGCACGGAATTCATCCGTGCAGAGATCGTTCCCGCGCGGCCCGTCGCTCCCGGCCGCCACTCCAGCGGGTTCGGCAGAACCGAGGCGAGCTGCGCCGCCTGCGCGTGCGAAACTTGTCCCGCACTCACCCCGTAATAGTGCCGCGCCGCTGCCTCGACGCCATATATGCCGGGTCCGAACTCGATCACGTTCAGATAGAGCTCCATGATCCGTCGCTTGCTGAGCAGCGCTTCGAGCCACACCGTGATGTAGGCCTCGCCGCCCTTGCGGATGAACGTGCGTCCCGGCCACAGAAACAGGTTCTTCGACGTCTGCATGCTGATCGTGCTCGCCCCTCTGAGACGTCCACCGCCACGATAGCTCTCGAGTGCGGTATCGACCGCTTCCCAGTCGAACCCCCCGTGTTTACAGAACTTTCCGTCCTCGGCCGCGATCACCGCGCGCTGCAGATGCGGCGAGATTTCGCTGAGCGGCACCCAGTCCTTCGCAAGCCCGTATCCTTCCACGAGCCGGATCAGCATCAGCGGCGTCGCAGGCGGCGGCACCACCGCATAGACGAGGATCAGCACCGCGGGCCCGAAGAAAAGCAGCAGCAGCGCACGCCCCGCATAAATGCCGAGTTTCCGCGCGCGGCTGCGCTCCGCGGAAGGCGCGCCGCCTTCCGTTTCATTGAGGCGGTCGCCGCCCGGCCCTTCCGGTTTGAAGTCCATGCTCACACGCGGATCATCCGCAACGCCCCGTTGAGGCACAAGAGGCATTTGCCCCGAAATTGCCCAAAGACAGCCATTTTCCGGCAGGAACGCCTTCTTCGCCGGGACGTTTTCGCAGTGAACAACCAAGGAGGCGAACGTGATGACCAGAACTGCGATTGTGACGGTAATGGCCGCCTTTCTGATGACGGCTGGCTGCACCAATATGGGCAAGACAGAGCAGGGTGCGCTTTCCGGCGGTGCCATTGGCGCTGGTGTCGGCGCCGCGGCCGGCGCCATAACCGGTGGTGACCCGGGAACCGGCGCGGCCATTGGCGGCGCGGTTGGCGCGGCGGCCGGTGGTTACAAGGGCTGCCGCGAGGAAGGCAAGTGCGACTGATCTGACGTTCATTGCGAAACAGAACGGCCCGGCGCTTCGGCTCCGGGCCATTTTTCTGGCTGAATTCCGGGCTTTGTTCCCATGAATGCGGCACAATATCACACTTATTTTTCGGGGTTTTAAGGAGCATATTAAGCGCAGCAGAATGCAACTTCCGGAAACTCGAGGAGTCGTTTCATGAAGCCCGAAGTCACAGCTTTCTTCGACGAGGCGACCGCAACAGTCACCTATGTCGTCGCCGATCCGGAAACCCGACAGGCCGCCATCATCGACGCCGTCACCGATTATGATCCGGCATCTGGCCGGATTTCACGGCAGTCGGCGGATCGTGTTGCGGACTTCGTCGCCGAGCAAGGCTTTAAGGTCGAATGGGTGCTCGACACGCATGCCCATGCCGACCACCTGACCGCAACCAGTTATCTCCGCGAGAAGTTCGGCACGAAGAGCGGCATCGGCGAACATATTGCCGACATCCAGGCCTATTGGCGCACTGTCTTCGACATGCCCTATGTCGCCGCTGACGGGACGCCCTACGACCGTCTCTTTCGCGACGGCGACACCTTCTCCATCGGCAACATGGAAGCGCGCGTCATCCACACTCCGGGTCACACTGCCGCCGACATCACCTATGTGATCGGTGATGCGGCTTTTGTCGGCGACACGCTCTTCATGCCCGACTACGGCACGGCCCGTACGGACTTCCCCGGTGGCAATGCGCACACGCTCTATGCCTCGATCCGGAAGATCCTTGCGCTTCCCGAAGCCACCCGCGTCTTCGTCGGTCACGACTACCTGCCTGAAACCCGCAAGGACAATCGCTGGGAGTCGACCGTCGCGGAACAGCGCAAGTCGAACAGGCACGCACATGAAGGCGTCACCGAGGAGGAGTTCGTGAAACTCCGCGAGGAGCGCAACGCGAAGCTCGGTTCGCCGCGCCTCCTCTATCCCTCGCTCCAGGTGAACATCCGCGGCGGCGATCTGCCGGAGCCCGAAGCGAACGGCTCCGTCTATCTGAAGACCCCTGTCAGGGAAGCGAGCTGAGGCAACGATGGAAAACTTCACCCCCGTCTCAGGCCTCGTCGGCGGCCTTCTCATCGGTACATCGGCGGCATTGCTGCTCATGCTGACCGGGCGCATCGCCGGCATCAGCGGAATCCTTGGCAGCGCGCTCGACCTGCGCGATAGCGACGCTGGATGGCGGCTTGCCTTCCTTGCAGGCCTTGTCGCCGCGCCCATCGTCTACGCGAACCTCGTCCCCGTCGCGATCGAGGTCGCCGCGACACCGGTCCTTCTCGTTGCCGCCGGTCTCCTTGTCGGCTTCGGAACGCGGCTCGGCAGCGGCTGCACCAGCGGCCACGGCGTATGCGGCATCTCGCGCCTCTCCGCGCGCGGCATCGTCGCGACGGCCACCTTCATGGCCTTCGGCGTCGCAACCGTCTTCGTCATGCGCCACCTTCTCGGAGCCTGAGATGAACAGGAACACCATCCTCGCCGCCTTCGCCGCGGGCATCCTCTTCGGCCTCGGCCTCACGATTTCCGGCATGGCAAATCCTGCCAAGGTCCTTGGCTTCCTCGATATCGCGGGCGACTGGGATCCGACGCTCGCCTTCGTCATGGGCGGTGCGATCATCGCCGCCTTCCCGGCCTTCCAGTGGGCGAAGCGGCGCGATCATCCGCTCCTTGCCGAGAAGTGGTTCATCCCCACGCGCACGGATATCGACGGGCGGCTCGTCGCGGGCGCGGCGCTCTTCGGCATCGGCTGGGGTATCGCGGGCTTCTGCCCCGGGCCCGGCTTGGCGGCCCTCGGCCTCGTGCCGGAGCAGGCTCTCACCTTCGTCGTCGCCATGATTGTCGGGATGCTGGCGCACCGCTACACGCTGGGACGCTGAGGTAAGGGCCTGCGTCAGGCGCAGGGCTCTTATCCGGCGGAGAGAAGATTCGCTTCCACGGGCAGAAAGGAACCTGCCACCGGTGCGGCTTCGTCTTCCTTCCACATGTCGAGCGCGAGCTCGCGGTCGATGCGGACTGCCTTCATGCCCGCGTCGCGCGCCGCGGCGATCTCGCCCGCATGATCCGACAGGAAAAGCATCTCTTCCGCGTTGAGGCCGGCTTCGCGAACGATAGTCTTGTAGGAATCGGCCTCGACCTTGGCTCCGATCCGCGTGTCGAAGAAACCTTCGAAGAGCTTCGCGAGATCGCCCTTGTCCGAACGGCCGAAGATCAGCCGTTGCGCTTCCTCTGAGCCTGACGAATAGACGAAGAGACGCAGGCCCCGCTCGTGCCACTGCTCGAGCAGTGCGGCGGCATCCTCATAGACTTCGCCCTTGAGCGCGCCTTCCTCGTAGCCCTGCCGCCAGATCAGCCCCTGCAGGAGCTTGAGCGGACCGGCCTTTCGGTCTTCCTCCATCCATGAAAGCAGAAGATCGGCAGTCGCATCCGTATCGACATCTCCGATGCCGCCAAGCTGGCGCGCCTCGGCAAGCGCGGCTGCTACCTCGGAATCGCCTTCGTGTTTCTTCACGAATTGCCGAATCCGTTCTCGCGCATAGGGAAACAGGACCTCATGCACAAAGGCGAGAGGCGTCGTCGTTCCTTCGATGTCCGTCACGACGGCGCGGATAGCCGTCATGCCGTCTCGCTTTCGAATTTCGGGAAGCGGGTCGCGATGTCGTCGCCGGTAAAATGGCCGACCCAGCCTTCCGGCGTCGTGAAGATTCGGATTGCGCAGAAATCGGGCGCGGGGCCAGTGTCGAACCAATGGGTGATCCCGGCCGGTACGCTGATCAGGTCGCTGCGCTCGCAGATAACCTGGAACACGCGGCCATCCTTTCTGAGATAGAACGCGCCAGCGCCATCCACGAAGAAACGCACTTCATCGTCGTCATGCGTGTGCTCGGCAAGAAACTTCTGGCGGAGCTCCACGCGGTTCGGATTGTCCGGCTTCACGCGTACGACATCGACGCTCTGGTAACCGCCTTCCTCCATGATGCGCGAAACATCGCGGTCATAGGCAGCGAGCACCGCCTCCTGGTCGGCTTCGTCGGAAAGCGCATGAGGCGCATCCCATCGTTCGAAGGAAACACCGATTGCGGCGAGTTCCGCCGCGATTTTCTCGCCGTCGCTCGTTTCGAGCAGAACGGTCTCGGGATCCGTGTCGGGATAAATGGTGAGCCGGGTCATCTTGCGCCCTCCTCATACATCTGTGCGGTCAGCAGAAAATCGAATGCTTCCATGTGGCGGATCGTTTCCACTGCGCTTCCACCCCATACATATAGGCCGTGGCCTGCGATGAGATAACCATGGAAGGGCCCGCCAGCCGCCAGTTTTTCTTCGACCAGTCCCGCCAGCCTATCCGTGTCCTGGTCGTTCGGCACGATCGGAACATCGAGATGGGCCTCATGCGTATCGATGCCCGGGAAAGCCTTCAGGAGCTCCCATCCCTCGAGCCGGATAGATCCCGCCTTCTCATGCCGCCGCGAGAGCACAGTGGCCGCCAGCCCGTGCACATGGGCGATGGCGCCGATTTCCGGCGCAGCACGGTAGCGCACGAGATGAAGCGGCGCCTCGGCCGACGCCCGCGGATGCTTCGGACCCGCAATCTCCGCCTCGATCACGCCGGCCTCGTCGAGCTCGGCCTTGTTCGCGCCTGTTGCCGTGAGGGCCGCCCACTTTTCGTCCACCCTTACGGAAAAATTGCCGCTGGTGGCCGGCACCCAGCCGCGCATACCGGCGAACCGCGCCATCGCGACGACGCCCTTTGCCGCCTCTTCAAAACTCATGCCCTGCGGCGAATTCACGTCCATCCCGACAAGCCTGCCTTCATGATCGAGTTCGGGTGCCACCATAATGGATTTGCATGACGATGAAAGCTCACCCGGAGGAGACGGGCGCGGCCGAGCTCAATCGGGCCCTCTCACGGCAACGGCCACGACCCGCCGCTGGTTCGTGAGTAACGAACAAAAAAAGCCCGCAGGATTTCTCCTGCGGGCTTTTTGATTTGGTTGCGGGGGCAGGATTTGAACCTGCGACCTTCAGGTTATGAGCCTGACGAGCTACCGGGCTGCTCCACCCCGCGTCAATTTCGTGCGAACCGTGCCTCGCTTGCTCGCCCGCACACGCGATCGAGACAAGAAGGTCAGGATGTGTGCGGAGTAGCCGCGAGACGGCTCTATCGGGAAGAAGGGATGAACGATATGCGCTTGGCAGGCCTGGCAGCGACCTACTCTTCCATGCCTTAAGACATAGTACCATCGGCGCTGAGGAATTTAACGGCCGAGTTCGGGATGGGATCGGGTGTGGGCTCCTCGCTATAACCACCAGGCCGGCGAAGAGCATATCGTCAGGGTTCGAATGATTGTTGTCTTTGGTCTGTTTTCGTCTCTCAAACTCACGCGAATGAGCAGAGATAAATGAGAGTAATCAAGCCAATCGAGCGATTAGTACCAGTAAGCTACATGCGTTGCCGCACTTCCACACCTGGCCTATCAACGTGGTCGTCTACCACGGCTCTCAAGGGAAAACTGGTTTTGAGGTGGGTTTCCCGCTTAGATGCTTTCAGCGGTTATCCCGTCCACACATAGCTACCCGGCTGTGCCGCTGGCGCGACAACCGGTCCACCAGAGGTGTGTCCATCCCGGTCCTCTCGTACTAGGGACAGATCCTCTCAATTTTCCTACACCCACGGCAGATAGGGACCGAACTGTCTCACGACGTTCTAAACCCAGCTCACGTACCACTTTAATCGGCGAACAGCCGAACCCTTGGGACCTGCTCCAGCCCCAGGATGTGATGAGCCGACATCGAGGTGCCAAACCTCCCCGTCGATATGGACTCTTGGGGGAGATCAGCCTGTTATC
>JAEPQD010000001.1:1311700-2394315 GCA_017642695.1 Parvibaculum sp. | reverse complement strand
TCGAGAAGGGGGTCGCCGTCATCACCATGCCCGACATTCGCTGGGCGCGCCGCGACATCAAGTCGGTCGCGCTGCTGCCGAACATCCTCGCCAAGCAGCAGGCGCGCGAGGCCGGCGCCTACGAGGCCTGGCTCGTCGATGACACCGGTCACGTCACCGAGGGATCCTCCACCAATGCCTGGATCGTCGATAGCGAAGGGCGCCTCGTCACGCGCCCTGCCGGATCCGAGATCCTGAACGGTGTGACGCGCAAGGTCCTGCTTGCGGCCGCGCGGCAGGAAGGCATCGAGGTGGTGGAACGGGCCTTCACGCCGCAGGAGGCGAAATCCGCCCGGGAGGCCTTCATCAGCGCCTCGTCGGCCATCCTCATTCCGGTCACCGCGATAGATGGCCAGTCCATTGGCAATGGCGCACCGGGCTCCCTTTCCATGCGCCTTCGCGAGGCCTACATGAAGGTTTGCGAGCTGAGCTGAACAAGAAAGCGTGAGAATTCTGTCAAAATCGGCAAGAAACGGCGGAAATCGGTACGATTTGCATGTGCGAAGTTAATTTCGCACTTGCAGCATGAATTGAAACGCCGGACTGTAGGAGTCGAGAGCCGCAGCCTGCTTTCCTTCGTATGAGGAAGGTGCGTGCAAACAAAAAAGCCGGACCCGCGCGGCAGGGGTTCGGCCCCACTTAACTCGATAAATGGGGTTTACCCATGAATGAGAAAACTCACAACCTTCAGGACACGTTCCTGAACCATGTCCGGAAGCACAAGACCAACCTCACCATATTCCTGGTCAACGGCGTGAAGCTTCAGGGCGTGGTCACCTGGTTTGACAACTTTTGTGTGTTGTTGCGTCGGGACGGCCATTCGCAGCTCGTGTATAAGCATGCGATATCGACCATCATGCCGGCCCAACCCGTCCAGCTCTTCGAGCCGGAGGCGAACGGGGAAGAGGCCTGAAGAGACCTCTGATTGACAGAAGAATTCGAGAGCCCAGCCGGGGGCAGGCGCGGGGCAGGCGGCTTCCAGGTAACGCCTAAGGAGCCGACGCGCGCCTTCGTGCTCGTGCCCTGGCTGAAGTCGGCCGAACAACAGGCAAAAAGGGAAGGGGGCGCGTCGCGTTCTCCGGAGTCCCGGCTCGAGGAAGCCGTGGGCCTTGCGGCTGCCATCTCTCTCAATGTCGTCGGCAGTTCCGTCGTGTCGCTTGCGAAGCCGCGTCCTGCGACATTGCTTGGTGAAGGCAAGGTCGATGAACTGAAGGGGCAGATTGCCGAACTTCGCGTCGAACTCGTTGTCGTCGACGGACCGCTCGGACCCGGCCAGCAGCGCAATCTCGAACGCGCCTGGAACGTCAAGGTCCTGGACCGCACGGGCCTCATCCTCGAAATCTTCGGCGAGCGCGCGCGAACGCGCGAAGGCACGCTGCAGGTCGAGCTCGCGCATCTCAACTACCAGAAGAGCCGTCTCGTACGGAGCTGGACCCATCTCGAGCGCCAGCGCGGCGGCTTCGGCTTTCTCGGCGGCCCCGGCGAAACCCAGATCGAGGCGGACCGCCGCCTGATCCAGGAGCGCATCACCAAGATCGAGCGTCAGCTCGAAACCGTGAAGCGTACCCGCCAGCTTCACCGCAAGACGCGCCGCGACGCGCCTTATCCGATCGTCGCGCTTGTCGGCTACACAAATGCCGGCAAGTCGACGCTCTTCAATCGGCTGACGGAAGCGGGCGTCTTCGCAGAGAACCTTCTCTTCGCCACGCTCGACCCGACCATGCGCGGCCTTCTCCTGCCGAGCGGCCGCAAGGTCATCCTGTCGGACACGGTGGGCTTCATTTCCGACCTGCCGACGCATCTCGTCGCCGCCTTCCGCGCGACACTCGAAGAAGTGCTCGAGGCGGAAGTCATTCTCCATGTCCGTGATGCGGCGCATGAGGAAACGGCGATCCAGAAGAAGGATGTCGAGGAGGTGCTCGCCTCGCTCGGCGTGACGAAGGAGTCCGCCGCCGCGAACGGCCAGCATGTCGTCGATGTGCTGAACAAGATCGATCTTCTCGAAGGCGAATTTCACGATACTGCCGTCAACATGGCCGCGCGCGATCCGATGACGGTCGCCGTCTCCGCGCTGACGGGGGAGGGTGCCTCCGGCCTTCTCGATCTGATCGACAGCCTCATCGTGGATGAAGAGCGGCCCGTCCATTTCGACGTTCCGGCGGATGAGGGCGAAGCCATCGCCTGGCTCCATGCCAATGCCCATGTGCGCTCGCGCAGCGACGACGAGGAAGGCACCGTGCATCTCGATCTCGGTCTCACGCCGATTGTCGCGGGACGTTTCGAGAAGCGCTTCCCGGCGCTTGCGCGCCGTCTTGGCGAGGCGGCAGCGGAAGCGGCGGAATAGGAATGGATCAACTCTTCGACGAAGTCGCCGCGCTGATGCGCGAAGTTGCAGCGCGGGAAATCATGCCGCGCTTCCGCGCGCTCGCGAAACATGACATCGAGGAAAAGTCGAAAGGCGATCTCGTCACCATCGCGGATCGGGCGTCGGAACTCTGGCTTGCGCCAAGGCTGGAGGCACTTGTTCCGGGCTCCCTCGCGCTTGGTGAGGAGGCGGCCTCTGCCGATGCCTCGCTTATGAACCGTCTCGACGACGACACGCCTGTCTGGACCATCGACCCCGTGGACGGCACCGCCAATTTCGTGGGCGGCCGCGAGACCTTCGGCGTCATGCTCTCGCTGATCGAAAAGGGCGAGGTGACGAAGGCGTGGATCTACCTGCCGGTCACGGACGAATTCGCCATCGCCGGGCGTGGCGCGGGCGCCGTCTGGCGCGATGCGTCGGGCGAGCGGAAACTCGATGCGGGTACCGCGCCGCTCGATGCCGCGGAGCAGGGTGCGAGCTTCTATGTCCGCTTCATGCCGGATGAGTGGAAAGGCGGCATCGAAACGCATGCCACCAGCATCGGCCGTACGTCATCGACGCTCTGTTCGGCCTGGGACTACACCAGCGTTGCGCGAGGCGCCCACGACTTCGTGACCTATTACCGGATGCTGCCCTGGGATCATGCGCCGGGATCACTGATCCTGCGCGAGGCGGGTGGTGTCGTTCGCGATATCGAAACGGGGATCGACTACGCGCCGCGAACGCTGAAGGGGCCGCACCTCGTCGCGCGCGACGAGGAAAGCTGGCAGCAGACGGCGAAGAAAATTCGTTCGTTGACGAACAAATCAAAAAAATAAAGTCGTCATGACCCGGCTTGTCCGGGTCATCCACGTCTTTCTTCCTATACGTGGCAAAGACGTGGATGGCCCGCATAAAGCGGGCCATGACGGATTTGAAAATTCAGGATTTACGTCTGGCCGTTCATTCTCCGCCGCGCTCCTCGCGCTTCGCCTCGTTCCAGAGCGCGTCCATTTCTTCCAGCGTCGAGCCTTCCGGTTTCCGATCCTCGGCTGCGAGCTTTTCCTCGATCCGGCCGAAGCGGCGGCGGAACTTCGCGTTGGCCCGGCGCAGCGCGGCTTCCGGGTCGATCTTCATGTGGCGTGCGAGGTTCGCATAGACGAACAGAAGATCGCCCATCTCGTCTTCCAGCCGGTCGGCATCTCCGCCCTTGGCGACTTCCGCCGAGAGCTCCAGCATTTCCTCGTTCAGCTTGTCGATCACCTGGCTCGTGTCCGGCCAGTCGAAGCCGACGCGCGCGGCGCGGTTCTGCAGCTTCACGGCGCGGGCGAGAGCCGGGAGCGCCAGCGGCACATCGTCCAGAATGCTTGTCTGCACCGTTCCCTTCGCGGCCTTCTCCGCCGCCTTGATCTCTTCCCAGCGGGTTTTCACCTCGCCCGCGCTTCGCTCGTCCTCGCTGCCGAAGACATGCGGATGACGGCGGATCATCTTCTCGCAGATCGCGCGCACCACGCCGGAGAAATCGAAAGCGCCTTGCTCACTTGCCATCTGCGCGTGGAAGACCACCTGCAGCAGAAGGTCGCCGAGTTCGTCGCGCAACTCTTCCATGTCGCCGCGCTCGATGGCGTCGGCGACTTCGTAGGCTTCCTCAATGGTGTAGGGCGCGATGGAGGCGAAGTCCTGCTCGAGATCCCAGGGGCAGCCGCCATCCGGGTCGCGCAACTTCGCCATGATGGCGAGAAGGGTCTCGATCTTTCCCGCATCCTCCGCCATCAGTCCTCGCTACTCGGCAGGCCGGTCGACGATCCCGCTCGATGTGCCGACCTGCGTCACGGCGGCGGCCGCGTCGCTCGCATCGTGCGACGCGTGGTGCCCGTCGCGTTCCTCGATGCGGCGGCGAAGATCGTGCTGTGCCTCACGGTCGAGCGGGAAACGCCACATGATGACGGCCGCCGCCAGCATCACGATGGCGGGCAGGGTGACGTACATCGCCATGAACTGGTTGAGCGTTTCGGGCGAGTTCACGCCGGCCGGCGTGAACTGGATCAGGTCGAGCAGCGGGTAGGTGATGCCGACGGCAAGCGCCGCGCCCACCTTCGCCGTCATGCTGAGCAGCGAATAATAGAGGCCCGTGCGGCGTTGCCCGGTTTCGAGGTAGTCGGTGTCGATCACATCCGCCATGATCGAGCGCAGCAGGAACGAGCCCGCACCATAGGCGACGCCGTAAAGCGAATTGCCGATGAAGAGCCACCAGAATTCACCGCGCGGGAAGAAGACGACGAGCGGCAGCGTTACCGCTCCATAGACCATCGCGATGGCGAGCGTCTTGTGCTTGCCCGTTATGTGGCTCATCCGGATCCAGGCCGGAATACCGACAAAGCCCGCGACGAAATAGACGAGCAGCAGCAGGCTCGCGGATTTCGGCAGCTCCATCACATAGGAGGCGAAGAAGATGTAGAGCGAGCCCGTGATTGCGGGCGCGATGTTCACCAGCAGGTCCGCCGCGAGCACACGCTGGAGCAGGCGGTTCTTCGCGATGATCGCCCAGGCGCGCTTCCATGGAATTTGCTGGTGCGGCGCGCTCGGGAACTCCGGCGTCAGCCACACCGCGAGCCCGATGGTGATCGGCAGCAGGATGATAACGAACCAGCCCATCGCCGCCATCTTGGCCGGACCGGCCGCCGCTGCCTCCGACACCTGCTCGATCACGGCGGGCAGCGCCAGCACGGTGAACATGCCGAAGATCAAAAGGAATTCGCGCACGCCCTGAATGGTCGAGCGTTCGTCGTAGTCGGCGGAGAGCTCCGCGCCCCAGGACATGTGCGAGATGGTGATGAGCGTCCAGCCGATATAGAGAAAGAACATCCAGCCCGCGAGATAGACCCAGGTCACCGGCGGACTCGGCATGAACAGCATGTAGCCGCAGACCATCAGGATCGGCGCCGCGATCACGATCCAGTGGCGCCGCCGTCCCCAGCGGCTCGGATAGCGGTCCGACACCATGCCGAGCACCGGATCGGTGAACACATCCCAGAAGCGCGCCAGCATGAACACCGTGCCGACGACGGTGAGGCTCAGGCCCATGTCGTGCCCGTAGAAGGGCGGCAGATAGACGACGATGGGAAGGCCCATCGCGGAAATCGGGATCGACGGCAGCCCGAAGGCGCCGATCTGCAGGCGGGTGACGCGGCCTTTACTCACTCGTATTCCCCCATGTGCCTTCGTTTCGTGCCGGCATTCGCGCCTTGTCCTTGCGGGTTTTGGCCCGTGGCGGCGCGTTTATTGATTATTTGTCAGCGCGGCATAAGGAAACCGATTGCAGCCCGGATGTCCATGTCTTTCGCAGGGGAATACGGGCTTTTTCGTCCCGCGACATCATCAGGCGAAGTTCTCGTCGGCGACGAACGGATTGGTCCGCCGCTCCACGCCGAAGGTCGAAAGCGGCCCGTGTCCCGGCACGAAGGTCACGTCGTCGCCCAGCGGCCAGAGCCGCTCGCGGATCGAGGTGACGAGCGCGTTGTGGTCGCCGCGCGGAAAATCGGTGCGGCCGACAGAGCCCTGAAACAGCACGTCGCCGACGATCGCGAGCCGAGAGGGCTCATGGAAGAAGATGACATGGCCCGGCGTATGGCCCGGGCAATGACGGACCTCGAGCGTGAGGCCGGCGAATTCCACGGTGTCTCCGTCCTTCAGCCAGCGGTCCGGGCGGAACGTGCCCACGGGGCCGAAGCCGTATTTCGCGGCCTGGTCGGGGAGGGCCTCGATCAGAAAGAGATCGTCCTCATGCGGGCCCTCGATCTTCACATCGAGTTCCTTCGCGAGATCGCCCGCCGCCGAGGCGTGATCGAGATGGCCATGCGTCAGCAGGATCTTCTCGATGGTGACGCCGATCTCGGCCGCCGCCTGCTTGATCCGCGGCAGGTCGCCGCCGGGGTCGCTCACCGCGCCGCGCATGGTCTCGTCGTTCCACATCAAGGTGCAGTTCTGCTGGAAAGGCGTAACGGGAAGGATCGCGGCCTTGAGAGCCATCGTTGGAAACCTGTCTGCTTGTGAATGTCTGTTGGAGGAAGCCTAGATGATTTTTTGGGAGTCGTCGCGTTGCCGGGGGTGAGGGCATCGCGTCGGACGATCCGTTTGTTGACCCCGAAATCCCATATCCGAATAGCCGATAATATATATTATGGAGAAATATTGGATGGGCCGGGGCCATGTGCTGCCATGCGCGTGACCCGGCGCTGCCTTATTTCACATAGCCGGAACACGCCCGCTCTCCCGCATGTCCGGGGTCCCTCCCGGCAAGAACCCCGGCGTCACAGGAAGTTCCACCTCCGCGTACCGGTTCCGTAAAGCCGGTTTATCGTCGTCCAATTTCGCCACACATGAGGTAATTCTGGAAACTGCTGAACGCATAGCGGGTCTGTTTGTTGTACCGGCATACGGGCGCTGGGGGCGCCGAAATATGTCTGGAGGTAATACCCATGACGCAGTTCAAGAAACTTCTTCTCGCCGGCACGGCGAGCTTCGCCCTGGTTGCCACGCCCGCGCTCGCCATTGACCCTGTGGGCGGTGCCTCGGGTGCTGTGTCGGGCGCGACCTCCGGTGCGGTCGACGTGACCGGCTCCGTCTCCGGCAACACGGTTTCCGGCGCGGCCGACGCCGCCACGGATGCCGATGTCAGTGCCGGCACCTCCGGCGACGCCTCGGTCGATGCGGGCGCATCCGGATCGGCTGCCGGTGATGCTGGTGGCCTTTCCACCGGCGCCAAGGGCGGCGTCGCCGTATCCGGTGAAGCCGATGGTCCGAGCGCGGCCGAGATCGAAAACAGCGTCGAAGGCGCGGCCGCTGCGTCCATGAACGCCGCTCAGGACATGAGCGGCAAGGCGAAGAACGCCGCATCGAGCACCGCCGGCAAGGCCGGTAACGCCGTGTCCGGCGCCGCTGCCACGACGACGGGAGCCGCCGCCGCTCTCAGCGCCGAAGGCAAGGGCGCGGTGAGCAGCGAAACCGAAGCCGGCATGGACAAGGGCGCGTCGCTTCGCGGCAACGTCGTGAACGAGACGGTGGCCGAGGCAGACATGGATGCCGATGCCGCGGCGGACGCGGCCATGGATGCGGCGCCCGAAGCCGCCAGCACGACGCCCGCCCCCACGGCGCCGGAACTCGACCCGACGGGCAAGCTCACCGAGATGGGCTATACCGACATCGAACCGGTCGAAGGTTCGGTCGAGGCGTCCGGCGAGACCACGTTCAGCGCCACCAATGCCGACGGCGAAGAGGTCAATGTCGTCGTCGACAACACGACTGGTGCCGTGGTGAGCGAAAAGGAAGCGATGTAAGACGCTTCACACAGGTTCAATCCTGCCGGAGGGCGCGGAGCGCGGATGCGTTCCGCGCCCTCTCCTTTTAGCGCCACCAACCCGGACGGCGAGCGCGTGACCGTTCTCTTCGATACGGAAGCCGGTACGGTGATCGGCGAGGACGCGGCTTACTGATCCACCGCTTGATGGAGGCCACGGAAGCGGCGCGGAAGCTTCGGCTTCCGCGCCGTTACCTGTTTACGAACGCCCGCTCGCAAAACATTGTTTCTGAATATTTTTCTCTGGCAGCTGCCTGTCTCGCAACGGAGCGCTTTGCGTGTTCGCGCGTTATTACGGAGAGGGCTCGGCAGGCACAGATTCTTGGAGGAATATTCATGACACAGTTCAGAAACTTCGCACTCGCCGGCGCCGCCACGCTCGGGCTGATCGTTGCGCCCCTCGCGGCTCTCGCCGATACGACGGTAGTGACCGGAACCACGACAACGGGCACGAATACCGCCGGAACGACTTATGTCGATCCGGCAACGGGCTCGGTCACCACGACGACGGTCACGACGACGACCATCGTGGGCGTCAACGCGGACATCGCGGACCCGATCGCCTGGCTCGAGGAAAAGGGCTATTCGAATATCGAGCAGGTTCCCGGCGTGACGCTCGAAAGCGAGATGGCTTTCCATGCGGCGAATGGCATGGGCGAGCCCGTCGAGATCGTCATGGACAAGCAGAGCGGTGTAGTCGTGCGCGAAACCTATCTGCGCAAGGTCGACACGCCATCCAAGCAGTAATTTCCCGGAATGCGGAAACGAAAAGGGCGCGTCTTCGGACGCGCCCTTTTCACGTTCAGAATTCGAAGTCGATGCTCATGCCGTCAAAGGCGGGTTCGACGCCTTCCGGCAGCTCGCCCTTGAGGCGCGCATAATCGAGATCGACATGCATGTTGGTCAGCACACCGTGCGGCACCCTCGCCCGCTTCAGCCAATCGAGCGCCATGTCGACATGCGCATGCGTCGGGTGCGGCGTGTAGCGAAGCGCATCGACGATCCAGCAATCGATTCCGTCGAGTAGCGCGAAACTCTCATCCGGAATGCCAACCGCGTCCGCCGAATAGGCGACCGGGCCGAAGCGAAAGCCGAGCGAGCGGATATTGCCGTGGTCCTGGTCGAACGGGATCGCCTCGATCGTGCCGCCGGGCCCGTCGATGCGGATGGGCTCGCCGGGCTTCTCGATCATGTGATCGTTCAGGATCGCCGGATAACCGGAGCCGGGCTGCTCGCGGAAGCAGTAGCCGAACCGCGTCAGCAGCGTTTCGGTGGTCGGCGCATCCATCCAGCAGTCGACGCGGCGGCGCTTGTTGATCGCGAGCATGCGCAAGTCGTCGATGCCGTGGCACTGATCGGCATGGTCATGCGTGAAGAGCACCGCGTCGACCCAACCGGTCTTGGCGTCGATCAACTGGTCGCGCATGTCGGGAGAGGTATCGACCAGCACGACCGTCTTTTCGTCAGGATCCTTGTCCCATTGCTCGATCAGGAGCGAGCAGCGCCGGCGCCGGTTCTTCGGCTCGTCGGGATCGCAGGCGCCCCAGAACGGCCCGCCGATGCCCGGACGCGGAACGCCGCCGGACGAGCCGCAGCCGAGAATCGTCGCGCGCAGCTTCATGCCCTTCGCACGGCCTCCGGCGGCACGCGCGAGAACAGCTTCAGGAAGTTCGCGGTCGTCGTTTCGGCAAGTTCCTCGGCGCTCACGCCCTTCACCTCGGCGAGCTTCGCTGCCGTATGGACCACGAAGCTCGGCTCGTTGCGCTTGCCGCGTTTCGGCACCGGCGCGAGATAAGGTGCGTCGGTCTCCACCAGCAGCCGGTCCATCGGCACCTTCGCCGCCGTCTCGCGCAGGTCGACCGCGTTCTTGAAGGTGAGGATGCCGGACAACGAGATGTAAAGCCCAAGTTCGAGAGCTTTTTCAGCGAGTTGCGCGCTGGAGCTGAAGCAATGCAGAAGACCCGGAAAGGCGCCCTTCCCCATTTCGTCGGCGAGTATCTGGCCGGTGTCTTCGTCCGCGTCGCGCGTATGCACGATGAGCGGCAGACCCGTTTCGCGCGCCGCCGCGATATGGGCGCGGAAGTTCCGCTGCTGCGCCTCGCGCGGGGAATGCTCGTAATAGTAGTCGAGGCCCGTCTCGCCGATGCCGACCACCTTCGGGTGCTTCGCCATCTCGACCAGCGTCGCCGTGTCGGTCTCGGGCTCGCTCGCGGCCTCATGCGGGTGGATGCCGACCGTGCAGAAGACATGCGGGAAGCGTTCCGCGACCGCCCTCACCTTGTCGAACTCGCTCACCTTGGTCGAGATCGTGACCATCAGGCCGACGCCTGCGCCATGCGCCCGCGCAACCACCTCCTCGACCTCCGGTCCGAAATCCGGAAAGTCGAGATGGCAATGGCTGTCGACAAGCACCGGCATCGTCATGTCTGGGCCGCCTCCGGCTCGACATAGCGCGGGAACACACCCTGCGGCGCCGGCAGCGCCGTGCCGGGCTTCAATGCGCCCTTGGGTCCGAGGGAGTCAAAACTACGTTCGTCCGGTCCGAGCGCAAGCTGGTCCAGCATCTTCGCGGCCGACTCCGGCACCACGGGTTGCACGAGGATCGCGATATGGCGGATCGTCTCGGCCAGCACATAGAGCACCGTCGCCATCCGAGCGGTGTCCGTCTTCTTCAGCGTCCAGGGGGCCTGCTCGTCGATATAGCGGTTGGCGTCGCCGCAGACCGACCAGATCGCCTCAAGCCCCTTGTGGAAGAGTTGCGCGTCGAACTCGGCGCGTACCCGCTCGAGAAGTCCATGCGCCGCGTCGAGCAGCGCCTTGTCGGCCTCCGTGAACGCGCCATGGTCGGGGACGGCATTGCCGCAATTCTTTGCGATCATCGACAGCGAGCGCTGGGCGAGGTTGCCGAGATCGTTGGCAAGGTCGCCATTCGTGCGGTGCACGATCGCCTTGTGCGAGAAGTCCCCGTCGCTGCCGAAAGGCACTTCGCGCAGCAGAAAATAGCGCGAGGCGTCGATTCCGTAGGTCGTCACCAGATGATCCGGCGCAATGACGTTGCCGAGCGACTTCGACATCTTCTGGCCTTCGACCGTCCACCAGCCATGCGCGAAGACGCGCTTCGGCGTTTCGAGGCCCGCCGCCAGCAGGAAGGCCGGCCAGTAGACCGTGTGGAAGCGCAGGATATCCTTGCCGATCATGTGCAAATCGGCCGGCCAGTAGCGCTTGTAGCCTTCGGCGTTCTGATCGGGATAGCCGACCGCCGTCATGTAGTTCGTCAGCGCGTCGAGCCAGACATACATGACGTGTTTCTCATCGCCCGGCACGGGCACACCCCAGTCGAAGGTCGTCCGGCTGATCGAGAGATCGTGCAGGCCGCCCTTCACGAAGCTCACCACCTCGTTCCGACGCGCGACCGGCGCGATGAAATCGGGATTGTCTTCGTAGAATTTGAGCAGCGGCTCGGCCCAGGCCGACAGCTTGAAGAAATAGGAGGGCTCTTCCACCCATTCGACTTCGGCGCCCGACGGCGCGATCTTCTTGCCGTTGGGCCCCTGGGTCAGTTCATCCTCGCCGTAGAAGGCCTCGTCGCGGACCGCGTACCAGCCCGAATAGGAACCGAGATAGATGTTGCCGCTAGCCTCGAGCTTCTTCCAGAGGTCCTGGCAGGCCTCGATATGGCGCGGTTCCGTCGTACGGATGAACGCGTCGTTCGAATAGTTCATCGTCTGGCAGAGATCGCGGAAATTCTGCGACACGCTGTCGGTGAACGCCTGCGGCGTCACGCCCTTGGCCGCCGCCGCCTTCTCCACCTTCTGCCCGTGCTCGTCCGTCCCCGTCAGAAACATCACGTCATAGCCGTCCAGCCGCTTGAAGCGCGCGAGCACGTCGCAGGCGAGCGTCGTGTAGGCGTGTCCGATATGCGGCACATCGTTCACGTAATAGATCGGTGTCGTGATGTAGAAGGCTTTGGAGGCCGTCATTCTTGCTTCCGCTCAGAAATAAAGAGCGCCGGGCTCACGCTCCGGCGCGTTCGCTCGCGGCCGCTTCGAGCATCGAAAAGGCGTTCAGGATCACGAGCTTGCGATCCGTGTTGAGCGCCTCGCCGCGGGCCGTGGAGTGGACGATCTTTTCCCACACCTCAACCCAGCGATCAAGGCTGCCCCCGGCCGCGAGCCGGGCCATGGCGGCGCCCTCGCCCGCCACGATATCCGGGCCCGTATCGAGCCCCGCACCCGCGCGGATCAGCTTCTGCAGCCAGAGCGTCACGAGGTCGATCATGGTCTCGTACTGGTCGTCGCCGCCCTTGCGGCCCGCCTTGTCGGCGAGCGCATGGACGGCCGCGATGTCGAGCCTCGGCAGGCCGGACAGCAGACCCGAAACATCCTTGTAGAGGGCGAGCCCGCCGCCGCCCGCGAGCGTCAGCGCCCTGCCCGCGCTGCCTTCCGCGAGTTGCGCGATCTGCCGTCGCTCGTCCTCGCTCGGCGCTGCCGTCTTCTTCTTCCGGCCGACGGGTTCCTCCGCTGCCGCTTCGGCTTCCGCCATCAGCTTGGCGATCTCATCCTCGCCCAGCGGCGTCATGCGCAGCGTCCGGCAGCGGGAACGGATCGTCGGCAGCAGCCGTCCGGGCTGGTGAGAAAGCACCAGAAACAGCCCGTTCGGCGGCGGTTCTTCAAGTGCTTTCAGAAGAGCGTTGGCGGCGTTCGCATTCATCTCGTCAGCGCTGTCGATTACGACCACGCGCCAGGCGCCGCGCTCGGCCGCCGTCAGTCCGAAGAAGTGACCGATGCGGCGCACCTCGTCCACGGTGATGACGGTCTTCAGCTTCTTCGTCTTGTCGTCCCAGGGACGCCGCACCGTGATGAGGTTCGGATGGCTCCCCGCCGCAACCTGGTGGAACACGGAGGAGTCCTCGGGCACCGAAAGGTCTGTCGCGCCTGCCGCGCGCGCCTTTTCCGGTGTGCCGTAATGCAGCGCGAAGCGCGCCATGCGGTAGGCGAGCGTTGCCTTGCCGATCCCCTTCGGACCCGTCATCAGCCAGGCATGCTGCATCCGGCCGCTCATGAAGGCCTCGAACAGCGCCTTCTCGGCTTCCGCCTGTCCGGTCAGATGCGTCGCCATCCGCGGGTGCGGAAACTCGCCCAGCCGGTCGCTTTCGGGAATCTCGGTCTCGCTCATGCCCCTTGGTAGCATGGGGCGGCGCGCCGCGTCATGTGCCCTCGATCCGCTGAAAAAGGCGGATTTTCCCGCTTTCCTCAAATGTCACAGGACTGAAACGGAGCTGTCGCATCGGCGTCACCCCTGCCTGCTAGACCGGATTTATCGATCAAAACCGGATTTCGTTCGGTTTTTACGATCATCCAGCCGGGGGCCTCATGCTCGATCTCGACAAGGTAACCGTTCGCTATGCCAACCGCGTGACCGCGCTGGACGATGCGAGCGCCAGCTTTCCGAAAGGTCAGTTCATCGTTCTTCTGGGTCCTTCCGGTGCGGGAAAGTCGACCCTGCTGCGCTGCCTGAACGGTCTCGTCCGCCCGACCTCCGGCAAGGTCCGGTCGCAGGAAGGCGGCAACATTCTCGGGTCCTCCTCCGCGCTCCGCCGTCATCGCCAGCGCACCGGCATGATCTTCCAGCAGCATCACCTGATCGGCCGCCTGACCGCGCTCCAGAACGTGCTGATGGGCCGCCTTTCCTTTCACGGCACCTTCCGTTCGCTCCTGCCTCTGCCGAGGGCCGACCGCATCCTCGCGCTCGAGGCGCTCGACCGCGTCGGTCTCGCCGACCGCGCGCTTCACCGGGCGGACCAGCTTTCCGGCGGCCAGCAGCAGCGTGTTGGCATCGCCCGTGCGCTCGCGCAGCAGCCTCATCTCATTCTCGCGGACGAGCCGGTCGCCTCGCTCGACCCCGCAACAGCCGACAAGGTGCTCGCACTTCTTCACCGCATCTGCCGCGAGGACGGCATCACCGCCGTCGTGAGTCTTCACCAGGTCGATCTCGCGCGGCGCTATGCCGACGGCATCTACGGCCTCGCCGGCGGCCGCATCGTCTTCGACGGCCCGGCCGCCGAACTCGACGTTGCAACACTCGACACGATCTACGGCCCTGCTTCCACCCCCTCCGTCCAACCCGGCCCCGCTCAGTCCGAGCAGACGTCTGCCCGCCTGAAGATGGCCAAAATAGCCTGAGGACTTTTCGATGACCTTTTCTCTCAACCGCCGAACCCTGATCGCCTCCGTCTTCGCGGCGGCGACCGTCTTCTCGCCCTTCGCCGCCCAGGCGCAGGAGCCGAACCCGGACACGCTCCGCGTCGCATTGCTGCCCGATGAAAACGCCGCGACGCTCATCCAGAACGCGCAGCCGCTGAAGGAATATCTGTCGAAGACCCTCGACAAGAATGTCGAGATCGTCGTCACGACCGACTATTCCTCCATGATCGAGGCCATGCGGTTTGGCCGTATCGAGATCGGCTATTTCGGCCCCTTCTCCTATGTGCTCGCGAAGTCGAAGGCGCCGGAGATCGAAGCCTTCGCCGTCGGCGTCGACAAGGGCAAGCCCACCTACAATTCGGTCCTGATCGCCACCGCGGACGGGCCCGTCAAATCCATCGCCGACATCAAGGGCAAGTCCTTCGGCTTCGGTGACCAGGCCTCCACCTCCAGCCACCTCGCGCCGCGGGCCCATCTCGTGAAGAACGGTCTTGTCGGCGGCACGGACTATGAGGCCGTGCATCTCGGCACGCATGACGCGGTCGCCCGCGCCGTGCAGGCCGGCCAGATCCCGGCCGGCGCCCTCTCCGAACCCATCCTGCGCACGCTCATCGAGCGTGGCACCATCGACGCATCGAAGATCGTCGAACTCGATCTCACCGCGCCGATCCCCAACTACCCGATCGCGATGCAGGGGTATCTCGCGCCCGAACTGAAGGAAAAGATCCGCAGCGCCTTCCTCGATCTCAAGGACGAGGAAATCCTTGCTTCCTTCCGTGCCGAGGGGTTCCAGCCTGCGGATGACACTTCCTACGATGTACTGCGCGAAACCGCCCAGCTTCTGAACCTCGAACTCGCGCAGATGAACTGAGATGAGCCAGTCGCACCTTTATGCGACCGTCCTGGCCGAAGAGCGTCGCGGTGGCATTCGCCACGCGGCGCTCGCCGCCACGGTGCTCGCAGTCTGCGTCGCCGCGCTCTGGATCACGGGCTTCTTCGACAGCAGGCGCTTTATCGAAGGCATTCCGGCGCTGGCGCAGCTTGCCTCCGAAATGGTGCCGCCCGATTTTTCGCGCTGGCAGCACTGGCTGAAGCCGCTACTCGACACGCTTGCCATGTCGATTGCCGGCACGGCTCTGGCCGTGATCATTTCCCTTCCGCTGGCGATCCTCGCCGCGCCAAATACCGCGCCGAACGGATTTCTCTGCCAGATCACGCGCACGACGCTCGCCTTTCTGCGCTCGGTGCCCGAAATCATCCTCGGCGTCATCTTCGTCGCCGCCGTCGGCTTCGGCGCGCTGCCGGGCGTTCTTGCCCTGGCGCTTCACTCGGTCGGCATGGTTGGCAAGTTCTATGCGGAGGCAATCGAACATGTCGATCCGAAGCCGCTGGAAGCCGCACGCGCGGCAGGGGCAACACCCCTGCAGGTCATCACGCATTCGGTAATCCCGCAGGTCTTTCCGCAGCTCGCCGACATCACGCTCTATCGTTGGGAATACCACTTCCGCGCCTCCGCCGTGCTCGGCATCGTCGGCGCGGGCGGCATCGGTTTCGAGCTCATGGCCGCCCTGCGGCTCATCGCTTATGACCAGGTCTCCGCGATCCTGTTGTCGATCCTTGCCTGTGTCGTCGTTGTCGATGCGCTTGGCGCGCGTTTGCGCAAGGCGCTGAAGTAGCGAAAGAAGAAACGAATGGAAAAGAAGAAGATCGTCGTCACCAACCGCGTCTTTCCGGAGACGCGGGCCCTTCTCGAAGCTCATGCACATGTCGTCGTCAATGAGGCGGACGAGCCCTGGCCTGCCGAGATTCTCCTTGAGCACTGCCGGGATGCCTTCGGCCTCATGGCCTTCATGACCGACAGCATCGGCGCGGATTTCATTGCCGCCTGTCCCGCGCTTCGTATCGTCGGTGCGGCGCTCAAGGGCTACGACAATATTGACGTTGATGCCTGCACGCGGGCCGGCGTTACCGTCACCATCGTTCCCGATCTGTTGACCGTACCGACGGCGGAACTTGCCATCGGTCTCATGCTTTCGCTTGGCCGCAACATCCTCTCCGGTGACGCGGCGATCCGGAAAAATGGTTTCGCGGGCTGGCGTCCGTCCCTGTACGGCGCTGGTCTTGACCGGGCGACTGTCGGCATTCTCGGCTTCGGTCTTGTCGGCCAGGCCATTGCCGAACGGCTCCAGCCCTTTCGATGCCGCCTTCTCGCCTCGGATGCAGCGCGCCGTCCGGAAACAGCCTTCCCGCATGTCACCTTCATGGATATGGAGGACGTCATCGCGGAAGCCGACTGGCTCGTTCTCGCCCTACCCCTCACCACCGAGACACAACACCTCATCGGCCGTGCCGCCATCGCGCGCATGAAGCCCGGTGCGCGCATCGTCAATCCGGCACGGGGTTCGCTTGTGGACGAAGTCGCGATAGCCGACGCGCTCGCGACCGGTCACATAGCCGGATATGCAGCCGACGTTTTCGAATGCGAGGACTGGGCGCGGGACGGGCGGCCCGGCGACATCGATGCCCGGCTGCTTGCGGATGGCGCGCGTACCGTTCTCACGCCCCATATCGGTTCCGCCGTAATCCATGTCCGCCGCGATATCGAACTCTCGGCCGCGCGATGCATCGTCGATGCGATTGCCGGCCGGTCCCCAGCCCATGCGGTCAATGCGCCCGCGGGTGCCCTTCTGGAAGTCGTCGACGATGTTGAACCTGCACCACACAAGAACGTTTCTGGCGGTCGTTGACGCGGGCGGGTTCCGCGCGGCATCGCGCGTTCTCGACACGGCGCCTTCGACCATTCTCGATCACGTCGGCCAGCTCGAGGCGGAGCTCGGCACCTCGCTCATTATGCGCCGCCGCGGATATGTCCAGCCGACACCGCAAGGCGCGGCCTTCCTTCCGCTTGCACGGGCGCTCGTCGCTACCGCCGAGCATGCCCACGCCGTCGTAGCGGGCGGCCCGCTCCGTCTTGCCGCCTCAAGCAATATCGGCACCTACATGCTTCAGACGCCGCTGGCCGATTTCAGCCGCAATCATGGATCGCATGTCGATCTCTGGATCGGCAGCAACCCGGCGACCTTCGACCGGTTGAGTCAGGGAGCCGCCGATATCGCGATCATGGAATTCTGGCAGCCCTCGGACGGCTTCGAGGCGCATGACTGGCTCAGCGAGGAACTGGTCGTCATCGTTGCGCCTTCTCATCCCTTCGCGGAGCGCACCGGCGTGCGGGCGGAAGAACTGATCGGGGAGAGATTGCTTGGTGGCGAGCGCGGCACCGGCACGGGCACCTTGCTGCGAAAGCGGCTTGGGCCGGTTGCCGCGCGACTTTCAACGGTGGACGGGTTCGGCAACACCGAGGCGGTCAAGCGCGCCGTGCGCGCGGGTCTCGGCATTTCGCTGGTGATGCGCGCGTCGGTCGTGGACGAGGTGGCGGCGGGAACGCTGGTTGCGTTGCCCATCGAAGGTGCGAAGCTTTTCAAGGAAACGAAGATCGTTCTCCGGCGCGACATGCCCGGCTCGTCGGCGGCACGGCGCTTCCTCGATCACGTCACGGCTGCGAGCCGGCCGCAGCCATAGCTTCGTCTTTGGAAGAGTTTCTTACTGCGCGGCGTCGAGGCCGTCGGCCCGCGTCTGCGCGACCTTGCGGGCGGAAGGACGTTCGACCTTCGCGGCGAGCACGTTCACCTGCTCGTTGAGGTCGTCGGCCAGCGGGTCGATGCGCTCGTCGTTCACGACCACCTCGTAATAGAGGTGGTTGCCGGTCGCGAGGCCGGTCATGCCAACATAGCCGATCACGTCGCCCTTCTTCACGCCCGCGCCCGGACGGATGCCCGGCGCGAAGCCCGAGAGATGCGCGTAGTAGGTTTCGATGGTGTCGGAATGCTTCACCGTGACGAGCTTACCGTAATTGCCGCGCCATCCCGCCATGCCGACGATACCGTCCTCGGTCGCATAGACAGGGGTGCCTTTCGGGGCGGCATAGTCGACGCCCTTGTGCATCTTCTTCGTCTTGAGCACGGGATGCATCCGCCATCCGTATCCGGACGTCATGCGTGCCTTGCTCACGTCGATCGGATCGGCGAAATGGAGACCCCGGTCCGGATAGGTCGCGGGTTCGACCACCGGCTTCATCATCGGCAGCACGAAGCGCACCGTCGTGACGTCGTTCGCGGCATCGCTCGCATGGGCGGAGAAAGCGGGGACAAGAAAAAATGCGGAGAGGAGGAAGAAGGCGGCAACCGGGGCAAATGACTCGCCAAGGCAAATCCGGTGTCGTCGTGGCATCGGCGATCCTTCTTCTTGGTGTGGCCGACGCTGTCGCCGGTTGTCTCTCGCGGGGATAAGTTGAACTGGCCCTCTATAGTCGAGGACCGGCGTTCGGGCAAACGGCTTTAACCAAAGCCTTTGTGACGGTTCGGTGACAGTTCAGTGACGGTCGGGGTCGAGATGTCCCCGGACGGCCGTCCAGATCGCCTCGGCAACCGCGGCCTCGTCCTTTTCGGCGTCGATGACGACGCAGCGTTGGGGGTCGTTTTTCGCAATATCCAGAAAGGCTTGGCGCAGGGTCCGGTGGAACGCCTTGTCCATCCGCTCGTAGCGGTCCTCGCCCCCTGCCCGTCGCCCTGCCCTGGCGAGCCCCGTTTCCGGCGCAAGATCGAGGATCAGCGTCAGTGCCGGCATATCATCGCCAACGACCAATGCCTTCAATTCATTGATGAATTCGGCACCAAGCTTCTGCGCGACACCCTGATAGGCCATGGTCGAGTCGACGAACCTGTCGGAAATCACCCAGTCGCCGCGCTCGAGGGCGGGCCGCACCGTCCACGCCAGATGCTCCTCACGCGCCGCAAAGTGAAGCAGCGCCTCGGTTTTCGGGGCCCAGCGTCCTGTCTCGCCGGTCACCAGAAGCTCGCGGATCGCTTCCGCGCCCGGCGCGCCGCCCGGCTCCCGCGTCGTCACAACGCGATGCCCGGCCTCGCTAAGCCGTTGAGCAAGCAAACGAATTTGAGTGGACTTGCCTGCCCCCTCGCCACCTTCGAGCGTGATGAACCGGCGGCGCCCCACGTTTCTAGCTGCCGAGGATCATGTGTTTCAGCGCGCCCATTGCACGGCCGAAGATACCTTGCCGCTCAACCGCGCCGCCGGCGACCAGCGGATATTCCTTCACCGGCATTTCCGGCGCCTCTATCTTCAGTGTACCGATCTTCTGACCGGTCTCGACGGGAGCCATGATCGGCGACTCGTAGACGACAGATACCTTCATTTCCTTGCGCTGGTCGGGCGACATGATGACATCTATGTCGCTCTTGCTGACGAGCGGCACCTGTTCATACGTGCCTTCCCAGACCGGGGCATTGTCGATCGGCGTGCCCGCCGCAAAAAGCTTGTAGTGCTTGAAGGAACGGAAACCCCAATCGAGAAGGCGGACGCTTTCGTCGGCCCGAGCCTTCTCGCTCGGAAGTCCGTTCAGCACGAGAATGAGACGCTGGTCCTTGCGCTCGGCGGAGGCGACGAGACCGTAGCCCGACGCTTCGGTGTGGCCGGTCTTGAGACCATCCACTGACGGATCGAGATAGAGTGCGGGGTTCCGGTTGCCCTGTTTGATGCCGTTCCAGGTGAAATCGGTTTCCTTGAAGATCGGATAGTATTCCGGAAATTCCATGATGAGATGACGCGCGAGCACGGCAAGATCGTGCGCTGTCATCAGATGATCGGGATGAGGCCAGCCGGTCGAATTCGTGAATTCGGAATTGGTAAGCCCGATCTCCTTGCCGCGCTCCGTCATCGCTTCCGCGAAGGCGGCCTCCGACCCCGAAAGCGCCTCGGCGGTCGCAATACAGGCATCGTTGCCGGACTGCACGATAATACCGCGCAGGATCGCATGAACGGGCACCGTCGAGTTCAGATCGGCGAACATCGTCGAGGACCCTGAGGCAGCGCCGCCCGCGCGCCACGCGTACTCGCTGATCTTGAACTCATCATCCATCGAAACCGTGCCATCACGCAGCGCGTTGAACAGCATCTCGAGCGTCATGAGCTTGCTCATGCTTGCCGGATGCATCTGCTCGTCCGGGTTCTTCCCCCAGAGAATCGTGCCGGTCTCATGGTCCATCAAAACCGCATACTCGGCCGCGGTGTCGAAGGCGGCAGCCATCCGCGGCAGCATGAAGACGCCTGCCAGCAGAACGCTCAGAAAGACCGGAAGATATTTCGCGCGCATCATGATTTCGTATTGTTCCCTTTTATCTCTTCGTGCTGCCGGATCCTCTGGACGGACAATCAGTCCACCACGATCCGGGCGCCTTTGTGACCGTGCGAAATAACATTCTGCAGCGAGCTATCGGCGGCGGGGACATCCGAGAGCGGTCCGACGCGAACGCGGTAGTAAGGCGTTCCGTCAACCATCGTCGTCTGGATTTCGACGGGTCCGACGCCCGTCAGCTGTTGCCGCACGGATTCGGCGTTCTGCAGGTTCTGGAACGAACCGGCCTGGACGTAGATGTTGCCCGGTCCGCTCACGGGAACCCGATCGACGGTTTCGGCTGCCTGCGCCGCCTTGTCGGGAATGGGCTTCATGGTCGCTTCCGGAGACGGCGTCGAGGACGCAGAAGCGGCCGACGCACCGACAGGCGCAGCAAGCGCGGATGTCGAAACCGTTGCAACCCTCGTTACCGGTGCGGTGCCTGCCACCTGTCGTTCTTCCGGGGGCGTCTCGACCGGCGGTGCAACGAAGGTTTCGGCAACGCCGCGTCCGTCGCCGATACCGCCTTCGAGTGGCGCTCGTCCGACATACTGAACACGAACCTTCGCCGTGCCCTTCTGCCTGAAACCGAGCAGCTCGGCAGCGTGCTTCGACATGTCGATTTCACGTCCGGCGGCAAAAGGGCCGCGATCGTTGACGCGAACGATGATCGACTTGCCGTTTTCGAGATTGGTGACTCGTGCCAGCACCGGCATCGGCAATGTCGGGTGCGCCGCGGTCAGCTGGTTTTCATCGAATATCTCGCCATTGGCCGTCGGCTTGCCGTGGAAGCGAGGTCCGTACCAGGACGCGATACCCGTTGAATCGTACTTGTCGTTTTCGGCCGGGTAATACCAGATGCCATTGATCTGGTAGGGGTTGCCCACCTTGTAGATGCCGCCACCCTGCTTGAGCGGCGTCTGGCCGGGGCGCGCAGTTTCGGTGGTGCCGCACGCCGCCAGCGCGAAGAATACGGGGAAGATTATGGCAAAGACCGCCCCGCGCGGCAGGATAGTGCTGCGGCGAACGGTCCATGCAGGTCGAAAAAACATCGGGAAACCCCAGTTCGAGGAACAAGCCGCCATCTGGCGTCGAATCACCCCGCGAAGGCTACTAAAGCCTTATAATCAGAGGCGCTTTGCGCGGCAAGGCATGGGCTGGACAAGTTCCGGTCCGCGTTTGCAGCCGCTTCACCGAAGCTACATCATGGCGTCTGAAAATTCGGTATCCAGAGAAAGAACACCAGTGAACGATCTGTCATCTCGGGGCCAGCCTTCGTTATCGCTCACGGAGGAGTTGATCCGGCTGATCCGCGCGAAACCTGTCACGGATGCGGATCTCGAGGCGGCGGCCCTTTTCACGCTCGATGCCGTTGCAAACAGCCTGGCCGGACGAAACTCTGCACCGGGGCGCATACTCATCTCATGGGCGGAGGCCGGTGCGGGAAAGAACGCTATACCCGACGCCGACCGGACCGCGTTTCTGCTGGGAGCGCTCTGCCATATTCTGGAAACCGACGACCTTCACAGGGAGTCCGTCGTGCATCCCGGGTGCGTTGTTGTTCCCGCTGCATGGGCGCTTGCCTCCAGGCACGCAAAAGGAGGACGCGAGCTTCTTACTGCCGTTCTCCACGGTTTCGAAGCCGCAACACGTGTCGGGATGGCCGTCGGACCCGCGCATTATCGTATCTGGCACAATACTGCGACCTGCGGTCCGTTCGGTTCGGCCATGGCGTCGGCCTTCCTTCTCGGCCTCGACGACGGGGCCGCGATGAATGCCCTCGGCAATGCAGGCAGCCAGTCTTCGGGGCTCTGGCAGTTTCTTGAAACCGGCGCGATGACGAAACATCTGCATGCGGGCCATGCTGCGGAAGCCGGCGTGAAAGCCGCGGAGCTCGCGGCGCTCGGCTTCACAGGCCCCGCGCGGATACTTGAAGGCGAAAAAGGGTTTTTCCGGGCGGCTTGCCCCGATGCCAGTCCGGCGGCTGTCCTGCATGATCCGTCAGCGCCATGGCAGCTCTTGAGGACATCCATAAAACCCTGGCCGTCCTGCCGTCATACGCATCCGACAATAGACGCCGGGGAAGAACTCAGATTGCGGCTGACGGAAGATGGTGTGTCCGCCGAGGAAATCGAGGCAATAGAAGTCGAGACTTATCAGGCGGCACTGGATGTCTGCGACAGACCTGCTGCCGCCTCGGACTACGAAGCGAAGTTTTCCCTTCAACATTCAATCGCGGCCGCACTGCTCCATTCAATTGTCGATTTTAACGCCTTCGGAGAGGCGGCCCGCGCCAGATGCGTCACCCTCGCGTCGCGGGTGAAACTGCGGCTCGCCGAACCATGGGCTTCGGCTTATCCGCTCTCCTGGGGTGGACGGGTGACGATCCGTCTCGGAAACGGCCGGGAATATGTTGCAGAGCGCGAACATGCCAGAGGCGACCCCGAGGCGCCGCTCAGCCGTGACCAGATGATCGCTAAAGCGCTCATGCTCATGCGGCACGGCGGAACCGAGAATCCTGAACGCCTGGTCGAAGGACTTTTGTCGATGAGTTCGGGCGGGATGCTGCCGGCTCTCGATATCGGATAGGTCCGACTAACTTGCGCCATCCATCATGGGCTTGACGAAAGTCAGGTAAGCCTGCCCCAGGAAACCAATCAGGAACGGCATCCATATCCACGCCGTCCTCCAGCGCAGCTTCATCTTTTTCTTCCCGGATGCTTCGGTTTTCTCGGGGGCGGCGGCGGGCACGACTGGTGCAGGTGCAGGCGTCTGCCCCACCTCCGGCGAGGGTGCCGCAGCGGGAGCAGCGCTTTCGGCAAGCACCAATTCCCGCGCTTGCCTCCGCTCTTCCCTGAACTGGCGGATCATGAAAACGCCGAGCAATACGATGATGCCCAGCGGAATCCACGGTGACGTTAAATCGACCGGCACAGCAACACTCCCCCCAAAACAAAATCTGCGGCTTTATTGCCGTCTTTTGTCCCATTTTGGCAAGGCCAGTCAGCACTTGCAAAAGGGAATTCACGTTAACCATACGGAAAAGGACGGATAGACGTGCAGCGGCGTCGAAAAAGCACAGCTTCTGAGTTTTCGGATGAAGTTGGGACCCGGGGCCAGTCGTGCCCTTCCCTTCAGCTCTTCCGGCCTGGCCTCAACGACAGCCAGAGAAAGACGACCGCGATTGGGACCACTGCTGCGCTCGCATAGTGTTCCGGCGGATGGTTTGACGATGCGGCTCCTTTGAGAAACCAGCCATCGACGGCCATTAGGGCGCGTTCCACAATCACCAGCACAAGAAAAAATGGAACGAGTGGGCGGTAACGCCAGCCGATCAGAAATTGTGCGGCGCCATGCACGATCTGCATGGCCCCCATCCAGGCGAAGACGGCAATGATGGTCTGACCGCGTATGGACAAATCGATGCCCGCGATCACCCCAGCGCCGCCGTCAGGCAGGAAGTAGTGAATGCATCCCGGAACCATACTGAAAACACCGGCGAGCATGAGGAACCAGGCCGACGCTCGGGCACCGTCATATTGAGAATTGGTGCTGACCGGAAGAAGTTTCATGAATGGGCTCCGCCGATAAAGGCGTTGATCTTCTCCACGAGAATTTCCGGCGCATCTTCCTGGATGAAGTGATTGGCGTGATCGATCATTTCATGGTTCTGCTCTTTCGCGCCTGGAATATCCGCCTGCGCGCGCTTGTCCCATCCCCTGGATACCGGATCGAGCGCACCGAAGATCGTGAGGAATGGCTTGTCGAACTTCTTCAGCTTTTCCCATGCTGCCCGGTTGAGCGGCGCACCCGGGTTGTCGGGCTGCACGGCAATCAGGAGAGGAAAGCGCAGAATGCCCGCCTCATATTCGGCCGAGGGAAACGGCGCGCGATAGGCTGCGATCTCGTCTTCCGAGAGGTTCGCGCTCATCCCTTGCGCAAACATGTCCCAAGGAAAAGCATCAGCCTCGCGCATCATGCCGACCCACATCTTCATGAACTCGCTTTCGCCTTCGCCGAGAGGCAATCCCGTATTCGACGCGACGACGCGGGAAAATCTCTCAGGGAACGTTGCAACGAGATAGAGGCCGATCGTTCCGCCCCAGTCCTGACAAAAGAGCGTGACGTCACGTAGATCCATGGTAGTCAGCCATTTCGACATCCAATCGTAGTGGCGCGCGAGCGTATAGTCGTCGCGAGTAGCCGGCTTATCCGAGCGCCCACAACCAATGAGATCGACCGCGATCACGCGATGCCCGGCGTCTACAAGGCCGGGGATCATATTTCGATAGAGATAGGCCCATGTTGGATTGCCGTGCATGAGAAGGATCGGCGCGGCATCCTGCGGCCCCTCATCGACATGATGGATCCGGATCGGCGTTCCGTCGTCGTCGTGAATTTCGACGTAGTGCGGTTCAAAGTCATAACCCGGCAAATTGGCGAAGCACTCTTCAGGGGTTCGCATGATTTTCATGGTTTCGATCTCTCCGTCAGGCCGACACAAGCAGCGCAATCTGCGATATGGCCGCGCCGAACGCGAACAGAAGCGGCACCCAGACGGCGGGCGTTGCGTAGGTCCTGATGACCGGATGTGTCGGGAACGAGAAGGTTTCCGCCATCGCCGCGAACTTGAAATCGTGGGCCGGCAGGAAACGCGGATCGATCACGAGTTTCATCATGTCGCGCCTGCTGCGGTAGCGCATGAAACCGACGATCTGCCATCCGGGATCCGGAGGGGTGTTCCACGCATCGACATAGCCGCCAATCTTCCGCGCAGCCATGGCGGGGTGCCCACCCTTTGCGAAAAGGGCCCGCATGAAGACACTGGTGTATTTGTCGAGAAGCTCAGGTCCTGGTGTCATTGTCCCAGTAACCGGATCTGGCGCCTCCCTCACGGTCTTCACGAGGTTCAGCATCAAGAACTCGCGGCCGTCGTCGGCCTCGAGGAATTTCCTGAGAACCGTCAGATCGTTGCGACTGCTGGTCTGGCCTGTCTCGAACTCTCCGAGAAATCGTTCAATTTCTCCGGGTGTAAGAGCGCCACGCCAGTTGACATACCAGCCGAGGAAGCTCGCCGTCGCTAGAAGTGCGACACCCCATACCCAGAATCCCAGTTCCCACAGTGCGTCCATCGGCCCCCTCCTCATTTTCAATATAATGACACTTTTGATGTCAAAATATCAAGGTGGGCCAGAAAGCGTATGACGGGAGACGGCCGGATGCGTTCCGTGGAGCTACGAAACCACATTGTCGCAGAACAACGCTGGCGGAAGGGGTGTCCGTTTCTAGAGGGTCCCATCCGTTCCCAAGCCGTCCCAAAACTTCTTGTGCTGCAACAACTTCTCGACTTTCCTAATCCCAATCTGTCTAATCGTGTCCCATCGTTTCCCGCCCCGTTTTGGGGGTGGGTTTGTGGGTAGAGCAATTGGGCGGACGAAGATCATGGCGCGAGCCATACACAAGCTGAGCGCGACCAAAGTCACGAGACTGACGACGCCGGGACGGCACGGCGACGGCGGAGGCCTATGGCTACAGGTCGCGGCGGGCGGATCCCGGTCGTGGCTCTTTCGTTTCATGCGAGACGGCAAAGCTCGCGAAATGGGCTTGGGTTCGGTCTCCACTGTGACACTTGCCGAAGCCCGCGAGCGAGCGCGTGAGGCCCGCAAGGCGCTTTCTGAGGGGATCGACCCCATAGCGGCGCGCGAGGCACGGCGGGGAGCTGCGAAAGCCGAGGCAGCGCGCGCTATGACGTTCCGGGCGGCGGCGTCTGCATACATCGATGCGCACCGCCCCGGATGGAAGAGCGCGAAGCATGCCGATCAATGGGGGGCGACGCTCGAGACATATGCCTACCCGACAATCGGCGCGCTTCCCGTTGCAACAGTCGACGTGGCGCTCGTATTGAAGTGCCTCGAGCCGATTTGGAGTGCGAAGCCAGAGACGGCCGGACGTGTGCGGGGACGAATCGAGGCCGTTCTCGATTGGGCAGCGGCGCGGGGCCATCGAACGGGGGATAACCCGGCCCGATGGAAGGGTCATTTGGAGGCCTTATTGCCCGCGCGGAGCAAAGTGGCGCGCGTGAGGCATCATGCAGCCCTGCCCTACGCCGAAATGCCGGCCTTCATGGCCGACTTGCGCAAGCGCGGCGACCTTGGGGCGCTGTGTCTCGAATTCACGATCCTAACTGCATCGCGAACCGGCGAGGCTATCGGCGCCCGGCTACCCGAATTCGACATCGACGCCGCTTTGTGGACCGTGCCGGCTGAGCGGATGAAAGGTGGGCGTGAACATCGCGTTCCGCTCTCCGCCCGCGCGGTCGAGATCATCCGCAGCGTGCCGCGCGATGCTACCGGGGATTTCGTATTTCCCGGCGCGAAGGAGGGCAAAGCGCTTTCAAACATGACGATGCTCGCGACGTTGCGGCGTATGGGGCGAGACGATTTGACCGTGCACGGCTTCCGATCGACTTTTCGCGATTGGGCGGCGGAGCAAACCGCCTTCCCGGCCGAAGTCGCTGAGATGGCCTTGGCCCACGCTGTTGGCGACAAGGTCGAGGCTGCATATCGCCGGGGCGATCTGTTTGAGAAACGGCGACGGCTTGCGGAAGCCTGGGCCACCTATTGCTCTTCGGCGCGTCGCGCAGACGGCGCAATTGTCCCCTTGCGGCAACAAAAAGACAGGAAACTGAGGCGGGGAAATGTCGCCTGAGCCGGAAAAGGCCTTGCCATTGAGGGCAAACTGTTTGGTCGAGCCTACGGCTTATGACGTCGCCATCGTTGGCTCTGTAATGCTATTTCCAGACGATGAGGCGATGCGCGTGATGGCTTTGAAGGCGATAACGATCGATTTAGCGCTTCAGTCTGGCAATCATCCGCAACCATCAAGCCCTGCCGAGCGAAGGGAATACCTAGAACTCGTCCGATCCGTTCCGCGTGTCGAGGATTATCAGGAGAAGGTGCTGCGGGCATATACGCACGGCATGATAGCGGGGGCAATGCTGCGCCATGTTGTTCACTCGCCCGATGAGGCGGAAGGCTCCGCCACATTGGGACCGCTGATTGCGCAAATCGGCAAAAACTTCTGGCGTTCGATGGGCCCAAGAATTTCCGCCAAGACAATCAATAACAGCATCTGGCCGAAATATCGCAAGGTCGCGACCTTCTGGGCGGCCTATCTGACACTGACAGATGCACAAGGGGCTGCATTGGTCGACAATGGTGCAAACGAAAGGCTCCCTTGTCTCCCACGTGACCTAGGCCTGTTTCTCGCGCTTGCCGACGAATATCGAATTTGGGGTGAGATCGCGCGGATGAAACGGCGAAGGGAAACGATACTCACGCCCGGAAACTCTATTTCTGTTCCGTCGTATTTGCAGTTGCCCGGCGTCGCCTTGGCGATTCCGGCGCCACTTGCAAACTAGCCACTGTTCCCAATTCGAACTCTGCATTCGGGAAAAGACTGGGTTGCCAGCTTTGAGCATCCTTTGGGCGTCCCAACACAACCCAAAGGACATGCAATGCACGTAGATACATTTCTCCGGCTCGATGACGTCAAGAAGGCAACTGGCTTAGGTCGGTCGACCATCTATCGGCTCATGGCCGAAACGCCTCCCCGCTTTCCCAAACCCGTAAACATCAACGGCGGGACGGCGATCGCCTGGCTTGGCTCTGAAGTTGCCGCTTGGCAGCAAGATCGCATCGCCGAACGAGACGGCAAGGCGGCGTGAATGCGAGTGCAGATAGCGGAGAAGCCCGCTGCCGAGGACACGGCAAGCGGGCTTCGGAGAAATCAGCTGTGGGCGCTGGATTTCTCGCAGGCTAACCCTACCCGGCCTCGAAATCAAGATTTGCTCCCGCTGCACTACGCAAGGCGGAAAGCCGCAGTTTGGGCGGGGGCACGAGGATGACTGGCAATCTCAAAACATGGGCCGCAGCCCTGGGCGGTGAAATCGCCGCCGGGCAAATACTCGCCCCCGGTCCTGGTCACTCGAAAAATGATCGCAGTCTTGCTGTGCGCCCCGACGGCGCGGGCGGCGTGATCGTGCATTCCTTCGCGGATGACGACTGGCGCGCTTGCCGCGACTTTGTGCGCGAAAGACTGGGGCTCGAATCATCGCATCTCTATCGCAACTCGCTTCCGCCCGAACGGCGCGCCGTGCCGCCTGAGCGCAAGCCGCAAGAACCGGATGACAGAACTTCGCGCGCGGTCGAGTTGTGGCGGCAAGCGGAACCGCTAGGCGATACAGCCTTGCGGTACTTCGCGCGGCGCGGCTTGGCCCGCCCGACTTCTGCCGCGCTTCGCTTTCATCCGTCCTGCCCGTTCGGACAGGGCGAGCGCCTGTCCTGCGTCATCGCGCTCATGACTGACCCGCGCACCGCGAAGCCGTTGGGCATTCACCGAACCGCACTGACGCGCGAGGGCGAGAAGATCGGACGCAAAATGCTTGGCCCGGCCGGCGTCGTGAGGCTTTCGCCCGACGACGCCGTGTCGGAAGGCTTGGGAATCGCGGAAGGCATCGAAACGGCGCTGGCGGTAGAGCAAAGCGGCTGGCGACCGATTTGGGCCTGTCTTTCCGCTGGCGGCATTGCGCGCCTGCCAGTTCTCCCCGGCGTCGACGCCTTGACCATATTCGCGGATGCCGACGACGCAGGCACGAGAGCTGCTAATCAGTGTGCAGAGCAATGGACGGCGGCCAACGCTGAATGCAGAGTTGTTACCGCGCCCCGAGCGGGCGCCGATTGGGCCGACTATTTCAGCGAGGCCCGCAATGCGAGGTGACAAAGAACCAATCATTGCGCTAGCGGACAAGGCCCCGGCCTTCGGATCGAAGCAACAAGACGGATCCCCGCTTGCGGGCCGATGGCTTTACGAAATCGGTGCGATTGAGCCGGTCGATTGGCTATGGAAGGGCTGGATTCCTAAAGGCTCGCTTGGAGTCGTGTACGGCGCGCCCGGCTCTTTCAAGTCGTTTGTCGTGCTTTCGGCCTGTCTGTCTCTTGCGCACTCCAAGAGTTTTATGGGCTCGCGACAGAATACCGCTGCCAGCCTTTATCTGGCGCTCGAGGGCGGCACCGGCATCCGCAGGCGCATTGCAGCATGGCAGGATTACCACGCTATCGAACAGGACGAAGAGGCGGGACGGCGGTTTCGACTAGTGACCTCTGCGCTCCCCCTTGCTGAAAGTGTCGACAGGGTTATCGCGGAAGCGCGCTTTATGGGAGAGAACGGCACGCCTCCCGACATCATCGTAATCGACACGCTAAGCCGCGCTCTGGCGGGCGGGAATGAAAACGACAGCGGCGACATGGGCCGACTCGTCATGGCTGCGGAACGCATACGCGAGACGACCGGTGCAACTGTCTTGGCTGTGCATCATAGCGGCAAGGATCAAGCCAATGGTGCGCGGGGGCATTCTTTGCTGCGCGGCGCGGTCGATTTCGAGATCGAAACGAGGAAGCGGGGGGATCTGTCCGCCGAAATCGTGCTGCACAAGCAGAAGGATGGCGACGCCGGGCTAAGCCTCAACGTGGACATGGTTTCCGTTGAACTGGGGCATGACGATGACGGCGATCCCGTTACATCGCTCGTTCCGATCAAGGGCGACGACTCTGCGCCCACCCCATCAAAGAGGAAGCTACCGGAAACCGCATCGGCCGGGCTGGAATGTCTCAGGCGCGCAATCGCCGAACAGGGCCAGCCCGCTCCCGCCTCCAATCACATTCCCGCAGGCGTTTCTACCGTCACAAAGACGATGTTCCGAACGCACCTTGAGCTGGGCGGGATTATCAACGCCGAAGGCAATCCGCGCGAGCAAATGCGGCGAATTATTGTGACGCTAAAAGAGCGCGGTTTCATTGGGGTTTGGGGGGAAAATGTCTGGACCGTCACATAGTGTCACGCCCCGTCACATGCCCGTCACAGTGACGCCCCGTCACACGTCACATACCGTCACACACCCCTTTAGGGGTGTGACGGGTGTGACGCTCGTGGCGACGAACGTGGCGATGGGAGAAAGGAAAACGGATGATCGACCTTGAGCAACCGGCGGAACCGGCGGAAATCATCGGCATGTCTATCTCGTCCGATGGCGCGCTAACGCTGCAGTTCGCGAGTGGCCTCCGATTGCCGTGTCTTGACCGGCGAGCCCGAGACGAAATTCTCGCGATCTTCGCCAGGGCTGGCGTGCTTCCGAGCGGTGACGTTCTAACCGGCGAATACGTCGCGCATCGAGCGCGCGGCGAAGTCGGCTTTTGCTTTGTCCGGGTTGAGGGGCGCGAACAATGACCGAAAGCCAGAACTTCCCGCCGGCGGGAAAACTCCCGGACGGATACGGCGAGATATTTGCCTGTGTCATGCGCGACAAGCTCATGGCACGAGCACAGGCCGGGGACGAGCAGGCGATCCGAATTTTGCTCGCTGCGGTGCCGAAGGACATTCCTCGCGCCCTCGCCCGCTCATTGCGAGACGAGGAAATCCGCCGCCTGGCGCTTTGGCTCGCAGGCCGCGTTCCTGACCTCACGCCCCACGGCGCTGCCAAAATTATTTCGTTCGCCGGATCTGCGGTGGCGAAGGGCGATCCGCTCGTCGGGCGGACTTACGCCATGCTCGAACGTGACGAGCGGGCGGCGCTGGCGGATCGTCTGAAACAAATTCTGGCTTGGGCGCCTGCGACGAAGCGCGGCGCGTCATGGCCCGGCGTCCGGCAAACGCAGGATATCTTGCGCCCCGCCTGGTAGCGCCATGTCCGCAACTTTCAGCCGTGGCGATTGCCGACGACCGGCGCCGATGATGCCCCCGTCGCCACCCGAACCGAATGGATTTTGCAATGTTGGCCCGCTTGCTCAAGAACGCTCCCGACCCTGCCCCTGTATCCGAAGAATCCGCCGCGATGCCCGAAAAGCCGCGCTTTCTTTTGGAAGCCGAAGCGGAAAGCCGCGCGGCCCGCAAGGCTCGTGCCGAAATTGAAGCCCGTTACCATGAACTCTTGGCAGCACGCGACCGCAGCGGCTCGCATCTTCCGGCAGAGATTCAGGCGGTGCAGCGACAGCTAGACGCCGCCACGGCAACGTTGGCTGACGCCCGGGCCGCCGTCGCGCGTGCCCGCAAGAAATTCGGCCCGATGTGGCGCGCGGAAGTCGAGCCCGTCGTCGAGAAAGCCGAGCACGAAATTCGCGAAGCCTTGGCGATTGTCCGCCGCCATGTCGATCTCCTCTGCCGGATCTCCGACACGGCAGAGGCCAACGGCGAATTGCCCCGGCCCGGCCTTGCGAAGAAAGCCGGGGAACTTCGCGCCCATTTGCAGACACTCGAAAACATCGCAAAGCGGAGTTAAAAACCATGGCCGGTATGGTTCACAGCGCACGCAACGTAGCGGTGCTGATCTTGCTCGACGAAGTTGCAGGCATTGTCGACGGGCACACGATCTTTTATTTCATGCAGGCCGAAGTGATCGAGGCCGGAACTCGTGGATTGTCTCCCGCCGAAATGCTGGAACATTTGGCTGCTTTTAGGCGAGAGGTGCTCGACGAAATCACAGCGCTGCGCAAGGCACATCGGATACCGCTTCTGCCCGCGCCCTCTACGGCCGATGGGGTGCCTGCATGACGGCGCTGACGAGTCATCGTCGGAGGAAAGCGGCAATGGCCCTGTTGCGCTCAATGGCGCCTGACGGTGCGCCTCGCGAAGTCACTATCCGATTAAACGGGCCGATTGAAGCGGGCGCGGCGGAAGCGGTACGGGCGAGGCTTTCCGAAGCTGGGCTATTTGCGAAGCCCGTTGTTCATATCGACAGCGAAGGCGGCATTTATCACGAGGCAATGACGATCTATCACGCCCTCATGGACCGGCCCTACCCCGCAGAATGCCATGCGGGCGGGCGATGCAGCAGCGCGGCAGTCATCATCCTTTTGGCGGGCGCTGTGCGAACGGCCCGGCCCTGGACGAAATTTGTTCTGCATGCTCCCGCGCTAACCGAGGCGGCGGGGCGCGAACGTCTCACGGCGGGCGTGGTGACGGCAGTGGGGAAGAACCTCGCGGAAGCCGAGGGCCACATGGTGAGGGTGCTTCGGGAGCGCGCTCACTTGTCCCTCTCTTCGGTCCGCAAGGTCATGCGGGGAGAGACGAGGCTCAACGCAGAACAGGCGTGCCAATGGGGGCTCGTGCATCGCGTGCTTGAGAAGTGGACCGACGCATGACGCAGAGAAGTTCAATGCCGGGATCAGACGGAGAGTGCCCGGCTTCGCATGAAAAACCCCGTCAGCCCGCGGCGACCTAACTCCGCTCGCGCGGCGGGCAACCTAACACGAGGCAAGACGATGCAGGTTATATCTCAGACACTCCGCGCCGCCTTTGCGGAGCTTGAGCGCGCAACGCAGCATCGGCCGGAAGCCGAGCGGCTGCGCATTCTGAGAACCGTTGAGGCGAACCCCGACAAATTTTTCGATTGGCACATCGTCGCCTGTCCGCGCGCCGAGTTTCACGCTCTTCTCGCCGGCGACATACCCGGGCTCGATCCCGGATGCCCCGTGCACTGAAAGCAAGCGGGCGGAAGCGATGAAGCAACACAAGATCGTCCGCCCCGCGTCATGGCCCGCCGCATGGAAAGCCGCATGGCCTGTCACTGGCCAGCCCGTCGCGCCAAAGCAAGCCGAAGGCGAGGCGCAGCAACAGGAAGAACCACCGCCCGAATAGGGGTAGGCGCCCCCAAAATCTCCGCCCTGACCTCATGACCTGACCCGCCCGTCCCCGGCCGCCCAGACGGCGGAAAGTGGCACAACTGCAACGGTTCAGGGGGAAGGGGGGGCAAATATCTAGGCCGAGTGCCCCATGACCGGCCCCGCAGGCTTCTTCTCATAAAGCGTAAGAAAACGAGTGTTGTGTAAAAAACTGCGTCGCACGTTTCTTTCGCGAAGTCGGCAACTTTTCGACGTCGCGACTGCAAAGCAAATCGATCGATCCTCACCGCAATAAATGGCAGCGCACCTTCAGCGCCGAACCGGAAAGCGTCCGATGATCGACAAAGACGACGAGGAAATGTGCCCGCCCGCGGCCCCAGCGCCGACTGCCGACAGCGCGCCGCCCCTTCTAATGGAGCGTTGTTGAATGGCGCGTCCGAAAATCAAAGACCGCGTGAAGGAAACGACCGACACGACCGGCACCGGCACGATTGAACTGGCCGGCGCGGCGGATGGGTTCGTCGCCTTCGCGGATGTGTTGGATGACACCGATACGACGTATTACCTGATCGTCGACGACCCCGTCACGACGACGGAGTGGGAGATCGGGAAAGGTACGCTTGCGACGGGCTCAACCAACCAGCTTTCCCGCGACCGGGTTATCGCCTCCACGAATTCGGGCAACAAGGTTTCATGGAGCGCTGGCACAAAGACCGTGATCCTGCCCGCCGCGTCCGAGATCTACAACGCCATTATCGATACGGTCGATAGCGATCTCGTCACGGCGGGATCGTCGACGGCCTACACGCTGACGACCAACCGGCCCGCCGTGGGGCTCTATGAGGGCCGCTTCGTCTGTTTCAAGCTGGACGAGACCTGCGGCGCGTCTCCGACACTCGACGTCGACGGCGAGGGCGCGGTGAACCTGGTCGACATCAACGGCACCAACATCGCTTCGGGCGCCCTCGTGGCCAACGGCTACTACTGGTGCAAGTACAACGCATCGACCGCGAAGTGGGTCGTGTTCAGCCCGTTCGGGTATCTCTCGACCGCTGGCGGCACGATGACGGGCACGCTGACGATGAGCGGGTCCGCCGCCATTACGATGGGCGCGGCCTGCGTGAACGAATCCGAAGGCTCGGCCATTGCGTCTGCCTCGACGGTGAACCTCAACACGGCGACGGGCAACTTTGTCCACATCACCGGCACGACCTCCATCACGGCCATTACGCTGGGCCAGGGCTGGGAAAGGACGCTGGTATTCGATGACGCGCTGACGCTGACGCAGGGCGCATCGCTTTTGCTTGGCGGCGCGAATATCACGACAGCGGCGGGAGATGTGGCGGTGTTCCGTGGCGAGGGCGGTGGCGTCACCCGCCTTGTGGCGTACAAGCGGGCGAGCGGTCTGTCCTCGGCAACGTTAAACAGCCTGCAACTCGAAATCAGTAGCGGTCAGCTACAACTGAAGCCGACAACTAGGCTCGAGGCTCTCGAAATCGAAGGCGCCGGCGCGGCAATCAAAGTCGGCCAGGTGTCGTCGCCTACGACCTCCGATGCCTTTATTCGCGGTGTGACCGGCGGTGCGACGAAGGCAGGGTTGGCCCTGATCACAGGAAGCACCAACACACGACCGCATATCTATTTCGACAACCCGAATGGCAATGTCGGCTCCATCACCACGAACGGCTCGGCGACCGCCTACAACACATCGTCGGATTACCGGCTGAAGGACATGAAGGGCGAAATCGCCGACGCCTGGGAACGGGCGAAGGCGCTTTCGGTTCATCGCTTCGCCTGGAAGTCCGATCCCGACGGCCCCGTGGTCGACGGCTTCGTCGCCCATGAGGTTCAGGCGATCGTGCCGGAGGCCGTGACCGGGGAGAAGGACGCCGAGATCGACATCGGCACGCTGACGACAAAACGAATTGTGGAGAATGTCGAAGAGCCCGCCGAACTTTCGGACGGTGCGACTTGGCGGAAAACGGTCGAAGGCGCTCCGGCGTTCGGCGTGCTCACGGTCGCGACGAAGCGGCACAATGTTACCTGCCCGGCAGAACTGGCGGAGGGCGAGACCTGGGAGAAAACGGGCAAGCGGCCCGTTCACCAAGGCATCGACCAGTCTAAGCTCGTGCCGCTGCTCGCCGCCGCGCTGAAAGAAGCAATGACGCGGATCGAAGTACTGGAAGAAAAGACCGCCGCTCGCAGCAGCTAGGCGAGACGTGGCAGGTAGCCAAAGGTTCGGAAGTCCTGCGCATAGATTTTGGCGGCCAGGGCTTCCGTTTCCGGCGAATAGAGCGAGCGAAGATCGCTTCCCGCACTCGTCACATTCCAAGCCTTCACCGGCTTAAGTTCCCGGCCGATCACGCCACCCAGACGCGCAAGGTCCGCTTCCATCGCTTCGACGCGGCCGACAAAATCATAGGCCAAATCAGGGATGCAAAGCTGGTGCGCCTGCGGCGCCCAATGTGTGTTCATCTCCCCCGGACGTTGCCGCGCGACGGCTTCCACAAACTCAGCGAAGCTCGCGGGCTTCATTGGATCCTCGAGCAACTGGGCGCGCAGCCCGACGCGGCGGGGATCGTCCCAATAGTTGAGGGGATAGCGAAACTGGTTCACGTAGCAGCTTGCGAGCCGGGCGAAGGGATCGCGGACGAAGGCGACGAGGCGCAACTCGCGACGTTCGATCAGCGCGGCGAAGCCTTCGACGGTATAGTCGCTGACATGCTGCCAGGGCTGGCGCGCGACATCGTGGATCGCGGAAATGTTGACGTCGCTCGATGCGCCATGCAGCTCGAAGAACATCGCCTTGAGCGACGTGCAGGCGACCTTCGGAACCGATGCATAAATAATCCCTAGGGCGGGCATGATGCAAAAGCCCTGGTTCATCGCATGATCGGATAAGCGTGCGCGCATCCGCTCGTGCAGCGGTGCCTTGCGAAATATCGAGCCAAACAGGCTAGCCATTTTCCGCCGCCCCAATAAACCGCGATCCGGTTTCCCCTCGCGCGTTACTTTCCGCTCTTGAGATAACCCCGCCGCGAAAGCCAGTCCCGCACAATGCGCCGGACGGCTTCCGCCCTGCCCGGTTCATCCTCCTGCGTCGCGGAATAGGCATCGAGCCCATCGAGAATGTCACGGGACAAGCGGGTATCCACTCGCTCGCTATCGACCGTCGGCCGCCCCCTGCCCCGTTTATTTTTTGTCGTCATCTATTTACATCCCGTGTTTTTTGTCGTCAGATATTCGCACGCCCATCGTCGGGCTGCAACAACTGGAAACCGGGAGAACAAAATGGGCAAGACCAGCCAAACCCGTAAACATTCCACTCAAAAGGATTTGCCGCCAAGCAATGTGCGCCCCGCGCCCACCCCAGGCAGTTACGCCGCATCGCTCGAAGCCGTGCCCGAATCTTACCTGCCCCTGAAAGGCGACTGGCCACAGGATGCCTATGCGCTTCGCGTAAGGGGCGATTGCATGGCCCCTGAGATGTGCGACGGCGATCATGTGATCCTCGCGCCGAGCGAAACGCTCCAAGCGGGAGATGTTGCCGCCGTTTGGATGGACCGGGTAGGCCTTCCCGCGCTCAAGCGCATCGCATCGTTTGCCGATGGTGCGCTGCGTCTCGAGATGCAGAATCCTCCGACGTGCTTTTCCGTGGCGCACGAGCGAATCGAGGCTGTTCACAAGGTCATTGCCGTGTCGCGCGGTGACGAAGTGAGGCCGATACCGACGATTGCCCGGTTTCAAGACTTGCCGATGGTGCGATCGCGCGGCCGCGGGAGAGGTTACGACTATTGGGCGATCGAAGCGCCCGACGACTATCGCGAAGGCGTCCGATACGGACAAACCTTGGCTTTTGCGGTCGCGCAATACTCCCTCGGCCGCCCTCCCCGCGATCTCGGATATCTCCTGCGCGACATTGCAGAATCGCAAGCCGCGCACCGGCCGGATCACTCGCGCCCGTGGAAGGGCGCGGAGGCCACAGTTATCGGCTTTTGGCACACAATCGGAGAGATTGCCGCATCCGGCATAACATCGGTCAACATCGCCGCTATTCGCGAGCGATACCGCGTTGAGCAAGCCGAACTCGACGCCATGCTTGAAGAGGAACGGCAACAGGACGCCAAGGCTCGCAGCGAGCGCGCGCGGCGCGCTGCGTTGATCGGCGCGTCAAAGAGGCGGGCGAGGCGCAAGGCTGCCTAGGCGCGCCCGTGTCGACGCAGAGAGGCCCTGTTGCGGTGATCCCGTGGCAGGGCCTTTTCACCGACGCCCCGGACAGCCCCGCCGCGCGCCGTCGCCGCCGCCGCATGGAACGGGCATGGGAAAGGACCGCCCTCGCCTGCAATCCCCCTAACGGCCGCATGATGCAGCTATGCGAGGCGCAGAACTGGAGGTGCTGCTGGTGCGGCAAGCGCATGACCTACGCGCCCGGCCCACTCATGGCGACGCGCGAGCACATTCTAGCCCTATGCGACAGCGGGACCGGAGAATGGCTCAACCTGGCGGCAGCGTGCCTTCTCTGCAACAACCGGCGCCATCATCCAAACACCCCGGAAGCGCCGCCGCGTGCCGCGGACAGGCGACGCCGCGTGCTTCTGGAATGAGCCCTGCCCCCGCCCGATTGATCCCTAGCGTGATCCTGAACCCTTGCGGCGCCACGAGGCTATCAAGGCCGACGAGACAGGGGAGACGTTTGAGCACGCTTTGGAGACCGCTGTTTTCGTTAGAGGTGACGAACAGAAAACGAAATAAGCCATTGAATTAAAACGACTAATTCTGTTTTTGGACGAACTAATAACGAAAAAAACTAGGCCCAATATGGCACATAGCGCGCCACCCTATTTGCTTGGTCTATGTCCAAGGGTCTGATCAAGCCTACTGCCATGGTGTCAGAAATTACATTGGACGCTGGGGTGTGCTGATTCTTATTTAAGCCGAGTCGATGCCTGAGCGTGGAATTCCCCATAGGGTCCCCCTTCACATGCATCAGGCAAGCGTGCTGGTAACAAGCTCTAATCCTGTCTTCCTTAGACATGGCATTGAAGTTTGTTCCTCGATACATCGTGACCACGGTTGAACCTTCGATAGCAACAAATTGCGGGGGCGCGAGTTTGGCCTCCTCTATTGCCCACAACGCTCGATCAACGCCACTCCCTCTGTCCTCACATAAACGAGCTTTTCTCATGAGGCCGGCAAGCCTCTCGTTTCGCGACCTCGGCGGAGCGTCAATGAACCTGTCTATGGCGACAAGTGGCTCTCCGGGGTTTGTGAATTGAATCTTGTCAGCGAAAATTTCTATCGTCGGACGTCCGCCGCTCTGCATGAGGTCTTGGTGAATTAATGCATTGGCTAGAAACTCCCTAACTGCATCCTCTGGGTAAAAGTGTGCGTACCGTCTGACTCCGTGTTCAAGCACCTCGCGGCCACCAGTTTGCCGCATGATAAATGCCAACATGCGTTTGAAGGCGACTGCGTATCCAAGTTTACCCTCAATGTCTTCAATGCCTGTCAACTTCGTGGTGTCTTTGTAGACGACAACGCGCGGAGCCTTATGCGCGACGGTTTTAAACTGTGTCAGATCTCGAGCCGCACACAGAGCAAAGAGATTCGTTATGTCGTAGGCACCCTGCTGGTCGTCTCGTATTAAGCCCTCCGCCGCAAAGTTTTCGATGGCGCGTGCGTCGGGAAGGGGACTTCCATAAAGCAGTCCACACAAATCAGCGCAGGCAAATTTGTCTATGATCTCCTGAGGCGACACGTGCGTCGCCGCTATCCCATCTTCAAAGGAATAGCGAGAAGTTAAATTCCAGAGGGTGCGCTCTTTCTCTGGAAATTCTTCGAGACGCTTCTTGATCGAATTAATTCTGATGTAGGCAACGTTTCTAAAACGAACCGGCCGATCATATGCAGGTTCTATGCACAATATTTCGACGTGTTTTCCACCGATAAGGCACCATTCAAAGGCCAAATTGATCTTCGGAGACAGGTATCTCGAAAGCCAACTTTCGAAAGGTTCGCCCTTAACTTTTTCATCCTTGAGGTGTACATCCGCGCCCACGACTTCGTGCGTCTTGTCCTCGATTCCGTAAACTAAAAACGCCAACCTCTCATTGTGCAGCATCGCAGAGTTGGCCAGTGCGGAGACGTATTCGCCCACGTCTTCGGGATCGAAATGACCACGCTTGAACTCGAACCACTCAGTTTCGGAGGGGTGAGACCGCAAGGATTCGACGAGGTGAATAGCGTCTGGAAGGGCCATTTACACTAGATACCCGAACCCTACCTTCCAGCCAAGCGGGTACGGAAACTATAGTGGCAGGCTTTCTTCGTATTCGCCGCACGGCTAGGCTTCGCTTATGTGCGGACGCTTTACCCAGCATCTATCCTGGCAGCAGCTCGTGGAGCTCTACGGCCTCACCGGGGCGCCACTCAATCTCGAACCGCGCTTCAACATCGCGCCGACGACGCAGGTGCTCACGGTTCGGGCCGACGCTAAAGGGCGCTTCGCCTCGACTATGCGCTGGGGGCTGATCCCTTCATGGTGGAAGGCGGAGAACAAGCTGCCGGCGACGTTCAATGCGCGGGCCGACACCGTGGCCACGAAGCCGATGTTTCGCTCGGCTTTCAAGTCGCGGCGCTGCATCGTCCCGGCGTCCGGATTCTTCGAGTGGAAAACAGTCGACGGGAAGAAGCAGCCCTTCTACATCACGCGCGCAGACGGCATGCCACTGAGTTTCGCCGGGCTCTGGGGGGCGCGAGAGGAAGGCGGAGAAGAAACACTTTCCTGCACAATCGTCACGACAGACGCAAACGAGACGATGGCGCCGATCCATAACCGCATGCCGGTCATTCTCGGCAAGTACGATCTCGACGCCTGGCTAAGCGCCCGCGGCGGCGAGGATCTCTTGCGGCCCTGTCCTGCCGATTGGATCGAGGCGCGGAAAGTCTCGACCTATGTGAACAGCGTGAAGAACCAGGGTGAGGCGTGCATCGAGCCGGTTTAGTCGCACCAGCCTTCCCGGCGGCCGCCGTCATAGGGCCGCGCCAATCCGGCATCTATCAACGCCTTCGCCACGTCCTGCCCGTCCGCGTAGACATAGGCAAGGGTCCGGCCGTAGCGGTCCGAGCCGTCGCGCCTCAGGGTGATATCTGCGCCTCTCAGCAGCCTGCGCAGCTCGTTACGCGCGGCGGTGGCCAGGCGATCCTCCGACGCACAGCGTGCGCCCCGGCCGATTTCCGGCGTGTCTAGGCCCATGATGCGGATCCGCTCGCCGGATATCGTGATCGTGTCGCCGTCGTAAACCGTGTAGGTGCCGGCCGCCGGTTCCGCCGGCTGCAGCAAGTGGCCAAAGGCGTCCCAGGCGAGGCTACCGACGACGATCAGCAGCGCGAGCGCAAGGCCGCTCCACGTCTGCGCGTTGCGGATCAACCGGGGAAAGGTGCGCGGGAAGCGGCGTCTTGGCATGGCTCTTCGTCCTCCCGAGCACCTATCGCGCCTTGAAGACGCGCTTGCGTCCTTTCGGCCCGCCCGGCGCTGGCGTGAAGGGCTCACGCGGTCCGCCGAGCGTAGGCGTGGGCGCATGCCGGATGAATTGCTTGACCGGTTGCGGCTTGCGCGGAATGAGCCCGCCGCGCCATTCCTCGCCCGCGCGGACGGTGAGCCGTTCACGGCGCCAGCATTTCTTGCACGTCAGCCAAGGCCGCAATTCGGAAAGGCGCGTCGATTCCCCGGGCGGGTTGGGCAACGCGAGAAGGCGCTCCGGGAAAACCTCGACGATGCGCGGATTGCAACCGCAGCGCACATAAAGCGCACGGCCATGATCGAGGCAATCGGCCAGCGTGTCGATTTCGGCGCGAAGGGGGAGAACCTGGCGGCCGTCGAACCGCGCGATTGGGATGGTCGACCGGGGCGGGCTTTCACTCATGCGGGACGCTCGGCAACATAATTACGCCGCGGCAGGCGGCCACTGACAGCGGGCGATTAGGCCCTGAATGTTTGTGGGCTAGATCGTGGGTAAGGTCCGAAAACACACCTTAAGCCATTGATTTTGTTTGTTTTCTGGCGGAAGGGGTGGGATTCGAACCCACGGTGGGCGTGAACCCACGCCGGTTTTCAAGACCGGTGCCTTAAACCACTCGGCCACCCTTCCCTCTGCACTGGTTATCGGCTGACAGCATCTTTCTCAACCGAAAACGGGGCCAGAATGCTATCAGGCGCCGATCTTGAAGGTGGCGCTGGCCCTAGCCACGAGATCGCCTGCTTCGTTGCGGAGCTCTGCTTCAGCAAAGGCGATCGACTTGCCGCGGTGCCGGACCCAGCCTTCGCCGATGAGCGTGCCCTTGTCGGCACGGCCAACAAAGCTTGTCTTGAGCTCAAGCGTCACCTGGGGCGTGCCGGGCTTCTCATGCGTGAGGCGAACAGCGTGGCCGCAAAGGCCGTCGAGCATGGCAGAGAGGAAGCCGCCAAAGACGCGACCGCCGCGATTCAAAAAATTGTCGCCGGCCACAAAGGATGCCCGGATATAGCCGCGCTCGGCATCCTTCTCGAGCACTGTCTTGCCGAGCGTCACTGCCGCGGGCGACTCCCAATCGGGATCGAGGGCCGCCAGCCTTTCGTTCGTCGCGCTCATTATCCCCAGCCTCTCTTCCGAACCGGCCGTTCGACGCCGCCGGCCCCTCCTACGAAGTCGTACTTGGGAAAGGCGGGACGAAGGTCTTCTTGAAACGCTCCTTGCAGGCGACGTGCTCGGCGCTCAGAAGCTCATAACCCTGTCTTGTGCATTCCTTGTCGGCCCGGTACTCGGCGACACCCTTGTTGGTGCAGCCACGGAGATCGGGATCCCACAGGAAAATGCATACCATGGGAATATAGCGCTCGTTGCAGGGCAACTCGCGAATATATTTCTTCTGCTCTGCCGTGCGCCTTCCCCACCACGCAATGCCATCAGCAGGACGCGTTCCGTTCGTCTCGCTGTTGATGCAATCGGGAATGGGGTCCGAAGCGCTCTGAGCCTCGGACCCGTTCGCGAAGAAGAAAATTCCTGTAAGCGCCAGGCCGAACGCGAGGCAACTCCGAACCAGAATCTTCATTCGCTTTCTCCGCTATCGTCAGCCGGGAAACGGCGGCGAGAAGGATTTCTTGAAGTCTTCCTTGCAGGCCGCATGTTCCTCCGAGAGGAGCGCATGGCCCTTCTTGGAACAAGCTCTGTCCGCGCGGTATTCGGCAACCCGGCGGTTCGTGCAATCCCTGAGGTTCGGATCGAACAGGAAGATACAGATCATTGGAATAAAGCGCTCCTCGCAAGGAAGTTCGCTTATGTACTTCTTTTCTTCCGCAGACCGGCGCGACCACCACTGGGCCGTTGCTGCCGGGTTGTTGCGTGTCTGATCATCCGTGTCGATACATTCAGGGACATCCTGCGCATGAACTCCCGCCGGCAACATAACGGTTCCGACGAGCGCGAGCCCCAGCGCAAGGCACAACTGTACGAGATACTTCAAGGTTTTCCTCCCATGACTTCCCCCTCGAACTAGTAAGACTTTTTTACTAGCTTGGCGAAATTGTGGCGGGAGGCAAGCCCTGCCTAGAGAAAAAGCCGGGTTCCGCAGGCGGGAACCCGGCATTGTGCTCCTAAGCGGTTGCGGCAGCCGAGGCCCGGCCTTTCATTCGTTCAAACCAGGCGCCGAGATTCCTGAATTCGGGGTTGAGCGGCTGACCGACGGCGGCACCGAAATCGAGAAAGCCGAAAAGCAGGATGTCCGCAAGAGTCATCCGTTTGCCTGCGAGGTAGTCCTTGCCTGCCAGCAGCTTGTCGAACCAGGCGAGCTTGTCCTGTGCGATCGCCTTGAGGCCGTCCGCCGCCTCCGGAAGGCAACGCATGCGGTCCTTGAAAAGCGGAAGACCTTCGGAGAACCGGAATCCGTTCGCCAGCGGTTCACACACATTCAGGTCAACGCGTCGGGTCCACATGCGTGTTTCCGCCCGCTCCTCGGGCGTCGTACCAATCAGCGAACCGCCGGGATATTTTTCGTCCAGATACTCGCAGATGGCGGTGATTTCCGCGAGATAGCTGCCATCGTCCAGTTCGAGCGCGGGGAGCTGCCCGGCCGGGTTCTTGGCGAGGTAGGGTTCCTTGCGATTCTCACCCTGCATCAGGTCGACCTCGACCATCGGCAGTTCGATGCCCTTCTCCTGCATGAACATCTTCACGACGCGAGGGTTCGGTCCGATCGAATTGTACAATTTCATCAGTATTTCTCCCTGTATTTCCGGTCTTTCCGAATGCCGGTATGGCCCCATGATTAGCGGAATGCGCCAGACCGCGCTACCGCAACACCTTTTGTTCTTGGCGCGCCGACATCGGATGTTTATCTAGGCTCAACCCGGCGGAGACCGGCAAGGGAGGTATCCATGAGCGCGGAAAGCGCCATCGACAGGAACGGCGGTCAACCTCCGGGCACCGGTCTCTTCTACGGCTGGTATGTCGTTGCTGCGGTACTCGTCATCATGACTGTGACGGCGGGGCTCGGCTTCTACAATCTGTCGGTCTATCTGAAAGCCTTTGTAGTCGAGAAAGGCTTCTCTGTTTCCGCTACGTCGGGCGCGACGGCCTGCTTCTTCGTTTCGTCGGGTATTGCCGGACTGGGCGTTGCATCGCTGATCGACCGCTACGACCCGCGGTGGGTCATAACGGCGGGAGCGTTCATGAGCGCCGTCGCGACGCTCGGCGCCGGATATGTCACCGAGCTGTGGCAGCTCTATGCCTTCTACATTCTATTCGGCATCGGCTATGCGGGCGCCGCGCTCATCCCAGGCACAACGCTTGTTGCGAGATGGTTTGCGCGGCGACGTTCCGTTGCTCTCTCCATTGCATCGACGGGGCTCTCGCTTGGCGGAATATTGCTGACGCCTGTGGCCGCCAAGCTGATCGACGAGTTTGGGCTGCAGGGCGCCACTCCCTGGCTCGCGACGGGCTTCATCATCGGCATTATCCCTGTTGCATGGCTGTTCGTACGGCCTTCGCCGCAGGCAATCGGTCTCGGTCCCGACGGAGATCCCATTCTTCGCGATGCGAGCGGAGCCCCCCTTCCAGCCGATGGCATCGACTTCGATGCGGCGATCCGCAGCCGTTTTTTCGTATTTTCGACTCTGGCTTATATCTTCGCAATGATGGCACAGGTCGGTGTCATTGCTCACCAGTTTCGTCTCGTCGCAACGCGCAGCGGCAGCGACGACACGGCTGCGCTGGCGGTCGCTACCATGGCAATGGCGAGCATCGTCGGACGACTGGCGGGTGGCTGGGCGCTCACATGGATTCCATCGCGAAATTTTGTCCTTGCGCTTGTCATCGTTCAGGGTCTGGCACTCACTTTCTATGCTGCAGCCGACACCACGCCGATGCTGATTGCCGCGACATTGATCTTCGGAGTGACAGTTGGAAATCTCCTGATGATGCAACCGCTGATGCTTGCCGAAGCCTTCGGGTTAAAGGCATACGGCCGCATCTACTCGTTCAACCAGCTTTTCATGACGGCAGGTGTCGCCATCGGCCCGGCTGCAGTCGGATTTCTCTACGAGTGGCTTGACGGGTACGGCGTCGCCTTTCTCGTCATGGCCGCGGCCTCCGTTTTTGCGTTCCTTCTCATTCTGGCCGGTGGCCCGGTGCGGGCTCTGATCGAAAGCAAATCTCATGCGTAAGTTCGGCCCCGGTGTTACGCTCGATAATGCCGCTTTTATCCACGAGACGGCACTTGTTTACGGCAATGTTCATATCGGCGAAGGGGCATCGTTGTGGCCTTATGTCGTCATCCGCAGCGAGATGCACGAAGTCCTTATCGGCAAGCGTACCAATATCCAGGATTTCGTCATGATCCATGTCGGCAATGAAACGCCGACCGTCATTGGCGACAACTGTTCGATCACGCATCACTGCACAATCCACGGCGCGGAGATTGGCGACGCCTGCCTCATCGGTATCAATTCAACTCTGATGGACGGCGTGAAGGTCGGCCGCAATTCCATTGTCGCCGGCCACTCCATCGTCACGGAAGGTACGGTCATCCCGGAAAACTCTATCGTTGCCGGTGCACCGGCTCGCGTTATCAAGACACGCGACAACAGTGTCGCCAACGTGATGAATGCCCGCTTCTACTACGAGAATGCACTTGCCTATCGGCAAGGCGACCATCGGGTGACGGAGAGGAAAGATTTCCGGCAAGCAATGGCCGAGGAAATGAACCTGCTGACGACGAGAAGCTAGCCGCTCTCAAGATTCTGCTTGGGTGCGCTGACCGAAAACGCTATTTAGGTCATATCGAGCCATTTATTTAATCCGACGAACCGGAGCCAAACCATGGAAGCTGGCCAGGTGCCAGAAAGCCCGCGTGCCCCGGCGCGCGGCCCGATCTTCTACGGCTGGTATGTCGTCGGCACGGTTTTTGTCATTCACACCGTCTCCTGCGGTCTGATCTTCTACAACCTGTCGATTTTCCTGAAAGCCTTCGTCGCCGAAGGCGGGTTCTCCGTTTCCGCGACATCGAATGCGACCGCCCTGTTTTTCATTTCGTCCGGCGTCGCGGGACTGGGCGTCGGTTGGCTGCTCGACCGCTACGACCCCCGATGGGTCGTAACGTTCGGCGCCTTTCTCTCCGCGGCCGTTCTCGCGAGCGCCGGCCACGTCGGTGAGCTTTGGCAACTTTACGGTTTCTACGTTCTGTTCGGTGTCGGAAACGCTGCCGTCGCCGTGATCCCAGGCATGACGATCGTAGCGCGCTGGTTCACTCGTCAGCGCTCGAAGGCGATTGCGTACGCCTCGACCGGTCTTTCGCTCGGCGGCATCGTCTTTACGCCTCTTTCGGCGACACTCGTCGAACGCTACGGGCTCGGAGAGGCGGCCTACTGGCTTGCGCTGATCCTGGTTATCGGTGTGGTTCCGATTGCGCTCATCATGCTGCGCGCAAGCCCCGAAGCGATCGGTTTGTCGCCCGATGGAGACCCGCCGCGAAGAAGTGCGGACGGAAGCCCGATGCCGCCGGACGGGATTTCCTTCGAGGAAGCAGTCCGGAGCCGTTTCTTCATTCTCTGCACGACAGCGTTCGTCTTCTCAATGATGGCGCAGGTTGGAGCACTGGCGCATCAGTTTCGTCTCGTTGCGACGCGTACGGGCGACGATCACATCGCTGCGCTTGCGGTATCGGTGATGGCAGCATCGAGCATCGCGGGACGGCTTGTCGGCGGATCGCTTCTGACGCGGGTTGCTTCGAAAACGTACCTGTTCGGCATCTATGTGCTGCAGGGTCTGGCATTTGCACTTTTTGCCTTTGCCGAAGGGCCTGTTGCGCTCTTCATCGTTTCGGCACTCTTCGGAACGACGGTGGGCAACATGCAAATGATGCAGCCGCTCATCATGGCCGAGGCTTTCGGATTGAAAGCCTATGCGCGCATTCTCTCGGTGTCGCAGATGATCACGACCTGTGCGAATGCAGCGGGGCCTGCACTTCTTGGTTTCCTCTATGTAACGGCGGGTGGCTATCAGACAGCCTATCTCGCGATCACCTTGTCCTCGATTTTCGGATTTGCGAGCCTTTACGCGGCAGGCCCGGTACGCACTCTGATCGACGCTCAAGAAAAGCCGGTACAGAATTGAAATCGTTCATGGATTTGCGAAACCACCCCCGCTAGACTGCCGCAATCCTCGTAATCCCCAGGGACTGTCATGAAACTGCCATCGAACTTTTACAAGCCGCTCGCGGCGGGGGCTCCGAACCCGTACCGGGAGCTCCCTATCGCACTCGAACGGATGATCCATTTCTTCCCCGGGCACAACGAGAAGGTGCGGGCGCGAGTCGGCGACATGATCCCGCAAGTCGATGTGCTGCTCGGTAATCTCGAGGATGCGATCCCGGCCGATGCGAAAGACGCGGCACGACAGGGCGTGATCGAAGTCGGCAAGGCGCATGAGTTCGGCACGACAGGGTTCTGGGTACGGATCAATCCGCTGAACAGCCCGTGGGTACTGGATGACATAATGCAGCTGGTGGCCGAAATCGGCGACAAGCTCGACGTCATCATGCTGCCCAAGGTCGAGGGCCCATGGGACATTCACTATCTCGACCAGTTGCTGGCGCAACTTGAGGCGAAGCACGGACTCAAGAAACCACTTCTCATTCATGCCATCCTGGAGACGGCGCAAGGCGTGAAGAATGTCGAGGAGATCGCCTGCGCCTCGCCGCGGATGCATGGCATGAGTCTCGGGCCGGCCGACCTCGCCGCCTCGCGCAAGATGAAGACGACCCGGGTCGGCGGCGGACATCCCTTCTATCGTGTGCTGGAAGACCCGAAGGAAGACGGAAGCCCGCGCATCGCCGCGCAACAGGATCTCTGGCACTATACTTTCGCGAAGATGGTCGACGCCTGCGTCGCGAACGACATCCGCCCCTTCTACGGCCCCTTTGGCGACATCCAGGATCAGGAAGCGTGCGAGCAGCAATTCCGCAATGCATTCCTGATGGGCTGTGTCGGCGCCTGGTCGCTGCATCCGAACCAGGTCGCGATCGCAAAGCGCGTCTTCAGTCCCGATCCGGACGAAGTGATCTTCGCGAAAAAGATTCTGGATGCAATGCCTGACGGCACGGGCGTCGCCATGATCGACGGCAAGATGCAGGACGATGCGACCTGGAAACAGGCCAAGGTCATCGTAGATCTGGCGAAGCGGGTGGCCGAGAAGGATCCCGACCTCGCCAAGGCCTACGGTTTCTGACCCCGATCAGGAAAGCGTCGCGAGCGCTTCCGGCTTGAACGGCATGAGCTGATCGAAGGCCCCCGTGTGAACCTTGCGGGCCCATGCCGGGTCGACCAGCAACGCACGGCCGACGGCGACAAGATCGAACTCGCCAGCTTCCAGACGCTCGATGAGATCGTCGATGCCCGTCGCCTCGGAGGCTTCGCCGGCGAATGAGGCGATGAACTCGCCAGAGAGGCTGACACTGCCGACTGTCATCGACGGCTTGCCGGTGAGCTTCTTCGCCCAGCCCGCGAGATTAAGATCCGAACCTTCAAACTCGGGCTCCCAGAAACGACGCTGCGAGCAATGGAACATATCAACGCCCGCATCGGAGAGCGGCTTCAGGAAGGCCGCAAGTGCGTCCGGCGTCGGCGCCATCTTCACCGAGAAATCCTGCTGCTTCCACTGCGAGAAGCGGAAGATGAGCGGATAGTCATCGCCCACCTCGCGGCGGATCGCCTCGACGATCTCGACGGCGAAACGTGAACGGGCGACCAGTTCGGCACCGCCATATTCGTCGTTGCGCAGATTGGTGCCGTCCCAGAAGAACTGATCTATGATGTAGCCGTGCGCACCATGGACCTCGACACCGTCGAAGCCTGCTTCGCGCGCATCAGCGGCTGCCCTGCCGAAAGCCTCAACTGTCTGGCGAATCTCTTCCTTCGTCATCGGCTCGGAATGCTGTTTTCCCGGCATCATAAGACCGGACGGCCCGTGGCTCTGAAGATCAGGATGTGTCGATTTCGCCGGGTTGCGCATCATGCCCATGTGCCATATCTGCGGCATTATCTTTCCGCCAACGCCATGCACTTCCTCGACGACGCGCTTCCAGCCCTTGAGCGAGTCCTCGCCCCAGAACTTGGGCACGTTGGGATCACCCGATGCAACGGGCGTATTGACCGTGGTCCCTTCGGTGATGATGAGGCCCGTTTCGGCCTCGGCGCGGCGCCTGTAATAGGCGGCCACATCGGCGCCCGGAATGCCGTTCGGTGACTTCGAGCGCGTCATGGGTGCCATGACGATCCGATTCGGCAGCGTTAGCCCATTGAAGGTGAAAGGTTCGAACAGGGGCTCAACCGGCCTGCTCATATGGTGTCTCCCGAGGTTGCAAAATGGCGATTTGCGCCATATTGGGTGTTCGGGCGGGAATGGCAATCCCGAAACGCCGTCCTCCTTGCGGGGAGGGGTTTTCGGCTGTTCCATCAAGCTGTTAGGGTAAGTGATGTATTGCGAAGCAAAAACTGGTCATGCAAGTTAATCGCGAGGCCAAATTCAGGATCGGTCAGGTCGTCCGTCACAGGTTCTACCCCTTCCGGGGAGTGATCTTCGACGTCGACCCTACATTCAACAATACCGAAGACTGGTGGCTTTCCATTCCCGAGGAGGTTCGTCCTCGTAAGGACCAGCCTTACTATCATCTCCTCGCCGAGAACTCGGAGACCGAATATGTCGCCTATGTCTCGGAGCAGAACCTGCTGCCGGATGAATCGGGCGAGCCGGTACGTCATCCCCAAGTGCCGGAACTCTTCGGTCCCCTCAAGGACGGCTACTATGCCGTTCGCACGAAATCGGCACACTGATCCCCTATCCGTGTGCTAGTCAATTGCCAGCGGCCAATGTGCCCGGCATGACGACAAGGGACTTTTCCAAATGCGGCGGGACAGACGGACATATTTCATCCGCCGGATCATTGATGGCTGGAACCGATTCTATGTAAACCGGTTCATCCTGCCCGCCTTTGACGCGATTGGGCCGGGCGTCGATGTATCCTGTCCTCGCAATATCGAAATCTGGGGGGGAGGAATAACCGCGGGCGCGCATCTTCACCTTCATGCGTCTCGGGGAAACCTCGTCCGGCTTGCGACATGGCGAACGGGTGAGCGTGAAGGCCGCATCGATATCGGCGATCACGTGCTGATAAGTCCTGGAACACACATCGTTTCATCCGAACGCATCACCATCGGCAGCAACACGATGATGGCCAGTGGTTGCTACATCTCGGATTCGGACTGGCACGACACCTACGACCGGACCGCCGAACTTGAAAAGCATCGTCCAATCCATATCGGCGAGAATGTCTGGCTTGGCGTGAGGGTCATCATCGGCAAGGGCGTGAAGATCGGCGAAAACAGTATCATCGGTGCAGGCGCCGTCGTGATGACCGACATTCCCGCGAACTGCATAGCAGCGGGTAATCCCGCACGCGTGGTACGCGAGCTCGATCTGACCAGAGACTTTCGCACCAGGGCCGCGCTTTTCGCCGACCCCGACAAGCTTGAAAAGGATATGGATAACCTGATGCGGTATATTCTCAGGGAGAACACGACTTTCGGATGGCTCCGAAGCGTGTTCTCACCCAGGAATACCGACTAGACCACCACTCAGGACTTCGGTGGCGCCGGGACCGCCGCTATGGCATTCGTCACACCGTCCAGCTTGACCGGCACTTTCACTTCGCCCTTGCCGACGATACGAAAGAGCACTTCCATTTCCTTGCCGGCCTTGATGCTCTTGAGCCGTTCGTCGGTCAGAAGAATTTCGGTCTGGCAGCCACCCGGCAAGCAATACATGTATTGCTGGCCGAACGGTTCGGCACCGTCGACCGACCACGTGATTCCGGCAGGCAGGAATGTTCCGAGCGGCGTGATCGCAAACATGAAGAGGTCCTGATCGCCGTCCTTATCCACGTCCTTCGGGCTGTAGCCGATTCCCAGATAGGCGACTCGCTGCTTTTCGTCGCCGATGCGAACATCGACGAAGGCATGGCACTGTTCCTTGCCCGAATCGGCTGTTTCGCAGCGTGTGCTCCAGCTACCGAAGTTCTGGACCTTGGCGTCTGAGCCGGCCGCCTCCTGCGCCTGAACCGGAACGAGCCCGGAAATCGCAACGAACGCCGCAGCCGCGACGCCGGAAAACAAGCGTCGAAATGACATGATCGAAATCCTTTCGGGAGATTGGGCAAACATACTTCAGATACCGTTGACCGACCAAATTTCACACTAAACATGCCGATCACTTAGCTGGCCAAGAGCCGTACCCTCGCATTTCGGCATAAACAAGGCACCGGGAATCTTTGAAAAATCCGGGGAATTGCTTAACGCTTGGCGTCTTAACCAATCCGCGCCTGCGCGGCGCAAAGTTGAAGAGACGAACGTTTGCGAACCGGACTGCATATCAGCCGCTGGACGGCATTCACCGTGCTGGCGTTCATTACCTGGAGCGCAGGCGCGAACCCGGTGGAGAAAGAGGCTGCCGCCGATCCCACCCATGCGATAGCGATGCATGGTGAGCCGCTATATCCGGAGGGCTTCGAACACTTTCACTATGTCAATCCTGCCGCTCCAAAGGGAGGCGCCATCGTCTATGGCGCGACAGGCACCTTCGACAGCCTGAACCCATTCATCGTCCGAGGGACTTCTGCTCTCGGACTGCGGGAACATGTTTTCGAAAGCCTCCTTGCGCGTGGCTATGACGAACCGTTCACGCTGTACGGATTGCTGGCCGAGAGCATTGAAGTCGCGGGAGATCGGAGCTGGGTGGCTTTCACACTCAACCCAGAGGCCCGTTTTTCAGACGGCGAGCCCGTCACCGTGGACGATATTGTCTATTCGCTTGAGACGCTCCGCGACATGGGCCGCCCGAACTACAAGACCTATTACTCCAAGGTCGAACGAATGGAGCGTACCGGAGAACGCACCATCAAGTTCATATTCTCACCCGATGGTGACCGGGAAATTCCGCTCATCATCGGCTTGATGCCGATCATCCCGAAACATGTCTACGAGAAGCGCGACTTTAACGCCGCCAGCTTTCAGATACCGATCGGCAGCGGCCCCTATGTTGTGGACAAGGTGAAACCTGGAAACAGCATCACTTATCGCCGCGACACAGGTTACTGGGGCATCGATCTGGCCGTTAATACGGGTCAAAACAATGTCGATCTCGTGACCTACGAATATTTCCGGGACACGAATGCCTCCTTCGAGGCTTTCAAGAGAGGCATCTATCACGCCAGACCAGAGGATGACCCCGGACGCTGGACACAGAACTATAATTTTCCTGCGGTGCGTGCAGGCAAAGTGCGAAAGGAAGCATTTGAAAGCGGCATGCCGTCGGGAATGTACGCGCTGGTCTTCAATACGCGCCGTCCGGTGTTCACCGACAAGCGCGTACGTCAAGCGCTCATCCAGCTCTTCAATTTCGAATGGGTGAACAAGAACCTTTACTACGGATCCTATGTCCGGACCGAAAGTTTCTTCGACGGCTCCGAACTTGGCTCTCATGACCGTCCGGCCGGAGAATTGGAACGCGAACTACTGGCTCCGTTTCCGGATGCTGTAACTCCGGAGATCATGAATCTGGGATGGCATGCGCCTGAAGGCGACGTCGAAGGACAGGACAGGAAAAACAGGGCGCGAGCGATCGCACAACTGAAAGACTCTGGATATCAAATCCGCGACGGTGTCATGACGCATATCGAGACGGGCCGCCCTCTTTCCTTCGAGATATTGGTGGCCACACCGGGAGAAGAGCGCCTTGCCCTCACCTATTCCCGGATGGTGAAGCGCATTGGTGTGCGCGCCGAGGTCCGCAACGTTGATCCAAGCCAGTATCAGGAGCGACGAAGCAACTACGATTTCGACATGATATTCAATAGCTGGTTTTCATCGCTCTCTCCCGGCAATGAGCAGAGTTTCTACTGGGGTTCCGCCGCTGCTGATGTGCCGGGTACTCGGAATTATATGGGCGTGAAAGAGCCCGCCATCGACGCCATGATCGATGCGATGCTGGAGGCCGAAACACGTGAAGATTTTGTGGCGGCCGTGCGCGCGATGGATCGCGTTCTTCTCTCGGGCGCTTACATGATCCCGATGTTCCATCAACCGGAGCAATGGTTGGCGCTGTGGCAGAAAGTGAAGGTTCCCGAAGAAACTTCGCTCTATGGCTATCGCAGCGGCACATGGTGGATCGACGACAAATTGGAGCAATGAAATTCCAGCCCTCGCGTCCCAATGACCGGTGCTGGTAATCTGCGAAAAAGAAACGGGGAGAACCGGATGGCGAGGCGGATCGGAGAATGGCATACGCGGCTGAAGCTGCCGCTGGTCGCCGCGCCGATGTTCCTGATCTCGGGACCCAAACTCGTTCTTGCCGCCTGCCGGGAAGGCGTAATAGGCACGTTCCCAACGCCGAACGCGCGGACCGTCGCCGACCTCGACGAGTGGCTCGACCGGATCGTGAGCGGGCTCGGAGCGGCGGATGCGCCCTGGGCGGCGAATGTCGTGGTCCATCGTTCCAATACGCGGCTTGACGAGGATCTCGACCTCATCATCCGCTACAAGGCCCCTGTCGTCATCACCGCCCTCGGCAGCCCACGTGCCATAGTGGAGCGTGTGCATTCCTATGGCGGGCTCGTCTTCGCGGATGTGAACTCGGTCACTTTCGCGAGGAAGGCGGCGGAAGCGGGTGTCGACGGTCTGGTGCTCGTCGCTGCGGGCGCAGGCGGGCACACAGGGAACATGACGGGCTTTTCCTTCGTGCCGGCAGTGCGCGAATTCTTCGACGGACCGGTCATTCTCGGCGGAGGCATCACGGATGGCGCAGGCATCCGCGCGGCGGAAGTGCTCGGCGCCGATCTCGCCTATATGGGCACGCGTTTTATCGCCTGCGAGGAAAGTCTCGCTGCTCCGGCCTATCGCGACATGCTGATTACCTCGACCGTGAACGATCTCATTCTCACGCGCGCGATTACCGGCGTTGCCGCGAACTGGCTCAAACCGAGTATCGCGATGGCGGGCTACGACCTCGACGCGATGGAGAAAAATCCCGACATTGATTTCACCGATCCGCAATCGGGCGCGAAGCGCTGGGCGCAGGTCTGGTCCGCGGGGCATGGTGTGGGGGCAATCGACCGGGTGGAGAACGTTGCAGGTCTCGTCGCACGGCTCAGGGAAGAATACGAGGCGGCAAAGAAAAGATAGGGACGGAAGTTCCTCAGGTGGCTTTGGGAGGAGTGCGCATGATCCTGGCAACGATGGAAGAGATCACCGTCCATACCAAGGCGGGATGGTGGGGCACGCAAACAGCGAGCGAGCGCTTTCTCGCCAATGCCGAAGCGACGCCGGAGAGACTTGCGGTCGTCGATCCGCCGAACCGGGAGGAGATCGACGGCGGCGCACCGAAGCGGCTCACCTATCGTGAACTGCGCGACTTCGCCGACCGGATTGCGACGGGTCTCCTCGACGCAGGACTGAAGAAAAATGACGTTCTCGCGGTGCAACTGCCGAACACTGCCGATCTCGTCGCGGTTTATCTCGCGGCGTGGCGGATCGGCCTCATCGTCACGCCCTTTCCCGTGCAGTGGCGTGCGCATGAACTCGGCGACGTGCTCGCCTTCGTTGGCGCCAAGGCCGTCGTCACGGCGCGGACGATCCGCGGCCACGATCACGGCGTGATGTTTGCCGCGCTGAAGGACAAGGTGCCGGGCCTTGCTCATGTCTTCGTCATGGAAGAGAGGGATTGGCCCGCCGCCGACCGGGCATGGCTCAATGCCCTTCCGAAGGCGGATGCAAACGAAGCCGCGACGATCTGCTGGACCTCGGGCACGGAGGCGCGGCCAAAGGGTGTTCCACGCAGCCACAATCACTGGGCAATTGCGGGCGTCGCCTGCGCAGATGCGGCGAAGCTGCAGCCGGGAGACGCGGTGCTGAATCCTTTCCCGCTCGTCAACATGGCGGCAATCGGCGGCTGCTTCATGCCCTGGCTGCTGACCGGCGGTACACTGGTACAGCACCACCCGTTCGACCTGCCGGTCTTCCTGAAACAGCTCACCGGCGAGAAGATCGCCTACACGGTCGCGCCGCCTGCTGTGCTCACCCTGCTTCTCAAGGAAGAGAAGTTGATGGCGAGCCTCGACTTCTCGGCGGTACGCAGCATCGGCTCCGGTTCCGCGCCGCTTTCGCCCTGGATGGTCAAGACATGGCAGGAACAATACGGACTTCCCATCGTCAACATTTTCGGATCGAACGAGGGAACCTGCCTTATTTCCGGCCCCGACGACGTGCCCGATCCGGAAGAACGCGCGCAGTTCTTTCCCCGCTTCGGGGTTGAGGGTTTCGACTGGCCCGCAAGGGTTGCGGATGCCGTCGAGACGAAGCTCTCCGACATTCAGACCGGCGATGAAATCACCGAGGCCGGACGTCCGGGCGAACTTCTCATTAGGGGTGCGACACTCTTCTCGGGATACTTCCGTGCCGGCGACGGCGGCGGGCCTGCGGATGCCATCGATGATGATGGCTTCTTCCACACCGGCGACGTCTTCGAGATTGCCGGACCGGAGAACCGCTATTACCGCTTCGTCGAACGCGCGAAGGACATCATCATTCGCGGCGGTATGAACATCTCGCCGGGCGAGATCGATGGACTGCTTGCCGGGCTGCCCGAAATCAAGGAGGCCGCCGTCGTCGGCTATCCCGATCCGGTGATGGGGGAACGCATCTGCGTCGTCGCCGTGCCGGCCGACGGCGCGAAGCCGGCGCTGGACGACATCCGCGCGCATCTCATGAAAAACGATATCGCCGCCTATAAACTGCCCGAACGGCTCGAATTCGCGGAGGCGCTGCCGCGCAACCCGCTCGGCAAGGTGTTGCGGCGCGAACTCAGGGCGATGATCGGCGGTTGAACCTCAATCCGCCGCCTGGTTGAGAAGCTTCAGCCGCGCCTTCTTGAGGGCGCGGGTCTTCTCGCTCCATTCGCGGATCGCCTGCGCCGCCCTGCCCCCTTCGGCTTCCATGATCTCGTCATGCTTCGCGTCGCGCACCGTGATCTCACAGGCGAGGCCGTTCGGGTCGAAGAAGTAGATCGAGTGGCAGAAGTGATGGTCGATGGGACCGAAGACGGGGACCTTCGCTTCCTTGAGGCGGGCGATGAAGGCATCGAGCTCCTCGCGCGTCGCAACCTCGAAGGCGAAGTGATAGTCCTCGATGCCGTCCTTCATGCGGAAGACATCGTCGTTCGCCGTGTTCGGCTCGTCGAAGAAGGCAACGAACTTGCCATCGCCCATCTCGAAGAAGAGATGCATGAAAGGATTCTGCTTGCCGCGCGAATCCCGGTCGAAGGCGAGCGCCGCGGCGGGCTTCAGTCCGAGAAGGTCCACGTAGAATTTCCGTGTCTCTTCGGCGTCGCGGCAGCGATAGGCGATGTGATGAAAACCGGTGATCTTCGGCGCGGGTGTCGTCACATCGCCGATATGGTCGACGGTGCCCAGAAGCTCGTTGCTCATCCTCTCCTCCCAGAAAGATGACGGCCCGACCGAAGGCTACGCCCGCGAGCGGCTCCGCGCCAGAGGCCTAGCGCGGGTCCTTCGAGAAGATCGCCTCGAGGCTCGTCATGTTCATGCCATGCTTCACATAATTGTAGGGCGTGACATTGACGGACTTGATGAGCGCACGCTCGATTTCCGTGCCAATGCTGCCATCGGCGGCAGGCACCATGTCGAAATCGATGACGTTGATGCAGGCGGGGTCCTGCTCGAAGGCACGGACGGCGCCAAGCGCCTGTTCCCGGGAACAACCGGTGGCGGCCCAGCCAAGGAGCAGACGGTTCACGCCTTCATGGGCCGCAATGAGCATGGTGTGCCAGCCGGGTTCGGCGAGCAGGCGCTCCACGGCGCCCACGGTGCGGCGGAGCGCATCGGCGAAGACCTCGCCACCGTCGAGCATGGTCGCGCCCTCCTCGCCCGCCATGTCGAAATAATAGGCCATCTTTGCGGCGAGCTCGGCCCGGCTCGAAATCTGACCGAAGCTGCCGCCGTGAATTTCGATGAGATCGGGTTCTTCCTCGAGCGTGGGTGCTTTCGCCTCCTGCGCGGCGAGAACGTACTCCGCCGTCTGCCGCGTGCGGGGCACGCCGGAGCAGACCGCCCTGTCGAGCGCGACGTGAGAAAGCGCGAGCCCGGCCGCCTTCGCCTGCTCCTGACCGAGCGGCGTCAGCGGCACAACCTTGGTGTCGCCTTTCGCCGCCTGGATCTCTGGCCCGAAATAGTCGACATGGCCGTGACGCATCAGATAGATGCGCCGCCGGCCTGTCGTGCCGGGAAGTGCACTCAAATCGCTTCGGCCTTCTTCAGTCCGTCGATATCGCCGGCGGAGAAGCCCCAGTCCTTGAGCGCGCTTTCGGTGTGCTCGCCGATGGTCGGCGCGGGCCCCTGGATCTTCGATTCCGTGCGCGAGAAGCGCGGCGCGATGTTCGGCTGGGCGACGCCGTCGATCTCGACGATGGTCTCACGCGCCTTGTTGTGCGGGTGATCCTTGGCTTCCTTGATAGAGAGAACGGGCGCGAAGCAGATGTCGGTGCCTTCCATGATCTCGCACCATTCGTCGCGCGTCTTCTGTTTGAAGACGTCCTCGATCTTCTTCTTCATCTCCGGCCACTTGGCGCGGTCCATCTGCGCATCCCAGAGGCCGTCGGAGAGGCCCGCCTTCTCGCGGAGGATGGCGTAGAACTGCGGCTCGATGGAGCCGATAGAGATCCACTTGCCGTCCTTTGTTTCGTAGGTGTCGTAGAAATGCGCGCCGCCATCGAGCATGTTGGTGCCATGCGGCTCCTGCCACATGCCCGACGCCGTGAAGCCGTAGAACATGGCCATGAGCGAGGTCGCGCCGTCGGTCATCGCAGCGTCGACCACCTGGCCCTTGCCGCTGCGCTGCGCCTCGACGAGGGCCGCGAGCATGCCCATGGCGAGGTAGAGCGCGCCACCGCCGAAGTCGCCCACGAGATTGAGCGGCGGAACCGGCTTCTCGCCCGGACGGCCGATCGCATGAAGCGCGCCGGTGAGCGAGATGTAGTTGATGTCGTGGCCGGCGGCATTCGCGAGCGGGCCGGTCTGGCCCCAGCCCGTCATACGGCCGTAAACGAGCTTCGGATTGCGCTTCAGGCAGACATCGGGGCCGAGGCCGAGACGCTCCATCACGCCGGGACGGAAGCCTTCCTGAAGGATGTCTGCATTCTCGATGAGCTTGAGGCAGGCCTCGACCGACTCCGGCTTCTTCAGGTCGAGCGCGACGGAACGGCGGCCGCGTGAGCCGATGTCGTATTTTGAGCCGCCCTTCGCGCCCTTGCGGTCGATGCGGATGATGTCCGCGCCCATGTCGGACAACAGCATGGCGCAAAAGGGGCCCGGGCCAATGCCCGCGAATTCGACGATCTTGATGCCACTCAGCGGTCCGCTACCCATCCGTCTCTCCCGTGTTCTGCCTGTGTCCGGCATTGCATTTGTTGGCCCGATTTGTACAGGCTGGCGCGCGGCGCGTAAACGCCGCCGGGTGAGGCAGCGATCTGACGCAGCGTCCCGCTTGCGTGGCGCGAGGAGCCCCCGTACAAACCGGGATCATGGTCCTGCCCTCTCCTTCCATCGCGCGCGACTATACCGGGGAGCCCTGCCCCGGTCGCTTCAACATCGCCCGCTACTGCCTCGCTGAGGCGGCACGCGTGACGCCGGACAAGGTGGCGCTCATCGTGGTTGGCGATGCGGATGCGCCGCTCGAGGCGGCCGAGCAGCGGCGCTACGGCGAACTCGACCGGGCGGTGAGAAGCGTCGCGGCGGGATTGCTCGCGGAAGGGTTCAAGTCCGGCGAGCGGCTGATGATCCGTATGCCGAACACCTCCGACTATGCGCTGATGTTCTTCGGTGCGCTTGCGGCGGGGATCGTGCCGCTTCCCTCGTCCTCCCAGCTCACGGCATCGGAAGCGGATTTCCTTCTGGAGGATTCCGCATCCTCAGCCGTTGCCATCGCGCCGGGAATGGAGATCGTCGCGCCCGATCATGTCCGTATTCTCGACACGGAGACGATCGCGCGTCTGAAGGCCCACGAACCGCTCGCGGATTATGCCGATACCGGCGCGAACGACCCGGCCTTTCTCGTCTATACGTCCGGCACAAGCGGACGCCCGAAAGGTGTTCTCCATGCCCATCGAAGCGCCTGGGGACGGCGGCCGATGTACAAGGGCTGGTACGGGATCGAGCGCGGCGACACGGTGCTCCATGCGGGCGCCTTCAACTGGACCTACACGCTCGGCGTCGGGCTGACCGATCCCTGGGCAAATGGCGCGACGACCGTGCTCTACAATGGCGAGAAGGATGTCGAGGTCTGGCCGAAGCTGATGGAACGGACGCGCGCGACGCTTTTTGCCGCCGTGCCGACGCTCTATCGGCAGATCCTGAAATATTGCGACCTTACGCGCTACGACCTCTCCGCGCTGCGCCATGGGCTCACGGCTGGAGAGGCGCTCTCGCCCGCGCTGCTCTCGCAATGGCGCGAGACGACGGGCAAGGAACTCTACGAGGCGCTCGGCATGAGCGAATGCTCGACCTATGTCTCGACCGGGCCCGGCATGGAGATCAGGCCCGGGAGCCCCGGCAAGCCGCAGCCCGGGCGCTGCGTCGCTGCCCTGCCAGCCGATGGCGGCACAGAACCGCTTGGGCCCGGCGAAACCGGCCTTCTTGCCGTGCACCGCTCCGACCCCGGGCTCATGCTCGGTTACTGGCGGCGGCCGGAGGAGGAAGCGGAGATCTATCGCGGGGAGTGGTTCGTCGGCGGCGACCTCGCCCGCTTCGATGACGACGGATACATGTGGTACGAGGGCCGCGCCGACGACCTGATGAACGCGATGGGCTATCGCGTGTCACCGCAGGAAGTCGAGATGACCCTGGCTTCTCATCCGCATGTTCAGGAAGTGGCGGTGACGGAACTTCGTGTACGGAGCGATGTCAGCGTGGTGGCGGCCTTCGTGGTTCCGAAGGAGGGCAGCACGCCCGACGCGGCGGAGATGCTCGCATGGGCGTCGGATCGGCTAGCCGCCTACAAGTGCCCGAGGGAAATCGTCTTCGTGGAAAGCCTGCCGCGTACGGCAAACGGCAAGGTGATGCGGCGCGCGCTGGCACGGCCCTGAGATCAGGGCGCTCCCGGCGTCATGTTCTCCGCAGCTTCCGTGTTCGGCGGTGCTTCGGCGGCGATGCTCACCTCGACCTGGCTGACGCGGTCAACCAGTGTGATCGCCGCCGTGACGGGATTTGCATCCAGCGCCCAGACGCAGAGAAAGAAGCCGGCCACCAAACCGACCAGAAAGTTGGACATGACCGCCCGGGACCTCCTGCACCCCTGAATCCGCAGCCGAATCGGTGTGAACAGATTGAGCGGCAACAAGGTAAAACACAAGTAAAATCAATGACTTGTGTCATAATGAAACAGGGATTGGAGAGTTCAATCCGCGGCCACGGCGTCGTGCAAGGCCACGATCCTCTCTTCCGGAACGGGCCCTGAGAGGCTCACGCCCACGATGGCGGAGCTCGCGAAAAGGAACCCTGGCAGGATCTCGTACACATCGAAGAGGCCACCCGACAGCTGCTTCCAGACGATCACCGTCAGTGCACCGACGATCATGCCCGCAAGCGCACCGTTCCTCGTCATGCGGCGCCAGAAGAGCGAGAGGAGGACGACAGGACCGAAGGCCGCGCCGAAACCTGCCCAGGCATAGGCGACAAGCGAAAGAACGCTGCTGTCCCTGTCGAAGGCAAGGACGATCGCGATGACCGAAATGACGAAGACCGAAGCACGGCCGACGAACAGCAGCTCACGCTCATCTGCCTCTGGACGGAAGAGACGCATCCAGAAATCCTCGGCGATGGCACTTGAGGAGACGAGGAGCTGGGAGGAGACCGTACTCATGATCGCGGCGAGAACGGCAGCAAGAAGGACGCCGGCGAGCCAGGGATTGAAAAGCGCCTGCGAGAGCGCGAGGAAGACCGTTTCCGGGTTGTCGAGCGGAACCGCCGCGAAATAGCCGATGCCGGCGAACCCCGTGGCTAGGGCGCCGTAAAGCGCGATCACCATCCATGTCATGCCGATCATCTGCGCCTTCGGCATTTCGCGCTCATCGCGCAACGCCATGAAGCGGGCAAGGATGTGCGGCTGGCCGAAATAACCGAGGCCCCACGCCATGAGCGAGACGGCGCCGAGAAGCGTCGTACCGTGGAAAACATCGAGTACGCCCGCGGGACCGGCGACAACCGTCGTTTCCATGGCTGCACCCCACCCGCCCATGCCCGAGATCGCAACGGCGGGCACAATGAGCAGTGCGAGGAACATCATGATGCCCTGCACGGAGTCGGTCCAGCAGACGCCGAGAAATCCGCCAATCACCGTGTAGGAGAGGATGCTCAGCGTGCCGATGATGAGCGCCGTAGTGTAGTCGAGGTTGAAGACCTGCTCGAACAGGATCGCGCCCGAGACGAGCCCGGCGGAGGTGTAGATCGTGAAGAAGATCAGGATGACGAAGGCGCTGGCGACGCGGAGCACGCGGCTGCGGTCGGCGAAGCGGGCTTCGAAGTAATCCGGCAAAGTGAGCGCGTCGCCGGCGCGCTCCGTGTAGCGACGGAGGCGGCGGGCGACGAAGCGCCAGTTGAGCAGCGCGCCCGCGACAAGGCCGACGGCGATCCAGACCTGATTGAGGCCGGAGGCATAGACCGCGCCCGGAAGGCCGAGCATCAGCCAGCCGCTCATGTCCGACGCGCCGGCCGAGAGCGCAGCAACACCCCCGCCGAGCTGGCGGCCGCCCAGAATGTAGTCCTTGAGATTGGCGGTGTAGCGATAGGCAGCCGCGCCAAGACCGAGCATGGCAACGAGATAGACCGCGATCGTGACAGCGAAGACGCCATTCATCGTTTCGCCCCGAGCCAACCCGCAAGCGACACAAGAATGGCAAGTGCGGGCAGCGCAAGCACCACCCAGCTTTCAATGGTCAGCCCACCGATCATGCACCCCCTTGCGGGACGCTACATCACCGGCGGCCCGCCCATCTGACTTAGCCAAGAAGCGGCAGGCAAGGCAAGATCACTGTTCGGCCGCTCCAGAGGAGTGGCTCCACTGCCGATACGCCGATTGTAGTTGCTGTACTGGCCCTTGTGGCCGTATCGCGCATCTACGCGGTATTCCGCCTGCAAGTGCTCGTGGGCCGCAGCCAGCTTGTGGCTGAAGCCAAAAACGGCCTCCGTCGGGTCCAGACCGTAGGTCCAGACGCAGGCGAGAAATCCAAGAATGAAGCCGCCAACCAGTTTTCCCACGACGGTTTCCCTCCTGCTGCTTCAATGCGCAACATATGGGAAATTATATGTGATTGTGGTTAACAAATGCTTAGCGCCGCCTGCGGCCGGTTGTCCTCAAAGCGACTGCCCGTCGTCCACCGTGAAGAGCGATCCGGTGATGAAGCGGCCGTGATCCGAGGCCAGAAGCAGCAGCGTTCCGTCCAGATCCTCTTCGAGACCGAGGCGGCGGCGCGGCCATGTCTTGATCTGCTTCTGACCACCTACGGACTGAAACCAGTCCGAGTTGAGTTCGGTTTCAATGAAACCCGGGCACATGGCGTTCACGTTGATCTGATGCCGAGCCCATTCCTTCGCGAGCGATTGCGTCATCATTCCGACTGCCGCCTTGGTCATGCAGTAAATGGTGAGGCCGGGCAGCACCTTATGCGCGCCGATGGAAGCGATGTTCACGATCCGCCCGCCGGCACCACGCGCAATCATCGAGCGTCCGGCCGCCTGCGCCATGAAGAAGGCGCCGCGAACATTGGTGTCGAACATGGTGTCGAAGCCATCTGGGGTCACGTCAGCCGGCAGGGCCTGCACGTTCATGCCGGCATTGTTGATGAGGATGTCGAGCGGGCCGAGCTTCGCTTCAGTTTCCATGAGGCATGTTGCGATGCTTGCTGTGTCGGTAACGTCAAGCGAGATGGCGGCGGCGGTTGCGCCGAGCGCCCCTATCTCCTTCTCCAACACTTCGAGCCTTTCGACGCGACGCCCCGTAATTGCGACCTTCGCGCCCGCCTTCGCCAGAATCAGCGAGAAACGGCGGCCCAATCCGCTGGTCGCTCCTGTCACAAGCGCTACCTTGCCGGTCAGGTCATAGCTCGGCAGGCTGATTTCCGTCGCGTCGGCCATATAAAATCTGTCCCCTTATCCGTTTGATTTCGTGCAATTTTTCGCGGCAGCGGCATCGTAGAAGCCGAACCCCGCCCGTCAAGCACCTCTCCGGCTTGCCCGGCACCGCAAGGGCCCTCAAAATCCCCTGAATAGATATTCGGGAAGGAGGCTGACCATGCAGCTCGACGTCGTTTCGGATACCGTCTGTCCTTGGTGCTACATCGGCAAGAAACGCCTCGATCAAGCGCTGGAGATGCACGGCGGCAAAGGCATCACGCTCGTCTGGCGGCCGTTCCAGCTCGACGCGTCCATCCCCGAAGGGGGAGTCGACCGCAAGGAATACATGGAGAAGAAGTTCGGCACCGAGCGCGCGAAGACGGTCGGCAACACGATCCGCGAATTCGGCGTGCAGGTCGGTATCGAGTTCCGCTTCGACCGAATCGAACGCTCACCCAATACGCTCGACAGCCACCGCCTGATCCGCTGGGCGGGCACGGCCGGCTGCCAGAACGAGATGGTCGACATTCTCTTCCGCCGCTATTTCGAGGACGGCGAGGACATCGGCTCGCATGACGTGCTGATCGACGCCGCGGCAGAAGCGCAGATGGATACCGACATCGTGCGCGACCTTCTCACGAAGGACGCCGACAAGGAGCTGATCCGCCGCGAGGATGAACTGGCACGCCAGATGGGTATCCAGGGCGTGCCGAGTTTCGTCGTCAACTCGCAATGGGTCATGGTTGGGGCGCAGGAGCCGGAAACGCTCGTGAAGATGTTCAACAAGCTGCTCGCCCGCGAGGCGGAAGCCGCGGCGGCGCAGTAGAGATCACGCCGCCTTCGCGGGAGCAGCGAGTTTTGCGAGCGTCGACATCAGGCGGTGTGTGCCGGTGAGACGCTCCTCCGGCGTGTCCCAGTCGCGCTTAAAGACGAGCTTGTGATCCGGGCGCAGCTTCGCATTGCCGCGCTCGTCGTTGATCAGTTCGACAAGGGCCGCCGGGTTCGGGAAGGTGTTCTCGCGCAGGGAAAGAACGACACCCTTCGGGCCCGCCTCGATCTTCTCGACATTGGCCGTGCGACAAAGCCCCTTGATCTCCACGATCTTGAGCAGGAACTCGACTTCCTGCGGCAGCTTGCCGAAACGGTCAATGAGCTCCGCAGCGAAACCGTCGGTCTCGGCCCGCGTCTCGACGTCGGAGAGACGGCGATAGAGCGCCATGCGTGCATCGAGGTCGGGCACATAGCTGTCGGGGATGAGAACCGGCGTGCCGACATTGATTTGCGGCGACCACTGGCCCTCTTCCTCGCCGCTGCCGCGCATGGAGGCGACGGCCTCTTCCAGCATCTCCTGATAGAGCTCGTAGCCCACCTCGCGAATATGACCGGACTGTTCGTCGCCGAGGAGGTTGCCCGCACCGCGAATATCGAGGTCGTGGCTCGCGAGCGAGAAACCGGCGCCGAGAGAGTCGAGCGACTGCAGAACACGAAGGCGCTTTTCGGCTGCAGGCGTCAGCGTACGGTGCGCAGGTACGGTCAGGTAAGCATAGGCGCGGGACTTGGAACGCCCCACCCGTCCGCGCAACTGGTAGAGCTGCGAGAGGCCGAACATGTCCGCGCGGTGAACGACGAGCGTATTCGCCGTTGGAATATCAAGACCGGATTCAACGATCGTGGTCGAGACCAGAATGTCGTACTTCCCGTCATAGAAGGCGGTCATCTTGTCCTCGATCTCGCCCGGCGCCATCTGGCCATGAGCCGAGATAAACTTCACCTCAGGTACATACTGACGGAGAAACTCTTCCGCTTCCGCGAGGTCGGCGATGCGCGGCACGACATAGAAGCTCTGACCACCGCGGTAATGCTCGCGCAGCAGCGCCTCACGAACCACGACGGGATCGAAGGGCGAGACATAGGTTCGGACCGCAAGGCGGTCGACCGGCGGCGTCGCGATAAGCGAGAGTTCGCGCACGCCGGAGAGCGCCAGCTGCAGGGTGCGCGGGATCGGAGTCGCGGTGAGCGTCAACACATGGACCTCGGCACGGAGCTTCTTCAACTGTTCTTTGTGCGCGACGCCGAAATGCTGCTCCTCGTCGACGATGACGAGGCCGAGATTGCGGAACTTCACCTGCTTGCCGAGAAGCGCATGCGTGCCGATGACGATGTCGACATCGCCGCTGGCGAGCCCTTCTCGCGCTTCCGCCATGTCTTTCGTGCCGACGAGACGCGACATCTGGCGGAGCTTAACCGGCAGGCCCTGAAAGCGTTCGGCGAAAGTGCGGTAATGCTGGCGCGCAAGGAGCGTTGTCGGCACCACAACGGCGACCTGATAGCCCGCCATGGCGGCGACGAATGCCGTACGGAGCGCGACCTCCGTCTTGCCGAAGCCGACATCGCCGCAGACGAGACGATCCATCGGGCGGCCACGCGCCAGATCCTCGAGCACGGACTCGATTGCCTGTTCCTGATCTTCGGTCTCGGTGAAGGGGAAGCGTGCGCAGAATTCGTCATAGGCGCCAGGCGCAGGCTCCATCGCGGGCGCAGACTTCAGCTCGCGCGCGGCAGCGATGCGGATGAGCTCCGCTGCCATCTCGCGAATGCGTTCCTTGAGGCGCGCCTTGCGCGCCTGCCAGCCCGTTCCGCCCAGCCTGTCGAGCTGCGCGTCGCTATCGTCAGCGCCGTATCGCGACAGGAGCTCGATGTTCTCGACGGGCAGGTAGAGCTTGTCTCCTCCCTGATAGATCAGAAGCAAACAGTCGTGCGGCGCGCCCATGACATCGACTGTCTGGAGGCGCTCGAAACGACCGATGCCATGATCGACATGGACGACGAGATCGCCCGGCGTGAGGCTGGACGCTTCAGTAAGGAAGTTTTCTGCACGCTTCTTCCGCCGCTGTCGGATCAGGCGGTCGCCCAGAACATCCTGCTCGCCGATGACGGCAAGCTCGTCCGTTTCGAAACCCGCCTCCAGACCGAGAACAATCAGCGAAACTGCATTTTTGTTAACGCTGTTAACTTCTGCCCAATTGTCGGCAATGAGAACATTTCCGATACCATGATCGCCAAGCACATGCTGAAGCCGGTCGCGCGCGCCCTCGCTCCAGCTCGCAATGGCGATACGTTTGCCCGCGCGGCGAAGCCCTGCGATGTGCCCACCCAGCACCTCGAAGATGTTGACGCCGTCCTGCGCCCGCTCCGGCGCAAAGTTGCGTCCCTGCCTGCCGCCGAGATTTTTTCCTGCGCCTTCGGGAACGCTGAAGGGCGAAAGATCCCGTACTCGTCGCGCGGCAAGTCTCTCGTTCCATTCCTCGGCCGTCAGGTAGAGCGCGTTGGGCTTCAGCGGCTTGTAGCTCGGCGCGTCCGCCGCAAGCTTCGCATCATGCGCCTGCTTCCGCGCGTCTGCACGGGCTTCGTAGTAGTCGCCGATGAGCCCGAGACGTGCGTCGCGCGCCTCTTCCGCCTGCGGGTCGAGCGAGACGAGCGCGCCCGGTGCGTAGTCGAACACCGTTTCCATGCGCTCGTGGAAGAGCGGTAGCCAGTGCTCCATGCCGGCATGCTTCCGGCCTTCGCTGACGGCTTCGTAGAGTGGGTCGTCGCCCGTGACCGCGCCGAGCGCCGATACATAACCTGCCCGGAAACGGCGGATCGCCTCCGCGTCAAGATGGATTTCGCTCGCCGGCACGAGATCGAGGCCCTTCAACTGGCCGACCGTGCGCTGCGTCACCGCATCGAAACTGCGGATGGCATCAAGCGTGTCGCCGAACATGTCGAGACGTACCGGCAACTCGAAACCCGAGGGGTAAATATCGACGATACCACCGCGCACAGCGAACTCGCCCGGCTCGCGGACCGTGCCCGTCCTGTTGTAACCGTTCGATGCGAGATAGGCGGTCAGCCTATCGAGATCGATCCTGTTGCCAACACGCGCGGACCAAGCGGATGCGCCCACCGTCTCGCGCGGCGGCACGCGCTGCAGCACCGCATTGACCGTCGTAAGCAGGAGAAAGGGCTTGCCCGGGCCCTCTTGTCCGAGCGTAGCGAGGCGCGACAGGGCCGCCATGCGCCGCGCGCTGATATCCGTGTTAGGCGAAACGCGGTCATAGGGAAGACAGTCCCAGGCGGGGAAAACCACGACCTCGACATCCGGCGCAAAGAAGGCAAGAGCTTCAACAAGTGAAGCCATGCGCGCATCGTCGCGCGCCACATGAACAGCCGTCGACCCCTCGGCGCTCATACCGCGCGCCATATCCGCAAGGACCAGGGCGTCGAAGCCCTCTGGCGTCTCGCCCAGCGTCAGGCGGCCCGGTGCCGAAACAACTTCCGAAAAACTCTTCAAGGATATGGCGGCTCCGGCTTATTGATGCCAGAGCGGTCCCTTCATGTGGTTGAACGTCCGGATCCGCGAGAAAATCGTCGTGTTGTGCTCGGGGGGCACGTTCTCGCGTCCGGTGAGCCAGTTGTAAAGCGCGGTATCCTCGACACCGATGAGTTCCTCATAGGTATCGAGTTCGGAATCACTCAAAGATTCCAAGGAACTATCGGCAAAATGACCGAGGATCAGGTCCATTTCCTTCATTCCCCGGTGCCATGACCGGAATTTGAGTTTCCGAACGCGAATATCGCGCTCCGGGTCACCATCGCCGTCCATGTTCTTCTCCCGTGCCATAGGGCGGGATATAGACCGTGAGCGGCGACATGTCATTAGAATGACCGCATGATTCCCGCCCTTGCCAGGAGTACGGGCCATGCGGCCTGAAGCCCTTTTTCCCCTCTTTGCACCGGTGCACTCGTTGCCTGGCATTGGTCCGCGTCTCGAGAAGCTGGTGGAGAAGCTGGCTGGGCCCAAAGTGGTGGACCTCCTCTGGCACCTGCCTTCAGGGCTCGTCGACCGCCGCAGTCACCCGAAAATCGCCGAGGTCCGTGACGGAGAGATCGCGACCATGGAAGTGACCATCGGCTTGCATGTGCCACCGCGGACAAAACGCCTGCCATATCGGGTTCACGTCTCGGATGACACCGGCGAAATGCAGATCGTCTTCTTCAATGCTCGGGCGGACTACTTGAACAAGGTGCTGCCGGAGGGTAGCCGCCGGATCTTGTCGGGCAGGGTCGAATTCTATCAAGGCGCCCCGCAGATGAGTCATCCTGATTACATGCTGGACGTTTCCGAGGTCGGTCAAATGCCGCTTCTGGAACCGCTCTATCCACTGACTACTGGGTTGCCGCAAAAGGCCGTTCAAAAGGCAGTGCGCTCTGCACTGCTCAATTTGCCGGAATTACCGGAATGGCAGGATACTCACTGGTTGAAGGCCAGGGGATGGGTACGGTGGCATCAGTCACTTGTGTCAGCGCATGAACCGCAAGCCACCGCTGATCTGGATCCCGATGCCCCTGCCCGTGCACGACTGGCTTACGACGAGTTGCTCGCAAACCAGCTTGCTCTCGGGCTCGTGCGCTTGCGCATGCGCCGTCTGCCGGGCCGAACCGTTTCCGGGGATGGACATCTGCGGCGCAAGGTCGAAGACGCCCTGCCCTTCGCGCTTACAGGCGCACAGCTACGTGCGCTTGCGGAAATCGATTCGGACATGAAGAGCACGCACCGGATGCTGCGTCTTCTTCAGGGGGATGTCGGTAGCGGCAAGACAGTGGTCGCGCTGCTTGCGATGCTTTCGGCTGTTGAAGCCGGGTTTCAGGCTGCCATGATGGCCCCGACCGAAATCCTGGCGCGCCAACATTATGCGGGGCTGAAACCGTTGTGCGATACGGCTGGCGTCCGTCTCGCCTTGCTCACAGGCCGCGACAAGGGAAAACAGCGAGAGGAGACTCTTGCTGCCACCGCAGCGGGCGAAATCGATATTATCGTCGGTACCCACGCGCTGTTTCAGGAAGAGGTTGCATTCCGTGCGCTTGCGCTCGCCGTGGTCGATGAACAGCATCGTTTCGGCGTACACCAACGCCTGATGCTGGCATCGAAAGGTGGCATCGGAACGGATGTTCTGGTCATGACAGCGACGCCGATCCCCCGCACGCTCACTCTCACGGCGTATGGCGATATGGACGTCTCGAAACTCGACGAGAAGCCACCCGGCCGTCTCCCCGTCGACACACGGGCACTGCCTCTCGACAGGCTAGAAGAAGTCCTCGCAGGCCTACCGCGTGCGTTGGCACGCGGTGCCCAGATCTACTGGGTTTGCCCTCTGGTTGAGGAATCCGACGATGTGGATGCGGCGGCGGCGGAAGAGCGTCACAAGCATTTGCTGTCCATTTTCGGGGGAATTGTCGGGCTGGTTCACGGCCGCATGAAAGTCTCCGATAAGGACGAGGTTATGAAACGATTTGAAGTAGGGGACATCAAGATACTTGTCGCGACCACGGTGATCGAAGTCGGGGTCAACGTTCCATCCGCGACGATCATGGTCATCGAACATGCAGAGCGCTTCGGTCTAGCGCAGCTTCACCAGCTACGTGGCCGCGTGGGCCGGGGCAGCGGGAAGTCGAGTTGCCTCCTGCTCTACCAGACGCCGCTCGGAGAGACGGCGGAGGCAAGGATCAAGATCATGCGTGAGACGGAAGATGGCTTCCGAATTGCGGAGGAAGACCTCCGTTTGCGCGGCGCTGGTGAGTTGCTCGGGACGAGACAAAGCGGGCTGCCTGCATTTCGCATTGCGGATATTGAAACGCAGAAAGACCTTCTTGCCGCCGCTTATGACGATGCACGAATGATCCTCGAACGCGATCCGGAACTGGAAAGCGAAAGAGGAAAGGCCTTACGCGTTTTGCTCTATCTCTTCGAACGCGATGAGGCGATCAGATATCTTCGCTCAGGATGATCCGCTTGGAGGATTACCAGGCGGAACGGCTTCGGGGATTTCTTCCAGCGTCTTGCGAGGCGGCTCGACAAGCCCCGCCGAAATGATGAGCTTCGCGCCTTCTTCGATTGTCATATCGAGGACCTTCACATCTGCTTTTGGTACGAAGAGCAGAAAGCCGGATGTCGGATTCGGGGTCGTCGGCAGGAAGACACTCACGAGTTCGTGGCCAGTCTTGTCCACCAGTTCACCTTTGGTCTGCGTTGTGATGAAGACAATGCAATAGATACCCTTGCGCGGATATTCGATGAGGCCGACCTCCCGAAAGGAGGCGTTAGACTGGGAGATGACCGTCTCGAAAATCTGTTTCAGCGCACCATAGATGCTGCGCACCACCGGCATCCGCGCGACGAGTCTTTCGCCGAAATTCAGCACTGTCCGGCCGAAGAAGTTAGCGGTCAGCGCACCGAGCAGCGTGAGCAGGACGAAGGCGATGATGAGGCCGAGGCCAGGAATGTCGAACGGCAGATACACGTCCGGCTGGTAGCGCTCCGGAATGAGCGGCGTAAACCAGGTATCTACGAGGTCGATGAACCACCGCGTGATCCAGATGGTGAGACCAATGGGCGCCGCAACGACAAGCCCCGTAAGGAAATAGTTCCGAACCCGGGTCATGAATCCGGAGGGTTTGGCCGGCAGAATCAAATGGGGCTCGGGGGTTCCCTGCTGGGGATTTTCGCCGTCTGGATTGCTCATTCAGCCTGCCGCGAGCTTTGCCTCGTCAACCGGGCGTCCCATTGACGCCGGGGCATGCTCGCCTTCAGGCATGCCTCATCCTTCATAGCATTGCAGGGCTTCCCTGTCAGGCTCGGCAGCTTCATCATGGGGCATCAGACATTCAAATAAGGGGCCTTAGAAAACCCCAGTATCCGGGAGAAACGACATGGCGAGCGCTCCGTCCGGCTTCAAGGTCCGGCTGCTGCCGGAAGACGAATACACCCACACGCCTGACAAGGCGTCAAACTATAACGAGAGCATGTATTTCAACATGTTCGACCCGAAGCGCAAGACCGGCGGCTGGTTCCGACTGGGCAACCGGCCGAACGAGGGCCAGGCGGAAATGTCGGTCTGCCTCTACCTGCCCGATGGGCGCGTCGCCTTCATGTATGGCAGGCCCAAGATCGAGAACAATGACGAGATGAACGCGGGCGGCATGAAGATCGAGGTAATCGAACCCTTCAAGCGGCTCCGGCTCACCTATTCCGGCAAGGTCGTGGTGCTCGCCAAGCCCTTCGACATGGCGGACCCCGCGCGCGCCTTCAAGGAAAACCCGGTCGTGCCCTGCGAGGTCGAACTCGACTACGAGGGCGTGTCGCCGATGTTCGGCGGTGAGACGGTGAAGGAAGATGGCTCGGCGCTCGACATCGATCCCGAGAAGTCTTTCGCAAAGGCACACTACGAGCAGCATATGGCCGCGAAAGGCAGTTTCAGGATCGGCGACGAGACATTCGAGGTCGACGGTTTCGGCCTTCGCGACAAGAGCTGGGGGCCCCGCTACTGGCAGGCGATCCACTGGTACCGCTGGCTGCCGATGAACTTCGGCCGCGACTTCGGCATGATGATTTCCATCGTGACGAATGCGGAAGGGCAGCAGCGCCAAGGCGGTATGGTGCTGAAGGATGGCGAATATGACCTCATCAAGAGCTGCCGGATCGACAGCGACTGGGACGAAAACTGGTACCAGACCGCGCTGCGCGCGCATGTCGAAACGGAATCCGGCGAGACCTACGACGTCGAAGGCCGGGTGATGTCGTTGATCCCGCTCCGCAACCGGCGCAAGGATGCAGATGGTGAAGAACTCAACACGCGCATCACCGAAGGCATGACCGAGTATCGCTGCAACGGCATGACGGGATACGGACTTTCAGAATATCTCGACCAGATCGTCGACGGCAGGCCGGTCGGCGCGGGGCATTGAGATGGGTGCGGAGGCAAATCCGATCGCGGCACCGCTCGCCGAGGTGGCACGCAAACATATCGACGGCGCGACGGGCATCGCTGCGCTGAAGCGGCTTTCCGGCGGAGCGAGCCAGGAGATATGGTCTTTCGACGCAACGACCAGTGACGGCACCGTGCCGCTCATCCTGCGGCGCGCGCCCGGCGGCGTTCGCGATGCCGGGCGGTCGGGAACGGCCGTCGCACTGGAAACGGAAGCGAAGCTTATCCAGCTTGCCGAGACCGTCGGCGTACCGGTGCCGCCGGTGCGCCACGTCCTCACCGAGGAGGACGGAATCGGCCAGGGTTTTGTGATGGACCGCATTCCGGGAGAAACGCTTGCCCGGAAAATCCTGCGCGACGACGAGTTCGCCGAGGCCCGCCCGAAGCTCGCGCGGCAATGCGGGGAAATCCTCGCGAAGCTGCACACCGTCGACAAGTCGACCCTGCCGCCGCTTCGTGTCTCGACCGGCAGCGGCGAGGTCGAGCAGTATCTCCAGACCTACCGACAACTCGACTATCCTCATCCGGTATTCGAGCTTGCGTTCCGCTGGCTTCGGGATAACGCGCCGCCCGACACGACCGAACTCACACTCGTCCACGGCGACTTCCGGAACGGCAACCTGATGATTGGACCAGACGGCGTGCGTGCGGTGCTCGACTGGGAGATCGCCCATGTCGGCGACCCGATGGCCGATCTTTCCTGGATATGCATCAATCCCTGGCGCTTCGGCAACATAGACATGCCGGTCGGTGGGTTCGGCACAAGAGAAGATCTTTTCGCGGGCTACGAGGCGGCAGGCGGCTGCAAGGTCGATCCGGCACGCATAAAGTTCTGGGAAGTGCTCGGTACGCTCAAATGGGGCGTCATGTGCATGGGAATGGCCTCGGCCTTCCTGCAGGGCGACCGCTCGGTCGAGCGCGCGACCATCGGACGCCGGTCGTCGGAAACGGAAGTTGATCTGATGCGCCTTCTCGCGCCGCTGAAGTAATGGAGTGAAAGCATGCAGGACCAGCCTTCCGCCATCGAACTCGTCGAGGCCGTGACGGAATTCCTCCGCAACCATGCCATGCCCCAGTTGCAGGGCCATGCGGCCTTCCATGCCCGCGTGGCGGCGAATGCACTCGACATCGTGAAGCGCGAGTTGGAGATCGGCCCGGATGCCACGGCCAGGGAACTGGCGCGACTCAAGACCCTCCTCTCAAAAGACGGAACGATGGAGGAACTGAACCGGGAGCTGTGCACAAAGATCGAGAAAGGCGAACTGACGCTCGACACGCCGGGGCTGAAGGATCATCTCTGGGAAACGACGCTCACCAAGCTCGCAATCGACCAGCCAAAATATTCCGGATACCGGCGCGCGCTGGAAGAAAGCGGACGGGACGAATGAGTGACCTGGTCAGCTTCGAAACTATCGGCGCCATCGCCATTGTAACTTTCACTAACCCGCCGCGTGGCTACATGAACGCAGCGCAGGTTGCGCAGCTTGGTGAGATCGTCGACCAGCTGGCCGAAGACGACACGGTACGGGTGGTGATATTCACTGGCGGTGTACCTGGCGTCTTTGTCCGTCACTACGACGTCGCCGAGATCGTTGCCGTTGCCGGTCACATCAAGGTAAGCGGCGGCACGGAAGAGCAGATGATGGCGGCAGGTCAGCGCGGGAACGCGATTTCGGCGGTGTTCGACCGGGTTGACCGCATGCCGAAACCGACGATCGCGGCCATCAACGGATTTGCCCAGGGTGGCGGGTTCGAATTTGCGCTCTGTTGTGACATCCGGATTGCGGAAAGTGGCGACTACCGGATCGGCCTCCCTGAGACGAATATCGGAATATTCCCTGGCGCGGGCGGTACAGAACGTCTCCCTCGTCTGATTGGCCAAGCGAGGGCGCTTGAGTTGATCCTGCGCGGACGAACCGTTGGGCCAGATGAGGCAAGGCAACTCGGTATGGTTCACGAAGTAGCGACTGGTCCAGCACTTGATCGCGCCAAGGCCATCGCCATGGAGTTTGTCACGATGCCGGCGCGCGGAATAGCGGAAGCAAAGGCTCTGGTCAAACTAGGTGCAGAAAAATCACTGGATGATGCCAGTGGTCATGCACGCGGACGTTTCAGCGTTCTGATCTCCAGTGATGAGGAGGCCGTTGATGCCATGCAAGCGTTCCTTGATGGCGGCGAGGATATCAACAAGCGCCGAGATGCTTGAGACTTCAGGCCAGATTTCAACTTGTCCCACACTGTGGAATGGCGGTTTTCCCTCCATTTCGGTCACGCTTTGGTAAGTGGTTTCGGCGAGACTTCCGGTCAGGAGTATCAACAACTCTGCTGGAATGCACCGTGGCTTACAGCGAAATTGAAGTCGACGCCATTTCGGAGCGGCATCCCGTTCGGGCCTTCTTGGCTTATTGGACGTTACATGCCAATGACACCGTCATTCCGCCTCGCAGCCGCATCAATCCAGCAGAGATCGCGGGCGTATTGCCCTGGCTCATGGTTCTGGAAGTTCTACGTTTCCATTCGACGACGGAATTCCGCTACCGACTTGCGGGCACGGGCTGTACCGATCTTTTCGGTATCGACTACACCGGAAAAATGCTCGGCGAGAACCTGACGCCCGAGGGCGCTGCCATAAGACGGCATGAGTTCGCAAGGGTGCTGGAGGAAGGCCGTCCCATCCTCTCCGCCACAAACCTCCCGATCCAAACCAAGGACTTCATCAAGGTCTATCGCGGGGTCTTTCCGGTGACGGCGTCGGGCAACGGCACCGACCAGATTTTTGTTGTTATCGCACCGCTCGCGACAGAGTGCGCGGTACGCTTGCCCGCCTGCGTCTAATTTTCGAGCCCGGCCTCGAGTTCCGGCCTGTAGCGTTCCAGCCTCTTCCGGTAAATCGTCAGCATCTCTTTCGCACTCAGCTGCTTCAGGTCGAGCGCGTCACCATGTTTTTCCGCAAGCAGGGACGCCGCGATGATGCTGTTCGCCGGTTCGGAGTAGTGGGTGCCGTCATAGGTATTCGCTGTATCGATGGTGAGCGCAGACGGCACGCCGAAATCGACGAAGCGGTCGAACTTCTGCGAGGCGAGATGAAGCGCCTTCGTATAATCCTCCAGCCAGCCAGCCTTCGCGTATGCATCGATGGCCCAGGCCGAGATCGGTGGTACGTAGCCGACAAGTTCCGCTTCCGGGAAGATTTCCCTCAACTCGTCATAGAACTTCACACGATGAGAGCCGGTGAAGCGGCCTGCCATCAGATCGCGGATCGGAACGGAGGGATCATATTCTGGAGCGCCGGGCGCAACACGGCATTTGAAGTTCCGGGTATAGACGCGGTCGAGCGGCGACTCCCCGAAGAGCGTCTGCTCCGACATCGACAGCGTGTCGAAGGACAGATAGGTGAGATAGGCGGATTTCGGCGCCGTCTCGTCGCGAATGAAGGATGGGATGTTGGTGCCACCGATGCGTTCACGAAAGGCCGCGCCCGGGACGCCCATGATGACGAGGTCCGGACGGAATCCTTTACCACGCAGGTATTGCGCATAGGCAACGGCTTCCTGGGCCTTCCCCGCCGAAAAGGCGAAGTTGAAGCAACGGTATCCCTCGATTTCGTCCTGCGGCAGAAGCGTCACCCGGCTATCGCCAAAGATGACGCAATCATATTCGCCGTCGTTTGCCTCGAAGAGGTTCACCTTACTGAGGCGCTCGTTGAAGGCGTAGTTCACCGTGCCGAGCTTGTTGCCGCCGAAGTACCACATCGGGTCGACCATGGCGTTGGCCGCGAAGACCGCGACGGCGCAGGCGATGACCGTTGCTGCGATCGCCGCGAGGTAGCCCGGAATGTGGTTGCTCATGGTCATCGGTCGATACGCATTCAGAACTGGAAATAGAGGAATTCGCTGACGCGCTGCAAGCTCAGGAAGGATGCAGCAGCCATCAAGCCAACAGCGATGGCGACCCGGCCGCTCGGACGCCAGAGCGCCAGCCGCTGGAACTTCGTGCCATCGACGGGAAGAAGCAGCGGATCAGCCTTCCGGTCCGCCCATTTGTAGTTGAAGGCGGGGCGCACCATCGCAAGCCATTGCTGGGTGTTCGGCCAGAACCAGACGATGCCCATCCAGAAGGCGAGCCAAGAGAGGTCCTCCACGAGACGGCCCATGTCGCCAAGATCCGGTACGGCGACGAGCCCGCGATAGATGGCGGTCGCAGCGTCGAGATCAGCCGCGCGGAAAAGCACCCAGGCGAGCGCCACGCAGAGGAAGGTAAGCGCCCGGGCGAAACCACGGGACCACCAGGTATTGATCCTACGGATCGGAAGCGCGCTCCAGCCGTGGTTCACAATCAGCATGAGCCCATGCGCCGCGCCCCAGAGCATGAAGGTCCATGCCGGGCCGTGCCACAAGCCGCCCAGCGCCATGGTGATGAAGAGGTTGAGATAGCGGCGGACCTTGCCGCGACGGTTGCCGCCTAGCGAAATGTAGAGATAGTCGCGCAGGAAGCGCGACAGCGTCATGTGCCAGCGGCGCCAGAAATCGGTGATGTTGAGCGCCTGGTAAGGCGAATGGAAGTTGAGCGGCAGCTTGATACCGAAGATGCGCGCCGCGCCGATCGCCATGTCGGAATAGCCGGAGAAGTCGAAATAGAGCTGGAAGGTATAGGCGAGCATCCCCTCCCAGGCCTCGAAGAAACCGATGGTTCCGCCATTCGCCGCCTCGGCGAATACGGGCGTTGCGACCAGTGCAACATTGTCCGCGAGCACCACCTTCTTGAAGAGGCCGATGAAGAAGATGGTAAGGCCGATAGCGACGTTCATCCGGTCGAAGGCGAAGCCGCGTGTCGTCTTGGTCTGCGAGAAGATTTCCTTGTGATGGACGATGGGACCCGCGATGAGCTGCGGGAAGAACATCACGAAGAAGCAGTATTCGAGGAAGGAGTGAGGCTCGACCTCCCCTCGCCGTGCGTCCACCAGATAGGCGATTTTCTGGAAAGTGAAGAAGGAGATCGCGAGCGGCAGAACGATGTGTTGCAGCGGAAAATCGGTATCGAGAACCGCGTTCGATGTACCGATCAAGAAGTCGGTGTATTTGAAGAAGGCAAGCGATGCGAGATCCACCGTCACGCCAAAAGTGGTCAACATGGTCGCCATGCCGCCCCGGGGCTTCAGCCGCTCAATCATGATCGCGCGGGCCATGACGAAGTTGAAGATCGCGAGGCCGATCAGGAGCGGCAGGTAGACGGGATTCCACCAGCCATAGAAGAGAAGCGAGGCCAGAACGAGGAAACCGAGGCTTGCCTCGCGGCCAAGCTTCGCCCGGATGACGAAGCACAGGAGTGCCGTCAGCGGCAGGAAGCCAAAGAGAAAGACGGGTGAATTAAAGAGCAATTGGCGAGACGGGCCCCGGCCCCTAAGGGGGTGGAAAGGACAGGAATCGGGCGGTTGCCCGCCGTTGGAAGAGGGATGTTAGGGAGAACAAAGGCATAAAAAAGGCCGGGACGAACCCGGCCTCTTCCATTTTGTTCGGCTTCATTAAACGCCGTGGGCGCCGACGATAGTCACGGAACAGACATTCTGGGAGGGTGCCCCGCCCAGATTGTGGGTCATGCCGATCTTCGGATTGGCAAGCTGCCGTTCTCCCGCCCGGCCCTGAAGCTGGAGATACATCTCGTAGGCCATGCGCAAACCGGACGCGCCGATCGGATGGCCGAAGCACTTGAGGCCACCGTCGATCTGACAGGGAACCTTGCCGTCCGCATCGTAGAAGCCGTCCATGACGTCCTTCACCGCACCACCTTCGGGCGATATGAAGATGTCTTCCATGGTTACGAGCTCGGTAATCGAGAAGCAATCATGCACCTCGATCATGCTGACCTGCTCGCGAGGATTGTCGATACCGGCTTCCTTGTAGGCCTTCTTCGCGGCGATGCGAGCCGTGTGGAAGTAGCTTCCGTCCCAGCTGTTGTGCTGGCTTTCGAGACCATTCGAGACCGAAAGCTGCATCGCCTTCACGGTCACGATATCCTTCTTGCCCATGGCCTTCGCTATTTCCGGGGTCGTCACGATGGCCGCCGCCGCACCGTCCGACACGCCACAGCAATCGAAAAGGCCGAGTGGCTCGGCGATCATGGGGGCACCCATGACCTGTTCCTCGGTTACCTCATTGCGGAGGTGCGCCTTGGGGTTCTTGGCGCCGTTGGCATGGCTCTTTACCGAAACATGGGCGATGGCGCGCTTCAGGTCCTCCTTGTTCACGCCGTGCTTCGCCCGGTAGGCCGAGGCGAGTTGGGCGAAGTTGCCGGGCGCCGAACCCGAAGGTGACCACTGCGGGTTGAGCGTGCCCATGTTGCCGACCGGCAAACCGCCATAGCCGGTGTCCTTGAGCTTCTCGACACCGACAGCGAGCGCGATGTCCGCGGCGCCCGATGCGACCGCGTAGACCGCACCGCGCAGCGCTTCGGAGCCCGAGGCGCAGAAATTCTCAACGCGAGTGACCGCAATGTTCGGCAGACGAAGAGCCAGCGAAAGCGGCGTGCCGCCCTTGCCCGTACCGATCTCGTCGATATGCGTCGAGAACCAGGCGGCGTCGAGCTGCGTCGGCTCGATGCCTGCATCCTGCATTGCCTCGAGATAGGCCTCGACCATCAGTTCCTCGGGTCCTGCGTCCCAGCGTTCGCCGAACTTCGAGCATCCCATGCCGAGGATCGCGACCTTGTCCTTGATACCTGTCGCCATGTTCGTTTCTCCCTATTCGGCCGCCTGGCCCGTTTGCGATTTCGCTGCGCTCGATGCGATGGGTACCGCCTTCCAGAAATAGCGGCGGAAACCCCGCTTGTCGTCGAATTCCTTGATCCGGAAGACGAGCTTTACTTCCATGCCGGAGTCCACGGTACCGGGCTCCACATCCGTGAAGTCCATCATGATCCGGCCGCCTTCGTCGAACACCACCATGCCGTAATGGTTCGGCGGGTTCATGCTGAAGGACAGGAAGTCGGCTGACCACGAGAGGATCTTTGCCTTCTTCTCGGCGAACTTGTAGGGCTCCTGCGTGTCGACCGTATGGTTGTTCGGATTGACCGAAATTCGCGAGCGTGGGAACTGGACGACGCCCGTTTCCTTGCAGCGCCCGCCCACGAGGCCCATCAACATGTCCTCGTTGCGATAGAGCGTGGTGAGAGCGGTCTTCTTGTCCTGCTCAGCCCGCATGCCCTTTTCCCATTCGATCAGACCGTTGAAGGTGAGGAACTTCATATAGTTCGTCTCCTCCATTCGATCCTTAAGCGAACCCACGATGCCGCGCTTGCCCGCCTGGCTTGCGATCTTGTCCGTCACTTCGAAGACGAGCGCATCGCAGCCGCCGCCGAACTGGAGGACGAGCACCTTGTCGCCGGGCTTCGCCTCCGTTTGAAGCGTATGGATCAGCATGACGAGCGCATGGGCTGCTCCAGTCTCACCGCAATTGCCCGCAAGGGTATCCCGTGCCGTCTCCGGATCGATGCCCGAGCGTTTCGCAAGTTGCTGCACGAACTTCATGCCGAAGCTGCACGGCAAAACGAAATGCCTTACTTCATCGGCACTTACGCCGGAATCTTCGAGTGCTGCCTTGACCGCGCGTGGTACAATTTTCGCGAAACCTTCGTCGCGGATCCAGCGCTCTTCCCAGTTGTAGTCAAACTCCTCAGTGTCCCCGCGGAAGTGGTCCACGAAGTCGACAGTGAGGCTTGCCCCGCCAAGATAGTTCGCGATGACATTGTCCGTGCCGACGGACAGGGCGGCAGCGCCATCACCAAAATCGAGTTCCTGCGCGGTTACCGCCTTTGTCTTGCGATGATCGGAGGCAAGGACCAGGGCATGTCTGGCCTCGCCGGCCTTCACGGCGGACACCGCCTGCAGGAGTGCACTCGTGCCCGCGCGCTGTGTCGAGCCGACGTCCACGGCGCGAACCTTCTCGTCAAGTGTCAGAGCTGCCGCAACGATGCCGCTGTTGAGCCGGTCCCGGAACGGCATGGTCGTGGAACCGAAGTAAAGCGCGTCCACATGGCTCCGGTCGTCGTCCGGCCCGAGCAGGTCGCGGGCAGCCTCGACGGCCATCGTCACAGCGTCTTCGTCCCAGTTCGCCATGGAGCGTTCACCCTTCCCCTTGCCGAGGAAGTTGGGCGCTACCCAGGCATTGGCCTGAACCACAGATTTCCGCTGAAGCCTCAGGCGCGGAATGTATCCGCCATAGGCAGTAAGTCCCACCAGTTGCTGGGCCATACGTCTCCCTTTCCCAAACCATTCATTGTTGTTGGCGGGAGTTTATCGGCCTTGTGAGGTGGCCTACAACCGTCGCATTTCGGGGTCTTGAGAGGCGGCTTCGCCGCTGCGTCAGCCAAATAAAAACAATGGTTTCACTTAATGGGCTTATGCAGGGCGAACGCTCCGTTGTTAACAGCTTAATTACGACTCGGGGTGCACTTAGAGGGTGGTATAGCGCCGGTGAGTATCGTGCCCAATTCGCTCCATTCCGAACGATCCATTTCGGACGTTGTCTCGCCTCCGGTGACAACGAAAGAGGAGAGTACGGCCACCGCCGTGCCGTCCCATTCGAGCAAACCGAAATCGGTCTGGCCGCTTGCCGCTGTGCTCAGCATCTTCGGTCTTGGTATTCTTCTCCTCCTCGCTGCGGGAACACGCGAGCTCGACCGCTTCGCCCGCGATCAGTCACACCAGCTTGCGGAAACCGCACTCCGCAAGAGCGTGGAGGATGTCGCCTTCGTCGCGGGAGACTACGGTTTCTGGGATGCCGCCGTGGAAGCGCTCACGCGGAAATTCGACAAGCGCTGGGCCGACAACAATGTCGGCGAGTATGCAGCCGAAAACCTAGGCATGTCCCGCACTCTGGTGCTCGACCCAGACAATACCCCCCTTTACTCGATGATCGACGGGGAGACGTCGATCGATCCCGCTTTCTTTCCTGTTCCTGGCGAACTCGTGACACTTGCCGAGCAGGCTCGAACGACCTCTTGGGACGATCCTGAGGCGAGTTCGGCCTTCATCGTCCTTGGCGGAGATTTCTTCATCGCGTCGGCGTCCGTCCTCACCCCCGAAGAACCTGATGAGGAAGAGATCGGCAGCTACAAGCGCGGCGTCCTGATCTTCCTTCGCAAGCTCGACGATGAATGGCTCACTGCTACAAGCGAGTCCTATCTTCTGGATCAGCTCCGTCTCGGAATCGATCCGGCGAAGGACCGAGCGGATTCCCTCTCGCTGAAGAATGCCGATGGGAAGCCCATTGGATATCTCGTCTGGTCCGCGCCCGCGCCCGGACGGGCCTTTCTGCAAAGTACGTCTCCATGGGTTCTTGCGATCCTTCTCGCGGTGACCGGACTTATCCTGCTATCGCTGCGGCGCGCCTATGCTCAGGCCGAGGTCGTGCTGACGCTCAACAAGGAGTTGTTGAAGCGTTCCCAAGACCTTGAGGAAAGCCAGCAGAAAGTCGTCCAAGCCCTTGACGAGGCGACAGCGGCGAACAAGGCGAAGGCTGATTTTCTCGCCGTGATGAGCCACGAACTTCGAACGCCGCTCAACGCGGTTATCGGCTTTTCAGACCTCATCCGGACGCAAGCTTTCGGTCCCGTCGGCAGCCCGAAGTACCTGGAGTATGGCAACGACATCCACGCAAGCGGTCAGCATCTGCTGTCACTGATCTCCGATATTCTTGACATATCCAGGACGAATGCCGGTACGCTCGAACTGAACTGCGCACTGGTCGGCGTGTCGGATATTCTAGGCCGCTGCCTGACGCTGACGAGACCGCAGGCTACGCGCCGCTCCGTCGCGCTCGACGTCGTGTGCACCATGCGCGACGCAACGATCATGGGTGACGAGGTTCGGCTGGTGCAGATGCTGACCAACCTCGTAAGCAACGCGATCAAGAGTTCTAAGGAATACGCGGCCGTCCGCATCAAGATTTGCCCGAAGGGTTGGGACGGGATCGTTTTCCGCGTCATCGACACGGGATGCGGTATTCCAAAGGACGCGCTGGCGACCGTGACCGAGCCATTCAAGCAGGCGGGAAGTTACAGGACCCATTTCAGCCCCTACTCGACCGACGATGCGGGTGCGGGCCTCGGGCTTGCCATCGTGAAGCGCCTCACGGAAGCGCATGGCGGAACGCTGCACATCGCGAGCAAAGTTGGTCTCGGCACTGTTGTGGAAATTCACTTGCCGAAGACCGCGTCTGCTATATCAAAGTCGGTTGCCGCCGGCTGAGCAGCCTGATGTCGGGGCTTCAGCCCTCGACGACGAAGCAGGCGATCTTGCGTTTCTCAAGCGCCCGGCAAGCCGATTTCGCTTCGAGTATCTGCCTGAAAGCGCCTGCCTGCAGCCGATAGAATATACCACGCTCACCGAGATCGGCTCTCCGGATAGCGGGACCGGATTGCCCGACCAGCGGCACGGCGTCGCGAGATATCTCTTCCCACGCCCGCTGAGCCAATTGCTCTTCCCGGAAGGCCCCAAGCTGTATCCGGTATCGTGCCTCAGGGATTGCTGGCACTGCTTTTGTCGTGGAAACGGGCTCAGCCTTCGTCAACTTCAATGGCTCTCCCTCCGGAGCGGGAATATCTTCCGTCGGTCTCAGCGAACCCGTGATCAGGTCGTCGCTTCCGGTCGACGTGTCTGCCACGGCCGCCGGAGCCTCTTCCTCACGCGCAAAACGCGTGGCCGTCGTCCGCCAGCCGCCAATGCTCGAAATCCTGATGAGCTGGCCGCCTTCGTGACCAGACGATGCGGTCTGAAAGGGGGCTACAGTTGCGGGTACCACCTTGGCAGTCTCGTCTTTTTGGCTCGACACCGCCGGCAAGGATGCGGCCTTCTGCGCAGCAAGACGTGGTTCGAGCGCGGATAATTTTGTCGCGGCGAGATCGAACTCGGGATCGATTGAGAGCGCCAGGTTCAGATCGGCAACCGCCTGTTCAATGTCGCCCAGATGCTCGCTCGAAAGCGCCCGCCCAAAGAGAGGAAGCCGCCGCTCACGGCCCTTCATGTTGCTTATCGCCGAGGAATAATGACCGATCGCCTCGACGTGGGCACCTCGGCGGCGTTCCAGATTCGCGAGATTGTGGTAGGCAGGAGCATAGTCTGGAGCGAGCTCCACCACCTTTGCATAATCCCGCTCTGCGGCTTTGTTATCTCCGACGTCACCATAGGCGATACCGCGATTGTAATAGGCTCGCGAAAGCACCGCGCCGGGCAACTCCCGGCTATCTATGGCACGTGTGTAGTCGGCGATGGCTGCATCCTGCTGGCCGATCTTCTGAAACGCGATACCACGATGGTGCCAGGCGAGCGCCCTGCCCTCCGGGGTCAGCCCCCCGCTATCCAGTGCATTCGAAAAGTCGACGGCTGCCTTGTCGTAATGGCCCAATTCGATGGCGTCAGCGCCGGCTCTCATCAGGGCCGCAGCCTCGGCTTCCGCGCCAGACATCTCGGCATGCAACAAGCGGGGCGATGCGCTCGCGATGAGCACCCCAAAAACCAGAATGGCGGCAGCTTGCCGGAATACGGATGTCAGGCCCCGCATATTGCATGCCGCATCGACCGGCCCTCCTCGAAACGCGACTGCGGTAAATCTTGGTCCAATCTACCACGCAGAGAAGGTGCATTCGTTCGCGTCGAAAAGTTCTTTCAAAAACAATCAGTTAAATGAGAGTCACGAATCGGTGCTTTGCAAATAACCCGACGAATCGCGCTACTCCACCGTCACTGATTTGGCGAGGTTGCGCGGCTGGTCAACGTCCGTGCCCTTCGAAACGGCAGTGTGATAAGCGAGAAGCTGAACCGGGATCGCGTTGACGATGGGTGCGATTAGCGGATCGACTGCCGGAACCTCGATATATGCCCAAAGTCCTTCACCTGCCCGTGCAATGCCTTCCCTGTCCGCGATCAGCACTACATGACCACCGCGAGCAATCACTTCCTGCATATTGGAGATCGTCTTTTCAAACAGCGCATCGACAGGCGCGATGACGACGACCGGAACCTCCTCGTCAATTAGTGCAATAGGACCATGCTTCAACTCGCCAGCCGCATAACCTTCGGCATGGATGTAGGAGATTTCCTTAAGCTTCAGCGCGCCTTCGAGGGCGATTGGATAGTTGTGGCCACGGCCGAGATAGAGCACGTCACGCGCTTTCGCGATTTCCGCACTCAACGCCTGGATTTCCTGGTCGCTGGTCAGAGCTTCGGCGACGTGCCGCGGCACCTCCATGAGCGTGCGAACGATGCGTCGTTCGTCATCGGGTGAAATCGTTCCGCGGGCGAGTCCAACACGAACGGCCAGAACCGCCAGCGTAGCCAACTGGCAGGTGAATGCCTTGGTCGAAGCAACGCCGATTTCGGGCCCCGCAAAGGTAGGCATGATCGCATCGGAGGCCCGTGCGATAGAGGATTCCGTCACATTGACGACGGAGAGGATTTTCTGCCCATGCGACCGGCAATAGTGGAGAGCGGCAAGCGTATCTGCGGTCTCGCCAGACTGTGACACGAAGATCGCCAGCCCCCCTTCGAGCAGCGCCGCCTCGCGGTAACGGAACTCGGAGGCAATATCCACTTCGACCGAGATACGAGCATATTTTTCGAACCAGTACTTCGCGACGAGCCCGGCGTAATAAGCGGTACCGCAGGCGACGATGGTGATGCGCGGAACGGCTGCGAGGTCGAAGGGAAGTTCACTCGCCCGCAGCTTGTCGCCGAGAGGATCCAGATATTCGGTGAGTGTGTGACCAATCACCTCGGGTTGCTCGAATATTTCCTTCGCCATGAAGTGGCGGTGATTGCCCTTGTCGACCAGTGCTGCGGAGACATCCGTGATCTTGACTGGACGCTTCGCAATGCGGCCTTTGGCATCGTGAATGACGGCGCTCGTTCGTGTTATCTCAACCCGGTCACCTTCTTCGAGAAATGTGACGCGGTTCGTCATGGGAGCTAGCGCGAATGCGTCCGAACCGAGATACATGGCATTGTCGCCATAACCGACGGCGAGAGGACTGCCTTGCCGTGCACCGATCATGAGGTCTTCGTCACCACGGAAAATAATTCCGAGCGCGAAAGCGCCTTCCAGCTCCCCAATAGTTGCGGCCGCAGCCTCGCGCGCCGGCATGCCCTCGTCCAGATAGTGCGTGACGAGATGGGCGATGACCTCGCTGTCCGTTTCGGTCGCGAAGGTTGCGCCGCCGGCAGTAAGTCGTTCGCGAAGCTCGCGGAAATTCTCGATGATACCGTTGTGCACGATTGCGACGCGGTCCGTCGCATGTGGATGGGCGTTGCGCTCCGTTGGCGCGCCATGGGTCGCCCAGCGAGTGTGGCCGATGCCGATGGTGCCCTCGAGCGGCTTTTCGCCGAGCAGGCGTTCCAGGTTGGAAAGTTTTCCTTCCGCACGACGCCGTTCGATCTCGCCGCCCGAAAGCGTGGCGATACCCGCACTGTCATAGCCGCGATACTCGAGCCTTTTCAGCGCTTCGAGGATCGTTGGAGCGACCGGTTCCGTTCCGATGATGCCGACAATACCGCACATGTTCAGTCGCCCGACGATGCCTTCTTGATGCCTTCGTTCTTCGCCCGGAAAGCCGCGGCCCAGCCCGGCTTCTCGATCTGCTTGCCGCGCGCCACGGCCAGCGCATCCGCGCTCACGTCCTTCGTCACTACACTGCCCGAACCGAGATAGGCGCCATCGCCAATCTTCACGGGCGCTACGAGCGACGAGTTCGAGCCCACGAATGCGCCCGCGCCGATGTCGGTGAAGAACTTGTTGTAGCCATCATAGTTGCAGGTGATCGTTCCGGCACCGACGTTCGCGCCCGCACCGACGCGCGCATCGCCGATATAGGAGAGGTGACTGACCTTGGCTCCCTCCTCGATCTTCGCCTTTTTCGTTTCCACGAAATTGCCGATCTTCGCCTTGCGACCGATGTTCGAGCCCGGACGGATGCGCGCGAAGGGGCCGATCTCGGCGCCCTCTCCGATCTCCGCGCCTTCAAGGTGTGAGAAAGCCTTGATGGTCGCGCCGGAAGCCACACGGCAGCCAGGCGCGAAAACGACGTTCTGGCCGACGGTGATATCCTCGCCGAACTCAGTATCGAAGCTCAGATAGACAGTGTCGGGATCGAGGAAGGTGACGCCGCCCGCCATGGCATCGGCGCGAAGCCGCTTCTGCATCTCCGCCTCGGCCGATGCGAGATCGGCGCGGCTGTTCACGCCCTGAATGTCGCTTTCGGAACAGATGACGGAACTGCAATCGAGGTCCGCTGCGCGTCCATGGGCAACGAAATCGGTGAGATAGAATTCACCCTGTGCATTGTCGTTCGTCAGCTTGGACAGAAGCTGGGGAAGGTGTTGGGCGCGGACAGCCATTGGACCGCCGAAACAGAGCCGGATCGCGCTTTCCTTCTCGCTGGCGTCCTTGTGTTCGACGATGCGAACAACCTTGTCGCCGTCAGTCACGATCCTGCCGTAGCCCGTGGGGTCTTTGGCTTCGAAGCCGAGGATCACGATATCGCTTGCCGTCCGGCAGCGGTCCACCATGCCTGCGAGAGTGGCGCTCCGGACGAGCGGCGTATCGCCAAAGACGACAAGCACGACGCCATCCCGATCCGAGATATGCGCGGCGGCGGCGCGCACCGCATCCCCCGTTCCGGCCTGCTTTTCCTGGATGGCGGTCTTGAGTTCGCGCTGCTCACCCGCCGCATAATTCGATACGGCATCCATGTCCGGACCGACGACAAGCACGGTCTGCGCACCATCAACACCGGCGGCAGCGGCGAGCACATGACCGAGCATCGGCCGTCCCGCGATCGGATGCAGGACCTTCGGCAGTCGCGATTTCATGCGCGTGCCTTTTCCCGCCGCCAGAACGACCGTGGTCAGGGCTTTCGACGTCATGGTTTCGCTTCGTCTCCCGTGGCGCGTTTTCGAGGACGCAAATTTGCAATGACCCCAGTTAACGCGGAAATAACTTTATATTTCGCTATGTTGCCCCGATTCCCGAAGATCGGGGATAACTCTCAGCGGTTGCGCTCCGCGAGACGCTTCTCCCATGCGAAAGCATGGGCGATGATGGTATCGAGGTCGTCATAGTCAGGTACCCATCCGAGCGTGTGCTTTATCCTTGCCGGGTCGGCAACGATCGATGCCGGGTCGCCCGCACGGCGCGGCGCTTGCCTGACATCGAAGTCATGCCCGGCCACACGTTCGACCGCCCCCAGAACCTCGCGCACCGAGAACCCGTGGCCATAGCCACAATTCGCGATGAGGCTCTCTCCTCCTCCGCGAAGGTAGCGCAGCGCGGCCGTATGCGCCGCCGCCAGATCGCTCACATGGATATAGTCGCGTATGCATGTACCGTCCGGTGTCGGATAGTCGTCGCCGAAAACCTCGATGAACGGACGCTGGCCGAGCGCCGTCTGGCAGGCAACCTTGATGAGATGCGTCGCATTTGCGGTGGACTGGCCGACGCGGCCTTCGGGATCGCCGCCCGCGACGTTGAAATAGCGAAGCGCCGCAAAGGTCATCGAATGCGCCTCTGCGACATCGCGCAGCATCCATTCGGTCATGAGTTTGGACCGGCCGTAGGGCGACATGGGACGCAGCGTCGCATCTTCGCTGACTGGCGATGCCTCCGGCATACCGTAGACGGCGGCGGTCGAGGAAAAGATGAAATGCTTCACGCGGCCAGCGACGCAACGCTCAATGAGCGTGCGCGATTTGGCTGTATTGTTGGAATAGTATTTGAGCGGATCTTCGACGGACTCGGGAACGACAATGGAGCCCGCGAAATGGATCACCGCCTCTACGCCGTATTCGGCAATAACGCGGTCGATCAAAGCGGAATCGCCGACATCACCTGTGTGAAGCACCGCCGCGTCCTGAATGGCCCAGTCGAAACCCGTCGAAAGGTCATCGACAACCACCACTTTTTCGCCGGCGCGCAAGAGGTCGATTACGGCATGGCTGCCGATATATCCCGCGCCGCCCGTTACCAGAACGCTCATGGTTCACCCTATCCGGAATCACTCACCAGAAGGGTTATACCTTGAACTTCATCTCCACATAGTTGACGAGCGTTTCTACCGACTCGTCCACGGAGAGTGCCGAGGTGTCGATCGTGAGTTCGGCGCTGTCAGGCTCTTCGTATGGGGCCGAAATGCCGGTGAAATCCTTGATTTCGCCGGATCTGGCTTTCTTGTAGAGACCCTTGGGGTCGCGCGCCTCGCAGGTCGCCACGTCCGCTTTCACGAAAATTTCGTGGAAATCGCCGCCGTCGGACGCCTGACGCGCGCGGTCGCGGTCCGAGCGATAGGGGGAGATGAAGGAGGTAATCGCGATCATGCCTGCCCGTGCAAACAGGGCCGCCACTTCGCCGACGCGACGGATGTTTTCAGCACGGTCTTCCGGGGAGAAGCTCAGATTGGCGTTGAGGCCATGACGCACGTTATCCCCGTCCAGTACGAAGACGTTATATCCCTTTTCGAAGAGCTTCTTCTCGAGAGCAACGGCGACCGTGGACTTGCCCGCGCCCGAGAGGCCGGTGAACCAGAGGACGCCACCCTTATGGCCATTCTTGAATGCGCGAGCTTCCGTGGTAACGCCATGCGCGACGCGCGTGATATTCGTGGAGCGAGACGTGATGAGATCGCGCTGGTTGGCGTAGCCTTCCATCGAGATGATGCCGCCACCGGCGATGTCGTACTTGTCGATGAGAACGAAGCGGCCGCTCTTCGGCGCCTTCTCGAATTCGTCGAGCGCGAGCATGCGGCGCGAACGCAGGACGATCTCTGCGACCTGGTTGCGTTCGACCTGATGCGAGGACGTATTCGAGAGGTCACTGGTGTCGATGATGCTTTCGATGGACTGCACAGTCACCGGAGCTTCCATCGTACCGAGCTTGATGCGGTAGCTCTTGCCCTTCACCATCGGCTCGTGACCGAGCCAGAAGATACGGGCGCGGAAGACGTCGGTTTCGATGGGCGCATGCTCGACGTGGCTCGCCAGTTCGCCGCGCTCAACGAAAATCTGTTCGTCGAGCGTGATGCCGATCGACTCGCCCGCAAAGGCTTCCGTCGGCTGCTCCTTGCCGGGAATGGTGGACCAGGCCTCTATGGACTGGACACGCGCCGTCTTGTTGGAGGGCGAGAAGACGAGTTCGTCGCCGACCGCGAGGCTGCCCTCCTCGATCCTGCCCGCGATGATACGGCGCTGGTCGAATTTGTAGACATCCTGCACCGGGAACCGCAGCGGACGGTCGACGGCGGTCGCTTTCGGAAGGAAGCTGTCCAGCGCCTTGACGACCGTCGGCCCCTTGTACCAGGCCATTGCCGTCGATTCCTTGACGATGTTGTCGCCTTCTCGTGCGGACACCGGAATGACGAAGGTCGGCGTGACGCCGATGGACGTCAGATAGTCGCGATACTCCTGCTCGATGAGGTCGAACTGTTCCTTCTCGTAGCCGATCAGATCCATCTTGTTGACGGCAACGGCGACCTGGCGAATGCCCAGCAAATGCAGCAAGTAACCGTGACGGCGGGACTGCTCGCGTACGCCTTCGGCCGCATCGATGATGAGAAGCGCCGCATCGGACTGCGCGGCGCCGGTAATCATGTTCTTCAGGAATTCCTTGTGACCGGGCGCGTCGATAATCGTGTAGTCGCGCGCATCTGTCTTGAACCAGATCTGGCTGGTGTCGATTGTAATGCCCTGGTCGCGCTCGGCCTGCAGCGCGTCCATAAGGAAAGCCCATTCGAACGGTACCCCGCGGCGTTCACACATCGCCTTGATGGATTCGTACTTGCCGTCCGGGAGCGACCCCGTATCGTGAAACATGCGGCCAACAAGTGTGGACTTGCCGTGGTCGACGTGACCGACGATGACAATGCGCAGGAGATCGCGCGCGGAGGCGGGCGACGCGTTGACAGTGGCGAGCTTCACCTTGGCTTCGGAGGCTTCGGGCATAATCGGAATTCCTTAGAGGTAACCGTCGGCGCGGAGACGCTCGAAGGCATCCTCCGCTTCGTGGTCCATGGCGCGGCCAGAGCGTTCGGAAATCTTCGTCGTCAGCAATTCCTCGATGATTTCCTCAATGGTCGTCGCTGTGCTCGGCACCGGATTGGTGATGTCCTTGTCGCCAAGCGAGCGATACCGCTTTCCATCCTTGGCGAAATAGAGCGGGATGGTCGGGATCCTCTCGCGCAGCGTGTAGAGCCAGATGTCGACCTCGGTCCAGTGCAGCAGCGGATGGACGCGGATATGCGTACCGGGCGGAAAGTCCGTCTTGAACTGATCCCAGAATTCCGGCGGCTGGTCGCGAAAGTCCCACTGGCCGGTTGCACCACGCGGACTGAAAACACGCTCCTTGGCGCGGGTTGCCTCCTCGTCGCGGCGAATGCCGGCAAAGAGTGCATTGAACTTGTACTTCTCGATGGCTTTCTTGAGACCCGCCGTCTTGCGAGCCGCAGATCGCGCGGCCGGCGGCAGCGTGTCGTCGATTTCCTCAATCGGCGGGCACAGTTCGCGAATGAAGTTCAGATTCCACTCCGCAGCATAGCGGTCCCGGAAATCGTACATTTCGGGGAACTTCTTTTCCGTGTCCACGTGCATCACGGGAAAAGGGACATGACCGAAAAAAGCCTTGCGGGCGAGCCAGATCATGACGTTGGAGTCCTTGCCCAACGACCAGAGCATGGCGATATTCTCGATCCGGTTGAATGCCTCGCGGAAGATGAAGATGCTCTGGCTTTCGAGCTGATCCAGACGATCCATGGCTGCCTTCCTGCCGGTGCGTCCTGCGCTCCGGGACAAATCACATAAAAACAAAGGGATTAGATTTCTAACCCCGTTTGTGATTGTGATTTAATGCGCCTGCCCACCATTTGCAAGCGCCAAATCGGCGCGGGCGTATGGATTCTCGATGCTTTCTCAGCGCCTTGCCGCAACGCTTCCCTGAGCCTTCACCGGCGCCGGGCAGCGCGCCGCGGGGACCTTTTTGTCGGCGGTGCGGCTGAGCGGCCGCGGACGGCTGACAGCAGGTACGATACGTCCATTCGCACCGATGCTCTTGCCTTCCAGTTTCTGCATCAGCCGATCGAGACGCGCCCTCATCTCGCGATCGGCGTGAGCGGCTTCGCGTTCGCGCATGTCGCGCAGATTTGACGCGTGCAGCAGCGCCAGGATCACGAACAGAACCACCACCCCGGCGATGATAATCTGTGTCTCCAAGGACAGATTCCCGAGGAGTTCAGCAAGCGACATGTCGTTCCCCATCAATTGGTTCAGCGCGGCCCCTTCGCGCGCCCCTTAAGCCCGGACTCTATGCAGATTTCGGGCCTTTGCCAGTGCATCGGCGCATCAAGGCGTCCGGAAACCGCAGAATGGTTACCGACGATCAAGCATTGTGCAAGTGACTGCAAAACAGGCAGGAAAGTGGGGATCGCCGCGGCTTTCGCAAAGAGCAGCGCTTGTGTATGTAGGCACCCGGAAACCAGCATCGTCACGGAGCCGCCATGACCACGACCGAGAGCCTGATTGCCGGATACCGCGCCTTCCGCGCCGGCACCTATCGTCAGAATGAAGAACGATATCAGGCACTTGCGGCGAGGCGTCAGCAGCCCAAGGCGCTCATCATCGCGTGCTGCGACAGCCGGACCGACCCGGCAATGGTCTTCCAGTCCGATCCGGGCGAGCTGTTCGTGGTGCGGAACGTCGCCAATCTGGTGCCGCCCTACGAGCCGGACAGCCATTATCACGGCACCAGCGCAGCGCTGGAATTCGGGGTCAAGGCTCTGGAAATAAAGGACATTATCGTGATGGGGCACGCCGCCTGCGGCGGCATCGAGGCGCTTTACGATGGCTGCTGCGGCAAGCCGGCATCCGGCGACTTCATCCCGAGCTGGATTTCGCTCGCCGAACCGATTGCCCGCCAGGTCCTTGAAAAGAATGAGAATCTGGAGCGGTCCAAGGCGCTGCGCCTGCTGGAGCAGGAGGCGGTCGTTGCCTCGCTCGAGCGGCTCAGAACGTTTCCCTTCATTGCGGAGCGGGAAAAGGCCGGAAACCTGAAGCTGCACGGCTGGTTCTATGGCATCGGCAGCGGAATCCTGTCGATCTACGACCCCGCAAAGGGCCAGTTCTCCGACGTCGTGGAATAGGAACGGCGCGCGACCGTCACAATTCGAAGGCGCGGAATCCGGCGCTCTTTCCGGAGCCGGAATTCACTGTCACCGAACCGCAATCAAAACGTCACAAACGGCGCGGATATCCCCACAGGGAATACTCTCCCGCGCGCGCCATCCCGCGCTCCGGCTTATCCCCGCCTCACTCAGGAGCAGACCGCCGGCTTATCCCCGGCGACATAGTCCCTGAAGACCCAGCCGGACGTGCCGTCGGCCCGCCGGACCTCGCGCCAGTAGTCCGTGCCGTCGGTTCCGAGAAAGACGACCTGTTCGCAGGCATCGAGGACACCGATTTCGGCGCCCGCATTGTCCGGCTTCGCGCGGAAATAGACGCTGCCGGTGACGAAGCGAAAGTCCGCGTCCCCTGCCCCTGCTCCGGCCTGCGCGGGCTCTTCGGCGGCGAGATCCGAATTCGATCCGCTTACGGACAAATTCCCGCCGGGAGCGGAAACCGGCTCCGGACGATAGGTGGTATCGTGAAACTCCGCCGGGGCGGTGACGAGAGGACGGGAAGCGAGCGCGGCGGTGACCGGCGCGGAGGCCGGACGGACGGGCTCGATCTTCATGACGAGCGTATTGCCCGCGCGGGCGGAGGCGACGGGCGACGACGCCGCAGGCGGCTCCACGAAGACGGGGTTCGGATCGGAGGCCGCCACGATTTCGCTGACCGGCGGCCCGACGTCGATGACGGCGAGCGCAAGCAGCGCGAGGCCCGAGACGACGCCCGCGCCGACATAGCCGAGACGGCGCGGCGAAACGGTCCAGGGAAGCTCCGGCTCCGAATAGTCCGCCTTCTCGATGTCGCGGTGAACCTCCTCGCCGAGATGGGAGAGCGGTTCCTCGACATCGACATGAAGATGCCGCGCATAGGCGCGCGTGAAGCCGATGGTCTGCGGGAGCGCGGGCAAGAGCTCGAACTGGCCCGCCTCGATGGCCTGAAGATAGATCGGACGGATGCGGATCTGGCCGGCGATATCCTTGAGGGAGAGCCCCGCCGCCTGGCGTGCGGCCCGGAGCGCGTTCCCGATTTCCTCTTTGTGGTCTGTCATTAGCGGCACCCTGCCTTCGACATTTTCCAAGAGGCTAACGGGTCAGGGTTACCAAGAATGTACTGTTTTGTCTCAGTTTGAGGCGACTCACACAAAATCGATCCGGAATTGTGGCGATCAGGCGACGTTCGATGCCCCGATACCGCGACCTTCCGCCTTTTGACAAAGCAGGGGCGAAGGCTAATCTCACCCGCATGAAACGCTTGAACGCACGTTTCCTCGCTACGCCGGGTACGTTGCTCGCGGGAGATTAGCCCCGGGCCGACGCCGCCTTTGCGCGCGCGACGTCCGGGGACAAGCCTCACTTCCCTTTCCAGACATTCCTGACGGCAGGCCCTTGAGGGCCCGTGCCGCAATGAGGATTTCCGCGATGTCCATGCGCGACAGCTCCCTTAATTCCATTCCGCCGCCCGCCGGACGGCCCCTGATCGGCCTCCACGACTATGGGAGGCTCGAGATCGCCGCCTTCGAGCAGCTGGACATGCTGAGCCCGATGCGGCCCCGGATCGCCAGGCTGCTCGCCGAGGCATGCCTGGTGCCCGGAAACGAGGTCCCGGCGGACACCGTCACGCTCGGCAGCATCGTGCGCTACCGCGTCGACGGCGACCGGCTGGAACGGCGTCTCCTGACGCTCGGGCGCGAGTACGCGCCGAACGACCAGTATGTGAACGTGCTGACGCCGGTCGGCCTTGCGCTGATCGGCCGGCGACCCGGCGAGACGGCGACGGCGGAGACCTTCGAGGGACGCATGCTTGCGATCTCGATTGCCGCGCTGGAATACCAGCCGGAAGCCGCCGCTCGCGCGCGCGAAGCGGGACCGGACGGCGACGGGCCGGAGGCAGCGTGATGGAAACGGCAAAGCAGGCGGCAAGGACCGCATCGAGCCTGCCACCCATCATCGTGGCGGAGGAGCAGTTCGACGACCTGTCCGGTATCGCGGAGCGGCTGTCGCGCGTGCTGCCGGAAGTGTCCGGCTTCCTCGAACAGGAACTCGCCCGGGCGAAGCTGGTGCCGATGGCGCGCGTGCCCGGCGACGTGGTGACGGTGAATTCGACAGTGGAATTCATCTTCGGCATGAAGGGGAGGCCCGAGCGGCTGAAGCTCGTCTATCCGGCGCGGACGATGCCGGAGAGCGGCTGCATCTCGCTCGCCTCGCCCGCCGGTGTCGCGCTGCTCGGCATGCACGAGGGCGAGACGATCAGCTGGAGCTCGCGCTATGGCGACATGCGCTGGCTGAAGGTGGTGAAGGTGTGCGGGCGTGAGTGAAGGAAGGCGGCGCGCGGGAGATGCGCGCCGCCTTATTCACTCCGGTGTCCGGTAGGGCTCGGGCGAGGCCTCCGGGTGCTGCGGCAGGCCGTCATCCAGTTTCAGCCAGGGGATGCGGGAGGTCACCCAGATGTGCATTTCCGGATGGAGGGCGCCGGGATCGTCGAAGGTTGCGAGCGGAAAGGCGAGCCTGTCGCCGTCCACCGGCTCGATGGTGACGCGCGTGCCGCAGCGCAGGCAGAAATGACGCCGGAGGCGCGGCGAGGACTGCCAATACGCCGTTTCGCCCGTGACGCTCACGGCCGATTTCGGGAAGCTCGCCTGCACGATGAAGGGCGAGGCCATCGCCTGCTGACAGATGCGGCAATGACAGATGCGAACGCCGATGGGAGCGGCTTCGACGCGGAAGCGGACCGCGCCGCAGGCGCAGCCGCCTTCATAGGGCGGGGGGAGGTTTCGCGGATCGGCGGCCACCGTGCCTCACATCTTCATGCGCATCTTGCCGAGGAAGTCGCCCTTGCCGATCTTGACGCCGCGCGCGCGGAGGATGTCGTAGGCCGTCGCCGCGTGGAAATAGAAGTTCGGGAAGGAGAAAGAGAGCAGGAAGTCCTCCGCCGTGAAGGGAAGCTGGTGCTTGCCGAGATGGAAGACGAGGTCCTTGCCCTCGCAGGCGTTGAGCGCATCGGGCGTGACCTTCTCGAGCCCAGCCTTCGTGTCCTCGACGAGCTTCTGGAGACCGGCGTAGTCGTAGGTGCCGGGGTCCTTCGGCGGATAGAACTCGCCGGCCTGCACGCCCTCGACGGCGCCCAGCGAATGATGCGCGACGGAGGCGATCTGGAAGCTGAAGGGCAGCATGTCGTCGATCATGCGGGCGGCCACGATCTCGTTCGGATCGGTGCCCTGCTCCGCGCAGAAGGCGGCGCCCTTTGCGAGATAGCCGGAGACGGCGCCGAGCGTCTGGAGATAGTTCGGGACGGTGAGATCGTAGAGCGAGAGGGACATGAGACTTCCTTCCTGTGCGGCGCCTTTTTCGGCGCCATTTCGCAATGGCGGGATGCTGGCGCGGCGGACCGGCGGTGACAAGTGTTCAACTCGTGAGCGCCGCTGTTGGAAAATGCAAAGGCAAAAAGGCCGCTCTGGCGCCGAGCCAAGGGCCCGCCCGACGTACACATGGCGATATTGCTGTGGTTCGTCCGTCTCCACGCCGTTAAACTCAGAACAGAGTTCGGCAATAAAGGAGTGGTCCTTCAGCCTATGACTTCCTCAGAAACGGCAAGAAAAATCGCGTCCTATACCAACTGGATACAGGACATCGAGATCGATGGCGTCAACACGCTGAACAGAAACGATCCCAAGGACTACAATCACATCAACAGGACGAAGATACGCAGAGACCTTTTCATCGAACCGCTTCTCCGCTCAGGCTTCCTGCGCGGAAAACGGGTGCTGGATCTCGGCTGCAGCTATGGATACTGGGCCATGGCGGCAGCGAGCGAAGGCGAAGCCGCAGAGGTCGTGGGTGTCGACGCCCATGCGCCATCCATCGAGCAAGGAAAATGGATTCTCGAGCGAAAGCAGATCGGCAATTGCGATCTGCGGCTGGCCGATTCCTACGACACGCTCGCGAGCATTGCGGCAGGCTCGTTCGACGTCATTTTCTGCCTCGGCTTCTTCTATCACATACGCGATCCGTTCCGGCTGCTGACGCTCATGCAGCGCGCCGCAAAGGAAGCGGTCATCGTGGATACGATGGTGCACAAGTCAGATGACGCCAGCATTTCGCTAAGACCCGTGCGTCCGAAGAATCTGCTCGGCGAGTCAGTTCTCAGCCTTGAGATGTTTTCTTCACCCAAAGCCATCTACTGGATGGGACTGGAAGCCGGGTTCAGGGAAGTGACGCGACTTGAGGCGGATTTCGAAGCCGACACTCGAGGTCTGTGGGACTACCGAGGTGGCAATCGTGCGAGCTTCGCACTGTCCAACGGACCGGCCATCGCCTCCATATTCGACAATGCCAAACCGTTCGAGTACCCGACCCCTGCGGAGGATATCGAGCTGTACGGCATCTATCCGGAGTTGAGCGGCGGACGAAACGGCACCAATAATCCGTCGTGACGGGATACGCCGTACGACAAGGAAAGTGGTGAGCCCTGATGGGATCGAACCATCGACCTACTGATTAAAAGTCAGCCGCTCTACCGCTGAGCTAAGGGCCCGCCGGGAAGGCGCGGGAATCCGCGCGTCCTCAAGAGGTGGCCGGAACTTAAGGGGCGCTTCCGGTGGGGTCAACAGTGGGGTTGAGGGGATTACTGCCTGCTCCCGAACACGTTCCATCCTCAATTGTTTTGTGTCATTCCGGCGAAAGCCGGAATCCATGTGCCTCAATGGAGAACTCCGAATATGCCGTCCGGCCCATGGGCCCCGGCTTTCGCCGGGGTGACATCGTGTTTTCAATATAGGCCGAGGTTAGAAAGGTTTACGCCGTCACTCAGACCGCTTCGATGTCGCCGGCGGCCTGGTCGCGCTTGAAGGCGGCGCGGAAGGCGTCGAAGCGGCCTTCGGCTATCGCGGCGCGCATGCCGGCCATGAGAGACTGGTAGTAGTGGATGTTGATCCAGCTCACGAGCATGGAGCCCAGCATCTCCTCCGACTTGATGAGGTGGTGGAGATAGGCTCGGGAGTAGTCGCGAGCGGCGGGACAGGTGCTTTCCGCATCAAGGGGACGCGGGTCCGCCGCATGGCGCGCATTCTTGAGGTTCACCTTTCCTCGCCGCGTGAAGGCGAGGCCGTGGCGGCCGTTCCGCGTCGGCATCACGCAGTCGAACATGTCGATGCCGAGGGCGACGGACTCGACGAGATCGTCCGGCGTGCCGACGCCCATGAGATAGCGCGGCTTGTCCTCCGGCAGCGCGGGCGTCGTGAAATCGAGGACGCGAAGCATCTCGGCCTGGCCCTCGCCGACCGCAAGGCCGCCGACGGCATAGCCGTCGAAGCCGATGTCGCGGAGGCCGGCGGCTGAAGCGTGGCGGAGCGGCTCATAGGTGCTGCCCTGCACGATGCCGAAAAGGGCCATGCCTTCCTTGCGGTGGGGCTGGCTCACGAAGGCTTCCTTCGAGCGCTGCGCCCAGCGGAGCGACAGTTCCATCGAGACACGGGCTTCCTCCTCCGTCGCCGGAAAAGGCGTGCATTCGTCGAGCTGCATCTGGATGTCGGAATCGAGCAGGCACTGGATTTCGATCGAGCGCTCGGGCGAGAGCATGTGGCGCGCGCCGTCGATATGCGACTGGAAGGCGACGCCCTCCTCCGTCATCTTGCGGAGCTTCGACAAGGACATGACCTGGAAGCCGCCGCTGTCGGTCAGGATCGGATGCGGCCAGTTCATGAAGGTGTGGAGGCCGCCCAGCGCCGCGACCTCCTCCGCGCCGGGGCGGAGCATGAGGTGATAGGTGTTGCCGAGGACGATGTCGGCACCGGCCTCGCGGACCTGTTCCGGATACATCGCCTTCACGGTCGCCGCGGTGCCGACCGGCATGAAGGCGGGGGTGCGGATTTCGCCCCGCGGCGTCGAGATGGCGCCGGTACGGGCGCGGCCGTCGGTGGCGGCGAGGTGGAAGGAAAAGGCGCTCATTCCGGTTTTCCGAAGATGAGACAAGCGTCGCCGTAGGAGTAGAAACGGTATTTCCGCGCGACAGCATGCGCATAGGCGCGCTTCATCTCCGCCGTCGAACGGAGGGCGGAGACGAGCATGAAGAGCGTCGAGCGCGGGAGATGGAAATTGGTCATCAGGATGTCCACGGCGCGGAAGCGATAGCCCGGCGTTATAAAGATGTCCGTCTCGCCGTGAAAGGGATGAACGGTGCCTGCCTCGTCCGCCGCGCTTTCGAGGAGGCGGAGGGAGGTGGTGCCGACGGCGATGATGCGCCCGCCCCGCGCGCGGGCGCCGTTGATGGCGGCGGCCTCGGCTTCGGTGATCTCGCCGCGCTCGGCGTGCATTTTATGGGCGTCGGTGTCTTCCGCCGTGACAGGGAGAAAGGTGCCCGCGCCGACATGGAGCGTGAGGCGAACGGTCTGGATGCCGTGCGCTTCAAGGGCGGCCATGAGGGCGGGCGTGAAATGGAGGCCGGCGGTGGGCGCGGCGACGGCACCGGGCTCGGCGGCATGGAGCGTCTGGTAGTCGGCGAGGTCTTCGTCGTCGGCGGCGCGCTTGCGGGCGATGTAGGGGGGAAGCGGCATTTCGCCGGCGGCGGCGATGGCGGCATCGAGATCGGGGCCGGAAGCGGAGAAGCGGAGGCCCGCCTCGCCGCCCTCGCCCTTTTCCTCGACGGTGGCTTCGAGACCGCCCGGAAAGGCAATCGTCTCGCCGATGTTCAATTTTTTCGCCGGGCGGAGGAAGGCGCGCCATTCGGCGGCGCCTTCGCGCTTGTGGAGCATGACTTCGATGCGGGCCGAGGCGTCGCCCCGCGTCCGCGTGCCGAAGAGGCGCGCGGGGATGACTTTCGTGTCGTTGAAGACGAGGAGGTCGCCTTCGCGCAGGAAGGACGGCAGGTCGCGGATGGTGTTGTCGCCAAGCGCGTTTTCGCCGGGGCCGACGACGAGGAGGCGCGCCGCATCGCGCGGACGCGCGGGCCGGAGCGCGATCAGGTCTTCCGGCAGATCGAAATCGAAGTCGGAAACGCGCATGGGTTCTTGACTATCATCACAAAATGTCATGCCCGGGCCCTCCTTCTCATTCAAGGAGGCCGGGCATCCAGAGCGATCCGGCAATGAGAGGCACACATGCCGTGCATGTTGCCCCTGGATTGCCGGGTCACGAAGCTGCGCTTCGGCCCGGCAATGACATTACTTTTTGACTCAGGCCGCGTCGGCGGCGACGCGCATGGAGACGATGCGATCCGGTTCGCGGACGGGTTCGCCGCGCTTGAGCTTGTCGACGGCTTCCATGCCGGAGACGACCTTGCCCCAGACCGTGTATTGCCGGTCGAGGAAGGTGGCGTCGCCGAAGACGATGAAGAACTGGCAGTCGGCGCTGTTCGGATCCTGCGTACGGGCCATGGAACAGATGCCGCGCGTATGCGGCTCGGCCGAGAATTCAGCGGGGAGCTTCTTGCCCGAGCCGCCGGAGCCGGTGCCCGTCGGGTCGCCGCCCTGGGCCATGAAGCCGTCGATGACGCGGTGGAAGGCGACACCGTTGTAGAAACCTTCGCGCGCGAGTTCCTTGATCCGCGCAACATGCTTCGGCGCGAGGTCGGGACGCATCTCGATCACGACTTCCCCGTGGGGGATTTCCATGATGAGCGTGTTTTCGGGATCCTTGATATCGGTCATATGAATTTCCGTTTCCTTATTCGGCGTCGGCCGCGACCTGCATCTTCACGATCTTGTCGACGGGGCCCGGTACATCCGGATCCTTTGGTGTGATGTTGTCGACATATTCCATCCCTTCGACCACGCGGCCCAACAGCGTGTACTGGCCGTCAAGGAAGGGCGAATCCTCCGTGACGATGAAGAACTGGCTGTTGGCGCTGTTCGGGCTTTGCGTGCGGGCCATGCCAACCGCGCCGCGCGTAAAGCTTTCCGTGTTCGAGAATTCGGCGGGCAGGTCGTCCAGCATCGAACCGCCCATGCCGGTGCCCGTCGGGTCGCCGGTCTGGGCCATGAAGCCCGGGATGACGCGGTGGAAGACGATGCCGTCGTAGAAACCTTCGCGGGCGAGCGTCTTGACCCGCTCGACATGCTGCGGGGCGACTTCCGGCAGCAGCTCGATGACGACGCGTCCGTCCTTGAGGTCGAGATAGATGGTGTTTTCCGGGTCGGCGGCGAACGCGGCGCCCGCAAGGCCGATGACGGCGACGAGCGCAACCAGCGCTCCCTTCAATCCACGCATGTGAAACTCCTTTACGCGGGCCTCAACGGCCCTTCTTCTGTCTGGCGACGGCGGCAAGCACCTTCTTCTTCACCGAAGCCGGCACGAAGGGGGTGATGTCGCCGCCCATGCCCGCGATCTGGCGGACCAGCGTCGAGGAAATGAACTGTGTTTCCGGCGAGGCGGCGAGAAAGACCGTCTCGACATCCGGGTTCATGGTGCGGTTCATGCCGACCATCTGGGTCTCGTATTCGAAATCGACGGCACCGCGCAATCCCCGGATGATGACGTTTGCGCCATGCTCGTCCGCCGCATCGACCACGAGACCCGAAAAGGAGGCGGTGGAGATTTTCGCACCGGCCTTCTTCGCGGCGGGCGCGGCCTCCTTCTCGATCAGGGCGAAACGCTCCTCGAGCGAAAGCAGCGGCGTCTTGGTGGCGTTGACGCCGATGGCGACCACGAGATGATCGACCAGACGAAGCGCCCGCCGGATCACGTCGAGATGGCCGTTGGTCATCGGGTCGAAAGTGCCGGGATAAAGACCGACGCGCGCCATGCCCTCTCCTATTCCTCGTCCGAGCCGTTCTCGCCCGTCTCCTCGACGCGCTCGACGGACACCACGCGCTCGTCGGGCGCGGTGCGGAAAATGGTGACGCCCTGCGTGGCGCGGCCCGCGGCGCGGACATCGTCGACCGGGCAGCGGATCAACTGGCCGGCATCGGTGACCAGCATGATCTGATCCTGCACTTCCACGGGGAAGGAGGCGACCAGCTTGCCGTTTCGCGGCGTAACGGCCATGGCGATGATGCCCTTGCCGCCGCGGCCGGAGGTCCGGTAGTCGTAGGACGACGAACGCTTGCCGAAGCCTTTTTCGCTGACCGTGAGCACAAGCTGCTCCCTTGCGCCAAGCTCCGTGTAACGTTCGGTCGAAAGCGCGAGCTCATCGCCCGCCTCTTCGGCATCTTCATCGGCCTCGACGACATCCGCGTCCGGCTCGTCGGCCTCGCCCGAGGCGGCACGGCGCATGGCGGCGGCCTGCTTCAGATAGGCGCGGGCCTCGGCAGGCGTGACGTCGACATGGCGCATGATGCTCATGCCGATCAGCGTGTCGCCTTCGCCGAGACGGATGCCGCGCACGCCGGTCGAGGAACGGCCTGAGAAGACGCGCACTTCCGTGACGGGGAAGCGGACGCAGCGGCCGTCGGCCGTGGTCAGCAGCACGTCGTCGTCCTCGGTGCATATCTGGACGCCGATGATCGCATCGCCTTCGTCGTCGCCCTCGAACTTCATGGCGATCTTGCCGTTGCGGTTGATCTGCACGAAGTCGGACAGCTTGTTGCGCCGGACATTGCCGCTCCTGGTCGCGAACATGACGTGGAGATTGTCCCAGCTCTCCTCGTCTTCCGGCAGCGGCATGACGGTGGTGATGTACTCGCCCTGCTGCAACGGCAGGATGTTGATCATCGCCTTGCCACGCGCCTGAGGTGTCGATTGCGGCAGGCGCCAGACCTTGAGCTTGTAGACCATGCCGATGGACGAGAAGAACAGCATGGGCGTGTGCGTGTTCGCGACGAAGAGGCGCGTGACGAAATCCTCGTCCTTCGTGGACATGCCCGAGCGGCCCTTGCCGCCGCGGCGCTGCGCGCGATAGGTCGAGAGAGGCACGCGCTTGATGTAGCCCTGATGGCTCACCGTGACGACCATGTCCTCGCGCTGGATGAGGTCTTCGTCCTCGAAGTCGTTTTCGGATTCGGCGAGCTCGGTGCGGCGCGGGGTCGCGAACTCGGTCTTGATGGCGGTGAGTTCGGTCCGCATGATCTCCAGCACGCGGGCGCGGGAGCGGAGGATGTCGAGATAATCCTCGATCTTCTCGCCAAGGCCCTTCAACTCGTCGCCGATCTCATCGCGGCCGAGCGCGGTGAGACGCTGGAGGCGGAGGTCGAGGATCGCCCTCGCCTGCTCTTCCGACATGCGGATCGTGCCGTCTTCCGACAGGCCGTGACGCGGATCGTCGATAAGGGCGATGAGCGGCGCAATGTCCTGTGCCGGCCAATCGCGCGCCATCAGGCTTTCGCGGGCGGAAGCCGGGTCCGGCGCCGTGCGGATGAGCCTGATGACCTCATCGATGTTCGCAACCGCGATGGCGAGGCCGACCAGGACATGGGCGCGGTCACGCGCCTTGGCGAGCTCGAACTTGGTGCGCCGCGATATCACTTCCTCGCGGAAACGGACGAAGATCTCGAGGAACTGCTTCAGGTTCATCAGCTCCGGCCGCCCGTGATCGAGCGCGAGCATGTTGCAGCCGAAGCTCTGCTGGAGCGGCGAGAAACGATAGAGCTGGTTCAGGACGACATCCGGCACGGCGTCACGGCGAAGCTCGACCACGACGCGCATGCCGTTGCGGTCGGACTCGTCGCGCAGATCGCCGATGCCCTCGATGCGCTTCTCGCGCACGAGATCCGCGATCTTCTCGACCATCGAGGCCTTGTTCACCTGATAGGGAATTTCGGTGATGACAATGGCCTGGCGATCCTTGCGGACTTCCTCGATATCGACGCGGCCGCGCACGACCACGGAGCCCTTGCCGGTGTGATAGGCCGAACGCGCACCCTGGCGGCCGAGCATGATGCCGCCGGTCGGGAAATCGGGTGCGGGAACGTGTTCGATCAATTCGTCGATGGTGATGTCGGGATTGTCCATCAACGCGATGCAGGCGTCGATCACCTCGCCCAGATTGTGCGGCGGGATGTTGGTCGCCATGCCGACGGCGATGCCGTTTGCGCCGTTCACCAGGAGGTTCGGCAGTTCGGCGGGAAGGACGACGGGCTCCCGCTCGGTGCCGTCATAGTTGTCCTTGAAGTCGATCGTGTTCTTGTCGATGTCGTTCAGCAGCGAATGCGCGGACTTCGCCATGCGCACTTCGGTGTAACGCATGGCGGCGGGCGGATCGCCGTCGACCGAGCCGAAATTGCCCTGCCCGTCGAGGAGCGGCAGGCGCATGGAAAAATCCTGCGCCATGCGGACCAGCGCGTCATAGATCGACTGGTCGCCATGCGGGTGATACTTACCGATGACGTCGCCGACGACGCGGGCGGACTTGCGATAGGGCTTGTTCCAGTCGTAGCCGTTCTCGTTCATCGAGAAGAGGATGCGGCGGTGAACAGGCTTAAGTCCGTCGCGCGCATCGGGCAGCGCGCGGCTCACGATCACGCTCATGGCGTAATCGAGATAGGACGAGCGCATCTCCTCTTCGATGGAAATGGGCGCGACGTCGCGCTCCGGCGGAGGGCCGTCCGAGGAGGAACCGCCGGCAGGCGGCTCGCCACCCGAACCGCCGTTCAAGCCGTCGTTTTCCACGCCGGTATCGTCGCCCGGGCCCGGCTCGTCACCCGGAATGTCGCTGTCTTGCGTATCGGACAAGTGTTTTTCTGACGCTGTGAGATGCCGCGCGACGGGTGAAAACCCGTTCTTTCGCAAGCCCTCGAAGGAACGAAAAAGAGGTCATCCAGCAGGCGCCGAATCCCTCTCGTTTACTGCGCCGCAGATTACCAGTTCCGGCGCGTCACGGCAACTTCAAAGACGCCGAAAGAGGCTTCGTAAGTTGCTGAAATAAAAGGAAAAACAAGGGCTCGTCCCGGCCCCTTTCCGGGCCTCACGGTTCGGCGCGAAAGAGCAGCGCGGTGGCGTCGTCGTGACACTTGAAACGGGGCCAGGAAAGGCAGCCGGGGTCTTCGACATTTTCGATGTTCCGGATCTCCGCGAGGATCGAGCGGAGGCCGCCGAGCGCGGCGCGGCGGACCAGCGTCGCCGGATCGAGGCGGTGATAATCGAAGGTGATGGAGCCAAAGCCGTCGCTGAAGAGAAGCCCTGTATACGGACGATCGAAGGGGATGTCCCAGTAGCGCATATGGGCGGCGGCATCCGGGTCGATGCCGAGGATCCAGTAGCCCTGGGCCGTGTTCTGGCGGCGGCGGTTGTCGCGCAGATACTCCATGACCGCGGCATTCTCGAACGGGCGTTCGCCGGGCCCGAGCGCAGCGACGAGCTGCGCCGTGCGGCTGACCGCGCGCGCCTCGCGCGAGGTATGACGCACGCCGAAGACCTGCGCTTCGTCGCTGCCGTCTTCCAGCAGGATCAACCCGCAATCGGCGAAGTTTCCGCAGGCGAGCCTGCCCTTGCCCGCGTGGAGAAGCGCCATGGCGGCGCTCGGCCATTCATGACGGCCGTTGGGCGGACGGAGCTGCTGTTGGACGAAGCGGAGCGACAGCGTCTCCATGGTGTGGCGGACAAGGCCGTGGAGATCGGCACCGTGGCGCGCGGCGTTTTCGGCGAAGAGCGCGCTCGCCTCATGCGCAAGCCAGTGCGCGCCGGTTTCGCCGTCGAGGATCGGCGCGTCGGTGACGTCGGTCGCGCCGTCGATCACCCAGGCATGCGCGCCGGAACAACCGAAGGCATCTTCGTTCGGCTTGTCCGGGTCGCCCGGGTCGGTGAGGGTTTCGAGGATGCGGAGCATCTTGCAACGCTACGCGGCGCATCCGCGCTTAATTGTGGCGCCTAGAACGGGATTTCGTCGTCGAGGTCCTGGGAGAAGTTGCCCCGGCCGCCACCGCCGCCCGACGAGCCGCCGCCAAAATCGTCGGAGCCGCCATAATCGCCGCCGCCCGAGGCACCGCCGGAGCGGCCGTCGAGCATGGTGAGGGTCGAATTGAAGCCCTGCAGGACGACTTCGGTCGAGTAGCGCTCCTGGCCGGACTGGTCGGTCCATTTGCGGGTCTGCAGCGCGCCCTCGATATAGACCTTCGCGCCCTTCTTCAGATATTGCTCGATGACCTTGCAGAGGCCCTCGTTGAAGACCACGACGCGGTGCCACTCGGTCTTTTCCTTGCGCTCGCCCGTATTCTTGTCGCGCCAGCTTTCGGAGGTGGCGATGCGCAGATTGGCGATCGGGCGACCGTCCTGCGTGCGGCGGATTTCCGGGTCGGCGCCCAGATTGCCGATCAGGATGACCTTGTTGACGCTGCCTGCCATGTGCTCGCCCTCGCTCTGTCTGCCGCCGTGGAATGCCGGAACCTAACCGAGCCCCAAGCCCGCCGAAAGCGTTAAGTTTTCCACAGGCCGACCCCGAATGTTCTGTTTATGTTCTCACGGTCGACGATTTGAGGCAAGATGAAATCGGCCCCATACGATTCTTTGCCGTGCGGGGCTCTGAGCCCTTGAAGCCGCCCGCGCCGCCCTACATACATGAAGCCTGAGACCAAGCCTCAATCCCCGCAGCGAAAGATGCGCGCCGCCCGCAAGGCAGGCCGCGCCCGTGAGAGTTCCGCCCGATGAGCACTGCCTCGAAGAAGTCCACGCCAGACAAGCATGGCGATACCCAGAACCGTTTCATCCGCGTGATCGGCGCGCGCGAGCACAATCTGCGCGATGTCAGCGTGGAGCTGCCGCGCGACGAGCTGATCGTGATCACGGGGCTGTCGGGCTCCGGCAAGTCGTCGCTCGCCTTCGACACGATCTATGCCGAGGGGCAGCGGCGCTATGTGGAGAGCCTGTCGGCCTATGCACGGCAGTTCCTCGAGATGATGCAGAAGCCGGATGTCGACCAGATCGACGGCCTCTCGCCCGCCATCTCCATCGAGCAGAAGACGACCTCGCGCAACCCGCGCTCGACCGTCGGCACCGTCACGGAAATCTACGACTACATGCGGCTTCTCTGGGCACGCATCGGCGTACCCTATTCGCCGGCGACGGGGCTGCCCATCGAGAGCCAGACGGTGACCCAGATGGTCGACCGGGTAATGGCGCTGCCGGAGGGAACCCGGCTCTTCCTGATGGCGCCCATCGTGCGCGGCCGCAAGGGCGAGTACCGCAAGGAATTCGCGGAGCTGCAGAAGAAGGGCTTCCAGCGCGTGAAGGTGGACGGCGCGTTCCACGAGATCGCCGACGTGCCCGCGCTCAACAAGAAGCTGAAACACGACATCGATGTGGTGGTCGACCGGATCGTCGTGCGCGGCGATCTCGGCAACCGGCTGGCGGACAGTTTCGAGATCGCGCTCGAGCTGGCGGACGGGATCGCGGTGGTCGAGATGGCGGATGCCCCGAAAGGCGAAAAGAAGGGAGAGGATGCGGAACGCATCATCTTCTCGTCGCGCTTCGCCTGCCCCGTTTCCGGCTTCACCATCGACGAGATCGAACCCCGGCTGTTCTCGTTCAACAATCCGTTCGGCGCTTGTCCCGCCTGCGACGGGCTCGGCACGCAGTTCTACATGGACCCGGAGCTCGTGGTGCCGGACCCCGGCCTGTCGCTGAAGAAGGGCGCAATCGCGCCGTGGTCGCGCTCGACCTCGCCCTACTACACGCAGACGCTGCAGGCGCTGGCGAAGCAGTACAAGTTCTCGATGACGGCACCCTGGTCGCAACTGCCGGAAGAAGCGCAGAACGTGATCCTCTACGGCACGGGCGATGAGGTCGTCACGTTCTCTTATGACGACGGGATGCGCTCCTACAAGACGAAGAAGGCCTTCGAGGGCGTTATCCCGAACCTCGAACGGCGCTGGCGCGAGACGGACAGCGCCTGGGCGCGCGAGGAGATCGAGCGCTACCAGGGCATCACGAATTGCGAGGATTGCGGGGGCTACCGGCTGAAACCGGAAGCGCTCGCGGTGAAGATCGCGAAGCTGCATGTGGGTCAGGTCTCGCAGATGTCGATCCGCGAGGCGGATGCCTGGTTCCGCGACCTGAACCAGCATCTCACCGCGAAGCAGAACGAGATCGCGGGGCGCGTGTTGAAGGAAATCCGCGAGCGGCTGCACTTCCTCAACAATGTCGGCCTCGACTATCTGACGCTGTCGCGGAACTCCGGCACGCTGTCGGGCGGCGAGAGCCAGCGCATCCGGCTCGCCTCGCAGATCGGTTCGGGGCTGACGGGTGTACTCTATGTCCTGGACGAGCCGTCCATCGGTCTTCATCAGCGCGACAATGACCGGCTGCTCGAAACCCTGAAACGGCTTCGCGATCTCGGCAATACGGTGATCGTGGTGGAGCATGACGAGGATGCGATCCGCACCGCCGACCATGTGGTCGACATGGGGCCGGGCGCGGGCATCCATGGCGGCAAGGTGGTGGCGGAGGGTACGCCCGATGACATCATGGCGGCGCCCGACAGCCTGACCGGGCAATATCTCACCGGCTTCCTGCAGGTGCCCGTGCCCGCCGAGCGGCGCCCAGGCAACGGCAAGTGGATCAAGATCACGGGTGCCAAGGAAAACAACCTCAAGGACGTGACGGCGGAAATTCCGCTCGGCACCTTCACCTGCGTGACGGGCGTCTCCGGCGGCGGCAAGTCGACGCTGCTGATCGAGACGATCTACAAGGCGGTCGCGCGCAGGCTCAACAACAGCCGCGAGCATCCGGGTACCTTCGACGAAATCTTCGGGCTCGAGCATCTCGACAAGATCATCGACATCGACCAGTCGCCCATCGGCCGCACGCCGCGCTCGAACCCGGCGACCTATACCGGCGCCTTCACGTTCATCCGCGACTGGTTCGCCGAACTGCCGGAGGCCCGCGCGCGCGGCTACAAGCCGGGACGCTTCTCCTTCAACGTGAAGGGCGGACGCTGCGAGGTCTGCCAGGGCGACGGCGTCATCAAGATCGAGATGCACTTCCTGCCGGACGTCTATGTGGAATGCGACGCCTGCCACGGGCACCGCTACAACCGCGAGACGCTGGAAGTGAAATTCAAGGATAAGTCGATCGCCGACGTGCTCGAAATGACGGTCGACGAGGCGGCGTCGTTCTTCAAGGCGGTGCCGGCGGTGCGCGACAAGATGGAAGTGCTGCAGCGCGTCGGGCTCGGCTACATCAAGGTCGGACAGCAGGCGACGACGCTTTCGGGCGGTGAGGCGCAGCGCGTGAAGCTCGCCAAGGAACTGTCCAAGCGCGCGACGGGCCGGACGATCTATATTCTCGATGAGCCGACGACGGGACTGCATTTCCACGACGTCGCGAAACTGCTCGAGGTGCTGCACGAGCTGGTCGAGAACGGCAATACGGTGGTGGTGATCGAGCACAATCTCGAAGTCATCAAGACGGCCGACTGGATTCTCGACCTCGGCCCCGAAGGCGGCGATGGCGGCGGCGAGATCGTGGCGACGGGCACGCCGGAAGACGTGGCGGCGGAACCGCGCTCCTATACCGGGCAGTACCTGAAGGAACTCTTCAAGAGGCGGCCCGGTACGGCAAAAACCCGCAAGGCAAGTGCCGCGGCGAAGAGCAACACGACGGCAAGCAAGGCGGCGCCGAAAAAGAAGGTTGCTCCCGCCAAGAAGAAAAAGGCGGGAACCCGGCGCTAACGGGCATCGCTCGCAAGGCGAACGGGCGCCGATGCACCAAGGAAGGCGAGGACATGCCGCGCCACTTCTTCGGGGCGTTCCTCGTGGGGAAGGAAAGCCGCCCCTTCGATGACCGCCAGGCTTGCCTTGCCGGACATCCGTGCGACCATTTCCCGGGCACGGCGGACGGGAAATACGCCGTCCTTCTCTCCCCAGATAAACAGCATCGGCACTTCGATCTTCGCGTGCAACTCGTCGAGGCGCGCAACGAGGCTGTGATCGACACCGAGAAGATATTCGAGCAACCCCCGATAGGCGTGATCGGAGCGAAGCCAGCTCGTGACAAACAGGTCCATGTATTCGTCATCGAGCAACCGTTTGTCGACAAAGAAACCCGAACGGCCGAGCCAGCGGCGCATCAACGGTCTCGACCCGAGCGCAGCCCGGAAGAGCGCACGACCGAAGCTTCTGCGAAACAGCGCCTGCAGCCGGGGAACGACGGAGGGCAAATGCCCCGGCACCTCCGTATCTATCGCAACGACTTTCTCGACACGCGCGGCGTCCGAGACCGCCAGCATTCTCGCGAAGGTGCCGCCAGTGTCGTGACCCATTACCGAATATTTCTGAAGCTTCATCCGGTCGGCAAAAGCACGGACGCGCTCGGCGTGGGCATGAAAGCTGAAATTCGTGTGGCGGCTCCAGCCGCTCTCGCCCATTCCAGCCGCATCGAGCGCATAGCAGGTGAAATGCGGTTCGAGGAGAGGCAACAGCTTGCGGAAGCTCGCCTTGTGAAACGGCCAGCCGTGCAGCAAGATGAGGGCAGGACCGTTTCCCGAGACCGTGTAGGCGAGTTCGATGTCTTCATAAGGAAATGTGTGCGTGACCGTCATCCGACCGCTCCTTTCGCTTGAACTGCAACGAGAATTGGCCGGACACAGGAAACGCACCACTACCTGAAAGGTAAGAAACGCCCGTGAACATCGTACCGCAGGACGAAGGCGCGTTCGGCGTACAGCTGCGCCGGGCGCGGCTGTCGCGGAAGCTCAGTCAGGAAAGCCTAGCCTCGGCGGCAGGGATTTCCGCGCGGCATATGAGTTTTCTGGAAACAGGACGCGCGCGGCCGGGACGCGATGTCATTCTCAGACTCGGCGATGCACTGAAGATTTCGGCAAACCAGCGCAATACATTGTTGCGACTCGCCGGGTTCGCACCTGCCTTTGCGCCGGGAGACATGGCACCCGACGAACGAGTGCTTGCTCGGGATGCGATCTCCAACCTCCTCCAAAGCCAAAACCCGATCCCCGCCGTCGCGTCGGATGCACTGGGCTACGTCATCGAAATGAACGAGGCGGCGAAACTCCTGTTCTCCATCGACGGCAAGGCACCGGAACCGGGAGACAACCTGTTCGAATCCTTCTTCTCGAACGTGAGCCTCCGCGAGAGCATCAGCAACTGGGACGAAGTTGCCCCTGCCCTGCTTCATCATCTGGAACAGGAGGCGCTCAACGCGCCCGACAAGGCGAAAGCGCAACGGCTTGTCTCGAAGGTCGGACGGATGGCAGGCGTCGAACGAAAGGCGGCGACGGAGCTGCCGATCTTCACATTCGACATCCGGCAGAAGGGCCGTGACCTCCGGTTCGTTTCTAACTACAGCACCTTCGGAACGCCCTACGACGCCACCATGCAGTCCATCAGGATCGAGTGTTTCTTTCCGGGAAATGCCGAGACATGGGAATTTCTCGGCCAACTGTCGGGGCAAAAGGCACCGGTCTCAACAGCGGACACTCAGCCGCGCCCATCCGTCGGCCCCGGCGTTTCCTCCAGATGACAAACTCTCTATAACAGCCCCGTAACCGAAGGGAATTGAGTGGGGTAAACGGGGCCGATGCCGGGGTTTTCGCTCGACCGACGAGAGTTTCTGAAGCTGTTCGGCGCGACGGCCGGCTGTTTTGCCGTTCACGCGGCAGCCACGCCCTTCCTGCCCGGGCTCGGGACCGCGCGGGCGACACCGGGCGCCTTTCATTTTCCACAGGGCCTTGCCTCCGGCGATCCGCAGCCCGATGCCGTGATGCTCTGGACGCGCGTCGAAGCGCTGGATCCGGACGCCACGCTGCCGAATGGCGATATCGACCTCTATGTGCAAGTGGCCGAGGACCTCTCCTTCGAGCGGGTGGTGGCCGAACAGGCGGTACGCGCGGGCACGGCGTCCGACCACACGGTTCGCATCTTCGTGCAGGGGCTCGCACCGGACCGCGTGTACTACTACCGCTTTCACGCCGGGAGCGACCAGTCGCCCTATCCCGGCCGTACCCGCACCGCGCCGCTGCCCGGCGCGAAGCGCGACGTGCGTTTTGCCGCGATCTCCTGTCAGAATTACGAGCAGGGCTATTACGGCGCGCTCAGGCGAATGACCAATGACGACATTGCCGCCCCGGACGAAAGCCAGATCGACTTCGTGCTGCATCTCGGCGATTTCATCTACGAGCGCACGGGCGATGTACCCGAAGCGATGAATCCGGTGCGTCTGATTGGCCCCCTGCCCGACGGCTCCGAGCCGTGGCAGCCGGACGGGACGCACCCGGAATGGCAGAAGGGCGGACAGGCAGCCGTGACGCTTGCCGACTACCGGCACCTCTACAAGACCTATCTGACCGACCCGGACCTGCAGGCGGCCCGAGCGCGCTTTCCTTTCGTGCATACCTGGGACGACCACGAATTCACGAACGATGCCTGGCAAGCACACGACACCTATTTCGGCGACGGGGAACCGGCGCAGAAGCGGAAGCTCGCGGCGAACCGGGCGTGGTTCGAGTTCATTCCCGCCGTGCTTAGCCAAGCGCCGGCCTTCAACGGCATCGCCTCACCGGCACACGACTTCCGGAACGCCAGGATCAACGACGCTCCGCTCACTGAACATGACGACGACTTCCTCTATCAGGGCGACAGCCTGAGCGCAGTGTCGAGCATCGCAATCTACCGGACACTCCGCTGGGGCGCGATGCTGGACCTTGTGGTGACGGATCTGCGGAGCTATCGCAGCCCTCCCGTGATGACGGAGGAGGTGCAAGCCTTCACCAAGGGCGCGCCGGTGCCGCCGGTACGGCTCGTGAAGCTGCTGGATGCGGGCCGCATGGCGAATGACGGCAAGCCGCCGCAAACGATCGACTATGGCGGCGAGGAAATGCCGAACCCGCGCAAGGATGCGCCGCGTGGCACGCAGATGGGCGGGCCGCAACGAAGATGGTTCAAGGAGGTTCTCAAGGCCTCGACCGCGACCTGGCGTATCTGGGCGAATGGCGGCCCGGCGCTGCAGATGCGGCTCGATTTTTCCCGCATTCCCTTTGCCGGCCTCGAAGACGGCTATGCGGGCACGGATGCCTGGCAGGGCTATCCGGGCGAACTCGAAGATCTGATGCGCTTTCTCAAGGAAGAGAAGATCGGCAACGTCGTATCGATCTCCGGCGACTATCACGCCTTCGCGGCCGGGCGGCTGCCGGTCGATCCCGACGCGGAGACGCTCTCATTCGCGGCCGCGGAATTCATGACGGCAGCCGTCAGCTCCGGTTCGATGTTCTCCGGGGCGGACCGCGCGACACGAAACAGCGGCTTCTTTCACCGCGCGGTCGTTCTGGACGACAACGGCACCACCCACGAGAACTGGAATAATACACTTGTAAACGGTCTGCGCGCGGGCATCCTCGTCAATTACACCAGCTCCGAATATCTGCTCGACATGGTACGGAACGAGCGGGCGAGCCCCGGGCTCGACTATCTCGACTCCAACGCACACGGCTTCACGCTCGTGACGCTGAGCGAAGACGCAATAAAAGCCGAACAAGTGAATGTGGGCGACGTGTCGCGCGACGCGGGTCCCGAGGGTTCCGAGGTTTTGCGCCGCGCACGTTTTTCGCTGAAGGCATGGCGCGGCGGCGAGGAGCCGGTGCTCGAAGGCCCCGAGTTCGAAGGACCGCCACCCTACCCCTGGAATGCGGGCACTGCAGAAGGTTGACGGTACCCCTGTTTGACGGGCGGGGATCACCCGCTAAGCTCTTGCCCCAACGACAACAAGAGCGGCAGGAGCGAGGGGATGGCGTTCTCCGAATATGCGTCTTACGACGGGCTGGGGCTGGCGGAGCTCGTGAAGAAAGGCGAGGTTTCTTCAAGCGAGCTCGCCGAAGAAGCAATCTCGCGGATCGAGAAACACAATCCCACCATCAACGCCGTCATCCTGAAGCTCTACGATCTCGGCCGCGAAATGGCGAAGGCGCCGGCTGACGGACCTTTCAAGGGTGTGCCCTTCCTGCTGAAAGACGCTTTCGGCGATATCGCGGGCTATCCGACGCGGCTCGGCTCGCGCTTCAAGTCCGACGCACCTGTGAAGGAAGATTCCTCGCTCGCCAAACGTTTCCGCGCCTCGGGCCTCGCCTTTCTCGGCAAGACGAACGTGCCGGAGTTCACGCTGCTGCCGACGACGGAATCCGCTCTTTACGGCCCTGCCCGCAATCCCTGGAACGTGGAGCATTCGACGGGCGGCTCGTCCGGCGGAGCGGGAGCGGCGGTGGCGGCGGGCATCGTTCCGCTGGCGCACGCAAACGACAGCGGCGGTTCGATCCGCATTCCGGCATCGAGCTGCGGGCTCGTCGGTCTCAAGCCGACGCGGGGCCGCTCTCCCTTCGGGCCGCATTACGGCGACGTGCTGAGCGGGCTCTGTCATGAGCATGTGGTGACGCGGACCGTTCGCGACAGCGCGGCGATGCTCGATTGCATACACGGAAACGAGCCGGGCGACCCATATGTCGCGCCACCTGTAGAGCGGCCCTTCCTCGAAGAGACGAAGCAGAAACCGGGAAAGCTCCGCGTCGCCTTCTCGAGGACGAACCCTGCAGGCGCAGCACTTCATCCCGACTGCGTGAAAGGCGTGGAGGAAGTCGCAAAATGCCTCGCCGACCTTGGCCATGATGTGAGCGAGGCGATGCCACCGCTCAAGGCCGACGAGCCCGGCAACATCTTCCTGCCGATGTGGGGCGCATGGCTTGCCTCCGAGATCGAGGGCGAGGCGGCGCGCATCGGCCGCGGGCCGCAGCAGGGCGACCTCGAACCGCTGACGATGGGGCTTTACGAGGTCGGCAAGCAGGTAAGCTCCGCGCAGTACCTGATGCTTGTGAAGGAGATGCACGGACTTGCCCGCCGCGTTGCAGGCTTCATGCAGGATTACGACGTGTGGCTGACGCCGACGCTCGCGCTGCCGCCGATCCCGCTCGGGCTCATCAGCATCAACGAGCCGGATCCGATCGCCGCCTTCGCGCCCGCCGTCGACTATGTGCCGTTCACGCCGATCCAGAATCTGACGGGCCAGCCCGCCCTGTCGCTGCCGCTTTCGATGTCCGCCGAGGGGCTTCCCATCGGCATGATGTTCTCAGCGCGCTACGGCGACGAGGCGACGCTGTTCCGTCTTGCCGCGCAACTGGAAGAAGCGATGCCCTGGAAGGATCGGCATCCTGCCGTCTGGAACTGACACCGCCGACAGAGATCAAGGAGGAGAGAGACGATGAGCTTTGCCGAATATGCGGATCATGACGGGCTCGGGCTCGCGGACCTCGTGAAGAAGGGCGAGGTAACGCCGCTCGAACTCGTGGATGCCGCGATCGAGCGCGCCGAGCGCCACAACGGAACCCTGAACGCCATCGTCTACGAGGCCTATGACGAAGCGCGCGAGGCCGCAAAAGGAAAGCTCCCGGACGGACCTTTCAAGGGCGTGCCTTTCCTGATCAAGGATCTCGGTACGGAAGTCAAAGGCTGGCCGCGCACAAGCGGCAGCAAGTTCGTTGCGAACATCGTGGACGATCACGACAGCACATTGGTGAGCCGCTTCCGCGCGGCGGGCACCGTTCTCTTCGGCAAGACGAACACGCCGGAATACGGCATCACAGGGACGACGGAGTCGCGGCTGCTCGGGCCGTGCCGCAACCCCTGGGATCCGAACCGCATCTCCGGCGGTTCGTCGGGGGGCGCGGCGTCGGCGGTCGGCGCCGGCATCCTACCGCTTGCGCATGCGTCGGACGGGCTCGGCTCGATCCGCATTCCGGCTGCCTGCTGCGGCCTTGTCGGCATGAAAGTCACACGCGACCGGAACCCTCAGGGTCCGGACGATTTCGACCGGGCCATCGGCTTCAGCGTGGACCATGTGGTGAGCCGGACGGTGCGCGACAGCGCGGCAATGCTCGACGCGACGGGCTATCCCGAGCCCGCCTCGCCCTACGCACCGCCGCCGAAGGAACGGCCCTACATGGAGGAGATCACGAAGAGCCCGGGCAAGCTCAAGATCGCCTGGTCCTCCGAGACGCCGGGCGGCAAGCCCATCGATCCCGAAATCCAGTCAGCACTCGAAAGGACGGCGGATGTTCTCGGCAAGCTCGGCCATGAGGTGACGCCCCGGGGACTCGGCATCGACTACCGGGCGCTCTACCGGGCGCAGGGCGCGGTCTCGGGCTCGAATTTTGCGGCGGGCATGATGCGCCGGATCGAGGCAATGGGCCGCGAGCCGGAGCAAGACGAGCTGGAGCCGCTGACCTGGGCGGGCTTCAAGAACGGCAGCCGCCTGACCGGCGCGCAGGCCATGTGGGGCTGGCAGCAGCTTCGCCTGATGAACCGGCAGGTTCTCGCAACCTTCGAGGAGTTCGACGTCTATCTCTGCCCGGTGATGGGGAAACTGCCGCCAGAGATCGGCTTCCTCGGCCCGGACCAGGAACCGCGGGAGCTGAACAAGCGGCAGGGACAGGTTTTCCCCTACACCCCGCCCTTCAACTTCACCGGCCAACCCTCCCTCTCGCTGCCGCTCTGGCAGTCCGAAAGCGGGCTTCCCATCGGCATGATGCTGACGGCGCGCTATGCCGACGAGGCGACGCTTTTCCGGCTCGCGGCACAGCTCGAGAAGGAACTGCCCTGGGCGGGCCGGAAACCGAAGGTGTGGAACTGAGGCGTCGAGAGTGATATCTCCACGTCCATGACGAAGGATATTGTCCCTGTTCACGTCGTCGGCGCCGGCATGGCCGGATCCGAGGCTGCGTGGCAGCTCGCGCAAGCGGGCTGCCCGGTGGTGCTGCACGAGATGCGCCCACACGTGAAGACGGACGCGCATCACACGGACGGCTTCGCCGAACTCGTCTGTTCCAACTCCTTCCGCTCGGACGATCATGAATTGAATGCCGTCGGGTTGCTGCATGAGGAGATGCGGCGCGCGGGCTCGATCATGATGGAAGCGGCCGAAGTCGCGCGGGTGCCGGCCGGCGGTGCCCTCGCGGTCGACCGCGACATCTTTTCGAATTATGTGACAGAGAAGCTGAGCGCACATCCGCTGGTGACGGTCGAGCGCGGCGAAATCGCCGGGCTGCCGCCTGCCGAGTGGGACAAGGTTATCGTCGCGACGGGACCGCTCACCTCCGACGCGCTCGGCAAGGCGATCGGTGACGTGACCGGCGCGGACGAACTTGCCTTCTTCGATGCGATCGCGCCCATTGTCCATCGCGACAGCATCGACATGTCGGTGTGCTGGTTTCAGTCGCGCTACGACAAGGAGAGCACCGGCGCAACGGGTCCGGCCGGTGCGGGCAAGGACTACATCAACTGCCCGATGACGCGCGACCAATACGAGGCGTTCGTCCAGGCCCTCCTCGACGGCGGCAAGACCGAGTTCAAGGAGTGGGAAAAGTCGACGCCCTATTTCGACGGGTGCCTGCCCGTCGAGGTGATGGCGGAGCGCGGGGCGGAGACGCTGCGCTTCGGGCCGATGAAACCGGTCGGCCTCACCAATCCGCACGCACCGGACGTCAAGCCCTATGCCGTGGTTCAGCTCCGGCAGGACAATGCGCTGGGCACGCTCTACAACATGGTCGGCTTCCAGACGAAGCTGAGGCATGGCGAGCAGACGCGCGTCTTCCGGACCATTCCCGGACTTGAGAACGCGGAGTTCGCGCGGCTCGGCGGGCTGCACCGCAATACCTTCATCAACAGCCCGAAACTGCTCGACGGGATCATGCGGCTGAAGAACGAGCCGCGGCTCCGCTTCGCGGGGCAGATCACCGGCGTCGAGGGCTATGTCGAGAGCGGCGCGATGGGGCTTCTCGCAGGACGCTTCGCTGCTGCCGAGCGGCAAGGCCGCATGGTTTCGCCGCCGCCGCGCACCACGGCGCTCGGCGCACTGCTCGCGCATATCACGGGCGATGCGGATGCCTCGACCTTCCAGCCGATGAACGTGAATTTCGGCCTGTTCCCGGAACCGGAAGTGCCGCGCGACGAAAACGGCAAGCGCCCGCGCGGTAAGGCGAAGGCACCAGCGCGGAAACGCGCCTACACGTCGCGCGCGCTGCGCGACCTCGAGGGCTGGCTCAGCCCACGCGCCGAAGCGGCCGAGTAATCAGATTTTTCGGGCGAGACTCCGGCCCAGGAGCCGAAGCTGCCGCCGGAAGGCGGGAACGTCGACCGGCGTTCTGAACGGATCGAAACCTCGTGCCGTCATGAGTTCAAGATAACGGTCGCAGAGCGAGGCGGGCATCAACGCCGGGAGGATTGCCGCTGCGGGGCATGTGGCACGCGCGGCAGCAAGATGTTCGCGGGCGCGGGCCGCGACATCGGCGATGGCGGCACGCAGCTCGTCATTCGCCTTGCCCGCCAGTACATCGTGCGGATCGACATTGCGGGCAAGCAGGATATCGGCAGGTAGCATCAAACGACCCTGCGACGCGTGAAGCGGCAATGCACGCAAGATACCCGTGAGTGAATAAGCGATGCCCGCGTGGCGGATCGTTTCAGCGGCACGGGCCGCCCCCTCTTCTCCTCCGAGCGCCGTTGCCGCAAGCCGCATGACCGACGACGACGTTGCTTCCGCATAGGCTTCGAGCGCAGCCATATCTTCGATGACGTCTTCGGAGAGATCGCGTTCGCGCGCGTCGATCATGGCCTGCAGGCTGGCAAGGAGAAAGGCATCCGCTTCGTGGAGGGCGACGGCGGCGGGGTGACCGCGCGTTTCGCCTTTTGGGAGGCCTTCCAGCGTTTCGCGCCACCATTGCAGGCGTATGTGGCCCATCATCGGCTCGGTGACCGTTTCGGCCACTCGGGCGATTTCGAGGTTGAAGGCGTAGAGCGCGACGAGCGCGGGACGCCGGGACGACGGCGCAAAGAGCAGCGTCAGGAAACGGTCATGGTCGTGAGCCCGGACCTCTTCGAGGCACGCCGCCATGCTTTCACTTGTGCCTTTGCCTGCCATTTCCTTGACCTAAAGCAAACGGGGCCGCCTTCAAGGCGGCCCCGCGGCAGTCTCCTTGCGAGGAGATCAGTAGATGTTCTGCGCCGACACCATGGCGAAGAGCATGGGGATCGACAGCAGCGTGTTGGTCCGCGAGAAGAGCATCGCGGTACGCGCGGCAGCCGGCTTCTGCTCGGCAGGCGCGTCGACGATGCCGAGCGCGATCTTCTGGTTCGGCCAGATGACGAACCAGACGTTGAACCACATGATGATGCCGAGCCACATGCCGATACCGATGGCGATGTTCTTCGGAACCGCGAAACCCTCGACCGCACCGAGCGTCAACGCCTCGACGAGGTAGAAATTCATCGCCGCAAGGATGAGACCGGTAATGATGGTCGCCATGGCGCCCCAGCGGAACCACCAGAGAGCGGCCGGCGCGATGACCTTGCCGATGGCCGGCTTCTGGTCGTCCGGAATGTTCGGCATGTTCGGAATCTGCACGAAGTTGAAGTACCAGAGCAGACCGATCCACATCACGCCGCTGATGACATGCAGCCAGCGGAAAATGAAAGCCCAGAAAGCGTGACCGAGGGATGCACCATCCCAGCCGCCCCAGTTGAGATACATCAGCAGCAGAACCGCCGCGAGCACGAACCCGGCGATCACCGTGTTCCTCAGGGATGTAAGAATTGCCGCCATAAGAGTCCTCCCCTCTGATTGCCAATCGCCGCCCGAGCGGCCAGTAGGGATGGCAAGACGCGCCCCCTAGCCCGGGTTGGCATGCCTCATCATCATGCGACTCAGTGTCGCGAAGTCCGCGTGAAAGCTAGGAGTTTCTTGGCAAAAAGCCAAGTCCGGCGTCAGGAGACCGCGATGAGAGCCGCGGCGACCCGCCGGTTTTCAGAGAGCATGAGATTATAGGTCCGGCAGGCGGGCCCCGTTGCCATCACATCGGGAAAGATCGTCTGCGACTCAAGCCGCCTGAGCGCCGCAGCGGGAAGCCGCATCGTCGCCTCGCCCGATCCGACGATCAGAAAATCGAAATCGCCTGCCGCTTCGACAAGCGGAGCCAGGGAGGCCGGCGTCACGTCTGCTATCGACTTCGCCGCCCAGGGAAAGAGACCGCGCGGCGCGACGATCACCGATCCCTCGAACCGCTGTCCGGCAAGACGGAAACCACCCTCGCCATAGGCATCCACGAAAGGCTGTCCGTCGAAGTGCGGGCGGGAGGCCATGATGTCAGGCCTTGCCCGGCGCCTTTTCCTTTGCGCCTTTCGACGTGTGGCCGAGACCACCCGACGCCGCATCGCGCGTAACGCCCACGGCAAGAAGCACCGGAGCCGCAATGAAGATCGAGGAATAGGTGCCGATGAAAATGCCGAAGATCATGGCGAAGGTGAAGTCGCGGAGCACCGCACCGCCGAAGATGAAGAGCGCGAAGAGAGCCAGCAGCGTCGTGCCTGACGTCATCACGGTGCGCGAAAGAGTCTGGTTGATCGAGAGATCGAGCAGTTCGCCGAGATCCATCTTCTTGTATTTGCGCAGGTTCTCGCGCACGCGGTCGAACACGATCACGGTATCGTTCATCGAATAGCCGACGATGGTGAGGATAGCCGCAATGGACTGCAGATTGAATTCAAGCTGAAGGATACAGAAGAGCCCTATCGTCGCCATGACGTCGTGAACGAGCGCCACAATGGAGCCCAGGCTGAACTGCCATTCGAAACGGAACCAGATGTAGATCAGCATCAGCGCTATGGCGATGACGACAGCAAGAACACCGTCCTGTACCAGTTCGGAACTGACCTGCGGTCCGACGACCTCGACGCGGCGATATTCGACGGTGTCTCCGAGTTCGCCCTTGATCGTGTCGACGACACGCTGCGATGCCTTTTCGTCGTCGTCGCTGGGCGACTGGACGCGGATCAGGACGTCGTCGGCCTGACCGAATTCCTGGATCTGAACCTCACCGAGGCCGAGACCACCGAGATCGGCCCGGAGCTGGCCTATATCGGCGGGACCGTCCGTCGAAATCTCGATGACGATGCCACCTTCGAAATCGATGCCGAAATTGAGACCGCGCGTGAACATCAGGATCGCCGAGGCGACAACCACCACGAGCGAAAGCCCGACGGCCACATGACGCCATTTCACAAAGCGGAAATGCGTGTCGTCCGGAATGAGTTTCAGATGTCTCATGATCGTCTTTCTCCCGGCCCTTAAAGCGTAATCGTCTTTGGCCGGCGGCGGCGCAGCCAAACCGAGACCATGAGACGGTTCACGGTGAAGGCCGTGAAGACAGACGTGACAATGCCGATGGCGAGCGTGACTGCAAAGCCGCGCACAGGACCCGACCCCATCTGGAACAGAATGGCAGCGGAAATCAGCGTGGTAATGTTGGCGTCGAGGATCGACGAAAGCGCCTTGTTGTAACCCGCCTCAATGGCCGGGATCGGCCCCTTGCCCGCAGCGACTTCTTCCCTGATGCGCTCGTAGATGAGCACGTTGGCGTCGACCGCCATGCCGATGGTCAGCACGATGCCGGCAATGCCCGGCAGCGTCAGCGTCGCCTGCAGCACCGACAGCACGGCGAAGATCATCATGACGTTCAGGAAGAGGGCGATATTTGCGAGGATGCCGAAGAAACCGTAGCTCGCAATCATGAAGAGGATGACGGCAGCGGCGCCAATGATGGCGGCGATCTCACCGGCACGAACGGAGTCCGCACCGAGGCCCGGCCCGACAGTGCGCTCTTCGAGAATGGTTATGTCTACCGGCAGCGCGCCCGAGCGAAGAAGGATTGCGAGATTGTTCGCTTCCTGAACGGTGAAGTTGCCGCTGATCTGCCCCTGCCCGCCCATGATGGGTTCGTTGATGCGGGGTGCGCTGATGACTTCATTGTCGAGCACGATGGCAAAGGGGCGCCCGACATTGTCACGCGTGACCTCACCGAACTGCCGTCCGCCGATACTGTCGAAGCGGAAGTTGACCACGGGCTGTCCGTCGCGCTGATCAAAGCCTGCTGTGGCGTCCTGCAGCCGGTCGCCACCGACCATGATGCGCCGCTCGACCAGAACAGGCACTTTGGGTTCGTCCGCCGTGTAGAGAAGCTCAGTGCCCGCCGGCACAGTCCGCGTGGCAAGCGCCTGCTGTCCCGACATCGCATTGCTGACGAGGCGGAAGTTCATTTTGGCAGTCTTGCCGAGAAGTTCCTTCAACTGCTGCGGGTCTTCGAGGCCCGGCACCTGAACGAGAATGCGATCCGCGCCCTGCCGCTGGATGACGGGCTCTGTGGTGCCGAGTTCGTCGATACGGCGGCGCACGATCTCGATCGACTGCTCGACGGCGGCCTGAACCCGCTGGAGCTTCGCCGCTTCCGTGACCGTGACATTGATCCGCTGCCCGTCGACGGCGACTGAGAGATCGCTCTCCGGCAGCGCGGAGAACTGGTTCGCCGCTATCATGGTCGCGAGGTCATCGATAGCGGCTTCGGCTTTCTCGACATCCTCCGCGCGCGTCACGTTCACGACAACGCTGTCGCCCTGTATGCCCAGGCCGGTGTAGGGAATCCGTTCGTCGCGAAGCGCGTCGCGGACTTCACCCACGAGATCCTGCAACCTCGTCTTTTCGAGAGACCCGGTGTCGAGGCCGAGCAGCATGTAGGAACCACCCCGAAGATCGAGGCCAAGATTGATCTGCTTGTGGGGGAGCCAGCCGGGAACGTCCTCAAGCGAGGATTTGGATATGAAGTTCGGCGCAGAATAGACAATGCCCGCCAGGCAAAGCATGACGATCAGCACGATCTTCCAGCGTTCGAAGTAGAGCATCTCGGCTTATTCCCCTCCCGGGAGATTCCGTCGTCGCACCTACGAGGGGCTGTTTGCGTTGGCTGGAACCGGCTCCGATTTCGAGCGCACTTCGGCAAGCGTACTCTTCACAACGCGCACGCGGACGTTATCGGCGACCTCGACCGTGATTTCGGCATCGTCGACCTTCGTCACCTTGCCAATGAGGCCACCCGCCGTTACCACGACGTCGCCCCGGCGCACGTTGGTGACCATCTCGCGGTGTTCCTTCACGCGGCGCTGCTGCGGGCGAAGAACCAGGAAATACATGATCGCGAAAAGCGCGATAAACGGGAAAAGCTGGATCAGAAATTCCGAAGCGCCGCCGCCACCCATCTGGGTCTCCTGTCTTGCCTACAAAACGCGGCAGAACCTGAACGCAGGAGCCGCAAATCGCTCGATTGCGCCGGACTATACCGACCGGCAGAGGTTTTGCAAACCGAAGCCGGAACCCGTCGTGAGGGCGCTTAAGTTTTGGGATATACAGGCATTTCCGGCCTTTGCGGGGAGTGCTAGGGTCCCCGCGCAGCCGGCCCCGTTCCGTTCCCCACGAAGTCTTCCGTCATGAGCACAACGCCCGATACAGAGCTCCTGCTGAAACGCATTGCCGAGGCGCTAGAGCGGCTTTCGCCGCCGCCTGCTGCGACCAGCGGGCTCGATGCGGCAGATGCCTTTGTCTGGAACGCGGAAGCGGGTCGCGCGGACCCTGTGGCCGAGGTTTCCCGCGTGGACATGTCTCTCATCAAGGGCGTGGACCGAGTACGGGATATTCTAGTCGACAACACAAAACGCTTCGCGAAAGGCCTTCCGGCCAACAATGCGCTGCTCTGGGGTGCGCGGGGGATGGGCAAGAGTTCGCTCGTGAAGGCAGCTCATGCGGCCGTGAATGCCGAGACACCTGGCAGCCTGATCCTGATCGAAATCCACCGCGAAGACATCGAAAGCCTGCCCCGGCTGATGGCGCAGCTTCGAGCGCAAGAGCGGCGCGCAGTGATCTTTTGCGACGACCTCTCCTTCGACCATGACGACACCAGCTACAAGTCGCTTAAAGCCGTGCTTGAGGGCGGCATCGAAGGCCGGCCGAAGAATGTCATCTTCTATGCGACCTCGAACCGGCGCCACCTGATGCCGCGCGACATGATGGAGAACGAGCGCTCCACCGCGATCAATCCCTCGGAAGCCGTCGAAGAAAAGGTGTCGTTATCCGACCGTTTCGGCCTCTGGCTCGGGTTCCACAACTGCAGCCAGTCCGACTATCTCGACATGGTTGCCGGATATGCAAATCATCACGGGCTGAAGGTCGATGACGAGACGCTGAACGCGGAAGCCATCGAATGGGCGGCGACGCGCGGAGGGCGTTCCGGTCGCGTCGCCTGGCAATTCATCCAGGATCTTGCGGGACGGCTCGGCCACAGGCTCGACTGAAAGTGATGGCCTGTAGCGTCACATACCGATGACGGTTGCCGGGTTGACGGCCTTCGCACCCTTGCGGATCTCGAAGTGAACCTGCGGCGTGACCACGCTACCGGAATTGCCGGCGAGAGAAATCGTCTGGCCGCGCACCACCGTGTCGCCGCGCCTCACCAGCAGCTTGCTGTTATGCGCATAGGCCGTCATCCAGCCATTGTCGTGGCGGACAAGAAGCAGGTTGCCGTAGCCCTTGAGTTCGTTGCCTGAGTAGGCCACCACGCCGTTCTGGGCAGCGCGGACAGGCGCGCCCATCTCGGCGGCAATGTTGACGCCATCGTTGTGGAGCCCGTTCGCCTTGGGGCCAAAGCTCGACAGGACCTTGCCCTGCACCGGCCATTGGAAGGCTCCCGCGGCGGCGGGCGGCGCTGGAAGCGGGTCCTTCGCCACCGTGGGCGAGGATGCCGATGGCGCCGAAGCGACAGCGCCCGCGACCGGCCGTGCCAACGGCAACCTTGCACCTGAAGGGGCTTGCGACGACGCGGTACGCTCAGGTGCCCGCGCAGGCTTGCGGGACGGGACTTGCAGCTTTTCACCGACCTTGATCGTGTAGGGTGCCGGAATACGGTTCAGGCTCGTCAACGATGCCATGTCAACGTTGTACTGCCGGGAGATGCTGTAGACCGTCTCGCCGCGCTGCACGACATGAAAGCGTCCGGCAGGAATGGCGATCTTCTGACCAACTTCGATTTCGTAAGGCGGGCGAAGACCGTTCGCGTCGATGACTGAACGCAGCGGAACGTCATGCGCGCGGGCGATACTGTAAACGGTGTCGCCGCGCCGGACGACATAGGTGCCCCCGGGCGCAACCGTCTGGATCGGCCTGGAAAATGCGGGCATCGGGGTGCGACCGCCCGAGCGCTGGCCCGGCGGCTCGTCCCACCACGGACGCTCGCCGCCGCCACCGCAGGCCGCAACGAGAAGGGCGAACGAGAGAGCCGCCCCCCGTCGCATTATCGCCCGCATATGATCGCGCCGCGCCATATGGCCTCGCCTGTCTCCACCACCGGGTCAGAATTCGCCGCTCAGGACTCCTTGGCAACACCCTCGACAAGCGGGACAAAGCGCACGGGCAGAAGCTCTTCACGCTTCACACCTTCTCCCGTCCGCTCGATCCGCACAAGTTTCTGCTCACCCCTGCTACCGGAAATTGCAACAGGAACAACCATCAAGCCGCCTTCTTTCAACTGATCAACGAGAATTTGCGGCACCGACGGAGCCGCCGCCGTCACGATGATTCGGTCAAAAGGCGCCTGTTCCGGCCAGCCCTTACCACCATCGCCAACGCGGGCCGTGATGTTGGTGAGGCGCAGATCCTCGAATCGCTTCAGCGCATCGTTCAGAAGCGTGCGGTAGCGTTCGACCGTGTAGACGCGACGGCACAGGCGCGCGAGGACAGCCGCCTGATAACCCGAGCCCGTGCCGACTTCCAGCACCTTCATGCGCTCGCCAACCTGAAGCTGCTCGGTCATGTAGGCGACGATATAGGGCTGGCTGATGGTCTGACCGCATTCGATGGGGAGCGCGTGATCCTCATAGGCCTGTTTGCGAAAAGTCCCTGCGATGAACTTTTCGCGAGGCACCCGCTCGACAGCGGAAAGCACACGCTTGTCGCGGATGCCCTGCTTGCGCAGTCCCATGATGAGTTCAATCTTCTCGTGCTCGATTTCGTCCATGGACGGGTCTTCGTTCACGGGGTGCGGCTCAATTCTTCTTACGCTTCTTCAGCGGACCCTCGAGGGAACCGAGCGCGGCGGAAATCGCCTTCGAGGTCCGCGCATGGGTGAGGTCCATGTGGAGCGGCGTGATGGAGATGCGGCCCTCGTAGATTGCGCGGAGATCGGTGCCCTGCGGCGGGTTGCTCAGGATGCGCTCGAAGCCGAGCCAGTAATAGGGATTGTTGCGGGCATCGATCCGCTCTTCAACGCGGACGAGCGACTGGTCGCGCTTGCCCTGCCGCGTCACCTCGATACCGGTGACGGAAGCGGGCACGACATCGGGGAAGTTGATGTTGATGAGGACTTCCGCGGGCCAGCCTGCCGCGATGAGCTTCTTCAGTATTTCCGGCGCGAAATGCTCGGCGGTCGCCCATTTGACATTGGCGTGACCGGAAAAACCGAAGGCCTGACTCAGCGCGATGGACGGTATACCGAGCTGCGTGCCTTCCATGGCGGCGGCGATGGTGCCGGAATAGGTGACGTCGTCGGCGATGTTCTGGCCGCGATTGACGCCGGAGAGTACGAGGTCCGGCTCCTTGTCCTTAAGGACATGGCGGACAGCCATCAGCACACAATCGGACGGAGTACCGCGCACGGCATATTTGCGGGCGGTGAGCTTGCGGATGCGGAGCGGGTTCGCGAGCGAGAGCGAATGCGCGGAGCCGCTCTGTTCTTCCTCTGGCGCCACGACCCAGACATCGCTCGAGAGCTTGCGGGCGATTTTTTCGAGCGCCTTCAGGCCGGGCGCGTGGATACCGTCGTCATTCGTGACCAGGATACGCAGGGATTTACCGGATTTCTCAGCCATGAGGCGCGATGACCTCCAGCCCGCCCATATAGGGCTGAAGCACGGCGGGGACGGCGATGGAGCCATCCGCCTGCTGGTAATTCTCCATGACGGCGACTAGCGTGCGGCCGACGGCGAGGCCTGAGCCGTTCAGCGTGTGGACGAAGCGGGTGTTCTTCTCCCCCTTCGGGCGATAGCGCGCGTTCATGCGCCTGGCCTGGAAGTCGCCGCAGACGGAGCAGGAAGAAATCTCGCGATAAGCGTTTTGTCCCGGCAGCCAGACCTCGATGTCGTAGGTCTTGCGAGAGGCAAAGCCCATGTCGCCGGTCGAGAGCGTCATCACACGGTAATGGAGATCGAGACGCTTCAGCACTTCCTCGGCGCAGGAAAGCATGCGCTCATGCTCGTCGAGCGAGGCGTCCGGCGTCGTGATCGAGACGAGTTCGACCTTGGAGAACTGGTGCTGCCGGATCATGCCGCGCGTGTCACGTCCGGCGGCGCCCGCTTCGGCGCGGAAACAGGCGGTGTAGGCGGTGAAACGCTTTGGCAGTTCCTCTTCCGCGAGAATGCTTTCGCGAACAAGATTGGTGAGCGGCACTTCTGCGGTCGGGATCAGCCAGTATTTTTCCTGATCGTCGCGGCTCTGGCCCTTGAAGGTCGCGAACTGGTCGTCAGCGAATTTCGGCAGCTGCGCCGTGCCGAACATGGCGTCGTCGCGGACCATGAGCGGCGGCATGACCTCCTCATAGCCGAACTCGGTGGTGTGGAGGTCGACCATGAAATTGCCGATGGCCCGTTCCAGGCGGGCGAGCGGGCCTTTGAGTACCGTAAAGCGCGAACCGGAGAGCTTCGCCGCCGTCTCGAAATCCATCAGGCCGAGACCTTCACCGAGATCGAAGTGTTCCTTCGGCTCGAAGTTCAGGTCGCGGGCGCGGCCATGTTCGCGGCGCACCACATTGGCGCTCTCGTCCGGGCCGACAGGCACATCGTCGAGCGGAATGTTGGGGATCGAGGCGAGCGCCGCCTCGAGTTCGGCATTGGCCGCCCTCTCCTCCTCCTCACCCGCCTGGATGCGGGCCTTGAGGGAGGAGACCTCGTCCATCAGCTTCTTCGCGAGGTCCTCGTCCTTCTTCGCCTTGGCCTGACCGATCTGCTTCGACGCATCATTCCGCTGCTGCTGCATTTCCTGCAGCGAGGTGATGACCCTGCGGCGGCGTTCGTCAATTTCGATGAGGTGTGCGGATTGAGGCTCGAGCCCACGCTTCGCGAGGCCCGCATCGAAACCCTGTGCGTCGTCGCGAATGGCCTTGATGTCGAACATGACAGTCCAGGAGATAATGAGATTTTCCGGGATATGGGAAACCGCGAGGAGCGAATCAGTCCTCGAGCCACCCGGCCCGCTTGTCGCGCACTGTATACGCGGGAAGGCCGGAAGCGTCCAGACAAGGGCTGTCAGGGAAAGTGATCAGGCCTCGCTCTCTTCCTGCTCGCCTTCTTCCTTCTTCTTCTCCATCCAGCGGACACTGAAAATGGAGAGTTCGTAGAGAAGCAGAGTCGGCACCCCAAGCGCGATCTGGCTGAAGAAATCCGGCGGCGTCAGGAAGGCGGCGACAGCGAAAATGATGACGACGGCGTAGCGTCGTCCCCGCTTCAACTGGGCAGAATTCACGATACCGGCACGCGCCAGCAACGTCAGGATCACGGGCAGTTGGAAGCAGATGCCGAACGCGAGGATGAAGGCGGTGACAAGGTTCAGATACTCGCTGACCTTGGGCAGGAGTTCGATTGTCGCTGCGCCGTCGCCACCTGCCTGCTCCATGCTCATGAAGAAGTTGAGCGCGATAGGCAGCGCACCATAATAAACAAGCGCAGCGCCCGTAAGAAACAGCACGGGGGTGGCAATCAAATAAGGAATGAAGGCGCCGCGCTCGTGTTTGTAAAGACCAGGCGCCACGAACATGTAGACCTGCGCCGCAATAATCGGAAAGGCAAGGAAGATCGCCCCGAACATCGAGAGCTTGAGCTTGGTGATGAAGAATTCCTGCGGCGCCGTATAGATCAGATGCGCGCCGCCCTCCGCAGTGACGATCCGGTTATAGGGATCGACCAGCAGGTTGAAAATGTCGGTGGAGAAGAAGAAGCAGACTGCAAAGCCGACGATGAAGGCCAGCATCACCTTGATGAGGCGCGTCCGAAGCTCGATCAGGTGATCGAGAAGCGGTGCCCGGGAAGCCTCGATCTCGTCGTCGGAACCGGGAGAATTGGGATCGGCGGAAGACGCACTCATTCGCCGTCCCGCCTGGTCTTCACATCCGCGTCATCGCCGGCCGCCGCATCGTCCTTGCCGTAGGCCTCGACAGCCTCGGCTTCGCGGATCGAGTCTGCGATTCCGTCCGAGACGCCACTGGTGTCGAGGGATTCGACCCTCTCCTCTTCCGCTTTTGCGGCGGAGGCGGCCGCCGCATCGGCGCCCGCACCGCCTCCGCCGATCTTCACCGGCTTGTCGATTTCCTGCTTGAGGGAACGGAGCGGAGCTGTCGCGCTGTTGCGGAGATTGGAGACTTCCTTGCGGAGCTCCTCGAGTTCGGTCTCGCGGGCGAGGTCCTCAAAGGAACTCTGGAAGTCGCGGGCCATGGCCCGGACCTTGCCGACATACTGGCCAATCGTCCGCATCATCCGCGGCAGGTCCTTCGGACCGACGAAGATGATGGCGATCGCCGCGAGAATGAGCAGCTCTGACCATCCGATGTCGAACATGAGGGGTCCCGCAAAGCCTCCACCGCCCCGAGCAACCGGTTCCGGCGCGGCGCATCAAATCCTAGCCGTGAGACGCCTTGTTCTTCGTCTCGGCGCTTTCGTCATGCGAGACGGTGGCGTCGATCGTCTTGGGTTCGGGCTGAGCGGTCTGGTTCTCGTCCTCGTCGGAGAGGCCCTTCTTGAAGCTGCGGATGCCCTTAGCGACGTCGCCCATCATGTCGGAAATCTTGCCCCGTCCGAACAGCAACACGATCAGCACGAGGACAATGAGAATTTGGGTCCAACCCGGCATTTCTATCTCCACAGGCAACGGGAAAACCCGCACCTTGCTCTGAATGAAGCACTACCTTCAATCAATATGGGCGTTCCGTCTGGAAATTGCGATAGCAATCCAATCCGGCAACTGGCCCGACATCCACATAATTTTAGTTAACCAAAAACCAGAACCTTCTGGTTTTGCTCCATTTTTCGGCTGCTCTTAACAAACAGGACGAGATGGGACTCAGTCGTCTTCGGCCGCTCCCTGAGCCAGATGGTCGTCGATGTCGGCGCCGTACTCCTCTTCGTCCGAGAACTCGCCGTCGCCCTCGCCACCCGCCTCGCTCGGGTTCGGAATATCGAACCCCGGCGGCAAGCGACCATCGAGAAGACCGGCGGCCTTGAGTTCGTCGACGCCCGGCAGGTCACCGATATTCTCGAGACCAAAATGGACGAGGAATTCTTCCGTCGTGCCGTAAGTGACGGGCCGGCCGGGCGTGCGCTTGCGGCCGCGCAGTCTTACCCAACCGGTTTCCATCAGGACGTCGATCGTGCCCTTGGAGACGGAGACGCCGCGAATTTCCTCGATCTCGGCCCGCGTAGCCGGCTGGTGATAGGCGATGATGGCTAGCGTCTCCATCGCCGCGCGGGAGAGCCGCTTCTGCTCTACCGCTTCCCTCTCCATCAGGAAGGAGAGGTCGTCCGCCGTCCGGAACATCCACTTGTTGGCAATCCGGACGAGATTGACGCCCTTGTCTTCATAAGCTTTCTGCAGATCCTCGATCACTGCGCCAACATCCGCGCCTTCGGGCAAGCGACCGGCAATGCTGTCGATGTCTAGCGGCTCGGCGGCGGCAAAAAGCAGCGCTTCGACCATCCGCATGAGCTGCGCATGTTCCGTTGCGTTGCCCGGAAAACGGACGACGTTTTCGGGGCTGCCAGCGGCCTCGTCGTCTTGTTCTGGCTGTTCCGGTTCGTCCACTGCCATTTCGCTACCGTCTTCGACTTCGGCTTCACTCAAGGTCGTCTCGTCGTTCATTCTTCCGTCTTCTCAGAGTCGCCGGCGGGGCCGGACGGCTGTTGGTCGGGTGTCTGTTCGCGGCGCCTGACGAAAACAGGCCCGAAAGCGCCGGATTGCCGGATTTCCATGAGCCCGTCCTTGGCAAGAACGAGGGCGGCGCTGAAGGTGCTCGCGACGGCAGACCGGCGGAGCGCGGGGCTCATTTCCTCAAGCGGCAGGTAGCCATCGATACGGGCCCAGTCGAACATCATGCCCATCATCTTCTCAAGCCGGTGACGGGCGGCCTCGATCGCCATGATGGGAAGACGCTTCGGCTCCCATTTGGTGTCGTGCCCCTTCAACCGCTGGTCCGAATAGGACTTGAGAAGCTCGAAGAGCGTTCCCTGATACTGGCTTGTCTTTATGAGACGAATTCCCTCCGGCGCACCGCGCTGGAAGACATGCATTCCCATACGGCACTGGCGCGAGAAAATATCCTGTGACGCCTTTCGCATCGCCTCCAGCCGCTGAAGCTGGAAAGCGAGCCGGGCTGCCATCTCCGCGCCAGACGGACCCTCTTCCTCCTCGGGGGGCGGCAGCAGCAGCTTTGATTTCAGGAAGGCGAGCCACGACGCCATCACCAGGTAGTCGGCGGCGAGATCAAGCTCCATGCGCCGTGCCTGCGTGATGAAGTCGAGATACTGCTCGGCAAGCTTGAGAATCGAAATCTTCGTCAGATCAACCTTCTGATTGCGCGCGAGCATCAGAAGAACGTCAAGTGGCCCCTCGAATCCGTCGAGATCGACGATCAATGTGTTTTCGACATCTTCCGAGGGACCGCGAGGCGGACCTTCCTCGAAAGGCGCAGCGCCATCGATGCCGGCAGCCTCATCGGGCTGCGACCCACCATCTGCGTCGCTATGAGGAGGCGCCCCGGTCATGACTGCCTGTTGCATTCGGCCCGAAATGTTGAATTCCCCGTATCCCCAAGCCGTTTCCCGCCGGCCAGGGGACGATTGGCCTTTATACCCCGCACCCCCCGGCGCGGGTACCCCGTTTCTCGGCTTATCCCCAGCGATCTGTCACGAAGTCGCAATAAGTCCGGAGAATTGCTGCCACACAGAATCGATATCGAGTGAGGCAATGGCCGTCTTGCGCTGCGATATGGCCGCTTCGGACCTCTCAAGCGGCCTGCCGGAGAGAATCGGTACCTCTGCCGCCACGGCCTCCATCTCCGTCATCTTGCCATTGCAGTGGAGAACGAGATCGCAACCAGCCTCGAGGCTCCGGCGCGCCCTCTCCCCGAGACTGCCCTTCAGTGCCTCCATGGAAAGATCGTCGGACATCAGGAGGCCATCGAACCCAATCTCCCCCCGAATGACGCCGCCGATGATCGACGGAGAGGTGGTGGCCGGACGGTCACGGTCGAGCGCCGTGTAGACAACATGTGCAGTCATTGCGAGCGGCATGTGCCGAAGCGCATGAAACGGCGCAAAGTCGATCCGGGACAGCTCATCCGCCGGTGTGTCGACAACCGGCAGACTCTTGTGGCTGTCGACCCCGGCGCGGCCGTGACCCGGAATATGCTTGATGACGGGCAGCACGCCCCCCGACAGCAGCCCCTCTGCGGCGGCGAGGCCAAGCGCCGCGATCGGCCCAGGCGTATCCGCATAGGCGCGGTCGCCGATCACATCATGCGCACCGGGAACGGGAACATCGAGCACCGGCAGGCAATCGACAGTGATACCGAGGTGGCGCAATTCGGCTGCGATCAACTTCGCACCGAGGCGGGCTGCATGTAGTCCCTGCTCAACATCGGCTTCGTAAAGTTCGCCATAGCGCCGTCCGGGTGGGAAACCGCGCCAGTTCGGTGGCGTCAGGCGCTGGACCCTGCCGCCTTCCTGATCGATCAGCACTTCCGCTTCGTGACCTGCCGCCTCGCGCAGTTCGCCGACGAGTTGCCTGACCTGTCCGGGATCGGCAATGTTGCGGGCAAAGAGAATGAAGCCCCAAGGCCGCGCTTCCCGAAAGAAGTGTCGCTCGCCTTCCGTTATGCGGGTGCCGGCGCAGCCATAGATCGCTGCGCGGACGCTCACCTTTCCCTCACGATGCAACCCGCCCCTTGCGCTTCGAGCTGCTCGCACAAGGTTGTTGCCGCTGCCTTATCCATGAAGCCTGCGCGAGCACGGTAGTAGATGCCCTTCTCACCGAGATCGGCGCGCTGGATATCCAGGCTGAGGCCGCCAAGAAGATCGGGATACTTCGACTGCATACGCTCGAAAGTCGCGCGCGCGGAGGTTTCGTCGCGCAGCGCGGCAAGCTGGACGACATAGGCCCCGCCCGACGGCGGCGCTACGGTTTCTGCGGAAACCGTTTCTTCCCTTGCAGGAGGAAGCTCGGCAGCGGGCGGCGTCTGTGTCTGTTGTATTTGTGCTGACGGCGTCTGTTCCACTGACGCCTCTTCCACCGGCTCAATCGGCGCTGTTTCTATCGCTTGCGCCATCCGGTCCAGCGCCTGCTGGTCCTGTGGCGAGGGAGCGGGATTGTCAATCGCAAGCGGTTCCTCAGCGGGGGGCAGCAGCTGCTCGCCGTCGCTGGAGCCGGTCTGTCCTTCCCCCGTGATCCTGTCGTAGACGCCCGCATCCTGGTGCGGAAATTTCTTACCGCCCGGGTTTTCGGGAAGTTCCTTCGTCGGTTCGCCATCGGCACGGAGGATCGGCGGCGCGCCATTCACGCCCTGCTGAGAACCCTGCCGATAAGCAAGAAAGACAACGCCAGCGAACACGACGAGAAGCGCGACGACGCTGAGAAGCATGAGCGTGCGCTTGTTGCCGCCCCCCTCCTCTTCCTCGTCGTAACGTTCGTAATCCTCGATATCAGGATCGATGTCGTATTCCGGATCTTCGTCCCAACCGCCATCCCTGTGCGACATCAACGCATCTCCTCGATCGGTTCGACCCCCAATATTCCCAAACCGGCGGCAATCACATGGGCCGTAGCTCGAATCAACGCGAGCCTTGCAAGGGTACCATCCCGGTCTTCCTGCTGGATAAACCGCAGCGACGAGTCGTCCTTGCCCTTGTTCCAGAGAGCGTGGAAGGCCGCCGCCAGATCGTCGAGATAAAAGGCGATACGGTGCGGTTCATGAGCGAGCGCAGCCTGCTCGACCTGGCGGGGAAAGGTCGCCATCAAACGCACAAGCGAGAGTTCCGCCTCGTCCGCGAGGCGCGAAAGGTTCGCGGTGGCAAGGGTCGCATCGGACAAGTCGTAACCGCCTGCCTCTGCCGCGTTGCGCAGCACCGAGTGGATGCGCGCATGTGCGTATTGCACATAAAAGACCGGGTTGTCGCGCGACTGCTCCATGACCTTGGCGAAATCGAAATCGAGCGGCGCGTCGTTCTTGCGCGTCAGCATCATGAAGCGCACGACATCCTTGCCGACTTCATCGACCACGTCACGCAAGGTCACGAAATCGCCCGCGCGTTTTGACATACGGACAGGCTCGCCATTCCGGAAGAGCCTGACCATCTGGCAGACCTTGACGTCGAACTCGGCCTCGCCGCCCGTGACACCCGCTATCGCCGCCTTCATGCGCTTGATATATCCGGAATGATCGGCGCCCCAGACGTCGATCAGAGTGCGATAGCCGCGTTCGAACTTGTCGAGGTGATAAGCAATGTCCGGCGCGAAATAGGTCCAGCTCCCATCGGACTTCTTCAGGGCCCGATCGGTATCGTCGCCAAACTCGGTCGATCGGAAGAGCGTTTGCGGACGGGCTTCCCAGTCGTCCGGTACCTCGCCCTTGGGTGGCTCAAGCGTGCCTATATAGATGAGCCCCTTGTTCTCGAGCCTCTCCAGGGTCTTCTCGACCGCGCCGGACCTGTGGAGCGAGAGCTCGGAGAAAAAGACCTCATGCGTGATGCCGAGCACGGCGAGATCGCCGCGGATGAGTTCCATCATCGCCTCGACGGCGGCTTCCCGGACAATCGCGAGCGCTTCCGCTTCGTCCTTTTCGATCAAATCCTTGTCGTAGGTCGCGGCGAGCGATTGACCGACCGGCTTCAGATAGTCGCCGGGATAGAGCCCTTCCGGGATGGCGCCTATCTCGTGTCCGAGCGCTTCGCGGTAGCGCAGAAAGGCGCTCCGCGCGAGCACCTCGATCTGCCCGCCGGCGTCGTTGATGTAGTACTCACGGCAGACGCGATAGCCGACCTTTTCGAGCAGGTTCGCGAGCGCATCGCCGAAAACAGCTCCGCGAACATGGCCAACATGCATCGGTCCGGTCGGGTTCGCCGAGACATATTCGACATTGACGGCCTGACCGGCACCGAGATCGCCGGCGCCATAGGCCGCTCCGGCTCTGAGAATGTCGGGGATACGCGAACGCCAGAAGGACGGATCTAGCCGAAGATTGATGAAGCCCGGCCCCGCGACGGATACTTCCGTCACCGCCTCTTCGGTGGCAAGCCGGGCGGCGATGAGCTCCGCGAGGTCGCGCGGCTTTGCACCAGCCGGCTTCGCGAGCACCATGGCGGCATTCGTGGAGAGGTCGCCGTGGCTCGGGTCGCGCGGGGGCTCGACCGCGACGCGGGTGAAATCGAGATCGGCCGGCAACGCTCCCTCGCCAACAAGGGCTTCAAGAGCCGCTTGCACCCTTTCCTCGAAATACCGGAAAATATTCATTCTTGCCGCCACTTATGGACCCGCCGGGCGCGCACTCTAGCCGCGCGCCTCCCACGTTTCCAGCCCTTACCTCGATGGCGATCATGACCTCGGATCGTGGAGATCGAAGAGGCGCTGATGCTCCTCGATGGCGAACTTGTCAGTCATTCCGGCAATGAAATCGCAAACGCGACGGGCTGTCTTGAACCCCTCCGGCCCATCGCAGCCCTGCTGCCATTCCGGTGGAAGCTGGTCGGGCGAGCGATGCAGCAGGCCAAAAAGATCGCGCACGATGCGTTGCGCCTTGCTCATCGACCGGTTGACCCGATAGTGGCGGTACATGCGCTCGAACAGAAAGGCCTTGAGGGCTGCATTGTGTTCATTCATCTCGTCCGTGAAGCCGACAAGCGGGCGGTTCATGGCGCGAATATCGGCCGCGGAAGCGGGCTTCGCCTCGGCCAGCCGCCGCCTCGTTTCCTCAAGGAGATCGCCGATCATTTCGCCGATCAGCTCGCGTACGGCCTCGTGAATCACCCGTGCGGTCTCAAGTCCGGGATAGCGATCCATCACGCGCCTGAAGACATCGCCGACAAGCGGGAGGGCCATCAGATCGTCGATGGTGAAAAGACGAGCGCGCAAGCCATCGTCGATGTCGTGATTGTTGTAGGCGATGTCGTCGGCAAGAGCCGCGACCTGCGCCTCCGGTCCTGCGAAGGTGTCGAGCTCGAGGTCCTGAGTTTCCGCATATTCCACAATGGCGCGCGGCAGGTCGCTCAGGTTGCGGCCAGGCACGATGACGGGCCCGTTGTGCTTCACCAAGCCTTCCAGCGCTTCCCAGGTGAGATTGAGGCCGTCGAACTCGGGATAGCGGCGCTCAAGCTTGGTGACGATCCGCAACGTCTGGGCATTATGGTCGAAGCCGCCATAGTCCACCATGCACGTGTCGAGCGCGGTCTCGCCGGCATGGCCAAACGGTGTGTGACCGAGATCGTGCGCCAGCGCCAATGCCTCGGCGAGGTCTTCGTCCAGGCCGAGAACACGGGCGACAGAGCGAGCGATCTGCGCCACTTCAAGCGAATGGGTCAGGCGCGTGCGATAGTTGTCGCCTTCGTGGTAGACGAAAACCTGCGTCTTGTATTTGAGCCGCCTGAAGGCGCCGGCATGGATGATTCTGTCCCGATCGCGCTGGAAGGCCGTGCGGGTTCCGCTTTCAGGTTCCGCGAACAGTCTGCCCCTCGTCTCTTCCGCCTTCGTCGCGAAGGGCGCGGTGGCGGCGGGATTGGCGATCGGCACGATAAACCCTCGAAACTCTATGGGGTTAGCGGACAGGCGGTTTGAAATGCAGCCCATCCGAGCTTACATATCTGCTAAGCTAATTTCCCGAGCGTTGGAAGCCGAAAGCAGCATGACCGAGACCGTGACAGCCGAAACGCCGACGACCGGCACACCGATCACCCTGACGGCGCGGGCCGCGAAACAGGTGGCGCGCATCCTTGAGAGCGAGGACAGCGGCACGATGCTGCGCGTCGCCGTGCAGGGCGGCGGCTGTTCCGGCTTTCAGTACGGTTTCACGCTGGATGATCTGAGGAACGATGACGATCTGGCGCTTGAGCGGGACGGTGTCACCGTGCTGATCGACGCCGTTTCGGCCGAATACCTGGCTGGCTCGGAGATCGACTACGTGGACGATCTTATCGGGTCGGCCTTCAGGATCAACAATCCGAACGCGACGGCATCCTGCGGTTGCGGAACGTCTTTCTCGATCTAGAGGATAGACGTTCAGCGGTGCATCCCAATTTACTGTGTCATTTTGGCACAATTAGCATTTTACCTTGGAGCCGAGCCGCGTATTCTCCCGGTACTGGGTGATTCTACGTACGGGGGTACGGACGTAACTCTATGAGGACAGGCGCAGAGACCGATACGGCTGGAAAGCTCGAGCAATACTGGAAAAAAACAAGAAACGACGGCGAAAAGGTTCCTCTGCGAAGCGCTTTCAAACTGTCACCCGAAATTGCGCCGCTCCTGCCCAATCTCGTCATCATGGAAGTCGTGGCGGAAGATATCGTGTTCCGGCTGGTCGGCACCGGCCTCGCGGAACATCAGGGAATCGACATCACGGGAAAGCGGTACGGAGACTTCGCGGCACCCGATCAGGTGGCCCGCGCCGTCGCAAGGGTAAGAGCCATTCATGCGCGGCCGTGCGGGTTTCTCTCAGTGCATACGGAAGATTACGGACGGGGCATGTCGTCGCAAATCGAGGTTGCGGGTTTTCCGCTTCGAGGCGATGGTCAGGCGGGCCCGATGATGGTGCTCGCGGTCACGCCGGTCGGCCGCGGGCTCGCATCGAAAAGCGAAACACCCCTGTTTCTGAGGCCTGCGTCACGCATCGATTTCGTGGATCTCGGGCACGGCATACCGGACGACGGCAAAATCATGAAAGAGATGGCGGACCGGACGGCCGCGAAGTGCTGAGAGGAACGCCATGAAGATCGCGAGCTTCAACGTCAACTCGATCAAGGCGCGTCTTGCGAACCTAACCGACTGGCTGAAGGAGGCAACGCCGGACGTCGTGTGCCTGCAGGAGCTGAAATGCCAGGACGAAGCCTTTCCGCGCAGCGAGATCGAGGACCTCGGCTACAACGTCGCGACGCACGGACAGAAGACCTATAACGGCGTCGCCATTCTGTCGAAGCCGCCGCTCGAGGATGTAAGCCGCGGGTTGCCCGGCGGTAACGGGGACGAGCAGTCGCGCTATATCGAAGCGGTCGTGACGGCGGGGGACGAGGCGCTGCGCGTCGCCTCGATCTACCTGCCGAACGGCAACCCGGTAGACAGTGAGAAGTTCGAATACAAGCTGCACTGGATGGACCGGCTGATCGACCACTCGGGAAAACTCCTTGCATACGAGGAGCCGCTCGTTCTGGCGGGCGATTTCAATGTTATTCCGACGGCGGACGATGTTCACGATCCGAAGGCATGGGCGGACGACGCGCTGTTCCGTCCGGAGACGCGCGCGAAGTTCCGCGAACTCGTGAATCTCGGCTTTACGGATGCGTTCCGCGCCTGTCATACGGAGGCGCATCGCTACACGTTCTGGGACTATCAGGGTGGAGCGTGGCAGAAGGACAACGGCATCCGCATCGACCATCTGCTGCTGTCGCCGCAGGCGGCGGACCGGCTGACAGCAAGCGATATCGACCGCAATGTCAGGGGACGTGAAAAACCGTCCGACCACGTCCCAATCTGGGCGGAGCTCGACATCGGCTGAAGGGATTTATCCCCGAAACGGGGATAAGCCGGGCCGACCGTCATCGAACTGTCACCGAAACGTCATATCTCGCGGATTTCGACCACGCCGGGGACTGACTTGATGGCGCCGCGGATCTGGGGCGTCACCTTGTAACGCTCCTTGAGCTTGATCTCGACCTCCCTGCCGCCCTCGCCCATGAGCACGAGCGAGACCAAACCCTTGCCCTTTTCGGCGAGACGGGATCTTACCGCTTCGAGGGGCTCGGGAGTGTCCACGAAAATCTTCAATCCCGCGCCGGTATCCTTGACGGCGTCGTCGACGCTGCGGATGGACTGGGCGCGGAGCTTCACTTCCTCGCCGGTGCGGTCGATCTCGACGCCGACGACGACGGCATTGCCCGGCTGCATGAGGTCGCGGGCGCTGTTGAGGACTTCGGAAAAGACCACGATCTCGAACTGGCCGGTCGGATCCGACAGGCCGAGAAAGGCGAAGGGGTTGCCCTTCTTGGACTTGCGTTCCTGACGGGCGGTGACGGTGCCCGCGATCTTTTCGGCGCTGTTGGTACGCTTCAGGAGTTCGGCATAGGTGACGACGCCTGCGCGCTGCAGCTCGGCACGATAGTCGTCGAGCGGATGGCCGGAGAGGTAGAAACCGACAGCGTTGAATTCCTCCGTCAGACGCTGCATCGGCGTCCATGCCTCGACGGCGGGAAGCACGGGCTGCGCCGCCTCGACACCGCTGTCGCCGCCGAACAGGCTGTCCTGCTGGCTCTCGCGCTCCTGCGCGGCGACGTTTGCAGTGCCGAGCAAGAGGTCGGCCGAGGCAAGCACCTGGGCGCGGTTCGGGTTCAGCGCGTCGAAGGCGCCTGCGCGGGCGAGATTTTCGAAGGTCCGCTTGTTGATCAGGCGCGGATTGATGCGCCGCGCGAAATCGAAGAGGTCGCGGAAGGCGCCGCCTTCGTTGCGCAATTCGACAAGATGCTCCATCGCCTGACGGCCGACATTCTTGATGGCCGAAAGCGCGTAGAGGACTTCGCCCTCGGCGACACCGAAGAGCGCCTCCGACCGGTTGATGCAGGGCGGCGAGACCTTGATGCCCAGGCGCTCGGCTTCCTGCTTGAAGAGGCCGAGCTTGTCGGTGTTGTTGAGGTCGAAGCTCATTGAGGCGGCGAGGAACTCGACCGGATGGTTCGCCTTCAGCCAGGCCGTCTGGTAGGCGACGACGGCGTAGCAGGCGGAATGCGACTTGTTGAAGCCGTAGCCCGCGAACTTGTCGACGAGGTCGAAAACGAACTCGGCCTGCTTCTTTTCGACGCCGCGCTCGACCGCGCCGGTGACGAAACGCTCGCGCTGCGCGTCCATCTCGGCCTTGATCTTCTTGCCCATCGCGCGGCGGAGCAGGTCGGCTTCGCCGAGCGAGTAGCCCGCGAAGACCTGCGCGATCTGCATCACCTGCTCCTGATAGATGATGACACCGTAGGTATCCTCGACCACCGGTTCGATCGTCTCGTGCAGGAATTCGGGATCTTCGCGCCCGTGCTTGCAGGCGAGATATTTCGGGATGTTCTCCATCGGGCCCGGCCGATAAAGGGCGACAAGGGCGATGATGTCCTCGATGTTGGTGGGGCGCGCCTGACGCACGAGATCGCGCATGCCCGAACTTTCAAGCTGGAAGACACCCACCGTCTCGCCGCGCGTCAGCATCTCGTAGGTGCCCGCATCGTCGAGCGGGAGCTTTTCCGGATCGACCTCGATGCCGCGGCGCGCGAGCAGCTTCGCCGCCATGTCGACGACAGTGAGCGTCTTCAATCCCAGAAAGTCGAATTTCACGAGGCCGGCCGGTTCCACCCATTTCATGTTGAACTGGGTGACGGGCATGTCGGACCGCGGATCGCGGTAGAGCGGCACCAGTTCGTCGAGCCGACGGTCGCCGATCACCACGCCCGCCGCGTGGGTCGAGGCATGACGGTAGAGCCCTTCGAGACGGCCGCCGATTTCGAGGAGGCGCGCAACGGTCTCGTCGTTGCGCTGCTCCTCCTGAAGGCGCGGCTCACCGTCAATCGCCTGACGCAGCGTGACGGGGTTTGCCGGGTTGTTCGGCACGAGCTTGCAGAGCCGGTCGACCTGGCCATAGGGCATCTGCAGGACACGGCCGACATCGCGCAGCACCGCACGGGCCTGCAGTTTTCCGAAGGTGATGATCTGCGCGACCTTGTCGACGCCGTAGCGGTCCTGCACGTAGCGGATCACCTCGTCGCGGCGCTCCTGGCAGAAATCGATATCGAAGTCGGGCATCGAAACGCGTTCGGGGTTGAGGAAGCGCTCGAAGAGGAGGCCGAAGCGAAGCGGATCGAGGTCCGTGATGGTGAGCGCCCAGGCGACGACGGAGCCCGCGCCCGAACCGCGGCCCGGGCCGACGGGGATGCCCTGCTGCTTCGCCCATTTGATGAAATCGGCAACGATCAGGAAGTAGCCGGGGAAGTCCATCTTGATGATGACGTCGAGTTCGAAGCGCAGGCGCTCGCGGTATTCCTCTTCCGGAGCCACGGTTTCGAGTTCGGCGAGGCGGGCAGTGAGCCCCTCCTCCGCCTGGCGGCGAAGCTCGTCTGCTTCCGAGGTGCCTGCGGCGAATTTCGGCAGGATGGGTTTGCGGGTGCGCGGACGGTAGGCGCAGCGGCGCGCGATCTCGACCGTATTGGCGGTCGCTTCCGGGAGATCGGCGAAAAGCGCGAGCATCTCCGTCTGGCTCTTGAAGCGATGCTCGGGGGTGAGGCGGCGTCGATCCGCCTGCACGACATAGGCGCCCTCGGCGATGCAGATCAGCGCGTCATGGGCTTCGTATTCGGCTTCGGTGGTGAAGAAGGGCTCGTTGGTCGCGACCAGCGGCAATTCGTGCTTGTAGGCAAACTCGACAAGCGGGCCCTCGGCCTGACGCTCGCGTGGCATGTCATGGCGCTGAAGTTCGACATAGAGGCGATCGCCGAAAATCCCGCGAAGGCGGAGAAGCAGAACCTCTGCGGCATCCTTCTGGCCCTGTTCGATCAGCCTGTTGACGATGCCGTCCGGCCCTCCGGTAAGGCAGATGAGACCTTCCGAATATTGCTCGACGCGCTCGAGCGGCACCTGCGCCGACTCGCCCGATTCCGGCTCGAGGAAGGCAAGGCTCGAAAGCTTCATCAGATTTTCGTAGCCGCGCTCGTCTTTCACCAGAAGGGCGAGCGATCCCGCAGACTCGCGGCGAAGGGGCCCACGCGAGGGCTCCTCCGGCTCATCGAGACGGACGGGGAGTGTGCAGCCGGTGATCGGCTGGATGCCGGCATCCGCCAGAACCTCGGAAAACTCCAGCGCACCGAAGAGATTGGCCGTGTCGGTAAGCGCGACCGCCGGCATGCCTTCCTTGCGGCAGAGCTTGGGCAGCTCCTTGATCCGGATCGCGCCCTCAAGGAGCGAATAGGCGGAGTGGAGACGCAGATGGATGAACTGGGGCATCGAGTCGGCCATGGGGCATTGTCGGGTGCCCTGCTTCCGGAGTCACGGGCAGCGATGCCGGAGCTTCAACGATTCCTGTGGAGAACCGGAACGAGCCACACACGGAAAGCGGAGTCCCCTCCGCGAACGAGCTACCGATCGTTCGACCCTCCTACAGGGGGAGGGTAATCCAGACGACCAAGGCCGCGCCTCAGCCGACCATCGCTTCGGCGATGGTCACCCAGGTAGCGGCGACATAGAGGAAAGCGCCGACGGAGAGGAGCGCCGCCACATCCTTCAGCCAGTTGCCCGCTTCGCCTTCCGACGCCCTGCTCATAAGTGCACGCATATCGATCCCTCCGGCCAATGTTCACTAAATGTTCCAAGGTTGAATGTTTCCTATATGTTCTCATCTGTCAAGAGGGGCGACCACCCTATACTGGCTGCCGGGGGAGGATGATCATGCTGTACCGCGAGGCGACCAGCCGGGACGCAGAGACCATCGCGCGGCTTCACGCCGAAAGCTGGCGAACCCACTACCGGGGCGCTTACAGGGATGAATATCTCGACGGAGACGTCTTCGGAGACCGGCTCCGCGTCTGGCGCGAAAGACTCGCCTCTCCGGCCCCCAACCAGTTCGTCGTTCTTGCCGAGGAGGATGGCGATGCCGCCGGCTTCGCCTGTGCCTATGGCGCGGATGACGAGCGGTGGGGAACGCTTCTCGACAACATCCATGTCCGGCCGGAGCACCAGAAGAGCGGCATCGGGACCGGCCTCCTCGCCGAGGTGGCCGCATGGTGCCGGAGGGCCTATCCGGACTGTGGGCTCTATCTCTGGGTGCTGCACGACAACCAGCCGGCGCAGAACTTCTACCGCAAGCACGGGGCGAGCGACCGGGGCGGCGCGTTCTCCGAACCGCCCGGCGGTGGAGAGATACACGGGCGGCGCTATGTGTGGGACACCTTGCCGGAACTTGCCCGGCTCGCGTCTTGACCTTCGCCGAAAACGGCCCCAAACTTAACTAAATGGTTTAGTTTTGCCGTAATCCGGAGCCTCCCATGTCGTCCGCCGAAAAGAAGCCCGCCGAAGGAACTGCACCGTCGGCCAAGCCCGCCCTGATGCTCCGCCGGAAGCTGACGGCGCCCCCTGCCCGCGTCTACGAGGCGTGGACGGACCCGGCGCAGCTGATGCAGTGGTTCGGGCCCGAAAACGTGACGATGTCGCATGCAGAATGCGAATGCCGCGTGGGCGGTTATTTCCGGGCGGTGATGATCGAAGACACGGGCGACCGTCACGAGGTGAGCGGCACCTACAAGGAAGTGGTGCCTAACGAGAAGCTCGTCTTCTCCTGGGCGTGGGTGACGACGCCGGAGCGGGAGTCACAGGTGACGGTCCGCTTGAAGGAGGAGGACGGCGGAACACTGCTGACGCTGATCCACGAGCAGCTCTTCGACGAGGCCGCCAAGGCCGGCCACACGCATGGCTGGACGGGCTCGCTCGACAAGCTTGAGAAGTTCGTGGCGTAAGTACCTGCCGGGGCTCAGTAACGGGCGAAGACGGTGTTGCCGCCGGGTGCAAAGAGGACGACCTCGTAAGGCTCCGTTTGGCCGTCCATCTCCATGCCGGGAGAGCCGATGGGCATGCCGGGCACGGCGAGGCCCGTCGCCTCCGGCCTCTCCTCGAGGAGGCGAGCGACGTCGGCGGCCGGCACATGACCCTCAAGAACATAGCCGTCAATGACGCCGGTATGGCAGGAGGCAAGCTCGGGCGTGACGCCGAGGCGCGCCTTCAGGGGCTCAAGGTCTTCCATCTCGGTGACGCGGACCTCGAAGCCCGCCGCGCGCATATGGTCTACCCAGGCGGTGCAGCAGCCGCACCACGGCGTCTTCCAGAGCTCCAGCACCTTGCCGGACGCATGGGCCGGAAGGCCCGTTGCGCTCCAGAGCGCAGCGGCGCCGGCGACGAGGACGAAGGTGCGTCGGGTGACGGGTTTCATGGGCGGTCTCATGGGGGCGGCCTCCTGTTCGAGCTTCAGAATAGACCTTCCAGCGGGGGAAAGCTCAAGGGCTTCGGACGCTGTTCGTGGCCCACCCTCCCCCTGTGGGAGGGTCGAGATTGGCGAGCACAGCGAAGCGAATTTCGGGGAGGGGTGAGCGACCAGTAGGGAGTTTCACCAAATACCGAGAGCGGAGTCCCCCTCCCCAAACGTGCTTCGCCCGTTTGACCCTCCCACAGGGGGAGGATGGTCGAGATGGAGGGCCTGCGAAACTCCGCTCTAGAGGCTCTGGTATTCGGCGGCGATGTCAGTGCCTTCGTGGAGCTTGCCTTCATGAAGGAGCACGACGCGGTCCATGTGGCTGGCGAGGTCGAGATTGTGGGTCGCGATCAGGGCAGCGACGCCTTGCGAGCGGCAGATGTTGAGGAGCTCGGCGAAGACCATGCGCGAGGTTTTCGGGTCGAGGTTGCCGGTCGGCTCGTCAGCGAAGAGGATGCCCGGGCGGTTGGCGAGCGCGCGGGCGATGGCAACGCGCTGCTGCTCGCCGCCCGACAGCTCGGCCGGGCGGTGCTCGGCGCGCTCGGCAAGCCCCATGCGCCCGAGAAGGTCCATCGCGAAGACGCGCGCTTCCTTGCGGGGTACGCCCGCGATCATCTGCGGCAGGATCACATTCTCGACCGCCGAGAATTCGGGCAGCAGATTGTGGAACTGGTAGACGAAGCCGACCTCGCTGCGGCGGACGGCGGTGCGCTTTCCATCGGGCAAGGCCACGCAATCGCGCCCACCGATCCAGACCTCGCCCTCGTTCGGCGCTTCGAGCAGGCCCGCGATGTGCAGCAGCGAAGACTTGCCGGAACCCGAGGGACCCACCAGCGCGACGATCTGGCCCTCCCAAATATCGAGGTCCGCTCCCGCGAAGATGTGGAGCGCCTCCTCACCCTGCTTGTAGGTGCGGGTGATGCCGCGAAGGGACAGAACGGGGGCGTCACTCATAGCGCAGCGCCTCCACCGGATCGAGCGAGGCGGCGCGCCAGGCGGGATAGAGCGTGGCCGCGAAGGAGAGGAAGAGCGCCATCAGGACGACGGCTGTGACTTCGCTCGCGTCGACTTCGGCAGGCATGCGGCTCAGGAAATAGACTTCCGGCGAGAAGAGTTCGGTGCCCGACAGTTCGGACAGCCATTGCCGCAAGGTCTCGATGTTGAGGCAGAAGACGAGGCCGAGCGCGAACCCCGCCAGCGTGCCCGCGACACCGATGGACGCGCCGGAGATGAAGAAGGCGCGCATGACGGCGCCGCGCGTTGCGCCCATCGTGCGGAGCACCGCGATGTCCCTGCCCTTGTCCTTCACCAGCATGACGAGGCCGGAGATGATGTTGAGCGAGGCGACAATGAGGATCAGCGTCAGGATCAGGAACATGACGTTGCGCTCGACCTGGAGCGCGGAAAAGAAGCTCTCGTTGCGCTGCTGCCATGTCGTCGCCGTGCAGCAGGGACCGGCTGCAACGGAAACCGGCTTCACGAAATCGTTCACGCGGTCGGGGTTCGCGAGACGGATTTCGAGGGCGCTGACACCTTCATAGGTGCGGAAGAAGGCGCGCGCCTCGTCGAGCGACATGAAGACAAAGCTCGCATCGTATTCCGACATGCCCAACTCGAAGATCGCGCGGATCGGGAAGGAGCCAACCTTGGGCGCGGTGCCGAAGGGCGTGATCGCGCCTTTCGGCGAAAGAAGCGTGATGTTGTCGCCGACGGTGAGGCCGAGATTCATGGCAAGGCGCGAACCGACCGCAACGCCGCCTTCGTCCAGTCCGTCGAGCGACCCCGCGGTGACGCTTTCCGAAACGATGGAGAGATTTTTCAGGTCAGCCTCGCGCATGCCACGCACCAGCGCGCCCCCCGCATTGCGTGCGCTCTGCACCATGACCTGACCGTCGACCAGAGGCGCGACGGAGACAACACCCGGCACCTTCGCGATGCGGGCGGCGATGGTGTCGTAATCCGTGATGTTGGTGCCGACGCCCTGCACGAACATGTGGCCGTTCACGCCGAGGATGCGCGAGAGAAGTTCCGTGCGGAAACCGTTCATCACCGACATGACGATGATGAGGGTGGCGACGCCGAGCATGATGCCCGCGAAGGAGATGCCCGCGATGACGGAGACGATGCCCTCGCGGCGGCGCGAGCGCAGATAGCGCATGGCAAGGAGCCATTCGAAGGCACCGAAGGCGCGGCTTCTACCGGCAGACTTTGCGCGAGGGTGAACGGCGTCGGTCATTTTTTGTCCTCAATCGCCGGCGCCGCCCTCCGGCGGCTTGGCTTACGCGCCATAAGGCGCGGCGGGCCTCAAGTCGGAAACATCCGACTTGAAATTCTTCGCTCTAGGAACGAACCGGCTTTGTGCCGGTTCGTGGCGGCCTTGCCGTTTTTCGCATGCGAAAAACGGATAACAGTTGTCCCTCGCAAACCAAGCTAGCTTGCGATCTTCGCGAGCGCGGCTTCGGGCGAGAGCTCTTCCTTCTCACCGGTGGCGCGGCGCTTCAGCTCGACCACGCCGGACTTGAGGCCGCGGGGACCGACCACGAGCTGCCAAGGCAGACCGATCAGGTCCATGGTCGAAAACTTCGCGCCCGCGCGCTCGTCCGTGTCGTCGTAGAGGACGGTGACGCCCGCCGCCTGCAGCTTGTCGTAGAGCGTAGCGCAGGCGGCATCGGTTTCGGCATCACCGCTCTTCAAATTCACGAGACCGACCTTGAAGGGCGCGACGGCGTCCGGCCAGATGATGCCCGCATCGTCGTGGCTCGCCTCGATGATGCCGCCGACGAGGCGCGAGACGCCGATACCGTAGGAGCCCATCTGAAGGGGCGTTTCCTTGCCGTCGGGACCGGAAACGACGCAGCCCATCGCCTGCGAATATTTGGTGCCGAAGAAGAAGATGTGGCCGACCTCGATGCCCCGGGCGGCGAGGCGCTTGTCCTCGGGGATCGCCTCGAAGGCAGTGGGATCATGCTTCTCGTCGGTCGCGGCATAGAGCTCGGTGCGCGCGCGGATGACCGGCTCGAGGTCGCCGTCATAGTCGATGTCGTCGCCGGGGACGGGCATGTCGACGAGGTCGCGATGGCAGAAGACGGCGCTCTCGCCCGTTTCGGCGAGGATGATGAATTCGTGGCTCATGTCGCCGCCGATGGGGCCGGTGTCGGCCGCCATCGGAATGGCGCGGAGGCCGAGGCGGTCGAAGGTGCGCAGATAGGAGACGAACATCTTCTGATAGGCGCGGCGCGCGCTTTCGACGTCGAGGTCGAAGGAATAACCGTCCTTCATCAGGAATTCGCGGCCGCGCATGACGCCGAAGCGAGGGCGGATCTCGTCGCGGAACTTCCACTGGATGTGGAAGAGATTGCGCGGCAGGTCGCGATAGGACTTCACGGCGCCCTTGAAAATCTCCGTGATCATCTCTTCGTTGGTGGGGCCGAAGAGCATGTCGCGCTCGTGACGGTCGACGATGCGGAGCATCTCGGGGCCATAGGCGTCGTAGCGGCCGGACTGCCGCCAGAGGTCGGCGGACTGGATCGTCGGCATCAGCAGTTCGATGGCGCCGGCCCTCGCCTGTTCCTCGCGGACGATCTTCTCGATGTTGCGCAGGACCGCAAGGCCGAGCGGCAGCCAGGCATAGATACCGGCGGCGGTCTGGCGGACGAGCCCGGCCCGCAGCATCAGGCGGTGAGAGACGATCTGCGCCTCGGCGGGGTTTTCCTTGAGGGTGGGCAGGAAATATCTGGAAAGGCGCATGATGACCCTGAGAACGGCCGTCCGGCGGGTTTCGCAGGCGGCCCGGCGCGGAACCGAGAGGTCCGCCGGAGCTTCAAAAAACAGTGCTCCGTTTTAGGGGGTCATGGCCGGATTCGCAATCTCGGCCCTCGGTGCGCCGCGCCGCGCGACGATCCCTTCCAGCCAGGCCCGGATATCGACTTCCGGCCCCTGCTCGACGCCCCTGCCGGTGCGCAGGCCCCAGGGACCTCGTTCGAGGCTTTCGACGGTGTAACCCATGTCCACGTCATAGGTCCGGTCGATCTGGTTTCTCAGATAGCGCTGGGCCTCGTACCAGCGGGTCTTTTCCGGACCGTCGCGGCAGGTGGCGAGCTCGCCGCCTTTCGCGCCCCAGCGCCGCTCGACGCATTGATAGGGGTCGAAGGAGAGGTCGTAGAGGCGATCAATGATATCGTCGAGGGATAGCGCAACCGTGCTGCCCGCCGAATTCACATAGGAGATGTCGCAGGCGGCGTTCTGTTCCCAGTAAGCGGCGAGAAGGTCGGCGGGGAGATCGTCACCGTCATATTTCAGGCGGGGCGCGTCGACCATATCCATCTTGATGAACTCGACGACGAGATCGTACATCTCCTTGAAGGCCGTCTTGAGACGCGCGTCGCGGGACGGCGTCGAGTAGAGCTCCCAGACGCCGTGCGTGCCATAGATATTGTCCGGCAGGCGATGCGGCGGATCGGTGTTCTGGATACCGCGGGCGAGCGAGACCTCGACGGCCTGCTTGCGCGAACGGGTGTCGAAACAGATCGACTGCATCATGGCGCGCAGTTCCTCGACGGGTCTGTATTCGAGTTCTCCCTTCGAGAGCCGCGCGCGCAGATAGGTGTAGAAGTCGAGATTCTCGCCGTTGAGCGACCAGGAAGCAGAATGCCAGCGGTAGGGGTCGCCGGGCGGACTGCCCTGATACTGCTCGAGCGAGAAATCATCGATCTCGCCATTGGGCACGCCAACGATGCGGCCGCCGACAAGGGCGCCGTTCGATGCGCGCGTCGCGCCGACGAGTTCGATCGGGCGGAACTTCTGGAAGATCGAGCCGAGCTGCGGCCCCGTGCGCAGAAACTCCTTGCCGAGATGGCTGCGGCTCAAGGTGTGATCGGGATGCGAGGAGAAGATGAGAATGCGGCCGCCGGATTCGACGCGCCAGACGAGAGAGGCATGGCCGTTCACATCATAGGCGATGGTTCCGGGCACGATCGCCTCGCGGTCGAGGCGCGGCGAATAGGTGTCGGTAAACATCGACGGATCGTCCGCCATCGAGTTGCGCCGGAACATGGCGGTGGAGACGACGTTCACCAGCGTGTGCAGAATGGGGACCGCGGGAACGCCCGCCGCGGTGCGCGGAACGCTGTCACGCGAGACGACAACGTTGCCGTTGGACGAATAGCGGATGTCGCCGCCGGGCCCGTCCGACGATTGCATGGCCGACTGCCACGCGAAGGGAAGACCGTTCTTCCAGGCGAAATAGGCACGCAGGACATAAGGCATGTCGGCGCAGTCGACATAGAAGCGGGTCTTCGGGTCGGTGTGACGGTAGGGGTTGGCCGGGCTCTTGATGCACTCGTCGAAGGTCCAGCAATCGGTGGCGCCAAGTGCGGCGACGAAGTCCTGCCATGCCTTCTCGTCGCTCTCGCTCCAGCGTTCCTTGGTGATGCGCCAGCGCGCATCGGCATGAGCGGCGGCACTCATGCCGAACATGACGAGCGAAACGCACGCGACGAGAAACGCAACCTTGCGCCAGCGAGACAGCATGAAACAGATCCCCAGCCCTGACCCGCCAGAAGCCTGCGGGGGGCGGCGCGGACTGTCAACGAAAGTCGGCGGGAACCAGCTGGAAACGGCTATTTCGCGGGCGTCTGGTGCAATCTTGCACAGGCCTCGGCGAGGGCATGGTCGACACCGGAGACATCCTGACCGTCGATGGTGGCCCTGCCCGTGCGGGTGTCGATGGCGATGCGGGCGACCGTCATCTTGGTGGCCGAATTGAAAGCCGGATTGCGGCCAATGAGGGGATCGAGCGTCACGTCGAATTCATAAAGAGGCCGGAGCCCGTATCCATAGCCGCCGCCGATATCGGCGGGCGCGACGGCGCTGCCGTCCGCAGCGATACCCGGCACATAGTCCGCTCCGCCCGGCAGGTAGGGCGCGATGTGGCGGCAGTCGGTTTCGGAGATTTCGATAATGCGCGGGGCATCGCTACCCGCGAGTTCCTCTTCGGCGCTGGCAGCAAGGGGCACGACGGCGACGGCCGCGAGGAGCATCAACGGTGTGAGGCGCTTCATCATGCTTTCATCCTGCGCGCATCGGCTTTAAGGAATTGTTGCGGAGAGTTTACTCCGGATCGACCGTGATTGGTTTCCTTCTTTCTTCGTCATTGCGAGCGGCCCTGGATTGCTTCGTCGTATCGCTCCTCGCAATGACGTGGAGGGCTGGGGGAAGAAATAGTGAACGAGAGAAAAGAAGACGTGCTCGAGCGCCTGTTCGCGCTGAAAGCCAGCGGGACGACCGTCCGTAAGGAGATCCTGGCGGGCGTCACGACCTTTCTGACGATGGCCTATATCATCTTCGTGAACCCGGCGATCCTCGCGCAGGCGGGAATGGATTTCGGCGCAGTCTTCGTTGCGACCTGTCTCGCGGCGGCGGCGGGCTCGCTCATCATGGGGCTCTATGCGAACTACCCGGTGGCGCTGGCGCCGGGCATGGGGCTCAACGCCTATTTCGCCTATACGGTGGTGCCGCAGTTCAGCGGCGACTGGCGGCTTGCGCTCGGCTGCGTGTTCGCGTCGGGCGTGCTGTTCCTCGCGCTGTCGCTGTCTCCCTTACGCGAATGGCTCGTGAATGCGATCCCGCGCTCGCTGAAATACGGCATCGGCGCGGGCATCGGTTTCTTCCTCGCGATGATCGGCCTGCAGAACGCGGGCATCGTCATCGATCATCCGGCAACGCTCGTCGCGCTGGGCGATGTCGGAGCCACGAGCGCACTGCTCGCCATGGGAGGGTTCGTTGCCCTCGTCGCGCTCTACCACCGGCGCGTGCCGGGAGCGATCATGGTAACGATCCTCGGCGTGACCCTGGCGGCGGTGCTGCTCGGCATGCAACCGCTGGAGGGGATTGCGGACATGCCCCCTTCCCTCGCGCCGACCATCCTGCAAATGGATATCGGCGGCGCGTTCGAGACGGGCTTCGTCACCATCGTCTTCGTGTTCCTGCTGGTCGATCTGCTCGACACCACGGGCACGCTGGTGAGCGCCGGACAGCGCGCAGGCCTGACGGATGCGGACGGCAAGCTGCCGCGGCTCCGGAAGGCCATGACGGCCGACTCCTCGGCAACCATCATCGGTGCGGCGCTCGGCACCTCGACGACGACGGCCTATATCGAGAGCACGGCGGGCATCGAGACGGGCGGGCGCACCGGGCTGATGACGGTGACGGTCGCCCTGCTCTTCGTGCTGAGCCTTTTCCTCGCGCCGCTCGCGGACACGGTGCCGCTTTATGCGACGGCGCCCGCGCTGGTGCTGATCGCCTGCCTGATGGCGCGGGCGCTTGCCGAGATAGACTGGAGCGACGTGACGGAGACCGTGCCTGCCGTGGTGACGGCGCTCGGCATTCCCCTGACCTTCTCGATCGCAAGCGGGATCGGGCTCGGGGTGATTTCATATGTGGCAATCAAGCTGCTGGCCGGGCGCTTCCCGGACCTCAACTGGGCGGTCGGGATCATCGCGGCCGCCTTTGCGATCAAGCTCGCGCTGCAATGAAATGCCATTCCGGAACAGGCGCCCGTTCGGAAGTTGCTCCGGCAGACGCATAATGCTGCAAAAATTTCGTCTGCAGCAAAAAGGGGCGTGACACCTCGCCGCAGGGTGCGTATAGTCCCACGCACAAAAGGGAAAAAGCGCACAAGCGCAGCCCAAGTTTAGGGAGGGAACGCAGACTTCGACGATCCGGAAAGGATTGCGAAGGCGCGACACGAGGGATCACTACCGAGCAAGGCCGCGAAAGCGGACCTTGCTTTTTTTTGTCCGCTGCGCGGGGCGGGCCGCGAAAGCGGACCTTGCTTTTTTTGTCCGCTGCGCGGGGCGGGCTCGCGCTCAGTAGGCCTCGCCGAAATCCGGCATGAAGGGGATGCTGTCGTAGGGGATCGGCTGGTAGATCTGGATCCATGCGATGAAGAGCCAGACGACCGCGGCGATGACCGTTGTCGTGGCCATCTTCTTCAGAAGCCCCGGGCGGACCGGGGCCCCCACCTCGGTGCCGGGGGTGACGTCGCCGGTCTCATGCTGCGAACGGACACCCCAGGGGAGCACGGCAAAGAGCGTGATCCACCAGACGATGAAATAGATCGCGAGGCCGGCGACGGGGTCCATGTGCCCTCTCAGGCCTGCTCGAGCTCGACGAGCGTGCCGTTCAGGTCCTTCGGGTGGAGGAAGACGACGGGCTTGCCGTGGGCGCCGATCTTCGGCTTGCCGGTGCCCGTGATGGTGACACCCTCGGTGTTCATCTTCTCGCAGGCGGCGTCGATGTCGTCGACCTCGATGCAGATGTGGTGGATGCCCCCCTTGGGGTTCTTTGCGAGAAAGCCGGCGATGGGCGAGTTCTCGCCGAGCGGTTCCAGCAGCTCGATCTTGGTGTTGCCGAGATCGACGAAAACGGTGGTCACGCCATGGTCCGGCTGGGGTACGGCCTCGGAGACCTTTGCATTGAACTTCTGCTTGTAAGTCTCTGCAGCCGCATGGATATCCGGTACGGCGATGGCGACGTGATTGAGCGGACCGAGCATGGATTTATCCCGTGAATTAGAGCGGTTTCAGGTTTCTTTGATCCCATGTTTAGGCCGGATCAACGGCCCAGGCAAGGCAGCTAGATCCGCGTGACCGCGACCGCGACCTGGGCTTTCTTGCCCCATTCGCGGCGCAGGGCGCCGCGGACGGCGCGACGCAAGAATTCCGCTACGGCATCGTCGTCGCCGCGGCGTTTCAGCGGCAGCCGCTCGAGAGCCTCGTCGATGGCGTCATAGGCGCGGTCCTCGAAGAGGACGCCGTGGCTGTCCTCTTCCGGCAGGCCCATGAGAACGACCTGCGGGTCGCCGCAGACCTGCCCCTTGCCGTTCAGGACGATGCTGACGAAGACGGAACCCGCGAAGGCAAGGCGGCGGCGCTCCTGAACGGCGCCCTCGTCGGAGGCGGTGAGCACTTCGCCATCGAGATAGAGGCGGCCCGACGGCGCCTCGTCCACGATCTCGGCGGGGCCCGGCGCGAGGCGGACCATGAGGCCGTTGCGGATGACGATCTGTTCGGGCACCTGAAGCTCGCGGGCAAGCGCGGCATGCTCCGCGAGATGACGCGCCTCGCCGTGGACGGGCACGGAGACCTGCGGCCTGATCCATTGATACATGCGGGCAAGCTCGTCGCGGCAGGGATGGCCGGAGACGTGAACGAAGTGATCCTTCTCGGTGATGACGCGGATACCCCGTTCGGCCAGCAGGTTCTGCAGATCGAAGATAGAGGTTTCGTTGCCCGGAATGACACGCGAGGAAAAGACGACACTGTCGCCCTTCTCCAGCACGATGTGGGGGTGGTTGTCCTCGGCGATGCGGGCAAGCGCGGCGCGGGGCTCGCCCTGGCTGCCGGTGCAGACGAAGAGCACCTTGTCGCGCGGGAGGTAGCCCGCGTTGCTCTCGCTGACAATCTCGGGCAAGTCCATGAGGTAGCCCGCTTCGCGCGCGGCGGCGACGACGCGGTACATGGCGCGGCCGACGAGAACCGGGTGGCGGCCGCAGGCATCGGCGGCGCGGATGATGCTTTCGAGGCGGGCAACATTGGAGGCGAAGGTGGTGACCGCGACCCTGCCCTCGCAGGTCTTCAGGAGTTCGGTGAGGCTAGCGGCAACATCGGCCTCCGAGCCCGAGGTGCCGGGCGAGAAGACATTGGTCGAGTCGCAAACGATGGCGCGGACCCCCTCGTCGCCTATCTCCGTCAGCCGGGCGATGTCCATGTCGTCGCCGACAACGGGATCGGGATCGATCTTCCAGTCGCCCGTATGGAGGACGAGGCCGAGCGGTGTGCGGATCGCGAGGGCGTTCGGCTCGAGGATCGAGTGCGTCAGCGTGACCAGCTCGATGTTGAAGGGACCGAGATCGAAACGGTGGCCGAGCGGAATGATGTTCATCGGGACTTCCGCCTCGATGCCCGCCTCGACGAGTTTGCCGCGCACCATGGCGGCAGTGAAGGGCGTTGCGTAGACGGGACAGCGCAGGCGCGGCCAGATATGCGCGACGGCGCCGATGTGATCCTCGTGGGCGTGGGTGAGCACGATACCGAGGAGTTCGTCGCGGCGTTCCTCGATGAAGGCGGGGTCTGCCATGATGACATCGACGCCGGGCGTGCGGTCGTCGCCGAAGGTGACGCCGAGATCGACCATGATCCAGCGGCGATCCTCCTCCGGGCCGTAGCCATAGAGATTGAGGTTCATGCCGATCTCGCCCGAGCCGCCGAGCGGCAGGAAGACGAGTTCGTCACCGGGGGTGGCGCTGGGGGACTCTGGAATACTCATATGTCGTGATTATTGCACATTTTCGTTCAGCGTGCCGGGACGGCGAAGAACACGTCACCGGCGGAGACGAGACGGCGTTCGCCATCCGCGAGACGCAGCTGAAGCGCGCCGTCGGGGGCGAGACCCTCGAAAGTGCCTTCGAGCGTTTCGGCGGACAGCCGCACGGTGATCGCACCGCCGATGCCCTCCGCCCGTTTCAACCATTCCTCGCGGATGGCGGCAAAGCCATGCTGTCCACGCCAGACGCCGAGCCAGCGTGTGAAAGACCTGTCGAGCGCGGCGAGTGCGTCCTCCGGTGTGACGCGCCCCGCGCCCATCGCAGCGAGCGAGATTGCCGGATATTCCATCCCCTCGGGATGCGTGGCCAGGTTCAGCCCCATGCCGATAGCGACCCAGGCGACCTCAGCGCCGGCGACGCCGGAGGACTCGAGCAGAATGCCCGCGAGCTTGGCCCGACCGTGAAGAAGGTCGTTCGGCCATTTGAGACGAAGCGCGGGGCGGAACGGCGGCGGAAGGAGGCCGTTCACCGCGTCATGCACGGCGACGGCGGCAACGAAGGAGAGCTCGCCCGCTTCACGGGGACCACAGTGGGGCGTGAGGTAGAGCGTGCCCATGAAATTGCCGGAAGGGCTTTCCCATGCCCGGCCCCGCCGGCCGCGACCTGCGGTCTGGCGTTCGGCGACGATCCAGACCGGCCCCTCGGTGCCTGCCTCACCGAGACGGCGCGCCTCTTCGTTGGTGCTGTCGATCTCTGCAAAGCGGCGGATGTCGGCGGTCATGCTCTAGGGCAGCAATGCGCCGACGGCTGCCTGCGCGCCGAGGATCAGGGGCGCGGGATAGACGAAGAACAACATGGTGAAGACGCCGGAGACGCCGAGAACGGCAGCGAGTTCGCCCGGCATCGGCTGCTCGAAAGGCTCTGCCGGTTCGTCGAAATACATGATCTTGACGATGCGCAGGTAGTAGTAGGCGCCGACGACGCTCGCCAGCACACCAATGACGGCGAGCGGATAGAGCCCCGCTTCGATGGCGGCCATGAAGACGTAGAACTTGCCGAAGAAGCCTGCGAGCGGCGGTACACCGGCCAGCGAGAACATGAGCATGGCGAGCAGAAAGGCGACCATGGGCTGGTTGCGCGAAAGGCCGGAGAGGTCGCCAATGGTTTCGACGTAGCCTTCCTTGCGCTGCATCGCGAGGATGCAGCAGAAGACGCCAGCATTCATCACCACGTAGATGACGAGATAGATGAGGACGCCGCGAATGCCTTCCGGCGTGCCTGCAGCGACGCCGACCAGCGCGAACCCCATATGCGAGATCGAGCTGTAGGCCATGAGACGCTTGATGTTCGACTGGCCGATGGCAGCAAAGGCGCCGAGCACCATCGACGCGATGGAGATGAAGATGACGATCTGCTGCCACTCCGCTTCCATCGCGGGGAAGGCGCCGAAGAGGACGCGCAGCACAAGCGCCATGGCGGCAACCTTGGGCGCACCCGCGAAGAAAGCGGTGACGGGCGTCGGCGCACCTTCATAGACGTCGGGCGTCCACATGTGGAAGGGGACGGCGGAAATCTTGAAGGCAAGCCCCGCCATCACGAAGACGATGCCGAAGATCGTGCCGATGTTCGCGCCCTCGGCTTCGAGGACGGCAGCGATGGCCGGGAACTCGACCGAGCCGGTGAAGCCATAGATGAGCGAAGCGCCGTAGAGGAGCATGCCGGAGGCGAGCGCGCCGAGGACGAAATATTTGAGGCCGGCTTCCGTGGCGCGGCCGCTGTCGCGGTTGAAGGCGGCGATGACGTAAAGCGAGAGACTCTGCAGTTCGAGGCCCATGTACAGCGAGATGAGGCCGTTCGCCGAGACCATCATGAACATGCCGAGTGTCGCCAGCGCGATCAGCACCGGGAACTCGAAGCGGTCCATCTTCTCGCGCCGGATATAGGTGAGCGACATGACGATGGCGGCGGCGGCGGCAAGCAGGATCAGCAGCTTCATGAACTTGGTGAAGCCGGATACAACGAAGGTGTCACCGAAGGTGTGAACGGTCGCGTTCGGCTCCGTGATCAGGAGCGCGCCGACAAGCGCGAAGAGACCGAGAACACCGAAGCTCGTTTCACGCGCATCGCATTCCTTGCGGAAAACGCCGTACATGAGGAGCGCCATCGCGCCCAACGCGAGAAGTATTTCGGGCAATGCCGGAAGGAAGGCCGGAACGTCGGATGCTGCGTAGTCCATGTTTCTTTCGTTCCCGAGATCAGTTTCCGGCGAAGAGGCTTGCGACCTGACCAATCAAGCCGGTTTCCCCCGCGAGACGATGCGCCTCGACGGCAGCAGTGTAGTTCGCGATCAAGTTTTCGACCGAGACGGCGGTGACGTCCATGATGGGCGCAGGATAGACGCCGAAGAAGAGCGTCGTCGCCAGAAGCGGCGCGAGTGTCACGACCTCGCGGCGGTTCAGGTCCATCATGGATTTGAGCGTGTCCTTCTCCAGCGCGCCGAAGACGATACGCCGGTAGAGGTAAAGCGCGTAGCCGGCTGCCAGTATGACGCCGGTGGCGGCAATGGCGGCCACCCAGGTGTTGACCTTGAAGGTGCCGACGATGGTGAGGAATTCGCCGACGAAACCGCTGGTGCCCGGCAAGCCGACATTGGCCATGGTGAAGACCATGAAGGCCATCGCGTAGAGCGGCATGCGGTTCACGAGGCCGCCATAGGCCGCGATCTCGCGCGTGTGCATGCGGTCATAGACGACACCGACGCAGAGGAAGAGTGCGCCCGAAACCCAGCCATGGGACAGCATCTGGAAGATGCCGCCCTGTACGCCCTGCGTATTCGCCGCAAAAATGCCCATGGTCACGAAGCCCATGTGGGCGACGGACGAATAGGCAATCAGCTTCTTCATGTCCTCCTGCACCAGCGCGACAAGCGAGGCATAGACAATCGCAATCACGCTGAGTCCGAAAACGAGCCAGGCGAGATCCGCGGAGGCAACCGGGAACATGGGCAGCGAGAAGCGAAGGAAGCCGTAGCCGCCCATTTTCAGAAGAATACCGGCCAGGATGACCGAGCCTGCTGTCGGCGCTTCCACATGCGCGTCCGGCAACCAGGTGTGAACCGGCCACATCGGCATCTTGACCGCAAAGGAGGCGAAGAAGGCGAGCCAGAGCCATAGCTGCATGTCGACCGGGAAATCGTGCTCCAGAAGAACGGGAATGCTGGTCGTACCCGCATTCCAGTACATCGCCATGATCGCGAGCAGCATGAGCACGGAGCCCGCGAAGGTGTAGAGGAAAAACTTGAAGCTCGCATAGATGCGCCGCGCGCCGCCCCAGACGCCGATGATCAGGAACATCGGGATCAGGCCGCCCTCGAAGAAAAGATAGAAGAGCACGAGGTCGAGCGCGCAGAAGACGCCAATCATCAGCGTTTCGAGCACAAGGAAGGCGATCATGTATTCCTTCACGCGCTTCTCGATGGAGGTCCAGCTCGCAAGGATGCAGGCCGGCATGAGGAAGGTCGTGAGGATGACGAAGAGCATCGAAATGCCGTCGACGCCCATGTGATAGGTGATCGCCCCGCCGAGCCATTCCGTCTGCTGGACGAACTGGAAATCAGCCGTCGTGGGGTCGAACTGCCACCAGATATAGAGCGAGACGAAGAAGGTGATCGAAGTCGTCCAGAGTGCGACGTAGCGCGCATTGCGCGCAACCGTCGCCTCGTCGCCGCGCGTCACCAGAATGATGAGCGCGCCGATGGCCGGCAGGAATGTGATGAGCGAGAGAATATTGCCGTCGGTCATCGTCATGCCCCTCCGACCATGAACCAGGTCACGAGCCCGGCAACGCCGAGCAGCATGGCGAAGGCGTAGTGATAGAGATAGCCGCTCTGGAGGCGCACGACACCGCGCGTGATGTCCTGCACGCGGGCGGCGATACCGTCCGGGCCGAGGCCGTCGATGATGCGGCCATCACCCTGCTTCCAGAAAACGCGACCGATCCAGAAGGCCGGGCGCACAAACAGGAAGTCGTAAATCTCGTCGAAGTACCACTTGTTGAGCAGGAACTTGTAGAGCGGCTCCTGTGTGCGCGCGAGCTCCTTCGGGATGTCGGGGCGGGCGATATAGAAGAGCCACGAGAACGCGAAGCCGATGACCATCATGAGCGTGGGCAGATAGGGCACCCACTCCGGCACGTTGTGGAACTCGTGCATGATGTGGTTCTCGGCACCGCGATAGACAGACTCGAGCCAGAACGCCTCGTAGGCGTGGCCGATGAAGAGCGGCGCAAAGACCATGCCGGCGCCGATCGCGCCAACCGCCAGGATGACGAGCGGAATGAGCATGACGAGCGGCGACTCGTGGACATGGGAAAGCGTCTCGTTCGACGCACGGCTTGTCCCGTGGAAGGTCATGAAGATGAGACGCCAGGAATAGAAGGAAGTCAGCAACGCAGCGATGACCGTCATCGTGAAGGCATACATATGCGCCGGATTGTGGCCCGCGAAGGCTGCCTCGATGATTGCGTCCTTCGAGTAGTAGCCCGCCGTGAAGGGAAAGCCCGTCAGTGCCAGCGTCCCGATGACCATCATCACCCAGGTGACGGGGATCATCTTGTAGAGACCACCCATCCTGCGCATGTCCTGCTCGTCGCTCATGGCATGGATCACCGAGCCGGAGCCGAGGAACAAGAGCGCCTTGAAGAAGGCATGGGTGAAGAGGTGGAACATCGCCACTTCATAGGCGCCGACGCCGAGCGCCACGAACATGTAGCCGAGCTGCGAACAGGTCGAATAGGCGATGACACGCTTGATGTCATTCTGGACGAGGCCGACGGTGGCCGCGAAGAATGCCGTGGTCGCGCCAACGACCGTGACGACGGTGAGCGCGAAGGCCGAAAACTCGAAGATCGGCGAGAGGCGCGCGACAAGGAAGACGCCCGCCGTGACCATGGTCGCGGCGTGAATGAGAGCGGAGACCGGCGTCGGGCCTTCCATCGCGTCCGGCAACCAAGTGTGGAGCAGAAACTGGGCCGACTTGCCCATGGCACCCATGAAGAGCAACAGGCAGGCCGTGGTGACGATGGGGACGTCGTAGCCGAGGAAGTGGAAGGTCTCGTCCGCGATTTCCGGGATGGCGGCGAAAACGGTATCGAAATCGACCGAGCCTATGGTGAGGAACAACGTCGCGATGCCAAGAATGAGGCCGAAGTCGCCGACGCGGTTGACCACAAAGGCCTTGATGGCCGCCGCATTCGCGCTCGGTTTCTTGTACCAGAAACCGATCAGCAGATAGGACGCAAGGCCCACACCTTCCCAGCCGAAGAAGAGCTGGACGAAGTTGTCCGCCGTCACCAGCGCCAGCATGGCGAACGTGAAGAGCGAGAGATAGGCAAAGAAGCGCGGCTGGTGCGGATCGTGGCTCATATAGCCAATCGAGTAGATGTGCACGAGCGCGGATACGGACGTCACCACAACGAGCATCACGGCCGTCAGCGTGTCGATGCGCAGCCGCCAGTCCGCCTCGAAGCCGCCGGAGTCGATCCAGGTAAGGACCTGCACGCGGTCCGTTTCGCCCTGAAGGCCGACCGAGACAAGCGCAACCACGGAAAGAAGCGCCGAGAGGACGAGGAGGCTCGAGGTCACGATCTGCGCGCCACGAGGTCCGAGCCAGCGACCGAAGATGCCCGCAATCAGGAAACCGATGAGCGGCAGGAAGACGATGGCAGAATACATTCTTCCTTACCCCTTCATCATGTTGATGTCTTCAACCGCGATGGAACCGCGGTTGCGGTAGTAGATGACGAGGATGGCAAGGCCGATGGCCGCCTCGCCCGCAGCGACGGTGAGGACGAAGAGCGCGAAGACCTGTCCCACGAGATCGCCGAGATGAGAGGAAAAGGCGACGAGGTTGATGTTCACGGCGAGCAGCATCAGTTCAATCGACATCAAGATGACGATCACGTTCTTCCTGTTGAGGAAGATGCCAAAGATGCCCAGCGTGAACAGGATCGCCGCCACGGTGAGATAGTGTGCGAGGCCGATTGCCATCATTGTCTCCCGCCCCGTCGCTCGGCTCTTCGAGCCGCTCGGGGGCCAGTCCCCTTCATGTCTCAGGCCGGGCCAAGACGCCCTGCCCCTGAATTCTCTAGAGCCCCTGCCCGGGCTCCACTTTCCTGTTTTCGACTGCCTGTTCGCGCGTGCGGGCAACCTGATCGCGGATCACCTGGCGCTTCACGTTCGGCTTGTGACGGAGCGTGAGCACGATGGCGCCAATCATCGCGACGAGCAGGATCATGCCCGCCGCCTGGAAGAGATAGACGTATTGCGTGTAGACGATGCGGCCGAGGGCACGCGTGTTGTCGACATCCGCGATCGCGGGCGTGGGCGCCGCGGCGACACCCACCGCTTCAGGCGAGATCAGCCAGCTGCCGAGCACAAGCAGCAGCTCGATCAGGAGAATGATCCCGACCAGCGCGCCCACCGGCAGATATTGCAGAAAACCTTCGCGCAGCTCCGAGAAATCGACGTCGAGCATCATGACGACGAAGAGGAAGAGCACGGCGACCGCGCCGACATAGACAATGACGAGAATGAGCGCCAGAAACTCGGCCCCCATGAGAACGAAGAGCGCCGCCGCATTGAAGAAGGCGAGGATCAGGAACAGCACGGAGTGCACGGGATTGCGCGCCGCAATGACCATGAATCCCGAAGCGACGGTTATCGCCGCGAAGAGATAGAATGCGATGGCGGTGGCAATCATCTGTTTCCTCGTCCGTCCCTCGTTCCGGGCGGTTCAGCGGTATGGCGCGTCGAGCGCAATGTTCTTCGCAATCTCGCGTTCCCACCGGTCGCCGTTCGCAAGCAGCCGGTTCTTGTCGTACATCAGTTCTTCTCGCGTCTCGGTCGCGAATTCGAAGTTCGGCCCTTCGACGATGGCATCCACCGGGCAAGCCTCCTGACAGAGGCCGCAATAGATGCACTTCGTCATGTCAATGTCGTAGCGCGTGGTGCGGCGCGTGCCGTCATTGCGGCGCGGGCCGGCCTCGATGGTGATGGCAAGCGCCGGACAGATCGCCTCGCAAAGCTTGCACGCGATGCAGCGTTCCTCACCGTTCGGGTAGCGGCGCAATGCGTGCTCGCCACGGAAGCGCGGCGAGAGCGGGCCCTTCTCGAAGGGATAGTTCAACGTCGCCTTCGGCTTGAAGAAATACCGCATGGCGAGGAAGAAACTCGACACGAATTCGGCGAGGAAGAGAGACCGCACCGACTGATCCAGCCAGGCCATTTTCTCAGTCCTTTCCCATATACGAGTTCATTGCCCCTACCCCTTACACGAGATCGAAACCGACGAGCACACCTGCCGTCAGCACGACCCAGAAGAGAGAGAACGGAAGGAAGACTTTCCAGCCAAGACGCATCAACTGGTCGTAGCGGTAGCGCGGCACGAAGGCCTTGACCATCGCGAACATGAAGAAGACGAGGAAGAGCTTCAGCAGGAACCAAACGACGCCGGGCACCATGTTGAAGGGCGCGATGTCGATGGGTGGCAGCCAACCGCCGAGGAAGAGGATCGTCGTCATGGCGCACATCAGCAGGATCGAGACATATTCGCCCAGCATGAACATCATGTACGCAGTGGACGAATACTCGACCATAAAACCGGCGACGAGCTCCGACTCCGCTTCCACCAGGTCGAAGGGCGGGCGATTTGTCTCGGCGAGCGCGGAGATGAAGAAGATCGCAAACATCGGCAGATGTGGGATGAAGTACCAGATGGTCTTCTGGGCCTCGACGATATCCGACAGATTGAGCGAGCCCGCCGTCATGAGCACGCAGACGATGACGAAACCGATGGAGACTTCGTAGGACACCATCTGCGCGGCGGCGCGGAGCGCGGAGATGAACGGGTATTTCGAGTTCGACGCCCAGCCCGCCATGATGACGCCGTACACGCCGAGCGAGGAGATCGCGAAGATGTAAAGAATGCCGACATTGATGTCGGAGATGACCATCTTCGCATCGAGCGGGATCACCGCCCAGCCGGAGAGCGCGAGCGTGACCGTGACGAGCGGCGCGATCAAGAAGACGCCCTTGTTGGCGCCCGCCGGGACGACGATTTCCTTGAAGACGAACTTCAGGAGGTCGGCGAAAGATTGAAGCAAGCCGAAGGCGCCGACGACGTTCGGACCGCGGCGCAGCTGCACCGCCGCCCAGACCTTGCGGTCGGCGAGCAGCACATAGGCCGTGACGAGCAGAATGGCGACAATCAACGCGAGCGACTGCGCGACGATGATCGCCAACGGGATGCCATATGCCACAAGAAATTCATTCATCGGTCGAAACCCGCCCTCATTCCGCCGCCTGGATGCGCGCGGCCGCGGCACGGCCGGCGGCGCATTCGGCCATGACCGCGCTTGCGCGCGCGACCGGGTTGGTCATGTAGAAATCCTTTACCGCAGACTCGAACGGCGCGGCGTCGAGATTACCCTCGGACAAGGACGGCATCGCTTCCACCGGCGCGGCGACATCCGTCATCGCGAAGTGCGGTGCATCCTCTTCCATCGCCGCGCGGACGCCGGCAAGGTCGTTGTAAGGAAGCGTCTTGCCGAGCACGCCGGAGAGAGCGCGCAGGATTGCCCAGTCCTCGCGCGCCTGCCCCGGCGGGAAGACGGCGCGGCGGCCCAGCTGAACACGGCCTTCGGTGTTGACCCAGGTCGCATTCTTTTCGGTATAGGCAGCGCCCGGCAGGATGACGTCGGCGCGGTGTGCGCCCGCGTCGCCATGCGTGCCCTGATAGACGACGAAGGCGGAACCGAGGCGCGACATGTCGATTTCGTCGGCGCCAAGAAGGTGAACGAAATCGATCTCGCCGCTCGAGGCGCCATCGAGAATACCTGCCACGTCACGGCCACCCTCGCCCGGTACAAGGCCGAGATCGAGGCCACCGACGCGGGAAGCGGCAGTATGAAGGACGTTGAAGCCATTCCATTCGCCGGAGATCGCGCCTGACGACTTCGCAAGAGAAAGTGCGGCGGCGAGAACGGCGGCGCCGTCTCCACGGGTGACAGCGCCCTGCCCGACCACGATCATCGGGCGTTCGGCATTCTTCAGAACATCGGCGAATGCACCGAGGTCCTTCAGCGACTGCGGGCCGGCGCCGAGATAGTCGTAATCATAGGTAAGGTCGACGCGCGGACCGACGACGCCGACCTTGAGCCCACCGGCGCGGGCGCGCTTCAGGATGCGGGCATTGACAATAGGCGCTTCGATGCGCGGGTTCGTGCCGACGAGAAGAATGGCGTCCGCGTCCTCGATCCCGGCAATGGTCGAATTGAAGATATAGGAGCCACGATTTCCGGCGTCGAGTTTCGCGCCGTCCTGGCGGCAGTCGATGCTGGGCGAGCCGAGCGAAGCGTAGAGGTCCTTCAACGCCTTCATGGATTCGGCGCAAGCAAGGTCGCCCGCGATTGCGGCGATGCGTTTGCCGTCGACGTCCTTAAGGCGCGCGGCGATGGCGGCGAAGGCTTCGTCCCATGTGGCAGCGCGGAGCCGGCCGTTCTCACGAATGTAAGGCGTATCGAGGCGCTGGGTCTTGAGACCGTCCCAGACGAAACGCGTCTTGTCGGAAATCCATTCCTCGTTCACTTCCTCGTTGAGACGGGGAAGGATGCGCATGACTTCGGAGCCGCGCGCGTCGACGCGGATGTTGGAACCGACGGCATCCATCACGTCGATGGACTCGGTCTTCTTCAACTCCCATGGACGCGCCGTGTAGGCGAAGGGACGGAAGGTGAGCGCGCCAACCGGGCAAAGATCGACGACATTCGCCGAGAGCTCGGAAGTGAGCGCATGCTCGAGATAGGTGGTGATCTCCATGTCCTCGCCACGACCGATGGCGCCGAGTTCGGGGACGCCGGCCACTTCCTGCGAGAAGCGGATGCAACGCGTGCAGTGGATGCAGCGTGTCATCACGGTCTTCACCAGGGGACCCATGTATTTCTCTTCGACGGCGCGCTTGTTTTCGTGGAAGCGCGAACCATCGACGCCATAGGCCATCGACTGGTCCTGGAGGTCGCATTCACCGCCCTGGTCGCAGATCGGACAGTCGAGCGGATGGTTGATGAGCAGGAATTCCATCACGCCTTCGCGGGCGCGCTTCACCTGTTCGGTCTTCGTGTGGACGACCATGCCATCGCCCGCCGGCATGGCGCAGCTTGCGACAGGCTTCGGCGACTTCTCGACCTCGACGAGGCACATGCGGCAATTACCAGCGATGGAGAGGCGCTCATGGTAGCAAAAGCGCGGGATCTCCGCGCCCGCTTCCTCGCAGGCCTGCAACAGCGTGGCGCCGTTTTCGACTTCGACCTCGATGCCGTCGACTGTGAGTTTCGGCATGTCCCCTACTCCGCCGCCGCCAGAGAACCGCCGCGCCTGGCGGCGATCCGCTCTTCGATCGTGCCCCGGAAATGGCGGATCAGACCCTGAACAGGCCAGGCCGCCGCATCGCCGAGCGCGCAGATGGTGTGTCCCTCGACGCGCTTCGTGACGTCGAGCAGCATGTCGATCTCTTCCACCTCGGCCTCGCCGGAGACGAGGCGTTCCATGACGCGCCACATCCAACCCGTGCCTTCTCGGCAGGGCGTACACTGGCCACAGCTTTCATGCTTGTAGAAGGCGGAGAGGCGGGCGATCGCCTTGATGATGTCGGTCGACTTGTCCATGACGATTACAGCCGCCGTGCCGAGACCGGTCTGGACCGCCTTCAGCGAGTCGAAGTCCATCAGCACGTCGTCGCATACCGATTTCGGGATGAGCGGAACGGAGGAGCCGCCCGGAATGACGGCCAGCAGGTTGTCCCAGCCGCCGCGGACACCGCCCGCATGCTTCTCGAGAAGCTCCTTCAGCGGGATGCCCATTTCCTCTTCGACGTTGCAGGGCCTGTTCACATGGCCCGAAATGCAGAAGAGCTTGGTGCCGGTGTTGTTCGGACGGCCGAGGCCAGCGAACCAGGACGCACCGCGGCGCAGGATCGTCGGCGCAACCGCGATCGACTCCACATTGTTGACCGTGGTCGGCGCCCCATAGAGACCGACATTCGCCGGGAAAGGCGGCTTCAGGCGCGGCATGCCCTTCTTGCCTTCGAGGCTTTCGAGCAGCGCCGTTTCCTCGCCGCAGATATAGGCGCCAGCGCCGTGATGGACGTAGAGGTCGAAGTCCCAACCGGAGCCCGCGGCGTTCTTGCCGATGAGGCCCGCTTCATAGGCTTCGTCGACGGCCGCCTGAAGCTGCTCTCGCTCGCGGATGAATTCACCGCGCACATAGATGTAGCAGGCATGCGCACCCATCGCGAAGGAGGCGATGAGGCAGCCTTCGATGAGCTTCTGCGGATCGTGACGCATGATGTCCCGATCCTTGCAGGTGCCGGGCTCGGACTCGTCGGCGTTCACGACGAGATAATGCGGGCGGCCGTCGGACTCCTTCGGCATGAAGGACCATTTGAGGCCGGTCGGGAAACCTGCGCCGCCACGGCCGCGCAGACCCGACTTCTTCATCTCGTCGAGAATCCAGTCGCGGCCCTTCGCAATGATCTCCGCGGTGCCATCCCAATCGCCGCGCGACTGCGCCGCCTTCAGGCGCCAGTCCTGCAGGCCGTAGAGATTGGTGAAAATCCTGTCCTTGTCTTCCAGCATCAGTTGCCCCCGCCCGTCTCCGACTGGCCGACCGTGGTGAGGCTTGTCAGCCCGCCTGCCGGTTCGGATGCGTGACGCTCGTTCTGCGGACCCGGCTTCACGTCCTTGCCCGCACGCAGATCGTTCAACACACGCTCGAACGAAGCGGCGTCGAGATCCTCGAAGAAGTCCGCGTTGATCTGCACCATCGGCGCGTTGACGCAGGCGCCGAGGCATTCGACTTCGAGCCAGGAGAACTTGCCGTCCGCGCTCACCGTGCCTTCCGGGCCGATGTGCTTGCGGCAGACTTCCTTCAACTCATCCGCGCCGCGCAGCCAGCAAGGCGTCGTGCCACAGAGCTGCACATAGTGCTCGCCCACCGGCGACAGATTGAACATCGTGTAGAAGGTCGCGACTTCGAGGGCGCGGATATATTCCATGTCGAGCATTTCCGCGACGTAGCGGATCGCCGGTTCGGGCAGCCAGCCATCATGCTGCTCCTGCGCACGCCAGAGCAGCGGAATGATCGCGGAGGCCTGCTTGCCCTCCGGGTACTTCGCTATCTGGCCCTTCGCCCATTCGATGTTCTCCGCCGTGAAGGCGAAGCTCTCGGGCTGATTGGGATCGAGACGCCTGACACTCACCGGTCCACCTCTCCGAACACGATATCGATGGAGCCGAGAATGGCGGCCACGTCCGCCAGCATGTGCCCCTTGCAGAGATGATCCATCGCCTGGAGATGGGCATAACCCGGCGCGCGGATCTTGCACTTGTAAGGTTTGTTGCCGCCATCAGAGACGAGGTAGACGCCGAATTCGCCTTTCGGCGCCTCGACGGCCGCGTAAACCTCTCCCGCCGGCACGTGATAGCCCTCGGTATAGAGCTTGAAGTGATGGATGAGCGCTTCCATCGATCGCTTCATCTCGGCGCGGGTGGGCGGCACGACCTTGCCCTCGTCCGAATGCACCGGACCGCCCGGCATCATTTCGATGCACTGTTTCATGATGCGCAGCGACTGGCGCATCTCCTCCATGCGGATCACATAGCGGTCGAAGCAGTCGCCGTTCTTGCCGACCGGAATGTCGAAATCGAGCTCGGAATAGACTTCATAGGGTTGTGAGCGGCGCAGGTCCCAGGCCATGCCTGAACCGCGCACCATGACGCCGGAGAAACCCCAGTCGAGCGCTTCCTGCTGGCTGACGACACCGATATCGACATTGCGCTGCTTGAAGATGCGATTGCCGGTAAGCAGCGCCTCGAGATCGTCCAGAACGGCGGCGCAGGGATCGCAAAAATTGTAGATGTCCTCGAGGAGTTTCGGCGGCAGGTCGCGATGCACGCCACCGACGCGGAAGTAATTCGCGTGCATGCGGGCACCGGATGCGCGCTCATAGAAGATCATGAGCTTCTCGCGTTCCTCGAAGCCCCAGAGCGGCGGCGTCAGCGCGCCGACGTCCATCGCCTGTGTCGTGACGTTGAGCATGTGCGCGAGGATGCGGCCGATCTCGGAATAGAGAACGCGGATGAACTGCCCGCGGCGCGGCACTTCGAGACCGAGCAGCTTTTCAGCGGCGAGCACGAAGGCGTGCTCCTGGTTCATCGGCGCGACGTAGTCGAGGCGATCGAAATAAGGTGTCGCCTGCAGGTAGGTCTTGTACTCGATGAGCTTCTCGGTGCCGCGATGAAGCAGGCCGATATGCGGGTCGACGCGCTCGACCACTTCGCCGTCGAGCTCAAGCACGAGGCGCAGCACGCCATGTGCGGCCGGATGCTGGGGACCGAAGTTCAGATGATAGTTGCGGAGTTCCTGTTCGGCCATGCCTCAGCCCTCCGCCTTTTCATCGCCCGGCAGGAGATATTCCGCACCTTCCCAGGGGCTCATGAAATCGAAGCTGCGGAATTCCTGAACGAGCTTTACCGGCTCGTAGACCACTCGTTTCTCGTCGTCGTCGTAGCGAACCTCGACATAGCCGGTGAGCGGAAAGTCCTTGCGCAGCGGATAGCCATTGAATCCGTAGTCGGTGAGGATCCGGCGCAGGTCCGGATGATCGGAAAAGAGCACGCCGTACATGTCGAAGGTTTCACGCTCAAACCAGTTGGCCGCGGGATAGACCGGAACCACACTCGGCACCGGCGTATCCTCGTCGGTCTGCACAACCACGCGGATGCGGTGGTTCTGGTACATGGAGAGCAGGTGGTAGACGACATCGAAGCGCGAAGAGCGCTGCGGATAGTCGACTCCGGTGATGTCGATCAGTGTCGAGAAGCGGCAGGCAGGGTCGTCGCGGAGAAACTTCAGGACGCGCATGATCGCCTGAGCCTGCGCCCGGATCGTCAGTTCGCCAAAAGCGACCTCGAAACCGAGCACCGAATCCTCAAGCGTACCGTGAATGTGCTCGCCAAGCTCTGTCAGACTTTCGTCCATCGGTGCAGTCTCGAAACTCGTCAACGGTGTCCGCCTCGCGGGAAAGCGGATGACCTTCCATGAAAATCAGCGGTCGAGCGTGCCCGTCCGACGAATCTTCTTCTGAAGCGCGAGGATACCGTAAAGGAGGGCCTCGGCGGTGGGGGGGCATCCCGGCACATAAACATCGACCGGCACGATCCGATCGCAGCCACGTACCACGGAATAGGAGTAGTGATAATAGCCGCCGCCATTCGCGCAAGAGCCCATCGAGATGACGTAGCGGGGCTCGGGCATCTGGTCATAGACCTTGCGGAGCGCCGGGGCCATCTTGTTGGTGAGCGTACCCGCGACGATCATCACGTCGGATTGGCGCGGGCTGGCGCGGGGGGCGACGCCGAATCGTTCGGCGTCGTAGCGCGGCATCGAGGTCTGCATCATCTCGACCGCGCAGCAGGCGAGACCGAAAGTCATCCACATCAGCGACCCGGTACGCGACCAGTTGATGAGATCGTCGACCGTCGTCAGCACGAAGCCCTTGTCGGCCAGCTCGTCGGAAGCCTGACGGAAGAAGGCATCGTCCTGCCACACAGGAACGGAGGTCTCGCGTTCGACCACCCCGGGGGTGTTCGCGATTACCTTGTCGGGATTCGTCACTCCCATTCCAGAGCACCTTTCCGCCACTCATAGGTGAAGCCGATCGTCAGCACGGCGAGAAAGACAATCATCGACCAGAAGCCGAAGAGACCAACATCGCCAAGCGAGACCGCCCAGGGGAACAGGAACGCGACTTCGAGATCGAAGATGATGAAGAGAATCGCGACCAGATAATATTTGACGTCGAACTTCATACGCGCATCGTCGAATGCGTCGAACCCGCATTCATAGGCGGCAAGTTTTTCGGGATCCGGCTTGCTCGGAGCAACTATGAACGGCGCAATCAGAAGCGCGAGGCCCACAACGAGAGACAGGCCCATAAAGATCAGTATGGGCAAGTACTCGAGCAGCAGGTCTTCCATCGAATTGTCCTCACAAGGTACCGGAGCGGAACCGCGCCGGCGGGGCTGCCACATCGTTCACACTGGCGTGCGAACCGGATGAGAGATCATCCATAATCGGCTTCCCAATTCGGCGCGCAGTATAGACCTCGCAACTGCAAAATCAAAGGCTGGCCGACGTTTTGTCAGGAGCAGCAAGGCGTTGAGCTATCTGCCTTTGCGAGAGATTCCGAACAAAACCTCAAGCCCCCGCGACGGTGTCGCAACGGCATCCAGAGCCCCGATATGGAAACGATGGCGGGAGTGACGGGACTCGAACCCGCGGCCTCCGGCGTGACAGGCCGGCGCTCTAACCAACTGAGCTACACCCCCTTTGCCGACGGCGTCGCCGTCTGAAAGGTGCGCGTCTCGTAAGCCAAGGTACCCGCCCTGTCAAGGCGGATCGGACGCAAGCACCGCGGTTCCCAAAATGGCTGTTGCGCGGGCTTATGCCGCAATGCCGCCCTTCGCCCTTTGGGCTTCGGCGCGACAGCCTCCGCTCGTCCGGCGCACGCAGGCTGGTGGGCGGTGACAGGCTCGAACTGCCGACCCTCTCGGTGTAAACGAGATGCTCTACCAACTGAGCTAACCGCCCACTCCAGTACGCGGCGAAACTCGTATCGGAAGGCTTCCACGAATGCAATCGGAACCCAATCGCGGCCATTGCATTGCCACATCAAACCCGCAAACTGCAGGTCACTTCTTTTCACCTCTTCGATAATCGGGTGTCTCCTTGTCCCGCGCCATAGCACCCGTTTTCTCCCTGTTGCTCGCAACCGCAATCCTGCTTGTCGGCAACGGCATGCTGGGCACACTGATCCCGATTCGGGCCGGTCTCGACGGGTTCACGCCGACGACGGTCGGCGTGATCGGCAGTGTCTATTTTGCTGGCTTCCTCCTCGGTTGTCTGGCGACACCGCATCTCGTCCGGCGGGCCGGCCATATCCGGAGTTTTGCCACCTTCTGCGGCATCGCGGCGGCCGCCCCTCTCATCCATGCGCTCTCGGCGGACCCCTTCATCTGGTCGCTTATGCGCGTGCTAACGGGCTTCTGTTTCGCCGGCCTCTACATGGTGATCGAGAGCTGGCTCAACGAGCAGTCGACAAACGAAACACGCGGCAGGCTCTTTTCAGCCTATCTGATCGTCAACCTCTCGGCGCTGACCGTCGGCCAGGTCCTGCTGAACGCAGCCGATCCCGGCGGATTCGTCCTTTTCGCCGTCTGCTCGATCCTCACCTCGATCGCGCTGGTGCCGATCGCCATGACCACATCGGTGCAACCCATGCCGATCCAGAGCACACGGATCGACATCAAGGCGCTCTTTGCACTTTCACCTGTGGGTGTTGTCGGTTCTTTCGTCGTGGGGCTTGCCAACGCACCGTTCTGGACGCTGGCACCGCTCTATGCGAGCGAGAGCGGCCTGAACACGGCAGGCATTTCCGTCTTCATGTCCTCGGCCATTGTCGGCGGGGCCATCGCACAATGGCCCATAGGACGCATGTCCGACCGCATGGACAGGCGCCGGGTGATCGTCGCACTCAGTATCGGCGCCGCGGTCGGCGAAGCAGCGCTGGTGCTTGCCGGCATGAATGGCGGCATGTTCGCGGTGATGGGAGCGGGCTTCCTGTTCGGCATCTTCGGCCTGACGCTCTATTCCGTGGTCGTCGCCCACATGAACGATCACGGACAAAGCGAGAGTTTCGTCGCCATTTCGGGCGGCATGCTGATCGTGTTCTCCGTCGGCTCGATCATCGGCCCGACCGCAGCCTCGGTTGGCGTATCGACCTTCGGTACCGCGTCGATCTTCGTCTTTACGGCCATGGTGCACCTGATCTATGCCGGCTTCACGGCCTACCGCATCGCCTCGGCGCCCGCGCTGACGGAGGAGCAGAGGAGTGACTTTGTGGCCGTTCCCTTTCCGCAGGCGCACCCGCTTCCAACGGAACTCGACCCGCGCGCGGCGGACGAGCCCGTCCCCGAGACCGCAGACGAGACGAAAGAAACGATCTGAGTATCCCGTCCGCCAATAAAAAGGCCGGCTCGTCCCCGGACGGCCGGCCTCTCTAAACGGTTTCAACTGAAACCACGCGGCTGCTAACTGTTCACAGCGTCCTTGAGCCCCTTGCCGGCCTTGAACTTCGGCTGTTTCGACGCGGGAATCTGGATGGTCTCGCCAGTACGCGGGTTGCGGCCTTCGGTGGCCGCGCGGTTCGACACATTGAATGTGCCGAAGCCCACGAGCCGGACCTCTTCGCCCTTCTTCAGCGAGGCCGTGATGATATCGAACACATAGTCGACGGCCTTGGTCGCATCGGCCTTGGATAGACCGCTCCGGTCCGCCACTTCTGCTATCAAATCGTTCTTGTTCACGTGAGGCCCCTCCAGATGCGATGGCGGGAATCTCGGGATTCCCTTGAGACTCAGGAGTCTACTCGTCGGCCAAGAAGGGGGTCAAAGCAAAATCAAAGGATTTCTGCGGAAAATGCAGGCATTCCAGATATGAGAACGGGAGCCAAGTGGCTCCCGTTTCTACTTTTTTCGTCAATGAAGACCGCTTTGCCCGGCTAATGTGCCATAACCTGCTCCGGGGCCTCAGGCTGACGCCGGCCGGACGCGGCCTGCTCGGCGAGCCAAGCCTCCTCATCCCATTCGATCGGCTCCGGCATGCGCGTCAGCGCATTCTTGAGAACTTCATCGATGGTATTCACCGGCACGATCTCCAGAGCGTTCTTCACGTTGTCCGGAATATCGGCGAGATCCTTGGCATTGTCCTGGGGGATCAGCACCTTCTTGATGCCACCCCGGAGTGCGGCCAGAAGCTTCTCCTTCAGACCGCCGATGGGCAGCACACGGCCACGGAGCGTCATCTCGCCTGTCATGGCGACATCCTTGCGCACAGGGATGCCCGTCATCACCGAGACAATCGCCACCGTCATCGCGGTCCCCGCCGAGGGGCCGTCCTTAGGGGTCGCGCCTTCGGGCACGTGGACGTGGATATCACGCCGGTCGAAGAGTGGAGGCTCAACGCCGAAGCGGGTCGCCCGCGAACGGACATAGGAACTCGCCGCCGAGATCGACTCCTTCATGACGTCGCGCAGGTTGCCGGTCACCGTCATGCGGCCCTTGCCGGGCATCATGACGCCTTCGATGGTGAGCAACTCACCGCCGACTTCGGTCCATGCCAATCCGGTGACAATACCAACCTGATCCTCGCCCTCGGCTTCGCCGTAGCGGTATTTCGGCACACCGGCGTAGTCGGCAATGTTCTCCATCGTGAGTTGAATCGACTTCTTACCCGGCGTGGTGAGGATTTCCTTCACGGCCTTCCGGGTGAGATTGTTCAGCTCGCGTTCAAGATTGCGGACGCCGGCCTCCCGCGTATAGACGCGGATGAGATGCCGCAGGGCTTCGTCGTCGATCGACCACTCGCCCTTCTTCAGGCCATGAGCTTCGATCGCCTTCTGCAGCAGATGACGACGGGAAATCTCGACCTTTTCATCCTCGGTGTAACCGGCGATGCGGATGATCTCCATCCGGTCCATCAGCGGCTCGGGAATGTTGAGCGTATTCGCTGTCGTCACGAACATGACGTCAGAGAGGTCATAGTCGACTTCGAGATAATGATCCGCGAAGGCGTTATTCTGCTCGGGATCAAGAACTTCAAGCAGGGCGGACGAGGGGTCGCCACGGAAGTCCGACCCCATCTTGTCGATCTCGTCGAGGAGGAAGAGCGGATTGGTGTGCTTCACCTTCTTCATCGACTGAATGACCTTGCCGGGCATCGAACCGATATAGGTACGCCGGTGACCGCGGATTTCCGCCTCGTCCCGGACGCCTCCGAGCGACATGCGCACGAAGTCGCGGCCGGTCGCACGGGCGATCGACTTGCCGAGTGAGGTCTTGCCGACGCCAGGCGGGCCCACGAGGCAAAGGATCGGGCCCTTCAGCTTGTTCGAACGGGTCTGCACGGCGAGGTACTCGACGATGCGCTCCTTGACCTTGTCGAGACCATAGTGGTCGGTATCGAGGATCTGCTGAGCGTTCAGAAGATCCTTCTTCACGCGGCTCCGCTTCTTCCACGGCACGGACAGCAGCCAGTCGAGATAGTTGCGCACGACGGTCGCTTCGGCAGACATCGGGCTCATCTGCTTGAGCTTCTTCAGCTCAGCCATGGCCTTTTCGTTCGCCTCCTTGGAGAGCTTGGTCTTCTGGATGCGCTCTTCGAGCTCGCGCATCTCGTCCTTGCCCTCGTCGCCGTCGCCAAGTTCCTTCTGAATGGCTTTCATCTGCTCGTTCAGATAGTACTCGCGCTGCGTCTTCTCCATCTGGCGCTTCACACGCGAGCGGATGCGCTTCTCGACCTGGAGGACGCTGATTTCGCCTTCCATGAGAGAATAGACTCGCTCCAGACGCTCGCTGACGGAGGCCATTTCGAGAAGTTCCTGCTTCTCGGGAATCTTGATGTTGATGTGGCTCGCGATGGTATCGGCGAGCTTCGCGGGATCGTCGATCTGGCCAATCGATCCCAAGACCTCGGGCGGCACCTTCTTGTTGAGCTTCACATAGCCTTCGAACTGCGACACAACGGAGCGCGACAGGCCTTCGAGCTGTTCACCTTCGCCGTCCGCTTCCTCGATTGCATCGATCTCGGCTTCGAAGAATTCGTCATTACCGGTGTAGCGCTTGACCCGCGCACGGCGGACACCCTCGACCAGGACCTTGACGGTGTTGTCGGGCAACTTGAGCAACTGAAGCACCGAACCAACGGTTCCGATTTCGTAAATATCGTCCGTATCCGGATTGTCGTCCGCCGCGTTCTTCTGGGCGACGAGCAATATCTGCTTGTCGTCCTGCATCACGTTTTCCAGCGCGCGCACCGACTTTTCGCGACCGACGAAGAGCGGCACGATCATATGGGGAAAGACGACGATATCGCGCAGCGGCAACACCGGAAGTACGAGAGCCCCGCCCTTCTCCGATCCGCCTGTCTGCCTGTTTTCGTCTGTGTCTGTCATGCTCGGATACCTGCCTTACAAATGCTGCCGCCCGCAACGAAACTCCAGCCTATCATCCGAATCTGAATGAATGCTGATCTGCCGCTTGTTCGTCCAGAATACCGGGATTCGGGTAGACCGCCCCGTTCATTGAAGCGGTTCCAGACGAAAAGTCCGCCGGAACCTCATGGGTTCCGGCTGGCGCGCTGCGTTGGCGGGCCTACTGGTTAAAATGAAAATGGCCCCGAGAGCTTCCGCTTTCAAGGCCACCTTCAACCCCCTGCTGGCACAGGGTTTTTCGCCGCTCAATCGAGGTCAGGCACCTGTGCCGACGTCGCCCTGTCGCTCTGCGTAAATATAGAGCGGCCTGGCCTTGCCCTCGACGACCTCTGCACTGATGACGACTTCCTCGACGCCTTCGAGCGTCGGCAGGTCGAACATCGTGTCGAGCAGAATCGCCTCCAGGATCGAACGAAGACCGCGCGCGCCGGTCTTGCGTTCAATCGCCTTGCGGGCGATGGCTCGAAGTGCCTCATCCGAAAAGGTAAGCTTGACGTTTTCCATCTCGAACAGGCGCTCGTACTGCTTCACGAGCGCGTTCTTCGGCTGCGTGAGGATGGTGACAAGCGCTTCCTCGTCGAGATCTTCCAGCGTCGCCAGAACCGGCATGCGGCCGACGAATTCCGGGATCAGGCCGAACTTGAGCAGATCTTCCGGTTCCAGGTCTTTCAGGAGTTCGCCGGTCTTGCGGTCCTCGACAGACTGGACCGTGGCGCTGAAACCTATGCCCGCGCCCTTGCCGCGCTGGCCGATGATCTTTTCGAGGCCCGCGAAAGCACCCCCGCAAATAAAGAGGATGTTCGTGGTGTCCACCTGCAGGAACTCCTGCTGGGGATGCTTGCGGCCGCCCTGCGGCGGCACGGAAGCGACAGTGCCTTCCATGATCTTCAGCAGCGCCTGCTGCACACCCTCACCCGACACGTCACGTGTGATGGAGGGGTTGTCGGACTTGCGGCTGATCTTGTCGACTTCGTCGATATAGACGATGCCCCGCTGCGCGCGCTCGACATTGTAATCGGCCGACTGGAGCAGCTTCAGAATGATGTTCTCGACGTCCTCGCCGACATAACCGGCTTCGGTCAGCGTCGTAGCGTCGGCCATCGTGAAGGGGACATCCAGAATGCGGGCAAGGGTCTGCGCGAGCAGCGTCTTGCCGCAACCGGTCGGGCCGATCAGCAGGATGTTCGACTTCGCGAGTTCAACGTCGTTGTTCTTGGCGGCGTGGTTGAGGCGCTTGTAGTGATTGTGAACGGCAACCGAAAGCACGCGCTTGGCATGCATCTGGCCAATCACGTAGTCATCAAGCACCGCGCAGATTTCCTGCGGCGAGGGAACGCCGTCACGGGACTTCACCAGCGAGCTCTTGTTCTCCTCGCGGATAATGTCCATGCACAGTTCGACGCATTCGTCGCAGATAAAGACGGTCGGTCCCGCGATCAGCTTCCTGACCTCATGCTGGCTTTTGCCGCAGAAGGAACAGTAGAGCGTGTTCTTGGAGTCGCCGCCGCTCACCTTGCTCATAAGAACTCCTTAGTAACCCACAGGCCGGTACGAACAGGTTTTACCAACGCCTATGCACCAACCGTGCCTGCCTTCCGGTATCCGATCAAGGCGCCCATTTTTCTACGTCAGAGGCCGCAAAATGGATGCCTCAACCTGTAACCTTGGCTCCATACGAGCATGTTATTCGGCGGGGGATCAACATTTCATTACCTTTAGCCACCCCCACAGCGAATGCCGAGAAGGCCCTGCCCCAGCGTTCTCCCGGCCCGAATCTTGGGCAAATACCGCCCGGTTTTTCGGCAGGCGCGCGAGAGAAACCCGAAAAGCCTCGTTATTTTCAGTCTTTTTTGGCGCTCTCGGCCCGTTCGACACCCACATGGTCGATGATGCCAAACTCCTTGGCGCGCTCCGGACTCATGAAGTTGTCGCGCTCCAGCGCGTCCTCCACGTCCTTCAGGCTCTGGCCCGTATGCTTCACATAAATATTGTTAAGGCGTTCACGAATCGCAATCGTTTCGCGGGCGTGAATTTCAATGTCCGTTGCCTGGCCCTGAAATCCGCCAGAGGGCTGATGGACCATGATACGGGCATTCGGTAACGCGAAGCGCATACCCTTTTCGCCCGCCGCGAGAAGGAGGGACCCCATGGACGCGGCCTGCCCCATGCAGACCGTAGAAACGGGGGGGCGGATGTGCTGCATCGTGTCGTAGATCGCAAGGCCCGATGTCACCACGCCGCCCGGCGAGTTGATGTACATCGAGATTTCCTTCTTCGGATTTTCAGCTTCGAGAAAAAGAAGCTGAGCCGTCACAAGCATCGCCATGCCGTCCTCGACGGGACCAGCGACAAAAATGATGTGCTCCTTCAGAAGGCGCGAGAAAATGTCGTAGGCGCGCTCACCACGGTTGGTCTGCTCGACCACCATCGGCACGAGGTTCATGTAGGTTTCGATGGGGTCTTTCATGGTTTCTCCTGGGCATCGGCCGGTTCACGCGGATGTTTATCAGGGAGCGCCGCCATCCTGCAAAGAGAAGGATGCAGCCGTCGCGTTCCCACGCCACCGCATGAAACGGCGCTTCACCCGTATTTAGGCCGATTCGGTAAATGGACGGTTCAGAACACTAGCCCAAGAAATATAGGAGCTGGAACGGCAGATTTCGCCCCTTCAATGCGCAGGGGTTCTTGCCGCAGGGTCAGGCAGCCCGTCTGACCTTCCCGAGCGCAGGAACCGACGCTTCACCGGGACGGCCAATCATCCCCATCACGCCCGTCATGGCGCCGGAAACGAGTTCACGTGCGAGAAAGCGGTCGGTGTCGACCCATCCCGGCAATTCAAGCCGGCGGGCCAGCGCCCGGGTGAAGCCGAAACGGCGATAGTAGGGCTCATCACCCACAAGAACGACAATGCGATGCCCCTGAGCCGCCGCGCGGGCGAGGCCGGCATGCATGAGACGGCTGCCAATGCCCTTTCCCTGCCAGTTCGGTGCGGTGACGAGAGGGCCAAGCAACAGGGCCGGCGTCCCTTCGATCTCAATGGGCCAGAAGCGCAGGGTGCCCACGACCTCGCCCTTGTCGATCGCGACCAGCGCAAGCGAGGTGTCGTGTTCGACGCTGTCGCGAAGCCGGTAGACGGTTTTCGCGAAGCGGTCCGGGCCGAACGCATCGGCGACGAGTTTGTCGACGGCGGGCGTATATGATTCAGTTTCAAGAACGATCTTCATGTTCGTTTCCATGCGGCGAACCCGGCGTCAGCGCAGCGCGCCTGCACGACCGTTTCGTCCTTCGATATCTTGTGAGCGGGTTTTACCGGAACCTCAGATGCAGACGCTCGCCAGAGGGGGAAAGCCGTTGAACGCGACGGCCGAATAGGTCGTCGTGTAGGCGCCCGTGGCGAGAATCCAAACCTTGTCGCCAGCCTGCAGGCTCGACGGGAGACGGTAGTCCGTCTTCTCGTAGAGAATGTCTGCGCTGTCGCAGGTTGGACCGGCAAGAACGACGGGCGAGGTTTCGCCGCCGTCGCGCGAGGTCAGCAGGCGGTACTTGATCGCCTCATCCATGGTCTCGGCGAGACCGTGGAACTTGCCAGCATCGAGATAGACCCATCGTCGCGCATCGTCGCCACCCTTTTCGGAGACGAGCACAACTTCCGCCTGGATGACGCCGGCATCGCCGACGACGCCGCGGCCGGGCTCAACGATTACTTCCGGCTGGTTGTCGCCGAAGTGGCGCACGAGCGCCTCGCGGATCGCCGCGCCATAGGCGGCAATCGAGGGAACGTCGGTGCGATAGCGCGACGGAAAACCACCGCCCATGTTGACCATGCGCAGGTTCACGCCCCGTGCATCGAGGTCGCGGAAGAGCGACAGCGACAACGCGAGTGCCTTGTCGTATTGCGTGAGGTCGGTCTGCTGTGACCCGACATGGAACGAGAGACCATAGGCATCGAGACCGAGCTCATTGGCACGGACCAAGAGGTCCGCCGCCATCGAGGGCTCGCAGCCGAACTTCCGCGAGAGCGGCCATTCGGCGCCTTCGCATTCCATGAGCACGCGGCAATAGACTTTAGAGCCGGGAGCTACGCGGGCGATCTTGTCCAGTTCGGCTGCGCTGTCGAAGGCAAACATGCGGACGCCCTTGCCGAAGGCTTCGGCAATGTCGCGTTCCTTCTTGATCGTGTTGCCGAAGGAGAGCCGGTCAGCGGACACGCCGTGGCCGAGGCAGAGATCGATCTCGCCCATGCTGGCCGTGTCGAAGGACGAGCCGAGACGCGCGAGACGCGAGACGATCTCGTCTGCCGGGTTCGCCTTCACGGCGTAGAAGATGCGCGCCTGCGGCAGCGAACGGGCAAGCTCCTCGAAGTTGTGGGCAACGATATCGACGTCGACCACAAGGCACGGAGAAGGAATCTCGGCGGCTGCGAGGTAGCGCGCAATCTTGGGGGGAAGGCCGCCACGCTCCAGCGGCAACTCGGCCGCCTGCGGCACCAGACGGAGACGCGGTTTGCGGCGAGCGCCCGACTTCGTGGGCGCAACCGGCTTCGTGGCCGGGACCGGCTTGGCGGCGGATTTCATGGAGATGCGCGAACGGGCACGGCGGCCCTGCTCAGGAGCGAACATCGTAAACACCCTTTTTCAGACCCGGCGTTTCCATTTGCCGGCGTGATCCAAAAAGGACGCTTTACGTCGTTGCATAAACCTACAATGGGCCAGCGGCACGTGCGTGTGCGTCTTGTGATGCGCGGGGATATAGGTATCGCCGAGTCCGTGCAACAGGTTTTTTCGTCTGGGCGCAAAGTTTTTTGCTAACGAAACCTTAATGCAGGCGCATCACTTTTTCGCCGCAATTCGGAACCGGAAAACAAAAGGCCCGGAGACAACTCCGGGCCTTGTCAGATGACAGCGGCCAAGCCGCTCAGTCGTCTTTCTTCTTGGCAGCCGTCTTCTTTGCCGGAGCCTTCTTGGCGGCGGGCTTCTTGTCGCCCGCGTCCTTTCCAGCTGCGGCTTTTTTGGCGGCAGGTTTCTTGGCGGCGGCCTTTTTCGCCGGCTTCTCGTCGCCGTGGTCATGATCATGATCATGATCGTGATGATCATGATGGTCGTGCTCGTCGGCATCCGGATCGGTGAAGAGTTCGTCGCGGCTCACCACCTTGTCCTGCACATCGGCCAACTCGGCGATGAAATCGACGACCTTGTCCTCGAAGATCGGCGCGCGCAGTTCCTGCACGGCTTGCGGGTTCTGCTGATAGTACTGATAGAGCTGCCGCTCCTGACCGGGGAACTGGCGGGCGCGCTCGGCGAGTGCCTGGTTCAGTTCCTGGTCCGTGACGGAAATGCTGTTCTTGTCGCCGACTTCGGCGAGAAGAAGACCGAGACGTACGCGGCGCTCAGCGATCTTGCGGTACTCGGCCCGGACTTCCTCTTCCGGCTCATCGAGATCGGCGGCGGTCTTGTTCTGGTGCTGCAGCTCGTGCTCGAACTGATGCCAGATCTGATTGAATTCCTGCTCAACCATGGTCGGCGGCAGTTCGAAGTCGTGGAGTTCGTCGAGCTTGTCCAGCATCGCCCGCTTCAGGTGCTGGCGGGACATGCGGGCGTACTCGCCCTTCATCTGTTCGGCAAGCGCCTCGCGGAGCTTTTCCATGCTCTCAAGGCCGAAGCGCTTGGCCAGTTCGTCGTCGAGCTTCACCTCGGCGGGGGCCTTCACTTCCTTCACCTTGACCTCGAAGACCGCATCCTTGCCGGCGAGATGTTCGGCGCCGTATTCCTCGGGGAAGGTGACTTTCACCACGACGTCGTCGCCCGCTTTCGCGCCGACGAGCTGTTCCTCGAAACCGGGAATGAAGCGGCCGGAGCCGATCTCGAGATTGGCATCCTCGGCGGAGCCTCCCTCGAAGGCTTCACCGTCAATCTTGCCGACGAAGTCGAGCGTCAGGAGATCGCCCTCTTCGGCCTTGGCGCCTTCTTCACGGGGCTCGAAGTTCTTCTGGTTCTCAGCGAGGCGCTTGAGGGACTCTTCGATGTCCTCATCCTTTACCTCAGCCGTCAGACGCTCCAAGGAAAGCTTTGAAAAATCAGCCAGTTCGAAGGAGGGGATAACCTCGAAACTCATCTTAAAGGTGAGGTCCGACTTGCCGTCGATGACGTCCTGGATTTCGCCTTCGAGATCGATCGAGGGCTGGAACGCAGGGCGCAGCGACTCATCCTCTATCGCCTTCTGGCTGGTTTCGCCGACGGTCTCCTGAATGACGTCGCCCATGACCTGCTTGCCGAAGGTCTTGCGAAGGTGGCTGACCGGCACCTTGCCCGGGCGGAAGCCCTTGAGCCGGACCTGGCCCTTCATCTCGTCCAACTTCGCACCGAGTTTCGCCTCCAGGTCCTGAGCCGGGACCTGAATTTTCAATTCGCGCTTCAAACCGTCCGCGTTCGTAACCGTGACCTGCATCATCCAATCCGTTTATTTGCCGGGCTTCCGGCCTGGTGCGGGCGGAGGGATTTGAACCCCCACGCCTTGCGGCACTGGAACCTAAATCCAGCGCGTCTACCAATTCCGCCACGCCCGCGAGAAGGGCTCTGGCGTAGCCCTTCAAAGGCCGGCCGGTCCCCAAATTGGCGCTCTCTATATCAAGGGCACCGGGCGATTGCCAGCAAAAGCCGTGGTTTCCTCCCAAGGGGGCTCAAAGAGCCCGAAGAAGCTCCCGGAGGACGGCGGGGAGCATTTCCGGCAGATCCTCGGAGATGAGGCCGGGGCCGAAGCAATCGCCCGCCTCGCCATGGAGCCAGACACCCGCACAGGCCGCCTCGAAGGGCGGCATGCCCTGCGCCAGCAGGCCGAGGATGATGCCCCCCAACACGTCTCCAGAGCCGGCAGTGGCGAGTTCGGGGCCTGCGTTGCGGGCGACGGCGGCTCGCCCGTCCGGTGCGGCGACCACCGTGTCCGCGCCCTTGAGGACGACGACGGCGGCGGCCTCGGCAGCCGCCTTGCGGGCGCGTTCGAGCTTCGAGCCCCCCTCTTCCGCAATCTTCGGGAAGAGGCGCGCGAACTCGCCCTCATGCGGCGTCATGACGACGGGGCCCGCGAAGTAGCCCTTGATGGCAACGAAAAGGTCGCGCGGGATTTCCGCAAAGGATGTGAGCGCGTCGGCATCGAGCACAATGGCCGCGCCGGAGAGAAGCACTGCGAGCACATTGTCGCGCGTCTCCCAGCCGACCCCCGCGCCGGGGCCGATGAGCAGCGCGTTCTTGCGCTTGTCCTCAAGGATCGCCGTCAGCGCATCCGCCCCGTCGAAGGGCTGAAGCATGATCGAGGTGAGATGCGCCGCGTTGACGAGCATGGCCGAGGGCGGCGAGGCGACGGTGACGAGACCCGCGCCCGCCCGAAGCGCGCCGCGAGCGGCGAGACGCGCGGCGCCCGTCTGCGCAGCACCGCCCGAGACGACGACGGCGTGGCCTTTCGTGTATTTGTGGCTGTCGAGCCGCGGGCGCGGAAAGGCGGCGGTCCAGAGCGGCGGTTCGTTCAGGAAAGTCTGTGGCGCGATCTCTTCCAGGGCCGAAGCCGGGATGCCGATGTCCGCAACCTGCACCTCGCCGCACTGGAGCCGTCCCGGCAGAAGCAAGTGCCCCGGCTTTGCACGAAAGAAGGTAACGGTGAGCGTGGCGCCGAACGCGGTGCCGCGCACCCTGCCGGTATCGCCGTCAACGCCGGTCGGCACGTCGATCGCGACGACGGGTGTCCCGCTCTTGCCGATGCGTTCGATTGCCTGCGCAGCCGCCCCTTCCACGTCGCGCGCGAGACCGGCACCGAAGATGGCGTCGACGACGAGCGCAGCACCACGGCCGGCATCGCCGGTCAGCGGATGAACCGGGCCCGTCCAGCGGTCAGCTGCGAGCGCCGCATCGCCCTTCAGCGCATTGCGAGCGCCGAGCAGAAAAAGCGAGACCGGCCAGCCGCGCTCCGCGAGAAGACGCGCGACGACGAAACCGTCGCCGCCATTGTTGCCCGGCCCGCAGAGCACGGAGACGGGACCCGCCGGGAAGCGCCCGACGACCGCCTCCGCCACGGCACGGCCGGCATTCTCCATAAGGGCGATGCCCGGCGTGCCACGCTCGATGGTGAGCGCGTCGGCGCGGCTCATCTCGGCGACGGAGAGGAGTTCAAGGGAATCGGCGGGCGTGATCATGGCCCCATCATAGCCGCGCGATTGCGGCGAGGAATTGATGATTTCGGGGCGCCATCAGTTCACCTTCGTCTCCGCCTCGCGGCCCTGCTCGACGAGCGTGAGGTTGCCGCCCATCGTCTCGAAGACGGTGACCGAGCAGTTGTCCGGGCGGAAGGTGACGAGGCGGTCGTCGCCGGTTGCCGCACCCGCCGCGACGTTGATCGCGATGAAGTGCGAGAAGATCACAGTGTCGCCGGGCAGGTCCGTCAACGCATCAACGACGGACTGCCGCCAGCCCGCGAGATCGACCTTGCCGCCGCCTGTGTTCTCCGGCGTCAGTGCTTCCCTCCACGTCCCGCTCATGAGCCGGCGGAGCCAGGGTCCGCGCGCATCGAGATCCTCGATGGGCGACGGGATTTCGGCAACGCGCGTTTCGATGACGGGCTCACAGGCCCATGTCCGGGAGAGCGGCATCGCCGTCTCGCGGCAGCGGCGCAAGGGAGACGAGAGGATCGGGAGCTTCTTACCGACCCGCTTCTCGATCTCGCCCGCGACGGCCTCCGCCTGCGCGCGGCCCTTGTCCGAGAGGCCGGGATCGGTGTCGGCGTCCCAGCCGGCGGCGGCCTCGCCGTGGCGGATCATGTAGATGGTGGGCATGTTTCGTCACCGGGTCTCAGTTTCTGGATGCCCGTTTGTCGGCGAGGCCGCTCCCGATTGCAAGAGAGGCGAAGGGAGCACCCTCACTGCCCGGCCAGGTTCGTTGTGATGACGGCCAGGGGATAGAGCAGCTCCGCGGCCGTCTTCAGAACGCCAATCAGGATGAGTTCGAGTCCGGACGCCTTCCGAATGGGCTTGTCATAAGGCGTCGAAGGTGAAGCGAGCAGAACATCGCCCGAGAGGTTGAGTTTCGCGTATTCCTCGTTCGCCTTGATGATCGTCTTTGCCCAACTGCCGACGAAGTCGTCGAGTTCGCCATCGGTATAGGACGAACCGCTTACGGCGATGTAGGAGTTTCCGAGATAGCCGACAAAAACGGGTCCCTTGGAGCCACCGTGCCCGATGGATTTCAGAAGGGCCGCCGCACGCGGATAATCGTATTCGTTGACAAGGCGGGTACAATCGCGAGAACCCACCGTCGATTTCGAACTCAACCAGCGCGTCGCAATCAGGTTGGGAGCGACTGGGCTTTCCGCCCTGACCGTTTCCGTCGAAGGCAAAGTCCGAAAGAAGGCCCGGCAAGTGGCGAGATTCCGTTCGAAGGCGGTGCCATCAGCCGGCTCGGACAGTAGCAGGGCACCCGTCGGCAGAGGCTGCAGGATCGTACCCGGCCCCGCAATTTCAGCACCAACAACCGGCGGATTGCCGGTCGTCTGCCTCGCGGCCTGATCCATTGTCACGGTGCCGCAGCCAGCAACAGTCAAGGTCAACGCGGCGGCCGCAAGTACGATCGCAAGCTTCCGAATGGTCTTCATGTATGTTTCTTCCTCACCCGCAGGAGAGGCAATCCTAGCCGCCGGATGAGCGAAAGCCGATAAAAAAGGGGTGTTGGGTATCGCTCCCACGAAGCGCTAGCCTTGTCGCAGCGATTCCAGCGGAGGAGGCCCCCATGAGCGAGACACGACCGCCCGTCACGCAACCGGCGCCGGCCGGCGAGTTCGACGCGCCAAAGCTTGTCTATATTCTCTATTTCGTCAGCCTTGCGGTGGGTATTACCGCCATTGCCGGGCTGATCGTCGCCTATCTGAAGCGCGGTGAGGCGAGCAAGGACGCGGCATCGCACTACACCTTCCAGATCAGAACCTTCTGGATCGGGCTGCTCTTCGCCTTCGTCAGCGCCCTCACCATGCCGATCGGCGTCGGCTTCATCCTCGGTTTCCTGACCGTGATCTGGTTCCTGATCCGGGCGATCAAGGGCTTCATGCTGACACTGGACAACAAGCCGGTTCCGGACCCGGAAACCTGGCTCTGGTAGAAAAAAGGCCGCCCTTCGGGGCGGCCTTTTCTTCAGAAGGAGTAGCCGACGCGCATTCCGACGTTAGTGAGTCCGTCGTTCACGCTGCAGAGGCCGGCATTCGAGATGTGCTCGAGACTCGCCATGACCGACAGGTTCGGTGCGATGCGATAGCCAATCGATGCCGTCTCGTGGAAGTTCCACCGGCAACCATACTGGTTCTGACCGGGCCGCGAACCGTGGATACGACCGTCATGGACCGCTGCGCCCAGGCTACCGTCCACGAAGATCGTGTCGGTGAGATCAATCGTCCAACCGAACGGGTCCAGATAAATCAGGCTGGTATCGCCATTGAAGTTCAGCGTTCCGCCGAGGCGCGGACGCGGATTGAACGCCCATTCGAGAAAGGACGGTGTGTCGAAAAGAATTTCACCTGTCAGGTCAGCGCCATCGCTTTCATGGGCCGGACCAAGCACGTCGTGAGCGTAGACACCGCCGCGCACCTCGTTGACGAAGGCAGAAGCCGGACTCGCAAGAACCGCTGCCAGACACAAAGTGATCGCACCGGCGATGAGCTGCCGCGCCATAATTTCAGTTTTCACGGAAAACCCCCGAAAGTCGGTATTGGATGACCCTTGCACGCATACCCCTACATAACGCTAGGGATTTTGCATGCTCAACGTCAACAGATGCCTAACGTGTTTGTTAACCCTGCTTCGGATCAAAAGTTAGCACGCCGCGCGCCCGAGTCGGCAGGTGGAAATGACAACGCGATGACGATCTCCGTGCTCCCGCCGAGCCGGCCGCCTATTCGGGCGTGAAGATATTGACGCTGCCATCCGCCGCCGAAACGACCGAGCCCGGGCGGCCAAGCTGCTCCCGCTCCACCATGTCGGCAAGGGTCGCCGGGTCGTTCGGGGTGTGAGCCACGAAGCGGGCATCGTTCTCGGCCAGACGACCGAAGACGATGGCGAATTCCGCGCCGTTCCGCCCGTGGACGACCGTGTAGGTCTCGATCTTCGCCTTGCCGTTCGGCTTTTCCTCAACCTTCGGGTGCTTTTCCGCGTCGATCTCGGCCTGATAGGTGGCAGGGTTCTCGCGCTCCCACTTGCCGGCCAGCGGTTCGGTCGAATAGAGGCCGAGGCCGTGCTTCGTCACATACCAGCCGTTCGATGTGCAGAGGCCTTTCGAGCCCGGCTTCGCGCGGAGCTTGTCCATCATCGTGGCGATGGAGTGCATGACGTAGTTGTTGCCCGCCCCGCCGAAATAAGGAAGGCCGCCTGTCACGGTAAGGGGTCGCGGATCGTCTTTTGCGATACCGAGTTCGTCGCGGCCGATCTGCACAGCCGACGGGAAGCAGGAATAGAGATCGAAATAGTCGATCTCACCGATGTTCCAGCCCGACATGGCGAAGGCCTTCCTGCCCATCATGCGGATCGCAGGCGAGGAGTGATAGTTCACGCGCTCGGTCGGGAACCAGAGGTCGTTCGCATCCGCGCAGCCATGCAGGAACACCCACTTCTCCTGCGGCACGCCGAGTTCGCGCGCCTTCGCAACCGACATCATGACGACGGCGGCGGCCTGATCGACCTGCATGATCGCGTTCATGTACTTCGTGTAGGGGAAGCCGACATAGCGGTTGTCGTCGGTCGGCGTCGCGATTTCCTCCGGCGTGCGCGCGATGGGGAACCATGCCTGCGGATGCTTCGCGGCGACCTCGGTGAAGGGTGCCATCAGCTTGCCGACCGCGAGCTGGTGGTCCTTCACGCTCCGTCCCGCCGCGCCACGGATCGCATTCTCGAACATCGGGTAGATGTTGACCGGGAACTGAAGCTTGTGGCGCTTCTCGACGTCGGTGACGCCCGCCTTTTCATAACCGATGTCGATGCGCTCGCCGCCCGGGTTCTCGTCATGCCAGGGGAGTGTCTTCCCCTGCCCCAGTGCGCGCATCATAGTGCCGAAACATTCGGAGCCCGCGACAAGCGCGACATCCGTCTCGCCATTCGCGATGAGTTCGGCGGTGTGGTTCACGAGCATCTGGGGCGTGTTGCCGCCGGTCGGCCCGTAGCAGGTCTTGGACGGGTTCGCGCCGAGCATATTGGCGAGCGTCTTCGCCGCGTTCGGATAGCGACCGAAGGGAAGGCGCGCGGAGTCCGGACTGTCGGTGATGAAGCGGACGGTCGTCACGTTGTCGACCTGCGTCCAGAGCTTCTTACCGAGGCCGGTATCTGCAGCGGCGGCCTCCGCCGCATCCGCCATCAGGTGCATCGGCGACTTCGCCTTCTCGACATCCTTTTCCTTCTGGACGAGCTGGCCGCAGCCCACCAGCACGGGCATGCGATCGTCGAGCTTGATGTCGGACATGGCGAGGTCTCCCTGAGAGGCTTTTCTGTTTAGTTCGTGGTGCTAACCAGTTTGCGCCGAGAATAGCGAGTGACGCTTGCGTGTCCAGCGGTGCTTGAGAAACTGCGCCGCCGCTGCGTCAGACGGCGGGCGCGCGAAAGCGGCAGCCGCGAAGCAGGACGCTTCCGGCGGATGAAAAGCGGAGGGGCGCGGAGCAAGTCCGGTCGCGATCCGATAGATTTTTTTTGAGCGGCCGAAGCTGCTCCGCGCGCGGCGTCTTAACCGGTGCCCTCGCCACCCTGGCCCCCTTGCTCCGAAGAGCGCGGATCGCCAAGCGGGTCGTAGTGCCCGCACCTACCCTGCACCTAAGTCCCGAGAGCGGAGGATGCGTCTTCCTCCGACAACGCAGGCGCCGCCCGGCCTTCGCACTTTCGGACGCCCCGGAAGCGCCCCTCACCTGAAAGCCGGTCCCATCAATATGGGGACGCCACAATGGGCGGGGACAAGTTTTTTCCATGCGTTCAGAAGCCATGCTTCTCGCGGTACGCGAAGGCGGAGAGGAGAAAGCGCGCGCCATAAATGAGCGCGTTCGCGTCGACCGCATGGCCGAGGCCGGGGATCGGTATGCCCTGAGAGGCGATACCCACCTCGGTGAGCGCCTTCACCGAAGTCATCATGCCGTAGATCGGCGCAAGGTCGTCCTGCTCGCCATGAACGAGCATGACCGGTGGCTTCGAGGTGATTTCGTCTCTCAGTTTGTCCGCGCCGACAAGGCCGCCGGAATAGCCGAGCACAGCGGCGGGCGCGATGGCGCGGCGAAGGCCGAGATGAAGCGCCATGACGGTGCCCTGGCTGAAGCCGACCAGCGCGAGGCGCGAGGCATCGAGGCCCTCGCGCGCGAGTTCACCGTCGATGAAATCATGCAGCGGCGGCGCGGCGGCGACCGCATCATCGTAAAGACGCGGGTCGCCCGCCGGGCGCTTGCCGATCCACTGGAAGCCGCCGTCTTTCGCGGGTGCCGGTCCGTCCGGCGCGACGAAGGCGACATTGGGCATCGACCCCTGCCAGTAATCCGCGAAGGACATGAGGTCCGCACCGGAAGAGCCATAGCCATGCAGGAAGAGGACAAGCCATTCCGCCTTGCCTGACTGAGCGGAGCGGCGGAGCGCGGAGAGGCTCACGCTGCTATGCCCTGCGCATAAGCCTTCAACCGAGCGCTCGCTTCTTCGAGGATCGCATCCTGTTTGCAGAAGCAGAAGCGCGCGAGATGGCGCGGGGCGCCGGGCGAGGAATAGAAGGCGGAGAGCGGGATCGCTGCGACCTTCGCCTTCACCGTGATCTCACGGCAGAACTCCTCGTCCGTACCATTGAAGCCGAGCGGGCGGAAGTCGGCCGAGATGAAATAGGTGCCGTCGGCGGGCAGCACATCGAAACCCGCTGCCCTCAATCCCTTCGCCAGCAGGTCGCGCTTCGCCTCCAGCGAGGAAGCAAGGCCCGCGAAATAGGCATCGTCCTTGCCGAGCCCGTAGGCGACGGCGGCCTGAAGGCCGGGTGGCGTGGTAAAAGTAACGAACTGGTGCGTTTTCGCGACCACTTCCATCAGGGGCGCGGGGCCGGTGATGTAGCCGATCTTCCAGCCCGTCAGCGAGAAGGTCTTGCCCGCCGAGCCGATCCGCAGGCAGCGCTCGCGCATGCCGGGCAACGTCATCAGCGGCACATGGGCATGGCCGGAAAAGACGAGATGCTCATAGACCTCGTCGCAGACGGCATAGGCGTCGTGGCGCTCCATCAGCGCGGCGATGCGGCCAAGTTCGTCCTTCGTGAAGACCTTGCCGATGGGGTTCATCGGTGTGTTGACGAGGACAAGCTTGGTCCTGTCCGAGAAGGCCGCTTCGAGTTTCTCCATCGGGAGCGACCAGTGCGGCGGCTCGAGAGGGATGGCGACGACCTTCGCGCCCGCTGCCTCGATCACTGGGCGGTAGCTGTCATAGGCGGGCTCGAAGATGATGGCTTCGTCGCCGGGGTTCAGCAGGGCCGTCAGGCAGTCGTTGAGCGCCTCGGTCGCGCCGGAGGTGACCATGACCTCGCTCTGCCAGTCGACATCGAGTCCGTAGAAGCGCTTGTTGGCCGTGGCGACCGCCTGGCGCAGCGCGGGGAGCCCCATCATCGGCGGATACTGGTTCGGGCCGTCGATGATCGCCTTCGCGGCGGCGGCGCGGACATCGTCCGGTCCCTCGTCGTCCGGAAAGCCCTGCCCGAGATTGATCGCGCCATGCTCGGTGGCAAGCGCCGACATGACCGTGAAGACGGTCGTGCCGAGAGCCGAAAACACGCTGTTCGCCGCCTTCATCTCCGTCTCCCAGCCTTTTCCACAGAAATCGGCACCTTGATGGCCTTCGGGTTTGTCGCGGGCATGGCGCAGGCTGTCAATCTCCGCTCAAATGCCAGCACGCAGGCCACTTTTTCCGGTGCCGGAAGTACTCCGTTAAGACGCCGCCTGTTTTTTGCTCATTTCGCCTGTTTTTTATGCAGTTTTGCTGATTAAAATGCGGGCATCCTGGAACGATCAGGATTTCAACCCATTGATTTAAAAGGGTTTTACACCTATCCCGCTGTTGGCATGAGCCGTGCTATCCCTCAGGCACATGGTTGCGGGCGGCAAGCCCATGATTAAGGAAGTCAGCGAATGAAAAAGATCGAGGCGATCATCAAGCCGTTCAAGCTCGACGAGGTGAAAGAGGCACTCCAGGAAGTTGGCCTTCAGGGCATCACCGTGACGGAAGCCAAGGGCTTCGGCCGACAGAAAGGGCATACCGAACTCTATCGCGGCGCCGAATATGTCGTCGACTTCCTGCCCAAGGTGAAAATCGAAGTCGTGCTGAACGATGAAATGGTGGCGAAAGCCGTGGAGGCGATTCAGCAGGCTGCGCGGACTGGCCGCATCGGCGACGGCAAGATTTTCATTTCGAATGTCGAGGAGTCGATCCGTATCCGTACCGGCGAAACCGGAGCAGAAGCAATCTAGGGGGCTTATTTGACGAGCACGACATAGGACGACCGCAAGCGCCCGGCGCGGCAGCCAGACAAAGGCTACGGGCGGCGGACAGCGCTGCAGGCACCAAGGACACGAACCGAAACTCCAATGCAATGAGCGGGGCGAAAGCCCACGGACGAACCCCTAAAGGACAACAGGGAAAGAGGATCAAATGGCTGGCAAATCTATTCAGGACGTTATCAAGGAGAAGGACGTCAAGTACGTCGACCTGCGCTTCACCGATCCGCGCGGCAAGATGCAGCATGTCACGTTCGACGTCGGTCTTTGCGACGACGAATTCTGGGCCGAAGGCACGATGTTCGACGGTTCGTCCATCGCCGGCTGGAAGGCGATCAACGAGTCCGACATGGTGCTGCTCCCCGACAGCGCGACGGCGACGATCGATCCGTTCTACGCGCAGACGACACTCGCCGTGTTCTGCGACATCATTGAGCCGTCGACAGGCGAACCCTATGGCCGCGACCCGCGCGGCACGGCGAAGCTCGCCGAAGCCTATGTGAAGTCCACCGGCATCGGCGACACGGTCGTGTTCGGCCCGGAAGCCGAATTCTTCATTTTCGACGACGTGAAGTTCTCCGCAAACCCCTACAAGACGGGTTTCGAGGTGGACTCGGTCGAATTGCCGACCAACAGCGACACGGCCTATGAGACCGGCAACCTCGGTCACCGTCCGCGCACCAAGGGCGGCTATTTCCCGGTCAACCCGATCGACAGCTGCCAGGACCTGCGCGGCGAGATGCTGACCGTCATGCAGGAGATGGGCGTCACCATCGAAAAGCACCATCACGAAGTGGCTGCTGCCCAGCACGAACTCGGCATCAAGTTCGACACGCTGACCACGGTGGCCGACCACCTTCAGATCTACAAGTATGTGATCCACAATGTGGCGCATGCTTTCGGCAAGACGGCGACCTTCATGCCGAAGCCGGTGTTCGGCGACAACGGCTCGGGCATGCACTGCCACCAGTCGATCTGGAAGGACGGCAAGCCGCTCTTCGCAGGCAACAAGTATGCCGACCTGAGCCAGGAATGCCTCTGGTACATCGGCGGCATCCTGAAGCATGCCAAGGCACTCAACGCCTTCACGAACCCGTCGACCAACAGCTACAAGCGGCTGGTGCCCGGCTACGAAGCCCCGGTGCTGCTCGCCTATTCGGCGCGCAACCGCTCGGCGTCCTGCCGTATCCCGTATGGCACCTCGCCGAAGGCGAAGCGCATCGAAATCCGCTTCCCCGATCCGACGGCCAACCCCTATCTGGCCTTTGCGGCAATGCTGATGGCCGGTCTCGACGGCATCGAGAACAAGATCGATCCGGGCGGGCCGATGGACAAGAACCTGTACGACCTGCCGCCGGAAGAGCTGAAGGAAATCCCGACGGTCGCCGGTTCGCTCCGCGAAGCCCTGACGTCGCTCGACGCCGACCGCGCCTTCCTCACGAAGGGTGGCGTGTTCACCGACGACCAGATCGACGGCTACATGGAGCTCAAGTGGGAAGAGTGCATGCGTTACGAAATGACGCCGCACCCGGTCGAGTACGACATGTACTATTCGTGCTGATCCCGAGACTTCGAGAAATGGAAAGGGCCGGAGCGAAAGCTCCGGCCCTTTTGCCTTGATCGCGCGTTACACCAATCATTCCCTGCGGAGTTCAAAGCGAACGCCGCAAATGCCGACAGCATTGCCCTCCACCGGCAACCCGAGTTCCCGCGCCCGTCCGAGAGCCGCTTCGGGATCGGCCATTGCGACGTCGATGCAGACGATACCGGTGCCATCTTCATCCACGGGCTCCACAAAACGGACAGTCCCGCGCGCCAGTCGGAGTTCCGGTCCGCCCTTGCCCTCCTCCACCTTCGCGTCGAGAAGCTCGCCCCAGCGCGCAGCGAGCGCTGCGGGCGCCTTCGTCTGAACGGAGGCGCCGAGGATCGCCGTCGCGTTGAGGCTCTTCGCCTTCTGCCAGTCCTTGCCGGCGGGCGGCCAGTCGCTGTCGCGGTTGAACCAGTCCTCAACCCCAGTCACGGAATCAATCGAGGTCAGCACACCACCGAAATCAGCCGGATGAAAATGAGTGAAGACGTAGCGCTTGTCGAGCGCCGCGATCTGGCGTGCGCCGAGGCCCAGAACGCGCTTGCGATGCGCGAGCGCATCTTCCACCTCGAAGATAAGCATGTAACCAGCGTCGCCACCGCGGCGATTGAGATAGCGGAGCGCCGATGCGTCATCCTTCACGGGTTGCACAACTTCAAGAAACTCTCCGCCAACCGGCATCACCGCGTTGACCAGGCCGAAGACGGCAACCTCCGGATCCCTGTAGGCGACCTTCAGTCCAAGGACCTTCTCGAGCCGTTCGACAACCGGTTCGAGATCGTGCGCGACGAGCGCAATCTGACGAAGCCACATGTTACCCCCCTCTCCCTTCTTGTTGCCGCGAGGTTGCCCGTGGCCCGGGCCATCGTCAAGCGGCCCCGGACCGTCCCTAGCGCCCATTTCATCAGTCTACGAATGATTTTATATCGGTCAGCATGACTGACTCATGAGGGTTACGGAAAACCCCTATTCCAGTTGACCTTTCTGCGCCTTCGGGCGTAGCATTTTCCTGTCCAACGAAGGAGGAGGTTTAGAAGATGGCTCCACCGACGCAGTTCGACATCACTTGAACGACAAGACGATCGAGACACATAGCCAAGCTCTGACGCTGTTCACAGGCGCGTCCGGTCAGAAAATCTTATAGGCCAGGAAAAAGCGCAAAGACACACTGACGCCAGTTCGTGCTGATTGAGGGCGCAGGCAAAAAGGCAATGGAGACAAGCCCGGCTTTATAGTGCGGGCGAGTGCGAAAAGCACATCCGACAGCAACCCCGCAAGGAACGCCCGACAGGAAACCGGGGCTTCCGTTTGAGCGGGGTTGCGCCGATAGCACCACACCTTTCCAAAATCTCCCCGCTCCCTTTTTGCATTCTCACGTGACCTATTTTCGCGTGCGTGTGCTTCCGCGCGTCTGATCCGGAGTCACCCCCTGCATGATTCATCGTTCCAATTTCTTCATCGTCACCGGCGGTCCCGGCGCCGGAAAAACGTCGCTGATCGAGGCTCTCGCCATGCTTGGCTATCCCACCGTCGAGGAAGCGGGACGCCGGATCATCCGGGAACAGAAGTCGATGGGCGGGACCGCGACGCATGACGGCGACCGCCTCGCCTATCGAGAGCTGATGTTCCGCGATGCGCTCGACACGTTCGAAAGGATGAGCGGCGAGAGCGGTCCCGTCTTCTTCGACCGCGGGCTACCCGACCTCATCGGCTACAGCCACCTCATCGGGGCATCCCTTCCGGATGCGCTTCGGGAGGCCGTTGCGCACAACCGGTATAACCCCCTCGTCTTCCTCGCGCCGCCGTGGCGCGCGGTCTACGGCCATGACGAGGAAAGGAAACAGGATTTCGCGGAAGCCGTGGCAACCTGCGAAGCCATGCGCAGCGCTTACGAAGAAGCGGGCTATGCCCTCGCCGAGTTGCCGCTCGTGCCGGTCGAAGAGCGTGTCCGCTTCGTGCTGGAGCGCGTTCAGGCGGGCGGCGCGGCGGTCACCCAGTCCGGCGACACGCCCGGCTCGATGCCGAAGACGACCGACCCCAGCGCATAGGCGGCGAGCACGATCAACACGACGAAGGTGAGATTGAGCCACATGCCGACCTTCGCCATGTCCGGCAAGGCAATCCGGCCGCTGCCGAAGACGATGGCATTGGGTGGCGTGCCGACCGGAAGCATGAAGGCGCAATTGGCTGCCATCGCAGCTGGAATGAGAAGCAGCAGCGGGTTCTCGCCGATGGAGATGGCGACGGCGGCAATCACCGGCAGAAAGGTCGCTGCCGTCGCCGTGTTGCTGGTGAGTTCGGTCAGCAACAGAATGAAAGCGCAGACAAAGGCGACGAGAAGGAGGAGCGGGATGGCGTCCGCGCCGTCGAACATGGTGCCGAGCCATTCGGCGACGCCCTGCCCGTCAATCGCCGCGGCGAGGCTGAGGCCACCCCCGAAGAGCAGGAAGACATCCCAGGGCGCGCGCTTCGCCGTTTCCCAGTTCATCAGGAACTCGCCCTTGCGGAGATCGACCGGCGTGAGGAAAAGAAGCAGGCCGCCCGCAAGCGCGATGCCGGTGTCGGAGATCAGCGGAAAGACCTGAACGAGGAGCGGTTGCGTCACCCAGCCGAGCGCCGTCAGCGCAAAGATCACCGCTACATATTTCTCCGGCCTTGTCAGCGCGCCGAGCTTGTCCCGCTCCACGGCGATCACCTCGCCCACGCCGCGGACCTCCATGTCCTTCAGGCGGAAGATCACGCGCGTCATCAGGAACCATGCGAGCGGCACGCCGACAAGAACCACGGGAACGCCGACCAGCATCCATTCCGCGAAGCCGATGCGAAAGCCGTAAGTCTGGTTCAGGAAGGCGGCGAGAAGCGCGTTGGGCGGCGTGCCGATCAGCGTGCCGAGGCCGCCGATGGTCGAGCTGTAGGCGACGGCGAGAAGCAGCACCAGAGCAAAGGTGCCGGCATGGCGTTTCTCCTCCTCGCCCTGCGCCTGCGCTTCGAGGAGCGCGACGACGGAGAGCGCGATAGGCAGCATCATCAGCGCTGTCGCCGTGTTCGACACCCACATGCTGAGAAATGCGGAGGCGATCATGAAGCCGCCGACGATGCGCGAGGGCTCCGTTCCCATGAGCCCGATCAGGCCGAGTGCGACCCGCCGGTGGAGGCCCCAGCGCTCCATCGCAAGCGCGATGAGGAAACCGCCGAAGAAGAGATAGATGATCGGATGCGCGTAAGGCGCGGCGGCGCCGCGAATGTCGGCGATGCCGAGAAGCGGGAAGAGCACCATCGGAAGAAGCGAGGTGGCCGGGATCGGGATCGGCTCGGTGATCCACCAGACCGCCATCAAGGCGGCGACGCCCGCCGTCCTCCAGCCAAGCTCGCTCAGACCTTCCGGCGCGGGCAGCAGCAGCGTCAGCAACAGGAGCGCCGGGCCCGCGAGCCAGCCCGCGGCCTGGCGGCGGCCGAAGCCGATCTTGTGTCCTTCCACCTGCTCCATGCCGTTCGCTCAGCGCTCGAGTGCGGCGGCGGTCTTCGCCTCGTTCTTGGCGTAGTTCCGGAAAGCGGAGAAGACGCCCATCTTCGGGTCCGGGTCCTTGCCCGCGCCCATGCGCAGAAGCTGCAGGCAGAACCAGCCCTGCTGGCCCCAGCCGTTCAACGCCTTGATGAGATTGACGGGGCTGTGGGGACCGAGGAAGCCCGGCCCGAGGCGCAGCGTCTTCTCGTAGGCCGGCGTTTCCTTCGCCGCGCCGGAGAGAAGCTTGCCGGGAATGCCGGGATCGACGCAGAGAGGCCGTGCGATGCCGACGACATCCATGGTGCCGCTCGCAAGCGCCGCGTTCATGCCCTCGACCGTGCGGAAGCCGCCGGTGACCATGAGCGGCATGGTGACGGCGGCACGAATGTCCTTCGCATATTCGAGAAAATAGGCCTCGCGGGCGATGGTGCTCTCGCGGCGCACTTCCGACTTCTCGGGATGAAGCGTCATGTCGTCCATGCCGACGAGGCGGGGCTGCTCGTAGGTGCCGCCGGAGACTTCCAGCAGATCGAGCCCTTCCGCGTTCAGCCAGGTCGCGACGCGGATCGCATCCTCATGGCTGAAGCCGCCGCGCTGGAAGTCGGCCGAGTTGAGCTTCACCGAAACCGGGAAGTCGGAGCCGACGGCGGCGCGAACCGCGCGCACGACTTCAAGAAGGAGCCGCGCCCTGTTCTCGAGGCTGCCGCCCCATTCGTCGGTACGCACATTCACATCCGGCGAGAGGAATTCCGAGATGAGATAGCCATGCGCGCCGTGGATCTGTACGCCGGTGAAGCCCGTGTCGCGGGCGACGGAAGCGGCATGGGCGAAGCGGCGGATGACATCCTCGATCTCGCCGCCCGTCATGGCGCGCGGCGTACCGAACTGCGCGCCCGGCATGTCGAGCGGTTTCGCCGAAGGGGCGACCGGTTCCTTGTTCACGAGCGCGGGCGTCTGGCGGCCCGCATGAGATATCTGCATCCAGAGATGGGCGCCGTTCGCCGTGCCCGCCTTCGCGAACTCACGAAGCGCGGCGATCGCCTCGTTCGACTGCTCGCCGTCGATCGCGACATTGCCGGGGCGCTCCATGTAGCGCCGGTCGACCTGAACGTTGCCGGTGAGGAGCATGCCTGCCCCGCCCTCGGCCCAGCGGCGGTAGAGGCGGACATGGGCGTCGGTCGCGCGGTTTCGCGCATCGCCCAGCCCCTCCGTCATCGCGCCCTTGGCGAGCCGGTTCTTCAACGTGGCGCCGCAGGGCAACGCGAGCGGAGACGAGATGTCGGCGGTCATGGCGAGTTCCTCCCGGCCTTCGGAAATAGCGATCCGCGAATGTGGCACATCCCGGCCAGAGGGAAAACGTTCAGGCGGGACAGAAGAAGACCTTCTGGCGCTCACAGGCTGCGACCCGGTGGACATAGCAGCGGCGATAGTCCTCATCCTCGAAGAGCGCGAGCACGGCATTCCGGCCGGGATAGGAACCGGCGGCAACGAAGTCCCAGTCTTCGTCCGCGCCGATGAACGATCCGCCGAAGGGCGCGAGTAGCTTGAAGTGGCCGCCCGCCCGTTCGAGCGCCGGGGCGCTCACCGCCGCATAGCGCGAGAAGGCCTCCGCGCCCGTGCAGGGCGCCTCTCCACTGCCGGTGCCGTAGCGGGCCTCCGCCCGGAACTTGAAGAAGTTGAGGAGCGTGACGGGCGCCTCCTCCGGCAGCGCGGCCAATGCCTGCCATTGCGCGCGCGAGGGCCGCCCCTCTCCCTCGCCATAGGCCGCGATCAGCTTTTCGATCCGCTCTGCCACCGCGCCTTGCCGTTCCGGACTGGTGCTCATGCTCGTCTCCTGTTATTTTTACACATGTAAAATATTTGGAAATGCGACACATGTCAAAAAACACGAAATCCGAGCGCACCCGCGGCGAAATTCTCGACGCCGCCTGGACGCTGATCGCCGAACGCGGCGCCTCCGTGTCCCTCGGCGAGGTCGCGGCGGCGGCGGGCATCACACGGCAATCGGTCTATGTGCATTTCGGTTCGCGGGGCGGTCTTCTCCTCGCCCTCGTCCGCCGTGCCGACGAACGCGCCGGTATCTGGAAGAAGTTCGATGCCGCGTTCGCCACTCCCGACCCACGGGAACGCTTCCGCGCCTGCCTCGCGGCATGGTTCGACTTCGTGCCTTACATCTATCCGGTCGCGAGCGACCTCATTCGCCTGCGCGCCACGGACGAGGAAGCGGCGGCGGCGTGGGACGACCGAATGGACGATCTGAGACGGGCCTTCCGGCAGCTCATCCGTGGCCTCGACAAAGCGGGAGAGCTCGCCAGCCATTGGAGCGTTGCGAAGGCAGCGGATTTTCTCTGGGCGGGCTCATCGGTCGAAAGCTGGGGCCTCCTCACACGGGATTGCAGCTGGAGCGAAGGCCATGCCGCGAAAACAATCACGGCCGCACTCGAACGCGCACTTCTCAGGTGAATGGGCTATAAGGCCTGGGACAAGCGGGTGCGATTGGCCCCAGGGCCGCCCCGCCCTACAATCCTGAGTGATTCTCTCACACAAAGTTCCGAGTTCATGGCCGCCCGCAAGACGCGCAAATCCGACGACACCGACGACCTCTTCTCCTCAGCGCCGAGCGCCCCGAAGCAGGCGGCGCCGAAGAGCAAGCCCGCCGCCAGATCGGCGGCGAAGGGCGACGGCAGCTATTCGGCGAAGGACATCGAGGTTCTCGAGGGACTCGAGCCGGTGCGCCGGCGGCCGGGCATGTATATCGGCGGCACCGACGAGAAGGCGCTGCATCACCTTTTCGCCGAAGTCCTCGACAATTCGATGGACGAAGCGGTCGCGGGCCATGCGAACTGGATCGACGTAACGCTCGAGAAGGACGGCAGCCTCACCGTCGCGGACAACGGGCGCGGCATTCCGGTGGATCCGCATCCGAAATTCAAGAACAAGTCGGCGCTGGAGGTCATTCTCACGACGCTCCATTCAGGGGGAAAGTTCGGCGGGAAGGCCTACGAGACCTCAGGCGGTCTGCACGGCGTCGGCGTCTCGGTGGTGAACGCGCTTTCGGACCGTTTCCGTGTCGAGGTGGCGCGCGATCAGACGCTCTATACCCAAACCTATGAGCGCGGCCATCCGACAACAAAGCTCATCGACGAGGGCAAGGTCCACAACCGGCGCGGCACACGGATCACCTTCCACCCGGATGCCGAGATCTTCGGCAAGGGCGCGCATTTCATTCCGAAACGCCTCTACAAGATGGCGCGCTCCAAGGCTTATCTCTTCGGCGGCGTCGAAATCCGCTGGAACTGCGCGGCCGAACTGATCGGCGAGAAGGACGACACGCCAGCAAACGACGTACTGCATTTCCCGGGCGGCCTCGTCGACTATCTCAAGGCGTCGATCGACGGCTACGACACGGTGACGGCGGAGCCTTTCACGGGAAAGGTATCGAAGGCCGGCAACCACGGCTCTGTCGAGTGGGCGATTGCCTGGTTCGGCGGCGGCGACGGCTTTCTCAATTCCTACTGCAACACGGTGCCGACTTCCGAGGGCGGTACGCATGAGGCCGGGCTGCGCGCCGCGCTCACCAAGGGCCTCAAGGCCTATGGCGACATGGTCGGCAACAAGAAGGCGGGACAGATCCAGGCAGACGACCTGCTGGGTACGGCAGGCGCGATGCTTTCCGTATTCATCCGCGAACCGGAGTTTCAGGGTCAGACCAAGGAGAAGCTCGCGACAGCGGAAGCACAGCGGCTCGTCGAGCGGGCCATAGGAGACCATTTCGATCACTGGCTCACAGCCGCCCCGCAGCAGGCAAACAAGCTCCTCGACTGGGTGATCGACCGGGCCGACGAGCGGCTGAAGCGGCGGCAGGAAAAAGACGTGGCGCGGAAAAGTGCAACGCGAAAGCTGCGCCTGCCCGGCAAGCTCGCCGATTGCTCTCAGTCGGCCGCGGACGGCTCGGAAATCTTCATCGTCGAAGGCGACAGCGCCGGCGGATCGGCGAAGCAGGCACGCGACCGCGCGAGCCAGGCGATCCTGCCGCTCCGCGGCAAGATACTGAACGTTGCCAGCGCCAGCGGCGCCAAGCTCGCTCAGAACCAGCAGATATCGGACCTCATTCAGGCACTCGGTGTCCGCACAGGCAGTCACTATCGGGGCGAAGACCTGCGCTACGACAAGATCATCATCATGACCGACGCCGATGTCGACGGCGCTCACATCGCTTCGCTTCTCATAACCTTCTTCTACCGGGAGTTACCTGCGCTCATAAGAGAGGGTCATCTCTATATGGCCGTGCCGCCGCTCTACAAGATCACCCAGGGCGGCAAGACGCTTTATGCTCGCGACGACGCCCACAAGGACGAACTTCTGAAGAAGGAGTTCACCGGCAAGGGCAAGATCGAGGTAAGCCGCTTCAAGGGTCTCGGCGAGATGATGCCCGCACAGCTTAAAGAGACAACAATGGCGCGCGGCAAGCGAACGCTGATGCGTGTGATCGTACCGGACGACGAAGCGAAGGAAACGGCGGGCGCGATTGACCGTCTGATGGGTAACAAACCTGAACTGCGTTTCCAGTTCATTCAGGAACACGCCGAGTTCGCCCACGATCTCGACATCTGAAGCGTCTCAGGACGCGCGCTCGGCGACCGTTTCCTCCCGTGAAGGGACGGACACACGCGCTGCGGGAAAGACAAGCACGATTGTCGTACCGCGGCCGGGCTTGCTTTTGACCACCAGCCTCCCCCCGTGCAACTCCATCATCGCATTTGCGAGAGGAAGGCCAAGCCCCGTGCCTTCGTGCTTCCGGGCCAGCGTATTGTCAGCCTGACCGAACGGCGTGAGGGCAACCTTCACCTCCTCGGAGGACATGCCGATGCCTGTGTCCGTGATCGAGATGCGAAAGCTCCCGCCGGCGCGGCGTTCGGTTACGACCGTTACGGATCCCCCTTCATCCGTGAACTTAACGGCGTTCGACATCACGTTGACGAGTACCTGGCGGATCATGCGTTCGACCCCGGTGAGACGAACCGGTTCCGGACAAGAGAGAACGGCAAGATCGACACCACGGCGCTCCGCTAGCGGGGTGACCATACGCACGGCGCTGGAGATGACGGGAGCGATCTCGAATTCGATCTGCTCCTGAACGCCTGCGTGACCTGCCTCGATTTTCGCCAGATCGAGAATGTCGTTGATGATGCTCAGCAGATGGAGACCGCTGTCGTTGATATCCTTCGCATATTCGCTGTAGCGGGGATTGCCGATCTCGCCGAAACGCTGATTCCGAATTATATCGGAGAAACCGATGATGGCGTTGAGCGGCGTCCTGAGCTCATGGCTCATGTTCGCGAGGAAATGGGACTTCGCCTCGTTGGCGTGCTCGGCGTTATTTACGGCCCATGCGAGCTGCTCCGTCATTCGCCGCAGCGTGCCTCGCGAGGTCTTGAGTTCGCGAATGACGATCTGCGAATAGATGATGATCGGAACGCCGACCAGAACCGTGGAGCCGATCGCTGCAACCACGAGTTGCCAGGTGAATTCGATGAAACCGGTCGTCCCGATTAGCCAGTTCACGAGAAGCGCGAGCACCACCGCGACCCCCGTCAACAAGGCCGTTGCCGCAAACATGCTCATACGGCCGAGCAGCCGGTTGAACGACGAAAAAAGACTCCGCCTTTCGCGGGACCGCACGGGTCCTGCGGCGCCAGCTTCCGGAGAGATTTTCGGCTCTTTTGCGGGTTGCCCGGTCATACCTTCGCGCTGACCATTGCGTGCCATCTTGCCCTCGATACTGGGACAAAAAGCCTTAACGTTCAGGAAACCAAAGGGAACTCTTTCCCGAACATCGACCGGGTGAGCTCTATTCATCACAATCGTGGATATTTTCGTCTGCCGCGGTGCGTTGGCCTGTCAGATCAGGCGAATGGCCGCCCGTTCTGTTGACAATTTGTCGATTGTCCCTATGGTCCGGCCAATGTTTGCGGATTCGCGCGGCCGCGAAACCACGCGCACGATCTGTCCGACCCTACCGAATCCGTTCGGCAGGTTCGTCCACGAGGCCCTGAAAGTGGGCCATCCGGACAGCACATTTAAGGTATACAGGGCTTCTTCATGACATTCGACGACCTCGGCCTCGCGCCGGAGATTCTGAAAGCTGTGGCCGAAACCGGTTACACGACACCTACCCCCATCCAGGAACAAGCCATTCCTCACGTTCTGGGCGGGCGCGACGTACTCGGCATCGCGCAGACGGGTACTGGCAAGACCGCTTCGTTCACACTTCCAATGATCGACAAGCTGTCGCGGGGACGCGCCAGGGCGCGCATGCCGCGCTCGCTGATCCTTGAGCCTACACGCGAGCTTGCCGCCCAGGTTGCGGAAAACTTCGAGACCTACGGCAAATACAACAAGCTATCGATGGCCCTTCTCATTGGTGGCGTTTCCTTCGGTGACCAGGAAAAGAAGCTGGACCGCGGCGTCGATGTCCTGATTGCAACCCCCGGCCGTCTTCTCGATCACTGCGGACGCGGCAAGGTGTTGCTGACAGGTGTGCAGATTCTCGTGATCGACGAAGCCGATCGCATGCTCGATATGGGCTTCATCCCGGATATCGAAGAGATCTGCAAGAAGCTGCCCTTCACGCGGCAAACGCTCTTTTTCTCGGCGACCATGCCGCCGGAGATTCAGCGCCTTACCGACACATTTCTACATAATCCGGAGCGGATCGAAGTGGCGCGCGCAGCGTCCACCGGCGCGGGCATCAAGCAGGTGTTGATCAAGACAACGCGCGACGGCAAACGCGACCTGTTGCAGAAGATCATCGACGACGAAGACCTCAAGAACGCAATCATCTTCTGCAACCGCAAGCGCGACGTCTCGGTACTAGAGCGCGCCCTCAGCAAGGCCGGTTTGTCGGCAGGCGCCATTCATGGCGACCTCGACCAGTCGACGCGCACAAAGACGCTGGATGGGTTCCGCAAAGGGAACATCCGTCTCCTCGTAGCAAGCGACGTCGCGGCGCGCGGTCTCGATATTCCGGATGTGAGCCACGTATTCAACTACGACGTGCCGAGCCACGCGGAAGACTATGTTCACCGCATCGGTCGTACCGGTCGGGCGGGCAAAAGCGGCATCGCCTACACATTCGCCACGCGGGAAGATGGCAAATATCTCGCCGCCATTGAAAAGCTGATCGGCAATCCAATTCCGACGCAAGAGAAGGACGCCGCGGCGCCGGCTCCCGCCGAAGCAACTCCGTCCGAGCCCGAGACTGCCGCGGCCGAAGATGACGGCAAGAAAGAAGCGAAGCGTAGCCGCGGGCGCCGCGGCGGCCGCAACAAGGACAAGGCTGCCGCCGAACCGTCCCAGGAAACCGCGCAGCAAAACGAGCCTGCCGAAAAGACCGAAGACAAGCAGCCTCAGAAGACTGCAAAGCCGGAAGAGAAACCGGCGCGGCGAGAGCGCGGCGGGCGAGGACGCGATCGGGACGACGACCAGCCGGTCGTCGGGCTCGGGGACCACGTGCCCGCCTTCATTCTTCGCGCAGTGAAGCTCCCGAAGAAGAATACCAAGGAAACCGACGACGAACTCGAGGCGGAGTCGGAAGACGCCTGACGCGACCACCAAACGAGATTTCCACGAAAGGCGGTTCACACGAACCGCCTTTCTTCGTTCCGGAAGCTGCTTTCCCAGTTAGTAAATTTTCTTTATCATACTGCAGGCGGCCGGGAAGAGGCATTCAAGGGTGGGAGAAGCACGATGGAATTTGTCCGTTCTTTCGAGTTACAGCGCCGGATAGCCTTGTTGCTTGCCGTTACAGCGGTAACGTTGGCCAGCACCATACAGATTGCCACTGCCGCGGTTCCTGCCGAAGTTGCCGCCCGTCTGGGGAAAGACCTGACGCCAACCGGAGCCGAGAGAGGCGGAAATGCAGACGGATCCATTCCCGCCTGGACCGGCGGATTGACCGATCCGCCGCCTGGGACCGGCTATCAACCCGGCATGCATCATCCCGACCCCTTCGAAGGTGAAGCGCCGCTCTTCACCATCACGCCAGCCAACATGGCAGACCATGCCGACAAGATGACCGGCACCACCAAGGCGCTGATGCAGCGCTACAAAGACACCTATTTCATGAAGGTCTATCCGACGCACCGCACCTGCGCCGGGCCGGAATCAGCTTACGCCGCCATCAAACAAAATGCGCTTACGGGCGAACTGGCGGAGGGCGGGAACGGCATAACCAACGCGATCCACAGCAAGCCCTTTCCCATTCCCAACAATGCGCTCGAGATCATATGGAATCACATGATGCCGCTGTCGATCTTCAAGGCGACGCGGCAGTTTGCGGCAGCCGTTCCAACAAGCAACGGCAACTATGTGCATTTCACAGTGCAGGACGAAGCCATTGTTGCCTGGAACGATCCGAAGGTGACAAATGTCGAGCAGCTCGAGAACGTCTGGGCGAAGTATATCGCGCATACGCTTGCACCGGCACGAAGTGCGGGCAATGTCGTGCTCGTTCACGAAACAATCAATATGGCGAAGCAGGCGCGGCTCGCCTGGTTCTATAGCCCCGGCACCCGCCGCGTGAGACGAGCGCCGGACATAGCCTACGACAATCCCGGCACCAACACCGATGGCATGGCGACAGTGGACAGCCTGGGAGGTTTCAACGGCTCGCCCGATCGCTACGACTGGACCTTCATCGGCAAGAAGGAGCTTTATATTCCTTATAACAACTACCGACTTGGCTCCGACAAGGTGAAGTATGACGACTACATCAAGCCCTATCATATCAACCAGGAGTATCCGCGCTATGAACTGCACCGTGTTTGGGTGATCGAGGCGAATTTGAAGGCGGGTACCCGGCACGTGTATCAGCGCCGCCGTTTCTACATCGACGAAGACAGCTGGGGAATCGTCGCAACGGAACTCTACGACACGAGAGGCGAGCTCTGGCGCGTCCAGGAAAATTTCCCGATGACTGCCTATGAAGTGCCCACCTGTTCGGGCATCGGCGGTACGTCCTACGACCTCATGGGAGAACGCTATCTGATCGGGGGGCTCATCAACGAAGAACCGCCAATCAACTACTTCGCCGACGAGCTGAACGAAGACCGCTACACACCGGCGTCCATCAGCAAACTGAGCGGCAGATAAAGGACGCTTCCGGCAAAAGAAAAGGCGGCCCGAAAGGGCCGCCTTTTCCCTTTGCGAAGAATATCTTCTATTTCTTGATCTGCATCGCAAGTGTCTTCCGTGTCTTCGCGCCATAAGGCGGGCGGAACATCTCGGCGACCATCTTCGCCTTCGACTGCGTGTAAATCGCCTTGGCGTGGCTGAAGGTCCGGAAGCCATCGATCCCGTGATAGGCACCCATGCCGGACGGACCGACGCCGCCAAAAGGCAAATCTTCCATAGAGACATGCATGATGACGTCGTTGATGGTTACGCCGCCCGACGTCGTGCGGTCGAGCACGGTCCGCTCTTCCTTCTCGTCTTCACCGAAGTAGTAGAGGCCGAGCGGACGGGCATGGCCGTTTACATAGCCGAGCACCTCGTCCACTTCCTTGTAGGTTTTCACGGGAAGGAGCGGACCGAAGATCTCGTCCTGCATGATCTTCATGTCCTCGGACGGGTTCAGCACCAGCGTGGGTGGAATTTTGTGTGCCTGCTGCTGGCTGAAGTCTTCGTTCGCCGGATTGATCTCGACGATTTTCGCCCCCTTGTTCCTCGCGTCCTCGACATAGGAATTGAGGCGGTCGTAATGGCGCTGGTTGATGATCGAGGTGTAGTCCGGATTGTCCTTCATTGTCGGCAACATTTTTGTCACCGACTTTGTGGCTTCGCTCACGAACTCGTCGACCTTGCCTTCCGGCACGAACACATAGTCCGGCGCGAGGCAGATCTGACCGGCATTCAACACCTTGCCGTTCATGATCCGCGCGGCCGCATCGTCGATCTTCGCCGTCTTCGAGACAATCACCGGCGACTTTCCGCCCAGCTCCAGAGTCAGCGGAACGAGATTTTCAGCTGCCGCACGCATGACGTGATAGGCGATCGAAGTCGCGCCGGTGAAAAGGAGGTGATCGAAGGGCTGACGCGAGAACGCCTCGCCCACCGCCGGGCCACCGGTCACGACAGCCACTTCCGTTTCGTCATAGGCCTGACGAAGCAGGCGCGCCATAAGTTCCGAAGTCGCCGGGGTAAACTCCGACGGCTTGATCATCGCACGGTTGCCTGCGGCAAAGACACCTGCGAGTGGCGTCCATGTGAGGTTTACCGGGAAGTTCCACGGGCTGATGATGCCAACCGTGCCGAGCGGCTGGTATTCGACGCGCGCCTTGGCGCCAAGCAGGTTGAGCGGGAACTGGACCTTCCGCTTTTCCGGCTTCATCCACTGGCGCACATGCTTCTTTGCATGCTTGAGCGGACCGATGGAGCCCATCACATCCGTTAGCAAGGTCTGCTCGTGGCTACGATGCCCGAAGTCGGAGGCAAGCGCCTCGACGATTTCCTTCTGGTTGTCCACCAGGAGCGCTATGGCCCGATCCATCCAGTCGATACGCCGTTCAGCGCTCGCCGGGCCCTCCTTGATATGAGCCGCCTTCTGGCGGTCGAGAATGGCCCTTATCGAGGCCGAAATGGTTGCCGAATCCGCTTCGTGGGATGTCTGCTCCGCCAAGCTCATTTGAATCCTCCTGATGTGCGGTTCTGGGGATGTCCGCAGCGTGTCTGATCCGTCTGCTGCCCTTTTCGCGGCAACCTTGTTTCCATCGGCTTCGAACCGGCCAGGTCCGGAACCCGTTGTTTTCAAGAAATATACATAAGAACAGCCGCTTTGAGAGCCCCCGGAGGGCCGTCGCCGGCGAATTGCGGCATTTCCGCCGCAAGGGACCAGGCGAGGGCGAAAAACCGCCATTTTCCGCCTGATTTACCACGAGGTAACTGAATGATCCTAGTTTTGCGCTGTTGATTTCAGACGGTGCCACAGGCCACCGAGCGGGGGTTGTTTTCGTGATGCAGGCCGAAGACGTTGAATTTGCTACGGAATGGAGCGACCGGGCGCTCAAGTTGATGGCGGATCACGGCATCCCCCCCTGCCCTGACAACTACTCCGTCTGGTTTCGCTACGCTTCGGGCCGACTGCCGGAACTCAACAAGGAAATCGACGAGCGGATCGAGAACAACGAGCCGGTCGATCTCGACACAACGGCCTCCCTGCAGAAGCGTTACTTCGCCGAGGACAAGCTTACCGATGTCACTCTGAACACCGGCAACAAGCTCAATACGGAAGTCGACCAGATTCTGAAGATCATCGAGGAGACGGTGGGCAACTCCACCGCCCTCGGAACAACCGTCCGCGAGGCCAGCGAAGGCCTGACCAGCCAGTCCTCCGCTAGCGACGTGCGAAAGGCGGTCGAAGCCATCGTCTCGGCGTCCCGCAAGATGGAAGAGCGCAGCACCGAACTCGAGGAACACCTGCAGGCGACCAAGAAAGAACTCAACGAACTCCAGCAGAATCTCGAAAAGGCGCATAGCGAAGCCCGCACGGATGGCCTGACCGGCGTAAACAACCGCAAGGCATTCGACGAAGCGCTCGCCCGCGAAATCGCCGCCGCACAGCAGGGAGGTGCACCGCTCTGCCTCGCCATCGGCGACATCGACCACTTCAAGAAGTTCAACGACACGTTCGGTCATCGCACGGGCGATCAGGTCCTGCGTCTTGTTGCGAGCTGCCTGAAATCCGGCGTCATGGCCGGCCACTTCGTCGCACGTTACGGTGGCGAGGAGTTCGCGGTCATCATGCCGGCAACCGAAGTCCTGTCGGCGGAAACCATCGCCAACAAGGTCCGCGAAACCGTTCAGGCGCGTGAACTCGTGAAGCGCTCGACCGGCGAGTCCCTCGGCCGGGTGACCATGTCCATGGGCATTGCGCTGCTACAGCCGGGCGAAACCGGAGCCTCCCTGATCGAGCGTGCCGACGCTTGCCTCTACGAGGCGAAGCATGCCGGCCGGAATCGCGTGATCACCGAGCTCCACGCCGCAGACAGCCTGCAGGCGCAGGCGAGCTGAGCTTCTTCCAGCCGCTCTTCGGCCTACTTTCCGAATATTGACGCAACGTAACGCTGGCGCGCGCAAGGCCTGTCCTGCGCGACCTTTCGCATGCGTCTGCGCAAGGCTACTTTGCGGCGCAATCCGGCGGCAAAAATGCCGCCGATACACTATGCTGGCGCCAAACAGACAAACCGGACATGGGACACATGGAAACGCTCACTCTCGAAGTCAAAGACGGGATCGCCCTTCTGACGCTAAACCGCCCCGATGTTCTCAACAGCATCAACACGCAATTGATCACCGACATGCGGGAAGCGGTGGCCGCTGTGGCGAAAGATTCCGAAGCGCGTGTGCTGCTCATCACCGGTGCCGGGCGAGGCTTCTGTGCGGGCGCCGACCTCGCGGCGCAAGGGCAGCGACAGGAAGGCATGACGATCGGCCAGGGCGTCGCGCACGGCATGACCATCGGCTTCAATCCGATGATGCGCGAACTCCACGAGCTGAAGAAACCGATCATCGCAGCTGTCAACGGCGTCGCGGCAGGCGGCGGCGTCGGTCTTGCGCTCGCGGCAGACATCGTGATCGCAGCGAAGAGCGCGAGCTTCATCCAGGTGTTCGGACCGAAGCTCGGTCTCATCCCCGATCTCGGCTGCACCTGGCAGTTACCGCGTCTCGTCGGTCGCGCCCGCGCGCTCGGCCTCGCGATGCTGGGCGACAAGCTACCCGCCGAGACGGCGGCAGAATGGGGCCTCATCTGGAAATGCGTCGACGATGCCGCGCTGATGGACGAAGCCCGCGGCATCGCGGCCAAGTTCGCCAAGGGCCCGACCGGCACTTTCGGCGAAATCCGCAAGGCCATCGATACGGCCCTCCACAACGACTACGCCGCTCAGCTCGATTATGAGCGCGATGTGCAAGGCATGCTCGGAGACCATCCGAATTTCGCTGCTGGCGTGAAGGCCTTCCTCACCAAGAAGGAACCGGAATTCACGGCCTGAGCAACCACAATCGCAACAGAAGCAACAGGGAGAGAGACAATGGAATTCGAGCGCGTAAAACTCGACATTGATGGGAGCGTCGGCACGCTGACACTCAATCATCCGGAGGTGATGAACGCCGTTTCGCTGGAAATGCTCGGCGGGCTGATGCAGGCGATGGATGCCGTTGAAGACCCGAAGAACGGCGTGCGCTGCCTCCTCATGACGGGCGAAGGGCGCGGCTTCTGCACCGGTGCGAACCTGCAGGGGCGCGGCGACAATTCCGGCGCACGGCCCGATGCCGGCTCGGCGCTCGAGACCATGTACCATCCGTTCCTGCGCCGCCTGCGCAACCTTCAGATGCCCTTTGTCACAGCGGTGAACGGGCCGGCGGCCGGCGTGGGCATGAGCTTCGCGCTGATGGGCGACCTCGTGCTCTGCGCGCGCTCGTCCTACTTCCTCCAGGCTTTCCGCCGCATCGGCCTCGTGCCCGACGGCGGTTCGACCTGGATTCTGCCACGACTCGTCGGCAAGGCGCGTGCGATGGAACTGTCGCTGCTTGGCGAGAAACTGCCCGCCGAGACAGCACTCCAGTGGGGTCTCGTGAACCGCGTCTTCGACGACGAAAAGCTTATGGGCGAGGCGCAGACACTCGCCGCCGATCTTGCAAGTGGGCCGACGAAAACACTGGGCATGATCCGCCAGCTTTACTGGGAAAGCACCGACAACACATACGAAGAGCAGCTCAACATGGAGCGGCAGCTTCAGCGGACGGCTGGCTATGGCGAGGACTTCAAGGAAGGCGTACGCGCCTTCCTCGAGAAGCGTCCCGCCCAGTTCAAGGGGAACTGACGCTCAGCCGATGATGCAGCTTGCAAGCAGCGCAAGAAACATCACGGCGATGAAGAGAAGAATGTAAGGCATGACCGCGCGCTTCAGGTTCCGAGGCGCGCGGTTTTCTTTCGCGCCGGGGTCCTCTTCCTTTTCACAGGCTTCGCTGCCTTGGCCGCCAGCGTCGCGTCGAGCGCCTTGCGCGCCCATTGGACGAGTTCATCCGGATCGTCGTACAGACGCTCGGGCACCTCGTAGTAGGAAAAGGAACCCGTGCCGCCTCGCGTCAATTGCACGGTAAAGGGACCGAGCCCTTCTTCCTCGTAGTCCGCGCGGTTGCGGTCATCGACCTTGAAGTAGAGCGTTTCGCCCGCGATCAGTCCGAACATCAGACCGTCGAGATAGACGCCCGCGCCGCCGAACATGTTGCGCGTGGTGACAGACCCCAGCGGCTCCAGCTGTTCGGCCACGAAGGCCTTGTATTCGCTGCTGACGGCCATCGGCGCCTAGGCGGAGACCGGCGTGATCGACACGCTCTCGCCGCAGCCGCAGGCATCCGTCTGGTTCGGGTTGTTGAAGCGGAAGCCGGAAGAAAATTTCTCGGTCGTATAGTCCATCTCGGTACCGAGCAGGAAGAGGATCGCCTTCGGATCGATCAGGATCTTCACACCGCGGTCTTCCACCACCTCGTCGAGGGGCTGCTGATCCTCGGCATAATCCATTGTGTATTCCATGCCGGCGCAGCCGCCGTTCTTCACGCCGATACGAACGCCAATATACCTGCCTTCGGAGGCCGCCATGATTTCCTTCATGCGGTCTGCCGCAGCTTCCGTGAGTGTGATCGCCTTGGGCATGGGTCTCGCCATGGTCGTCACCTTCAATACATGTTGAGCGCAACACGCGCTTCGTCGGACATCCGGCTCGGGTCCCAGGGGGGATCGAAAGTCATGTTAACGCGCACGTCAGCAATGCCCTCAACCGTGCGGACAGCATCCTCGACCATTATCGGCATCGTGCCCGCAACCGGGCAGCCGGGGGCTGTCAACGTCATATCGACGACAACGTCCCTGTCATCCGAGATATCCACCTTGTAGATGAGGCCAAGCTCGTAGATATCAACCGGGATTTCCGGATCGTAGACCGTCTTGAGTGCCGCGATGATGTCGTCGGTGAGCTGGTCGAGCTCTTCCTGCGGAATGGCGGAAACCTGCGCCGCCGCATCGCCGGCAGGAGCCTCCTTTTCCGTCTCGATCCTGTTTGCATCTTCAGACATCTCGACCCTCAGCCAAAGAACTTCTTGCTGTCTATGAGCGCCTCGGCAAGGCGGTCCACTTCCTCAAGCGTATTGTACATACCGAAGGACGCCCGCGTCGTCGCGCCGACGCCGAACCGTTCCATCACGGGTTGGGCACAGTGATGCCCCGCGCGAACAGCCACACCTGCCCTGTCGATCACCGTCGCTATATCGTGCGGATGCGCATTATCCATCACGAAAGAGACGATACTACCCTTCGACTTGGTGGTGCCGATGATACGGAGACTATTGATCTCCGACAGGCGGCGCGTCGCATAATCGCGCAGCGCCATTTCATGCGCGAGAATCCGGTCACGGCCCACCGACTCGATATAGGAAAGCGCGGCGCCGAGACCAATGGCCTGTACGATGGCCGGCGTTCCGGCCTCGAACCGGTGAGGCGGCGCGGCGTAAGTAACATTATCAAGACCGACCTCGCGGATCATCTCGCCGCCGCCGCGATAGGGCCGCATGGATTTCAGGTGCTCAGCCTTGCCGTAAAGAAGGCCGATGCCCGTCGGTCCGTAAAGCTTGTGGCCCGAGCAGACGAGGAAATCGCAATCCATGTCCCGGACGTTGGTCGGCATGTGGACGGTACCTTGGCAGGCATCGACAAGAACGGGCACGCCCCGCTCATGCGCGATCCCGATCATCTCCTTGATCGGTGTGATGGTACCGAGCGCATTCGACATGCTCGTCAGTGCGACCATCTTCGTGCGCGGTGTAAAAAGCTTTTGATATGCCTCAATGTCGAGGTCGCCCTCATCCGTCACCGGCACATATTTCAACACCGCGCCGTGACGTTCGCGCATAAAATGCCAGGGGACGATGTTCGAATGATGCTCCAGCACCGAGAGGATGATTTCGTCGCCCTCACCGATCATCGGCTCGACGAACGAGGATGCGACGAGATTGATCGCATCGGTCGCACCGGAGGTGAAAACGATCTCATCCGTCGAGGCGGCGTTCAGGAAAGCGCGCGCCGTCTCCCGCGCGGCTTCGAACTTCTCGGTCGCCGCGTTGGAGAGGTAGTGCATGCCGCGATGAACATTCGAATATTCGTTACCATATGCCTCACTCACCGCATCGAGAACGGCCCGCGGTTTCTGCGCCGAGGCGGCGTTGTCGAGATAGACGAGCGGCTTGCCGTAGACTTCGCGGGAGAGGATCGGGAAATCCGTCCTGATCTTCTCGACGTCGTAGGGCTCGGTCCTGAGGACGGGCTTGTTCATGTCGATGCCTCCTCGAACCAACCGGAAACGAGGCCGCGCAGGATGTCCCTCACTTCTTCATGCGGCGCAAGAGTGATCACATCGTCGAGAAAGGCGAGTACGAGGAGCCGCCGGGCCTCGGCTTCCGGGATACCACGCGAGCGCAGATAGAAGAGCGCGTCCTTCGATAGCTCACCCACCGTCGAGCCATGCGCGCATTGGACATCATCTGCATAGATCTCGAGTTCGGGTTTGGCGTTCATCGCCGCGTCGCGCGAGAGTAGCAGCGCCTGCGTCATCTGGCGGCCGTCCGTCTTCTGGGCGTCCGGCCGCACGATCACCTTGCCCTGGAAGACGCCTTCCGACTGCCCGTCCAGCACACCCTTGAAGACGGTGTTGCTGGCGCAGCGCGGCACAGCGTGATCGACAACGCAGAACTGATCCGCATGCTGTTTCGCGCGGAGCGCATAGGCGCCGTTCACGTGAGCCTCCGCGCCTTCGCCCGCAAAGCGAATGAAGCTCTGTCCGCGCGAGACGCCGCAACCGAGCGTCAGTGTGAAACTCGAAAGGCGCGCCCCGGCACCGATTTCACCCCGCAATGTCGCGAGATGAACCGCGTCCGCGGATTCGTCCTGAAGCTTTACATGGTCAAGCTTCGCGCCGTCGCCGAGCGCCACATCGGTCACAATGTCCGCAAAGGAGGCCGCCTCACCGATATGGCTTTCAAGGACCGTCCCTTCCGCTTCCTCTTCAAGAAGAATGAGGTTTCGCGTATGCGATGCGCCGCCATCGGCGGCAAGAAAGAGAAGGTGAACAGGCTTGTCCAGCTTCACGCCCTTGCGAATACGCAGGCACATGCCGTCATTCATCAGCGCCGTATTGAGATCGACGATTTCTTCGGCCTGACGCGCCTCATCAAAGCGCCGCTCGATAAGGTCCTTCGCCCATTGCTCTGTCAGCACGTCGGCAAGGCCGTGAAGTTCGACGCCCTTGGGCAAACGCGCGGCCTTCGACAGATCGGCGCGGAAGCGGCCGTTCACGAAGACGAGCACATACCGGTCGAGAGTCGAGAAGGCGGAAGCCGCCGCAGCTTCCGGCAGCACGACGGCACCCATATGCTCCGGCGCCGACGCGAAACCTGCCTTGTCGAGCGTCTGGCGGAGGTCGGTATATTTCCACTCCTCAAGGCGGCGATGCGGCAGGCCGGCACCGGCGAAGGACTCGATCGCAGCCGCGCGGCGGCGGGCAAGCCAGCCGTCCGCACCGGGCAGCGCGGTGCGCGCCGCCTCGTAGGCCTCGACGAAGTTCTGTGCCGCCTTTTCAGCCATGTTTCCGCTCATGCCGCGTCCGCGCCATAACCCGCGTAACCCGACTTCTCCAGTTCGAGCGCCAGTTCCTTGCCGCCCGTCTTCACGATGCGCCCTCCCGACAACACGTGCACGACATCCGGCACGATGTAGTCGAGGAGCCTCTGGTAATGCGTGATCACGATCATGGAGCGCTCGGGTGAGCGCAGCGCGTTGACGCCGTCGGCGACGGTCTTCAGCGCGTCGATGTCGAGGCCCGAATCCGTTTCGTCCAGCACCGCGAGCGCGGGCTCCAGCAGCGACATCTGCAACACCTCGGCCCGCTTCTTCTCGCCGCCCGAATAGCCGACATTGAGCGCACGCTTCAACATGTCGTCGTTGACGTTCAGAGGCTTCGCCTTCTCGCGGACGAGTTTGAGGAATCGCACAGCGTCGAGCTCCTCCTCGCCCCGCGCCTTCCGCTGCGCGTTCAGCGCTGTCTTGAGGAAGGTCATGGTAGTGACGCCCGGAATTTCGAGCGGATACTGGAAGGCGAGGAAGATGCCCGCGGCTGCGCGCTCATCCACGCCCATCTCCGACAAGTCCTTGCCGTTGAAGCGTATGGAGCCTTCCGTCACCTCGTAGCCTTCTCGGCCTGCAAGCACATAGGAGAGCGTCGACTTGCCGGAGCCGTTCGGCCCCATGATCGCGTGCACTTCTCCCGCCGCGACATCAAGGTCGATCCCCTTCAAGATTTCCTTGCCATCCACCGTCACATGCAGGTTTCTGATCTCGAGCATACTCACGTTTCTTTCTCTTCCAGCGTCAGCCGACGCTGCCTTCCAGACTGATGCCGACGAGCTTCTGCGCCTCGACGGCAAACTCCATGGGGAGCTGCTGCAGCACGTCGCGGCAGAACCCGTTGACGATGAGCGCCACCGCCTCTTCTTCTCCGATGCCACGCTGCATGCAGTAGAAGAGCTGGTCGTCGCTGATCTTCGAGGTCGTCGCCTCGTGTTCCAGAACCGCGCTCGGGTTCTTGGTCTCGACGTAAGGCACGGTATGTGCCGAGCACTTGCTGCCGATCAACAGGCTGTCGCATTGCGTGAAGTTGCGCACGTTCTCCGCCTTGCGATGAACGCTCACGAGGCCCCGATAGGTGTTGGACGATTTACCCGCCGAAATACCCTTCGAGATGATGCGGCTCGTGGTGTTGCGACCGAGATGGATCATCTTGGTGCCGCTGTCGACCTGCTGACGGCCGTTCGAGATCGCGATCGAATAGAATTCACCACGCGAATTGTCGCCGCGCAGGATGCAGCTCGGATACTTCCAGGTGATTGCCGAACCGGTCTCGACCTGCGTCCAGGATATCTTCGAGTTGGCGCCGCGGCAGTCGCCACGCTTCGTCACGAAATTGTAGACGCCGCCTTTGCCTTCCTCGTCGCCGGGAAACCAGTTCTGCACGGTCGAATACTTGATCTCGGCATCGTCGAGCGCGACGAGCTCGACCACCGCCGCATGCAGCTGGTTCTCGTCGCGTTGCGGCGCCGTGCATCCCTCGAGATAACTCACATAGGAGCCTTTCTCGGCGATGATGAGGGTGCGCTCGAACTGGCCCGTCTGCTTCTCGTTGATGCGGAAATAAGTGGAGAGCTCCATCGGGCAGCGCACACCTTCGGGGATGTAAACGAAGGAGCCTTCCGAGAAGACCGCAGAATTCAGCGTCGCATAGAAATTATCCGACGTCGGCACCACCGAGCCCAGATATTTCTTCACGAGTTCGGGATGCTTCGCGACCGCTTCCGACATCGGGCAGAAGATCACGCCCGCTTCCGCAAGCTTCTCCTTGAAGGTCGTGACCACCGAAACGCTGTCGAACACGGCATCCACCGCAACGCCCGCCAGCATCTTCTGCTCGGTCAGCGGAATGCCCAGCTTCTCGTAGGTTTCGAGCAGTTTCGGGTCGACCTGGTCGAGGCTGTCGAGCTTCGCCTGTTGCTTCGGCGCCGAATAATAATAGGCATCCTGAAAATCAATCGGCGGATAGCTCACCTTTGCCCAGGTCGGCTCCGTCATTGTCAACCAGCGGCGGAAAGCCGCGAGACGCCATTCAAGCAACCATGCAGGCTCGTTCTTCTTCGCCGAAATGAAGCGAACCGTATCCTCCGTCAGGCCCAGAGGAGCCTTTTCGGATTCGATGTCGGTGAAGAAGCCGTATTTGTACTTCTCCACTTCACCAACGGTTTCGACGGTTTCCCGTACGGCTGCCATATCAACTCTCCACCGCCGCAAGCGGCGTATCCGTTGTTACGCTCGCGGCTACATTTGCGTTCATTTTCGTTTTCGCGCGTGCGCGCTCATAGGCGCGAGACCAGCTCTCAACGAATTGGTCCACATCCCGCGCTTCACTCGTCCATCCCAGGCTCACGCGAACCGCACCCAACGACAACTCGCCGGGAACACGCATCGCGTCGAGTACACGCGGCTGACCGATCTTGCCTGACGAACACGCTGCACCTGCGCTGACCGCGATGCCGTCAAGGTCGAGCATCATCAGAAGCGTCTCTGCATTGAGGCCCGGTGCCGAGAGATAGCTCGTGTTCGGCAGACGCTCTGCGCCTTTGCCAAAGAAGCGGACGTCGGGCGCGATGCTCGCGATTTCCTCTTCCATACTGTCCCGCAGATGACCAAGCTTCGCGAAGGCTTCAAGACCTTCGAGTGCAGCCCGAGCCGCTGCGCCGAACCCGGCAATACCGGAAACATTCTCACTGCCCGCCCGGCGACGCATCTCCTGTCCACCTCCTACGGCAAGCGTTGCGAAAGGCAGCCCCTCGCGGAGGACAAGCGCGCCGACACCAAGCGGCGCGCCAATCTTGTGGCCACCGAGCATCATCATGTCCGCATCCAAAGCCACAAAATCTAGAGGCGTCTTGCCTGCCGCCTGAACGGCATCGCAGAGCAGGAGCGAATCCGTTTCATGTGCAATGGCCGCCGCCTCCGCGACGGGCTGGATGACGCCTGTCTCGTTGTTCGCGAACATCAGAGCAACAAGCGCACGCTTGTCCGATGTCTCGAGCAATGCCTTGAGCGCGGCGAGGTCAGCCCTGCCGTCTTCATCCACCGGCAGAATATCGACGGGCAAACCCGAGACCTCGGCAGATGCCCGAACCGCATCATGCTCGACCGCAGAGACGATCAAGCGCTCCACGCCCTGCGCCGCCTCCGCAGCATGAAAGGCAAGCCGTGCCGCTTCAGTGCCGCCGCTTGTAAAGACGAGTTCCGAAGGCTTCGCACCGGCAAGAGCCGCAACCTCGTCCCGCGCCCGTTCGACGATTGCACGCACCGCCCTCCCCTCGGCATGCACCGAGGACGGATTTCCGAGGACCTCCATCGCATACAACGCCGCTGCCCGTGCTTCAGGGCGCAGATCCGTCGTCGCATTGTGGTCCATATAGGCGCGTTTCGCCGTCATTACTTCTACTGCCCGTCCTGCCGGCTGCCGTTCAGTCAGCCGCATTGAGCGCGGGCTGCCGTCCGAAGCTCTGCTGCTCGGCAATGCGGCCGTTTATGACATCACCGAGAGAAACCGAACCCAGGTAGAGCTGAATCTGGTGGCTTAACCCTTCCCAGAGATCGTGGGTGATGCAGCGGCCCGACGAGGGCAGGCAGCCTTTCGGCGAACCCAATTCGCAGCGAGTCGCCTTGATCGGCTCGTCGACCGCCAGAATGACGTCGGAGATGCGGATGTCGTCCGCTTCGCGCGACAGCAGATAACCGCCACCAGGCCCGCGCACGCTTTTCACCAGATCGCCCCTGCGGAGCTTTGCGAAGAGCTGTTCCAGATAGGATAGGGAAATCTCCTGCCGGTCCGCGATTTCGGCGAGTGCCACCGGACTGCCGCTCGAATGGCGGGCGAGGTCGGCCATCGCCATAACGGCGTAACGCCCCTTCGTGGTGAGCTTCACGAGCCTGCTCCTTCGTGACAAGGGCGCGGCGGTCAAAAGGTTGCACAACCTGCCGTCGCCTGTGTTAAGAACGTGCGCCCATCGCCAGCCTTGCCCGTTTTCTGCGGATTTGCGCCGAAACGGTCGGGTGGCCAAAGGCTTCCGACGCAAGGCGATAGAATTTCCTAGCGTCGCAGTCAACTACTTAACACTTCGCGACGGATTTTCCAGAGGAATTGGCGGTTTTTAGCAGGAAATTTAACCCACATTTTCAGTGGGAAATGACCGGCTGCCCACTCCATCCTCATAGCTCAAGACTGACCCAGACATGCCTGAAGTGATTTTCAATGGTCCAGCCGGCCGCATCGAAGGCCGCTACCATCACAGCAAGAAAGCCAATTCCCCTGTCGCGCTGGTTCTGCATCCGCATCCGCAGTTTGGCGGGACCATGAACAACCCTGTCACCTATGCGCTGTTCCAGGCCTTCGTGAACAGGGGCTTTTCGGTGCTCCGGTTCAATTTCCGTGGTGTCGGGCGCAGCCAGGGCTCCTTCGACTCCGGCATAGGCGAATTGTCCGATGCCGCCGCCGCGCTGGACTGGCTCCAGTCGCAGAACTCTGACGCCTCGCAGTGCTGGATCGGCGGCTTCTCCTTCGGCGCCTGGATCGCGATGCAGGTACTGATGCGCCGCCCTGAGATCGAGGGCTTCATCTCGGTTGCGCCCCCCGCCAACATGTATGACTTCTCGTTCCTCGCGCCCTGCCCCTCGTCCGGCATCATCATCAATGGCGGAATCGACCAGGTCGCCCCGCAGGCCGATGTGCTGAAGCTCGTCGAGCGTCTCAAGACGCAGAAGGGCATCACCATCGAGCATGCGACGGTCGATGGTGCGAACCATTTCTTCGAGTCGAAGCTGGAACCGCTCGCCGCGACGGTCGGTGCCTATCTCGACAAGCGCCTGTCCGAAGGTCCGGAAAAAGGCTGAACCTTCTAGTCCGTGAGAACTTTGCCCGCCCGGTGGAGCCGTCCACCGGGCATCGGCTCCGGCACACCCGTCGTTCCGGGCAGGCTCAGCGGCATGCCCCGGAGCGAGCGGACAGCAAGATAGGCGAAGGCTTCCGCCTCGATATCGTCGCCGCGCCAGCCGAGGTCTTCCGCCGGTAGTACGCCGCCCTGCAGGCGCTTGTTCAGCATCGACATCAGCACGGGGTTGTGGCGCCCGCCGCCGCAAACGACGAAGCGCGATGGCACGCCCGGCACATGGGCGAGACCGCGCGCAATGGCTTCCACCGTGAAAGCCGTCAGCGTTGCCGCGCCATCCGGCGCGGAGAGATGTCTCACCTCTTCGGGCGAAAAGGAGAAGCGGTCGAGCGATTTGGGCGGCGGCGCCTCGAAAAAGGGATGGTCCATCAGGCGTTCGAGGACATCCATGTCCACTTCGCCGCTGCTCGCGAGCGCACCGTCACGGTCCACCGGCTCTCCGGTCTTCTCCATTGCCCAGTCGTCGATCAACGCATTCCCAGGCCCCGTGTCGAAGGCGATGAGCGCACCGTCCGTTCCCACATAGGTTACATTGCCGACGCCGCCGATATTCACGATGGCAACGGATTCCGTGAGGCCGGCGCTCTTCGCAAGCGCCTGATGGTAGAGCGGCACCAGAGGCGCGCCCTGCCCGCCCGCGGCAACATCCGCGGATCGGAAATCATTCACGACATCGATCCCGGTGAGACGCGCCAACACATCGCCAAGCCCGATCTGAACGGTTCGCCGGCGCTCCGGCTGGTGCAGCACCGTCTGGCCGTGAAAACCGATGATGGAAATGTCGGCAGGCTTCAACTCCGCCTCTGCAAGGAGCTGCCGCACGGCGAGTGCGTTCGCCAGTGTGAAATGGCGCTCGGCTTCGGCGATCTCCTCGGGCACCGGCTCATGCGGCTGCCAGGCCTTCGCAGCCTCCAGCGCAAGGCTCAGGAGCTTCCGCTCTTCGGGCTTGTAGGCAACGAAAGTTGATGGTCCCGGCCGCACCGCGCCTTCGCCATCCGTTTCAATGATGGCGGCGTCGATGCCGTCAAGCGAAGTGCCACTCATGAGCCCGAGGGCGCGAATCATGGGTCTTTATCCGTTTTGCCCCTGCCCAAAGCGTGATACACCAGCCGCGCTTTCAAGCCTACCGAAACCCCGAGCCATAGAGATGTCCAGCTACAAATCCGATTTTCTGCGCGAACTCGAAACGCGCGGCTTCATCCACCAGCTTTCCGATGCCGAGGGCATCGACGAGGCCGCCGTGGAGAAAATCGTGACGGGATATATCGGCTTCGATGCGACGGCGCCCAGTCTTCATGCGGGAAGCCTCGTCCAGATCATGCTGCTGCGTTGGCTCCAGAAGGCGGGCCACAGGCCAATCGCACTGATGGGTGGCGGCACCACCCGCATCGGCGATCCGAGCTTCCGCGACGATGCACGGCCGCTCCTCACCGACGAGAAGATCGATGAGAACCTCAACGGCATCAAGGCGGTGTTCGCGAAGTTCCTCACTTTCGGCAATGGCAAGACCGATGCCGTCATGGTGAACAACCGCGATTGGCTGGACGATCTCCACTACATTGATTTCCTGCGCGATTACGGGCGGCACTTTTCCGTCAATCGGATGCTCTCCTTCGACAGCGTCAAGATCCGGCTCGACCGCGAGCAAAACCTGTCCTTCCTCGAATTCAATTACATGATCCTTCAGGCCTATGACTTCGTGGAGCTGAACCGGAAGTACGGCTGTACGCTGCAGATGGGCGGATCCGACCAATGGGGCAATATCGTCAACGGCATCGAGCTCGGACGCCGCGCCGACGGCTCATCGCTCTACGGCTTGACGAGTCCGCTGCTCACGACCTCATCCGGTGCGAAGATGGGCAAGACAGCGTCGGGCGCTGTCTGGCTTAACGCCGACATGCTCTCGCCCTACGACTACTGGCAGTACTGGCGGAACGCCGAGGACGCCGATGTCGGCCGCTTCCTGAAGCTCTTCACCGAGCTCCCGCTCGACGAGATCGCACGTCTCGAAAAGCTCGAAGGTTCGGAAGTGAACGAGGCGAAGAAGGTTCTCGCCACCGAAGCGACCGCAATGGCGCATGGCCGCGCGGAAGCGGAGAAAGCGGCGAATGCCGCGCGTACCGCCTTCGAGGAAGGCGCGATCAGTGCCGACATGCCGACGGTCGAGATCGAGGCCTTCGAGACCGGCCTCGGCCTTCTCACCGCGCTGGTGCAGGCGGGGCTCTGCTCCTCGACCAGCGATGCACGGCGCCAGATCAAGGGCGGCGCGGTGCGTGTCAACGATGCTCAAATCGGCGACGAGAAGATGGTGCTCGCAGGCGACGACCTCACCAGCGAAGGCGTCATCAAGCTCTCGCTCGGCAAGAAGAAGCATGTGCTGCTGAAGCCGAAAAGCTGAGCCCGAAAAAACGCTGGCCCTCCCCGTCTCCGGGTGAGGGCCAGTTCCTGAACGCTCCCTTATTCTTCTCTTTCTTCTTCTTGCTTAGGCGTTCTCGCGGCTATTTGCTGCCGCTTTCCCTGTGCTATTCCGCTGCCGTTGCGCCAAGGGCGAAGATCGCGGCATCGCCGCCCGCGCCGTTCAACTGCTGCAGATACTTGATGCCTTCCTCGGCAATGTCGTCGCCGACCATGCGGTCGCCTTCGCCATAGAGTTCGGCCATGTCCACATAGGCGGCGTACATCGGCGCCGTGCGGCTCGTCACGATGCCGGCCTTCACCAGCGTCTTGATGAGCACGCGGAAAACATTGGTCGACTCCTGCAGCTCGCGCCGCATGTTCTTGTCGGTGAGCGCTTCGGCAAGCGCGCCCTGCACCCAGCGCCAGTCGAGACCGATCCGCTCGTAGATTTCCTTCTTCTGCTCGGGGCCGGTCGAATTGCGCATCAGCGTCATGAAGACTTCAAGCGCCCAGTCCTCGATCAGGTCGCGTTCCGCCGCCGGCAGGTTCGGCACGGTACGATCCGCCCAGATCTTCCCGAACTTGTGGTGGAAAGCCTCGTCGGTCATCACGAGCTGCATGAGACGGCGCATCAAGGGGTCGTTCGTCTTCGCGTAGAAGGTCGCGAAGGTACCCATGGCGAGCCCTTCCACGATCATCTGCATGCCGACGAGCTTCTTCCAGACGAGCGGCGTCGCGACGATTTCGCAGAGCAGCTTTTCGAGCACCACGCCGCAGGGCTTCGGCTTGCCCCAGCGCGCCTGCACGTAGCGGGCGAAGCCGGTGACGTGACGTGCTTCCTCGCGCGTCTGGTTCGCGGCGTATTCCTGTGCGCCCGGGTCCTTCAGGATGTGGCAGAGGCTCGCGGAGAGCGCGAGCGCGCCCTGCTCGCCATGCAGGATGGACGACATGGTCCAGCGCACGCTCTCGTTGACGAGATAGACCTTCTGCTTCTCGTCCAGCTTGTCGGAGACCGCCGTCTTCAATTCCATGTTGAAGTCGGCCGGCATCAGGAGATCGTTCTCGAGATCCCAAGGCTGCGAGAAGTCGACATACTTGTCGTCCAGCGGATCCCAGAAGTGGTCATGGGTCGCGGAGATGATCTTGTCGAAAGCGGTGGAGCGATTGCCGTAGCGATCGATCTCCATCATGGCCGGAAAGTCGTCCGGCGCGACCGCCTCATAGGCGGCATCCATCGTCATCTTCTGATTGGTGGACATGGCTCCTCCCTTCCATCCCCAGTCAATAGCGATGCGGCATCATAACATGTGCGGAGTAGCGCTCCGCAATCCAAAAACATGTGCGGAGATCAGTTTTGCACTGCGGGAGAAATTCCGGGCACCGCTTCCGTCGCCGGTTCGATCTCCGGCTCGATGGGACCATTCCCCTGTTCGGCAGGCGGAGTGGCATCGCCTTGCGCAGGCGGCGTTTCGCCCGAATCCAGCTGCTTTGCCGGGCTTTCGGTTGCCGACGGCGCGGCCTTCTTCGCCTCGGGTGGCAGCGTGTTGCCGAACTCGAAGATGCGCCGCAGGAAACCCGGAGCAATGGCCGAAAGCGGATTCACGACCACGGTGGGGTCGTCCGCCTTGCCGCGAACACTGTAGGTGATCGCGAAAACGCCCTCGCCCTCTCGGCCAACTATGATCGGCCCCAGAACCGGCACCTGGCCCAGGAACGAGTTGATCGTGTAGGCGGGAACAAGTGTGCCCTCCATGTCGATCAGGTCGCCGGCCCGGTCGACCTGTCCCTCCATCGTTAGGCCGATGGCGGGTCCGGACATCCGCGCATCCGTCACATTGATGCGGCTTTCGGTAAAGGCGAACGGCAGTTCGAGGCGGTCGAAGAAGATGCCCTCGCCACGCATCGTATCGCCGATACCCGTCAGCGAGCCCAGTGTGAGGATGTTTGCCAGCACGGGTGCGTTCACTATCCGGAATTTATCGATGCTCAACATACCGGACAGAGGTGAGCCGGGTGCCGTGTCGTCATACGTTCCGACGGCCTTGAGCGCCCCTCCCCGGATGCTGCGCGTGAAATCCAGCGCGCGGAAAATCGCCCCTGCGTCGGTCGAGGACACAGCAAGCGTGCGTACGCCGTTACCGTCCGGTCCAATGTTTACCGTTACCGGCGCGCCGCCTTCATCCGTTGCAGAAATATGCATTGACCAGGTGCGGCCATCGACCTGCACCAGTTGAACCGTGACGCCGTTGAACGACGTATCGTGATGACCTGCCGCTTGCTCGATATCCGCTGTCAGTGTGGTTCGCCGAAGCGGGTCGTCCGCAATTTCCTCGGTAAGAAGATCTGGAACCGTCAGCGTCTCGCCATCCTGAGCCGCTCCTTCATCTCCGCCGCCGGAAAGGAAGTCGCTGAGCACGCCCCGGGCATCGAAACGCCGTCCGGTGATCTTCATCGCCAGCGCAGCATTCTCAGACGGTCCTGCCCTGAAAATGAAGTCGTTGTGCTCTCCGAGCTTCACGACCGGGAAATCGGCGGCAATCAGCCGTCCGCCGTCGGCCAACGTAAATGTGCCTCTTGTTTCGATTTCGTCGCCGAGGAGAACGAAATCGGAAATTCTGTAACCGCCCTGCTCGAGCATGGCGAGATCAAACGCCACGGCAGCAGGCACTCCTGCTGGCTTCGACCAGCCCGCATCGGTGAATTTCGCGACGGCACCCGCGAGGTCCGCCCGGATGGAGCCACGGTTCACGCTGCGGCCGTCGCCCATAAGCGTAGCGTCGATCACAGTCACGCCCTCGACATATTCATCGAGTTTGAGTCCCAAGGCCTCCCGGCCCGCTTCGTCCAGTGGGCCCTTCAGCCGATAAGTGGACCTCGGCGAAACGCTGCGGCTGAAGTGTTCCTGCCATTCAAGATCAAGTTCGGCTGCATTGTTGAGGACGATCGGCCCGCTGGCTTTGAGACCCGCCCTCGTCACGTCGACGTCGAGCGAACCGGACGTAACGGACAGGTTTTCCTGAATGCCGGGAATGGCGACATCTTCAGCGTGCCCCGTGCCCGAGAATTCCACGTCGTCCATCTTGACGCCCTTGATCAGCGGCAAGGACAGAGCGCCGGTCAGGCGGCCCGACCCAGCAACGGTTTGCGGATCAAGACCGAACTGGCTCATCAACTTGAGCGGTTCTCTGTCCAGAACGGTGAGAATGTCGGCTGTCGCTCCAGCGACCGTGAAGCGGATATGACCCGGGGCGCCCTTGGTCGCGAGTTGATCGGCATAGAAATGCCCTTCGCTGACTGCGATATCGCCACGTCCTTCCTGCTTGATGACGGCAGAGGATATCCAGGCATCGAACCGGTTGCCTTCAATCAGGCCGCGTGCGTCGAGATTTTCCATCGGCGGCAGTTCGCCGAGATATTTCATCGTCTGACCGTTCGCAAAGAATTCGAAACGGAGCCGCTCCCTTGGGATCGGAACATGGTCCGCCGCATCGGCAATCATGCCGCCGGCGAGATCGATATCGAAGGTGCCGCCCGCGAGCGTGCCGCCCGTGAGGTTCTTGCCGACCCATTCACGAGCGCCCTTCGCCAGCGGCAGTGGCCAGATCGCGGTGAAAGCGTCGAACGGCAGCGGCTCGATGACACCGGACACATCGACGACGGGCGAACGCTCCGCGTCGGCGACGCTGCCCGAAAGCCGAATGCCGCCACCTTCCGTTCCAATGAAGAGATCGTCGATCTTCGCCGTCAACGCATCGAAATCGAAGTCGGCGTCGACATGAAGCTTCTCGAGATCGACCGGACCTTCGAAGAACCCGGGAACTTCGGTGTGAATGCTGTCCGCAGTCAGATCGACGGAGGCGCCCGCGATGTTGAGCCCCTCTCCCATCCTGTAGACGATATTCCCTGAGACGGCCGCCTCGTGCGGACCGGCTTTGAATGCCAGTTCCCTGACGGCGACCTGACGGGCCTCACCGTCGATATCGACCGTGCCCTGCGCCTTTTCGAGCGGAATGGAGGCGTTCCACGGTTCGGGCAGATTGATCTGACCGGTTCCCGATTGCAGCTTCAGCCGTGCCGATTTGAGCGAGCCGTCGCGTTTGATCGAAATCTCCCCTTGCGCAAAAAGCGGCGCATCGAAGATCGCATAGTCCTCGAACGCCGGAGAGACACGCGCAAGCGCAGCCGGTACGACGTCGGAGGCCGAAACATCAATTCGTGCAGCATCGGCGCTGGCGGGCAGGAAGCCGTTCAGTTCGAGATGTGCCTTCGTATCCGCAACGGCGAAGTCCGCATTCAGCATGCCCGCGATGCCGCCATCGCCACGGAAGATGACAACGTTGGCGGTGGGCGCCTCGAAGCTGACGTTGTTGACTTCGTCAACGAAGTAGAGCCTCGCCTGCTTGATGCCGAAACGGGAAAGATAGCCGAGCGGCGAGGAACGGTCGTTCTCGTCGAGCAAAGCTTCAAGCATGGGGCCGACGAACGACGTGTCCGACTGCGGCGTTTCACCGGCTGCCGCCAGAGCAAGCGTGATGCCGGTGTCAGGCCGGCGGAGCAAGGTTGCGCTCACGCCATAGAGATCGATCGACGTGGGCGCGAGCATCCCTCGAAAGAGCGCCGGCACGCTCAACTCGAAGGCAAGCTGTGGCACCCTGGCTATTTCATTGCCGTCTGCCCCCTCAAGCTGGACATCGGAGAGACGCAGCGACAGTTCGCGCTCCTCAGCGGCCCAGATGAGGATCGTGTCGCCAATAGTGAGATCGCCACCCTGGAGCGAAGGCCGGGCGGCATCTTCGATCATCTGGTTAAGGATGGAGACCGAAACCGGGCCGGCCGAGAGCCGCCACGCCAGCACGGCCAGAAGCACGGCCGTCACCGCGACGGCAACACCGACTATTTCCAACGCTATTTTACTGGTCCGGCGGATCAAGAAATACGTCAACTCCTCACGCTGGCCGCTATGGAAAACGCAGAATTGCGGCGAAAGCGAGTCAGGGGACTTTTATCCCCTGCCCGCCTCCAAGTCTGCAAAATTGGGTCCGGCGCCTTTCCTTCCTCACATCAACATTAACGGCGGCGGGCCGGCATCCCGTCGTGTTATCAAGGCGCGAACACGGACAGGAGGCCAGCGATGAGCAAGACCCCGGCGAAACCCAAAACTGCGAGCAAGACCAAGGCGGCGGAAAGCACGCTTCCCCCCGAAGGCAAGAAGGCGCCCGCCTTCTCGCTTCCCGCGGACGACGGTTCGACCGTCTCGCTGAAGTCGCTCGCGGGCAAGAAAGCCGTCATTTACTTCTATCCGAAGGACGATACGCCCGGCTGCACGACGGAGGGCATTGCCTTCAGCGCGCTCAAGAAGAAGTTCGACGCGGCCGGCACTGTCGTCCTCGGTGTTTCGAAGGACTCGATCGAGAAGCACTGCAAGTTTCGCGACAAGCATAACCTCACCGTCCGGCTTCTCTCCGACGAGGACGGGAAGATGCTCGAAGCCTATGGCGTCTGGGGTGAGAAGAGCCTCTATGGGCGGAAGTTCATGGGCATCACCCGCACAACCTTCCTGCTCGACGAGAAGGGCGTGGTGCGGAAAGTCTGGCCCAAGGTCAAGGTGAACGGTCACGCAGAGGAAGTGCTCGCCGCCGCGAAGGAGCTCTGACACCAATGGAGGCGAGCTCACTCGCCCTGGCGGCGCGCGAGGTTCTTCTCTGCGGCGATGCCGACGGCAAGGCGCGGCTCGCACGAGAGGTGGCCGCCGCATGGCGCGGCGGGGCGCTTTCGCTCGGCGCCGACGTCGCCATGCCCGACCGGCCGAACCGCCCGCAGCGCCCGGACCTCCGGCTTCCGCGCGATATGCCGCGCCGAAGTTTCAAGGGAGAGCGCGGAAGAGTTGCCCTCCTCCACTCGCTCGCACATATCGAACTGAACGCCATCGACCTCGCCTTCGATCTCGCAGGCCGGTTCGCTGGCGCGGCGATGCCGAGGGAATTCTTCGACGACTGGGTCGGTGTCGGCGACGACGAGGCACGGCATTTCGCGATGCTGCAAGCGAGGCTCTCCGCCCACGGTGCAACCTATGGCGACCTGCCTGCTCATGACGGACTCTGGCAGGCGGCGGAGGAAACGCGGCACGACCTCCTTGCCCGGCTCGCCGTCGTGCCGATGGTCCTGGAGGCGCGCGGCCTCGACGTCACGCCCCAGATGATCGGCAGGCTGACGGACGCCGGTGACCATGAGAGCGCGGCGGTCCTTGAAACGATCTACACGGAGGAACAGCGCCATGTCGGCGCGGGCACGCGCTGGTTCAACTTCCTTTGCGGCGAAGCGGGAATCGAACCGGAAGCTGCCTTTCACGCCCTGGTGCGACGGCATTTCAGAGGCGCATTGAAGCCTCCTTTCAATTGCGCCGCGCGCCATGCGGCCGGTCTCCCGCCCGGCTTCTATGAACCACTGGCGGTCCCGCTCAACCGCCGATGACATTTTTCCAAGATATGGTGAATTTATATTAACCATTAACATCAAAACTCTACGCGAGTATGTTGTCATCCTGTGCCAATTCGGGGTGAGATAACGGCATACATTAAGGGGGCTAAGGGGCATTGAGGGGCATGCACCAACGGCAGGGCTGGGCCGACAGATTCCGCAATTTTGTGCGGCACATGTATGTGGAGCGGCAGATCTATATCCGCAGCCACGGACATGTTCAGTTCATTTCGCTGTCGCCGCTGACGCAATCGGCGTTCGCGGTGATCGCTTTCGCGTTCCTGAGCTGGATCGCGTTCGCGTCCGTCAACGTCGTCTTCAAGGAACAGATCATCGCGTCGAAGGACCGGCGCTATGTGAAGATGCAATCCGCCTACGAGGAGCGGATGGCTCAGCTTCAGTCGGCCTATGACGAACTCAACGGACAGCTGGTCATCACCGAGGAGCGCTTCCTCGCAACGACCCGGCAGCTTGAGGAAAAACACAAGCAACTCTCGACACTTATGAGCCAGCGCCAGACGGCCGGCTCGGTGCTCGACACGATGCGGCGGCGCTATGCGGCGACGCTGAAAGGCCAGGAAACCGACGCCGGCAGCGACGGCAATACCGTGCTGATGCGCGTCGACGGCGCCACCGAGGGCCCGGATGTCGTCCACACGACCGCCCGCCCGCAGCAGACAGCCGAACTCGACCGCTTCATCATCGAGGGACCGGACGAAGGCGCGCTGATCGACGTGGCGGGCCTGGCGGGCAACGACGAAAGCCCGAATGCCGCCGTTTCCCAGATCGATGCCCGGCTTGCCTGGCTCGACAACGCCCAGCAGGGCCTGATCAACAATGTGGAAGAGATCACCGACCGGCGGGTCCGCGAGCTGAAGTCGATCATTTCCATGACCAAGGTGATCGATCCGGACGACCTTCTGGAGCGCGGCAGCGACCGGCGCGAAGCGCAGGGCGGACCCTTCATCGATCTCGCGGCCGGCGACGCGCTGGCCGGCGGGGGCGACGAAAGCGCCTTTGCGAAGCAACTTTTCCGGGTAAGCCAAAACCTCAAGAAGATGGCTGATCTTGAGGATTCCATTGCAAGAATGCCTCTTGCCGAACCGCTCGTCAGCTACCGCAAGACGAGCAGCTTCGGGCCGCGGCGTGACCCCTTCAACGGGCGCATGGCCTTCCATTCGGGCGAAGACATGGGGTCCTACTACGGAGCGCCCGTCTATGCGCCCGGCGCCGGTACGGTGACTTTCGCCGGCTGGAAGGGCGGCTATGGCCGCATTATCGAAATCGACCACGGCAACGGCTTCCGCACGCGCTATGGTCATCTTGGCAAAATGACCGTCAAGACTGGCCAGAAAATTGCATTCCGTGAGGTCATAGGCAAAGTGGGGTCATCTGGACGTAGCAGCGGCCCTCATCTTCACTACGAGGTCTGGTTCGACGGTGTCGTTCGTAACCCCTCCAAGTTCATCGAGGCAGGGCATTATGTTTTCGCGAAGCAAGGATAAAGAGTCCGACAAGGCGACGGCGACAGCCGCCGCTCCGATATCCGCACCGGCGAACAGTGGCGGACGACGACCGAGCAGCGCCCGCACGGCGCCCTCGATCATCTCCGGCGACCTGGTGGTGCATGGCAATCTGACGGCGACCGGCGACATCCAGATCGACGGCACGGTGGAAGGCGATATCCGCAGCCAGTCGCTGACGATCGGCGAGAAAGCCTCGATCACAGGCGAAGTGGTGGCGGAAGACATCGTCATTCGCGGCCGCGTGATCGGCACGATCCGCGGACGACGGGTGCAGCTTTCCTCGACCTGTCATGTCGAAGGCGACATCCTTCACGAAGCGCTGGCCGTCGAAACCGGCGCGTTTTTCGAAGGAAACTGCCGCCATTCGGACGACCCGATCAGCCAGTCGAGCACTTCGGCGGCCCGCAACAGCGGCACTGCCCCGCGCCCGGCCGCGCCCGCATCGAGCGGCCCGAGCCTCGGCGACGGCCCGCGCGCGACGCCCCGCCCCGCAGCCGGCAATGACAGCCCGGTGGTGGTGAACGATGGCGGCGTGGTGGTGAAGCGCCCGGCCGCGCAGTAAGCCGGGCAAGGCATCCAGCAGAAATTCGAAGAGGCCGGAGGCATTCCTCCGGCCTTTTTCGTTACGGTACCGTTGCGAATTCCGATGGGCGGATTTGCGGGCTTTTCGATGGGCTGCCGGCAGATGTCATCGAACCGTCATTGAAACGTCACAACCAGCGTCCGGGACGTCGCGGCGCGCATTATCCCCGAAGCCGGGAGACCGGACGGCAGTCCGGCGAGGAGACGGGAAAGGTACGAATACGCATTCCGCCTCTCGCGGACGCTCACCGGGAAGTGTCGCGGCGAGTGTCCCGCAGTGTGCCGAACGCGCTCATTTCTTGTGCCGTTTCGAGACGGCCGCCTACCCCGCCTTGTCGAGGTCCAGCGGTTTATAGCGGGCGAAGATTTCGAGGACGCGGTTGCGGAGCCAGCGGTGGGCGGGGTCGGCGTCGTGGTCCTTGTGCCAGACCATATACCAGTGGTGAACCGGACGCTGCATGGGCGGGCGGAAGAGCTTGAGGTTCAGCCTGTCCGCGAAGGTCTCGGCCATGCGCCGCGACATGGCGCCCGCGAGATCCGTCGAGGCGACGATATAGGGGATCGACCACATGCGGGTGACGGTGCCGACGATATGGCGCTCGACGCCGCGCGCCCTGATCTCGTGTTCGAGATGGGTTTGCGCGCGCAGTTCCGCAGCGATGGAAACGAGCCCGACCTTGCCCATGTCCTCGAGCGTGAATTCATCCCTGTTGCCATAGACGGGATGATCCGCCCGGACGGCGAGGCAGGCTTCGTCGTCGACGAGATAGACGGAGTTCAGCTTGTCGTCGCTGTTGGGCAGAACGGAGAAGCCGAGATCCTGCGTCTTCGAAAGCAGCGCCTGGTTGAAGTCCGTTCCGAAGAAGGGATGCACGTCGATGCGGATGCGGGGGCTTTGCCGGAAGGTCCGTTGCAGCAGGTCGTTCAGAAAGAGCGGCTCGATGGCGTCGGGCATGATCATGGAGAAAGTGCGGTCGCTCTTCGCGGGATCGAAACCGTCGGCGAGCGACACGGCCTGCTCTATCGACTTCAGCGCGGCGTGGATGACCGGTGCGAGGCGATGCGCCTCGGGGGTGGGCACAAAGCTCTTTCCCACCCGCTCGAACAACGGATCGCCGAGATGCTCGCGCAGCCGCTTCAGCGCATTGCTGATCGCAGGCTGGGTGAGGCCCAGCCGCTCGGCCGCCGCCGTGATGCCGCCGGCGTCATAGACCGCGTCGAAGACCTGCAGGAGATTGAGGTCGAGCTTCATTCATTCACACCTTGAATGTATCCCATCGCGAGATTGAATTTCCATCCCATAATCTATCGCGATCTACTCTTCAGCACTAGGAAAAGCGCCGTTTTTATCAAGGTAATCGGCGCACAGGTGTTGGGGGACATCATGACGATGAATGAGTGCCATTCATCCGGTCAATCGAGATTCAAGCGTTCCGGCGGGAAATGGGCCTCGGCGAGAGGCTCTGCCGGGCGGTGGCTCGCCACCCTCATCCTGTTCGCGGCCACCCTCATCACCGCGAATGTCGGCTTCGCCGCCTTTTCCGATGTGCAGGCGGCCGCCTGCGCCGGCGGGCCGGAGAGCGTTACCCACCCGACGCCCGCGACCGTCTATTACGACCATTCCGCAGGAAGCTGTGAAATAGGCGGCTCAGCTTCCGCGGGGGCCGGCGACGTCAGGTTCTCTCTCGAACCCAACTTCGGACTCGGGCGCGGCAAGGCGATCCGGTACGTGTCAAGCGCTGGCGGCTTCTTCGCCGGGTTTGGCTTCTGCGATTTCGGCGACGGCAATGGCGATGTGTCCGGCAGTTCCTGCAGCGGCATGACGGGGCCGCTCGATACCGAACTCACGGCGGTCCTCGAATGGGATGCCGTATCGCCTGCCGCGCCAGGCATTTCCAACCGCCGCATGACTGTCGTCTATTCGATCAGTGCCACGGGCGCCACGATCACATCCGCTTCGCTCGACACCATCGAGGGGGAAATCGACGTCACCGGCAACGGCGTGTCGATCACCAACGGAGACGACACGCCGAGCCTGACGGACCACACTGTCTTCGCGGGCGATGTGGGGCTCGGGCCTTTCACGCGGACTTTCACGATCGACAATACGGGCACCGGGGGGCTGACGCTCGGCGCCGATGCCGTGTCGCTTTCGGGCGCGGGCGCCTTCACGGTTTCGGCACAACCGGCAACGGCCGTCGCTGCGAGCGGTTCGACCACGTTCAGCATTGACTTCACGCCCGTCGAGACCGGCGAGCAGGTGGCGACGGTCACCATCGCCAACAGCGATGCAGACGAAGCGCCCTTCACCTTCGACATCAGCGGCGATCCGCGCGGGCCGACCGGCGGCACCTTGAGAGACTCCGTGCTCAATGTCGTCATCGCCAATAACGACCTGACGCCGGACACCGCCGACGGCACGGATTTCGGCGACCGGGAGATTGCGGCGGGCGCGCTGACCCGCACCTTCGAGATCAGGGCGAACGGCTTCGGCGCGAGCATTTTCGGCGCCGATGCGGTGTCGCTTACCGGTAGCAGCGCCTTCTCCGTGAGCGACCAGTTGCCGCTGCAGGCGGACCCCGACGGCTTCGCGGAGGCGCAAGCCACGTTCGACATCTCCTTCGATCCGTCGGCGGCGGGCGTGCAGACGGCGACCGTCACCATCAACTCGAACATTCCGGGCATGGACCCGCAGGTCTTCGCGATCCAGGGCACCGGAACGGATGCCAGCGCGAGCGCGCCGACGGTCACGACCGATGCCGCGACACTGGTGACATCGACCAGCGTGCAGCTCAATGCCACGGTCAGCGGCAACGGGGCGACGACCACGGGCTCTTTCGAGTTCGGCACCACCACCGCCTATGGCACTACCCTTCCCACGACGCTCAACGACAGCGGCGACGATGTGGCCGTGGCGCTGGCGCATGGCGGGCTCACGCCCGGCACCACCTATCACTACCGCATGGTCGCGACGAATGCCGAAGGCACGACCAATGGCGACGACGCGACGTTCACGACGCTCGCCGCGCCGGCACCCGAGATCGAGGTGAGCGGCAACGGGACGGAAATCGCCTCGGGCGATGTTACACCGGCAACGACCGATCACACGGAATTCAACAATGCCGAGGTCGCCGGCGTTTTTCAGAACCGCACCTTCACCATCGCCAATACGGGCGATGCGCTGCTGACGCTCGGCGCCGACGCGGTGACGCTGAGCGGCGCGAACGCGGCCGACTTCACCGTGCTCTTGCAGCCTGCAACGACCGTGGCGGCATCTTCCTCGACCTTTTTCATCATCCGCTTCGATCCCTCCGCCGCGGGTGTGCGCACGGCGAGCGTCTCCATCGCCAATGACGACGACGACGAAGCGCCCTACACCTTCGCCATCCAGGGGACGGGCGTGGTTCTTGTCCCCGAAATCGAGGTCAGCGGCAACGGCGTCGAGATCACCTCCGGCGACGCGACGCCGAGTTCCACGGACGACACGGATTTCGGTTCCGCCGACCAGACCACGGGCCTTGTCAGCCGGTCCTTCACCATCGCGAACACGGGCACCAGCCCGCTGATCCTCGACGCTGATGCCGTGACCCTTACCGGCTCGGGCGACTTCACGGTGACGAGCCAACCTTCAACCGGCATCGGGGCGGGCGGGTCGACGACATTCACCATCGCGTTCGATCCATCCGGCCTCGGCGTACGAACGGCAACCGTCTCCATCGCCAACAACGATGACGACGAAGCGCCCTACACCTTCGCCATTCAGGGCACAGGCGTCGACGGCGGCAGCATCACGCTGGTGCTGAATGTGAGCGGGCCGGACACGAGCGCGGACTTCTCGTCGCCGACGGCGGAGCTGAACACGTCGCTCACGACGAGCGGCGGCACGGCCTCCATCGCGATTTCGAACGTATCGCCGGGCACGCATAGCGTGAGCGCCGCCGGGCTTGCAGGCGCGGGCTACGGCTTCACCTCGATCGGCTGCGACGACGGCGACTCCAGCGGCGACACCGCGACCGCCACGGCAACCATCGTCCTCGGCGCGGGCGAGACGATGACCTGCACCTTCGCCGCCACGGAAACGCGCGACGCGACCTCGACGCTGATCGCCGACTTTCTCGGCGCGCGAAACACCTTCCTGCTGGCGAACCAGCCGCGCGCGAACCGGGGGAAGAACCGGTTCGGCGCGGGCGGCGGCCAGAGCGGCGGCACCGCCTCCGCCTTCGGGCTCACGGGCACGATCCCGCTTCCGGTCGATGCGTCCTTCAACGGCAGCGACCTCTCGTTTGCGTCGAGCTATGCCTCACCCGGCCCGAGCGGCCTCAACGCGGGCGACGAAGCCGCCGCGCCGGAGCGCACAATCTGGGTCGAGGGAACCATCGCCGGTTTCAACGACGCCAATGCCGACGGCAGGTTCGGCGTCGTCTATATCGGCGCGGACCAGCTGATCGCGCCGAACATCCTGCTGGGCGCGCTGGTGCAGTACGACTGGTTCTCGCACGAGGCGGACAAGGGCAATGCCGAAGTGTCGGGGGAAGGATGGATGGCGGGGCCTTACGCCACCTTCAGGCTCAACGAAAATTTCTTCGCCGACATCCGCGCGGCCTGGGGCAAGTCCCGCAACGACATCAGCCCGACGGGCACCTATGAAGACAGTTTCGACACGACGCGCTGGCTGGTCAGCGGCGCGCTGACGGGGAGCTATGTGCGCGAACCATGGACCGTCGAGCCGACCGTATCGCTGAGCTATATCCGCGAGACGCAGGAGAGCTACACGGACAGCCTGAGCGTCGTCATTCCCGAACAGACCGTGTCGCAGGGGGAAGTCCGCGCGGGGCCGCGCCTTTCCTATGCCCATGCACTCGACAGCGGTGCACGGCTGACGCCGTCCGTCAGCTTCGAGGGGGCCTATACGTTCGGCAATGACGGGCTCACCTCCAGCGGATCGCTGGCGCGGGAAGTTCAGGGGCTTCGTGGGCGGATCGGCTTCGGGCTCGACATCGCGACACGGGACGGCGTCTCACTCTCCATCGCCAGCCATTATGACGGGATCGGGACGAGCGCGGAGCTCTACGGATTGTCGCTCGAAATCTCGATGGCGCTGAACTGAGGCGCGGGCCTAGTCGATGTCCTCGACGGCTTCGGCGCCGCCGTGGACGCGCGCGGCGAGTGCCGCGGCCATGAAGGGGTCGAGGTCGCCATCGAGCACTTTCGACGGGTCCGGGCTTTCGACGCCGGTCCTGAGGTCCTTCACCATCTGATAGGGCTGGAGGACATAGGAGCGGATCTGGTGGCCCCAGCCGATATCGGTCTTGCCGGCTTCCTGCGCCGCGGCGGCCTCCTCGCGCTTCTGCAACTCGAGTTCGTAGAGCCGGGCACGCAGCATGTCCCAGGCGGCGGCGCGGTTCTTGTGCTGCGAGCGCTCGTTCTGGCAGGAGACGACGATGTTGGTCGGGATATGCGTGATGCGGACAGCGCTGTCCGTCTTGTTGATGTGCTGGCCGCCAGCACCCGATGCGCGATAGGTGTCGACGCGGCAATCGCTTTCGTTGATCTCGATCTCGATGCGGTCATCCACCACCGGATAGACCCAGACGGAAGAGAAGCTCGTGTGGCGGCGCGCGGCGCTGTCGTAAGGCGAGATGCGCACCAGCCGGTGCACGCCCGACTCCGTCTTCAGCCAGCCATAGGCATTGTGGCCCTTCACGAGAATGGTCGCCGACTTGATGCCCGCCTCTTCGCCGTCATGCCGCTCGACGAGCTCGACCTTGTAGCCGCGCTTTTCCGACCAGCGCGTATACATGCGGAGCAGCATCTGCGCCCAGTCCTGGCTTTCGGTGCCGCCCGCGCCCGCATGGACCTCGACATAGGTGTCGTTGGCGTCGGCCTCGCCGGAGAGCAGCGTCTCGATCTCGGCCTCGGCGGCCTCGTCGCGCGCGGCCTTGAGCGCGGCCTCGGCCTCGGCGACGATGCCCTCGTCGCCTTCCGCCTCGCCCATCTCGATCAGTTCGATGTTGTCGCTGAGCGCGGCCTCGAGCTTGCGGTAGCGGCCGATGGATTCCTCCAGCCGCGTGCGCTCGCGCATGAGGCCCTGGGCCTCTTCGGGATCGTTCCAGAAGTCGGGATCTTCGGCTTTCGCCGTCAGTTCATCGAAGCGTCGGAGGGCTGCATCCCAGTCAAAGATGCCTCCTCAGCAGCGCGAGCGACTGCTTGATTTCATCGGCGAGGGTCTGCGTCTCGGCGCGCATGGCGAACTCTTCTCGTATCGTGTGCGGCCGGATTCGGCCCGTTTTCTGGGGCGGAAAATAGGGGTCGATGGGGGCGGTGTAAAGGGAAAGGGCCGAAACGCCACGTTTAGAGCGCCCTGCCCGCAGCGTATCCCGACGCCCAGGCCCATTGGAAGTTGAAGCCGCCGAGGTGGCCGGTGACGTCGACGACTTCGCCGATGAAATAGAGGCCGGGGACGGTGCGGGCTTCCATCGTCTTCGAGGAGAGGCCGCGCGTGTCGACGCCGCCGGCGGTGACTTCGGCCGTGCGGTAGCCCTCCGTGCCGGAGGGTTTGACGCGCCAGTCGTTCACATGGGCGGCGAGAGCGCGGAGGCGTTTGTCGGAGAGGTCGGCGAGGCGGCCGGTGGTGCCGGTCATGGCGCAGAGACGTTCGGCGAGGCTTTTCGGCAGGAGGCGCGCGAGCGCCGTTTCGACTTCCTGTTTCGGCTGGGCGGCGCGCGCCTCGCGAAGCAAGGCGAAGACGTCGCGGCCGGGCGCCATGTTCACCGCGATCTCCTCGCCCTCTTTCCAGTAAGACGACACCTGCAGGATGGCGGGGCCGGAAAGGCCGCGATGCGTGAAGAGCAGCGCCTCGGCGAAGCGCGTGCTTCCACAGGCGGTTTCCGCATCGACGGAGACGCCGGAAAGGCCGTCGAGCTGCTCGCGGAGTTCCGGCCCGAAGGTGAAGGGCACGAGCGCGGGGCGCGGCGGCACGATGCTTAATCCGAACTGTTTCGCGATGTCGTAGCCGAAGCCGGTCGCGCCCATCTTGGGGATCGACTTGCCGCCCGTCGCGACGACGAGCGAGCGGGCCTCGCGGGCCCCGCGCGATGTTTCGACCGTGAAGCCGCTCTTTTCTTTCTCCTGGCCTTTCGCGACGGAGGTCACTTCCGTTTCGAGCTCTATGGTGGCACCACCTTTGGCGCACTCATCGAGCAGCATGTCGATGATCTGTTGGGACGAGCCGTCGCAGAACAACTGCCCGAGGGTCTTCTCGTGCCAGGCGATGCCGTGCGCATCGACCATCGCGATGAAATCGGCGGGCTTGAACCCCGCCAGCGCCGAGAGGCAGAAGCGCGGGTTCTCCGAGAGGAAGTTCTTTCCGCTCGTGTGGATGTTGGTGAAGTTGCAGCGGCCGCCGCCGGAGATGCGGATTTTCTCGCCGGGCTTCCTTGCGTGGTCGATGACGAGAACGCGGCGCCCTCGCCTTCCCGCCGTCAGGGCGCAGAAGAGACCGGCGCCGCCCGCGCCGAGAATGATCGCGTCGTATGTCAGTAGAGCCCGCCCGTGCCGGAGCCGACGTCGTTGTTGCCGCCGCCTGCATAGCCGCCGCCGGGGGACGCCGGTTCCTCGCCAGCGCCACCACCTGCTCCCGGGATTTCCTCCGTCGGAACGCCGCCTTCGGGGATCGCCCCGCCGGTATAGACGGGGGGCTCGCCGCCGGGCGCGCGGGGACCGCCCACGCCATCATCCGTGGACGCATTATCGTTCGCGGCGCCGGGCAGGCCTTCCATGCCGGGTGGAATCGGATCGCCGCCGTCGAGCACGGGGGCGACCTGCCCCTCGCCGGTCTCCACGAAGGGATCGTCGCGCATGACGGGGACGCTGCCGAAAAGGCCGACAGAGGGCGCGGAGGATGTCGGGCGCGGTTCGCTGCCCTGCTTGAAGGCTTCGAGGATGACGCCGGAGCCCTCGCCATCCGCGAGCTGGCCGGTCTTGGCGTTGACCTTCACGAGCGAAATGCCGGGCGGCACGCGGAAGGGAACGGCGGGCTTGTTACCGACGGCTCTTTCCATGATGCCGGCGAAGATCGGCGCGGCGGCGCGGCCGCCGGTTTCGGCGCGGCCAAGCGGCTTCGGCTCGTCGAAGCCGACAAAGACGCCAACGACGAGGTTGGGCGAGAAGCCGATGAACCAGGCGTCGCGCCCGTCATTCGTGGTGCCGGTCTTGCCGGCGAGCGGCACGCCCACCTTGCGCGCGGCGGAGCCGGTGCCGCGCAGCACGACGCCTTCGAGTATCGAGACCATCTGATAGGCGGTCTGCGGGCTTTCGACCTGCGCGCGATTGTCGGGCAGGACCGGCGGCATGACCGGTTCGGGGTTTTCCGGGTTTGCGGCCCTCGCCTCGGCGACGGCCTCCTCCCAGTCCTCATTGCAATCCGGGCAGGCGCGATCGTCGGCGCGATAGATGGTGCGACCGAAGCGGTCCTGCACGCGGTCGATCAGCGTCGGCGTGACACGCTTGCCGCCATTGTCGAGGATCGCATAGGCACCGACGAGACGCATGAGCGTGGTCTCGCCCGCGCCGAGCGCCATCGAAAGGACAGGCGGCATGTTGTCGGTGATGCCGAAGCGGCGGGCATAATCCGAAATGGTTTCCGGGCCGACATATTGCGCGAGGCGCACGGTCATCAGGTTGCGCGAGTGTTCAAGGCCGAAGCGCAGGGTGGAGGGCCCATGGAAATTGCGCTCGTAGTTCTCCGGTTTCCAGAGGCCGAGATCGCCGCCCTGGTCGAGCACGAAGGGCGCGTCGAGGACGAGGGAAGACGGCGTGAAGCCCTTGTCGAGAGCGGCGGCATAGACGAAGGGCTTGAAGGCGGAGCCCGGCTGACGGAGCGCCTGCACGGCGCGGTTGAACTCGCTGACGCCGAAACTGAAACCGCCCTGCATGGCGAGCACGCGGCCGGTATGCGGGTCCATCGCCAACGCGGCGCCGTTGACCGCCGGGATCTGCTTCAATGCGTAGTGGGCGGGTTCTTCCTTGTTCTCTTCCGCGAAGACGGGCGAGACCCAGACGACGTCGCCGACGGAGACGACATCCGACGGCGCGGTGACTTCGGGGCCGAGATAGACCTCGTTCACGGTCTCGCGCGCCCATGTCATTTCGGACAGCGGCACGGTCGCCTTGACGACATCGGAGGCGAACTTGCCGCCCGGCAAACGCTCCGGGCGGAGGCCGACGGTGATCTTCTCCGCCGCGACATCGAGCACGACGGCGAGCGTCCAGGGCTCGAGGTCGGAGGGAACTTCCATTTCCGACAGCGCTTCCTGCCAGTTCCGTCCCGCCTCCAGCGTCGTCACCGGTCCGCGCCAGCCATGGCGGCGGTCATAGGCGATGAGGCCCTTGCGCAATTCGTCGGAGACGATCTGCTGCAGGCGCGTGTCGATGGTCGTGCGGACGGACAGGCCGCCGCCATAGAGTTTTTCCTCGCCATACATGTCGAGAAGCTCGCGGCGGGCCTGCTCGACGAAATAGTTGGCGTCGCGAATCTGCACGCCGCGCGCGCGGAGCGTCACATCGAGACCGGTCGCGCGGGCGTCGGCGGCCTCGTATTGCGAGATGAAGCGCTCCTCCTCCATGCGGGAGATCACCCAGTTGCGGCGCGCCAGCGCGCGCTCGCGATAGCGGTAGGGGTGATAGTTGTTCGGACCCTTGGGAAGCGTCGCGAGATAGGCGGCTTCGGCAATGGTCAGTTCGTCGAGCGACTTGTTGAAATAGTTGAGCGCCGCGGAGGCGACGCCATAGGAACCGATGCCGAGATAGATCTCGTTCAGGTAGAGCTCGAGAATCTCGTCCTTGGTGAAGGCCTGTTCGAGACGGATCGCGATCAGCGCCTCGCGGAGCTTGCGGTCGAGCGTGACGTCGGAGGACAGCAGGAAGTTCTTCGCGACCTGCTGCGTGATGGTAGAGGCGCCGACAAGGCGGCGGTCCTGGATCACGTTGACGATGTTGTCGAAGACGGCGCGCACGATGCCGCGCGCATCGACGCCGCCATGGCTGTAGAAATTCTTGTCCTCGGCCGCGAGGAAAGCCTCGACGACACGCGGCGGAATGGCGGTGATGGGGACATAGAGACGGCGCTCGCGGGCGAACTCGCCGATCAGCTCGCCGTCGCCCGCATGGACGCGCGTCATCACCGGCGGCTCGTAATTGGCGAGCTTGGTGTAATCCGGCAGGTCCTGGTTCAGGCGCCAGACGAAATAACCGCCGGCCATAAGGCCGCCGGTCAGCAGTACAAGAAAGACCGCCGCAACAATCGAAAGAACTCTCAGCATCGGGCGTCCTGCCCCCACTCGCTCACCATCTCCGCCCCGCTGTCCTGTATCGGCCAATTATGGCACGCGCGAGGCGGCAAAACGACCTCCCGCGGCGCCGTTCCCTATATAAAGCCGGTATTTACCAAGAAAGCGTTGCCGACCGGATGACAGGCGCTAGTCAGACTGCCCGACGCTTGCCGGAGAGGCGCTGCGCGGCGGGAGATCGGGCGCCCCGTCCGGGAGCGGGTTGCGCTCCAGATCCGCGATCAGCCGTTCCATCTCGCCGATTTCGCGAACCTGGGCCTCGATGATGCTGTCCGCCAGGTCCCGCACGCGCGGATCGCGGATATGCGCCCGCCGGCTCGTCATGATGGCGATGGAGTGATGCGGAATCATCGCCTTCATGTAGGAAACGTCGTCGACGGTTTCCTGACTGCGCACGAGCCACAGCGAACCGGCAAAGACCAGAACGGCGGCGGCGAAAATGGCGATGTTGATCCGCATGTCCCGGTACATGCCGAGCATGAAGGAGAGCATCACGACCGCCATCGTGGCGCCCATCAGGAAGGCCATCCACATCCGCGTCTGACTGAACCAGACATGGTCCGCGGCGTAGGTGTTGAGATACATGAGGCCGAACATCACGGCGGTCGACGTGGCGATCATCGCGCCAAAGCGGGCATAGCTCACGTTTTCTCCTCCCTGTGAAGACATGGAGAGGAAACGGCCCGGCGCAGGATCGGTTCCGCGCGGTGACCCCCGTTCGGGCCTTCAGGCTTGCTAGTTGGGGCCCTCGGCGAGGCGATCGCCGAAATAGCGGTCGACGGCGCGGGAAAGCGTCCTCGCCATCTCCGCGCGCCAGGTCGCGGAGGTGAGCTGCTTCTCGTCTTCCGGATTGGTGAGGAAGCCGAGTTCGACCAGCACGGAGGGCACGTCGGGCGCCTTCAGAACGACGAAGCCCGCAAAGCGGTGGGCGGGGTCGAGCGTCCGCGTCTTCTGGCTCGCATAATCCACAACCGATTTCGCGAAGCGCGAGGAGTAGTTCTTGGTCTCGCGCTGCGCGAGGTCGATCAGGATGCCGGTGACTTCGGGGCTCTCGCCCTGCAGGTCGAGGCCGGCGATGACGTCGGACTGGTTTTCCTTGCGCGCCAGCGCGGCAGCTTCCTTGTCGGACGAGGTTTCGGAGAGCGTGTAGACCGACATGCCGCGGACCGTCGGTTTCTCGATCGCGTCGGCATGAACGGAAATGAAGAGGTCGGCCTTGTGGCGGCGCGCGATCGCCACGCGCTCGCGCAGCGGCAGGAAGATGTCGCTGTCGCGCGTCAGATGCACGTCGTAGCGGCCGGAGCTACGGAGCTCCTCGGCGAACTGGCGGGCAAAGGCGAGCACGACGTTCTTTTCCTGAACGCCGGAGCGGCCATGCGTGCCGGGGTCGACGCCGCCATGACCGGCGTCGATGACGACGACGCGGCGGCGCTCAAGACGTTCGGCGGGCGGGCTGACGGGAACGGCGGCGACGGCGGCAAGCCCGGTCGCCGCTTCGGCGGCGGTGTCCGGCGACCCGGCCGGAAGCCCGGCCTTCTCGTTGAAGCTCGCAAGATCGGTCGGCGCAAGGTCGAGAACGACGCGGCGGCCGAAACCCGATTGCGGGTCCAGCACGAAGTCGCGGGCGACCTCGACCGGCTGGTCGGCATCGATGACGACGCGCCAGGTGTCGGCCTCGAAGCGGCCATAGCGGTAGCCGCTGACGAAGCCCTTGTCCTTCACGGCGGGCTCGTCGATCAGATTGAAGGGAACGCCCTTGATGTCGATGACGACGCGATAGGGATCGGACAGCGTGAAGACGCGGTAGTCCGCGCTGGCCTCGCCGGCGAATTCCATCACGAAGCGGGTCTGCGCGCCGTGGTCGCCAAGGCGGATGGAGGTGATGGCCGCGCCGTTCGCGCCGGGGGCCGTGCCGGGCGAGACGGGAACCGGGGTGCCCTCGCCGAGCGCCCCCGTCGTCATGGCGTCGTTGGCGGCAGCGGCATCCTGCGCGCGCAGATCGGCTTCGAGGAGCTTCACGAGGTCGTCGGCGCGGAGGGATCCGGGGAGCGAAACGCCCAGAGCAAGACCGGCCGCGAGCAGCAGCCGCGCGCCGAGCCATCCCCCCCTGTGCCGAAAGCCTCGCAAACTCATGTTACCCGCCGCTCAAGACCCGCCCTGCGGGGGGCCCCTCTGAAACACCGAACCGCCGCAAACCGGGGTTCTCATCCGTCCCCGGAGGCGGTACAGGCCGCTCAATTCAAGCAACCCAAATCAGTATTTGGCCCAGATTACTTCAAAAATGGTTATCACGTCCAAAATTTACGAAGTTTCAATGGGTAGAATGGTTAATAACGGCGCAAGACAAGACCCGATAAAGGCCTGTCCACGCCGCTTGCCAAATCAGAGCGGCAACAGGTAAAACCGGGTACCAGCCGAACCCACGTTCCAAGGAACATCGGCTTCGCCGCTTCAGGGCTTCTTCCCCGGACGGTCATACGATTTCGGGCAACCGTTGCGCGCCGGCCTGTCCCCACGGGGACGAAACCGGTAGCGGACCGCGCGGGCCCAGCGATTTCCCGAACGGGACAACGCCATAACGCGCACTCCGAAGGTTACACGCTCTCCCCGCCGCCCCAGAGAAGGCGCGGCGCAAAGGCGAGCCCCGCCGGCACCCGGCGCCTTGATGGGTGCACCAAAGGTTGAGATGCACGACGCAGTCAGACAGCATGCCGAACGGCCGACGCCCCGGAAGATTTCCGCGGCCGGTTCCGGATCGGTTGCGTGCCCGGCCGCGCGGGTTGTCCCCACCCCTTCATTACAGACCCCGTCCGCCAACCGGCGGACCCAAACAACAGGCGCAGGTGCGCGGCTGGCCGGACGCATGACCATGCGACGGACCGCACGCGACGGTTTGCGCCGTGGAGAAAACCCATATGGGAAAGACAATGCTCATCGATGCGGCCCACCCCGAGGAAACCCGGGTGGTGGTCGTCAGCGGCAATCGCGTTGAAGAATTCGATTTCGAGTCCGAAAACAGAAAGCAGCTTCGAGGAAATATCTATCTAGCCAAGGTTACGCGCGTCGAACCGTCGCTGCAGGCGGCGTTCGTCGAATATGGCGGTAACCGGCACGGCTTCCTCGCCTTCAGCGAAATCCATCCGGACTATTACCAGATCCCCGTCGCGGACCGCGAAGCCCTGCTGAAGCAGCAGGCCGACGAAGCGCGCCGCGAGGAAGAGGAAGAGGACGAAGAGGAGGCGGCGCCGGAAGCGGACGAGGCGAAAGCCGACACCGCGGCGAACGAGGAGGCCGGCGACGCCGAAGAGAACGGCGACGACCACGCATCCGACATCGACAGGGGCGAGACGGAAACCGTCCAGTCCGACGAGACGATCGAAAGCGTCGGCGCCGAAGATGCGATGGAGGAAGCGGCGCCGCGCAAGCAGCGCCACAACTACCGCTCCTACAAGATCCAGGAAGTCATCAAGCGCCGCCAGATCATCCTGGTGCAGGTCGTGAAGGAAGAGCGCGGCAACAAGGGTGCGGCGCTCACCACCTATCTCTCGCTCGCCGGACGCTATTGCGTGCTGATGCCGAACACGGCGCGCGGCGGCGGCATTTCGCGCAAGATCACGGTGGCGGCGGACCGCAAGAAGCTCAAGGGCATCGCGGAATCGCTCGACGTGCCGGAAGGCATGGGCCTCATCGTCCGAACGGCGGGTGCGAAGCGCACCAAGGCGGAAATCAAGCGCGATTACGAATATCTGCTGCGCATGTGGGAGAGCGTGCGCGAACTGACGCTGAAATCGACGGCGCCCACCCTCGTCTACGAGGAAGGCAGCCTGATCAAGCGCTCGATCCGCGATCTCTACGACAAGGATATCGACGCCATCCAGATCGAAGGCGACGAGGGCTACAAGGAAGCCAAGGGCTTCATGCGCATGCTGATGCCCAGCCATGCGAAGAACGTTCAGCCCTACAAGGCAACGCAGCCGCTTTTCCAGAAGTTCGGGATCGAGCAGCAGCTCGATGCGATGCTGAACCCGGTCGTGACGCTGAAGTCCGGCGGCTACATCGTCATCAACCCGACCGAAGCGCTGGTCTCGATCGACGTGAACTCGGGCCGTTCCACGAAAGAGCGGAATATCGAACAGACGGCGCTGAAGACGAATCTCGAAGCGGCGGAAGAGATCACGCGGCAGATGCGGCTGCGCGACCTTGCGGGCCTTGTCGTGATCGACTTCATCGACATGGACGAGAACCGCAACAACCGCGCGGTGGAGCGCAAGCTCAAGGACTGCCTGAAGAACGACCGCGCGCGCATCCAGGTCGGCCGGATCAGCCATTTCGGCCTGCTGGAAATGTCACGCCAGCGGATGCGCTCCGGCGTGCTTGAAGGCTCGACGGTGATCTGTCCGCATTGCTCGGGCACGGGCCTTGTGCGCTCCGTGGAATCGATGGCGCTGCATGTGCTGCGCGGCGTCGAGGCCGAAGCGATCAAGGGACGCGCCGCTGCCTTCACCGTGAAGGTGCCCGGCGAAGTCGCGATCTACATCCTGAACCAGAAGCGCGCCAACCTTCTCGACGTGGAAGAGCGCTACGGCACCTCCGTCTACATCGTGGCCGATGCGACGCTGGCGGGTTCCGAACACAAGATCGAACCGGCAGAGGCGCGCGCGCCGACGCGGACACGTCCGGCCCAGGGCGCGATCAACATCGAAAGCGGCTATGCTGACGAGGACGAGCCCGCCGTCGAGGAGACAGCGGAGGAGGACGAGGAGGAAGCCGAAACGGCGAGCCAGGACGCTTCCGAGGAGAAAGGCGACGGCCAGCGCCGCCGCAAGCGCCGCCGCCGGCGCGGACGCCGCGGCGCGGAAGGCGACGCACGCGAGGAGAGCGATGCGGCACAGGCCTCGCGCGGAGACGAAGACGAGCGCGAGGAAGACGAGGAGGCCGCCGAGGGCGATGCGGAGACGCAGGCCGGCGGCGAAGACGGCGAGCAGCTCGACAGCGACGGCCAGCCGCGCAAGCGCCGCCGCCGCGGACGCCGCGGCGGACGCCGCAACCGCCGGCGCCAGGAAGAAGGTGCCGCGGAGACCGCCGGTGAGGGCGCGGCGGATGACGGCGAGGACACAGCGGGCGAGGCCGATGCGATAGCGGAGGAAGTCGCCGAGACCGAAGCGCTGGCGACAGGCGAAGCGCCGGTGCTGCTGTCCTATTCGCGCAACGAAACGAGCGGCGACCCTGCCGAAGACGACGAAGAACTGTGGGACGCCGAGGCGGCAGAGGAAGGCGCCTATGCCGACGTCACCGACGACGAACCGGCTGATGACGACGCAGAGGCGGAAGAAGAGACCGATGCCTCCGATGCGCCGGAAGCGGCAAACGAAGAACCAGTCGTCGAGATGGCGGAAGCCGATGCCGATGTGCCGATGATCGGCGAGGCGATGGCGCCGCAGAACGACGACAAACCCGCCAAACGCGGCTGGTGGCAGAAGCGCTAGACCGCTGCCCATGGATGGACATGCAAAAGGCCCGGAGTTTCCTCCGGGCCTTTTTTGCTTCCGGTCCCGCGTTCAGTTTCCGGCGGCGACGCCCGTGACGCCCATGCCGTTTCCACGCGGATTGATCGCGAGGGTGCAGGCGCCGGTGGCGATACCGTCGGGACAGACGATGCCGTTCACGCTCGAACGGGCATCGGCCGGGCTGGCGGCGAGCGCGCTCAAGGCGGTGTCACCGGTCTGCACGTTCATCGCCGTGTACTGCACGGCGGCGGCGCCCCTCGGCGCGCCGCTGCCGGCACCGGTGAAGCGGACATATTCGCCGCTTGCGCCCGTCACGATGACCGGCGCGAGGAAGGCCTGCGCAAGGCCCGTGACGGGAGCGGACGGGCTCGCCGCGAGGACGACGCCGGTTTCTTCCACAACGACGCCGGCACCGAAGGGACCGTTCATGCTGACGGCGCAGGCAACCGCGCCGCCCTTGCCGTCGATCGCGACGAAGGAAGTCGAGCCGTAATCACGGTCGGTGCCCGCAGGCGCGCCGAGACGCGTGGCCGTCGTCTCCGCAATGGCGGCAAGTTCGCCCGGCGATGCATTCTGGATTGCGGACCAGAGCGCGGTGCCGAAGGCGCCCGCGCCGACCTCTTCGGACGGCAACCAGACTTTGCCGGTGCCGCGCTCGACCATGCGCGCCGAGGAAACGACCGGGCGGTAGTCGCGCAGATCGCCGACATCGAGCGCGCCGCCTGCCTGCGCGGCGGTTTCGACGAGACGCCGGGCCGTCGGGCCGCTGTAGAAACCGCCAACGCCCTTGCTGCGCACCTGGGCGAGCGTCGCGGCCTGATGAATGCGCGTGACGACGTCGAGTTCCTTCGCGATGCCGCCGTCGGCGGCGAATACCGCCTTGAGGGTGGGCGAACCCGAGATGACGGAGGACGCGGCCGCGAATTGCGCGGCGCTTGCGCGGGAAACGGGAATGCCGGTGGCGGCGAGACGCTCGGCCGGGGCGACGATGGAGCCCCAGGGAAGGCTGCCGTAACGCGAATGGATGTAGGCGAAGCCGCGCACATTGCCGGGCACCGCGATGGCGCCGCCGCCGCGCGGACTGCGGGTCAGGAAGGAAACGGTGTCGACCGTCTTCGCGCTCGCTTCATGGACGAGGCAGATGCCGCCGCCGCCGAGCCCCGCGGCCGCCGGATAGGTGACGGAAAGGCCGAAATAAACAGCGGCAGCCGCATCGGCGGCGTTGCCGCCCTGCTCCAGAACCTGGCGGGCAATCAGCGCGGCGGACGGCTCGTCCGCGATCGCCGCACCGGCGAACCATGGATCACCGCTGTCGGTCTCCTTGCGTTCGCTCAGGCGCGCCTGGCGCTCCGCCCCGGTTTCGACGCCATGACTGACGGCGGTGAGACCGATCGGATCGCGCGGGCCTTCCTCCGCACAGGCAGCAAGGCCAAGGGCCGCCGCCAGAGCGAGGCTTGCCGCAACAGACCGGAAAACCGGGCTCCGTCCTTCACAGTTTAACCACATTCCGGCGCTTCCTTCCTCTCCAGCGTGCCGGCGCTCACGCGCCGATATTTCCTGGCGACGGATTCAGCGATCCGCGCCGTTTCATGTAAGATTGCCTCAGGCCAGGCAAGATTGACGGGGTTCGGACCCGCCCCTACCGTTTAGTCGCGACGAGCCTATAACGTCAACGCGCCTCAAACCCGCCGTTCCGGGCGGGAGAGTGGCGCGAAAATGGCCGCAGGGGAAGGAAAAGCGGGACGTGGCGGAAACGCCCGGCCCAGGTTGAAGTCTCAGAGGGCGGCGAGCCCCGGGTATGGGTTAACGACGAATGGCTCTTTTCTCGATGTGTTTCGGGGTATGCGCGCGGCGGTTCGGCGCGGCGCTGGCGGGCGCGGTGCTTCTCGTGGCCGCCGCAGCGCCCGCGAACGCGCAACGCATCTCGATCGTCAGCGACGCCGAGACCGAAGCGATGCTCCGGGAATATACCGATCCCATTCTGCGGGCGGCGGGCCTCAGCCCCGAAGCGGTGCAACTGCATCTCGTCAACGATCACAGGCTCAATGCCTTCGTGACCAACGGACAGCAGATGTTCTTCCACACGGGGCTCATCACCACCGTCGAGACGCCTTCGGAACTGATCGGCGTCATCGCTCACGAAACCGGCCACATGGCGGGCGGGCATCTCGTGAAGCGGCGCGAGCAGTTCGACAATCTGAGCGTGCCGGTGCTCGCCTCCATGATCCTCGGCGTCGGCGCGATCGCGGCCGGCTCGGGCGATGCGGGCATGGCGCTCATCATGGGCGGCCAGCACCTTGCTACACGCAGCCTCCTCGCCTTCACGCGCGAACAGGAAGCGAGCGCGGACCAGGCGGGCGCCAGCTATCTGCAGCGCTCCGGCCAGTCCGGCCAGGGCATGCTCGACCTCTTCGCCTCGATGCGCGACCAGGAACTGCTTACCGAGAACCGGCAGGACCCCTATGCGCGCTCGCATCCGATGTCCGGCGCACGCCTTTCGGCACTTGAGGAGCGGGTGAAGGAATCACCCTATTACGACAGAGAAGATTCGCCCGAGCGCATCCACCAGTTCAAGATGGTGCAGGCGAAGCTGCATGGCTTCCTCGACGATCCGAACGTCGTCTTCAACCGCTATCCGCTCTCGGACACGAGCGACTATGCGCGCTATGCCCGCTCGGTCGCCTATCACCGGACCGGGCAGATGCAGAAGGCGCTCGCCGAACTCGATCCGGTCATTGAGCATCAGCCGGACAATCCCTATGTCTGGGAAGTGAAAGGCCAGATCTATTTCGAGAGCGGCAAGGTGGACGACGCGATCGGCGCCTATCGCAAATCCGTGTCGATCAAACCATCGGACGAGCAGCTTCATCTCGGGCTCGGTCGAGCCCTGGTCGCACGCGGCGACAAGGCATCGACCGAAGAAGGGATCAAGCATCTCACCACGGCAACGAAGAGCGGCGAGCAGGCCTTCGGCTACTACCAGCTCTCCATCGCCTATGGGCAGCTCGACGAAATCGGCATGGCGGAGCTTTCCGCCGCCCAATATTACGATGCGCTGGGCTCCGTCGGTGAAGCGAAAGCCCATGCCAAGAGGGCGCAGAAACTTCTGAAACAAGGCAGCCCCGAATGGCTGCGCGCCACGGACATCGCCGTGCAGCCCATGCCGGAGCGCGGCTGACCGCCCTTCCCTTTCGTAAACCGAAGTAGAGAGTCAATGACCGGACGTTTCCTGCCTGCCCTTCTCACCGCCGCGTTTTCGTTCGCCCTCGCGGTGCCCGCGCTCGCCCAGGAGAATTTCGACGCGACGGAGAGGGCGGAGATCGAAAAGATCATCCACGATTATCTCGTCGAGAACCCGGAAGTGCTGGTGAAGGCGTTCGACACGCTTGAACGGCGCCAGCAGGCAGCGGAGATCGCGAAGACGGGCGCCGCCATCGAGAAGCGTCACGACGCGATCTACGCCAACCCGCACGATTTCGTGGCGGGGAACCCGGAAGGCGACGTCACCATCGTCGAGTTCTTCGATTACCAGTGCGGTTACTGCAAGCGGAGCTTCCAGCCGCTGATGGATTTCGTCCAGAACGACGGAAACGTGAAGCTGATCCTGAAAGAATTCCCCATCCTCGGCCCCGCCTCGCTCGTTGCGACGAAGGCGGCGATGGCGGCGAAGAAGCAGGACGGCTATATGGCGATGCACCGCGCGCTCTATGAACACAAGGGCGAGCTCGATGAGCAGGCGGTCATGGAAATCGCCGAAGAAGCCGGGCTCGACACCGGGAAGCTCGCAAAGGACATGAACGATCCCGCCATCGCCGACATGGTGAGCCAGCAATACGATCTCGCTGAAGCGCTCGGCATCGACGGTACGCCTGCCTTCATCGTCGGCGGCACGCTCTATCCCGGTGCCGCGGACGAGGAACGGCTGCAGCACATGGTCGACACCGCGCGCGGAAGCTGACGGGCTTGTCCCTGCAGGCCGCGCGCCACATGCACAGTAAAGCCCCCATCGGGGCACGGTATCCCTACATATGACAATCCAGAAATTCGCGGCCCACTGCGCGCTCTATCGCAGGCCGAGCCTTTTTCGCGCTGGGCGCCAGATCGCGACCACCGTCCTTCCCTTCGCGGCTGTCGCGGCGGCAATGTATCTGAGCCTCGATGTCAGCTACTGGCTGACGCTGTTGCTGTCCATCCCGCTGGCGGGGCTGGCGCTTCGCTTTTTCGTGATTCAACACGATTGCGGACACGGCTCCTTCTTCGCATCGAAGCGCGCCAACAACATCACCGGACGGATCATCAGTATTCTGACGATCACGCCATATGCCTATTGGCAGCGACTGCACGCGTTGCATCACGCCTCATCGTCCAATCTCGACCGGCGCGGCTTCGGCGACATCACCACGCTGACGACGACGGAATATGCAGCGCTCCCTCGTCTTTCCCGTCTCGCCTATCGGCTCTACCGCCACCCCGCCTTTCTGCTGGCCGTCGGCGGGCCGATCCACTTCCTGGTGCTGCAGCGGCTGCCGCTGACACTCCGGAAACCCGCATGGGAAATGTGGTCGAGCGTGATGCTGCACAACGCAGCCATGGTGCTCTTCTATGGCGCTCTGTTTCTCCTGCTCGGCTGGGTTCACTTCGCGGTGACGGTGGTGCCGGTGCTTGTCGCGGCGGCGGCGATGGGCGTGTGGCTCTTCTACGTGCAGCACCAGTTCGAGAATACGCGCTGGGACGAGACCGAGAACTGGGACCGACAGACGGCGGCCTTCTACGGCAGTTCCTATTATGCGCTGCCGCGCGTGCTGCGCTGGTTTACCGGCAATATCGGGCTGCATCATATCCATCACCTGTGCAGCCATATTCCGAACTACCGTCTGCAGGAATGCCTCGACGCGATGCCGGAACTGAAATCCGTCAACCGGCTGACGATGTGGGAAAGCCTGAAAAGTGCGCCGCTCGCGCTCTGGGACCCGGAGAGCCGCAAGCTGGTGAAATTCGGCGCCGTCTGACGGCCGCCGGTAGCGTGGGCGGTGCCTTTGCGGTCATACTGCGACAAACGCAGAAACCAGGCTCAGGGGTATCATGAAACGCATCGAACTCGACGCCTATGGCGCGCCGGAAGATGTCGCGCGCTGCGTCGAGGCGCCGGACGTCGGCGCGCCTGACGCCGGCGAAGTCGTGTTCGACGTCATCGCCTTTCCGATCAATCCGGCCGATATCGGTTTCTGCCGCGGCACCTATCGCATCCGTCCGCCGCTGCCCGCGACGCCGGGCGCGGAATGCGTCGGCCGCGTCACGGCGGTCGGCGGCGGCGTCACCCATGTGAAGCCCGGCGATCTCGTCATCAATCTCCAGCGCGAGAACTGGGCCGCGCGGCGCCGCGTGAAGGCGGAGGACGCGGTGCCGATCCCCGCCGGGCTCGACCTCAAGCAGGCGGCGATGCTTCGCATCAATCCACCAACCGCGCTGCTGATGCTGTCCGACCTTGTGGACCTCAAGCCCGGCGACTGGGTGATCCAGAACGTCGCAAACTCGGCCGTCGGCCGCCTCGTCGTGATCCTCGCCAGGGCGCGGGGACTGCGCACGGTGAACGTGACACGGCGCGAGGACGTTTTTCCCGAACTGACGGCACTCGGCGCGGATATCTGCCTCACCGACGGGCCGGACCTTGCCGATCGGGTCGCGGACGCGACGCGGGGCGCAACGATCCCGCTCGGGCTCGACGCCGTCTCGGGCGCGGCGACGGCCCGGATCGCATCATGCGTGAAGGACGAAGGGACGATCTGCACCTATGGAGCCATGACCGGCGAAGCGCCTTCTGTCTCCGTCGCCGATGTCGTCTTCCGCGGCATGAACTTCACCGGCTTCATGCTCGGCCGCTTCATGGCGCGCCGCACGGCGGCGGAAATCCGCGCGATCTATGCCGACCTCGGCGACCAGATGCTGAAAGGCATCATCCATGCGCCGGTCGACAGCGTCTATGCGATAGAAGATATACGCGAGGCGTTGATCCGTGCACAGACAGGCGGACGGCACGGCAAGGTACTTGTCAGTCCGGGTGGGGAAGTGGCGTAGCGCCTCGCGCGGGTCAAGCGCCAAACAGCGCCTTGTAGAAGTCGGGGTCCGCTTCCATCGTGTCGCGGATGGCGCTTGCCGAATGGCGCAGATGCATCCGCATGAGCCGCTCCGCCTCCAGCCCGTCTCCTTCCATGATGGCCTTCACCACCTTCTCGTGCTCGGCAAAGGATGAGGCCGCGCGCTCCGGCAGGAGCTTGTGCAGGCGCTCGCTCAATGCCGGATAGACGAGGCGGCTCGCGATTTCGGCAAGACGCATGTTGCCCGCAATCTCGAAGATGAGATCGCGAAGCGAAGCCCGGATCGTCAGAAGCTCCGCGCCACCCGTCTCCGTTGCGATCCGAAATTCCTCGACAAGCGCCGCAAGGCGGTCGCTGTAATCGCCGCGATGAATGTTTCCGGCGGCGAGACGCGCGGCAACGCCGTCGAGCCCCTCGCGCACTTCAAAATATTCCCGCACGTCGCGTTCGGAAAAGCGGCGGACGACGGCGCCGCGATGCGGCAGCACGTCGACGAGCCCTTCGCCCGTCAACCGCCTGATCGCCTCCCGCACCGGTCCGGCGCTGATGCCGTATCGCTGCTGAAGGTCGGCGACGACAAGACGCTGACCCGGCAGAAACCTGCCATCGAGAATGGCTTCCCGCATCGCCTGGATCGTCGTTTCGACCACCGTGCCGGCCTGTCCGGGGAGAGGGATGATTTTCTGCTCCATGGCTGGATTATAGTATGATTTTTTGTCCTCTTCTCGGGAATTCTGCATTTGTCCTGATAATTTTGAACTTCTTCCCTTTGATTATCCTATAATCCTGTCTATATCGGGCATGGAGGGGCCGCGATGCGCTGCCCTGCAGCTACGGGGCATCGAGACCCGGGCGGAGGGAGCCGGTGACATCGCAGCAGAATGAGGAATCCCCGGCCGCGCGAACGCCGGCCCCGGAAGACAGGCGCCTTCCTCTCGGAACGGTCGTTTCCTATTCGTCACTCAACCTGCCGGCGGCGGCGCTCGGCCTGCCGATCACGGTCTATCTGCCGCCCTTCTATGCGCAGGAAGCGGGGCTCGGCCTCGCGACGGTCGGTCTTGTCTTCACCCTCGCCCGGCTATGGGACGTGGTCACCGATCCGGTCATGGGAATGGTCGTCGATCGCTTTTCGACCCGCTGGGGCCGCTACCGTCACTGGATCGTGGGGGCCGCACCCGTTCTCATGCTGGCGACCTGGTTTCTCTACCTGCCCGGCCCCGGGCAGCACAGCGCGGCCTATCTGCTCGGCTGGCTGATCGTTCTCTATGCCGCCTATACCGTCATCGCCATCGCGCACCAGTCCTGGGGCGCCGAGCTCGCGCATTCCTATCACGAGCGCTCGCGCCTCTATGGCTGGCGCGAACTCGTGGGCATCGCCGGCATGACCATCGTGCTGGCGCTCCCGGCCCTCATGGAGAGCACGGGCAGCGGCGACGCCTATGGCAAGATCGGCAGCATGGGCTGGTATCTGCTGATCCTCCTGCCCGTCACCACATGGCTCATCGTGACGCGCGTGCCGGACAACGTTCCGACAACCAGAGGCACGACGATGGACATGAGGGCCGTCTTCCGGGCGATCTCCACCAATCCCGCCTTGCGCCGCTGTCTCGTCGCGGATTTTTCCTGCGCGCTCGCCACAGGCGTCACGGGTTCGACCTACATCTTCCTCGCCGTATGGGTCTTCGAGGTGCCCAACCATGCGAGCCTGATCCTGCTCGTCTATTTCATGGCGGGGCTCGCCATCGTGCCGCTCTGGATGCGGCTTTCCTACCGCTATGGCAAGCACAACACGCTTGCCATGGCATTGCTCTACGCCTCGGTGATGCTGCTCGGTTTCATCCTCGTGGCGGGGCCCGGAAATCTCACCGGTCTCTTCGTCGTCACGCTGGCCTACGGGTGCGCCTTCGGTGCCGCACCGATGATCCTGCGGGCACTGATCGCCGATGTCGCGGACATGGACGAACTGATCACGGGGCAGAAGCGGGCCGGGCTTTTCTTCGCGCTCCTCACAAGCACCAACAAGGTGGGCGGCGCTCTTTCCGTCTCGGTCTCGTATCTCGTTCTTGGCTGGATCGGCTTCGACCCGTCGGCGGAGACGAACAGCCCAGGCGCAATCAGCGGCCTGCTCTATACCTTCGCCTTCCTGCCCTCCGCCTTCTTTGCGCTGGCCATGTTCGCGCTGTGGCGCTACCCGCTCGACAAGACGCGGCACGACAGAATTCGCGCCGAACTCGACGCGCGCTGAACCGCTGAAATTCCACCGCCTCCCCTATCCCTCCATCTCTCGCGCGATCTCACGGAGACGCACCTTCTCTTCCTCCAGCAATTCGGCGGCCTCGCTGCGTGTCAGCGCCATGCGGGCGTGATGCAGGGCGCTTTCCCGGAAGCCGGGGGCGGCTGCCGCCGCGAGGGCGCGCAACGCCTTCAGGAGGCGGAGTTGCACCTCCACATGCCCCGCGCCGTCGCGGCCGATGGGACCGAAGGCGTCGTCGAACATGTCGCCGACGGACAAGGGCGGCACGAAGACATTCGCGCAGGCGGGCTCGCAGTCCCCTTCCCGTTCGCCCCGTTCCGCCCATGCGGCGAGCAGCCGGTACTGACGTCCGATGATGTCGATGGCCGTGCCCGGATCGTTGACGCCGGGCGAGAGAGCCCGTGAGGCGATCTCCGTCAGCACGATCAGACCGAAGCGCGGATCGCCGTCGAAATTGCGCTGGTCGCCGACGACGCAGGCCTTGCGGAAATCATCGAGCGTCTTGTCCTCAGGGTCATCCGCCAGACCGTCGATCCAGAGCAGCGGGCGGCGTGCATGAACATAAGCTCCGGGCAGAACGCCGACATAAACGTTCACGTCACCCTTGTCTTCTGCCGTGGCGGCGAGCGCGGCCATGTCGATGTGCTGAAGGTATCCGGGAAGATCTGAACAGATGGGGATCGCCGATGCCGGAATGGCATCCTTCCCGCCCTCGAGCGGCCGGCCGCCCATGTAGGGGACATTCGCCCGTTCCTCGAGGGCATCGCGGGCCGCACTTTCCACGTTCCGCGAGGTCTCGTCCACCATACCGAGACGCGAGAGATGGTTGATCCAGCGCAGCAGCGCGATCACCATGATGAGGATCACGACAAGCGTCACCGCAAACAGCACAGCGCGGCCGGAGGCGCCGTAGATATCCATATTGAGCGCGATCAGACCGACAAGGCTGTAGAGGAAAGCGCCGACGAAGACCGCGAGCACGTTCTGCGTGGTGGGGTCTTCGCGGAGAAGTTTCGCGGCGCGCGGCGTGACGGCGCTGGTGGCGGCGCTGTAGGCCGTGACCATCACGGTCAGCGAGAAGGTGGTGACCGCGAGCATGCTCGAGGCGAGGATATTGAGGATGGGCCCCACTGCCTCGGACCCGATCCTTGTGGAGAGCTCGGCGGGGATCACCCAACTTGCCCCAGCCGACAACAGCGCGGTGACGACGCCGAGCAGCGCGAACAGCGAGGCACGAAACCATATCTGCCTCACAAGCTGCAGCAGCAGCCAGCGCCATTTGGAGATCATCTGCCGGTGTCCCTTCCGCGCGACCCGGAAAAACAGCCACGCTCCGTTTTTCGAACGTTTATCCACGGGTTCCGTTCCCGAACGGGCTGGTTATCGTTTTACGTTGCACCGCAGCAAGCACCGCGCTATCAACGCGCATCCCGACAGGACCCGGTGTGAATCCGGGTGGCTCTTCCGGCCGCCGATCCGCCGGACAACCCGACCTCCCGTCCCGTTTCCCCGCGAAGCTGCCGGTTTCGCGCCACCGGTTTGTTGTCTCTCTTTCCCCGGATACCGATGTTCTCAGTCAGTGCGTACCGCCAGCAATGGTTCGGCAATATTCGCGGCGACGTGCTCGCCGGTCTCGTCGTTGCCCTTGCGCTCATTCCCGAAGCCATCGCCTTTTCGATCATTGCGGGCGTCGATCCGAAGATCGGGCTTTATGCCTCCTTCTCCATCGCCGTCATCGTCGCCATCACCGGCGGGCGGCCCGGCATGATCTCCGCCGCGACGGCGGCGACCGCCGTCCTGATGGTGACGCTGGTCAAGGATCACGGGCTGCAATATCTGCTCGCTGCCACGGTTCTCGCCGGGCTGATGCAGATCGGCGCGGGGCTGCTGAAGCTCGGTTACGTGATGCGCTTCGTCTCGCGCTCCGTGATGACGGGTTTCGTGAACGCGCTGGCAATTCTCATCTTCATGGCGCAATTGCCGGAGCTGATCGGCGTACCGTCGCTCACCTATGTCATGGTCGCGGCGGGGCTCGGCATCATCTATCTCTTTCCGATGCTGACGAAGTCGATACCCTCACCGCTCATCTGCATCATCGTGCTGACAGCGGTGGCGATCTATTTCGGCTTCGACATCCGCACGGTGGGCGACATGGGCGAATTGCCGTCGACGTTACCCGTGTTCCTGATCCCGCAAATTCCGTTCAATCTCGAAACGCTGACGATCATCCTGCCCTATTCGGCGGCGGTCGCTGCTGTCGGCCTGCTCGAAAGCCTGATGACGGCCTCCATCGTGGACGACCTCACCGACACGCCGAGCGACAAGAACCAGGAATGCATCGGCCAGGGCATCGCCAACACGGCGACGGGCTTCATCGGCGGCATGGCGGGCTGCGCGATGATCGGCCAGTCGATGATCAACGTGAAGTCCGGCGGGCGCGGACGGCTCTCGACCTTCTGCGCGGGCGTCTTCCTGCTCTTCATGATCGTCGTCCTCGGCGACTGGGTGAAGCAGATCCCGATGGCCGCCCTTGTCGCCATCATGATCATGGTGTCAATCGGCACGTTCAGCTGGTCGTCGATCCGCAATCTCCGCCATCATCCCCGCAGTTCCTCTGCCGTCATGCTGGCAACCGTTGTCGTGGTCGTGTTCACGCACAATCTTGCGCTCGGCGTCCTGACCGGCGTTCTTCTTTCCGGCCTCTTCTTCGCCTGGAAGATCGCGCAGATCTTCCGTGTGACCTCCACCCTCTCCGATGACGGACGCGAGCGGGTCTATGTGATCGAGGGGCAGATATTCTTTGCTTCCGCCGACGACTTCCTCGCCGCGTTCGACTTCAGGGAGGCGCTGGAGCGCGTCGTCATCGATGTCAGCCGCGCGCATATCTGGGACATTTCAAGCGTCGCGGCGCTCGACATGGCGGTGCTGAAATTCCGCCGTGACGGCGCCACCGTCGAGATCGTCGGGCTCAACAAGGCGAGCGAAACCATCGTCGACCGGCTTGCGATCCATGACGAGCCCGGCGCGCTCGAAAAACTGATGGGGCATTGAGAGAGATGACGGAAAAAATCGTCGCACTGGTGGACGGCTCCATCTATTCGCACAGCGTTTGCGAGAACGCCGCCTGGATCGCATTGCGGACGGGCGCAAACATCGAGCTGCTGCATGTGCTCGGGCGGCGCGACAGCGCGGAAGCCTCCGACTTGAGCGGCAGCCTCGCGCTCGGCGCGCGCACGGCGCTTCTGGAAGAACTGACGCAGCTCGACGAGCAGCGCGCGAAGCTGCAGCAGCAGCGCGGCCGCGCCATCCTCGAAGACGCCAGGGCGGTGATCGCGGCCGCGGGCGTCACCCGCGTCACCACGCGGCTCCTGATCGGCGACATTCTGGAAATGACGGCGAAGAGCGAAGCCGATGCCGCGATGATCGTGATCGGCAAGCGGGGCGAGGCGGCAGATTTCACCGGGCTGCATCTCGGCTCGAACATCGAGCGGATCGTGCGCGCGAGCCACAAGCCCGTTTTCGTCGCCGCCCGCGCCTTCCGCGCGCCGAAGCGCTTCCTCATCGCCTTCGACGGCGGCGCAAGCAGCATCAAGGCGGTCGAGCATATCGCCGCGAGCAAGCTGTTCGCGGGTCTCGATTGCCGGTTGCTGATGGCGGGAAGGAGCACGCCGGAACTGCGCAGCAGGCTCGACGAGGCCTGCACCCGTTTGAACGCCGCCGGCTACGACGCCAGGGCCGACATCACCGCACAGGCGCCGGAAGCCGCGATCTCGGAACTGGTGGAAGCGGAGGGGATCGACCTGCTGGCGATGGGCGCCTATGGCCACTCGCATATCCGCAACCTCATCATCGGTTCGACGACGACCGAGATGATCCGATCCTGCAGGATACCTGTGGTTCTGTTCCGCTGAGGCTCAGATCAGCCCGCCCACGGGTGAACTCGGATCGGCATATTTCTTCTTCGGCATCCGTCCCGCGAGATAGGCGAGACGTCCGGCCTCGACGGCGAGCTTCATCGCGCGAGCCATCTTGATCGGGTCCTTCGCTTCGGCGATTGCCGTGTTCATCAGTACGCCGTCGACGCCGAGCTCCATCGCGATGGCGGCATCGGACGCGGTGCCGACGCCCGCATCGACCAGCACGGGCACTTTCGACTGCTCGACGATGAGCCGGATGTTGATCGGGTTCTGGATGCCGAGGCCGGAGCCGATGGGGGCGGCGAGCGGCATGATCGCGCAGCAGCCCATGTCTTCGAGCTTCTTCGCCATGATCGGGTCGTCGGTGCAATAGACCATGACCTCGAAGCCGTCCTTCAGCAGCGCTTCCGCCGCGCGCAGCGTTTCGATCATGTCGGGATAGAGCGTCTTCTGGTCGCCCAGCACCTCGAGCTTCACCAGGTTCCAGCCGCCCGCTTCGCGCGCCAGGCGGAGCGTGCGCACCGCGTCTTCCGCCGTGTAGCAGCCGGCCGTGTTCGGCAGGTAGATGACCTTTTTCGGGTCGATATAGTCGACGAGCATCGGCTCGTCCGGATTGGTGACGTTCACGCGGCGGACGGCAACGGTGACGATCTCCGCGCCCGCCGCCTCCACGGCGGCCGCGTTCTGCGCGAGATCCTTGTACTTGCCGGTGCCGACGATGAGGCGCGACCTGAGCTTGCGGCCCGCCACGACGAAGCTGTCCTCGCCGTCCGCCTCCGGGGTCTCGATGCGCGCTGCCGCTTCACTCACTTGATCTACTCCCGTTGGGCGGTCTCAGCCGCCGCCGACAAAATTCACGATCTCGATGCGGTCGCCCTCCGCGAGCGCGACTTGCGCATAGGCCGAGCGCGGCACGATCTCGAGATTGCGCTCCACCGCGATCTTCTGCGGCTTGAGGCCGAAGCTCTCGACGAGGCCGAGGACCGTCATCGGGCCTTCGACGTCGCGGATTTCGCCGTTCACCGTGAGCTTCATGTCGTCCTTAACGCCTCTCCACTGGCCGGATAATGGGTGAGCGGGGCGTCAACTTCAAGGCGCCGCGGGTGCCGTTAGGGAAGGTCCAAGCCGTTGGGCTTCCAAGGCTTTTACTGGCCCGGCTAGTCCCGTATAAAGAAGTCCACGATTCGGGGGGCATACGGGGTTCGGGGCACCACATTTTTGCCCTTTTGCCGCAAGATACGTTCCCCTCCATAACCCGCCCGCCGGCGACACACGCCCCCGGGCAAGAGGACACGCCAGAAAGCCTTCCACCCGATGGCCAGATCCAGTTCCAAAGCGGCCCCGAAAACACCGGCGAAGCCGGTCTACGTTCTGAACGGGCCGAACCTGAACCTGCTCGGCCAGCGGGAACCGGAAATCTATGGCTCGACGACGCTCGCCGACATCGAAAAGCTCGTGAAGACGAAAGCGAAGGCGCTCGGGCTTGCCGTCGTCTGCCGCCAGTCGAACCACGAGGGCGAGCTTGTCGACTGGATTCAGGAGGCGCGGGAGAAAGCCGCCGCCGTGATCCTGAATGCCGCCGCCTATTCGCACACCTCGATCGCGATCCACGATGCGCTCGCGACGCTCGACATGCCGGTCATCGAAGTACACATCTCGAACGTCTACAAGCGCGAGAGCTTCCGTCACCATTCGACCGTGTCGTCGGTCGCGACAGGCGTCATCTGCGGCCTCGGCACCATCGGCTACGAGTTGGCGCTCGAAGCCGTGAAAAGCAAACTGTAAGGACATCGGCCTTGGCATCGAAAAACCCGCCGCCCAGCGGCAATGGCAACAGCACCGGCAAGTCCGCGAGTAAACAGGAAAGCAAGAAGAGCGAGATGAGCAAAGCAGGCGTCGACCAGGAACTGATCCGGCAGCTCGCCGCCCTCCTCACGGAGACGGATCTGAGCGAAATCGAAATCGAGACGGACAACCTCAAGCTCCGCGTGGCGCGGCAGGTGTCGGCGGCCGTCGCGCATGTGGCGCCCGCGGCGGCGCCCGCGGCGGCGCCCGCCTCCGCCCCGGCAGCGGTGCCCACGGCTGCGGAGGCTGCGTCGCATCCCGGTGCCGTCACCTCGCCGATGGTCGGCACGGCCTATCTCTCGCCCGAGCCGGGTGCCCCCACCTTCGTGCAGCCCGGCACCAATGTGAGCGAGGGACAGACGATCCTCATCATCGAAGCCATGAAAACGATGAACCACATTCCGGCGCCGCGCTCCGGCAAGCTCACCGCGGTTCTCGTCGATGACGGCCAGCCGGTCGAGTTCGGCGAACCGCTCTTCGTCATCGAATAGCGGGCCGCCTCATGTTCGAGAAGGTCCTCATTGCAAACCGTGGCGAAATCGCGCTGCGCATCCATCGTGCCTGCCGCGAGATGGGCATCAAGACGGTCGCCGTTCACTCGACGGCGGACGCCAATGCGATGCATGTGAGGCTCGCGAATGAGAGCGTGTGCATCGGCCCGCCTGCGGCGAGCGAAAGCTATCTGAACATACCGGCGATCATCTCGGCCTGCGAGATCACGGGTGCGGATGCGGTGCATCCGGGTTACGGCTTCCTGTCGGAGAACGCGAAATTCGCCGACATCCTCAATGCGCACGGGATCACCTTTATCGGCCCGACGGCGGAGCATATCCGCGTGATGGGCGACAAGATCCAGGCAAAGATCACGGCGAAGGAACTCGGCATTCCCGTGGTGCCGGGCTCCGACGGCGCAATCACGACCGACGAACAGGCCTACAAGGTCGCCGAAGAGACCGGCTATCCCGTGCTCGTGAAGGCGGCTGCGGGCGGCGGCGGACGCGGCATGAAGGTCGCGCGCTCGCGCGAGGAGCTGTCATCGGCGCTCTCGACCGCGCGTTCCGAAGCGAAGGCCGCGTTCGGCGACGACGCCCTCTACATGGAAAAATATCTCGGCCAGCCGCGCCACATCGAGGTGCAGGTGATCGCCGACAGTCACGGCAATGTCGCCCATCTCGGCGAACGCGACTGCTCGCTGCAGCGCCGTCACCAGAAGGTGCTGGAGGAGTGCCCCTCGCCCGCGCTCAACGCGCAGCAGCGCGCGGAAATCGGCGCCATCGTCGCCCGCGCCATCAAGAAGCTCGGCTATCTCGGCGTCGGCACGGTGGAATTCCTCTACGAGAACGGCGAGTTCTTCTTCATCGAGATGAACACTCGCCTCCAGGTGGAACATCCGATCACCGAGGCGGTGACGGGAATCGACCTCGTGCGCGAACAGATCCGCATCGCCGCCGGCATGGAAATGAGTTTCCGGCAGGAGGATGTCGAGTTCTCCGGTCATGCGATCGAGTGCCGTATCAACGCGGAAGATGCCAAGACCTTTGCGCCCTCGCCGGGCACGGTGAAGGACTTCCACACGCCGGGCGGGCTCGGCGTGCGTGTCGACAGCGCGGTCTATTCGGGCTACCGCATCCCACCCTACTACGACAGCCTGATCGGCAAGCTCGTGGTGAGCGGGCGCAACCGCAACGAATGCCTGATGCGTCTGCGCCGCACGCTGCACGAGTTCGTCATCGACGGGATCAAGACGACGATCCCGCTTTTCCAGGATCTCGTGAACGAGCCGGACTTCATCAACGGCGAGTACCACATCCACTGGCTTGAGGACTTCCTGAAACAGAAGTCCTGACGGGGCCCCGCGGACACGGCGAGTAGACGGGCATGAGCGATATCGATGCCGAGGTCCTGCTTCGCGCCTATGCCTACGGCGTGTTTCCGATGGCGGAATCGCGCGACGATCCCGAGCTCTACTGGATCGATCCGGAAGCGCGGGGCATCCTCCCGCTCGACGCCTTTCATGTCCCGAAGCGCCTGAAGCGCACCATTCGGCAGCAGCCTTTCGAGATCCGGATCGACACTGCGTTTCGCGAGGTCATGCTCGGCTGCGCCGAGGCGGCCCCCAACCGCGACGGCACATGGATCAACGAGCGCATCGTCGGTCTTTATTGCGAACTGCATGAGCGGGGCCGCGCGCATTCCGTCGAGTGCTGGCAGAAAGGAAAGCTGGCCGGCGGCCTCTACGGCGTCTCGTTGGGAGCGGCGTTCTTCGGCGAGAGCATGTTCAGCCGCATTACCGATGCGAGCAAGGTCGCCCTCGTCTATCTCGTCGCGCGGCTGATCCGGGGCGGCTACATGCTTCTCGATACGCAGTTCGTGACGTCTCATCTGAAGCAGTTCGGCGCGATCGAGATTTCACGTGACAAGTACCGCGTGCGGCTCGCGGAAGCGACGTCGGCGCAGGGAGATTTCTATTCGCTGCCGGAAGATGCGCCGCCGGACGAGGTTTTGCAGTCTGTCACCCAGATGTCGTAGACGGGATGCTCCAGCGCGTTGAGCCCCGGGCTTTCGGCATACATCCAGCCCTGGAAGACGAGCGCGCCTGCATCGGCGGGCGTCGCATCGTCCGGTGTCGAGGGCACGGGCGGATCCACTTCCTCGTCGCGTTCGAGCTGGCGGATTTCCACATAGGCGGCAGTCCGGGGCGGCTCTTCCGGGGGCTTCTTGTCGCACGCCCTGACGAGAAGCTCGAGCGAGCCGAACCGCGCCGTCTCCCCCACTTTCGCATCGAAGCTCGTGACGCGCGCCGTCGTCTTGTCGAGACCGCTGAAGACGGCGACCGGATATTTGTCGGCGAGCGCCGGCGCGGCGGCGGCGAGAAGCGCGAGGGCCGCACCTGCGGGAATGAGAAAACGCATCGGCATTCTCCGGGGACTACTCCTCCGAACCGCTGTCCGTTGCCGAGAAGACGGCCTGCCCGATCAGGCTCATAAGATCGACGGAGCCTTGCGTGAACATGATCTCGCCGCCATCGGCCAGCATCTCCTCGCTGCCGCCCGGGGTCACCGAAATGTAGCTGCCGCCGAGCAGCCCCTCGCTCGTAATCTTGGCGCTGCTGTCGTCCGGCAGTTTCACATCGCTCGCAATGTCCAGCTTGACCACCGCCTGGTAGGTGTCGGGATCGAGATCCTGACCGATCACGGTGCCGATCTTGATGCCCGAAAGGCGGACGTCCGAACCGTTCGCCAGCCCGTCGACCGAGCTGAAGGCGGCATTGACGTGATAGCCCGACGAACTGCGCATGCCGGATGCGGAATAGCCGTAGAAAAGAAAGACTGCGGCCACCACCACAACCAGTGTGCCGATCAGCGTTTCAACGAGATTGCTCTGCATGGGGCTCCCCGGATGACGCTCTTTGTCGGAGCGGAAGACTGATTATTCAGGCCGCCAGGCCTGGTAGTCGCCGGTGGCCTGCGGGCGTTCGCCACCCTTGTGCAGGCTGCCGGCCGGGCGATAGGCGTGCCGGGTGCCGGTGAGATTGGGCATGTGAGGCTGCTGCCATTCGCGGGGCGCGTAGTCCTCTTCATTGGGCGGCGTATCCACTGTGTGATGCAGCCAGCCATGCCAGTCCGGCGGCACGCGGGAGGCCTCGGCGAGGCCGTTATAGATTACCCAGCGGCGGACATAGCCGCCGATCTGTTCGCCGTTCTTCGATTCGTAGTAGCGGTTGCCCTGCTCGTCCTCGCCGACAAGGCGGCCCTTGCGCCAGGTATGGAAGCGCGTACCCATGGTCTGGCCCTGCCACCAGATGAAGATTTCAGAAAACAGACCCATGAACTTTCCCGCTGAAAACGACCGCAACCGCGCGTCTGCCATTGTAGACGCGATTCCGGCCTTATGGGGCCGGAAAACGGGCAGAATATGACATTGGGGGAAGGCCCGGTCCAGCCCGGGACCGCGGCTTATTCGAGGGCCCAGGTGGACTGGCCGACGGTCTTGGTCCGCCTCAGCCCTTCGCGTTCCTGGATAATCATGGGCTGGCGGTAGATGCCCCCTGCGGCCTCGAATTCGCGGGCGTCGTTCAGCACCCATTCGATGCGGTGGAGAAGGCTCGCCGGCGTCACCGGCTTCACGAGGAGATGGGTCGCCCCGATCTCGAAGGCTTCCGTGATGAGCGAGCGCGAGGCATGGCCTGTCAGCACGATGATCGGCGTAAAGCAGATCGGTTCGTTGCCGATGGCGCGGACGCTGGTGATGAAATCGCGGCCATTCATCGGCTGCATCTCCCAGTCGGAGATCACCAGGTCGATATCGTAGAGCTGAAGCTCGGTGAGGCCGTCGGTGCCGTCGCGCGCCTGACGTATGGTGGAGATGCCGAACGTATTGAGCATGGTCCGGAGCAGCAGACGCATGCTTCCGTTATCCTCGACCGTCAGGATTTTCAGCGACTTCAGCTCCTTGCCGAAGGCTGTGCTCCGCTCGCCCACCGGGACTCTCCACCTATTCTGGGTTTCGTACCTGACAGATTACAGCCGACAAGTTTCCGCTCGGTTAACTCGCGATCCACGTTAACGCCTCGATTCGGGTGACCATCCCACCGCATCTCGTGTTTTGGATGCCTGTCATATCTACATCTTGCGTGTTTGGCTTGACGGGCCCCGGCCATCGTCCCTAGGATTTGGTCTCCCTCAGGGGACGAGGCAGGAGCAACAGGCGGGCACCCAAAAGAGCACGACGCTCGGCGGCGAAAGCCAAATGGAAACAGTCACTTAGGTGACTCTCTCCAGAATGGCGCGGCGCAACGGGATCTTATGCCCTGATGCCTTTCAAAGACCGTGTCGGCGGTGCTCCTCCTCTTCCTCCGGGGAACAGAAATTCCATGCGGAAAATCCGGGGGCCAGATGCGTATCCAGCGTTGTTTCACTGTCGAGGGTCAGTCGCCTTACGAAGGCCTCGCCTTCCGCACGACCACGAGCGAAATCCGCAATCCGGACGGCTCCGTCGTCTTCAACCTGCAGGACATCCAGGTCCCGGCGGACTGGAGCCAGGTCGCCTGCGACGTGCTGGCGCAGAAATATTTCCGCAAGGCGGGTGTCGCGGCGGTGCTGAAGGCGGTACCGGAGGACGGCGTGCCGGAATTCCTGTGGCGGCGCACGCCGGACACGGACGCGCTCGAGGCCCTGCGCGCGGAAGACCGCTTCGGTCCCGAGCGGGATGCACGGCAGGTCTTCGACCGGCTGGCCGGCACCTGGGCCTATTGGGGCTGGAAGGGCGGCTATTTCGACTCGGAAGAAGACGCGCGCGCCTTCTATGACGAGCAGCGCTTCATGCTGGCCGCGCAGATCGCGGCGCCGAATTCCCCGCAATGGTTCAACACCGGCCTCCACTGGGCCTATGGCATCGATGGCCCCGCGCAGGGCCACTGGCGGACCGATCCGGCGACGGGCGAGACCGCCCGCACCTCGACCGCCTACGAATACCCGCAGCCCCATGCCTGCTTCATCCAGAGCGTGAACGACGACCTCGTGAACGAGAACGGCATCATGGACCTCTGGGTCCGCGAGGCGCGGCTCTTCAAATACGGTTCGGGCACGGGCTCCAACTTCTCGGACCTGCGCGGCGAGAACGAGTCCCTCTCCGGCGGGGGCAAGTCTTCGGGCCTGATGAGCTTCCTCAAGATCGGCGACCGCGCGGCTGGCGCGATCAAGTCCGGCGGAACGACGCGGCGCGCGGCCAAGATGGTGATCGTCGACATCGACCATCCCGACATCGAGGACTTCATCGACTGGAAGGTGAAGGAAGAGCAGAAGGTCGCCGCCCTCGTCACCGGCTCGAAGGTCAACAAGAAGCACCTCACCGCGATCATGCGCGCCTGCGTGAATTGCGAGGCGGATGGCGACGCCTGTTTCGACCCGAAGAAAAACCCGGCACTGAAACGCGAGATCGTCGCGGCACGCAAATCGCACGTGCCGGAGAACTACGTGCAGCGTGTCATCCAGTTCGCGCGTCAGGGATACACCGACATCGAATTCGACACCTACGACACGGACTGGGACTCGGAGGCTTATCTCACCGTTTCAGGCCAGAACTCGAACAATACCGTCCGCGTCACCGACGATTTCCTGCGCGCCGTCGAACAGGACGAAGACTGGACGCTCCGGAGCCGTCTCACCGGCGAGGCGACGAAGACGCTGCCCGCGCGCGAGCTCTGGGACCGCGTCGGCCATGCCGCATGGGCGAGCGCCGACCCCGGCATCCAGTATCACACCACGATCAACGACTGGCACACCTGCCCCGCTTCCGGCCCGATCCGCGCCAGCAATCCGTGCTCGGAATACATGTTTCTCGACGACACGGCCTGCAACCTCGCCTCGATCAACCTGATCCAGTTCCGCGAGGCCGATGGCCGCTTCGACGTCGAGGCCTTCGAGCATGCGACGAAGCTCTGGACCATCGTGCTCGAAATCTCCGTCCTCATGGCGCAGTTCCCGAGCCGCGAGATCGCGGAGCGGAGCTACCGCTTCCGCACGCTCGGCCTCGGCTTCGCCAATATCGGCGGGCTGCTCATGTCCTGCGGCCTCGGCTATGACAGCCGCGAGGCGCGCGCACTCACCGGCGCGATCAGCGCCGTCATGACGGGCGTTTCCTACGCCACCTCGGCGCAGATGGCGAAGGAGCTCGCGCCTTTCCCCGGCTTCGAGGAGAACCGCGACCACATGCTCCGCGTGATGCGCAACCATGCCCGCGCGGCGCATGGGCTCAACGGTGGCTACGAAGAACTCTCCGTCTATCCGCAGATTCTCGACGCGGCCAACTGCCCGCAGGCGGACCTCATCGACCATGCCCGTGCCTCCTGGGACCTCGCCGTTTCGATGGGTGAGCGCTACGGCTACCGCAACGCGCAGGCGACGGTGATTGCGCCGACCGGCACGATCGGTCTCGTCATGGATTGCGACACGACCGGCATCGAACCCGACTTCGCGCTCGTGAAATTCAAGAAGCTCGCGGGCGGCGGCTATTTCAAGATCATCAACCGCGCGGTGCCGCAGGCGCTCCGTACGCTCGGCTATGCCGACGCACAGATCGAGGAAATCGTGAACTTCGCTGTCGGCCTCGGCACACTCGCCAATGCGCCGGGCGTCAGCCACGAGCGGCTGATGGAGCGGGGCTTCACGCCGGAGAAGATCAACGTGGTCGAGGCGGCGCTCGCGACCGCCTTCGACATCCGCTTCGTCTTCAACAAATGGCAGCTCGGCGAGGACTTCTGCACCGACGTTCTCGGCCTCGATGCCGACGCGATGGACGATCTCGACTTCGACATGCTGGCGGCGCTCGGTTTCACACGCCAGGAAATCGAGGCGGCGAACCTCCATGTCTGCGGCGCGATGACGCTTGAAGGCGCGCCGGGCCTGAAGGACGAGCATCTCCCCGTCTTCGACTGCGCGAACCCCTGCGGCCGCACCGGCAAGCGCTATCTCTCGGTCGAAAGCCATATCCGCATGATGGCGGCCTCGCAGCCCTTCATCTCCGGCGCGATCTCGAAGACGATCAACATGCCGAATTCGGCGAGCGTCGAGGACTGCACCGAAAGCTACATGCTCTCCTGGAAGCTCGGTCTGAAGGCGAACGCGCTCTACCGCGACGGCTCCAAGCTCTCGCAGCCGCTCAACTCGCAGCTTCTCGACGACGATATCGAGGAGGATGACGAGGAGGAAAGCGCGGTCGAGACGCTGATCGCGCAACCCCAGGCCGAGCGCGCCCGCATCGTCGCCGAGCGCACGGCCATGCAGCTTGCCGAGCGCGTCGTCGCCTCCGAACAGACGCGCGACCGCCTGCCGGACCGGCGCAAGGGCTACACCCAGAAGGCGCTGGTCGGCGGCCACAAGGTCTATCTCCGCACCGGCGAATATGACGACGGCAAGATCGGCGAAATCTTCATCGACATGCACAAGGAGGGCGCCGCCTTCCGCAGCCTCATGAACAATTTCGCGATCGCCGTTTCGCTCGGCCTGCAATATGGCGTGCCGCTGGAAGAATATGTCGAGGCCTTCACCTTCACGCGCTTCGAGCCCGCGGGTCTCGTGCAGGGCAACGACCGGATCAAGAACGCGACCTCGATCCTCGACTATGTGTTCCGCGAGCTCGCCGTCTCCTATCTCGGCCGGTCCGATCTCGGCCATGTCGACCCGAAGGAACTCGCCTTCGACGCGATGGGCGACGGCGCCGACGAAGGCAAGGCACCGGCGCTGCCCGCCTCCGCCGTGGTCAGCCCCGGCTATACGCGCATGGCGCAGATGGGGAACCTCTATCTCGTGCGCGGCGGCGCGGCGGCGGAAGCCCGCGCCGACACGGCGGAAGCGGTCGCCGCCCCGGCGGTACGCGAGCAGACCGTGAAAGCGGAAGTGATGGCGGCAGGCGCCTTGATGCGCGCCGGCAATGCAGAAGCCGTGGGCGCTGTCGCCGTCGGCTCTGTCTCATCCTCCAGCGGCGGCTCGGGTGGTGGCGTATCCCGCGTCGTCGAAGCGCGCATGAAAGGCTACGAGGGCGAAGCCTGCGGCGAATGCGGCAACTTCACCATGGTGCGGAACGGCACCTGCCTGAAGTGCGATACGTGCGGCGGGACCAGCGGGTGTAGCTGAGGTCGGCGAACCACACCACCTGGTCGACATCACCACACACAAACTGTCATTCCGGCGAAAGCCGGAATCCACGGGCCGCGCTGCGCGTATTTGTGTCAGATGGACCCCGGCTTTCGCCGGGGCGACATTCTGGACGGGAAGCGGGACCGAAAATAAACTTATCCCCCTCCGTTCCTCCGTACCCATATTAGTTTTATCTCGCTCCACCGAAGGGCGCGTCCGGACTGGCCGAATGCGTGGAGAGGGAGCCGATCCTGCGGCGCGGGGAACAGTCCCGCGTCCCGGGCGATTTCAGGAGGTTGGCGGGTACTACGGCCCGCGGGTCTCCCGGCCGATAAAAGCCGGGCCGGACTTATGAGGTTGGAGAAATCGTAACGTCGGTGCGCGGAGCGTCGGAGGAGGACGCACCCCCGCCAATACAAACAAACAAAGGCGGCGTCGCCGCCGCTCCGCGCAACCTTCAACCGAAGGCCGCGACTTGCGAAGCCCCGGAGGCTCAGGCCTCGCGGGCACATCCGCATGCCCGGCCATCCGCCCCCTTTTTCATGTCCCGTTCTTCAGTTCGCCGCTTGATTCTCGCTGTGCTTCTTCAGCGCGGTGAGAATGTCCGCCGGGCGAAAGGGCTTGGCGATGTGGTCGTCCATGCCCGCCTCGAAACAGGCCTCGCGGTGATGCGCCATGGCGTTGGCGGTGAGGCCGAGGATTGGCCCCTTGTAGCCGCGCTGCCGCATCTCGCGGGTCGCGGTGAGACCATCCATGACCGGCATCATCACGTCCATGAAGACGATATCGAACGTCCTCTCCTTCACCGCTTCGAGCGCCTCGGCGCCGTCGAAGGCGTAGACGGGTTCGATGCCGGCAATCGACAGGACCGAGCCGATCACCTTGCGGTTGACCGGGTTGTCCTCGACGACAAGCACCGTGAGCGGACTGGACGGTTCGGCGGCAGGGCCTTCCGGCTCGTCCGGCACGGGCGGCGGGACCGGTGCGGCTTCCGCAGGCGCATGGCCTGCAACGAGCGGCAAGCGGACACTGAAGACGGAGCCCCGTCCCGGCTGGCTCTTCACATCGATCGTTCCGCCCATCGCGTCCACAAGACGGGAGACGATGGCGAGGCCGAGCCCCGTCCCGTCTTTCCGCCGGGCGTCCTCGTCGTTCGCCTGCTCGAACTCCTTGAAGATCAGATCGATCTTGTCGGCCGGTATGCCGTGCCCCGTATCGCTGACATGCAGAATGAGATCGAGGCCATCGTCAGTCGAACGCGTTTCCGCGGCCAGCGACACCTCGCCCGTATCGGTGAACTTCACCGCATTGCCAATGAGGTTGAACAGGATCTGCGAGATCCGGTCAGGATCGCCCTTGAGCCAATGACGCGTCGACATCGGCAGCACGGCGCTGAAGTTGAGCCCTTTCGCTTCGGCCCGCGCCGCCATCATGTCGCAAACATGCCGCAACAGCGTTTCGGCATGGAAGTCCGTCTTCGCAATCTCGACCCTGCCCGCCTCGAGCTTTGCCATATCGAGAACGTCGTTGATGATCGACAGCAACATTTCGGCCGAACTGCGCGCGGTGCGTATCAGTTCGAGCTGATCGCCGCTGACGCCGCTTTCCTGCAGCATGTCGAGCATGCCCATCACGCCGGTCATTGGTGTGCGGATTTCGTGGCTCATGGAAGCAAGGAAGGAACTTTTCGCCTCGCTCGCATGTTTTGCGGCGTCGCGCGCGGCGACAAGTTCGGACTCTGCCTGCTTCTGCGCGCTGATATCCTGGATCTGCGAAATGAAATAGAGCGGCTCGCCGTTTTCCGCGCGGAGCACTGCCACCGCCAGATGCGCCCAGATGATCTCTCCATCCTTGCGGATGTAGCGCTTTTCCATCTGATATCCGTCGCGCTTGCCGTCGATGCATTCATGCAGCAGGTCGAGATCGGATTCGAGATCGTCCGGAAAAGTGATGTCCTGGAACGTGAGCTTGCGCAATTCTTCTGGCGCGTATTGCAGCATCCGGCAGAGAGATTCGTTCATCTGCAACCAGCCGCCGTCGAGTCCGACCATCGCTATGCCGTGCGCGGCGCCCATCAGCGCCATGCGGAAGCGCTGGTCGCTTTCCTCGTTCAGCGCGTTGGCCGTACAATCCTGCACGAGCCCCGTCACCGTGTTGCCGTCACGTCCAGTACAGAAGACACGGACGGCTACCGGATCGTCACGCAGCGTGAAGCTCGCCGTCGTCGTGTCGCCTTCTGCGCATGTCTCCAGCCAGCCGCGGAGCTGCTTCATGGAAGGCGTGATGTCTTCGCGCACGGTGTAGAGTTTTCGGGGGACATTTCTCGCGTCGAGCACGGCCGAGTGAAGATCGATCTCGCCGCTTGCGAGATCGCAGGTCCAGCAGCCGATCGAAAACGCTTCCGCGAGGGCAGCCGACAGATGCTCGGGCATCGTGCCGGCAGGCGCTTTGGCTATGGTCTTGGGATCGGGCAAGCTCATGGGGCGTTCCAGTTCACGTAAACCCGGACGCGATCGCGTCCTGGCTTTGTGCGATTGTTAGCCGGGGGGACTTAACCATAGGTTTCCACTCGATAAACTTGCGCTTCCCGGACACGGATCGGGGGCCGTTTTGGCACAGCAGGGCCGGAGAGCTAGGCTTGGCGCCTGTCCTCTATTGCGGGTGACTTGTCTTGAACGCTTACGAAACGCTCGTTGCCGTTGCCGCACTCATCCTGGTTTATGGCCTTGTCTCCGGGGGGCGGTTCGGCCGCCATGTAACGGGCCCGATGATCTTCACGGCGGCAGGCGCGGCTCTTGCGGCGGCCGGTTTCAGCGGCGGCGCAGGTACTGCTGAGCACGAGATCGCCAACGAGGCGATGAAGCTGCTTGCCGAATTCGGCCTCGCGATCCTGCTTTTCACCGATGCCGCACGTATCGACCCGTCGCACCTCCGGCAGGAAGAGCAACTCCCCGCGCGGATGCTGCTGATCGGCCTTCCTGGTGCGGTCCTGCTGGGCCTTGCCGTTGCGTGGAGCCTCTTTCCGGGCGAATCGTGGTGGAGCCTTGTCCTCATCGCGCTCATTCTCGCGCCGACCGACGCGGCGCTCGCTCAAAGCGCGATTGCCAATCCGGACATGCCGGAAACCGTGTCGCAGACGCTCAACGTCGAAAGCGGACTCAATGATGGTCTCGTCCTGCCGCCGATTCTTATCGTGCTTGGCATCGCGGCGGGGAACAGTACTGGAAACGGCGTTCTGGCGACGCTTGCCGGGCATCTCGTCCTCGGTCCGGTCGCGGGAGTGGTTATCGGCTATGGAGGCGGGTGGCTTATCCGGCTCGCCGTCAAGAAGCGCCGGATGACCCCGCTTTTTCAAAGACTGTCGGCGCCTGCTCTTGCGATCCTCGCCTATGCCGGCGCGGAGGCCATCGGCGGCAATGGATTTATTGCCGCCTTTGCCGGCGGGCTCATGGTACCGCTGACGCTTCACCGTGACGCCCCCGCGCGGCGTCTGGAGGATTTCGCAGAGGCGGAGGCGAGCATTCTCACATCCGCGCTTTTCCTTCTCTTCGGAGCGCTGATCCTGCCCATCGGTGCGATGCACTGGAATCTCACGACACTTCTCTATGCCGTTCTCAGCCTCACGATCATCCGTATGGTTCCTGTCGCCCTGTCGCTCATCGGTGCCGGGCTCGGCCGAGGTGCCATTGGGATCCTTGCCTGGTTCGGACCGCGCGGCATCGCCTCCGTGCTCTATCTGCTGATTGCCGTTCAGACCTTTGGCGGAAATGCGCCGGAAGAGCTCATATCGGTTGTCTCGCTGACGGTGCTTCTCAGCATTTTCGTTCACGGGCTTTCGGCGACGCCGCTCGCCGCGCTCTATCTCTCCTGGCAGAACGGCAAACGCTCCGGACACGAATAAGTTTCATTGTATACGGATGATTCTTCCATCCGCGCTCCACCGTCGCCGGCAGGAAACGTCATTTCGCATGCAGGCATTACGGAACGGAACCTTCTCCGTTCAGGTCCAGTTCATTAAGGAACCTTAACATGGGCCGCTTACGACCGGTGCGTGGCCTTGCCGCCGCTCGCCGTTGGGAAACTGGACCAGGGTTGCTATATGACTGCGTCTCATGCATTCGATCTGGCAAAGGTGGTCGCCTGTCTGGTGGTGATCGCTGTTGCGGGTGCCGTTCTGATGGTGCCATTCGTTCCGCCAGCCGATCTCATCAACTCGATCGGCCATCTCGCGGATAACGGCTACCCTTATCTCTGGGTGCCGCTGCTGACCGCGGCGCTGGCGCTCGCCATTCTGATGGCGAAGAGCCGCTGGACCGCATCCATTGTGCCCGCCGTCGCTCTCTTCGCCATCGGTATCGGCATCCTGTCGGCCAGTCACAGCCTGCGCGGCGACGCGATCGCTTACGGCTCCGACCGCAACGAGCAATGGGCGATGGCACTCGAGAACAAGCCTTACAATGCCGATGTTTCCTGGCTTCTGCCGGAAAGCGTCGCGGCGTTCCGCGACGGGGTCAATTCACGGTGCTGCCGTGGTCCCGGCATCATCGGCGAACAGGACCGTTACCCTGTGATGCAGGCATTCGGTCTGCCGGCCCCCGCTTACCCCGATAACCGTACCTCGATCGCCGTCGGCGCCTATACGCTGGAGCCGGGCTCGGCGCTCCACGACTACATTTCGATCGCCAGGACGGAAGGCGACTGGCTCGCCTACTACGCGCAGTGCGTCGTTCAGCCCGGTACGCCCATGACCAGGGTGGCCGACAGTGCCAACACAGGCGCGGCGGAGAGTGTCGCCATCAGACTTGCTTCCCGCTCCGCGGAGCGTCCTGTGGCTTGTCAGACAGCGGACGGCGTCAAGACCCGTTTCGGGGTCGACCTGAAGGATGCTGTTGCGAGCCGGATCGAGGCGTCGGGCGGAAAGGCCGCCGAAATTCTGGCAAAAAGGGGCCTCGCCGATGCCTGCAAGGCCCATCACGACTGCGCCCAATTCCAGCGGGATTTCGCGGTTTCGCTGGAATAGCGGACCTTTGCCTGTCGTATTCCGGTCAAAATCCGGGGCTAGATACTCCCGCCACGGGGCTTACGATGCGAAAGGCAAAATGATGAAGAAGACAGCACAGTTTCTGGCGGTTCTCGCGATTGGCGCACTGACGGCCGCGCCCGCCTTTGCCGCGAATGTCTACGAGACGCTGAAAGGCAACCCGCAGTTTTCGACGTTGACGAAGATCATCGAGGCAAACGACCTGAAGTTCCGCTACACAGAGGGCAGCATCACGGTCTTCGCTCCGACCGACGAAGCTCTCGCCGCGCAGCCGGGCGGCGTCGACGATCTTCTCGTGGGCGATAATCCGAGCAACAAGGAAAATGCCCGCGCGCTCCTCCTCTACAGCATCGTGAGCGGGCGTCATACGCCGGCCACGCTGGAAGGCAAGGTAACGGAAGCGACAACGCTTCAGCGCGGCAAGGTCAAGATCGACGGTACGCAGAGTCCGATCCACTACGGTAGCGCAAAGTTCGGCGCAAATGTCTCGGGCGAGGCCATCGAAGCCTCTAATGGTGTCATCATTCCGGTTGACGCCTTGGCGATCCCCGTCTTCGACGAGGAAACGCCAACCGCTATGCAGTAACCGGCGTGGATTCAGACGTCATAGCTTTGCGATAGCTGTTGTTTGATCTCGCGCGGGGTGAACCGGGTGTAATCCTTGTTCACCTCGCCGACGATCTTCTCCTTCGTCTCCTCTGAGAGAACCGGCCGCAGATTGCCCAGCATTTCGGGCGGCGCCACGATGATCAGCCTGTCGAAGGCATTCTCGTGTGTCTTCTCCTTCAGCACACCGGCAACTTCGCGCGCGAAATCCCTTTTGCCCTGCTGGTGCCAATCGACGGGCGGTTCATAGGCGGAGCGACGGTTGCCGACGCTCTCGAACGTACGGCCGGGCTTGTCCGTACCCTGTTCGCGTGTGGGTGGGTTCGAAGTTTCGAGATCGGGCAACACCGCATGAGGATCCTCATTGCGCTTGGTGCTTTCGAGAAAGCGGCACTTCTCGCCGTCGGTGACGATGATCCAGATGCGCTTCGGCTGCATGAGTTCCTCCGTTCGAAAACCATCCCTTCTCTCGGAGGAATCTAGAACGCCCGTTCCCGCCGTCACGCTGCGGATCCATAAAAAACGGCCCGGGATTCAGAAACCCGGGCCTTTTCGTTCTATTTTCACATAAGCGGGAAAGGAACTCAGCCTTCCTTCTTCTTCTCGAGCGGCGGGGCGATCCGGATGTGAAGTTCCCTGAGCTGCTTCTGCTCGACTTCCGACGGGGCCTGCATCAGAAGATCCTGCGCCTGCTGATTCATCGGAAACATGGTCACTTCGCGGAGGTTCTCCACGCCCGCCAGCAGCATCACCATGCGGTCGATGCCGGGCGCAAGGCCACCATGCGGCGGCGCGCCGTACTTGAAGGCATTGAGCATGCCGCCAAACTTCGTCTCGACGACCGACTTGTCGTAGCCCGCGATCTCGAAGGCCTTGTACATGACGTCCGGCTTGTGGTTTCGCACAGCACCGGATGAGAGTTCGACGCCGTTGCAGACGATGTCGTACTGGAAGGCCGTCATGCCGAGAATTTCATCGGCATCGTTCTTGTCGAGGGCAAGGAACTTGTCGGCCGGATAATTCGGCATGGAGAAGGGATTGTGCGAGAAGTCGATCTTCTTCTCATCCTCGTTCCATTCATACATCGGGAAGTCGACGATCCAGCAGAACTTGAAGCAGCCCTCTTCGACGAGGCCCAGTTCCGTTCCGACGCGCGTACGCGCCTGTCCGGCGAAGCTCGCGAACTTGGCGGGCTGACCGGCTACGAAGAAGACGGCGTCGCCTTCCTTGAGACCGAGCTGCGTGCGGATCGCATCGGTGCGCTCCGGGCCGATGTTCTTCGCAACGGGGCCCGCGCCCTCGGTCGCGCCGCCTTCTTCGCGGAAGAAGATATAGCCGAGGCCCGGCTGCCCCTCGCCCTGCGCCCAGGAGTTCATGCGATCGCAGAAGGCGCGGTTGCCGCCGCCCGGTCCGGGGATCGCCCAGACCTCGACCTTCGAGTCCTTCTCGATCATGCCGGCGAAGACCTTGAAGCCCGAGCCGCGGAAATGATCGGTGACGTTCTGCATCTCGATGGGATTGCGCAGGTCCGGCTTGTCGGAACCGTATTTCCGCATCGCTTCCGCATAGGGAATGCGGACGAAGGGATAAGGCGAGACCTTGCGGTCGCCCGCGAACTCCTCGAAGAGCCCGTGCAGCACCGGTTCGATGGCGGCGAAAACATCGTCCTGCTCGACGAAGCTCATTTCGACATCGAGCTGGTAGAACTCGCCGGGCGAACGGTCGGCGCGGGCGTCCTCGTCGCGGAAGCAGGGCGCAATCTGGAAGTAGCGGTCGAAGCCGGCCACCATGATGAGCTGCTTGAACTGCTGCGGCGCCTGCGGCAACGCGTAGAACTTGCCGGGATGCATGCGCGAGGGCACCAGGAAGTCGCGTGCGCCTTCCGGGGATGATGCCGTCAGGATCGGCGTCTGGAATTCGTTGAAGCCCGCTTCCGTCATCCGGCGGCGTACCGAGGCGATGATCTTCGAGCGGAGCAGAATGTTCCGGTGCAGCGTCTCGCGGCGCAGGTCGAGGAAGCGGTAGGTCAGGCGGATGTCTTCCGGGTAGTCCGGTTCGCCAAAGACCGGCAGCGGCAGGTCCTGCGCTTCGGACAGCACCTCCACCGAGGAGACCGCGATTTCGATATCCCCGGTCGGGAGGTTCGGGTTCACAGTCTCCGCGGAGCGCGCGACCACCTTGCCTTCGATCGAGATGACGAATTCGGAGCGCACCTTCTCCGCCAGCGCGAAGGCCTCCGCCCGGTCCGGGTCGAAGACAAGCTGGGTGAGCCCGTAATTGTCTCGCAGGTCGATGAAAAGGAGGCCGCCATGGTCGCGCTTGCGGTGGACCCAGCCCGAGAGACGGACGGTCTCGCCCACATGCGACTTGCGAAGCTCGCCACAGGTGTGGCTGCGAAAACGGTTCATTGTCATAAAGCCTTGAGATTCAAGTACGAATCGGCACGAGATAGAGACGAACACACCCCGGCGACCGGGGAAAAGCGCATGGATCAGCCGTATTTGTCAAGGGTACGGCCTGCGCCAGGGCTCTCAACCCGCCACGGGACAGGGGCGCCAGGATCGGTTATAGAGCGGCGCATGGAAATCATCACGACAAGCGAGGCCCTGAGGGCCGCCTGTGAACGGCTCTCCGGAGCGGGGTATGTCACCGTCGACACCGAGTTCATGCGGGATTCGACCTTCTGGCCGGTGCTTTGCCTGATCCAGCTCGCTGGGCCGAAAGATGAACTTATCATCGATCCGCTGGCCCCCGATATCGACCTGGCTCCCTTCTACGCCCTGATGAAGGACCGGAACATTGTGAAGGTCTTCCACGCAGCCCGGCAGGATATCGAAATCTTCTGTCATGAAGGCGATGCGATCCCGGATCCGCTCTTCGACACGCAAGTTGCGGCCATGGTGTGCGGCTTTGGAGATTCGGTCGGTTACGAAACGCTGGTTCGCCGTCTTGCCGGAGGGAGCGTCGACAAGTCCTCGCGTTTCACCGACTGGTCGCGGCGCCCCCTCTCCGAAAAGCAGCTTCAATACGCAATGGCGGACGTCACCTATCTCCGCACTGTCTACGAAGTGCTGGCGAAGCGGCTCATGCATACGAAGCGGGCTCATTGGGTGGCCGAGGAGATGTCGGTGCTGCAGGACCCGGAGACCTACGCGATGCGGCCCGAGAATGCATGGAAGCGGCTCAAGATGCGCTTCCGCGGGCAGCGGGGCCTTGCGGTTCTGGTCGAGATTGCTGCCTGGCGAGAGCGGCAGGCGCAGGAGCGTGACATGCCGCGTTCGCGTATCATGAAAGACGACGCGTTGTACGAGATCGCAACGCAGCTTCCGAAGAGCATCTCCGACCTCGACCAGCTCCGAGCCGTACCCAAAGGCTTCTCGAACAGCCGCGCCGCGGCGAGCCTGATGGAAGCCGTCGAACGCGGTCTTGCGATGAAGGAAGAGGACATTCCGGTCGTGGAAGGACCGGAGCCGCTTCCCGCCGGGATCGGGCCCCTGGTCGAACTCCTGAAGGTATTGCTCAAGCAGAAGTGTGAGGAGCACGACGTCGCGCAGAAGCTTGTCGCCAATGTGAGCGATCTCGAGCTCATCGCCGCCCATACCGAGGCCGATGTCCCTGCCATGAAAGGCTGGCGGCGCGAACTCTTCGGTGAAGATGCACTGAGATTGAAGCGAGGTGAACTTGCGATCGGTGCGAAGGGCAAGCGGATCGTGCTGATCGAGACGGGGCGCAGATAAGCTCTACTTGCCGACCTTGATATTGCTCTTCCGGCCGAGCGCCCGCGCAAGAGCTGAAAGCCGTTTTGCAACGATTTCGCCAACCAGCGGCTCATATTTCTTCGGTACAACCAGCGTGACGCTGTTCTTGCCGATGTCGAAGCGCGTCTTGGGAAGCATACCCATGGTGGCTCCCGACAGCGTGAAAGCGAGGCGCAGTGCAAGGCCGAGGACGAGCGCCCGGTCATGCTCCCGCTCGGTGAGATAGCCAGAGAGATTACCCAGAAGCTCCGGCTCTCCCCTGCCCTCGTGCCGGTGATAACCGACCCGGGCTAGATAAAGGCGTCCGGGATGGTCAATACCGGAAAAGGGCGCGAGCAGAATCTGCGTCATTGCGTGATGTGCCCGGTAGTCGGGATGCACATACCACCCGATATCGGCGAGGATACACCCCGCATGGCGCAGCCGCTCTTCTCCGGCCGTCTCGCCGAGAATGCCCTCTGCGAAGATCGGCGCCGTCCAACTGAAGAACTCGTCACCGTGCTGCGGAAAACGGGCGAGGCGACCGGCCAGATCACGGCAACCGGCGATAAGCGGGTCCTTGGCCTGTTCCTTCTTGTCGAGCCGGTCGAACAGGATGCCTTCACGCAAACCATAAGCCGAAATAACGACTTCCTTTGCCTTCAGCGCAGCGATGAGCTTATCCAGCACCAGCGCCCCGAACGGAAGCGCCTCTACCCGGCGCTCCGAAACGTCGGGAATCTGCGCCAGTGATTTCGGGCCGAGCCGCTCGATTACACGGGAAATGTCCGAGGCGTCGCGTGCCGGAATTACATATTGATGGAGGACGTGGATCGGATAATTGCGCTGCGCCATATGGATCCGGGCGAGGTTTCGCCAGACGCCACCCACGGCATAGAAGCGCTTGCCCTGGAAATCCTTGAGCCAGTCCTGTTCCGCGAGCGTCCTGTCGACCACAGATTCAGCTTCGGCAAGGCTGCCATGCGCAAGATCGATCAGACGGAGCGGCCCGAGTGGCAGCGTGGCGCCGGGACCCGGTTTGCCCGATGAAACAGGCACCAGTTCCAGGCTGCCACCACCGAGATCGCCGACGAGCCCATCTGCCTCGGGAATACCGGAAAGCACGCCTTGTGCAGAGAGGCGAGCCTCGTCAATACCGGAGAGCAATTCGATCTTGAAGCCACAGATGTCCTCTGCCCTGGCGAGGAACTCGGCTCCGTCCTCGGCATCGCGAACCGCCGCCGTCGCCGCCACAACGAGCTGTGGCACGCCGATCTGCTCGCGCAACGCCATGAAACGCCGTAGTGCTTCCAACGCCCGGTTGATGCCCTTGGGATCGAGACGGCCTGTCGATGCCAGCGACCGGCCAAGCCCCGCCATCACCTTCTCGTTGAAGACAAGCACGGGGTTTCGTTCGGCCGCCTCGTACACTACAAGACGCACCGAATTGGAGCCGACATCGACGATGCCGAACCTGCCACCAGATTTTCCGCGGTTCACAGCGCGACCTCTGCCGTTTGCCGCAAGATAGAGTTATGCCGTCTCGATGTCGAACTTGGGAGGAAGGTTTTTCTTGAGGGAGGTGCCACGCCCGGAAAGGCTCGCATTGTTCATGAAATAGGTATGGGCGTTGAATGGCTCGTCGCCACTCCGCACCGCGATTCGCCGATAAGTGCCATCGGACTGGAGTTCGTAACTCTGCTGGTTGTCCTTCAGATTGGCAACCATGATCTGATCGAGCACCTGATCGTGGACGGTGGGGTTCAGGATGGGCACTAGGACCTCGACCCGGCGGTCGAGATTACGCGGCATCCAGTCCGCAGAGGCGATATAGACCTTTGCCTTGTCGTTCGGCAACCCGTGACCGTTGCCGAAACAGACGATACGGGAATGTTCCAGAAAACGACCTATTATGCTCTTTACACGGATGTTATCCGAAAGGCCCGGCACGCCTGGCCGCAGACAGCAGATGCCGCGGATCACAAGGTGGATATGAACGCCAGCCTGACTTGCCTTGTAGAGCGTGTCGATGATCTGTGCGTCGACAAGCGAGTTCATTTTTGCCCAGATGGCTGCGGGACGCCCTGCCTTCGCGTGCTCTATTTCCGCGTGAATATCGGCAATGAGTCGTGAACGCATGTTGACCGGCGAGACCGCCAGAAGCTCCAGATCCTTCGGCTCGGCATATCCCGTGATGTAGTTGAATACCTGCGATGCGTCATGGGCAAGGCGCGGATCGCAAGTGAACATGGAGCAATCGGTATAGATCTTGGCGGTGACGGCGTGGTAGTTGCCGGTCCCGAAATGGACGTAGGACCGCAACTGCCCTCCCTCGCGGCGCACGACCAGAGAAATCTTGGCATGGGTCTTGAGTTCGATGAAACCGAAGACCACCTGCACGCCAGCGCGTTCAAGGTTTCGCGCCCAGACGATGTTTGCGGCCTCGTCGAAGCGCGCCTTCAGCTCAACCAGCGCCGTAACCGATTTGCCCGCCTCCGCCGCCTCGATGAGCGCACCTACGATAGGGCTGTCCTTCGAGGTGCGGTAGAGCGTCTGCTTGATCGCTACCACATCCGGATCGGCGGCAGCCTGCCGGATGAATTGCACGACGACGTCAAACGACTCGTAGGGATGATGGACGATAATGTCCTTGGAGCGGATCGCCGCGAAGCAGTCGCCGCCATGGTCACGGATGCGTTCGGGAAAGCGCGCGTTGTAGGGTGTGAACTTCAGGTCGGGACGATCGTCCACGATAAGCTGGTTTGTCTGCGCAAGACCGAGAAGGCCCTCCACTTCCACGAGTTCACGTTCCGTAACGCCAAGTTCGTGAACGACGAACTGGCGCAACGATGCGGGTGTTCGCGCCTCGATTTTCAGCCGGATGACGCTACCGCGGCGGCGGCGCTTGAGCGCACTTTCGAAATAACGAACGAGGTCTTCGGCTTCTTCCTCGATTTCGATATCGCTGTCGCGCAGCAGGCGGAAAGCGCCCTGCCCGATCACCGTATAACCGGGGAACAACCGGTCCAGGAACAGGCCAATCATGTTTTCCAGACTGACGAAGCGGATTCCTGCATCTGCCTCGCGGGCAGGCAGCCTGATGAAGCGTTCGACCTGCGTCGGAACGGGCAGCAGCGCATCCATCAGCTTGCCGTCCGACGTCCGGCGGAGTTGCAGCGCGAGGGCAAAGCCAAGATTTGGGATGAAGGGAAACGGATGCGCCGGGTCGATGGCAAGCGGAGTCAGAACGGGGAAGACCTGCTCCAGAAAGCGCGTCTCGAGCCACGAGAACTCCTCCGGCGTGACTTCCTCTGGCTCAAGAACGACGATGCCGGCATCGCGCATCTCCCCGCGAAGCGCGACCCACTGGCGCTGCTGCTCACGCATGAGGTCATTTGCCATCGCGATCACGAGATCGAGCTGCTGAGCCGGCGTACAGCCGTCCTGACTGAGCGTGGTGACGCCCGCGCTGACCTGACCGCGAAGGCCGGCGACGCGCACCATGAAGAATTCATCGAGGTTCGAGGCGGAGATCGAGAGAAAGCGGAGACGTTCCAGCAGAGGATGATTCGTGTTCTGCGCCTCTTCCAACACCCGCATGTTGAACGCAAGCCAGGAGGCCTCGCGGTTTATGAACCGGTCGGGGTTATCCATGCCGATAGCCGGCACCTCGGAAACCGACAGCGGCAGGTCCGGTTCAGCAGGCTCGACGGCAGGGCTCTGCGGGGCAGTGGTCATGAGATCACTTCTGCAAAAGAGGGAGTAAGTCTCTGCTATCGCTCAAGTTTATGACAAACATATGACTGAGTCATTGCAACCGCGAGACGGCGAGTGAGTGCCAGACGGCGTCTCCCATGTCCTTCAACAGAGCCTTCCTGTCCCCGGGGGTAATCTGAAGCTCAAGAATACGCTGGAAAGGCCCGTGAATCATGGCGGCCATAACCTCGAAGGGCAGATCGGCGATGGCCCCTGCCTCAGCCCACTCCCTGAGCACCGAGCGGGAGCGCCGGTCAAGTTCTTCCCGGAGCGCCAGACTCTCCGCGTCGAAGGCGTGGCCGATGGGATTCCGTTCGTTGTAGAGCGCCATATCGCGATGGCGCTCCGCGAAGTCGCAAATCCGCTGCCAGTAAATACGGAATTGAGCTTCAGGCGGCTCGTTGTCTGGCCAGACATCGAGCGTGGCTTCCGCCCAAGCACGCTTGCAGTGACGGAAAACGGCATTGCCCAGTGCCTCCTTGCTGGAGAAGCGTTGATAGAGCGTGCCGAGCCCGACGCCCGCGCGCGCCGCAATCTCTGGCACGGCAACGCTCGCATAGCCTTCGGCCGCGAAGAGCTCTATCGCGGCAGCGAGAATGCGTTCTGCCGGATCGGGACGCGGAGCGCGTGTGGGCGCTTCTTTCAGCATGGGCTAATGGCCTGTTGACAGAGGAGGACGAAACGATAATGATCATTATTACAGTAATGATCATTACTGACAAATGGGGCAAGATGAGCGAGACGCTTTCCAGGCTGTTCATGATGGGACTTCTGGTCCTTCACGTCGCCCTGCTCGTCTGGGCCCTGATGGGGCTCGCGGAATGGATTTTTGGTGCGGTGCCCTGGCCAGCCGTCGCCAATCCACTTTTCCCGCGACCGATGCTTCTGGCGCACTGGCTTTCGGTGGTTTTGACGGCCTCTGTCTTCCTGGCCGGCTATGCATTTCGCTGGCCGGGGACGCCCCTCGCCGTTGCAGTGGGATATGCGGCCATGGCCACCGTCTGCCTCATCGAAACAACCCAATACCTCGTTCACGACGGGCGGTGGCTGTCCATGGGACTCGAATACGCAGCCTATCTGGGCATAGGCTTCTATCTGTTCCGCTCAGCGCATGCGCAGGCGGTATTCGGCGGCACGGGAGGGCCTGCCGGATCGCCCCTATAAATCAACCAAAGAGGGAGGACACATCATGAAGACCGGGATGGCACTCATCTTCCAGAACGCGGAGAACGAACGGGAGGACCGGGAGGTCTATACGAAAGAGCTGGCGCTCGGCGATCAGGCAGAAGCGCTCGGCTTCCAGTCGCTGTGGAGCGTTGAACATCACTTCACCGACTACACGATGTGCCCCGATGTCACGCAGTTCCTCGCCTATTTCTCGGGGCGGACGAAAGACATCGAACTCGGTTCGGCAGTTGTGGTTCTGCCCTGGCATGACCCCATGCGGGTAGCCGAGGAAGTCTCGATGCTCGACCACATGAACAATGGCCGCACCATTCTCGGTATCGGACGCGGGCTCGGGCGGATTGAGTTCGAAGGCTTCCGCCTCGACATGAACAAGAGCCGCGGCTCCTTCGTCGAATATGCGCAAATGCTGCTTGAAGGTCTTGAGCGCGGATATTGTGAGTTTGACGGCGAGCACATCAAGCAGCCGCGCCGCGATATCCGCCCTGCCCCCTTCAAGTCCTTCCGTGGACGGACCTACGCCGCCGCGGTGAGCCCGGAGTCGGTCGAGATCATGGCGAAGCTTGGCGTGGGCATTCTCGTCATACCGCAGAAGCCTTGGGAGGAGCTGATTCCGGAACTTGACAGTTACCGCACCAAGTATCGGCAGTTCACCGGTACGGAAGCCCCACCCACGCTGCAATTCGGCTGGGTCTATTGCCACGAGGACGAACAGGCGGCCTATGAAGGCGCCGTCAAATATATCGGCGGGTACTACAACTCGGTGCTGAAGCACTACGAGTTGCGTGCCGACCACATGAAAAGCCTCAAGGGCTACGAGTACTACGCCAAAATGCAGGAAGGGATTCGCGAGGCCGGCGAAGACGCCGCGATCAAGTTCTTCCTCGACCTGCAGATCTGGGGTACGCCGGAGCAGTGCTATCAGAAGATTGCGGACATTTCCGCGCGCATTCGCTCGGATCACTTCACAGGCGTTTTCTCTTTCGCGGGCATGCCTTACGAAGATGCCGAACGGAACATGAAGCTCTTCGCCGACAAGGTAATGCCGCGGCTGAAGAAACTGCCCCCGGTCGAAGAACGCATTCAGGCTGCGGCCGAATAGAGCGGAACGATACGCGCATGGGACGGGTAGAAGGCAAGACCGCCATCGTAACTGGGGGCGCGTCTGGAATCGGTGAGGCTTGCGCAAAGCTGCTAGCTCAGGAAGGCGCGACGGTCGTCGTTTCGGATATCGACCGAAGTGGCGGCGCGCGCGTCGCTAAGGAAATCGAGGAAGCCGGCGGCAAGGCCTGCTTCCTCGAACACGATGTTACTTCCGAGTCCCGCTGGCAGGAAATCGTTGCCGAAACGGCCTCCGCGTTCGGCGGGCTTCACGTTCTGGTGAACAATGCCGGTATCGGAGTTGGCGGACTTTGCGAACATTTTTCGCTGGAAGACTGGCACCGCCAGACGGCCATCAACATCGACGGCGTCTTTCTCGGTACCAAGCACGCCATACCGGCGATGCGCGCTGCCGGCAGCGGCTCTATCGTCATCATGTCCTCAGGTGCGGGTCTTTCGGGCGCACCTGGTATGTCAGGGTATTGTGCAACCAAGGGCGCCGTTCGCCTCTTCGCGAAAGCCGTTGCACTCGAAATGGCGCAGCTTGGAGACAACATTCGCGTCAACTCCGTGCACCCGGGCGTTATCGATACGCCGATCTGGACAAAGGTGACACCCGAAACCAGGGCCGCTTTTGGTGCCGCAGCGACGGGTAACGCAGTCGACCCTGCTGTGCTTGCGTCCGCAATGGCTCCGGTCGGCAGGGCTGGAACCCCGGACGACATAGCCTGGGGCGTGGTCTATCTCGCTTCCGATGAGGCACGATATGTGACGGGCTCCGAACTCGTCATCGACGGAGGCGCGACGGCCTGATAGGTCGCGATCTACTCGGAAATCTCCGAAAGAACTTCCGCTGCAAGCGGAATAGTGACCGGCCGTTTGCCTGAAAGCGATGCCTTGTCGAGCGCCTGGACAGCAATATGCGCGGCCGCAACCGAACGCTCGATGCGGCTTGAGAGATAAGCCACGACCGCAGGCGTCACGCGGAGCTGCCTGTCGTCGAAGAGCTTGACGAGAATGCCGGCAAGCAGCGCGTCGTCGGGGGGGCCGAGTTCGACATGGGGCAATGCGCGTAGCCGCGACACAAGGTCCGGCAATGCAAAGGAGAGCCGCGAAACCGGCTCGCGGGACGTAACGAGGAGATGGGCCTCTTCCGCCCGCACCAGATTGATCAAATGGAAGAGCGCCCTTTCTCCCGCTGCGTCGAGCGAGGCGAGATCCTCAAGTATGAGCGCTTGATGCGCGACAAAGGCCGGCAGATCGGCCGCAGCGAGGTCTCCCGGTGCGATGACGCGAGCCTTAGCGGTTGCCCGCCAGACTTCGGCAAGATGGGTCTTTCCGCTGCCTTCCGGTCCCGACAGGGAAAGAATCCTGTCCGGCCAGTCTGGCCATGCATCGATGGTGGCGACGGCCGTCTCATTGGGCGGCGCGACGAGAAAATCCTCGCGACCCGATGCCGGACGGTGACCGAGTTCCAGAACGAGCTGGCGCGCCATGATTCAGCTGTCGGTGTCGCGGGACGGCACGGCGGAATCAGCGGCCGACCCCAGATAGAGCTGACTCTTGCGGTATTGCGCAACGCCGAAGCGCGCAAGAACCCCCAGTGCGGCCGCGATGGGCAGCGCGAGCAGCGCACCCACGAAGCCGAACAGAGCGGCAAAAGCAAAGATCGCGAACATGACCCAGACGGGGTGAAGTCCAACCCTGTCGCCGACAAGTTTCGGCGACAGAAAGTTACCTTCGATAAACTGGCCGACGGCGAATACCGCCACGACGAAACCAACCTGAATGTAATCCGGTGCAAACTGGAAAAGGGCCAGAGCTACGCCGACGACAAACCCGAGAATGGTGCCGAGATAGGGAATGAAACTGATAATACCGGCGAGGATGCCAACAATAAGACCGAACTTGAGACCAACGATGGTAAGGCCGACGGCGTAGATCACACCGAGTACGAGACAGACAATGACCTGGCCGCGAATGAAGCCGGCCAGCACGGTATTGATATCCCGCGTAAGGCTCCGGATCGTGTCACGGTGGTCACGCGGCAGGAGTGCGTCAACCTTCTCCACCATGCGATCCCAGTCGAGCAGCAGGTAGAAGGCGACAACGGGCGTGACGACGATTAGCGAGATCAGCCCGACAAGCTGCAGGCCCTGAAGGCCGAGCGAGGTCATCAGATTGACAACCCAGTCGAGCGATCCGACAAGGCTTTCTGAAATGGCTTTTTCCACGTCGGGGCCGTGCACGCCGAGTAACCGGCCGAGGCGCCCGTCACCGACGGTCAACAGCCAATCCTGTCCTCGCTGAATGAGTGACGGGAACACCTCTATCAACGCTATCAACTGATTGTAGAGGACGGGAATCAGCACGATCGCGAGAATCACAGCCACAAGAAGAAAGGCCACCGTGATCATGCCGGTCGCAGCAATACGAGAGAGGCCGTACTCCTCAAGCTTGTCCGCAAGCGGGTCCAGAAAATAGGCAATCGCCATGCCGGCCACAAAGGGCAAGAGGATGCCCTTCAGCAGCCACAGCATGAGGATGAATATCCCGATGACGGCCGCCCAGATGATCGCCTGACGCTGGATGCTCATGCCTCCCTCCCTTCCTCGAGCTATCGCAGGACGCTCAGGTGCCAGCGAGGCGCGCGCGAAGTCGGCAAGGCAAAAGGATCGACCGGCGCAGCCGTATCCGCAGAAGGAACCTGGGCCTCATCCGCCGAGAGGTCCACATTCTGCTGCGCGAGCGAGAGAGCAAGCATCTCGGCAGTTCCCTTGTGGGAAATGCGGATTTCGGCCGCGCGGGAAGAAATGCCCGACACTTCCATGCCCTGAACCAGCGGGATTGAGGTAAGCCCTTTGCGGATCGTTTCCCAATCGGAGAGATTGACGAAATCAGCCTGCGCCGTAAGGGTCGAGAGCGTACCGTCGCGTACAATGATCTGACGTTTCCACTGTACGGCAAGGGAACTCAACATGTCTGCAGCGGCGGCCTTCATCAGTTCGGCGTCGTCTCGATCCTGTCTCTGATAGGTGCCGCGCAGAGACTCCGACGCGACAGGACCGCCACGGCGTGTAACGATTACCTGAAGGCCGTCGCCCGTCACAGAGGCCTCCGCAACGACGACTTCGGAAGTTCCGTAGTTTGCGGCAAGGTTCGAAAGCGCGGCCTTAGCCGCTTCATCGGTCGAGACAGCGGTTTCGGCTGGGACCGTGTTCATTTCCATGATCTCGCCAATGGGCAGAACAAGCGGCGTCAGTTCGTCCCCCGGTTCGAGGGCGGTCCATGCAGAACGCCAGGGATTGGCTTCTTCCCAGAGCAGAAGTTCGCCATCGCGGCGAAGAACCGGCAGCAGCACGGCTGGACGCGCCTGGGTTTCGCCGAAAGGTACACCTGCGTTCCGCAACAAGCGGCGCACGGCTTCGGGTTGGAAACTCACGATCATTTCCGCGATATAGCGCGTGGAACTCGTCTTCTCGCTTGCAACCTGGAACCCCCTCACGGCGTTCTGCGCCGTCGATTCGTCCACCTCCGGGAGCGACGTCCAGTCTTCGGGTAGGGTCAGCTTCTTCATCATGGCGGTAAGCGCAAGGCGTTGCCCCTCGGCTTGTGCCGCAGCGCGCGCAGCGGTCGCGCTATCAGCCGATTTGTCGACGTGTATGCCACGCACCGTGAACACGTCAGCCGCAGCCGCCGACGCGGCAAAGGTCACGGCAAGCACCACGGCCGTGAGCGACACACGCAGAAGCCTGAAGGCAGAAATCATGGATAGGCCCTTGATCCGTCTTGATATTTGGCGATGAGCATGATCGCCGTGGCGCACACTATAGCACCGCAACGCGCGGGCGAAGGCAGCGGGCAGAGGTTTTTCGTCTTTCTCTTGCGCATGAGCCCGATTTCGGGTGATTTGTGCCCTCCCAGCCCATCGAGTCCCCCAGAGAGCGACATGGCCCCCACCCCACCGAAGGATCGCCCCAACCGCTACACCTATGCGGCGGCGGGTGTCGACATCGACGCCGGAAACGAACTTGTCCGGGCGATCAGCCCATTGGCTGCTTCCACGAAACGCGTGGGGTCCGACGCTGCTCTTGGCGGTTTTGGCGGGCTGTTCGATCTCGCCGCTTGCGGCTTCAAGGATCCCGTACTCGTCGCAGCAAATGACGGCGTCGGTACCAAGCTCAAAGTCGCGATCGAGGCCAACATTCACGACACGGTGGGGATCGATCTCGTCGCGATGTCGGTCAACGACCTCGTGGTCCAGGGGGCGGAACCTCTTTTCTTCCTCGACTACTATGCCACCGGCAAGCTCCACGTTGATGTCGCGCGCGACGTCGTGGCCGGGATCGCAGAAGGTTGCCGTCAGGCAGGTTGCGCGCTGATCGGCGGCGAGACAGCCGAAATGCCCGGCATGTACGCCAAGGGCGACTACGACCTTGCAGGTTTTGCAGTCGGCGCGGTCGAACGCGACGGTATCCTGCCGCGCGGCGATGTCGCGCCGGGCGATGTGCTGCTCGGCCTCGAATCGTCCGGCTTCCATTCGAACGGCTACTCGCTGGTGCGCCGGATCGTCGAGGACAACCGCCTCTCCTACTCCGCTCCGTTCCCCAGCGGAGACGGCGCGAGCATTGGCGAAGTGCTACTCGCACCGACCCGCATTTATGTGAAGGCAATGCTGAAGGCGATCCGCGAGACGGGTGCCGTGAAGGCGATGGCTCACATCACCGGTGGCGGCTTCGTGGAGAACATTCCGCGCGTATTGCCGGAAGGCATTGCGGTCGAAATCGACGGCACCTCATGGGCCATGCCGCCCGTCTTCCGCTGGCTCATGGAGCTTGGCGGGATCGACGAAACGGAAATGGGGCGCACATTCAATTGCGGGATCGGCATGGTCGTCGTCGTGCGCGAAGACCAGTCGCACGAGGTGGCGGACGCGCTTTCCGAGGCCGGAGAGACGGTTCATTACATCGGCCGCCTCACGGAAGCGGCGGCGGGCGAACCCCGCGTCCGAGTGAAGGGCGCGCTGGGCAGCAAGACGTGAGAATCGGCGTTCTCATCTCGGGCCGCGGGTCGAACCTCAAGGCATTGATCGATGCCTGCGAGGAGCCGGGCTTCCGCGGCCGGATCGCGCTGGTGATCTCGAACCGCCCGGGCGCGGCCGGACTTGCCGTCGCCGAAGCGGCGGGCATTCCGACCGCCGTCATCGACCACAAGGAATTCTCGACACGCGAGACCTTCGACGCCGAGCTCCACCGTGCACTCACCAAGGCGGGTGTCGAGCTCGTCTGCAATGCCGGCTTCATGCGCATTCTGAGCGACGGGTTCGTCGAGAAGTGGCGCGACCGGCAGCTCAACATCCACCCTTCCCTGCTTCCCGCCTTCAAGGGGCTCCATGTGCATCAGCGGGCGCTCGATGCGGGCGTGAAGATTACCGGCTGCACGGTGCATTTCGTGCGGCCTGAAATGGACGAAGGCCCCATCGTCGCGCAGGCCGCCGTGCCGGTGCTGCCGGGTGACACGGCGGAGACGCTCAGCCAGCGCGTGCTGGAAGCGGAGCACAAGCTCTATCCGCTGGCACTCAAACTCGTCGTGGAGGAACGCGCCCGGGTCGTCGACGAAAATGTCAGAATCGACTACGACGGCGCTACGGTCGGCGGACCGCTCTTCGTGCCTGCGGGCTGAACCCTAGCCGTGACCTTCGGTCGTGATGTGGATGGTGGTGCCGCAATGCTTGCAATGCACTGCGTCCGGCTCATGCCGCAGAAGTCCACATTCGGGGCATTCGAACGTGACCTTGTTGGGCCGGAAGAGCACCTGCGCGAGGCGTAGAAAGAGCGTCACGCCGAAGATCATGATGATCACGGAGAGAAGCCGCCCGGATGTGCCCGGCAACGTGATGTCGCCGAAGCCGGTGGTCGTGAGGGCCGTCACCGTGAAGTAGACCGCATCGGCATAGTTGTCGATGTCCTTGTTGGTGTAGTGCTGCGTCTCGTAGACGAGGCCCGTCATCACGAAGATGAAGACGCAGAGGTTCACGGCGGCGATGATCACTTCCTCGTTCGCGCGGAAGAATTTGAAGTCTTGCCGGAGGATCTGGAGCGTCCTGTATGTCCGGAGCAGCCGGACCGTACGCAGCACGCGGAGGAAGCCGAGCCCCTCGCCTACCACCGGCGCGAGGAACGAGATCACCGCCACCATGTCCGCGATATTGACCGGATGAAGAAGACTTCTCATCCGGTTCCGGTCGATCAGGAAGCGAGCGATGAAATCCGCGAGGATCAGGACGCCGATCACCGCATCCGCGATCTCCACATAGATCGGGCGCGGCGTGAAGGAGGTCACCACGATGAAGAGGATCGTCACGACGTCGAAGATCAGCAGGCCGTAGCGGAAATGCTCTGCCTCTTCGGAAGTGCCTTCGTAATGTTCCCTGAGACGGTCGACCAGGCGGGAGCGCTTCATTTCCTTCCTTTCGGGGCGTCGCAGGAAGAGACCCTATACCGGTGCCTATAATGCAGAAAGCCCCGCCGAGAGGGCGGGGCTTCCGAATTTCAGCGTCCGGCGTTGTCAGCCGACGATCTCTTCGTCCTTGAAGAAATACTTGATTTCCTCGGCAGCCGTCTCCGGGGCGTCCGAGCCGTGGACCGAATTCGCCTCGATCGACTCGGCGAAATCCTTGCGGATCGTACCTTCGGCGGCATTGGCCGGGTTGGTGGCGCCCATCACTTCGCGATTCTTCGCGATGGCGTTCTCGCCTTCGAGAACCTGCACCACGACGGGACCCGAGGTCATGAAGGCCACGAGGTCGTTGAAGAAGGGGCGTTCCTTGTGAACGGCATAGAAGCCTTCGGCCTGCGCCTTCGTCATGTGGATGCGCTTCGAGGCGACGACGCGCAGTCCCGCGCTTTCGAAGCGGTCGATGATCTTGCCGGTAAGATTGCGCCGGGTCGCGTCCGGCTTGATGATCGAGAAGGTCCGTTCGAGGGCCATGCTCAGCTTTCCCAATTCTGCAGGTGGAGGATTTGGCGCGGTTTATAGCCGGGCCTGATGACGGGGGCAACCGGCGGTGCTAAAAGCCCGACCATCATGTTGCATATCAACGATCTGACTTTCCGTATGGAGGGGCGCCTGCTCCTCGACCATGTTACCGCCGCCATCCCCCCGGGGCAGCGAACGGGCTTTGTCGGGCGGAACGGTACCGGCAAATCCACGCTTCTGAAGCTCATCACGGGCGAATACGGGCCGGAAACGGGCGGGATTTCCTATCCCAAGAGCTGGCGGGTGGGCATGGTCCGGCAGGAGGTTCTGGCGGGCCCGACCCCACTGATCGATACGGTGCTCGCCGCCGACGTGGAACGCACGGCGCTCCTCGCCGAGGCCGAGACGGCGACCGACCCCCACCGGATCGCTGAAATCCACACGCGGCTCGCCGATATGGGTGCCCATGCTGCGCCCGCCAAGGCGGCAACGATCCTGTCCGGCCTCGGCTTCGACGAGGCGGCGCAGGCGCGCCCCTGCGCGGACTTCTCGGGCGGCTGGCGCATGCGCGTCGCACTTGCGGCTGTTCTCTTTTCTGAACCCGACCTGCTGCTTCTCGACGAGCCGACAAACTATCTCGATCTCGAGGGTACGATCTGGCTTGAGGATTATCTCCGGAGCTACCCCTACACGGTGCTCATCGTCAGCCACGACCGCGATCTTCTGAACAACGTCGCGCAGAACATCCTGCATCTCGAGCACAAGAAGCTCAGCGTCTATTCGGGCAATTATGATCGCTTCGACAAGACGCGGCGCGAAAAGCTGATGCTGCAGCTGTCGATGAAGAAGAAGCAGGATGACGCCCGGCGCCATATGGAAAGCTTCATTGAGCGCTTCAAGGCCAAGGCCTCGAAAGCGCGTCAGGCCCAGAGCCGCATGAAGGCGCTAGCGAAGATGGAGCCGATCGCGGATGTGCTGCAGGAGCGCGTTCTGCCATTTCACTTTCCGGCGCCCGAAAAGTCCCTCGCTTCGCCGATCATTCGGCTCGAACATGCGAGCGTCGGCTACGAGCCGGACAAGCCGGTACTCAGCAACCTCGATTTGCGGATCGATCATGATGACCGCATCGCGCTACTCGGTGCCAACGGCAACGGCAAGTCGACCTTCGCGAAGCTCCTTTGCGACCGGCTGAGTGTCTCCTCGGGCCACAAATATGCGTCGAAAAAGCTGCGCATTGCCTACTTCGCCCAGCACCAACTCGACGAACTCAACATGGGGGAGACACCCTACGAGCATTTCCGCGAGTTGATGCCCGATGCAACAATAGCGCAGGTGCGCGCCCGCGCGGGTTCCTACGGTTTCGGCGCCGACAAGGCGGACACGAAGGTCGAGAAGCTCTCGGGTGGCGAGAAAGCGCGCCTCCTCTTCGCCATCGCGACCTTTCACAAGCCACACATGATCATCCTCGACGAGCCGACAAACCATCTCGACGTCGATAGCCGCGAGGCGCTCGTCATGGCGATCAACGAGTATGACGGCGCCTTTATTCTGATCAGCCACGACCGTCATCTTGTCGAAACCTGCGCTGACCGCCTTTGGCTGGTCGCGGATGGCGGAGTCTCGACGTATGAGGGCGATCTCAACGACTACCGGAAGTGGCTACTCGATCCGGCGCGCCGCGTCATACCGCTCGTCGCGGAAGAGGGAGAGGGTACGCCGGAGGAAGCGCCGGCGCCGCGTCCATCGAACGACAAGCGCGAGGCGCGGCGCCTCGCCGCACAGAAACGCGAGCAGATGGCGCCGCTCCGGAAGAAGGCGCAGGCGGCCGAACAGGAGATTGCGCGTCTCCAAAAGGCGGTCGAGGCACTGGACGCGAAGCTTGCCGATCCGAAGGTTTCAGGCGATGCCGTCGCCATGGCGGCGACGGCGAAGGAGCGCGCCGATGCGCTGAAGGCGCTCGCCGCCGCAGAAGAAGTCTGGCTCGAGGCAAGCACCACCTATGAGGAGGCGATGGCGGCGAGTTAGCCTAGTCGTCGGCCTCTTTCGCCAACACCTCTTTCACGATCTTCCCGTCCACCGGCTCGCCCGGCTCGAGGCCGAGCAGCGCCAATACGGTCGGGTGGACATCGGTCATGTCGAGCTGCTCGATTTCGCGACCGGACGCCACGCCCGTCCCCCATGCATAGAAAATGCCGTGCATGCCAGGAACGTCAGGATCGTAGCCATGAGTCGCCGCGATACCGCCGATGAGCGGCGTGAAGGCGCGCGGCCAGAAGGTCGAGATGCCGAGTATATCAGCATAGGCAGGAAAAGCTTCCGACCCCTCTATCCAGTAGGGCGGCTTCGCGACGAGCAAGATGTCCCCGGAACGTGGTCCCTTCCCGATGCGGGCGAAAGCCGGGTATTCCCCCTTCCGGTACACGGCGAACATGTCCCCGTAACCGGCGAGCGCGGCGGCGACACGATCCACGCTTTCGTGCCGGTCGAGATAGAAATAAGCGCTCGCGCCGAAAGCCGCTATCTGCCCCTTTATCTCGTGCTCGTTCGCGATCCGGCCGATATTGATCAACGGACCGACATCCCTCATCCCGTGATCGGTGCCGATGATGAGCGCCGCTTCTTGACCCTTTGGCAGCGCCAAGATCGTCTCCATCATCATGCCGACGACGGCATCGCTGTCCTCCGCTGCCGCGATCGCTTCCGGCGAAAGTGTCCCGTGGTCATGCGCGGCATGGTCGGGGCCCTTCAGATAGAGGGCAATCAGCGCAGGGCGCTTCTTTGCCGGCCGGTTCAGCAGGTCCATGGCGTGGCGCGCGCGCGCCATGTCGCTGCCCCACTTCTCCCAGCGCGGCTGGCCGTCGATCTTCGAAGCAAGCGCCCCCTTCGTCTTCGACTTGCGTGCCATGAACCCGAAGACGGCCGACCGCGCGCCCTGCCGTTCGGCTGCCTGCCACATGGGTTCGCAACCCGTCAGCCAGTCCGCATCCCGGGAGTAGAGATACTTTCCGCGCTTAGGATCGTAAAACACATTGCCGACGATACCGTGATGTTCCGGCCAGCAGCCCGTGGCGAAAGTCGTGTGGTTTGGGAAGGACACGGTCGGAAAGGCGGGGACGAGATGGTCCGACCAAACACCCTCTTTTCTGATCCTGTCGAAATTGGGCGTCCGCGCGACCTCCATCATGGCAGGCGCGAACCCGTCGAAAAGCACGACGACAACGGTCCGATCGGCTGCGGATGCGGCTTCGGACCAAACGATGGACCCAAGGAAAAGCGGAAGAGCGAGTAGCCAACCGATGCAAGGACACCGGAGACCACGCGTACTCTTCCCCTGGGCTCTCATTCCTCTCCGGATTCCTCGTCGGTGATATCCCCGAAACCTTCGATCAGAATCCCTGCCTCAACGAGACTGCCGACGATCTCGCCGTCGTGGCCCGGAACAATAGAGATTTCTGGTTCCGCTTCGCTCAGTTCCTTGAGAGCCGCCAGCTGCCCGAACACCGCCGCCCGGTCCTCCTTGAGGAAGAACTGCGTGACAAGGCGCGCCCGCTCACGCTGCGTCACTATGTTACGGTATTGCCAAGCGACATCGCCGATGAAAAGGAGCTCCGAACCGTCGGCTTCCTGCACATAGATCATCTGGCTTCCGGGCGAATGTCCAGGGGCTTCAATGAGGACGATGCCCGGCGCGATCACCATGTATTTCTCATAGTCGAGCGGTTCATAACCATCAAGGGCGCCATCGGGAAAAACGGCGGGGCCACGACGATCCGGTTCCGCAAGTTGTTCGACCGTCAAACGGGTACTCTGCAGGACGGCCGGAAGATCAGGGTGCGTTGTGATGCCGCCGATGTGATCCATATGTTCGTGCGTGATGACGATGAGCGACGCTTCCGACATCGCCTTGTTCATCCGCGCATAGGCTTCTTCGTCGAAGGAGACGAGATTGCCGCCGCCGAGTTCTTCGCTGAGTGCCGTATCGACGATGACGGTCTGGTCAGGATAGACGAGCCGGTAGCTGAAAACTGGCATATCGCGCTGCGCCCAGCCATCGCCAGCGACGATCGCCGTCGCTGGAAAACTGAAGGAACCGATGCGTTCGACCTCGACCTTCTCCGGCTTGTCGCCCGGTACGGCGGCCACCATGCGGCGGACTTCCCTTATGTCGAAGGCGTAGTTCGCATCATCGGGCATGCTGCTTTCGACGACGAACCAGTAATAGCCGGCGCCCAGCACGACCAGCAGAACCACAAGCGCTGTGAACACCGCGCGAAGCCATTTAGGCATGTTATCCCCCCTTGCGGATCGGCGGGCATCATGAGCCAGATGCGGCGGCCAATCAATTATATGCCTGCGGACTCCGGATCAGGCCCTTTTCTCCCAACGCCCCTCCGCGCCCTGCTGCCAGTAGGTCGCGTCGTGGCCTTCGGCCTTGAGCCTTTTCCAGTGCTCCCGGGCGCCTTCGACCGCTGTCTCGTCTCGACCGTCGAACATCAGAACGCAGCGCTCATACCCGTCGACGGCGCCGGGTTCGGCTCCGTCGACAAGGAAGAGCACATTTGCACCGTTCGGGTTTTCGTCCTCGGTCGTCAGCAGAACGGGCTCGAGCGTGACCGGTCCGTCGTCTTTGGTTCCGTGCGGCAGGAAGCTGTCCTCGCGGTAGGTCCAGAGAAGATTGTTGATGGCGTCGAGACGCTCCGCCCCGCCGACTCGGACGATCGCACGCCATCCCCGCTCCAGCGACTTCTCAAGAAGCTGCGGCAGCACCTTCTCGAGTGGAGCATTCTGCAGGTGATAGAACAGAACCTCCGTCACCGTTCACCTTCAACGTTCGTAATTGTCCGTCACCAGACGGTTGAGGAGACGCACACCCCAGCCGGACCCCCAGCTCTGATTGGTCGCCGTCTGTGGCGAAGCCATTGCGGTCCCCGCGATATCGAGATGCGCCCAAGGCACCTTGTTCACGAAACGCTGCAGGAACTGGGCTGCGGTGATAGAACCGCCGTCGCGCCCTCCAACATTCTTCATGTCGGCGAAACGGGAATCGATCATCTTGTCGTAAGCGGCACCCATCGGCATCCGCCAGACCTTCTCGCCTTCTTCCTCACCAGCAGATGCAAGTTGTTTTGAGAGCTTATCGTCGTTGGAGAAAAGACCCGCATATTCCTTGCCGAGCGCCACCATGATGGCGCCCGTCAGCGTCGCGAGGTCGATCATGAACTTCGGCTTGAAGCGGTTCTGCGTGTACCAAAGCGCATCAGCAAGTACGAGGCGACCTTCCGCGTCGGTGTTGATGACCTCGATCGTCTGGCCCGACATGGAGGTCACGATGTCGCCCGGCCGCTGTGCCTTTCCGTCCGGCATGTTCTCGACAAGGCCAATCACGCCGATGGCATTCACCTTCGCCTTTCGCGCCGCGAGCGTGTGCATCAGGCCCGTGACGCAAGCTGCGCCACCCATATCGCCCTTCATGTCTTCCATGCTGGCGGCCGGCTTCAGCGAGATGCCGCCCGTATCAAAACAGACGCCCTTGCCGACAAAGGCGACGGGCTTGTCGCCCGCCTTGCCGCCCGTCCAGCGCATGACGACAAGCTGACTCTGATGCTGGCTTCCATGGCCGACGCCCAGAAGCGACCCCATGCCAAGCTTCTTCATCTGGGCTTCGCCAAGAACCTCAACCTTCACGCCGAGCTTCGTGAGCGCCTTCGCGCGCTTTGCGAACTCGGCGGGAAAGAGAATGTTGGCGGGTTCATTGACCAGATCTCTCGTAAGGAACATGCCTTCGGCAACTTTTGAAAGTACCGCATACTCCTTACGCGCAGATGCTGCGGCGCGCGTCATGACGGTCAGCGACTTCAATTCCTTTTTTGCGTCATCGTCCTTCTTCTTCGTCTTGTATTTTTCGAAGCTGTAGGAACGAAGTTTGGCGCCAAAGGCTACCCGCGCCGCCGCGTCGGCGGCCGGAAGTTTTGGTGCTGCAATACCGTCCAGAACAATTGCAAGAGCCGTATCCTTCGTCTTGCCAAGCCGGCCAACGAGTTCGCCTCCGACCTTTTCAAGACCGGCAGAGGAAACGGCCGCCGATTTACCCAACCCTGCCAGAATTACCCGGCTTGCGCTGATACCCTGCGGCCCCACCAGATCGACATATGTTCCCGACTTGCCGGTAAATCCCGCCGCCTTCACCGCTCGCTTGAGAGCTCCTCCAAGCTTCCTGTCGAGATCGGCCGCAACCCCCTGCAATGTGGCGCCTTCGGTTACCAGCACAACCAGCGCCCCCGGCTTCGCGAGCGATATGTCGGCGAAAGTAATATTCATTGGGGTCTCTTTCCTGATTCTCTCCGGTGCCGACACCGAAGAACAAACGTTGCTATACATACTGTGGCGAGGGTGCTCGCCTTCCCGCCTTTTCCCGGGCTTCAAAATGGGATAACCATTTCTCATAGCGAAGCTCGGCAATCCGGCGCGTATCCTAACCGAATCGCCGCCAAGGGAAAGTCGCCGTCGTCGAGGCGGCAATCAGGCAGAGCGGCCTGACAACCTGGATGCCGGTGAGGAACTCGGTTTCATGCCCACCAGCCTGTCGAGATATCTCTTTCTGCAGACGCTTGGGCCGTTTCTCGTAGCGAGCTTCGTGCTCACGGGTATCATATGGCTCACTCAGGCCTTGCGCATGCTTGATGTACTCATCACGCAAGGGCAAACGCTGCTTACGTTCTTCGAGCTGACAGCCTTGGCCCTGCCCAGCACACTCATCATCGTGCTCCCGATTTCGCTCTTTTGCGCGATCCTCTACACGCTTCACAAGCTGATCGGTGACAGTGAAATAGTCGTCATGTTTTCGGCTGGCGTCAGCCGATGGGTTGTCGCGACCCCCCTTCTGACCGTGGCAGTCGCGACGTCAATAGTCGTTCTGATGTTTTCCATTCACATAGCCCCATCCGGGATGCGCGCACTCAAGAACCGCCTCTATGAAATCCGGAGCGATGTCGCGACCTCGGTAATTCGAGAGGGAACCTTCAGCAATCCTGCTTCCGGTCTTACCGTATATGTCCGGGAACGGGATGCTGACGGCACGACCTACGGGATACTAGTTCACGATGGACGCAATCCGGACGAGCCAATCACCTATATGGCCGAAACAGGAAGTCTGGTTGAGGGTCCAAACGGCCCCCTACTCGTCATGTTCAATGGCAATATCCAGCGCGTCTCGCGTGAGAAAGACGCGAATGCGGCGGGAGCCGCCACCCTCCTCTATTTCGACAAGTACACCTACGACCTTTCACAGTACGTCGACGACCGCCCAACTTTTTCATACGAAGGCCGGGAGCGTTACTTCCATGAACTTGTGAACCCGGCGCCGGACGACCTCTATGCGAGACAAAACAGATCGAAACTGTTGGCTGACGCGCATGAACGCATAGTCGAAGGTTTCTATCCCGCAATGCTCGCTCTTATTGCACTAGCGGCGCTTCTTCCAGCCCCCTTCAATCGGCGCGGCTATGCGTCACGCATGGCTATTGCCGCTGCGGCAGCTCTCCTGATCAGGATACTTGGATTTGCATTGGCCAATGCTGCAAGCCGCGACCTCTATCTTGCGCCGCTGATGTATTTCTTACCGCTGTCGGTATGTGGCATCTGCGTCGCCATCATCAGCGGCGTTCGCTTCGACTTCCTGTGGCAAAGGGCACGCTGGGCTCTTACCAACCGAACCGGAGCCACTAAGGATGAAGGACCAGCGCCGTGAACCTTTCCTGGACCCTCTCGCGTTATCTCGGCCGTCAGTTTCTTTTCGTGGTGATGATAACTTTCGGCGTATTTCTAGCGCTCATATTCATGATCGAACTTGTCGAGCTGCTGCGCCGCAGCAGCGACAAACCGGACATATCCTTTGGATTGCTGATTTCCATGGCACTCATGGAAGTCCCGCGGCTCGGGGGCAAAACATTGCCCTTCGCGGTACTGTTCGGCGGCATGGCTGCTTTTCTGCGCCTAAGTCGAAACAACGAACTGGTCATAGCGCGCGCGGCCGGAGTTTCGGTCTGGCAGTTCATCACTCCCGCCCTGGTAGTATCCTTCATTGTCGGAGCTTTCGTCGTCACGGTATACAATCCCGTGTCGTCCACGCTGACAACACGCTTCGGCCAGCTTGAGTCGAAGTATCTGGAACAGAGGACGAGTTTCGTAGCGGTGTCGTCCAACGGTCTTTGGCTAAGACAGGCGGATTCGACGGGGCAATCGGTCGTTCATGCTCTCAGGATGGACGGCCAGGGGCTGACGCTCGAAGAGGTAACGATTTATCTTTACGGTGAGGGCAATCGTTTTCTGGGGCGGATCGACGCCGAGTCGGCCGCTCTTCGGCCCGGGCACTGGGAACTCCATGATGTCTGGGTGCTCATGGTCGACGATCAGCCGCGCAAATACGAAACCTTCCAGCAGGAAACCTCTCTTACCGAGAAGCAGATTGAGGAGAGCTTTGCCCGCGAGGAAACGATCTCTTTCTGGGAGCTGCCACATTTCATCAGTACGGCTGAAGCCGCAGGATTTTCGGCACGTCGGTACCAGATCTACTTTCACCAATTGCTGGCCACCCCGGCCATGCTCTGCACCATGGTGCTAGTGGCCGCGGTATTTTCCATGCGAGTATCCCGAATGGGGGGCATGCTGCAGATGGTTCTGGGCGGGATAATGGCCGGTTTTCTGGTTTATTTTCTGGGCAACCTATCGATTGCGCTCGGTCTTTCCGGCATCTTGCCGGCCGCTCTGGCGGCTTGGGCTCCTTCTATTGTGGTTATGCTATTAGGGCTTGCGGTTCTATTTCACCTCGAAGACGGTTAGAAATCAGTGTGAGGCTCGCGTTACTGAGCGATTCCAACAGACAAGCCGGGGGCGGGCTTTCAAGGTGACCGAGGGGGTATCGATGAGTTCAGCCGGTCGGCGCGGCGCCGTTCTGCTTGCGATGACGCTGGCCGCGGCCATGGCACTCGCATCACCATCGAATGCTCAGGAGGAACCTCGCAGGGAAGCCGGATTTGCCGACTCCGGTGAAATTCTCATGCAAGCCGACGAACTGACCTATGACCGCGAAGCGCGCGTCGTGACGGCGACCGGTCATGTCGAACTTGCTTATGGCGAAAGAATTCTGCTGGCAGATCGCGTTACCTACAACGAAACGACAGGTGTCGTGACGGCGGACGGCAATGTTTCTCTTCTCGACCCTCAAGGCGATGTTGCATTCGCGGATCACATCGTTCTGCGCAATGAAATGCGCGATGGGGTAATCCAGACATTGCAGGTCTTGCTTAGTGACAACTCGCGACTTGCCGGCAGCAGCGTCGTAAGAAGCGGCGGGAACATGACCACGCTTCACAGGGGTGTCTATAGCCCTTGCGACGTCTGCGAGAAGAAAGGCCAGACGACTCCGCTCTGGCAGATCAAGGCCTTCCGAGTCATTCACAACAAGGATGAAAAGCGGATCATCTACGAAGACGCCTTCATGGAGTTTTATGGCGTTCCGGTACTCTACATCCCTTATTTCTCTCAGCCGGATCCCACGGTAAAGCGTCAGTCCGGCTTCTTAACTCCTACTCTGATGAGTTCAACGGAGCTCGGTCAGCAAGCCGAGATTCCCTACTACTGGGCTATCAGCCCTGACAAAGACGTGACGCTCATACCGAGATTCACCACAAAAGAAGGCACGGTTTACCAAGGCGAATACCGGCAACGGTTCGAAGGCGGAAGCATGCAGATGTTTGGCACCGCAACCTGGCCCAGAACCCAGCAGGCAGGCACACCAGCGGATGACGATTTCAGGGGCAGCCTCTTCGGCAATGGCAATTTCAACATCGATGAAAACTGGAGCTGGGGCTTTCGTTCTGAGTTGACTTCCGACGACACTTATTTGCGCAAGTACGATCTATCGGACGCTACGGACTTGGTCAGCAACCTCAATGCGACCTATGCAAACGGACGCAACAGCTTCACCGCAGACGCGTATTATTTCAGAGGTCTGCTTTCAACGGACAGCACGGCGACCACGCCGTGGGTGGCGCCCATCCTTCAGTACGATTACTCCTACCCCGATCAGATTCTCGGCGGTCGCGTCGGATTTTCTGCCAACGCAATGGTTCTCGAAAGGCAACAGGGCGCGAAATCCAGGCGTATGTCGAGTTCGGTACGCTGGGAGCACCGAGAAACAACCCGTTCAGGCTTCGTCTACCGTCTCTTTGCCAGCCTTCGCGGGGACCTGTATTCGGTCGAAGATGTACCTAACCCGGCAATACCGGGAGCGACCTTCGACGATACGACCATTGCTCGCGCCTTGCCGACCATCGGTGTCGAATGGGGATACCCCCTTATGCGGGTGGATGGAGACGTGAGGCACGTGCTCGAGCCGATCGCCCAGATCATCTACTCCCCCAATGTAGGCAACACGGTCGAAATTCCCGACGAGGATTCTCAGAGCTTCGAATTCGATGACACGAATCTCTTTTCCGAGGACAGATTTGCGGGCCTCGATCGCTGGGAAACCGGCGCACGCGCCAATGTTGGTTTGCGCTACTCAATTTACACGGCGGGAGGTGGTCAGGCGAACGCCCTGTTCGGACAAAGTTTCCGGGTAGACGACAACAACAGTCTGGCCGCCGGTACTGGCTTGAGGGACGAATCTTCCGACTATGTCGGGCGCGTCATGGTTTCGCCCAACAAAGACCTGCTCGCCGTTTACCGCTTCAGACTTGACGATCAGAAGCTTAAAATTCGGCGCAACGAGGTAAGCCTGCTCGGCCGTCGTGGACCTGTGACCGGCGAACTTGGATATGCCTATTTTGCCGCAGATCAGTCCGTCGCATTTACCCCTCGCGAAGAAATTTATGCTGGGTCGGTATTGAGGCTCGACGAATACTGGCGCCTGTTCGGGCAAACGAGACGGGATCTCGCTAACAGTCGGACCGTCGCCAACAGGGTGGGCATCGGTTACGAAGACGAATGTATCGATTTCTCCATCGGATTCTCCCAATCCTTCTATCGCGACCGCGACATCGAGCCTGACAAATCAGTCGTCCTGCGTATCACCTTCAAAACGCTGGGGACCGCCCGGGTCGCGGGATCGACCGATTCAGAATAAACTGCGAGCTTCGCGTGCAAGCCCCTGAAAATAGCTTGTTTTCGCGATTCTGATCGGTTGATTGGGGCCTTGATTCAAGTATTCTGTCGGCCCGTGAGATCAAGCTGACAGCGGGCCGAAGGCTCAGAAGAAAGACGCAATGACCCCAAAAGACAAGTACGCGCGCAGTCTTATGCCGCGCCGACTCCGGGCTCTCAATACCGTACCGGGTATCATTGTCGCGCTTCTGGTAGGCCTTACGTTGTTGCCTGCCGAGTCAGCCATCGCGCAGGAAACTACTTCCAGTACGTTTGGCTCCGGTTCAGACACTCAGGGTATTGCGGCGATCGTTAACGACCGCGTGATATCCTCATATGATCTCGATCAGCGGGTGAAACTGGTACTCCTGAGTTCCGGAATCCCGAACACCCCAGAAAACATCTCCCGTATTCGTGGGCAGGTTCTCCGTTCCCTCGTAGACGAGTATCTGCAGATGGAAGAGGCGCAACGGCTCAACGTCGAGGTGACAGAGGAAAATATCGAGAGCGCTTTTGAGCGTATCGCGCAACGTTCCAACATGAACGTCGAACAGATTGACGAGTTTCTGAAGGAAGGTGGCGTCGCACGAGAAACGCTCGAGCGTCAGATCATGGCGGACATTGCGTGGACCCGCGTTGTCCAGCAACAATTCGGCCCGCTTATTACCGTCGGCGAGACCGAGATCGAAGAGGTAATGCGCCGTCTGCAGGAGGATGCCGGGCAACCCCGATATCTCGTGTCTGAGATTCTAATCACCTTCGACAACCCCACCCACGCCGAAGAAATTGCCGCAGGCACCGAACGGCTGGTGAGACAGATTCGTGAGGGCGCGCCTTTCGAGGCCGTCGCCAGGCAATTCAGTCAGTCAGCGTCGGCAGCGAGTGGCGGTGACATCGGCTGGGTTCATGCAAGCCAGTTGCCCGAAGAGGTTGGCGAGGTGGTTAAACAGATGCAGCCCGACATGGTGTCGGACCCCATCCGCACGTTGAACGGTTTCTACATCATTCAACTTAGAGCAATGCAGACTGGAACGGGTGCGGATCCGATGCGGGATCAGTACGAGCTTATGCAAGTATTTCTGCCTCTGGCACAGAACGCAGACCCGCAAGCGGTCAGCAGACGAGCTCGCGAAGTCAACGAATTCCGTTCCCAGGTCACTTCTTGCGACGATGCACCGCGACTGATTGAAAAATACATCAGCGGTAGCGCGGGTCCAAAGAGACAGGTTATTGCCGGACAATTGGAGCCCAGGCTTCGACAGGCTCTGGCGAATACGGAGGTGGGCGGCACAACCGAGCCCATACGATCCGAGCGCGGTGTCGAGATGATAGTTGTCTGCGCGCACAAGGCTGCACAAGGCGAATTGCCGACGCGGAAACAAATCGACGATACGCTCTATGAACAGCAACTTTCGATGATGGGGCGTCGCCACCTGCGCGATCTGCGCCGAGATGCAGTAGTCGTTTACAGATAGTTTCGCAACAGCCCCTTGGCAGCTTGGGCAGTACGGCCGATATGGCAGATACAGCTTCCGCATTGCCTCTCGCGATCAGCATGGGAGATCCGGCCGGTATCGGGCCGGAGATTACAATCAAGTCCTGGGCGGAACGGGAACGTGAGAACCTTGCCGTCTTCTTTGCGGTGGGGAACGTCAATCTATACAAGGAAACGGCGCGGCTTCTGAAACTGGATATAGGTATTCAGGAGATATCATCACCTGGCCAGGCTGGGCAGGTGTTTCCTGACGCACTGCCAGTTCTGCCTATTGATCTGGTCGAACCAGCCACACCGGGAATTCCCTCGGCATCCAACGCTGTCTCCGTCCTTGCGTCGATCGACACGGCCTGCGACTTTGCCCTTGATGGTAGTGCCGCCGGCTTGGTTACGAACCCAATACACAAACGCACGCTGTATGAGGGTGGCCTTCGCGTCCCGGGACATACCGAATATCTTGCCGAGCGATGCGGCGGCGCGACGCCTCTCATGATGCTATCCTGCCCAGGCCTTCGCGTTGTTCCTGTCACTGTCCACCTCTCCCTTGGAAAAGCCGTGGAGTCTCTGCGACCAGAGGCAATCATTGAGCAAGGCCAGATTTTGGCGGAGGCGCTGAAGCAGGATTTCGGTGTTGAACGCCCGCGGATCGCAGTCGCCGCGCTCAACCCCCACGCGGGCGAGGAAGGTCATCTAGGTCACGAGGAAATCGAGATTATAGCCCCTGCCGTCGAAGCACTGAGAGATTTGTGCCCGGCAGCAACTTTCATAGGGCCAAGCCCGGCAGACACACTCTTTCATGCAGCCGCACGGACTCGTTATGATGCTGTGCTCTGCATGTATCACGATCAAGCATTGATCCCGCTGAAAACGATCGACTTCGAGAATGGTGTCAACACCACACTGGGTCTTCCAATCATTCGCAGCTCACCAGACCACGGCACCGCATTCGACATAGCCGGTAAAGGCGTGGCCCATCCCGGCAGCCTCATTGCCGCAATCCGTACTGCAAGCCAGATATCGTATCATCGGAAGAATGCATGACGGCGCATCCATCCGGGCTTCCGCCATTGCGCGAGGTGATCGCCAAGCATGGTCTTACCGCTCAGAAATCGCTCGGCCAGAATTTCCTGCTCGATCTCAATCTGACGGGCCGAATTGCCCGCGCTGCCGGACAACTTGTTGAGCACGACGTTCTTGAAGTGGGTCCGGGGCCTGGCGGCCTGACCCGTGCCTTGCTGGCGGCAGGTGCCCGTCGCGTAGTTGCGATCGAACGCGACCGGCGATGCATTGCAGCACTTCAGGAAATCGCCCTAGCCTACCCCGGCAGGCTCGTAATTGTGGAGGGTGACGCTCTCACAACGGACATGCGAGGCTTGGTGAGCACTCCGGCGCGCGTTGTGGCGAACCTGCCCTACAATATCGCAACCCCCCTTCTAGTCGGATGGATGCAGACGGACCCTTGGCCTCCCTGGTTTGAAAGCCTGACCCTCATGTTTCAACGGGAGGTTGCTGAAAGGATTACGGCACGACCAGGCACGAAAGCTTATGGCCGCTTGTCCGTGCTCACCCAATGGCGGACAAAGCCGCGCATCCTTTTCGACGTGGACCGCAGAGCATTCACACCGCCCCCCTCTATCACCTCAACGATTGTTGAACTCGTCCCACGTGACAAGCCACTGGCGGCGGCCGATCCCTCGACCCTCGAACGGGTCGTTGCTGCAGCCTTTGGACAGCGACGCAAGATGCTCAGAGCGAGCCTGAAAACATTGGGGAGAGGCGACCCCACCTCCCTTCTTGAAGCGGCCGCCATCGCCCCTACCCGGCGGGCGGAAGAATTGACGGTCGAGGAGTTTTGTTCGCTCGCTCGGGCCTTTGCAGATCGTACATGATCTCCACTTGCGAGGTTGTTAGGAACCGCTCTGCATGCCACATTGGCATCCAAATCGGCGGTCCCAAGCCGAAAACATCACGTCCCGGAGGCAGCTATCATGAAGTCCGAAGCGATCGTCGAATACGGCGCCCCATTGCAGCTCGTGGATAGCGAAACGCCGCAACCTCAGGGCACCGAAGTGCTCCTGAGGGTCACTCATTGTGGTGTCTGCCATTCCGACGTTCATATCCATGATGGTCATTTCGACATGGGCGGCGGCAACAAACTGGATGTTCGAGCGGGGCGGAAACTGCCGTTTACACTCGGTCACGAAATCGAGGGTGAAGTGATCGCAGCAGGTCCCGATGCTGGTGAGGTCGAAATCGGAGCCCAAAAAGTGGCTTATCCATGGATCGGCTGTGGCGACTGCCCTACCTGCAATCGTGGCGACGAACATCTCTGCAACAAGCCGCGTGCGTTGGGTATTCAGGTGGCAGGCGGATACGCGACCCACGTGCTGGTGCCCCATCCACGCTACCTGCTTGACTACAGTGGCGTCGCGGAGGGCTTGGCGGCGACCTATATGTGCTCTGGCCTCACCGCTTACAGCGCGATGAAGAAACTTGGCGATATCAGCGCGGAAGAACGCGTCATGGTGGTAGGCCTCGGCGGTGTTGGCATGATGGGCTTGCAGTTCGCAAAGGCCCTCTTTCCTTCGGCGCCTCTGGGTGCCGATGTCGACGAAAACAAACTGCAGTCCGCTCGGGGCGCCGGAGCTCACGAGGTCTATAATCCGAAGGACCCCGAGGCGATCAAGAAGGTTCTCGCCGATACGAATGGTGGCGTGCCCGCCGCTGTCGATTTCGTCGGCTCCGAAGCCTCTCTCAAGTTCGCATCAAGTATCGTACGAAAGGGGGGGAAGGTCATCGTGGTCGGGCTCTTCGGCGGCGGCTTCTCGATGCCGATCCCGTTATTCCCGATGCGCGCTATTTCCATCGGTGGTTCTTATGTTGGGTCTCTAGACGAAACAAAAGAAATGATGGATCTGGTGAAAGCAGGAAAAATCGACCCTATCCCGGTCAGTGAGCGGCCGCTCGGGGAAGGTTCCAAATCACTGGACGATCTACGCAGCGGTTCGGTGATGGGACGGGTAGTACTGAAGCCGTGACATCGCCCATCTTTCCATCTGGCGGAAACATAGGACAGTGAGACCACCTGCTGGTGCACGGACGCCGCTTCCGACGCACGCATCCTACCAAGCCTAAGGAAGATTGCTCAGTCTCCTGAAATGTTCGTAGACGATCAAATCGGCTTCGACCAGCGGTCTGGCAAGCTCCCTCATTTCCTCGTCGAGTGAGCGCGTCGCTTCGGTCTTTTTTTCCGTCGAGCTTATGAACGATGCCGTGACGTTCATTTTCCTGCCCGCAGGGGGCGGAGGGAGACCCGCGATCTCTGCTACCTTCATGAAAGCAGAGTCGAAGCTGTCGTTGAATCCGATCAGATCAATCGTCGAAAGGTTATGAATCGCCGCCTCTGCGAGGCTCAATCTTTCCTCTCGGGATCTTGGGATGTATCCCAGAGAGCCTGCAAACTGCCGTGCGACAAAGTTATTCGCTCCGGATACGACGACAGGATGTCTGGAGACCAGAAAATCTTTCAAGGACATCGTCTTTACGAGTCTGACGTCGTCATCGTCTCTGACGCTCGGTGGCAGATTGGCCACGTACTGATAAAGCGATCTCAATCGATCGTATGGATCTCTCAGGAAAGTCAGGGAATAGGTGGTTTCGTCCCGGAAACTCTCGAAGGCTGTCCATGGCATATGACCAGTAACAAACCTCGCCTTGCGGGCCTGTTCCACGAATATATTCAACGGCAACTGTGAAAAGTCATCGTAGAACACAATTCGCCCGCTGCGTTTCGAACCAACATACTCTTTAAAATAGCTGTTGATCGATGTTCCACCTGTCTTCGGCGTATGTATGAAGGCGATACGCGGGGGCCGTTCTCCGGTCGTGAGCACTTTCCGGGCACATGACAACCTGTACCCGGTGCGGCGGAGCGTCTTTCTCGTTTGCCTTAGCAATCCCATACCATATCCGCGTTCGTCGAGCCTCAAATCCGTGCTCAAGGCACCCTGAATCCGTATTCAGCGCGCCTTGTTTTTGATAGTAATAATTCCTTGTATACTCCGGCCCCGCCGACATAACAAAGGTCGACTGGCTGTAACCTTATACGCGGGCAGACAAATCGTGATTCGAGCAAATACCCCTATTCCTGTCGCTGGTCCATGGATCACCGAACGGGAAATCGAGTATGTCTCGGAAGCCGCACGGACCGCCTGGTTCAAGGATCACTACACCTTCAATGCCCGCTTCGAGAAAGCGTTTTCCGAGTATGTGGGGGTGAAGCCCGCCGTTTCTCTGCCTCATTGCACAGCCGCTATTCATCTTTCACTTGCAGCCGGCGGCATTGGCCCCGGAGACGAAGTAATCGTCCCAGACGTTACATGGATCGCGTCGGTCGCCCCTGTAGTCTATGTCGGAGCAACGCCGATATTCGCCGACATTAAGAAGGATACGTGGTGCATTGATCCCTCCTCGGTCAAAGCCGCAATCACAGACCGAACCAAGGCTATCATCGGCGTCGACCTATATGGATCGATGGCGGACTGGGTCGAACTACGGCGCATTGCAGACCAACACGGTCTTCTCCTTGTCGAAGACTCGGCAGAAGCCCTCGGGTCAGAATATGCTGGGAAGAAGGCCGGTGCACTCGGCGACACGGGCGTCTTTTCCTTCCACGGATCGAAAACCGTAACCACGGGTGAAGGAGGAATGCTTGTCACCAACGACGATCATCTTCACCAGCGCGTCATGGCACTTCGAGATCATGGACGGCCACCTGGCGACAAGCTCTTTCTCAACACGGAGATAGGCTTCAAATACAAGATGAGTGCGCTGCAGGCAGCCTTTGGCCTCGCCCAGATTGAACGAGCAGACGAGCTTATATTCCGAAAGCGCGAAATATTTCGTTGGTACAAAGAAGAACTCGAGAATGTTGATGGAATTTCTCTCAATGCCGAGCCTCAAGGTACGCGAAACTCTTACTGGATGGTCACGATCATTGTTGATCCGCTGATCGGCATGGATAAATTTTCTTTGATGGACGCCCTTGGCAAAAGAAACATCGACACGCGACCGTTTTTCTCACCCCTGTCTACCCTACCTGCATTTTCCGACTACCCCCATTCATCAGCTCACATGCCCGAAAGGCCTGTGGGTATCGAAATTTCGAAATACGGCGTAAATCTCCCTTCAGGCTATCACGTAGATAGAGAAACAGTCGAAATCGTCGCTGGCGCCCTGAAAGAAATACTGGCTGAAGCAAGATGATCCGCACTTTGGTTACACCCTCATCGCAAACCACTCCCGGAATGGAGAGGATGCACCGGGCGGTTTCATTGGCGACAAAACAATGAGCAAATCTGACTCGCCGTTGTCGGTAATGATCGCGGGCGTCGGCGGTGCATCACTTGGCACGGAAATTGGCAAGTGTCTTGCGTTGGCCGGGGGGTACAAGATATTCGGCTGTGACATATCCCCCACGGCCTATGGCCTTTATGACGAACACTTCTCTGCGACATATCGGGTGGATCGCAACAACTACATTGAGAGCGTAACCGCCGCCTGTTCAGAGGCAGGAGCCGAATGGCTCGTTGCTGGTGGCGAGCAACCCATGACGCTGCTGAGTAGCGCCGCAACAGAACTTGCAGAACACGGCATCCAACTTGTCGCAAATACTTCGGACATCGTTCAGGTGTTTTCCGACAAGGCAATCACATTCGAGAGACTTTCCCATGCCGGAATTGCAGTTCCCCGTACAAAGGTCATATCGGGCGAGCTCGATATCTCGGCTGTCGGCCTGCCATGTATCGTGAAGCCCGCGACGGGGTCGGGAGGGAGCGTCTCTGTTTTCTTCGCCGTCACGAGTGATGAGGCGATGATATATGCCGATTTTATTCGCCGTAGCGGCAATGTGCCGATCGCTCAGGAATATATCTCCGAGCATGAAGGAGAGTTCACGATTGGTGTCCTGTCTCTGCCGAACGGTAGCATCGCCGGTTCGATTGCGCTTAAACGCGCACTGGATGCCAAACTGTCTGTGTCATATCGCGGTCGGGGCGGTCTTGTATCGAGCGGCTATTCGCAAGGCCACATTGATGACTACGCTTCTCTTCGTTCACAAGCGGAACATATCGCAGAAGCGATCGACAGTTGCGGTCCCATCAATATTCAAGGCCGTGTAAAGAACGGGGTCCTTATCCCCTTCGAAATCAATCCACGCTTCTCTGCCTCGACCTACCTGCGTGCACTCGCGGGCTTCAACGAGATCGATATCCTGCTGCGCTTCATGGCGTTCGAGGAGCAACCTGGCCCGATGTCGATAAGGCCAGGCTGGTATCTTCGCAGTTTGACCGAAACATACGTGCCGGACGATCAAGTCAAATGATGGTTCGCTGGATCACGCCTCTGCTCGGCACAACATCGGCATCTCAAATCGAGCCGGCTTCCGACATGACTGTGATCGACGTACGCGAGCTCGTGGATCGTGCCGGCAACGCCACAAATATATTGCGCGACAAGATTACCGCCGCTGCGGCCTCTCTCGGCGATGGACGCAAGACGGTCATTTGCTGCGATCACGGAATCTCGAGGAGCAATGCAGTCGCGGCAGGCGTTCTGTCGCAAACGGAAGGAATTTCGTTCGAATCCGCAATCAGAAGAGTAATAGCGGCAACCGGTGAGAGCGAGATGCGTCCGGAGGTCGTCGAAGCGGTTCGCCGATCACTTCCCTCGACGGCAGATAAGGACCTTCCGGTACTTGATCGAGAACGGTGGTTGCTGACGGGAGGGAGTGGCGCCCTTGGCGGCCTCATAGCAGCCACCGCTCCTGGAGACATCGAAATACTGTATCCAAGCAGGCAAGAACTCGATCTGCTGCATGGAGCCGTGCCCGTGGGACTCTACGCGGCAGAGGCCGGCGTTTCACGCATTCTCCACTTTGCCGCGCCCCGTATCAGCAACACCAACACGGCCGTCGGCGAAGCATTAACCATGCTACGCAACGTTCTCGAAGTTGCATCAATTCAGCGATTGCCTGTCGTCATGCCGTCGCGATGGGAAGTCTTCGGTGGCTATCGAGGCGAAACAATGGAGGCTACCGAAGAGACGCCATCCCGGCCCGCAGGCGCCCTCGGAGACACCAAGCACCTGCTGGAAACCTTGGCCCTCACCTGGACCGCTCAACAGCAGGCAAACGTCACGATTCTGCGAAGCGGCCTGGTCTTCGGCGATGACATCGCTCCCAACTTCATGCGCGCCTTTGTCCGCAAAGCTTGCATAGGCGAAACAATCATCACCCATGTTTATGATAATGGCGAGCCGCTGCTCGACTTGATGACGGCAGAGGATTGGGCTTCGGCGTTCTGGGCTTTGGTCCGGTCAGGAGAAACGGGCCTTTTTCAGGCCGGCGGAGGCGCCCTGACCGGCACCCGGCAGATCGCGGCGATGGCCGCGGCCGCCGCCGGCCAGGGGTGCCAAATCTCGGAACTTCATGTAGAAGGCAAGGCAGCCAACGTCAGACTGGGCTTCGGCAAATTGGAAGAAGCGGTCGGCTGGCGGCCTTCCCGGCCGGCGGTCGATCTTCTAGCCGATTTTCTGAGTCGGGCGTGCGATGATCGGACATACGCTGAGAAGGGTCGGTGATGAATACCGAAGAGAAAGCACGGCAAGAAACGTTCATGTGGTCTCGAACCACATTTCACAGCGAGTACAATCGCTATCTGGCGCAGTTCAAGGTCGAGTCCTGTCTGGAAAACATTCGTGGTACTTCGCTACTCGACCTCGCATGCGGCGACGGCCTGATGACCGAGATGTTCGCTCAACGGATGTCCCGTGTCGTCGGCGTCGATGCAAACGGGAAAATTCTCGCTGAAGCGAAAAAGCGACTGCCCGATGTGGAGTTTCATGAAGGCCTGGTCGAAGACCTCGATATCAACGAGAAGTTTGACACCGTCACCATGCTTGACCTGCTCGAGCATGTGGTCGACCCAATTGCCCTGCTAAAGAAGGCAGCCAGCTTCCTGAATGACGATGGCGTTCTGATTATTCACGTCCCCAATGCGCAGGCGATCAACAGGCGTCTTGCCGTGCTGATGGGTACGCTGGAAAGCTGCGAGGAGCTCTCCCCTTTCGATATTCAGGTCGCGGGTCATAGGCGCTCCTATTCGCTCCCGACGTTGAAGAAAGACATCGAGGCCGCCGGACTAAAATGCGCGTCGACCGGAGGAATCTTCTACAAAATTCTTTCTACGCCGCAAATGGACTGGTTTCTGAAGAATGGTCTTTGGGAAGAAGGTGGCTTCGGCTGGGGGCGAGTCGGCGCGGAAGGAACGCGTGATTGGAAAGAAGCTTTCTGCCGCGCATCTTTCGAGCTTGGAAAACAGCATCCCGAAGACTGCAACATCATCTACGCTTGCGTAACGCGGTAGCCCGACGTCTCGGGAGAGCCATTCAACTTGAAGAGCGATTGCCAATGGATCCGGTCGAGTCATTCCGTAAACAGGTCAGCGAGAACATCAAGCGCCTTGGCAACGACAAGGAAGTGCAAAATCTGTCGCGCGTCTGGTCGAAAGAGACAAACCGAAACGGCTATACCTACAATTTTTCATGGCTGGGGCGGCCCATAATTCAATATCCGCAAGATATTGTGGCCATGCAGGAGATTATCTGGTCGACGCAACCGGACCTGATCGTGGAAACCGGGATTGCTCATGGCGGCTCTCTGATCTTTTCTGCCTCGATGCTGGAGCTCAATGCAGCATGCGGCGGCAAGAAGGATGCGCGCGTCCTGGGTATCGACATCGACATTCGCCCGCATAACCGCGAAGCGATAGAAGCACACCCGCTTGCGCGGCGCATCGACATGATTCAAGGATCCAGCATATCGGACGATGTGACGGTCAGGGTGAAAGAAGCCGCGCGCGGCAAGGAAAGTGTACTGGTCATTCTCGACTCCAACCATACGCATGAACATGTCCTTGCAGAACTTGAGGCTTACGCCCCGCTCGTCACTGTAGGCAGTTACTGCCTCGTATACGACACACTGATCGAGGACATGCCTGCAGAGCTCTTTCCGGACCGCCCATGGGGTCCTGGCAACAATCCCAAAACGGCAGTATGGGAGTACCTCAAGTCGCACTCGGAATTCGAAATCGATGAATCGATTCCCCACAAGCTTCTGATAACAGTCGGGCCTGACGGATATCTTAAGCGCATCCGTTGATCAGATGACGAGCCGTTCGGGCACACCCAAAATCACTGTCATCATTCCCACTCGGGAGCGCTGCGACGTCTTTGCTTCCGCACTCCATACCGTTGTCGTGCAAGACTACGACAACCTGGAAATTCTCGTCAGTGACAACTTCAGCACAGATGACACGCGCGAAGTTGTGACGCGCGTCGCTGATCCGCGAGTCCGGTACTTGAATACCGGAAAACGCCTGAGCATGTCGGGCAACTGGGAGTTTGCACTTTCGCACGCAACGGGCGATTGGGTAACGATCATCGGCGACGACGACGGCTTGCTGCCCGACGCATTGGATCGCGCCTCTGAATTTATTCGAGAGATGGATGTTCTCGCCTTTCAATCCACCATATGCCGGTACCGGTGGCCCGGAAATAAGGGGCGCCAATATGGTCGCATTCGAGTTCCGCTGACGCGTGGTGAAGAAGTCCGCCCGAGCGAAACGTGGATGAACCGGGTTCTTCAGGGCCGGGTTGTCTATGCCGAATTGCCGATGCTCTATACAGGCGGATTTGCAAACATGGCGGTTCTGAGCGACCTAAAGAGACGAATGGGTGCATTCTACCGCTCTTGTGTTCCCGATGTTTATTCCGGCTTTGCCATTGCCTCTCTGCTGCCACGGTATGGATTTTCACGCTCACCCCTTGCGATTGCCGGAATTTCCAAACACAGCATCGGCGTAGATCATTTTCGGAAGCGGGAAAAAGTACAAACCTCGCCATCGCAGAAATTTGCGGCGGAAGAGAATATTCCTTTTCATAAAGATATCCCCCTGATGGACGATGGCGGTTATCCACCTTCGCTTCAGGTAACTGCGCTGGAAGCTTATCTGCAGAGCGCTCCGCTGCGGAACGACGATCCTCCTGCGCTCTTCGATCAACAACTTGAAGTGATACTTTCTGCGACAGGTCCAGACGACCGGGATATCACCAATTGGGCTCGCAAATTCGCCGCGCTGCACGGCCTCGACTACGAGCTCGCCCGCCGCAAATCTCGGGGCCGACGCCTGCTACGAAAACTTGAGGAACTGCCGATTAATTTTGCTCGCCGGATAAAACGCCGTACTTTGGGTTCGCCAACGCAGACTCTGGAAAACGTCTATGAGGCAAGCCTCGCAGCAGATGCATTGCTCCGAAAGAAGAAACTTCGCTAGTCCGACACTGCCAGTTGTGGAACAGCTGTTACAAAACGCGTCCCTCGGCTCCTCAAATCTGACAACTGCTTCATCACCTCTTCCTTGATATTCCAGGGCAGAATAACGACGAGGTCCGGCTGATCAGCTTCCATATGCGCTTCAGTAACGATCGGAATCCGGCTACCTGGCATGAATTTTCCCTGTTTCGCGGCTGCCCTGTCTACAACGTAGGGAATAAGATCGGGGCGTATGCCGGCAAAATTCATGAGGGTGTTACCCTTGGCAGCCGCACCATAAGCGCCGAGCTTTAGTCCCTTGCGTCTGATGTCGATCAGGAAAGCGAGAAAATCATTCTTCACATTCTCTGCACGTGCCTGAAATCCCGAGTAAAACCCAGCATCCTCAACGCCCGCCTCTTTTTCCGCATTCAGCGTTTTGGCTAACCGTTCGGTGCGTTCGCGCCTGCCCGTTTCGACCTTCTGCGCAAACACCCGCAAACTTCCGCCATGCGTCGGCAGTTCCTCGACATCAAATACGTCAAGTCCGTTCGCGGCAAAGATACGCGCAACAGCGGTCAATGAGAGGTACGAGTAATGCTCGTGATAAATCGTGTCGAACTGGTTCTCCGCGACGAGTTTCAGAAGATGCGGAAACTCGAACGTCGCAACACCGTCTGATTTCAACAAGACAGCAAAACCCGAAACGAAATCGTTGATATCCGGCACATGCGCAAGCACATTGTTTGCAGCTATCAAATCCGCCTGCCGTTCTTCCGCGACGAGAGAGAGAGCGAGTTCGACACCGAAGAATTTTTCCTCGATCTCGATCCCCTTCTCGCGCGCCGCCGCCGCCGTGCTCGCCGTCGGCTCGATCCCATAGCAGGGAATGCCCGCCGCCTTCACATATTGCAGGAGATAACCGTCGTTCGCCGCAACTTCGACGATCATGCTTTCTGGTCCGAGGCCAAGGCGCGCGGTCATTCGTTCGACATAAGACTTCGAATGGGAAAGCCAGCTCGCAGACGTTGAACTGAAATAGGCGTAGTCATCAGCGAATAGTTCTTCACGCCCGGCATGATCTTCGGTCTGCACCAACCAGCAGGTTTCGCAGACGAGCACTCTCAGCGGGTACCATGTCTCGGGCGCGTTCAACATTTCAGCAGACAGATAAGCGTTCGAAGGCGGCGCCGATCCGAGGTCGACAAAAACGAGATTCAGCGACGAACCACAATGGCGGCACTTCACGTCTAGCTTCCTTCCTGCAATGATCTGAGATTGGGAAAATTCGCGTCCCGCTCCGATCTTTCCGCAATTTCCAGCGGCCAATCTATTCGCAGTGCCGGGTCATCGGCCCTTACGCCGCCTTCAGCCTCCGGGGTGTAGATCGCTGAGTGGACATAGAACATTTCCACATCGTCCGTAAGCGTCTGGAAGCCATGCGCAAATCCGGGAGGAACTAGAAGGCTTGACGCGTTGTCATGCGACAGGCGTTCACCGTACCAGCGACCATAGGTCGGCGAGCTCGAACGGAGATCCACAGCGACATCGAAAACCTCCCCCCGCAAGCATGTTACGAGCTTCGCCTCTTCGTGAGGCGAATGCTGGAAATGCATCCCGCGAACGGTACCCCTCCTTGTCGTCAGCGTCCGGTTCAACTGTGCAACCGGCCAAATCCAGCCTGCTGCTTCCAGTTCTTCAGAACAGAACAATCTTTCAAGCCAGCCTCGCGCGTCACCCATTCGTTTGCGGCGAACAACGAAGAGTCCCTCTAGCGGTGTTCCCTTGATATCAAACCGCGCGCTCACGCCATCGTTCCCCTATGAAGGATCTCGAAGGCTTCAATCTGCGCCAATGTTCTTTCACGCATATCCGCCCCGGCATTCAGGGCACGATACCAGTCCGACAACCATGAAACACAGCGGTCTCCTGCGAGTTGATCGCGCCAGCCAAGACATTCTCGCGCTTTCGTGCTGTCGATACTCAGCGCCATCATCTCGAGCGGACCGGAATCGTTTGCAGGATGCCAGCCCGCTCCACCAAGTGCTGCTTGCACGGCTTCCGCGAGTTCAGCCACCGTTATGGCAGGCGCTTCGGACGCGGGACCGAAGTTCAACGCTGCTGGAACGACCGCTCCTTCCGTGAGGCCGCGTGCAAAAGTGAAGTACCCGCACAGGCAATCAAGCACATGTTGCCATGGGCGCGCGGCCTTCGGTTTGCGAAGCATTAGGGGCTCGCCTGCCTTGAGTGCCCGCCAGATGTCGGGCACGAGGCGATCTTCCGAGAAATCACCACCGCCGATCACATTGCCGCCGCGTGCCGTCGCGACACGCACACCCTGTTCTTCGAGAAAAGATCGCGCGTAGGACGAGGTCACGATTTCTGCAGCTGCCTTGGAAGCCGCGTAGGGATCGTGTCCACCCAGAGCGTCGTCCTCGCGGAAAGCGGCGCCTGTTTCATCATTCTCGTATACCTTGTCGGTCGTAACGACCAGAACAGACTCGAGCCCCTCTCTGCCACGCAAGGCGTCCAGCAGCCTCGCCGTCCCCATCACGTTGATGTCGAACGTACCGATCGGATCCGCATAGGAGCGTCTCACGAGAGGTTGTGCCGCCATATGGATCACGATTTGAGGATCTGCTTCGGCAACGGCCTGCCTCAAGGCTTCTTCGTCGCGCAAATCGCCTCTAATCGAACGCACGACACTTTCCACTCGGGCGAGGGAAAAGAGATTGGGCTCCGTATCCGGAGCGAGCGCATAGCCCGTTACGTTTGCGCCAAGCCGCGACAGCCAGAGCGAAGCCCACGATCCCTTGAAGCCCGTATGCCCCGTCAGGAGAACGCGCTTGCCGCTCCAGAATTCCCTGTCAAGGCCGTCCAGCCGCAAGATCAGTCCTTCCAGGTCTTCCAGGGCGCATCTCCGCGCGCCCACAGATCTTCCAGGTGATTTTTGTCGCGCAGCGTATCCATAGGCTGCCAGAATCCGGTGTGGGGAAAGCTCATCAGTTCGCCATCGCTTGCAAGCCTCATAAGAGGTTCACCTTCAAACGAACTCCGGTCGCCCTCGATCCGGTCAAGCACAGAGGGTTCAAGCGCGAAGAATCCTCCATTTATCCAGGCATTGTCACCCGGCGGCTTTTCAATGAAGCGGGCTACTTTGTCGCCGCTGAGTTCCAGAGCGCCGTAGCGTCCTGGCGGCACTACCCTGGTCAACGTGGCTTCCTTGCCATTCTTCTTGTGGAAAGCAAGAAGAGCATTGATGTCGACATCGGCGACTCCGTCGCCATAGGTCATGAAAAAGGTCTCGTTGGGGTCGAGATAATCCTTCACACGTTTCACGCGCCCACCGGTAAGTGTGTCGGCGCCCGTATCGACCAGCGTCACCCGCCAGGGCTCGCTCGCCTTTTGATGAAAGATGACCTCTCCAGTTGCAGCATCGATTGTCACGTCCGACGAGTGCAGCACATAGTTCGCAAAATATTCCTTGATCATATAGCCGCGATATCCGAGGCAGATCACAAAGTCGGTGTGCCCGAATTGCGTGTAGATTTTCATGATGTGCCAGAGGATCGGACGGCCTCCGATCTCGATCATCGGCTTGGGTCGCAGCTGACTCTCCTCGGATATTCTCGTTCCGAGACCACCAGCCAGTATCACCACTTTCGTCATTCGTGTTTCCCCGGCCTCACAATGCTTCGCGAAGCTGCTTCACGAAATTCGACAGACCTGTAAGTCGACGCCGCCGCAACCGCTCCGCGCGAAGTATCGCCTGTAATTCGGCGAAAGCATTGTCCATGTTTTCATTGATGATGATGTAGTCATACTCTTGATAGTGACTAATCTCATCAGATGCTTTAGCCATGCGCGCCGCCACAACGTCGGCCGGGTCCTGTGCGCGCTTCTCAAGACGGCGCTCAAGTTCCTGCACGGAAGGAGGCAGAATGAACACCTTCACCAAGTCTTCGGGCGCTGTTTCGTCAAGCTGCTGCGTCCCCTGCCAATCGATATCAAAGAGAACGTCATGGCCTTGAGCCAACGCCTCTTCGACCGGTTTGCGCGGCGTCCCATAGTAGTTGTCGAAAACCTTTGCGCTTTCGAGGAAGTCGCCTCTGTTGCGCATGATGCCGAAGTCTTCCGTGGTGAGGAAGAAGTAGTCCTCACCTTCCACCTCGCCCGGCCGTGGCTTCCGTGTCGTAGCCGACACGGACATATCGATCTCGTGGTCACTCTCGAGAAGCCGACGCGAAAGTGTCGTCTTGCCGGCGCCAGAAGGTGAGGACAGCACGAGCATCAGACCGCGGCGGTGTATGGCGATCCCGGTCATTTCCTCGATCACTCCACGTTCTGAATCTGTTCGCGAAATTGATCGATCACCGCCTTCAAACCGAGACCGATCCGCGTCAGACTGACATCGGCCGCCTTGGAGCATAGCGTGTTCGCCTCGCGGTTAAGTTCCTGGGTCAGAAAATCCAAGCGGCGGCCGACCGGCTCTGCGCTGTCCATCAGTTCGCGGGCCTGCGCAACATGCGCAGCCAACCTGTCGAGTTCTTCTCGCACATCGGCCTTCGTTGCAAGAAGCGCCACTTCCTGCGCGAGGCGTTCGTCGGAAAGCGCAGGTGACGCTCCAAGCAATTCCTTGAGTTGATCCGAGAGGCGGCTTTGCACGGCCTGAGGCATTGCACCGGGGCTCGAGGCCGCTTCACCGGTCAGCCGTTCGATTTCATCAACATGAGCACGCAGTACGCCTTCGAGCTTTGCACCTTCCTGCGCGCGGGCGGCCGCGAGGGCCGTAGCGGCGTCGGCGAAGGACGCCACGAGAGCATCGTCGAACGCTGCCCGGCTCTCCTCGTTTTCTTCCGCCTCTTCCGAATTCTCGAGAACACCCTTCAGCGCAAGTATGCCTTCCGGCCGAGGAGGCATCACCTCCATCTCGCGTTGCAGTTCGCCGATCGCTTCCAGAACCACGCGAAGCGCCTGCCGGTTCACTCTCAGGGGGGCGGTCTCTGTCGTCCGGTCGAGCGTCAAGGTAACCTGACAGTTGCCCCGGCGCAGATGCTTGGCAAGTTCTGTCCGCAGCCGGGGCTCAAGCGTGTCCATGCCCTGAGGGAGACGCAAGCGCGCGTCCAGTCCTTTGCCGTTGACGCTCCGCAATTCCCAGTGCCAGCGCGCGGCGCCCAGCGTGCCTTCGACGCGGGCAAAGCCTGTCATGCTGTTAAGCGGCATCGGGTCTCTCCGGAATCATATTCTTGCGTCGCGCGACTATAGCAGGCCAGGGGGTTCTTTCTGCACGCCTATTCGGCCCGCTCGCTTTCGATCCGCCGCCATTCACGCACACGCTCCTGATGCTCCTTCAGGGTGCGTGAAAAGGCATGCCCGCCGGTACCGTCCGCGACAAAATAGAGCTCGTCCGTCTCGGGAGGATTGAGCACAGCTTCGATGGAAGCGCGGCCCGGATTGCAGATCGGCGTCGGTGGCAGGCCGTCCACGAGGTAGGTGTTGTAAGGCGTCAACCGGTCAAGTTCGCTGCGCCGGATCGGGCGACCAAGAGCGCCTCTCCCGCCGACCAGGCCGTAGATGATCGTGGGGTCGGACTGAAGGCGCATCGGCGTCTTGAGTCGATTGACGAAGACCGCGGCAACGCGCGGCCGCTCCGAGGCCACACCCGTCTCCTTCTCCACGATTGAGGCGAGAATAATTGCCTCCTCCCTGGTATCGAAAGGCAGGCCTTCGGCGCGGTTCTCCCACGCCTCGTCGATAAGCTGCGCCGCTGCGGCCTTCATCTCCGCCACGATTTCCTTGCGGGTTTCGCCGCGCGTGAAGCTGTAGGTCTCGGGCAGCAGCGTACCCTCGGGCGGGGTTTCTGGCATTTCGCCAACAAGGACGGGGTGTGCTTCCACCAGCTGCATGGCCTGCTCGCTGGTCAGGCCTTCCGGTATCGTGATCCGATGCAGGATGGAACGCCCCTCGCGCAGGATGCCCATGATGGTCGCCATGCTCGCATGGGCGGGGATTTCGTATTCCCCCGCCTTCAGGCTGCCATCGGCGCGATTGAGACGGACGCCAACGAGAAAGATACGGGCGTTGGAGATGACGCCCTCTCTCTCCAGCCGGTTCGCAATGGCGCGCACGCCCATGCCGGGCTCCAGCATGACGATTTCCGCCTCGTCATGGGAACCATCTGCCTCGAAGAGATATTTGCCGTAGAGAAAAGCTCCTCCGGCCGCAAGCAGCGCTCCTAAAGGCAAGGCAATCAAAAGAGCGAGGACAAAGCGTGCGAGGCGCCCGCGCCGTTTGGGGGATGCCGCCGTCGCGGCTTCGGCGCTGCCGGTTTCAGACGCGTCAGGCGTGTTATCGTCGCCCGTCAACCATCGACCTTTTTCATCACCAGCGATGCGTTGGTACCGCCGAAGCCAAAGGAATTGCTGAGCGCGTAATTCACTTCCTTGTCCCGCGTCTTGTTCGGCACGAGGTCGATCAACGTTTCAACCGCAGGGTTGTCGAGGTTGATCGTGGGCGGCAGCTTGCTGTCGCGCATGGCGAGCAGGCAGAAGATCGCTTCCACGGCACCGGCTGCGCCGAGCAAATGTCCGATGGAAGATTTGGTCGACGACATCGAAACCTTCTCGACCGCATTGCCGAGGAGCCGCGTCACGGCACCGAGTTCGATCGTATCGGCCATGGTGGATGTGCCGTGGGCGTTCACATAGTCGAGATCGGAAGGAGATATCCCCGCCCGCTTCAACGCTGCCTGCATGGAGCGGAAACCACCTTCGCCATCTTCCGGCGGCGCCGTCACGTGATAGGCGTCGCCCGACAGGCCGTAGCCGACGACTTCGCCATACATCTTCGCGCCGCGCGCCTTGGCGTGCTCGTATTCCTCAAGAACGACGATGCCCGCCCCCTCGCCCATCACGAAACCGTCGCGATCGGCATCATAGGGCCGCGAGGCCTTTTCTGGCGTGTCATTGTAACCGGTCGAGAGGGCCCGGCAGGCCGCGAAACCGGCTATGCCGATACGGCAGATTGCGGACTCCGCGCCGCCCGCAACCATCACGTCGGCATCGTCGAGCGCAATCAGGCGCGCCGCATCACCAATTGCATGTGCGCCTGTCGAGCAGGCGGTCACGACGGAGTGGTTAGGCCCCTTGAGGCCATGCTCGATCGAGACATAACCAGATGTAAGATTGATGAGACGGCCGGTGATAAAGAAAGGGCTGACCCGCCGAGGGCCTTTTTCCTGCAGGGTGATCGCTGTTTCAGCAATGCCCTCAAGGCCGCCGATACCCGAACCGATCATGGTACCGGTGCGGCACTTTTCTTCCTCGGTGGAAGGCTTCCATCCGGCATCGTTCAGCGCCTGAGTCGCGGCCGACATCGCATAGACGATGAAATCGTCGACGCGCTTCGATTCCTTCGGATCCATCCAGTCATCGGGAGTGAACGCCCCCTCGCCTTCGCGGGGAACGGGCATAGCAATCTTGCAGGGAAGGTCCGAGACGTCGAACTTCTCGATCTTCCGCGCACCGGATTCACCCTTGAGAATCCGGCTCCAGGTGGTCTCAACGCCGCAACCGAGCGGCGACACCATTCCCAATCCAGTGACGACGACCCGTCTCATGCCGATGAACACTCCCACCTCGATCCGAAGGCCGGAACGACTTACAGGAACGACAGTCCGGGAGCACTCGTACTCCCGGACATATCGTCAGAAACCGAAGATCAGGACTTCGCGTTCGCCTTAACGAACTCGATCGCGTCCTTCACCGTCAGGATCTTTTCGGCGGCATCATCAGGGATTTCCACGCCGAATTCTTCCTCGAACGCCATCACCAGCTCGACGTTGTCGAGACTGTCCGCGCCCAGATCATCGATAAAGCTTGCGTTCTCGGTGACCTTGTCGGCGTCGACGCCCAGATGCTCGACGACGATCTTCTTCAAGCGTTCAGCGATATCACTCATTTCAAGTCCTCAGATCTCTTGGTTTTAACCGGCCTCGCACATCCCGCTGCTCGCTTTAGGCAATCGAGGACTGGATGTGATCGAATACGGCGGAAAGGTTGCCCCTCTTCTGGCCCATTTCAAGGCAGGACCGCAAGCCAAATCGAGGGCTTAGGTAACACACTTTTCGGCCCTGCACCAGCAAACGCAGAAGGGCCGCAACGCACACTATACTCCTGAATTCGTTGATCTTTCCGGCGTCCCGTCAGGACCGTCGGGCTAGATCATTGCCATACCGCCGTTCACGTGCAGCGTCTGGCCTGTCACATACGCGGCTTCCTCGCTCGCCAGATAGACGGCAGCCGCCGCAATCTCGCTTGCCTCGCCGAGTCGTCCGGCGGGAATCGTCGACATGATCCGGGATTGCTGATCCTCATTCAACGCGTCGGTCATGGCGCTACGGATGAAACCCGGCGCAATGCAGTTCGCCGTGATGTTGCGGCTCGCCACTTCCTGCGCCAGCGATTTGGTCATGCCGATCATGCCTGCCTTGGACGCAGCATAGTTTCCCTGCCCCGGATTACCGGTCACACCGACAACCGAGGTGATTCCGACGATGCGGCCCCAGCGGCGTTTCATCATCCCGCGCAGCACACCGCGCGACAAACGGAAGGCAGCCGTGAGATTGACGCGGATAACCTCGTCCCACTCCTCGTCCTTCATGCGCATGAAGAGGTTGTCGCGCGTCAGGCCTGCATTGTTGATCAGAACATCGAGGCTTCCCATGGCCTCTTCAGCCTGCTTCGGCAGCGCATCCACGGCTTCCGCATCGGAAAGGTTGCAAGGAACGACGTGCGTGCGCTCGCCCAGTTCGCCCGCGAGCTTGTCCAAGGCCTCCTTCCGCGTACCCGAGAGCGCAACGACGGCCCCCTGCGCGTGAAGTGCCCGAGCAATGTCCGAGCCGATGCCGCCGGAAGCCCCGGTCACCAGCGCGCATTTGCCTGTGAGGTCGAACATGCGGGCTCCTTTGTCAGATCGTCTTCAAAAATGCTTCAACATCGCCCGGCGTACCGACCGACAGGATTTCGGGTTCCTTCGCAATGCGCTTGACCATGCCGGAAAGCGCTTTGCCTGCACCGACTTCCACGAAGCTCGATACGCCTTCAGCTTCCATATAAAGCACGCTCTCGCGCCAGCGCACCATGCCTGTCACCTGCTTCACCAGCAGATCACGGATCGTCGCCGGATCGGCGACGCGCGACGCGGTGACGTTCGCGACCAGCGGCACCGAGGGCGACTTGAGATCGACGCCGCCGAGAGCTTCCGCCATCTCATCCGCAGCCGGCTGCATCAACGAACAATGGAACGGTGCGCTCACAGGCAGCAGCATGCTCCGCTTTGCGCCCTTCGTCTTCGCAATCTCGATAGCCCGTTCGACGGCCTTCCTGGCACCGGAAACGACGACCTGGCCGCCGCCGTTGTCGTTCGCCGCCGCGCAGACTTCTCCTTGCGCGGCCTCGCTCGCGACTTCCGCCGCCTGGTCGAACTCGAGACCGAGGAGCGCTGCCATGGCACCCTCACCCACCGGGACAGCGCGCTGCATTGCCTGGCCGCGACGCTTCAGGAGACGCGCCGTATCGGCGATGGTGAACGAGCCCGCCGCGGCAAGCGCCGAATATTCGCCGAGCGAGTGACCGGCGACGAAGGCCGCCTTGTCCGAGAGAACGAAGCTACCTTCCTTTTCGAGGGTGCGGATAACTGCGAGACTGACGGCCATGATCGCGGGCTGCGCGTTCTCGGTGAGTGTCAGATCCTCCTGCGGACCTTCCCACATCAATTTCGAGAGGTTCTGGCCCAGCGCGTCGTCCACCTCGCCGAAGACTTCGCGCGCCGAGGCGAACGCCTCCGCCAGCTCGCGGCCCATTCCGACCGCCTGCGATCCCTGTCCCGGAAAGGTGAAGGCCCTCGTCATCCTCGCTCCCTGCTTACCGTTAACCCGCAAAGACCGCAGGTTCCCGGCTTTTTTGTGGTCAGGCCGAGGCCCGTTTCGTGCGCCAAGTGATACTCTCTGACCGGCTCGAGTCAAGCCGAGCCCGTGGCGTTAAATCCCTTGCCTTGCCTCGCATTTTCCGTATATTGCCGCCCTTCTGAAGGCCTTGGTTGGAGGCTGAACGGAACACCATGCCTTTCCGGCATGGCAGGATGAAAGTCCGGGTTCCGGTGTCTCCGCTTCTTTGGTGGTCCTTTCGAGCCTTTTTGAGGGCTCAAAGGGGGCTTTGCGCCAAGGCTGGACAAAAAAGGAAAAGGCTCAATGGCTCTCTACGAGCACGTATTCATTGCGCGACAGGACGTGTCGCAGCAGCAGGTCGAGGCGCTCACCGAGCAATACTCGACCCTTATCAAGGAACAGGGCGGTTCTGTCGGCAAGACCGAATACTGGGGTCTTCGCAACCTTGCGTTCAAGGTGAAGAAGAACCGCAAAGGTCATTACACGCTGATGAATATCGACGCGCCGCACACTGCGGTCGCGGAGATGGAACGCCAGATGGGCATCAGCGACGACGTGATCCGGTTCCTCACGATCCGCGTGGACGAACACGAGACGGACCAGTCGGCGATGATGCAAAGCCGCGGCGATCGTGGCGACCGGGGCGATCGCGGCAACCGCTTCGGCGACCGTGGCGATCGCGGAGACCGCGGAGGCGACCGCAGCAGCCGCTTCGGCGACCGTCCGCCGCGCCGGGACCGTGAAGAAAGCACCGATGGAGGCAATGAATAATGGGCACCTCGCAACCCGCACGCCGGCCGTTCTTCCGCCGCCGCAAGACCTGCCCGTTCTCCGGCGCCAACGCTCCGAAGATCGACTACAAGGACGTGAAGCTCCTGCAGCGCTACGTTTCCGAGCGCGGCAAGATCGTCCCCTCGCGCATCACGGCCGTTTCGGCCAAGAAGCAGCGTGAACTCGCCCGCGCCATCAAGCGCGCGCGGTTCCTGTCGCTTCTTCCCTACGTCATCAGCTAAGGCCCGGAAAGGAGACTGAGCGATGCAAGTCGTACTTCTGGAACGGGTGGAAAAACTCGGCCAAATGGGCGATGTCGTCAAAGTAAAGGACGGCTTCGCACGGAATTTTCTGCTGCCGCGGAAAAAGGCGCTCCGCGCCACCAAGGCGAATATCGAGCAGTTCGAGAGCCAGCGCGCGCAGCTTGAAGCCCGCAATCTGGAACTCAGGAAGGAAGCCGAGCAGGTTCACGCCAAGGTGAACGGTCAGGCCTTCATCGTCCTGCGTCAGGCCGGCGAAACCGGCATTCTCTACGGTTCGGTCAGCACGCGCGATATCGCGGATGCGATGACGAGCGGCGGCTTTTCCACGGCCCGCAATCAGGTCGTCCTCGACAAGCCGATCAAGACCATCGGCCTGCATGACATTCGCGTCATGCTGCACCCCGAGGTTTCCGCCACGATTTCGATCAATGTGGCGCGGACCGAAGAGGAAGCGCAGCGTCAGGCGGCCGGCGAGGACCTGACCCAGCGCCGCGACGAGGCTGAGGATGAGGCCCATGAAGCGGCCGAATTCTTCGAATCCGAAGAGCTTGTCCCCTCGGACGACGAGGAAGGCGCGGAAGAAGCGCCCGCCGACGAGGACGCGGCAAAGGACTGAGCCGTTCCGGCTCCGGCCGGCATGTGACCGAGATGAAAAGGGGTGCCTCGCGGCACCCCTTTTTGCTGGAACCCCGCGCGAAGCCTGCGCGTTCCCCCTTGCAACGGGCGGGAGATTAACTTTAGATAAATTCCAGAAAGCCTGTTCGTGTCCTCCCCGCCAACGGGATCCCGGACGCGGAGATCTGAACTTCAATCCTCGGTACGGGAGGGTTCGATGCTTTTCAGTGCGCTTCTGCAGAAGATCGTCAAGCGCGGTTCGCTGACGGTGGTGAGTGCGAACGGCAGACGGCGGGATTTCGGCGACGGGTCGGGGCCGCCCGTCACGATCCGATTGCACGACGCCACCGTGCCTTACGAACTGGCGCTCAATCCCTATCTGAAGCTCGGCGAAGCCTATATGGATGGGCGGCTGACGATCGAGCCGCCGGCGACCATCTACGAGCTCCTGGACCTGCTGACAGGCAATCTCGGCAACCAGTTCGCGGGGCCGTTCTTCGAGGTCTACGGCGCATTGCGGCGCATGAAACGGCGGCTCGACCAGCACAATCCCGTGGGCAAGGCGGAGAAGAACGTCGCGCATCACTACGACCTCGACGGCGGCATCTACGACCTCTTCCTCGACAAGGACAAGCAGTATTCCTGCGCCTATTTCCGCGAGCCGGAGATGACGCTGGAGGAAGCGCAGCTCGCGAAAAAACGGCACATCGCCGCCAAATTGCGGATCGAACCGGGCATGCGCGTGCTCGATATCGGCTGCGGCTGGGGCGGCATGGCGCTGACGCTGGCGGAGGAAACGGGCGCGGAGGTCACCGGCGTGACGCTGAGCCGCGAGCAACTCAAGGTCGCGCAGCGCCGCGCGGAAGAACGCGGACTGGCGGAAAAGGTGGAGTTCCGGCTCCAGGACTACCGCACGATCAAGGAGAATTTCGACCGCGTTGTCTCGGTCGGCATGTTCGAGCATGTCGGCGTCGGCCACTATGGCGAGTACTTCGGCGGGGTGCAGCATCTGCTCGCGCCGGACGGCGTCGCGCTGATCCATACGATCGGGCGGCTGGACCCGCCGGGATCCACCAACCCATGGATTGCAAAGTATATTTTCCCGGGCGGCTACATCCCGGCGCTGAGCGAGATGGCCGGCGCGGTGGAGCGCAGCGGGCTGCTGATGACCGACATCGAGGTGCTCAGGCTGCATTATGCGCAGACGCTCCGGGAATGGCGGAAACGCTTCATGGAGAGGCGCGAGACGGCGGCGCGGATCTATGACGAGCGGTTCTGCCGGATGTGGGAGTTCTATCTCGCGGGCTCCGAGACCTCGTTCCGCAACGAGGGCATGGTCGTCTTCCAGATGCAGATCGCGAAAAGCCTGCAATCCCTGCCGCTTAGCAGGGACTACATGGTGGACGAGGAGCGCCGGCTGAACGCGGGCGCGGAGCAACCGCAGCAACGGCTGCTCGCAGGCGACTGAGCACAACGCACCGGCGGAAAAGCGAAGGGCGGGCCCGAAAGACCCGCCCTTTTCAATGCGTTACGCGCAAAGCGCTCAAGCGCCGCGGCGCCCGTCGATGCTGAAGCCGCCCGCGCCATGGGCGAAGACGAAGAGCATGCCGCCGGCAATCGCCAAATTCTTAAGGAACATCGCCTGCTGCACGGGATCGCTGAAGTCGAGGTGGAAGATGAGCGCGGAAACCACGCAGAACACAGCGAAAGCGAGCGCCACCAGCCGCGCCTGGAAGCCGACAAGCAGCAGCAAACCGCCGCCCAGTTCGAGCGCGACGGTGCCGACATAGGCCACCGGCGCGAGCGGCAAGCCCTTGGATTCAATGTAGGAAATGGTCCCCGCGGGGGCCGCCGCCTTGCCGATGCCGGCAAGGATGAAAAGAACGCTCAGAAACACGCGACCGATGGCGGTCGCCACGCCGAAAGTGCCACTCACGGGTTATCCTCCCCCCAAGGTGTTGAGATGAAAGACATTATGCGCGGCAAGGCCGAATACAAGCGGCCCGACCGTCACCGAACTGTCATCGAAACGTCACAAATGACTTCCGGCCCACCCCGCGCAGCCGAAGCGTGACGGCCCGTCAGCAAAAGCGGGGAGAACTGCCCTGCCCGTCCGCTATCCACCTGGCGGCCCGCGACTCACGGTAAAATCGAAGCCATCCACAGCCTACTCCCGCGCAAAGGCCTGCAATTTCAGGGGCTTGGCCGAATTCCGCCGGGTTGTGCACAGGCTCTGGAGAAGAAAGCCGGGGATAAGCGCGCGGCGCACCGGATTCGCCCGCGAAGCGCGCCGCGCCATCCGCTAGAAGTGAGCCATGGAAAACGCAACGCACGCCTATTCTACAGAGCCCGGCGAGGGCACGGACAACGCCTACCGGGTGCAGCCGCACAACATCGACGCGGAGCAGGCGCTCTTGGGCGCCATCCTCGTCAACAACGAGAGCTACGACCGGGTGGCGAGCTTCCTGGAAGCCACGCATTTCTTCGATGCCGTACACGGACGAATTTACGAGGCGGCGGCGAAGCTCATCACGCAGGGCCACCTCGCCTCGCCGGTGACGCTGAAGAACTTCTTCGAGCGCGACGCGGCGCTCGCCGAGATCGGCGGCCCGCAATATCTGGCGCGGCTCGCGGGCGCGGCGACGACGATCATCAACACGGAAGAATACGGGCGCACGATCTACGACCTCGCGATCCGCCGCGAACTCATCAATGTCGGCACCGACATTCACAACCGCGCCTATGACGCGCCGGTGGACGACACGCCGGGGGCGCAGATCCTCGATGCGGAACAGGCGCTCTACCAGCTCGCCGAAAGCGGCAAGTACGAGGGCGGCTTCCAGAGCTTCCACGAGTCGCTGAAGGTCGCGATCGACATGGCGGCCGAGGCCTACAAGCGCGACGGCGGGCTTTCCGGCATCTCGACGGGCCTGCGCGATCTCGACCAGCGCCTCGGCGGCTTGCAGCCGTCCGACCTCGTGATCCTTGCGGGACGCCCGTCGATGGGCAAGACGGCGCTCGCGACCAACATCGCCTTCTCGGCGGCGAAAGCCTACAAGGCCGAGCACCACGCCGACGGCAGCGTCGAGGCGATAGACGGCGCGATCGTCGGCTTCTTCTCGCTCGAAATGTCGGCGGAGCAGCTCGCGACGCGATTGCTCGCCGAACAATCCGGCGTGCCGTCGGAGCGCATCCGGCGCGGCAACATCCATGAGGACGAGTTTCACCAGCTCGTCGACGCGTCGCGCGAGCTGCAGAGCATTCCGCTTTACATCGACGACACGGGCGGCCTCACCATCGCGACGCTCGCCGCGCGGGCGCGGCGGCTGAAGCGGCAGCGCGGCCTCGGGCTTCTCGTCATCGACTATCTGCAATTGCTCGCGGGCTCCGGCAAGTTCGGCGAGAACCGCGTGCAGGAAGTGACGCAGATCACGACGGGCCTCAAGGCGCTGGCGAAGGAACTGAACGTGCCGGTGCTGGCGCTGTCGCAGCTCTCGCGCCAGGTGGAGGCGCGCGACGACAAGCGGCCGCAGCTATCGGATTTGCGCGAGTCGGGCTCCATCGAGCAGGACGCCGACGTCGTCATGTTCGTCTTCCGCGAGGAATATTACGTCTCGCGGCGCGAGCCGACCGAGGGCACGCCGGAACATCTTCAGTGGCAGGAGGATATGAACAAGGTGCACGGGCTTGCCGAATGCATCATCGGCAAGCAGCGCCACGGCCCGACGGGCACGGTCAAGCTGCAGTTCCAGGCGGATGTGACGCGGTTCTCGGATCTCGATCAGGTGCATACGGAGGGGTTTGAGTAGGTAATTTTAGTTGCGTCAGTAGTTCAGTTTGTTGCTTGAGTTTGTTGCTTGCGCGTCGGTCGAAAGCTTCATCTTGAGAGAACTGAATGTCCTTAGAGAAAATTCACCTCAGAAAACTTCTGCAGATTTTCTACGCCCCGAACAACAAGCGCATAAGCATCCTACGGGCAGACATACGGCAAGAAATCTCAAAAGGCACAGGCCTTAGCGGGGACGGAGGAGACTTCCACACTGCGTTCTGGAGCGGTGCGAAACGGCACGCTCTTGGAGCGGCAGATTTGCGCGCTCTCACGGAAGTTTATATCGAGCGAAGCCCTCAGCGAAAACGCCTATACCCGCTACTGAGAGACGGATTTCTTCTGTGGTGGGATGAAAAACGTCGATGGAGGAACGAACCGTTCGAGGCGATACTCCCGAGCCCCCACGGACGCTTAACGTTCGAAGAGCCAGCAGCAACCGTAAAAGTAGAAAACCTGCTTTCACTAGAAGGTGGTGACCACTCAAACCGCCTGATTTATCCCTATTTCTCGGAGGAACCACGACTTTCAGCGGAAGCCGCTCGCTTGGGACTGTGGCTCATGAGCGAGGCGCTTCCCCATCGCGCCATAGAGGAAATGCGCGTCCTAGATGTCATCCGTGGCGCTTCGTTCGGCATTGCCGACGTTCCATTTCAAGGAGACGAGCAGAATCTGTTTCTTCGGCGATACGGTCAGATACTCAACGAGTGGCACGCATTGTGGAAAGAATATGATTAGAGCGAAAGATTTCGGGCATGTTGTCTTGCAGACCCGCGCCTTCACGAAGCACTCAATTGGAGTTTCCTAAATGAACACTCCCAAAGTCGTGCAGAGGTCGCGCGGAGGAATTTCCTATTTGGCCGCGGTTCTCCGTGAACGGAAAACGGTGGTAACCCGGAGCGTGTTCTGGCGAATCCCCCATAAATCCGGACGCGAGGAAATACATCTTCGCTTAGGGCGTTATCAAAAGTCGGGCTTTAATTCCGAGACATTGGAAGCCACATCACCCAAAAGCGAACTCACGCTGGATAGCGAAGAGCTAACCAATCTCCTAGCGTTTCTGAATGAAAACTACGAGCCCATGCGAACTGGTGCCCGTGCGTTCATAGCTTTGGAAGGTCCTCTAGATGGCGAAATAGCGGATCAATTGCATACTCTGTTCAGGTCCGGCAAACGCGACCTTCTCGAGTTCATACTCAAGCACGACATCCTTCCAGAGGAAGTGTTCCATGGAGTAGAGCAACACAAAAAATTTCTGGCCGTGAAGGATTTTGAGAAAAAGCTTGAGAGCACCGCAACCGAGTCAGTCTGGCAAAAATGGTTCAGCGAGAATAGCTGGGTTCTTGGCAGCGAGTTTGTCCGAATTTTAGACGAGCGCGCTATCGACACCGGTAATATCGCCGACTATCTGATGCAAGCCTACGATGGTTTTTTGGACATCATCGAGATCAAGCGCCCCCACCCGGACATAAAATTTTGGTCGTCTAACAGAGATCACAACAACATTGTACCGTCGTCAGATTTAATCAAAGCCGTCACCCAAGCTCATGCATATGTTTATGAGGTAGAGCGGGAAGTGAATAGCGTAAAATTCGCCAAGAGAATGGATGGCGTCGAAGCAGTGAAGCCACGATGCGTTCTAGTTTTCGGCAGATCAAACAACTGGGATGACGACGAGAAGCGCGCTTATCGAATCCTCAATTCTAGTTATCACAACCTAACGATCATGACCTACGATCATGTACTCGCACGTGCCGAACGCATGCTTGGTCGCTCACCTATGATCCCAGGAAACGGCGCAGAATTTTAGCCAGAGCGAAAGAAAAACGATGCCCCATAAGCTAGTTGGAGAAAATTCCGACACTTGGACAGATATGTCCAACTATCTTGTTCATTTTTCAAAGTCATACGGGGGCAAAAATGCATATGACAACATCATTAGCATCTTGAGCAACCGCAGACTCGAAGCTCGAACCCCCTTTGGGGCTGGTCGACAGAAAGCTCCAAATCCGGAGAGCCAGAATGCAGTTTGCTTTAGTGAAGTTCCTCTACACCTACTTGGGCGATTAGTAGAAGCGCGCTCTGAGTATGGGATTGTATTCAAGAAAAATACTGTGCGTCAGCAAGGTGGGAATCCTATCTTGTATGCGTACAAAGACGGAGCAGTTGCAAAATCCATTAGGAAACTTGTCTCGGCTGCCAGCAATGATGCGATGCATCCTATCTGGGAGATTGCACCTTTTGTTGATGCGCCGGGCGTCTATCCGAGCGGCGCATATTTTTTCGAATGGGAGCGCGAATGGCGAAAGGTTGGCAACTTCATTTTCAACGAAGAGGACGTAGCGTTTCTTGTCATTCCAGAAGCGCTTCATGCAGTAGCTGAGAGTTTTTTTGAGGACGCGCGCAGAGAAAACCTCGGTCCCTATTACGGCTGTCCGTTTATTGACGGTCATTGGGACATAGAGAAGGTCAAACCACTGCTTTCATACAGCCCGACCCTAGCTGACTGAGGCACGACACTTCTCCTGCTGAGAGAACCGATGGGGCCCGGCCTTCGCCGGGATGACATCCCTGGGTGTGGCTGGCGCGAAGGAAGACGTCTTGTGAAGATAGACGGTGCGCGGGGCGCGGCTTCTGGATTGCCGTATTTGCCCTTCGCTGTCGCTTCGGGCGTTCAAGGCTCGAAAAGGTCCACTGGACCTTTTCGCCCGCTCGCGCGGACCGCCTTTCACCCCGGCAATGACTTTTTTGTTTGATGGCTGTGCGCAATCGCGTACGCCTCACGCCGCTTTTTCCGTGGGCAGATCGAGTTTCTGCCAGGCGGTCATGCCTCCCAGCAGGTTCGACACGTTGGTGTAGCCCGCGCGGGCGAGGAGGCTGGCGGCGAGGCCGCCGCGGTGGCCGACGCTGCAGGTGACGGCGACGGGGGCGTCGCGGTCGAGGCCGAGATCGCCGAGTTTTTCCTCGATGCGGCCGGCATGGACGTGGCGGGCGCCGGGGATGTGGCCTTCGGCGAAGGCGCTCTCCTCGCGCACGTCGAGGACGGCGGTGTCCTCCGCGTCGAGCCGGGCAGCGAGGCCGCGCGGCGTCTCGGTGGCAAGCGTCGCGACTTCGCGGCCCGCATTGCGCCAGGCGGGGAAGCCGCCCGCGAGCGCGCCCTCGACGCGGTCGAGGCCGATGCGGGCAAGCGCGAGACGGGCGTCGAGCGCGGCTTGCGGATCATCGGCGACGAGCCAGACGGGATCGTGCGCGCAGCCGATCCAGCCGCCATAGATCGCCATGCCGCCCTGCCAGACATTGACGGAACCGGGAATGTGGCCGCCGGCGAAGGCCTCGACATCGCGCGTGTCGATGACGACGCCGTTGGTGCAGCGCGCCGCGAAGTCTTCCGGCGAGAGCCAGGCGAGCGGGCGGTCCTCGAGCGGACGGCCGGCATGGAGATTGACCTCCTCCATCAGCCGGAAATACGGCGGCCGCGCCATCCGCTCCGACAGCTTGTGGCGGACGAAGCCCTCGCGGTCGAGACGGCCGGCGGCATTCGCCTTGCGCTCGATGCCGAGCGTGGACCATTCGCGGTCCGCGACATTGCCGCCGCAAGCCGAACCCGGCCCATGCGCGGGCAGCACCAGCGCCTGATCGCCGAGGGGAAAGATCTTCTCGTGCAGGCCGTCGTAAAGCTCGCCCGCATGCTCGCCGGTCTTCTCCGCATCGGTGAGATCGGTGCGGCCGGTGTCGCCCATGAAGAGCGCGTCGCCGGTGAAGACGGCCCAGACCGTGTCCGGCGCCTCATCCAGCGTGACGGCGTAGCACATGCTTTCCGGCGTGTGGCCCGGCACGTGGAGGGCGCGGAAGGAGATGCCGCCGCCAAGGGCGAAGGTCTCGCCGTTCCGCAGCCGCTTGTCCGCATGAGCCATGATCTCGTGATCGCAGGCGGCGATCTCTGCGCCGGTGATGCCGCGCAGCGCCGCGCCGCCCATTTCGAAATCCTCCTGGCGGTGCGTTTCCAGCACGTAGCGCAGCGTGAGCCCGTTTCTTCGCAGAATATCGAGATAGCGCTCGACATCGCGCGCGGGGTCGATGATGGCAGCGCTGCCGCCCCCACCGAGAATGTAGGCGAAATGGGCAATGCCCGGCGTTTCGATACGCTGGAAAAACATGGAACCTCCTGCTTCACGGGTGCAGAAGAAACGCAAGGCGGCGGAGAGCGTTCCGCGGTGACGCCGGGATGGCGGGTTTGCGTGAGAAAGGTTTTCTGCACGCAGAGGCGCAGAGAACGCAGAGAAGAAGATTGATCACGCCCCCGGGTCCGCGCATGCGCGCGGCCCGAGGGCAGGCTCCGGCGCGAAGGGCGCGAAGAAGAAAGACGGGGATGACAAATTTGGGTGTGGTGATGGTGGTGCGCAATCGCGAGCGTTCGGAGTTCAAAAAGGTCCACTGGACCTTTTTGTTCGCGTTCCGCGAAACACTCCTCACCCCGCCGCGCAGGCGAGGTCTTCGCCCGGGCCGGGGGCGAGGCAGCGCTCCGGCGGGAGCGTCACGGTGACGGTGGTGCCGCGGCCGGGTTCGCTGTCGATCTCGAAGCGGCCATCGTGCTGGGCGGTGAGCGCCTGGACGATGGCGAGGCCGAGACCGAGACCTTCATATTTCCGGTTGAGCTGGTTCTCGAGTTGACCGAAGCGCGCGAGCGCCTTCGGGATGTCCTTTTCCGCGATGCCGATGCCGGTGTCGGCGACGGCGATGCGGTAGCCTTCCGGTGTGGCGTCGAGCGAGACCGTGACCGTGCCGCCCGGCTTGTTGAACTTGATCGCGTTGCCGACAAGGTTGGTGACGATCTGGCGGAGCTTGCGCTCGTCGGCGCGGACGGGCGGCAGCGCCGCAGGCGCCTCAAGGCGGCAGACGACGCTCGCACCATCGGCTTTCAGGCGCAGCACGTCGAGCACCTGGCGGGCGAGCGCCTCTACACGGACTTTCTCCTCGTTCAGCGTATCGGTGCCGGATTCGACGCGCGAGATGTCGAGAATGTCGCTGACGAGATCGAGAAGATGGGTGCCCGACTGGTTGATGTCCTTCGCGTAGTCGGCATATTTGCCGTGACCGAGGGGGCCGAACATTTCGAGCTTCATGGTCTCGGAAAAGCCGATGATGGCGTTCAGGGGCGTGCGCAGCTCGTGGCTCATCGTGGCGAGGAATTCCGACTTCGCGCGCGAGGCCTGTTCGGCGAGGCCAAGCGCGTGGCTCAGTTCGGCGGCGCGCGCTTCCAGCGCCTCGTTCGTCTCGACAAGATTTTGGTGGAGCACGTCGCGCTCGCCCTCGACGCGGCGGAACTTCAGCACGAAGGCGCGGATGTGCAGCGCGGTGACGAAGAGGATGTCGAGGTTCGACAGTTCCATCGAGGAGCCGACGATCTTCATGCTGGTGAGAATTTCGTAGACGAAATAGACCGTGGCGGCGAGGAGCACGATGAGCGCATCCTTGCGGGCTTCCCGTTCGGTGAGCAGCGTGCGCAGGATCATGCCGCCAACGGCGAGGATGATGACGGCCCACAGCGCCTGGAACGGCTCGCGCAGCAGCGTGATCGTGCCGGGCGCGAAGAGGGGCGCGCCGAAAAGCGCGAAGAGGCAGAAGGCGGCGGAGACGGCATAGATGAACTTGTCGAGCCAGATCACCTTTCCGTCGCGGAAGAGATAGCAGGTGAAGGCGTAATAGGCGGGCGCGACGAGAAAGAGGGAGAAATATTCGAGGTCGTATTTGCGCGCCAGCGGAAAGGAGGGGAGATAGTCCCAGACGAGGTTGCTGACGAGGAAGACACGCAGCGCCGAGGCGGCGCAGAGCGCGGCGAAGATGAAATGACCGCGCGAATTGCCGGCCGAGCGGCCGACGGCAATGGCGGCGACCGCAACAATGAGAAGCACCAGCGTCAGTGCGGTCGGAAAGGCGCTGGCGCGGCGCTGCATCGAATCCATCTTCTGCAGGAAGCCGATCTCCGGCACGTCGACGACGCCGCCCTGCTTGTGGACGTAGTTGGCGAGATGGAGGACGAGGCGGAACTCGCGCAGATCGTGCGGGAGCGCGATGACAGGCGCTGTGGGATTCACCGCAACGAGTTGTTCCGCGCGGGCGGGGTCTCCGTTCTGGTGGAGGAGCCGAACCTTCATCTCACCGAAGCGGCCCTTCGAGATCGTGCGGATTGCATAGACCGAGCGTGTCGTGTCCATGGCAAGGGCAAGAAACTGCACGGTCTGCGGGAGGGAGAGGTCGAGACAATAGGTGGCGACGCCGTGGCCGGTCGAGACGTCGGTCGTGAGCGCGGGGCCCCAGACGTCGGGAAGCGAGATGCGCTCGGGGGTAAGGCCCGGGAGATCGAGACTGCAGCCGGTGGCGAAGCGCGTTTCGGCGACGAGCTGGCCGCGATAGACGGTCCAGCCATCGGCGAGCGAAAAGTTCTCTCCTCCGGCAAGCGCCCGCGCGGCCCTGTCCTGAAGTGCGGCAGCAGGGTTCGCGCCGAGGGCCGAAGCCACCACCGCCACCGCGAGCAAGGCGGCCATGACCACCCACCGCCGCCAGTTCCCCTGTCTCGGACCCATCGCAGGACGCTCCTCCTGCAACGAGTGTCGGCGAAGAGTGTTAAGGAGTTCTGGTGGGGCGCCCCGTTCCGGCGCGGCAAGAGAGCCAACGGCCGCCAACCGTGACAGACCGGGACATTTCAGCCTTTGCCGGGGCCGTTACCGGGGCCGGGGCCCTCCCCCTCGCCTTCGCGCTTTCCGGCGAAACGCGCGGCGAGGGTCTCGAGGCCTTCGGCGGAGACGATATGGAGGTCGCGCTGTGGGAACGGGAATTCGACGCCGTTTTCGTGGAAGGCATCCCAGATGGCGAGGCGGATGTCGCTGGCGATGTTGACGACGCCCTTTTCGGGGTCCGTCACCCAGATGCGCAGTTCGAGGTCGACGGAGGAATCGCCGAAGCCCACGAGGCGGACCACCGGCTTGTGGGTTTCGTCCGACAGGACGCGAGGCTGCGCCAGGGCGGCCTCGGTCATGAGCTCGATCGCCTTGCGGACATTGGAGCGGTAGGAAATGCCGACCGCGATGCGCAGGCGGATGGCGCGGTCGGTATAGGACCAGTTGATCACCTGCTGGGTGATGATGTCCTCGTTGGGGATCAGGATTTCCTTGCCGTCGCGCGTCGCCACCGTGACGTAGCGCCCGCTCATCTTCTCGATCCAGCCATAGGCGTCGCCCACCTCGATGACGTCGCCGGGCTTCAGCGAGCGGTCGAGGAGAAGAAGGATGCCGCTCAGCAGGTTCGAGACGACCTTCTGCAGGCCGAAGCCGACACCGACGCCGACTGCGCCGGAGAAGACGGCGATGGCGGTGAGGTCGACGCCGACGGTGGTGAGCGCGACGACGATGGCGGCGGCGATGACCGCGATGCGCAGGACCTTGAAGATGAGGACGCGGGCGGCGGGCGAGACCCCTTCGAGATGCGCCATGCGGGCATCGGCGAGACGCAGGATGAAATTCGCGACGAGGAGGAAGAGGCCGAAAAGCAGCAGGCTGTCGATGACGCCGAGGAGCGAGATGCGGAACTCGCCCGCCGTGAAGGCGACGGAATCGAGCGCGGCATAGAGCGGGCCGAGCCAGCCGAGCAGGACGAGCGCGGTGACGAGCCAGACCAGCGTGGCGATGAAGGAGGCCCAGCCGCGCTGGCGGATGAAGCTGGTGAGGAGGTGGATGACGACCCAGGCCGTCAGCAGGTTGGCGGCGATGCGCAGGAGCTCGCCGTCAAGGCCCAGCGGCCCGCGCAGGCCATAGGCGGTCCAGACGAGGAGCGCCGCCACGAGAACGGGCACGAGGACCGGGAGCCGCGCGAGCGGCTCGGCCAGCGGCTCGCGCAGGCGGAGCCGGCCGCCGCCCTGGGCCATGTAGTGCTGGAGCCGGGGCACGAGGAGGCGGCGGACCGCCAGCGCGGCGACAGCGGCGAGGACAAGAAGGCCGAGCTGGACCGCCGCCGGCGGGGAAAGGAGATGGGCGTTCGCCCAGGCCTCCGCCGCCGCGGCCGCTTCCTCGAGGTCGATCCAGCCGCTCTGCATGGGCCCTCCCGCTCGCGCATCGCCAAACCCCGATTATGACGACCGGGGCCACGGGGGCAACCGGGGCGGGAGGTATTAACTCTTTAATCCACAACGACTTTCGCTTGCCAGCCGATCCGCTATGATCCGCGCAAGCAAGATGTCGCGCGACCAGGAGGGGCCGAGCCCTGCCCGATACGTCTCCCATGACCCCCGAGTTCTCTTCCGGCGAGCCTCTTTCCGGCGCGGACAGCGCGGAGAAGGCGGCGGGCGCGCTGCTGACCGTCGATCTCGACGCGGTGGCGGCGAATTACGCCCTGCTGAAGGAGGACGCGCGGGGGGCCGAGGTTTCCGCCGTGGTGAAGGCGGACGCCTATGGGCTCGGCATGGTGCCGGCCGCCGAGCGGCTCTGGATGGAGGGCTGCCGGACCTTCTTCGTCGCCGATGCGACCGAGGGGGCGGCGCTCCGGGCGGCGCTGCCCAAGGCCATCATCTATGTGCTGAACGGGCTGTTTTCCGGCACGACCGCGCTCTACGCCGAATACGGGCTTCGGCCCTGCCTCGGATCGATGGCGGAAGTGACCGAATGGCGCGAGGCGGGGGCGCCGCTCCCGGCGGCGCTCCATTTCGACACCGGCATGAACCGGCTCGGCATGAGCGCGGAGGACGCGGCGGCGCTGGCGGCGGACGGGAAACTGGCGGAGGGCGTCGAGGTGGCGCTGCTGATGAGCCATCTCGCCTGTTCCGACACGGCGGCGCATCCGCAGAACGAGCGGCAGCTCGGGCGCTTCAATGAAATACTGGCAGTGCTGAAGCGGCGCTTTCCCGAGGCGAAGGCGAGCCTCGCCAATTCGGGCGGCATCCATCTCGGCGAGCGCTACCGCTTCGACCTGGTGCGGCCGGGCGTCGGGCTTTATGGCGGCAACCCGTTCACCGGGCGGGCGAATCCGTTCCGCCCCGTCGTGACCGTGCAGGCGCGGGTGCTCGCGGTGCGCGACGTTCCGCCCGGCGAGACGGCCGGCTATGCGGCGACATGGGAAGCGGAGCGGCCGGCGCGCATCGCGGTGCTTGCGGCGGGCTATGCGGACGGCTATTTCCGGGCGCTTTCTTCCGGAGAAAGCCCCGAATCGGGCGGACAGGTCTACATTGCGGGATACACTGCGCCGGTCGCCGGCCGCGTCTCGATGGACATGGCGATGGTGGATGTGAGCGGGCTTCCCGAAGGGGCGGTTTCGCGCGGCGACTGGGCCGAACTGATCGGTCCGCACATGAGCGTGGACGAGGTGGGGCTGCGGGCCGGCACCATCGGTTACGAGATATTGACGGCACTGGGCAGGCGGTACATGCGGCGATACATTTCCGGCAGCGCGAAGGACAGCGGGGGCAAGGCGTGAACGTATTCGCGATTATCGGGCGGGTGGTGCTTTCCACGCTCGCCGAGATCGGCGCGCTCACGCGCTTCGTCTGGCTCGCGGTGACGCATATCTTCCGGCCGCCCTTCTTCTGGCGGCTGATCGCACAGCAGATGCTCCGGATCGGCTATTTCTCGCTGCCGGTGGTGGCGCTGACCGCCTTCTTCACCGGCGGCGCGCTGGCGCTGCAGATCTATTACGGCGGCAACACGTTCAACTCGGAGTCGATCGTCGCGACCATCGTCGCGCTCGGCATCACGCGCGAACTCGGCCCCGTGCTCGGCGGGCTGATGGTCGCGGGGCGCGTCTCGGCGGCCATCGCGGCGGAACTCGGCACGATGCGCGTGACCGAGCAGATCGACGCGCTGACGACGCTGTCGACCAACCCGCATAAATATCTGGTGGTGCCGCGCGTGGTCGCCGCCGTCATCACCCTGCCCGCGCTCGTCTTCATCGCCGACATCATCGGCATCATGGGCGGCTTCGTGGTGGGCACGGGCTCGCTCGAGTTCAACCCGGGCGTCTATATCAAGAACACGGTCGATTTCCTCGACGCCGACGACGTGATCTCCGGCCTCATCAAGGCGGGCGTCTTCGGTTTCATCATCGCGATCATGGGCTGCTTCCACGGCTTCAACTCGAAGGGCGGCGCGCAGGGCGTGGGCCGCGCGACGACGAACGCCGTGGTGACCGCCTCGATCCTGATCCTCGCGGCGAACTACGTCATGACGTCGCTGCTGTTTGCGAATTGAGGACGAGATGAGCGACGCAAAAATCGAACTCAGGAACGTCCACAAGCGCTTCGGCAAGAAGGTCGTGCTCGACGGCATCAACCTCACCGTGCCGAAGGGCGAGTCGCTGGTCGTGATCGGCGGCTCGGGCACCGGCAAGTCGGTGATGATCAAATGCGTGCTCGGCATCATCCGGCCGGACAGCGGCGAGATCTTCGTCGACGGCAAGAACGTGCTGAAGATGGATGCGGGCGAGCGCGAGAAGGTTCTCAGGAAGTTCGGCATGCTGTTCCAGGGCGCGGCGCTGTTCGACAGCCTGCCCGTCTGGGAGAATGTCGCCTTCGGCCTCATCCAGGGCCGCAAGATGAAGCGCAAACAGGCGAAGGACATCGCCGTCGAGAAGCTCGCCAAGGTGGGGCTCGCGGCGGAAGTGGGCGAGCTCTACCCGGCAGAGCTTTCGGGCGGCATGCAGAAGCGCGTCGGCCTTGCGCGCGCGATCGCGGCCGATCCGGAGATCATCTTCTTCGACGAGCCGACGACGGGGCTCGACCCGATCATGGCGGACGTGATCAACGATCTGATCGTCGACAGCGTGAAGGATCTCGGCGCGACGACGCTGTCGATCACGCATGACATGGCGAGCGTGCGCAAGATCGCGGACAAGGTGGCGATGATCCACAAGGGCAAGATCATCTGGGCGGGCTCGCGCGCGGAGGTGGACGACAGCGGCAACGATTATGTCGACCAGTTCATCCACGGGCGCGCGGAAGGACCGATCCAGATGGAAGTGCTGAAGCCCTAGCAGGCACGGCATTCGCGTAAAATACAGATGTCATCCCGGGAGCAAATCCCGGGATGACATTGTCTGTTTGGCAAATTCAAAGATCACCCGCAAAGGACCCCATGGCCCGTCAGTCCCGCACCTTCGTCTGCCAGTCCTGCGGCGCGGCGACGCCCCGCTGGGCGGGGCGCTGCGAGAGCTGCGGCGAGTGGAACACCATCGTCGAGGAAGCGGGAACCGCGGGCGGCGTGGGCGCGGGCCCCGCGGCGAAGGCGCTGAAGGGCAAGGGCCGGCAGATCGAGCTCGTCGCGATGAGCGGCGAGAGCGCGGACCCGCCCCGCTTCGTCACGGGCATGAACGAATTCGACCGGGTGACGGGCGGCGGGCTGGTGCCGGGATCGGCGCTGCTGATCGGCGGCGATCCGGGGATCGGCAAGTCGACGCTGCTCTTGCAGGCGATGGCGGCACTCGCGGCGCGCGGACAATCGGTCGTCTATATCTCGGGCGAAGAGGCGATCGCGCAGGTGCGGATGCGCGCGCGCCGGCTCGGCCTCGCGGAAGCGCCGGTGCAGCTCGGCGCGGAGACGAACCTGAAGGACATCATCGGCACGCTCGAAAACGGCAAGGCACCGGACGCCGTCGTGATCGACTCGATCCAGACGATGTGGACCGACACGCTGGACTCGGCGCCCGGGACCGTGGCGCAGGTGCGCGCCTCGGCACAGGAGCTGGTGCGCTTCGCGAAGAAGAGCGGGACGGCGATCATTCTCGTCGGGCATGTGACCAAGGAAGGCCAGATCGCGGGGCCGCGCGTCGTCGAGCACATGGTCGATGCCGTCATCTATTTCGAGGGCGAGCGCGGGCATCAGTTCCGGATCCTGCGCGCGGTGAAGAACCGCTTCGGCCCGGCAAACGAGATCGGCGTTTTCGAGATGGGCGAGAAGGGTCTCGGCGAAGTGCCGAACCCCTCCGCCCTCTTCCTCGGGGAACGCGACGGGGGCACGAGCGGCTCTTCCGTCTTCGCGGGGATCGAGGGAACGCGGCCGGTGCTGGTCGAAATCCAGGCGCTGACGGCGCAGAGCACGCTCGGCACGCCGCGGCGCGCGGTGGTCGGCTGGGACAGCGGGCGGCTGTCGATGGTGCTCGCGGTGCTCGAAGCGCGGTGCGGGCTGTCGCTCGCGGGACAGGACGTCTATCTCAACGTCGCGGGGGGCCTGCGAATCAACGAGCCTGCCGCCGATCTCGCGGTCGCGGCGGCGCTGATATCCTCGATCACGGGCAAGCCGCTGCCGGAGAACTGCGTCATCTTCGGCGAAATCAGCCTTTCGGGCGCCGTGCGGCCCGTGAGCCAGATGGATGCGCGGCTGAAAGAGGCGGAAAAGCTCGGATTTTCGCGCGCGATCCTGCCGGCGGGGGCGGCCCGGACAAGGGGACAGGCGGCGCTGACATTCACGGAAATTTCGGACCTTGCGGGTCTTATTGCCAAGCTGGCCGCGGGCGAGAACAAGGGCGCCGGCGGCCGCCGGGCCGCCGATATGTGATAGGATGAGCAGGGTTTCCGGGAGAGTGTCTTGACGCTGTTCGACGTCATCGTGATAGGTGTGGTGCTGGTTTCAAGTGCGCTGGCGCTGCTGCGCGGCTTCACGAACGAAGTCCTGTCGATCATCGCCTGGGTGGTGGGCGCCCTTGCAGCGCTGTGGCTGTTTCCCTATCTAACGCCTGTTCTGCGCGAGGTGATTTCGCCGGGCTGGCTGGCGGCAGCCATTTCCGCCGTCGGCATCTTCATCGCGGCCTATGCGGTCTGCGCGGCCTTCACGTCGCGGTGGTCGGACTCGATGATGGAAATTCACGAGCGTGCGGGCCTGCTCGACCGGACGCTCGGTTTCATTTTCGGGCTGGCCCGCGGGCTGCTGATCGTCACCGTTGCCTATCTCTTCTTTGCCTGGCTGGTGCCGAATCCCGACGACCAGCCGGACTGGATCCGCAACGCGAAGACGCGGCCCGTCGTGGAAGACACGGCGGCCCTGCTGTTCTCTCTGGCGCCTCAACCGGGCAGCGGGACGACGAGCGGCACCGGCGAAAGGACGACGGCGCCGCTGCAAAGCGAGCCGCCGCGTCAACAAGCCGCGCCGGCACCCACAGAGCCCCGCCAGACATCCCCGGATTCGGGCGCTGACACGGGGAATGGACCGGGGTATAACCCGTCCGAACGGCGGGGGCTCGACCGCCTGTTCGAGAACACGACCGGGGAGTAGATGCCTGACTATTCCGGAGTTCCAGGAATGCAAGACCAGATGCAGCTCGACCTCCCCTTCCCGGCTTCCGGGCCGCGCCTTGCCCGAAAACCGGCTTCCCCCCTCCCGCTTTCCCTGACAGACGACGAATTCTACGGCGACAAGCTGCGCGAGGAATGCGGCGTGTTCGGCGTTTTCGGACATCCGGATGCGGCGGCGCTGACGGCGCTCGGGCTCCATGCGCTCCAGCATCGCGGGCAGGAAGCGGCGGGCATCGTCGCCTATGACGGCGAACATTTTCATTCGGAACGGCGGCTGGGCCTCGTCGGCGATCATTTTTCTTCCGCCAGCGTGGTCGGACGCCTCAAGGGCGACATGTCGATCGGCCATACGCGCTATTCGACGACGGGCGAGACGGTGCTGCGCAATGTGCAGCCGCTATTCGCCGACCTCTATGGCGGCGGTTTTGCGGTGGCGCATAACGGCAATCTCACCAACGCCATCACGCTGCGCAATGAACTGGTACGCGGCGGCGCGATCTTCCAGTCGACATCGGACAGCGAAACCATCTTGCAGCTGGTGGCACAGAGCCGCCAGCCGCGCCTGATGGACCGGTTTGTCGACGCGCTCGGCCAGATCCAGGGCGCCTATGCGCTGGTGGCGCTGACCAACAAGAAGCTGATCGGCGCGCGCGATCCGCTCGGCATCCGGCCGCTGATCCTCGGACGGCTCGCCGGCGCACCCATCCTCTGCTCGGAAACGGTGGCGCTCGACATCATCGGCGCGGAATTCGTGCGCGAGATCGAGCCCGGCGAGATCGTGCTCTGCACCCGCGAGAACGGGCAGATCAAGGTGGAATCGATCCGCCCCTTCCCGCCACAAACGGTCCGGCCCTGCGTGTTCGAATATATCTATTTCGCGCGCCCGGACAGCGTGGTCGGCGGCAAGAGCGTCTACAACGTCCGCAAGCGGCTCGGCCAGGAACTGGCGCGCGAGTCCGGCGTGGATGCGGATGTCGTGATCCCGGTGCCGGACTCCGGCGTCCCCGCCGCCATCGGCTATGCGGCGGAAAGCGGCGTGCCGTTCGAACTCGGCATCATCCGCAACCATTATGTGGGCCGAACCTTCATCGAACCGACGCAGCACATTCGCCAGCTTGGCGTGAAGCTCAAACACAATGCGAACCGCGCCATCGTGCAGGGCAAGCGGATCGTTCTGGTGGATGACAGCGTGGTGCGCGGCACGACCTCGATCAAGATCGTGAAAATGATGTATGAGGCGGGAGCGAAGGAAGTTCACCTGCGCGTGGCGAGCCCGCCGATCACGCATCCCGATTTCTACGGCATCGACACGCCGGAGCGCGAACAGCTGCTCGCCTCGAATTACGACCTTGAAGGCATGCGCAGCTATATCGGTGTCGACAGCCTCGCCTTCATTTCCGTGGACGGGCTCTACCGGGCGATGGGTTTCAGCCATCGCGACCAGGAATGCCCGCAGCTGACGGATCATTGTTTCACCGGCGACTATCCGACGCCGCTCATCGACAGGGATGGCGAGCAGCGGACCAAGCAGCTGTCGCTGCTCGCCGAAATCGCCTGACGGGATTCCTACAATGACGGGACGTTTGCAGGACCGCCTTGCGGTCATCACCGGCGCATCGCGCGGCATCGGACGGGCGGTGGCCCTCGGCATGGCGGCGGAAGGCGCACATGTGATCCTCGTTGCCAAGACCGTGGGCGGGCTCGAGGAAGTGGATGACGAAATCAGGAAGGTCGGCGGCAAGGCGACGCTGGTGCCGATGGACCTGACCGACTTCGCGGCGATCGACCGGCTGGGCGCGACGATCTTCGAGCGCTGGGGGAAACTCGACATCCTGATCGCGAATGCGGGACTTCTCGGCACGCTGACGCCGCTCTCCCACATGGAACCGAAGGACTGGGACAAGACACTCGCCGTAAACGTGACCGCGAACTACCGGCTGATCCGCTCGCTCGAGCCGCTGCTGAAGCGTTCGGACGCGGGACGCGCGGTGTTCGTGACGTCGGGCGCGGCGCAGAAGTGCAAGCCCTACTGGGGCGGCTATTCGGTGACGAAGGCGGCGCTCGATGCCATGATGAAAACCTGGGCGGCGGAAACGGAAAAGACACCGATCCGCGTCAATGCCGTGAGCCCCGGGCCGACGCGGACTGCGATGCGCAAGAAGGCGATGCCGGGAGAAGATCCGACAACGCTGACGAAGCCGGCCGAGCTCGTACCGCTGTTCATCGAACTCGCAATGCCTTCTTGCGAGCGGCATGGCGAAATTGTGGAATACCAGAAGGTGAAGGCGAAGAGCGCCTGACACGCATCCGGCAACGGAGGCGACGATGATCGATGTAAGCCAGACCGACGACGGCGATCCGATGATGTTCCGGGTGGTCGTGCGCGACGAGACGGGCGCCACCCGCCACGAGGTAACGATGGCGCGCAAGACGCACCAGGACCTGACGCCGGGCCACACACCCGAACAACTCGTGGAAGCGTCGTTCCGCTTCCTGCTCGACCGGGAACCGAAGGAAAGCATTCTCGGGCGCTTTGATGTGACGGCGATCCCGACCTATTTCCCCGAGTTCCACAAGGAACTGCCCGCCTATCTCGACTGAACGCCCTTTCCCGCCAGCTATGCCCCCTCCCCCGATGCGTATAGACTGGATCATACGTGGCACGATCACCGGGTGAGACGAGGCGAATGGCGGGGGACAAGGCCGGAGAAGCGGGAAACGGCGCGTACCCGTTTCTCGCCGGCGACAGCGAAATGGCGCGACGGATCGCGGCGTTCGACTGGGCGTCGACGGCCCTAGGCCCGATTTCCACATGGCCCCAAAGCCTGAAATCCACCGTCGGCATGATGCTGCTTTCGCCTGTGCCCATGGCCCTTCTCTGGGGCCAGAACGGGGTCATGATCTACAATGACGGCTACGCCGAGGTCGCGGGCGGGCGGCATCCGGCAATCCTCGGATCGCAGGTCGTGGAGAGCTGGCCGGAGATCGCCGACTTCAACCGCAACGTGATCGAGGTCGGACTCGCGGGTGGGACCCTCTCCTATCGCGACCAGGAGATGACGCTGAACCGGAGCGGCACACCGGAGAAGGTCTGGCTCAATCTCGATTATTCGCCGGTGATCGACGACGAGGGGAAGCCTGCGGGCGTCATTGCCTTCGTCGTGGAAACGACGCGGCGCGTAAGGGCAGAAACGCAACTCGAACGCGGCTTCGAGATGCTCCGGCAGATGTTCGAACAGGCGCCCGGCTTCATCGCGATCCTGGCGGGACCGGACCACACCTTCGCGATGGTCAACAACGCCTATATGCAGCTCGTCGGCCACCGCGATGCCGTCGGCAAGCCCGTACGCGAGGCCTTGCCGGAAATCGTGGACCAGGGATTCATCGAGCTTCTCGACCGGGTGCGGGAAACCGAGGAGCCCTATATCGGCCAGAGCATCCGCGTGCTGCTGCAACGCGAACCGGGATCGGAGCCGGTGGAGCGCTATCTCGACTTCGTGTTCCATCCGGTTTCCTCCGCTCAAAGCAATGTGCGCGGCATCTTCGTGCAGGGGCACGACGTAACCGAGCGGCGGCTGGGGGAAATCGCCCTGCGCGAGAGCGAGGAACGCTTCCGCCTCGTCGCGGAGAGCGCGATGGTGAAACTGTGGATGGGCGATGCCGAAGGAAAGTGTATCTACCTGAACGCGATGCTCCGCAATTTCTGGGGCGTGACATCCGAAGAAGTTCCACATTTCGACTGGCTGGAGACAGTGCATCCGGACGACCTGCAAGCGCTGAAGGAGCCCTACGAGAGGGCGATGCGGGACCATGTACCCTTCTCCGTGGAAGTGCGCTTCCGCCGGGCGGATGGTGTCTACCGCCTCATCAACACGACGGCCCAGCCGCGCTTCGGGCGGCGCGGTGAATTCGAGGGGATGATCGGCGTCAATGTGGACGTCACGGAAAGACGGCAGGCGGAAGAAGCGCAGCAGGAGCTGAACGCAATGCTGGAGCAGCGCGTGGATGCGGAAACCGCCCGCCGCTCCAAAGCGGAAGACGCGTTGCGACAGGCGCAAAAGATGGAAGCGATCGGGAAACTCACCGGTGGCGTCGCGCACGACTTCAACAACCTGCTGCAAGTGGTGTCCGGCAATCTGCAGCTCCTGTCGAAAGACGTCGCCGGCAACGAACGCGCCGAGATGCGCGTGGCAAGCGCGCTGGAAGGGATAGGTCGCGGCGCAAAGCTCGCGAACCAGCTTCTCGCTTTCGGCAGGCGCCAGCCGCTGGAGCCGAAGGTGGTGAATATCGGGCGTCTGGTGAACGGTATGGGCGACATGCTGCGCAGGACGATCGGCGAAAGCGTCGAAGTCGATACGATGGTGTCCGGCGGATTGTGGAATACGCTGGCCGACCCCGGACAGCTCGAGAACGCACTGCTCAACCTTGCGATCAATGCGCGGGATGCGATGGAAGGCGGGGGCAAGCTCACCATCGAAGTCGGCAATGCCTTCCTGGACGATGCCTATGCGGCAGATCACCCAGACGTCCAGGCCGGGCAATATGTGATGCTGGCCGTGACGGATACGGGTGAAGGCATCGCCCCCGAATTGCTTCAGCAAGTTTTCGAGCCATTCTTCTCGACCAAACCGCAGGGCAAGGGAACGGGGCTCGGACTCTCGATGGTCTATGGCTTCGTCAAACAGTCCGGCGGGCATATCAAGATCTACAGCGAACGTGGTCACGGCACGACCGTGAAGCTCTACCTGCCACGCAACCACCAGAGCGAAGACGTCATCACGCCCACCGGCGTGACGACAACCACAGGAGGAACGGAGACGATACTCGTCGCGGAGGACGACGACGCGGTGCGCGCAACTGTGGTCGATATGCTGAGCGAACTCGGTTACCACATACTGACGGCGAAGGACGCGGCGAGCGCTCTGACCGTGATCGAGAGCGGCGCGCCGGTCGATCTCCTTTTCACGGACGTGGTGATGCCCGGCCCTCTGAAGAGCACGGAACTTGCGCGCAAGGCGAAAGAAAGAAAGCCGAGCATCGCCGTGCTGTTCACATCCGGCTACACGGAAAATTCCATCGTGCATGGCGGCAGACTCGACGCAGGCGTGGATCTTCTCTCGAAACCGTATACACGCGAGGCGCTGGCGCGGAAGGTCCGGCAAGTGCTCGGCCGTACCGGGAAGCCCACCGGCGAGACGGCACCGCCTCCGGCGCAGAAGATCACGGTACTCTTATGCGAGGACGACGTGCTGATCCGCATGAGCACGACGGAGATGCTTGAAAGCGCCGGCATGAAAGTGATCGAGAGTGGAAGCGGCGCCGAAGCGCTAGCGGCTATCGAGACGGAGGCACCCGATATCCTGATCGCCGATGTCGGCCTTCCCGACATGACGGGAATCGAACTGGCGGAAAAAGCCAGAGAAATTCTGTCGACGCTGCCCATCATCTTCGCAACAGGGCATAGCGACGTTCCGGGCACCGAGGCTCTTTCCCGCACAGCCATCGTGACGAAGCCGTACGATATGGGAAGGCTGCAAGGTTCAATCGATATGCTGCTTGGCGACACCTAGGCGCGCATCTTCTGTCCGCCGTGAGAGTTCTTTCCCTCTCGCAGGAAAGGCCGATGGGCCGCGTAAAGGCAGCCCATCGCCAGCGTACGACAACATGTCAGCAGCTCTTCATGGCCCTTACTGCGAGAAATAGAGGAAACTCCTCGCTCGAAAGACGCAAGGCGCGTGTTTCCTCCGGCAGCGCGGGCGCGGGAATCTCGTTCAAGGCATCGACGACGAAACCCGCTGCCGCAAGCGCGGAGACATAGGACTGAAGCGGCCGGTGATAACTGCGCGTCGTCCCCCTGCCCCTGCGGCCTTTCCGACCGTATTCCTGCATCGGTATATCGAGCGGCGTGAGGTAACGGTCTATCCGGCGATAGCGGAGACCACGCGCCTCGTCCCATCCCCACCCGCTCTGGCGCGGGATGCGGAAGCAGGGATGCGTCATGAGGATGACAAGACGGCCGCCCCGACGCAGAGCCCATCGTGCGGAAGCAAGCGCGGCTTCCAGCGGGTTTATGTCCTGAAGGCTCAGGAGGAAGGAAACCGCATCGAACTCTTCCCGCCGAAAGGCTGAGCCAGAGGCCAGCTTCGTTGCATCCGCAACAACAAGGCGAACTTCGCTTCCATGATGCCGTCGCCCATGCGCGATGAGCTTCGGGCTGTTGTCGATGCCGGAGTAGCGCGCTCCCGCCGCAAGGACGGAGGGAGCAAGGGCACCTGCCCCACATCCGATATCGAGCAGGCGCTCTCCCGGCCGAAGCGCGAGCAACCTCATCGCAGCGGGGATCGCCAATTCACGATGATGGCGGCTTCCCTCGGCGCCTGCCCAGCCGATATACCAGTTCGCGACCGCATCCCAGCTTCTGCTGCTGGAGGGTCCTTTCGTCTTTCGTCCCACGGGACATGCCTCATCCAAAATCTCCGGCTCGCGCGAGAAAGGGATGACGCGGCCGGTCCCGCAGGCGTTCTGCCTTGCGAGCACGATAAAGGCTTCAGGCGCGGCTCAAGGCACGCACGGCCCCGTGGCGTTTGAATGGGAGCGGATGCAGGCCTTCAGCGGCGGGACGCCGCGTCGCCTGCGTTGCGCAACCGGACGGAGAAGATACCCGTCATGGCGATGGCATGTTCAGCATTCATGCGCTCAAACTAGCTGCGTGAAGCGAGTGCCGCAAGAGGATCGGGGGAAGATGCATCGCAAGGACAGCGGCTAGGCGCGCTTCTTCTTTCCCGCATAAGGGTTCTTGCCCTTGCGCATGAAAAGGCGGATGGGTACGCCCGGCAGGTCGAAGGTTTCGCGCAGCGCATTCACAAGATAGCGGCGGTAAGAGGTGGGCACCTCGTCGGCGCGGCTCGAGAAAACGGCGAAGGTCGGCGGTCGGGACTTCACCTGGGACATGTACTTCAGGTTCACCGGACGACCCCTGGCCGCCGGCGGCTGGTGGCGCGAGACGGCTTCGGTCAGCCAGCGGTTGAGCCTTGCGGTCGGCACGCGCGCATTCCAGAGCGTGTGGACGCGCTCGATGGCGGGCATGAGCCTGTCGGTTCCCTTCCCCGTCAGCGCAGAGAACTGGACGATGGGAACGCCCCGCACCTGGGGCAGAAGGCGTTCCAGCTCTTCCTTCAGCATGCGAAGCACTTCCTGCGGTTTCTCGACCTTGTCCCACTTGTTGACGGCAATGAGAAGGCCACGGCCCTCCTGCTCGACAAGGTCGGCGATGTGCAGGTCCTGCCGTTCGAATGTCTGGGTCGCGTCGAGAAGAACGACGACGACCTCGGCAAAGCGAACAGCGCGCAGCGTGTCGGCGACAGAAAGCTTTTCGAGCTTTTCGGTAACGCGGGCGCGGCGGCGCATTCCGGCCGTGTCCCAGAGCTTCACGCGGCGGCCGCGCCATTCCCATTCGATGCCGATGCTGTCTCGTGTGATGCCTGCTTCCGGACCCGTCAGCATGCGGTCCTCGCCGAGCAACTGGTTCACCAAGGTGGACTTGCCGACGTTCGGGCGGCCGACAATCGCGATCCGCAGCGGTGCTTCGAGGTCGGGTTCATAAGGCGCGTCGGGATCGAAGCCCTCGACGGCTTCCTCCTCTTCGGCGAGCGCGTCTTCCAGGGCCTGTTCGGCATCGTTTCCGGCAAGGCCGCCCGCGAACTCGGCAAGCGCGTCGTAAAGATCGCCCAGGCCTTCGCCGTGCTCGGCGGAGAGGGGCAGCGGCGCGCCGAGACCAAGTTCATAGGCTTCCATGCGGCCCGCCTGTCCTGCCCCGCCCTCGCATTTGTTGGCGGTGAGGATGACCGGTGTGGGCGACTTGCGGAGAATCTGGGCAAAGCGCTTGTCGAGCGGCGTGACGCCGGCGCGCGCGTCGATGAGAAGAAGACAGACATCGGCCTCGGCGATGGCGAGATCGGTCTGGCGGCGCATGCGGGCTTCGAGACTGTCGCCGGTTCCCTCTTCAAGACCGGCCGTGTCGACAACCGTGAAGAAGAGATCGCCGAGCTGCGCCTCGCCTTCGCGCCGGTCGCGGGTGACGCCCGGCGTGTCGTCGACGAGCGCCAGCTTCCGTCCGACAAGACGGTTGAACAATGTGGACTTGCCGACATTGGGCCGGCCGACGATGGCGACCTTGAATGACACTTTATGCGGCCCTTTTCATGCCGATGGATGGCGTGCCGCAGCCGGGCGGCGATCTGCCGGACCGGCTTTCGCGTTCATTACTTGAGCGCGATGAGCTGCGCGTCATCCGTCAGAATATACAGCGTTTCGTTCGCAACGACCGGCGCAATGAGAGCTCCATCGGGCAGATCGATGCTGCCGAGAACCTCGCCCGTGTAGGGCGATACGGAGACGGCGTCGCCAATAGAGGAAACGAGCACGAGGCGATCGCTGACGAGAACGGGACCGGACCATTCAATCGGGTCCTCCCGGTCTTCCGGATCTTCCCAGCGCGGCAGAGGCGTGATCCAGCGGATACGTCCGTCGCGGCGGGAAACCGCCGCCACTTCCTGGGTTGTGGTGACGACATAGACGAAATCGCCTGCGACCCAGGGGGTCTGCACACCGCCAATATCGCGCGTCCAGACACGTTCGCCGGTGCGCAGGTCGATCGATACCATGCGGCCCGAATGGCTGATGGCGAAGACGCGGTCACGGTCGATGACGGGCCGGCCCGCGATGTCGTTCAACTCGCTGAGCGAGGTGACATTGCCCGTGCGGGTGAGCGAATCCGTCCAGACCGGCGTGCCGTTCTCCACACGCAGGGCGACGAGTTCGCCGGAAGAGTACGGCGCGACCGCGACCGAACCGGCAACCGCCGTGCTTGACGCTGCAAGGATGCCCGCGCTTTCGACGATGCCGCGATGGCGCCACAGCACTTCGCCCGTTTCCTGGGCGAGACAGATCGCCTGATTGTCCGCCGTGATGGCGAAGACGCGGCCGCCATTTGCCGTGGGCGAGGCGCGGAACGGATCGCCGACAGGCTGGCTCCACTGGACGGCGCCGCTGGTGGCATCGAGACCATGCGCGGTACCAAAACCGGTCACGACGAAGACACGGCCATTGTCGTAGGCGACGCCACCGCCACGACCCTCGTCGGCATCTTCCTCTTCGGGTACCAGGCTCGTTTCCCAGAGCTCCTTGCCCGAGGACTGTTCGAACGCCCGAACCGTTGCCTCGGCGTCGAGCACGAAAATCCTGCCTTCCGCGATAATCGGAGGCGCCATGAGCTGGCCGACACGGCTCGATCCGGCGCCGGCATTCGCCGACCAGATGCGCTCGAGCGGGCCGGGCGCCGCCAGATGGTACATGGCGTTGTCCGGCGTGCCGCCGGGCTGGGGCCAGCTTTCATTCACATAGGGCTTCGGCAGTATGATGAGTTCATCTGCCAGTTCCTGATCCGCTTCGAGCTGCGCACCGAGCTCCATGACCGACAGCCGCTTGCCCGGCAGAACAGTCTTGTCATCGGACGAAAACACGTCGGAGACCGTGTCGCAGCCTGCCAGGCCGGCCACGGCAAGGGCGAGAACCACGCCACGCAGGACGCGACCGATTGCGAATGCTTCAGCCGAATTTCGGTCCGTCATCTTCAATTACTCCGTCTCGGCCGGTGGTTCGGCGGCTGGCGTTTGCTGAATTTCGGGCGATGTTTCCGTGCCGGCTTCTTCCGCCGCGGAACCCTCCGTCGCCGTATCCGCCGGTGCGGCAGGTTGCGGCAAATGAGGAGCGGCCAGCGCCTGAATGACATGGGCGCGGTCGCGAAGGCCACTGGGCGACGCCGGATTGGCGATGATGCGTTTGACGTAGCCATCCGCCTCGGTCCAGGCGCCTTCGCGCATGGCGACAAGCGCGAGAAGCTCCAGCGCATTGCCGTGCCAGGGCGATTCTTCCGACATGACGGACGCCATGCGTGCCTTCATGTCGTCGTAGCTTGCGGTATCGACGACGATCAGTCCTGCCTTGATGGTCGCCATGCCACGCACAAGCCCGAGGGAAGCGCCGTTTGCGACTTCCTCATAGACGGCAAGGGCCGCATCCCGCTCTCCGGCTTCAAGCAGACGGTCCGCCTGCTGGAGACGCGCGAGCGTCTCGTAGCCGCCGCCCGTTTCGGCGGCAAATTTATCGAAGGCAGCAGCCGCTTCTTCCGGCGGGACATCTTCCTGCAGCGACGCCACAAGCTCGTCGTAACGGGCGGACGCCTCGACACTCGAGGAGTGGGACCAGGCGCGCCAGCCGACGATGGCCGCGACGACCAGGACAATCGCGACGGCGGCGCCGATCACGAAGATCCCGTATTTTTCCCAAAGTTTGCTGAACTGTTCGCGGCGAAGGTCTTCTTCGACTTCGCGAAAGAGATCGGTCACAAGAATACTCCGCGGAGAAATGCTGATGGGCGCGGAGGAAGCGCCCGGCGCCTGCCCCCTGCAGGCGGCGTAAAATAGCCCGGCAACCGGCCAATAGCAAACCGCCCGGCGGTCTCCGCCGGGCGTACAATTGCTTGACCTATTTCGCCTTTTTCATGCTGTAGGTATGTTCGACCGCCGGGAAGCTGCGGTCACGGACGGCGCGGCCATAAGCTTCCGCCGCACCCGCGATCTGGGCCCCGAGAGAGGCGAATTCGCGGACAAATTTGGGCGGCTTGGGCGAGAGGCCCAGCATGTCTTCCAGGACCAGAATCTGGCCATCGCAATGGGCCGACGCACCGATGCCGATGGTGGGGATGTCGATCTGGCCGGTGATGCGGGCGGCGAGCGGCTCGGCCACCCCTTCGACAACGACCGCGAAGGCGCCGGCATCGGCGACGGCCTTTGCGTCAGCCTCGATGGCGGCCCATTCGCTTTCCTCGCGACCCTGCGCCTTGAAACCGCCCATGACCTGAACGTTCTGCGGCGTGAGGCCGATATGCGACATCACGGGGATACCGCGCTCGGAGAGATAATGGATGGTGTCGGCGATGCGCGTACCGCCTTCGAGCTTTACGGCGGTGCAGCCCGTTTCCTTGATGACGCGGCAGGCATTGCGGAAGGCGATCTCGGGGCTTTCCTCGTAGGAGCCGAAGGGCATATCGACCACGACAAGGGCCCGTTCGGTGCCGCGCACCACGGCCGCGCCATGCGCGATCATCATGTCGAGGGTGACGCCGAGCGTCGTTTCCATGCCGTACATGACCATGCCGAGGCTGTCGCCGACGAGCAGGAAGTCGACATACGGGTCAAGGTAGCGCGCGGTATGCGCGTGATAGGCGGTGAGCGACACGATCGGCTCCGCTCCCTTGCGGGCGCGGATTTCCGGCACGGTGATGCGCTTGATCTTCGACTGTACGGACATTCGGATCATCCCTGTCAGGTGGCGCGCGACGGCTCCCTCAAGAGATGGGGATTTGCGCGGCACATTGCGACGGCGGCCGGATGCCGCTGCGAAAAGGGCATACAAAACAAGCCCTTAGGTGCCTCCCGGCACCTTTCCTGATCCTTATGGGCGGACCCTACAAAAAAGCGGGCAAAAGCGCAATCAGAGGCCGGGGGTCGGTTCGGCCACGGTCGCCTCGCCCTCGTGCCCTCCCGGCAGGCCGACGATCTCGCGATAGGCGACGGAGAGCATGGTGACGGAGAGCATCACGAAATAGAAATAAGCCGCGATGCCGACCACGCCCGAAATGGCGAGAACGAGCGGACCGGCGCCCAGGACACCGCCAAGGATGGCCAAGACGAGTATCAGGACAAGGATGACGACACCGTAAACAAGGCCGATGAGCAGCGCGTAACCGACCATGCGCCAGGTATTGCCCTGTGTGGCCGCGAGGACTGCGCGGACCTTGCCGGGCAGTCCGATCGCCACGTCCGGCAAGGCGAGCATCAGACGCAGGGAGAGACCGAGGATCAGCAGATAGCCGATGACCATGCTGATCGCCAAGACTACACCGAGAAATCCGGCCCCCGCGGGATTTCCTCCTCTTTCGGCGATGCCAGCGATACCGGCGATGCCGAAGATGACAGCGAAGAGAAGAACAGCCATCAGGAAATAGAGCAGCGTTACCTTGATGAATGTCCAGATGTAACGCGCGTCTTCCATACGCAACAAGAAGCTGCCGCCTTCGCCCATCAACACAAAACGGTGCCAACGAACCGCAGCTACCGCGCTCGCCAAAGTCGTCAGGATGAAGGCCGCATAGTAAACCGGCCCTGTGGCTCGCTCGGCGACCGCTTCATAAGCGGCGCCGATTTCCTCGGGCGGCGTCCCTTCCGCATTGAGAAGATCGAATAGCGCGCCGATACCGGCCTGATGGAAGGACCACGCGTAGAGTCCCATCGCAATGAGAATGAAGATCAAGGCGGGCCAGGCAACGCCGATCAGTTGAAAATAATGGCGCGTGACGCCCGAGAAGACCTCTCCGACCGAGCGGAATACCGGCAGCTTTCTCATCCCTATCTCCCCCCAGAGAAGCGGCAGCGGCCCCCGCTGCGATATGACGCTTTTACCTTAGACGGGGAGCGGCGATCCGCCAACTTATTCGACGGGTCAGAAGGAAGGGTCCGCGCGGGGGGCGGAGGGGACGGAGCCGGGCGGGCCGACGAGTTCGCGATAGGCGATGGACAGGACGGCGACGTTCACCACTGCGAAGAAGACGGAAACAAGCGCGAAGACGGCGATGGATATGGCCTGAAGGAGGAGCCCGCCGCTCAAGAGCGACCCGAGCAGCATGGCGAGCACGAGGACCGGGAGTGCGACGGACAGGAATACGGCTGCCAGCCGCCAGAAATTGCCGCGGGTCCGCTCCAGCACGAGGCGGGGATCGACCGGATCGCCTATGGAGACGGCGGGAAGAAGCAGGGAAAGCCGGACGAAGAAATAGATCGAGACCAGAAGCAGCAGGACGCCGAAGAAGCTCAGGAGCGAAGCGGTCATGGTCTGCGCCATCTGGTTTGCCGCCACGGCGAGGACAGCGCCGGGGACCAGGATCAGAAACAGGAACACCGACACCAGGAGGAAGCGCGCCTCACGCCGCCCGAAGGAAAAGCGGAAGGCGCCGGCGGGCGCATCGCCGATCAGAATGAAGCGGTGCCATGCGACAGCAATGACCGGCCAGAGAAAGAGACTCGCGAGTTCCAGAACAAGCGCGACAAAGAATTGCTCCTCCACATTCACGAATGAACTGGCTGTGGAAAAAAGCAGATAGAGAATACCGGGCAGCCAGATGAGCCGGATCATTTCACCCAGATGGTTCCACGCGCCGCCATAGGCTTCGCGGATCGTGGCCAGCACATCAAGCCTGGTACTCATCGTGCGTCGCGTCCCAGAATCTTGTCCCTGTAGGCCTGGTTTTCGGGGTCGAGACCGAGGGCCGTCATATAGAAGCCTCGAGCGCCACCGTGGTTCCCCCGCGCCTCCGCGATGGCGCCGCGCACGTACCAGGCGCCGGCGCTCTTCGGGTCGAGCTCTATCGACTTCTCGATGTCTTCACGAGCGGCGTCGTAGTCACCCATCTCACGCAGCGCATTGGCGCGGTTCTGATAGAGGAGCGCGTCCTTCGGTGCGATGCGGAGCGCACGCGTGTAATCGTCGATGGCGCTTTCGTAGTCGCCCGTCGACTTGTACGCAACGCCGCGATTGATGAGCGCGGCAATCAGGTCCGGCTCGGACAAGTCCCCGGAATCGATCGCACGGGTGCAAAAGTCGATGGCGGACTTGTAGTCGCCCGTGGCGAACTTCGAATAACAGATGTTGTTGTCACCAATGGCATCGGCCCCGGCGGCGGACGGCAGAGCCGCCCAGCCGACGAAGATCGCTACAAGTCCCGCTCTGATCGACATGTCTCCATCCCAAACTGTTCAGGATGAGAGACTACCCTTTCCGCGGGTTACGAGAAAGCGGCGACGGCGACCGCCGTGTTCATGAAATCCCGAAAACGGATCCATTTGCCGTCCTTCAGGGTGATGACATGAACGAAATCGGAATCGATCGGCCGTCCCGTGGAGCGCGCAGTCAGGTTCAGATGACCGGTGACGATCACCTTGTCCCTTTCGGCGATAAACTCCTCCGCATCGAATTGATGAATGTCGACAGAGGAAAGCACGCGCTCGAAGAAGCGGCGGCACTGCTCGTGACCACGATAGGTGCCCGCATAGGGGATGGTCGAGGGCCCGTAGAACTCAACGACGCAGTCTTCGTGAAGGAATTCCATAATCGCGGGAATATCCTTCGCGCCGAAGGCGAGAAAGAGCGCCTTGGTGGCGGCAATATTGCGGTCGGTTTCGACAATGGTTGACGACATCAGGCAGCTCCTTTCCGGCGCGGGGCAAAGCGCAGTGTGAGGCTGTCGAAGCCGTGGTTGAGCAGGCTGGTTCGCTGCGGCACGGGCGCCTCGCTGCCGAGGACGACATCGTCCATCCGCTCAAGGATGGCAGCGATAAGCGCCCTGCCCTCCATGCGCGCGAGCGCGGAACCGAGACAATGGTGGATGCCCACACCGAAGGTGAGCTGCTTGTTGAGGTTCGGCCTGGTGATGTCGAACTTTTCCGGCTCGGGGAACACGGCCGGATCATGGTTCGCCGCGGCAAAGAAGAGTGCGACCCACTCGCCCTCGCGGATTGTGCGGCCCGCGACCTCGACATCCTGCGTGGCAATACGGAAAAGACGCTGCGGTGGACCGCCATGGCGCAGGCTCTCGTCGATGAATGCGTCGATGAGCGACGGGTCTGCCGCGAGCATCCGGCGGACGTCAGGCATGGCCGCCAGATTGTGCAGCAGATTGCCGAGCAGGAAGGTCGTGGTTTCGGACCCGGCGACGACGAGCGTGATGCAGAAACGAATAACCTCGTCGAGGGTCAACTGTTCGCCCTCAACTTCCGCCTTCAACAACGCGGTGATGAGCGAATCCGGAACCTCTTCGCCCGCCTCGATCTGACCGTAGAGCCGGTCAACGGTTTCGGTGAAATACTGAACGAGCTCGATGTTGCTTGCTTCCCGTTCCGCCGGGCTCATATCCGCCGAGAGCATGAAGGCCGTCGCCCAGCGGCGAAAGCGGTTCACGACATCTTCCGGCAACCCGAGAAGGCCGACCATGATGCGAGCGGGAATGCGCGAGGCAAGAACATCCATGACCTCGACATCGCTCTCGCCGATGGCGGCGACCATGCCGTCCACGATTTCGCGGACCCAGGGCTCGAGCGCTTCCATGCGGCGGCGGGAGAAAGCGAGATTGACGATGCCCCGCAGCCGGTCATGCTCCGGGTTGTCGTGGTTCACGAGCATGAGCGTCGGAGCGGAGGATTGCTCCTGCAACGGATCGCGCGAGGAAAAGCTCCTGTGATCGCGTGCCGCAGCAGAGACATGGGCGTAGTCAAGCAGCACCCAGGCGGTAACCGGCTCATCGGCGTCTGGTACCGTGCCCGGTGGATAGTCGCGATAGCCATAGGCCGGACAATGCGGCCTCAGGCTGTCGTAAAGCCCATAGGGCGACGCAATGGTGTCGCCCGATGGCAGCGCGGCGACAAGTGCCGCTACATCCCGGTCAGCGCCCGAGACACGGACGTTCTGCATGATGACCCTCCCCTAGATCGTTTGCCGATGCGCGCCTCCACGCGCTTATTGTTTATTTCATGAATTGTTTCTTTTGTAAACTGTTTGGATCATGATGCAGATGTTCCCTGCGCCTACAATCCGCGAAGGATTCGGGCAGCACGGGGCGTGCCCAAGGGAGGCGGCGTGAGCGACAAGAGAACGGGCGTGAAAAGAGAAAAGAAAAAATCCGGCGTACCGGACGCGGCGCTGCGCTTTCTCGAATACTACTATCCCATTCACTACAAGGCAGGGATCGGCGTCGAAGACGCTCTGCGCGGCGGGCTTCTCAACCGTCACCAGGTGGCGATGCTCTGGCTGATCCACTCGGAGGGCCGGGACGGCCGCGAAATGAACCGCAAGGCGATCGAACGCTCGCTCGAAAGCTGGTTCGAAATCTCGGGTGGCGCCATCACCAAGGCGCTCCGGAGCATGGCGCAGCCGCCGCTCGAACTGGTGCAACTCGTGGAAGACCCCCGTTCGGGCCGCGAAAAGATCGTGAAGCTGACGCCCAAGGGCGAGACACACATGAAAAAGATGATCGCGGGTGGCGAGACCTTCGTACAGCAGATCATCGACCATATGAGCGACGAGGAAATCGAGCGTGGGCTCCATTTCTTCAAGCGGGTGTCGGAAATCGTCGACATCCTCCGGAACGAGTGAGACGCGGCCTTCCGCCCTCTTGCCCGGCTCCTGCGCCGCTGTTATAGGCACGGCGCTGCAGGGTCCCCTCAGGGGCCAATCCGGAGTAAAGACAAATGAATGCCAATCCCGTCGTCGCCATAGCGGGCGCGACCGGCGCCGTGGGCGTCGAGATGATCCGCTGCCTCGAGGAACGCAACTTCCCGGTAAAGGAGCTGAAGCTCCTCGCCTCCGCGCGCTCGGCCGGCAAGACGATGAAATTCCGGGGCAAGGACATCAAGGTCGAGGAACTGACGGAAGAGAGCTTCAAGGGCGTCGACATCGCCTTCTTCTCGGCGGGCGGCGGCATCTCGAAGAAGTTCGCGAAGGCGGTGAAGGACGCCGGCGCAGTGATGATCGACAATTCGTCGGCCTTCCGCATGACGCCCGACGTGCCGCTCGTCATTCCAGAGATCAATCCGGAAGCGGCACTCACACATAACGGGATCATCGCCAATCCGAACTGCTCGACCATCATCGCGATCACACCGCTCTGGCCGATCCACAAGGTGAACCGCGTGAAGCGGATCGTTGCGGCGACCTACCAAGCGGCCTCGGGCGCAGGCGCGGCGGCAATGGAAGAACTGGAACAGGCGACGCGTGCCTTCCTTTCGGGAGAGACGTTCGAACAGAAAATCATTCCGCATCCCTATCCCTTCAACGTGTTCAGCCACAACTCCAACGTGGACCCGGAGACGGGCTACAACGAGGAAGAACTGAAGATGGTGAAGGAGACGAAGAAGATCTTCGCCGATCCGGACATTCGCGTGACGGCGACCTGTGTGCGCGTCCCGGTGCTGCGCGCGCATTCGGAAGCACTCGACTTCGAATGCGAGAGGCCGATCACGCCGAAGGAAGTGCGCGAGATCCTTTCGACGGCTCCGGGGCTCAAGATCGTGGACGACGTGCCGGGGAACTATTTCCCGATGCCGAAGGACGCCTCCGGCAAGGACGACATTCTGGTCGGCCGCATCCGGCAGGACATCTCGGACCCCGAGGGCAAGTCGATCGCGATGTTCGTCGCGGGCGACCAGCTCCTCAAGGGTGCAGCGCTCAACGCAGTGCAGATCGGCGAGATCCTCGTCCGCGCCGCGTGAATCAGCTCCGCGGGCCGACCAGCGCGAAGGTCGCGCCCTGCGGATCGAGCGCGTGAATGATCCATGCGTCGCCCGGCACCTGATGCGGACCGTCGAGAACCTTGCCGCCCTTCTTGCCGATGCGCGCGATGGCGTAATCGATGTCGTCCACGCAGAAATAGAAGGTCCAGTGCGGACCGGCGCCGTTCCGGCGCTTCATCATCGCACCGATGGGCTCGCTCCCGGCCGCGAAGAGCTGATAGACCTCGCCTTCGCCCATATCCATCGCCTGATCCTTCGTCCATCCGTATAGACCGGAATAAAAAGCGAAGGCGCTTTCGACATCGCCACCATTCAGCTCGTGCCAGCCGACGGTTCCCGGCGTCCCCGCCGCGAATTGCGGCATCTCCCCGCCGAAGCCCGTGAAGACGACGAAGGGGGTGCCGTGCGGATCGGCGACGACGGCGAAGCGAAGCATACCGGGCACATCGTCGGGGTCGCGCAGTACGCTGCCACCCGCCGCCACGACGCGCTTTACCTCCGCATCCACATCATCGACCGCGATGTAGCCGATCCAGCCGGGCTCCGCGCCCTGATCGCAGGCTTCCTTCGGCAGTTCCATCATGCCGCCGACGCCCTGATCGCCGATCCTGAACAATGTGTAGGGATTGCGCGGCGTGCTGCCGTCACCGGTGTTCCAGCCGACGACATGGGAATAGAACTCGCCTGCGGCGGCGGTGTCCGATGTCATCAGCTCGTACCAGAGAAAATTGTTCGGGGTGCTCATGGGACTGTTCCTCACTCAGTTGATTTCAGGACGCGGGTAGCTCAGCCTTCGACGACCAACTTCAGTTTCGCGAGACCTGCCTCGAAATCGGTGCCGACCATCTTGTCCATGTCGATGAAGATGCTCGCGGTCCTGGAGAAGAGATTGGCCTCGCCCTCCATCACCCAGGTAACGCGGGTCGCCTCGCCCTCCGGCTCGAAGGTGAAGATCGCCTGGTTCTCCGCCTTCATCGGCGCGGTGAAGAAGAGCGCGATGACGATCTTGGAGGGTTCGTCGGTTTCGACGATCTCCATATGGCCGCTGCCGATGCTGCTGTCGCCTTCCCACGCATAGGCCGCGCCCTCGCCCTTTTCTGCGCCGCTGTAGGTGCGATGCATGTCCGGATCGCGGTTCTCGTAGGGCGACCATGCGGGCCAGGCGCGGAAATCCTCGACCAGAGGATAAATCTCTTCCGGCGCGGCATCGATGAGGATGGAGCGCTCGAAACGGACATGGCCGGGTTTCGTCGAAGCGTAGATAAGGAGCGCGCAGACGATCGCCACGACGACGAGAACGGCAATCAGCAGATATTTCAGCATGGGTTCCTCATGCGGAAGGCAGGTTGATCAGTTCTTCTCTTTTCTCTTTCCGCGCTTCTCCTCGGCCTGCTCCCTCTTCAGGAAAGCATCGAGGCGGCCAAGGCTCGCCTCCCAGAGGCGGCGGTATTTCTCAAGCCAACCGTCGACCTCTCGCATCGCTTCGACGTCGATCCGGCAGGGACGCCACTGCGCCTCCCGCCCCCTCGTGATGAGACCCGCCTGCTCCAGAACCTTGAGGTGCTTGGAGACGGCGGGGAGGCTCATCTCGAAAGGCTCGGCGAGTTCCTTCACCGAGGCCTCGCCGTCGATCAGACGAGCGAGGATCGCGCGGCGCGTCGGGTCCGCGAGAGCAGCAAACTTGGCGCTAAGGGGGTCGGCGGCCATGAATTAAACCATCAGGTTATTTAACCAATTGGTTTAATAAAGGCGAAAGAACCGGGCGTCAAGCACCAACGGCAATGAAAAAGGCCGGTTCCTCAGAACCGGCCTACCGAAGAGCATTCCAGCACTATTCCCACTCGATGGTTCCCGGCGGCTTCGACGTCACGTCGTAGACGACACGGTTGATGCCGCGCACCTCATTGATGATGCGGGTGGAGACGTGGCCGAGGAACTCGTGTGAGAACGGGTAGTAGTCCGCAGTCATTCCGTCGAGCGAGGTGACGGCGCGGAGCGCGCAGACAAAATCATAGGTGCGCTCGTCACCCATGACGCCAACGGTGCGCACCGGAAGCAGCACGGCGAAGGCCTGCCAGATCTGGTCGTAGAGACCGGCGGCACGGATCTCCTCCAGATAGATCGTGTCGGCTTTGCGGAGGATTTCGAGCTTCTCTCCGGTGATCTCGCCCGGCACGCGAATAGCGAGCCCCGGTCCCGGAAAGGGATGGCGGCCGACGAACTGTTCGGGCAAGCCGAGTTCACGGCCAAGCTCGCGCACCTCGTCCTTGAAGAGTTCGCGCAGAGGCTCCACGAGCTTCATGTTCATGCGCTCGGGCAGGCCGCCGACATTGTGATGGCTCTTGATGGTGACAGAAGGGCCGCCTGCGAAGGAGACGCTTTCGATCACGTCCGGATAGAGCGTGCCCTGCGCCAGAAAATCCGCGCCGCCGATCTTCTTCGCTTCCGCCTCGAAGACATCAATGAAGGTGGAGCCGATGATCTTGCGCTTGCGCTCAGGATCTGTAACGCCGTCGAGCTTGCCCAGGAAGAGCTCGCTCGCATCAACCGCAACAAGGGGGATGTTGTAATGATCGCGGAAGAGCGAGACGACCTGCTCCGACTCGCCCGCGCGCATCATGCCGGTATCGACGAAGACACACTGAAGCTGATCTCCAATCGCCTCGTGCAGCAACACCGCGACAACGGATGAATCAACGCCGCCGGAAAGGCCGCAGATAACCCTGCCCGTGCCGACCTGCTCCCGCACTTTCGCGATTTCCGTTTCGCGAAAGGCGGCCATCGTCCAGTCGCCCTTGCAGCCGCAGATGCGGTGGGTGAAGTTCCACAGCATGTCGCGGCCGCGCGGTGTGTGGACAACTTCCGGATGGAACTGAACGCCGTAGAAGCGACGCTCCTCATCCGCGATGGCAGCAAAGGGAGCACCGCGGCTCTGCGCGACAACCTTGAATCCCGGTGCGAGGGCGACGACGCGATCGCCGTGGCTCATCCAGACAGGCTCCGTCTCGCCTTTGCCGACGATGCCCTCCAGAAGGGGCGTCTCCTCGATAACCTCGATGGAAGCACGACCAAACTCCCGCTCGTCGTGTCCTTCGACCTTGCCGCCCAGCTGCAAGGTCATGGTCTGCTGTCCGTAGCAGATACCGAGGACGGGAAGCCCTGCGTCGAAGACGAATTGTGGAGCTCGGGGCGAGTTTTCCGTGCTCACGCTGAAGGGGCTGCCGGAAAGAATGATGCCCTTGGGGGAGAAGTTCTCCCACATCTCTTCGACCTTGTTGAAAGGCACGATCTCGCTGTAGACGCCGCTTTCGCGGACGCGGCGGGCGATGAGCTGCGTTACCTGGCTGCCGAAATCGATGATGAGGATGCGGTCTTCTGTCATGTTCCGTCTACGGATCGGTTGCGGGTGGTGCGATGTTGGCGGCGCCTGACCCCAGCGCGCGGGCAAGCTCCAGCGTTTCCTCGCAAGCTGGACAAAAGGCGCGGAGCTTGCGGAGACCAGCTTCTGCGCCTGCCCGGTTTCCGGCTTCGAGATCGAGTTGTGCCAAAGCGCTCAGCGCATGGCGGTCGGCGGGATCGATCGAAAGGGCGATCCGGTAGTATTTGCGGGCGAACTTGAGTTCATTGCGCGCCTGATGCGCCTCACCCAGACCCGTAAAGGCACGCGCATTGCCGGGGTTGGCGACGACCGCTGTTTCGTAAAGTTTCTGGGCCTTGAGGAAATCGCCCCGATCCATCGCGTCAGCCGCCCTGGCCGTGAGCGTCAGGGAGGCACTTTCGGAACGGGCGTCGACGGCTCGCGCCGGCGGGCTCGCGAGGATTTCAGCGAGCACCAGACCAAGCAGCAAGTACGCAAAACGGCGCGATTTGCGGGAAAAAGCGGCCGACATCCATCCAGGCCCGTCAGGAAAGAGGCTTCCGATAGACCATCCTTCCCCCGACCCGTCAAGTCCGTTGCGGCGATGCATCATGACAGTTTCTCCCGGCGGAAAAGGCAGACAAAAAAACCGTCCGTTCCGGTACTTGCGGGACTGAGACGGAGGCCCTCTCCGAGCGGCGCAGGAGGCGGAAGAAGTCCTTCCGGCCAGAAGGCCGACCAGGGCAGCGACGCAAAGTCGGTGTGGTTCTCGAGGAAGCGTTCCGCCCGCCGTTCGTTTTCCGAGGGGAGCAGTGAACATGTGACATAGATGAGGCGGCCACCGGGCTTCACGAGGCGCGCGCCACGGGCGAGCACTTCATCCTGGGCCGCGTGATAGCCCGCAAGTGTATCCGGACCGAGGCGCCAGCGGGCATCGGGACCACGGCGCCATGCCCCTGTGCCGCTGCAGGGCGCGTCAACGAGAACACAATCGGCATGTCCGCGCAGACCTTCGAGGTCCATATCCGGTTCGCCTTCGACAAAAGGGCCAAGCGTCCGGGTCTGCAGATTCCGGACACCGGCGCGCTGTGCGCGAGGCATGAGGGGCCCGAGCCGGCGCGGATCGGTGTCGCAGGCGTGAATCTGACCCCGGTTTTCCATCATCGCGGCGAGCGCCAGCGACTTGCCGCCTCCGCCCGCACAAAGATCAACCACCTGTTCGCCCGGTTTCACGCCCGTGACCAGACAGGCGAGTTGTGACCCTTCGTCCTGAATCTCTATTCCGCCGTTCTTGTATATGGCGAGCCCGGGGAGATTGGCTCGCGCATCAAGGCGAAGCCCCCAGGGTGACCATGGACAAGCCTCCGTCGCGACGCCGGCCTCCGAAAGAGCGGCCTGCGCCTCGTCACGCGTGAATTTCAGCAAGTTGACGCGGAGGTCCGTCGCCGCGCGCTCCATGAGTGCCGCCATCTCGCGCTCAAGGCCGACACCGAAGGCTTCCTCGAACTCGGCGTGGAGCCATTCAGGGTAGTTGAGTCGGACCCAGGGTGCCGCCCCCACTCCCGGCAACGCAGCGGCGGAGAGGGCGTCACGCTCCTCGCGGCTCAAGGGCTCAGGTGCATGGCGCGATCCATCGGCCATCGCCTCAAGTGCGTCGAGGGTCGTTCCTTTCACAAGCAGGAGTGCAGCAAAGGCGAGCAGCCGCGCATCCTCTCTGCCAGTGGCGACGGAGAGTTCGGCACGGCGGCGAAGGACGGTGAAGACGATCTCGCTCACGGCGGCGCGATCCTTCGAGCCCGCGAAACGGCTTGAGCGCGACCAGTTGTCGAAGACGCGGTCAGCCGGGCGGCCGCTCAGGAAAATATCGCCGAGAATTTCGATGGCAGATTGCAGACGTGCGCCGGGTGTCATGTCGCCCCGCCCGGCTTTCGCTCCGCGATCAGCTTGCACCGCCGGGATAGTTGGGGGCTTCGCGGGTAATGGTAACGTCGTGGACATGGCTTTCGCGAAGGCTCGCGGAGGAGATGCGGACGAATTCCGCCCTGTCCTGAAATTCCTTCACGGTGGCATTGCCGGTGTAGCCCATGGCGGCGCGGAGGCCGCCGACAAGCTGATGGATCACCGTGCCAACGGGACCCTTGTAAGGCACTTGTCCTTCAATACCTTCGGGGACGAGCTTCAGCGAATCCTTCACGTCCTGCTGGAAGTACCTGTCGGCGGATCCGATCGCCATGGCGCCGACGGAGCCCATGCCGCGATAGGCCTTGTAGGAACGGCCCTGAAAGAGGAAGACCTCGCCGGGGCTTTCCTCCGTGCCCGCAAAGAGCGACCCGAGCATGGCACAATCCGCGCCTGCCGCTATGGCCTTGGCGAGATCGCCGGAGAACTTGATACCGCCATCGGCGATGACCGGAATCTCGTTCTTCCGTGCGGCTTCGACCACATCCATGATAGCCGTGAGCTGCGGCACGCCGACACCCGCGACGATACGGGTGGTGCAGATGGAGCCCGGACCGATGCCGACCTTGATCGCATCCGCGCCGGCATCGATGAGCGATTTGGCGGCATCCGCGGTTGCGACATTGCCCGCGATCACCTGCGTCTTGTTGGACAGCTTCTTGATGCGCGCCACGGCTTCCGAGACGCGTGCCGAATGACCGTGCGCGGTGTCGACCACGATGACGTCGGCGCCGGCACCCATCAGCGCCTCGGAGCGCCCGTAACCTTCGTCTCCCACGGTCGTCGCGGCGGCGACGCGTAGGCGGCCCTGTTCATCCTTCGCGGCGTTTGGGTGAAGCTGCGCCTTCTCTATGTCCTTCACGGTGATGAGGCCGATGCAGCGATAGGCATCGTCCACGACCAGAAGTTTTTCGATGCGATGCCGGTGCAGGAGACGCTTGGCCTCGTCCTGGCTGACGCCGTCGGCAACCGTGATGAGGTTTTCCTTCGTCATCAGGTTTCGCACAGGCTCGGCGGGATTGCTTGCAAAGCGCACGTCGCGGTTGGTGAGGATGCCGACGAGCTTGCCCGAATCCGGCTCGACCACCGGGATGCCGGAAATGCCGTGGCGCTGCATGTCGGCAAGGGCCTCGGAAAGCGTGGCGTCCGGCCCGATGGTGACGGGATTCACGACCATGCCGCTTTCGAACTTCTTTACCTGGCGGACCTGTTCGGCCTGTGCCTCGGGCGACATGTTGCGATGGAGCACGCCGATGCCTCCGGCCTGGGCCATTGCAATGGCAAGGCGCGCCTCCGTGACGGTATCCATCGCGGCGGAGATGATTGGAATGCCGAGGCTGATCGATTTCGTCAGGCGGGTTCTGGTATCGGCCTGACTTGGCAGAACCGTCGAAGCGGCAGGCAGCAGGAGAACGTCATCAAACGTCAGCGCTTCGCGGATCATACTGCCAACCTCCTGGGCCGTGAAAAGCCGGCCACCCTATCGTGTGTTGGCGCTGGCTTTTAACACCTATATGCGGGAAAGCAAAGGACAGGATGCCGCGGCCGCGAAATATTCACGCGGGGTCTCCGGTTTCACTTTCAGAGCGCCCCTTAAAGCCTTGGGCAAGCACATACATCTCAGCCGAATCGGCGCGACTGGCTTCGGGTTTTACGTGACGGACCGTGTTGAAGTGCTGCTTGAGCATGGTCAGCAGTTCGTTCTCCGTCCCTCCACGCAGGACCTTCGCGAGGAAGGCACCACCAGGCGCCAGAACCTCGATGGCAAAATGCGCGGCGATCTCGCAGAGATGCATGATGCGGAGGTGATCGGTCTGCTTGTGACCTGTCGTGGGAGCCGCCATGTCGGAAAGAACAAGATCGGCTTCCCCGGCCAGCAATTCCTTTACCGTGTCGTCCGCGCCCTCCTCCAGAAAGTCGAGCTGGAGGATCGTCGCACCGGGGACTGGCTCGGTCTCGAGATAGTCGAGCCCGATGACACGGCCAGCGCGAGGTGACGAGACATCGGACTTCACGCGCCTTGCTGCGATCTGACACCAGCCGCCGGGCGCGCAGCCAAGATCCACCACGCGTGCGCCGGGTTTCAGCAGGTGGAACCTGTCGTCGATTTCCAGAAGCTTGAACGCCGCGCGAGAACGATACCCCTCGCGTTTCGCAGCGTGGACGTAAGGGTCGTTCAGCTGGCGCTGCAACCAGCGGGCGGAGGAGTTCGACCGTTTGCGCGCCGTCTTCACGCGGACCTTGAGCGCGCGCGTTCCCCCGCTCACCGATCCCTTGCCGCCGCTCTTGCTACTCTTTGCCATACTCAGACCGCTCCCGCGGGGGTCGTGGTTCCCGCCCCACGTCGCGACTTGCGCCGGCGGCGGCGCCGGCGGCGGCGCGCCGCGTCCGCTTCCATGAGCGACATCAGGATGCCTTCGCGCAAGCCCCTGTCTGCGACGCGCAAGCGATCCGCCGGCCAGGCATCCGAAATCGCCTCGAAGATCGCACAGCCCGCCAGCACGAGGTCCGCCCGCTCCTGCCCGACGCAAGGGTGGGCGGCGCGGCGGGTGTAGTCCATTTCGAGAAGAGAGCGGGTGACGCGGCGCACGTCATGAGGCGATATCCAGATGCCGTCGACGCGCATCCGGTCGTAGCGCTCGAGACCGAGATGAACACCGGCAATTGTGGTGACAGTGCCGGACGTGCCGAGAAGATGGAAAGCGCCCTCGCGGGTCTCTGCCTGCTTCAGCCTGTCGAGAAAGGGCACAAGCCGTTCAGCCACTTCGGACACCATTTGACGATAGACCTCACCGGGCACCTCTACGCCACCATGACGTTCCGCAAGCGTGACCACGCCGCAGGGAAGCGAGACCCAGTCGCCGATGACGGGACGGCACTTGCCGGCGTCATCCTTTTCGAGACGAACCCAGATCAGCTCGGTGGAGCCGCCGCCAATATCAAAGACCAGTGCGGAGGCGCATTCGCTATCGAGAAGCGGCGCGCAGCCGGCGACCGCGAGGCGCGCCTCGTCTTCCGTCGAGACGATTTCGAGGGAAAGCCCGGTTTCCTTCTTCACGCGCGCGATGAAATCCGCGCCGTTGGAGGCAGTGCGGCATGCGGCCGTGGCGATCGTGCGCGCGCGTGTGACACCTCGGCGTTTCATCTTTTCGGCACAGATACGCAGTGCGTCGATGGCGCGCGCCATGGCTGCATCGCCCAGTGTACCGCTGCCGACAAGCCCCTCGCCGAGCCGAACGATGCGCGAATAGGCATCGACGACCTTGAAGCCATCAGGGGCACGGCGAGCGATCAGCAAGCGGCAATTGTTGGTGCCAAGGTCGAGCGCGGCATAGAGCTTGTCGGATTGCGGCGCTCTGGGATGCGCTCCGGTTTCATCGCGCTTCGGCACGGCGGCGTTGGCCTCCGGCTGTCGCGCGCCCCCGCGGCCCCGACGGCCCCGGCGGCGTTTCGCTCTCTTGGATTTGGGCTTTTCGAGTGCCTCGCCACGCACCCCGACATCCCCCGTTTCTATGGAGGAGCTGACCGTTCGCGGCGGGCACTCTCGCACCCCTTGTTCGGCGGCAACGGGCCCTTCCGGGCCACTCATGCCACCGTCACCTTCATGGTGCACTATTTTCAGACCCGGGAAGCGCCCGGCCAGACTGCTGGCCGCGCTTCGAACCGGATTCCCTTTATTTTTCAGTTGAGTGGAGTGTAGCAGGCTGAGCCGCCCGGTAAAGGACAGGGCGGCCCGGGGCTTGATCCGGAGAGTTGACGAATGGGGGAGCGGCGACTAGGTTTCGCGCGCACAGCCAAGGTGCGCGGCCCCCGAATCGAACCTGAAAATGGTGAAAAAGGGCGCCAAACGGCACTTTGGGGGATCGTCTAACGGTAGGACAGCGGACTCTGACTCCGCCAGTCTAGGTTCGAATCCTAGTCCCCCAGCCAACTCCCCGGCTTCGGCAGCGCCGTCCGCTATGCCCTGAAACCTGAATCAGGCGATGCTTTTTCATTTGGGGGCAGGCACGTCCACGCGCTGCATCTCGATGCGCCCGCTACGCGCCTTCCGGCATTCCTCGGGCACGACAGACTCCGCCGTAGCAATGTAGAGGATATCGCGATCACTCCCACCCAGAGCGCAGGCGATGGCCTGACGTCCGGTCACGATGCGGTCCGTCATCTCGCCACCCTCCCTGATGCGCAAGCAGTCGCCGGTGGTGGGCGACGCCACCCAGACCGCATCCTCCACATCGATGCAAATGCCGTCGGGGATTGCTCCGTCTTTCAGGCCTGCCCATGTACGCCGGTTTGAAAGAACTCCATCGCTGCCGATATCGAATGCGGTCAGGCAAGCGGCAAAGGTTTCCGCCACGATCAGCGTGGAGCCATCTGCGGTGATCACCATGCCGTTCGGAAACACGAGATCGGGTCCGGTGGCCGATACCTTGCCGTCCGGCGTCACCAGAGCAAGCGAGGTCGGAGTTTGGGGTTCGTCTTCATCGAAATCGAAGCCGAAATTGCCGACATAAGCGCGTCCCTTGCCATCCACGATCATGTCGTTGGTCCGACGCGGCGCAACGCCTGAAAGGTCGGCGTAGTCGACCAACACACCGTCAGCGCCGAGCTTCAGGAGTTTGCGGTCGAGCATGGACACAACCAGCAACTCTCCACCCGGCAGCCAACCCAGACCGGACGGACGCCCGGGGACACTGCAGACTTTATGACGCGTTCCGTCCTGCGCGACGCGCCAAACGCTGTCGTCGTGCATGTCGGAAAACCACAACTGCCCGTCGCGCCAGCGCAAGCCTTCCGCGAAGGCCAGTCCGTCCACGAAAACATCCAAAGCCATGTCCGCCCTCCCCGACGCTTTTCTTCGAAAGACGAACAGTGCAAGGCGATGCGCGCTCGCGCAACCCGCTTGAAGTCCGGCGAAGCTCAGCTCAGTTCCAGGCCCGGAAGGCTATTGTCGGCGCGCCAGTCTTCCAGAATCTTGATGAAGGCGACAGAGCCCGCACCGTAGAAGCCGTTACGGATAGCGGCTTCGGACGGCTGGCCCTCATTGTTGTAATAGCCCGGAGTGCATTCCTCGAGGTAGCGCCGATTGAAGACAGCGACCTTCATGACTTCCTCGACCCAGGCATCTTCCGCCTCCTGCGAGGTTTCGACCATGCGTGCCTGGCGGTCGACGCATTGCTTCACGATATAAGACAGGTGCTTCGACTGCTCGTTCAACATGTGCGGGTAGTTGGCTGTGAAACCGGCCTGCGCGTTCGAGACGATGAAGCAGTTCGGAAAACCACGCGTATGCATACCGTGTAGAGACGATACGCCGTTCTTCCACTTCTCGGTGAGGGACATGTCGTCCCGACCGTAGATCTCGAAGCCCGCACGACGCGTATAACCGGTGCCAACCTCGAAGCCCGTCGCATAGATAAGGCAGTCGACCTCGAACTCTTCGCCGTTTGCCACGATGGCGTTTTCGGTGATCCGCTCGACCCCCCTGCCCTCGGTATCGATCAGATGGACATTCGGACGGTTGAAAGTCTGCAGATACTCATCGTGGAAACAGGGCCGCTTGCAGAACTGATTGTACCAAGGCTTCAATGCCTCCGCAGTGGCATCGTCGCCGACGACGTTGTCCACGCGCGCACGAATCGACTCCATCTTCTTGAAGTCGGCGAGCTGGACGATCTCGCCCATTTTTTCCGGCGCAAGGCCGTCCGGATTCTTGCGCGCCAGGACGAGAAGATTGCCAATGATGTCGGTCCAGCCGTCGTTGACGAGATCCTGTTCCTGATAGCCGCCCGAGACGAGCGTATTGAAATTGTCCATGCGCTGCTGCTGCCAGCCGGGCTCAAGGCTCTTCACCCAGTCGGGGTCGGTCGGCCGATTGTTGCGTACGTCGATCGATGACGGCGTGCGCTGGAAGACATAGAGCTCCTTCGCCCAGGCTCCGAGGTGCGGCACACACTGAACCGCGGTTGCTCCCGTTCCGATGATCCCGACGCGCTTGTCCTTCAGCTTTTCGAGGCCGCCATTGCAGTCGCCCCCGGTATAGCCGTAATCCCAACGGCTCGTATGGAAGGAGTGCCCCTTGAAGCTCTCGACTCCCGGAATGCCCGGCAGCTTCGGCCGATGGAGCGGGCCGCTCGCCGTAACCACAAAGCGCGCACGGATGGCATCGCCCCGGTTGGTATGGACGATCCAGCGGGCGGCTTCCTCGTTCCAGCGCATTTCCTGCACTTCGGTCTGGAAAAGCGCGTCGTCATAGAGATTGAAATGACGGCCAATGGCGCGGCTGTGTTCGAGAATTTCGGCCGCCTTCGAGTATTTTTCGACCGGGATGTAGCCGATCTCTTCAAGCAGCGGCAGGTAGATGTAGGATTCGATATCGCAGGCTGCGCCCGGATAGCGGTTCCAGTACCAGGTGCCGCCGAAATCGCCACCCTTCTCGATCATGCGGACACGTTCGACACCTGCCTCACGCAGGCGCGCACCTGCAAGCAGACCGCCGAACCCGCCACCGACGACGACAACATCGACCTCATCGGATAACGGTTCTCGCGCAAATCCAGGCTCTACATAGGGATCTTCGAGATAGTGAGCGAACTGTCCCTTGATCTCCACATACTGCTCATTGCCGTCCTTGCGCAGCCGCTTGTCGCGCTCGGCGCGATACTTCTCCTTGAGGGCCGCCGGATCGAAACCGAGTTTGTCGCCGTTCGCCGCGTTTGCCTGGTCCGCCATGTTTCTCTCCTTCGCCGCCATTCCGTTCCGCATTCCGATGTGCGGACGTCGCGGGTGCCCGCGTTTTCGCAAATGATAATGTGGATTTACTACCTGTCAAAGCAGTTCGAAAACGCGAGCCGAACGCAGCGTCAGATTTCTCGGCGCGGCAGCGGGACAACCGAGATGTCGTACAGGCACCAATCGCTTCTCTCCAAAGCACGGCCAACCCGGTCCAGACCTCAAGTCATTCCCTGTACGCAAAAGGCTCCGCCTTGCGGCGGAGCCCCGTGTGCCTGTGATGGTGGCATACCGCGTATCAGCCGTAGCGGTAGGGTGCACCGGCCTTGCGCATCGTTTCCTGATATTCCTTCAGAATCTTCACGACCTTGGCATTGCGCTCGCTCTTCTGGGCAATCTCATCCCAGAACTTGAGCGCTTCGTCTTCTACCGCCTGCCATTCGGATTCGGGGATTGTGGTCAGTTCAAGCTTGCCGCCGGTTGCGCGGTAGTGTGCTTCACCCCACCAGTACCAGTGCTGGCGATAGTAGTGCGAGCTGTCCATGGCGAACTTGAACATCTGCTGCAGGTGTTCGGGGAGCGCTTCCCACTTCTCCGTGTTGGCGATGTAGGAGCCGGCCCAAGCGCCGGAGATGTTGTTCGTCAGGTAGTACTTGTTGATGTCTGCCCAACCAACTGTGTAGGTCTCGGTCGCACCACACCATGCAACGCCGTCGAGTTCATTGGTCTGGATCGCGACTTCAATGTCTTCCCAGGGCAGCGTCACCGGCACGACGCCGAAACGCTCGAGGAACTTGCCGCCCGTGGGGAAGGTGAAAACACGCAGTCCCTTCAGATCTTCAAGCTTGCGGATCGGTTTCGTCGTGACGAAATTGCAGGGGTCCCACGAACCCGTGCTGAGCCAGGTCACACCCGGCACTTCGGCATAGGCTTCTTCCCAGATTTCACGAAGCCCGTACCATTCCCAAAGCACCGGCACGTCGAGGCTGTAGCGCGAGGCAAAGGGAAAATAGGCGCCGAAGACCGAAACATCGATCGGCGCGGCCATGGAATCGTCATCGCTCTGGGCGGCGTCGATCGTGCCGTTCTGGACGGCACGGAAAAGCTCGCCCTGCGGCACGAGCTGGTCGGCGGTGTAGAGCTCGATCACCATCTCGCCGTTGGCAGCGGTATTGAAGGCATCTATGGACGGCTTGATGACATGCTCGGCGAGGGAGGCGCCAGCATAGGTCTGCATGCGCCATTTGATTGGCGACTGCGCGCGCACCACGTTCGGCGCGGCGATGGCCGAGGCGCCGATGGCGGCGGCGCCTACACCCGCCTTCTTGAGGAAGTCGCGCTTGTTCAAGTTGGGACGATCGGTCATTTCGATGGGCTCCTTCTTCTCTGGATGGTTTCGGGTCGATCCAGCCCCAAAAGCCAGACCCGCCCTCTCTCACGAAGAAATCAGCGTACTGCCGGATTAATGTCCGTCTGCGTCACCTCCTATCGCCCGTAATAAAGGTTGGGCAACCAAAGGGTTAGCTGCGGAAAGATCATCACGATTGCAATCGTCACAATCATAATCCCGACAAACGGTACGATTGAGCGATAGATGTCGACAAGTGTTATCTCAGGCGGTGCCATGGCGCGCATGAGAAACAGGTTGTAGCCAAATGGCGGGGTTATGTAGGCCACCTGACAAGTAATCACATAAAGGACGCCGAACCAGATCGGATTGAAGTCGAGGCTGATCACCAGAGGGATGTAGAGAGGTGCCACGATGACCAGCATGGCCGTATCGTCCAGGAACATGCCCAACACGACGAACGACACCAGCATCATGATGAGAATTTCCCAGGGTCCGAGGTTCCAGGTCTCCAGAAGCAAAACCCTGATTGCATTCTTGGCCCCCAATCCGTCATAGACCGCGCCGAAACACAGCGCGGCCAGGATGATGAACATGAACATGCAGGTGATGCTGAGGGTCTGGCGCATGGTGTCGTCCATCACGCGCCACGTGAGACGACGCTTGAGGATCGCGGCGACCATTGCCCCTGTTGCGCCGACGGCCGAGCTTTCGACAAGGCTTGTCGTTCCGTTGAGAAAAAGCCCCATCATCGTCGCGAAAATCAGAAAGGGTACGATGCCCGCGCGCAGCAGGCGCAGCTTTTCGGGCCATGTGATCTCAGCGCGTTCTTCTTCCGAAAGGGGGGGGCCGAGCTCCGGGTTCAGACGACAGCGAATGTAGATGTATATCCCGAAGAGCGTGGCCATCAGCAGGCCGGGGAAGACACCCGCCAGCCAGAGCTGCAACACAGGCTGACGCGCGATCATGGCGTAAAGGACGAGCACAACGCTTGGCGGTATGAGGATGCCGAGCGAGCTGCCGGCCTGTATGACGCCCGTTACCATCACCTTGTCGTAACCACGCCGGAGCAATTCCGGCAGCGCAACACTCGCGCCAATCGCCATGCCCGCAACAGAGAGGCCGTTCATCGCGGAGATGACAACCATGAGGCCGATGGTACCGAGCGCGAGGCCGCCGCGCACCGGTCCCATCCAGACGTGAAACATGCGGTAGAGATCATTCGCGATCCCCGACTCCGCAAGCATGTAGCCCATGAATATGAAGAGCGGCAGCGTCAGCAGCGGATACCAGTTAAGCACCTGAAAACTGGCATTGAACGGCATTTCGGACGCGCCGTCGCCCCAGAGCAAGAGCGCCGCGCCTGCCGCGACGAAACCGATGGCTCCGAAGACGCGCTGCCCTGTGAGCAACATCACCATCAGCGAAGAGAACATGAGCAGCGTAATCAGTTCGTAGCTCATGCAACTTCCTCACCGCGCACGCGGGCGAGATCCTTGAAGAAAATGGCGATTGCCTGCAGCAGCATCAACGCTATGCCGATCGTCATGATCGACTTGATCGGCCAGAGAAGCGGCGCCCATGAGGTGTAGTTCACCTGCTGGTACTCGATGGCGTAGCGAGTGCTCGATACACCGCCGATCAGAAGTGTCGTCAGATAGAAGACAAGACAGAAAGCGGTGATCGTGTCGGTAAAAGCCATCTTTCGCGGCGGAAGACGGCCATAGAGCAAGTCCATCCGCACATGAGAATTGAGCTGGAGAGAATAGCCGCCCCCCAGAAGGTAATAGGCAGCGAGGAGGAACTGACCCATTTCCATCGCCCAACTGAGCGGCAGGTCGAAAAGCGTGCGCGAGATCGACGAATAAAGCATGACGCCGATCATGACGAATATCAGATACATGACGGCGCGGCCGACAACCCTGTTCACCGCGTCGACATACCGAACATAAACTCGCGCAGCTTTCGGCAATTTTCCTCGATCCGTCGGGGTGGAACCGCTCGGTAATGTGGGCAAGGTGGCCACTTTCCGGCGACCGTCCCCAGCACAACAACAGAAGGCTGCACGGATTGCCGGGATATGGCAACTGCGAAGGCGGCTCTGGTCACAGGGATCGAAGCCTGCGCCCCCGCGATATACCCGGTCTGTTGCGAAATGACGCCGAGGAAGGCGAGGTGCTGCCGGATGAGGCAGCACCTCGCCTGGAAACGCAGCAGATCAAGACCCCGAGCGGCGTGAAAGGACGCCACGTATCTCACAGGGTCCGTGCACGAAACAGCCGGCCGCGACTCAGTTCAGATCTATGCAGCCCGCTGAGCGGATAGGCGCGCGAAAACAAGACCACCAAGCGCGCCAGCAATCATCTGCGCAACGAAACCTGCTGTTGAACGTGCGCCTGCTATTGGCGTGATGTCGTAGACCATGCCCATCGCGGTGAGGGCAACTGCCACCGCAACAGCACCGGCGACGGCATAAATCAGGAAGCGCTGAACTTCTGCGAACCAGAAAACAAGCGCACCTGCCGCCATCGCCACCAGGAAACCAAGGCCGATAATGGCACCGAACATCGGGCCCATACCGACGACATCATGCAACGTCATCGAGAGGCGCTCAGAGAAGGGGACGGCGATGCCCAGATCGGTGAGGCGCCCGAGGACGAACTGGGTATGGGCAATCGTACCCACGACTGTCGTCACAACCACCGCCAGAACAAAGGCCAGAACGACCCATAAAATCCGCATTTCCACCCTCACGATTTCTTTCGTCCGCTTTCTCGCGATATGATTGCATAAAATCTCACCAGACGGGACGGGAAACAGCCAATGGCGAAACGGGCACGACGGATGCAAGCACTGGCCGGAGCGGCTATCGCGGTTGCATTTCTTGGGGCAGTCAGCGGCTCCCATGCGCAGGATGCACCGGGTTACAATATCGTTCCGGTAGCAGAAGGACTGGACCATCCCTGGAGCCTCACCTTCATGCCGGACGGTTCGATGCTCGTCGTGGAGCTCTCCGGCCACATCCGCGTCGTTCGCGACGGTGCGTTGACGGGCGACTCCGTGAGCGGCGTGCCGCCGGTCTATTTCGAGAGCCAGGGCGGTCTGTTCGATGTGCTCCTCGATCCCGATTTCGACGAGAATGGTTTCGTTTATCTCTCCTATGCGCATGGCAATCCCGACAGCAACGGCACGCGCGTGACGCGCGCACATTTCGACGGTACGACCCTCAGCGATCTGAAAGTGATCTTCGATGCGGTACCGACGAAGGACACGCCCGTCCACTATGGCGGACGGCTCGCCTTCCTGCCCGACGATACGCTGCTTGTGACGGTGGGAGACGGATTCGACTATCGTGAGGAAGCGCAAAAGCTCAACTCGCACCTTGGCGCAATCATTCGCATCGACCGTAGCGGCAACGCGCCGGACGACAATCCGTTCGTCGGAGAGGAAGATGCCCGCCCCGAAATCTGGAGCTACGGTCACCGAAACCAGCAGGGCCTGCTTTACGACGAGGTTTCGGGCCGCGTCTATGAACACGAGCACGGCGCGCAGGGCGGCGACGAAATCAATATCATCGAGCCCGGCAAGAATTACGGCTGGCCCGTCATCACCTGGGGTATCGACTATTCGGGTGCGCGGATTTCGCCTTACACCGAATACGAAGGCATGGAGCAGCCTCTTCTTCACTGGACGCCCTCTATCGCGCCAGCCGGCTTCACGCTTTATCGGGGCGACATGTTTCCGCAGTGGAAAGGTGACCTGTTCGTGGGCGCACTTGCCGGGCAACATGTGCGGCGGGTCGACATGGAAAACGGCGAACCCGTCGGCCAGGAGGAGCTCTTCGGCGAACTCGGTAAGCGCATTCGCGATGTACGGACGGGACCTGACGGCTATCTCTATGTCGTGACCGACGGTGAGGATGGAAGCGTGCTCAGGGTCGAGCCCGGCGGACAGAGCTGAACGACTACATGCCGAGACGGCGGAGCGCCGTCGTCGTCAGATAGCGGTCATAGGCCGACTGATCGTTGACCATCATCGTGTGGCCACCTGTGATGCGTTTCACCTGTTCAAGACGCGTGATCCGGTTTGTCTGGATATTGTGAGCATGGACATGCGTCCACGACCAATAGGGATGGGAACCATCCATCACCGCCGCCCCACCCTTCTTGTATTGAGAGAAGGCACCGTCGAACGAACGGAACACCTCGCCCTTCCTGTCGAATGAGACCATCACGAAAGGCAGCATGGTGCGCGCGTCGAACCAGACGCGCTTCTTGCCAACCGGTGCACGAGCGAAACGTACGGGTTCCGCCTCGACGACCAGCGCCTCAGGCACAAGTTGAACCTTGGTATCCCAGAAGCTGACACCGTTCGGACCACCATGCGTGCGGTGCTCCCAGTTCGGATGTTCAGCCTCCCAGCCACCGGACAGAGCCGCAAGCGCCGGCCCCTGATGCACCAGCTTGTAGTTGCCCCATGTATGTAGTGGATCGCCGGCGGCCCAGGCGTCCGAAAGATACATGGTCGAACCGGCAATCAGCGGTTCGAAACGCTGGTTCGTCGGAAAGCGGCGAATGCGCTTGAAGGCCGGCAGGTAGCCGTAGAGTTCAGGAAATTCGTTCTGGTCGTAGGGCCAAATGTTCAGGAAGGACGTTCCCTTCTCCTCGTTCGGATAGGTGAAGGCCACCGACTGGAAACGGAGCTTGTCCTTGAATTCGGGCCAGTAAGGCTTGGGTTCGACGACGACACGACCGACAGGCGCCAGTTCGGCCCAGACAGATTCATATGTGTAGTCAACCACGCCGTCCGGCGCGAGATCGTATTCGCGTGTCGCATAGACGGAAACGTCGTGGCGTCCCCAACTGAGGGTGAGCGCGGCAAAGATTTCGAGCGCACTCTTCGGATCCGGAAAAGGATTGCCACCGATCCAGGGATCGCCATCGAGCGTCACCACGTTGCCACGATTGTCGAAGCGCGCCTTGCCCTTGTTGCGGAGCGTCGCTTCAAGATATTCCCACGGACTCAGGGCCATCAGGTCCGTGGTCGGCGCGACGACTTCCAGAACACGTCCCATCTCCCTGATCTGGCGATAGCGAATCGGATCAAGGAGATCCTTCACCAGATCGACGTTGGCGGCGGATATACGGTCGCCGGTGGAGATCGCACCCTTCGTGTAGGCTTCGATGGAAAGCAATTCGTCGGGATAGGCGCGGGACGCATCGCCGTGAGCGGCAAGCGTATGCCAGAGCGGCGCGGTCACTCCCAGGCTTACAACGCCGGTCGCCAGGCGCTGCAGGAAGAGGCGCCGCGAATAATCATGTGTGAAGCGCCGGATATGCACGGTTCTCTCCGTCTACGGGCCCTTCGGTCTTCTCAAGCGAGGTCCGCCCGGAAGCCGGTACGCGCTTTGGGGATACACTGGCGCCATGTTTCGAATGGCTTCGTGCAGCCTGCACCGGCCTCCGGGCGGAGGAACGATCTCCGGGATCAGAACTGATAGGTAATGCGGAACGTCAGTTCGTCTGCCCAGTCAATCGTATCGATAATGTCGTCGTTGCCACCGTCCGACATTGTGATGTTGGCGAACGCTTCCGCCGTCCACGCCTCGTTCGGCTTCCACTTCAGGCCCGGCTGGATGAGCGCACCGCCGTTGAGGTCGTAGAGAACGGAGAAGTCCGCCCGCCAGATCAGGTTCGGGAACGGCTGCTGAACGGCGAAGGCGACCGCATTGAATGAGTCTTCGCCACTCGGCAAACCGCTCGTCCGCGCACCGGTCGCCCCCATGCCATCGAGATGACGGCCGAACATGTCGCTTTCCGACTTGAAGAGGTACTGAAGCACCATGAAGGTCGCAGGGAACTCCTGCGAGAAGCGGTGATACTTCTCGAAGACGAGCGAGGCGACATATTCGTCCTCTTCGATATGACTCTGGCTGAGATCCGGGCTCGTAAATACCTTGTCTGGAGTCCAGGTGAACTCGCTGCGGATAACCAGCTGGTCGAAGAAGGAGTCGGGGCCTGCGCCAACGACATAGTTCGCGCCGACGCCGAAGATGTTCTCCCTGGGGTAGACGCGCGCAATATGGCCGCGAAGCGGACCAAGCGCCTGGAAGAAGTAGTCGAGTTCCGCTGCGGCGAGAGTCTGGTTCGGAGCTTCAAATGCACCGAGACCGCCGGTCGCAGGCTGGAATTCGCGGATCGCGGTATTGAATACGGTAAAGCCGTTCAGACGTGCCATGCCCGCATATGTGAACCACTCCTGCGCCGAGTAGACACCGGTGCTGCTCATGGAGAACGGCGTGCCGCCAAGCACAGGATCGCCGGAGTCGGTCCAGTGGAAAACACCGTCGGGATTACGCCGGTTGACCGCAATTGCCTGCAACGCGAGATCGCCAAACTGTGCCTGGACTCGGCCGCCCACATTTGCCGACCATTCCGCGTCGTCGAAGCCTTCCTGCTGATGGATCGTGAACTGCGATGGAATCACGTTGTAAGGCGTATCGGGATTGGCGAGCACCGACGGGCTGAAGAGCTGCGTGAAGCCTTCAATCTCAATGTCGTTGTTCACGCGATAGGAACCTCGGAGACCTGGCGCTGCAACGCGTTCGTCCGCGAATTCTTCCGCCACGAGGTCGAGCAACAGATGCCGGCGCAGATCGAGACCGTTCGGCACATCGAGTACCCGGAAGAACAGCGACTCGCCCCAGGCGATTTGCTGATTGCCGAGGCGCAACCAGAGCGGACCGTCCGAGTAGTCCAGATAGAGGGCCGGCAAGTCGACCATGTAATTGCGGCCGTTCGCTTCGAGGAAGGTGCCCCGGCCACCGCTCCAGAGATCCGTCTCGAAGAATTCAGGATCGCCATGGCTGTCGAAGATGTCCGGCTGGAAATAGCCGCGGAAGCGCGCGAAGCCGTTCCAGTTCGAGTTGAAGTTCGCCTGGAAGTCGACTTCGAGGCGTGTCGCCATCAGGTTGAAGGTGTTGTCCGCTCCGCCGATCGGCCGTGTGGTCGTTGTCACGCCAGCACCGGGTGCAGGGATCAGCAGGCTCGAATCCTGCGTAACGGTCACACCGTTGTAGATGTTTCCTTGCTGATTGTATGGGTTCTCCTCATCGGTCAGCTTGATCGCCGGCTCCTGCCGAATGAAACCCTGAATGTTGTAGTCCGCCGCCTGCGCGCCGGTCACGACTGTCATCGCTGCGAAAGCGACGCCAGCGAGAAGCCCCCTTCCAATCCCGATATCTGTACGAGACATTTTCTCCCCTCCCTTGGATAACCCGTGATGGGTTGAAATCAGTTCCGAGCCCCTGTGGCTCACTCATCCATCTCCAGAATTCTTCCCCGATGACCGACAAGCACCGGCTTGTCACGGGCCGCCGATGAGGCGACGGCCTGGTACCACCCGGTTTCGATGTCGCTGCGGTTGACGGGCTTCCAGCTCCGGCCACCATCGTGGCTCGCGTAAGCACCCCGAATGCCGACGGCAAAGGCCCGCGGGCCCGACTGCCAGACGCCAAGCAGGTTCGTCTCGCCGAGTGGCTCCAGCTTGCTCCACGACCTGCCACCGTCCGGCGTATTCATCGCGAAGCCAGTCTGGCCGACTGCCAGCCCCTTTCCGTTCCGGTCGAACGTGAAGCTGAAGATCGACTCCTCGCCCTTGCGCACCACGGTCCATGTCGTGCCGCGGTCCTCAGACCTCAGCACCAGACCGAATTCTCCCGCGACGATGATGGCGTTATCGACAATCTCGATGGCGTAGAGATGCGGCTCGACGTAGTCGTCGAGGATTGTCATCCAGTCAATTTCGGGGGATGCCCATGTCGCACCATTATCCTGCGAGATCAGAATGGTACCGAAACCGCCGACGACAGCGACAAGGCCGCCCTCGCCTAGCGCGACCTGAAAGAGGCGCGCATCGGTGCCGCTTTCGAGCGCTGTCCATCCGTCCTTGCCGGCGCGGAATATCTTGCCAGACTGGCCTACGGCGAAACGGCGCTCTCCCTCGATGGCCACTCCCAGAAGCGCGAGCTCCGTTTCAGGCCTGCGATCCTGCTTCCAGGTCAATCCGCTGTCTTCACTGGTCAGCACCGTGCCGCCACTACCGACGGCAATGCCGTGGGAACCATCGAACCCGACATCGAACAGCGCATCGTGCGGCGTCCCCTTGTAGCGGAGGAACGGATCTTCCGTGGCCGCCGCCGCGTAAGCCGCGGGCAGCGCAACAAGAACAAGGATCGCGACGGCAATTCTTTTCAGCATTGTTACTCCCCCAGGCAAAGGGAGTGCGGCTCAGGGGCCGCACTCCCGCTCTTCGCCGTTACGTGCCGAAACGGCGGATCGCCTGCGCCGTCAAGTACTTGTCGTAGACGCTGGGTCCGATGTTGTATTCGGGACCGAAGCCGCCGGTGATCTGCTTCGCCTGGACGAAGCGACTCATACGGTTGGTCTGGACGTCGTGGCTGTGGACATGGGTCCATGACCAAAGCGGATGGCCGCCGTCCATATAGGCCGTGTCACCGTCCTGATACTGGCTGAAGGCCGGTTCGAAGGACTTCCAGATTTCGCCGCGGCGGTCGTAAGTCAGGTACGACACGAACATCATGTTGCGCACGTCGATGTAGACGCGTTTCTTGCCGACCGGTGCGCGCGGATAACCGATGGGCTCCGCTTCAACCACAAGCACTTCGGGGATCAGCTCCTTGTAATCCTCGAAGAAGGTCTGGCCGTTCGGACCGCCATGCACTTCGCGTTCCCAGTTCGGGTTGGTCTTGCCCGTCCAGTTGCCGGAGACCGCACCGAGATGCGGCTTCGTACCGATGACCTTGTAGTTACCCCAGGTGAGCATCGGATCGCCCGCCGCCCATGCGTCGGACAGGAAGATCGTGATGCCCGGCACCAGCGGTTCGAAACGCTGGTTGGTCGGGAAGTTGCGGACGCGCTTGAAGGCCGGCAGATAGCCCAGCAGGTCCGGAAACTCGCGCTGGTCGTAGTACCAGGTGTTGAGAAACGCGGTTCCCTTCGCGTCCGTCGGCGATGTGAACCAGACGGCCTGATAGCGCAGCTTGTCTTCCTCGCCCGCAAGATAGGGTGAGGACTTGTTCACGAGGCCCGTCGTGTTCTGTTCGGCCCAGACGAAATCGTACTGGTAAGACAGGCTGCCCGAAGGCGAGATGTCCCAGTCACGAACCGCATAGACCGACTCGTCATGCCGTCCCCAGGAAAGAGTGAGGTTGTAGAAAGCTTCCTCGCCCGTCTTCGCGTCGGGGAACGGATTACCGCCGATCCAGGGCTTGCCATTATCCGTGACGACATTGCCGTTGGCGTCGAATTTCGCCTTGCCGGCATTGCTGAGCGTGGCTTCGAGATATTCATGCGGGAACAACTTGGTCACATCGGTCGTCGTTTCGACGATGGTGATGCGCCTTCCCATCTCCTTTACCTGCCGATAGGCGATTGGATCGAGCAGATCCTTGACGATCTCGACATTGTCCGCCGTGATGACATCGCCGGGCTTTATCTGGCCCTTCGTATAAAGATCGATCGAGAGAAGCTCTTCCGGATAGGCCTTGTCGATCGTTCCGGAGCGCGCAATCTCGGGCCAGAGCGGCGAGAGAATACCCGCCGTGGCAACGCCCTTCAGCGACTTTTCGAGAAAAGCCCGCCGTGTAAAATCTCTGTCGTACTTCCGAATTCGCATTTCCTTCCTCCTCCCAACAGGACAGGAACCCTCCGGCGATCTACGGCCGGACCGGGGCCACTTCGACCATTTCGGTTTTCGGGTGTTTCACATTCTCCGCAGCTTTCTTGCGGAGCGTCTCGTCGTTCTCCTCGGCAGCAAGGGCAGCGAGATCGACGCCTTCGCTGACCAGCAGTTCCTTGGACTCGATGAAGCGGGGCCGGATCAGCCAGACCAGAAGCGGCACCACGATAAGTGCGATGACCATGTTGATGAGCATGACCATCACCAGAAGCAGCCCCATGTCGGCGAGGAACTTCAGTTCCGACAGGAAGTACCAGGGCAGGATGCCGATCAGCACAATCGTCGCGGTAAAGAAGATCGCCTTGCCGGTCGTCGTTACCGCCGTGAGGATTGCCTGCGCCATGTCCTTGCGCAGCTGGTACTCCTCGTAGATCCGGCTCAGAAGATAGATGCCGTAATCGATACCAACGCCGACGCCAATGGCTGCTATCGGAAGCGTATTCACATCAAGGCCGATCCCCATTTCGGTCATTACCGCGCCAAGAAAGAGATTGGACAGGTTGACCGGGATCAGCAGCAGGATGCCCGCGACCGCCGAGCGGTAAGCAATGCTGCAGGTAATGAAGATAACGGCATTGAGAAGACCGAGGATAACCCACTGGTAACGGTCTACCGTGTCGTTGATGGACTGCTGGAGTGCAATCGTGCCGCTGCCAAGCCGAATGCGGAAATCATCAAATTCCGTGCCGACGATGGCCAGCGCGGCGCGTGCCTGGCGCAGGGCCTCGTCGACGGTTGCCTGCCTGTTGTCCTTGTACCAGAGGGACACCGTGCCGTTGCGCTGCTCGAAATCGGCGACATGCAGGAAGGCTTTCGGGCCCGTACCGACCATCAAGGCACCTGCGGCAGCGCTCACGGCCGCATCGTCGTGATCAAGCGGGCCCCATTTCGGATTGCCGCCACTGAAAAGCCGGTTCGCTTCCGGAAGGTAGTCGGCAAAGGACAGGGACGCTTCGGGCGGGTTCGGCTGGCTTTCCAGCATGTGCTGGAGCCGTTGCATGGTGAGAGCGGTCTCGGCCTTGCGTACGACGCGATCGAGGCTGTCTGGCGATTTAGACTCGAAGATGATCTCGAGAGTGTTCAAGCCCGGAAAGTGACTGTTGATCCTCGAGACAGCGACATTGAATTCCGAATCCTCCCAGAGAAGGTTGCTTCCCTCCACTGGATTGCCGACCTGGATACCGAGAACCTTGCCGAAGCTGAAAACCGCGAGCGTTCCGACGACGAGCGCCGTCAGCACCGAGGTGCGACCGATGGAGAGGCGGCCGATCCCGCGAAGGAGCAGACGGATACCGCCGAAGCGCTGCTGGTCCTCAGCTTCACCAACCATACGCTTCACGTTGCGCGGTTGCGGCAAGAGCATGATGAGCAGCGGCGTCAGGAGCACGTTCGTCGGCACCAGCATCATCGCCCAGAAGCCGCAGAAGAGGGCAAACCGCTCCATGGCGGGGATGGGCGCAACGCCGATGAGAAGGAGCCCCATCGCGTCGGTCGTAATGCCGAGAACGCCGGGCACCATCATGACGCTGAGCGAAATTTCGGCGGCCCGACGGCGGTTCTTCACGTGATGCAGAACTTCATAGTAGCGCTCGATGAACTGCACACAGTGACTGAACGAGCGCGCAACGAGGAGAAGCGGCACCACCATGATGAGCGGTTCAATCGGCTGTCCCAGCCAACCGACAAAACCAAAGCCCCAGATCGCGGCAACAAGGCTCGTCACAAGAGGCGCCACCACGCCGACCACGTTGCGCATGTAGACGACCAGCGCGACCAGAAGCGCCAGACCGGTAACGGCGAAGATGCCAAGCATCTGAAGTTCGTAGAAATAGACCCAACCCGTGAGCACGGGCTGGCCCGCCATGTGGATTTCGTGCTTGTCGTCGCGCGCGTCCTTGACGAGCTTGTCGAGATACTCGAACGTTTCGCCATAATCGAGCAGGCGCTCGATGAAAGTCGCGGTGATAAGGGTCGCGGTCTCGTCCTCCGAGACCATGAAGTTGCGTACGTTGGGCGACTTCAGGAGACGATTGCGGAATTCTTCTATCTCTTCCGCGGTGCGCGGTGCGTGATCGCCCATGATCGGGCGGGAATCGATGCCGTTCGGCGTTGCCTCGGAATAGCGCGCCTTCTCGGTCGCCACGGAGAGAATCTGGTCGTGATCCACGGCCGGCGCGAGGTCGACATCACGCGTCAGGTTCCAGACTTTCTGAAGCGTTTCCGCGTTGTAGATGTCCTCGCCATCCGTGCGCTTTATCATCACGGTGACGGTGAGGGGATTACCGAAGTTCGGATGGTCCTTGTAGGTCTGTACGAATGGATGGGTGCTCGGCAGCAGGTCGCTGAAAATCGTACGCAGCTCCACGTTGCGGAGCTGTGCGCCGAAGAAAACCGTTATCGCAACAAGAACGAACAGCGACAGCCAGCGATACGTCATCGTGGCTCTGGCAATTCGCGCACTCAGCCGTTCCACCCAGGCACCCCCCGATACAGCTCCCGGCACACCTGGTTCGGCACGTAAACGCACACGTGCCGCAACTCTCAAGCGTGTCGGGGCAACCTTCTCCCGTTCCCTCTCCCGTCCGGTCCTGTTCATTCGGCAAACGCGAATCCGGACCGTTGCAGGAATGGTGAGCGACAGCGTCCGGATGCACCCCGCCCTAAAGGATGGCGGTGCGGTGTTCGCCGAAAACATGACCGAAACAGCGATATTTCAGACACGCATCGAAACTTGCTGCAGCGCATCACAACGACGCCGCTCCTCCACCCCGGACCGCATGGTGCGCGTCGCGGACAAGGCGCGGAATTACACGAATGAGTTGGGAAGGCTGCTCAATCGGAGATGAGGGAGAGAGTTAACGCCGCCCAAACGGGTGGGGATAAGGCACACGCGTCCTCCCTAGGATCACGCCAACAAGAAGCGGTAGGCATGAGGGAGAGAACGCCGTGGCCAATATGGGAGACCTGCTGTGGACGCCGTCGCGCGAGATGGTGGCGGATGCAAACATCACCGCGTTCACCGACTGGCTGAACGGCAAGGGGCATGATTTCAAGAACTACGAAGAGGTCCGGCGCTGGTCGGCGGATGACATTGCCGGCTTCTGGGAGGCAATCTGGCGGTATTTCGGCCTTACCTCCTCGACGCCCTATGAATGCGTGATGCGGCACCCGGAGATGCCGGGAACGGAATGGTTCTGCGGCGCCCGCGTGAACTACATCGCCACGCTGCTCTCGAAGGGCGAAGGCGACAAGACGGCGATCCATGCGGCCGGGGAAGAAGGCCCGGCGCGAAAGATCAGCTGGGACGAACTCCGTCGCCAGGTTTTCAAGGTCGCGACCTCGCTCAGAGAACTGGGGATAAAGCCCGGCGACCGCGTCGTTTCCTACATGCCCAATGTCCCGGAAGCCGCCATCGCTTTCTTCGCCACGGCCAGCATCGGCGCGATCTGGTCGAGCTGCTCGCCTGATTTCGGCTCCGCGAGCGTCATCGACCGGTTCGGGCAGATCACCCCGAAACTCATGTTCGCAAGCGACAGCTATCGCTATGGGGGCAAGGATTTCGACCGGCGGACGGAAGTGCGCGCCATGGCGGACGCCCTGCCCTCGCTCGAACACATCGTGCATGTGAAAGGCTCATCCGCAGACTACAGCGCCGAACCCGTGACGCCGAAAGCCGTTGCGTGGCAATCGCTTCTCGATCGCGACGAGGTGACGGATTTCGCGTTCGAGGATACGAGGTTCGACCATCCACTCTGGATCGTCTACTCGTCGGGAACGACGGGACTGCCGAAGCCCTTCGTGCACGGACATGGTGGGGTGCTGCTGGAAGCGCTCAAATTCACGCATTTCCACCTGAACCTGAAGCCCACATCCTGCATGTTCTACTTCACGACGACGGGCTGGGTGATGTGGAACATCCTGCTTTCGGGCCTCGTCGCAGGCTCCGCCGTGGTGCTCTATGACGGCAACCCGATGGTGCCGAAGGCAGACCGCCTGTGGGAGCTCGCGGCTGAAACCGGCATGACGTTGTTCGGTGCGAGCCCGACCTTCCTCAACGGACAGATGAAGGCCGGTATCAAACCGAACAAGCTCTACGACATGTCGAAGATGAAGAGCATCCTGCTCGGCGGCTCGCCGGTGATGCCGGAACACATGGAATGGTGCTTCGAGAACCTGCAATCCGACATCTGGGTGACGTCGCAGAGCGGCGGCACGGACGTCGCCTCCGCCTTTGTGGGCGGCATGCCGACGCTGCCGGTACATGCGGGCGAGATTCAGACGCGATGCCTCGGCGTCGACGTAAATGCCTTTGACGACGAAGGAAATCCGGTTATCGGCGAGGTGGGCGAGCTCGTGGTGAGCAAGCCGATGCCGTCGATGCCGCTCTATTTCTGGAACGACGAAGGCGGACACCGCTACCACGACAGCTATTTCGACACCTATGAAGGACACTGGCGGCACGGCGACTACTTCAAGGTCAATGAGCGCGGCGGCTGCTTCATCATGGGGCGTTCGGATTCGACGCTGAACAGATATGGCGTGCGGATCGGGACAGCGGAAATTTACCGGACGATAGAAGGACTTGAGGAGATCGAGGACTCGATCATCGTCAATCTCGACCTGCCTGGCGGCACCTTCTTCATGCCGCTGTTCGTGACGATGGCAAAGGGTGCGAAGCTCACGGACGAGGTGAAGGCAAAGATCAACAAGGCGCTGAAGGAAAAGTACTCCCCGCGCCATGTCCCTGACAGGATTTACGAAATCGACGCGGTGCCCTACACGCTGACGGGCAAGAAGATGGAAGTGCCGGTGCGCAAGATCCTGCTCGGCGTGGCGCTGGAGAAGGCGGCGAGCCGGGATGCGATGGCAAATCCTGCTGCGATCGACTATTTCGTGCGCTTCGCGGAGACGCAGACCGAGTATAAAACGGCCGCCGCATAGACGACCGTCATCGAACTGTCACTGAAACGTCACAAAGCGTCTTGCGGCGATGCTGCGGTGCGAGGACGAGAGTTTGTCCCCGCCCCGTGTGCCGGCGGTTGTCCCCGGTTCTGGCCGGAAATGACCCGGGGACAAGGCTGATCGCCGGGTTCGAGATATCCCCCTTCCCCCGCCCCGAAAAATTCCGTGAATTTTCCGCCCCTCCCCTCGGGGAGGGTTGGAAGGATCGCTTTCACAAACGAGAAAAAGGCTGCCCCGCGGGAAGGCGAGGCAGCCGAAGTCTGGCGGAGAGGCGGAGGGAGCGCTCCCCGCTGGGTACCGCTCGTAAGTGGCGCAAGTATTCCGTATACGGCAAATAGGCGGTACTACACGAAAGGGGGGACGGGCATGCGCAGACGGGCAGAAAAAAGGCTGCTCTCCGTTGCCGAAGAGCAGCCAAGTCGTCCGGGAGGGAGGGATCGTCTCCCGAGGAGGATATTCAGGCTGCCTGACCGCCCAGTTGCCTGAGCCTCGCGAGCACGGTTTCAGGAACCATGTCCGCCGGCACTTCCGTGAATGCCGGAATATCCGATGCCGGCACCGCGGACGCCCCATTCCAAATGGCGGCAGGAAGAACGAGACCGCTGCCGCCCTCCCCTTCGCAAAGGACAGCATCGAACCCCGAAGCCTCCTCAGCGGCCGCGGATGCCTCGCCCGTCAGAACGAGGACGGAGGCGGCTTCATAGTGGCGGGCGACATTGGTGAGGGGATCGAAGAAGTCGAGCGCGCGAGGGTCACTTTCCGCGAAACGAAAGGCGGAGAGCTCCGGGCGATAGAGTGCACGGAGAAGATCGGCGAGCGACAGCGCGAGGTCATCCAGCGCATCCTCGTCCCTTTCATCTTCCGGACAGCACAGCGCGGCGAGCACGCCGGGACCGGGAAGGGAGAGCGCAAGCGCACGGGAGCCGAGCGCGCCCGCCGCCGTTTCAAGCCCGCGCTTCAGATGAGCACGGAAGCGCGTGTCCGCCATGAGCCGCTCCATGCCGTCCGCGCCGAGGGAGCCAAGAGCGACGCCCTCCATCTCTCCCCATGCGAGGATCGCGGGCAGGACCGGAACCTCGACCAGATCGAGCGAGAGAAGCTGTGCGAGATCGCGCAGGAAGAAGCCGAAGTCGTCCGGCGTCTTCCACGGTTCCTCGCCACCGCGCAGGACGCGGGCACCAAAGGCGTAACCGTCGATCCAGAGCGGCGGCAGCGAGGCGGTCATTTTCAGCCCTGCCCCTTGCGGCAGGCGGCGAGCTCGGCTTCGAGCCTGTCGATCTTGACCTGGAGCGGGTTCGCCATGATGACCGGCGGGTTGACCTGGGCGGCCGGATGGAGCGTGTCGGGCGAGCCCGCATGGACCATCGTCTTGTCGTCCCAGCAGCCGTAGTAAGGCACCTTGCCGGAGGGCTTGTCCTTCACCCAACCTTCACAGAAGGCATCGAAGGGCTTGCTCTTCGCGATGCGTTCCTTGCGCATCGCTTCGCGCGCCTCCTCCGTCGCCTCTTCATCGACGTGAAGCGTCTCGTTGTCGTAGACGACGCGGTAGACGCGCCAGGCGACATCGTGGGAGATCAGGTCCTCGTCGAGATCGCGGATCACATCCTCGGGCTTGCGGTCCAGCGGATCGCCGAAGCCGCCGCCGGTGCCCTGCGAGATCATGTAGAGCTCGCCGCGCTGCGCCAGCGTATAGCCGAGCGTCATCGGATGGGTTGTGTATTTCGCGTCCTTGAAGGGGCGCTCGTTCATCAATTCCTCGATGGAATAGCGGAAGGAGCCCGGATCGGTCTTCAGGATTTCGAAAACGTCGACGCCCGAGACCCGCGAGAGCGGATAGGTGGGGCAGCCATAGCCGCCGAAGAGGCCCGGAATGTTCGGGAACTTGGCACCCATCGCCGTCAGCATGAAGCCGAAGGCGGGGCTGTCGCGCATGGCGAGCACCATCTGGTAGCCCATGCCGCCACGCTGGCGGCCGAAGCCCTGATTGTCCTTCATCATCTTCTTGGAGACGATCTGGATGAAGGGCATCTCCTCCTCGATGAACTCCTGCTCGCCGATGTCGGACATGGTGGCGAAGATCGGCGCGCAGCCATGCTCGCCATCGCGGTCCGCCAGCGCACCGCCGCCCATGCCGTTGATGTCGGCGCAGACGTTACCGACCATTTCGCCGTGCTGCGTGAGCCCGCCGAAGAGGAAGGTGTTGATCATGTTGAACCAGGGCGCGAGAACCCGCGTGTATTTCTTCGGGTTGGAATAGAGGAACTTCATCGCGCAGACCTGACCGGCGCTCCACGCAGTGAAGACCGTCATCATGGATTGCGCATTCGGCGTGCCGAAGGCAGGCTTCAGCACCGAGGGATTGTCGAAGATGAACTTCACCGGCGCGAGCACACCCTGATTGCGGGGAATGTCCGGCCAGATGAAGGTGAGGAAGAGCTGGGCGAGCATGCCCTTCACCGTGATGTCGAGACTGTTGTTCGAGCGGTTGGTGAATTCGGGGCTCGATCCACGATAGTCGAAGGTGATCTCGTCGCCCTTCTTCGTCAGCGCGAGGTTGATCTTGATCTGGACGTTTTCGCGCAGTGTGCCGTCGGTCCACCAGGCATGGCGCGTGGTGCCGTCCGGCCATTCGAGCAGGCGGCGGCGCACTTCGGCGTCCGTGTCCTCGAGGTTCATGCGGAGCGCGGCGACGACGGCCTCGACGCCATATTCGGCGATCGCCTCGTGAATGCGCGTCTCGATGCGGCGGCAGACATACATCTTCACCTTCATGTCCGCATATTGCAGCTTCGGCTCGCGCACGGAGTTCTGCAGGAAGGTGACGAGGTCGCGGCGGAGCCTGTAGTTCTCCGCAACCTTGAAGGGCGACATCTTGAGCCCTTCGTCCCAGATCTGCTCGGCAAGCGAGGGCATACCGCCCGGTTCGATGGCGCCATTCTCACCTTCGTGAACGGTCGCGCCCGCCCAGGCGACGATGCGCCCTTCGTGGAACACGGGCATCATCATTGACTGATCGGTATTGTGCGCCTGACCGTAGCGGGCATCGTTGACGATGAAGACATCGCCTTCCTTGATTCCGACAGTGGGGTCGCCCGACCAGTACTTGTTGACGAACTTGATCGGATACTGAACGAGGTTGCAGAAGATGACGACGCCGCCGGAGCTCGCGAGCGAGAGGTCGCCCGACGCCGTATAGACGGCGGAAACGCAGTCGCCCCACTTCGCGCCAGGCGCTGCGCCCATGTTCTCCAGCATCTCGTAGCTCTCGTTCACGCCGGCGAGGATACGCTCGCGGACGATTTCGAGGCGGACGGGATCGCCCTCCTTGCCGATGCACTGATCCTCGAAGGCGGTGCGCGGCTCAAGACCGTGATTGTTCATGATCTCCGGATCGGGCGCGAGATAGAGGCTCGTTTCCTTCAGGAAGTCCTGAACGGCAGCGGACGGTGCGCCGCCGATGTCCATGTCGTCACCCATTGTGTTTCCTCCCGGAGATGTTTTCTGTCTGCGTCGTCATTACTGCGCCCGTTCGAAGAGGCCCGCGCCGTAGCGGCCGATGCGAAGCTTCCAGCCGGGTTCGACCAGATAGGTCGTGGACGGGGAAATGACGACGGCGGGGGCCTCCACTACAGCGCCGAAATCGAGATCGGCGAGTTCGTAGAAGCCGGTGGCGAGCGGCGCGTCGTGACCGACAAAGTGGCACTCGCGGGTTTCGGACGCGGCGGGCGCCTTTGTCAGTTCCTTTTCGTTCGGCAGAACGCCCTGGAACTTGAGCGTCGACATGCTGGAATAAGTCGCGACGCGGATCGTGTTCACGCGGATGCCGGCTTCCGGCGCCTGGCTGCCTTCGCCGTAGCGGCGGCCATAGTCGGCAGAGAATTCCTTCATGACTTCGAGAAGGTCTTCGGCGGAGTTCAACCGGTTCTTCGAGACGACGACGGCCGTCTGAGCGAGCTGGTTGCCATAACGCATGTCGAGTTCGAGGCGGTGCTGAATCGCCTCTTCCGGCACGCCCTGGCGGACGAGATCGTCCTTGCCCTTCTGCTCCAGTTCCTCGACCAGCGCGTTGAAGTGCGGGAAGTCGTCGAAGAGGGCGCGGGTGTTCGAGTCGTAGAGCGAGAGATAAAGCGAGCGCTCGTGGAAATGGAGCTGGTCCATGTTGCCCGCGCCGATGGCCGAGAAGATGGAGGTGAAGGGCGGCACCATGACGCGGGAGACGCCAAGCATGTTGGCGATGCCGCAGGCATGGAGCGCACCGTTGCCGCCATAGGCGAGCAGCGTGAAGTGACGCGGCTCATAGCCACGGACGCGCAGTTCCTGCGCGATACCGTTCGCCATGTCGTTGTCGACCTTGTCGCGGACCAGCTTGGCGGCGCCGATGGCGTCCACGTTCATGATCTCGCCGATCTCCTTTTCGAGCGCACGGGTGGCGCGGCGTTCATTGAGCGGGATCGAGCCGCCTGCGTAGCGGTCGGCGATCAAGTAGCCGAGAGCGAGGTCGGCGTCGGTCACGGTCGGATTGCGGCCGCCACGGTTGTAGCAGGCGGGGCCGGGGTCCGAGCCTGCGCTTTCCGGACCGACGGCGACGGCGCGGCGGAGACGGTCGTAGCGCGCGATGGAACCGCCGCCCGCGCCGAGGGTGACGAGATGGACCATCGGGATGTTGACGAGCCAGCGCTCGATCACGGGATTGAAGTCGTAGAACTTAACCCCGCCCTTCACGACGAGGCCGATGTCGAAGGAGGTGCCGCCCATGTCGGTGCAGACGACGTTGCCGAGATCGGTTTCGGCGGCGAGATGCTCGGAAGCATTGATGCCGGCGACGGGGCCGGAATGGATCGTCTGGAGCGCGTCTGTCGAATTCAGCTGCGCCATGCCGCCCGAATTGTGGATGACGAGCATGGGTTTGCGGTAGCCGTTGTCACGGAGGTTCAGCTCGAGCGAGGAGAGGCCGTGATACATGGCGTTGTGCAGGAAGGCGTCGATGATCGCCGACGAGGTGCGGGCATATTCGCCCTTGCGGCCGCCCACCTTGTGGGACAGCACGATGGGCGCGGAGCCGAGAAGATGCTCGGGGAATTCGTCGCGAATGATTTCCTCGACGAGAAGTTCGTGTTCCGGCTGGACGACGGCATTGACCAGGGAGACGACGAAGGCCTGGACGCCATTGTCGACGAGCTTGCGGACGCAATCGCGCACGTCTTCGGGATCGACCGCCATGACGATCTCGCCGGTTTCGGCGACGCGCTCGCGAATGCCGACGATCATCTGGACGGGCACGAGCGGCGCGGGACGCTGCGCCATCGGCAGGTCGCGGCGGAGACGGTCCGGCAGGCCCTCGCCGTAACCGAGGCCGCGGCTCAAGGGCACCATCGCCTCGAAGCCGGCCGTGACGATGAGGCCGACGCGGGGACCGCGGCGCTCGATCAGCGCGTTGGTGCCGAGCGTCGTCGCGTAGCGGACGCTGTCCACTTCGCGCATCACTTCTTCCAGCGAGAGGCCGAGCTGCTCATAGGCGATCTTCAGCGAGGCGTTGAAACCGAGCGCGAGGTTCTGGTGCGTCGTAAGCGCCTTCGCCTCGACATAAACGTCGTCCCAGACAAGCGAGCAATCCGTGAAGGTTCCGCCGATGTCGACCGATACGCGACGCATGTGTTTCGTTCCTCGTTAGGTTTCGTTCTGTCCGGGATCAGTGCGAATGCGGGGGCGCGACGAAATCGGGGCCGAGCACCGGCTTGTCGAGCGGCTCGCGCTTCGCCCATTGCGCCTTCAGCGCGTCGATATCGAGCTCGATGTCGTGCGCGGGCGGATGACCCGGCGGGAGATATTCGACTTCCGCGAGATGGCCGCAATTCGGGCAGCAATATTCGAGGATCGCGCACCAGTCCGGATCGGGCGAGAAGGTGAAATCGTATTTTTCCTTGTCGAGGATCGGCGCGTGGACTTCCGAAGGGTCGCGTTCGCGGACGAGGAGACCCTTCTTGTAGTTGTCACGCGCATTGCCGATGTCGTGGCCGCAGGAAGCGCATTCCCAGCGCTCGCTGTCGAGGTCGATGGTGAGCATCGACGTGATGAAGACTTTCATGGGTATCCTCCCCGGAAATTTCAGCGCTTGAGCAACAGGTCGCCATTGCCGCTGACGGCGAAGCGCCAGCCTTCGCGGACATGCGTGGTGAAGAAAGCTTCCTCGACGAGACAGGGACCGGCGCCCCAGTCACCCGGCGCGAGGTCTTCCAGGCGGAAGAGCGGCAGGTCGGAGGTGCCCTTGCGAATGCCCGCGGGCTTCGCTTCGCGCTTTTCCTCGCAGGCCGGGTCGCCGAGCGCGATCTTGTCGATCGGCTTCGTCACACGCAGCTCGAGCCAGCTTTCGGTATTCGCGCCGTCGTGGCGGCCGTTCAGCTTCGCACGCGTGTAGCCCGCGCCGTTCTTCGTCAGCACCGCGTAGTCGAGGCGGCATTCGGCGAGGTCGAAGCCCTCGGCAAGCATGCCGCGGCGGGCCTGCTCGGCGAGTTCGTCCTTCGCGGTCTCAACCGCGTTGTCGCGGCCAGGCACCAGCTCGGCCATGTAGCTGTGCTCGATGTCGGAGAAGGCGATGCCGTAGGCCGAAAAGACGGCGGCAAATTTCGGGATGAGGACGGTCCTGAGACCGGCCTTCTCGGCGACGCCGCAAGCGGACATGGGGCCCGCGCCGCCAAAGGCAAGCAGGATCGCCTGCGGATTGTCCTTCACCCAGGATTCGATCTCGGCGGCGATCTTGCCGTGATAGGCATCGGCCATCGCTTCGGCGGCTTCGGCGAGCGAAAGGCCGAGCGGCTCGCCGACTTCCTTCATGATGGCGCGTTCGGCGCGCTCGCGATCGAGCGGCATGCGGCCGCCGAAATAGGAAGCCGGGTCGAGAATGCCGAGAGCGAGGAAGGCATCCGTCATGGTGGCCTTCGTGCCGCCGCGCGCAAAGCAGGCGGGGCCGGGCGCGGAGCCGACACTTTCGGGACCGACAAGGATTTTCCCGCCTTCGGCGCGAATGATCGACCCGCCACCCGCGCCGATGCTGTCGATGGCAGCAAGCGGGATCGAGACCGGCGCGCCCTCGATGTGGCCCGACTGGGCGACGGCCACGGCGGCGTTCTCGAACATGGCGATGTCTGTCGTGGTGCCGCCGATGTCGATCGAGCAGGCAGCCGGAATGCCGTAATGCTTCAGCAGAACCTCGCCGCCGACGACACCGCCCTGGGGACCCGAGGAATAGGTCTTGATCGCGACCGTTTTCGCGACGCGGGTCGAGTTGCCGTCGTTGCGGAAGATGAGGAGCGGCTTGCGGGCACGGTGTTCGCGCAGGCGATTCTCGGCGTTGTAGAGGAAGGTTTCCATCGCGGGATGGAGAAAGGCGTTGACGACCGAGGTCCAGACGCGCTGATCAAGCGTGCCGATGCGCGTCAGCTCGGTCGAGAAAAGGAGCGGCACGGCGCCGAGCAAGTGGCGCGGGAAGGCACGATAGAGAACGCGCTTGGCGGCCTTTTCGGAGGCAGCAGCTTCGCTGCCCGAGAATGCGAGCACGATGCGTCCCGCGCCTGCCGAAACAAGCTTCGAGACGGCGGTGACGAGTTCGGCGGTGTTTTCCGTCGCGGCGGCGGGCGAGACGACGCGGATGCGGTCTCCGACGAAAGCCTCGAAGAGCGCGGGCGCGGCGTTCATCGCTCCGGTCGCGACGGCGTCGTCATCCGTCAGCAGGCCGATGCGCGGCCCCTTGCGCTGCACGATGGCATTGGTGCCCTGCGTGGTCGAATAGCGGATGTAGTCGATGGAGCCGACGAGTTTCGGCAGGTCGATTTCGCCATCGATCTTTTCGGAAAGCGCTTCGAGGCACTTCACGAAACATTCGGTCAGATCGTGCGGCGTCGTCAGCGTCTTTGCATGGACGGTCGAAGCGCCATCGGTCGCGCAGACGTCGGTCAGCGTGCCGCCATTATCGATGCTTACAAGAAGCCCCACCGCAAGTTCCTCCCCGATGTCTTTTCGGCGGGCGCCGAAACGAGGCGACCCGACCATTTATGAGGAGAAAATTAGCGGTGGCCGACCCCCCAAACCCCACCCGAAAGGATGGAAATGAGAGGGAGAGAATTGTGGCGGAAAGAACTTCAAAAAACAGCGCGTCATGACCGCTTCATGGGGGTCATCCCTGTCTTCTTTCACAGCGCCGGCAAGACGCGGGCAAGCCGTCAAAGCCGGGCCGGGCGATGACGAGTTCAGGGAATCAGCCGGTTATACCGGGAGAGCAAACCACTATTCGATAAGGCCGAAATGACGGGCGACGGAAACGGCCTGCATGCGGTTGCTGATCTGCAGTTTCTCGAAGATGTTCCTGAGGTGCCACTTCACCGTGTTGGTAGAGAGCGACAGCCGGTCGGCGAGCGCCTTGTTGGAAAACCCATTCGACACGAGACGCAGAATCTCGCGCTCACGGTCGGTCAAATCTTCCAGCAGCGGCGCACCCGCATCCTCGTCGGTATCGTCCTCGTCGTGCTGCGTCAGCGGCGGCGCGAATTCGCCCGCTTCCGACAGGAGCTTGTCGAGATAGGCGGAAACGCGGTCCTTCTGCGGCAGATCCGGAAATTTCGGCAGTGCCTGACGCGCCTCATGCAGGAGGCGGACGGCCTGCGGGCCCTCGTCGAGCACGAGGCGGACGAACTGATCGGGCGCGCCGACCTGGAGCGCCTCGATGAGGGCGCGGCGGGCGGAGTTCACCTGGCCTTCGACATTGAGCGAGATGGCGAGCAGCAGGTTGAGCTTCATGAAGCGGCGCATGCGGCGCTGGGCGCGCGCCTTGCGGGCGGCGGGCTGGATCAGGGCGCGGGCATCGGCGTGGCGGCCGGCGAGAATCAGCAGGCGCGCTTCGGTGACGGTATGCGCTTCGGTTTCGCCTGCATGAAAAACAAGGTCGTCTTCGCTGTCGGGCTCGGCATGGGCGAGGCTCGCAAAGCGGGTGCGGGCCTTTTCCAGATCGCCCGCCAGCGTCGCCTGCCGGACAAGCTCGGCTTTTGCATAGGTCACAAGGCGGCGCAGATTGTAGCGGTGGCCGAGATACATCATGCGGTCGAGCACTTCCTCGGCCTCACGCTCCTCGCCGCGCAGATTGGCGATGCGCGCCATGGTGAGGAAGGCAAGCGCAAGCGGCTCGACGATCGCCTGCTGTTCGAGAAGCAGAAGATGATCGTGGAGCAGCGTTTCAGCCTCCACGATGCAGTTCTTCTCGTAGAGCGTCTCGGCGAGACAAGCGGCGATCACCGAACCGGCGGTGACGCTCGCCGTCGCGCATTCCTCGTTGTGGACATAGGCCTGCTTCAGGCTCTTCAGCGCTTCTTCGTTGTAGCCCTGCGCCGCGAGGACATTCGCGTGAATCCACTCGCAATAGGAGAGGCCGAAGGGGTTATGCGCGCGATCGTGAAGGGCGCGGGCCTGCAAGGTGACCTCCCGCGCCTCCTCGAACCGGCTGTTCAGGTAGAGCCAGTATCCGCGCGCGTTGAGCGCAACGGCATATTCGAAGCCCTTACCCGGCGTGAGATGGTCGAGGGCCAGCTGCGCGTTGCGGCCGATCTCGACGACCTGATCCTGCGCGGCCGTGGTGAAGATGCGGGTGTAGTAATGGACGCCCCATTCTTCCTTCGACGCCCCTTCCCTTTCGAGCGCTGCCTTGCGGAGCGCGAGGATGCGGTTTGCCTTGGCGAACTCGCGGCGGAATCCATAGGCGACGATGGCGGCGTTCAGGATGTCTTCGTATTCCTGGATGATCTGAGGCGGGAGACGATCCGCGTACCGCACGATGAGATCGAGACGCTCCTCGCCGACGAGCCGCTCGATACCGAGATTGAGCAGCGCCGCCGCTTCCTTCTCGTGGCCGGCGTCCAGATAATGCGTGATCGCTTCCTCGCGAAAGTCGTGCTCCGCATACCATTCGGCAATGCGCTTGTGACGGGCAAGGACTTCGGCTTCCGACATTTCGCGGCGGAGCCTCGTCAGCAGAACCTGCCGGAACACGGTGTGAAAGCGGAACCAGCGCCGTTCCATGTCGACCGGCGTGAGGAAGAGACCGAGATGTTCGATCTCGTCGAGACAATGCGCGCCGTCGGTCCGGCTGGAGATATGCTCCAGCAGCTCGGGGCAGATGCGCTCCGGCATGCAGGCTTCGAGCAGCACGCGCTGGAAATCGGCGGAGAGGTTCTCGAAGACATCAGTTGCGAGGAAATCGATCAGGTCCGGCGTGACGCCCGAGGCCGGAAGCGCGCGCGCCCGGCCGGTACGGCCGCGCATCGAGAGGCGGATGCACTGGAGGGCGGCGGGCCAGCCGTCGGTCGCGGTCTGATACCGATCCACTTCGGAATCGGAGATATCGCGAAACTCGCGGAAGAACTCCGCCGTCTCGTTGGCACGAAAGCGCAGGCCCTCGACGTTGACGACGACCGCCTGCTCGCGCAACTGAAGACGCGGAAGATTGATCGCCGGGATGACGCGCGTGCCGATGCAGAGCTGTGCGCCGGACGGCAACACGCGGACCAGTTGCGCGATCACGGCTTCCATGCCGGGATGCGCCGCCTGCTCGAAATTGTCGATGACGATCACGATGTCCTGCTGCACGGCGCGAACGCAGCGCAGGAAATCCTGAATGGACGCCGACGACGTCTCGGACAGGGTTACGACCGGCTCGCCCTCGGGAATGGTTCCCGTGATCGCCTCGCAGAGAAGGCGAAGAAAACGGGAAGGATCGGAATAATGCGCTTCAAGATGAAGCCACGCGATGCTGGCTCCCTGCCCTTCCCGCCAGGCACAATATTGCCGCAGCAGCGTCGTCTTGCCGAAACCCGCGGGCGCCTGCGCGACGATGAGACGGACGCCGGTGTGATTTTTCAGACGATCGATCTGGTGCTTGCGCAGGACGATGTTGTTGGACGCAGGCGACCGCGACACCGCCTTCGCGAAAGAGGGCGCAGCCGCCTTCCTCCCGCGGGGGTTGTCCCGCGATACCTCGGGTTCCGCTGCTCCTCCCATCGATCCCTCCTCCAAGGGTGGTGGGCGCCGCAAGGACGCCCGCGCGACCGGGATGCGCTTTGCGCGCGTTATTTTCCGATACGCACCATCAGTTTGCCATTGTTGCCGCCCGTGTAGAGCAGGCGAAGCGCATCCACCGCGTTTTCCAGTCCCTCTTCAATGTGCAGGCGGTATTTGAGATCGCCCGCGCGCATCCATTCGACGAGCTTCGCGTGGTATTCCGGGAAGTGCGCCGCGTAGTCGAGAATGACGAAGCCCTGAATGGTGAGGCGCTTCATGATGACATTGCGGAACATGTAGGGACCCGGAACCGGGCCGGACGAATTGTAGGTCGAGATGAGACCGCAGATGACGACGCGGCCGCCCTCGTTCATCAGGGTGAGACCGGCATCGAGCTGGTCGCCGCCGACATTCTCGAACTGCACGTCGATGCCGTCCGGCGCCTCGCGCTTCAGCGCTTCCAGCAGATCTTCCTTGCGGTAGTTGATGGCCGCGTCGAAACCGAGCTCGTCCGTCAGCCACTTGCACTTGTCGTCCGATCCGGCGACGCCGACGACGCGGCAGCCCTGCAGCTTCGCGATCTGGCCGACAAGCGCACCGACGGCACCGGCGGCGGCGGTGACGACGACCGTGTCGCCCGGCTTCGGCTTGCCGATTTCGAGAAGGCCGACATAAGCCGTGGGCCCGGCGACCGCGAGGATGCCGAAGGCATCCGCGAGCGGCACGCCTTCCGGCCTCGGAAAGGGCGCATAGCCCTCCCCGTCCGTCACGATCCAGTCCGACCAGGTGCCGAGGCCGGTGACGAGGGAGCCTTGCGGGAAGGCGGGGTTCCGCGATTCCGCGACCTCGCCGAGGATGAAACCCAGCATGCGCGCGCCGGTCGGCAGCGGGTCCATATAGGTGTCCCAGTCGCTCATCCAGACGCGGTTGGTGGCGTCGAGCGACATGTAGAGGGTGCGAATGAGGATCTCGCCGTCCTGGAGGGCCGGGATCGGCTCCTCCCTGAGGATGAGCGTGTCGGCCTCGATGACATCCTTCGGGCGCTTGTTGAAATACCAGTGACGGGCTTTTGCTTCCACCCGAGCCTCCCCCTTTGCGGCCGCATTCGTGGAATTTTCTCCACGAATCCAGTTACTTATCGTTTTCAGCACGCTCTCCTCCCCAGATAGCGCTTCAAGTGGGCATGCTGAAACAGGGATACCAACCCTACCCCACCCATAAGGGTGGGTAGGTGAGAATGACATAAAACGAGGCCGGAAGGGTGAACGAAGGCCAGATCAGTTCAGCTGCGGGGAGATTTTCAAGGTGAGTTGAAGGGGCGCGCGGGCGACGGTAATGCCGGCGGGGAAGGGGGCAAAAGGCACGCTGCGCTGGATCGCCGCAAGGGCCGCCCGGTCCAGGGCGGGATCACCCGTCGATTGCAGAACGCGAAACTGCTCCAGCCTGCCCGTCCGGTGAACGAGAAGGACAATGACGAGTATGCCTTCACGGCCACGTGCTTCCTCCGGATAGACGACATTCGCGACAATCCGGCGGCCCATGGCGTTCAGGTAAGCGTCGCCGCCGCTCGCCTTGGCAAGTTGCTGTTCGGCGCTCGACGCGCCCTGGTTACCCGCATTGAGGTCATAGCCTTCCTCGACGGTTCGGGCCCAGCCCGGCAGGTCTTCCTTCTCAGCCTTCTGCTCTTTTTCGGCGGGCTTTTCCTCGGGCTGCGTCTCGGCCTCCACGGGCTCTTCCTCCGCCGGCTCCTCGCCATAGCCAGGCACGGACGGATCGTCGGTCGCGCCGGAACGGGTGAAGGTTCGCTCCTGAGCCGCTTCTTCCTGTGGCTGTGGCTGTGGCTCGGGTTCGGGCTGAGGCTCCGGCTTCGGCTCCTGCACGAGTTCGACGGTGATCGATGGCGGCTCTTCGCGGGAGGGCGCGTCCGGGGCGAGGAGGAGGAAGGAGGCGATCACCAGAAGATTGAAGAGGAGCGCCAGCGTGAGCGCGATGGCGAGTTCGCTTTTCCATGTTTTCGGGCGGGGCGGCGGCGGGGGCGCGACATGGAATGTGGCGCGCGGGGTGCCGCCATCGGGGCCTCCCGGGCCTTTGCTCACTGTCGCAGAAACCATTTAAGCCGACATTCCCCCATCCGCGCCGCAGCGGACGCAAACGAGAGTCTATCAGGCGCCATGGCTCGATGGCAGGGGCGGTAACGGAAACCTTGGCTCAGGGATCGATCCGCGTGCCCGAGCGGCCCGACAGAATATCCGCCGCCCGGCCGAGGGCGCCGATAAAGGCGGGCTGGCCGGTCGCAAGCACAAAGTCACGCGCCGCCTGGATCTTGGGGCCCATCGACCCCGAGGCGAAGGCGGCGGGATCGAGGGTCCGGGCGGAGAGGACGTCGATGCGCGCCTGCCCGGGCGTGCCCCAGGCCTCATAGACGCCGTCCACATCCGTCAGGATCAGCAACCGGCCGGCACCGAGATCCTGCGCCAGAAGGCAGGCCGCGAGATCCTTGTCGATGACGGCCTCGACGCCTTCCGGCGCGCCGCCCGGACCGGCACGCACGGGAATGCCGCCGCCGCCCGCGCAAACGACAAGGCAACCGCTGTCGACGAGGCGGCGAATGGCGGCGAGCTGCACGATCCGGCGCGGCGCGGGCGAGGCGACGACACGGCGCCAGGCCTTGCCCTCCGGCCCTTCGGGCGCGACGGCCCAGCCGCGTTCGGCGGCGAGCGCGCGCGCCGTCTTCTCGTCATAGACCGGCCCGATCGGCTTCGACGGTTGCGCGAATGCCGGATCGGCGGGATCGACCAGCGTCTGGGTGAGGACGGTCACGATCTCGCGGTCGGGAAGCGCACGGCGCATCGCTTCCTCGATCACATATCCGATCATGCCTTGCGATTCCGCGCCCAGCACATCGAGCGGGTAAGGCGGCGCGCCCTTGTAGGCTTCGGCCTCGAGCGCGAGGAGGCCGACCTGGGGACCATTGCCGTGCACGAGCACGACCTCGTGCTCGCGCGCGAGAGCGGCGAGCGCGCCTGCGGCGTCCCCCATGTTGCGGCGCTGCTCGCCGATGCCGAGCGTGTCGCCGCGTTTCAGAAGGGCGTTTCCGCCAATGGCCACGACGAGGCGCATGGCTCAGGCACCCCGCGGCGCGGGCTGCTGCTGGGTGATGCAGTGGATGTTGCCGCCGCCGAGCAGGATTTCACGCGCGGGAACGGGGACAACCGTGCGGCCGGGAAAGAGCCGGGCGATCCTTTCGATGGCTTCACCGTCATGCGGGTCGTCGAAGACGGGTACGGCGACCACGCCGTTGGCGATGTAGAAATTGACGTAGGAGGCGGCAAGGCGGGCGCCGGCGAGGCGCGGCTGCGTGCCCTCGACCGCATCGATGCCGCGGCTCTCCTCCTCCGTGAGATGGAGCGGTCCCGGCTGGTGGAGCTTGTGAATTTCGAAACGCCTTCCACGCGCGTCCGTAGCGGCGGAAAGGCGTTCGAAGGCATCGTGCGAAATGTCGTATTGCGGATCGGCCTTGTCATCGGTCCAGGTGAGTGCGACGACGCCGGGGCGCACGAAACAGCAGAGATTGTCTATGTGACCGCTGGTTTCGTCATCGACAACACCGGGGCCGAGCCACACCGTTTTCTCGATAGCGAGGTAGTCGGCAAGAACCTGCTCGATCCCGGCGCGGGAGAGGCCGGGATTCCGGTTGGGGTTGAGAAGACATTCCTCGGTCGTCAGCAGCGTGCCTTCGCCGTCGACATGGATGGAACCGCCCTCGAGCACGATGGGCGCACGGTAACGATCCACACGCTCGACCTCCGCCACCTTGGACGCGACGAGATCGTCCTGGTCCCACGGAAAGTAAAGGCCACCCTCGAGGCCGCCCCAGGCATTGAAGACCCAGTCGACGGCGCGCACCCCGCCCTTCCCGTCCACGACGAAAGTCGGGCCGCAGTCGCGCATCCATGAATCATTGTTCGACAGTTCGACGACGCGGATGGGAGGCGGAAGCATGGCGCGCGCATTCGCGAACTGGCGCGGCGATGCACCGACGGTCACCGGCTCGCCGCGCGCAATGGCTTGCGCGACGGCAACGAAGGCATGCTGGGCAGGCTTCGCGCCGAGGCGCCAGTTGTCCGGCCGTTCGGGCCAGAGCATCCATGTACCGGCATGCGGCTCGAATTCGGCCGGCATGCGATATCCGTCCGTCCGGGGTAGCGTTTCGAGCTTTCGTACCATGGGAAACTCCGAAAGGGGCGGCGGGACGGACCCCGCGCCGCCGCCCGAGATTGCTCAGCGGGCGTGCCTGCGCTCTCCCCACCGGACCAGACCTTCGCCTATGGCGAGCGTGACCAGGACGCCTGCCGCAACGGAGCCGGCATAGATCATGTCGAACTCGCCTGGCGTATAGATGAAGAAGACGATCGCCTGCAGGATGAAGAGCATGCAGACGACCGCGAGGGCCCAGGCCCCGCCCGCACCGCCCGGCACGCGATAGGGGCGAGTAGCCGCAGCGTCGATGCTCCGCAACTTCAGGAAGGCGCCGAACATCAGGAGGTACGGCAGCAGAAAGATGATCGAGGAGAAGGCGAAGAGCGTCCAGAAGAGATCCTCGGCATCCGCGGCGAGAAGGCCATAGATGACGATGACGACGGTCGTCACCACACCGGTCACTATTGCCGCGCTCGCCGGTGTCCGGTGGACCGCGTGGAGTTTCGCAAACATCGGGGGCAGATTGCCGTCGAGCGAGGCTTCCGCCGCCGACCGGTTCGCGCCCATGGTCCAGGTGACCATGTTGGCGAGGAAGGAATAGAGGGCCATGAGACCGAGAGCGACGACGAACGCACCGCCAACGCCTCCCTCACCGAGAAGCACACGCAGCGTATCCACGATGCCGCTCACGAGGTCGATCTCGTCGAGCGGGAGCGCGATGAGAATGCCGATCGTGGCGAACAGATAGAAGGCGGCGATGAGGATACCGGAGACGGCGATCGTCACAGGGACATCGCGGGCGGGATTCTCCATCTCCGCGCCTGCTCCCGACATGAGCTCGAATCCCAGGAAGTTGTAGACGATGACCGGGAGGAAGGCGAGCGAGGCACCCCAGCTCGGCGCCATGCTGGAGAGGGTGAGTTCGTTCGCGACGCCGTGGTTGGAGGCATAGACGAAGCCGCCCACGCCGATGACGAGCATGATTGCGACCTTGAAGATCGCACCAAGGTTCGGCACCCACTTGCCAATGTCGAGGCGGACGATGTTGATCCAGACGGTCAGCCATGTCAGCACGATGGCGATCGCGATCTGCGGCCAGAGCGCGAGATCGGGCATGAACAGCGCGGCGAAGATGCCGGCGAAGAGGATGTAGACGGAGGGCTGCCAGAGCGCAACGTTGATCCACCAGAGCCAGGCCGTGCGGCCGCCCCAGCGCGGGCCAAAGGCCCGGCGCACCCAAGCGTAGATGCCGCCCTGATCGGGATAGGCGCTGCCGAGTTCGGCCGTGATCAGCCCGTAGGGAATGAAGAACAGCACCATCGTGAATATCCACCAGAAGACGGACTGCGGGCCGATGGCCGCAGATGCCGCAAGCTGGTCGATGACGAGAATGGCGCAGACCGTGAAAAGCGTGAGGTCGAAGCCGCGCAGGACCTTCTTGTAGCCCCGCTGCTGCGGCAGGCCAGCCGTGGAATCGGACATCGTCGTTCCCCCTTCAAGAATTATTCGTATGAAGTGCGACCGATCTCCTGCCCCGTCGCCACGGTTACCCGAGGAATGCCTCGACGAGACCGCGATGATGCGCAATCAGGGAATCGGACGCACGTTTGAGACGCGGGTACACGAACCAGACAAGCAACGCTTTCTCGGTATGAAGCCTGTTTTCCGACTGATCGTAGATGATGGATTGAGGACCATCCATAACCTCGTCGGTCGCCTCGACGCCGCGCGAGGCGGGCAGACAATGCATGAAGCGGGCGGTAGCGGGCGCCTTCGAGAGAAGGTCCGCATTGACCTGAAATTTCGGCATGAAAGCGGCGCGGCGTTCCGGGATCTCGTCTTCCTGACCGATCCACCACCACAGATCCGTATAGATGAAGTCGGCGGCGGACACGGCAGCGACGGGATCGTCGGTGAAAGAGATGGTGGCGCCTGATTCCGCGCACGCATCCTTCACCATCGCGCGGTGTGCCTCCGAAACCTGATATTTCGCGGGTGCAGCCTGCGTGAAGGAGATGCCAAGGCGCGCGCAGATGAACATCAGCGAGACGCAGACGTTCGTCGCGTCGCCGACGAAGGTCAGATGAAGATCCGTGAGCTTCTTCTCCTTCGGGGCATGTTCCGTCATGGTGAAGACGTCGCAGAGAACCTGGGTCGGGTGATTGAAATCGGTGAGGCCGTTGATGACGGGAACGGTCGCATATTTCGCAAGGTCGAGAACCGTCTGATGCTTCAGGGTGCGAGCCTCGATGACGTCGACCATGCGGGAAACGACGCGGGCCGTGTCCGCGATCGATTCGCGCGCGCCGAGATGAATTTCGCCAGGACGGAGATAGAGTGCATGGCCGCCGAGCTTGGTCATGGCGACCTCGAAGGAGACTCGGGTACGAGTCGAGGGCTCCTCGAAGATCATGCCGAGAGACGCACCTTGCAGAAGCCGCGGACAGGCGCCTTCCTTGTCGGCCTTTTTCAGAAGGGCCGTCAACTCCATGATCTTCTGCAATTCGATGCTCGAAAAATCGAGAATCTGGACGAAATGGCGCAGCATGAAACAGGCCCCCTTGCCAAACCTGAAGTGGATCAGGCAGCAAGATTAAAGCCGTCACGATACGGTGAGTCCATGAGGCTGATCGGCGTCAAATTGAAGCAAGGCAGCTACGGTGGTGGCGTCTCTTCACCAGAGAGCGGATTTACGACAGTATGACTGACGCATGAAGATCGGCGTCTGGACTATGTTGCAGTGCGATCCATATGCGTTTGCTGAACCTTGTCTCCTTTTTGAAGAGTGTACGACATGACACAGATGACGGTGGCCGCGACACAGATGGCTTGCGGCTGGGACAGGGACGAGAACATAGCGCGCGCCGAGAAGCTCGTACATGCGGCGGCGGAACGAGGCGCAGGCGTGATCCTGCTGCAGGAACTCTTCGAGACGCCCTATTTCTGCAAGGATACCGAGCCGGACCTGCTGCACCTTGCCGGTCCCGCGACCGACAATCCCGCCGTCCAGCATTTTCGTTCCCTTTCAGCCAAGTACGAGATCGTGCTCCCCATCTCCATCTATGAGCGGGCGAACAACGCGCAATACAATTCGCTTGTCGTCATCGACGGTGGCGAGATACTCGGCATCTACCGCAAGTCGCATATTCCGGACGGGCCAGGTTACAGGGAGAAATACTATTTCAATCCCGGCGACACAGGTTTCCACGTCTGGAACACACGGCGTGGGCGCGTCGGCGCCGCGATCTGCTGGGACCAGTGGTTTCCGGAGACAGCGCGCATATTGACGCTGAAGGGAGCCGACGTGGTGCTCTATCCGACAGCCATCGGTTCGGAGCCGCATGATGAGACGATCCATTCCCGCGATCACTGGCAAAGGACGATGCAGGGGCACTCGGCAGCGAACCTGATCCCTGTCGTTGCGTCGAACCGGATTGGACGTGAAGAGGGATCGAGCTGCGCCATCACCTTTTACGGTTCGTCCTTCATCACCGATGCAACGGGAGCGAAGCTCGCCGAAGCGAGCGAGCACGAAGAGGAAGTGATCCTCGCAAGTTTCGACGTCGAGCAGAACAGGCGGCAGCGCGTGGCCTGGGGTGTGTTCCGCGACCGGCGGCCGGAACTCTATGGGGATATTCTCACACTCGACGGATCGCAGCGGCGCTGAACGTTAGCCGATCTCGATGTCGGCGATGATGGGCAGATGGTCCGATGCTTTGCGCGCGTCTGTGTCGCTCCAGCTGCGGAGGATGCGGGCGGGTGCGCCGCAATAGATGCGATCGAGGCGGAGAACCGGATAGACGGACGGAAAGGTCCGCTCCATGGTGCGCGCCGGCAGCGTACCCTTCAGACGGCGCCGGACCCAGCCAAAGGAAAACCAGTCGTTGAAATCACCCATGACGACACAGGCCCCTTCGCCTTTCCGCGCGAGAGCAGCGAGCATCGCCGACTGCGCGCGACGTTCCCAGATGCTGAGGCCGAGATGCGCAGTCACGAGACGGAGCGACCCTTGTGGCGTTTCCACTTCCGCGGATATGGCGCATCGCGGCTCGCGCGCACCGAAGGAGAGGTCGTGCACGCAAATGCGGTTCAGAGGAAATCGGCTGATGACGACATGGCCATAGTGACCGTCCGGCGCGGAGATGGTTCGGGCTTCGGCAGCGTGCTCCCCGAGCGCTTCGCTGAGCAAACGTAGAGGAGCGCTTTCGGCAGATCGTCCGCGCGAGTCGACTTCCTGCAGGGCGACAATGTCCGGATCGTGACGGGCGACCAGATCGACGACGCGCATGAGATCGTAGCGACGATCCGGGCCGATGCCGCCGTGAATGTTCCAGCTCAGAAGGCGCAGGGAAGACGGCATCAGTCCGACTTTCGCCACCTTGCGATCAGCTTCTGAAGCGCGAACGCGAAGCCGATCCAGAGCGCGAGGGCGCCAACCACGATAGCGAGATCTATCAGAGATGGATCTTCGAGCATGGCGAAAACGCGGTCGCCCATGACCGACAGCAACACAATGCCCGGTGCAAGGCCGATAAACGTGCCGAAGGTGTAGTCAATGACGGGAATGCGGAAGGCGCCCGCGACGAGGTTCACCAGCATGAAGGGAGCGACGGGAACGAGGCGGATGGTGGCGATGGCGAGAACGCCGCGCTCGCCGATGCCACGGCTGATGCGATTAATCCGTGGGCCGATAAGATTGCGCAGGAAACGTGCGCCAAGCCCACGCCCCGCACCATAGGTTGCGAGCGCGCTCGACATGGAACCCAGAGCCGCATAGAGGAGGCCCGGCCAGAGGCCGAACGTGCCGGCCGTGACGAGAATGAGCACGGTGACAGGGAAGGCAAAGAAACCCGAGATCACATAGAGCGCAACGATAGCGATGACGGCGAACGGATTGTCCGCCATGCCGCCAAAGGTCTCACGCAGCTTGTCGGGCTGGGCATATTCGGAAAGCGGCGTGTAGCGCCACAGAAGACCGAGCGCGACGATGAAGAGGACCACGGTCACGACCTTGACGAAGGTGGAGAAACGGCTGTGGCTTTCCTCGCCTCCCAGATCGACGATATCGGCGAAATGCTCGCCTGACGCGATGGGGCGGCCGGGGTCGGCTATCGATTCAATGGCAGTGAACGCTTCACCGGGCGGATCGCCGCCGTCGGATATCGGACGGAGGCGGTGCTCACTTGCCTCACCGCACTCCATCGCAGTGAAGATCGATCCGCTTTCACGCAGCACATCGACGATCTTTTCCGGGTCGGCGCCACAATGCTCGCCGAGAAGCCGGCCGAGTGCGTCGAGCACGCCTGCGCGAGAAGCCTCATCGGAGGCTTCGATGACGAGGTCGCATTCGGTATCCGTGCCCATCGAACGGTTGCAAAGGTTGGCCGAGCCGACGCGCAGCAGCGCATCGTCGACGATCATGACCTTGGAATGGACCATGACATCAACATCCCCGCCTTCCCTACCGACGGCGGGATAAACGAGACGCACGCGATCCGCGACCCCCGCCTGGCGGATGATCTCCATGAACCGGATGCGGCCGGCGAGCATGGTTTGCTGCTCGAGCCACGCTTCATGCGTCTTCGGCGCGACAAGGAGTACCTCGAGATCGGGGTTTTCGCCAAGACGCTCGGCCAGCGCGCGGGCGACTTCCGTGCAGGTTAGAAACTGGTTCTCGATATAGATCCAGCGTTCGGCGGCGGCGATCATGTCTCGGAAGAGAGTCTCGATCTCGCGCACGGCGGAGCCGCCATTGACGGCTGGCTCGGTGCGCGCAATGCCGATGGTGGTGCCGGTGAAATGCGGATCGACAGCTTCCGGCCAGGGGTCGCCGGCGTCGGGCACGGGAGCGAGCTCCTCGCAGGCAGCGCGATGCCAGCGCCTCCGCGCCAGTTCGCCGAGCGCGGCGGCCGCGTCACCATCCACCATCATCTGAACATCGTGGAACGGCTTGTACGGCTCGTCGCTCGGATCGACGCGGAGATCGTTTGCCGGGTCATGCGCCGGGGTATCCCAGCGGCGGACCGTGATGTCGAGCCCGCCGCTGAATGCGAGACAGTCGTCGATGACCACGATTTTCTGGTGATGGGAAGCGCCGACCGGGATTTCGTCGTCAAGACAGAGATCGATGTTGCGCGGCGTGTTCCAGCGGAGCGGCACGACGGGGAGCAACTCGCGCTCCATCGCGTAGATGACCGAGTAATCCCAGAGGAGGAGCTTTATTTCGAGTTCCGGATTCTCCCGCGCGAGAGCGGCGATGAACTCGCCGAAGGTTTCGGGGAGGTCATCATCCACCTTACCGGAGGGACCAACGAGCCGCGTGCGGCTGTCGATGTCCCAGCCGACGACCAGGATCGAATGGCGAGCGTTCCTCATCGCCGCGCGCAAGGTCTCGAAATAATGCGCGGCGTCGACGAGAAGGCGGGCACGTGCCGCCTTCTCGACGCGCCAGACATTGCGCGACGGCTTCAGAACTCCCGTCTTTTCCGACTTTTCCTCGCGGGAAAAGTCATGAGCGGACATGCGATCTTCCTGTTCCGGTTAAAGCTCTTGCAGTGCACAACGCTTCAACCGGCAGAAAGTCTCACTTTTTGCCGAAAATTTCGCGATTCAGAGCTTGAGGCCCGTCGGCCCCTCGAAGGAGGCGAGATCGAAATAATCGCTGAAACGGTAGATCTTGCCGTTCCTCAGCTCGAAGACGCCGTTGACGGGCAGATCGACGCTCCGGCCGTCATGGAGCCGGAAGTGATCGACCCGCTCGGCGAAGACGAGATTGGGTTCGGCGGCGATGCGAATGATTTCGAGGTCGGCATAGGCAAAGGCCGAGAGAAAGCCCTCGAATATCTCCCGGATGCCGTCGATGCCCTTGATCGGGGCGACAGGAACATTGTGATAGACCGCGTCGTCCGTGAAGCACTCCATGATGCCCGGCACGTCGCGCTTCTGCCAGGCACCGAGGAAGTCGGCAACGACCTTCTTCGAGGCCTCGGCGGTCATGGTTCCGGTTGTCGTGTTCATGTGTTTCCTCCCTTGATCGTTCGATTACTGAGATGCATAGCCGCCGTCGACGGCGAGCGCGTGGCCGGTGACGAAGCTCGCGGCGGGCGAGGCTAACCAGATGGCGGCTTCCGCCGCTTCCGACGGCACACCGAGGCGGCCCATGGGTTTGAGCGCAAGCAGGCTCTCGCGGAAGTTCGGTGCGCTGTCCGCGAGCCGGTCGACCATCGAGGTCTCGATCATGCCGGGGCAAAGCGCGTTGACGCGGATGCCCGACTTGGCGACGTCGATGGCGACGGATTTCACGAGACCAACGACGCCGTGCTTGCTCGCGACATAGGCGGCGAGCCCGCCCGCGCCAACGAGACCGGCGACGGAGGCGGTGGCGACGATGGCGCCCTCACCCGCCGCAATCATGCCCGGCAGGACGGCGGCGATGGTGCGCCAAGAGCCGATGAGGTTCGTGTCGATGACGCGGGTGAAATCGTCTTCCGTCGTTTCCCAGGGCGCACCGAGGCGGCCCTCGATACCGGCATTGACGAAGGCGACGGTAGGGGACGCCCCCAGCTCCGACTTCGCGCGGGCGACGAGCGCATCGACGTCCGCCTTCTTCCTGACGTCGGTGCGAAGAAAGAAGGCTTTCGCACCCTTCTTCCGCAAGGCATCCGCAACACCCTCGCCCGCCTCGGCAACGTCGCCGAGCGCGAGCGCGGCACCTTCCCGCGCAGCGGCTTCCGCCATTGCCTTGCCAATACCAGCCGATGCGCCGGTGACAAGCGCGACCTTGCCTTCGAACATGCCCGGCATCAGCCCTGCCCTCCGGCCTTCGCGATGAAGCCATAGAAATTGTTCGAGGGCGTGGCGCCGGAAGCGACATACTCCGCCTTGACGCTCGAGAGCGCGTCCGTCTTCCAGGCGGCGTCGGGCCGGGCGAGATCCTCGAGACCGTAAACGCGGGTCGCGTTGCCCGCGAAGATCGCGCTCTTTACCGAACCGTCGGCAGCGCCAAGCTCCGCGAAGCCGTGCGCCTTGCGCATGTCTTCCGGAATTTCGATGCGGCGCATGGCCTCGATCTGCCATTGCGGCGAACCGTACCAGACGCTGTCCGTGCCCCAGATGATGTGATCCTCGCCCATGCCGCGGATGAGCACACCCATGAGAGCGGCGGCGAGGCGCGGATGCGTGACGGCGCAACTGCCGAAGGTCGTGCCGAGTTCGGCATAGACGTTGGAGACGCCGTATTGCTCCGGAATGTCGGCGAGGTCGCTCACCCAGTCGATGCGGCCTTCCTTCTCGAACTGCGCCAGCAGCGGATCGGGCGAGGTCAAGAGCGGGCGGAAGCCCGAATGGTAGATGATGAAATTGAGTTCCGGCCAGTCGCGCGCCGCGGGACCAACATCGTCCACCATGGCGTGCCGCCAATGCGTGATGACATTCTCATAGTCTTCCGGCAGCAGGCCCTTGTGAATGCAGACATTGCGGATGCCGGCCTTCACCATGCGCTCATAGGCCGGGTACATCAGCTTCTCGTCGTCGAGGCGCCAGGGGTATTGCGAGTTGTCGAAGGGATCGCCCAGCGTGTAGCCCTTCCAGCTATCGGGCTTCAGCACTTCGATGGCACGGTCGATCTCCTCGAGCCAGCCGGGCTGTCCGGGCGCGATGACCGTGTGGGACAGCATGCGGCGGGAGCCAGAGGCCTTGTTGACGAAGTTGCGTGCATCCGCGAGCCCGTCATTGTTCATGATGACGTTCGGACCATGATCAGACGGTGCGGCACTGATGAGACCGATCTTCGTATCGCTGTCGAAATAGACCTCCTTCATGAAGTTATCGAACTTGAAGTTGTCGAAGGTGATTTCGCCGATATCGGCGTTCCATTTCCTGGCGTAGTTTCCGAGATCGAGAATGCCGTTCCATTCATAGTCGTCGCGCACGAAGTGAAGTTGCATGTCGACGATGTACTGATCGGCAAAGCGAGATGCCCGTTCGGCGGCGGCGGCGGGGTCCGTCGTTTCAGCATGAGCGACGGAAAAGACGTCACCGCCGAAAACCTTGTTCATGACGAAGAACGATGTGGCGAGACCCGCCGTGGAGCGCAGAAAGGACCGGCGATCGAGCCCCAGCTTCCTGCCCTGCTCGTCGGCCGCCGCGAGAATGCCGTTTTCGACACGCGCCTGATCAGCGGTTTGCGGAAGCGGCATGTACTCGCCATTGGAGACCATGCGCGTCGGCAGAGGAATGCCGGATGCCTTTTCATCTGCCGGAGAAATCCGCTTTCGCTGCTTGTCCGTGAGCCACATATTTCCCTCCCTCTTCTTGTTGTTCTTCGTTCGTTACGGTCAGTGCGCCCGGGCGAAAAGCCCATGAGCCAGAACGCGCGCTGCGAGCGGCGGCGCAAGGAGCGACGCGGGCGGGCGCAGAAGATGCATCACCTCCAGAAAGCTGTGAGCGGCGCGGCGGTCGCTCCATGACAGCTCGTGAACCTGTTCGAGGTACCAGTTGGCGAACTTGGTCCAGAGCGGCGGATGCGCAGCGACCTTCGGGTCGCGATATTCTTCCGTTGTCGAGATGAGCCAGCACTGGTCCGCAAATTTCGCGTATTCACGCTGGAAGACAGGACCAAACCCCTTGAGGCTGAGCCGTTCGCCCTTCCGCCGCCGCGCAAGGCAGGTGTCGAGAATGCGTGCGGCGGTGGCTCCCTGCGTCATGCCCTGCGCATAGATCGGATTGAAAGAGCAGGCAGCGTCGCCGATAACGGCGAGTCCGTCCGGCAAGGTGGCGAGACGGTCGTAGTGGCGGCGGAGATTGCCTGGAAAGCGATGAAGCCCGGCGGGCGTCAGGGGCTCCGCGTCGCGGATCGCCTCATAGATGTCCGGCACGGGAAGCCCGCGAGCAAAATCGAGGAAGCCCTCGTCGTCGGCCGGCGGATGGTCACCACGGGAGCCGACCAGCGTGACAAGCCAGCGATCGCCCTCGACCGGAATGATGACGCCGAGGCGGGAATCCGGATAGCGCGGATGGACGATGAGCGAAAGCCAATCGCGCTTGCCCGGCGGAATTCGGTAGGCACGGCTGGCATATCCGACGTCGACAGGAAGTTCCGACACGGGAACCTCGCCGAAGCCAAGGGAGGCGAGGCGCTGAGGCGTCTTCGAGTTGCGGCCGGAGGCATCGACGACGAGATCAGCCGTCACCTCCTCACCCGTCTTCAGGCGCACGCCGCTGATGGCACCGTCCGAGACGAGATACGTGTCGATCTCGGCTTTGTCGCGGACGGTCGCGTTAGGCAGGTTCTCGACGCGACGGCGAAGGGTCCACTCGAGGAAGCCCTTGCTCTGGCAGTACATGGTGATGCCGCTGTCGAAACGCGCCTTCCAACCACCCGCATAGAACCAGCGCGTATCTGCCGCCATGTCGACACGGCGGCCACCCGCCGCCACCAGTTCATCGGTGACGCCCGGAAAATATTCGCTGATGACTTCTTCGCCGCAGCGAAGCAGCAGGTGGACGTGACGCGACTGTGGCACGCCCTTTCGCCACTCCGGCTCCTCGGGCAGCGTATCCCTTTCGAGCACGATCACTTCCGCGAAATGGCGGGACAGAGCCGCCGCCGCAATCAATCCCGTCGTGCTTGCCCCGATCACGATCGCGCGCTTGGGCGCGACGGCAGATCCGTTTCCGTTCACCAATTTCCTGCCTCCTGTTTTCATTGGGAGAAGGATCGGCGAAGGACGCGCGAGGCGACACTACACGGATGGGGAAAGGCGGCCCCTCATTCGGGGAAAATCCGCAGAAATCCGGACTATTCGATCAGTTGCTGGCGAAGTGCGATGGCGACCGCGTGAGCGCGGTCCGACGCGTCGAGCTTGTCGTAGAGGCTCTTCAGATGGGCCTTCACCGTGTCCTCGGTTATCGAGAGTGTGTAGGCAATGACCTTGTTGCTCTGACCCTCGGCGAGACATTCGAGAACCTGCAACTCGCGCGAGGTGAGCGTTGCCTTCTGTCCGGCGGAACGGGCGTCCTGCGCAAGGCGCCGGAGAAGCGGCTTCGTCACCTCGGCCTGGAGATATCCCGCACCCGCGTGAACCGCACGGACGGCACGAAGGAGATCTTCCTTGGAGGCGCTCTTCAGCACATAGCCGCTCGCCCCGGCATTGGTCGTTTCCCAGACATAGGCCGGGTTGTCGTACATGGTGAAGATGATGATGCCGGTGCGCGGGGCGCTCTTCAAGATTTCGCCGATCGCGGCAAGACCGCCCATACCCGGCATCTTCAGATCGAGCACCGCGACATCCGGCCTGAGGCGTTCGATCTCGCCGATGCCTGTGCGCGCATCGCCGCTCTGTCCCACAACGACGATGTCTTCTTCCGCTTCCAGCATTTCGACCACCGCCTGACGCAGCACGTGATGGTCATCGATCAGATAGGTTGTGATTTTTTTCACGGCCCGCCTCCCCCGGCAACGTGACGACAAGCGCCGTACCCTGCGCCGGTGCGCTCGATACTGCAAGCGTTCCGCCGAGCGCTTCGGCACGCTCGCGCATGGTGAGCAAACCGAAATGACCGGGCCGAGCCAGCGCCGGATCGAAGCCGCAACCATCATCCTCGATGCGAAGGCGCGCCCCGCCGCCTGGCTCCGGCGTCAACGCGATCGAAACCTGCGAGGCCCTCGCGTGCTTGCGGATATTGAGAAGTGCTTCCTGCAGGATGCGAAACAGCATGGCGTCCGTCGAGGAACGCCAGTGGCGGAGCTCCGGTGCGATATCGAGCGAGATCTTGAACGGTGCGCTCTCCCGCTGCGCGGCGACATATTCCTCCATTGCGACGGCGATGCCGAGATCGTCGAGCACGGTCGGATGCAGCTCGTTCATCAGAGCACGGATGTCACGAGATATCCCGTCAACGGTATCGCTGAGCGCGCGATCCTGCGCCCGGTCTGCACCCTGACGGAGCGCGAAGAGATGACCGCTCATGCGGTCGTGAAGATCGCCCGCGATGAGGCGCCGTTCTTCTTCCTGCGTGCGGATCAGGCGACGGAGAAGCGAGCGGGCCCGATCCCGCGCGAAGCTCAATGCGCGGGCGCGGTCCAGTGCAAGGTCGAGATTTTCCTGTGCCCAGCGCGCGAGCAGAACGCCGAGCGCTGCGGAAAAGGCGAGATAGAAGATGCCGATGGCAAGCGCCGACAGTCCCGGCGACTCGACCGGCGCAACGAGATAGAGGAAGACGGAAAGAAATATGGTGAGGACGAGAAGACCGAGCGTCTCGCGCCAGCCGAAGCGGAAGGCGGCGGCAAGAAGCGTGAAATAGTAGAAGGGAAAGAAAGGAGACGAGAGACCGCCGGTGACGATACACATCAAGGTAACCAGAACGGGGTCGCCGACGGTCGTCATGCGCGCGATCGAGAGGACCGATCCCGTGCCTGCGATGCGCCAATGCGCGAAGGCGGTGTAGGCAAGACCGCCGGCATAGACGAGCCAGGGCCAGGAGACATCCGCCGCCGGACCGCGCCAGAGGATGAAGGCCCAGCCGATCATGCCGAGCCAGCGTAACCAAACGATTTCGCGCTCGGCCTTTCGCAAATGGCCGAGGACGGCACGTTCCAGCGTTGTGTCGGCGGCTGGCTTATCGCCGGATGCAATGTCGGCGCTCATGAACGCTAGTGAGCCGCGAACCGGACGGGGCGTCAAGCCATCAGGATGAGGGGGAAAGAACCGTGCGGAAACCGAGATGCGTGGTTGCGAGATCCGCCTCCTGCGGCTGACGGGCACCCGGCCGGTAGCGCAAACAGTAAGAAGGCGCGCAGAGCCAGGAACCGCCCTTGATGACGCGGGAGCCGGGTGCGCCTTCATACCCGTCCGATGTCCATTCCCAGAGATTGCCGATCATATCGTAGAGACCCAGCGCATTGGGCTCGAAGCAACCGGCAGGTGCGATGCCGACGAAACCGTCTTCTGCCTGATTGATGACCGGGAAGAGGCCCTGCCAGGTGTTCGCTTCGCGCGGCTGGGTCCGGTCCTGCGGAACTTCGGGTTTGCGTTCGCGGGCCGCCCATTCCCATTGCGCTTCGGTGGGAAGCGACCTGCCCTTCCACTCGGCGTAAGCGAGAGCATCCTCATACGCGACGGCGGTCACCGGGAAATCGTCCTTGCCGTCAATGGAGGTGCCGGGACCGCCCGGCTGGCGCCAGTTTGCCCCGGGGATGTATTGCCACCATTGCGATATATCGCCGGTGCCGCGAACATCGTTCGGCATGACGAAGACGACAGCGCCGGGCTTGCGCATGGCGGGCGGCAGGTTCGGATGACGTTCTTCGTCCACCGGCCGCTCGGCGACGGTGACGTATCCGGTGTCGGCGACGAAGGCAGCGAATTCGGCATTCGTCACCTCCGTGCGGTCCATCCAGAAGCCGTCCACCTCAACATCGTGCAGCAATGTTTCTTCGGGATAGAACGTGTCGCCCATGGTAAAGCGGCCGCCCTCCACCCAGACCATGCCGGGGTGCGGCGCAGAAGGGTCCGCAGCCGCCAGATTGCAGTGACGGCGCTCGGCTTCGGCGAGGTGTGCGGTATCGCGACCGGTGCGCGACCATAGACTCGCCGCCATCACGGCGACGACGGCGAGCCCGATCGCAACCGTCAGAACAAACCAGCGCCTGCTCATCCTTCTTCCACCCGATCGTCAGTTCGCCCAGAAGACATATTCATCCTCCGGCCCACGCGGCGCACCGCCGAGCGGGCGGTCTATCATCATCGGCGCCTCGACAAGGGACGGCCAGATCGGTTCTGCCTGTTCGCTGTCGATCTCCTCGAGAGCGGCTGTCATTTCGGCCAGCTTTTCGGGATCTTTCTCGGCGAGGTTGTTCTGCTCGGTCGGATCCTGCGCGAGATGGTAGAGCCAGGCCTTTGCGGGACGCTCCGCGAGCTGAAGCTTCCAGCCACCTTTGATGAGCGTCCTGTAGTGACCGGAGCGGAAGAAGAGCGGACGGTCGGCGACGCCGTTGCCGTCCACATATTGCATCAGGTCGATGCCGTCATAGACGCGGTCCTGCAGCAACGCAGCGCCCGCAGCGGCAGCGGCCGTCGCAAAGATGTCGACATGGGCGGCTGTGCGGTCGCTCTGCGTTCCGGCTTCGATGCGGGACGGCCACTGCATGAAGAAAGGCACATGGATGCCGCCTTCGAAGAAGGTCGCCTTCCAGCCGCGATAGGGTTCGTTGATGTCCGGCAGGCCGACATAGTTCGCACCGCCATTGTCGCTGGTGAAGATCACGATGGTGTTTTCATCGAGGCCCAGTGTCTTCAACTCGTCCAGCACCTTGCCGACGCCGCGGTCGAGCGCGACGATCATCGCGGCATAGGTGCGCAGCGTATGGTCCTCGATATGCGAAAGCGCGTCATAGTCAGATTTCAGCGCCTGCAGCGGCGTATGCACGGCGTTGTAGGAAAGATACATGAAGAAGGGACGGTTCCGGTTTGCCTGGATCGCCTTTACCGCCTCGTTCGTCAGATAGTCCGTCATGTATTCGGAGGGCTCGAAACGGTCGCCGCCATTGAACTGAACGGCGAAAGGCAGATTGGCCCACAGAAACTTGTCGATAGGATCGAAATCCTGCACCGAGTTCACAACGTTCGGGTCATTCTTCGGCAAGAAAAGCGAGGCACCAGGCATGAAACCGAGGGCTTCGTCGAAACCACGCGTTTCGGGGCGCGTGGTGTCAGTGCCGCCGAGATGCCATTTCCCGAGCATCAGGGTCCGGTAGCCCTGCTCCTTCAGCATCTTCGAGATATAGATTTCGTCGAGCGGCACACTCATTTCGTCAACGGGCGGTGCATCCCTCTCGCGCTCTTCGAAATAGACCGCGCCATTATCTGCGAAGGTCGCGATTGTTTCCGCGAACTGGGGTGGGGCCGGCGTGAACTCGAAACCGAAACGGGTCGCATACCGCCCCGTCATGATCGCGGCGCGTGAGGGCGCGCAAGTGGCATTACCGGAGTAGCCATTCACGAAGGTGACGCCGTTGCTTGCGATGGAGTCGATGTTCGGCGTGGGAACGCCGGCAATACCACCACCGCCAAAAGAGAGATCGTTGAAGCCAAGGTCGTCAGCGAGGATAACCACGATGTTCGGCTTGCGCTCGACGGCCGGCACCACAGGTTCTTCAGGCCCCTGCTCCCATGTCACCTCGCGGTTCGGCTGAACGGGATCGCGCAGTTCCTGAAGGATGCCGGGGAGGTAGTACCAGTAGCGGCTGAACAGGATCGCCCCCACGACGACCAAAACAACAAACCCAGCGGCGATCGCCAGGCCGCGTTTCCCGATCTTCATCCCCACTCCTCCCCAAGATATTTAATGAATTTCATTAAAATAGAAGGGACACAGGAACCTCACAAGGTGAAATACCCGGAATTCCGCAACACGAAACTGATCAGGTTCAGACTGCCGGCCGGGCCTCTCCGCTTCCGCGACGCGCCCTCCGGAAACGGCGCTCCGCCGACGGATCACTATTCGCGAAAGGGCGGCGGACCGGCTCCTCATCCAAAAACTTGCGAATGATCGGAAGAACTTCCTTCGCCCGGGAGACAAGGAAGAGATGCCCGCCCGGCACGATCTCAAGGCGCGCGCCGGGGATCAGGGAGGCCAGGAACCGTCCGTTGACATGCGGTACGATCTGGTCGTTCTCGCCAGCGAGGATCAAAGTCTGCGGCTTCAGGAACGGGAGGAAGGGAACACTCGTCCAGCCCATGCCTGCGAGCAGCTGGTAGAAATACCCCCGGAAACTCGGAGCGCGGAGCCGCTTCGCATGTCCGTCTGCACCGTCCGCCTCATCGCCATAAAGCATCTCGAAATGCTCCAGCATGTAGGCGGGGTTCATGTAGCGCTTCGGATGCGCAAGCTTGGCAAGCGCCGCAGGCTTTCCCGGTACCATGAACATGCCAGCCGACGTGGCCGCCAGTATGAGGCGGTGGACGCGGGAGCCGAACTGGAAGGCAAATTGCTGAGCCATCGCCCCACCCCAGGACACGCCCATGACATCGACTTCTCCGTATCCAAGTTCGTCAAGAATGCCGGCCGCCATGCGGGCAAACTGCCAAGGACGGTAGGGAAATGCAGCGGACGGAGAGCCACCTACGCCGGGAGCGTCGAAAGCGATCACGTCGCGATCCGTGAATTCCTCCGCCAGCGGCGCGATCAACTCGATATTGGCGCCGATGCCGTTGAAGAAAAGCAGTGGCCTATGAGGCCCCTTGCCCTCCCAAACCGCGGTGCGGAGTATGTTCGATCCCACCCTTATGTCGCGGTATCGGGGTTTTCCATTATTCATTCAGAGCACCGGCCTTTCGACTCACTCACGTTTACTTCAGCCTAATACATAGGTGCCCGGAGCGGCATCCATAGGCTTGTATTTGCGTGAGCCGAGCTTTTTCGGCGCGGGCTGCGTCTCGCCGGAGCGCTCATCCAGCCATTTTGCCCAGCGTTCCCACCAAGATCCCTGGACCTCGTGTGCGCCCGCCGCCCACTCGTCAGCGGTAGCCGGGAGGCTGTCATTGGCGAAATATTTCGCCTTCGGATTGCCAGGGGGGTTCAGAATCGCCTGGATATGTCCACTGTTCGAGAGCACGAATTCGCGCTTTCCGCTGAGCATTTGCGTCGTTCGGTAGCAGGCCTTCCAGGGTGTGATGTGGTCCGTCACACCGCCGACGATGAAGGCATCAATGTCCACCTTGCCCAGATCGATCGGCTCTCCGAGAATTCTCTCCTTGCCGGGGTTGGCGAAAGGTTGCGTCTCGTAGAGTGAAAGGTAGTCGGAATGCAGCGCGGCAGTGAGGTTGGTCGAATCATTGTTCCAGTAGAGTACGTCGAAGGCAGGCGGTTTCTGTCCATGCAGATAATTGTTCACGACGTAGTTCCAGACGAGATCATTCGGTCGCAACCACGCAAAGACGCGTGAAAGATCCGATCCGGCGAGCACGCCTTTCTTGGCTGACCGTTTTCGTGCCATCTCGATGCCGCGTTTCGTTACCAGCACGCCGACATCGCTGTCCTCCATGCGCGGATCAAGGACGCAGACCCAGAAGGTGACAGAGTTGACGCGTTTGTCGCCTTTGGCGGTCAGATAACTTAAAAGCGTCGCTGTCGTAATGCCGCCTGAACAGCCGCCAGAAACGTTGACCTTCTCTGACCCCGTGATGGAGGTGACCACGCCGATCACCTCGACCAGCGCGGAGACGTAATCCGCGAGCCCCCAGTCACGATGCTCCGGCCCCGGATTGCGCCAGCTCACGACGAAGACCTGGAAGCCCTGATCGACGAGATAGCGCGACATGCTCTTTTCGGGCGTGAGATCGAGCACGTAGTACTTGTTGATCTGCGGCGGTACGAAAAGCAGCGGCATGGCGCGCACATTGCCGGTCTTCGGCGTGTACTGGAGCAGCTCCAGCATTTCGGTCCGGTAGACGACGGAACCTTCCGTTGTCGCGAGATTCTCGCCGACCTTGAAGGGCGTCTTGTCGACCTGCGACGGCATCCCGTGGTTGTTGCGCAAATCGTCGAGCGCGTGGCGCAGGCCCTGCACCAGCGACGTGCCGCCGGTGTCGAGGGCAAGTTTCACGGCAGAGGGATTGCCGACAAAGGTATTCGTGGGCGCCACAGCATCGATCATGATGTCTGCAACGAGCATAGCGCGACCGTGTTCGATGGGGTCGAGTTCGAGTGACTTGATGAAGTCGTGCATCTCTCCGCGAAAAGCGAGCCAGCCTTGCATAAGTCGGCGATAGACAGGGCTCTTCTGCCAGGCCGGGTCGACAAAGCGGCGGTCTTTCGGCTCTGGAGCGAACTTGGCCTCGCCACCGACAATATCCACGACACTCCGGCCGAACGAGCCGACATGCTGCATGAAGGTAAAAGGCTGGCGCGCCGCTCCGCCGAGTATGGATCCAATCGCGGAGAGCACATCCTCCCGGCTGATACCGACGATGGGACTCAGTACATTCGGCGTTTCTGCCGCTTCCTCGCCGATGCCCGCGCCGAACTCTTCCTTTTGCCGCCTCGCCATGAAACCTCCCCTACTTTCTATATTTCGTCCCTCTGCCCTCTTCTCTGCTCTGTCCAGCCTTCCCTCCCCGGAAGGTTCGCCTCGGACAAAGGCAAGCCATGATGCGCTGCCCGGGAAGAGGTCACAAGAGGTCTCGTGAAAACTCCCGCGGCGCCAGCTCGAGAGAACTACGAATTCCGTGTTTCAGCATGGATTTCTGACATAATCTCCCCACAACGAGGGCAGCGCCTGTTTCCGGTGACATTTGAAGACGCTCTACATCCATATAGGGCCTCACAAGACGGGCACGACTTCTCTCCAGCATTTCCTGCACGATGAGAGAGAGCGGTTGCTGGCGGCTGGCGTCCTGTTCCCACAAGATTGCCTCGGAAGCTGGCGCTCACAGCACCGGCTTGCTTTCTCCCTAAAGGGCATGGCGGACCACAAAACCGGGGACGTACCGAACCGAGAGGAAGAATTCGGTCTCGTTCTCAGCGAGATCGCTCGTTCATCGGCAGGGAAGGTCATCCTCTCGGCGGAAGGCTTCTTCGCACTGAAAATCGAAGCAATCCGTTATCTTCGGCAGGTCTTTTCCAGGTTCGATGTACGCATCGTGTTCTACGTACGCAGACAGGATGAGACGTTTCTTTCGACCTACGCGCAACAGGCAAAGAATCCCCGAACTGCTTTCGTGAAACCCATCCATGCGTTCCTGGACGCGCCAGACAGCCTGAGTCGCGATCTCGACATTTATCAGCGTGCTTCAAAATGGGCGGCTGTCTTTGGCAAAGAGCATATGGAGCCGCGCCTCTACGCCGAAGCCGGCGACATACCGCGCGACTTCATGAGCTATGTAGGGGAAGGACAGCTCGACGAAATCTTGCTCACCGCGAAACGGCAATACCTCAACACCAGCCAGTCGCTGGAGGCGCTGGAATATGTTCGGGCGTTCAAACAACAGGAACCCGACACCCGATTTTATGCCGCGGCCCAGCATGCGCTATTCCGGCACTTTGCGACAACCGGGCGCCCTGCATCCCGGCTGCTATCGACGGCGGACAAACGGCATGTTCTGAATCACTACCGCACAGGCAACGAGCGGCTCTTCGCAGAATATTTCGGAAGAGAAAACCTGTTCGATCCCGACAGATTGCTGAGCGAAGACACATCCGAACGCGTCCATGTCGACACGTCGGATGTCGCACACCTCGTACGGGAACTGCTCACGTCAAAGCCAGCAGCAACGCCCGTCGTTCCTCCAAACCCATCACTGACCGAACAGCTGAAAAACACCTTCTTAAAGCTGATCAAGCGCGGTTAGACGATCCGCGCCTGCCGGGTACCGATGTTCAACTGACCGGCAAGGCCGGCTTCGCGATGGACCTCGATCGCGTGATATTCCGGCGACATGACCATTTCGAGGAAGGCGGCGCGGGAGGGATATTCGACGAGCGCCACCTGGTCCCATAATTCGCCAACCTCGCCCAGCATCAACCCGTCCACGGTGCCGGAATAGACCATCCGACCGCCGAGCTTTGCGACGATCTTCGAGACCTCGGCGCCGTAGCGGAGATAGGCTTCGAGACCGCTCAGATGCGCGTCGCGGCCATCGGGATAGGCGGCACGGTCGCGGAACTTCAGCAAATTGACCATGACGACAGGACCATCCCTGTCCGTGCCTGCCCTTTCGAAGAAGGTCTTCAGCTGCTCATCTCCGGGCCGTACCGCATTCTCGACTTTCATGGCTGCCTTTCTGGCCGCCCGCGGCGGATTGACGGCGGGACGGACTTGCTTATATTGACACTTATTATGCCATTTTATTGACGAGAATGCCGAAAGGGTCAAGCCAGAGGATCGGAGCTGCAGCGGTCCGTCCAACCCTAAACACCGGTTTCACAAAAACGAACGGCGAGACGTGAAATACTCGGCCGCATCGCCATCGGAGGAGAGATCCATGAGCACGCATATCCGGGAATTCACCGTCAATCGCAAGAACTACGCCGAGAGCAAATGGGTAGACCGGGAGGCTGAGGTCGAGGATGGCCAGGTTCTCGCAGAGATCGAGAAGTTCGCCTTCACAGCAAACAACATCACCTATGCCGTTGCCGGCGACATGCTGAACTACTGGGCGTTCTTTCCCGCGGCCGAGGGCTGGGGCAAAATTCCAGTGTGGGGCTTCGCCCGAATCGTGAAGTCGAAATGCCCGGAGATTCCGGAAGGCGGGCGCATCTATGGCTACCTGCCCATGGCGACTTCGTTCGTCATGCAGCCGGAAAAGGTGACCGCGGGAAGTTTCCTCGATCTCTACAAGCAGCGGCGCGAGCTGCACCCCGTCTACAACAGCTATACGCGCGTGGAAGCGAAGCGCCCTCATGACGACCTCGAACCAGTGCTCAGGCCGCTCTACACGACCTCCTTCCTGATCGACGACTGGTTGGCGGACAATGATTTCTTCGGCGCAAAGCAGGCGCTGTTGCTCAGCGCCTCATCGAAGACGGGCCTCGGGCTAGCCTATGGGCTGCATCGACGGCGGCCGGACGGGCCGAAGGTGATCGGCCTCACCTCGAAGCAGAACAAGGCTTTCGTGGACGGACTCGGCTTCTACGACCAGAGCCTGACTTATGACGAGGTCACGACGCTCGATGCGAGCGTGCCGACAGCCGTGATCGACTTTGCTGGCAATGGCGATGTGATCGCCGCCGTGCACCGGCACTTTAAGGACAATCTGGTGGAGAGCACGACGGTCGGCCTGTCGCACAAAGACGCCCCCCGCCCGCCCGCCGACTTGCCGGGCGCGAAGCCGCATCTCTTCTTCGCACCTGACCAGATGAAGAAGCGGAGCGACGAGTGGGGCCGCGACGGCTTCGACCGGAAGCTCGGCGAAAGCTGGAACGCCTTCGCCACGGCATCTGCCGGCTGGATGAAGGTCGAGCGCAGCAAGGGCGAGGACGCGATCGCGCGCGTCTATGCCGATATGCTTGCAGGCAAGATCAATCCGGCGGAAGGACACATTCTCTCGTTCAAGTAGGAAGCGAAAGACAAGAAAGACCTGGGGAGGAAAAAGAATGACGCTCGAAACACCGCTGCTGCTGAGCGGCGCACCCGGCTCGCCCTATACGCGCAAGATGCTGGCCGTTCTGCGCTACCGGCATATTCCCTACCGCTTCCTGCTCAATGGACAAAACCTTCCGAAGGAACTCCCTGCGCCGAAGGTGGCGCTGCTGCCGACCTTCTACCTGAAGGAAGGCAGTGGCGACTATCAGGCCGTCGTCGACTCGACGCCGTTGATCCGTCGCTTCGAAGACGCCTTCAAGGGACGCGCGGTCATTCCCTCCGACCCTGTGATCGAGTTTATCGACTATCTGCTCGAAGATTATGCAGATGAGTGGCTCACCAAGGCGATGTTCCACTACCGCTGGTACTACAAGCCGGACATCGAGCGGGCGGCGGCGATCCTGCCCCGGTGGCGCGGCATTTCCGCGCCGGAAGACGAGATGCTGAAGATGGGTGAAATCTTCGCCAACCGGCAGATCTCGCGGCTCTATGTCGTGGGCTCGAACGACACGACTGCGCCGGTGATCGAGGCGAGCTATCTGCGCTATCTCGAGGCGATGAAGAAGGTGCTGGAGGTTCAGCCCTTTGTGATGGGGCGGCGCCCGGGCGGAAGCGACTTCGGCGCCTACGGTCAGTTGACTCAGCTCACTCATTTCGACCCGACCCCGATGGAGGAAACTTTCCGCCACGCGCCACGCGTCTTTGCATGGGTCGATCTTGTGGAAGATCTTTCGGGGCTCGAGCCCACCGAAGACGACTGGATGAAGCGCGACTCCATCCCCGATGCCATCCGTGAGCTTCTCAAAGAAGTGGGACGGGTTTATGTCCCCGCACTCCTTGCCAATGCGAAGGCGCTGACGGCAGGTGCGGAGAAGGTTGAAACAGAAATCGACGGCAAAACCTGGGTGCAACAACCTTTCCCCTATCAGGGGAAGTGCCTGCAATGGCTGAAGGAAAAGCGCGCCTCGCTGGCAACCGCTGACAGAAAAATCGTGGACGATGTGTTTGCAGGAACAGGCTGCGAGAAACTCTTTGCAGCGTAGGGCTCAGCCCTTGCCGCGCCGGTGTGCCGCAAGGAGCGCGGAGGCTATCGCTTCGACGGTACGCTTTCCCTGGGTGACAGAAAGGCCCTGATCTACGCGCAACCGGCGCCAGAAATCGAAGCTCAACGTTGCATCCAGCGCTTCCAGAAACGTGCGGTCCTTGCGGATGTCACCGGGTAACGCAGAACGCATCAGCTCTCTGAACTGGGCGTTCATGTTGTTGCGTTCCTGTGCCAGAAAAGTGGAACGATAGGCGTTCGCGTCCGCGGCCGTACGGAACGGCATGATGCGTTCGAAGAGCTTCGTCCGGCGCTCGATCATCTCCGCGATGATCTCGTCCACCTTGCCTGACGGTGGCGGAAGAAGAAGCATCGGGCGCACTTCGGCCACGATCAGCTCGCTGATCTCGCGATAAAGGCTCTCCATATCGTCGAAATGGCGAAAGACGCTACGCAAACCGACCTCCGCACGTGCGGCCACTTCTTCCGCGCGCGGCGATACCGAACCTTCTCGAACGAGATCGCGCATGGCCTCTACGATTCTCTTTCGGCTGGCGGCACTGCGCAGCCGGCGGCCATCCTGCTTTTGTCTGGATTGGGATGCGGTCATGTAGGGTAACTCATGGAAGAATTCGGCCTCGTCGCTATCATTCCAAAGCATACAGATAAAAGCTACCCGCGAATGATGAAGCGCGAGAGAATTGGCACTATTCGTGCTTATTCTCGAGAGCGCGCCTAACCCGTCGAAGGATGACACGACGCGCTTTGTCATCTGCCGCCTTGTCGAGCTCTTCCTCAATGTCGAGCCAGAGACGGGAAAGATCATTATGCCAGTCTTGATGGCCGACGAATTCCGGCTGCAGCCGCCGCGGCGCGGGCCGCTCGCGCGTTGCCGGAGACTCCGCCAGAAGATCGAAAACCGCGTCGAGCTCGGGAACAAAGATACGCTCGCCGTCGAGTCCCCGGTCCGAGAGACGCTCGTCAAGGCCCGCAATCCCCTCCTTCTCACCGTGGACAAGGATGATACCTCGCGATACAGGGCCCCGTTCCTCCACCCAACGTGCAAGGCCTGGTCCGTCCGCATGCCCTGAATAGATGTCAAGCGTTCGGATGCGGGCGTTGACCTTGACTTCCTCTCCCTGGATACGAACCGCGCGAACACCATTCTGCAGAATACGTCCAAGCGTGCCTTCAGCCTGATAGCCGACCATGAGAACTGTGGCATTGGTGCGCCAGAGGTGGTTCTTCAAGTGATGGCGAATACGGCCGGCGTCACACATTCCGCTGGCGGCGACGATGATGTGACTGCCTTCTATCCGCTCGATCATCATGCTTTCCTGCACCGACTCGGTGGTACGCAGGAGCGGCGAACGCATGGCATGGCTGAAAGCATCGCCGTCTTCCAGTTCGTGCGCGTGATCAACAAAGACTTCCGTCGCCCGAATGGCCAGCGGCGAATCCAGAAAGATCGGCACCTGCGGAATACGCCGCTCTTGAGCGAGCGCCAGAAGATCGGACAGGAGCTCCTGAGTACGCTCCACCGCGAAGGAAGGAACGATCAGCACACCCTTTCCCTTCAGCGCCTCGCTCACCTCGGCAGCAAGAAGATCGCGGCGGGATGCAAGCGTCATGGCAGGACGCTCGCGCCCGCCATAGGTCGCTTCACAAATGAGATAATCGAGATTGCGAGGTGAGTCGGGCGTCGGATGAAAACTTGTTACCTCGGGGCCTATGTCCCCGGAAAAGAGAAGTCGCATCGTGCGCGGCGAATCGATCCCCGTCATCATTTCGATTTCAATCGACGAGGAACCAAGAATATGGCCCGCATTCCAGAAGCGGACGCGCACACCTTCTGCTGGCTCGATCCATTCATCATAGGCGACAGGACTGAAAGTCCGCAGCGCCGCCTCGGCATCTTCAAGCGTGTAGATTGGCGTCACTTCCGGGCGACCCCGGCGGGCATTGCGTTTGTTTAGCTGATCGACCTCCGTTTCCTGTATGTGCGCCGAGTCGGGCAGCATGCATGTCAACAGGTCTATCGTGCCATGCGTCGCATAGATGGGTCCGCCAAAACCGTTCTTCACGAGTTTCGGAATCAAACCGGAATGGTCAATATGAGCATGGGTCAGCAGGACAAAGTCGATATCGTCCGGTTTGAAGGGAAAGTCCCCGTAGTTGAGGGCCTTCAAAGTCTTTGATCCCTGAAACATCCCGCAATCAATCAGAAAGCGTGTCCGGCCCGATTGCAGGAGATAGCACGAGCCGGTGACGGTTTGCGCTGCGCCGTGAACACTGAGAGAAATCGACATGGAGTTAGTCTTTCAATTCGTCGCGCAAGGCTTCGGCGAGAAGCTCCGCGAGAGAAATCGCATTCGTCGGATGAGGAACGGATGTCGTGGACCAGACGTTGCTGGCGCCCGCCATCTGCATTCTGCGGTGTAGTTCTTCGTCGAACAAGGCATGCGTGACGACCACATGGATCGACGCTGCGCCTCTCTCTCTCATTGTCGCAAGTGCGGAGAGCATGGTTCCCCCGCTCGACACGATATCGTCAACGATGAGAACGCGCTTTCTCGCCACGTCCGGATCGACGGGAAATGAAATCTCCACCTCGCGATCCCCTCGGCGTATCTTGCGCGCGGTAACAGAGCGTGCGCCGAGCGCTTCAGCTAGACGGCCGACCCATTGTGCAGACTCCTCATCCGGACCTGCAACGACAGTGTCCTTTCCGAAGCCCTGCTCCAGCGCGAAGTGTGCAATGGCTTCCTCAGCGGGAAGATTTGCAGCCTCGATCTCCGGGAAGACTTCGCCGATGGAAGAAACGCGATGAAGATGTGCGTCGACCGTCAATATCCTGTCGAAGAGAGAAGAGAGAAAACGCGCGACAGCCTGTTGGCTGACGGCCTCTCCCTCCCGAAAGCTCTTGTCCTGCCGCATATAGCAGAGATAAGGCGCGACGAGAACGAGACGCCTCGTGTTGCCGCGACGAAATGCATCCGCCGCAAACATGAGCTCGGCCAGCTTCTCGTTCGGCCTGTCGAGGGGGCAATAGATGAATGCCGTGTTGGCTGCGGAAGGTATCCGGACCCGGCTCTCACCATCCGGAAATGTGTGAGATTCGATCAGTTCATGCTTCAGACGCATTGCAGCAGCGAGATCGGCGGCAAGCGCCTGTCCGTGAGTGAAGGAGTAGATCGCGGCGTGCATCATGCAAACTCATTCGCCGGAACACCACTGCTTGCGAGCGCGAAGCCGTTGGATTGTCCGGCCTCCTCAACCGCGAAGTCGAAATGGGATTCTCCTGCCGAATAAATACGATAGAGCGGTTCACCCGTCTCCACCCTGTCGCCGATCCGTTTGAAGATGTCGATACCCGCGCTGCGATCGAGCGGCGCTCCAGCAAGGCGAGCAAGCTGCGCAATCCGCAAGCAGTCGACAGAGGCCACGACGCCGTCAGCATGCGCGAGGATATCCGCATGAAGCGGGCCTGGCGCGGGCGCGGAAGGCCCATGGCCCTGCGCACCGATGATCTTCTGCATGGAGGTCATGGCCGCGCCGCTCTCCAGCAACTGCAGGGCGCGCTCATACCCGGCCCCGCCGCGAACAGCCGGATCACACTCGATCACGCGGGCCGCGAGCCGCAGGGACTTTTCGCGAAGGTCGGCAGGAGCAGAAGCGTCGTTCGCCAAGACTGCCATGACATCACGAGCTTCCAACACAGGTCCAACTCCCCGACCTACAGGCTGCGCGCCGTCTGTGACGATGATCTCCACATGAAGATTCATGCGGTCCGCCACGAATTCAAAGAGCTTGCGTAGTCTCATCGCCTCCATGGCATCGCGCACCTTCGCCGTCGGTCCAAGCGGCAAATCGATCACCAAATGCGTCGAACCGGCTGACTTCTTCTTCGACATGATGGAAGCGACCATCTGCTCGCGCGTGTCGAGGTTCAGCGGACGTTCCACGCCAATCAGGATATCGTCAGCAGGTGAGAGATTCACGTGTCCACCCCAGACGAGGCAGGCATTGCACTCCCTGACCACCTCCTTCATTTCCTCAATCGTGAGATCGACGCGGGCAAGAACCTCCATTGTGTCTGCCGTGCCGGCCGGCGAGGTTATTGCGCGCGATGAGGTCTTCGGCATGGTTAAGCCATGTGCCGCGACTATGGGCACCACGATCATCGAAGTCCGATTTCCCGGGATACCGCCAATACAGTGTTTGTCCACAATGACGGGCGAGTTCCATTCGAGCGTCGTGCCTGCCGCTGCCATCGCGAAGGTGAGGTGGAGAAGTTCGTCAGTTGACAGAAATCCCGCGCAGGCAACGAGAAATGCTGCAATCTCCATATCGGAATAGCGGTAGCCGACGATATCCTGAATGATCGCTTCTATCTGATGCCGGCTCAGTGTCTCACCGCCTATTTTGGTACGGACATAGTCGAGGCTTTGCGGGCTCCGGGCGGGAGAGATAAAGACAGTGTCGCCCTCCGCAAGACCCATTCGGCGGAAGGCGGGTTCCGTCAAACCGATTTCGTCCGGTCCCACCATGGAGAGATCGCGGCAGATGTCCATGCTCGCGACAATCGAGCGGCCGTCGTGCTGAACCTCCAACCTCTTGAATGCCTGGAATGCCTCAGGCCGCAGAGCCGAACAGTTGGAAGCGAGAACAGCTACGTTCTCCCGCAAGGTATCGAGCGGAATACGGCGTATTTTCAGCCTCATCTTATATCCATCCTTACGCCCGGAAGATCACTTCGCCGCGCTTGATCGTCTCGGCGATCGTAAGGTCGCGCAGCGCCGACACGTTCATTGTCTCGGGATCCTCTTCGGTGATGACGAGATCGGCAAGCTTGCCCGGCTCTATCGAACCCTTGATGTCGTCCTCGAAGTGCTGGTACGCGGCATCGATGGTAATGCCACGCAGCGCGTCCAGAGCGCTCACGCGCTGGTCTTCGCCCAGCACCCTGCCGCTGCGCGTTTCGCGGTTCACCGCAGACCAGAGGAGCATCCGGCAATCCGAGGGCACGACGGGCGAATCGTTGTGGAGCGTGTAGCGCATGCCGCGCGCGATCGTTGAACGAACCGGGCTGATCCGCGAAGCCCGCTCCGGCCCGAGCACGGAATCCCTATGCCAGTCGCCCCAGTAGAACGTATGCGTGACAAAGAAAGAGGGCATGACACCAAGATGCTGCATGAGATCGAGTTGATCTTCCCGCAACGTCTGCGCATGAATCACGGTCGAGCGGCGGTCAGCGGAGCCGTGCTTCAACGTCGCCTTTTCGACAGCCGCAATGAACTGATCGGCTGCCGCATCACCGTTGCAATGCGCATAGACCTGCCAACCGCGCTCGAAAGCCTCATCCACCATTCTCGCCGCGCTCTCGTCATCGACGATGCGATAACCGCTATAGCCTGCCTCGAATCCCGGTGGCACGACCTCGTAAGGTTTGGTCAGCCAGGCCGTCTTCGCCTGTGGCGAACCGTCAAGCATGAGCTTGATGCCACCGACCTTCAATCCGTTGTAGTCGCGCTTCAACTCGACATCTCCTCTGGCGAGGTCCTCGATGTGGGTGAAGAAGGGATAAGAGACCACGTCGATCCTGAGGCGGTCGCGCTCGGCTGCCAGCGAGAGCAGGTCATAGTCCTGGCGTCGAGTTGCGCCGTCCTGCGCGGTGGTAATTCCCCAGGCGGCATAGCGATCCTGTACGGCATCCAGGAGGTCGAGCAAATCATCGAGCGAGGCTTGCGGTAGACGGGGCATGACGAGCGAAAGCGCGCCTTCCTCAAGTATGCCGTTCGGTTCGCGGGTACCAGGCCAGCGACGAATAACACCGCCCTGCGGGTCCGGCGTGTCGGCGCCAATACCAAGCATCGACAAGGCAAAAGAGTTCACGACGGCAACATGAAGAGAAGCATGATAGATGAGGATCGGCTGCTCCTTAGAGACTTCATCGAGGTCGGCGCAGGTGACGGCGCGCTTTTCGGCCAGCAACGAGTCGTCATACATCGCGCCGAGCAGCCAGCCGCCGCGCCCTCCACCCGTCTTCTCGCGATATTTCACGAGTTCGGTCTTGATGTCGGCAATGCTGCGGATGGGACCCGCCGGCTCCGGCGCGAGATTCTGGAAGCCTGTAAGAAGTGCAGTCATGGCGATGTGGCCATGGCAATCTATGAAGCCCGGCAACATGGTTCGACCTTCGAGGTCGATAATATTTGCCTTCCGTCCGGCACGGGCCGCGACATCGGCCTCACTACCCACCGCCAGAATATGGCCGCCCGAAACTGCAACAGCTTCGGCGAGCGGCATGGCAGGGTTCATGGTCCGGATGGTACCGCCCCGATAGACGACAGTTCCGGCGCGAGCGGCGGCGCGGGAACGGCGCGTTTCGCCAACCATGAGCGAAGGCGCTGTGAAGGCGAGCGCCGAAGCATCACGTGCGAGTCCATCGGCTTCCGCACTCCTTCCCGCAAGAACCGCCAGACCTGCCGCCGTCAGAGCCGCGCCGGCACCAAAAAATCCGCGGCGGCTCACGCCTCGCGGACGCGGACGATAGGCGTCCCAAACATAGGGAGAGCAGCATGGGCAACCGCTTCGATGCGTTTCCGGACAATGCACCATCTCTCGGTTCCTTCTTCAGCGGCCGGTGAACTTCGGTGGACGTTTCTCGAGGAAGGCGGCCACCGCTTCGCGGTGATCCTCGCTTGTGGAAGCAAGCGCGAACTGGTCTGCGTCCATGAAAGTGGAGACAGCATTGAGGGCTGTCGCGGCATGCGTGATACCGCGTTTCGCCATGCGGACAGATACGGGCGGCAGCGCCGCCACCTTGTCCGCCCAGCGACGCGCGGCAGTGAGTGCCGAACCATCGTCGCAGATCTCGTCCACGAGCCCCCATTGCTCTGCCTTGGCCGCCTCGACCTTCTCGCCGAATATGGTGATCTGCTTCGCGCGAGATGGACCGATCAGGTTCACAAGACGGGGCTGGGTGTGCCAGCTCATGTTCATGCCAAGCGGGATCTCAGGGAGGCGGAAGTGCGCGCCACGCCCGGCAATGCGGAAGTCGCAGGCCGAAGCGAGCGCCACACCGCCGCCGATACAAAAGCCTTCAATGGCGGCAATGGTTACCTGATCGAGCGCTTCCCATGCATCGCACATGTCGGGGCCGGCGCGGAGCATTTCGCGCTTTTCGAGAAGAGAGGCGGAGGCACGCTCCGCCATAGCAGGGTCGGCGAGATCCGCGCCGCCTGTGAAGGCCTGACCACCCGCCAGCACAACGGCGCTCGTCGACACATCGTCCCGAAGCATACGTGCCGCCGCGCCGAGATCGCGCAGGAGCTGGACAGACAACGCGTTGACGCGATTGCCGCGATCGAAGCGGAGCACGGCAACGCGTCCCTCGCGCTCGATGGTGATGAATTCGCCGATCTTTTCGCTGACGGACATGCCCCTCCCCCGCTGAACTTCCAGCCTCTGCGGACCGCTTCACGGGGAATGATGGCGTCTCACCGCCAGAATGCCCAGTGCTTTCATGCCGCAGGCAAAGGAAAGGGCGGCATGGAAACCATGCCGCCCTCAAAGCCAAGGGGCGCGCAACTCAGCTGTTGACCGTTTTCCATGTACCATCCGGCTGGCGGCAGGCGGTGCCGTAAGCCTGTTCGGCGCGGCCACCGATGGTGACGACAGTTTGATATTCGCGGCAGTACTGACCGGGATGCGGCTCATAGGTACGCATCGGCGTCACCTCGTAGCCGTAGCCATTCGAGGGATCCTCCCAATAGACCGGCTGGTTCGACGGGACATATTCCAGTACGTCGCCAACACAAGCCTGGTTGCTAGCGTCAATCGCACTGCCCAGGACGCCGCCGAGCACGGCGCCGATCAACGCTCCGCCAATGACAGGCCCTGCGCCCCGGCCCTGATCCGCGCCGATGACACCGCCGAGAACGGCGCCAATGACCGCGCCAACGGCATCGCTGTTGCAGGCAGAACGGCGATAGCCATAGCCGTACCCCTCGTCATAGCGGTAGACCGAGTCGTATCCGGCATAGGGCCCGCTGTAGTAGTAGTCATCGTAGCCGACAATATGCTCGACATAGACGGGTTGCGGGATCGTCACGATGTGATGAATGTTGCGATAGACCACCACGGGACCGCGCCCGCGCGGACGGTGGCTGCCGTGATAGCCGTACCAAGGGCGGTCGTTGTAGACGGGCTTGTAGGGCCTGCGGTAATCGGCACGATTATAGCTACCGCGATGACCGTTCCGTTGACTGTAGCGATCATTGTCACGCCAATAGCCGTCGTGCCGGTCTTGGCCTTCACGTCTGCCGCCATCGCCACGATAACTTTGCCGAGCGAGCGACGCCTGCTGAACCGCGCGTTGCCGGGCAACTTGTTGCTGCTGCACGTTCTGCTGTTGCCTCTGGCGATCAAGCTGAGCCTGTTGCTGCTGCTCTTGCTGCTGGCGATGCAGCCTCTGCTGGGCCTGCTGCTGCTCTCGCTGGCGCTGCTGCACGTTCTGTTGCTCGCGCTGACGTTCGTGAAGCGCCTGCTGCCGACGCTGTGACGTTTGCCTCTGCTGGGCCGATTGCTGACGCTGACGTTCGCGGAGCGCCTGTTGCTGCCGTTCTTGCTGCTGGCGATGAAGCTTCTGCTGGGCCTGCTGCTGCTCTCGCTGGCGCTGCTGCACGTTCTGTTGCTCGCGCTGACGTTCGTGAAGCGCCTGCTGCCGACGCTGTGACGCTTGCCTCTGCTGGGCCGATTGCTGCCCGCGCGTCTGCTCGGCCTGATGGCGCAGGTCGGTCCGTTGGCGTTCCTGCCTTTGCGGAGGTTCCCGCCGATCTCCACGGTCACCGGCCCCCCGATTGTTCTGTTCATACCACGGCGCGGCCACAGCCGGCGCCGCCACGCCGCCGCAAAGGGCCAGTACGACCGCCACAGCCGCCCATTTCGTTCCGCGCCGCACCATCGGGTGCCTCCTAGTCCGGACGTACCCCGTCCTCGACCAGCCTCACACTCCGAACCTGAACGGCGCGTGAACCATTTGTTAATCTGTGAGGCGAAATTAAGGCAGCGACTCGGTTGAAATCGTCAACCGTTTCGCTTCAAATCGCGCGCTTCGGCAATGGATTCGGAAAGATGCGGCATGACTCCCGGAGCTTCGACCCGATCGGCCTACGAAACATTTCTAAACGCATCCTGCGACCGCCTCGGCTACGGTTCTTCGATCATCTCGCTTCTTTCGCTCGCGGCCATGGAGATCAAGGTCGAAATCCCGATCGTCCGGGACAATGGCGAGCTTGCCATCTTCAGTGGCTATCGGGTTCAGCATCAGAATGTGCGCGGTCCCTGCAAGGGCGGTCTGCGATACCACCCGGAAGTCGATCTCGAGGAGGTACGCGGCCTCGCCTCTCTGATGACGATGAAAACGGCTTTGGCCGATATTCCTCTTGGCGGCGGCAAGGGTGGCATCAACTGTGATCCGCGAAAGCTGTCCCTTCGCGAACTGGAAACTCTGACCCGAAAGTTCGTGAAACGCATTCATCGCGAGATCGGTCCGAACAGCGACATCATGGCGCCGGATGTGGGCACGGACGCACGCGTCATGGGCTGGATCCACAGCGAGTATTCCGCGATCTATGGGCACTCTCCTGCCGCCGTGACGGGCAAACCGCTTGCGCTTGGCGGCTCGGCCGGTCGCGACAAGGCAACGGGATACGGCATCGGAATCGTTGTGAAGGAATATGCCGAACGCCATGGCATCGACCTGAAGAACGCCACCGCAGCAATCCAGGGATTCGGCAATGTCGGTGTGCATGCCGCTCGCGCCTTTTCCGATCTCGGAATGAAGGTCATTGCCATCTCGGATTCCCGCAGCGCCGTCTTCCGCAGAGGAGGTGTCGATATCGACGCCCTGATGCGCCACAAGCAAGAGCGCGGCCTGCTGTCCGATACGGAAGATCACGAAGCCATGGACCCTGCCCGCCTGCTCGAAACGGAATGCGATTTCCTGGTGCCGGCCGCGCTGGGAGACGCCATCACGGCGGAAAATGCCTCCCGGATCGCCGCGCGAACCATCGTGGAAGGGGCGAACGGGCCCGTGACCAGCGAGGCCGACCGGATGCTGAAGGAGCGCGGCGTTCCGATCCTACCGGACATTCTCGCAAATGCAGGCGGCGTCATCGTCAGCTACTTCGAATGGGCGCAAAACCTGCAGCGGGAAATCTGGCCCCTGGATCGGGTTGACCGAGAACTTGAGCGGATACTGGGAAAGGCCGCCCGCGATGTTCTGGATCGGGCGGCGGCGGAAAAGCTCGACATGCGCTCGGCGGCGTTCGATATCGCGGCGAGCCGTGTGAAGGAAGCTCTGGACGCAACCGGGTTCTGAATGCCTGCGACGCAAGACGGAAAACCGATAAGGTTCATGTAAGGGTCGGCGTGATAGGCTAACGTCGAATCATCCCGCCTTTCTCAGTTCAGGACCGACCGCCGGACATGATCGAGCAGAGTTTCCTGCAGGCTCTTATTCTGGGAATCGTCGAAGGGGTTTCCGAATTCCTGCCAATCTCCTCGACCGGTCATCTGATTGTCATGGGTGATCTGATCGGCTTTTCCGGGATGCCCGGCAAGGTCTTCGAAGTGGTGATCCAGCTCGGCGCGATTCTGGCAATCTGCGTTCTGTATCGCCAGCGACTTACGAGAGTGGCCCTGGACGCGAGACACGACCCCTCAGCTCGCAATTTCATTGCCGCCATTCTTGTTGCAATCGTTCCAGCGGGGCTCGTCGGCGTGCTCTATCACGACTTCATCATCAACGTGCTGTTCTCACCGTATGTTGTCTGCACGACGCTGATCCTGGGTGGGATCGCCATCATCGTGATCGAGCGGTTGAACCTGGAGACGAATATCACCTCGATCGAAACTCTCTCTCTCAGGACGGCTCTCAAGATCGGACTCTTTCAATGTCTTGCGCTTGTGCCCGGCGTCTCACGCTCGGGAGCAACGATACTGGGAGCGCTTCTCGTGGGCGTTGAACGGAAGACGGCAGCGGAATTTTCCTTCTTTCTCGCAATACCGGTGATGCTGGGCGCCTCGACGATCAATCTATGGGAGTCGTGGGACCTTATAGATATGTCGCATGCCTATATCATCGCGGTCGGTTTCGCCGCTGCGTTTGTTTCGGCGCTGTTCGTGGTGCAATGGTTGCTGAACTTTGTCAGCAATCACGGTTACACGGTCTTCGGCTGGTACCGGATCGCTTTCGGCAGCCTGATGCTCGCCTATTTCCTGCTCAGAAGCTGAACGACACACCTATTCCGCGGGAGTATCTCCGCCAGCGCGGCGGCGGGGTGCCGTTCTCTCGCGGCCCGGCGCATGCCCCGAGCGGGAGACGGGGCGTGGGGCAAGACGTGGTCCGGAAGCGGGCCGCAACAGCGGCGTCGATCGCTCTTCTTCCCGGTTCCTGCCGTGGCTGTCGAGAAGAATGGGCTCGGCTGTCGGCCTGCCGCGAAAATCGGTCCACTGCTTGTTCCGATAGTCGAAAAGTTTGCAGTTCCGATAGACATTTCGGTATTCGCGAATGCCGAAGCGGTAGCGGACCACGTCGTCTCCGTAGGCTTCGATAAGCTTTGCTTGCGCTTCCGTCAGCTTGTAGCCGGGAACTGAAGGCAAGGCGTGGTGGGCATGATGGAGCATCACCCACTTGAAAAGCGGGAGAAAGTCGAAAGGCAGATCGACATGCGCCGTTCCGCGAATGTTTCCGCCATAGAAACTCCATTCGGCAGGTTCATCGAACCACGGCACCTTCGGGTGGTTGTGCTGCAGGAATATCGAAAGCGCCATCAGATAGTTCCAGACGGCGAAAGGAATGAACCAGCCGAGCAGCATCGTGAGCCATAGCGAACGCTCCGGCGCGATCCATGAGCCGAGAACACCGATCAAGGCGACCAGGCCTCCACCCACGAAGATCACGAAGAGCGAGTCCGGGAGGTGCTTCTTCCATTCGGCGCGCATCTGCTTGGTCACAGGCAGGACGAGCTTGGGAATCCAGAACTCGAACCAGTAATAGATCAGCGGGCCGAAAACGCTGCGGTATGTGCGCTCCAACAAACGCCGCGGAAGAGAGGCGTTGTCATACTCTTCCTTGGACATCGGCGCCCAGACGTAGTCGTAGCCCTTGAGATTCGTATATCGATGATGCGTACGGTTGTGGACAACATCCCATTGACTGCGGGAGTGCAGACAGGGAAGGAAGACCAGCCGCGTGATCCAGCGGTTCATCCTGCGGCCCGGCACAAAGGCGGAATGGCCGCTGTCATGTCCGATGAGGAAAAGGAGGCCGATGAGCGCACCGTTGGCAATTCCGAAAGCAACGTTCACCGCAATCGGCAGAGGCGCTACCGCGCCGATCATCGTGACGAAGTAGAGCCCGTAATGGACGCCGAGCAAATACAGCCCGCGACCGAGCGACTTCTCCGTCACATCAGCCCGTTCCTCTGCCGTCAGCCAGTCCGAAGGCCGGCCGAGCTTCGACACCGCTCCGCCTTCCACGTCCGCCGCTTCAGCTGCCGTTACCGCCAATTCAAATACTCCGGACACCGAACTCCGTCCCATTTCAAGAAAGATTCTAGGTTAAGTGATCCTTAATTGTGAAGCGCAAGTTTTGCTTAACGGACACCTAGTCCAGAGGTTTAAGGCGATCTTAGGGATCGGTGTGCAAAAACTGGCCAAAGAGCGTGTCTTCCGAGCCGCGCCAGGGCCGCGACATATTGCGGCAGGCAAGGCAAATTTTGGCAATGCAGGCGCGGGAACTGGATATTGACCCCTGACGACGGCGCACCATCCCCGGTAGATCGTACCGACTATTCGATGCACCGGTTCACGATGCGGTTCCGCGACCCGGAGGTCGAGGACCGTTTCGGCGCGAAAAACTACGAGCGCCAGATTGGCATTACGCGCCTGTCGGTTGCCGGCGGCGCCCTTGTCTTCGCTCTTTTCGGAATCCTCGACCTTTACGTCATCCCGGAAGTGCTGCACGAGGCGTGGGCCCTACGCTTCGGCCTTGTTTGCCCGGTCCTGTTCGGGCTTGTCGCCTTCTCATACACGCGCTTTGTGAATCACAGGAACAGCGGCTTGCTGTCCTTTGTGATGCTGATCCCGGGTTTCGCGGTCGTCACGATGACGGCAATCGCAGATGCGCCCGGCGCTTATCTCTACTACGCCGGGATTATCGTCGCCGTCGGCTACAGCAACTGCCTTTGGCGCCTGAGCTATGTCTATTCCTCGATTGTCTCGGTACTTGTGGTTATCGCCTATGCGTGGGTGGTTGCGTTCGTCAACCCGATGCCCCCGGATATTCTCGCGAGCAACCTGACCTTTCTCGCGTCGACGATCGGCATCAGCGTATTTCTGAATTATGTCCAGGAAAGCCAGTTCCGCGCCAATTTTGTGGACAACGAGAAGCTGCGCACGGAACAAAGGCGCTCGGAGCGCCTGCTCAGCCGGTCTGAAGCCGCCAACAGGGCAAAGAACGATTTTCTGGCAATCATGAGCCACGAGCTGCGCACGCCGCTCAATGCGATCATCGGATTTTCCGAGATCATTTCGAACCAGATGTTCGGTCCCGTCGGTCAAACGAAGTATGTGGATTATGCAACGGACATCCGCTCGAGCGGCGCGCATCTTCTGAGCATCATCAACGACATTCTCGACATATCGAAAGCCGAAGCCGGCAAGCTTCAGCTGGAAGAGGAACCCATTGACCCGGTCGAGGCACTAAACCGGACGATGCGCATGTTCCGTCAGCGCGCTTCGGAACTCGGCGTCGACCTCACGTTCCGGGTGCGCGACGATATTCCGTGGCTTATCGCCGATCCACGCCTCTTCAACCAGGTGGCGATCAACCTGACGTCGAACGCACTGAAGTTCACGCCGGAAGACGGCAATGTCTGGGTAGAACTGAGTTTCGACGCCGCCGGCGACATGGTGCTCAGCGTCAAGGATACGGGCATTGGCATAAAGGCGTCCGACAAGGAACGTATCTTCGAACCCTTCGTGCAGGTCGAAGACGCAATGTCACGTACCCAGCAAGGCACCGGCCTCGGCCTACCGCTGGTGCGCAAGATCATGAGCCTTCACGGTGGGCGAATAGAGATCGAGAGCATAGTGGGCGAAGGCACGACCGCCTACGCCACGTTCCCGAAAAGCCGCTTCGTAGCGCCAGAGGCGAGCGAACTCAGCTGGAAAGCGAGCTAAGCGTGTCTCACGCCGGCTTGTCTACGACCATTAGATAAATGCACTTCGTCGAATCGACTTCGATGGTGACGTTCGCCACATCGAGCCCCTCGATCAGCGCGCGCATATCCTCTTCCGTCCGGTAGATCAGGCTCCAGTCGGTAACGAATTCGAGGGGCCATTCGCAGCTTTCACGGCCTTTCTTCACATTGGCCAGTATGAGTTTGCCGCCCGGCTTAACCTGCTCGTACAGATCCCGTGTCAGGGCCCGCGCGCGACGCGCGGACAGATAATCGTAGAGGCCGAGACTGTAGATAACGTCCTGCGGCGGCAGCGCGCGGAAGAGAGCGCCTGCTTTCAGAAGTTGTGCGAAAGAGGCCTGCAGGCACTGAACCTTGGCACGGCCACTGTGGCGAACGACCTCCGGATAGGCATGCTCGTAGGCGTGTGTCAACGCACGGTCGTCCTGGTCGATCAGCGTAAAATTCACCGGACGCGGCAATTTCCCGATCTTCAGATAATCGTAGACCTCATAGGCCGAGCCGCAACCAAGATTGGCAATGTTGAGTGGCGTGTCGCCCGGCTCTTCCGCCACACGTTCGGCAATGATCTTCTGCGTCATACGAAGCCGGGTCCCGACACAGGCGCCGGTCTCGATGCCAATGCGATGCAGTAGCTTCTCATAGGGCGTGTCGCCGACCCGCTGCCACTCATAAACATAGTTCATGATCTGGTAGTCACCCGGATAGCCGAGTGGCTTTTCATAGCAGCGCTTCATGACCGCACCGGGCATGAAGTCCGGTGTCAGAACCCTTTCCGCATAGCGTTTGTGACGCGCGAGGACGGCCGGTTCTTCCCAAACGGACTCCAATACATCATTGCCCCGGTACCAGAGTTCCTTCCACTGAGGGACCATGCGATCCTCGCAGGCGATCAGCGCTTCAAGCAGTAGTTGTTCGCGCTCCGGACCCGTGGCCTTCAGGCGCTTCTCGTAGGATTCGAGAAGATCCTTGTAGGACCGGAACAAATTCACGATCTCGGTGCAGAGCTGGAGGAATTCCGGAAAAATCCCTTCGGACGAGGCAAAGAGCGGGTCCGCAAGCGCCTGACTCAGAACAAGATTGTCGTGCTCGCTGACGATGTTCGGAATATCGAGATAGCCGGAAGTGAATTCCAGCCCAACAACCGTCTTGAGCCCCTGAGGCTCTATACGGCGCACTCGGCCTGCACCGCCAAACAGCCGCGCGTCCCCGACACGAAATTCGAACGGCATTTCGGCGCCGATGCGGTCGTCCCAGCCATCCGCATGGGAACTTTGAATGGCAATGCCGGTCATGCTCAGGTTCTTCAGCGAAGCGCGCTCATTGTCGATGAACACCGCAGGAATTGTATCGCTGAACAGTTGTTCGGGCCGGAATCTCTCCGCCCGGTAGAACATCCGTCGGCCTTCCGCACCGGTCAGTTGCTCATAAGTTCTCACCACTGGCCCCACCTAATTTACTCAAACAAACTCACCCGCAGCGCACAATATGGAATCACAGGACTTCGCGCATTACAAACTTTAACAATTGATTAACGCCGCTTTTTTAAGCGTTCCACAACCGTGACTCTACGATGGGCCGGACCGTTTGGCCCGAGCCCTGCTGTTCTCCAGAATGCGCATAACGGGCGGCAGCATCAGCCAGTCGATGAAGAGATTGGACAGAATGACCAGAGCCGTCATCGCACCCAGTGAACGGTTAACCTCAAAGCCCGAGAAGGCTAGCGTTCCAAAGCCGATGGTCAGCGACACCGTTATCACGAGCATGGCGACGCCGACGGTTGCGAAGACATGGTTGATCGCCCCTTCCGGATTCAAACCACGCTCGCGCGCCTGCTGATACATCAGGAGAAAGTAGATCGTGTCGTCCACCACGAGTCCGATCGTCATGGCCGTCACCACGGACGCGGCAAGCCCGATGTCCTGATAGAGAAGGCCCCAGAGCCCGAACCCCACCAGAGATGGCAGCATGTTGAGGAGGATGCTGAGGGCGCCGAAAACTGCGCTCCGGAGCGCGATCCCGACGACAACTGCGATTACGAGGATCGAGATCAACGTCGCCAGCATCATCGAGCGGACATTTATGCCCGAGAGATTTGCGAAGAGGACGTTGAGCCCGGTCCCCTGCGTTCTCATTTCCGGCGGTACATTTTCAGAGAGCCAAGCGGCAGCGCGAGCATTGAAGCCACGAATTTCCGATGAGGACATATGACGGAGAATGACCGTCACCCGGCTCGAGGACCGACTCACGTCAATCTGATCGTTGAGAGAAGCGCCGAACGGCAAGGACAATTCGTAGAGCAGGAAGTACTGAGCGATGGTTTCGCGACTGTCCGGCAAACTTCCGTCAGTATCGCGCCCGGCATTCATGGCGTCGTGTACCCGGCGCGTGATGTCCGATACGGCCGCAACGCTGACGACGCCTGGCTGACCGCGCAGCCAGGTCTCGAACTCGGCGAGCCGCCTCTGATAAGCCGGTTCGAAGACGCCGCCGCTTTCGCCGGACTCGATATCGAACTCGACGATGTTGAGTCCGGTCAACCGCTCTTCCGTGAAGTCGGAGTCCTGACGATATTCGAAGCGCTGATCGAAGTAGCGTGCGAAGTCGTCATCGAGACGGATGTTGCCGAGCCAGATGGCGCAGGAAACCACCACGACGCTGCAGAGAAAGAAGAGCTGCTTGTAGTAGCGGTTAACGAAACGGCCCAGTAGCACCATGAACCGCTCGGAACGCTGCACGGCGGGACGCAGAGGCATCAGCGAGAGAACGGCGGGTAGCCACGTGAAAGTGAACACATAGGCGATGCAGATGCCCAATACGACGATGTTGCCTTGCTGGCGCAGCGGCGGCGCATCGGCAAGGTTCATCGCCAGAAAACCGACGATCGTGGTGGCGTTGGTCAATGTCACCGGCCACAGGTTCATCGACACCGCTTCGCCAATTGCTGCCTGCCGTGAAAGACCGCGACCGAGGGCGCCAAGCGCCGTTGTAACGATACGGACGGCTGCCGCCATGTTGACGGTCATGATGATGATGGGGCATGCAACTGTCGCGGTATTGATCTCGTAACCGTACCACCCCGCGACCCCCATCGCCGCCGCGCTCGACAGACCCAGGAGGGAAAGAATGGCGAGGCTCGGCAGAACCGCGCGAACAAAGACAAACATGACGATCGCGGTGACAACGAGACTGATCGGGATCAGGTAGGTCACATCGCTCATGGCTGCTTCGGAGAAAGTCGCCATGAGGATGACGTTGCCGGTCAACTTCACCTCGAGCCCGGGGTTCTCCTTCTCGAACTCCGTGACAAGAGTACGGGCCGCGCTCACAATTTCGCGCACCTCGGCAGAGGCTTCCGGCGGGAGGTTGAAGTTAACGACGACACCTGTGGCTCTGGCGTCGCTCGCGAGAAGACGGTTCAGGATCAGCGGATCATCAAGCGCGAGGCGTTCGATTTCGCGAGCCTCGGTTTCGGTGGTATCGGCGGGCTCGGGCACAAGGTCAGCGACCGAGAAGGCGTCCTGGTCTGCGATCACATGAGGAAAATTCGTCAGTGAATCCACACGCGTCGAATGAGGGAGCGTCCAAGCGCGTTCCACCAGATCGCCAAGCGCTGCCAGCACATCCGGTTCGGTAACCTTTCGACCGCCCGCCCAGACGACCATCAGCAAGTCGTTGTTCTGCCCGTACTTCGACTCGAAATCGCGCAGCGTCGAAAGATCGCTGCCTTCCGGATTGAAGAAGACGCGTGTGTCGTAGGAGAGACGAAACTGGAATATGCCGAGAGCTGCCGCGCAGAAAACCGCCAGACACAGCAGTATCGTCGCGCGCGGGAAGCGCAAAGCCGGATTGTTCAATTTCTGCATAAGCCGCGCCGCCCCACCCCTCTTTAGCTCTTCCAGCGCGGCGGTAACTTGGGGCATTCCAGAGCGAAAGAAAAGCGACGAGTTTACCCAAAGTTAACAAAGCGCGCCGGGCCGGAAACCATGATTTAACGCTGCCTATGCCATTAAGGAAGATGGCCGACGTCCATGCGGGGTGCGGCCGTGATTCAAACAAAAGGCGCAGCGGGCTTGAGCCCGGGGCGCCACCGGATTCCGGACCCGAATATGAGCAATACGACGCTCGTCAACCTGGCCACAGTCGGCAGCGATGAACTGCAGACGATGCCGGTCGCCGTATTCACGGCGGGACTGGAACAGATGTCGGCGGATGCGATCGTGAGATTCCGCCGGATGCGGAAACTGAGCGACACGCACAAGGTCGCTCTGGAACGCTTTCTGAAAGATCACCCCGAGAAGCGCCCCCAGCAGGAGAGCCCGTCTTCCACCGCACAGTCATCCGACAAGACTGGGGATCAATCCAGGAAGAAATCCTCCGAAGCAACCCTCTGGATGGAAATGCTGCTCCGTGTAATTGCCTGGTGGGAGGGCATGGACACGGACGATGTTGCCAGAGCAAAAGGCATCAAACGTCGTCAAAAAAAGAAGAAAGCTTCAACTCCGCCAACCGCCTCTGCCCCCGTCTCCAAACCTGCCGCGGCACCCGCTCCGCCGCCTCCCGCGCCACCCACACGCGTGGAATTCGTGCAGATGCTCTGGGGTGAGGGGTTCAGCCTGCCCGGTGGAAAGGATTTCGCGGTTCGGCTGGCCTCCGCCGCCGACTTCACGAAGGACGGCTACTATCTCGACCTGGCGCCCGGACTTGGCGGAGGAACAAGAGCAATTGCGAAAACATATGGCGTGACAGTATCGGGCATTGAAGCCGATGCCGAATTTGCTGCGGCCGCAGGCGCAATCTCCGACGTTGTCGGCATGTCCGGCACCGCACCCATTCGGGCCGCCGGCTCCGAAGGGCTCGATATGGAAGATTTCGAGCCTGCCGGAGAGCACGCAGCCATCTTCATGCGCGAGACGATGTTCGCGGTCGAGGAACGCGGACGGATGCTCTCAACCCTGCACAAGGCGCTATCGGCCGACGGGTCGCTTGTCCTGACTGATTTCGCACTGGCGGATGACGCCGGCGACAAGAACGCCTTGCCCGACAGTGTGGCGCATTGGCTCTCTGCGGAAGCAAGCAATGCATACCCCTGGACGGAAGCGGAATACCGCGCCGCTCTCGAGGCCCAGGATTACAAAGTGGAAAGGTTCGACGACCTGACTGCTGTGTATCTGCCCTTCATCAAGGAAGGGCTACGGCGTTTCCACGATTGCCTGCAAAACGCCAAATTTCCGCCTGAAACGCTCACCACCTTGATGCGTGAAGGCAACATCTGGCTCGCGCGCAGCCAGGCCCTGGAAACAGGACAGCTTTCCTTCGTTCATATTCATGCGCGCCGTATTTCTCCCGCTTTGACGGGAGAAGACGACCTGCAAGAACCGGACGCCGCACCGGAAGATGCGGCAGAGAACGATGACTAAGTTCGACAGGTACAAGGCCGCAGGCGACACGCGGCCCACGGAGTGGCAGATGCCAGATACTCTTTCACAATCGCCGGAAACCCATCGACACGTGGAGCCGATCTTCGATGCTTCCGGATCGCTGAAGCGGCATGTCCTCAGCAAGCTCGAAGCGGAACAGACGGAAAAACCGGAAGCCGCCGTTCGAGACGACGAAACTGGCAGGCGCTGAGACGTTATCTGATCTCGAGGCTGTCATCGTCAGGTTGAGGCTCATTGGCCACCATGCGCCTCTTGTGATGTCGGTACCTTAGAACGGCAACCGGAATCGACGTGAGATAGATCGCGCAAAGTCCGGTAAAGGCGATCCACGGATAACTCAGGATGATCGCCGCACTCATCCCCACCAACAGAAGAATGGGAAGGACCATGTCCCGCCGGATGCGCATTCCCATGCGCTTGCCGGAGAAGGTCGGAATGCGGCTTACCATCAGGAAGGCGATGGCAAGCGCGTGCAGGGCGATCAGAAGCGGCACCTCCTTGATCCAGTCTACGCCGACGAACGATAGATAGAGCGGCAGCATGACGAGGCCTGCCGCAGCGGGCGCGGGCACGCCAACAAAATAGTTTCCGGCCCATACCGGCTTGTCCGGATCCTCCAGCGCGACATTGAAGCGGGCGAGGCGAAGCGCGCAACAGACCGCAAAACCAAGCACCGCTATCCAGCCAATACCGCCGATTTCACCAAGCGACCAGAGATAGAGGACGACGACGGGAGCGACCCCGAAATTCACGAAGTCCGTCAGCGAGTCGAGTTCGGCTCCGAATTTCGTCGAGCCCTGGAGCATGCGTGCAATGCGTCCATCCAGCGCATCGAAGATCGAGGCAATGATGATCGCGGCTACGGCAGCCTCGTAGCGCGCCTCTATGGCAAAGCGAATGGCGGTGAGACCTGCGCAGAGAGCGAGTACCGTCAGGGAATTGGGGATGATGGTCCTGACAGGAAGCTGCGCGAAATGCCGAGACCGTCGCGCACGCGCGTTGTCCCGGGCACGGAAGCCGGGCCCGGGGCGCGGTTCAAAGGGAGGAACTGGTCCCGCCATCGATCTCAGCCTTTCATATGCGCCGCCCCGACGCCCCTAAACGTGATGCGGCTCGGCAAGAACGGCATCTGCCAACACCGTTTCTCCACCGATTGCCGTTTGCCCGACCGCGACCAACGGCACCGCACCCTGCGGCAGATACACATCGAGCCGGCTACCAAAGCGAATGATGCCGAAACGTTCGCCCGCAGCGAGATCATGTCCCTCCGTCACGTCGCACACGATGCGCCGCGCAACGAGGCCCGCGATCTGGACGACCACGATCTGTTCGCCATCGGCACGCTCGATTACCAGAGAATTACGCTCGTTGGCGTCGCTCGCCTTGTCGAGATCGGCGTTCAGGAAGAGACCGGGGCGATAGGCAACACGCTTCACGGTCCCCGCTACAGGCGCGCGGTTCACATGACAGTTGAAGACGTTCATGAAAATGCTGACACGGGTGCGCATCATGTCGCCAAGACCGAGCTCTTCCGGTGGCGACGCTTCGGTGATCATGTTCACGATGCCGTCCGCCGGCGCAATCACGAGACCCTCACGCGAAGGCGTGACCCGATCCGGGTCGCGGAAGAAGTAGAGGCACCAGAGGGTAAGAATAATGCCGAGCCACCCCAGTGGATTCCAGATCAGGAAAAGCACCACGGTCACCGCCGCGAAGATAATGACCCAGCGGTGTCCTTCCTTGTGAATGGGCGTCAGAATCGAAGTCAGGCTGTCCATGTCGCTTTTCTTGATCTCTCGGTTGGAGGTGAGGGTCCGGCGAAGTGTAGCCCGCCAGCCGGTCGGGGTTAAGCAAATCCGGGATCGATCTCGACATCCGCCAGGCGATCCTGCCCAGAAGGGCGGTCTCCGCCGGTTTCGAGCAGTTTTTCTTCCTCCTCGCGGGCGGCTTCACTTTCGCGTTGCCGGTTCCACATGGCGGCATAGGCGCCGCCGAGCGCAAGCAATGTCTCGTGCGTTCCACGTTCGACGACACGGCCGCGATCGAGAACAAGGATTTCATCCGCGTCCACGACCGTCGAAAGCCGGTGCGCGATGATGAGGGTCGTTCGGTCCCTCGAAATACGCCGGAGCGCCGCCTGTATCTCACGTTCGGTATGTGTGTCGAGAGCGGAGGTTGCTTCGTCGAGCAGAAGGATCGGTGGATTCTTGAGGATGGTCCGCGCGATGGCGACACGCTGTTTCTCGCCGCCGGAGAGCTTCAGCCCCCGTTCGCCGACCCGGGTGTCGTAGCCCTGTGGCAGGCTTTCGATAAAGGTACCGATCCGGGCGAGCTCCGCCGCCTCTTCCACTTCTCGATCCGTCGCCTCGGGACGCCCGTAACGGATATTGTAGCGGATCGTATCGTTGAAGAGGACCGTATCCTGCGGAACCATGCCGATTGCAGCGCGCAGCGTATCCTGCGTCACGTCTCGAATATCCTGTCCGTCGACACGCACCGCGCCCTTCGAAATGTCGTAGAACCGGAAAAGGATGCGCGCGATGGTGGACTTTCCCGCCCCCGACGGACCAACAATGGCAAGCGTGCGGCCGGAAGGTATCCGGAACGAGACGCCGTCAAGAATGCGGCGATCAGGATCGTAGTAGAAACTCACATCATCGAATTCGATCTCACCACCGTGGACCCGGAGAGCAGGCGCACCCGGCTTGTCTTCGATTTCGGCGGGAACCTGCATCAGATCGAACATGGTTTCCATGTCGATCAAGGCCTGTCGGATTTCGCGATAGACCGTACCCAGCAGGTTCAACGGCTGATAGAGCTGGATCAGGTAGGTGTTGATCATGACGAAGGAGCCGACGGTGAGCGCACCTTCCGCGATTCCCTGCGCCGCCATCAGCATCAGCAGCGTGAGTCCGCCGCTGAAGATCAGTGTCTGGCCGGTGTTGAGCAGCGAGAGCGACGTGGTCGTCTTGATCGCCGCACGCTCGTAACCGCTCATCGACCGGTCGAAGCGGCGTGTTTCATGCTCCTCATTGCCGAAATACTTGACTGTCTCGTAGTTGAGGAGACTGTCGACCGCCTTTGTGTTCGCCTCGGTGTCGAGATCGTTCATCTCCCGACGAAAACGCGTGCGCCATTCGGTCACGGCGAAGGTGAAGATCATGTAGAGAAGAACGGTGCTCGCCGTCACCAGCGAATACCGGATGTCGAAGGCATAGGCGAGAATGACACAGACGAGGACGAGTTCGATGATCGTCGGGACGATATTGAACAATGAAAAGCGCAGCAGGAAGTCAACGCCCTTGGTACCGCGCTCGATGACGCGGGAAAGGCCCCCGGTGCGCCGCTCGAGATGGAATCGAAGCGAAAGCGCATGCAGATGCCGGAAGGTCTCTACCGCAAGTTCGCGTACCGCATTCTGACCGACTTTCGCAAAGACCGCATCGCGCAACTGCGCCAGCGCCACCATCATGATCCGCCCGACGCCGTAAGCGACGATCAACATGACTGGCACGAGTACCGCTGCTTCAGCCACCGTTTCCGGTGAAAGACGGTCGACAGCCTCCTTGTAGAGGAAGGGGACATAGACGGTGATCGCCTTGGCCGCGACGAGCGCCAGCACCGCAATCATCACACGCGCGCGAAGATCCATGCGACCCTCCGGCCAGAGCCGGGGCAGCATGGCGAGAAGTGTCTGCCAGTTACGGCGGCGCTCCACTGCGGGCCCGCCCGTTACCGGATCGGGTCCGCTCCGTGTCGCCAGTTTCAGCCGTCGGGCCATGAAAGGCAGAATCTCCACGATGGTGCGCTACCGCAACGGTGGCGGGCGCAAAGCTTATGGCAAGCAAGCCAACGCCCTGCCCGGCAACCCCGGACAGGGCGTCATTCCTTACTCTACATAAGCCTTTTTGCGGCGGGGACAACTCGCCGCGCCGAGCCGACGGCTACTGCGCGGCGGGCGTTTCGAAGATCTGACCTGGATAGATCAGGTCCGGATCGCGAATCTGATCCTTGTTCGCCTCGTAGATGATCGTATAGCTGAAACCCGAGCCGTAGAGCCGGCGGGAGATGTTCCAGAGGTTGTTGCCCGGCTGAATGACCACCTTGCCCTCCTTCAGGGCAGCGAGCACGGCTTGCGGTTCGCCGCGTTCGAAGGGGACCTCGATGCGGCCGACCACCTGGCCCTGCTCGTCCACCTGATCGACGCGGAGCGCATACTGACCGGGCGCGATATCCACTTCGGGGCTCAGTTCCCAATGGCCGGAGGCATCGGCCACGGTTTCGCCGACAATATCGCCGTCGACATAGATGCGTACCGTGGCACCGGGGTCGGAGCGGCCGGAAATGATGATGTTGCCCTTGTCGTCATAGTCGACGGTTTCGAGGACGAGGCTACCGGCGTCGGCTGGAACGCCGGGACCCTGCAGGACCTTGCTCGCCTTGCCGGGCTCGCTGCGGACGACAAGCGGCTGTTCCTCGCCGCCTTCGGGCACGGAAACGGTGACGACCTGCTCGCTGTCCTTGCTGCTGCCGTCCGGATTGTACGCCGTGATGCGAAGCTCGATGGAGCCGGGCTTGAGCGGCTCTTCAAGGACCGCGACCCATTCGCCGCGCTCGTCCGCGGTGGTTTCGGCAACGATTTCGCCGTTTGCAAGGATTTCGATGCGGGCACCGGGAAGCGAGCGGCCCGCTGCGATGGTCGAGCCATCGCGCTCGACGCGAACGATGTCGAAGGTCGGGATGGAGGGATCGGTTTCGTCCTCACCGACCGCTTCGGGCGCCGCCTGCGTTTCCGATTCGGCGACGGTTTCGGATGGTGCGGGCTCCGTATCCCCGCGAAGGAAAAACCACCAGCCGCCCACGAGAAGAAGCAGCGCCACCACGAAAGCGCCGATAATTGCCCCTATTTTCATTTTTCCTGTTTCCTTCCCCGATACGGCTGTGCCGAAACGGAACAGAACGCCACCATCAGCCTAGTCTACCGCGTAGCTTGCAATTACGGCACCAATGTGAAACCTCGCGGGTCTGACAACAGCCAGAAACAACGGGATAGCCTTCCTCCATGAAGCTCACAAGTCTTTGCGTCTATTGCGGTTCCTCCACAGGTACGGAGCCCGTCTTCATGGAGGCCGCGGACCGGTTCGGCCGGATCATGGCGGACCGGGGGGTGGAGCTTGTCTATGGGGGCGGCGGCATCGGACTGATGGGCGCGGTGGCGCGCGCGGTGCTCGCCGGGGGCGGCAAGGTGACGGGCATCATCCCGAAGTTCCTGACGGAGATCGAGGTCGAGTTCAACGAGGTAAGTGAACTCGTCGTCACCGACAGCATGCATGCGCGCAAGCAGCTGATGTTCGAACGATCTCAAGCCTTTGTGGCACTGCCCGGAGGCGTGGGAACCGTCGAGGAGACGATCGAGATGCTGACCTGGGCGCAGCTCGGACGGCACAGCCGGCCGATCGTGATCGCCAATATCGACGGCTTCTGGGACCCGCTGAACGAGTTGCTCGACCACATCATCAAGGCGGGTTTCGCGCGCTCGGAGATCAGGCGGATCTACTCGATGGTCGACCGTGTGGAAGATATCCTTCCCCGGATCGAAGCCTCCCTCTGAGGATAAACCGGGGCGACTGTCACCGAACTGTCACTCGAACGTCACAAAACTTTTCGCGCGAAACCTATCCCCGGTTTGCGAGCGCGGCGGTACGGCGCAGTTCGCGCTCACAACGCCAGGTATCGAACGAAAATATCCCCAGTCCGACCCAGATAAGCGCGAAAGTCATCAACTGGACGGTACCCAGCGGCTCGCCATAGAGGAAGACGGCGACGAAGAACTGCGTCGTGGGGGCGAGGTACTGCATGAGACCCAGCGTCGCGAGGCGGATGCGCTGCGCACCGAAGGAGAACAGGAAGAGCGGCACGACCGTCATCGGACCCGTCAGTACAAGGAAGGTCCAGGTGAACCAGCTTCCATTGCCGAAGCTCGTGCCGCCATGACCCGACAGCCACCAGAGATAGGCGAGCGCCAGAGGCAACAGCACCATGACCTCGACGAAGAGCCCTTCGAGGGGCGTCGCGCGCGTCACCTTCCTGAGATAGCCATAGGCTGCGAAGCTCGCCGCGAGATAGAGCGATATCCAGGGCAACTGGCCGAGATCGACGGCGAAGACCGCAACGCCGATGGCGGCGAGCACGACGGCAAAGATCTGCGGGCGCGAGAGCTTCTCGCCGAGAAAGGCGACGCCGAGCAGGACGCTCACCAGCGGATTGATGTAGTAGCCGAGGCTCGTCTCGACGATGCGGGCCTCGTTGATCGAATAGATGAAGACAAACCAGTTGGAGCCGATCAGCAGACCGGTGCCGACAAAGGTGAGGAGCGTGCGGCGGTCGCGCAGGATCGTCATGAGCTGGGCACGGCGCGACAGCGCGAGGATCAGAACAGCGATCAGCGCAACGCTCCAGACCGAGCGATGCGCCAGCACCTCGAAAGGCGGCACATCGGTCAACTGCTTGTAGAAGATGACGGAAAGGCCCCAGAGCAGATAGCCCGCACCAGCCGATGCCGCGCCGAGCGCCGCCTCGCTGACCGGCGCGCGCGCCGCTGGTTGCTGTTCGAGGGCCATGCCTACCGTCCTTCCGGAATCGCCAAAAGCGATTCCGCGCGCATCTTGTATCACGGCGGAAGTGGCGACGCCGCCGCCTCGTTCAAGTGCGTAGGGACCCCTCTTTCGGCCAGGCAGCAGGCGCTTTCCGCCAGGTGGCCGGCGGTACGCCGAACGCACGCTTGAAGGCACGGCTGAAGGCGGCTTCCGACTCGTAGCCTGCGTCGAAGGCGATGCGGGCAATCGGGTCCGGGGTGTCGGAGAGGCGGCGCGCGGCAAGCTGCATGCGCCACTTCCCAAGATAGCGCATGGGCGGATCGCCGATGAGGTCCGTGAAACGGGAGGCGAAGGCCGAACGGGAAAGGCCGACTTCGGCGGCGAGGCCCTCCGTCGTCCAGCGCCTGTCGAGACGGCGATGCAGAAGCGCGAGAGCGCGGCCGATGGCCGGGTCGCGCAGCGCGGCAAGCCAGCCCCTCTCCCCTTCCGGCAGAGCGGCGACATACCGATGGACGGCTTCCTCGAAAAGGATTTCCGCGAGGCGGCCGAGCACCACGGCCGAACGGTCGCCGCCGCCCGCCAGCGCCGCCGAAGCGAAGCGGAACGTGCTCTGTATCCATTCGCCCGTGTGGTCCGACGGGACGTCGAGACGGAGCACGGGCGGGAGAAAGGAAAGAAGCATGTCGCCTGGCGTCTCGTTGCCGAGAAAGCCGCAGACGATGCGCGTGCGCGCGCCACCTCCGCCATATTCGATCCGGGCGAGGCCGCCATCGGGCGGCGGCAGGATGAGATCGTGGGAACTGGTGGGCGGAACGTCCGGCCCACTGGCGAGCACATGCGGATCGTTCCTCGGCAGCAGAACGATTTCGCCGCGCCCGACGACGATGTCCGGCTCGCCTTCGAGGCTCAGGCGAAGCTCGCCCTCCTCGATATAGTGGTAGGAAACAATGTTGCGGGGGACATGACCGAAAGGCGCACAATCCTCCGGCTCCACGCGCGAGGCAATCGCCCAGGGCGCCGTGAACTCGGCTTCAAGGAAGATACCGCCCGTGAGACGCATCGAGCGGAGCACATCCGACAAGGCGTCCATTTAATGGCTCCCATGCGAGATATGGCGGATCGGCAAAGCGATCCGGCGTCCTGCCCATTCAATCCGGGGGCGTCGTATCCCTACATTCACGCCATCAGACATGAGGCATCGGCCGTGAGGCTGAGGCACGCATTCATGCGCCCCCCGAAGACCTGGAGATCTTATCATGGTGAAATACAGAAATCGCCTGCCGCAACTCGCGGGCGGGCCCTTCCTGACGGATGGCGGACTGGAAACGACGCTCGTCTTTCACGAAGGCCTCGACCTTCCCGCCTTCGCCGCCTTCGACCTTCTCAAGGACGAGGCGGGCACGAAGATCCTGCGCGACTATTACCGGCTTCACGCCGGGATCGCGCTCAAGGCGGGCACCGGCTTTGTGCTCGAAAGCCCGACCTGGCGCTCGAGCCCCGACTGGGGGACTCAGCTCGGCTATTCCGACGCGGCGCTCGACGAGGCAAACCGCAAGGGCGTGAAACTGATGCACGAAATCCGCGACGAGATGGAAACTGCGGCGACGCCGATGGTGATCAGCGGCTGCATCGGCCCGCGCGGCGACGGCTACAAGGCCGGCAAGGCGAGTGCCGAGGAAGCGGAGAGCTATCACTCGCGCCAGGCGGAAGTCTTCGCGGAGATGGATGCCGATCTCGTAACCGCCGTCACCATGACGGACATCAACGAGGCAATCGGCATCGCGCGCGCAGCGACGGCGGCGGGCATGCCCGTCGTCATTTCCTTCACGGTGGAGACGGACGGACGGCTGCCGAGCGGCACGAGCCTGAAGGATGCGATTGCGGCCGTGGACGAGGCGACGAAGAACGCGCCGGCCTACTACATGATCAACTGCGCGCATCCCGATCACTTCGACGCGGCGCTCGACGGCGACTGGGTTACCCGCATTCGCGGTATCCGCGCCAATGCGTCGCGCTGCAGCCATGCGGAACTCGACGAGGCGGAAGAACTCGACGCGGGCGATCCGAAAGAACTCGGTTCGCTCTATGCCGGGCTCTGCCGCCGCTTCCCGCATCTTACGGTGCTGGGCGGCTGCTGCGGCACCGACCACCGGCATGTCGAGGAAATCGCACGGGCGACAGCGGTTTTCGCCTGAGGGAGAAGTGCGAAGGCGGGCGGGCAGCGATGCCCGTCCGCCTTTTCCAGTCCCAGAGACGCTGGACCTTCGCCACCCTCTCCCCTATCAAGGCAATCTGACTTTTCGGGGGAGACAGTCGATGGACGGACTCATCTTCATGCTGACGCTTGCCGCCGTGCTCGGCAGCGGCATTGTCGCCGGCATCTTCTATGCGTTTTCGAGCTTCATCATGGGCGCGCTTGGAAAGCTGCCTTCGCGCGAGGGCATCGCGGCGATGCAGTCGATCAACATCGTTGTGATCAATCCCGTCTTCTTTCTCGCCTTCTTCGGCACGGCGGCGCTGTCGATCATGCTCGCCGGATATGCGCTCACACACTGGGACACGTCTGGTGCGGGCCTCCTGTTCCTCGGCGCGCTCCTCTATCTGGCGGGCTGCATCCTGGTCACCATCGTCTTCAACGTGCCGCTCAACAACCGGCTGGCGGCCGCCGACCCCGCGAGCCCGGAAAGCGCGGAACTGTGGCAGCACTATCTCGTCCAGTGGACGCGGTGGAACACGGTGAGGACGGTGGCGCCGTCGATATCGCTGGTGCTGTTCGTGCTCGCGATGGTCTAAGCCCCGACGCCTTCCTTGCGGTTGTGCGTCTTGGGCGCGGGGGCGCCGTCGCGGAGCAGCTTCCACGTGATCGAGTCCGTCAATGCCTGGAAGGAGGCGTCGACTATGTTGGGCGAGACGCCGACCGTGAACCAGCGGTTGCCCTTGCCGTCGGCGCTTTCGATCATCACGCGGGTGACGGCCTCGGTGCCGCTCGTGAGGATACGCACCTTGAAGTCCGCAAGGCGCAGATCCTCGATATAGGAGGAATACTTGCCGAGATCCTTGCGGAGCGCCTGGTCGAGCGCGTTGATCGGGCCGTTGCCCTCGCCCACCGAGATCAGCTTCTCGCCATCGACCACGATCTTCACCGTCGCTTCCGAGACGGTGACGAGATCGCCTATCGCGTTGTAACGGCGCTCGACGAGCACGCGAAAAGACTCGACCGAGAAGAACTCCGGCACCTCGCCGAGGATGCGGCGCGCGAGAAGCTCGAAGGAGGCTTCCGCGCCGTCATAGGAATAGCCGAGGAACTCGCGCTCCTTCACCTCGTCCAGCAAACGGCCGATGCGCGCGTCTTTCGAGTCGAACTCGATGCCCGCCTCTTCGAGGCGCGCAAGGATGTTCGACTTTCCGGCCTGATCGGAGACGGCGATCTTGCGCTTGTTGCCGACGCTTTCCGGCGGCACATGCTCGTAGGTCTTCGGGTCCTTCAGGATCGCGGAGACATGGATACCGGCCTTGGACGCGAAGGCGCTTTCGCCGACGTAAGGCGCGTAGCGGTCCGGCGCGCGGTTCAGGATTTCATCGAGCGTGCGCGAAACATGGGTGAGGCTCTTCAGGCGCTCATGGGAGACGCCGATCTCGAAGCGGTCCGCATATTCGGGTTTCAGCAGGAGCGTCGGGATGAGCGAGACCATGTTGGCATTGCCGCAGCGCTCGCCAAGACCGTTCAACGTGCCCTGCACCTGGCGCACGCCCGCGCGCACGGCGGCGAGCGAGTTCGCCACCGCGTTTTCCGTGTCGTTATGCGCGTGGATGCCGAGCTTCTCGCCCGGGACACCGGAAGCGATGACCTCGCCGACGATGCGCTCGACCTCGGAGGGGAGCGTGCCGCCATTGGTGTCGCAGAGGACGGCCCAGCGCGCGCCGTTGTCGAGCGCGGCATGCACGCAGGCGAGCGCGAAGTCCGGGTTCGCCTTGTAGCCGTCGAAGAAGTGCTCGCAGTCGATCATCGGCTCGCGGCCCTTCGCGGCGACGGCTTTCACGCTGTCGGCGATGCTTTCGAGATTTTCCTCGTTGGTGATGCCGAGCGCGACGGAGACATGAAAGTCCCAGCTTTTCGCGACGAGGCAGACGGCGTCCGTGTCGGCGTCGAGGACGGCGGCGAGACCGGGATCGTTCGACGCCGAGCGCCCTGCCCGCTTGGTCATGCCGAAGGCCGTGAACTTCGCATGGGCGAGCTTCGGCTTTTCACCGAAGAAGGCGTTGTCGGTCGGGTTCGCGCCGGGATAGCCGCCTTCGACATAGTCGAGGCCGAGTTCGTCGAGCAGGCCCGCAATGAGGCGCTTGTCTTCCACGCTGAAGTCGACGCCCGTCGTCTGCGCGCCGTCGCGCAGCGTGGTGTCGAAGAGGTAGAGACGTGTCTTGCTTGGCTTGCTCATGGTTTCGTTCCGGATTGTAGAAGAGCGCAGATGCGCCCGCACATGGCGACTTCCGCCACCGTCCGGACCGTTCTTTCTACAATGTATTGCAGGCGTGCTTGTACGGCGGCGGCGGAGCTATGTCAGCCGCTAATAATCAGACCCTGAATGATCGAGTGCGCCGGGTTCATGCCCGCATCCTCGCTGATCGCCGTTAAAAATGTCTAACGGTTTCAATCCGTTAGGCCGGTGAGCCGGGCTTTCGTCCGGTCCCTTCCGATGAGAGGTAGCAGGTTTTTCAATTCCGGTCCATGCGTGAGCCCGGTGAGCGCGAGGCGGAGCGGCATGAAGAGCGCCTTGCCCTTGCGGCCGGTCGCCTGCTTCACGGCGTCGGTCCAGAGGCCCCATGTGTCCAGTCCCCACGGCTCCGGCGGGAGCGCGGCGGCGGCGGCGGCGGCGAAATCCGCCTCCTCGATGACGGGTTCGACCGGGCCTTCGACGACGCGGGCCCACTCGGCGGCGTCGCGGAAGAGGACGAGGTTGGGCTTCACGGCCTCCCAGAACACGGGACCGAGATCGGCGCCGAGCGAGGCGAGACGAGGCTTCGCGGCCTCGTATGGCAGGAGGTGGAGGCAGGCAGTGTTGGCGCGGGCGAGGTCCGCCGGGTCGAAGCGGATGTCGGAGCGGCCGAGGCGGGCGATGTCGAAGCCCGCCGCAAGTTCATCGAGCGAGAGGCAGGGCTCCATCGGGTCCGGCGTGCCGAGACGGGCGAGAAGCGCGTTCAGGGCCATCGGCTCGTAGCCCGCTTCGCGGAGCGCGCGGAGGGAGAAGCGCTCGGCGTCGTTGCGCTTGGAAAGGGGCTTTCCGTCCGGGCCGTTCAGGAGCGAGTAATGCGCGAAGACGGGCGGCTTCGCGCCCAGCGCGCGGATGATCTGGATCTGGACGCCGGTGTTGGTGATGTGGTCGGCGCCGCGGATGACATGGGTGATGGCGAACTCGATGTCATCGACGATGCTCGGCAGCGTGTAGAGGAAGCGGCCGTCCTCGCGGATCAGCACCGGATCGGACAGCGAGGCGCCGTCGACCTCGACATGGCCCTGGATCATGTCCTCGAAGGCGGTATGAACATGGTCGAGTTTGAAGCGCCAGTGAGGCTTGCGGCCTTCGGCCTCGAGGGCGGCGCGGTCTTCCGGGGTGAGGTTCAGGGCCGCGCGGTCGTAGACGGGGGGAAGACCGCGGGCGAGCTGGCGCTTGCGGCGGCGGTCGAGTTCGGCGGCGCTTTCATAGGCCGGATAGAGGCGGCCGTCGGCTTTCAGCTTTTCCGCGGCGGCCTCGTAGAAGCCAAGGCGCTCCGACTGGCGGGCGAAGAGATCATGACCGAGACCGAGCCAGGCAAGATCTTCTTCTATCGCGGCGGCGAATTCCGGTGTGGAGCGGGCGTCGTCGGTGTCGTCCATGCGGAGCATGAACCTGCCGCCGTTCTTCAGGGCAAAGAGGAAGTTGAAGAGCGCGGCGCGGGCATTGCCGACATGAAGCCAGCCGGTGGGCGACGGGGCGAAGCGGACGGTTGGGCTGCCGCTCACAAGTCCTGATCCCGGAAACCGTTGACGATCGGGTAGCGGCGGTCGCGGCCGAAATTACGCGCGGTGACTTTCACACCCGGGGCGGCCTGACGGCGCTTGTATTCGGAAATGTACAGAAGGTGCTCGACGCGCTTCACGAGGTCGCGGTCATGGCCGCGCGCGACGATGTCGCGGACCGACATTTCCTCCTCGACGAGACAATGAAGGATGTCGTCAAGCTGCTCGTAGGGCGGCAGCGAATCCTCGTCCTTCTGATCGGGACGAAGTTCGGCCGACGGCGGCCGCGTGATGATGCGTTCAGGGATCACCCTGCCCTTCGGACCGAGGCAGCCCTTCGGCATGTGGGTGTTGCGCCAGTTCGACATGCGGAAGACACGGGTCTTGTAGAGATCCTTGATCGGATTGAAGCCGCCATTCATGTCGCCATAGATGGTGGCGTAGCCCGCCGAGACTTCCGACTTGTTGCCGGTCGTCAGCAGCATCGAACCGAACTTGTTCGAAATCGCCATGAGGATGACGCCGCGCGAACGGGACTGGAGATTTTCCTCCGTCGTGTCGGACTGTGTGCCCTCGAACAGGGGCGCGAGCGTATCCATGAAACCGGAAACCGGCGCCTCGATGGGAACCGTGTCGTAGCGCACGCCGAGGAGCTTCGCGCAGGCTTCCGCGTCCTCGAGGCTTTCCGACGAGGTGTAGCGATAGGGCAGCATGACGCAATGGACCTTGTCCGCGCCCAGCGCATCGACCGCGATGGCGGCGACGAGCGCGCTGTCGATGCCGCCGGAGAGGCCGAGCACGACGCCGGGGAAACGGTTTTTACGGACATAGTCGCGAAGGCCCTGAACCACGGCGAGATAAAGCGCTTCGTCGCTCTCCTCGATGGGCGCGACCTCGCCCGGCGCGCAGACCCAGCCCTTCGCCTCGCGTGTCCAGTCCGTACAGGCGATCTTCTCTTCCCAAGCCGGCATCTGGACGGGGAGCGAGAGGTCGGCGTTCAGCACGAAAGAAGCGCCGTCGAAGACAAGTTCGTCCTGACCGCCGAGCTGGTTCACGTAGGCCAGCGGCAGGCCGCTTTCTTTGATGCGGCCGATGGCGAGCTGCATGCGCGCGTCGAACTTGTTGAAGTCGTAAGGCGAGCCGTTCGGCACGAGGATGATCTCGGCACCCGACTCTTCCAGGCACTCGACCACATCCGGGAACCAGATGTCCTCGCAGATCGGCACGCCGACACGGACGCCGCGGATATTGAAGGGGCCGGGCATCGGACCCTCGTCGAAGACGCGGGGCTCGTCGAAGACGGAATAGTTCGGCAGATGGACCTTGGCGCGGTAACCGCGAACCTCGCCCTTGTCGAGATAGAGGACGGCATTGAAGAGCTTGCCGTCGTCGGCGAGCCAGGGGCAGCCGATGAGGACGCCGGGGCCACCGTCGCCCGTCTGACGGGCAAGCTCGATGGCGGCGGCGCGCGCGGCGTCCTGGACGGCGCGCTTCAGGACGAGATCTTCCGGCGGGTAGCCCGTCAGGAAAAGCTCGGTGAAGACGATGAGTTCCGCGCCCTCGACCTCGGCGGCGCGGCGGGCCTCGACGGCCTTTTCGAGATTGCCGGCGATGTCGCCCACGACGGGGTTCAACTGGGCAAGGGCTATGCGGAGCTTATCGGTCATTTCACAAGCAAATCCGGGCGGTTACGCCCCAAGGATATGGGGATTCGGCTTCGCGGTTTTAGCCGTTGAGGGGCGCACTCACAATAGTTCAGGGATGAACGGGTGCGAGCGGCATTCCGGGGTGCACCCGGACGCCGCCGGGGCTAGTCTCGCCCCCAACGAAAAACCGGCCCCGAGGAGGACCCCCATGACCGCCAACCGCCAGATTCTGCTGACCGAAACGCCGCAGGGAAAGCTTGCCGAGAGCCACTTCAAGTTCGAGCCAAAGGGCAAGATGCCGGAGGCTAAGGACGGCGAACTGCTCCTCAAGACGAAACTGATCTCGCTCGATGCGGCGAACCGGGCCTGGATGCAGGGGGCGACCTACCGCTCGGCGGTGGAGGCCGGGACGGTGATGGCGGGCGGCTCGGTCTCCGAGGTCGTGGAGGCGAAGGCGCCGGGGTTCGCGAAGGGCGACCTCGTGTTCGCCGATACGGGCTGGCAGGACTATGCGGCGGTGCCCGCGAAGACGGCGCAGAAGCTGCCGAAGATGGAACCTCTCTCCCACCTTCTCAGCGTCTACGGCATTGCCGGGCTCACCGCCTATTTCGGGCTGCTGGAAGTCGGCAAGCCGAAGGCGGGCGACACGGTCGTCGTGTCCGCCGCCGCAGGCTCGGTCGGCACCATCGTCGGGCAGATCGCGAAGATCAAGGGCTGCCATGTGATCGGCATCGCGGGCGGCGAGAAGAAGTGCAAGCTGCTGACCGACGAACTCGGCTTCGACGCGGCGATCGACTACAAGGCCGAGCCCGTGGGCAAGGCGCTCCGGAAGGCGGCGCCCAAGGGCATCGACGTCTATTTCGACAATGTGGGCGGCGACATTCTGGAGGCGGTGCTCTTCGGAATGAACAATTTCGGCCGGATCGCCTGTTGCGGGGCGGTGTCGCAGTATGACGGCGCGGCGCCCGCGCATGGACCGCGCGGCATTCCGGGGCTCATCGTCGTGAAGCGCATCACCATGCAGGGCTTCATCGTGATGGACTATGCCGACAAGCACGACGCCGCGCTGAAGGAGCTTCAGGGCTGGGTCGACAGCGGCAAGCTCAAGGTCAAGGAAGACATCATGGACGGGCTCGAGAACACGCCGAAGGCGCTGATCGGGCTCCTTGCCGGCGACAATGTCGGCAAGCGCATGATCCGGGTTTCCTGAACTCCCTGCAGATTGCACCTATCCAGGTTCCCTCCCCTTCCGGCGACGGAACGGGGCCCGTTGTCCGTTATAAGAGTGGGGACGCTCCGAACGGACAGATGCGGACATGGGATACGATCACGAAACGGCTGAACGGCAGGCGGACGGTACGATGAGCCTGCCCGCGCGGCTGCGCGCGACCTGGGGCGGGTTTCCCGGCCCCGCGCGCTGGGGCGCGATCGCGCTGGCGGCCCTTGTCGCGGTCTGGGTTCTTTCCGGCTGGCTCTTCGGCAGCGAGGAGGTCACCTACCGGACGGCGACGGCAACGCGCGGCACCATCGAGCAGACGGTAACGGCGCTCGGATCGTTGCAGCCGAAGGAATATGTGAACGTCGGCGCGCAGGTTTCCGGCCAGCTGAAGAAAGTCTATGTGGAGGTCGGCGACGAGGTGCGGGAAGGCGACCTCCTCGCCGAAATCGACGCCAAGGTCTACGAGACGGAAGTGGCGGCGGCGCGGGCGCGGCTTACCGACCTCCAATCGCAGCTTGCGGGCGCACAGGCGGAACTCGTGCTGGCGCGGCGGCAATATAACCGGAATGCCGATCTTGCGAAGATCGACGCGGTGAGCCGCGATGACCTCGACACGAGCGAGACGGCTGTGCAGACCATTTCAGCGCAGATCGGCTCGCTGAAGGCGCAGATCGAGCAGCAGAAATCGACCGTCGAGGGCGGCGAGGCCAATCTCGGCTATACGAAGATCTACGCCCCGATCGACGGCACGGTGACCTCGCAGGCGGCACTGCAGGGCCAGACGCTGAACGCAAACCAGACGGCGCCCACGATCCTGACAATCTCGGACCTCGATACGATGACCGTGGAAGCGCAGGTGGCGGAAGCGGATGTGGGCAAGCTCGAAACAGGGATGCCGGTCTATTTCACGACGCTCGGCGCACCGGAGCGGCGCTGGACATCGACTGTGCGGCAGGTGCTGCCGACGCCCGAGATCGTGAACGAAGTGGTGCTCTACACGGCGCTTGTCGATATCGCCAATCCGGATGGGCGGCTGATGAAGGACATGACGGCTCAGGTCTTCTTCCTGCTGGGAGAAGCGCAGGACGTCGTCATCGTGCCGGTGAACGCAATCAGCGAAGGACCGCACGGGAACGCGCAGGTGAGCGTGCTGACGGACAAGGGCCCGCGCCTGCGCGACGTGAAAGTCGGCCTCACCAATCGGGTGAGCGCCGAAATCAGCGAGGGCCTCGACGAAGGCGAAACCGTGGTGACGGGTGTTGCTTCCTCCGAGGGAGCGAGCAGCGGCAGACGCCGCGTGGGCTTCTTCTGAGGAACGGTCCATGCATTCCCCCCAGTCCAGAAATGCGGCGCCGCTGATCGAACTCCGCGATGTCACCAAGGTCTACCGGACGGGCGGACAGGAAGTGCGTGCGCTGGACGGTGTGTCGCTCACGATAAGGCGCGGCGAGTTCGTCGCGATCATGGGACAGTCGGGCTCCGGCAAATCGACGCTGATGAACATTCTCGGCTGCCTCGACCGGCCGACGGAGGGCAGCTACACCGTCTCGGGCACGGATGTGGCGACGCTGTCCTCCGACGATCTCGCGGCGCTGCGGCGCGATACGTTCGGCTTCGTCTTCCAGCGCTACAACCTGCTTTCCACCATGACGGCGGCGGAAAATGTCGAACTGCCGGCGATCTATGCCGGAACGACACGGGGCGAACGCTTCGAACGCGCGAAGGCGCTGCTCACGCGGCTCGGCATGGGCGACCGGGCGGCGCACCGGCCTTCGGAACTGTCGGGCGGCCAGCAGCAGCGTGTTTCGATCGCACGCGCGCTGATGAACGGCGCGGACGTGATCCTCGCCGACGAACCGACCGGCGCGCTCGACACGCAGAGCGGCGCGGATGTGCTGGACGTGCTGAAGGCGCTGAACGAGGACGGCCGCACGGTTCTTCTCATCACGCATGACCCCGCCGTGGCGAAACACGCGGACCGGACGATCCAGATCAGCGATGGGCGCATCACCGCCGACAGCGGGCCGAAGATGCGCGCGAGCGTGGCCGCCTCCGACGAGGGGCCGTCGCGCGGCGGGGCTTTCGTCATCCAGGCCGAAATCGCGGAAGCCGTGAAAATGGCATTCCGGTCGCTGCGCGCGAACATCTTCCGCACGGCGCTGACGCTGCTCGGCGTTGTGATCGGCGTTGCCGCCGTTGTGGTCATGCTTGCCATCGGCGACGGCAGCAAGGCGAACATCATGGGCGCGATGCAGAGCATGGGCACGAACCTGCTGGTGGTGCGGCCCGGCGCGCCGGGCATGCGGCCGAGTGGCGACATCGCGACGCTCATTCCGGCGGATGCCGAGGCGATCCTCGAGGTGCCGAATGTGACGGCGGCTGTCGCCGAGCGAAGCAAATCCAGTACCGTGCGTTTCGGCAATGTCGACTACCGCACGCAGATCGAAGGCACCTGGCCGGAGATGACGGTGGTGCGCGACTGGAATGTCGCCGAGGGAGGCTTTTTCACGGAGGCCGACCTGAAAGGCTATGCGCCGGTGATCGTGCTCGGGCGGACGGTCGTGGACGCGTTGTTTCCGAACGGCGGCAGCGCAATCGGCAAATATGTGCTTGTCGGCAACATTCCCTTCGAAGTCGTCGGCGTGATGGAGGCGAAGGGCGCGGCCGCTTTCGGGCGCGACCAGGACGACGTCGCCTTCGTGCCGCTTACAACGGGCTTCATGCGGCTTTTCGGGCAGCAATACGCAAATTCCGTCACGGTGAAGGTGGCGGATGCGAACCGCGTGAACGAGACGGAAGAAGCGATCCACGCGCTGCTGATGTCGCGGCATCGAACCGAAGACTTCCAGATCCGCAACACCGCGTCGATGCTCGAGACGATGGAGACCATGTCGAACACGATGACGATCCTGCTTGGCTCGGTCGCAGCGATCTCGCTGCTTGTCGGCGGCATCGGCGTGATGAACATCATGCTTGTGAGCGTGACGGAGCGGACGCGGGAAATCGGCATCCGCATGGCGACAGGCGCGCGGATGAGCAACATTCTCGTGCAGTTCAACACGGAGGCGCTGGTGGTGTGCGGCGTGGGCGGGCTGATCGGCGTGCTGCTCGGCCTTTCCTTCGCCTGGGGGCTCGCCAGCCTCGGGCTCAACATCGCGATCAACGCGATGCCTTCTATTCTCGCCTTCAGTTGCGCGTTCCTGACCGGACTCGTGTTCGGCTACCTGCCGGCGCGGAAGGCGGCGCAGCTCGATCCTGTCGTCGCGCTGGCGTCGGAGTGAGGTGCGGGCCATGACAATCCGGAAACAACTCCTCGCCGCCTCGCTCTCCGCGATGCTTGCCGCCTGCTCGATGGCGCCCGGCTACGAGCGTCCCGAGGCGGGCACGCCCGCCACCTGGAGCGGACCGCAGGCGGACGGGATCGACGTGGCGGCAGACACGCAGTGGTGGACCGCCTTCGGCGACCCGGAACTGACGCTGCTGATGCAGGTGGCGCTGACGAACAATCTGGACATCGAACAGGCATTGGCGCGTGTCGAACAGGCGCGCGGCGCTGCGCGGGCGGCGAGCTCCGACCTCCTTCCGCAGGTGAACGGGAGCGGCGGCGCGAACCGCAGCGAGACGCGGGGCGGCGCCACGCGGGAGAGCGCCGACATCGGCCTCTCCGCGAGCTATGCGCTCGACCTCTGGGGCCGGTATCGCGACGAGGCGCGCTCGGCCGATCTCTCGCTCGAAGCAACGGAGTACGACAAGGACAGCGCGGCGCTCATCGTGCAATCCGAGGTCGCCACAACCTATTTCACGATCCTGACGCTGAAGGACCGGATCGCGATTGCGGAAGACTCGCTCAAAGCGGCGAGAGAAACGCTCGACATCGTGGAGGCGCGCTACGAGGCGGGCAGCATTTCAGGCCTCGACCTCGCGCAGCAGCGCAATACGGTGGCGACCATCGAGGCGGGCATTCCGTCGCTCCGAGCGGAGCTCGCGGCGAACGAGAACGCGCTCGCGATCCTGCTCGCGCGCGTGCCCGGACGCTTCACGGTCGAGACGACAACGCTCGACGCTGTCGCCCTGCCCGCCATCGCCGCCGGACAACCTTCCGACCTCCTCGAACGGCGGCCCGACATCAAGGGCGCAGAAGCGCGGCTTGAGGCGGCGAATGCCGATATCGGCGCAGCGCGCGCGGCCTTCTTCCCGTCCGTCGATCTTTCGGCCTCTCTTACGCGGAGCTTCGCGACAGCGAGCGCGGCGGAGACGGTGAGTTCCATCGGCGCCTCGCTGCTCGCGCCGATCTTTTCCGGCGGGTCGCTCGAAGGAAACCTGCAATCGGCGACGGGGCGGCAGGCGGAACTCGCCGCGAACTACAAGCTGACAGTGCTGAATTCCTTCGCGGAAGTGGAGAACTCGCTCGTCAACGTCGAAGCGACGGCAGCGCGCGAGACCTCGCTCGCGGTCGCGGCGGACGAGGCGCGCAAGGCCTATGAGCTTTCGCAGGCACGCTACCGGGCGGGCGCGAGCGACCTGCTCTCCGTGCTCGATGCGCAGCGAAGCTGGCTTTCCGCGCGGGACAGCGCGGCGCAGGCGCGGCTCAACCGCTACAGCTCGGCGGTCGATCTCTTCATTGCGCTTGGCGGCGGCTGGAAGAGCACCTGATCGTTCAGAAGCTCACAAGCAGTTGTTCAGACGCGGGGCAAGATTCCTTCCGCCGCGCGGCAAAGGCCGCTAGTCTCCTCCCCAACGAAAACCCGAGACCCCAGAGGAACCACCCCATGATGAACCTGAACTCGAAGGAAATCCGCCTGAAGGCGCGGCCCGTCGGCATGCCGAAGGACAGCGACTTCGAAGTGGCGACGACGGAAGCGCAGCAGCCCGGCGACGGCGAAGTGCTGGTGCGCAATATCTGGATGTCGGTCGACCCTTACATGCGCGGACGCATGATGGACCGCGAGAGCTATGTGCCGCCGTTCCAGATCGGCAGCCCGCTCGAAGGCGGCGCGATCGGCCAGGTGGTTGAATCGAAGAGCGACAAGCTCAAGGTCGGGACTTATGTGAACCACATGCTGGGCTGGCGCGAGTTCGCGACGGGACCCGCGGGCGCCTTCACGCCGGTCGATCCGTCGCTCGGGCCCATCGAGGCCTTTCTCGGCGTGCTCGGCATGCCGGGCATGACGGCCTGGGCGGGGCTCTTCAAGGTGGCGAACCTGAAGGACGGCGAGACGGTGTTCGTCTCGGCGGCGTCGGGCGCCGTCGGCTCCGTCGTCTGCCAGCTCGCGAAGGCGCATGGCTGCTATGTGGTGGGCTCGGCCGGTTCCGACGAGAAGTGCAAGTGGCTCGAAGAGGTCGCGGGCATCGACAAGGCGATCAACTACAAGACCTGCGGCGACCTCACCAAGGCCGTGAAGGATGCCTTCCCGAAGGGGATCGACGTCTATTTCGAGAATGTCGGCGGCAAGCATCTCGAGGCCGCGATCGAATCCATGCGGCCGAACGGGCGCGCGGCGCTTTGCGGCATGATCGAGCAGTACAACGACACCGAGCCGCGGCCGGGCCCGACGAACCTGATCCAGATCGTCGGCAAGAGCCTCCGGCTGCAGGGCTTCATCGTTTCGAACTACTTCCAGTATCTCGGTGAGTTCTTCGCCGAGATGGGACCGCTCATCAAGGGCGGCAAGATGAAGTGGGAAGAGACGGTGGAAGACGGCATCGAGAACGCGCCGAAGGCCTTCCTCAATCTCTTCAAGGGCGCGAATTTCGGCAAGATGCTGGTGAAGATCGGGCCGGACAAGGCGGTCTGACCCTCTTCTTTCCGGCGACGGCATGGTGGCCCGGGTTCAAAGCCCGGGCCATACTGTTTTCAAAGAGGGAGGAAGAATCATGCCGACAAAGGCGAAGCGCTGGGTGCTGGCATCGCGCCCGGAGGGAAAACCGACGCGTGAGAATTTCCGGCTGGAGGATGTGACGCTGCCGGATATCGGCGAGCACGAAATCCTGATCCGCACGGAACATCATTCGGTCGATCCGGGCATGCGCGGGCGGCTGTCCGGCGACAGCTACACGGCGGCGCTGCCGGTCGGCGAGACCATCGACAGCGCGATGGTGGGCGTCGTCGAAGCCTCGAAGAACGACAAGTTTCAGGCGGGCGACCGGGTTACCGGCGGTTTCGGCTGGGTAACGCATGCTATCTCGAACGGGCGCGGCGTGCAGAAGCTCGCGCCGGAGATGTTCCATGGAAAGCTCAGACCGACGGCGGCCATCGGCGTGCTCGGCATTCCGGGACTTACGTCGTATTTCGGTTTGCTGGAACTGGGGCAGCCGAAAGAAGGCGACACGGTGCTGATCTCGTCGGCGGCCGGGCCCGTCGGCGCGACGGCGGGGCAGATCGCGAAGATGAAGGGATGCCGCGTTGTCGGCATCGCGGGCTCCAGGGAGAAATGCGACTACGTCAAAGGGCTCGGCTTCGACGCCTGCTTCTCCTATCGCGGCGCGGACCTGAAAGCGGCGATCAGGGAACACTGCCCGGACGGCGTCGACATCTATTTCGACAATGTGGGCGGGGAGATGCTCGACGCCGCGATCCTCAACATGAAGGAGCACGGGCGCATCGTGATCTCCGGGCAGGTGAGCGAATACAACCGCGCGGATGACGAGCTTGTCGGCATCCGCAACGTGACGCGCTTCATCACGCATCGCCTGCGCATGGAAGGGCTTGTCGTCTTCGACTATTTCAAGCGCTTCCGCGAGGCGCAGGCCGAGATGGCCGGATGGATCCACGAAGGGAAGCTCGTCTACACGGAAGATGTGTCCGACGGGATCGAGGGATCGGCGGCGGCGTTTATCGGGCTGTTCGAGGGCGAGAATCTCGGACGAAGGCTTATCAAGGTGAGCTAGAAGAAAGGCCCGGTGTTTCCACCGGGCCTTTTCAGTTCATCCGTGACCTGATCTTACCAGGCGCCGAGTGCCGCGACGGGTTCCGCGCGGCGGGCCTCCGCCCGCTCCTTCTTCAGCCCTTCGGCGATGAGGAAGGCGAGTTCGAGCGACTGGCTCGCGTTGAGGCGCGGGTCGCAATGCGTGTGATAGCGGTCGCCCAGTTCCGTTTCGGTAATCGCCTGCGCGCCGCCGATGCATTCGGTGACGTTCTGGCCGGTCATCTCGAAATGGACGCCGCCCGCATGCGTGCCCTCGGCGCGGTGGACAGCCATGAAGGCCTGCACCTCGGCGAGAATGCGGTCGACGGGGCGCGTCTTGTAGCCGGACGACGCCTTGATCGTGTTGCCGTGCATCGGGTCGCAGGACCAGACGACCTTCTTGCCCTCGCGCTCGACGGCGCGAATGAGCTGCGGCAGGTGCTTCTCGACATTCTCCGCGCCGAAGCGGCAGATGAGCGTGAGGCGCCCCGGCTCGTTCTTCGGGTTCAGGATGTCGGTGAGGCGCACAAGCTCTTCCGGATCGAGCGAGGGACCGCACTTCATGCCGATCGGGTTCCTGATGCCGCGCATATATTCGACATGGCCGTGATCCGGCTGGCGTGTGCGGTCGCCGATCCAGAGCATGTGGGCGGAGGTGTCGTACCAGTCGCCCGTGGTGCTGTCGACGCGCGTCATCGCCTGCTCGTAACCGAGCAGCAGCGCCTCGTGGCTCGTGTAGAAATCCGTCGTATGAAGCTGGGGCTGCGTCTCGCCGTCGATGCCGCAGGCGCGCATGAAGTCGAGCGCCTCGGTGATACGGTTCGCGAGTTCCTCGTAGCGCGCGCCTTCCGGGCTGTCGGAGACGAAGCCGAGGTTCCAGCGATGCACGAAATCGAGGTCGGCATAGCCGCCATTCGCGAAGGCACGCAGCAGGTTCAGCGTCGAGGCCGACTGCGAATAAGCGCGGAGCAACCGCTCCGGATCCGGCACGCGCGAAGCCTCGTCGAAGTCGATACCATTGATGTTGTCGCCGAGATAGGACGGCAGTGTCACGTCGCCGATGGTTTCGGTCGGCGAGGAACGCGGCTTCGCGAACTGACCGGCGATACGGCCCACCTTCACGACCGGCGAGGCCGCGGCAAAGGTCAGCACAACCGCCATCTGCAGCAGCACGCGGAAGGTGTCACGAATGTTGTCGGCGGAAAATTCGGCAAAGCTCTCGGCGCAGTCACCGCCCTGAAGCAGGAAAGCACGGCCCTCGCAGACCTCAGCGAGATCTGCCTTCAGCTTGCGGGCCTCACCTGCAAACACGAGCGGCGGATAGGAGCGCAAGCGCGCTTCCACGGCGGCAAGGGCCGCCTCGTCCGGGTAGGCCGGGAGGTGCTTCGCGGGCTTGGCGCGCCAGCTCTCCGGTTTCCAGTTTTCCGCCATCGTCTTCTCTCCGAAATACATGCGGCACCGCTTCCCGGGCCTCCTGCCCGGCTCGCCGCATACTCCCAATTTGGAGGCCGGAGTTATAGTCCACAAGCCCTCTAAAGGGAAGCCTAAGCCCTTGATCGTGCTGGGGGACCCGGAAAAGCGGTTAATCCGCGGCCTTGATGACCGGGGCCTGCCATTTTTCCTTCAACGTCACCAGTTCTTCCGCCGCCGTGGGATGGACGGCGATCGTCATATCGAACTGGGCTTTGGTGGCGCCAAGCGTGACGGCGATGCCGACCGCCTGGATGACCTCGCCGGAGGCCGGGCCCATGATGTGGACGCCGAGGACCTTGTCCGACTTGGCATCCACGACAAGCTTCATGAAGGTACGTTCCTCCGACCCAGACAGCGTGTTCTTCAGGGCGCGGAAGGCGGTCTTGTAGACATCGACCTCGTCAAAGCGCTCGCGGGCCTGAGCCTCGGTGAGGCCTACTGTGCCCATTTCCGGCTGAGAGAAGATCGCGGTCGGGATGATCGAATGGTCGACCTTCACATCCTTGCCGCCATAGACCGTGTCGGCGAAGGCATGCCCCTCACGGATCGCAACCGGTGTGAGGTTCGCGCGGTCGGTGACGTCGCCCACCGCGTAGATATTGCCGACGGAAGATTTCGAATATTCGTCGACCACGACCTCTCCCGCCATGCCGAGCTTGACGCCTGCTTGCTCAAGACCGAGGCCTTTCGTGTTCGGGTTGCGGCCCGTCGCATACATGACGGCATCGGTCTTGATAACGTCGCCGTCACAGAGCGTGAGATGAAGTTCGCCATCCTTCTTCTCGATGGAGGCGATATCGCTATTCATGCGGAGATCGATACCCTTCTTCTCCATCTCCTCGGCGAGCAGTTCACGCAGATCGTCGTCGAAGCCACGCATGAACAGCGCTCCGCGGTACAGCTGCATGGTTTCGACGCCGAGACCGTTGAAGATGCCGGCGAATTCGACAGCGATGTAGCCGCCGCCCACGACGACGATGCGCTTCGGCAACTCTTCGAGATGAAAGGCCTCATTGGAGGTGATCGCATGTTCGATGCCGGGAATGTCCGGGAGAAAGGGCGTCGCGCCGACTGCGACCAGGATGCGCTCCGCCGTCACGTCCTTGCCAAGCCGCTCGAGATGGACCGTGTGGGCGTCCTTCAGCGTGGCGCGGCTGTCGAGGATTTCGACGCCGGCCTTGTCGAGATTGCGGATGTAGATGCCGTTCAGCCGGTCGATTTCCTTGTCCTTGTTGGAAACCAGCGTCTTCCAGTCGAACTTCGTATCGCCAACCGTCCAGCCAAAGCCTGCGGCATCCTCGAAATCGTCCGAGAAATGACTCGCGTATACAAAGAGCTTCTTCGGCACGCAGCCGCGAATGACGCAGGTGCCGCCGACACGATATTCCTCCGCGACTGCGACCTTCGCGCCGTAGTTCGCAGCGATGCGGGCAGCGCGCACGCCGCCCGAGCCCGCGCCAATGACGAAAAGATCGTAGTCGTAGTCGGCCATCGCGAGGGCTCCCGGTGTTTTCTTGCTTAAATACTGCCGAGGATATCGGTACCCGTGGCCGTGCCTACAATGGCCAGCGACGCGATGCCGATAAACAATCCGTTATCGACCACGCCTGCGATGCGATTCAGGGCCGCGGAGAGGCCGTCCGGGTCCGGGATTGTGCCGAAAGCGCAGTCATATATGAAGTTTTCGCTGTCGGTAAAGAAGGGCTCGCCATACTCATCGGCGCGGCGCGACATCCGGCCGGTGCAGCCGAAATCGCTCGCGACCTCGGCAATCCTGCGCGCCGTGGCCGCAGCCCCAAAGGGAATGACCTCGACCGGGAGCGGGAAGGCGCCGAGCGTCTCCACCAGTTTCGACGCATCCGCGATCACGATCATTCTCTCCGATGCTGTCGCGACGATCTTCTCACGGAGCAACGCACCGCCACCGCCCTTGATGAGACGGAGTTCGCGGTCGAGTTCGTCCGCACCATCGACCGTTATGTCGAGATGGGGTGTGTCATCGAGATTGGTTAGCGGAATACCGAGGCTTTCGGCAAGCTTGCCGGTGCGTTCAGACGTCGGCACGCACAGGACATCGAGGCCCTGCTTGACCTTCTCGCCAAGCGCGCGGACGAAATGTTCCGCTGTCGAGCCGGTACCGAGGCCGAGCTTCATCCCGGGTTTCACATAGTCGAGCGCGCGGACAGCCGCCGCCTTCTTCTGGTCGTCGGCATTCATGTGTCAGAGCCCCGCCATCGCCACATATTTCACTTCGAGAAATTCCTCGATGCCCCAGGGCCCGCCTTCACGGCCAAGCCCGGATTCCTTGTAGCCGCCGAAGGGCGCAAGCTCGGTCGAGATGAGACCAGCATTGACGCCGACGAGACCGGCTTCCAGCGCCTCCGCAACGCGCCAGACACGACCGATATCGCGGCTGTAGAAGTAGGAAGCGAGACCGAAGGGCGTGTCGTTCGCCATGGCGATCGCTTCGTCATCCGTCTCGAAACGGAAGACGGGCGCGAGGGGCCCGAAGGTTTCCTCCGTCGCGGCCTTCATACCGGGCTTCATGTCCGCGATGACGGTGGGTTCGAAGAAGGTGCCGCCCTTCGCATGACGCTTGCCGCCGGTCAGGATTTTCGCGCCGCCCGAAACGGCGTCGGCAACATGCTCCTCGATCTTTTCGACTGCCGCCATGTCGATCAGCGGGCCCTGCGCAACGCCGTCCTCGAAGCCGGAGCCGACCTTGAGGGCCGCGACCTTCTTCGTGAGCTTCTCGACAAACTCGTCATAGACGCCTGCCTGCACGATGAAGCGGTTGGTGCAGATGCAGGTCTGGCCCGTGTTGCGATACTTGGACGCGACGGCGCCCTCGACAGCCGCGTCGATATCCGCGTCGTCGAAGACGAGGAAGGGCGCGTTGCCGCCAAGCTCCAGAGCGACCTTCTTCACGGTGGATGCGGACTGCCGCATCAGCTCCTTGCCGATCTCGGTGGAGCCGGTGAAGGTGACCTTGCGGACGATGGGGCTCGACGTCATCTCGCCGCCGATGGCGCCTGCCTTGCCGGTGACGACGCTCAATACGCCATCGGGAATACCGGCACGCTGCGCAAGCTCCGCCAGCGCGAAGGCGGAAAGCGGCGTCATGGTGGCGGGCTTCACCACCATGGAACAACCGGCAGCGAGCGCGGGCGCGGCCTTGCGCGTGATCATGGCGGCCGGGAAGTTCCATGGGGTGATCGCGGCGCAGACACCGATCGGCTGCTTCAGCACGACGATGCGGCGATCGTTCGTCGGCGCGGGCACCACGCTGCCGTAAACGCGCTTCGCCTCCTCGGCATAGAATTCGATGAAGGCGGCGGCATAGGCGATCTCGCCCTTCGCTTCGGCAAGCGGCTTACCCTGCTCGGCCGTCAGGATCGCGCCGAGATCGTCCTGGTTCTCCATCATCAGGTCGAACCACCGGCGCATGATGCTGCCGCGCTCCTTCGCAGGACGGGCCGCCCATTCCTTCTGCGCGCGCTCCGCCGCGACGAGCGCCTCGCGCGTTTCTTCCGCGCCGAAGGAGGGGACCGTGGCAATTGTTTCGCCACTTGCCGGGTCCACCACGTCGATCTGCGCCGCTTCGCCTCCCACCCATTTGCCATCCACAAAGCAAAGCGATTTCAGGAGTGTCTTGTCCTTGAGACGTGAGGCGAGTGTCATGAAAATACCCTGAAATCGAGAAAGAGCGCGGTTTTCTAGCGTTTCTCCGCTCCACCGCGTGATATAGGCTTGAAACCGGATCCGGCTATATCCTTGTTAGCACTACCCGACGGGTGCCGGAAAGGCCCCCAAAACAGACGGAAACGCATGAAGGCCAGTTCGTATTTTTCCGAAACCTATGCCGAGGCCCGGCGCCGCTTTCTCACGGCGGCGCAAGCTGCGGGTGCACGTCTCGAGACCTATGAGAATCCCCATGCACGGGGACCGGGCGACACGCGGCTTTTCACGGATACAGCGTGGTTCGGACCGGCGAGTGCGGAAACTGTGCTTCTGAACATATGTGGCACCCATGGCGCGGAGGGATATGGCGGCTCGGCCGCAATGACAGCATGGATCGATCAGGCCGGACCCGTATCGCTGCCGGATGGCGTTGCGGTGCTGATGGTACATGCGGTGAACCCCTTCGGCTTCGCCTGGGGCCTGCGCGGCACGGAAAACAACGTCGATCTCAACCGCAATTTTCTCGATCATTCGAAACCGCATCCCGAAAACCCGCTCTACGACGAACTTCACAGAATACTCTGCCCCAATTCGCTAGCCGAAGACGCAGTACAGAAAATGCTGACCGAGGGCGCGCGGTTCGTCGAACGCCATGGTCAATGGGCGCTTGAGGACGCGATCAGCCGCGGGCAGTACACGCATCCGGATGGCTATCACTTCGGGGGTACCGCTCCCGAATGGTCGAACATCACGCTGCGCGAGATCATTGCGCGCGAACTTTCCCACGTACACCGCGTGGGGCTCGTCGACTGGCATTCCGGACCCGTGGGCGATGGGGATCTGATCTATCTGTGCTACTCGCAGCCGGGCACGCCTGGTTTCATGCGGGCTGCCGAATGGTGGGGCAAGGATGCCCTCGATCCCAAGACGGTGGACGCAATGTGGGGGTCGAAGCGGCCGACGCGACGCGGCACGATGTTCTGGGGTATCGAGGAGATGCTCGGGAGCGGAAAGCAGTTCGCGGGCGCGGTGATCGAGTTCCGGTCGGCGCAGACAAAGAACAATGCGGCGAAGGCGATGCGCGTGCCAATGCTGGAACGGTGGCTGCGCTTCATCGGCGGCTTCGATGCGCCGGAAGCACCGCGTTATTTCGAAGAAATCCGCGATGACTACGCACCGCGGCGTGAAAGCTGGCGCGCGAACGTGATCGCGAACGGACTTGCCTGCTACGAGCAGACGCTGAAAGGCCTCGGCGGCTGGAACCGCGAAGGCGGGTTGAAGGCGGCGGACTGACGCGCAGTCAATCGAGCACGAAGTCGTATCTCACTTCCATGATGTTCGGGTGACGCCGGAAACCGACCGGACGGCGCGCGACGAGGCGACCGCCCAGGCGCTCATAGAAAGCGCGGGCCTTCCTGTTCTCCTCAAGCGCCCAGAGAAAGGCCTCGCGGCGGCCGAGACAGGCTATTTCTTCGAACATGCGGGCGAGAAGCTCAGCACCGAGGCCCTCGCCCTGATCGGCCTTCCTGACATAAAGCGTCGTGACTTCCGCGCCCTGCATATGGCCGATGCCGACGGGCTCACCCGACTGTTCGGCGATCCAGGCAATGCCGGTTTCGAGGCTGCGTTTCCATTTGGCCGCCTCGCGCACCCGGTCCATCCCGTCCAGCAGCGACTCCGGGAGGATGCCCGGATAGGCCTCCCGCCAGCAGGCAACGATGAGGCGACCGAGCCTTTCCTCGTCCTCGCCGGGCATTGCCATGCGCATCCGGTAGCGAGCAAGAACCGTCATACGAAAAGTATGACGAAAAGCGGCCCCGGATCGAAGTGGAAAATGGGCCTTCCCGGCCGAGACAAAGGGCCCTACCGAGAGCCACCGGAAAAGGAGCCAATCCGATGACCCCACCCCACATCGCCGCCGTGCCGCTCGAACGAGCGGGCGTACGCCTCGAGCCGCTCGAAGAAGCCCATCGCGCGGGGCTTGCCGCGGCGGGCGCCGCCACCGAGATCTGGCGTTTCCTCCCCTATGACGGGACGGGGCCTGGCTTCGACGCCTGGTTCGACTGGTCTGTCTCGCTGAACCGCGAGGACAAGGAGACTGTGTGGGCCGTGCGCAAGGCGGCGGATGGCGAGATCGTGGGCACGACGCGCTATCTCAACATCGCGGCGCATGACCGCCGCGTCGAGATCGGCAGTACGTGGTATGCGCCTGCCGTCTGGGGCAGCCATGTGAACCCGGCCTGCAAGCGGATGTTGCTCGCGCATGGCTTCGAGACACTGAAGCTCAACCGGATCGAACTCAAGACAGACCTCCGTAACCTGCGCTCGCAAGCGGCGATCGCGAAGCTGGGCGCTGTGCGCGAGGGCGTTTTCCGGCGGCACATGGTGCTGCCGGACGGGCATGTACGCGACACGGTCTACTTCTCGATCATCCGCGAGGAATGGCCGGAGGTGAGGGCGCGGCTCGACGAGAGACTTGCCAGCGCGTGACACCCGTGCGAGACAGGCCGGGTTCCAACCCGACCGGTCATTCATGCCCCGCCCTGTTCTCCTTTTCGATCTCGACGGCACGCTCGCCGACACGGCGGCGGACCTCTGCGAAACCACGAATGTGATCCTCGAAATGCACGGACGGGCTCGTGTACCGGAAGCGCGGGTGCGGCATCTGGTCGGCGGCGGCGCGCGGCTGCTGCTCGAGCGCGGCTACAAGGAAACGGGCGAGGCGGCAGACGAGGCGTTGCTCGACCAGAGCTTCCATGAGTTCCTGGACTATTACGGGCGACACATCGCCGACCATACGAAGCTCTGGCCGGGGGTGCGCGACCAGCTCGACATGCTCGCCGAGCGCGGCGCGCTGATGGCGGTCTGCACCAACAAGGTCGAGGGGCTCTCACGGAAGCTGCTGGAGATGCTTGGCATCGATCATTATTTTCCGGTCGTGATCGGCGGCGACACCCTGCCTGTGAAGAAACCCGATCCGGAACATCTCTTCGAGGCGATCCGCCAGCTCGGCGGCGAGAACGCGCATTCGGTGATGGTTGGCGACAGCGAGACGGATGTCGACGCCGCAAGGAATGCAAAGCTTCCCTCGATCTGCGTCACCTTCGGCTATACGCGCATTCCCGTACCGGAACTCGGCGCGACGGTAACCATCGACCATTTCGACGAGTTCCCGGTGGCCCTTGCAAAGCTGCTGCCGCAGCATTTCGGCTAGGTAATTTTCAACACCCGGTCGCCGTCGACCAGTTCGATATCTGCATATTCGCAGATACCTTCATGGCGCTGGAAGACGCTCACCGCGATCAACCAGACCTTGACGATGCGTGCTGGCGGCGCGCCGACGGCCTTTGCGTAGTCGGCCTTGAGCGGCTGCTCCTCGGAGAGCCACTTGCCGAGTCCCGCGGGGTCGGAGCGCAGCACCCAGTGCGTCTCCACCTTGTCCCAGAAGGGAAGCGGGCAACGGAAGATCGTGCCTTCAGCCATGGACGATGACCACATGTAGGTGAGGTCCTGGCCATTGTCGAACTCGACGGCAATAGAAAGATAATCATGCGTCGGCTGGATGTCTTCCGGCAGGTCGCAAGGCAGACGGTCGACCTTCCAGCGCCAGCGGAGCCGCGTATTCTCCGTGAGCGGAAAATCAGCAGGGAACTGAAGTATGCCGACGTCGCCCGATGTGTGGCAGCAGATGGTGCGACCGTCGGCCCCATGTGCCTCGCGGAAAATGCGGCCTTCGCCGAGACGCCAGAGATAATGCCAGCCTTGCGGCGCCGGTACAGGATGACGCGCCTCGTCGAGCGCGCGGGCGACGAGCCCTTCGTAATCCCCGGCGCGCGACATCGCCTCGAGGCCCGCTTCCGCGCTTCGCTGCCAGACAATGACGCAGGCGCCGATCTCGCCAGCGACGCCGCCGCGCGGATAGGCCGTGTCGAAACCGCCCTGCTCGTCCGCCCATTCGCCGGGCGGCTTGGCCACAATCTCAAGCGCACCGGCACTTTCCATCACCAGCGAGGAGGCGTTCGTCGGCGTCTTGCGGATGGGCCCCGTTCCACCGGCGCGCAGCCACAGGCCGATGCGGGCGCCGAAGCCGAGATCGAGCGGCTTCGAGGCCCAGAAGCCGCCGGCCGCGATCACCGTCACCTCGTCGCCGGGCGCGACATCGAAACCGACGGCCTCCCAGCCGCTCTCGGCGCCGAGGGCGACGAGACGCGCCGTACGGACATGAGCGGAGACACCGGGGTCTGCGAGGAGTGTGGACATGGCCTGCTCGAATGGCATGCCCGGTTCAGGCCCCAGGGAGCGCGGGCTGAAGATGCGCCCTGCCCCGCGCAGCGCGAGGCGCGCCAGCGTCGTAAAATTCCTGAGACCCGCATCTCCCGCCATTGCTGCCTTCTCCCTCTTTTTCGCGGTCTTCCTGCCTCGCCGGAGCATACCGCATGGGGCGGTTCTTGCGACCGCTTGACTTCGCGAGGGCGCAAAGCCTATAGACGGGCTCCCTCGAGATAGAGGCCGAGCCGGCGCGGTTTCGTGCCCGTTCGCGGCGCTCCGGCGCCCCAGGGGACGGTTAGCTCAGTTGGTAGAGCACTGTGTTCACATCGCAGGGGTCACTGGTTCGAGTCCAGTACCGTCCACCATTACCGATCCGTTTCGCGAGCGGCTACTTCGCGAGCCATCCCTGACATCAAGACCGCCCGGACCGCTCAGAGGAGCGCCGTGAGAGCGCCCATTCCCGTCCAGACGATATAGAGGCCGGTCGTGATGACGATCACCGCGAAGACGACCGAGAGCGCCTGACGAGAGCCGGAAAGACGGCGCGCGAGGCGAAGCCCCGCGAAAGACCCGCCGAAACCGCCAATCACCATAAGTCCCGCCACAGGCCAGTCGACCAGGCTCGAAAAGGCATAGCTCGTGGCGGTGGTGAGACCGAAGACGGTGACGGAGACGAGAGACGACCCTATGGCGTTCAAAAGCGGCATTGCCGTCGCGGTAATGAGGCCGGGCACGATGAGGAAGCCGCCGCCGATGCCGAAGAAGCCGGAAAGACCGCCCACCATGAAGCCTGTGCTCGCAAGCGGCGGAAGAAGACGCGCGGCCGAGCTGCGATCGAGATGGACGTCCGGGTCTCCGCCTTCCCCGCGCCGCAGGAACATGGCGGCGCCGACAAGGATCATCACGAGCCCGAAAAGCGCCAGCAGCACATCGCCGTTCACGGCCTTTCCGAACTGCGCCCCGAGCGCGGCGCCAGCGACGCCCGAGCCCGCGAAAACCAGCGCACAGGGCCATTTCACGGTGCGCGCGCGGGCATGCATCGCGAGGCTCACCGCAGCATTGGCCGCGACGGCGAGCGCCCCAGTTCCGATAGCGACGTGAGGAGATGCCACACCCACCACGTAAAGAAGAAGCGGCACGGCGAGAATCGACCCTCCCCCGCCTATGAGGCCGAGCGACAGGCCGATCAGCACGCCGGAGGCGAGTGCCAGAAGGATATGGACTGTTGTCGGGTCGAGCATGGTTTTTCGTTCCATAGCGGCGCAGGACGGCCCCGCGCACCGATCCCCTCTATTTACATATCGCATTCGTAATTAATAATGAGCCAAGCTGTCGCACTATCGTTAATTGGTCATGAGGGGGACGTCTCCTAGACTGGCCGCCGAGTTGGGGACCCGGGGCGGGCCTCCAAGGTATCCAGTCCCGAGGCGGGGGGCATGAAGGAAAAGGAACTCAGGATCGCGCTTGTCTGCTACGGCGGGGTGTCGCTTGCCGTCTACATGCATGGTGTGACCAAGGAAATCCTGAAGCTCGTGCGCGCCTCGCGGATCTACCACTACGACGTGGCGCGGTCCCAACGCCGCTCCGCCAAGTATCACGACATCGACCACGAAGACCGGGAGACGGACACCGAGTCCCTCTACTTCGAGCTCATCCAGGCGATCGGTCAATCGCTCGAACTGCGCGTCTTCGTGGATACGATCGCAGGAGCATCGGCCGGCGGCATCAATGGCGTCCTCCTCGCCCGTGCGCTGGCGCATGACCTGCCGATGGACTCGCACCGCAAGATGTGGCTGGAACAGGCCGACATCGTGGCGCTGATGGACGAGAAGCATCTCGCCGGGCGCTGGGACAAGCTCTTCATGAAGCCGATCTTCTGGGGGCTCACCGACAAGTGGCTCGCGCGCTACGCACCCGACATCGAGATGCGGCAGAAGCTGCAGCTCTTCACGCGCTCACGCTGGTTCCAGCCGCCCTTCTCCGGCTCGATCATGAGCGGGATGCTGCTCGACGCCTGCACGGCGATGGGCGAACCGGACCCGAAAAAAGCATCGCTGCTGCCGACGGGACACCGGCTCGACCTCATCGTCTCGCTGACCGACTTCCATGGCTACAGCCAGAACATTCCCTTGCACGACCCGGCTTCGATCCGTGAGCGAGAACACCGGCATAGCCTGAAGTTCACCTATTTCCAGCATCCGAGTGGCGCCATCGAAAGCGACTTCGACCTCGAGCACGTGCCGGGGCTCGTCTTCGCGGCACGCGCCACCTCTTCCTTCCCCGGAGCCTTCCCGCCCGCACGGATCGGCGAGCTCGAAGCCGTGCTCAAGGAGCACGACGTCCCGTGGCCGACACGGGAAGCTTTCCTGCGCAACAACTTCAAGCCCCTGATCGCGGCGGGCGCCGATCCGGTAAAGGCGTCCTTCATCGACGGCAGCGTGCTCAACAACAAGCCCTTTGCGGAAGCCATCACCGCAATTCGCGGGCGGCCGGCCTATCGCGAAGTCGACCGTCGTGTCGTCTACATCGATCCGGACCCGAAGGGCGGACGCGTGGAGGCCGGCGGTGCGGCCCCTGGCTTCTTCCAGACGATCCGGGGTGCGCTGTCCGACATTCCGCGCAACCAGCCGGTGCGCGACGAACTGGAAGCGCTGCACGACTTCTCCGAGCGCGTACGCCGCTACCGGCAGATCGTGGCGGCGACGCGGCCGCATGTCCGCGCGCGCATCACGCAACTCTTCAACGGCAATGGCGGCGCTTTGCCGAGTGCCGCAGAGCTCGCGACACTGCGTAACAAGGCGAATGCGCAGGCCGCCGTCGAGGCCGGCTATGCCTATGATGCCTATATCCAGCTCAAGGTTTCATCCGTCCTCGATCAGATCACGAATATCGTCGCGGCACTCAGCGACGCCGTACATCACCCGAGCGACCGGCTGGCGTTGTCGCGCGCGGTCGAAACCTGGGCGAAGGAGCAAGGTATCTTTCCCGTGCAATGGTCCGCACACGCGACGGACGGCGCGGAACCCAGCAAGGAAGATGCCTGGGTGCGATTCCTGCGCGAGTTCGACGTGAATTTCCGCGTCCGGCGGCTTCGCTTCGTGGTCCGGCGGCTGAACGAGCTCTACCAGAACATGGACGCTGCGGAGAACCCGGATTACAACCCCGATGTTCTGGACGATTTCAAAACCAGCCTCTACCGGAACCTCGAACGCGTGCAGTCCGAAACGGCGCGGCGGCTCAGGAACGACGAGACACGCGACCTCTGCAAGGCGATCTACGATGACGGCATTGCGGAACCGCACGAGATCGACGCCTTTACGGCGCATGTCGTACCAGAACTCAATCTCGTCGGCCTCGACAAGGAGATCGATGCAAGCTTCGTCGAAATGGCGGCGATGCCGCTGCCCCTCGAAATCCGCACCGAACTCGTGCAGGCCTATATCGGTTTTCCCTTCTTCGACGTGCTGACGCTGCCGCTCAACAAGTGGCAGGACCTCGACGACGTGGACACGGTACAGGTCGACCGCATCAGCCCTGAAGATGCCCGCGCGATCCGCGAAGGCGGTGCGCCAGCAACGTTGATGGGGCGCGACCTCGGCTATTTCGCCGCCTTCTTCAGCCGCCGGGCGCGAGAGAACGATTATCTATGGGGACGGCTCCATGCCGCCGACCGGCTGGTCGACATCGTGGCGTCCAGTGCGCCCGCCGCGATCAAGAAGTCGGGGCTCGATCTCGCGAAACTGAAGGCAAGGCTCTTCCGCTCGATCCTGAAGGCGGAACGGCCGCACCTCGAAAACGTGCCGGAACTCTTCGCCGATCTGGAACGCGAAATCCGGATCCGCTTCGGCGAGGAAACGGCGTCCGCCGCCGAAGAGGCCGACGGCGAGACGCTGTCTCCCCAGAGCGTCTGAAGCGTCACCCCTTGCCGATCGATATCTGACGGCTAGCCGGTTTCGAGCCCGGCTTCTTCGGCATCGTCACCGTCAGCACACCCTTGTCGAATGTCGCATCGATCTTCGCGTCATCGACGTCGGACGGCAGAGTGAAGACGCGCTGGAAGCTGCCATAGTGACGCTCCACGACGCGGGCCGCGTCCTTCTTCTCGTAGCGTTTCTCGCCCTTCAGCGTCAGCACGCCATCGTGGACGCTGAGGTCTATGTCCTTCTCCTCGAGGCCGGGAAGCTCGGCCTCGAGAGAATAGGATTTTTCGGTTTCATGGAGATCGATGCGCGGCGTGACAGCGCCGGTTCCAAACCGGCCGAACGCCGGGACATCGAGAAAGCCCGTACTCCGCCCGAAGGCGCGGTCAATCAGGCTGTTCATTTCTTCACGGAAGGAAGAAAAGGGATCGTGCGAAAAAAGAGACGTTCCCTTGTGGTCTTCATTTTTCGAGACTTGATTGGCCATCTTCTGCTCCTTTTCGGACCAAAAAAGCACCCTTCACAAACATGCGGGCTTCACTGCCCAGTCAAAAATCTATGCCTTCATTCGCCGTCCTCAAGAGGGCGACAGTGACGCAGATCACCTTCCTTGCCCGAGAAAAGCGAATCCCCTCCGCTTTCGATCCATGCCGCAACGTCGCGCCACACGGTTTCGCGTTCCAGATCGCGCAGGAGCATGTGGTAACCATCCGGATAGCACGCCGCCGTGACATTCACGTCAGCTTCCTCCATCGCTTCGTAGGCATCGGCGATTGAACCCGCGGGCACGATCTCGTCCTTGGCGCCGTAGAGGAGGAGAACCGGCACGTCGAGCTTCGGTGCGGCAGCGTAGGCGGAGTCCATCAGCTGCACCAGCCCGTATAGCGTATCAATCCGGGTCTCCTTGATGACAAGCGGGTCCCTGCCAAGCGCGCGCAACATCTCGATATTGTCCGAAGGCCAGATGTCGAGCCCGCGGCCGGTCAGCGTTGCAGCTGGGGCGAGATGGGCGGCAGTCCACAGTGCCGCAGCGTAGAAATGATTGAGCTTCTGCCAACCCCAGACCGCAGGCGCTGCGAGGATGAGCCCCTCTACCTCGGGCGGTTCGGGGAGCATCATCGTGCGCATGGCCACCGCACCGCCCATACTGGTGCCCAGGAGATATACGGGCAGGCCCGGATGCCGCTCGCGTACGAGCTCTACCAGTGTGACCGCATCTTCAGCCATGCGCCTGTCGCCCGCCCACAGGCCCCGGCCAGGCGCACGGCCGAAGCCGCGCTGATCGACGGCATAGAGCGTGACGCCCTGCTCTGCCAGCCAAGGCCCTGGACCGGGCGCCGCGAAGGCATTCGAGTAGTCGTTGAAGCCGTGAAGCGCGACAATGACGGCATGTGGCTTCTCTGCCGCGAAGACGAGTAATGGCAGGCGCGTTCCGTCAGCCATGACGGCATGAGAGGGCACCACCTGCTCGATATGCGGCTTGTAGACCGGGTCGCCGACCGTCATGAGGCGCGGCGCGCAGGCGGAGAGCAGAACCGCAAGACAGAGGGAAAGAGCAACTCTCATCACTTCTTTCCGAGAAGGCGGCGGACATCCCGCTTCAGAACCGGCAGCAAATCCTCCTCGAACCACGGGTTCTTCCTGATCCATGCATTGTTGCGCCACGAAGGATGCGGCAGCGGCAGGAGGCGGGGATAATATTCTTTCCACGCCCGGACCGTCTCCGTGAGGCTTTCCTTCTTCGCGGTGCCGAGATGCCAGCCTTGCGCGTACTGGCCGACAAGGAGGATCGTTTCGAGCTTCGGCATGAGATCGAAGAGAGCCGAACGCCATGTCTCGGCGCATTCCCGGCGCGGCGGCAGATCGCCGCCCTTTGCATCGAGACCCGGAAAGCAGAAGCCCATGGGCACGATGGCGATGCGCGATACGTCGTAGAACTCATCCGGCGTGACACCCATCCAGTCACGCAGGCGGTCTCCGCTCGGATCCGTGAACGGCGTGCCGGACGCATGAACACGCGTACCGGGCGCCTGCCCCGCGATGCAGAGGCGCGCGGTGCGCGAGACGCGCAGGACAGGCCGCGGCTCATGCGGCAAGGGCTTCCCGCGCGGGCTTTCGAGGCAGAGACGGCAGGCGCGGATATCGGCAGCGAGACGATCAAGTTTGGTCATGCCCCATTCTGCCGCGAGAGCGGAGGCCGGGACAAATCACGGATCAGGTTGCCGCCTTCAACAGATTGCGAGCGATGATGACCTGCTGCACCTGGCTCGTGCCTTCGTAAATGCGGAAGATGCGTACGTCGCGGTAGAAGCGTTCGATACCGTAGTCGGCAACATAGCCGGCGCCGCCATGAACCTGCACCGCGCGGTCGGCGATGCGGCCGACGGCTTCCGAGCAGAAGAGTTTGCAGCAGGAACTTTCGGTCGCGACGTTCTCGCCCGCGTCGCGGCGGCGGGCGGCGTCGAGTACCATGCAGCGACCGGCATAGGCTTCCATCTTCGAATCCGCCAGCATGGCCTGCACGAGCTGGAGATCGCCAATGGGTGCGCCGAACTGCTTTCGCTCCGCAGCATATTGCACCGAGTCCTCGACGAGACGGTCGGCAACGCCGATGCAGACGGCGGAGATGTGGAGACGGCCGCGCTCCAGCACCTGCATGGCGGTGACGAAACCCTTGCCCTCCTCCTCTCCGAGGAGACACTCGGCCGGGATGCGGGCATCCTCGAAGACGACGTCGCAGATGTGCGCGCCCTGCTGCCCCATCTTCTTCTCAGGTTTGCCGATATGGATGCCCGGAATGTCGCGCGGCACGACGAAAGCGGAGACACCCTTTGCACCCGGCGTCTTCGGATCGGTGCGCGCCATCAGCGTGAAGGCGTGGGCCTTGTTGGCATTGGTGATGTATCGCTTGGTGCCGTTGACGATGTAGTGGTCACCGTCCTTGATCGCCGTTGCCTTGAGAGAAGCAGCGTCGGAGCCCGCTTCCGGCTCGGTCAGCGCGAAGCTCACAATGACCTCGCCGCTCGCGATCTTCGGCAGCCAGTATTCCTTCTGGTCCTGGCGGCCATGCATGACGATGCCCTGACTGCCGATGCCGACATTGGTGCCGATCACGGAGCGGAAGGCCGGCGAGGTGCGGCCCAGTTCGAACATGAGGAGGCACTCCTCCTCCATCGTCAGGCCCAGGCCGCCATATTCGACGGGAACGGAAATGCCGAACAGGCCGAGTTCCTTCATTTCCTCGACGATTTCTTCCGGCACCCTATCGGTTTCGGAGACCTTGTCCTCAATCGGGCGGAGGCGTTCGTCGACAAAGCGGCGGACAGAAGAAATGAGCTGATCGCGTGTTTCGGCGTCGAGGGCCATGAATCTTCCCAGGCTGTTTTTTCAGAAGCTGCGGGAATTTAGGCCAAGGCTTGCCGCCGGTCAAAAAGGCGGGAAAGCGTCAGTTTCCCCGACCGGGAAGCTCTTTCGAGACAGTCGCGCCTAGAATGCGGTCCGTCCGCTTTCCATCAAGAGAAAGGGGCAGATAAACCGCCTCGACGCTTACAAAACCACGGGCCACATATTCCATGGTGCCGGCGACCGCATACGGCCGCTCCTCCTCGGCGACGAACTTATAGAAGCTGTAGAGCACCTCGCTAAAGCGGCCGGTATGCGACTGACTGTCGAGAACCCGCCGGCCACGGAAATTCGAGCCATGCGCGTTGACGACATCGCCGCCCAGAAGACGGTATGTGAGGTCGAACGGTTCCCAGTTGACCTGAACCATCAGCAAGTTGGGCATATGGCGAGCGAAGCGTACGGGATTGATCTCGTCCGGGCGCGGCATGGCGCGATCTCCCCGTACTTCTTTCCAGTAGGCGAGCATCTCGCGGCATAGCGGTTCGCGCAGTTCCTTCAAACGCCGGAACGCAATTCCATGCGTTTCGGCTTCGGCCAGGACATCGTCATAGCCGGCCAACCTGCTGTCTTCTGCCAAGAGGGTCATACCCGTACCCGTTCCGTCCACGGTCCAGGACCGCGTTCCAACTGCTTCACACTGACGGGATTTCACTAAAGGAGATTGAATCCGAGAGCTAAAATTAAAAACAGTTTCAGATTGTGGTTGCGGAGACGCCGGACAGTCCAAGCTCCGCACGCACCTCATAAGAAGAGCAACAGACGATCCGGTCGGACCTTTCGCCGTTGAAGGAAAGCGGCATATAGACGCCCTGGAAGCGGGTGTAGCCACGGCCGAGAGAAGCGAGCGTTCCGCCCGCCGCATAGGGTCGGCAGTCGAGAGCCACCATGCGGAAAAGTTCGTACATCATGGAGCCGAAGCCGTCGCTCACCTCGTCAAGGTCCCGAACCTTTCGGCCAGCGTAATTGCCTCCATGCACGTCTGAAATTTCTCCGCCGAGCAACCGATAGGTCAAGTCGAAGGGTTCCCAGTCGACCTGGATCATCTGGAGGTGAGGCATGAAACGTGCGAAATCGGCGGGATTCATGTCATCCGGCGACGGCATACGGCGTTCGCCGCGCTTCTTCTTCCAGTAATCGAGCATGAATAGAACGATCGGATCGCTCAAATCCTTGAGTCGAATCAATGTGGCCGCGCCTTGGCCGGCCGCTTCGTTCATTCTGGGATCGCACTCATCCGCCATGCGAGATGCCTTCAAGTTTTCCCAAAGTCTACAACATGCCGGTCATCCGTGACGACCACGGACACTCAAGCGGCCGCTTCTACCGGCCCGTACAGCGCCGCACCCATTATATGCCCGACTTCACCATCCTGCGCCGCAAGCGGCAGATAGATTGCCTCGAAGGCCCGAAACTCACGATCCACGAAGTTCATGGTTCCGGAAGCGGCGAGCGGCACTCCGCCGTGAACGACAAGCGAATAGAATTCATGCAACGAAGAACCATAGCCGGGCCACCAGCCGTCGAGGTCGCGAACATCCATGCCAGTAAAATTCCGGCCGTGCGCCTCGACGTTCTCTCCGCCGGCAAGGCTGTAGACGAAAGCAAGCGGGTCGTGGTCCACGCGGACCATGAAGACGCGTGGAAGCAGACGTGGAAAATGAACGGGATCGATATCGGCGCGCGCCGGCATGTCGCGCCCGCAACGCCGCGCCTCCCAGTAGCTGAGAAGCTCACCAAATGCCGGATCGGAAAGTTCGCCCGGCTCGACGAGACAAGCGCTATTTTCGACGCGCCTGCTTTTCCCGGCTGCCATGCTCATTTCGCTTCAACTTCCTGTGAAAAGAGACGATCAGTCTGCCCCCTCAAGGTAACGAAGGGATTAAGGACCTCTGCGCGAAAGAAGAAACCAGATCCCCGAACTTTTGAACCTGCCAGCTTCCTGCTAAAAGCGCGGCAACCGGAACCCGAAGACAGGCACTACCCATGAACACAAGTTTGAGCGGCCGCTTGGCCGGATACGAGAGCTGGCAGGGGCACGATCCCTTCGAAGATCACGCGGGTCCGTTCTTTTTCAAGAAGCACGAAGACGGTCGCGTCACCTGCGCCTTCGAAGCGACGCCGACGCATTGCAATGGCGGCGGCTTCCTGCACGGCGGGATGCTGATGACCTTCGCAGACTATTCGCTTTTCGCCATTGGCAGCGATGTACTGGAGGGCCCGGCCGTGACCGTATCCTTTTCATCCGAGTTCACCGCGGCGGCGGGCGCCGGCGCCTTCGTCGAGGCGCGGGGCGAGATCGTGCAGAACACCGGCAGCATGGTGTTCCTTCGTGGTCAAGTCTACACAGGCACGGGAGAGGACGAGCGCATCCTGCTCAATTTTTCAGGCATCGTGAAGCGCGTGAAGAAACGGCCGCTCGCAGACTGATATGTTTCAGTTTTCGACGGAGGGGCCAATCGGACGCAACGCCGCCGACTGACGGCGATGGTTCAGGGTCTTCAGATAAGTGACCGTGACATCCATAAAGCGATCTACGCGTTCTCCATCGTTCGACAAGGGAAGATATACGGCTTCGTAGCTCTTGTAGCTCTTGTCCAGCATGTCCTGCGTGCCCTTGACTGCGGCGGGGCGCCGCTCCGACAGCAACCACGCGTAGAAACCCTGCAGCAGAGTGCCGAGCCCGGGCAGTTTCTCGTTGAACGAGAGAACGTCTCGTCCCCTGGGGTTGAATCCGAGACTTGCGATCACTTCTTCACCCGCGAGACGCACAGTGAAGCGTTGGGGATCGTGCTCCACCCCGATCAGCGTGATCCGCGATGAATGGCGCGCGAAATCGGCGAAATTCATGTCGTCGGGCGACGGCATCCGACGGTCGCCCTTCTTGTCCATCCAGTAGCGCAACATGTACTGGGTCACCGGGTCGGACAACTCCGACAGATCGACAAGTTGCGCCTTCGTCGCTTTCGCTTCCACAATCAGTTCATCGGTGGGTTCCATGGCTACTTTCCTCGCGCGACAGATACTGCGAGTCTCCTGTTAATGAGTTTTTAAACTCGCGATTCGGAAACAATCGCTTCACTGAAATAGGCAGAAATCCGCCACTCACTTTGTCGCAAGCACCCACACAATCGCCAAGGACGAACGATTTCCATGGTCACTCTGAGCGTCCTCGACCAGTCGCCAATCCGCAAGGGCGGCACGGCAGCAGAAGCGATAGCGAATACGATCGGATTGGCGCAAGCCGCCGAGCGAGCCGGTTACAGCCGGTACTGGCTGGCGGAGCATCATAACACATCGTCTTTCGCCGGCTCCGCACCGGAAGTCCTTATCGGGGCTGTCGCGGGAGCGACGACCCATATTCGCGTCGGCTCCGGTGGCGTAATGCTGCCGCACTACAGCCCGCTCAAGGTGGCTGAGTGTTTCCGTGTGCTCGAAACGCTGTACCCCGGGCGCATCGATCTCGGGCTTGGACGTGCGCCGGGCGGAGATTTGCGGACGACGCGGGCGCTTCAACCAGGTCCGCAAGCCTATGATGTCGGCGTCTTTCCACAACAGGTGGAACTGCTGAGGCAATTTCTCGAGGACTCGACCGGGCTTGCCGGAGAAGAGGGCGGGTTTCCCTCAGACCACCCCTATGCAGGGCTGCACGCTTCCCCACGTGGCCCAGGGCTCCCGGACCTCTGGATGCTCGGCTCGGGCGGTGACGGCGCCCTCATCGCAGCGCAGTTCGGCATGGCCTACTGTTTTGCACATTTCATCAACCAGGATGCGGGTACGGAACCTCTGGAGCTCTATCGGCGGAACTTCCGCGCCTCGCGGAACCTGACTTCGCCGAAAGGAGCCATTGCGGTTTCCGCGACTGTGGCGGAGACGGAAGAGGAAGCGAAACGCATCGCCGCCTCGCGCAATCTCTGGGTGATGCACCTCCTGCAGAACCGGGCAGGCCCCTTCCCTTCCATCGAGGAAGCGCTCAACTACCCCTATACAGAAGAAGACCGCGTCTTGTTGCGCGCCGTCGAGCAGCGCGGTTTCACCGGCACGCCGGAACAGGTGCGCGGGCGCCTGCTTGCCCTCGGCGAAGCATATGGCGTGGACGACTTCGTAATCCTGACGATCACATACGACCAGAAAGACCGTGTCCGCTCCTACGAACTGCTGGCGGAAGCGATGGGCGTCACCGCCTCCTGAGCGGCCGCCACCGGCAGAGTTCGTCCGCCGCTGCCGGTACAAAGAGGCGTCGCCGCGATTTCAGCGAGAATGGAACGCTCATTCGCCTCGGCACGCGAGGCGTAATGCGTGAGATGCTCCGCAACGAAAGCAGCGAGAACAAGCGGAACCACCATAACGGCGGCAAGACCCGTTCGGCCGAAGAAGGTCAGAAGCCTCCTCCACCAGACCGGGACGGCCAGAGCCGTCGTTATGCCTGCGACGCAACAGAGCATCTTCCGTGCGTCGCGTCAGGCCGCGTGGCAGCACGCGGAGCCGCCGCCTTCGTATTCGTCATGGAGACGCACCCAGCTCATGATGCCGTCCTCGTTGCGGCCCTTCGGCACCATGTCGAGGAAGGCGAAGGTCGAGTTGGCGTTCTCCGTCCCGCGCGCATAGGTCGAGTAGGTGTGGAAGATCTCTCCCGCCTCGTTCTTCGTAAAGACGCTATAGCCGTGCAGATCTTCCATCTTGAAGGTCAGCGGCGCGTAATTGTACCGGGCAGTGCCGTTCTCGAGTTCTTCCGGTGTGAAGGAGACACCGAAATCGTAGTTGAAGCTGCTGCCGCCGGAAGAAACCCAGTTGAACTTCCAGCCCATGCGGCGCGCAACAGCGGCGATGTGGTTCGGCTCGGCCCGGGAGACGGCGGCATAGGAAAGGTCGGCATTCTCGAAGTGCTGCCGGGCAGCATCGACATGATCGGCGCCGAAGGCGCAGCCGGTACAGATGTCCTCTGAACCGGGCGACAGCATCACATGCTGTACGAGAAGCTGGCTGCGGCCGTCGAAGAGGTCGGCAAGGCTCACCTTTCCGTTCTGACCGTCAAAGACATAGTCCTTGTCGAGCCTCACCCAGGGAAGCGCACGGCGGGCTTCAGCCAGGCGGTCACGGGCGCGAGTCAGTTCCTTTTCCTGAACGAGAAGCGCCTTGCGCGCTTCGGTCCATTCCTCACGGGAAACGATCTTTGGAGCATTCATGTCGGCCTCTCCTCTACTTCGGTTCGGCGACAAGGTCGACGATCGCCTTGAAGCCGCCATACATCATTCTCTTGGGGTCGAAGGGCATGTTTTCAGGGGGAGAGTCCATGCGCGGATCCGCCATGACCTTCTTGTTGACGCGGTCGCGGTGCGCACGCGACTTATAGGTGATGAAGGCAAAGATGATGGTCTCGCCCGGCTTCACCTTCGTGCCCTTGGTGAAGGAGAGCATACCCTTGATGTTGAGATCTTCGCCGACACATTCCTTGTAGTCGAGCGCGCCGTGTTCGATCCAGACCTTGCCAGCCTTGCGTGACATGCGGCGATAGGCGTCGACATTCTTCTTCGGTATTGGAAGAACGAAACCGTCCACATAAGTCATCTGTCTCTCCCTGATTGCACTACGCTACTTACGCGGCTTCTTCCTCGGCGCACCACCACGCGGCTTCGCCTTCCCAGCCCGCTCCGTCGCGTCCTCCGCTTCGAGCATCGCCGCGAGGCGGTCGAGGTTGCCCGCCCAGAAACGCTTGTAGCGGTCGAGCCACTCCATCGCGTCCTTCATCGGTTCCGCGTTGAGCGAACAGGAAACCGTGCGGCCTTCCTTGCGCTTCTCGATGAGGCCCGCATCGCTCAGCACATCGAGATGCTTCATCACTGCGGGCAGCGACATGGAGAACGGTCGAGCCAGTTCGCTGACGGACACGCTCTCCTCGCCTTCGAGGCGCGCGAGAAGCGCACGTCTCGTCGGGTCGGCCAGCGCTGCGAAGGTTCGATCCAGAACCTGTTCTTGAAACTTAACCATATGGTAAAGTATGGGGGCGCGCGGGCCCCTTGTCAAGACGCCCTGTTACGGCGCGGTCAGTCGGCCATCATGCGGCGAAGCTCGGTGCGCCGGGCAATGCGGCGTTCAAGCGCGGCGCGGAGACGCACCTGTCGTTCTCGTGTAATCGGATAGCGCATGATGATCGCGATCGAGATCAGCCAGAGAACAAGCGGCACGAGGCAATACATCGCGAGGAGCGCGAAGAGCGCCTCCGGCGAATTCTCTTGCGACTGCGCATTGAAGCCCACCCAGGCGAGAATGGGTAGTGCGATACCAACGCCCATCGCTTCGGAAGTCTTCCGAACCATACCCAGGAAAGCGAAGAGGAAGGCAGCGCGTGACTCCCCACTCTTGATCGTATCGAGATCGACGACGTCGGCCATGATCGAAGGGCCGAGGATGGGCGCGGCTCCGAGCGCGAGGCCCTGCACGATGTTGATGAAGACGAGACAGGGGAGCACAAGTTCCGGTGCGGCAGGTTTCACCATGTAAATGACGACGGGAACGAGCGCAAAGACGAACATGGAGACAATGCCCGCAACGGCAATTGCCGTATGCTTGCCGATGTGCCCGCCGAGCCAGACCCAGAAAGGCGAGCCAAGCACGCCTGAGAGAATGAGCACGAAAATGAGGATGGTGCCGGCGGGTCCGATCTCGGCGACATGCTCGAAGAAGAAGATGACAACGCCGATGTTGATGGAGCCTGCAAGCGCACCGCAAATCGAACTAAGCAGCACGATGCGGAATGGTCCGTTCTTCATCGCAACGCGAAGGCCGCGGATGAAGGGGATCGACTGCGTGTCATGGAACTTCGGTTCCGGCACGGAAGAAAAGGCGATGAGCGCGCAGACGGGCAGCATGATCGCGGTGAGCCATCCGAGCACACCGACAGTGGAGCGGTTCGCCACACCTTGGTCCGCGGGTGCGCCACTCCAGTAAGCGCCGGCGATGGGTGCGGAAATCGCGATCAGGATGCCGACAAGCAGGAATATCTCGCGGCTGCCCGTAATGCGGTTCCTTTCCCGATAGTCGCCAGAGAGTTCCGCACCCCATGCGCCATAGGGAATGGTGATGAGCGTGTAGCCGAGATAGATCGCGGCTATCCATGTCAGCAGATAGAGGTTCGAGACCTCCTCCGGCGGCACGAAGAGCATGAGGGCGGAGGCCATCATTAGCGGTACGCCCGCCAGAACCCAGGGACGGCGGCGGCCGAAGCGCGTCCGCGTGCGATCTGACAAGTAACCGATCAGCGGATCGGTCACGACGTCCGAGATACGCGCGAGCATTAGAATGAGGCCGACGGCACCAAGATTAAGGCCGAGGGTTCCGGCATAGAAAGGCGGGATATAGAGCGCAACGGGCAGGCCGATAACGGCAAGTGGCACGACAAGCTGGCCATAGGCCACAAGCTGCCATCCCGTCAGACGCGGTGCGCCCTTCTCCTCTTCCGCCATTCGCTCCTCCCCAGCTAACGGCCAACTCAACTAGTAAACCCAGATTACTAATATCGGCGGAGGACGCAATCGCTTCAGGGCAAATTCATCGTCCAGTTTCCGGTTCAGGCTGCGTTCAGGTTGCCGACGCCATTATCAGCCTTGCCGATGGGTCGAGAGTTCATCGGAAATGTGTCCGTCCGGGTCCTTCAGGCACGGGCGGGGCGTATTGGCGGCGTCCGTTCCGTACCCCGCGGACGCCGCCTCTTACGTCATGCGGCGGCACTTGGCCGCGACGATACGCGCGCATGCCAGGCGTGGAGGTGCGGCGTTCCTTCCGGCATTTCCAGCCCGGCAAAGGCGGCAAAATCGACTGTGCAGAGCGCGGTGATGTCTGCCACCGAGAAATAATCCCCGATCACGTAGGTCCGGTCCTCGAGCTCCCTGTCGAGCCAGCGGAAGGCCGCCTCGGCCCCCTCCCTGTTCGATTCGCCGAAATCGTTGAACTGCTTCACGACCTTTGCCGTGTAGGGATGGGCGTGGCGCCAGAAATTACCGACAGGACCCATCAGCGCGAACTCGACGCGACGAAGCCACATGTCGACCTGCGCGCGCTCCACCGCGCTGCGGCCGAAGAGCGGCTTGTCGGGATGAAGCTCCTCAAGGTACCGACAGATCGACACGCTTTCGGAAATGGTCGTGCCGTCATCCAGCTCAAGGACCGGCGTCTGCCCGAGCGAGTTCTTTTTGCGGAATTCCTCCGACTTGTGCTCGCGCTTCATGAGCGCGACCTCCTCAAGCTGCAGGTCGATTCCCTTCTCCGCCGCAAAGATGCGCACACGGCGCGGGTTCGGCGCCGGCATGGCCGAGTTGTAGAGTTTCACGATGCTCTCCCCGAGATGTTTTCGTTTTCAGGTAATGAGGCCGATCACCGCGCCCGTCATCGAGGTCGCGAGGGTGCCGGAGACGATGGCGCGGGTGCCGAGCGTGACAATGTCCGCGCGGCGGGATGGCACCAGCGCGGTCAGCCCGCCGATCAGGATGCCGACCGAGCCGAAATTGGCAAAACCGCATAGCGCGTAGACCATGATGAGGGTGGAGCGCTCCGACAGCGCGCCTTCGGGCAGTGCGGCAAGATCGAGATAGGCGATGAACTCGTTGAGGATCGTCTTCGTGCCCATGAGCTGGCCTGCGAGGTGCATTTCCGACGGCGGCACGCCCATCGCCCAGACGAGCGGCGAGAAGAGCCAGCCGAGCATGCGCTGCAACGTGAGCGGCGCACCCCAGAGATCGGGCAGCAGGGCGAGAAGGATATTCACCAGCGCGACGAGGGCGACCATGACGACAAGCATGGCGATGATGTTGAGGAGAAGCTGCAGGCCCTCGAACGTGCCGCGCGTCACCGCGTCCATGCTGCTGTGATATTCGAGAAAAGGAACGTCGTCGCCGATGCCGGTGGGCGTCGCATAGGGCTCCTCCGGTACCATGAGCCGTGCGACGAGAATGCCTGCTGGCAACGAAACAAGCGAGGCGACGAGAATTTGCCCGAGGGCGCCGGGAACGACGGGCGAAATGATGCTCGCATACAGAACAAGGACGGTGCCGGAGACGGTGGCGAGGCCAACCGTCATGGTCATGAAAAGTTCGGAACGCGTCAGCCGCTCGAGATATGGCCGGATGAGAAGGGGCGCCTCGACCATGCCGACGAAGGCGTTGGCCGCTGAGGCGAGCCCGACCGCGCCACCGATCCCCATCGTCTTCTGCAGGACATAACCGAAACCCCGCGTTACCCAGCCGAGCACCTTCCAGTGCCAGAGAAGAGCGGAGAGGGCCGACATGACAAGGACGAGGGGGAGTGCCTGGAAGGCGAGAATGAAACTGTTCTGCGGCGCTTCCACCGCAAAGGGGGCCTCTCCCCCGCCGATATAACCGAAGACAAAGCCCGTGCCCGCCCTTGTCGCGGCGGTGAGCCCGTCCACGACACCGTTGAGCGCGAGAAGCGCGCCCTGCGAGCCGGGCAGCTTCAGCAGGAGAAGGGCCAAGCCGATCTGGACCGCAAGACCGACGACGACCGCCCGGAGCGGAAAGACGCGGCGGTTCTCGCTCAAGATCCAGGCGAGCGCGACGAAAAGGGCGAGCCCGAAGGCGCTCTGCAGGGACGTCAGGATCATGATCAGGAAAGCTCCCCCCGGGGCAGGATTCCCCCGGTTTCGGCGGAACAACCCATCATAAAGCGCGACTCTCGCAGCGCAATGGAGCGGGTTCCCTCCCCTCCCTTGACCCCTGCCTGCCTCTCATGCACAAAGACCCGCATGTTTTCCCGGGCCCGGCCGGAAATGCCCCAAAAGAGGGCCTCCCGGCGCCCCTTTCCGGTCTTCACGGCCCGACAGTCCAACTGGAGAAAATACCCATGAGCATTCGTTTTGACGGCAAGGTCGCCATCGTGACCGGCGCGGGTGGCGGTCTTGGCCGGTCCCACGCGTTGGAACTCGCCCGGCGCGGCGCGAAAGTGGTGGTGAACGACCTGGGCGGCGACCGCACGGGCGCCGGCGGCTCGTCGGAAGCAGCCAACAAGGTCGTCGAGGAAATCAAGGCGCTGGGCGGCGAGGCGATCGCCAACGGCTCGAGCGTGACGGATGACGAAGGCGTCGCCAACATGGTCAAGCAGACCATGGACCAGTGGGGCCGGATCGATATCCTGATCAACAATGCCGGCATCCTGCGCGACAAGTCGTTCTCCAAGATGGAGATCAATGACTTCCAGCTCGTGGTCGACGTTCACCTGATGGGCACGGTGAAGCCAACCAAGGCGGTCTGGGAAATCATGAAGGAGCAGAACTACGGCCGCATCGTCGTGACAGCCTCCTCGACGGGCCTGTACGGCAATTTCGGCCAGACGAACTACGGCGCGGCGAAGCTCGCCGTCGTCGGTTTCATCAACACGCTGAAGCTCGAAGGCCAGAAAAACAACATCCATTGCAACGCGCTGGCGCCGGTCGCCTATACGCGCATGACGTCGGATCTGATGCCGCCGGAAGCAGAAGAAATGCTGACGCCGGATGCCGTTTCGCCGGGCGTGATGTTCCTCGTCTCGGAACAGGCCCCGACCGGCATGATCCTCTGCGCGGGTGCCGGTGTCTTCGCCGCAGCGCGCATGGAAGAGGCTGAAGGCGTGTTCCTTGGCCGCGATGGCTTGACGGCCGAGAAGGTCGCCGAGAACTGGGAGAAGATCTCCGATTTCTCGAACGCCACTCCCTTCTTCATGGGCGGTGAGCAGACCGGCAAGTTCTTCAAACTGGCGACGGGCGGCAAGTAAGCCTGTCCCTTAACGCAAGAATCTGAGGGGAGCCAGGCGGCTCCCCTTTTTCTTTGCCTCGTACCGGCGAATGGCCAAGGCTGCGCCCGGTCCCTATGATGCGGGGCATGCCGAACCGGTTTCTCCTCGCGCTCGCGGCGCTTCTTCTCACGGCCTGCATTCCGAGCGCGGCTATGGCTGCGCCTGTTTGCGAGATCGACCGTCCGATCATGTTCGGCGGGCTCGACTGGGACTCGAATGCTTTCCATACGGAAGTTGCACGCCTCATCATCGAGCGTGGCTATGGCTGCGAGACGGACGTACTCCCGGGTTCAACGCTGCCGCTCGTGACGGGGCTCGGCCAGGGTGACATCGACGTGCTGATGGAAATCTGGCGCGACAATGTCACCGAACCGTGGAATGCGGCGCTCGAAGCGGGAACCGTCGTTTCCCTGGGCACGAATTTTCCCGATGCCGTTCAGGGCTGGTATGTGCCGCGATATGTGATCGAAGGCGACAAGGCGCGCGGCATCGAGCCAATGGCACCGGAGCTCATTTCCGTTTCCGATCTCAAAGATCACTGGCAGCTCTTCCGCGACCCCGAAGAGCCCGACAAGGGCCGGTTCTACAACTGCATTCTCGGATGGAGTTGCGAGGAGCAAAGCACGCGGAAGCTTGAGGGATACGGGCTCGACCGCTTCTACACAAATTTTCGGCCGGGGACGGGTGCGGCACTCGCCGCCGCCATTGCATCGGCCTATGAGCGAGGCCGACCAGTGCTCGCCTATTACTGGGGCCCGACATGGGTGCTCGGCGCCTTCGATCTCGTGAAGCTGGAGGAACCGCTCTATTCCGAGGAGGCGTGGGACGCTTTCAACGCAGACCCCGCAAACAACCCGCCCGTCGCTTTCCCGACCGTCGAGGTCATCATCGGCGCGAACGCGAACTTCGTTGAGGAAGCGCCGGAGATCGCTTCGTTTCTGCGTGCCTATCAAACGACGGGACAGATGGTGAGCGAGGCACTCGCTTACATGCAGAAGAACGAAGGCGCGACGGCGCGGGACGCGGCGCTCAACTTCATCGAGACGCGGGACGACGTCTGGCGGGAATGGGTAAACCCCGAAATTGCGGCGCGCGTGACAGGCGAACGGGAAGCAGCGGCAAAAAGCTTTCCAGTGACGCTCGAACTCCCGCTCGAGGCCTGGGTCAACGATGCGATGAAGCGTTTCGTCGCCGATCACGGCGACAAGTTCCAGGCGGTGAGCAATGTTCTGCTCAAGCTCATCGTGGCACTGGAGGCACTGCTCGCCGCCCTGCCCTGGTGGCTTCTGATCCTTGTCGTCGCAGGCATCGCCTATCACGCCTCGCGTTCTCCAATCCTGCCGGCGGCGCTTGCAGCCACACTTTTCCTGATCGGGCTGCTCGGCCTATGGCACCTTGCGATCCAGACGCTGGCGTTGATGGTTGTGTCGGTGCTTTTCGCCGTCCTGATCGGTTTGCCTTCCGGTATCGGCATGGCGGCGAACGATACGGTACGCCGGATCATGCTGCCGGTGCTCGATGCGATGCAGACGCTGCCGAGCTTCGTCTACCTCATTCCGGCGCTCATGCTGTTCGGGCTTGGCAAGGTGCCTGCGCTTTTCGCGACCGTCATCTATGCAACCCCACCCCTGATCCGCCTTGTCGATCTCGGCCTTAGGACGGTGGACCGGGCATTCGTGGAAGTGGCGGCCGATCTCGGCGCCGATCCGAAACGGCAGCTTATGGACATCAAGCTGCCGCTCGCGCTGCCCAGCATCATGGCGGGCATCAACCAGACGACGATGATGGCGCTTTCGATGGTCGTGATTGCGTCGATGATCGGTGCGCGCGGGCTCGGAGAGGAAGTGCTGCTCGGCATTCAGCGGCTCGACGTCGGGCGCGGGCTCGTTGCGGGCATCGCCATCGTCGCGCTCGCCATCGTGTTCGACCGGATCACGCAAGCCTATGGGCGCCCGCGACGTCCCGGGCATACAGCGAACTAGCCTGCGAACCGCTTTTCCATCTGCCAGACCTTGATCGGCTCGCGGCCCGCGACGGTGCCGATGTCCGCCTCCACCTCGCGGGCTACATACCAGCCGTGCTTTTCGTAAAACGCCCGCGCCCGGCCGTTGCCGATGCGGCATTGCAGCCAGATGAGCGCATGTCCCTGTTCTTTCAAGGCATCTTCGGCGGCCCGAAGGAGCGGCGCGGCAACACCGCGCCCGTGCCATGCCGGCAGGACAAAGACCTGCCCGATGCCATCGCCCTCCCACCCGGAAAACCCGACAATTTCTCCATCGACACGCGCGACAGCCATGCGGTCGATGGCCGAGCCCATCCGCGCCTCGAAGAAGGCAAAGGGACGTCCCGTGGCGATCTCCGGATCGAGATGCGCGTGACCTGCGTGCCAGGCGTCATGCCAAACGCGAGCGAGCGCCGGAATGTCTCCGGCGCTCGCCCGTTCGATCTCGATTTTCGCGCCGGCACTCAAAGACCGAGCACGGCCTTTGCCATGATGTTGCGCTGGATCTCGTTCGATCCGGCAAAGATCGACGTCTTGCGCGCCGAGAAGTAATAGGGCGCGGCGGTGAAGGCGCCTTCGGGGCCGACTTCCGGCTCGTTGGTGTCCGCAAGGCCGTTCTCGATGGTGGGGGCCGCGTAGTCGCCGAGAACCTCAACCATCAACTGCGACACTTCCTGCTGCAGCTCCGTGCCGCGGCATTTCAGCATCGAGCTTTCAGGGCCGACATTGCCACCAATGGAGAGGGCGGAGAAGATGCGCAGTTCGGTGAACTCCATCGCCGTGATCTGGCTTTCGATATCAGCGCACCGCGCCTTGAAACCCGGATCGTCGGCAAGCGGCTTGCCTTCGACCTGGATTTCCTTCGCCATCTCCCGCACTTCGTGCAGCGAGCTATAGAGGCCCGGCGAATAGGGATTGCCGCGTTCGAATTCGAGCAGGTACTTGGCGTAGGTCCAGCCCTTGTTCACTTCACCGATGAGATTTTCCTTCGGTACCTTCACGTCTTCGAAGAAAACCTGATTGACCTCCTGGTTCGGCGCGGGCGTGCTGTCGAGGCAAACGATCGGATCTACCGTGATGCCTGGCGTCTTCATGTCGATCAGCAGGAACGAGATGCCTTCCTGCGGCTTGCCTTCATTCGACGTGCGTACGAGACAGAAGATCCAGTCCGCCCACTGGGCGACGGATGTCCAGATCTTCGAGCCGTTGACGAGGAAATGGTCGCCCTTGTCTTCAGCCTTTGTCTTCAGCGAGGCAAGGTCCGAGCCCGACCCCGGCTCGGAATAGCCCTGACACCACAGAACGTTGGTTTCGAGAATATCCGGCAGGAAACGCTTCTTCTGTTCCGCGGTGCCGAATTTCATGATGACCGGCGCTACCATGGTCGGGCCGAAGGGAATGGTATGCGGGACGCCGGCGCGGCTCATCTCGACGTTGAAGATGTACTTCTGGGACTGCGTGAAGCCCGGTCCGCCGTATTCGACAGGCCAGTTGGGTGCGAGCCAGCCTTTCTTCGCGAGCGACTTCTGCCACTGAACATGGGCTTCCCTGGTGATGTAGCCATGCTTCGAGCGCGCATGAAGGCGGCGCATCTCGGGCGTGTAGCACTCGTCGATGAACTGACGGACTTCCTTGCGGAAAGCTTCGTCTTCCTTGCTGAATGCGAGATCCATTGTCGTCTTTCCGTTCTGAATTACTCGACCTTGTCGAGGAACTGGAGTGAAGGCGCACCGCCGAGCACGGCACCCAGCGCAGGGCCCGCAGCACGGAAATACTCCGTCTTGCCATGTGCATCCAGGTCGGCCTGCGACGCGTACTGCTCCATCACGACATACGTGGAGGGCTCGGACTTGGACTTGAAGAAATCGTACTGCAAGCAGCCCTTCTCGTTCGCTTTCACCTTCGAGCGCAGGTCGCCAAAGACCTTTTCGAATTCCGCTTCCTTGCCCGGCTGGACCGGAAGGGTCGCCACAACGCCGATGACACTCATGTTTCGCTCCCATTTTGCCTGGGCCCACGGCCCGTTCTTCATTTGCGGGGGACTTTAGGGGCAAAGCCCCCCTGCTTCAATGCGCGCAGCGCCACAGGCTGTTCGCCGGCAATTGGCCTGCCGTTCATTTTCGAACGGTTCTCAGGCCCCCTTGTAGTTCGGTGCCCGCTTTTCGAAGAAGGCGTCGAGAGCTTCCTTGTGGTCGCTCGTATGGTGGGCGAGCGCCTGCATGGAGGCCGACAATTCCATGATGTTATCGAAGTCCGTGAGCATGCCCCGGCGGAGGAGCTGCTTCGTCATGCGCAGCACATCCGGCGCCTGATTGCAGATCTTCGCGGCAATTGCCCTGGCCCTGTCCATCAGTTCATCCGCCGGAACCACTTCCGAGACGAGGCCCCAATCCTTTGCCGTGGCAGCATCAATCGTGTCGCCCGTATAGAGAAGCTCGGAGGCGCGCGCCATGCCGATGATGCGGGGCAGAAGCCAGGCCCCCCCGTCGCCGGGAACGAGGCCGATCTTCAGGAAGGTGGCACCGAAGATCGCGCTGTCGGCGGCGATCCGCGTATCGGCGAGACAGGCGACATCATTGCCGAGACCAATGGCCGGACCGTTCACGGCGGCCACCACGGGCACTTCGATCCCCCAGACCGATTTCACGATCCGGTGAATGCCATTGCGGTAGCGCTCGCGAATATGGACGCCGGGACCGCCGAAACCATCGCCGCCCTCCCGCATGGCCTTCACATTGCCGCCCGCCGAGAAAGCCTTGCCGGCACCCGTCAGGACAACGCACCGGACCTCGCGGTCAGCATTGATACGGGCGGCGGCGGCGGAGAAATTTTCCGCATCCTCCGGGGCGCCAAGCGGGTTGCGGCTCTCCGGCCGGTTGATCGTGAGGGTCACGACCGGACCGTCTTTCTCGAATATCAGCGGATCACTCATGCCTCATGTGCCTCTCTGTTGTGCATTTTTTCTTGTGCCCCAAAACGGGCCGCTTCATTGGCCGGAAACCAGCGGGTGGCCGTCAGATTATGATGCCTTAACCATGTCTCGGAAAACCTTATTAAGACTTTTCGCCGAGTCTGGTCCCCGTCGAAACCCGCCGCGGTGCAAAGGCCGCCCCGGTGGCGTTCGACGGGCGGAAGGGCGACCCATGACAGTCGGCGACATGCGGCAGGGAAACAATGCGCCGCGCCAGCCAGCTTTGCACGCCAGAACCGGCGAGCCCGCCGAGGCGGATGGCGCTCGCCAGAGTTGGATCTCGACCTTCATCCCCCGGACGGCAAATGGCGAACCGCTGACGGCGGACATGCGCCTCGAGCAGATGCGGATGCTGGTGGAAAGCCAGAAGCTGCCGATCCCCTACGCCTTTCCGCTTCTGATGGTGCCCTATGTCGCGTGCTTTGCCCAATATGTCGCCTGGTACTGGCTTGCGATTCCCGTCGTCCTGCTTCTGATTGCGAACTGGGTCAATCGCAAAACGATGCTTGAGTTCGTCGTGGCGCGCCCCACCGCCGAAAATGTTCGCGCGTGGGAGTTCCGCTTTGCCGCCAGCGCCTTCTTCTTTGCGTTCAGCATTTCTTCGACCGCCGTCTTTCTCTGGGTGCCGGGAGACGCGTTGCTGCAGTCCTACGTGATGACGGCGTTGTTGCTGGTGCTTGCGCCGCTCGCGCTCATCACCTCCTGTTACATGCCCTCCTTCTATGCCTCGGCGATCCCTATCACCGGGGTGGTTGTACTTCGACTCGTAAGCTATGGCGATCTGCTCCATATTTCGCTTGCGGTCGTCCTCGTCATGTTCACGTTACTGCTTGCGCAGCTCACGGCTCGCCTCAATGGCATCATGCTGCATTCGATCACGCTCAGGGAGGACAAGTCGGGCCTTATCGAGCAACTCTTCAAGGCCAAGCGCGAATCGGATGCTGCGCGCGCGCGCGCCGAGGAAGCAAACCGCGCCAAGTCGCACTTCCTCGCAAACATGAGCCACGAACTCCGCACGCCGCTGAATGCCATCATCGGTTTCTCGGAAGTGATGGCGTCGGAAATCTTCGGCAAGCACTCGGTTCCGACCTACAAGGAATATGCGCACGACATCAACCGTTCCGGGCAGCACCTTCTCGGCCTGATCAATGACGTGCTGGATCTGTCGCGGATCGAAGCAGGCCGTTTCCAGATCACCGAAGAGGAAGTGGACCTTGTACAGCTCGCCGAGGATTGCCGCCGTATCGTGGAAATCCGGGCGCAGGCACAGCGCGTAACCATCGTTGCGGACTTCGACGACGCATTGCCAATCGTCTTTGGCGATGCGCGGGCGCTGCGGCAGACATGGATCAACCTGCTTACCAACGCGGTGAAGTTCTCGCCGCCCGGTTCCGAGGTGCTGATGTTCGCGCGGATCGAAGCGGACGGGGAGCTTCGTTTCGGTATTCACGATAACGGGCCCGGTATTGCGGAATCGGAGATCGAGAAAGTGCTGCATGCCTTCACGCAGGGCGCATCCGGCCTTGCGCAGCCCGGCAAGGGATCGGGGCTTGGCCTCTCGATCGTGAAGGGCCTGCTTGCCGTTCATGGCGGCCGCTTCGAGCTCAAGAGCACGGTCGGCCAAGGGACACAGGCCGAATGCGTGCTGCCGCCGCAGCGGCTCCGCGCGCGGCCCGCCGTGGCGAAGCGCGCCTGATCGTTCTTCAGGCCGGCGGCAACAACCTCTTCTCCTGAAAGAGCCGGAAATATTTCCGGAACATCTCCTCGGTGTCGATCACCGTGCCGAAGCCCGCGCGTCTCAGCGCGACCGTCGAGACGATGGCGGCGGGCGTCTCGCGCTCCGCACCATAGGCCATGGTGAAGTCCGCATAGTGGAAGGACTCGCCGACGAAGGAATCGATATCCGGGGCGGCGAGATTGTATCTCGTGCGGATCGCATCCCACGCCTCGGCCCGGTTCGGCATTTCCTTGCCGAGGGAGAGCGGCGCGTCCGGTCCCGCCTCCATACCGAGCGCATCGGCGATGGCAGGCCAGACATTCCGCCAGACGAAGACATCGCCATTCGTCACGTTGAAGATCTCGTTCCCGGCATCGCGACGTGCGCCCGCCCAGGCCATGGCCTCCGCCAGCAGGTCCGCATCGACCGCTTCGAGGACGGAGCCGCGGCCGCCCGGAAAGGCGAGCGGCTTGCCCTCTTCCTTCAGGAGCGCGCCATAGACGCCGATGGCCGGAATGAGGTTCATCGCCGCGCCGAGCGAGAAGCCGAAGATGATCTGCGGCCGGAAGATGGTCCAGCGCCAGTCCCTGCCCTGCTGTTTCGCGCGGATGTAGTCTTCCTGCTCCCAGTAGAAGTTCGGCTGCTCCTTCATCTCGTCGCGGTTCTCGCGGGCGGGAACGGCGATGGGACGGACATGGGCGCCATAGGCCTTCGTGCCCTGCAGCAGCGAAACATGGCGGAGGCCGGGTGCGGATTTCTCGAGCGGATCGAAGAGGTTTTCGAGCATCCGCCGGTTGGTCTCGATCTGGTCGGCCTCGAGCCAACCCGCGACGAGGCCCGGCTTCTCGTGAAGCGCGGCATAGACGAGGCGCGTGACGTCGCCCATGCCGCTCATCGCCTCCGCGCAGGCGTCCCGGTCCGTGAGATCGAGCGGGATATGCGTTGCGCCGAAAGTCTCGAAGGGCTTGCGGCGGGAAAGCGCGGTGACTTTGTATCCCTTTTCGGCGAAGTGCTTCATCGCAGCGAAACCGACGAGACCCGTCGCGCCCGCAATGAGGATGTGCTCGCTCATCTCTTCTCCTCCCCGTTTCTATTGTTGGCACGAAGCGTAGAAGCGGGGACAAGAGAGGTCAAAACCGCAACGAAAAAGGCCGCTCCGGAGAGCGGCCTTTCGCATTTCATATCCGAGGCGGCTTACGCGGCTTCGGAATAGCGCTTCAGCTGGTAGTCGATGTTGCCGAACTGCGTGTCGATCATGGTCAGGCGCTTGAAGTAGTGGCCGACATTGAGTTCGTCGGTCATGCCCATGCCGCCGTGAAGCTGCACGGCCTGCTGGCCGACGAAGCGGCCCGCCTTGCCGATCTGCACCTTGGCGCCGGCAGCGGCCTTCGTGCGCTCCGCATCGCCCTCTTCGAGCTTCAGGTTCACCATGTAGGTCATGGAGACGGACTGCTCATAGGCCATGAACATGTCGACCATGCGGTGCTGGAGCACCTGGAACTTGCCGATCGGCACGCCGAACTGCTTGCGCGTCTTGCAGTATTCGACGGTCGCGGTGTTGAGTTCCTTCATGCAGCCCGTGGCTTCCGCCGAGAGAGCGGCAATCGCCTGGTCGGTGATCTTCTCGACGAGGGGCAGGCCCTTGCCTTCCTGACCGATCAGCGCATCGGCCTCGACCTTCACGTTCTCGAAGGTGATTTCCGAGGCACGGCGGCCGTCGACCGTCGGATAGTCGCGGGTCGAAATGCCCGGCGCCGATTTGTCGACGATGAAGACAGACACACCGTCACGGTCGCGCTGACCGCCGGAGGTGCGCGCCGTCACGATCAGCTTCTGCGCCCAGGGTGCGCCGATGACCACGGCCTTGTAGCCGTTGATCGTGTAGCCCGAGCCGTCCTTCTTCGCGGTCGTCTTGAGATCGGCGAGATTGTAGCGGCCCTGCGGCTCGGCATAGGCGAAGGTCCAGATCGTCTCGCCGCCGATGATGCCCGGGATGTGCGCTTCCTGCTGCGCGGGCGTGCCGCCCTCGCGGAGGAAACCGCCCGCGATCACGACGGTCTCGAGATAGGGCTCAACCACGAGATGGCGGCCGAACTCTTCCATGATGATCATGTTCTCGATGGCGCCGCCACCGAGTCCGCCCATCTCTTCGGAGAAGGGAGCGGCGAGCAGGCCGAGTTCGGCGAACTGCGCCCAGATTTCGGGACGCCAGCCCTCGGCGGTCTTCGAGACCTTGCGGCGCGTCTCGAAGTCATACTTGTCCTGGAGCAGGCTCTGCACGGTGTTGCGGAGCAGGGTCTGCTCTTCGGTGAACGAAAAATCCATCTTCCGACCTTCCCTCTTTGCTGTTCTTTTTGCGCGGACCCTACAGGCCGAGCACCATTTTTGCGATGATGTTGTGCTGAATCTCGTTCGATCCGCCATAGATCGAGGTCTTGCGCATGTTGAAGTAGTCCTGCGCAACGCCCTGCGAGCCTTCCGGACCGGGGACGAATTCGTTGCCCGTCACTTCGAGACGCGGTGCCTCGACAAGCGCGTAGTTACCGACCGCCTCGACGGCAAGTTCGGTGATGCGCTGCTGGATTTCGGTACCCTTGATCTTGAGGATCGATGCTTCCGGGCCGGGTCCACGGCCTTTGCTCTCGGCGGCGAGCGTGCGCAACTCGGTCACTTCAAGCGCGGAGAGATCGATCTCCAGTTCCGCGACCTTGCGCGAGAACTCATCCGTCTTCATGAGCGGCTCGCCGTCCAGAAGTTCGGCATTCGCCAGCTTCTTCAGGCGTTCGATCGCCTTCTTGGAGCGCGCGACGCCCGCGATGCCCGAGCGTTCGTTGCCGAGCAGGAACTTCGCGTAGGTCCAGCCCTTGTTCTCTTCGCCGATGAGGTTCTCGGCGGGCACCTTCACGTCTTCGAGGAAGACTTCGTTGACCTCGTGCGAGCCGTCCATGGTGATGATCGGACGCACGGTGATGCCCGGCGTCTTCATATCGATGAGGAGGAAGGAGATGCCTTCCTGCTGCTTCGCATCCGGATCGGTGCGGACGAGGCAGAACATCCAGTCGGCGTGCTGGGCGAGCGTCGTCCAGGTCTTGGAGCCATTGACGATGTAGTGGTCGCCTTCGCGCACGGCCTTCGTGCGAAGGCTCGCAAGGTCCGATCCCGAACCCGGCTCCGAATAGCCCTGACACCACCAGTCGTCACCGGACAGGATGCCCGGCAGGAAGCGCTTCTTCTGCTCTTCGTTGCCGAAGGTGTAGATCACGGGGCCGACCATCGAGAGGCCGAAGGGAAGCAGCGGCGTCGTCTCGGCGCGCGCATTCTCCTCGTTCCAGATGTAGCGCTGCGTGATGGTCCAGCCCGTGCCGCCGTATTCCACCGGCCAGTGCGGGACGACCCAGCCCTTCTTGTAGAGCACGCGATGCCACTTGAGGATGTCTTCCTTCGACATCTCGCCGCGGCGCGCTCCCTTGAGCTCGTGCGGATAATTATTGGCGATGAACTCGCGAACCTCGTCGCGGAACGCGAGCTCTTCGGGAGAAAAGCGCATATCCATGGGTCAACCTCCATACGGCCAAGCGCGCGGAAGCCTATACGTCCACGCGTCGATGCCGGATTACCGTTTGCACTGGCCCGGTATCGCTCCCGAGCGGGGAAACCCCCGCCGATCCCGCGTCCATAGCCTTGTTTTGGCGGTGATAATAGTCGCAACGCCCCCTGTTGCAAGCACGCCGACTCGTAAGGAGCGAACGGGGCGCTGTGCATCCATGAACGGAGAGGCCGCCGTCTAAAGGCGATCCCGCGTGACCGTACCGGCATGAACGGCAAGCGCGGATTTCACGATGCCGAGGGCGAGCGCAGCGCCGGTTCCGTCCTCAAGCGAGAGCGCGGTTTCGAGGAGCGGTTTCTTGCCGATCACGCCGAGCAGGCGGGCATGGGCGGCATCGGACGCATGGGCGGCAAGGCAATGGTCGAGCGCCGAGGGTTCGAGCTTCCAGAGGACGGCGGCGGCGGCGCAGGAGACGAAGCCGTCGAGCAGAACGGGGATGCGCTGGTAGCGCGCGGCAAGGATCGCGCCTGCAATGGCGGCAAGTTCGCGCGAGCCGACGCGGCGGAGCGCCTCAAGGGGATCGCCGAGACGGCCGTCATGGGCGGCGATGGCCTCGCCGACGGCGCCCGCCGCGAACCCGGACCCGTCCGTCCACTCCCGCGGCTCGCCGCCGAAGAGCGCGGTTGCGAGCGCGGCAGCGGCGATGCGCCCGCCCTCGCCCGCCGCGCCGAGGCAGAGGAGATCGGTACCGCCGGCAATCGCTTCCATGCCGAAGGCCATGGTGGCGGCGCAGGCCGCTTCCGACAGAGCCTCGTGCGCGCGGATGTCGGGGACCGGCATGTTGAGGGCGAGGTCGAAGACCTTGAGGCCCGCATCTTCCCGGAGCGCAAGCTGGTTCACCGCCGCACCGCCCGCCGCGTAGAGCTCGACAAGGCGATGGGTCGCGTTCGGCTCCGCGCCCGGCATCGACGCGGCGAGGCCATGCGTGCCCGCGAAGATCGCGATGAGGGGCCGCGTGACGATGGGCTTCGCGAGGCCGGACCACGCGGCCACCCAGTCCGCGATTTCCGCCATGCGGCCGAGCGAACCCTGCGGCACGGCGAGTGCGGCGGTGTGTTCGGCGGCCGTTGCGCGCGCCGCTTCGTCCGCCGGGGGGAGCCCGCCGAGAAGATTGCGGATATCGTCGAAGGGCATGCCGGTCGCGGCGCGGGACATTTGTGAACTCGCCATGGGAAATCTGTTCGTCCGCTCTATACTCCGTCGCATCCTCACCCGAAACCCGGAAAAGCAAGTTTGACCTATTCAAAGCCGATCAAGAGCCCCTGCCTTCGCGTCTGCGCCGTGGACGGGCGCGCGAATGTCTGCCGCGGCTGCGGACGGAGCCTGAAGGAGATCGCGGGCTGGGGCGCGATGAGCGACGCGGAGCGGGACGAGGTGCTGCGCGAACTGCCGGCGCGGATCGAGAACCTCGGCGACAAGGCAAGCGCAAAGGAAGAGGCCCTGGCGAAGATCCGGGAAGCTCTCGGCGAATAGTTGCGGCAACGGTCCCGCAAGGCCTGAGCCTCCGGGGTTTCGCAAGTCGCGGCCTTCGGGTGAAGGATGCGCGGAGCGGCGGCGACGCCGCCTTTGTTTGTATTGGCGGGGTGCGTCCTCCTCCGACGCTCCGCGCACCGACGTTACGATTTCTCCAACCTCATAAGTCCGGCCCGGCTTTTATCGGCCGGGAGACCCGCGGGCCGTAGTACCCGCCAACCTCCTGAAATCGCCCGGGACGCGGGACTGTTCCCCGCGCCGCAGGATCGGCTCCCTCTCCACGCATTCGGCCAGTCCGGACGCGCCCTTCGGTGGAGCGAGATGAAACTAATATGGGTACGGAGGAACGGAGGGGGATAAGTTTATTTCAGGAGCGCCAACACCCGAATTGTCGCCCCGGCGAAAGCCGGGGTCCATCTGACTCAGGAATATCGAGAACGGCCCGTGGATTCCGGCTTTCGCCGGAATGACACCTGAATTTTATGGAAAGCGCCTAGCCCACATCCTCGATGCCGCGGAGGCCGAGGGGGTCGCGCTTGAGGATGCGGCCTTCGAGGGCGCCGAGCCAGTCAAGCCCCTCGCGGAGCTTCACGACATCGCCGATGACGATGATGGCGGGGGCCTTGAACGCCGCGCGCGCGACATCTTCCACCGCGCGGCCGAGCGTCGTTTCCAGCACCGTCTGATCCTTCAGCGTCGCGTTGCGCACGAGGGCGACGGGCTCATTCGCGCTGCGCCCGTTCTCGATCAGCAGTTTCGATATCTCGCCAAGATGCGAAAGCGCCATATAGAGCACGATGACGGGCGAGCCCCTGGCGATGGAGGGCCAGTCGAGATTTTCCGGTATGTCACCGCCCGCCATGTGGCCGGTGACGAAGGTGACGGCGTGGTTCACGTCGCGATGGGTGACCGGGATGCCGGCATAGCCGAGACCGCCGACGCCCGCCGTGACGCCGGGGACGAGGCGGAAGGGAATGCCCGCATCGACCAGCGCCAGCGCTTCCTCGCCGCCGCGGCCGAAGACGAAGGGGTCACCGCCCTTGAGACGGAGTACGCGGAGGCCCTTGCGGGCAAGCTCGACGAGCTTCGCGGAAATGTCGCGCTGCTTCGGGCTCGGCTTGCCGCCGCGCTTGCCGGAATATTCGAGCTTCGCGCCCGGCTTCGCGAACTGAAGGACCGTCTCGTCCACCAGCGCGTCGTAGACCACGACATCGGCCTGGCGGAGCGCATTGAGCGCATGAAGCGTCAGCAGGCCCGGATCGCCCGGCCCCGCACCGACAAGCCAGACCCAGCCGGGTTCGAACTCCGGCAGGCCGAGGACGGACGCAGCCTCCCCCGCGCTTTCCGGCACGGGAGACGCCTTGCGGCCGCTTGTCAGCGATATGACCTTCTTTTCGCTCATTTCACTTTCATGACAAGTGAATTTTCATCAAACTCAATCATAGCATGTAAATAAGGACCTGTCCCGCTCTCTCCAAGGACGGAATTACGCTTTTATCATCCTCCCGCGTTAGACTCCTACCCATGAGACAGAACAACTGGACATGGGCGGCGCTCTTCCTGCTCGGCATTGCGGCGCTGGTGCTGTTCCTCGTGAACCGCTTTCCGGGGGCGCTGGATGGCGAAAACGCGCAGATGCGGCTCGTCTACAGCGTGCTGCTGCTGACGCTGGTGGGCGGGAGCGTGGCGCTCGGCTGGCGGCAACGCGCAGGGCTGGCGCTGAAGCAGGCGGTCGCCTGGATCGCGATCGGGCTGGTGCTGGTGATCGGCTATTCCTACCGCGATGTGTTCTCCGACATGGGGACCCGGGTGCGCTCGGAAATCGCACCGTCGGCGCCCGTCGTCAGCGAGCCGGGCACGGCCTATCTCTCGCGCGACATGACGGGGCATTTCCATGCCGATGCAACGGTGAACGGCACGCATGTGCGCTTCCTCGTGGATACGGGCGCGAGCGACGTGGCGCTCACCGAAGAAGACGCGCGGCGCGCGGGCATCGACCTTGCGGCGCTCAGCTACACGACCGCCTACCAGACGGCGAACGGCATCATCCATGCGGCGCGGGTCAAGCTCGACAAGGTGACGGTGGGCGGGATCACGCTCAGGGATGTCGACGCATCGGTTTCGCGGGGCAGCGGGCTCGGCACGTCGCTTCTCGGCATGAGCTTTCTCGGGCGTCTCGACTCCGTCGAAGTCAGGGGCGAGCGGCTGGTGCTGCGGCAGTAAACGGCCCGAAACGCCCGGGGCGGATTGCCATTCTCCCGCCTCATTCCCGGCTTCAATAAGCGCAGGGAACCCTCCCCGCTGCGGCGGATTTTCCGCTATAAGACCGCCAACGACACACCACCCTCCCCCGGAGATACCATGACGCCGAAGCCGCGCGCCGACCTGAAACCCAACACGCCCGAATTCGAGAATCTGCCGCTCGTCTCGCCGAACGGGTTTCGCGAATACGATGCGCGGTGGCTGTTCGAGAAGGAAATCAATCTCGTCGGCATTCAGGCGCTGGGACTGGGGCTCGGGACGCTGATCCACGAGATGGGCGTGGCCCCCAAGATCGCCGTCGGCCACGACTTCCGATCCTATTCGGCATCGATCAAGCAGGCGCTCATCATCGGGCTCATGGAAGCGGGCTGCGAGGTGCACGATATCGGCCTCGCGCTGTCGCCCGTCGCCTATTTCTCGCAATTCGACCTCGACCTGCCCTGCGTTGCGATGGTGACCGCGAGCCACAACGAGAACGGCTGGACGGGCGTGAAGATGGGGGCACAGCGGCCGCTCACCTTCGGACCGGACGAAATGAGCCGGCTGAAGGAGATCGTGCTTTCGGGCGGCGGCAAGGCGCGCGACGGCGGGCGCTATATCCGTATCGCGGACATGGCAGAGCGCTACATCGCCGACCTGACCGGCCGGCCGAAAATCAAACGCAAGCTCCGCGTGGTGGCAGCCTGCGGCAACGGCACGGCGGGCGCCTTTGCGCCGAAGGTGCTGGAAGGAATCGGCGTCGAGGTGATCCCGCTCGACTGCGAACTCGACTGGACCTTTCCGCGCTACAATCCGAACCCGGAAGACATGGAGATGCTCCATGCGCTGCGCGACAAGGTGCTGGAAACGGGCGCCGATGTCGGCCTCGGTTTCGACGGCGACGGCGACCGCTGCGGCGTGGTGGACGACACGGGCGAGGAAATCTTCGCCGACAAGGTAGGCGTGATGCTCGCGCGGGATTTGTCCGCACGGCACGCTAACGCGCAGTTCGTGGTGGACGTGAAGTCGACCGGGCTTTTCCTCACCGATCCGGTGCTGATCGCGAACGGCGCAAAGACCGACTACTGGAAGACCGGGCACTCCTATATCAAGCGGCGCGCGCATGAGCTGAAGGCGCTGGTCGGCTTCGAGAAATCGGGCCACTACTTCTTCAATCCGCCGATCGGGCGCGGATACGACGACGGGCTCGTCTCGGCGATCGCGATCTGCGACATGCTGGACCGGAACCCGACGAAGAAGATGTCGGAACTGCGCGAGGATCTGCCGAAGACGTGGGGATCGCCGACCATGTCGCCCTACTGCCCGGACGAGAAGAAATACGAGGTCGTGGAGCGGATGGTGACACTCTTCTCGGATATGGCCGACAAGGGCGAAACGCTTCTCGGCCAGAAGATCCGCGATGTCGTGACCGTGAACGGCGTGCGCGTGACGGTGGAAGACGGGACATGGGGCCTTGTCCGCGCCTCGTCCAACAAGCCGGGGCTCGTGGTCGTGGTCGAAAGCCCGGCGTCGGAGGCAAACATGCGCGCCATGTTCGCGGAGGTCGACAAGCACCTCTCGGCCGAGCCGGAAGTTGGCGAGTACGACCAGAAGATCTAGGGTATCGACGATTCCCGGAGGCACCGCTTGTGCAAGGCCGAGAAGAGATGGAACTCAAGCCTGTTCTGGTTCAAGCGCTGGGCCGCTCCGGAACCACCTTTCTCATGCGGCTTCTCGCCAGCCACCCCCGCATCGTCGCGCATGAACGCTACCCGCTCGAGTTTCCTCTCTTTCGTTCGCTGGCCTTTCCCTCCGATAGCGAAGCATTGCGCACCCTGAAGGCGAAGCGCTGGCGTTTCGGCGACGACGAGGAACTGCTCTATCGCCCACTGGAAGACCAGCGCTACCCGACCGAAACCGACATCGAGCGCATTTACACGAAAATTGCCGAAGAGCAGGGAAAGTCGCCCTGCTATTTTGCGGAAAAATGTCTGCCCAATGCGGATATTTCCGGCGCGATGAAACGCTTTCCGGACTTGCGCGTCATCACATTGCTACGCGACCCACGGGACATCTTCGTATCGGCACGTGCCTTCAACGAGAAACGAGGCGTGAAGGAATTTGCCGAACGTTTCGCCGAAACAGACGAAGAGATCGTGCTCTACAACAAGGAGCGCTACACAGCCTTGCTTGCGGCGGGCGAAGACTGCCGGAACCGCACAACGATCAAATACGAAGCGCTGATCACCGATAGCAATAACACGCTGCAGAATATTTTCGACTGGTTGGGCATCGATGCATCGGCGGAAGCAGTGCAGTTCGCTTCAGCGAGAGCGCGCGGGCTGGAGGACGGACAACATGTCACCTCATCGTCCCAGGCCGGCTCGGTCGGCCGCTGGCGCGAGGAGATGCCCGAATCCATCATCGAACTCCACAGACAGCATTTCGGGGACATACTGACGGAGTTGGGATACCCCTCCGGCTGAACGAGCACATGCTAGGATGAACGACCCCTATCAAGCGGAGAGAAGGCCTTGGACAGCATCAGCAGCATGATCGCGGAGATCTCCCACCGGAAGGAATTCATCGACATGGCCTTCAAGGCCCTGTCTTTCAACGAAATCGCGGGAGACTATGCGGAATTCGGCTGTGCTTCCGGACAGACTTTCAGGTGCGCCTACTCCGCCGCCATGAGCTTCGGACACAAGGCCCATTTCTGGGCCTTCGATTCCTTTGAAGGCCTTCCTCCCCGAGCCGGTGCGCGGGACGGGCATCCCAAATGGGAACCCGGGAAAATGCGCCAACCATTGCCCGGATTTCTTGCCCTGCTGAAAGAACACGGCATGGCGGAGGAATCGTTCTCGGTCGTCAAAGGTTTTTACGACACCACGCTGCACGAACCCTTCGATGGCCCCCGGCCGGACGATATCTGCTTCGCCTATGTCGATTGCGATCTCTATTCGTCGACAGCCGTCGTCCTCGATTTCCTGCGTCCGCGCCTCAAACACGGCATGATTATCGCGCTGGACGACTACTACTGTTATTCCACAGATCAGCTTTCCGGCGAACGCGCAGCGTTTCTCGAATTCGCCGCAAACGTCTCCGGTTTCCATTTTCTTCCCTACCGGCCATTCGGATGGCACGGTATGTCCTTCATCGTGGAATCCGCCTCGCTGATACCGCATACATCCCGAAGGATCAGCCATGCCTAGCCGTGCCATTTCCGTCCACGCAGGTTGTCAACGTGCGTGAAGCGGATCTCTATATCGCCGCCATGGGCCGTTCGGGCAGCACCTTTCTCTGCAATGCGTTCACCGTGCCACCGAACCAGATCGTGATGGCAGAACCCCGCTTCCACGCGCGCAGCATCGATCACACCTGGCAGGAACTGGCGCACCTGTTTCCCGGCATCTCGAAGACCGAGGTGGCAAACGCCGTCGAAGGATGCGCTACAACCGCTGAGTACATCGAGCAAGTTCACAACCGCTTTCTACGCGACCTGACGTTCTGGGGCGTCAAGGAGGTCGAAGCAGCGGCGCATATGGAAATGATCGACCTGTTGCGTCCCCGTCTCGTGGTCGTTCTGGTTCGCGATATCGAAGAGGTGACGCTAAGTCTGGTCGAGAAAATCAATAGGCAGCAGTGGAACAAGACATACGACTGGGGATGGATCGAGGAATATGTGCGAACGTCTGCAGCTGCGCTTGTTGACGTCGCCGAACGGGTCGAGGGCCGCATTGTGGTCAAGTACGATCAACTGCTTGATCCGGAAACCGTCCGAAGCCTCGCCAGCATGGTTGGCGCGCCCGCAACGGGCAACCCCAGCTTGCGGCTCATGGAAGCAAAGCGAGATTGGGAAATAGAGAGAAACGCAATCAGAACAGCCGCCAAAATAACGCCGCAAGACCGAGGGGTGAGCGCTGAAGACGTCGAAAGGTCACGCGAGCTTCGGCGCCGCGCCGAGAGCTACAACGAATACTTTTTTCGCCAGGGCTAGGTGTCCGACGCCTTGTCTTCGAGAAGGAAGGTTTCGAAACTCTCGCCGCGAAGCGAACGGCCCAGAAGCGCGGTCAACTCGGCCGGCGACAGGTCCTGCCAAGCGGCCCTGCTCCATCGAGGGGTATGCCACATGGCCTGGCGAAGATCGGCGAAATTGCGAATTCGCTTCACCATGATGTCTTCGCCCAAACCGTTCGCCGTCAGCCTGTCGTAGAGGCCCGTTGGACCACCGGCGAGCGCTGCTTCGTAGGCCTGAGGAAACGGCTTTTCGGGAGAGCTTCGAAAACTGTTCTTTCGAAAGACCGGGAAGGCGACATAAACGGGCGACAGTCCTGCCCAAATCATGAATTCCAGAATCTTCGCGACCCCCGCCTTCTCGTTGCATTCAGCCCACACGAGAGGCTTGTTGTCCCTGATCCATACCGCATCACTCCTGAGAGCGTCGAACTCGCCGCCTTCCACGTCGAGCTTCAGCAGATCGTAGCTGCCATGCGCTCGACGCAGGTCCGCTATTGTGACCTGTTCCACAGGCTCTCTCGAATCCACTTCGTCGTTGGCCGAATATGCCGTTCCACCCAAGTTTTCCTCGATGGATCGGGTGACAACCGCTCTGCCAGCATGCAACCCGACCGCCGCCTGGACGACCTCGTAAGGTACGGTGCAATTGCGCGCCATGTTCCGTTTCAGAAGAGAGGCAGAGACGGGGTTCGGCTCGACGGAGACAACACGCCCCACGCCGAAACCGGCCAGAGCGAGGCTGAAGGTGCCCACAAACGCACCGACGTCGAATGCGGCCGATTCCGGACCAAGCAGAGGCTTCAGAAGCAATGCCTCAAGATAAGCCCATTCTCCTTCGCTCTCCAGAACGCGCCGGATCAGATCGCGCGGATTGGGGGGCAGACACAGAGGCCCATACAGCGTGTCAACAACCGGCGTTGGATCGTTATCGCCGACCATAAGATCCCCCGCGGGTCATATCCTACTTCCTGAAGATCAGAATCTGGTGAGGCGTTTCAGTCTGGTCCGCGAAGAAATACAGATACTTGTCCTGAAACTCCTCAAACAGGAACGAGAATTCAGCCACACGATCGTGCAACCCCACGACCCGCAACGTATTTTCGGCGAACTTCCGGTATCCGTCGGTCACCGCCGATGTGTTACGAGACTGGAAACCGGCATAACCGAGATCCGCCGCCATATCCGCGAGCTGTGCGGTCATGAAAATGTGCTTGTCTTCCATCTTCTGCTTCAGTTCCGGACGGTTTGCGACGTTCCGCTCCCTCATCAGAACCGAAACGGCGCCTTCAATTCGTTTCCGTTCTCCCTCATCAAGCACAGGCTTCGCGCTTCTCCTGTCGTGCTGCACCATCAAGCCGAGAAAAAAAGCCACCAGCGACTTGCCTTGCTGACAAGGCTCGCTGAACAAGGCCACACCACCGTCCTTCAATATGAAACGCAGACGGGAGAGAAGAGCGCGATAGTCCAGTATGTGATGGAGAATCGAATTGCCGACGACCACGTCGAACACGTTTTCGCCGAACGGAAGGTCATTGAGATCGGCGCACGCCAGAACGGACTTTCGCGGACTGGCAGAGTGTTCCATCACGCGTCGCCGCGCGGTTCGGAGAAATGCCAGCGAAATGTCCAGCGCCACGCTCTGACCGACACGTGGCTGGTCGCCCAAGCTGGCCGTGAGCAAGCCCGTGCCGCTTCCGATTTCGACGACATCCAGATCATGCCCAAGTTCTTCAGGGATATGGCTCACATAGAGCTTTGAAAGACTCCGGCTGGTGGCGATGTCCACGCCATGCGCCGCATCATAGTCGGCCTTCTCGAGGACATTGACGGCTTCTTCCGGCGGAATAAAGACAACAAATACCATCGCGGATGGTTACGGTCCGTCCGCAACGATCGCATGCCCGATCACCGTCGCCGGCCGGCGCCACGACATTACGGGCAAAGCATGGACAGGCGAGCTTGGCGGCGAACCGGTCGACGTCGAACAGATCCCCCGCAGCCTTCTCTCCGATATCAGCGTTCAGCAAAGCCCCCTCGATTCCGCTCAGGCGAGCGATGTTTTCCCGTAGGAACGCATGAGCCATCTGTCATATCTCTGCGCAATCTCCGCGTAGTTGCTGACGAAGCGAGCCGCGTAATCCGGATCCGTCATCTTCTGCTTTTGCGGATCGATGAAATGCATGGCTTTCTGAAACGCCTCTGGCCTCTCGCTGTCGGAGAGCTTGCCGAAACGGGGCATCCCCAGCACGTCAAAAATGATCTGGAAACGCATCAGACGCCGGGCGGCGTCCCCCGAGAACATGGACTCGTATTCGCACAGTATCACGCGATCCGCATAGGGCTTGAGTGCAGACCACACAGATCGTCTGGCCTCGAGCAACAGCTCAATCCAGTTGAAAAAATGAGCCGGAGATATTTCAAAAGGATCCGAGTTATCGTCATCGGATTCACGTTTCTCATCGGCGTGCCATTTCATGTTTCGAGCGGCGATGAAGTTCGACATCGCCTGCTCAAACAGATTCCGCCTTACCGTCAGAATAACCGTGCATTCAAATTCGCCGACTACCCGCGCTATGAACTCTGCCGGAACATGCTGACTGTGAATCTTGAATCCATTGAACCGCTCGAACAGGGTCCGGCACACCTCAGTTTGCTGCTGAGGTTGAAGAGAGGCTATCCAGTGGTAAGGATCGGAAGACGACGTCACGCTTTCCTTGAGATGCGGAAACTCGTCGATCTTCACACCATTCCTCTGGTGCAGAAGTTCGTTCCCAACCTCAATCTGCGGGTGTGCGCCCAGCACATAAGAGACGTTGTTGCTGCCCGTTCGGGGTTCCGACAAGATCAGGAAACGCGGCGATCGCAAGGCCATATCTTTCTGTGTCAGTTTCTATTCCATATGAACTATTTTTTCGGGCCTTATCGAGCGCGACACAGATACAACCCAAAATCGGAATTCAGAACACCCCGGGAAATGAGGTCGTGTTCGAAGTACAGAACCGTCTTCAACAATGCCTGAACCGACTGGTCAGCAACATCAAAGTTGTGAGCAATCGTTCGAAACAATTCGTAACTGATGGTGCCGCCCATAGGATGGAAATCTACCACATCGAACGTCTTCCGTATTATCCCGTCTATATCGGCGCTTCTGACAGCTTCGCTCGGGTCAACGCGTTCAAACGTCTCCAGGGGAATACGCTTCACGCTCGTTTTGGGCGAAGGCGCGTCCGATCCATCCGGATTGATCTGTGCCCGGAGATGTTCCGGCATGAGCGCCAGAATATCGTTCATGTATTTCAATTGAACATCCGTCCATTGCATTCTTGTTGGACCAATGTAGTCGGACACATAAAACAGACCACCCGGCTTCAACGCCCGGCGAACCTCGCCCAGAATATGTTCCAGCGCGAAAATGTGATGGAGCGACTGGCTGAAGGTGACAAGATCGTACTTGTCGTCGATCCGCAGATCATTCACGTCTCCGGTCTCCACGACAAAACCCTTTATTCCCTGGCTGTCTGCCTTCTCTCGCGCGATCTTCGCCGCAGATTCGGAAAGATCCACCATTCGAACATTTCTCGCCAAACCCGCTGTCAGCAGGGCCAGCGAGAAATCCCCCCTGCCCCCTGCAAGCTCGAGAGCATTGTCCACCGGTGTGCTCCCAAGCTCCCGTTTCAAAATTGAGAAAGGTGTTTCGTTGTTGAGGTAGAGGAAGTGAATGTAGTTGCGAACCCAGGGAATGTGATTCACGAATCTCCGCCGGAAGTTCGGCACTACGTGAGCCTTGTTCCATTTTTCGGCGGCCGCGTGCGCCCCATGACCGGTTTCGCTCATTTTTCGCTACCTAGTTCTGCGTGCCGACCAGCACTCCGTTTTCGGACAGCCACTGGTAAAGGCTCGCTCCTTCGGCGTTGAAGGGATCCACAAAGGCCTGCTGCAAGTCCTGTCTCTCACGATAGAGCACTCTTGCCGCCTTTGGTACGAGCTCTCCATTTGAAAATCGCCCGTACCGCCACCAATCCGCGGGAATTCCCGCCTCGGAATATTTCTCGATCTGACGCCGATACCACGACCATATTTCGTAGACCTCGAAATTCTCCCGGGCATAGCGCTGAGTCATCACATCACCCAGCGGACCCAGCTTGGTGAAGTGGAAAAACTTGATCGTCGATCCGTTTGCGGTGATACACCCGTCTCGCCCGATCGAAACGTGCCTGCGGCTGAGATTCCAACTGGCCACATTGCAGCCGGGGTCTCGCACAATTTTCAAGTTCTCAAAGAAAGCGGGCGCCAGGTCGCACCACTTCTGATCGACGAACAAGCCGGAAGCAGGGTCATCGTAGCAAAATTCGGACAACCGATCTGCCCACCATGAGGCGAAGCGCAATCCCTCCTCGTCTGCCCTGACACCGACGAATCCGAGATTATATGTACCCAGCCTGAGAGAGCAGACTTCGTTGTCGAAGATCGCCTGGGGGCTTTCGTCCGGCTCAAGCTGATGGGGGGTCAACAGAATCGATGCACCATCGAGCATATCCGCCAGACAGTGAAGATCGTTCATGACCGCGACATCGGGGTCAAAGTAGAAGACCTTCTCCGCGTCCGCTCTTTCCAGGAGCCGCTTCAAAACCGGTCCCTTAACAGCCGTACACAGCTCTATCACATCGTGCTTGAACACCCAGGAGCGAGTCTTCGGTCCGAATATCTCGTCCCCCCAGATGACTTCATCGAAATTCTCCCGTTCGATATCAAAGCCAAATCCATCCGGCTCACGATCGCTGATCACGGCGCAAAGGAACCAGTCAGGATGGTGCTTCTTCAAGGTCGCAGCGAGGACGCGTGCCTTTGCCAGGTAGCTGAACGAGAAGCTCGTGTAGCAGTAGATCGTCACCTCAGCTTACCTCGTATTGGCGATGCAGGATGTCGGCACTCATCCGCCCGAACACCAGGTCGCCAGTCCTGGCTTTCTCTCTTCTTTCCGCGGCCAGCCGCAGGGCGTCGCTGCTTCGAAGAAAGGAGAGCAGACATTCCTCGGACTCGAAAACTCGTCCGGCTCCCTCCGCGAGACGTGCAATGTTTCCCGAATCCGGCCCCGTCAAAATGTACGCGCCCGCCGCCAGACCTTCATGCGCGGTGAAGCTGAATGTTTCCGGCCACAACGACCACAAAACAACAAAATCGATCTGCGCAGCGATTACCGCATCCACCATCGCGTGGATGTCCTGCCCGGACACCTCCACCGGAATCTGCGTTATCTCGCCAGTGCCGAACCGCTCGTTTCCGAAATAGAAAAACTCGAAATCATTCCCAACTTTGCCATCGGCCTGTATTTCCCGAACCAGTTTCTCGAAGAAATTCCAGCCTTTTCGCATTGCCGGTATACCTAGAAACGCAACTCGCACCGGACCGTTGCTGACCGGATTCGCCTTGTCGTCGGCGGTTTTCCGCATTTCCAGACGGCAATGCGGCGAAACAATCTCGGACACGTGGCGCAATTCGGAACCAGAACGCCACACATCAAGAGCGAGCGCCGACGGGGCGACAACCCTGAACGGCACTTCCTCGAAAAGCTCCTGCATGCGCGTCACGTGCTCAGCGCGGGCTTCTCCATACACACATACTTCGCAAGCCTGGGAATCAACCCCGGGGGCGCCACAAAAACTCACATCGTTCCGCAACAAGGTGTAGCCGGGACAAATGGAGAAATAGTCGTGCAACCAGTATAGAGCGTCGACCGACCGCGAAGCGGAGACGAGATCCCGAACGAACTCTGTCGTATGACCGTGCAGCGCGTGAACGGTGGTAGAGAACGATACGTCTTGCGCCGCCAGCTCCCCAATAACCTCGACGATGGCTTCGGCCCGCGCCGCGCAGAGATGTTCACCGTCAACCGTCAGCACCACGGGCTGCCGGCGCCGTTCTGCCGCGCCAGCGAGTACCGGCAATGGCTGTGCGGGGTGCAGATTCAGGTAAACGACGCCTTGATCCCTGAAGGCTTTCTCCTCAATTTCTATGCAAAGCTGAATGCCACCTGTGTGCGCCCGGTAGTCATCGTGCCCGATGCTGATAACAGCCTGCCTGCTTTCCCCGCCAAGTATACCGAACAACTTTTCCCGCAGCTCCGCTGCTTCGCATATTTCCATCGACTTCTGCGCGGAGCGCCACCTCCGGACAGTTTCCGCCAAGGGAACGATCTTCCTCAAATGTTGCGCACGAAATCCACCGGGCGGTTGTGGCAACCGTCCCTCCCGTCTGCCTGCCACGATAAAATGCAGAAACGGATTTATACCCGAGTTCGCAACATCGGGATTACTCTCGAGATAGTAGGCCGTTGAAAATTCCCGTGAAGGATCTCTCAATTCCGCAGCACCCTGTTCAAGATAATGCTGCACGGGGTCGACATTCAGCATCGCAACGTCGGAATAGCGGGAAAGATAGAAATCCGAATCGAAATCGCTTCGTATTGCTTCGATCTGTTCTTCGAACTCATCTATCGTGGGGGTGTCGAGCTTGTGCGAGACCTCACATTGCGTCATCCTGGGCGGGACTCCCGGACGTCCCTCCGAGCGCCCCCACAAAACGAAGTGAACGAAGGGGTCCATGCCGGAGGATTGTACGTCATGGTTGTTTTCGAGATAGAATTTCGCCGAAAAACCGGCGTTGGGGTCGCGAAGCTCCTTTGCGCCATACCGAAGGTAGTGCAACAGCGGGTGCATGCCCGAAGCGGCGACGTCCCGGTATCTCGACAAATAGAACTTGCTGTCAAAATGGAAAGAAACGCGGATATGGCGCAGCAGAATCCACAATTTCGCCATTCGCCGCCGTGAACCAAATTCGAACATACGCTTGCGGCTACCTCCCAGTACTCCGCCCCCATAGACGCAGGAACCCCATTCAGGATCGATGGCGCGCCCGTACCGGGGTAAACCATCTCTTCGGGACCAATCGCAGAATATCTTCCTGCCTTCGCACGTTCCCGAGAGCCAGCGCGTTCTCCCAGTCCCTAAGCGACGGAATTTGACCCTTTTTTGTCAAGGAGAAATCCGCTGCACATCGGCTTTCTTCCCGATTACATGAATATTTGAGGATTTTGACAAGGAGTTCACTCCATGACTACCGAGTCAGAGAATGGCTTGATCGACGCCGTCGACATGCTTCTGCCCGCCTTGCTGCAGGGAATGGACGCGGTGTCGTTCATCGGGAGGCACCTCCACCCGCCTCTGCTGGAAAGTCTGGTCGAACAGATGGAGCCGGTGGCGGCGAAGCTGAAAGACGCGCGCGATCCCTTCAACGCCGCGGAATGGCCCGAGCATCTCGTTCCCTTTCGCGACCAAGTCAACAAGGCCGCGGACGAGACGGAGGCCGTGTTCGAGGGCCTGCGCGGCGCGGTGGGCGACCAGTCGTCGCCGGGCGGACCCGTCTTCGCCGCCTATCGCGGCATGCGGCACGGGCCGCGCGCGATGGAGGCGCTCTATCCCGTGACCGCGATGCTGCCGCCGGTGAGCCGCTTCTTTCTGGAAGAAGGTCAGCGCGACGATGCGGTCCTGCTCGAACGGCTTGCCGAAGGCGCGACGAAGGAAGGTACCGGCGTTCATCATTTCGGTAACGAGAAAGACCAGCGCGGCGGCTTCTCGCTTTATGTGCCCGAGACCTATGACGCCGGCCGGCCTCACCCGCTCATCGTCGCCTGTCACGGCGGCAGCGGGCATGGACGCGGGTTTCTCTGGACGTGGCTCACTGCGGCGCGCTCGCGCGGAGCAATCCTGATGAGCCCGACATCGCTCGACGCGACCTGGTCCCTCATGGAACCGGAACAGGACCGCACCTCACTGGCGCGCATGATCGCGCATGTGAACGAGCGCTGGAGCATCGACGCGGGCCACATATTGCTCACCGGCATGAGCGACGGCGGCACCTTCACCTATCTCGCGGGGTTGGCGGGCGGGCCCTATACGCATCTGGCACCCGTGTCGTCGGCCTGGCACCCGATGCTGATCGGCGGCGCGGACCCCGGGCGGCTGCAGGGCCTGCCCGTCTACATCACGCATGGTGCGCTCGACTGGATGTTCAACGCCGACATGGCGCGGCTTGCCTCGTCCGAGCTTTCGGCGGCGGGCGCCGACGTCACCTATCGCGAGATCGCAGACCTCTCGCACACCTATCCGGCGGAAGAGAATGCGCGGATCATGGACTGGTTTCTGGCCTAGCCCTCAACCCGTGAAAAGACGGTAGAACATCTGCACGGACGTCACCGCAAGGAAGAAGGCAAAGGCGCGGATCAGCGCCTTGTGGCTGATCGCATGCGCGATGGCGGCGCCCCAGGGCGCGGCGAGAACGGAGAGCGGCGCGATGAGCGCGATACCGATCAGGTTCACATAGCCCAGGCTGAAGGGCGGCAGCAGTGAATCGTTCCAGCCGGCCCAGACGAAGCCGATAACAGCCGGCACGGCGATGAGCACGCCAAGGCCGGAAGACGTGGCGACCGCTTCGCGCGGGTTCTTGCCGTAAAGCGTCATGAAGCTGACGGCGAAGGTGCCGCCGCCTATCCCCATGAGCGCGGAGAGTGCGCCGATGACGCCCGCCACGGAATATTGCGCCGGCTTTCCCGGCAGTTGGGTGCCGAGACGCCAGCTTTCCTTGCCGAAGGCGAGATTGGCGGCGACGAGGAGCGCGATGGTGGCGAAGATGCCGGTCAGGGCGTCGCCGCTGACCCAGGCCGCAATCAGTGAGCCCGAAGCGACGCCGACGAGGATGGGCGCGGCCCAACTGCGGAGCATCGGCCAGTCCACCACACCCTTTTTGGCATGCGCCCGGACGGAGCGAATGGAGGTCAGGACGATGGTGCCGAGCGAGGTGCCAACGGCGAGATGCATGCGCACCGCCTCGTCGATGCCGAGCAGCGTGAAGACATGATAGAGCACAGGGACGATGACGATGCCGCCGCCGACGCCGAGCAGTCCGGCGAGGATGCCCGCCACGAGGCCGGTGACAACAAGGCCCGCCGCAAAGGGCGCGAGCTCGATGAGCGACATCGCTTCTATGTTCATGAGGAAGGGACTTTCGGCAGGCGGCTCCGGTGAGGCTCAACCTAGATCAAGCGGCACCAGATTGCCATCCGACGCAGCCTGGCGGTGCTTCCATGTCCGGTCCGCGACCTCGAGCGCTTCCGTGCACCGCGCAAGGCAGCTGGACCAGGAATAATTCTCCTCCACGAAGGCTATGCCCTCCCTTCGCATGTTCGTCCATAGCGCATCGTCGGCGAAGAGCTGCAACACCCGTTGCGAAAAACTCCCGGGATCATCTGCGATAAAGACCTGCCGTCCATCGGCGAGCCCCATGCCCTCGGCGGCTACCGGCGTGACAACGCCGGGCACGCCATGCGCCAGAGCGTGAATGACCTTTCCCTTGATACCGGCCCCATAGCGTATAGGCGCGACACAGACGCGGGCGCTTTCGAAGACAGGCAGCAAGTCCGGCACGAAACCGGTCACCTCGACGCGATCCTCCGCGAGGGTCGTCACCTCTTCCGGCGGATCGGCTCCGACGATGAGAAGCTTCGACGTTTCCGGAAGGGCATTGCGCAACAGCGGCCAGATTTCCTGTGTGAGCTGGATGGCGGCGTCGATGTTGGGCGGGTGTCCAAACCCGCCCAGGAACACAACATGCTTGCGCTTCTCCGTCCCATCGCTGGTCGCCGGAATATCCATGAAATAGGGAAAGACAATCGAATTGCGATGCACATCCCGGCCGCACGCTTCCGCCACCACCTCTCGCTCGTTCTCGCTGAGATAGATCGTGCAGTCGCAGGCCACCGCGAGCGCGAGCTCTCTTTTGCGCGTAAGTTCCGAACGGGCGAGCATATCGGCATCGTTCATGAGGCTCGCCTGCCGCGCTTCCCGCCGGTGGTGCAGATCGACGGTATTGTAGACAAGGCGGGCATTGGGCCAGCAGCGGCGAATGTCGTCATAAACCGGCGAAAGGCCACTGACGCGGAAGGCGAGGACGTAGTCCAGATCCGGAATGTGGGTCTGTACATCTGCAAGGCTCTGGAAGCGCGGTCCGTAAAGACATTCGACACCGAGACGTTGCAGGTCACGCGTATAGCCGGGAACATAGGCATAGCCGACGGGTGCGAAAACCACGTGCCAGCCGAGCTCCACATAGGCCCGGATCATCGCCATCGCGAGAAACGAGCCTGCATCCCGGTCAGGGGTGGGGGTGAAAACATCAAGAACGAGAATCGGTGCCGGGCTGTACCTCATCGCTCCAGCGCATCCGCCGGGGGTGCGCGCACCATATCCTGCGAGAACATGGCGCCATCTTTGACGGAACTTCTCCAGATTGATCGCCTGATACGCCTTCACGCCGGAGAGAATGCTTCTCCCGTGCGTCACGCCCTCATAGTGGATAATCTGTGATGCGGGCTGATACCAAACCTCAAAGCCAGCCTCCCGGGCGCGAAACGCCAAATCGGCGTCCTCGCAATAGGCAGGCGCGTAGCTCTCGTCAAAACCACCGAGCCGGTTCCACACCTCCTTGCGGACCGCGAGAGAGGCCCCGGAGACATAATCGGCCTGACGGGCGAAAGAGTAGAGCGGATCATCGGGATCATCTCCTCGACCATAGAGAATGATCGAACCGTCGTCGAAGAAGACGCCACCGGCGTCCTGAAGACGCAGATCGTCGAAGAGAAGTTTCGAGCCTGCGACACCCGCTCGTGGAAAATTCTCGAAGGTTCCGATCAACTCGTCGAGCCATCCGGTGATCACCCGGGTGTCCGTGTTTAGGAAGACGAGATACTCCCCCTGGCATTCAGGAGCTATACCGTTGCAATTTCTGAGGAAGCCTAGGTTCTCCGTGTTCCGCTCGAACCGGATCCAAGGGATTTTCTCGAGAAGCAACATGCAGGCCGAGGCGGGGGATGCGTCGTCGACAACCACGATCTCGCAGCGTCGTTCCGTTCTGTGAAAGGCAAGCGACTCGAGAAGAGACAGCAGATAGTGAAGCTGCCCGTAGGCAGGCACGACAATCGAGACCTCCGGTTTCCCACCGGACACCACAAGAGCGGGCTTGAGAGACGCAAGATAGTCGACGGCCTGCTGAAGCTTTGGTCGGTCGCCTGCTTCAGTCGTGGAGAAGTAAAGGCCGAACCGGCGAAAAAACGTGTGCGCAGCAAGTTGCGCTCGTTCGCGAGCGACGGCATCGCGTTCCGCGGTCGCGGAAACGCAGGATATGTCCCCGGAGACGCCTCTCGTCAGATAATGCGCGAGAGCATTTTCGCCGCTCTCGAGCAAAGACGGTTCGCGCTCCAGATACAAGGCATTGGAAAAGTCCGGCCCCGGATCATATCCCAGACTGGCACCGTGCTCGATGTAATGTTCCAGCGGATTGGCGCCGGCCTCGGCCACTTCCGGGTATTGGCTCAAATACCAGCCGCTGTCGAACAGGTTGCTGACAACCATTCCCTCGGCCGCGCCGTGATCGAGGTAGTGGACAAGCGCGTTAATGCGGTCCGCTTCAACATCAGGCCGCAACCGAAGATAGCGAGGAAGATTAAAGAGAGGCCCCGGATCGCGCCCCTCGAAGGCGCCAAAGCGGCAGAAATGTTCCGCAGGATCCATACCGGATGCCGCGACATCCGGATTCGTTGCCAGATACCAAGGACCGTCGAATATGGTGCTACCGCGCACGAGCCGCATTTCCCGGCGCAGGCGCGAAGGCACGACAGCCGCCTGCCGCCATGCCTGTATGCCGTCCCTCACAAACCCCATTCAATCAGCCCCTGCAACGGCGGCCCCGCAAAGCGGAAGCCGCACTGCCATCAGCAAACTTCCACGAGGGTTTCTTCCTGCAGTTCGGGTACAAGTTTCATCGCTCGCCGCACGACATCCGCACCGGCGCCCGGACGAGGGGCGTTTTCCGAAATATGCCGGCGAAATGCCCGCGCGCCCGGACAGCCCTGGAATATTCCGAGGATATGACGGGTCATGGCGTGGAGATGGGTACCTTCCGCCAATTCACGTTCAATATAGGGCAGGAAACGCTCCAGAACCTCATGCCGCGACGGCACGGGCGTTGCGTCGCCGAAATACCGACGATCCATTCCGGAGAGCAACCAGGGCGCCTGATAGGCAGCGCGACCGAGCATCACACCATCCAGACGGGCGAGATGAGCGTCGATGGCAGCAACTGAATCTATGCCGCCATTGATGATGATCCCCATGTCCGGCATGGCCTGCTTCAACCGGTAGACAAGCGAATAGTCGAGTGGCGGCACGTCGCGATTTTCCTTCGGCGACAGCCCCTCGAGCCAAGCCTTGCGTGCGTGAACGATCAGGGTCTCGCAGCCTTCTTCCCGGACGGCGCGCGCCATGCGCGGGAGTGCTTCTTCGGGGTCCTGCTCATCGACACCGATGCGGCATTTCACGGTGACGGGAACGGAAACCGCCTCGCGCATCGCCGCGATACAGCGCGCAACGAGGTCGGGCTCCCGCATCAGGCAGGCGCCGAAGCGGCCGGATTGTACCCGGTCGGACGGGCAGCCGACGTTGAGATTGATCTCGTCGTAGCCGAAGTCCTCCGCGATGCGGGAGGCCTCGGCCAGATCGGCCGGTTCCGAACCACCGAGTTGAACGGCAACCGGATGCTCCTCAGGCGAGAAAGCAAGCAGCCTCGCGCGATCCCCATGCAGCACGGCACCCGTCGTCACCATTTCGGTGTAGAGGAGCGCGCGGCGCGTGATGAGACGCAGGAAGTACCGATCGTGCCGGTCCGTCCAGTCCATCATGGGCGCAATGGAGATTTTATTTGCCGGTGTAGTCAACAGTTCGCCGCGCTCGGATGAGGTTTCAGGAAATCCAGTTTACGCTGTTGTACCCCGGTGCACATGTAGTGCACATAATTAAAATGGGCCGATCACAACAGGTCGCCTCTGTGCACCGCAATACCTTGCCTGAAGACTGCAAGCCTTCATTGCTCAGACACCTCGCATAGTCATCTTATGGGGCACAGGCCACGGGCATTGCTCTTTCGCGCCTTCCGGACATATTTACTGCAGCGAACGCTGACGCGGAAACACCAGACCGAAAACGGCACTAGAACTATTCAATTCTTCGCTGCCACAAATCGCGCCATAACCGGAATGCGAGCCCACTCATTCTGCCTGGTGCCCGTCCATCGGGTTCGGCCAAAAGCTTCGCAATCCGCCCCCGGCCAATGTCGACCGTGGCTGCCTTCATGTCTTCTACAAACCGGCGCTGAAAGGCTTCGTTGAGTTCGTTTCGCTGCACACGCAGGCCGATCTTTTCGTCATTCATCGCGGTGGCGGGCAACGAAAGCCAGCGGCAGAGACGCTCGGTATGGGCGGCAGGGTCCGCCACGAAATCCTCGTAGACAATTTCAAAGTAAGGAGCACCCGTAACGGCGAAGAACTCCATGAAAATTCCGTTCGATGTCGTGATCGAGCGGATCGTCCCAGCGATATCCCTGAAATCGTACTTCGGTTCGATGCCCTTGTCGGGATGCGAAGACTTGAACCTTCTCGTTTGAACGGCGATGGATTTGGATACCGCCTGGGCGACGAGATCGCGCCGCCTGATCAGAACATAGCGAGGGTCTTCGAAAATCGAGTCCAGCAATCCAAGACGGCGCAGAAAGAAAAGCTGATTCCAGCTCACCTTGGCGGCAAAGGCTCCTCCCTGTCCTGCCATCTTCCGTTTGACGGCGGCGCAGTATTCGGGGAAAGACGTGAAGCCCAGTTTCCTGCTCTGGTTGATGACAATCGGTGCGTTGAAACACTCCGATATGGCATCGAAATTGCCCGTACTCACAAGGCAGTTCGCCACAAAGTTGGAGCCGCTGCGATTGGTAAAACACAGGAACGTGGAGCGCCCGGCCGGAATATCGCCGCCATAACCATCCGCCTTACAGGCTTTCTCGCCAAAATGCTGCAAGGTGCCTTTTTCATGCTTTCCCGGCCGATAGCGCAGAACAACCATTGAGACCCCGGAGACGATGCGGACATGCGACCCGACCCGAGTCGCGGCCTCACAATGCCCACATGGCCAGTCCAACTCAAGCGGCGACACTGTAGCTACGCGCGCTCACCCGAAGGGGTGAGCAGACAGTCAAATTGGCGTTCCATTACCCGATTTCATTGCAGAATCCGCCGACAGAGAGCTGTTCAGGCGGCTATGAGAGCTAGCTGCCCCGGACGGGTTGGGTTAGGGTTTCCCGTTCCTCCCCGCGAGGGGGCCCGATGGGGAGGAGCCGGGTCCAGAAGGACGATTTGTATTTGTGTATGGTCGTTGCGAGCGGGGAAATACGGTTTTCATGAGGGTTCCCGGCATCAAGCGAACCGACATGGCCATTATCGGAATGGCCTGCCGGTTCCCCGGAGGTTGCAATACTCCCGAGGCCTACTGGACGCTGCTGGCCGAGGGCCGGAATGCTGTGACCGAAATTCCCGCTGACCGGTGGGAAAAGGACATTTTCCAGCATCCCAGCAAACGCGTTTCCGGCCGTTCCAACACTTTCGCCGCCGGCGTACTCGAGGACATACGGGGCTTCGATGCGGCCTTCTTCGGCATCTCGCGCCGAGAGGCCGATGCGATGGATCCCCAGCAGCGTCTCCTGCTCGAAATGGCGTGGGAGGCGATCGAGTCGGGCGGACAAATTCCGAGCCGCCTCGAAGGACGCAATTGCGCGGTCTATGTCGGCATTTCGTCCACGGAATATGGGTCCGCCCAGCAGGGTGATCCGGATAGCGCAAACGCCTATCTGATGCTGGGCGCCACGCTATCCATCGCCGCAAATCGCCTCTCCTATCAATTCGACCTGCGTGGTCCGAGCATGGCGGTCGACACGGCGTGCTCTTCTGCCATGGTGGCGCTCGATGAAGCGCTGAACGCGCTATGGGCCGGCCGCTGCGACATGGCGCTGGTAGGCGGTATCAGCCTGCTGCTTACCCCCTTCCCGTTTGTAGGGTTTTCCAAGGCCACGATGTTATCCGACTACGGACTGTGCCGTGCCTTCGGCGCCGAGCCCGGTGGGTATGTGCGTGGCGAGGGAGGCGGTGTCATCATCGTCAAGCCGCTGGCCGATGCAATTCGCGACGGCGATCCGATACACGCGGTCATCTGCGGCTCCGGCACAAATGCGGACGGACGCACAAATGGCATAGCGCTCCCCTCATCGACCGCACAACGTTCCCTTCTCGAAGAAACGATGGCGAAATTCGAGATCGATCCCGCGGACATCGATTTCTTTGAAGCGCATGGCACCGGGACCTCCGTTGGCGATCCGGCAGAAAGCCGGGCGGTGGGCGAAGCGATCGGGCAACACCGCAAGCCCGGAACCGGTCCATTGCCGATCGGTTCAGCCAAATCCAATATCGGGCATCTGGAACCGGCATCCGGGATGGCCGGACTCATCAAGACAGTCATGGCGATCAAACACCGCGCCGTGCCGGCCACACTCCACGCAACGCCACTAAATCCCAATATCGACTTTCAAGGTTTGAATATCGCTCCGGTTCAAACATTGACACCACTGCCTCCAAAGCAGGGGCCGATCATGGCGGGCGTGAATTCCTTCGGTTTCGGCGGCGCCAATGCCACCGTCATTCTGCGCGAACATATCGGCACAGAGATTCCTCTGCAGGCGCAAACACCCCCGACACCGCCTCTCATCCTCTCGGCGCGTTCTCCCGCCGCCCTTCGCAATGCAGCGGAGAGCTGGGTTTCGTTTCTGGATGGGATGAACGAGCGGGATTATTACGATGCCGCCCATACCGCCGCCTATCGAAGAGAACGCCTTCCCTTCCGCGTTGTCGTTCGCGGTAAAGATGTACCGTCCATTGTGCGTGAGCTGAGTGCATTTGCTGCGAGCGACGACGGGGCCGTATCTGGCGAAGCCAAGACGAATGCCGCGCGAACGGGGTTCATTTTCAGCGGCAACGGGGCCCAGTGGGCCGGCATGGGACGTCAACTCTACGAAGAGAGCGAGGTCTTCAGAGCAGAGGTCGACTGCCTCGACACAGAAGTCACGCGGATCACAGGCCGATCGGTCGTCGACACGCTGTTTTCGGAGGATGCCGATGAGCAGTTTCGTCACACCGATATCGCGCAACCGGCGCTACTGGCCGTTCAGATCGGGATTGCAGCCTGTCTGACGAGAGCGGGCCTCGCGCCGGACGCCGTGGCAGGTCACAGCGTCGGCGAAGTCGCCGCCGCATATGTTGCAGGCGCTCTCGACCTTCCCCAGGCCGCCCGGCTGATCGCAGCCCGCTCCCGCGCACAGGAACTCACGCGTGGTGGGGGACGGATGGCGGCTGCCGGTGTGTCTTTCGAACGCGCGCTGCGTATCGAGGAGGAATCGGGCGGCAGAATCGAGCTTGCAGCCATAAACGCCGCCAACTCCGTGACATTCTCGGGCGATGAACTCTCTCTGAGAGCACTCGGAGAGAAGCTTGAGGAAGATCGCATCTTCTTCCGGCTGCTCGACCTCGACTATGCGTTTCACAGCCGGGCGATGGATCCGGTGCGAGACGACTTCCTGCAGCTGCTCGGGGAATTCGATTCAGCCGTCCCCAAGACTCCTTTCTATTCTTCGGCGCGAGGCGCGGTCGCGGACTCTTTCTCTCTCGACGCCGAGTACTGGTGGGAAAACATCAGAAATCCAGTCCTCTTCAGCGATGCCATAACCGCGATGGTCAGCGACGGCATTGAACTGCTGGTCGAGATAGGGCCTCATCCAGTCCTCACCTCGTATCTCAGGCAGATTCTACGCGACGGCAAGAGTGACTTCACGCCGCTTGGCACCATGTCCCGGGGCGAAGCTGGCGCAAGCCTTGTGCAACGGACCGCCGACACCGCTCTCTGCAGGGGAGCGGATGTCGACCTGTCGGCGTGCTTTCCCGCCCGCGGACGATGTGTCGAGCTACCACGGTATTCCTGGCAACGCGAACCCCACTGGTTCAAGACGGGCCCGGAAGCGACCGGTGCCATGTATTGGCGCAGCGATGGGCCCTTTGTCGGTTTCCGGCCCCAGTCAGCGCACGCGACATGGGAAAATCAGATCGACATCGATCGGTTCAGCTTCCTGACGGATCACAATGTCGGCGATGCAATCGTGTTTCCGGCAGCCGGCTATGCGGAATGTGCACTCGAAGCCTCCGCTGCTCTTTTCGGAGACGACGCCTTCGATATCGAGATGCTCGAAATCCGGCGTCCGATTGTTCTGACCCGAAATCAGATCATGAACTTCCGCTTCGTCTACGACGAGGAAGACAAGGCGTTTCGCATCGAGACACGAAGGCGTGCGAGCGACGATCGCTGGTCGCTGAATGCGGTCGGCCGTCTCAATGTCCCCAACTCCGGCAGGACGCATGCGCCAGACGCGCCGAACAAGCCGGAAAATGCTGCAGCACTCACACATGACCAACACTACGGGATTGCCAGCGCACTTGGCCTCGACTACGGGCCCTCCTTCAGAACTGTTGAATCCATCCATGCGGCCGGAGATGTTGCTGCCATTACACTCCAAACACCGGAAGGCGTGCGTCAAGACCTGCACCAATTCGTTCTTCATCCGAGCTTCATGGACGGATGCCTTCAGTCGCTGTTCTCGCTGCTTTATCTGAAAGGGGAACGGACGGCCGAGACCTATCTGCCCTATCAGATCAATCGTCTCAGGGTGTTTCGCGCCAGATCCGAGGTCTCGAGTTGCCGCACCGTCTTGCGAAGGCGAAAGGAAAAGTCTCTTGTTGCCGACTTCACGCTCTTCGATTGCGACGGTAACTGCATCGCGGAAGCGACGGGAGTGCGTTTCATGCTTGCCGGGCTCCAGGCGGGTCGCGAGGCCGGGCGCCGGTTCCATTTCGAGACCATTCCCCTCGATTATGCCGATGCAGATGACGCAACGCCCGACGCCGTGCAGATCGCGACGGCGCTCGGATTCTCCGACCACACGGAGCGGGAGCCGGCGGTGGAAGCCCCTGACCTCAATGCCGTTGCCGCGTCTCTTCTATGCGAAGCACAACAGCACGCAGAGGATCCGCCTGCCCTTCCCCTCGGGCTACGCAACAATCTGCCATCGGAAATGCCGCAGGCGCCCGACGGTGGCATAGCAGGCGACGGCAGAAGCATCTGGAACAACGCATTCGTCAGATATCCGGCGTACCTTTCGGAGCTCACCGCCATTCTCTGTCGGGCGGAAGCATTCCGCAGAGACCTTGCGAGCGACGCAGACGATCTGCTGTCATCTTCGACCGTCGAACACATCCTCGTTTCGTCCCCCAGCTATGGGGGCGCGAGAAAGATGCTGTGCGAGGCGATAAAGACGTTCGTCCAGCACTGGCCGGAAAGACGCCGGCTGCGTATTCTTGAAATCGGCTGCTCAAATGCACTGGTCAGGAATATTCGCGACATTTCCTCCCAAGCCGAGATCGAAGTTACCGTTGCCTGCGTCGATGGAACTCGGATGTCTGCTCTGGAACGCGAGGTCGACTCCCGCGATGTGCGGTTTGTGGAGGCAGATCTCGCCAGCATTCTCTCCGATACCGATTTGGACCGGTTGGGTTCGTTCGACCTGGTTCTTGCGCCAATGGTCTCGGTGGAGTGCGGACTGACGAGCGCATTGCTCAACAACATTCGGAGATTGCTGGCCCCCGGCGGACTTCTCATGGCCTCCGATCCGCTGCCATCCTTGTGGGCAGATACGGTTTTCGGGTCTCTCAATCATTGGTGGCATCCCGACGGCACTACACCGCTGATGACCGCCGGCCTGCTTGGCGAACGATTTGCCCAGGCTGGATACCGCAATATCCACTTCGCTCCTTGCGGCGACACTACAGTTCTGGTCGCAGATGGCGACCGGCGACGTGAGCACAATGCTGGTTCCCGGAAGGAAAGACCGATACCTGACGTCCAGGACACAGGCTGGATCGTGGTCCTCGATCCGGCGAGGCCCGACGCGACCGTTGCCGAAAAACTCTGCCAAACTCTCGAACAACGCGGCGCAATTGTTGTCCGCCTGCATGCCAATGGCAGCGAAGATGACACGGACTCCCTGACTTTCGACCCCGACGACGAGAATCAATGGCTCGACTCGTACGAAATGGTGCACGCCGCAGGTATACCGCTGAAGGGCGTTGTGCTCGTCGGTGATATTTCCGCGGATGGCAGACCCGGCTGGAGCACGTTGCTCGCCGCCCGCGCCATGACCAAGATCAATTTTACGGAGATGCCGCAACTCAATATCGTGACCTGCAACGCGGCAAGCTTTCAGCCGAACAAGCACGCAAATGTCGTACAGGCTCCCCTTTGGGGTATCGGCCGGGTTGTGACCAACGAGATACCTCGTGTTCGAGTGCGCATGATCGACATAGACGCGACCGGAGCCTTGCCGGAGACTGTCGCTTGCGACGTTGCGCACGCCTTGCTCCGAGATGGGCCGGAGGCAGAGCTCATTGTTCGCTCCGATGGCATCTTTGCGCCACGCCTGCGCCCGTCGCAAGCAGACAAGGGTATCGACGATGCAACCATGCACAAGTTGCATTTCACGAGTGGACGGCTTGGTACGCTTGCCTGGAAGAAGGCACCGATACCGCAACCCGGACCGGATGAGCTTGTGATCGCGCCGCGGTCAACCGCGCTCAATTTTCGCGACGTGATGTTTGCACTTGGAGCGCTACCGGCCGAGGCTCTTGAAGATGGTTTCGCCGGTGCCTGCCTCGGCATGGAGGCGTCGGGTGTCGTTGTGGCGACAGGAACGGACGTCCAGGGGTTCAAGGCGGGAGACGAGGTCTTCTTTTTTGCGCCCAACTGTTTCGACAGTCACGTCCTGGCCAAAGCTACTTCCGTCATCCACAAACCCGCGCGCTTGAGCTTCGATGAAGCCGCGACCATTCCGACGGCGTTCTTTACCGCGCAATACGCTCTGGACCATCTCGCACGATTGCGTTGCGGCGAACGATTGCTCATTCACGGTGCGGCCGGCGGCGTCGGCCTTGCCGCCCTGCAGGTGGCGCGTCAGGCGGGCGCCGACATTTTCGTGACCGTCGGCAGTCCCGAAAAGCGGGCACTCATGGTGGCGCTCGGCATCCCCGCAGAACAGATATTCGATTCACGCTCTCAGGCGTTTGCCGATGACATTCTCGCGAGGACGAATGGAGAGGGCGTCGATGTCATTCTCAACTCGCTTGCGGGTGACGCGATACACCGCAATCTCTCCATTCTGCGTCCGTTCGGACGCTTTCTCGAACTCGGCAAACGCGACTTTTACGAAAACAGCCGGATCGGGCTCAAGTTCTTCCGGAACAATCTGAGCTATTTCGGCATTGATGCAGATCAGCTCATGGAAGAAAAGCCCGCGCTTGCGCGGGAGATATTTGCCGATCTGGCGAAGCGCTTTGAGCAGGGCATCTATACGCCACTCCCCTATCGTGTGTTCGAGGCATCCAGGATATCCGATGCTTTCCGTCTCATGCAGAAGTCCGGACATGTCGGCAAGATACTCGTCCGTCCACCAGAGAATGCTTTCATCCAGAACGACAAACGCCATAGCGTGTTCACACCGCGGCCGGAAGCGTCTTATCTCGTGACAGGGGGGATATCCGGCTTCGGACTCGCGACCGCACAGTGGCTGGCAGCTGCGGGAGCCCGAAACCTGATACTTGCGAGCCGTTCCGGGCCCACGAGTGAAGCCTCTCGCAATGCCATCGAAAAGCTTGAGAGCCAGGGCGTGAACGTGATTGCCAAAGCCTGCGACGTTACCGACGAAGCGGCGATCGAGACCCTGTTCAGAGAAGCGGAGACCGCGGGTACGCCCGTTCGAGGCGTAATCCATGCTGCTGCTGTATTCGACGACGCGACAATCGACCGGATGAGCGAGGAGCAGTATCGGCGCGTCGTCGATCCGAAAATTTCCGGAGCTCTGGCGCTGCACAGAGCAACGACGAACCGCACTCTCGATTTCTTCGTGCTCTATTCCTCCATCAGTACGGCATTCGGAAATCCGGGACAGGCAAGCTACGTTGCGGCCAACACATTCCTCGAAACGCTATCGCAACATCGACGAGCGCTCGGCCTCCCGTCGCAGACCATCGGCTGGGGTGCGATCTCGGATAGCGGCTTTCTTGCCCGTAACAAAGAGCTCCGCGATCAGTTGAGCGCTCGTTTGGGCAGCACGCTCATGACAACGGCCGAAGCCATGCATGAGCTTGAACGGTTGCTGGCCAGCGGCGAAACGAACCTCTATGTGGGAGAGGTGAACTGGCAACGCCTTCGCGCCGGACTTCCAATCCTGCAACAACCCGCCTATCGGGAGGTTGCACCGGCCACGGCTCAGGGCGCGGGAGCATCGAGCGATGAAAATATTCTTGCCCGGCTCGCGGAAATGTCTCACGAAGAAGGCGTGATCCATGTGTCCCAAATACTCGCCGAGGAAATCGGCGCCGTTCTGCGCCTCACCCCGGACAAGGTCGATACAGGGAAATCGATATTCGATCTCGGCATGGACTCCTTGATGGCGCTGGAACTCAAGCTCGGTATCGAAGACAGGTTCGGAATTGAAATTCCGGTCATGGCCCTGTCAGAGGGTGGGAGTCTGAATACCCTGGCAGAACAAATCGTCGCGCAACTCAGGGGCGAGGACACAGCTTCCTCAGACGAACTCCTACAGAATGTGGACACGATCATCTCTCGTCATGTAAACGACACGGATATCGAGAATGCCAGACGCATAGACGCGGCAGACGAGAAATCCAATATTGCAACGCAGTTCGGCACGTGACAGACGACGATCCCACCAAGACACGCAGACTTTCCAGAGAATCCAAGGAAGAAGCTCTGCGGCGAATACTGGAAAAGCGCAAAGACATCGCCGGCGAGGCGGCGTCCAATGGAGTCTTGCGCGATATCCCCGAAGCGCACTACCGCTTCGAGAAATTCGCCGAGTACCAGACACTCGAGTTACAGCAGACGCTGGCGAAGAAGATCGATCTGGAAAGTCCATATTTCGTCGAGCACGATTCCATATCCACCGATACGGCCCTTATTGGAAACCGGAAGGTCATCAATTTCGGAACGTACAACTATCTGAACCTGAACGGGCATCCGCGGGTGGTCGAAGCGGCCTACGAAGCCATGAAGGTCTTCGGGACATCCGCGTCGGCGAGCCGTCTGGTTTCCGGCGAGCGGCGGCCGCATCGCGAACTCGAAGCGAAGATTGCCGAAATTCACGGGACACCGGCAGCGATCACGTTCGTGTCGGGGCACGCCACCAATGTCAGCACAATTGGAACGCTTCTTGGAAAGCGCGACCTCATTCTACACGACCGACTGATCCACAATTCGGTGATACAGGGAGCGCTTCTTTCCGGCGCGCAGCGCCAACCGTTCGATCACAACGACTGGCGTGGGCTCGACGAACTCCTTACCCGATCGCGCCGAAAATTCGAGAAGGTACTCATCTGCGTCGAAGGCGTCTATTCCATGGACGGCGACATTCCGCCGATGCCCGAGATCATCGAGGTGGCAAGAAAGCACAAGGCCCTTGTCATGGTCGACGAAGCACACTCTTTCGGCGCCCTCGGCAAGACAGGGAAAGGCGTCGGCGAGCATTTCGGCCTGTCACATGATGACGTCGACATATGGATGGGCACTCTTTCAAAGACGCTTGCCGGATGTGGCGGCTATGTAGCGGGATCAGAAGCACTTGTTTCTATCTTGAAACACACCGCTTCCGGTTTTCTATACTCCGTCGGCATGCCGCCACCGATCGCGGCGGCTTCCCTTGAAGCCCTGCGGTTGATGGAAGAAGAGCCCGAACGCGTGCGCAAGCTGCAGGAAAACGGACAGTTGATGCTTCGCCTGGCACAGGAAGCCGGACTCGACACGGGATATGCGGCGGGAACGACCGTGCTACCTGTCATCACGGGCAGCTCGCTACTTGCCGTACGCTTGTCGAAGGCCTTGTTAGAGGACGACATCAATGTGCCGCCCATCATCTATCCGGCCGTCGAGGAACGAATCGCCCGCCTGCGATTCTTTATCTCAAGCGCCCACACCGAAGAACAGATCAGGCATACAATTTCCCGCGCGGAGGCACATATGGCGCGTCTGAAGAACGCGCCGCTTCAGGAGGGACCGGCGGTCTAGACGAAAAACTAGAGACCGACAACCGTTGTCCAGCCATTGTCCACCAGGCAAACAGCGCTGACCTGTGAACGGCCAAATCCATCCGATAGAACAACGCGCCGGCAACGCTCCCCGAGCGCCGATGTATAGTATGAGCCCACCTGAACCACGATGCTAGAACCAGCGCCGGATATCACGGGTGCGGAAGCTCCCGGCGACGCGTCGACAGCGTATCGCGCAACGGCGTCCGTAGCCGCAGGAACCGCTGCAGGCGAAAGAGGATCGGTCGTTTCGTTCGAAGATGTCGTCTCGCAAGCGGCCAGGCCAATGCTCAACGTCAACAAGAGAACCAGCCGGTGCATTGGTCACTTCCCCTAGTACGAATATGGACAACAGTCTTCGAAACGATACATCCCCGCCGATGCCAATATCGACTTTAACACATAAAGACCGCCTGTCATGCCTATGCCGCGAGCATTGAAGACAGAACAGGCGGTACCGTAGACGAGGATGGCCAGTCCACCTGAGCGATCAACCGATTACGGCGCGGCGTGTCGCGTATCAGTCCCGTGAGGGCCCGTATCCATGCATCCGGGTCGTCGCGCGAACACAGAAGACCATTGTTGCCGTCCCGGACTATTTCATCGTAGGGCGGACAATCGGCAAAAATACCTACCGCGCCGAAGCGAGCGATATCCAAATACTTGACCCAGGACCGCGCAGCGTTGAAACGCGTCGGAACCAGGGGGGCGAGGCCAATGTCGAAACGTTCCCGGGTACTTCGCTCCAGATAGTCGGGCCAGAGCGCCAACGGGCGAACCCGGACGCGCTCCAAGTGTCGATACCAGCGTTGCGTTTCCACACCTCCGACGATTTCAAAGCTGCACTGCTCCACGGTCTCATGGACCGCCTCCACAACGTCTCTCAACCAACGCCGCTCGGGCAGATGCGTCTTCTGCCCATGATAAAATATCCTGACCTCGTCAGCGGCCGATGGCGGGCGCTGACGCGGCAACGGGAATCGTGCGGGCTCCGGGCCGATACGGAACACGGGACCCGCTTTGCGATATCTCTGCTCCAGCACCCTGGAAGCAACCCAAAGCTCACTCACCGTCCGTCTAAGCCACGATTGGTAGCGCATCCAGAACTGCAGCATGAAGAGACTGTAGTGGAGCGGCAGACTTCGATCGCCAATCGCTGCGACCAGATCGTCATCGAGTAGATAAGCTACGCCTGCCAGATGGGGCCGCGCTCTATCAATTGCCGAACTGGAAATCCTGTCGACGTAGCGGACCACGATGACATAAGCACCCTCCAGCGGGACGGGAGGCTCATCGCCGAGTTTCCAGTAGTGTACCGGTAGCACTGCGCGATCGAGCCGTGCGCGCAGATAGACATCGCATGTCGGAGATATCTCCTGAGCCAACACCAGAATGCGCTCGGCCCGTCGTGTGTAAGTCCCCTCGCACCTGAATGCGGCAGCCCGGAGAGGTAGCCCAAACAAAGATCATCCTCCAGATGGGACTAGTCGCCCGCCCGGATGACGACTGCCGCAGACAGAGCCACACGATATATGATTTCTATGATGTCACTGAAGACGGCAAAAGACTTATCCGTCGGCGCGGGCAGCACCATGATATGGTCCCCTTTGCGAATGCGCACACTTCCTTCCTCGACGGAACCGTCATTCCGGAGTACGAGAACGCGGCCCGCATCTCCCCGATTGCTGACGCCGCCTGCCGCTTCGATATACGAGCTGATCGAGCGGCCCTCCTTCCAGAGCACAGTCTGCGGCACCTTGACTTCCCCGGAAATCAGCACGACGTCGCTCTTCTTCGGAATGACAACCTCGTCGCCATCTTCAAGCAGCATATTGCGCCAGTCGCTGCCCGCCAGAACGACACGTCCTTCAGGCGCCACCGTCCTGACCTGGCTGACGAAGCGCTCGACGAGTGCGGCTTCCTGAACACGCATCTCCGCTTCGGTCGCACTTATCGAATTGCCAGTGAGAACGGATCTCTGCAGCTCATAGAGCGCACGATCTATCGCTTGCTGCTGGCGAGCGGCGACCGATTCACGCCGGATATATATCGCGTCGATGTCGGCGATTTCCGGATCCACCTCGATCAGTTGCGCAACGGCTCCCAACCTCGTGGCTCGCGGGACAGCAAAAGCAGAAGGGCCGGCGTCGTTGCCCTCGACGTTCACAACAATGGTCTCCGCTTCCCGATCGGCCTGAACAGAAATTGCGTCACCATCGGCAAGGGAGAACGCCGCTAGTTGGGGAAGCGGAACATAAGTATTGAATTGCTTGCCGTCCCGAATGCCCTGCAACAAACCGTGACTGGCCGCGGGAATGGGCTGCGCCAAAGCCAAAACGCCACCCGCCAGCGTTCCTTCGGAGGGATCGAATTCGAACCGATACTCATTCCGGACGTCTCCCGACACCGCAACCGTCGGCCTCTGCGGATTTACAACGATCGCGTCGTTGTCAGAAAACCGCACCGAAGGCATGTCACCCTTCGTCAGGAACCGGTACAGATCCAACTCCGCCACCACCTTGCCGTTTCTCACGATCTCAATGTCCCGGTAACTGCCACTGTCCGGGTCAATGCCGCCCGCACGAGCCAGGTAGTAGAGAACGCTGTCATCCTTCGATCCAGGGTAGCGACCTGGAAACGGAACGGCGCCGGTCACAAACACTCCCAAAGGTTGCGTGCCCAGCAGGTTCGTATACACCTTCACGTTGTCCGTAAAAACGCTTGCCACGCTGGACCGCACGCGCTGAGACAACCGGCTGTTGTTGATGCCTTCGACGTGAATGGGACCGATTTCCGGAAGGAAGATGTTTCCCTGAATATCGACGACGAGGATGCTGTCAAACGTCCGTGCGCCCCACATCCGAACGGCAATGCGATCACCTTGCGCGATGCGGTAATCGGGGTTGACCCCGACACTTCTGTCTACCAGCGACGAATTGGTGAAAATCTGGGAGCCATAAGGCGCAAGCGCATTGCGATCAGGCTCCGGTATCGAATTGGGGATATCGATGCGGGTGCTGCTCTGCTCACGAAGCAGAATGTCACCGCCAACCGGCGCCGACTCGATGGCCTTCGGTTGTTCATATCCGCTCGGGTCACCGAAGACTTCCGGCATATCGCTGGTGGATCGCCTCTCGATGCCGCCGGTCGGCACACGACGTTCCTGCGACGTCTCCGCCTGTGCGAGAGCCATATCCGCGCCAAACGCCATCCCGAGCAGCGTGATGGCAACTACCCCCCAAACCTTCATATCCGCGCATGCTCCTTAATAGCCGCCCCTATTAACATTAGCAGGCCGAATGCCAACAGGCCACATGCCACTACGGATACAATGATCAGCAGCCGGTCCGGTTTGGACGCGGCATCGGGCATGGAAGGCTCCACGAACGCCACCAGGTAGGCCTGTTTGCGTGCCGCGTCAGCCCGCGCCACTTCAAGCGCCGATACGGCCGATGTATAGGCGGATCTGGCAAACTCCTCCTCAATCAGAAGGCGCTCGTAATCGGCCAACAGATCCGAATAGGTGGTCGCCGGGTCGTCCGGGCTGCTGGTGAGGCGCCCGCGTTCGGCCCTGAGCTGTTGCTCGATCGCGCCGATGCGCGCCTTCACACCAGCGATCTGCGCACTCTCCTCACGCATGTAACTTCGTAGCGACGCGAGCTCTGTCTTGTAACGCGCCAGTTCCTCCTCGAGCTTCGAGACGATCCCGCCAATCGCCTCTGCAGAACGGACAGGATCGAGTTCGCCGTGCTCCTCGCGAAAACGATAGAGCGTTAGGCGATTATCGCGCAGCCTGTTTTCGGCAAGCGTCACTTCTTCCGCAGCAAACTCGACGGCATCGGTCCTAGATTGCTCGGAGATGCGGTTCACCATGTCGTCGCTCAACCTGACGATCTCAGCCGCAATCCGCTGCGCGTCTGCCGGCCTGTAGGCCTGGACGTCCAGGTGAACAACGTTTGCCTCGGAATCGAAGTAAACATCGATACGACTGAGATAGTAGCTGAAGAAGTCCTCGAAAGTGACCTCGGGATCAAGGCGCGACCAGTAGTCCGCCTCTTCTGCCGAGTAAATCGACCTGAGGTCGACCGACTCCTGAAGCTTTCTCGCGATCTCGTGCGACTGGATATATTCCTCAACGACAAATCCGTCGACCAAACCCGTCTGCCCGCCAAGCGAACCCAACAATCCATCGAACGTCGAGACAAGTTGTGAATCGGACGTCCTCACAGTCATCAATGACGTGGAAACATACCGATCAGATGCCCAGAACCCGTAGTAGATAATCGCCAAAACCGAAGGGACTATCACAATGCCGATGAACAGAAGCCTGGATACACCCAGTTGCAAAATCGGCAGCAATCTCTCCTGAAGAACCGGGACAATCCGCTCCTTAAGAAAAAGGAACGCCCTGCCTGCCGGACCATCATCCCGCATCATTCTCGCCAAATGGTCTTTGCCAAGTCTCGGACTCATGGAGCGCATTTCCGCATGTAAAAGTCGATCGCATCATCGACATCACCAAAGGGCACCAGAACCCCCTCATATATGACGAGAGCAATCTCGCAATACTCCCTCACCGTGGTCTCATTGTGTGAAACCAGAAGCATACCTGCCCCTTTCGACTGCTCGAGGAAGACCTTGCGGGATTTCTGCCTGAAAAAGCGATCACCGGCACCAATCGTTTCGTCGATAAGATAGCAGTCGAAATTAATGGCAAGACTGAGCCCGAACGCCAGTCTGGACTTCATGCCCTGACTGTAGGTCCGGACCGGCATATCCACATATGCCCCGATTTCGGCGAATTCCTCCGTGCGAGCGAATGTCTCCTCATAGTCAACATTATAAAGTTGCGCCACAAACGATATGTTCTCGCGGGCCGTCAGATCGCCATGAAAGCCGCCTGCGAATCCAAGCGGCCAGGACAAACGAGCCTCTCGTATGATCATTCCCCGGTTCGGCCTGTCGACGCCCGCGATCATGTTCAGCAAGGTCGACTTTCCGGCCCCGTTGCGCCCCAGCACACCTACGCGCTTGTGCGTGGGAATGGACAGGTTTGTTTCTAGAATCACCTGCCTGACGCCCACTTCGGTGTTGTAGTGCTTTTCAATTCCGATCAGGTGAATCATCTGTCGAGAACTCTGTGCCGCAGTGCCCGGTCCGCGACGAGACCGCAAAACAATATCGCTACAGCACACACATATGCATAGCCGATATCGACGCGGGTCCCCCCCATCAAGGGATTGAAATTTCCCCGCACGCCATCGACAAAGTGGAGCAAAGGATTCCACTCAAGGTACTCGGCCACAGCGGGTGGCATCATATCAAGCGTGAAGAAGACGCCAGAGGCGACGTAGATAATCCTGTTCGACCCGTCCATGACATTCTTGATCGACTCGGCAAACACGACCAGGGAGCCAATGAGCAACCCCATTCCTATTCCTGTAATCCACAGGCCGAAAAGATTTGTCAAAATCGACCAGACGTTGCCGAACTTGTACTCCTCGATAAACAGGTAGATCGCAACTACGAAAACAATGAAAACAAAAAGCTGAGTGAAGAACTCCAGAATACTCCGCGCGAAAAAGATATCCATTGGCTGAACCCCGGGGTGGTTCAGCAAGGGACGGTTCTGTTTCAGCACATTGACGAGGCCGGAATAAGTCTTCATGTAGAAAAAGAGTGGAATAATGCCGGTTGCCACGAACAGAACGACATTCATCCCAAGCGTGTCACGCATGCGAATGAAATAGAAAATGCAGGAGACGACGGTAACGTGAATCAACGGTTCGATGATTGCCCACAGATAACCGATCTCGTGCCGACCAAACCTCGCCATTGTCTCGCGCAGCATGATCGTGCGCACGGAATGAAACAACTTCCCGATGGCACGCGGAATGTTTCCACTGTTGGCTATGCTCTCACGCGTCCAGCTTGGTGCGAAATCGTCAGGCACATTCGCCAGCAGATGTTGTACTTCCCTGTCCTGGAACGGATTCTTCTCACGATAGGTACGCACGTCCCCCGCATCGCTTTCCGAAGGATCATCCCCCTGACGGAGCTGTGCGCGAAGAAGTGCCACCTCCTCTTCGAAACCAGACTCGCGCTCGATCGAACGAAATACAACCAGCGCTTCCTGCCGACGTCCGGCGCTAACGAGACATTTGCAGAGAACGATCTTTCCTTCAGTCCAATCGGATTCGGCGCCCGCAATACCTTCCAGATGATTTATGGCCTGGACGATGCGGCCCTCGCGAAAGAAAGCTAGAGCCTTCAAGCGGCTCAGTCCGATATTTCCAGCGTCGGCTTTCAGACCCTCTTCGGCAGCCTTGCGCGCCTCCTGCCATTCTCCACGGTCCATATGTACCATGGCAAGAAAGCGAGCTCGCTCTGCGGTCGCGCCGTGAACGTTCGTAGACTGACGCGCCCAATTGAGGGCCAGGTCCATGTTTCCTGCGCAGAATGCCGCCTTGACCGCAACGTCTGCCGTGCGGGGCGCCAGATCGCGGATCTTCGAATATTTCGCGAAGAGCCGTTGCGCGTTTTCATAGTTGCCTGCGATGACGTTTACACGGGCCAGAACGGTGGCGACTTCGGGACGCTTGTCTTCGGGAGATTGAGAAAGAGACCGGTCGAGGGTCTCCATCGCATCATGTAGACGCCTGTTGAGGGCTTCGAGCGTTCCTCGCAGATAGAGCGCGCGCCAACCATGATAGCCGCGCTCCTGCGCTTGCGAGATCAACGCAAGAGCCAACCGAAAACGACGCCGTCTACGTAGCGCTTCGCAAAGCCAGCTCACGCTTTCGAAGGGGGGAGCAAACAAGGCCCCCGACGACAACGTCCTTGTCGCGATGTCGAGCGCACCTTCTTCGTCACCGGCCCCATAGAGCTTCGAAAATTCGTCGGCCGGGGCGGCCAAGACGTTTTCCTCGGTGTGGCTGCCACTCACGATGCGTAGCCAACCATGTCAACGAGAGGTGCTTTCGTCATGACACAGATCTCTTCGCCGGTTTGGTCGATCGGCATTTCTCTGAACGAGTGTCCGATTGCGACACCCAGCTTTGTCCGGTGGATCCGGCTGCTTCCGGCACCGAAACGGCTTCAAATCTATCAATCGCGTTCGTCACAGCAAGGGCCACACCTTCGGCAGTGTAAAAATCTCCGACAATGAGCGCACGCCTTGTCAGGTAGGCAAGAAAACGCTGCAACAATGCATTGTCCGGACCTCGCTCCACGCCCCAGAAACGATCAATGTCTCCCTGGAATGTCAGGCCGGGGACGTCGAATATCGCCTTGGCGAGACAAATGACAGGTTTACCCCGCTTCAAAGCGGACAGACCGACGGTACTGTTCAAGGTAACCACGCCCAGAGAACCATCGACCAGTGCATCGAGATTTCCACCATCGATAAACGTGACGCGACTGGAAACGCCCCACCTGGCGGCTATTGCGTCCGTCAACCGCCGAAAGTTGATCCAGCCGTTATCGAGCGGGTGGAGTTTGACAACGATTTGCGTATCACGCGGCGCATTAACAGCAAAACTTCCAATAACATGCTCCAGCGCCTGCTCCATACCGGTGAATTCTGAATGCGCAGTCACCTGCGAGTCGCTGTCGAGCTGCATCGGAAAGACATAGTAGCGCTCACCCGATCGGGTGAGCGCTTCAATCGAGCGTGCCGCCCGCTGGCGCGACCATGGTAACCGAGCGAGGCGCAGCGTCCAGGTCGCATACTCGGCCCATATCGGAAATGGGCGATGCGTCCTGTATTGCGGGTAGCGAAATCGCAGTAAATAATTCCAGCCCTGCCATTGAAAATCATAGAAAACACGCCGGGCCAGGGCAGAAGATGTCGGCTTGTATGGCGGTTCGCCTCCATCCGTTTCCACGACCTCCAAGTGAAACCGTTCACGATCATGAAAGAGCGGTGAGTAACCGTTGACGCCTTCCTCTTCCAGCGTGAGCCAGTACGGTCTCAAATACCCCTCTTCGAAAACCCAGATACGGCATCCGAGTTCACGCGCGGCTTCGATGGCAAGCCTGTGAAGAGGACGGCAGTCGTTATATAGAACGAGGTCCGTTACATCATCGGACTGAATTTTCTGCCCTACAAATGAACCGAAATCTTGTGGGGCGCCCTTGTAGTCGACAGCATTCCAGTCGCGCCAGAAATACCAGTCTCCGCCACTGGCGTTGATACGACAAACACCGTAGCCCCGCTCGGCAAGAGCCCGGCCCAGCGCGGGAAAGAACCGGCAACTGCTGCCCTGAAGAAACAGGAAGACACGTTTCATATACTTCTTCCCGCCTCTTGCGGCCCAAACTTCCGTTCGTCCGCCCTCTGCCCCTCATTCGACGTCACAGCGACAAATGCTTCCAGTATCATACGATTGACGGCGTCAGCACTGACATTCGCGCGGCGCTTCACGTCCACAGGCCCCGTATGCCAGATAAAGTAATCGGTTCGAGGATCGTTCATTCCGATGGCGTTGAAGAACTTGGAGAAGCCGGGCAAATGGTCGCCGTAGAAGCAGAACACCGCTCCCGACTCCTGCTTCCTCAATACTCTGCGCAAGCGCCCTATCATGGCGTCAGCATTTGTCAGGTGCGCGAGATATTGCGCAACGTTCTTCGCTCTTCTTGGCGTTGCATTGAGCACAGCTTCGGAGACATCGATCCGCTTCGTGCGCCACGGGCCGTGGTTTTCCATGGTGATCGCGAAAATGAAAATAGGACGATCGCTGTCCGAAAGTTTCTCCTCGATCTTGCGTGTTACCGCCGCATCCGAAATGTAGGTTCCCAACTTGTCGGATTCGTCGAAATCCTGAATGTCGATGAATTCGTCAAATCCGAGATACGGATACACACGGTTCCTTCTGAAAAAGGATTTGTGGAAGGGGTGGATGCATACGGTCCTGTATCCGATGCTCCGGAAATATGATGCGACCGTCCATACCGGCTTGTTGCAATATTTGAGATACGGATTGAAACGGTCGACACCGAGCGCTTCGTCTGGAATTCCCGAGAGAAACGCGAACTCCGTCCGCAACGTGTTTGCACCCCATGCGGGCACGCGAAGGCGACCGGAGTATCTGGCCTTGCTGACCGTCCTGTCGAATTCCGAGAGAAAGCCTTCGGGAACTTTCGTCATGATATTGCGAGCGTCAAAGAAGGACTCGCTCTGAACCACCACGACGGCAGGGCGCGAAGTTCCGTCCTGCAACAGGCGCGTCCGGTCTTCGCGTTCATTCCGCTCCGATATGGCAACGGCTTCGTCCTGTTCTCCTGCGAGAAAAAAGTAAAATATCAGCGAGATGACGAGGCTGAGCTTGTCGACATCCTCACGAATATCGGTCGACGCGCCGAATTTTTTCAGTATCTGCCTGAACTCGTTGCGAAGCGGCCCGCGTGTGATTGCGTAGATCGCGCCAAAGAACACGAGAAAGTAGGCGAGCGTCGCAATCCATTCCGCGGCCGTATCGCGCACGACAACAGGCGGCTCAAATACAAGACAGGCAAGAATACTCGCTCCGCCCGACAGGATGACCGCGGTCACCTTGAACGGTCCGATATAGGTCACGTACAGCCCCGGGTGTTCGATCGCCTGACGCAACAGCGCGAAATCCGAATAGACGAGCGGTTCGTTCAGTTCACGCACCTTGGCATTGTTGACGACGACGATGCCAAGAAAGACGATGATCGTGAACAGCGTGGCGAAGACTGGCCTGTATGTGACCATGAACACTGACAGATAGAATAGAATCAGGGGCATCGCAGCAAGCAGGCTTACGCGATGCAAAATCGGGCGTTCGGGGTGGCGCGGTTCGGCAAATCGTTCAAGGACGAGCACCGCGAGAAATGCAGTAAAAAACCCCGCAAGACCGCCCACCATTACTTGCTCCTTATGGAAGCCTGGCTAACTCAGGGGGCCCCACCACCAGCTTCCCGGCGAGAAATCGTAAAAGCAAAGGCGGGAAGTATCAAGCGAACAAGGGGCTCCGGCAGCAGGTTCAGAACACGAATTCCTGCAGCCAATACAAATGGATAGGCCAAGTGAGCACGATTCCGCTCCAACCCTTTCCTTATCACTATTGCCGCCTTGTCGGGCGTTATCATGAACCGCTTGGAGCCTGTCAGCTTCCGGCTCATAGCCGTCTCAACGTAACCAATGCTGACCACGGTAAATCGGACACCTCTTGATGCGAGGAGGCGCCTTAGCGCTCTCACATAGACGGTCAAACCTGCCTTCGCCGCGCTATAGGCCGGACTAAAGGGCAAAGGCGTGAGCGCAGCCAGGGAGCCGATCGCCGCAATGTGCCCATGGCCCCGTTCCGCCATTCGGGCCGCGACGGGCGCAATCGTTCGAACGCCGCCAACAAAATTCGTCAGCAACGCGGCTTCAGCGGTATCCCAGGGCTCCATACTGTATGGGGCCGGAATCCCGGACGTAACGCCCGCTCCCGCAATGAGAAGATCGATAGAATGACGCGCATCGAACTCCAGAAGCAGATCGATGACAGCCGGGCCGGTCACATCGGCGACGAGGCTCTCCACCGAGGCGCCCTTGCTCCGGCAGTCCGCCGCCACAGATGCGAGCGTCTCTTCGTTTCTTCCCAGAAGACCGAGGTGCACACCTGGCGCCGCATAGGCACGAGAAAGTGCCGATCCTAAGCCGCCATTCGCTCCGGTGATTACGATCACCTTCAGTACCGGCTTGTCCTCGCTTCTCGTCATCGTCAGGCCAACGGGCACTTCAAAAGGAGCATCGGCGCGCCATGCGTGAGAGCAGCCGATTTCGGAAGCTCGATCCTTTCCAGCTCCTGAAAGCCGTAGGCGCGGTAAAGGGAAAGCGCGGCATCATTGTCACCCCATGCATGCAAGGTCAGGCTGTCGCAACCAGAACTACGAGCAAGCTCCGATGCGAAGTCCAGCAGCAGAGATCCCACACCGCGACCTCGAACCGCCTCGTCCACTGCCAGCGTGTTTATGTAGAAACTGTCGGGCAATTGCCGTTCGAAAAGCGGCCGCGCCGGATCGATACGGTCCTTCGGCAGGATGCTGTAGACAATCTCCGGCAGCCCGAGGTCGTCCGCCGGAAATGCAATGAGGCAGCCAACGACGCCACTCTCCGTTTCAACGAGATAGGCATTTTCGAAATGATAGGGACTTGTCTCGTCGCCCACGCCGAGGGCAAGCGCATCCTTCGCTGTCAGGCCCGGATAGGCGTCGTCGAACAAATGTTCAAACAACCCCTCTCCCGCCATCAACAAATACCGGACAAGATTCTCGGTATCCGTGGCGCATCCCATTCTTATTTCCATCGGTTGGCGCCCTCCGTTACGCGCGCGGCGATCGGCCGATCAAACCAGCGGTCGGATCCTCATAGCTGGACCAGAACATTTCCGCCTCCGCATCGTCGAATTTCACCTTCTCGTCCAGTGGAGGATCGTCCGGTCCAGCCATCAACCTCTCATGACAAGCAACAACACCGTTCATCATTTCCGCAAACCAGGCATCAAAACTGCTGCGACAGGAACCGGAGCATATCTCATAAAAACCTTCCTGACCTTCCACCGCGTCGTGAGCCGCAACATGGATCGTACCAGCAGAGGGCCTCTCGGAGGCAGGCTCAAACCAGATCGCAATGTCGTAGCGCAGCGTATCCCTCGGCTCGATACCACGCCGGGCGTGAACCGAGTGTCCTTCGCTGCGTAACCGTGTCACAAGCGCAGCTGCGTCTCGATTCTCCGGAGAAGCGATGACGAGCGTCCGAAAGCGACTTTCGATGAAATCAGCCAGAATTGGATGGAGGGCGAACGCTCCGGCTTCGCCGCAGCAATGGACAGGCAGGCCCATCTTCTCCGCCGCCGCCGCCGCGGTGTCCTCCGTCTCTGCGACGAACAGGTCGTAGAAATCAGCCACCGGCATCCAGTCTTCATCTGAATCAGGAATCCACGCCACCCGAAGCGTCATCGGTCCGAGGTGCCTCATGACACCGGGATCGACCTGCGGACTCCGGCAGACAACGACGTCATATCCATAGAGATCATACCCGGCAAAATCAGCGCACACGATTTCCGATCCGAAGATGCGTGCCGTACCCTCACCTTCCTGCGTCGATCTGCGCTCCGCTTCTATCAGGGATATCGCAGGGTTGCGGCCCCAATCGAAGCCGGATTTGTCGAACAGACCCAGCCATGCCAAGCGTCTGGAAAGATAGCCGCAGCGAGAACGGAAGACCGACATGTTGTAGCGGTGCCATTCACGGCGCTTCTTGCGCGGCGAGCGTTTGAAGCGCGTTGCTCCCCACAGATGTCTCACAGAGATGTTGTTCAGGGAAATCGACTTCATGCCGAAACGTGCCGCAGCCTTCAGACAAAGATCGACGTCTTCGTATGCATAGAGATAGTTCTCGTGAAACCCGCCAATAGCTAGAAATTTCTGTCGCGAAATACCGAGCACCGCCGCCGTTATGGCGGGCACTTCGGCGGGACCGTCCGACAACAGATCATCCGGCACGACCTCATACGGCACCGTCCAGCCCTGCCTCTCGTTCCAGCGAAACCGGATTCCTGTTTGTGGCTTCTCCGTCCCCCGGCCATCCGACTGCTTGTTCCAGAACTTTACCCCGGCAAGCACGTCTCCATTCCGGGAAGCCGCAATGATCCCGGGCAATATATCCTCGGTAAACTCGATATCATTGTTCAGAAACACAACGACATCGCCGCGAGCCACCTGCGCGGCGCGGTTGCAGGAAAATGCAAAACTAAAGTTCCTGCCAGGCTTCAGATGACGAATGCTCAAACGCTGATCGGCTTCATGTATTGCCGTGGCTGTTTCCTCGTCTCCTCCGTGATCAACAACGAGAAACTCGATATCGGGCCAGGTATTGTACCGGGCCACCGATGCAAACAATGTCCTCAACATCTCCGCGCCGTGCAGCGACAGAACGATCAGGGAAACCTGTAGCGGCGACTGTTCGCCACTCACGTCGCGAAATGCGGGTAGGTGAGCGCGCGGGGGAGCAAGATTACGCCGTACGCCGTGAAAACGCTCAAGCGCGACGACGTAACTCAGGCGTGACGACGCCAACCGGACCAGCGTTTCGACAGCCTCGACCAGACGGATCAGGTATTTCGGCATGTCAGCCGCAGATCCTGCCGAAACGCTTTTCGCAAATGGCGCCTGCCCCATCGAAAGACAGGAAGCGATGCAAGCATCGTGTGCAGATCCTGGCGACTGCCATCATGTCAAATTCGATTCCCTGGTTTCCGCCTCGAGTCCCCTCACCGAAAGATCGTATCCGTAGCCCTCTGCCCAGGAACCGCAGATATCCCGGATCAAAGCGATATCGGCATCCGTAAGCACCGACCTGTATTGATCTTTCTCAGGATGAATTTTCGAGCAATCGTACGAAAGGGTGAGCGGATCCTCTCCCACGAAGTTCATAAGCCGCTCCAGTTCACTCTCGGGACTGGATATCAAGTTTTCGTATTTCAATTCGCAAACACGTTCCTCAAAGAGCGGCCGAGTCGTGTTGAAGATCGCCACCGCCTCGTACCAGTAATTCGCAGCCGCTATAACGCTTGGGGAGCTGACAATCTTTCCGATCATCAAGCTGGCCACCACATTCAGCGGATTTCGCACGATGTGCACGAATTTCGCGGAAGGATAGTCATGAGAGAGGAGCGGCAAGCCGTAAATATTCTGCGGCGACTTGTCGAACCACCTGCTCCCCCCTCTCGACTGCGCCGCGAGATACGCGTCCATGTAGCGATCCTGCAGGTGCTTGCGAGAAAGTGAGGTATTCATGAATTCTTCGAAGAGCGTTTCGTCAACCTTGTCCATCTTCCGATGACGCTTGAGCAGCGGCGGCTTCAACACGTGATTGATGAAGCCGTTGTTTCCGAAAGGCTGACCCCACCGATAATACTGGGTTTCCTCTGGACACTCCAGGCGCGCGCTGGTCCGGAGAATGTCGCGCAGCAGTGTCGTCCCGGACCGTACGCAACCAAGAATGAAAAAGGGTACGTCATCAGACATCTGTGGACTCGTAGTAGGAAGCGTAAGTGTACTTGCGCTCGAAGTGCACGGTAGCTCGATCCTTTTTCGCCACAATACCATCCCGACTCTCGAGGAGACACCGGTTAATGGCCGAGGGATCCGTCAGGCCTTCCATCGGAAGACCGATCGCCAGATCCGGCGCTGTTTCCATCAACCGTTCGTACTGGGCACCGAAGGGAAAAACCGCGACGGGAAACCCGGCCGCCATGAGCTCGGACAAGGTATAGGAATAGGTTTCGGGCCATACGGACGGTATCATCGCAAGGTGGCATTGTTCCCGCGCGAATATTTCGTCGAGGTCCTCGTGTGTGTAGAGGCCGGTAATGCGGACATTCCCCAGTTTCTCAAAATCGGCGTCCCGGTTTGTGTACCCGACGACGACATATTCCAGCGGGAGCTTCATGAGACGTGCGTGAGCGGCCGCACGATAGAGAACTTCAGCTCCCTTGTGGAGGCCAACGGCGCCCGGGACCGCGACCCGAAGAATATCTCCATCCCTAAAAGGCGCTACCGTCGACGCTCGTGTCATGCTTTCCTCAGGATGCGGGCGAATATCCACGGCCATGCCATTCAGAAAGGGTTTCACGCGGTTCGCCGTGTCGCGGCTTGGCGCGAAGCGAAAGCGGGTACCTTTCATGAAATCCCGAAACCTATTCTGCCACCTGTCGACGTCGACCTCCGAGAACGCTTCGTCCTCCTTTAAACAATCACGGCATTTTTTTCTTTCAGGCCCTCCACAAAACTGGCCGGAAGGAGTGACCATATTTATCCGAGGGCAAATCGCCATGAAATCATGAAAGGTGAAATCCATGGGCACGCACGCTTCGGCAGCCAGCGCTGGCAGTACATTAAAAATGCCGTCGTCCCAGCCGGCAAGACTATGAACGTGTATCTGAAAAACGCCCGCAAGGTGCATCAACTCCACGATTTCGGGCATGTCGGCTTGAAGGTCGAGCTTTTTCAGATTCGGAATCCGGATTGCTTCCGGCGAACCGAAAGCCGCCACCATACCGCCTGGATACCTGGGCCTGAGGACAATCACACCGACCCCCGATGGCTCGAGCATGAGCGACATATCGCGAATGTGACGTTCGATTCCCCCGCCCCAGGTGTGAGACACAAAGAGAATGTTTCGTTCGTATCTCAGCCCGAAGCGGCGAGCGTCGACGCGCCGGCGCAGAGGAGCGGCCGGGTCGCGTTCCGCGTGCGCTTTCACCAAGGTCATGTAGTCGGGATGTTTGCGCAGCAGCGTTCGCATGCCCTTGCGCTGCGCCTCCTTTGCGGAAGCGGCGAATGAAACCTCGCCCGTATGCCGGACGAAGACGTCGGCCGCCATGATATTTCGCCATTCCAGTGCCGCGGCCCGACGGCACAGATCGTTCTCCTCACCGTAGCCGCGACCAAAGGCCTCCTCGTCGAAATACCCCGTCTGATCGAGCATCTCCCTCTTCAGATACAGGCAGAAACCAACGCCGGTAGGCACCTCGACCGAGCGTCCGCGGTTGACCTCCGCACAAATCCGGTCGACTTCCTCGAAGGAAATTTCAAGTTCCTGGTTGTTGTTGCGATTGGTGGCCGGGTAGCTGCAAATGGTTGCGTTGGTGGATAGGGGCGTGACCGTCCCGACGTCCTCGACGGCATGCGCGACCAGACGATCCAGCCAGTCGCCATAAACGACGGTATCTGAGTTGAGCAGCACCACGTCCCTGTCGGTGTGCAACTTCATGCCTTTGTTCGCCGTTCCGACAAACCCCAGGTTGCGGTCATTCCTGAGAAGCGTGATCAGACCCAGCGACGCGATCTCACCCAGCCTGGCCGTCAGCAACGGTTCGGGAGAACCGTCGTCGATAACGACGACTTCATGAGGCGTCTTGTTCTGTGCCGTCAGGACAGAATGAATGCAGGCGAGAGTATCGTCGAAACCGCGATAGACGGGGATAACCACATCGACCGCCGGAGGCTCACCGGACGGCCGACTGCGATCGGCCAGTTCCCGCCACGTCTCGGGAGGAGGCGCGACGGGCCGAGAAGCGGGCTTCCACGCCACATTGTCGTCGTTGTAGCCCAGACTTCGGCCTTCGCCGCGGCCAAATTTCAGATAGTGCAGCAGAGGGGCCATGCCCGACGAGGCGACATCTGGGTTCTGCTCGAGATATTCCTGAACGGAGAAGCCTTCCGCGGGCTGGCGGCCCTCCGCCGCGCCGCTCAGAACGTAGTGCAGCAGCGGATTGACCCCTTCCGCTGCAACGTCAGGGTAGGTTTCAAGATACCAGCGGCCCTCGAATATCTCGTTGGGCTTGCGCCCCTCCGAAGCCCCCCTGAGCAGATAATGAAGCAGCGTGTCGACACGGCGCGCCTGCACGTCGGGATATTGCTGCCAGTACCATTTGCGATCGAACAGCCCGGAGCGCCAGATGTGCAGATAGGCCTTGAGCAAGGGCAGCCGATTTCGGCGGAGCAGGAGCGAAGGCCAACTGACCGCGGGAGACGACACCTGACGATTGCTCACTGGTCCAGTCCGGCTGTCATCGGGGGCTTTTTTCTTGTTCCCGTTTTGCAATTCGGGCCGATTGCGGTCCCGCACTCGTTACACACGCCAGTTCCAAGCAGCGCCTTCACGGACCGGCCGGTCCGGCGAGTATGTCGCGACCGTGAAAGGCAAGGTATAACCCTATGAAACAATTAGTCCACCACCCCTCCGGGTCGCCTGCGGTCAAGATGCGCCGCACAGAAGAAGTCCTTCCGATCAATGCCCAGAATCGTTCAATACCGCCAGCCTGCCGGGGCCATGTCCGTGGGCCTGCGACGCCTGAAATCATTTTTCCGCAAGACCTCCTCCCAGGGCCCCACTTTCATGATCGTGGGCGCCATGAAGGCCGGGACAAGCACCCTGCATGCGACGCTTTCCCATCATCCCGAGATCTTCATGACAACCCCCAAGGAACTGCATGCCTGGGATATGCCCAAGCCGCCTCCGATCGACAGCTACCACATGCATTTCGAGCGCGGCCACGGGTTCCCGATCCGCGGGGAGAGCACGCCATCATACGCCTATCATCCCGGCACGATGGAGCGCCTGGCGGGGTACAACCCCGATCTCAGGCTCATCTTCATCATGCGCGATCCCGTGAAGCGCGCCATTTCCCACATCAATCATTCTCTGCGCATGCGGAAACTGCAGCAGAAGGACCTTTTCGACGAGCTGCTCGCGGATCAGCGGGACATGTCGCGTCTGGACGCGAGGCCCTTCCGGCCGTCTCCCTACGGCTATCACGCACGCGGGCTCTATCATCTCCAGATCAGCCGGATGCACAGGCATTTCGATGCGAAGCAGATCCACCTGCTGCGCCTTGAGGATCTGAGGGAAGCACCGCAGGAGGAACTCGACCGGATCTGCGATTTTCTGGGGGCAGCCCGGCAATCGCTCGAGGTGACAAGCAAGGGGGTCAGAAAATACGACCCCGCACCGCCGGAACTGATTTCCTATCTTTCGACCTACTACCGGCTACCGAACCGGATTCTGGCGGAAGATTTCGGCGTGAAGACCGACGACTGGCTATGAGCCGCGCGGATTTCCCGGAATCTAGCCGCCAACCAGCGCGTATTCGGCGAAGTCCGGATGGCGCAATTCCCACCAGTACCGGGCCGTGAAGCTCGACCAGTTGTTGGTGACCTTGCCGTCCGCGGTCTTGTACCAGCTCGAGCAGCCGGCGGCCCAGACCGTCTTCTGCATGTCCTGCTGCAACTCGCGGTTATAGCTTTCCATCGCTTCCGGCTTCACATCGAGATAGCGCAGACGGCTGTTTGCCAGCGCCTCCACGCATTGCGCGATGTAGTTCGCCTGGCACTCGATCATGAAGATGATGGAGTTGTGCCCGAGATTGGTGTTCGGCCCGTAGAGCATGAAGAAATTGGGGAAACCGGCCACCGCTACACCCCGGTGAGCCTCCGCACCGCGCGCCCAGACGGTGTTCAGGTCCGCATTGCCGCGACCGGTGACCTTCATCGGGGCGAGGAAATCCGTCGACTCGAAACCCGTCGCGTAGATCAACACGTCAACGGGATGCGCGACGCCATCCTCGGTTTCGACAGCATTTCCGGTCACTTTCGCGATGCGGCTCGTCTCGACCGAGACATTGGGCCGCGCGAGCGCCGGGTACCAGTCGTTGGTGAGCAGGATGCGCTTGCAGCCGGCCGGATAGTCGGGCGTAAGCTTCCGGCGAAGTTCGGGATCGGAGATGTGCGCTTCCATCTCCTTCCTTGCCGCGCGCTCGAAGAGCTTGCCGAAGAAGCTGCCCTGCACGAAGGCGAGGTAATTGCGCTCCAGCATGAGGTAGGTCCACCAGCGCTGCAGCCGGGCAAGCGCGGGAACGGCAGCGTAGAGCCGTTTTTCCCAGGGTTTGAAGGGGCGGTCCGGCTTCGGCACGCACCAGTTGGGCGTGCGCTGGAAGATGGTGAGATGGCCCACTTTCGGCGCGATCTCCGGCACGAACTGGATCGCGCTCGCGCCGTTGCCGACGACGCCGACGCGCTTGCCCGCGAGGTCGACGGAGTGATCCCAGCGCGCGGAATGGAAGGCCTGCCCCTTGAAATCGCCGAGGCCTTCGATCTTCGGATAGGCAGGCCGGTTGAGCTGGCCGACGCCGGAGATGAGGACGTTCGCGGTGAATTCCTCGCCGGACGCGGAGCGCAGCCGCCAGAGACCCGCGGCCTCGTCGAAGCGGGCTTCCGCGATCTCGGTATTGAAACGGATATGCGGCAGGAGCCCGTATTTGCGGGCAACGCCTTCAAAATACTCGACGATTTCCGGCTGGGGCGCGAATTTGCGGCTCCAGTCCGCCTTCGGTTCGAAGGAATAGGAATAGAGCATGGAGGGCACGTCGCAGCCCGAGCCGGGATAGGTGTTGTCCCGCCAGGTGCCGCCGACGCTGGCGGCCTTCTCGAAGATCGTGAAATCGCCGATGCCGGCCTTCTGCAGCTTGATCGCCATGCAGAGACCGGCCGCGCCCGCACCCAGGATGGCGACGCTCAGGGGACGCGTCGCAACCTCGGTGCCCTCGACAAGCGCCCTGATGGAATCCGCCACGGCCTTACTCCCTAACCACTTTTGTTCGTTGGATTTCCACGCCCCGGCCGGCCGCCGCAAGAGATGCGACGGCCCTAGGGCAACTGCCCTATTCTAGCGCCGGGAAGAGGCGGAAACAAACCGTGTGGAGCAGACCGGACGGGGGCCGGAACCGTGCCTCAGAAACGGTAGCCGACGCCCGCACCGACGAGCCAGGGATCGAGATCGACATCGGCCGTGATGGCGCCGCCATTCATGGAGACGTCGGTCGACAGGAAGATCTTCTTCACGTCGAAGTTCACGTACCAGTTGTCGGCGACCGCATAGTCGACACCCGCCTGGAGCGCGTAACCGACGCTGTTCTCGTAGTCGATGGAGGTGACGGCGCTGCCGGCGGCCGGGTCTTCGTCGTAGAAGAAGGTGTAGTTGAGGCCGGCGCCGATATAGGGGCTGAAACGCTCCTTCGGCATGAAGTGGTACTGCAGCGTGAGTGTCGGCGGCAGAAGGCTGACTTCGCCGAGATTGATGCCGGTCGGCGTATGGGAGACGTCGTGCTGCGTGGTCGCCGCGATGAGCTCGAGGGCGATGTTGTCGGTCACGAAGTAGGTGAAGTCGATTTCCGGCACGAAGTCGTTGGAAACATCGACATCGCCGCCGATGGTGGTGGAGGCGCTTTCGTCCGGCGCGACCCAGAGGGCGCGGGCGCGAACCATGACGTCGCCCGCAGACTTGCCCTGAAATTCCGCATGGGCGGGCAAGGCTACCCCCGCCATCGCAACGCCCAGCGCGGCTGCGCCCAGTTTCTTCCCGATTGTCATGAGAGTTCTCCGCTTCGATGCGCCGAGCCCCAACGGCGGCGCGACATGCATCCACTCTCCACCCAATAGCCACATTTTGAGAGTGGTCATTCGGTCGCAGGCCCAGCGCGAAATGTCGCAGTTATCACAATCACTTAAGTCCCAGCGCCGCCGTCAAGTATGTGCATGTAGGTGCGGACCTGCTGGACGAAATGGACCGCCTGCCCGCCCCGCGCGCGGCCATGGCGAAGCCCGTCCGCATAGGCCGCGTTGTTGAGAAGCGGCAGCACACGGCGCAGATCCGTCCAGCTGTCGCGGTCGCGGCCGAGACGGGCGGCGAGCGCACGGGCGTCGTAGACATGGCCGAGGCCCATATTGTAGGCGGCGAGCGCGAACCAGGTGCGGTCCGGCTCCTCGACGCTGACGGGAATTCTTTCTTTCAGATCAGCGAGATAGCGCGCCGCCGCGGCGATGCTCTCCTGCGCATCGAGACGGTTCTCGACGCCGAGCTCGCGCGCGGTCTGCGCGGTGAGCATCATGAAGCCGCGCACGCCGGTGCTGCTTTTCGCCTCCGGGTTCCAATGCGACTCCTGATAGGCGACGGCCGCAAGTAGTTGCCACGGCAGGTTGTTTTGGCGCGCGGCACGGCGGATCGCCTTTTCGTAATCCGGCAGGCGCTCGTCGATGGCGCGCTTGAAGGCGCGGATGTCGACATAGTCGAACTGCGGCAGGAAGCCGAAGAAGCGCCGCTCCAGCGCGGCGAAGGCGCCCGACTTCTTCATGCCCGCGAACCAGAGACGGACCGGCTCGGCCAGGTCTTCCGAGCCCGGCGCGAGGAGCCAGGCGATGGGCTCTTCGCCTGTCAGATCAAAGGCTTGCACGATTTCCGGGTGGTAGGGATTGACGACGCGAAGGAGGAGCCCGTCGGCGGCGACGCAGTCGAGATCGCCCTCGGCGAGGCGCGACAGCAATTCCTCCGTGGACTGATCTTCAAGCCGGGGCGGCCCCGCTTCCTCGACCCTTGCGAGGGCGGCGGCGAGCGCCCCGGCCGCCGGCGTTCCCTGCGCGGCGGCGACGGACAACCCCTTGAGGTCGCTGGTCTTTTTCGGGATCTTGATGCCGCGCCGGCAGGCGATCTGCTGGCGCACCTTCTCGTATTCCGCGCCGACGGCGAAGATTTCGCGGCGCGCCTCGGTGGCGACGAGACCGGCGGCGGCGATGTGGCCCTTGCGCGCGGCGAGCGCATCGACAAGTCCTTGTTCCGTCTCGTAAATCCGGAACTCGACCTCGACACCGAGCGACTTCGCGAGCCGCGTCATCATCTCGTATTCGAAGCCGGTGAGGCCCTCGATGCCTTCGTAATATGTCGTCGGCGCGTCGCGCGTCAGCACCACGAGCGTGCCGGATTCCTTAATCTTCTCAAGGCCTTGCGGAACCGGCGGCACATAGACATAGAGATATGCGAGGTGGTTCAGCCCGAAGAGGACGAGCAGCACAGGCGCGATCCAGGGAATGCGGCTGCGGCGCCAATGCGGCGCGAACCGGCCCGCCAACGCGCGCAGACGCCCCGCCCAAGCCCTTGTTTTCGCTTTCCAATCCAGCAATCAGCCCGCCACTTGTGATCGCAACAGGGCGCAAGATTATCACAGGATCACACGCGAAGCTGCGCTGCCCGCGAGGGGCCCCGGAAAGGCGCAGGATTCCGCCAAAGGGGGATAAAGCGGGGGCGACTGTCATCGAACCGTTACACGAACGTCACAAATGACTCTTCGGTTCATTCGTGTACGGATGGATCGGGAGTTATCCCCGCCCTGCCCGCCGACGCGAGACGCGCGGGCGGGACGCGAAAGAAATAATCCCCGTGTCTTTGATGCACTTCGCGCGTGTGCGGGCGGAAAAACCTGTCCCCGGTTTTGGGCACGCAGAGGCGCAGAGAAGAAAAAAGTGCACACGAAGACACGGAGGCACGGAGAAGAAAAGTTGTTTGGCGCTTCGCGCCGGAGGGGCAGAACGCAGATGAATCGGCCGCCGCTTGACTCCCGCGCCGACTCGCAACATATGATGTTACATGAAACGGAACAGCCAGCTTTCGGGCGTGCTTCATGTGCTCCTCCATATGGCCGAGCATGAGGGGCCCGTGACCTCGGAGACGCTCGCGAAGGCGATGCAGACGAACCCGGTGGTGATCCGCCGGATCATGGCGGGGCTGCGCGACCAGGGCTATGTGCGCTCCGAAAAGGGGCATGGCGGCGGCTGGTCCATCGCCTGCGACATGGGCGCGGTGACGCTTGCCGACATTCACGCGGCGCTCGGCGCCCCTTCCCTGCTCGCGATCGGCAACCGCAGCGACGCGCCCGGCTGCCTTGTCGAGCAGGCGGTGAACGCGCAGCTCGACCGGACCTTCGCGGAGGCCGAGGCGCTGCTCCTCAGGCGGTTCGGCGAGGTGACGCTGGCCGCGCTGGCGAAGGATTTCCGCAAACGGCTCGCGGCGCATCGCCGGGGGGCGCACAAACTGGAGAAAGCCCATGCAAAGTGAAGCCGCGAAGGAGATGCTCGCGCATTTCAACGATCCGCAGGCGGTCGCTCAGTATACGGAGGGACCGGTGCGCTTCGTGCCGGGCTATGCCGAGCTGCACCGGATGACGGCGATCCTGCTCGGCGAGCGCGCGGGACCGCACGCAAAGGTGCTGGTGCTCGGCGCGGGCGGCGGCATGGAGCTGAAGGCGCTGGCCGACGCGCATCCCGGCTGGACGTTCGAGGGCGTCGACCCGGCGCGCGAGATGCTGAAGCTCGCGGAACGGGTGCTCGGCGAACACGCGGCCCGCGCGGAGCTGCGCGAGGGTTATATAGAAGACGCGAGCGAAGGGCCGTTCGACGCTGCGGCCTGCCTGCTGACGCTGCATTTTCTCGACCGGGGGACACGCGTGCGCACGGCGGCGGAAATCCGGCGGCGGCTCACACCCGGCGCGCCCTTCGTCGCCGCGCATTCGAGCTTCCCTCAAGGTGCAAGCGTCCGGCCGCAATGGCTGTCGCGCTATGCGGCCTATGCGGTCGCCTCGGGCGCCGACCCGGAGATGGCCGAGAAGGCGCGCGCGAGCGTCGCGGCGCATCTCGACCTGCTGACGCCGGAAGAGGACGAGGCAGTGCTGCGCGAGGCGGGGTTTTCCGAGGTGACGCCGTTTTATGCGGCGTTCACCTGGCGGGGGTGGGTGGCTTATGCGTGAGGGGGCACGCGCAAAAGCACCGATAGGCGGAAAACGGCGAATGCAAGTTTTATTGGTCCCGGGATATGAGGGAAACTTCCAGGCGACGCGCCTCCGGAACGCCGAGGCTCACAAGCGTTGCTAATATCTTGTCGACGATCTCTCGATACGCAGTTCCAGCGACAAGTTTATCGGGCTCGATTGCCAGAATGCGGGCGAGCCAGTCGGACAGGCGACGTCCGATTCCGTGGTCGACCCAGAAATTGCTGTCATTGGCATATGTTCGCACCCAAGCTGCGGCCGACGAGATCGCAAAATCGAGATGCCCCGTGGTGGGCTCAACCTCTAAGAAATTCAGAGTGACAATCGCCTGAAAGAAGGTTTGCTCGCTCTCGTTGAGTTGCACCAACGTGCCCAAAAAGGGGCCCGTCATAGGCACGCCTAAAGCGTTCAGGTAGCACTGCGGCGGCCCGCCGAAGCTTTGATAGTCATTAAAATACATAGTCGCGATTGCAGGACCGATGTGCATCTCAATGGACGGCTTTGACCGTCCATAACCAAGACGCTTCCAACCATCCGTCTCCATTAGATGAGTGGCTAGACGAGATCGAATTCGCACAGCATGCAGAGCGTTCTCGTGATGATTGAAATAGACGACATCAAGAGCTCGAACAAAGCTGGAAATCGCCTCATAGAAGGACCGATCGGGAAACTCCTTGAAAAAATCGACCGCGAGGCGGTCCACTTGATCGGCCGGCAAACCCTCCAGAGAGTTTGCCAGCAAAGCGAAATAATTCTCATTCCACTCATTCGGCAAGGATGAGGGCTCGACATCGCTCTCCATCCCGGCGCCATTAGCTGTCCCGGTCCAGGGTCCATACGCCAGAAGCAGGCTTCGGAGCCACTCCATTCGATGTTCAGCCACAAGCGTCAGCGCACTGTTCAACCAGAGTGCTGCACCTTGGTGGTCGATGTAGCTCTCAGGGTATATCCGTGATTCCTCGGGCTCTGTTGCTCCTCCACCGGGAAGCTTGAGGGCACGACGTCGGCTTGGATGCTGTTCAGGAAACTCCGGCCACTCAGGCTCCTCGCCTTCGCCCGACAGGTGCTGGAGCTCTGCAGCTACAGATACCCGCAATTGTTCCTGACGCACATCCTCGCGAGTAACCCTCTCCTCCTCATTAATATCCCAAACATGATGCAGCCGAACACAGGCGCTGAAGGCGCAGCGTAGGATCGCACGCGGAAGACGCTCGTCGACGGCAGCGAGCATCGGAGCAGTGACCTGGAAACCGCGCCCTGCCGCAACATCGCCTGCTGCTAGTTCGAAAAGCCGCCGTCGGTTTTGTGAGGTGTTCTCGTGCTTAAGGATATTGGCTAGTCCTACGAATGCTATGGCGGCCGGGTTGTAGCGAAGACCTTGGCGCATTCGGGCACCAACATTGTCCTTCTCAATACTCGTGGCTTCAAAGAGACCAATGGCCCATTCAAGAGACTTGGCGCGCAACTCCGGTGAGCCATCACGCATGGCGATCATCGCAGCGGCGAGTACATTTTGATCGCGCATCTTGAGTGCATCGTCTTCCTCGCTCGGAGACTGCTTTTGAGCCCACTCGACTGCCATTTCTGCGAACTCGGGTGAGGATTTCTCAGGGTCGTCAATCGCAAGGGCGATGTGGGTTTGAATGTTAAAATCCTGCGTGTGGGAAGCGTGAGCTTCACCAAATCTGCGGATGCGTTCCTCCTCGTCAGGGGGTGAAACATAGCCTCTTGCCGTGACCGTTTTACCGTCTTCGAGAGTCGCTTCCTGCTCTTTCCAGTTTTCCAGGTTAGCCAAGTTCATCGCATAGAGTGCCATGAACCTCGGGTCGCCGAAGTTGGAGTCCAGATTAGGCGAACCAAGCCGGGCTGTAGCTTTCTCTAATAGCTGAACCAGCTTGGCTCGCTCTCCGTCGGAACCACTGAGAGTGTATAGACCGATCAACCACTCTAGCGAGGTCTTCCGAGACGGCCGCTCTTTCAAGCTCTTGCGTGTGACGTTTCCGATCGGCTCCTTTTCGAGCGCCTTCAGGCCGAAAAAATCCGGAATTTCGAGGTTCTCATGTACTGGTCTTATCCGATCGGTGCACAGTAGCTCCGGGCAGGCCAGAAACGGCGGAGCGGCCTCCTTCGACTTCGGCCAATGAGAAATCAGGAGGTCTACTGCGACCAGTACAAATGCGGCCGGATCGCCATCCTTCAGCACGCGGTCGAGCACGGATTGAACGGAGTCGCCGGCCTCAATCCGCTGATGCCCCCAGGCCTCTAGTGCCATTAAAGCTGAACCGACGGCATTGGAGCGTCCGTTACCCCGCGACCACAGGTAGGTTCCCGTCCATGGAAAAGTACGAATCCGATTGCCGTCATCGATTAGGAACCCGTCTCCTGGCTCCTGACCATCTGAATCATACTCGATCGCATGCTTCACGATGCGGCGGATCAGCTCCAAGCCAACATCTGGAGCAGAATTGAGCAGATCAAGGAAGGGTCCCTGGGCCGGAGCGGCAGGGTGAAATTTGTGATCGATGGAGTGAAATGCGCCCTCCTCGCTCGCGCTATATCTATCCCTGCCTCGCGGCGGATCTATGTTGATCAGAGCCTTCGCGGTCATATCCGCCAGCTCTTGTGGCGCAGCCTGAGCGAGCGTTCCACGAAATTCGATCAATGCTTCAATGGCGGCGCGGCCATGCTTGAGATCGTCGATGAGAGCCAAATACCGCTTGGCGAGATCGGGGGTCCTCAAGCTACAAAATTTGAAGTTCAACCTTAGATCGCTCAGCAGAGCCTCAGAGGCGTCTGCCTGCAGCTTTCCGCCCAGCACCTTGTAGCGCGCGTTGAATTCGCCACCGTAAGCAACTTCCAGCTCCTGCAGCCACTCGAACTGGAGCGCTTGCAACTGAAGCGTGAGGTCGTCTTGGCAGAGGAGACTTTGCGACCACCTGCCAAACATGATTACCACTTCCGGGAGTGCCTCCATCGGAAGGCCGTCTTTCTCCTTCAGAATCCAACGGATAAGCCGATACCACGACGGACCCGAGGGGAAGTACATGCCGGCAGGAAAAGCTACAGTGTTCTGACCGGAAGCTGCGAGCACCTGCGAAAAGGGTTCTACATCCACCGCCGAGACGGTACGTATAAGCTCTCGGAGAAGAGCTCCACTTTCGGCGAACAGGATGTCCTTAGTCTTTCCAAGAAGGTGATCTCCAATCTCGGAGTGCACCAACGCAAGCAAGGCCGCGCGCCTCCAAGAGCCGTGGAATCCCTCCTGACTCAGATATGCAATCAGCTCTTGCCATTCACTCACATCTGCCGACTTCTCCAGCCTTATTCGAGCGGCGAGCTCCACCCCACGAGCAAACGGGGTAGTCGTTGGACGTGTCGTGGAAAGGGAGGCGAGCTTAGTGAGGTCTTCGTTTATCAAATTTGCGATAGCCCACTCGAGAAGAACATCATGGCGAAAGGCTACGATGTCCGTTCGAATTTCGATGAACGTCTCGCTGACTTTGAGCTCGTTCACCGACTGGCCCGGCCGAGAACTCACATCGGCAAACTTTGAACCGGCCATGATTTGCTCTGCTGCCATTCGAAGAGTTCGAGATCGTTCGCGATGGGCCTCATTTCCAATCGTCCCATCGGCGGTACGCCACCATTCCTCCGCCATCTCGACCTCGGTTCGCGGCACGCGGTCGTCGCTCGAACGGCGAGCGAGTCGTGTAAGACGATAGAGGTTGCGTACTACGTCACGCGCCGGATGTTTGTCGGCAAGCAGCGCGGCAAGCCGTGGCGCTGCTTCGGAAAGTTCTTCAATTTCGATCGCGCTTAATTCCTGGATAACCACTGTGGGGCCGCCGCCCAGTTCTGTAATGGCGTCCGAAGGCATCCAGCTCGGCTCCTCAACCCCGAAATTTCTTCGGCACGTCGCAATAACCGAAAATCCGGGGACTTTTGCAGTCGCACGGACAAGGTCGATCACCGTTGGACGTTCCGCGATGGAGAAGTTATCCAGATTGTCGATGAAGAGGATACCCGCGCCATCCGAGGCGAGGTCGCTCAGCAGATTCTCGACGGCACCGCCTTCGAACCCGAGAGCTCCTCGCATCGCGAGCCATCCGTGTGGAATCGTTCGGTTCGGGCTCAAGACAATGACACCAGCTTCGATCCCGCTCCCCTCGGCGAAATGCTTCAAGATAGCGGACTTACCAACCCCGGCGTCACCGCGGATTTCAACGTAGCGGCTTTGATCAAGGGCTTGATAGACGCTGGCAATCCTTTCCGTGCGAGCCAGCGCCACCTCGCCGACTCGATCACCAATGTCTGCCAATGCGTCCCGCGCCGAAGCCGCAAGGGCTTCCCTGACAGCGAGGTTCCTCGGATCTCCCGCTAGTCGGAACTCACGTAAGTCGCTAGTGAGGCTCGCCCTGTTCCTTTCACCCCCATTCGCTGCGGATGCGATGCTAATCTCTATGAGGTTCTTCCAAAGTGCCGATGCCTTAGATGCATCATCAGGATGCAAAACTCGTGCGGCGCGTTCAGCGGCCAACTCCTCGTTCGCTGAATGAAGCGCTGAATAATCGAACACCAATATCTGAAAACGGCGCAGCAGTTTCCAGATCATCTCGTCGTCAGGTGCACCGCCTGCTGCACTAACGTGCGTCCGAAATGCTTCGACGAACGCCCGCATATCGGCATTCGCCGCGCCTTTGGTATTCAAGCGCTTGAAGAAAGTGGCGGCCGAACCCACCTCGCGTGCCCATTTGAGAACGTCTTGATAGGGACCATCTGTCTTCCTAGACGTCCTAGCCGTGGCAACAGCCAACTCGTGCCGGGTTTCCCAAAAGCCCGCCTTGTTGGCAGCTTCCACTACCTGCGAGACAACATCTGCGAAAATCTCGTCGCCCGCTGTGAATCGGATGCTTCGCTTCACTTGAATTTCGAGTGTAGCGTCATGGCCTGCAGCATCATGTGCTCGCACGACAACATCATCGAGCGGATGTTCGCCTGCTCTTTGGAAGGCTACTGAATCGATGATAGTGCCAGGCAAGCCTCGTGCGGCGCCTACCGCCAACATGGTTAGAAGATAGTGAGCACCGACCTGCCCCTCGAAGTGAGGCCCTCCCGGCCCAGTGGCGGCAACTGGAGCAGCCATCTTCAATTGTTCCTCCTCCTTCAGATTCGGTCACTACTCGAGGTAAGCTTGGTATTTGTTCTGCTCGCTCCGGGCGAAACGATCAACGGCCGCACTCCAATCAATACACCCTCGACGCAACCGGACACAGTCGTCACCCTCAAACTCGCGACAAATACCTTAGCTGCCGCGGTTTCGAAGTCGCTTCCTCCGGCAGGGGCCGGCAAAGCGTCCTTGTGAAGGAAAGACGACGCTTCCTCCTGCGCTCCTTCGGAGCTTCCACCTTCGCCGGGACAGGCTATCGAATCTTTTCGCTCGCTTGCGCGAGACGTTCCTCACCCCACAGGGGGAGGGTGGAGAGTGCCCGGCTGTCTTTGGTAAGTGCTCTTGCTTCTTGTTACGACAGCCCCCCGCCCCAAACGGCCCTTCTTTGTCTGCATTTGCAGACAAGCTGCAAAATGGGCCGTTTGACCCTCCCCGAGGGGAGGGTGGGAAGAGCGTCCGGCGGGGGGCGCCCGGGGCGCTACGCCCATGCGCGCGTCACGCCGTAGATGCCGAGGGCAACGATCAGCATGCCGACGCCGATCATGAGGGCGCGGCGCGGCACGGCCCTGACGATCAGGGCGGCAAAGGGGGCGGCGGGGACGCCGCCGACGACGAGGGCCAGCGCCGCGATCCCGAAATCCTGCAGGCCGAGATGGCCGGCGAAGGTCACGGTGATCGCGACCGTGACGAAGAATTCGGCCGCTATGGAGGACCCGATCATGTGCCTCGCAGAGCTGCCGGAGGCGACCAAGGTGCCCGAAACGATCGGCCCCCAGCCGCCGCCGCCCACCGCATCGAGGAACCCGCCGATGCCGCCGAGCGGCACCAGGCCCCTGGGCGGCCGGATGCCCGGCACGTTGCGGAACGCCTTCCACAGGATGACGCAGCCCATCAACGCCAGATAGACGGAGACGAAGGGACGAAGCGCCTCGCCGGCGCCCGCCGCGAGGAGACCGGCCCCGGCCACGCCTCCAAGGATGCCGGCGATGGCCAGAGGCCTGACCAGTTTCCAGTCCACGTTCCGGAGGTGGATATGCGAGCCTGCGCTGACGGCCGTGGTCGCCACTTCGGCGAGGTGAACCGAGGCGCTCGCCGCCGCCGGCGAGTAGCCGAGCGTGAGCAGGAGGGAGGTCGAGGTCAGGCCATAGGCCATGCCGAGCGCTCCATCGACCAGTTGCGCGGCAAAGCCGATGGCAACGATCTGCCAGAAACCCTCTTCGATCACGATGCCCCCGCCCCCATGGCCGCGAGGTTCCGCGGCGCGCCCCGGTCGCGACCTCCGGACCGGCCCGGAGAAAATCATGGAGCGGCCTCACCGGCACAAGGGGAGGCCCGAAAAAAAGATACGCGCGGCGGGGGATTGAAAGCGGACGGGCGATATCCATGTCTCCGGGGATCCGTCTTCCGGCAGCTCAACCGAGACCGGACCGGCTCCCCGGCAAACGCGCGGACTTTTCCGCGAGCGGCCGGCACCGAGGCTTAAATGGAAGTCCTGCTTATCGATGTCCTGGGCAAGCCCCTCTGGACCTGGGCCGCGTTCCTCACCCTCATCGTTCTTCTCCTGGTATTCGACCTCGGCGTGCTGCATCGCAAGTCGCACGAGATCGGGGTGCGCGAGAGTCTGGCGCTTTCGGCGTTCTACATCACCATCGGCTCGGCGTTCTCGCTCTGGGTCTGGCAGCATCTCGGGGAGAAGGCGGCGCTCGACTACCTGACCGGCTTCGTCGTCGAGAAGAGCCTGGCGCTCGACAACATCTTCGTGATCGCGACGATCTTCGCCTATTTCGGCGTTCCGAGAGCCTATCAGCACCGGGTACTGATCTACGGCATCCTGGGCGTCATCCTGCTGCGCGGCCTGATGATCGGCGCGGGCGCCGCCGTCGTCACCCGGTTCGAGTGGGTGCTCCTTCTTTTCGCCGCCTTCCTCATCTTCACCGGCGTGAAGATGCTGCGCGCGGGCGATGCCGAGTACGATGTTTCCGCCAATCCGGTATTGCGGTTCATCCGCCGCCATTTTCGCGTCACGGATGCGCTCCATGGCGAGCGCTTCTTCGTGCGCCTGCCGCTGCGGGGCAGCGGCAAGGCCGCCCTGTTCGCGACGCCGCTCTTCCTGGCGCTGGTGATGGTGGAACTCGCCGACGTGATCTTCGCGGTGGACTCCATTCCGGCGATCTTCGCGATCACCACCGATCCCTATATCGTCTATACGTCCAACATCTTCGCCATTCTCGGTCTGCGGGCGCTCTACTTCGCGCTGTCGGCGATGATGCACCGCTTCGTCTATCTCAAGACGGCGCTGTCGCTGGTGCTGATCTTCATCGGCGGCAAGGTCTTCGCCGCCGAGCTGCTCGGCATCGAGAAGATTCCGCCGGCCCTTTCGCTTGGCGTCACCCTCGCGCTTCTGACCGGCGGCATCTGCTACTCCCTGTGGAAGACGCGCGCCGAGCCCCGCAAGGAAAGCCGCGCCGACTGACAGCGGCGGCGATCCCGGGACCGGCGCGAGACGGGCCGCAGCCCAATAGTCGCAGAGCGAATTTCTCCGCGCCCCTCCCCCGCGGAGAGGGGTTTCGGAATTGCCGCTTGACGACATACCGACTGGTTGGTATGTAACTTCCCGACAGGAGGACGGCATGGCCACCAGACACGCGAAAGAGCCCGGAAAACAGCCCGCGAGGCAGGACGCGAAGGCGAAGCTGCTCGAGGCGGCGCTCGCGACGATCCGCACCAAGGGATATGCCGCGACGAGCGTGGACGAGCTCTGCGCGGCGGCGGGCGTGACCAAGGGCGCGTTCTTCCACCACTTCAAGAGCAAGGAGGCGCTGGGCGTCGCGGCGGCCGACCACTGGTCGCAGACGACGGCCGAGATGTTCGCCGCCGCGCCCTATCACGACCATGCCGATCCGCTCGCGCGCGTGCTCGCCTATGTCGCCTTCCGCAAGGCGCTGCTCAAGGGCGGCGTGCCGGAGTTCACCTGCCTCGTCGGCACGATGGTGCAGGAGGTTCACGAGACCTCGCCCGCCATTCGCGATGCCTGCGACCGGAGCATCAGCACCCATGCGAAGACGCTGGAAGCCGATATCGAGGCGGCGATCGCCGCGCGGAAGATGAAACCGGACTGGAGCGCCGCCTCGCTCGCGCTCCACACGCAGGCCGTGCTGCAGGGCTCGTTCATCCTCGCCAAGGCGAAGGGCGGCGCGGAAGCCGCCGCCGACAGCATCGACCACCTGATCCGCTACATCGAACTTCTGTTCGGCGCGACACCGCGCTGAACCTCCCTGCCCCCCTATGTGAAATGGAGAGAGCCCCATGACAGAGATCGTGACCTGCCTGTGGTTCGACCACGGCGAAGCGAGCAAGGCGGCCGCTTTCTACGCCGCGACCTTTCCCGACAGTCATGTCGACCAAGTGAACCTTGCGCCCGGCGAGTTTCCGGGCGGCGAGGAAGGCGTCGAACTCACCGTCGAATTCACGCTGCTCGGGCGGCGCTTCGTCGGCCTCAATGGCGGCCCGGTTTTCACGCCGAACGAGGCGGTGAGCTTCATGGTTGTGACCGAAAGCCAGGAAGAGACCGACCGCTACTGGGACGCGATCATTTCCAATGGCGGCGAAGCGAGCCAGTGCGGTTGGTGCCGCGACCGCTGGGGCTTTTCCTGGCAGATCACGCCGAGGCGGCTGCTCGAGCTCAATGCGAGCGCCGACAAGGAAGAAGCGAAACGCGCCTTCGAGGCGATGATGACGATGACGAAGATCGACATCGCGGCGCTGGAAGCGGCGGTGGCGAAGCCGTGACGCCGGTCATCACCGCCTTCGAGGCGTCTCCCGACCGTGGGCGGGGCCTTGCGCGCGACATGCGCGTGCGCTGGGCCTTCGAGGAGGCGGGCGTTCCTTACGACGTGCGGCTTCTCTCCTTCGCCGAGATGAAGGAGCCCGACCATCTCGCGCGTCACCCCTTCGGGCAGATCCCGACTTACGAGGAGGACGGGCTCGCGCTTTTCGAGTCCGGCGCCATCGTGCTCCACGTCGCGGAGCGCCATGGCGGTCTGCTGCCGGAGGAACCGCGTGCGCGCGCCCGCGCGATCAACTGGCTCTTCGCCGCGCTCAATACGGTGGAGCCCGTCATCGTGGAGCGCGAGGCGGCGGGCTATGCGGAGCGCGACAAGGACTGGTATGCGGCGCGGCTGCCGCTGCTCGACGCGCGCGTCGATGTGCGGCTCGGGCAGCTGTCGAGGCGGCTTGGGCAAGCCGAATGGCTCGACGGCGACTTCAGCGCGGGCGACCTGATGATGGTGACGGTGCTGCGGCGGCTCGAGGGGTCGGACCTCCTTGCGCGATACCCGGCCCTTGCCGCCTATGTCGCGCGCGGCGAGGTGCGGCCCGCCTACCAACGCGCCTTCGCGGCCCAGCTTGCGGTGTTCGAGCGGTCATCGAGATAGAGCCGGGAGATAGCGCCGCACAAGTCGCACTTCCTCATGCAGGGCTTCGGCGCGCGCCGCCTCGCCATGGCGGGCGAGCCCGGCGGCGGCCTGTTCGCGCTCGCCGATCTCGGCAAGGAGCAACGCCTGGAGCTGCGCGCCGGTGAGCGCGAGGCGCGGGACCTCGGCCGTGCCGGCGGCGTGCCCATGCGGCGGGGCCAGGGGATCGCGCGCGGGCGCGGGCGGTGCCCCGGCATTGTCGATCGCGGCGACGAGCGCGCGGAGGAGCCTCACCTCGTCCTTGCGGCCCGCCTTCATGGCGGCGAGGAGGTCCGCCCGGAGGCGCGCCTTCATCCCTGCTCCCGCATCTTCCGTCATGACCGTTCCCTTTCGTTCCCGAAAATGGCTTGTCATTCTCAAAATTGCTCCTTATTACTCCCTATAAGCCTCATATTTTGGGATATCAAGGGACAAAAGGGAGCAAAGTCCATGTCGGAGCGGCTTTTCACCGTCGAGGAAGCGGCCGGGCGGCTGAACCTCCATCCGAAGACCTTGCGGCGCCATATCCGCGAGGGGCGGCTGAAGGCGACGCGGATCGGCAAGGCCTACCGGATCGCGGCGTCGGCGCTCGACGACTTCGCGGGCGTCGCGCGCGGCGCGGCGGAGGCGGGCGCGGAAGCACGCGCGACCTGCATCGTCGACCTGCCCGGCCTCGACGCGGCGGCGGCCGAGCGGCTCGCGAGCTTCCTCCATTCGGCGGCGCTGACGGGCGATGCGGAAACGCCGCCGCTCCACCTCCAAACAGCGTTCGACCCCGAGGCGGAGACCATGAAGGTCATCGCCATCGGCGCGCCGGCCGATATCGGGCGGCTGATGGAGATGCTGCATGTGCAGATGAAGGCGCGGCGATGAGCGACGCCGTCTACCGGAGCGTGGCGGCGGCGGCGAAAGTCGAGGCGCTCTACCGGCGCGCGATCGACGCCTGGCCCGTGCCCGCGAGCGAGCGGACGATCGCGACGCGCGAGGGGCCGACATTCGTTCTCTCCTGCGGGCCGGAGAAAGCGCCGCCCATTCTGCTACTGCACGGTTCGATGGCGAATTCGGCCGCGTGGATGCCGGATGTCGCGCCTTGGGCGGCGCGGTTCCGGCTTCATGCCGTCGACATGATCGGCGAGGCGGGCTTCAGCGCGCGGGTGCGGCCGCCGCTCGAAGGCGACGCCCATGCGCTGTGGCTCGACGATGTGTTCGCGGGGCTCGGGCTTTCGCGCGCGGCGCTCGTGGGCACATCGCTCGGCGGATGGCTTGCGCTCGATTACGCGAAGCGGCGGCCCGGCACCGTCACCGCGCTTGCGCTGATCTCGCCCGCCGGGATCGGGCGGCAGAAGAATTTTCTCCTGAAGGTGCTGCCGCTGATGCTGCTCGGGTCATGGGGCAAGCGGCGCATGTGGGAACTCGTGTTCGGGCCCGCGCAGAAGGCGCCGCCGCCGGAGATGCAGGCGCTCGCCGCGCTGATGGAGGCCATTGGCGAGGCGGAGAAGCCGCGCGTGCTGCGCATTCCGGCACTCAGCGACGCGGAGCTCGCCGCGCTCGACATGCCGCTCATCGCGATCGTGGGTGGACGGGACGTGCTGCTCGACTCCCGCGACACGCGCGCGCGGCTCGAACGGCATGCGCCGAACGCCGAAGTCTCGTTCATCGAGGAGGGCTATCACTTCCTGCCCGACACCGGACCGCGCGTAACGGGTTTTCTCGAACGAAACCTGTTGCCCGGCTGACGATCAGGCGCCGCCGCGCGCGGCCTCGTAGGTCAGCACGGCGGCGCCGGAGGCGAATTGCGTGCGGTTCGTGAGCTTCAGGCCGAGCGTTTTCGAAAGCCCCACGAAAGGATAAGGCCCGTGGCCCGCGATCCGCGGATGGACGATGAACTGGTATTCGTCGATCAGGCCGAGCTCCGCGAGCACGAGGGGGAGCGTCACACCGCCGGTCAATATGCCCCTGCCCGGTTCGGCCTTGAGGCGGCGGACGGTTGCCGCGAGATCGGGCCCGCGCACGAGCTCCGCGTTCCAGTCGACCTCTTGCAGCGTATCGGAGACGACATATTTCCTCGCGGCATGGATCGTTTGCGCGAAGGGCACCGCCCATTCCTCCATCCAGTCCGGCCGCACGCCCGTTTCGGCGACCGGCCGCCACGCCTCCTCCATCATCCCGTAGATGACGCGGCCGAAAAGGAGGACATCGGCGCGCGCGATGTCCGCCGCCGCATGGGCATGCAGTTCCTCGTCAGGCACGCCCTCCTCGTGATCGCAGCAGCCGTCGAGCGTCACGTTGATCGAATAGCGAAGGGGCTGCATGCGGGAACCTCCGGTCGAAACTCAGGCGATGGCGCGAAGGCCCGCGCGGACGGGTTCCGGGTCGACGCCCATTTCCTTCTCGAGCGCGGCGTGCTCGCTCTGCCACACCTTCATCGCGGCGCGGAGCGTCTTGCGGCCCTTGGCTGTGAGCGCGAGCTTGCGGCCGCGCCTGTCCTCCGGATCGACGGCGACGGAAACGAGACCGTCGCGCTCGAGCGGCTTCAGGTTCGCGGTGAGCGTCGAGCGGTCCATCGCGAGGAACTTCGCGACCGGGCCCATCGCGTGCGGCGAGGGGCGGTTCAGCACGTTGAGGATCGAGAACTGGCCGCTGGTGATGCCATGCGGGCGGAGCGCCTCGTCGAAGCGGCGGGCAAGCGCGCGGGCGGCGCGCTGCGCATGCAAACAGAGGCAATTGTCGCGGATATGCGCGGTGGCGGCGTAGAGATCGTCGAACTTCTTCGTCATGGGCCTCCGGCCGGGGGATTTCCGGTTGAACACGAATTCCATCTATTATATTGATATCAAACTAATTGGACAAGCAGGTAGAGGGAGAGCGTCATGATCCGCATCAGCGTGTTGAAATGGGTGCCGCCGTTCGCGCGGGGCTCGGTGAAGGAATTCCGCGTGCGCTGGGCGCTCACGGAAGCGGGACTGCCTTACGAGGAGCGCGTGCTCGCGCCGGAAGACCAGGACGCGGCGCGCTACCGCGCGGTGCAGCCTTTCGGGCAGGTGCCGGTGCTTGAAGAAGACGGGTTCGAGATGTTCGAGAGCGGCGCGATCGTACTGCACCTCGCGGAGAAGCACGAGGTGCTGATGCCGCGCGACGAACAGGGACGGGCACGAACGATGCAGTGGGTTCTCGCGGCGCAGACATCGGTGCAGCCGGCCATCGACGCGGTCACGGCGCTCGACTTCTTCTATCCCGACGAAGAGTGGGCGAAGATGCGGCGGCCCGGCGCGGAAGAGTTTCTCATGCGCAGGCTCGGGCAGCTCTCCGGCCGGCTCGAGGGCCGCGAATGGCTGGAAGACCGCTTCACGGCAGGCGACCTGATGATGGTGACGGTGCTGCGCGACCTCCGGCACCGGGATTTCGTCTCGAAGTTCCCGCCGCTCGAGGCTTATGTGAAGCGCGCCGAAGCACGGCCCGCGTTCAAGAAGGCTTTGGGCGATCACATGGCGCTCTACGCGGAAGCGGCAAAGGCCGAAGCGGCGGCGTGAGCGCCACGCTTCTGTCGCCAAGAAAAAGGCCGGATCGCGAGATCCGGCCTTTTCGTTTCGTGCGATCCGAAGCCGCTTACTTCCCCTTCGGGGCCTGATTGAACGGCAGGTCCTTGTCGACGCGGACATCGCCGGGCAAGCCCAGCACGCGTTCGGCGACGATGTTGCGGAGGATTTCATCCGTGCCGCCCGCGATGCGGTAGCCGGCCGCGCCGATCCACTGCTCCGTATACGCACCGTCGGCCGGGGACATCTTGCGGTCGCGGATGACGCCGCCCATGTCCTGCAGGTCCATGCCGAAGGAGCCGAGATCCTGCATCTTCTTGGCGGCGACGATCTTGGAGATCGACGACTCCGGTCCGGGCGTCTCGCCCTTCGAAAGCGCGGTCAGGGTGCGGAAGCGCGTGAACTTCAGCCCTTGAGCCTGCACATACCAGTCGGCGATGCGCTCGCGGACGCCGCCATGGCGGATCGCCGGTTCGCCCGCGATGGTGACATCGCGCGCGAGTTCGATCAGGTCATCCGTGTCGGCATTGCCCTGCGAACCGCCGACGGCGAGACGCTCGTTCATCAGCGTCGTCAGCGCGACCTTCCAGCCATCGCCGGGCTTGCCGAGACGCTGGCTGTCCTTCACGCGGAGATTGGTGAAGAAGACCTCGTTGAACTCCGAACCGCCCGACATCTGCTTGATCGGACGGACCTCGACGGCGGGGTCCTTCATGTCGATCCAGAACATGGTGAGGCCCTTGTGCTTCGGCACGTTCGGATCGGTGCGCGTCAGCAGGATGCCGTAGTCGCAGAAATGGGCGCCGGACGTCCAGACCTTCTGGCCGTTGATGACCCATTCGTCGCCGTCCTTCTCGGCCTTGGTGCGCAGGCCCGCAACGTCCGAACCGCCGGCGGGTTCGGAGAAGAGCTGGCACCAGATTTCCTCGCCGCGAACGGCGGGACGCACGAAGCGCTCCTTCGCCTCTTCCGGACCCCAGGTCATGACGGTCGGGATGCACATGCCGAGGCCGATGGCGAAGATGCCGCCGGGGACGAGATAGTTCGACTCTTCCTGGCTGTAGATGACGTTGTGGATGGTGGTGCCGCCACCGCCGCCCCACTCCTTCGGCCAGGTGATGCAGGCGTAACCCGCATCGGCCTTCTTCTTCTGCCAGGCCTTGGACTGGGCGATCAGCTCGTCGAGGTCGCGCGGCAGCTCCATGCCTTTCGCGTCGGCCTTGCGGGTCGCGTTCTTGTCGAGCCAGGCACGCACTTCCTTGCGGTATGCGGCTTCTTCCGGTGTGTCGTTGAAATCCATTTTCGTTTTCTCCGGTTTTCCGTTGTCAGGCCGCGTTCTTCGCTTCGAGGCGCGAGACGAGTTTTTCCTTCCACTGGATCGGCGCACCGATCGTGAGCGCGAGCAGTTTCGCGCGGCGATAATGGAACTGGCAGTCGGACTCCCATGTGTAGCCAATGCCGCCATGCGTCTGGATGTTCTCCTGCGCGGCGAAGACATAGGCGTCGGAACCGGCGATGCGCGAGGCGGCGGCGGCTTCGGGAAGCTCGGCGCCCTCGTCGTTCAGCATCATGGCGCCGAAATAGGCGTTCGACTTGGCGAGCTCCTTCTTCACATACATGTCGGCGAGCTTGTGCTTGATCGCCTGATAGGAACCGATCTGGCGGCCGAAGGCGTAGCGCTCCAGCGCATAGTCGCGCGCCATTTCGAGGGCCGCCTCGGTGCCGCCGACCTGTTCGAAGGCGAAGAGCACGGCCGCACCATCGAGCACGCGGGAAAGCTGCGACCAGCCCTGGCCCTGCTTGTCGCCCAGAATTTCGGCGGGTGCATCCTTGAAGGTCATGGTCACGTTTTCGCGCGAGGGGTCGAGCGTGCGGAGCGCCTCGGAGGAGACGCCGCCCGCCTTCGTGTCGACGATCGCGAGCGAGATCGCCTGCTCGCCAGAGCCGCCGGTGTTGACCGCGACGACAACGACGCCCGCCGAACCGCCATCGGCGACGGGCTGTTTCACGCCGTTGACCTTGCCGCCTGAGAAGGACGTCTCGATGTTGCGCGGATGGGCGGCATGTGTGCCTTCCGAAATCGCGACCGTGCCGATCAGTTCGCCGGAGGCGAGTTTCGGCAGCCAGGTTTCCTTCTGCTTCTGCGTGCCGAAGAGCTTGATCGCCTCGGCGGCGAGATAGATGGACGACGAGAAGGGAACCGGCGCGGCGGCGCGGCCGAGTTCCTCGGCGATGACGCAGAGCTCAAGCGCGCCGAGGCCGAGGCCGCCGAACTCTTCCGGGATCGCCGTACCGGTGAGGCCCATGTCGACGAGGCCCTTCCAGACTTCCTTCGCATGGGGCTCGTCGCCGTCGAGAACACGACGCGTGACGCTCATCGGGCATTTGTCGGCAAGGAACTTGCGGACCTGCTCCTTCAGCATTTTCTGGTCGTCGGAAAAATCGAGATTCATGATGTCTCCCTTGATGCCCCTTCGGAGGCTTTCGTTATCGGCATTTTGTGGCGTCTTCCCTCACCTTCGGGGCCTCACTTTGCAGGCGGGGGCCGCGCTTGTTGGCGCGCATTCTCACCGCATTGTGGCGACATGAAAAGCCCTGTGCATTTGACGCCGCGTCCGGCTGGCATGCGGCGGCGCAGCGAAGGCGAATCCAGGCCGCGACGCGCGTTTCCAGACGGTTCTACGAGAATTTCCGGCGTCCGGATCGCCGCCTTCGCCAGGCAAGAAGGACGGCCGGAAAGAGGATGACGGCCCAGCCTGCAACGAGCACACCCGCCACGGCCGGCAGGATGCCGTCAAGCTCCCGCACATCGACCCGCCCGGTGTGCCAGTAAACCCAGTCGCCGCCGAGCTTCGCCGCAAGACCCGGGTTGCCGGTCGAGAGCACGAGGATGCCGTCACCGGTCGCCGGATCGATCCGGGCGGTGGTTTCGATGGCGGGGAAGTTCATGCCCTCATGGCCGATGACGTAACCGCCGCCCGGTGCCTCGGCATAGAGCATGACGCCGAGACCCCAGATCGGGATGCCGAACCGCGAGGCGTGGGGCGCGCGCATGGTTGCCGCCATCTCCGGCGGCAGAGCGGGATCGCTCGCGCCGTCCATTTGCGCTTCGAGGAAGCGGACGAGATCGGCAGCGCTTGCGTGAAGAGAAGCGGCGGCAGGCGCGGCAAAACGGCGATAGGCGCAAGGCGCGCCCTCCGCATCGAAACAGGGGGCAAGCCCTGCCGCCTCGGCTTCCTCGAGATCGAATGTCGCCTGCGACATGCCGAGGGGCGCGAAGACTTCTCGCTTCATATAAGAGCCGAACGGCTCGCCGGAGATTTCCTCGATCAGAAGCTCAAGCAGGGCATAGCCGCCGCCCGAATATTGCCACCCGGAGCCGGGCGCGCGTCCGACACGAGTCCGCCCATCGGCGCCGGGCATGGCGTCCGCCGCGTCCGTCAGCGATGCCTCGATCGTCTGAACGGCCGCGTCCGCCTCGAAGCCCATATAGCCGAGACCATCGGTCAGGCCGGCCGTGTGAGAAAGAAGGCGGCGCGCGGTGACGCCCTCCGTGCCGAATTCGCTTTCGGGAAGCTGCCAGCGGGTGAGATAGCGCGAGACGGGAGCATCGAGATCGAGCCTTCCATCGGCGGCGAGTTTCAGAAGCCCAAGCGCCGCCGCCCATTTGCTGAGCGAGGCGAGCTGAAAAAGCGTGTCCGGGGCGACGGGCGCGCCAGCGGAAACATAATGTTCGCCGAAGACCTCGCCCCGCCCGATCAGGACGAAGGCGACCGCGCCCTGCCCGGCCGCATTTATCTGCGCAACGGATGCGGCGAAAAAGGACGTCAGGTCTTCGCGCGGCGCCGGATCGGCGCGCATCCAGCCGTGGCGCGCGCCTGTGAAAACGAGCGCGGTCCAGATCGCCATCGCCAGAAGGGTGGCAACAATCAAAAGGGATAAATTGCGCATTGAGGATGCTATGCCGACCTGCGGACGGCGCTCAAGTCTCGCCGCCCCGCAGCCCCTCTTGCCGCCCCGGCTGGCCCTGCCCGTCGGCGGCCTCGGCGGCTTCGAGGTTCACCTTGATGCGGTGGAGCATGTCGAGAAGGGTTTCGTATTCGGCGGCCGTGAAGCCTTCGAGGGCGGCGCCGAACATGGCAAAGGCGGCGCCCCAGAGTTCATCGTAGAATTCGTCGATCCTGCCTGTGAGGTAGACGCGGCGGACGCGGCGGTCGGAGGGATCCGGGCGGCGCTCGACCAGCGAGAGTTCCTCCATCCTGTCGAGCAGGCGGCCGAGCGGCGCCTTTTCCATCATGACGAGATCGGCGAGTTCGGTCTGGGTGAGGCCGTCGCGCTGCCGGAGTTCGGCGAAGACGCGGGACTGGGGCACCGTGATGCCGGTGCCGGAGGCGCGCAGATGCTTGTCCCAAGCCTTCTGGAAGAGCCTGAAAACATCACGGTTCAGCCAGCCGAACTCCTGGCCCGGCCTGGCCTTGCTGTCGTCGGACTGCATCTGGCGCAGCGCCTCCCGAAATCCTGTCTTCTCTATCGTAACCAAGGATACTATAACTGGCTATACCTTCTTCCCGCCCGCGCGGGAGGCAAGACCATGCGAGGCGCGATTATGTATTTCCGGATTATGCGGTTCTCCCCTGCCCGCGCGGCAAGCCTGATGCTGGCGGCGGCTCTTACGCTGGCCGCCTGCGGCGACGACGCTCAGGAAGCCCAGGGCGACGCGGCGCAGGAGGCGGTGAAGGTTTTCGCGGTGCCGGTGACGGACGCGGAACTCAGCGAACCCGTGACCGGTACGGGCACCATCGCAGCACACAAGACGACGCAGATGGGGCCGCGCGTCGACGGCATCATCGAGGAGATATTCGTTCGCGTGGGCGACCGCGTGAAGGAAGGCGACCCGCTGTTCCGCACGCGCGACGCGGAATGGAAACTGAAGGTCAGCGAACTCGACAGCCAGGTGAAACTCGCAACCGCCGAAGCGCATAACATGCAGAAGACGTTCCAGCGGACGGCGGAACTGCACGAGAAGGGCTTCGCCTCGAATGGCAAGCTCGACGATGCGCGCGCGGCACGCGACGCTGCGAACGCGAAGCTCGGCGTCGCCAAGGCGCAATATGCGACCGCTCAGCAGATGCTGGAAGACTGCGTCGTGAAGGCACCGTTCGACGGCGTCATCACCAGGCGCGATGTGGACGAGGGCAAGTTCATGGCGACCCGGATGGGCGGCATGGGCGGCGACAGCGGCGGTGTGCTGCAGATCATGAAGATCGACATCGTGGCGGCAATCGTCAACGTACCGGAGATCTATCTCTCGAAGTTCGAGGTCGGTACGAAGGGGACGATCTTTCTGGACGGCATCGACAAGAGCTACGACTCCTATGTCGTCATCATCAACGACCGGATCGATCCCGTGACGCGCTCCGTGGAAGTGCGCCTGCCGATCGCGAACGAGGACTATGCGGTGAAGCCGGGCCTGTTCGCGCGGGCGGAAATCTATCCCGAGCCGCGCAAGGTGCTGGCGCTGCCGCGCACCGCGCTTCTGGGCACGGAGGCGGCGCGTTATGTCTATGTTGCCGAAGACGGCAAGGCAAAGCGCGTGGCCGTCACGGTCCGCCAGATCGACGCGACGCGCGTCGAGGTGCTTTCCGGGCTCGAAAAGGGAGACGAGGCGCTGACGGGACCGAACGCCGCGCTTCTCGTCGAAGGCATGCCGGTGACCATCGAGAAGGACCCGTCGGCGAGCGTGGCAGAACAGACCATGGCGGGGAAACCCGGCGCGAGCAAGACAGCCGCGCCCTGACGGCGGCGGAAGGAGACATCCATGTGGATTTCCGACGTTTCGATCCGCCGGCCCGTGTTCGCCGTGATGGTCATCGCCGCCCTTGTCGTACTCGGCTGGATTTCTCTCGGGCGCATCGGCGTCGACCTCTTTCCCAAGGTGGAATTCCCCGTCGTCTCGGTGACGACGACGCTTGAGGGCGCGTCTCCCGAAGCCGTCGAAAGCGACGTCTCCGACCCCATCGAAGAACAGGTCAACACGACGTCCGGGATCGAGACGCTTTCCTCGACGAGCGCAGAAGGATTGTCCCAGGTCGTCATCCAGTACGAACTCGACGAAGACGTGGACGTGAAGGCGCAGGACGTACGCGACAAGGTTTCGCTCGCGCGCGCGGACATCCCTCAGGATGCCGAACAATCCATCGTACAGAAGGTGGACCCGGACGCGCAGGCGATCATGTCGATCATGATCGCGGGCGACCTGCCGATCCGCGACCTCACGCAGTTCGCCGACAAGGTGGTAAAGGAACGGCTGCAGCGCATTTCCGGCGTCGGCTCCATCGATCTCGTCGGCGGGCGCGACCGCGAGGTGCGCATCTGGCTCGACGCAGTGAAGATGCGCGCCTATGGCGTGACGGCGGAAGACGTGACCTCCGCGATCCGGCGCGAACATGCGGAAATTCCGGGCGGACGGCTCGAGACGCCGGGCGGCATGTCCGAGTTCTCGATGAAGACGAAGGGCGAGGTATCGTCCGTCGAGGGCTTCCGCAGCGTTCTCGTCGCCTTCCGGCAGGACGGCGCGCCGACGACCATCGGCGACGTCGCGCGCGTGGAAGACGGGATGGAGGACGAACGTTCCTATGCTGAACTGAACGGAAAGCGCGGCGTCTCGCTCGAACTGCGCAAGCAATCCGGCCGTAACACGGTGGAAGTCGCACAAGCGGTGCGCGCGGAACTCGACAACATCAAGAAGATCGCACCGACCGGCATCGCGATCCAGACGGCACGCGACACGGCGGTCTTCATCGAGGGATCGGCGGAGGACGTTTTCTTCGACATCCAGCTCGGCATCGTGCTGGTGGTGCTCGTCACCCTCGCCTTCCTGCTCTCGGTGCGCGCGACGCTGATCGTCGCGGTCGCCATGCCGACATCGCTGATCGCGACCTTCTTCGCCTTCTACATGATGGATTTCACCATCAACATGATGACGCTGATGGCGATGTCGCTGGCGGTCGGCCTTCTCGTCGACGACGCCATCGTCGTGCTCGAAAGCATCTACCGGAAACTCGAGGAAGGACTGCCTCCGATGCAGGCGGCTTCCGAAGGGACGAAGGAAGTGGGCCTCGCGGTGCTCGCCGCCACATTCTCGATCTGCGCCGTCTTCGTGCCGATCGCCTTCATGGAGGGCGTGGTCGGGCGCTTCTTCTTCCAGTACGGGCTCGCGATCACCTTCTCGGTGCTGGTGTCGCTGCTCGTGTCTCTGACGCTGACACCGATGCTTTCCTCTCGCGTGCTGAAGCCCGGCGAGACAGACCCTGAAAATTACGGGCGCGTGGCACGCCTCTTCGACAATGCCTACCGGAAACTCGATGCCTGGTACGGGCGGGTGCTCGAATGGTCGCTCGGCGCGCGCTGGGTTGTGATGATCGTCGCGGTGCTCACCATCGTCTTCGCCGTGGTGGTGGTGCGGACGATCCCGGTCGCCTTCGACTCGCGCGCCGACCGCGCGGAGTTCCTCGGCACGGTCGAGCTGCCGCTCGGCGCAGGCCTTGAGGAGACGCGGATCGTCGCCTCGCGCGTCGCGAATGCGATTTCGGGCGTACGCGAAATCAATACGGTCTTCTACACCATCGCCTCCGATCCCCAGAAGAGCGTCAACAAGGCCTTCTTCTATGTCGGCATGACGCCGAAGGATGCGCGCGACGAGACCTTCATTCCGATCATGGACGATGTCCGCGTGGCCATGCAGAAGGCGGCGCCGGAAGCAAAGCACATCTCGCTTTCCGACGTACCGTGGATCTCGGGCGGCGGCTTCTCCGAATTCGCGATGATGTATGTGTTGCAGGGACCAGATCTCGCCGTTCTCGAAGCGAAGGCGAACGAGGTTGTGGCGCGGATGCGCCAGAGCCCGCTCTTCGCCGACGCAAAGACAAGCTACGATTCCGGCAAACCGGAAGTGCAAGTGCTTGTGGACCGGCGGCGCGCGGCAGATCTCGGCGTGCCCGTGCGTTCGCTCGCGGAGACGATGCGCGCGATGGTGGGCGGCGTGAAGGCGGGCTCGTTCGAGGAATTCGGTCAGCGCTACGATGTGCGCGTGCGGCTGGAAGAAACGCAACGCGACGATATTTCGAAGCTCTCGCTCATCCAGGTCAAGGCGGCGAACGGGAGCCTGATCGACATTTCGAACGTGGCGCGATTCGACATCGCCGCCGGCCCGGCGCAGATCGAACGGCAGAACCGCTCGCGGCGCGTCGCGATCCTCGCAAACAATCCGGAAGGCGCGGCGCTCGGCCCCGCTTCCGCCGAACTGGAATCCTATCTGAACGAACTGAAGCTCCCAGCCGGGTACTCTTGGGAAGCGGAAGGCCGCTCCAAGCGGATGAAGGAGACGGGCGCGGCCATCGGCTTCGCCTTCATGCTGGCACTGATCGCGCTCTACATGATCCTTGCGAGCCAGTTCAACAGCTTCGCGCAGCCCGCGATCATCATGCTGTCGGCACCGCTCTCCTTCGCGGGCGCCTTCGTCGCGCTGAAGATTTCCGGCCAGGAAATGACGATGTTCAGCCAGATCGCGCTGCTCGCGCTGATGGGGCTGGTGATGAAGAACGGCATCCTCCTCGTCGACTACACGAACCACCTCCGCGCAGAAGGCTTCGGCCCGCGCGAGGCGGCGCTGAAGGCCGGGCCGGTGCGGCTCCGGCCGGTGCTGATGACACAGATCGCGACGGTGTTCGGGCTCATCCCGGTCGCGATGTCGGACAGCCAGGGCGCGGAATTCCGCAACGCAATGGGCATCCTGGTGATCGGCGGGCTGATCTCCTCGACGGCGCTGACGCTCGTCGTCGTGCCAGTCGCCTACACGCTGATGGAGGACGCGCGGGGCAAGATGGCGGGCATTGGCGGCTTCGTCCGGCGGATGGGCGCGAAGGCCGGGATCGGCAGCGGCAAGCGGCCGGGAGCGCCGGCGGAATAGCGCACCCACCCGGATGAACGGACCGAGGCCTTCATGCTAGGCTGCGCCATCATTCGTTTTCGGGACCCCATATGAATTTTCTCGCAAAGAAGGCCGGAAGGTTCTTTCGCCCGTCTCCGCAGGCGCGCGCACTGAAACGCATGCCGCTCGAAGCGATCAATCACAATTTCCATATCATTCCGAAGCTCGGGATCGTCTATGCGGCGATACCGAAAGTCGGCTGTTCGATGATCAAGGCGGCCCTCTTCCGTTTTCACGGCGACGATACGCCGAAGACGATGAAGCAAATTCACAATGTCGCCGGACAGCCCTGGGAGCATGTCACGGATCACGGCCTTGCCGCGATGCTGGAGCGCATCGGGCGGCGGGAGCTGAAAGCGGTCGCTTTCGTGCGGAACCCCTATGCGCGGGTGCTGTCGTGCTATCTCAACCAGTTCGATACAAGTGGAATGAAGGTCATTCCGGAAGGGTTCCGGGCGCGCCGCAAGCAGCTCCTGGGCGATCCCGACAGGGTGCCGACATTCGACGAGTTTCTTGATGCGGTCGGCCGCCAGAGCACCTACGAAATGAACGGACACTGGCGCCCGCAGGCGGAGCAACTGCTGTGGGGCGACATCTCCTACGATTTCGTCGGACGCCTGGAAAATTTCGACGAGGAGATCGGGAGGCTGAGCGGGATCGCGGGACACGACCTCGAGCCCTACTTCCAAAAAGAGTCCGGCACCCGTTTCGTGAGTGCCGGAAAGCGGCTCGGCGAGTTCTACACGCCGGATATCACTGAAAAAGTCCGACGCATCTATGCCGCCGATTTCGAGGCTTTCGGCTACGACACCACCCTGCCCTGATCTCCGGGGCAGCCGAAAACCATTGGAAGAGCGCCCGAAAGCGGGCATTGCCGACAAAGTCGCGTATTTCCTTAAGCGTACGCTAACCGCTTCGCGCCGATACTGAAGCCCGGATTTCAGACTTTCCCGGCGGAGGTTCTCGTCAGATGGCGAAGGCGCAGTTCCACAAAAACCAGCGGGTCTATGTCAGGCCAGTCGGCACCTGGGCGACGATCGAGCGGATCGTGCCGCAATGGGTGAAGGACATGGATGAGCCGTTGCGCATCCATTACGACGTGGGGCTCGGCCGCGAATTCGCCGCGAAGGAACTCGAAACGGAAGAAGTGGCCACCCTGTCCCATCTCGATCCCGAGATGGAGGAATGGCATGTGGTGCGCGTTGCGAACAAGTGGCGCTCGGCCGAAGAATGCCCGAACCATCCCGTGCCGGGAACGCATCCCGTTGTCGTGACGGGCAGCCATGACGGCGGCGGATGGCGCGTGCCGGGCGTCGAATACGACATGACGCCGGACCGTGTGGAACTGCAGGCGAAGGTGATCGCGGCAGCGCCGAAAATGATGGTACTGCTGAACCGGCTCGCCGATTATGCCCGGCACAACCCTGAAAACCTGCCAGATGATGTGATGACGCTTGCCAGGGACGCGGACGGGATCGTCTCCAGCATCATGGGACCAGCAGAGTAAGGCGCCAAGACAGCCTTCGCCGCCCTATTTCCGCCATTCCACTCGCCGAGGCTGAAGACTCGTTATATTGAGGGGCAATATCCCCGTTTTCGAGTTCCGAGCCTCTCCCATGCGCACAGAAGATCCCCGGCCCATCCGCCTCAAGGACTACACCCCGCCCGCTTTCGCGATCGACGAGGCGATGCTCGACATCGAGCTCGATCCGGCGCGCACCCGTGTCCACTCGACGCTGAAGATGCGGCGCAATCCGGCGAGCAAGGAGACGGCGGGGCCGCTCGTCCTCGACGGCGAGAAGCTGAAACTTCTGGAGGTACGGATCGACGGGGAACTGCTCGGACCGAACCGTTACAGCGTGGACGGCGAACACCTCACGATCCATGAGGTGCCGGAGGGCAAGTTCACACTGGAAACGGTAACGACCTGCGCGCCGGAGGAGAACACGGCGCTGACGGGGCTTTATCTCTCCGATGGCATCTACTGCACGCAATGCGAGGCGGAAGGCTTCCGCCGCATTGCCTATTACCTCGACCGGCCGGACGCGATGACCGTGTTTCGCACGCGCATCACGGGCGACAGGAAGAAGACGCCGGTGCTGCTGTCGAACGGCAACCCGGTGAAGAGCGGCAAGACGAAGGACGGACGGCATTTCGTCGAATGGCACGACCCGTTCCCGAAGCCTGCCTATCTCTTCGCGCTGGTGGCGGGCGACCTTGCCCATGTGGAGGACAAATTCGTCACCATGTCGGGCCGCGAGGTGACTCTTCGCATTTTCGTGGAGAAGGGCAACGAGGACCGCTGCGCCTATGCGATGGAAGCGCTGAAGCGCGCGATGAAGTGGGACGAGGAACGCTTCGGGCGCGAATACGATCTCGACATCTTCATGATCGTGGCGGTGAGCGCCTTCAACATGGGCGCAATGGAGAACAAGGGCCTCAACGTCTTCAACGACAAGTACATCCTCGCGCGACCCGACACGGCGACGGATGCCGACTATGCGGCGATCGAGGCGATCATCGCGCATGAGTATTTCCACAACTGGACCGGCAACCGCATCACCTGCCGCGACTGGTTCCAGCTCTGTCTGAAGGAAGGACTCACCGTCTTCCGCGACCAGGAATTCACGAGCGACATGCGCTCGCGGCCGGTGAAACGGATTTCGGATGTGCGGCTGCTGCGCGCGCACCAGTTTCCGGAGGATGGCGGACCCCTCGCCCACCCGGTGCGGCCGGAGAGCTATATCGAGATCAACAACTTCTACACGGCGACCGTCTACGAGAAGGGCGCCGAGCTCTGCCGCATGATTCACACGATGGCGGGGCCGAAACGCTTCCGCAAAGGCATGGACCTCTATTTCGAGCGGCACGACGGCGAGGCGGCGACAGTCGAGAACTTCCTCGACGCGCTGGCCGACGGCGCAAAGCTCGACCTCACCCAGTTCAAGCGCTGGTACCGGCAGTCCGGCACGCCGGAAGTGCTTGCTTCCGGGCGCTATGACGCCGCACGCAAGACCTACACGCTGAAGATGAGCCAGGTCTGCCAGGCAACGCCCGGCCAGCCGCACAAGGAGCCGTATCATATTCCCGTGGCGGTGGGGCTTGTCGGCCCGGACGGCAAGGACATGGCGCTGACGCTGGACGGCGAGGACAAGCCGGGCGCGAAAACGCGCGTGCTGAACCTCACGGAGCGCGAGGCGACATGGCGCTTCCGCAACGTGGAGGCGAAGCCGGTGCCGTCGCTGCTGCGCGGCTTCACGGCACCGGTGAAGCTGAGCGCGAACCTGAAGGAACGCGACCTCGTGTTCCTGATGCGGCACGACAGCGACAGTTTCAACCGGTGGGAAGCGGCGCAGCGATACGCGACCGGGCTTCTCGTCGCAATGGTGGAGGCGGAGAAGACCGGAGTGCCCGCGCGCAAGGGCGGCGCATTTGCCGAGATGGTAAACGACCTTCTGACCGCGAAGAAGATCGACCCCGATTTCGTGGCGCAGATCATCCTGCTGCCGAGCGAGCAGACGCTGGCGCAGATCATCGGGCAGGAAGTGGACGTGGACGCGATCCACGCCGCGCGCGAAAGATTGCGCGCTTCGATTGCCACGCAAACGAAAGACGCGCTGCTTGCCGCCTATACCCGCATGGAAGTGACGGGGCCCTATCGTCCGGATGCGGATCATGCGGGACGGCGCGCGCTAAGGAACGTCTGCCTTGGATATCTCTCGGCGGCGCCGGGGGACGAAGGCATTGCGCTTGCCGCCGGACAGTTCCGAACGGCAGACAACATGACGGACTCCATCGCGGCGCTTTCCGTCTTGTCGAATATCGACTGCCCGGAACGGCGAGAGGCGCTCGATGCTTTCCACGAGCGCTGGAAGGGCGATCATCTGGCGATGGACAAGTGGTTCTCGATCCAGGCGATGTCATCGCTGCCGGGAACGCTGGACGAAGTTAAGCGGCTGACCGGCCATCCCGCCTTCACGATGAAGAACCCCAACAAGGTGCGCGCGCTCATCACCAATTTCGCGGCAGCCAATCAGCTCCACTTCCACGCGAAGGACGGCGCGGGGTACCGCTTCATCGCCGACAAGGTACTGGAGCTCGACAAGCTGAACCCGCAGGTCGGCGCCAGAATGCTCGGTGCTTTCAAGAGCTGGCGGCAGACGGAGCCGAAGCGGCGCAAGCTGATGCAGAAAGAGCTGAAGCGGATCGCAGGCACCGAGGGCCTGTCCCGCGACGTCTACGAAATCGCGACCAAGACGCTCGCCTGAGCGCAAACCGTTTCACATCCGGGCGAATCGTCTCACGGCGGCACATGTTAACCAAACCGCTTAACGCGGAATTAACGGTGAGTCGTCAGGAGTCGGTTGCGAGGCACTTTCCATGGCTCCCGAGCGTTTCCGGTGCAGAACACCGCATGAAGTGAGTCCCAATTGCATCTATTAACAAAAAGTTAACGACAGCTATGGACAGCCGGACTCGCAGGCCGAATCATCACTTCAAGGCCGATGATTCGCAGGGTTGCGAGCCTTGCTCACGATGGGCGGCCGGAAGCTGACGGAAGAGCGGATGAGCGACGCGACAACGACACGCCAGGACGCGATGAGGTGGCAGGAAGAAGCGACACGCAAGCGCCGCAGCCTGCCGGCGGGCCTGTTGCCGCGGCTTGCCCTCGGCCTGTCGGGCGCCGCCCTCGCGGGGCTCAATGTCCTTCTCTATCTCGAGGATGGCGCTCTTCGCGCGCCCTGATCTTCTCGAGCCTGCTTTCCGGCGGATATCTCGTGATTGCCTACATGCTGGTGCGCCTGCGCGAGAGCAAGATCGACGCGGAAGCCGCCCTGGTCGAGAACCAGCATCGCTTCGACATGGCCTTTGCGGGCGCGCGCTGCGGCATCTGGGACTGGGATGTGAGCGAGAACCGCGTTTACTGGTCCTCCGCCATGTTCGACATGGTGGGGCTGAAGCAGCCGTCGAAACGGCTGCTGCCCTCCGAGATCAAGGCAATGGCGCACCCTGAAGATGTGGAGGCGATCGACGAGATCGCGAAGGCGGCGAACCGCGCCTCGCGCTCCTACGACACGACCTTCCGCCTGCGCCATGCGGACGGAAGCTGGGTGTGGATGCATGCGAAGGGCCAGGTGTGGAGCGGCGGCCGCGCCGGCGACCGGCTCGTCGGCATCACCATCGACATCACCGAACAGAAGCTCGCCGAAGAGCGCGTGTCGGAGGCGAACGAGCGGCTGCGCGACGCCATCGAAAGCGTGGGCGAAGCCTTCGTGCTCTGGGACGCGGAAGGCAAGCTCGTCACCGCAAACAGCAAGTTCGCCGAGTTCCTGAACATCACGGCCGCCGACGAAGGCGCGGCGCGCAACGACATCATGGCGCGGGCCGGGATCGGCGACGCATGGCCGGTCGCGGGCGAGAGCGAGACCGAGGTGAGCGAGATTCACCTTCCGAACGGACGCTGGCTGCAGATCAGCGAGCGGCGCACCAAGAGCGGCGGCCATGTGAATGTCGGGACCGACATCACCGCCATCAAGGAGCAGGAAGCGGCGCTGACCGACAACAAGGTCGCGCTGGAAAAGACGGTGCACGATCTCGAAGCCTCGCGGCGGAAACTGCAGGAACAGGCGCGCCAGCTCGTCGACCTCGCCGAGAAATACGCCTCGGAAAAGACACGCGCGGAAACGGCGAACCGTTCGAAGTCGGAATTCCTCGCGAACATGAGCCACGAGCTCCGCACGCCGCTCAACGCCATCATCGGCTTCTCGGAAATCATGGGTTCCGGCCTTTTCGGCGAACTCGGCTCGCCGAAATACAAGGAATATGCGACCGACATCCATGCGAGCGGCACGCATCTCCTCGAACTCATCAACGACATTCTCGACATGTCGAAGATCGAGGCGGGGCGGATGACGCTGGAAACGCAGGCGCTGGAAATTTCCGAGGTGGTGGAGGAATCGCTCCGCCTCGTTTCGGGCCGGGCGGAAATGGCGAGCGTCACCATCGAGAACGAGCTGCCAGAGCTTCCCACCGTCAACGCAGACAAGCGCGCAGTGAAGCAGGTGTTGCTGAACCTTCTCTCGAACGCGGTGAAGTTCACGCCGGCCGGCGGCGCCATCCATCTCAAGGGCGAAGCGAAAGACGGCTTCGTCACCATCGCGGTGGAAGACAGCGGTATCGGAATCCCGGCCAGCGCGCTGCCGAAGATCGGCCGCCCCTTCGAGCAGGTGGAAAGCCAGCATTCGAAGAAGCACAAGGGCACAGGGCTCGGCCTTGCGCTGTCGCGCTCGCTCGTGGAACTGCATGGCGGCACGCTTTCCATCGAAAGCACCGAAGGCGTCGGCACCACGGTGAGCTTCACGCTGCCGCTGGCGCAAGACGCCTGACGGCAGCCCTCACTTTTGCCTTTTCCTTCTCAGCTCCCTCATAGCTGAAACAGCCGCAGGCGGATTATCCGGTCTTCGCCAGAACGGGGATAAGTTCTTTTGCGGGTAAAACCGGGGACAAACGCCCCCGACCGTCATCGAACTGTCACGAAACCGTCACAACCGAAATCCGGGACGAGGTATCTGCGGATGTGAGCGAATCTCGGAGACGGTTTGAGGGTCCGGCAATGTGCTTTCCGACGTCTCTGTGCATTGGCCGGTGCATTTGAAAGAGACGCGGCGGGTGTCTTTTTCGGTGCGAGTCCGAAGACCTTGCAACAATCAGTCGCCTACAAATACCAGTCGTATTCCAGTGGCGAGATGGCTTCCTGGAATTTCTCGAATTCGAGGATCTTGGTTTCCGCGTAGACATCGACATAGCGGTCGGTGAGGTATTGGCGCATGATCTGCGAATTACGGAAGCGCTTCAGCGCGCTCGGCAAATAGAGCGGAAGCCCCTCGTCCACAATCTCGCATGCATTGCCTTCGGCCGGCTCGCCCGGATCGATCTCGTTGACGATGCCGTAATGGATGCCAGCGAGGATCGCCGCCAGCACCAGATAGGGATTGGCGTCCGCACCCGTCACGCGATGTTCGATGCGGCGGGAATCCGGCGAGCCGTTCGGCACGCGGAAGGCGACAGAGCGGTTGTTGTAGCCCCAGCTTCCGTTGACCGGCACGAAAAGGTTGGGACCGAAGCGGCGATAGGAATTCAGGTTCGGCGCGAAGATCGCCATTGCTTCCGGAAGCGTCGCCTGCAGGCCGCCGATCGCATGGCGAAGCCTTGGCGAGCCCTCATCCGTGCCGTCATTGAAGATGTTGTTGCCCTTTTCGTCCAGCACGGAGCAGTGGACATGCATGCCATTGCCGGTCTGTTCGACGAACGGCTTCGCCATGAAACTCGCGAGGAAGCTGTGCTTGCGGGCGACAGTGCCGATGAGGTGGCGCAGCATAACGGCGTGATCGCCTGCGCGAATGACGTCGTCCTCATGCTTCAGGTTGATCTCGTACTGGCCGGGGGCAAACTCCGCCGTGGCGCCGGAAGCCGGCACGCCCTGTTCGGCGGCGGCTTCATCGATCTCCTTGAGGAGGCCCATGAAACCATCGAGCTCGGTAATACCGTAGACTTCATGCGCCGTTTCGCGCGCGCCCGTGGCAGGGTTGATCGGCGGCTGAGGACGTCCCTTGCGATCCATGTCCTTGTCGAGCAGGTAGAACTCGAACTCGCAAGCGACGGTCGCCTTGAGGCCGAGCTCATCGAGCTTCTTCACGACGTGGGCAAGGACGTTGCGCGGCTCGAGCATGAGCGGACTGCCATCGCCGTCCACCATCGTCATCAGGACCTGAGCCTGCTTCATGGAAGCCCAGGGGACAGGCACGATGGAGCCGGAAACCGGATGAGCCTGAGCGTCCGGGTCGCCATCGGAGAAGCCCATGCCAAGGATGTCTTCGTTGACGCCCGTCACATCGAAGAAATAGATCGATTGCGGCATCTGCACGCCGGACGTGAAGACCTTGTCGGCCTCTTCGGAGGGGAAGCGCTTGCCGCGCACCGTACCGCACATATCGACGAAGACGGCATCGAGGTAGTCGATGTCGCCATGCTCGGCGAGGAAGGCGTTGAATTCGCCCAAGGTCGCCCAGCCCGCCGGGCCCGGTCTTTCGCGATCGCTCATGATGTCCTGCATTTCCAACCGCGTTTCCCCGCCGCGGAGTCCTCTCCGCAGCGCCCGGAATGCGCTTTATATGTCCATGAGCCGATAGTAGCCGAGAGCCCCCCGAAGATACCAGCGCCGCAGTGAGGGAAAGGGGATGCGCGCCGGCGCCCCCCGCACAAGCGCCGGAATATCCGAAAATTCAGCTTTTCCGCCAATGAGTTGGGCCAGGAGGCGGCCCGCCCAGGGGGCCGCGGCGACGCCATTTCCATGATAGCCGAGGGCGAAAAAGACGCTCCCGTCGTCCGGCAGCGCGCCGATGGAGGGCGTGAGGCGCGCCGCCATGCAAACGAAACCACGCCAGGAATGCGTGGTCTCAACATGGGCCCAGCCGGGAAAAACCTCGCCAAGACGCCGCTCCATGAAACGGCGCATGCGCAGGCCGTCCTTCGGGCGGCCTGTAAGGTCGCCTCGCGCGCCAAAGAGAAAGCGGCGGTCGGGCAGCAGGCGATAGTAGAAAAGAAGATTGCGCGTGTTGGCGCAGGGCGTTTCCGTGCGCCAGTTCTGCGCGGCGAGTTCCCCGTCCGTCAGCGGACGCGTCACCACGATGTTCGACAGGACAGGGATGACGTTTTCCGCGAGAGCCGCGGGCGCTGGCGGACGCGTGAAGCCGTTGGTCGCAACGACGACGCGGGAGGCCCGGATCGTCCCTGTGGGCGTCACGAGCCGATGCAACCGCCCCTCCTTCTCCCAGCGGATCACGGGCGAGCGGCCATGCAGCCTTGCGCCCGAGCGGGCGGCCACGGCCGCAAGCCCGCGCGCAAAACGAAGCGGGTGGAGGCCAAAACCAACCGGGATATGCAGCGCGCCGAACTGCTCCGAAGAGTCGTACCACTCCGCGGCGACCTCCTCGCGCGGGATCAGCCGCGCGGCGATGCCGAAGGTGCGGTTCAGTACCTCGCATTCGTGTACGAGGCCGGCGTAGCGGGACGGTGCGTGGGCAACGTGGAGCTCGCCTTCGCCTTGCGGCCTGACATCGATCTTCTCGTCCTCGGCGAAAGCACGGACGAAACGGGTTGCCTCTACCTGCGAGGCGACAAAACGCTTCGCTTCCGCTTCACCATAGCGCGAGATCATCCTTTCGTAGGAAAGGCCTGTCGGTTGAAGCACGCAGAAGCCGCCGTTTCGGCCAGAGGCTCCCCAGCCGAGCGGCCCCGCTTCCACAAGACGGACGTCAACGCCGAAATCGCGCGCGAGATGCAGTGCGCAGGAAAGGCCGGTGAAACCGCCACCGATAATGGCAATGTCGCAGGCATCGTCACCATTGGGACCAAGATCGGCGCCATCCGCGAGCGCGGGCGCGGTCTCTTCCCAGAGGCTCCCGGCGGGACGGCCCGCATCATACATGGTGGCGTCATACCAGCTCATCGAAGCTCTTTCCGTGTTTCCGGGAACCGCTGACGAGAAAACACCGCTCCGTCTCATGCCGGAACGGTGTTTATAACCTGTCGTGCATGGAAACGGAAAGCGAGACGCTTATTCCGCCCGTGGTGGCGTCTCGCCGGATCCGGAGCGGCGCTCCTCGATGCGGTCATGCCAGCGCTTTCTCATCTTGCTGCGCTCCTCACGCATGGCTTCGGCCACGCGCTGACGTTGTTCCGGGGTGAGTCTCGCGAACGCATCCAGCATGGCATCACGACCCACCTCGGTCATCGCCGTCATCGCCCTGGACATGTCGTCGAACGCAGCGCGAACGGCAGACTCGTCATAGGGCTCGGCAGCAATCGCCTCGGTCAGCGCATCGCGGGCGGTCTGACTCTCGCGAATATGAGGCATGACTTCGCGGAACTGTTCCTTCATCGCCCGGCGAATGACCTGTCTATCTTCCTCCGGCAGTGCCTTGAAGGCGCTGTGCATCATGGCGGGGCCGTGACTATCCGGTGGCGGACCAAAACCGCGATCATGCGGGCGGAAGAAAAGCGGCACCGAAATCAGCGCGACAAGAAAGACATTGACCATGATGGAAGCGAGGAAGGCCGGGCCGAGCCAGCGGCGTGGCGGCTTGCCATCCGGCGCCGGTGTATTCATATCGCTCATTGCATCCACTCCTCGGGCCACGCAGGTTCGGCGAGCGCAAGCGCTACCAGACTGTCCTCGGCACCGTCTTCGACAGAGGCCGTAATGGTGGTCTCCGTTGTCAGGACCGAAATATCGGAAACCGAGCCAAGCGTCGCGCCCAGGACGATGGACGCAGCGAGAGCGCCGGCCGGAATGACGGGAGAACCATAAGGCCAGACGGTTTCAATCAGGCTACGGATAAACCATGCTTGCGGTTTCGGTGACGGATTCGCAGCCACACCGCGGGGCCGTGCCGCCAACAACCGTTCGGCAAGGGCGGAAGAAGGCGCATCGACCGGCGCGCGGGCAAGCACGCCGTCAAGGGCGGCCGCATCTGCGAGAAGCGCACGAGCCTCTGCGGAGACCGCAACCAAGGCCTCGGCTGCGGCCCTTTCATCATCCGGCCATCGCTGTGGCGATGCCCCATAGGCATCGACGATCCCGGCGAAACGCTTCAGTGTGATTTCCTTCTGCATCGTGTCCATTCCGTGCCCGAGTGCCTCAAGCGCTCATTTCCCTTGAACGCAACAACTCATCTTTTTCCGTCGCGAGCGATACCCGCAATTGCCGCCGCGCCCGCGACAGAAGCGATTCCACGGCTTCGACGGTAACTTCGAGAACTTCCGCCGTCTCGATATTGGAAAGACCCTGATAATGCGACAGCACCACGGCGGCTCGCTGGCGCTCCGGCAAGAGCTGCAGCGCGGCCTCGACGCGGGCGGAAAGCTCCCTTTCTTCCAACTGGCGGTCGGGGCCGGGCTCGTCACTCTCAAGGTTCGGCATTTCGTCGATATCGACCGTGCCGCGTATCCGGCGGAGCCTGTCCAGGCAAAGATTGGCGGCGACCCTGTGAAGCCATGTACCGAACTGCGCCCTGCCCGGCTGCCAGCGTTCGGCATGAGTCCAGACGCGGAGAAACACTTCCTGCGCGACCTCTTCCGCATCCGCCTGATTGCCGAGCATGCGGCGACCCAATGCGACAATGCGGGCGAGGTGACGATCCATCAAGACGCGGCAAGACCGCTCGTCGCCTTTTGCAACGGCGGCCACCAGTTCATCGTCCGACGTTTCATCCACGCGTCCGCATCCTCCGTTCCGCCGGGGCGTTTCGTCCGAAGCCTACAAGGCTTCGGACGATGACGCATCCTGTCCGCGCTACCTGCCGCCGCGGCCTTCGCCGGGTTCGATCTTTCCGTCGTCGTTCCTGTCCATTCGGTCGAACATCTTGCCGGTGCTCTCGGTGAGTTCAGCCTTCGTCACCTGACCGTCGCCGTCGGAATCTAAACGGCCGAAGAGACCACCGCGTCTTTCCTTGTGCTCGGAGAAGCGCTTCTGCATCTTCTCGCGCGCCGCATTCATTTCGTCCTGGGTAAGCGCACCGTCGCCATCAGCGTCAGCCTTTTCGAAGAACGTCTCCATGCGGTCGGTGTGGCGACCTGGCATGTCGCCTTCCCTGCCGCGTTCGGCCATGCGCTTGGCGGCAGATTCCTTCATTTCATCGAGTGTCAGCTTGCCGTCGCCATCCGTATCGGCTGCAGCGAAACGTTCCGCCGGGTCGCCACGATGGGTCTTCATCTTCTCGTGCATTTCGGCACGGGCGGCGTCCGATTCATCCTTCGTCAGGACGCCATCGCCGTTCTTGTCGGCGGCTTCGAATCGGGCCTCCGCGGCGGCCTGCATTTCCGTCTTCGAAATGTCGCCGCTCTTGTCGGTATCTGCCATCTCGAAGAGACGGGCTCCATGACCGCCCATGCCCGGTTCGGCCTGGGACAGCGCAGGCAGCACCATCGCTACCGCGAGTGCGGCCGTACCGCCGAGCAGTCCATATTTCAACTTACGCATCTTGCTTGTCCTCTTCCTAAGGTTCCGTACCCCAGTGAGTTGGGTTCCGGAGGCGCAGCACAGCAGGGCGCCACTCCTCCGGAACCGGAACGACAGCCCCGCCGGACGTCTGGGGGGATTTCACGGCGGATGGCCGTCGTCCGTTATCAGGACAAACGCACGGAGACGGTTGTTCCGTCGGAGAAAAGCAAAAAATCAGGGTCTCAACGGGGCGGGAACCGCAAGCCGCCGGGGATGAGACCTGGCGGGCCCTGCCAAAACCCGCACGGACGCAAGAGTTTCGCGCACGGAGAGGCCGTCGCGGCGTTCCGCGGCGGCAAGAAGGGCACCAGCGGCGGCGACCTCCGAGTCGATAACGGCGATGGCAATATTGGTCCCCAGGGCGGGCGAAAAGCCGGTGCTTGTCGCCGTGCCGACAATGCGTCCTTCGAGGGAAAGGGCGGAAAACCGAAGGGGCTCCAACCCCTCGATCGCCAGAGAGACGATGCGGCGGGCAGGCGGCTCGTCTGCCCGCCGGCGCAAGGCCACGCGGCCATTAAAGACGCCCTTGTCGAGATCGATTACGGGAGAAGCCCAGATCGCAGCGGGCGGCAGCGCGTCGCGGGCGTCGATGGCGGCGAATGCCGAGAGATAATCCGTTCCCGCACGGGGTAGACCGGCTTCGAGACGAGCGAGTTCGCGCAGGCTGAAGCCTGCCGCACGGAGCCCCAGCGGACCACCGCATTCGACAAGCCAGCGCCAGACATGCGGTGCATCTTCCGCATCCGACCAGAGCTCGTAGCCGAGATCGCCGGAGGCGCCCGTCCGGCTCAGGTAGACGGGCATACCGGCAATCGTGACCCAACGCGCTGCGGACGGCGCAAGGGACGCAATGTCGCCAATGCCTGCATGCATCAGCACGAAGGCCGAGAGCGGCCCCTGGAGCGAAAGGGTGCCGAGCGTCGCGCTCACATCCTCGATCCGGACGCGGAACCCTTCTGTACTGTCCATGAGCCATGCGAGATGCGTCTCTTCCGTTACCAGCCGGTACTCGTCATCGCCGAGACGAAAGAGCAGGCCGTCACCGAGAACGAGACCGCGGCTTTCGCACAGGACGACGTGAACCGCGCGGTGGACGCCAAGGTTTTCGATGTCACGGGTAACGAGCCGCTGGAGGAAGGCAAGAGCATCACGGCCAGCGATGCGATATTTGACGAGCGGCGAGACATCCATGAGCGCTGCCGCGCCGCGAAGCGCGCGATACTCGTCTTCAAGCCCCGTCAGCACCTCCGGCACGGTGTAACCGTTCCAATCCGTCCAGCGGTTGGTGCGGCTTTCGAGCGAGGTGACGAGATGGAGCGGCGTCGTCAGCACGGTGCGCTCGAAGGGCGGCGCTGCCGGCTTCTCCTCGAAAAGCGCCGGATCGACGGGCGCCTGTTCATCCTGCGGGTCGATGTCCGCGCGGTTCGGCTCCGTGGGTTCTTCCTTCCGAGGGGCGGTATCGGGTGTCATCACTCGCCTCCCTTCGCAGCGCCGATCGCTTCGACGGCAAGCCAGCCCGGCAGCCCCGTGATACCACCTCCGGGATGGCTACCCGCGCCGCAAAGATAAAGCCCTCGCGCCGGCGTTTCGTAGCGGCCGAATGCGGGCGACGGACGGAAACCGAATAGACGGTCGAGGCGCAGATCGCCCTGGTGCCAGTCGCCGCCAGCCAATCCATACTTTCTTTCAATATCTGGCGGCGTCAGGATTTCGCCTGCGATCATCGCGTCCGCCGTTCCCGGCGCGTATGCATCTACGGTGCGCACGACCTTCTGAACGAAGGTCTCACGCTTCGCCTCCCACCCGCCTTCCACCTCGAAGGGCACGTTGTGGACAATAATGGAAAGGATGTGATGGCCCTCGGGCGCCAGCGAAGCGTCGGCGAGGCTCGGCACCAGAATTTCCATGACAGGTTCAGACGCGAAGCCGCCGTTGCGGCATTCGGTGGCAGCTTCGTCAAGCTCGTGCAGGGAGGGAGCAACGACGAGGCGCGCACCGTGAAGATCGGGCGCGAGGCCGGAAAAGACCGGTGTGGTCTCCAGAGCAAGATTGATCTTGGCCGTACTGCCCGCAGGGGCAGCATAGCGCAGTTCGAGCGCAGCCTCTGTTTCGAGCCGGGCAGCGCCGAGCAATCCCAGCATGGTGACGCGCGGATTGAGCGCGGAAACGACAAGCGGCGCGTACAGCACCGCCCCATCGGAAAGCTCCACACCCGCTACGGCATCGTTCTCGACCAGAATGCGTACAGCGCGAGCACCGAGCCGGATTTCACCACGCTGCGCTTCCACGGCAGCAGCAAGTGCGTCGGCAAGCGCGCCCATGCCGCCCAGGGGCTGCCTTACACCCTGCCCCTGCATGCGGATCGCTTCGCGCCAGACGGCGCGGAAGGAGGTTCCCGGCGCGTAAGGCCCCTCGCCACCGCCAAGCGTTGCGTCGAAGGCAAGCACGCCTTTCAGCAGCTGCGACTCAAATTCCGCGTCAAGCCGGTCGCCAATGCTTTCCGGCAGTGTATGCATGAGCTTGCGGAGCGCCGACCGACCTTGCCATTCCGCCCTAAGTACGGCCCGGCGCAGAAACCGCTTCAACACATTCGGGTCGTCGCGCCGCGGAGGCAATTCACCGAGCAACGGGGCGATAATATCCGCCTGGGCACGAAGTAGTGCTACCCGCTCACGATAGGCTTCCGCGTCCTTAGGCAGGCGCTTCGAGAACGCAGCATATTCCCTGCGATTGCGCGGCAAGGCGATGTGGGCACCATCGCGATCGAGCGCCACGGTCGGCACATCGCGCGCGGCGTAGCGGAGACCGTGCCTTGCAAGCTTCAACTCGCGCTCGATGCGCCGGGGAAATCCTTCGAGGAGGTGTGCGACGGCCGGCGCACGATAATCCGGCACGATTTCCGACGTTGCAGCGGCACCACCGATACGATCGCCCGCCTCGAGCACCAGCACGCGGCCATGCGTGCGTGCGAGTCGCGCTGCGGCAACCAGACCGTTGTGCCCGGCACCGATAACGATCGCATCGTATTTCGTTCCACCCGTGACCATCGCTCAGCGCCTCCCGCCGAGCGCCGCTATAACTTCAGCGGCGGCATTGGCACCAGAGCCACCCATGACGAGCGGTCCAGGATGAGCACTCGGCGAGCAGAGGTAGAAATTCCGGAGAGGCGTCGACGCGCCGCCATGACCCGGGAAGGGCCGATTCATGAACATCTGGTCGAGCGTCGTCTCACCGTAAGCGAGATCGCCGCCGGTGAGGCCGATTTCGTTTTCGATGTCGTCCGGCAACAGAACCTCGCAGGCCAGAATACGCGTTTCGATGCCCGGGCTCACCTCGGCGAGGCGCGCCGTGACGAGATCGCGCAGCGCGTCGCGGCGGTCGTCGGACCAGGCACCCTCGTGCAGTGTTTCAGGCACGAATTGCACCAGCGCGGAGAGCACATGCTTGCCAGGCGGCGCAAGTGAGGGATCGACAAGCGAAGGTATGAGCACATCGATGAGCGGATCGCGCGGGGGCATGCGATCACGCCAGTCGGAGAAGGCACGCTCCATCGCGGGAATATGGCCGGTGAGCCGAAGGCCGCCGCCCAGGGAGGGGCACCCTTCAGGCAGATAGGGGAATTCCGGTATCGCGTCGAGAGCGATATTCACCTTGGCAGCAACGCCTTTCATGCGAACGCGGCCGACGCGTTCAACCAGCCCCTCCGGCAAATCCTTCCAGCGGAAGAGACTCAGAAAACTGCGCTTCACGTCGAGGCCGGAGAGAATTGCGTCGGCGCCGATCTCCTCGCCGTTCGCGAGAACGACGCCGCGCACCTTCGCATCCTTGCTCAGGATATCCGTGACTTCCGCTTCAAGGCGAAGCCTGCCGCCATTTGCGTCAAGCACGCCGGTCAGCGCGTCCACCAACGCCGCAGGCCCCCCATAGGGCATGAGTGTGTCCGGCGCGCCGCCCATTGCGCCACCCGTTTCCGAAAGCCAGGGCCCGACAAGACGGGAGGCACCGGTGGGCGAACAGGGGCCGAGCGTGCCGCCGATCAGCGCGGCAGAGGCGAGATGCGCTTTCACGGCATCGGACTCGAAGTAGGTGTCGAGATATTCGGACATGGGCAACGCCCAGAGGCGAAGCATGTCGTTCAGATCGTCCGGCGCAATGGAGGCAATCCGGTCGGCAAACGAAAGGCGGGCGCGCAACCCTGCAAAGAGACCTTTCGCCCGAACACGCGCCGGCCCGGAGAGAAGCGGCGCAAGTCCACGCGCGGCGCGCAGCATATCACGGCGGTAATGCGTGAATGCGTCGGCATCGCGGCGTGAAAAGCGCGCGATCTCGCGGCGATGGACGGCGCCGTCGCGGTAGCTCGCGTGATAGCTTCCGTCGGGAAAAATGGATACGCCGCCTTCAGCGCGAATGAAGCGAAGCCCGTGTTCGGCTAGACCGAGATCGGCGGCAATGCGCGGCGGCAGACCGCCACTGCCGAGCGTATAGCGCGGCAAACGGAAACCAGGCGCTATTTCATGCGCCGCAGAAACGCCACCCGGCGCGGAAGCGCGGTCGAGCACCAGCACATCGAAACCGGCGCGCGCCATATAGGCGGCGGCGACGAGCCCGTTGAGCCCGGCTCCGATCACGATCGCGTCGTGACGCTCCATGCGTCCCTACTCCACACACACCCTGCCCGGCATGGGATTTCCCCAGAGGCCTTACCTACCCGAAACGTGCCGAATTGACACGCTTCGCGCGGGGCAGAAACACGCGCCGCACCGGAGACGGATCGCGTGTTAACCAAGAATGTCCGGGGATTGCCTTGCTTTCGACGCACACCGCAGAAACACGGTAAACGCGCCGTCACCCCGGCCGGCAAGCAGGAGGTGCAAGTCTTCAGCCAGCCGCGGCGACCACAATGCTCTCAAAGGCCTCGCGGACCTTGCGCTGGCTTTCGGCGAGGTCGGCCTCGAGCGCCGCGAAGTCCGGAGCATCGCCTGCCCGGGCGAGAAGCGACTTGAGTCCGGCCGGGGCTTCGACGGGATCGAACACGCCCTCGACGCAAACGCGGATCACCTGGGTAAGGTTCTGATTGAGGGCGATGGCGTGGACGAGCATGTCGGCCGTTTCGGGGGCCAGTATCCCGGCATCCGCGATACGGCCAAGTGCGGTGCGGGTATGCGTGCTGCGGATGCCGGGATGTGCAGCGCCATGCGCGAGCTGCAGAAACTGACAGATGAACTCGATGTCGACGAGGCCGCCACGTACATGTTTGAGTTCCCAGGGGTTGTTGCTCACCCTCTCCTTCGCGATACGCGCCCGCATGTCCGCAACGTCGGCAGCGATCTCCTTAACCTCCCGCGGCAAGTCGAGCGCATGGCCGATCGCCTTTTCGACGCGAATCTTGAGGTCGTCCGGGCCGGAAATCACGCGTGCCCGCGTCAGCGCCATGCGTTCCCACGTCCAGGCTTCGGTTTCCTGGTAGGCGACGAAACTATCGAAAGACGTCGCGATGGGTCCCGCATTGCCGGAGGGACGCAGTCGCATGTCGACTTCGTAGAGCTTGCCTTCTGCCGTCGGCGCTGTCAGTGCGTTGATGAGTTGCTGACAAACACGGGCATAGTATTGCGAGGCATAGAGCGGGCGTTCACCGTCCGACACCGCATCGGTGGCAGGCGTATCGTAGATCATGATGAGATCAAGATCAGAGCTCGCACTCAACTCCTCGCTACCGAGCTTTCCCATTGCGACGATGACGAAACGTCCATCCGGAATGCGGCCATGCTTGGCGGCGACGCTTTCCTCCGCAACGGGCGCAAGTGCCGCGACCAGTTCGGACGCGAGCGCCGCATAGGCAGGGCCAGCCTCTTCTGCATCGGCGCTGCCCGAGAGCACACGAACGCCGAGACGGAACCGGTATTCACGCGCCCAGACGCGAGCGAAGTCGAGCGTATCCTGGTAGTCCTCGGCGTGGACGAGTTCATCCCTGAGACTGCGATTGAGCTCCTCTCGGTCGGGCAGCACCTTGAAGAAATCGGGATCGACCACCGCTTCGAGAACGCGCGGATTCTGGCTGAGATACGTCGCGAGGCGCGGCGCGGTGCCGCAAATGCCCGCGAGCAGGTCAAGCAGATGCGGATTTGAATAGAGCATCGAAAAAAGCTGCACGCCTGCGGGAAGACCGGTGAGGAAACGGTCGAAACGGTCAAAGGCCGCATCCGGATTGGCGGTGCGCGACAACGCACGCAACAGAGCCGGCATGAGGCTCGTCAGCAGCTCGCGCGAACGCGGCGAGCGCGTCGCGGCGAAACGACCGGAATGCCAGCCGCGAATGGCCTCCGACATTTCCGATGCCTTGCGGAAGCCAAGCTCCCTCAGCGTCTTCAGCGTGTCGGGATCGTCCTCCGTGCCGGTGAAGACGAGACTGCCCCGCTCCTCGCTCAAGGGGGGCGCGGTTTCGAACAGTTTCGCATAGTGATCGCGGACGCATTCGAGGCGCTTCGTCAGCGATTTCGCAAACGCATCCCGGTTTTCGAACCCCATGAAACAGGCAACGCGGTCGAGGTCCGCATCTGCGGTTGGCAGCGAGTGCGTCTGTTCATCATCGATCATCTGGAGACGATGCTCGAGCGTGCGAAGAAAACGATAGGCTTCCTTCAACTCTTCCGCCGTCTCGGGCGCGATCCATTTCTTTGCAGCAAGTTGATCGAGCATGAGGCAGGTCTGCTTGCCTCTCAGATCGTGATCGCGACCGCCGGCGATCAGCTGCTGCGTCTGCACGAAGAATTCAATTTCGCGAATGCCCCCGCGCCCGAGCTTGATGTTGTGCCCCGCAACTGCGATGACGCCGTGGCCGCCAACGGCATGGATCTGACGCTTCATGGAATGAATGTCGTCAATGGAGGCGAAGTCGAGGTTCCGGCGCCAGATATACGGCGTCAGTGTTTTCAGGAGCCGCTCGCCCGCAGCAATATCGCCTGCGACGGGACGTGCCTTGATGAAGGCGGCGCGCTCCCAGTTCTGACCGCGACTCTCGTAATAGCCTTCGGCCGCAGGAAGCGAAACAGCAACAGGCGTGCCTCCGGGATCGGGGCGTAGGCGAAGGTCGGTTCGGAAGACATAGCCTTCCGCTGTCCTCTCCTGGAGCATCTTCACGAGATCTTTCGTGAGCCGCACGAAGAACTCACCGTGATCGAGTCCATCTTTCAGCGGCAGTTCCCCCGGCTCGTAGAAGACGACGAGATCAATGTCGCTTGAATAGTTGAGTTCACGGGAGCCGTATTTTCCCATCCCGAGGATGACGAGTCCCGACCCTTCAGGCGAGATTTCCTCCGGTGGCCGCTGCACCAATCCGCGGGCTGCCCCGTTTCGCAGAAGCCAGAAAACTGAACTTTCGACCGCGCCGTCGGCGAAGGCCGTGAGAGCCTCCGTCACCTCTTCGAGCTTCCAAGCGCCTGTGATGTCGGCCATTGCAATCAGAAGTGCGGCTTCCGACTTAGCAAGACGAAGCGCCGACATGACATCTGCCTGCTTCTCCAGATCGCGCGCGGCGCGGACCCGCGACAGGAGGTCGGCGAGCGCTTCTCCCGGCGCCCGCTCAACAAGACGCGGAAGCCAGTCTGGATGAAGGCGGAGAATACGGCCAAGAAAAGGTGAGTTGCCGAAAAGCGAGGCCGCCAGATGGTGAACGCCCCTGTCCTTGAACAGCGCAGCGACAGCGCCGTCTTCCATGCGGGCGACGGCTGCGTCGAGGTCTTCCATTCCGCGCGCGACGCGATCAGCGTCGTAGGGAGAGGGCGCCCTGCCTGCGACATCGCGCAACGTCTTCGTGTGGTCCGACCCACTCGCTCTCTTGCTTCCCTTTTTCAACAAAAGACACCTACCATCGAGAGCGCTCTCATCGCGGCTCAGCCTTTTCCTTGGACGATTCCTGCAATCGCAGCCCAGGTGCAATGATCCCGGCAACGACAAGGCGAGAGCCGTCCAGCGTCAAATGCGCCTCATCCCATTGAAGAGGAAGTGTGCCTTCCTCATCGGCGAAAATACGGCATTTCCGATTCCGGCAAAGGCCCTGATAAAGGGAGATGTAGTTCACGTTCTCCCTGGCAAGCGCCCGTTGCATAGTGGCGTCTATCCGGGCCACCTCCCGATCTTCATTCAAATCGAAAAACCTCTCCGAGTATTCACCAGGCCAGATGGCAAGCGCCTCGGGCAACATGACCTTGTATCGAGGAACGGGCCCGATAACCGTAACATTTCCAGCATGACGCGAGAGTTGCCGTACGGAAGCCTGAATAAACTCCAGGTCGGACGCCTCCCAACGACTGGCGAGGATTACCGCGTCGAATTTTCGGCTTCCCCACGCTCCATCGAACACATAGGCGCCTATCGTCGCGCACTCTTCACGGTCAGGCCGGGTGTTGATTCCAAACAGGACTCTGCAGCCCGGGGCACCATACACTTCGATATCGGCATCGGGGAACGCTGCATCGAGACCGGGGTAAAGATGTGAGGCGTGGCTGTCGCCGAGGAGTGCGATGCGCATTCGCTCCTGATTGTTTTCGTCGCACGGCAACCCCTCCACGAGCACCGCCCCGCCGTCTGTCACCCGGCACCTGATGTGACCGAGAATCGCCATCATTTCGGACTTGCCGTCCGCCATAATGGGCTTGGGATCGAAACGAAGATGAAATCGTTCCGGCCATCCTTCGGCGGCGTTGCCCCAGAAGCCAACGCCGAGAAACAGGACCGCCACAACGCTTCCGCCCGCAAAAACGTGCAGGCCCGGCGTCTTCGTCGAGCGGGTTCGAAAAGGGCGTTCGAAATAGCGCCACGACAGCCATGCAAGAACGCCGGACAGAAGTGCAAGAAACAGCCGGACAAAAATGTCTCCGTCTGCGCCGGTGAGGTGCCTGTAGAAAACGAATATCGGCCAGTGAAAGAGATAGAGCGAGTAGGATATGAGACCTATGAACACGAACACCCGGCTGCTCAACACACGTCCAACAAGCGTTGCATGCGTCTCGCCCGCGTGGATGAGCGCTGCGGTGCCAAGCACCGGCAGAAGTGCGGCTTCTCCCGGAAAGGGTGTGGTGTCATCAAATCCGAACACCGCGATGGCGATGAGAACAACGCCGATCGCTGATACCACCTGCGCAACCCGTTGGCGCTCGATGGCAGGAACCGCGCCGACGGCCAGAAGACAACCGGCCATCAGTTCCCAGGCCCTCATCGGCGTGAGATAGAACGCGGCGCTCGGTGCCTCTCGAACATAATAGACGCTCAGCGCGAATGACACGACGAAGATCGTCGCCAGCAAGCCTTTGGCCATTGCCATGCTGTGCCGGCAGGCGAACAGGAGCAAGAGCGGGATGAACACGTAGAACTGTTCTTCAACCGCGAGGGACCATGTATGAAGAAGCGGAGCCAGCTCGGCGGCGGCACCAAAATATCCGGCTTCGCGCCAGAACTGGAAATTCGATGCGAAGACGGCCGTTGCGAACAGACTCTCGCTGAAGTCCTCGAAATAGGACGGTAGCAGGATGAATGACGCCGCGACGAGGCAAAGCGCGAGGACGAGAAACAGTGCGGGAAAAATCCGCCGAATGCGCCGCTCGTAAAATCGCGTGATCGAAAAATTTCCGGACCGGATGTCGGCCAGCAGAATGCCGGTGATGAGATAGCCGGAAATGACGAAGAAAACGTCGACGCCGACGTAGCCGCCGGTAAAAGGCCATACCCCCGCATGGAACAAGACAACGGGTACGACGGCCAGCGTTCGTATGCCGTCGATATCCGGCCGATACCGCATTCACTTTCCCCGAGGCAGAACCCTTCTCATCGTCCATCGAGTATGCAGAGATTTCCTGACAATCCCACGCAATATTTGCGAGCACGGAGACGCAGGGCGCGACGACAATCGGTCGCCGGTTATCGTCATCGTCCGGAAACAGGCAGTGAAAGCGTAACGCGAAGGCCCGGGTCGTTGTCAGCAAGCTCGATGACACCGCCATGAAGGCGTGCGACGGCGGCGACAAGACTGAGGCCAAGGCCCGAGCCCGGGGTGTTGCGGCTTGCCTCAAGCCGAACGAACCGCTCAAGCACGTGCTGGCGCTCCTCTTCGGGAATGCCCGGCCCGTGATCGCCAACAGAGAGGATGACGCCTCGGCCGGAACGAACGGGATCCGGCGAGGCTGCAATTTCGATAACCCGCGCTGCGTTGCCGGTCTGCGGCATGCCGTGCTTGATCGCGTTGTCTAGGAGGTTCGCCACTGCCTGGGAAAGAAGTTCACGGTTGCCCCAGATGGTAAGCCCCTCCGGCACATCGACCTTAAAGGCCAGGTCGTTTTCCTCGGCGACCGGCTCATAAAGTTCGGCCGCATCCTGCAGCGTTGCGCTCAGGTCAACCCAGGTCATGGAATCGCGGAGGGAGCCTGCCTCGGCGCGCGCGATCATCAGAAGCGCGTTGAAGGTGCCCAGAAGACCGTCCGCCTCGGCGATGGTCTTTTCGAGTGCCAGCTTGTAGTCCTCGGGCGAGGCCTCCTGCATCAGGGTGACCTCGAGACGGTTGCGCAGGCGATTGAGCGGACTGCGAAGATCATGCGCGACATTGTCCGTTACCTGGCGCATGCCCGTCATAAGCGCCTCGATCTGATCAAGCATCGCGTTCAGGTTGCGGCCAAGCTGGTCCAGCTCGTCGCCCGTACCCGCTATCGGCAGGCGTTGCGAGAGATCTCCCTCCATGATGTCGCGGCTCGAGCGATTGATATCGTCGACGCGAGCCAGCATGTTGCGGCTCATGAAGAGCCCACCGGCGAGGCCGAGCGCGACAGTGAGGCCGATCGCCCAGATGAGGGCGTTGGTGATGAGATTTTCGATCTCGCGGCGTTCCTGTACGTCGCGGCCTACGAGAAGATAGAAACCTTCCTGCAGGAAGAAAGCGCGGGCACGCGCCGCCTTCACCTCCGTGCCGTCAAGTGTCTTGCGGTTGTAGCTGAAGTCGAACCAGCCGTCGGGACCGGGTTCGACCTGCGGCCGGGCATCGAGCGTACCGGCGAGAACGCGGCCTGCCGGGTCGAGCACAAGATAGAGGCTCTGGCCTGGATCGCGCGAACGCTGGATGACCGTGTGAACGAGAAGAGGGAGGCCGCCCTGCCGGTACTGATCCGCAAGACCCGCGATCTCGACTTCTACCGCTTCGTCGGTCTGGCGGGCGAGGAAGCCGGCCGTATTCCAGTAGACATAGGCCAGCAGCGTGATCGCCGAGGCGGCGAACAGGGCGAGGTAAATGACCGCGAGCCGGAAGGTCGAGGTCTTGAGGAGTTTAATCAGCGGCACGTAGCGAGTATCCCGCACCCCGTACAGTGTGCAAGAGCGGTTGCTCGAAATTCTTGTCGATCTTGGCGCGGAGCCGCGAAATATGAACGTCGATCACGTTCGTTTGCGGATCGAAATGATACTCCCAGACATTTTCGAGCAGCATGGTGCGCGTGACGACCTGACCCGCATGTTTCATGAGGTATTCCAGAAGGCGGAATTCGCGCGGCTGGAGATCGATCTCCTGACCTTCGCGGATGACCTTGCGGGCGAGAAGGTCGATTTCGAGGTTGCCAACCTGAAGCCGGGTGCGCACCTGATCGGGATTGGCGCGGCGGACCAGCACCTCGATACGGGCCAGAAGCTCGGCGAAGGCATAGGGTTTTGTCAGATAGTCGTCGCCACCGGCTTTCAGCCCCTTGATGCGGTCATCGACCTCGCCCAGCGCCGAGAGGAACAGAACGGGCGTACGCACCCCTTCTTCGCGCAGCGTCTCAACGACGCTGAGCCCGTCGCGCTTCGGCAACATGCGGTCCACGATCATGACATCGACGGTGCTGGAGAGCGCAAGCGTAAGCCCCTCTTCGCCATCCGCCGCATGATCGACGATATGGCCGCTTTCGCGCAGACCCTTCACGACATAGGCCGCGGCCTCAAGATCGTCTTCGATCACCAGAATGCGCATTGGTACCCTGCACTCCCGTTTGTCTTCCAGGCGGTCGGACCGCGCCGCCGATGCCGCGGGGGACTAGCATCGGCGGGCGCGACCCTGCGACCCCAATACCGGAGGAACCGGAGCCGCGTTTCCGCGAACACCTGCCCCCCACAGGCATCCGTTACGATTTTTCGAGCGTCAGCGCGACGAAACGCTGCTGCTCTTCGCTGCGCAGAAGAAGCAGCACCGAATTCTTGTCGGCCTTGCTCGCCTCCTCCACGCCCGCCACGACATCGGACGGCTTCTTCACGTCGCGGCCCGAAACCTTCACGATCACATCGCCAGGGCGTACGCCCTTTTCCGCGGCATCGCTTGCAGGATCGACGCTGCGGACGACAACGCCGTCCGGCGTTTCGGCAAGCGCGAGGCCGAGGCTTTCGGTGGTGCCGGCTTCCGGCGCGCTTTCGGACGGCGCCGCCGACGCCATTTCGAGGTTCTCGGGAAAGGTGCCGATCTCGACGTCGACGGTCTTGCGGCGTTCATCCCGCCAGACGACAATCTCGGCATCGGAGTCCGGTTCGAGATCGGCGACGGTTCGGCTCACCGCGCGCACGTCTTCCATCTCCTTGCCGTTGACATTGAGGATGACGTCACCCGTCTTGATACCCGAATCTTCCGCCGGGCTGTCTTCGGCGACCTGCGCGACAAGCGCGCCGCGTGCCTTGTCGAGAGACAGCGAGGCGGCAAGATCGTCATCCACCTGCTGGATGGTGACACCGAGCCAGCCGCGCGTGACCTTGCCGTCTTCCTTCAGCTGCGCGATGACCTTCTGCGCTATGGCGGCCGGGATCGCAAAGCCGATGCCGACGCTGCCGCCGGTCGGCGAGAAGATCGCCGTGTTCACGCCGACGACATTGCCATGCACGTCAAAGGTCGGCCCGCCGGAATTACCCTTGTTGATCGAAGCGTCGATCTGGATGAAGTCGTCGTACGGGCCCGCACCGATCTCGCGGCCACGCGCCGAGACAATGCCAGTTGTAACGGTGCCGCCGAGACCGAACGGATTGCCGACCGCAAGCACCCAATCTCCGACACGGACGCTGTCCGAGTCGCCAAAGACCACGTAAGGAAGCGCTTCCTTCGACTCCACCTTCACGAGAGCGAGGTCAGTTTTCGGATCGCGCCCGATCAGCTTCGCTGGCATCTCCGTTCCATCATCGCGAACCACGGTGATGTCCTTGCCGTCGCCGACGACATGGTTGTTGGTGACGATGTAGCCATCAGCCGAAATCAGGAAGCCGGAGCCGAGCGCCGTTGCGTGACGGCGGCGCGGCGCGCCATCCGGGCCCTGGGGCTGAAGATCGCGGAAGAACTTCTCGAACGGGCTGCCGGGCGGGAAAGGCAGTTCGGGCATTCCCGCCGAACCGCGGGCTTCCACTTCCTCGTCAACCCGAATGCTGACGACAGCCGGGTTCACCTTCTGCACGAGATCGGCAAAGCTCGGCAGCCGCTCAAGCGCGGTGGCGGCCGGCGCCGCGGACTGCGTGTCAAGAGGCGCGGGCTCGGCTACCGCGTTCGCCGACCAGATACCGGCGGCGAAGATGCCTGCCGTGGTGAGCGCCAGCGCCGAGCGACGCCATGAAAAATTCCGACCGTTCCGCATTGTTCGAACTCCCGTATCGTTATCCCGCCTCGTCAGCCTGACGGATCGAGGGCATGGCGGCATGTTCAGGTGTCAGGATCATGTCCCAACCCTTTCCAAATCATGTCTGGATTGTTACAGATTGGTAAGGCGAAAATGCGGCGCCCCGTCAGCGGGCGTTGTCGGGGTTTTCGTTGTCTTTCATGAGTACCGCCACGCGAGCGGCCTCTTCCCGGCTGAGACCCTGCTCAGCGGCGCGGCCGCCATGGCGGCGAAGCACGAGAATAGCGATGCCCGCTCCGGCCAGAACGAAGAAGACCGGGCCAAGCCAGAGCGCCCAGGTGGCGGGCTCGAATGGCGGCGTCATGAGCACGAACTCGCCGTATCGATCCACAACGTAGTCATAGACTTCTTCGTCGCTATCGCCGGCCGCGATCCGTTCGCGAACGACGCGGCGGAGATCGCCGGCGAGTTCGGCATCGGAGTCATCGATCGATTGATTCTGACAAACAAGGCAGCGGAGGTTCTTCGAAATCTCCCGCGCGCGCTCTTCCTGCGCTGGATCGGCGAGACGTTCCGACGGGTCGACAAGAGCCGCCGCCCCGCTCGAGAAAACGAAGGAAAGCAGAAGCGCGGCGAGAAGACTGCGCATCAGGCTACTCCGCGGGCGCGAGCCGTGACCGGGCGCCCGTGGGCGCGCCGACACGCAAGCGGCGATCCATGAGCGACATCGCACCGCCCAGCGCCATGATCGCACCGCCGATCCATATCCAAGGTGCGAGGTTGTTGTGATAGGCGCGCAGCACCCATTTGCCGTCTCCCGCCCGCTCACCGAGAACGACATAGAGATCGGCGAAACCGTTGGTGCGGATCGCGGCTTCCGTCTTTTCCTGCCGTTCGGCAGGGAAGCGGCGCTTCTCTGGCAGAAGAGTGCCAAGCTCGCGGCCATCGCGCACGACGCGGACGACACCGACCGTCGCTTCGTAATTCGGACCATCGCGCAGCCCGACCTGTTCAAGGGTCAACGTATAGCCCGCAATCTCCGCGCTTTCACCGGGTGCAAGCGAGGTGATGAGTTCGGCGCGCCAAGCGGTTACGCCGACAATGCCCGCAACCGCAATGCCGAGACCGCCATGCGCGAGCGCCGTGCCCCATGCCGACCGCGGCAGACGGCGCGCGCGCCCGAGGCTTTCGGCAAGCGGTGTTGAGAACAGTTTGATGCGCCAGGCGATTTCCGAGGCCGCGCCCGCAACGAGCCACACAGCGAGCGCCATGCCAAAGGGTGCGAGCCAGGGGCCATCATAAGCGACCGCGAAGGTCGTGAGGCAGGCGACGAGCGCGAGACCTGCCGCGGCAAGCAGACGCTCCGCCGCAGCTTTCATGTCGGCGCGCTTCCAGCCGAGCAGCGGTCCGAGCGGGACGATGCAAAGCAAAGGCACGAAGATCGGCACAAAGGTGTAGTTGAAGAAGGGTGGGCCCACCGTGATCTTCATACCGGTCAATCCATCGAGCAGCAGCGGATAGAGTGTGCCGACGAAAACAGAGGCCACAGCGGCGGAAAGCAGCATGTTGTTCATGAGCAGCGCGGATTCGCGGCTCAGCGGCGCGAAGATGCCGCCCGTCTTCAGCATCGGGGCGCGCCACGCATAGAGCGCGAGCGAGCCACCGACGAAGACAATGAGGATGCCGAGAATGAAGCTGCCGCGCGCGGGATCGACAGCGAATGCGTGCACCGAGGTGAGGACGCCGGAGCGCACCAGGAAGGTTCCGAGGAGCGAGAGTGAGAAGGCGAGGATCGCAAGAAGGATCGTCCAGCTCTTCAACGCCCCGCGCTTTTCCGCAACGATGGCGGAATGAAGAAGCGCCGTGCCCGCGATCCACGGCATCAGGGAAGCATTCTCCACCGGGTCCCAGAACCAGAAGCCGCCCCAGCCGAGCGTGTAATAGGCCCACCACGACCCCATGGCGATGCCGATGGTGAGCGAGAGCCAGGCAGCGAGCGTCCAGGGCCGGACCCAGCGCGCCCAGCTTGCGTCGACCCGGCCTTCGATCAGCGCCGCAACGGCAAACGAGAAGGTCATCGAGAAGCCGACATAACCCGCATAGAGCCAGGGTGGGTGGAAAGCGAGCGCCCGGTCCTGGAGGATCGGATTGAGTCCGCTGCCCTCGAAGGGCGCGGGATCAAGCCGGAGGAAGGGATTGGAGGTGAAAAGAATGAAGAGCAGGAAAGCCACGGCTATGGAAGCTTGCACCGCAAGCACGCGGGCGCGCAGCGTATCGGGCAGGTTATTGCCGAAGAGCGCCACCAGCGCACCGAAGAGTGCGAGGATCAGCACCCAGAGAACCATAGAGCCTTCGTGATTGCCCCACACACCGCTCACCTTGTAGATCATCGGCTTGGCGGAATGGGAATTGTCGTAAACGAGCTTCACCGAGAAGTCGGAAACGACGAAAGCATAGGTGAGAGCGGCAAAGGCAAGTGCGATAAGCGCGAACTGCAGCAGTGCAGCCGGTTCAGCGATCCGCATGAGAGGCGCTTCGCGACGATGCGCGCCGATTGCGGGCACGGCCATCTGCACAAGCGAAACGCCGAGCGCGAGCACCAGGGCGAAATGGCCGAGTTCCACAATCATGGATAACTGCCCTGCCCGTAGGTCTCCGAATGCGGTGCATCGGCGCCTTCGCCCTGCCAGTTGCCGGACTTCTTCAATGCATCGGCGACCTCGGGCGGCATGTAATATTCATCGTGCTTGGCAAGCACGTTGTCGGCGGTGAAACCACCTGACTCATCGAATGCGCCTTCCGTGATGACACCCTGTCCCTCACGGAAGAGATCGGGCAGAACGCCGCGATAGGTGACCGTGAAGGTTTCGACGAAGTCGGTAACATTGAAGCGCACGGTGGCATCGCCGAGATCCTGTAGCGAGTCCTGTTCGACAAGGCCGCCCAGACGGATGCGCTCACCCGGTTCGACACCCCGTTCGACCACGTCGCTGGGGCTGTAGAAGTAGACGATGCTGTCGCTCATCGCATATAGGACGAGCCCCACGGCAAGGCCCAATATGCCAAGGGCGACGACGATGAATGCGGCGCGGCGTTGCTTGCGCGTCATGTTTCGCTCCCGAATGAGGTCTGAGGTATAGCCCGGCCGATGCGGGAGACGAAACCGCTAAATCGTCGCGGGGCCTGTCCGGACGGAACAGCCTCATATCCCGAGCATCAGCCGTGTTGCGGGCCCCGCAATGCCATCGTCCACGAGACCGAAATCACGCTGGAAGGACTTGAGGGCAGTTTCGAGGCCTTCATCGAAGATGCCGTCGCGGTTTATGGCGTAGCCCTCCTTCGAGAGGGCCTCTTCGAGAGCCCGTACGTCATTTCCGGACATTTTCGGATCGGTAAGACGAAGATTGCGGGTAGCAACCTCGATGGCCGAGGCATTGACAGGCGGGCGGAGACAAAGCGCGTCCGGATCGATCCGCACGCCGCGAACCATCATGGGAAGGTCAAGCGACCAGTTACCCGACGCGGCGAGAGCCTTGAAGGCATCCATCCGGTAGACCGTCTTCCGCAGCAGGGCATTCGAGTGGCTGGCGAGCCAGTCGCGCCGCGTATCGAGATAGACACCGATCCATCTGCGCTCTCCGGCCGAGGAAGCGGCTCCCGCCTTCGCTGTCGTGCGGTCGCGCATCGCGATCCACGAACCATGGACCACACTGTCATAGACGACAGCGGCGGAAAGTGCTTCGCCGAGCCCTGTACGCTTGGCGGAAGCGAGTGCGGGCGTCCAGTAGACGCGGTCGAAGAAATCGTCCTGCACGTCCCTCATGACCGGATCGCCGCCCGCCTCTTTCAGAACGTTGCGAAAGCTCCAGTCGGTATCGAGGCGAAGATCGATGTCGGCGAGCTGCGGCAGATAGGGCTTCAGCGTCCGCGCATAGGCAGCACCCGGCGTGGCGCAATAGGCCTTGATGAGAAGATGGAGATTACCGCTGCCGAGCGTCGTTTGCGCGCGGCCATAGGTGAGGTGGCCGCTATCGCCCGTCAGAAGCGTGACGCGCGCGTAATCTCCCCGCGCGGAACCGGTCTCGAAAATATTGACGATGGCTTTCGCCGTTTCCTTCTGGAGTTCGCTCAGCATGATGCCCCTGCCCGAATTTCCGAGTCGACGCAGATTCTAGCGCAGTGCAAGGAACCCGGGGATTACTTGTCCAGGGCAGCCTCGGCGTCCGAGAGCCGGGCAAGCGCATCCGGATCATTCGCGAAAGCCTTGCGTGCCGCGGCAAGCGCCGTTGTCGCCTTTTCTTCTTCCTGCAACACGCCGTAGGAACGGATGAGACGGAGCCAGCCATCGAGATCGCCCGGATTGTCCGCCAGACGGGCGGCGAGACCCTCCACCATGCCGCGAATCATAGGCTCGTCTTCCGCGGAGATGACCGGTCGGCCCTCGACGGCGGCAATACGTGAGCGGAGTGCAGGCGCCCAGGGAGCGTTCTCCGGCGCGCGGGCAAGAAGGGCTTTCCAGCGGGCAAGTGCGCCCTCGCGCTCACCGGCTTCAAGTTCTGCGGCGCCGAGATAAAACTGCGCACGAGGTTCATCTGGATCGAGTTCCACAGCACGCTCGAAATCCTCTTTCGCTGCTGAACCAACGACACCGTCATTGCCAAGAACAAGCGCTTCGCCGCGCGCTGCGAGACGATCCGCAGTGACGCCGCCCGCCATCATCGCCCGCGTCCAGGCATGCGCCGCATCGTCCGTGCGGCCCAGCATCAGATAGGCCGGTGCAATCGTCTCCCAACCCTGCACGTCGTCAGGCTGTTCCTTAAGGCGGCGCTCTACGCGCGCCACAAGCCCCTCGACAGGCAATGTTTCGGCAGGCGCTTCCATGCGCTCGGCTATCGGCTGCCCGCTCATGCCGGGCGTTCCTTCGGCGAGATAGACAGAGAGCGCGAAGACAGGGAGACCAAGCGCAAGCGCGAGCGCCGTACCCTTGCGCCAGCCAGGACTGGCGGCGCCGTCCGCGCGGCGGGCGGCCTCTCTCGCCTCATCAGCGGCAATAAGACGACGCGAGACTTCGACACGTGCGGCCTCAGCCTCCGCCTCGGCGATAGTGCCGCGCTCGAGATCGCGGGAAATTTCGGCAAGCTGATCGCGATAAAGGGCAACCTCGCTCTCGCCCTCATCTGCCGGCGACCCGGCCGCGTCGGCACGCAACGGGCGCAGCAGAAGCCAGAGCGCGATGCCGGTCAGCGCGGCGAAGGCGAGAAAGATCGCAATGTCGTTTGCCGAAATCAGCACGGGTTCCGCCTATGGGGGGGTGGCCTGTAAACGCGCCCTGTATAGAGGTTTCAAGGCAGCGCGGAAAGCGGCGGAGGGACGCAGCCTCGGGCTGTTCTCTCCCCCGTTTGACGGAGCCGGGCAGACCGTTAGGCTGCGCACCGGACAAAAGAAGGAGATACCGCGTGCTGCGCTATGCCAAGACCGGCGTTCTCGGGATTCTCGGGCTCGCCCTGACCGTCCTTGCCGTCATTCTCATCCGGGGCGCCATCGAAGCACCGTCGTCCACCGCCGCAGCGCCGTTGATCGCGAAAGCGGACACCTACGACGCAACCATAGAACGCGACGAGTGGGGCGTGCCGCACATCTTCGGCAAGCGGGATGCGGATGTTGCCTTCGGCATCGGTTATGCACACTCGGAAGACGATTTCGCGACCATACAGGAAGTGCTGATCGCGACGCGCGGCAAGCTAGCTTCCGTGAAGGGCGAGCGCGCGGCGGTGAGCGATTATCTCGTCAACCTGATGGCCATCTGGGAAACGGTCGACGCGCGCTACGAAAGCGATCTTTCACCCGAGGTGCGCAAGGTGATCGAGGCCTATGCGGACGGTGTGAACTACTACGCCGCGCTCCATCCTGAAGGCGTCATCGATGGATTCCTGCCCGTAACGGGTCAGGACGTTGCCGCCGGTTTCATGTTCAAGGCGCCTTTCTTCTACGGCCTCGACAAAACGCTGATGGCGGTATTCGAAGGACGGATCGGCAAGGGAGAAGGCCTGTCGAAACAGGGCGTCGATGCATTTCTGCCTGCAAGGGATCCTCTTCCCATCGGGTCGAACGGTGTTGCCGTGAGTCCCGCGCGCTCCGCCGATGGCGCGACGCGGCTTCTCGTCAATTCGCATCAGCCTTTCGCCGGACCCGTCGCCTGGTACGAAGCGGTACTCGAGAGTGAAGAGGGCTGGCACGTTGCGGGCGGCTTTTTTCCGGGCTCGCCCTTCATGCTGCATGGACACAATGCCAATCTTGGCTGGGCAAACACGGTGAATGAGCCCGATCTCGTCGACATCTACCGCCTCGAAGTCAATCCGGACGACGAAGATCAGTACCTTCTGGATGGTACGTGGCGCGACTTCGAGAAAAGCACGGCTGAAATTCGCGTCGATCTCTGGGGACCATTCTGGTGGACGGTGGAGCGCGAGGTCTTGCGTTCGGAACATGGACCGGTGCTCGAAACGCCGAACGGCTTTTTTGCGGTGCGCTATGCCGGGATCGGCGAGATCAGGCAGGTTGAACAATATTACGCGCTCGACAAGGCGACCCGGTTCGGCGAATGGATCGAGGCGATGAAGCTGCAGGCCTTGCCGAGCATCAACTACATCTACGCCGACAAGCAGGGCAACATCGCCTATGTCTACAACGCACAGTTCCCGGACAGGAAGGAAGGTCCGGACTGGTCTGGTGTCCTGCCGGGCGATGACTCCTCGCTCATCTGGCAGGGTTATGTGCCTTTCGATGCGATGCCGAAAATCATCAATCCAAACTCCGGCTATGTCTACAACGCGAACAACACGCCGTTCCGCGCGACCGCCGCAAACGACAACCTCGATCCCGGCGACTTCCCCGACCGGCTCGGCCTTCAGAACGACATGACGAACAGGGCGATGCGGATCGAGGAAACCTACGGCACCGACAATTCGATCACGGCTGGTGAGTTTCACGATTACAAATACGATCTGCGCTACAGCGAGAACTCGGCCATGATGGAGATCGTGAACGGTATTCTCGCCGTCGATGCCGGTGACGATGCTGAACTCCAGCAGGCTCAGGAACTGCTGCGCGACTGGGACAGGCGGACGGATGTCGCCAGCCGCCGCGCGGCGCTCGCCGTCCTGACGGCCGAGCCGGTGATCGTCGCGGGCATACGCGGCGAAACACCTCCGGAACCGATGGACAAGCTGCGCGAGGCGATGTCGCGCCTCAAGACGCATTTCGGCAGGCTTGACCCGGAATGGGGCGAAATCAACCGCTTCCGGCGCGGCTCGGTAGATCTGCCGATCGACGGCGGGCCGGACATTCTGCGCGCGATCTATGGATCACGGGAGGAAGACGGCACGCTTACAGCCCGCGCCGGCGACACGCTCATCATGTTCGTGGAATGGGACCGGACAGGAAAACTCACGTCCGAAAGTGTGCATCCTTTCGGCTCGGCAACGCTCGACACGTCTTCGCCGCACTATGCCGATCAGTCACCGCTCTTCGTCGGCATGCGTACGAAACCTGTCCGGTTCACGCGGGAGGAACTTGAAGGTCATGTTGAGGAAAGCTATCGCCCCGGCAGCCGCGGCGACGGCTGAAACTCAGAGAACAGCGGTTTCTTTCGAGGGCAGATCCCTATCGACGATGCGCGACAGCGGCAGATCGATGTGAACGATGGTGCCCTCACCCAGCGTGCTTTCAATTGAGAGTTCGCCGTCGTGCAGGTCTGTCAGATGCCTGGCCAATGGCAGACCAAGCCCCGTTCCTTCATGCGCGCGGGACAGCGACCCGTCCAGCTGGGTGAAAGGCGTGAGTGCCCGGGGGATATCTTCCGCCGCAATACCGGCCCCCTGATCGGCTACCGAAATCCGGAGATGTTCGGATGTCAGCTGCGCGTCGATACGAACCAGGCTGCGATCCGGACTGAATTTCACGGCATTCGACACGAGATTGATGAGAACCTGTTTCAACGCGCGTTCGTCCGCCACAAGGACGATCGCCGGCGAAGGAAGATTGCACTCTATCTCAATATTCGCCTGCTGCGCGCGATGGCGCACAATTCGCGTTGCAGCTTCGACGATGTGATCGAGCTCTGTTTCATCTTCATGAAGCTTGAAATGCCCCGCCTCGATTTTCGAGAGATCGAGAATATCGTTGATGAGGCTCAGCAGATGAACGCCGCTGTCGTGAATGTCTTCGGCATATTCACGATAACGCGGATTTCCGACCGGGCCGAAGAGCTCCCGCTCCAGCGCTTCGGAAAATCCGATGATCGCATTGAGTGGCGTCCGAAGCTCATGGCTCATATTGGCGAGAAACTCGGACTTCGACCGGCTAGCGGCCGTCGCCTGGTCACGCGCGTCACGCAGCGCTTCCGCTTCCTTGCGTCGCGCAGTGACATCCTGGATGCCGATCAGAAGTGCGCGCCGCCCCTGGAAATGGACCGTCGCGGCCGACACCAGCGCGTGAATGACAGCGCCGTCCTTGCGTTTCATGCGGAATTCGACCGGCGACCCTGCCCTTCCGCTCACGAGAAGCGTTTCGATCCGTGCAGGCAGATTCTCCTCATCAAAAAACGCTCGAACGTCAATGTTCTGCGCTTCTTCCTCGTTCATGCCGAACAGTTTGAGTGCGGCCATATTCGCCTGCATCAGACCGAACCCAGCCGGGTCCACGAGCGCGATAGGAAGCGGCGCGGCGTAGAAGATGCTCTGGAAGCTTTCTTCCGTATTGCGCACCGTCGCTTCAGCCTCCTGTCGGCTTTCGACTTCGCGCTTCAGCTGATCGTAAAGCTCCTGCTGACGCATGAGCGTCAGAAACCCGTCGCGGCGAAGCCGGTTTGCGGCACGTACCATTTCGACGCCGATGGCGTTTACCACCGCGAAGAGTACGCAAATTTCGACAAGCGTGAGCGTGTCGACTTCTGCCAGTGCAGGCGAAACGATCACGAAGCCGAGGCAGAGGACGGAAGAGATAACGAGATTCGGCACAAGCCGCGTCGGTACGCCGATATAGAAAGCAAACAGAATGACGACAATACTCAACAAGGCCGCGGCGAAGTTCACTTCGCCGAGCATCAACGACAGCGGCGCGATGAGACAGACAAGCACCTGGGTGACGATGGCGCAGAACATGAAACCATGCCGGTCATCGGGTGTCCGGAAGATTTTCAGAGCGATAAGCGTTGCGCCCAAGGCCGCGAAGCGCCCGACGGTCAAGGCAACGAACGGCCAGCTCACGCCCAGCGTCAGGAAATCGAAAATCGCCCAGCTGACAAAAACATAGATAGCAATGAGAACGGCGCCGAGCCGCGCATGGATCTCCGTCCAGCTCGCGCGCAAGTATGTGTCCTCGAGTTGCGGGTCAGCAAACTCGCCGGTCCACCGATAGGCTTCTTTTTCATCGGTCATGCGTCCTGCCTGCGGCAGCAACTCCCCGACCGCGTCTTCCGACCCCCTCACCCATCCTCCGAACTGCGACGTGTCGCACGTGTCACGTTCCCAAGCGCGCACAGCCTATGGGCCAAAGCTTAAATAAAATGCAAAATTCGCTTCGCGAGTCTTTCTCGAAAGGCAAGCGGCGCTTATGGTTTTGCCACCTGTCCGGCGTACCAGAATGAGACAGGGGCAATGGGAGAAGGAACGAGATGGCTGAACAAGGCGGCGCGGCGAGCGGTATTCTGGCAGGCGTGAGGGTTCTCGATTTCGGCCGCTATATTGCCGGCCCCTATTGCGCGGCGTTACTGGGCGACATGGGCGCTGAAGTCATTCGGATCGAGCGCCGCGAAGGGTCGGAGGACCGTTTCGTGCAGCCCATCGTTCCCGAAGCCGGGCCCGGCGAGGGTGGCGAGGGGGCCATGTTCCTGCAGATGAACCGGAACAAGCGCGGCCTGACGCTGGACCCCATGACGGAAACGGGCCGCAAGATCGTCCGGCGCCTCGTCGCGACCGCCGACGTCGTGGTCGCCAACCTGCCACCGGCGACCCTCAAGGCCATGGGCCTCGACTATGAGAGCCTCGCGGCGTCGAAACCCGACATCATTCTCACGACCGTCTCGGCCTTCGGCCATGGCGGACCCTACAGCGAACGCACGGGCTTCGACGGTGTGGCCCAGTCGATGGTCGGCGCAGCCTATCTCACCGGCTATCCGGAAGAACCTGTTAAGAGCTATGCGCCCTGGGTCGATTTCGGCACAGCCTCGCTCTCGGCCTTCGGCACCATGGCGGCGTTGATGGAGCGAGCTCAGTCCGGGAAGGGCCAGGTGGTGGAAGGTTCGCTTCTTTCGACGGCACTTGCCTACTTCAACTTTCACCTGATCGAGCAGCAACTGCGCCAGACGAACCGCGTCGCGATCGGCAACCGCTCCCCCTATGCAGGCCCCGCCGACATCGTGCGCACGAAGGACGGCTGGATCCTCGTACAGGTGATCGGCATGCCTCTCTTCAAGCGCTGGGCACGGCTCATGGGCGAAGAGGAGAAATGGCTGAACGACCCCCGCTTCAAGGACGACCTGTCGCGCGGCGACAACGGCGAACTTCTTTCGGAACGAACGCAGCGCTGGGCGGAAGAGAGGACGACGGACGAGGCGCTTGCGGAACTCGAAAAGGCCCGCATCCCGGCCGGGCCCGTCTACTCGCCACAACAGGCGCTCGACGACCGGCACATAAGGGAAATGGGCTACCTGAAGCCGCTTGATTTTCCGGGCCTTCCCGGACCGGCACCCGTTATGGAGACCCCGCTCCGCCTGTCGCGAACACCTGCCTCGGTGCGCGGGCGCGCACCGATTCTCGGCGAGCATACCGAGATCATTCTCGGTGAACTCGGCTACTCGACGGACGAGATCGCCGCATTCCGTAGCGAGGGAGTGATCTGACGCATGGCCGTCTCGCTCGACGACTTCCCGCGCTTTCCCCTCGCCCATCTGCCGACGCCGCTTGCCGAGATGCGGCGGCTCCGCGATGCGCTGGCGAGCGAGATGAAGACGACACCGCCACGCCTCTTCATCAAGCGTGACGACTGCACGGGGCTCGCAGGCGGCGGCAACAAGACACGCAAGCTCGAATATCTGATCGGCGAGGCGCTCGCCTCCGGCTGCGACACGGTGGTGACGACCGGCGCCGTGCAGTCGAACCATGCGCGCCAGACTGCGGCGGCGGCGGCCGCCGCCGGTCTTCGCTGCGTCCTCGTTCTCTTCGATACCGTGCCCTACAAGGGCCGGAACTATCGTTCGTCAGGCAATCTTCTGCTCGACCGCGTGCTCGGTGCCGAAGTTCGCATCGAGCCGGCGGATTCCGATGCGGTCGAGGTCTTCGGCAAGGTCATGGGAGAGATCGAGGCGGGTGGCGGCAAGCCCTACTTCGTGCCCGTCGGCGGGTCGAGCGCGACCGGGTCGCTCGGCTACGCCCGCGCCTATCTCGAGGTCGCGGACCAGCTCGAGGATGCAGGCCTCGCCAACGCCGTTCTCTTGCACGCCTCTTCAAGCGGCGGCACACAGGCCGGTCTCGTTGCCGGCGCGCAATTGCGCGGTAGCGACCCGGACATTGTAGGTATCAATGTCTACCGGGCGGACAATGACGAGATGGCGAAGAGTATCCATACACTCGCCTGCAAGACAGCGGACCTGCTCGGCGTCTCCGCTCCCGCGCTGGACGCGGTTGTACTCGACGGCGGCCATCTCGGCGATCGCTACGGAATGCCGACGGAACCCATGCGCAAAGCTGTCGAGCTCGTCGCCCAAACGGAGGGTGTGCTTCTGGACCCCGTCTATACCGGCAAGGGCATGGCAGGCTTCATCGCGCAAGTGATCGCGGGACTGTATGCCGACAAGCAATGCGTCATCTTCCTGCATACAGGAGGCATGCCCGGTCTCTTTGCCTATGAAGAGGAGTTTCCGGTAAAGAAAGAATCTCAGTCGCGCACGGCTACCTGACCGCGCCGGCGAAGCACGTCGGCCTGCTTTTCCTCGCCGAGCGCTTCGTGGAAGCCTGCGGCAATTTCGAGAAAGGCTTCCGCGTTGGCGCGGCTGGAGCCCGTGGCTCTGCGCAGCTCTTCCAGCAGACGGTCTTCGTAGGAAGACAGGTAGGACTCGATCTGCTGCCTGATACTGCGGCAATGGCTTTGCGCACCCAGCGGCTCGCAGATCGGGCCGATACCCTGGGTGAAACGAAGACACGCCGTCATGCGGGCAGTGCGGGCGTGATCCGGTCCCTTCGCGAGGTCCGGCTTCATCGGCCCGCCACGGCCGTACTGACCGATCTGGTGGAACGGCAGCGCGCGCACGAGTTCGGTCTCGAAGCGCGACATTTCCTGCGAAATTGCCGCGGATACGCGCCCGCGGGCCGCAAGTAGACGCTGCCCCCATTCGCCATTGCGGCGCAGGTCGATTTCCGCCGTGAACCCTTTGGACAACTGAGCGAAACGGCGGATATCCGTCAGCAATCGGTCCAGATCGGTGTGACCCGGTCTCGACATTTCGGATCGGCGGGCGATTTCCTCGATCTCGGTGAGGAGCACTTCGCCGAAAACGGCAAGCTCGCAACGGCTGATGACCACATCGTTGCGCTGATGCGCAACCTTGCGGACAAATCTGAGTATCTGTGAGGGTTCTTCGAGGCGGTTCATCACGGCGAAGGGAACATAGAGGGCTTCCGCGGGAGAGGCCTCGGCAACTTCTTCGTAGATCGTCTTGACGATTGCGACTGTTTCTTCGTCGAAATTCGCAATCGACCGCGGCAGTTCCGCCTGCAATTTCAGCATGGCGGGGGCGATCGACAGGACGATTGCTATTTCGCGGGCGTCGTCGAAGCCATTCTCGCCGCCGAGCCGCCTTTCGGCCTGTCTGCGCATTTCGCCGTTGGCTCGCGCTTCGGCGACGGCTGCGACGATGGCGGAAGCGGCAGACGCGTGCATGACGGACACCGCCGCCTCGAGCGCCGCCTTGTCGCCACTCAGCGTATGGTCGACGATACGCCGCGTCATGTCCGGCAGGGCGTCAGGCAACAACTCGTCCCTGAGCCAGCCCCACACGCTCATCACGGATCTGCGCGAAATGACGCCCTGGCGACGATGGCCGGATTCCTCGTCGACCAGCAGGTCCTCGAAAGGGCGGCAGAACTGTCGCAGTGCATCAGGTGTGCCGGGTCTGTCCTTGCCCGCGAATGACGCCAACAGCGGCCGCAGGCCTGACAGGATCATTTCGTAGGGAATTCCCGAAGCACCGCGCAACTTCTCCCGCTCCAGCCCGGAAGCGAGCTTGAGTACCGCCGGCGGCGGCAGCTGCGCCAGGTAGCTGGCGAGCTTCTGTCTGATCGAGGCTTGCGGTTCGGTCGTCATTGGCTTCTTCGGCATACCGGACTCGGTGGTCAGACGCGTTCGCGGCAAGACGCCACCCATCCGAATTACCCCTCAGGTGGCAATCCTGTCCGTAGGCTAGTCAGGCATGCTTAAAATTTGGTTCCGACAGCGCAAAATCACAGGGTTTGCCTGTAAACCTGCCGTTAAAAAGTGCGGTTCCAGCCCTCGATTTTCGATAGTCCAGAAGAAAATTCGGTGGTAGCGTTTTTGGCTGAATGCCATCGTCAGGCTGGCATTCTTTCGTTTATTCCTACACGAGGCATTCAAGGCACTATGGCTAGCGGAGTCGTGAAGTGGTTCAACGCCACTAAGGGTTATGGTTTCATTGCGCCGGCGGATGGCGGCAAGGACGTTTTCGTCCATATCTCAGCCGTTGAGCGCGCCGGCCAGAAATCCCTGCAAGAAGGTCAGCAGATCCAGTACGAACTGGTAGAAGGGCGCAACGGGCGCTTCTCCGCCGAAGAACTGGTTCTCGGCTAACACCTACACCAAACGGAACGAACGCCGCCGCGTTCGGGAAGATCAAGGCCCTCCTCTTCGGTGGAGGGCCTTTTTATGTAGAAATACCGCCACTGGCCGAAGCGTGCCGGGCCGTCTAGCATGACAATCATGTTCGGTTCCGCCACGCTTCTCGACCGCGCCCACGCCTTTGTCTGGGAAAAGCCTCTTGCCGAGCTGCCCTTCTGGCAGCGCTCGCTGTTTCTCGCCGCTCGCATCGGTTGGTCGGTCGTCCGCGACCTGCTGGGCGGCGCGCTCAGCCTGAGGGCAATGAGCCTCGTCTACACGACGCTCCTCTCCATTGTTCCCGCCCTCGCCATCGCCTTTGCAGTCTTCCGCGCCTTCGGTTTCGACAGCTGGATCCAGGCACTGCTCGCCGACTTCCTCGCACCGCTCGGCGACCAGGGCGTGGAAATCACACGGCAGATGATGGAATTCGTACAGCGCGTGAACGTCAACGTGCTCGGTACGATCGGTTTCGCCTTCCTGCTCTACACGGTAATTTCGCTCATCAACAAGGTCGAGGCCGCGTTCAACTCGATCTGGCGCGTCGAAGCAAACCGTTCCTTTGCGCGGCAGTTCACCGAAATCGTCAGCATGAGCGTGCTCGGTCCCATTCTCGTCCTGACCGTGTTCGGTATCATGGCGGGCGCGGTCTCCAACTCCTTCATCGGCTCGCTCGCCGAGTATGAAGCCGTCCGCTACATCATCGAACAGTCGAGCCGCCTGCTGCCGTATGCGATCCTGATCGCGGCGTTCGGTTTCATCTATGTGATGATCCCGAACACGCGCGTACATCTCGGCTCGGCGGCGGTCGGCGCGACGGTTGCAGGCATCGCCTGGGGGGCGGCGGGCTGGACCTTCGCCACCTTTGTCGTCAAGTCGGCACAGTACGTGGCGATCTATTCCGCCTTTGCGACGCTCGTCTTCTTCATGATCTGGCTCTACGCGGCCTGGCTCATCCTGCTCGGCGGCTGCTCCATCGCCTTCTACTATCAGAACCGCGCCTATCTCTCGCCACATGCGGGCGTGAGCCTGCTGACGCTGCGCCAACTCGATCGCATGTCGGTACAGGCGCTGCTCCTCGTCCATGAAGCCTTCGAGCGCGGACAGACGCCCTGGACGGAAGAAGCGCTCGCCAGACGGCTGCATGTACCGATGGAGGCAATGGGAGAAATTGCGTCGGCGCTTTGCGAGGGAGGGCTCCTCACCTTCGCCACGGGCACGCCGAGCCGCTTTGTGCCCGGCCGCCCCGCCGACAAGACCGCCCTCACGGATATTTTCTCGGCGGTTCGGGCTCGCCGCTACAACCGGAGTGTGGCGGACGACACGCTTGCCCACGAACCGCGTGTGGAGGCCTTCTTCGAAAGACTGGACGAGCAGGAAGCGAACCTTGCGGAACCGGTCACCATCGCTTCGCTGATGGCAGCAAGCGAAACGGAACCGGACAGAAGCCTGCCTGCTTCCGCTGCAAATTAACGCTTTGATTCGTGCCCGGCGCTCGGGAGCAGCGCGTTTGAGGCTCGCGGCACTTCGTTGGCAGCACCGGTTCCCTGATCTCGGGAATTCGAAAAGGGCGCAATACAAAGGAAACTGCGCACAGGATGCGGTATGTACCGATCCTTCACATACATTTCCTTGACGTGAGCGCGCAGCGGATTCACGCTGAAGATCCTTGGTTCAACAATTGAAAGGAGGTGATCCGATGTCTAACGGTTTGCTGACGCCGTTTGCCATCGCCAAAGTTTCGATCTCGATAGAGGGTCGTGTGGCGAGGCTGAAAGGACCGGACACTTCTGGGGGTCTTTCTGCCTGAGCCTTTATCCTTTATCGCCGCACCGGCTGACGGCGCGGCGACTCTTCGAGCGGAATAGATTGGTGCAAACGGGGCGGTCCCGCAGATAAAATCAATGGAGACCGCGTCGCTGCCGTTCCGAACTGGCCGCCGCCTTCCAAAAGGAAAGCGGCGGCCTTTTCACACCTTCAAACGGTCTCTCTGAAAAAGTGGCCTCACCCAGGCGCTGGTCGGGGGACGGAGTTCACCAGGGGTGAGGCCGAACGGTCTCTCGACCGTCCATCCGGTTCGCGGACGTCTAGCCCACGATCTGCCAGCTTCCGTCCGGCTGGCGGCAGGCCGTGCCGTAAGCGCTTTCCGGACGGCCGCCGATATAGACGGTCTGGCTGTATTCGCGGCAGTAGGCGCCACCCGACTGATAAGAGCGGCCGGGCTCGACATAACCGTAGTTGCCGCTTTGCGGATTGCTCCAGCGCTGCGGCTGACCGGTCTGGAAGGCGCCGTAGGAGGCGTTCTGGACATAGGCTTGGTCCGCGCGATCGAGGCTGCGGCCGATATTGTTACCCACCAGTGCGCCGATCAGCACACCCGCGCCGGTCGCCCAGAGGCGGCCGGAGCCACCGCCGATCTGCGAACCGGCAAGGCCGCCGGCAACGGCGCCGGCCAACGTGCCGATACCCTGCTTCGGGCCACCGCTATAGCCGTAAGGGTTGCCCGTCTGGCAGCCGGCAAGCGCAATGGCGAGAACGCCGACGATGAGAGTGCTTTTGATCTTCATGACACGTACCCCAATTCCTGATTGGTTGATCCGATGGTCACGAAGATAGAAGACCGCCCTTGAGCGAGCGCTGAATGCGGCATTCATGTGGCGTTCAGCTTGGCGGGCTGAATGGGCCGGTTTTCAGGAGAAGGGCGCTGTAGCGGGCAGGTAGAGCTCGGCGCGGAGCCCGCCCATGGCGGACGTTTCAAGTTTCAGTTCGCCGCCATAGAGGTTGGCGACCTCGGTGACGATGGAAAGCCCGAGCCCCGATCCGGGCTTCGTTTCGTCGAGCCGGGCGCCACGCTGCAGCACCGTCTTGCGGGCGGATTCCGGTAGCCCCGGCCCATCGTCCTCTACCACGACAAGCAGGAAAGCACGGTTCTTCCGTTCGATCCCTTCCGTCGTCACCGTCAGGCGCACCTGTTCCTCCGCCCACTTGCAGGCGTTGTCGAGAAGGTTGCCGACGACCTCTTCGAGATCCTGTGCTTCGCCACGAAAGCCTGCATCGGGCGGACATGACACTTCGATGGAGATTCCGCGCTCCGCATGGATGCGCTCCAGCGCTCTCGCAATACGGCTTACGACCGGTTCAACCGGCGTATGCGCACCGAGCACGTTTGCCGATGCCGCCATGCGCGCCCGGGCGAGATGGCGGTCGATCTGCTCACGCATCTGCATCGTCATGCGGCTCACGGTTTCGCCGAACGGATCCTTGTGGGAGCGCGCTTCGTTGGTCAATACGCTGAGCGGCGTCTTCAGCGCATGGGCGAGGTTGCCGACATGCGTGCGCGCGCGTTCCAGCACCTCGCGGTTGCCTTCGAGGAGGCCGTTGAGCTCTTCGGCAAGCGGTTCGATTTCGAGCGGAAAATCACCTTCCAGCTTCGTTGCCCTGCCTGTTCGTATCTGGGAGAGCGAGTGACGCACACGGTCGAGCGGGCGCAAGCCGAAACGCACCTGGATCAGCAGCGCGACGAGAAGCCCCGCCCCCATCGCCGCCATGGCGACGAAGAGCCAGGTATTGAAGCTCTGGATTTCGACATTCATCTCCGAGCGTTCGCCGGCCACGGCGAAGGAAACAGGCACATCATAGCCCGGCAGCGTTACCCGTCGCTCGACAACGCGGAGCGGCTGGTTTTCGGGCCCGATGGTGTCGAAAATCTTCAGTCCGATCTCGTTGCGGATGGTCTTTTCGGCGGGAGAAAGATCGAGCGACTGGTCGAAGAGCGAACGCGAGCGCAGCGCGGGCCGGGGTGCCACAGGCCAGATCTGCCAGTACCAGCCGGAATAGGCGAGATCGAAGCGCGTTTCGGAGAGACCGCCCTGACGCACGATTTCGCCCTCCGCGTTCACTTCCGTGGTCGCGATCAGGCTGTGCAGGAGCACATTGAGGCGGCTGTCGAAGCTGCGCTCGACCGAGTTGCGGAAGATCGCCGAAAGGATTAGGCCGCCCGCGACAAGTGCGATGGCGCTCCAGAGTGCCGCGCCTGCGACAAGCCGGAAAGCGAGGCTGTCAGACCGCATCTTCCGCCGCCGCCAGCCGGTAGCCGAGGCCGCGCACGGTCTCGATCACATCCTTGCCGAGCTTGCGGCGCAGGCGTCCCACGAAAACCTCGATCGTGTTCGAGTCGCGATCGAAGTCCTGGTCGTAGAGATGCTCGACAAGTTCGGTGCGCGATATGACGCGTCCCTGATGATGCATCATGTAGGCAAGCAGCCGGTATTCGAGCGAGGTGAGCTTGATCGCGCGGCCGTTCACGGTAACGCGCGAGCTCCTTGTGTCGACGCGTACCGGTCCGCATTCGAGCTCGCTCGATGCGTGACCCGTAGCCCGGCGGAGCAGCGCGCGAAGCCGCGCCAGCACTTCTTCCATGTAGAAAGGTTTTGCGACATAGTCGTCCGCGCCGGCGTCGAAGCCCGCCACCTTGTCGCTCCAGCGGTCGCGCGCGGTGAGGATCAGCACGGGCATGATGCGCCCGTCGCGACGCCATTTCTCGAGCACCGTCACGCCGTCCATTTCAGGCAGACCGAGATCCAGGACCACGGCGTCATAAGGCTCCGTGTCGCCGAGGAAATGACCTTCTTCGCCGTCCTTGGCGCTGTCCACCACATAGCCCGCCTCTTCGAGGGCGCCGACGAGCTGTCGATTGAGATCGGGGTCGTCTTCGACAACGAGGAGCCGCATCGCTCACTTCTCCGTTTCTGGCTCTATCTCGCGCCGAGCACGCGGCCGGATGCCGCATCCACGGTCACGACGACGACCCTGTTCTGGGGCGTCATGATCTTCACATAGTAGGCGTTACCACCGAAACTCATGTCGAGGAACCGGCCGGGATAGCGGGAGAGCGCCGCACTTTTCGCCTGACCCGGCGAAATCGCCTGACCCGAGCGCACCGCATCGCGCGCATTGTCCTGCTCGGAATGATAGTCCCACTGGGCCTCCACGAGGAGATCGTTCGCGCGCGCCGGCGCCATTCCTCCGAAGAGGAACGCCGCGGCGATCGTCAGGGCGATCCATGTGGATTTCTGCATCATGGCTCCGTTCCTAAGCCAGCATCGCTGAACCCGGGATGAACGAATAGTGCGGGTATCCGACAGGAATCGCCAGCCGCCGTCAAAAACCGCTGAGAGTCGCAAATTCCTCCAGCGGCGCACGATCGGTGCGCAAATGGTTAATCGGCGCGCTCTCGTCCATGTAGCCAAGCCCCAGCCCGCAGAACAGCATAAGCTCTTCCGGCATCCCGAGAAACTCCGAGACCGTCTTGTGCCAGATCGCCCACGCCTCCTGCGGCGCGGTGTGGAGCCCGTGCTCGCGCGCCACCAGCATCAGCGACTGGATGAACATGCCGAGATCCGACCACTGGCCGAGTCCCATCTGCCGGTCGATGGCGAAGAACATGGCGACCGGCGCGTCGAAGAAATTGAAGTTGCGCATGAACTGCTTCATGCGGCCTTCCTTGTCCTCGCGGGGCACGCCGATGGTCGCGTACATGTCCTCGCCGCACTTGAAGCGGCGCGCCTTGTAGGGGTCCGTCAGACCCTTCGGATAGATGTCATATTCGGTATCGCCGTCTCCGAAGGGATTGGCCTTCTGCTTCTCGGCAATGATCGCCAGGAATTCCTTCAATCTGTCGCCGGTGATGGCGTAGGCATGCCAGGGCTGGAGGTTGCCGCCCGATGGCGCGTATTTCGCTTCCTCGAGAATCTGCCGTACCGTCGCTTCGGGCACCTGCTTGTCGAGAAAGGCCCGGCAGGTAATGCGGGTCTTGAGCGCTTCGGAGACTTTCATGCGTTCTTCCTCTTCAGGGATGACGAATTCTATCGCGCGGTAACGTGCGGCCAGAGCGCGTCGGCGCCGGCGGCGATCGTTTCGCGGCCAAGCGTCTCCGCCCAGTCGCGCCCCGCGCCGAACTCCGCACGCCACGACCAGAGACGGCGTGTCGCAAAGTGGAGTCCGTGTTCATAGGTGAAGCCGATCGCGCCGTGAACCTGATGCGCGATGGAGGTCGCGACGCTCGACGCATCGTCCACCCGGATCTTTGCCGCCGCGATCTCGAAGGCGGCGTCGGCGCCCCGCTTGTCCACCTGCGCGCAGGCATGATCCGTGATGACGCCGCAGGCCGCTGCCTGCGTCGACAGCACCGCAAGCTGCTGCTGGATCGCCTGGAACTTGCCGATGGGCTTGCCGAACTGCGTGCGCTCGTTCGCGTAGGCCACCGACTGCGTGGAAAGATAGCCGAGCGCCCCTGCCATCTGACAGGCGCGGATCAGGGCGCCATAGAGATTCATGGCGTTCCCCGGAAGTGCGGCCTTCTTCGCTGTCGCGGTGGCGCCCTTCAGCGTCACGCAGTCGCGCGGTTCGCGCGCGACGTTGATGCCGGGTTCGATGGCGGCCCCGTCGAGGCTCGCCAGTATCACCTGCCCCTTCACGATGGCAACGCCTCGCGCGGCGTCCCGGCCCCAGGGCACGTTTTTCGCCTCGCCCGAAAGTTTGCCGCCTTCGAGCGTGAAGTCGCCGTCGAGAAGCGTGGTGACGCCGTCGGGCACCTCGATCCCCGCCTGCGTCAGAAACCAGTTTGCGAGCAACGCCTCGGCGAGGGGCAGCGGCGCGACATGCTCGCCCGCCGCCTTCAGCACGATGGCGGCGTCCGCCCATGTGCCGCCCGCGCCACCCTGCTCCTCAGGCACGAGTACGCGGGTGAGCCCGTTCGCCTCCACCTCGTTCCAGAGCGTAGCGGGAAACTCACCCTCCTCCGCCTTCTGCACCAGCACCTTCGTCACACGTTCCGAAAGAAGTCCGTCCACGCTGTCGGAAAGGATCGTCTGCAATTCGTTCATGGCTCTCTCCCTCAGCGCAGTCCGAGCCCGCGGGCGATGATGCCGCGCAGGATTTCGCGCGTGCCGCCGCGCAGCGAGAAACTCGGCACCGTCTGCGTCAGATAGCCAAGCACCTGTTCGTAGTCGTTCCCCTCGCCCACCGTCGGTGCGGTGCCGAGCAGTTCGTGCGCACGAACCGGCATGTCCTGTTCGAAGATCGCGCCGAGGTCCTTCACGACCGAGGCCTCGAGCGCCGGATTCTCGCCCTTCTCCAGCATGCCTGCGACCGAAAGCGACATCTGGCGGAGCGTCACGAGATGGGCGACCAGGCGGCCGACCTCGCGCGCGCCTTCCGCCCCGTCCCGCTTCCCGAGTTCGCGGATCATCTCGACCATCAGCATGAAGCTCGAGAGATAGCGTTCGGGACCTGAACGTTCGAAGGCGAGCTCCGCCGTCACCTGCCCCCAGCCGCCGCCTTCCGTGCCGACCATCATGCTGTCCGGAACGAAAGCGTCCTCGAACACGACTTCATTGAAATGCGCATTGCCTGCAAGATCCTTGATCGGACGGATGGTGATGCCGTTCGTGGTCTTCAGGTCGACCAGGAACTGCGTCAGCCCGGAATGCTTTGCTTCGGGCGCGAAGTCGGTGCGGAAAAGCGCGATCATGTAATGCGCGTGGTGGGCCCCGGAGGTCCAGAGCTTGGTGCCGTTAACCTTGTAGCCGCCATCCACCTTCTCGGCGCGGGTCCGCGTCGCGGCGAGGTCCGAGCCTGAATCCGGTTCCGACATGCCGATGCAGAAATAGCATTCACCTTTCGCGACACGCGGCAGGATTTTCTGACGTTGCTCCTCGGTGCCGAAGCGCAGCAGCAGCGGTCCGGATTGCCGGTCGCCGATCCAGTGCGCGCCGACCGGCGCGCCGGCCGCCAGCATCTCCTCCAGCATCACGTAACGGTCGAAGAAGCTCCGCTCATGCCCGCCGTACTTCTTCGGCCAGGTCATGCCGATCCAGCCCTTCGCGCCCATCTTGCGGCTGAACTCCGCATCCGATCCCGACCAGGTCTGCGCCCGCGTCACCTTCGGTACATGTTTCAGTTCCTCGGCGAGGAAGGCGCGAATCTCCTGCCGGAGCCCCTCCGTCTCGCCCGGCAGTTCGCAAAGATCGAACCTGAAAGGCTGCATCTCTTTCTCCCAGTCCTTTTCCTATGTCACGAGCGCGGTCGTCCCGCCGTCTATCCGGATGTTGAGCGCGTCGAGCGCGCCCGCAAGCGGACTCGCCACAAAGGCGACGAGATCGGCGATCTCCTCCGGCTGCGGAATGTGCCCCGTGAGGTTGCCCATGAAATTCTTCAGGACATGCGGCTCGACCTCTTCCCAGGTCTCGCCCCAGCCGCGCTCGCGGCCCTGCTTCAGAAATCGCTCTTCCACTTCCTTGGTGCGGATCAGGCCGGGTGAGACGAGATTGACGGTGACGCCCGTCCCCGCCAGTTCCTTCGCGAGCGAGACGGTCATCGTCGCAAGCGCGCCTTTCGAGGCGTAGTAATGCGGCATGCGCGCGGCGGGCTCGGTCGAACCGATGGTGCCGAGCATCACGATCCGGCCCCAGCCCTTTGCCTTCATCGGTCCCATGAAGCCCCGCGTCAGCCGAACAGCGGAGAGCACGTTCTTCTGATAGGCGTCAATCCAGCCGTCGGTCCCGGTGCGTTCCCAGGTGCCCGCATCGGCCGTGCCGTAATTGTTGATGAGGATGTCGACCTCGCCCGCGGCGGCGATCACTTCCGCGCTGCCCTCGTCCGTCGTGATGTCGCCCGCGAGCGCGCTCGCCTGAAAGCCCTTCTCGCGAATTTCGGCGGCGACCGTCTCGGCCGCCTCGCGCTCGAAGCCGTGGACGAGCACATGCGCACCCTCGCGCGCCAGCGCATGCGCAATGGCGCGGCCGGTACCGCGATGGCTACCCGAGACGAGCGCCCGTTTGCCGTTGAGCTGAAGGTCCATTCCGCCCCGCCGTTTTCATTCTTCTGCGGCCGCTTTTCTAGCAGCAATAGCGGGCGATGTCCGGGGCTGAACGGCGGTTTTCGGCAGGTTTGGCGGAGAGGAAGAGAAGGAAGGGAGGAGCCGGGTCAGAATTCCGCTGCGGCAAGCGTGGCTTGCGGTTCATTCGCTACAGCAAACTGGGAGGTGCTGAACAGCGGTGCCCAGGAAATGCCGGTATAGACACCGGCGGAGAAGAAGAGCAGTGCAGAAACGGCGAAACCCGCCACCGCGATGAAGCGGCGGCGGGAACGGCGGTGATAGAAGATTTTCCTCGCCATCGGCCTTCCCCTTTGCCTGTTTGCTTCGGCGGTCGACGCCGGGCCGGGGTGAGCAATTATGGCAAGTCTAGAGCATCGGAACTTTACCGATCGCTAACGCATATACTCGAATTCGATCCAAATTCGAACGAAGGAAATAGTCCGTTTACTGCCTTTTGGCGTGACCGATGTTCAACGCGACAATATCGATGATCCGGGAGATCTTGCCCACGACGTCATCGTCCTTGCGCGTAGGCGTCGCAGCCGCAACGGCGGAGGCTGCGCCGACGATGGCGAGCACCGCTTCGATCCATTCGGAGAAAGCGCCCGAGAACAGACCCGACAGAAGAAAGTCCATGTGTTTTCCTTTCAGAAGTTAAGGCCCCTTCGTGCGGGGCGCATAAAAGAGATGGCCACCGATCAGCGCGGTCGGTGCTTGGTTCGTCGCCCAGTCGGGGCACTCCGTGTGCGAATGAAATTGTGTTGCGCCATGCGTCGGGTCGGGTTCCGCGCCCGACAGGGCGCGGCAGACCGCAGAAAGCGCGAGCGCGAGATCCCGATCCGGGCCCGCCCAGCGTTCGGAAATGCGGTTCACAAGGGCGAAAGCAAGCGCGAGGCGGCCCTCTTCGTCCTCGCCTCGGGCGATGGCGCCCAGCTCCTGCGCCAGCTGGACGGGTCCGGCGAAGGCAAGGGTGCCGTCTGAGGGGTCACGCCTGCCATCCATCCCGTCCCCTCCTTTCGTGTTCTCAGATACAAGGATTTAATTCCTATATATGGGAACAAAAAAGGAACATTGTCAAGTCTGTTGGCTTGAATTCCCTGCGGTCAGGCGCCCGGTCCGCTCAGTTCCAGGCAGTGGATTGCGAGCCGCACGCGGCCCCCGGTGAAGTCGCCGCCTTCCGCCGTGACGCGGAGGGGTGTCGCGCCGTAATAGGCGACCGGCGTGCTGCTCACGCCAGTCACCGTTGCGTGGAGCATCGCGCCGATACCGTTGCCGTAGCGCATGGGATCGTCGGCAACGCCGAGCTTCCACCCGCTCGCGCCAGTGATCGCCTCTATCACCACGCCGGTCACGCCGAGCACGATGGCCCGGTCCGGAATGACGAATGACGTATCGGAAATCGCCCCTGCGCCCACATCGTGCTCACCTTCCACAAGACTGAACGCGGTTGCCGCGCCGCTGCTCCCCATGCTCGCGGGCAGCATCCAGTCCGTGCCGTCATGGAGGAGGAGAACACCCGCCGCTTCGTCATAGGCCTGCCATCCAGCCTTCGCCGCAAAGAACACCCATGCCCCGTCAATCAGCGCCGCGATCTCCCCGTCATGCCCTTCCCACGCATCGACCGCATCCGCAGCAATGATGTAGCGCGCGCCCTCCTCCGGCTCAGCGGGCGGTATGGCAAGCGTCCGCGAGACGACGGAGAGATGCAGCAGCGCATCGAGCCTTCGCAGCGCCTCGTTCACCGTCACATGCTTCTGCGCCTGCGCGGCTTCGAGAAAGGGAAGTCCCAGATGAAAACTATCGGACATGCAGCGTGGCGCTCCTTCCGGTACCGCGGCCAAAGGCGCGGCTCAACTGATGAATGGTAACGTCGAGCGTCTCGATTTCCACGCCGCCGAAGTCGGCGGCCTGTTCGCCCGCGCCGTAGATCACCGCCGGCGATGACGCAGCGATGACGCGCTTCACGCTTTCACCATCGCGGATTTCGACTTCATAGGCCTCCGTCTCCTCGCCGAGCGGCACGTCGAGCCCGGCCCAGCTGTCGCCACCGATGCGTGTGCGGCGAACCCATGTGAGATGAATCGCACCGTCGCCCGCCCGCCGCGCGTGAAGATGAACCGGGCTCAACGGCCGAAGTCCGGCGCCCTCGAAGGCGCGCGTCTCGCTCGCATAGGAAGGATCGTCGTAAGGGAGAGGTGCCGGTCCCCAGACCCAGAGCCGTTCGAGCCCACGCTCCGCTTCGCCAAGCCCGAGTTCGCTCACCGCCTCGTCGAGCAGCACGAAACGCGCGCCCGGCGCGAGCGGTGTTCGCATCGCCGCTTCCGTTCCGGCCTGTCCGCGCAGAAGTCCGCGAAGGACATAGGTATCGGCCGCGACAAGCTCGGCCTCGCGGAACTGGATCACCTCCCAGCCCCCGTCCGGCGTTTCGACCGCCGCGCGGTTCGCGCCGCCAAGAACGGCCAGGGGCTCCGCACTCGACAACGCGCCGCTCACAAGCAGCACGGTGAATATATTCGACTCGTCCCACCGCGACGTGGGACCGGGCATCAGGCCGGACAGCGTGCGTCCGATGGTTGCCTCCGCGCTCACCACACTGTCGAGCGCGAGACCCGCACCGCCATCCTTGTAGATCGCGACACCGCCCGGCCACGGATCGGCCGCCACGGCGATGCGCGGCGCATGTGGCGTTTCCTCTCCCGTTATCAGGGGCAGATCCATGAAGACCGCCAGCGGTGGTCCCCAGTCCGGCGGCGTCGCAGGATCGCTCGCGCGCGATGGCGCTTGAGGCGCCCCGAACAGGCTCGGCTCGCAGGCGACACCCGCAGCCTCCCGCGCACCCGCATCCACAATGCCCGTCAGCCGATAGCGGCCCCGCCTGTGGCCGAAATCGACCGTCACTTGATCGCCGGGATCGAGCGCGATCAGATGCGGCGGCAAACTGAGTGCCGCACGCTCGCGTTCCTCCCATGTCTTCTGCAGCCACACATCGGCGATCGTCTGCGCCTCCACCTGCGTCAGCACCATCGGAAGTGCGCTTGCCGCAACGCGCTGGCTCCCGCCGCTGAGACGCCGCGCCTCCACGGCCGCCTGACGATAGTCCGCGCCGCCGTCGATATAGGTGAGCTTCGCCGAGACCGGCAGCTCGGTTTCCTGCCCGCGCGTGAGCCTCCAGCCGGGCGCGGCGTCTTCCGCGTCCACCGCCAGCATGTCCGGCGTCAGTGCGGTCTCTGGCGCATCGTCGAGATGCCGGAAGCGGATCGCGCCATCGCGCTCTGCCGCGTCGAAGAAACCTGCCAGCATCAGGGGTTCGATCGCTGCCCGGGGACTCATGATGCGGTCGATGACGTAACCTTCAACGACGCCGTGAAGACCGCCTGCCTCGAAATGCCCGAAGCCGGAATCGCTCATGATCGAAGCCAGAAGCGCGTTCAGGGGCGCGGTGCCCATGCGGCCGTTCAGCCAGTGGCCGAGCTGCCAGTTGGCCGCATCCGCCCAGACGTCCTGCCGTTCCGGAAAGACGGGAAAGGGCCGCGCGTCCCAGGTCCAGAAGAAGATGCGCGAGGCATCGACCATTCGCCCGCCATAGACGGAAGAGACGGGGTTCGCGCCTGCCGGGTGATCGGGATGGCCCGCATCCCAGTAGGACATCTCCGCCTCGATGAAGCGGCGCTGGATGAAATCGTCGCGCGTCCCCCGCGAGAAACGCGGCAGCGCGCTTTCGGACGATTTCGGATCGGTGAAAACGTTGGGTTCGTTCGTGCCCTTGTCCGCCGCCGCGCAGCCGAGTTCGGTGAACCAGATCGGTTTCGACTGCGGCACCCATGCCGTCGGCTCCACCGCCTCGGTCCCGTCCGGCCGGTCGTAATGCGCGTTCGACCACCAGTTCTTCAGGTCCTTCGCGCGCCATATCCACGGCTTGCCGTAAGCGCCGTCGGTAATCGGCGTGCGAGCCTGCGCGAACCGGTCCTCCTCGCTCGCATAATGCCAGTCGTATCCCTCGCCACCCGCAATGCGGCTCTTGAGATAGTCGAGGTCGTAGATCGAGCTCCAGTCGAGTGCGTCGAGATGCGTGTGCCCGTCACGCCAGTCGGTCAGCGGCGCATACATGTCGATGCCGATGAAGTCGATATTCGCGTCTGCCCAGAGCGGATCGAGATGGAAGGTAAAGGCGCCGCCGCCCATGTCATGGCCCCGATACTCAGACCAGTCGGCGGCATAGGAGATCTTCGTTGTCTCCCCGAGGATCGCGCGCACGTCGCCCGCGAGTTCGCGCAGCGCCTCGACGGCGGGATAGCTGCCATCCGCCGCGCGGAGTTGCGTCAGTCCCTTCAGTTCCGAGCCGATGAGAAAGGCATCGACCCCGCCCGCCTCAGCGCAGAGATGCGCATAGTGCAGGACCATGCGGCGGTAGCTCCATTCGCTCCCGCCCGGCGTCTCGCTGCCGAAGAAGGCTGCGACGTCCGCATTTGCGTCGCCCGCCGCGGTGATACGCCCGCGCCAAGGATGCGCCGGTTGTGTGCCTGCGCCCGAGGGATCGGGAAGATCGTTCTCTTTGGGAATATCCATCATCACGAAGGGATAGAAGACGGTCGCGAGCCCGCGAGCTTTCAGATCCGCGAGCGCGCGCTTCACGCTTGCGTCCGACGGCGTGCCGCCATAGGCAGGCTTGCCGTCCACGCGGCTTACTTCCTGCGCGCTCAGTCGCGTCAGTCCCGCGACACCCCAGTCGCCGGGCCGCGTGATCCTCAGCCTGTCTTCGATCGTCGGCCGCAGCGTGCAGTCGCCGCAGCGCAGGTCGTCGCCGAACCAGGAGACGACGAGCGAAACCGCGCGCGCATTCGGCAGCGCCGCTTCCAGTTCATCCATCGCCGCTACGAAGTCCGTGACGCCGCCCGTCATATGCGTGTTCACCTGCCGACTCGACGTCTCGGTCAGGATTTCGCGCGTCGCCACCGTGTCGTAGACGAATTCACCCGCCCCGGGGATCACCGTCACCGCCCGCACGAGCCCCTCCACCGTGTCGAGCGTGCGGAAGACCTCGAAGCTCAGCTGCGGGATGCGGTTACCGAAGGGCGCAACATCCATGTCCTCGAAAACAACATAGGCCGTGCCGCGATAGGCGGGCGCCTCGCCTTCCAGCGCCTCGATCAGCGGGTCCGCTTCCTGCGCCCCGCCGCCACGATGGAGCCGCCATGTCAGGTTCCCGAGCGAGAGCGGCTTCCCGTCCGCCCAGACACGGCCGATGCGCGTCACCTCGCCTTCGCAAAGCGCGACCGCGAAGGAGGTGCTGTAGCTGTATTCCGTCACGCTCGCGGACGAGCCGCCGCCCTTGCCGCCGCCCGCGCTGCGCCGCCGCCTGTGTTCGACGTAATCCGTCGCCCAGATCACCTGCCCGCCGATCCGCGCACGGCCATAGATACGCGGGATGGGTGCGCCTTCGCTCGACGCCATCACATGGAGATCGGAAAGCCGCGGCCCTTCCGCGTGGCTCGACGCGCCGAAGAGTTGCGCATCGACGAAGGAGCCCGCGAGGGAGCCGAGCGCGCCGCCCAGCGCCGCGCCCGAGATCGTCGTGCCGAAGAAGGAAAGCCCCGAGGGCAGCAGCGCGCTGCCCAGCGCCGAGCCCGCGCTCGAAAGAACCAGCGTCGCCATCTCAGTCCTCCACGCCCGGAAAACGGAACGCATGCGCGATCCGCGCGCGCCACCATTTGCCGAGGCAAGTCTCCACCACCGCATGTCCCGACCAGGCATGGATCATGCGATCCCCGTCCGTCTGGATCGCGACATGCTTCGCCGGTCCGTTGCGCCGCATCCGGAAGAGAAGCGCGTCGCCTTCGCGCGCATCGCCGGGCGCGATTTCGCTCATGTGCCGCCGCGCCGCTTCCGCCATCGCTTCCATCGGCATAGCGCCCGGCGCCTCCGCCCAGCCGGCGGAATAGGCAGGCGGCGTTTCGGGCTCCGGTCCCAGAACCTCGCGCCAGACGCCACGAAGCAGCCCGAGACAGTCGCAGCCCGCGCCCTTCGTGCTCGCCTGGTGGCGATAGGGCGTGCCGATCCAGCCGCGCGCCGCGGCGACGATCTCCGCGCGTGTCGTCATTTGCGCGCCGCGCTCGCGAGCACGAAGTCGTTGCCCGGCATGTGCGGGAAGCCGCGAAAGTTCTCGCCATTCGCGAATTTCTTGCCGCAGGTGGCAAACTGCTTGTCGCATCCGGCCAGCACCTCAAATGTGTCGCCCGCCTCGACCTCGCGCGCCATCGCACGCCAGAGTTCGATCCGGCCACCCTTCTCATGCGCCTTCACTTCCATCGCCGCGCCTTCATTTGCACCGTTTGTGAAAACAAGACGTCCGCGCGTGAAATGCCCCGCCGCGAAGCCGTCGATCCCCGCCACGACCAGCTCGCGATTGCCGCTCGCGCTCACGACCGTTGCCGCTGCCGTCCATGCGCCCGCATCGAGCCCGCAGCGCCCGTCGCCGAAATCGGCGTCGCAGCCATATTGATAGAGCCGCCCGACCGGCTGGTTCAGGCGATGGGCGAGGCCGCGCAGCTCCGCCGAGAAGGCGTTCCCCGAGCGCGACACCTCGCCGAGATTGCCCTTGCGCATCAGCAAGCGCTGTTCCGTGTCCGCCCAGTTCACGCGCCAGATTTCCACTTCCGCGTCGTCGTAGAGACCCGCCGCGAGGTCGCCTTCGTCGAGCCGCGCGGAGGAAAGCGCGCCCGCGACGTCGAGATTGTCGATGTTGAGCCCGCCCGTGCTTTCGAGCGCGGAGGCCGTGAAGCCGCCCGCCGCCTCGTAGGTCGTGCCGCCGAAACTCAAATCGCGGTCATGCTCCGTGAAGCCGAGCACCGCGCCGTCGCGGCGGATGAGCTTCCAGCACCAGGCGAGCGTCGTCGTTCCGCCCGCGAGATGTGCGGCAAGTTCGGGAGAGAGGGTTTTCATGCTGTCTTTCCTGCCGTCCGCCTGCGGTAAATACGGCAATGCCGCGGCCTTGTTTTATGGTCTAATCGCTACAGCAGCGAACGCACCGCGCATGAGGGGGGACCGGACTATGCGAAATCTGTTCAGGGCATCTCTTGCCGTCATTGCCGTTCTGACGGCGGTCTCTACTGTCGAGGGACATGCAGCACCGCTCATCGGCCCTCAGGCCAGCGCAGCCGAGATACGTGCAGCGCATGGCGACCCCGGTCCCGCCTACCGCATCGCCTACGAGAAAACCATCGACGGTGTCTCAAGTCCGATGGAGGTCACGCTGGCGCCGGGATACGTCGCAATCAAATCGGAGGATCAGCAAACCGTCCTGGATTTCAAGTTGCGCCGTGCCATAGACATCGTTCCGGAAAAACGCAGCTTCGCCAACTGGTCGCTTTTCTGGCACGTATCGTTCCGCGTCCATGAGGCGATGAATCGCACCCATATGCGCAAAACCCTGAGGGCGATGAATTCGGACCTCGCCAGACAGATCGACCCCTACTACGTCGGCGCCGAGCTCGGTGTGCCGCTTCCCGACGAACCGAATCCCGCGATAGAGAAGACGCGCGGACCGGACGGAACCCTTGGTTTCGTCTATGACGGCGTCGAAGTTGTAAGCGTCACTCCTTCAACCGTGCGGCTGCCCGGTTCCCTGCGGCAACGTTTCGTTCAATACATGCGCTATCGTCTGCAGGTGCATCCCGACATCGCCGACGCGCTGGCCGAGCTCGAATTCGTTCCGCAGACGATTTCCTACGTCTACATGCCGAACTCCGCTCTGCCGGAATCGCGTCACGTCACTTTGGAGTTGAAGTCAACGGGTGACGCAAAGGCGGACTACCCGCTTCCGGCCGACTACAAGCCGGAGCCGCTCACCCTGACACATAGCGACGAGTTGACGCCTGTTCGCGACCTGCTGCCGGTGATGCTTCAGGCGACTGCCGGGACGTATGGATCGGGTCCGCGCACCACAGCCAGCTACAAGTCCGCCATCGACGCCGCCATGCGCGAGAAGAAGATCCTGCAGGCGCTGACACTGGCGTTAGAACTTTCCCTGCAGCGTGGCGATCAGCTCGAAACCTGCGACCCGGCGGATTCCTCCTGCCACACATTCCCGGAGATCATCGAGGCCGCCAGAAAAGACGAGCGGGCGACGGCGTTGATGACGTCGCTGCAACTGGACGCAACGGACCCTGCCGCCGCCACCGCCATGCGCGAGGGGATCGACCGGAAGGACATATCCAACGCCTACCTCATCGACGCCTTTCTCGCGAATGGCCTCATCGCACAGGACAAGCGGAAAGAAGAAGCCCTGCGGCTTCTGCAAGGCGCGATACGCGGCAATCCCTATGCGTCGAACTTCTACCAGGATATCGGCGACTACTATGTCCGCTCCTTCGACCACAATATCGCATGGCTGTTCTACGATTTCGGGCGCTCGCTGCCGGAACGGAACCAGGCCGGGAACAACGTCCTGGCCGGCGTCGATAGAATGGAAGCGTCGCTCGCTTTGTCCTTTCCCGGCTTTTTCTGACGAGCGTCACACCCTGATCTCGATCACCGGAATGTCCGGTACGGCTCCCGCCTCGAAGGCGGCGAGATTGATGTCGAGGAAATCCGTGTCGAAGCGAACCGGCACGTCGAACTCGAAGCCCGCCGTGACGGCCACGCCCGCGCCGGGCGCCGCGGCGAAACTCACGAGCCCCGTCGCGGCGTCGAGCGTGAAATCGCTGCCCTCTTCCCTCTCTGCGCCGTCGAGCGCCACGCGCAGCGTACCCGCGACCGGCTTCGCGATCTCGCGCGTATAGCTCGCTTCGCCGGAGACATAGGTCTTCACGAGCGGAAACAGTGTGCGCTCGCCGTCGCCCGTACCGATCGCCTGGTCGAGCGGCGTCACGGTTACGCCCGGCGCGCCGCTCTTCCAGTCCGCGCGGTCGCGCCAGCGGAAGCCGTGGAGCCGCCCATGCCGTGCCTCGAAGAAGGCGATCAGGTCGTGAATGTCGTCGAGCTTGCGCAGGCCGAGCCCCGCATTGTAGCGCCGCCGCGACATCGCCCAGGGGCTGTTGCGCTCCTCACGTCCGGAGCCGAGTGTGACGATCTCGGTGCGCCGCTCCGGCCCGCCCGACGCGCCGAGCGAAATCGGAAGCGGAAAGCGGATCTCGTGGAAGGTCATGTCAGAGGTTCCTCCGGCCGCGCGCGCCCGTCCGCGCGAGCATGGCGGCGATCTGCGATTCCGAGCGGCGGAAGCTTTCGGCATCCGCCGCCGTCACGTTGAAGGTGATGTTGACGGGCGCGGCACCCTCTCCCGCCGCGACGCCGAGCCGTCCGTCCGCGCCCCGCCGGAGCGGCAGGATCGCCTCCGCCCCCGCCTCGCCCGCAAGGCCCGTCGCGCCGCGCAGCGGAAAGAGCATGGGGCTCGCCACCACGCCGCCTTTCGCGAAGGGCAGCACACGCCCATGAGCCACCGCATTGCCGTCCGCATTCGCGATGAGCCCACCCACGACATTGCCGATGCCGCCTGACACCGCGCCGGAGATCGTCTTCACCGCGCGGTCGAGCGCCATCCGCGACAGGTCGAGCGCCAGCTTCTTCAGCACATCCGACAGCGAGCGCCCCTTCAGCGCCGCGCCCTCGAAGGCGTTCGTCAGCGCATCACCGAAGTCGCGGCCCTCGCGCATCGCGCGGCGGAATTCGTCGGTGACGGATTTGAGCGCCCGCTCTGCATCGAGCGCGAAGCCGCGCGCGGCCTCGCCCGCCTCCGCCATCGCAGCGGCAAGCTCTTCCGGGTCTCTGTCGGTCATTCAAACTCTCCGTGCATCCGGCTTGGCGGGTCTCATGCAAGCCGTTAGCTTCTCTGCCATGGACACGGTCACGCTCTGGCGCCCTGTGGGCCCGCAGGAACTCGAACTCATCCGGCAGTCCGGCATGCGGGCCTTTCCGCCGCGCCTGCCCGACCAGCCGATCTTCTATCCGGTCACGACCGAGGACTACGCGGTCAAGATCGCGCGCGACTGGAACGTACCCGCGAGCGGCTCCGGCTTCGTGACGAGGTTCGAGGTGAAGAAGTCCTTCCTCGACAATTACCGCGTCGAGGAAGCGGGCGGCAGCGCGCACCGCGAATACTGGATTCCCGCCGAGGAGCTTCCGGCCTTCAACGAGGCCATTGTCGGCGAGATCGAGGTCGTCGCGGAGTTCCGCTAGCGCGAAGTGCGATCGGGATATCTCGTCATCAAGACGTCAAACTCCCCCCGCGCCATCGCGCCTTGCATCTCCGGCCGCAACGCCCGCGCCGCGGCGGCAAGTTCCGGCAGCGTCATCCGCCAGAAGGTTTCCGGCGCCAGGCGCAGCGTGCCGAGGCCGAGCGTCATCGCTTCTTCCCAGGGAAAGCGCGGTGCGCTCACGATGCACCGCCGCCAGCGCCGCCGAACGTCGCCGAGAGCAGGTCCGCGACGATGGCGATGAAGCCCGCCGCGCCGCCTTCCGCCGTCATGCGGGCGACATCCTCGTCCGACCGCTCGTAGCCCGCGCCGCGCAGCCCCGCGCCGATGATCTTCACCGCGTCCATCGCCGAGATGCGTCCGGTCTCGAAGCGGCTTGCGAGCGAGAGCATGTCCTCACCGCCGAAGGCCTGTTCGAGCTCGGCCAGCGCGCCGAGCGTCAGCACCAGCGTCATGCGCTCGCCGCCGAGCACGGCCTCGATCTCGCCCCTGTGCCTGTTCGCCATCTCGTCTCCTTGCGGGTGGATTTGCCGTCCGGAAAACCGCTATTCTTTTCTCGGGGCGGCGCTTCAGAGGGAAGCGCCCGCAATGAGGGGCTTGCCGTGAAACTCCGTCTCGCCAGTGCGCTGTTCCTGCTGCTTGCCGTCTCTGCCGAGGCGCAGGAGCGCGAGCCCGCGCCGCCGCCGCAGGACCCTTCGCTTGCCACCATTCGCGGCGATGTCGTCGGCGGCACCTTCGGGAAGGACAGCTCCCGCGTCCTCTATATCGACGGGCGTTTCCTGCCAGGCGAACTCGAAACCTGCGACCGGCACGACCTCGCTCCGGGACCTCATTCGCTCATCGTCGTCTACAAGAACCGTTTGATGCCGGTCCGGATTGATGCCGCGCCCGGCGATGTCTTCGTCGTCAAGTGGGAGGACGACAGCGACGACACGGTCTATGTAGAGAACGAGGCGACGAACGAAACCGTCTTCCGCAGGCCTCTGCGCGATGCGGAAGTCGTGCTCATGAGCGAAACCCTGATCGGCCAGATCGTGGGCGACAAGGCACCGAACGTAAGCTACGTGGAACCCGCCGGCGAAGACACGGCTCTCGTCACCGCCAGGGCGAGGAAGGTCGAGAAATTCCTGCTCGGCGAGCAGGACGAAGGCAATGTCAGGATCGTCGCCGTCGATGGCGAAAGGCTTGCGGAAGACACGCACGCGATCCGGGTATCGTCCGGACCTCGTGCCCTTGCCTTCTATCTGAGTTTCTATATCGGCATGGACGGGAACTATCAGCCCGTCTATGGCTGGGCGAAGATACCGGTCATGCTCGATGCAAGGCCGGGCGCGAGCTACACGCTCGGATACGAACCCCCGCAAATCGGTCTCGGCCCGAAACATATTGCCATCTGGCTGAAGGACGACGCGACCGGCGAAGTGGTTGTCCCGAAGGCACTCGCCCTCATCAATATCGGCTATCAGCTCGGCGGCTTCTCCTACCGGGAAGCGCCTTCCTTTCCTGAAGGCAAGGGCCAGTTGAAGCGTCCGCCGCCCAAACCGAAGCTCTGGTGCGAGCGCGAGGACTGAACCCTGCCGTAAAGCTCAACAGGAATACGGGAAGCACGATGACGAAGTTCCTGCCTGCCCTTCTCGGGCTCCTTGCCTTGTCTCTTGCGGCATGCGCTCCCAAACTTGAGGAACTGGAGGCGGCGACATTCCAGTCGTATCGGCCGGACCTCTCGGACGTTTCGGAGCCCGCGACGATCCGCGGAAGCTACGAGGAGATCACCGGCATGCTCGGAACGTCTTCCCGCGCCGTCGGCATCTTCGCGCTCGATGGAAAGACGGCGCTCAAGGGCGGATACGAAACGCCGATCTACCTTGCGCCCGGCGTCCATTCGCTGACGATCGGTTATACCAACGGAATTTATGGCGACACGATCCCGGTGATGCTGGATGCAAAGCCGGGCGCCCGCTACGTCGTGAAGCGTTCGGAAGACAAGGAGTGGCTGGACGGTCTGCGCTATGACCGTATCCGCACCTGGCTCTACATCGAGGAGGAGAAAACCGGAGAAATCGTCGTTCCGAAAATTCCGGATATTCTTCAATCGATAGAAGGGCGCTATCAACCTCCCTCCGGGCCCAACGTCGGAACGATACGCGGCACCGTCAACGAACATGGTGTATCGGTCTACCCGATAGCGGTCGACGGCCAGATCGTGAAGGAAGACCGGGAACAGGACCTCCTGCTCGCGGCCCGCTGGGAACCTACAAAATCGGTCGCTCTCGCACCGGGCGTGCGCGCCCTCGCGATATACGCCAGGAGCGGAGTGACGGGCCGGTATCTGCCCATCCTTCTCGATGTGAAGCCGAACGCCTCCTACGTCGCAAAGGTCGACTACCGATTGAAGAAATCCGGTGCCACGCGAATCTTTACCTTCACGATCTGGATCGAAGACGGTGCAACCGGCGAAATCATCATGCCGCGCACCGATTTGCCCGGCGGCCTCTACCCCACGCTATAGAACGTCTACATCGCCGCAAAACCGATCTCGCCCGCGCTTTCGAGCGCGAGGTCGAAACTGACTTCGCCGTCGTGATCGCCGGAGAATTCGAGCGCGGTGATCTGGAACTTGCCCTCCACCGTGCCGAAATCGGGGATCACGACCTGCCAGTCGCGGATCGACCCCGCAAAGAAGATCTCGCGCACGCTCGCATCCGATGCCGCATCCCTGAAAATGCCGCGCCCGGTGATCGCGGCGGAGCGCACGCCCGCGCCTTCCAGCAGTTCGCGCCAGCGCCCGGCCGAGTCCGCATGGGTCACGTCGACCGCCCGCGCGTTGAAGGCGATGGCGCGCGAGCGGAGCCCCGCCACGGTCACGAAGCTCCCCGCGCCGTCGCTGTCGAGCTTCAAGAGCAGGTCCTTGCCTTTCTGGGCCGTCATGCTGGTTCTCCCGTTTCTTCCGTCACCGCCCGGAAGCGGATCGTGCCGCGCCAGGTTGCGCCGTCCGCCTCGCGCCGCGTCGTTCCCTCGAGGAAGCGCAGATTGACGAGCGCATGTCCTTCCAGCGCCAGCGCCGCGTCGTGAAGCGCCGTCTCCACCGCCGCCATGAGGCGTTTCGCTTCCGCGCGGCCGCCGCCGCGCGAAAAGACGTGAAACGCCAGCCGATGCTCCCGGCCGCCCGGCCAGGCGCGCGTCTCGTTTTCGCCGAGCGTGAGATAGGGGAGCGCGGTATCGCCCGGCGGATTATCATAGAGGCGCGCACCGGCAAGCGCGGCGAGCGCCGCATCGCCCGCAAGCCGCTCGTAAATGGCCTTCTGAAGCGCGAGGTCCGCGTTCATGGCCGTTCCTCGCAATCGAGCACGAGAAAGCGCTTGCGGCCGTCCGGGTCGCGTATGCCCGTAATCTCCAGCGCGCGCCCGTTCCAGAGGGCGCGCATTTCCGCCGTCACGCCGGAGCGGTGGCGGATCGTCACGCGGAGCCGCGCCTCCGCCGCGAGCCGTTCGCCGGCCGTCCGTTCCTCGCCGCTGCGCTCTTCCACTTTCGCCCAGACCGTTGCCGCCGCGTCCCACGCGGCATCTGCCCCGCCCGCGCCGTCGGGCAACCGCACCGGCGCCTGCAGCGTCACACGTTCGCGCATTTGACCGATCACAGCCGCAACCTCCGGTAGCGCGCGACGAGCGCGGAGACGGTGAGCGGCAACTCGACGCCGTCGCCGACGGGCTCGCGGTTCTCGAACCAGTGCGACGCAAGCAGCAGCACCGCCTGCCGGAGCGGCATGGGCACATCCGCCGCCGCGCCGTAGCCCGCGTCGAAATCGACGGAGATGCCCGCAAGCCGCGTCGCGGGCATCGGCCAGGCCTGCCCGCGTTTCGCGGCGATGCGCGGCGGTTCGCCCAGTGCGTCCACCTCGTAGAAACCGGGGTCCATCTCGATCATGGCGCCGCTCAGCGCCGCCACCTTCACCGCGGTCACGCCCGCCACCGGCGCGAGCGGGAGGGCCAGTGCGCCCGCGGGCCATTCGTCCAGCGTCAGCCGCCAGCTCTGCGTCATGAAGGCGCGCCGCGTTTCGGCTTCGAGCAGGGTGCGCGCCGCGGTCACGAGCGCACCGAGCAGCGCGTCCTCGTCGGTCGCGTCGAGCTTCAGATGCGCGCGCGCCTCGGCGAGCGACACGGGCTCCGCTGCGGGCCCCGCGATGAGGGTCAGGGTCATGAATGGTTCCCACTAAACAGAAGACTCACGTCCCACCCGCCCTTGGGGGCGGGTCGAAAAATTCGAGCCCGCGAAGAATTTTTCGGGGCGGGGGATTTCCGAGCGTCAGCCCCCCCGAAATTCACGAGGCAAGAAGCCCCGTGAATTTCGACCCTCCCCGAGGGGAGGGTGGGAAGGAGACACAGGGCCCCTAACCCACCGGCTTCAATTGCGCGGCGCCGAGAAGCGCGAGCGCCGCAACGGGCGTACCTTCCGCATGGGTGCCCGTCAGCACGACGCCGACGCGCGTGTAGCGCGCCGGACCGGCATAGCCGATGCGGTAGTCGCGGAGGTCCGCCGCCTCGGTGTCCAGGAGCGCGAAGACGCCGGCTTCGTCGGGCGCCTCGCCCAGCACTTCATGCGCCGCCGTCACGGGGGCCCATGTCGCGCCGTCGTCGGACGCCTCGATTGCGCAGGCGATCGAAACCGTCTCCGACAAGGCATCGCCCGCCGTGCCGACGGAGACGATGTGCTCCACCGCGCCGAAGCCCTTGCGGTCGACGGGCGCGCCGTAGCGCGTTTCGGCCGTCAGTTTCGGGGCGAGCGTCTGCACCACCTTCAGTCCATTGTGAATGTCACGCATCTGCATCACCTCTCACGACGAGAACTGGAGGAACTTGATCGCCTCGAAGTTCTGCACGCCGCCGCCGACCCGTTTCGTCGTGTAGAACAGCACGTAGGGTTTCGCGCTGTAGGGATCGCGCAGCACGCGCACGCCCACCCGGTCGACGATCAGATAGCCCCGGCGGAAATCGCCGAAAGCGACCGCGGGCGCATCCGCCGAGACGGACGGCATGTCCTCGGCCTCGGTCACCGGATAGTTCAGCAGCGTCGGCGGCTGGCCGGCCGCGAGCGCGGGCTGCCAGAGATAGTTGCCTTCCGTGTCCTTGAACTTCCGGATCGCCGCCTGGGTGGTGCGGTTCATCACGAAGCGGCCATTCGTGCGGTAGCCGGACTTCACCGCATAAACGAGGTCGATCAGCTTGTCGCCCGGGTTCGAGGTCGGAAAGCCGCCTTCGTTTCCGGTCGCGATGAAGCCGAGCTTGCCCCATTCCCAGGCGCCGTCCGCCACGCGATCATAGTCGAGGAAGCCGCGCGGCTTCTTCACGCCGTCGCCATTGACGAAGGCCGCGCCCTCCTGTTCGACGAAGGCGGTCTGCACTTCTTCGGCGAGCCACTGGTCGATATTGACCGCCGCATCGTCGAGCAGCGTCGGCGTCGCCGCCGGCATGGCATAAAGCTCCATCGCCGGAAACTCGATCTCGGCAAGCGAGGGCGTCGCCGTCTGCGGCCGCGCTTCCGTCTCGCCCACCCAGCCCGTCTGCGCACCGCCCGTCGAGAAGGGCTTCTTGTAGCTCTGCGCCCCGATCCGGCGCAGGCCGGCGATGGCGCGGATCGGCGACACCTCGGACACGATCCGCTCGATCATGCGTTCCGTCTCGGCGGGCACCAGATAGCCGCCATCCGGGTCGGACTGCATGGACAGCGCCTTCGCCTCCAGCCCGCGCAGCTCCTGCGCCTCGCCCTTGCGCACATAGCCCTCGAAGGCGCGCTTGTGCTCGCGCTCGGCATGCCCGCATTCCGCCCGGCCGCCGAGGTCGGGGCGCTGGGCGGCAAGCGTCAGTTCGTCGAGCTTCTTCTTCTGCTGGTCGAGCGCGCGGTTGATGCGCTCCACCTTTTCCTCCGCGATCACGTCGGCGGTCAGCTTGCGTTCGAGTTCGCCGAGCCGCTCGTCATTCGCGGATTTGAACTCCTCGAAGGAGGACAGAAACTCGTCCATCGCCTCGCGCACTTCATGTGCGCTGGCATGTCCCTCGCCGCTTTTCGTCTCGGGCGCGCGCGCCTCTTCCTTCAGCGACGCGCCGATGCGCGGCACGCCGTCGTTCCACTGCGACATGTGTCGTCTCCGTTCAGGTGTTGGGATGTGTCGGGTTCAGCTCGTGAAAAGCCGCGCCGCCGCACGGAACGCACGGGCAAGCGCCTGGTCGCTCGCGCTCCCCGCCTCCCGCGGGGCAGGCAGCGCCTTGAAGCCCCGCTGGACGATCGTCCGGGCTTCGGTCCGGCTGAACCCAGCGTCCTGCATGAGCCAGCGTTCGAATTCGCGTGTGGTGGGGCGGCCGTCCCGCTTCACCGCGCTCACCCGCGCGGCGGGGAGCATCGGGAAGGTCACGACCGAGATTTCCCAGAGGTCGACTTCGTGAAGGCGGCGCGCGCCGCTCGCGCGGTCGCTCTCTGCCTTCACCACGTGATAGCCGATGGAAAGCCCGTCGACGGCGCCCGCCCGCATCAGCGCCAGCACCTCGCGGGCGCGCATGACGTCGGTGAGGAGCTGCCCGCGCACGAAGAGCCCGCGCGCATCCTCCTTGATCTCTTCCCAGGTGCCGATCACCTCGTTCGGCTCGTGCTGGTAGAGAAGCTTCACGCCGCGCGGCCCCCGCTTCAGCAGCGATTTGCGGAACGCGCCGGGCATCACCACGTCGCGTCCGAGATCCTCCGCCCCGAAAAGCGAGGCATAGCCCTCGAAGCTCCCATCCGCCTTCACGGCCTTCGCCTCGAAGCGCGCCGCCTTCCGCTCGCCTTCCTGTTTCGTCACGGCCTCGGTCACTCGTTTCCTCCGTATGGGCATGGTTCCGCGCAACAAAAAAGGCGCCGCAGGGGCGCCTTCAATCAACACAACTGTCATTGCCGGGCTTGACCCGGCAATCCAGGGGCCGCTTGCTCCGCGTGCGCTGCTCTGGACCCCCGGGTCAAGCTCGGGGGTGACGTCTTGTTTTGAGGACGAAGGTGGCGTCCTACCTCCCCAGCCTCTCCTCGATCCGCGCCAACGCCGCGTTCGCGCTCTTCGCCTGCTCCTCGAGCCGCGCGGTGCGCTCGACGAGTTCGCCGATCCGTTCTGTCCGCGTCTCGAGCGCGCCGAGGCGCTCATTCGCCGCGCCCGCCCAGAGAAGCGCCGCCGCCGATTGCACCAGGATCGTCACGATCACCGCCACGGGCACGCGGCGGTCTATCGCCCACACAGGCGCCTCTTTCGTGTATGCTGTCTCTTCCACCGGCTCTCCCCTTTCGAAAGACCCGACATGACTTCCGACGAATGGCTGATCCTTCTCATGGGCGCCGCGCTCGCCTGCGGCCCCCTCCTCCTCATCTGGACCGAGGAGCGCACGCGCGCGAAGGGCTTCGCCGTTCCCGCCCTCCTGACGATCAAGGGCTACAGGCTCTCGCCGCACAGCGCCTTCAGCCTCGTCATCGGCATCATGCTGCTTTCGCTTTCCTGGCAGATGCGGGGCGTCGGCATCGGCTTCGTCTTCACCGTGTTCGGCTTCGTCGGCATCGTCGCCGCCGTCCAGAACATCCTCAAGTCGAAGACGCGCGGCGCCTGACCTCCTTCTCCCTCTCGCCATATCCCACGGCCTCGCGTTTTTCCGTGTCGCTCAGGAAGTCGGCGCGCGTGACCCGCGCCCAGAGCGCGTCGCGGTCGGCGCTGAGTGCGTCGACACCGTCGGCGTCGTACCAGAGGCGGAGCTTCCCCTCGTAGCGGGGGCCCAGCCAATGCGTCAGCGCCCGCGCGGTGCGGCCCGCCAGCGGCAGCACGGTGCCCCGCCAGAAGGCGCGGTTCGCCTCGCGCATGTTCGCATAGGTGTTGTCGCCCGGAATGCCGAGCAGCATGGGCGGCACGCCGAAGGCGAGCGCGATCTCGCGCGCCGCCGCGTGCTTCGCCTCGATGAAATCCATGTCCTTCGGGGAAAGTCCCATGCTCGTCCAGTCGAGCCCTCCTTCCAGCAGCAGCGGCCGGCCGGCATTCGCCGCGCCCTGGTAGTTCTCGGCGAGTTCGCGCTTCAGCCGCTCGAACTGGTCTTCGGTGAGGTTCGCGCCCGCCTCGCCGCCCTTGTAGACGAGCGCGCCGGAAGGCCGCGCCGCATTGTCGAGCAGCGCCTTGTTCCAGCTTCCCGCCGCGTTATGGATGTCGATGGCGCAGGCGGCGGCTTCCAGCGGGCTCTGCCCGTAATGGTCGTCCACCGGGTTGAAGAGCCGCATGTGCAGCACGGCGCTCCGCGCGCCCGCCGGGATCGTCACCACCCGTCCGTTGACGGAATATTCGTAAGCCTCGGGCCAGCCGTTCCGCCCCGGCACCGCCTTCATGCGGTCCGGCCTCAGCACGTAGAGTTCGCGGGGAGCGCTGTCCACCTCCACGAGTTCCATGTAGCTGTTGCCGGCGACCTGCAGGAAGCTGTACCAGCTCTCGAACAAGTCCGCGCCTGCCTGCGCGCCGTTCGGCCGTTCGATGAGCGAGAGCAACGGATGCTCGGAAAGCTCCCTGTCGCCGTCATAGAGTAGCCACGGAAGGCTCGCCGCCGCCTCCGCGATCATGCGCACGCAGCGATAGGCGACCGCGTTCCGCCGGTAGCCCTCCTCCGCCAGCGCCGCATAGTCGCGCGGCGTCCAGACGGGCCGCCCCTGCATGTGGAGCGCGATCACCGGCGCGACCCGGCTCTCTTTTCGTTCGGGCGCGCGGCGGCGCAACGCGCCCGCGAGCGCGGCAAGCGGATTGGGCATGGATGGGTTTTCCTTGAAATCCTGTGCACCCCCACATTGTCATCCCGGCGAAAGCCGGGATCCATGGGCGGGTGCCAAGAATACGCGAGTCAGATGGACCCCGGCTTTCGCCGGGGTGACACTTCGATATGACGGGAAAACCGTCCTACGAAAAAATGTAAGGCGCGGCCCTTGCCGCTTTCAGCGCGCCCACCGCCTCTTCCAGCGGGGCCGGCCTGCCGAGCAGGTAGCCCTGCCCCTTGGAGATGCCGAGCGATTTCAGCACGTCGAGTTCCTGCGCCGTCTCGATCCCTTCGGCCACGATCTCGCTCCCGGTCTGGCGCGCGAAGAGCAGCAGCGCGGCGGCGAGCGAGCGCTTCGCCGGGTCTTCATGCACGTCGCGCGTCAGCGACATGTCGAGTTTGATCATGTCGGGCTCGAGCTTCAGGATGTGGTGCAGGCTCGCATAGCCCGCGCCTGCGTCGTCCACCGCGAGTTTCAGCCCTTTCTCGCGCAGCGGCTTCAGCGACACGCGCAGCGCGTCGTAATCGGCGGCTTCCGCATGTTCCGTCACTTCCAGCACGATGCGATTCAGCGGCAGACCGCCGAAGATCGCCGGAAAATCCTCATGCAACAGCGTTTCCGGCGCGGCGTTCAGCGACAGCGTTATGTCGTCGGGCAGATGTACGAGACATTTCAGCGCCGCGCGCAGGGCCGCCAGTTCGAGCTCGGTGCCGAGGCCCACTTCGGCCGCCTCATTGAACCAGACATCCGGTGCGCGGAGCGGCAGGGCGGCGAACCGCGTCAGGCATTCGTAACCCATCGTCTGGTTGCTGTAGAGGTCGACGATCGGCTGGAAGACCGGCGAAAAGGCTTCCGCGTCGATCGCCGAGCGGATGCGCGCGATCTTCTCGTCCCGTTCCCGGTTCGCTTCCAGGTCACGTCCGATCTGCTCGGCGGCGAGGCTCGCAAAGGCGCGCGTGATGTTGAGGTCGCGTTCGTTCAGCGACGGCTTCGGCTCGGACGAGAAGCAGCAGAACATGCCGTAGGTCTCGCCGTCCGGGCGGCGCAGCGGCACGCTCACATGCGAGCCGATCATCGCGGTGATCGGCATGTCGGCCGCGAAAGGGATTTGCGAGGTGTCGGGCATCAGCTCCGGCAACCGGCCTTCCAGGATATGACGGCAATAGACGTCGTCCAGCGAGTTCGCATCGCCCGGCTTCACCAGTTCCTCGAGCCCCGGCGCATCGACCTGCCGCATCACGGAGAAGTTGCCGACGAACTCCGAAACATAGGCGACATCCATCTCCAGATGGCTGCGGATCGCTTCCAGCGCGCGCTTGATCGTGTCGGACTCGGCAAGCGCGTTTTCGTGCGCCAGATGCTGCAGGATACCGATCGGCATGGACGGACCTCGGACAATACTCTACCAACCCGCTGCGAGGCCTGCCTGCAGCGGTCCCTCAAGGTCACATTACCCGTTTAAAGAAAGACTAACCGCGCGGGTCCTGCATGCGTCACCGAGGAGAACAGGCACCGTTTTTTCAATCATAAACGCCTCAGTTTAGGTTCTCCTGCCTCTCCTCCGAGCATCAGTTCCGTCAGTGCCCAGACGAGCGCGTCGAGCCGGTCGGGGCTTTTTGCGCCAGGCACCCAGTCGCACATCTGGTCTTCCAGCTTCGCGAAGGCGCCCACGTGATGGACGAGACCCCGCTCGTAAAGCGCGGCGACGGGTTCGGCGCGGACGCGCTTTCCCCTTGTCGCGCGCACCAGCCTGATCGGCGCTTCCGGCAGTTCCTGCCGCATCACCGTCGCGACCATGTCGCCGCCCTGGTTTACCTCGGCGACGATCCGGTCCGCCTCATGCGCGCGGTAGCAGCCCGCGACGCGCTTTGCCCAGGCGAGCGGCGACAGCCGCCCCATCGAGCGGTCGTCCAGCACATAGGCATGACCGTCCGGCCCAAGCCCCGCGCAGACGATGCCGCATTCGTCCGACTTCGCGCCGCCTGTTACCGGTGGGTCGACGCCCACCACCACGCGGACGAGGTCGGCCGGCGCTTTCGCCACACGGCCGCGTTCAACCGTTTCGCGGCTCCAGATCGCGTCCGGATTGTCCTCGATCAGTTCGGCATCGAGTTCCTGCCGCCCGAGCCGCGTGCCTTCGTAGCGCGCGATCACGGTGCGGAAGAAGCCGTCGGCGAGGTTCGCGCGGTTCGCATGGGTCGCGGCGCGCGTCACCGCCGTCGTCTTGTCCGCGATCAGCCGCTTCAGCACCGGCACGGGGCGCGGCGTCGTCGTCATCACCTGGCGCGGGTTCTCGCCGAGGCGCAATCCGAATTGCAGCATGTCCCAGGCCGCTTCGGCGTAGCGCCACTTCGCGAGTTCGTCGCCCCAAGCCGCATCGAATTGCGGCCCGCGCAGGCTTTCCGGCTCGCCTGCCGAGAAGACATGGCCCACCGCGCCGTTCGGCCAGAGGAGGCGCTTGCGCGTCACCTCGTAGCGCGGCCGCTCGTCCGCACGGGCAATCGTGCGCAAGCCCGAAGGCCCGTCGATCATCACCTCGCGGGCATCGGCAAAGGTCTCGCCGACCAGCGCAATCCGCCCGGCGCGGCCCGCATCCACTTCCGCCTGCACCCATTCGGCGCCCGCGCGGGTCTTCCCCGCGCCGCGCCCACCAAGCACCAGCCATGTCGTCCATTGGCCGTCCGGCGCGAGCTGGTCGTCCCGCGCCCAGAAGCGCCAGTCCTCACTCAGCAGCCGCGCTTCCCGCGCCGTCAGCTTCTTCAGGAACTGGCGCCGTTTCGGCGACGGCAGCAAGGCGAGCGAGGCGGCTCTCAAGCGCGGCGCGGATGGCGTCGTCTTCCGCGCGCCGTCTTGCCCTGTCTGCGGCCGGATCATCCTTCTTCGCGCGCCTCGCCGCCTGTTCGATTTCGCCGAGCTTGTCGATGGAGCGCACCAGCGTCGCGAGACGCCGCGCCTGCCGCTCGCCTTCCGCCTCGTCGCGTTCCGTTTTCCGCTGCCGTTCGAGGTCGGCGATCTCTCGGGCGATCAGCTTCGTCAGCCGCGCCGCCAGCGCCTCCGCGTCCTCGGGAAGCTCGGTTGCAACCTTTTGCGGTTCCTCGACCTCACCGCGCTTCGGCCATTGCTCCGCGCGCGCCCGGCCGATGATCTTGTTGTAGTGAATACCGTGTTCGAGCGCGATCTCCGGGAGAGGCCGCTTGCCGATCTCGTATTCGGCGCGGATCGTCTCCCAGTCGATGTCCTCGTCCGAGAGCGGCTTCGGCGTCACGGAGACGCGCGCCGTCACCGGCTTCCTCGCCGCTGCCCTTGCCATCGTCATCCACACAATTCTGGAGATGGATGGAAAGTAGGAACCGAGCGCCGCGCTGACAACTGGGGATATCTCGGAACTTCTGTTTTCTATCCAAAAAACAGGTGTCACCCCGGCGAAAGCCGGGGTCCATGGGCGGACGTCGCAAATATGCGAGTCAGATGGATTCCGGCTTTCGCCGGAATGACATCTGAGTTTTTGTTCGCGAAACAGTAAAGCGTGGCGCCCTTCCGACTCCCCTTTCTCCGCGAGTCGCGGCAAACTCCGGCAACCGCGTCCCCGGGGAGGACCATGCTCCAGAGAATCGCCACGTCGCTCCGCTTCCGTTTCGTCGCGCGCCAGTCCGAGATCGAGCGGCAGGCGGGCGCGATCCCCTATTCCCTGGTCGACGGGCAGGTCGCCGTCCTGCTCATCACCTCGCGGCGCACCGGCCGCTGGATCTTTCCGAAAGGCGGGTTGATGGAAGGGCTCGACCCGCATGAGGCGGCGGCGCAGGAAGCGCTCGAGGAAGCGGGCGTCGAAGGGGTCGTCGGCGACATGCCGCTCGGCGCCTGGCGCACCATCAAGCGGCGCGGTGTCCGCGTGAAGCCCATCGAGGTCGACATGTATCCGCTCCTCGTCACGCAGCAGCACGAGACCTGGGAAGAACAGGCGCAGCGCCGCCGTCATTGGGCGGGCCTGCGCGAGGCGCGCCAACTCCTGTCGGATCCTTATCTCGCCGATCTCGCGATGATGCTGCGCAATCTCCCGTAGCGCCGCGTCAGAAATCCACCAGCGTCTTCAGCAATCCGTAGAAAATCGCCGCGAGGCCGCCCGCGGCCGGCACGGTGATGACCCAGGCCGCCGCAATCGTGACGACGTGGCGGCGGCGGACGAGGCGGCGCTTCTCGCGCTTGATCTGTTTCCTGATCGCGTCTTCCGGCGTCGCCGACAGCGAGGATGGTTCGTTGGGGCTCGGCTTCGGCGGCTTCGGCCCGTCGGCCCTGAGGCCGAGATTGGCGAGCTGCTCGCGCAGGAAGCCGACGCCGAAAACGCCGCCGATGGCGATATGCGTGGACGAAACCGGAAGTCCGAGCGCCGAGGCGATGAGCACGGTGATCGCGGCGGCGAGCGCGACGCAATAGGCGCGCGGGGCATCCATCTTCGTGATCTTGGTGCCGACGGTGCGGATGAGGCGCGGGCCGAACAATGCGAGGCCGAGCGATATGCCGAGCGCGCCGATCATCAGCACCCAGAGCGGCAGCGTCACGTTGCCCGTCGAGGCATGGCCCGTTTCCGCCGCCGCGACGATCGCCGCGAGCGGCCCGACCGCATTCGCAACGTCGTTCGCGCCATGCGCGAAGGAAAGGAGAGCCGCCGCGAAGATCAGCGGCAGGGTGAAGAGACCCGCGACGTGCTTGCGTCTGTTTTCGAGGGTCGCCGCGCGGCGCACGACCCAGGGCCGCGTCGCGAGTGTACCCAGCGCGAAGGCCGCGAGGCCGAGCAGCCAGACCGTCGCCGTCGAGGGATGATAGATATGCTTCAGCCCCTTCAGCGCGAGATACATCGTGAAGACGCCGGCCATCAGGCCGATCAGCACCGGCACCCAGCGCCGCGCCGCCGAGACGCGGTCCTCGCGGAAAAGCACCTGCCATTTGACGAAGCCGAGCAGCGCCGCCGCGATCAAGCCGCCCATCACGGGCGAGATCACCCAGCTTGCCGCAATCGCGCCCATGGTCGGCCAGTTGACGATGCTGAAGCCCGCCGCCGCGATGCCTGCGCCGAGTACGCCGCCCACGATCGAATGCGTGGTCGAGACGGGAGCGTTCAGATAGGTCGCGAGGTGGATCCAGATCGCCGCCGCGAGGAAGGATGCCATCATCAGCATCACGAAGTCGCGCACATCGAACTCGTCATGCGGCACGATGATGTCCTTCGAGATCGTGTTCACCACGTCGCCGCCCGCGAGGATCGCGCCCGCCGCCTCGCAGATCGCGGCGATGACGAGCGCGGCGCCCAGTGGCAGCGCGCGGCTCCCGACCGCGGGGCCCATATTGTTCGCGACGTCGTTCGCGCCGATGTTGAGCGCCATGTAGCCGGCGATGACGCCGCCCGCGATCACGAAGAGGCTCAGGGGCCCCACGGGTGCGAGACCGCTCATGAAGAGGAAGATCGCGATCAGGAACAGGATCGCCAGTCCGGGGGCGGCGATCGAGCGCGACAGCGCCTGTGTCGCGTCTTCGAGCCGTCCAACCTTCTTCAGGTCCTTGTCGAGCGCACTCTTCGGCACAGGGTCCCCCGAATCGGCCGTTTCACGGGCAAAAATCGCCGGGGCCAGCCTTTATCATTTCGGGCGGCGGCCGCCTACCCTGTGTGACGTTTTTTTGACAGTTCGGTGACGGTCAGGTGCCTTTGAGCGCGAGATATCCCCCAAGCGCCGCCGTCGCGGTCAGCGCCGCGCCCCAGGCCATGTCCACCACCGCCATGCGCCAGGGCCAGCCCTTCAGAGTCGCGAGATTGGTCATGTCGTAGGTGCCATAGGCCAGAAGGCCGAGCAAGGCGCCGCGCGCCAGCGCCCCTTTCCAGCTCTCCGCCGGCATCGCCGCGAAGAAGACAATGCCCGCGATGTAGAAGAGATAGAAGGCCGCCGCCGCGCCGAAGTCCGGCGTCTCGCGCATCAGGCTGCCAAGCGAACGCGCATAGAAGTCCTTCGCGATATAGGCGAGCCAGAGATAGTCCAATCCCAGAAAGACAATGGCGGTTGCGCCATAGGCAATTGCATAGCTCATCGGCCGTTCCTCCGAATGCAGTTTTCCTGTTACGCGGGAAGCGGCCTGCCGGATCAGTGCCTTCTCATTCCGGCGGCATCATCGGCCAGTCAACGATCCGGGCTTCGAGGTCCTCCATGTCGGCCTCGTCCTCATGTAGAAACCGTCCGTAGACGGACATACCGGCGAGCCGCACCGCCTCGTACTCACCCGAGACGAGCGGATGCCACCACGGGAGGTCCTTGCCCTCCTTCACGAGCCGGTAGGCGCAGGAGGGCGGCATCCAGTCGATATCTTCCAAGTTCTCCGCCGTCAGCGTCACACAATCAGGTACGCGCACCGACCGATTCGGATAATCCGAGCAACGGCACGTCTCGGCGTCGAGCAGCTGGCAGGCGATGTCGGTATATTCGATCTCGCCCGTATCCTCGTCCTCGAGCTTCACCAGGCAGCACTTCGCGCAGCCGTCACAAAGGCTTTCCCACTCCTCGCGGGTCATCTCGTCGAGGCGCTTTGCGCGCCAGAAGGGTTCGGTCTTGCCGGTCATTCCGGGACAGAACAGCGGCTGCGGGATTTTGTCAAAGGGTCACACCGCCCCGGCATTGCCCCGATCCCGCCCTATTCCCCGCACAAAGTTTCTCCAGTCTCGTTTTGATCCAGACGGGGCTGGCATGACGCTCGCATGAAACGGCCATCCGATGGACGCCCTTATTGGGTTCAGCGAGGCGTTTACCTTGTCCGGCGACGACGACAATATCGATCCGCACTATCCGATGCGCGCGCAGCTGCACCGCGCGCAGATGATGCGCGACCAGCCGCCGGAGGGCATGGAGGAGACCCCGCGGAAGGACCGCGTGCGCGGCGCACGCAGGAGCTGGCGGAACCGTCTGCTCACATGGGTCTCATTCTCCGCAACCGCATTTCTGCTCGCGTTCTTCGCGCTCGTCTTCTTCACATTGCCCAATCTCCAGCACACCCTCGATACGGCACAGAGCGAAACGCTTTCGATCAAGGTGCTCAACGCAAAAGGCGACGAGATCGGCCTGCGCGGACGGCGCACCGCACCCACCGTGCCGCTTGGCGAAATGCCCCCGTATCTCATCAAGGCCGTTCTCGCGACCGAGGATCGCCGCTTCTACGAGCACAACGGCTTCGATCCGCGCGGCATCGCGCGCGCCATGTGGACCAACGTCAAATCCTTCGGCTTCGTCGAAGGCGGTTCCACCATCACACAGCAGGTCGCGAAGAACCTCTATCTCGACAACAGCCGCACGATCTGGCGCAAGGCGCAGGAAGCGCTGATCACCATGTGGCTCGAAAACAATCTGACGAAGGACGAAATTCTCTCGCTCTACCTGAACCGCATCTATATGGGTGCAGGAAATTACGGCATGGATGCTGCGGCGCGCTACTATTTCGGCAAATCGGTGCGCGACGTATCGCTTGCCGAGGCCGCCATTCTAGCGGGCTTGCCGAAGGCGCCAAGCCGCTTCGCTCCAACCAACGACATCGAACGGGCCCGCGCACGCGCCGGTCAAGTGCTCGATCGGCTGGTAGACGCGGGCAGTCTTACCGAAAAGGAAGTCATCGGCGCCCGCGAAAATCCGGCAGAAGTCCTGCCCCGCACGCGCGAAGCGGGCCGCGAATATTTTGTCGACTGGGTCGCCGAACAGGTGCGCACGAAATTTCCCGACATGACGGGCCGCATCACGGTCCACACAACCCTCGATGCCGCTCGGCAGACAGCGGCCGAGAAGGCCGTCCGGCAAGCCCTTCTGGAAATGGGCGAAGAACGAAACGTCTCTCAAGGAGCACTCATCGCGCTTGCGGGCGACGGCGCCGTCCTCGCCATGGTCGGCGGCGAGTCCTACGTCGAAAGCCAGTTCAACCGCGCGACGCAGGCCGAACGGCAGCCGGGCTCGGCGTTCAAGCCGATCGTCTATCTCGCCGCTCTCGAAGCCGGCTATACACCGGACAGTCCGGTAACGGATGAACCCGTGTCGATGGGCGGCTGGACGCCGCGCAACGCTTCCGAGCGCAACTGGGGGACGGTGAACCTCTCGACCGCCCTCGCCAACTCCATCAACACGATTTCCGTCCAGGTCGGCGACAAGGTCGGCATGGACCGCATCATCAGCGCCGCAAACCGTCTCGGCATCGAGCGCCCGCTTCCGCGCAACCTCTCCATCGTGCTCGGCAGCGCGGAAGTCACCCTCCTCGAATTGACATCGGCCTATTCGACCTTCGGCAATGAAGGCCGCCGGGCCGAGCCCTATGGCATTGCCCGCATCGAAGCCGAAAACGGCGATCTTCTCTACAGGCATGAGTCCGAACCGGTGCAGGCCATCACTCGCCAGCAGGCGCACGACATGACCTACATGCTGCATCGGGTCGTCACGGAAGGCACCGGCCGCGCGGCCGCACCCTCTGGCCGCCTCGCTGCCGGCAAGACCGGCACCAGTCAGGACAATCGCGACGCCTGGTTCGTTGGCTATACCGGTCATGAGACTGCCGGCGTCTGGTTCGGCAATGACGACAACACGCCGACCGAAGGCGCGGGCGGCGGCAACTTCGCCGCCATCGCATGGCGCAATTACATGAACGCCGCCGAAAAGGGTCTGCCGCCCGCGCCGCTTCCGGGCGCCGTGCGTTACCGCGATGCCCCCATTGTTGCCGCGACCACGCCCCGCAGCGGTTTCTTCGCGGAACTCGCCGATCTCTTCGACGCGGCACCGAAGCTCGAAGCGCGTGGTTCCGGCAACCGACCCCCGAACTTCCGGACCGGTGGACGGTAGATTCTCGCCGGGAATTGCGTCGATCCTCGCGATGCGCCATACAGGCGGCCAATTCAACCGGATGACCGACTTTGGCCGCACCGCTCCTTGCCCTTCGCGACATCCGCGTCGTCTTCGCGGACCAGGTTCTGGTTTCGGGTGCAAGCTTCGCGCTGGCGCCGGGTGACCGGCTGTGTCTTGTCGGGCGGAACGGCAGTGGCAAGTCCACCCTGCTCCGCATCGCGGCCGGTCTCGTGGACGCCGACGGCGGCGAGGTTTTCCGTCAACCGGGCACACGCGTCGCCTATCTCGAACAGGCGCCCGATTTCGGCGGTGCGGCGCGCGTCATCGATTATGCGATGGCGGGTGGCGCCGAGGAACACAAGGCGGCAGCCGCGCTCGACGAGTTGAAATTGTCGCCCTCCGCCGATCCGGCGACCCTGTCGGGCGGTGAAGGCCGCAAGGCGGCGCTGGCCCGCGTGCTCGCCGAGGAGCCGGACATCATCCTTCTCGACGAGCCTACCAACCATCTCGACCTTCCATCCATCGAATGGCTAGAAGAACGGCTTTCGCAGTTCAGGGGTGCCTTCGTTCTGATCAGCCATGATCGCGCGTTCCTGCGGCGGCTTGCGGCCGGTTGTCTCTGGCTCGATCGCGGTATCGTCCGACGCCTTGACAAGGGCTTTGGCGCCTTTGACGAATGGTCCGAGAAAATTCTCGCAGAGGAAGAAGTCACCGCGCACAAGCTCGACCGGCTGATTGCGCAGGAAACGCAATGGTCGCGCGAGGGCATCTCGGCGCGGCGGACGCGGAACCAGGGACGGCTCCGGCGCCTCCATGCTCTCAGGAAGGAGCGTGCGAACCGGGTGCAACAGACAGGCCGCGTCGAGCTTGCCGCCGAAAGCGGACAGTCCTCCGGCGCGCTCGTCGTTGAGGCGAAGAATGTCACCAAGATATGGCCTCAACCCGACGGATCGGAACGCGTGGCGGTGCGCGATTTCTCGACGCGGATCATGCGCGGTGACAAGATCGGCCTCATCGGCCCGAATGGTGCCGGCAAGACGACGCTCCTGAAAATCCTCACCGGCGCGCTACAGCCCGACAGCGGCAGTGTTCGCCTCGGTACCAATCTAACGCCTATCTATATCGACCAGTCGCGCGCCTCGCTCGATCCGGAAGCAAGCCTCTGGGATACGCTCTGCGAAGGCGGCGGTGACCAGGTGATGGTTCGCGGGAAGCCGCGTCACGTCGTTTCCTATCTGCGCGATTTCCTGTTCCGCGAGTCGCAGGCACGTCAGCCCGTCAAGGCGCTGTCCGGGGGCGAACAGTGCCGCCTGCTTCTCGCCCGCGCACTGGCGAAGCCGTCCAACCTGCTCGTACTCGACGAGCCGACCAACGACCTCGACATGGACACGCTCGACCTGCTGCAGGAAATGCTGTGGGACTATGACGGTACCGTCCTTCTTGTCAGCCATGACCGCGATTTCCTCGATCGCGTCGTCACCTCCGTCATCGCGCTCGACGGCGAAGGCCGCGCGGAAGAATTTCCCGGCGGCTATTCCGACTATCTGAGGCAGCGCAAGGAAAACGCAACGCCCGCCCGGAAGGATGCCGCAGCGGCGCCATCCCCGCCCAGGACCGAACGCGCGAAGACACAGACGAAGCTCAGCTACAAGGATGCCCGTGCGCTCGAGGAACTGCAGCGGCGCATGCCCGAACTTGAAACAGAGATTTCCGAGGTAGAGAAGGTGCTCGCCGATCCCGATCTCTATGCCCGCGACGCCGATCTCTTCCACAAAAGCACGGAACGCCACGACGCGCTGAAGGCGGAACTCGTGGCGGCCGAAGAACGCTGGCTCGAACTCGAGATGAAACGCGAGGAGCTCGAAGGCGGCTAATTCTGTACCGGTTTCCGTGGCCCCGTTAACTACGCATGCATTATCCCTTTGACTGTTCCGTTGCGGCACGCTTGGATAATTGACGCACTGATTCGCGCGCGGGGGTGTGGCGAACGTATGCCGATGGAACCTAAGGTCCAGAAGGATCTTCAGGGGGGAAATTGAAGCTGGCCTTTAAGCTAGTGACCGTGCTTATCGTTGCTCTCGTGCTTGGCGCGGGCTCCGTAATACTTGTCCTTCGCGCGGGCGGTCTCGGTAACGAAGTCACCGTCGGTCCGTGGGAGACCAGCCTCGTCACCGGAAGTTCACAAGCCGACCCCTATACCCGCGCGCGCGTGGCCATCGGGGGCCTCCTCGCACTCAATCGCAGCGAGACGATCTACTTCACGGCGCCGCGCGACGATGCCGGCGATACTCTGCGCGTCTCCTGCAGCTACAAGGTTATCGGTTCCGATCTGCCCGCACGCTGGTGGAGCATCACGCTCTACGGCGAAGACCATTATCTCGTTTCGAATCTTCAAGACCGCTATTCTTTTGGCGGCGAAACGGTGGCGCGCGAAAAGGACGGGAGCTTCGTCATCACCGTTAGCCCCGACGAAACGGACGGAAACTGGATTCCGACCGGCGGCGGTCAAAACGGCGACACATTCACCCTTACTCTTCGGCTCTACAATCCGGACGAGCGCGCGGCACAAAATCCTGGAGGGATCGTCTTGCCGCGGATTGCCAAGGAGGCATGTCTGTCATGAAAACCTGGCCCATGTGGATCGCCGGCACCATCGCCTTGGCCGCGGTGTTTCACATTCTCACTGTCTTCGGCCTGCCCTACGGCATCATGAACCGGGCGATGGCGGGCATCTCCGCCCAGGCAGGCGGTGTCAACAAGGCGATCTATCCGGACCGCCCCTCGGCCGAAGCGCGCGGCATCGTCCGGCCGAGCCCGGACCTCCTCTACACGGCCTGCGTCTACGACGTGAGCAAGCAGCCGGTGAAGCTCACCTCGCCCGTTCCCGACACCTACTGGTCGCTGTCGACCTTCGCGGCCAACACGGACAATTTCTTCGTCGTCAACGACCGCCAGGTAAAGGGCGGCAACATCGAGATCATCCTTGCCGCCAGTGACAACGCGGCAACGCCGAAGGGCATTCCCGTCGTGGTCGCGCCGAGTGCGCGGGGCATCGTGCTTTTCCGCTCGCTTGTCACTTCCGAAGAGTCGGTCGTGGAAATCGACGCGCTTCGCCGCCAGGCCAACTGCGAGCCTCTCTGACGCCTGTCGCGCTGTAGCCCTCGCCTCCGGGCGCTGATACGATCTCCCGCATCGCGCGGAGCACCGCGCCTATCGGGGGAAGACTGCGATGAACCGCAATCTCATTCTCGGCTGCATCGCCGCCGCCATAGCTGTTGCCGTCGCCATCGTTCTTGTCCTCGAGCCGGGGCGCAAGCAGTCCGGAAACCTTGCTCATGTCACCTTTGCGACGGACTGGAAGGCACAGGCCGAACATGGCGGCTTCTATCAGGCGCTCGCGCTCGGCTACTACGAAGAGGCCGGCCTCGATGTCGAAATCCTGCAGGGCGGACCAGGCGTGAACGTGCCGCAACTTCTGGGCGCTCATACGGTCGAGTTCGGCCTCGGTTCCAACAGCTTTATTCCGCTCAACATCGCCGCCGCAGATGCAGGCGCGAAAGCGGTCATGGCTTCGTTCCAGAAGGATCCACAGGTCTTCATCACACATCCGCGCGACGACGTGAAATCGCTCGCCGACATGAAGGGCAAACCCATCATGGTGTCGGATGCGACGGTGAGCGCCTTCTGGCAGTGGCTGAAATCGAAATACGGTTTCGAGGACACACAGATCCGCAAGTACACCTTCAACCTAGCGCCTTTCCTCACCGACGAGACGGCGATCCAGCAGGGTTATCTCTCCTCCGAGCCCTACATGATCCGGCAACAGGGTATCGAACCGCAGGTCTTCCTGCTTTCCGATTACGGCTATCCGGGCTACGCCGCCTTCATCCTCGCCAGCGACCGCATGATCGCGGAACGCCCGGAAGTCGTGCAGGCCTTTGTCGATGCGAGCATCCGGGGCTGGGTGAGCTATATCCATGGTGACCCCTCACCCGCGAACGAACTTATCAAGCGCGATAATCCGGAAATGACGGAGGAAGTTCTCGCGAACGCGATCCGCCTGATGAAGGAAAACGGCATCGTTGATTCCGGCGAGGCGCTCGAACTCGGCGTCGGCGCGATGACGAATGAGCGCTGGCAGGCCTTCTACGACGAGATGGTAGCGGCTGGCGTTTACAGCGACGACCTCAGCGTCCATTCCGCCTACACGCTCGAATTCGTGAACCAGGGCGTCGGCCTCGACCTCAAGAAGGAACTGACGGGGGAATGACGGCAGACGCGCGGGAGGCGCTGCCCCTCGTCCAGCTTCGGGGCATCGGCAAGACCTATCCGAACGGAACGGTTGCGCTTGCGGGCGTGGATGCAGAAATACGCAAGAGCGGGTTCGTGTCGCTGGTGGGGCCGTCCGGCTGCGGCAAGAGCACGTTGCTGCGCATTATCGCCGGACTGATCGCACCGGACTCAGGAACGCTTTCATGGCAGGCAACAGGCGAGAGGCCACCAGACATCGGTTTCGTCTTTCAGGATGCGACGCTGATGCCCTGGGCGCGCGTCGCGGACAATGTCCATCTACCGCTGAAACTTGCCGGCGTATCGAAAGACAAGGCGAGTCCCCGCATCAAGGCGGCGCTCGCGCGCGTCGGCCTCGCCGACTTCGCGACCGTGTTTCCCCGGGAACTCTCCGGCGGCATGAAGATGCGCGTCTCGATCGCACGGGCTCTCGTCACCGAACCCCCCGTTCTCCTGATGGATGAGCCCTTCGCCGCGCTCGACGAGTTCACGCGCGAGAAGCTTGACGACGACCTGCTCGACCTCTGGACGGCACAGCGTTTCACCACCATCTTCGTCACGCACAGCATCTACGAATCCGTCTACCTCTCCGAGCGCATCCTCGTCATGGGCGCGCGGCCGGGCCGCATCCTCGCCGATATCGCTGTCGACGCGTCCTACCCGCGCGGTCGCGCCTTCCGCGAGTCGAAAACCTATCTGGACACCTGCGCCACGGTCAGCGCCGCGCTCCGCGACGGGGCGATGCCATGACCCGTGACGAGAGGTTCTTCGCGCGCGTCTTGCGCTTCCTCGTGCCGGTTGCGGTGGGCATCGCCTTTCTCGTTCTCTGGGAAGTACTGGTGCGGGCAAGCGGAATCAGGCCTTTCGTTCTGCCGGCCCCCTCCGTCATCGCGGAAAGCCTCGCCGCCAACTTTCCCTCGCTGATGGGCTCGCTCTGGGTGACGCTGCGCGTCACCACCTCGGCCTTCCTGCTCGCGGTGGTCGGCGGTGTCGGGCTTGCGATCCTCTTCTCGCAGAGCCGCCATGTGGAGATGGCCTTCTTTCCCTACGCGGTCGTTCTCCAGGTCACGCCCATCATTTCCATCGCACCGCTCATTCTCATCTGGGTCGGGTATGACCGGGTCGAACTCGCGCTGCTGATCCTCGCCTGGGTCGCCGCCTTCTTTCCCATCCTCTCGAACACGACGCTGGGCCTGCGCTCTGCCGACCACAATCTGCGCGACCTCTTCCGGCTTTACGGTGCGAGCCGCTGGCAGATCCTGACCGAGTTGCAGCTTCCCTCGGCTCTTCCCTATATCCTCGCCGGCATGAAGATTTCGGGCGGCCTCGCCCTTATCGGCACGGTCGTCGCCGAATTCGTCGCCGGGTCCGGCGCCGCCACGGGCCTTGCCTGGCGGATCGTGGAGGCGGGCAACCGGCTCGATATCCCGCGCATGTTCGCCGCCCTGTTCCTGCTTTCGGCGCTCGGTATCGCCATCTTCTTTGCGCTGACGCTTCTGGAAAACCGGCTGCTGCGCCGCTGGCACGAAAGCGCCATTCGCCGGGAAGGCTGAAAAGCGGAGGAACCCGGCCGGGTTCCGCAAGAAATCCAAATTAAACAGTTGCCAATTGTGATATATCTATTTTCACACAACTATTGACGAACTTTCCGAAAGAACCCATCTTGTGTGGCAAATATCCCGGCCTTTCCCTTCACCGGGGCAGCCGCTCGCTTTGCCCGAAAAAGGGCTGTATGACCGGGCGTAATACGCAAATCGAGGACAGTTCCGCATGGCCCAGCATACCCGCAAGGGTGCCCAGTTTCAGGCGCTGACCGCCAACCGGCTGAGCGACGGCATTGTCGTCTATCTCACGGCCGACGATCGCTGGTCGGAGTCGCTTCAGGAGGCCGAGGTTGCCGAAGGCAAGGAGGCGGCGGAAGCCCTTCTCGCCCGCGCCGAGCCGTCCGTGGCCGACAACACGGTGGTCGAGCCCTATCTCTTCGAAGTCGCGAAAGAGGCCGACGGCATCCGTGCTGCGAGCGTGCGCGAAACCATCCGCCAGGCCGGCCCGACGGTCCGGCTCGATCTCGGCAAACAGGCGGAACTGCCTGGCGTCCATAGCTGACGCGCGGACGCGGGAAAGAGACAAAGGCACGGCCCATGTATCGTTACGACGAATTCGACCATCAGCTTGTCAACGAGCGCGTGGCGCAGTTCAGCGGCCAGGTCGCCCGCCGGCTGTCCGGCGAACTGACCGAAGACGAGTTCAAGCCGCTGCGCCTCATGAACGGCGTCTATCTGCAGCTCCACGCCTACATGCTCCGCATCGCCGTCCCCTATGGCACGCTGTCATCGAAGCAGATGCGGATGCTCGCCCATATCGGCCGCAAGTACGACCGGGGCTATGGCCATTTCACGACGCGGCAGAACCTCCAGTTCAACTGGCCCGCGCTGAAGGACGTGCCGGATATCCTGAAGGATCTCGCGTCGGTCGAGATGCACTGCATCCAGACGTCCGGCAACTGCATCCGCAACGTGACGTCCGACCAGTATGCGGGCGCCGCGAAAAGCGAGATCGAGGACCCGCGCATCGTCTCGGAAATCATCCGGCAGTGGTCGACCTTCCACCCGGAATTCTCTTTTCTGCCGCGCAAGTTCAAGATCGCCGTCACCGGCACGCCAGACGACCGCGCCGCAATCCGCGTGCACGACATCGGCATCCAGATCGTCCAGGACGACAAACAGAATATCGGTTACGAGATCTATGTCGGCGGCGGGCTCGGCCGTACGCCGATGATCGGCAAGAAGATCGCGGATTTCGTGCCGAAGGAAGACTTGCTCGCCTATCTCGAGGCGATCATGCGCGTCTACAACATGTACGGACGCCGCGACAATATCTACAAGGCGCGCATCAAGATCCTGGTGCACGAGATCGGCGTCGAGGAAATGAAGCGTCAGGTGGAAGCGGAATTCGCCGAGGTTCGCAAGGCGGGCACGCTTCACCTGCCGGAAGAGGAAGTCGCCCGGATCGAGGCCTATTTCCAGGCGCCCGCCTATGAGAGTCTCCCGGACGAGAGCACCGAACTCAACAAGGCCGTGCTCGCCGACCGCGACTTTGCGAACTGGGTGAAGTCGAACGTCGCCCAGCACAGGGTGCCGGGCTACGCCATCGTCAACATCTCGCTGAAGCCAATCGGCGGTACGCCGGGCGATTGCTCGTCCGACCAGATGGATGCCGTTGCCGATATCGCCGAGAAATATTCCTTCGACGAACTGCGTGTGACGCATGAGCAGAACCTGACGCTCGCGCATGTCCGCAAGAAGGACCTTCATGCCGTTTACGAAGCGTTGAAGAAACACGACCTCGCGACGGCCAACATCAACCTCATCACCGACCAGATCGCCTGCCCCGGACTCGACTATTGCGCGCTCGCCAATGCGCGGTCCATTCCGCTGGCTCAGGAGATTTCGCGGCGTTTTGCCGACATCGAACGCCAGCATGAAATCGGCGAGTTGAAGATCAACACCTCCGGCTGCATCAATGCCTGCGGCCACCATCATGTCGGCCATATCGGCATTCTCGGCGTCGACAAGAAGGGTGTCGAATATTACCAGGTGACGCTTGGCGGCGCGGCGGACGAGAAAACGGCGATCGGCGACATCGTGGGCCGCGCCTTCACGGAAGATGAAATCGTCGACGCGATCGAAACGATCGTCACGACCTATATCGGCAAGCGCAACGAAGGCGAGCGGTTCATCGACACCTATCGCCGCATCGGCGTCGAACCGTTCAAGGAGAGCCTCTATGAAACTCATTAAGAACGGCGAGTTTGTCGAGGACAGGTTCGCGACGGTCGGCGACGAGGATGATCTGCCGGATGGTCCCGTCATCGTCTCGCTCGAGCGCTGGCAGGCTGAGGGCGATGCGCTGCGCGCCCGCAATACGGCCATCGGCGTACGTCTGAAGAGCGGTCAGGAACCCACGCCCATCGTCGAGGATCTGGACAAGCTCGACGTCGTCGCGCTTGAGTTTCCGACCTACAGGAACGGGCGTGCCTATTCCTATGCGCGGCTGCTCCGCGAGCGCCACGGTTTCAAGGGCGAATTGCGGGCGGTCGGCAACGTGCTGCGCGACCAGTTCCAGTTCATGGTCCGTTGCGGCATCGACGCGCTCGAAGTCGGCGACAACATTACCCCGGAAATCTGGGCGGAGAACGCGGGCTCCTTCAGCCTGTACTATCAGCCTGCAGCCGATGGCAGAGAGACCGTTCTGTCGCTGCGCCATCGTCTCGCACAGCGTGCGCGGGAACGGGCCGCCGTCTGATCTTCTCCCGCAGCAATAAAAAAGCCCGGCACCTCGAATGAGGGCCGGGCTTTCTTTACTCAACGCAACAGGTACGCAACTCGGGAACTGGCACTCGCGTGCCCGCGCTATTACGCAGCGCGCATCTTTTCGAAGGCTTCCGTGAACTTCGAGGCGTAGGGGCCGACGGCCTCGCGCACGGTCGACACGGTGAGCTCGTTGAGCTCGCGCGCGGCGTCGATGTTGCGCTTCAGGGTCGAGCGGACATATTCGTTCTGGAGTTCGACCGCCGACTTGAGGCTGCCGGATTTCATCACGGCGCGGGCGGTTTCCACGCCTTCCTCGAAGTTGGTGCGGGCGAGCGTCACCATGATGCCCGATGCGGTCTCGATCGCGTTCTTCGGATCGGCCTTCGGAGCAGTCTTGGCGGCTGTGGTCTTCGCCGTCGCCTTCTTGGCGCGCGGCTTCGCTTTGGTGGTCTTGGCTTTGGGGGTCGCTTCGGTCATTCGTTTCTCTCCTGTATCGCGTGGCCGCTCACATCCCTGCGAGCGTTTCCCCGCACATACCGGCGCGCCGGATTTGTGCGCTGCACAATGAGATAATTAACCCCTGCCCTAGCGTCAAGTATTTTTTGTGCATCGCACAATATTTTACATGATTATGGTATATTATTTTCAAAATCTCTTTATGGAGAAAGGACTTACGTCAAGTTGCGGCGCACTGCCGCAGACCAGATCCGCCACCACGGCCCCGCTGCCGGCCCCCAGCGTCCAGCCGAGCGTGCCGTGGCCGCTGTTCACGAACAGGTTCGCCGTGCCGGGTATTTCACCGATCACGGGGCTTCCGTCCGGCGTCATCGGGCGGAGGCCGCACCAGTATTCCGCCTGCCCCCGCACCGGTCCCATCTGAGGCAGCATGCCCTCGAGGGCATTCAGCACGGAGCGCGCCCGGCCAGGCTCCAGCGTCAGATCGTAGCCGCCGACTTCCGCCTGCCCCGCCGCGCGGATGCGGTTCCCCAGACGGCTCACCACGATCTTGCGGGCTTCGTCGGTGATGCTCACTTCCGGCGCGTTGCCCTCGGGCGCGGGCAGCGTCACCGAATACCCCTTCAGCGGATAGATATAGCTCCTCGCGCCGAAGGGTTTGAGGAGCGCGCGCGTCTCCGTTCCCGCGGCGATCACCACGGCATCGGCATCGAGCCTGCCCGCCGCGGTATCGACGCCCCGGACGCGGCCATCTTCGGCGAGGATTCGGGTCGCCGCCGTCCCGGTCATAAAGGTCACGCCGCGCCGCTTCGCGCCGTCTGCGAGCGCCGCTGAATAGAGATAGGCGTCACCGCTCGCATCCGATGCCGCATAAAGTCCGCCTGCGATGTCGCCCCTCTGCATCGCCGCACCGAGCGCCGGTTCGACATTCACGCAGCCCGCTGGCGCAAGCTCTATCTGCTCAAGGCCGAGGCGCGCGATAAGCGCGCTGTCACGCACCGCTTCCTTCAGCGCGTGGGCTTCGCGGAAGATTCGAAGAATGCCCTTTTCCTTGCGCTGATAATCGAGCGATGCACCGGCCGCCGAGAACTCGGCTTCGTAGGCGGCGAGCCTTGCCCGTGTCAGCAGCGCGAGGTCGAGGTTCGGCGGAATGCGCTCCGCCCGCGCCGAAGCGCGGCAGCGCATGAGAAAGCGCAGCAGCCAGAGCCACTGCTCCGGATCCATTTTCGGCCGGAGCCGGAAGGGTGCATCGTCGCGGCCGAGCCAGCGCAGGATGAGCCACGGGATTTCCGGCCCCGCCCAGGGCGCGACTTCCGACGCCGAAAGCTGGCCGCCATTGGCGTAGCTGGTGCCGAGCCCCGCGCCTTCGCGGGCGTCGAGCAGCGTTACTGCCGCGCCGCGAAGCGCCAGTTCATAAGCGGTAGAGACGCCGACAATACCGGCGCCGATGACAACGATCTTTTCCGGGCTCTTCACGGGAACGGACACCTTGCGAAGCGCGCCGCCGCCGCGGCGCTTGCCCTAGCCCTATCAAAGCGCCGCATTCTTGGCGACGGCAAAGAGCGGCAAGGGAGAACTTGACGCTGCGTTTCGCAATGGCTATATGTCACCGTATGGTGACAAAAACCAAGACCAAACTGGCGCCCCGCCGCCGCGACCGCGAGAAGACAGGGAAGGCCATTCTCGACGCGGTCGGCCGTCTCATCCTGCGCGACGGACTCTCCGGCGTCGGCATCAACGCGCTGGCGCGCGAGGCGGGCGTCGACAAGGTGCTGATCTACCGCTATTTCGGCGATCTCGACGGCGTCTACGCCGCCTATGCCGAACATGGCGATTTCTGGTGGACCGTCGAGGACATGATCGAGGGCATCGACGATGTCGGCAACCTCGCCGAGGCGCTGAAAACAGGCATGCGCCGCCACGCTGCGGAGATGCAGAAACGCCCCGTGACGCTCGCCGTCATCGCCGCCGAACCGTCGAACCGCACACCACTCGTCGTTGCGCTGGAGGAAGTGCGCGAACGCCGGTCGCTCGACCTCATGGCCGAAATCGCCCGCCGCTTTCCCGTCCCGAAAGGTGCGGACATGGCGGTGCTGACCGGCCTTCTCGCCGCCGCCATCGACTACCTGATCGCCCGCGCGCAAAAGATCCGCATCTATGGCGGCGTCGGCATCAGGACGGAAGACGACTGGACCCGCATCTTCGAGACAATCGACACCATGATCGACGGCGCACTCGCACCGCGCCCCAGGGGAAGGAAGAAACCATGACCACCTCACTGACGCGCCGCCGCATCCTCCAAGGCGCCGGCATTCTCACGCTTGTCGCCGCGGGCGGCGCCGTCTGGCGCGCGCATGATCGCGGCGTCTTCGCCGAACCGTCAGGCGCGCCCTACGATCCGTGGGAAATGTGGAACGAGCCCGAATATGCCGGCACGCCGATTGCGCTCGTGGCAGCGGGCATTCTTGCCTCCAATCCGCACAACACACAGCCCTGGATCTTTCGCGTGAGCGATACCGAGATCGAGGTGCTCGCCGACACGTCGCGTCATCTCGGCAGCTTCGACCCCTATTTGCGCGAAATGCATATCGGCCTTGGCTGCGCCGTCGAGAACATGGTGCTCGCGGCTCCGGCAAATGGCTTTGCCGTCGAGGTCGAGGCTGCGCCCGGCGCACTCACGGCGATCGCCCGCGGCGGCCTGGTACGCGCGGCAACACTTCGCCTTTCGCGCGCAGATACCGGCACCGATCCGCTCTATGAGACGATCCCGCTCCGCCACACCAACCGCTACGCCTACGATCGCTCGCGCGGTTTCCCCGAGGAATTGCTGCGTGGCTTCGCCGCCATGCCGGCCGCCGAGAACGTCGTCATCTCTCTCTTCACAGAAGGCGAGGAATACGAAGCGCTCGGCAAGGCCATCATCGATGCGACCGAGGAAATCGTCGCCGACCACGAGATGATCGAGGACAGTCATGCCTGGTTCCGCGACGGACCGGACGAAATGGCACGCGAGCGAAGCGGGCTTGCCCTCGATACGGCGGGACTTTCGCCCGCGCTTCTCGCAGCGGCAAAGTTCCTGCCCGCCCTTCCCGCCGAACAGAGCCATGCCGCCTGGGCAGGTCAGACGCGCGACTCTCATGTGCCGACGGCAGCCCTTCTCGGTCTTATCTCCGTCCGCGACCGTTACGACCGGCCGCAAGCACTCGCCACCGGTCGCCTCTGGCAGCGGCTTCATCTCTCGGCAAGCGCGGCGGGCATCGCCATGCACCCGCTCAACCAGCCTGTCGAGACGATCGACCGAGAGCGTCAATTGGATAAGGAAGCGAAGTCGGAGGCACGCCTTGCGAAGATCGTGAAGAACCCGGAATGGGAACCGACCTTCTGCTTCCGCGGCGGCTACCCGACGCGCGATACGCCGAAAAGCGCGCGCCGCGGCGTCGACGCCGTTACAGAAGAGACGTGATGCTCACTCTTCCCGCGCGGCGACCACTTCGTCGGGCGAGGGGGGTATCGTCTCCACATAAATGGAACGGCTCGGGAAGGCGAAGCCGGTGCCCGCCCCTTCGACGATCTGTTTGACGCGGTAGGCGAGCGCCTCCTTCACCTCCAGCCAGTCGCCCCACGATGTCGATTTCGTGAAGCAATAGACGATAATGTCGATGGACGATGCGCCGAAACTGTCGACCCGCACGAAGAGCGGTGCCGCCGGCGGTTGCGCGAAGTCGTCGGTCGCCTCGATATAGGAGCGTATATCGTCGCAAATCCGCTGGAGCTGATCGTGTGTCGTGCGGTATTCGACGCCGATCACCCAGGAGATGCGGCGATAGCTCATCGCCGAGTAGTTGATGACCGAATTGTCGGAAAGATGCTGGTTCGGGACAAAGACCGGCGCCTTGTCGAACTGACGCACCAGCGTCGAGCGGAAACCGATCTTCTCGACATTGCCTTCCACCACGCCGTCAACCTTGATCCAGTCGCCGAAGCCGAAGCGCCGTTCGATCAGGATAGACATGCCGCCGATCAGGTTCTTGAAAAGGTCCTGCGCGCCGAGCGCGACCGCCACGCCGAAGAGGCCGAGGCCCGCGATGATCGGTGCGACCTGGATGCCCCAGGTCTGCAGGATCGTCGCCACCGCGATCAGCACCACCGTCGTCTTCGCGCCCGCAATCAGCCAGTCGAGAATCTCCGGCGTGAGAACGCGCTCCAGTATCTTGAGGCCCTGGCTCACGGGCGTGACGCAATTGAAGAGCGCCCAGAATATCGCAATGATGATGAGCGAGCGGTTGAGGTTTTCCGTGAAGGTCCTCGCCACATCCTCGAAGGAGAGATACTCGGTCGCGAAGAAGAAGCCGAGAGCAAGAAACAGGAATCGCAGCGGATTGCGGATCGCATCGCGGATATAGTCGTCGATCTTCGTCTCGGTGCGCTCGACCCAACGGTCGGCAATCGCGATCACGAAGCGCGTGAAAAGTCCGCGCAGCACGAAGAAAAGTCCGAAGATACCGACGGCGACCAGAATGTCCCCGACATTGTATCCGAGCACGCCCGTTCTCCAGACGTCTTCGACGAGGTACCAGTATTCTTGGAGATTGTTCAGCACACCCTGCATCGGCCGCTATCCGTCTTCCCGTTCGAGGTGAATGTCTATGCGGCGGCGGGCGCGCGCTCGCGCGTGGCGGAGAATCTCACTTTCGGCCATTTCTCCAGCGTGTAGCCGAGTTCCCATGCGCTCTTGCCCATGAAGACGGGGGCGCCGTCGCGATCCGTCGCCATGTTGCCGCGATGCGCTTCCATGAAGCGTTTGAGTTCTGCAGGATCTTCGGCGCTCACCCAGCGCGCCGTTTCGTAGGGCGCCTGTTCGAAATGCACCTTGATGCCGTATTCGCTGTCGATGCGCGAGGCAAGCACCTCGAGCTGGAGCTGTCCGACGACGCCGACGATCCAGTTCGCGCCGATCTCGGGCTTGAAGACCTGCGTCACCCCCTCTTCCGCAAGACTTTCGAGCGCGCGGCGCATGTGCTTCGCTTTCATCGGATCGTCGAGGCGCACGCGGCGCAGGATTTCCGGTGCGAAGTTCGGAATGCCGGTGAAGACGAGGTCTTCCGTTTCGCTCAGCGTGTCGCCGACACGGATCGTGCCATGGTTCGGAATACCTATGATATCGCCGGCGAACGCGTCGTCGAGCAATTCGCGGTCCTGCGCGAAGAAGAGGATCGGGTTGTGAACGCCGATGGTCTTGCCGCTACCCGACAGTTTGAGCCGCATGCCACGCTTGAACTTGCCGGAACAGACGCGCATGAAGGCGATGCGGTCGCGGTGGTTCGCGTCCATGTTCGCCTGCACCTTGAAGACAAAACCGGAAACCTTCGGCTCGGTCGGCTCGACGATACGGCTCGCCGCCGGTTGCGGGCGCGGAGGCGGCGCGAACTCCGCCACGGCGTCGAGTAGTTCACGCACGCCGAGCTTCCTGAGCGCACTGCCGAAATAGATCGGCGTCATATGGCCTGCGCGATAGGCGTCGATGTCGAAAGCGGGGCTTCCTTCCCGCGCGAGCTCCATCTCCTCGCGGAAATGCGCCAGTTCGTCTGCACCCGCATAGTCGGCGATCTTGTCGCCCGCGAGACTCGGCGGTTCCTCGTCGCTGTGTTCGGTGCCGGGCTTCGCGTAGGGAATGAAGCGGTCATTCACAGGATCGAAGATACCGCGCAGAAGCCCGCCCATGCCTGCCGGCCAGATCATCGGCACGGTGTCGAGCGCGAGCTTGGAGGCGATCTCGTCCATCAGTTCGAAGGGGTCCTGACCTTCGCGGTCGATCTTGTTGATGAAGGTGATGATCGGAACGTCGCGCAGACGGCAGACTTCGAAGAGTTTCAGCGTCTGCGCCTCGATGCCCTTCGCTGCGTCGATCACCATGATGGCGCTGTCGGCGGCCGTCAGCGTGCGATAAGTGTCCTCGCTGAAGTCCTCATGGCCCGGCGTGTCGAGCAGGTTGCAGATGATGCCCTTGTATTCGAAGGTCATGACTGCCGAGGTCACCGAGATGCCGCGATCCTGCTCGATCTTCATCCAGTCCGAGCGCGCACGCCGATTGTCGCCGCGCGCCTTGACCTGTCCGGCGAGGCGGATCGCCCCGCCCTTCAGGAGCAGGTTTTCGGTCAGCGTCGTCTTGCCCGCGTCGGGGTGAGAGATGATGGCGAAGGTCCTGCGGTGCTGGACCTCCGTTTCCACCTCGCTTCCCTGCCGGGCGGCGGTTTCGGTCGTGCTCACTTCTGATCTCCGGATATTTGCGGCGGACCCTAGCCGAAAGGCTGGAATTGCGCCACCCGCGACGCATTCGGCCCGTTGTCAGGCCGCAAGCTCGTAAAGCCCGAAGGTCGCGAGGAGAAGTCCGCTTGCTCCGGTGAGCGAGCGGGAGAGCCTGGCGGTGGGCGCGCCGTAACGGGCGAGAAGCTCCGCGAAGCCCGCCCGCCCGGCGACGGCGAGCACCGCAACCGCGCCGAGAGTGATCGCGATACCGAGCACCATCGCGGCGGCAAAACCGAGGCCCGCCTCCGGAACGCCACGCGCGCTCGCCATGATCATGGCAAAAAGCGTCAGCGGGCACGGCACGAGGCCAGCCACGATGCCGAAAGCGGCGCCTTCGTGGCGCATGTGACGGTCCGCACCTGCAATCGCCTGAACGAGAAACCACAGGCCCACCATAACGAGAATGCCGCGGCTCACCCATTCGAGAGCGGGCGCCCTCCCTGCCCCTGCGAGTCCCCGGGACAGCAATTCCGTCGCAACTAGCGCAATGACGACAGCAGACAGCACATGGGTGGCGGCGAGGATGGAAGAAACGGCGAGGCCGCGGAGAATGGAAAGCCTGGAACCGACGAGATAGGAAGCGAGCAGCATTTTGCCGTGGCCGGGCGTCAGCGCGTGAACCATGCCGAAGACCAGTCCAAGCGGAAGGATCGCGAGGACCGCCGTCCAGTCGCCTGCGGCAGCGAAAGCCGAGAATTCGTTGCGGACCGACTGGTGAATCCAGCCCTGTATCCCGCTCAGCCACTCCATCATCTCGTTGCCGGGGGCCAGCGATGATGAAGGTCGTCGATCACATAGCGATGCGCGTGAAAGGCTCCTGTCCCCGCTTCCTGCAGATGCGGGTGATGCGGCGGCAGTTCGGGATGGTGATGCGGCACGGTCTCCCGGTCGTCCCTCGGCCAGAGCATCATCGCGGCGCACGCGCCAACCCCGGCGACCGCTCCCAGAACGGCGAGCGTGGCGGGCATTCCCGCCACCGCGCCGAGCCATCCGGCAAGCGGGTAGGTCGCAAGCCAGCACGCATGCGAGAGGGCGAACTGCGCCGAGAAGATCGCCGGCCTGTCCTCCTCATGCGCGGAGCGCCTGAGCAGCCTGCCGGTCGGAACCTGCATCGCCGAATAGAAGATGCCCGCTGCTCCCCAGACAACGAGCATGACCGGCCACATATAACGCGCATCGCCGGCCGCCATGACGCCGCCCAGCCCGCACAGCAGTACGGCGACGGCCACCGCCGAACCCGTCATCACGGAGCGGTCGTCGAGCGCATCGAGCAGGCGCGGCAAGGCGAGAGCCGCCAGCATCGAACCGCCCCCGAAAACGGCGAGCGCCACCGCGACGTCGGTCTCGCCGAGGCCGAAATTCGTGCGCACCAGCACGACCGTGTTGACGATGATCATGGCCCCGGCGGCGGCAACGGCAAGGTTGAGCGCGAGCAGCCCGCGAAGACGCGGCGTTGCGAGATAGATGCGCGATCCGCGTGTCATCCGCCGGAGCCCCGTCTCGGCCGCCACGGAGGGTGCTCTGGATGGAAGGACGACAGACAGCACAAGCGCCGCCGAGGCGAGGAAGCCGAAGACGGTTCCTCCGAAGAGCCAGTGATAGCCGACCAGCGCAACCAGCGCCGCCGCCAGCATGGGGCTCAACAGGTTTTCGAGATCATAGGCGATGCGCGAAAGCGAAAGGGCATTCGTGTAATCCCTTTCGTCAGGAAGAATATCGGGGATCGTAGCCTGAAAGGTTGGCGTGAAGGCAGCAGATGCGCTCTGGAGCAGCGCAATCAATACATAGATCTGCCATATCTCGTCGACGAACGGCAGCGCAACAGCGACGGATGCACGAACAAGATCGAGCGACACGAGAAAGGCGCGCCTCGGCACGAGGTTCACAACGCTGCCCGCCAGCAGCCCGACCACGACATAGGCCCCCATCTTGATCGCAAGGGCGGTTCCGAGGACCGCACCGGCGTTCTCTCCCGCAAGATCGTAGGCAAGCAGCGCCAGCGCGACCGTCATCAGGCCCGTGCCGACAAGGGCCACGACCTGCGCCGCGAAGAGATGGCGGTATATGCGGTTTCCGAGAACACCAAGCATGGCAACTCCTCCCCGCGGAAGGTAGGAGAACTTTTCCCGTTGCGCTACCGGACGGAGCGGCGGTCTCCGGCCGGACGAACCAGAAGCAGACTCGCGACGGGAAACAGGACAAGGAGGAGCCAGTCCTGCGGCATGTCCAGCAGAACTGCCGCGCTACCCCCGATTGCCGCCCAGAGGAGAGGCAATATGCCGAGCCGTTTCGGAAACGGCGGCTCGGCCATGAACAGGAAGCCGAAGGTAAAGAGTGCGACCGGGCAAGGCGTCACGCCGAAGGCGGGCGCCGCCGGATAGCGCTCGCCGTAAAGCATGCCGAGGAGAGGATAGAAGACCATCGAATAGAGGACGAGGAAGGCGCCGAACAGCGCGGGCAAATCCTTCGCCGGCCTGAAGGAGACATTTCCGCATTTCAGCGCGGCATGGACGAGAGCCACGCCCTGCAAAACGAAGATGGCCGCAAAAAGAGGGGCAGCGGAATTAATCTGTATAAAGAATAATCCGTGATAGACGATCCCCGTCCATATCCACATGACCGCCAGAATCAGGAATATGACGGGCCCGCGCTTTCGCCACGCGGAAAACGTCAACACCACCGCGATGCCGCCGAGCAGATAGGCGGCAAGCCCTGCGGGGTGGATCGCGGTATTATAGGCGGCAAACAGATCCAGAAACTGGCCTCTGTCGAAAGGCAGCATTTCGTTCCGGCTCCAACCCTCATTTCATCGCCAGTCTGCGCTGGCCGCGACAAAAAGGCACGTCTCAGGCGGCCGGGCGCGACAAACTGGCCAATCCTTGGGCAGAATGGCTCATGCGATCATGGCCGTATTCGACATTCATATAGCGAGAACCGACATGACGACTGCACGCGATATCATCGAGCCGCATATCGAAGCCGCCCTGGCCGAGGCCGCCGAGAAGAAGATTTCGACGGATGCCATGGCCCGCATCATGTTCGAGAAGGTGCTGCGCATCTGGCGCGAGACGCGCACGCCCGAGGACATCCGTACCGAGATCATGGAAGCGGCGGACCACCTGGACCCGGACGAAGACTTCATGTTCATGAGGCCGTGAACGGCCTCTGGATGTTCATGAGGCCGTGATCCCCGGCGCTACGTTGCCGACAACGCCTCGATGATCCGGCAGTCGCCGATCGTTCCACCTTGGCAGCACGCGCTCAGGCGCCGCAATTCCTTCTCCAGCCGTTTCAGGTCGGCGATCTTGCGTTTGATCTCCGCAAGGTGGTCGAGCGCAAGCCGGTCCACCGCGGCGCAGTCCCTGTCCGTCTTCTTCGAGAGGTCAAGCAATTCGCGCACCTGCTCCAGCGTGAAGCCGAGATCGCGGCATCGGCGGATGAAGTGCAGCCGCTCGCGGTGGCTCGCGTCATAGGTGCGGTAATTGCCGCTTGTCCGGGGCGGTTCCGGCAGCAGTCCGATCTTTTCGTAGTAGCGAATGGTCACGACCTTGGTGCCGGTCGCTCTCGCCAGACCGCCGATGCTCGTTCCGTCGCTCATGGCCTTGACCCTATAGTTACTATAGACCCCACTCTAGTAACATGGAACTCACCAGGTGAGGAAAGCAATGAGCGGACAGTGCTGCGGCCCCGAAACCTCGGAAGCGCGTCTGCGCGACGCCGCCTACCGGCGTGTGCTCTGGGCCGCGCTCGCGATCAACGGTGTCATGTTCGCCATCGAAATCGGCGCGGGCCTTGCCGCCGGGTCGGTCGCGCTGCAGGCCGACGCCCTCGATTTCCTCGGCGACACGGCGACCTATGCGATCAGCCTTTTCGTCATCGGCATGTCGCTCCGCGCACGCGCCATGGCCGCCCTCGCGAAAGGCGGCGCGATGGCGCTGCTCGGGTTCTGGGTCGCGGGCGCAACCGTCTGGCACATAGCCTATGGCGAAGCCCCCGAAGCCTTCACGATGGGTGTCGTAGGATTCGCCGCACTGCTCGCCAACACGATCGTCTTCGCTCTGCTCTGGCGCTACCGTTCGGGCGACAGCAACATGCGCTCCGTCTGGCTCTGTTCGCGCAACGATGTCCTTGGAAATTGTGCCGTGCTTCTCGCGGCGCTGGGCGTCTTCGGCACGAACACCGCCTGGCCCGACATCGCGGTCGCGGCGGTCATGTCCACGCTCGCGCTTCAGGGCGCATGGACGGTTCTGCGGCAGGCGCGCGGCGAGCTCGGCGCCACGACCTTGAGCACGGTGCGCTAACCGACCTTGTCCTGCAGGAAATGGCGTCCCTCGCGATCTTCGATCTCGACCACCCAGATGTCCGGGTCGAAGGAGCGCTGCTTCTCTATATAGGCGTCGGTTTCGGGCTCGGCCTGCTTTTCTCTCGGCAGCCAGACAAGCGCGCCGTCACCGTCACGGGCGGGACTGTAGACCCGGGCCTCGCCGTCCAGCGTGTTTACCTTGACGAGGACGGTGCCGGAGGTCGCATCGCCACGCCGCACCACCATCGCGGTCACGCCCGCCGCCTCGCAACGGCGGATCAGCGCCTTCACCCAGATCTCCGCTTTCAGTCGCGGCGCGGCCTCCATTGTGGGTTCCCGTCCCTCTTTGTATCCGTTTGTTGCCGTAACCCACGGCTTTCCGCCATTCCGCGGGCTTTGCGTTCACCTTATCGCCGTTTCCCGTTTGCGGCGCGACGCGCGCGGCATTAGACTCATTCGTACTTCTTTAAGCAAACCGGTGGACGCGACAAGCCGGACCGGGAGTACGTTCACGAAGCGGGCAATGGGGGCTGCCGTGACGAGGGGTAACAGCGTGGCACATATCTTCGGGGCTTCCATCAGCCGTTCCGGTATCCGGGCACTCGGTCTTTCTCTTTCCACCGCTCTCGTGATTGCGGGCTGCACCGTGGTCGAGGGCGCGAGTGTCGCTCCCGAGCCGAAGACGGAAAGGGCCGAGCTCAAGGCCAGCGAAGCGGCCGCGCTCGCCAATGACGCGCTCGCGACCGGTGGCATCGCCTCCGTCGCTTCCGCCAACATTCCGATCCCGCTGCCTGCCCCGCGCCGCCAGGCGGCAGTGCAGGTTGCTTCCACCGATCCCGCGGCCGGCGTCGCCGCGCTTGCGTCCAGACCCGGCATCGAACAGCTTGCCGGCGTCTATGGCGATTTCGGTTCGGCGATCGCCGCTGTCGATCAGAGCCGCCTGAAAACGCCGAGCGATGTCCGCCGCGCGCTTGCCGCGCTGCGCTTCTCGGAGCCGGACGCGCTTGCCGACGGCTGGTACGCGACGCATGCGATGATCGCGGCCAGGGATCCCATCTTCTCGCAGGGCCTGCGCGCGGAAGTCCGTTCGCGCGGCAAGAATGCCGTCATGGAAGCGCTCAGGACCGACGACAATTACATATTGATGGTGCCGGGCGTAAGTTCGGCCTCGGCCGCCGTCGCCGTGGAACTTCGCAACGAGAGCGAGCGCATGGCGGCGCTGTCCGCCCGTTTCCTCGAAACGGCCTATGCCTTCCAGAAGCAGAAATGGGGCATGATCGAGCCCCGGCCCGCCGCGCCCGCCGCGGAAACCACGACAGCCTCGGCCAGCGGCGTCATCGACCGTGCGCGGGCCGTTCTCGCGGCCATGTCGCCTGTCGGCCCGGCTCAGGCCTACACGCCGAGCGTGATGAATCGCATCCTGACGCTCGGCGCCTATCAGGTGATCGAGGGATCGATGACGGCTGGCGATGTGGATCACCGCAACTCGACGGGGCGCTGCCTCAACTGGGCCCGCCTCAATCTCGACCAGTGCATTGCCGCTGCCCGCTTTCCTTCCGAGGAAGCCTATTGCACCGGCAAGCATGCGGTCGAGGAAGTGCGGAGCTGCTGGGCGGAAGCCCTGCCGCCGTCGGCCGCGAAGACCCAGGCGAACTGACTTCGTCCCTCTTCGGCGATCCGCCGCGGTTCTCGGACAACCGCGACAATTTGAATTGAATCTCTCCCGCATTTGAGAAAAATGCGCCTCAAATTTGTGGCGTATTTTTCTTGTTTTTTATTACACTTAAAGTCTAATTACTTTGGTTTTGTAGTATTGAAAGAAACCAACTCAAATTTTCTGGAGTATAAAATCTAGTTATTTCTCAATTTTACTTATTGGATTAACTGCGCGGCAGCACCCCGCTCCCTAACCTCGTGTCAGTTCACGAGCGAACATCTTTGGGAAGGGATCGTCGCATGTCTTTTGTACTTCGAGCCGCGTTCTGGCTGACCGTCATGGCCTTTCTGCTGCCTGCAGCGGGCTATGAGAGCACACCGCAACCCGCCGCCTTCGATGGCGGCTACAGCAACGCCGCCTATACGGGCGCAACGCCGGCCCTGCCGCCGGCGGACGATATCGGCGCCGGCGAGGCGCTGGCGATCGCCGCCCGCTCCGCCCAGGACGTCATGGGCTTCTGCAGCCGCAACCCGGATATCTGCGAGAAGAGCCACGCCATTGTCGGCCATGTCGTGAGGCAGACCACCCATTACGGCAGCCTGGCCGTCGTCTGGCTGACCGAGAAGGCAAAGGAGCGGCAACAGGACAGCACCGAAGCCCTGGGTCCGCGCACCGTCGCCCGGCCCAGTGCCGCTCCCGAATTCACGGCTGGCGCCTGACCTCACCCACCAGGTTGCCCGTCGGCTTCCCGGCGCTTTCCTAGGAGCGCCCCGGCGGCCAACAGCGCCCCGCGTCCCCGCAAGGGATCGCGGGGCGCTTGTTCTTTGGGGTTCATCTCGCTATGTCCTGCCTGAGGTTCCCGGCAGTTCCCGGAACGGACAAGGCAGGTATGAGCATTCAGGATCTCGTGGACGATTTCGAATTCCTCGGCGAATGGGAGGATCGCTACCGCTATGTGATCGAGCTCGGCAAGGAACTCGAACCCTTGAGCGAGGAAGAGCACTCCCCGGCCAACAAGGTCGAGGGCTGCGTCAGCCAGGTCTGGCTCGTGAACGAGCTGCGCACCGCCGATGACGGCACGCCCCTGCTCCATTTCCGGGGCGACAGCGACGCGCATATCGTGCGCGGCCTCATCGCCATCCTGATGCGCCTCTATTCGGACAAGCGCCCCGCCGAGATCCTCGACCTCGATGCCCGCACCGTCTTCGCGAAGCTCGGTCTCGACGAGCACCTGACGCCGCAGCGCTCCAACGGCCTCTACTCGATGGTCGCGCGCATCCAGGCGGACGCGAAGGCCGCCGCGGACGCCGCCACCGCCTAGCCCTCCCTTATGCCGTAGTGCCGGACCAGCCGGTCGAGCGCGATCTGCAGCACGAGCTTGCCCGAGCGCTTCGGCCAGCCGAAGCCGCGTTCCGCCGCTTCCAACCCTTCGAGGTGGCAACAGACGCGAAGGAGAATGCCGGAGAGCCCTGGCCCCGCCGCGTCGAGCGCCCGCGCCACGCGCTCGCGCGCGGCCAGCGCATGATCGGCGATCTCGGCGGGATCGCGCATGAGGCTCCGTCTGTCGCCGCCCGCCGGCGCGCCCGACCAGTCCGCCGTCACGCGCGGGTTCATCTGCCCCAGCGTGAAATCGGCGCGCAGCTTCTCGCCCGCCTCGAATTGCGCCGCGCCGATCAGCGGCTTTCCGTCCGCGCCCTTGCGGCGGCGCAGCCAGCCGAGCGGCGACTCCGCCTCGTTGACAATGACCGGGATCTCCTCCGCGCCGACGCGCACCGTTCGCATCGCCGGCAGCCGGTGGGGCGCGGCGGCGGCCTGTTTCCGTTTTGCCTTCTTCTTCGTCATTGCGGCAGCCTGTTCGTTTCGGCGCGGCGCAGCGCGTGTTCCAGCCGGTCGAGCAGCATGTCGAAACTGGCGTCGTCGCGGCGGTCCTCGATCAGGCGGCAGGCATAGGCGGCGGTCGTGCGGTCGCGGCCGAAATGCCGTCCGACGGCGGAGAGGCTCGCGCCGTAGATCACATGGGCAAGGTACATCGCGACCTGCCGCGCCTGCGCCACGGGCGCGCGGCGTCTGGTGGGCGATCTCATCTCGGCAATCGGCACGTTCCAGGCCCGCGCCACCGTTTCCTGCATCAGCGCCACGCGCGCCTTCCTCTCCAATTCACCCAGACTGCGCCACTCCATCTGTTTCTCTCCATCGGTCTCCGGCCACAACGCGATGAGGAATTCTCATCGCCCTTTCCTGAAATTTACATATTTCGTACAAACTGGGGATAAAATGATGTAATATTTTCTTGGACCAATTTGGAGGCCACCGGGTGAGAACCAGAATCCGCCATTTCCGCAAGCAACGCGGCCTGACCCAGAGCGAACTTGCCGCCGCGCTCGGCACGACCGCGGCGACCGTCTCGCGGCTCGAAACGGCCGACATGACCGTCTCGACGGGCTGGCTGGAGCGGCTCGCGGGGGTGCTGGGGGTCGAGGTGGCCGACCTTGTCGGCGGCAGCGAGCGCACGGGCCTCGTCTGCCTGGCGGAGCTCGGGCGCGGCGGTGCCGTGCGGGCGCTTGCCGAGGGCATTCCGCTTTCGCCGTCTCTGGCGGCACCGGCGCGCGAGCCCCTCGCCTTCCGGGTCGCCGAGGAAATGGGAGACTATGCGGCGGGGGACATGCTGATCGCCGACAAGGTGCCGGCCGGGGAGGCGTTGCCGCTTCTCGGGCGCGATTGCATCGTCGCGGACAGGCAGGGCGGGCGGGTGTTCGGCCGCCTCGTCTCTGCGGCGGGCGGGCATTGCCTCGTCGTGCCGCCGGAAGCGGGCGCGGCCGCGCGCGAGATCGCGGCGGCGGACTGGATCGCTCCGGTCGTCTCTCTTGTCAGGACGTTCGCGCCGGTCAGCCGCCCGCGTTCCGGCAACTGACGGTCACGTTGCCCGACTTTCCCTCGGCGCCGTCACAGGGCATGCCGGGAAAGCACATCGGCGCGGGCGCGCCGGTGAAATGGAAGGCGATATAGGCATCGCCGCCGTCCGACGCATCGACCACGCCGACGAGGTCGTAGTTCCGCGTCTCGCCGCCCGACAGGGTCAGCACGTCGCCGACGGCCGGCGCCGACAGCGGCACATAATGTTCGCCGTCGAAGGTCAGGCTCGCGGTGCCGTTCACATCGCCGATTTCGCACTGCGCGGAAAGATCGGCCGGCCCGCTTTCGCCGCCGGAGATCGGGAAGGAGGCACTCTCGCCTTCGCCGAGCGTCACCGTGCCGCCTTCGAGCGTCGCCTTGGCCGCATGGGCGGGCGCCGCGACGCAAAGCAGGGCTGCCAGCAGCGTGAAGAACGGCGCGGATGAGAAAATTGTCGTGATGCGGCGCATATACGGGCTCCCTCGTCTTCCCCCGCACCAGTCTGCCTCGCGCCGCCCGCCCGGATCAATGCCGGATCGCGCCCTCAAGCGATGCGGACATTTGCCTTGTCGGCGAGCGCATGCGCCTTTTCCGACTGCAGGAAGGCGTCGTGACCGAGCACCATCGAGATGCGGCCCTCTTCGTTCACGAGCGGAAGCCGCAGCCAGAACTGGAAGATGTTGGGCTGGTTCCACGGCGTGAGAGGCACCACGCCCTGCGCGGGCCGGCCGCCACGAATGACTTCGTGATAGGCGGCGTCCCAGTAATCCGTCTGGTCGCCGAGGTCGTATTCGTCGAGATAGTGGCCCGTGAGTTCGATGCCGAGATAATCGCGCAGACGCGTGCCCGCGAGCCGCACGCGCAGACGCGGATGTTCCTCTTCCGTCACGTCGATGAGGCTGAGCGAGGGCAGGACGCGGCGCAGCTCCGCGGGCTGAATATCCGCGCGCGTCGGGAAGCCGCCGTCTCCCGCCTTCGAACGCCAGTAGTCGAAGAGGTCGCGCTGCTCGGGCACGATGAGTTGCGCTCTGATGGCTTGGTCGGCTCGCGTCAGCGGATCATCCCCTCGCTTGCGGCGGCCGTCTGCCACCCCCCGAATCGTTGAAAAGTCTGGTCCTGTGTGCGTTGCGGTGCAAGCGGAATGCGCCGCCGCCGCAGGCTTTCCGCCGCGCTATTTCGCGGTGCGGCGCTTGCGCCGTCCGCCCTGCCCGAGACCCATTTTCTTGGCAAGCTTGGAGCGCGCCTGCGCGTAGTTCGGCGCCACCATGGGATAGTCGCGCGGCAGGCCCCACTTCTCGCGATACTCTTCGGGGCTGAGATTGTAGTGCGAGCGCAAGTGACGCTTGAGAGACTTGAACTTCTTGCCGTCCTCGAGACAGATCAGGTAATCGGGCGTGATCGACTTCTTGATCGGGACGGCGGGATCGGCCTGGAGGTTCGCAGCGGAACTGCCCGCCGATGCAGAGGTGAGTGCCGCGAATACTTTATGAATTAATCCCGCCAGTTCTTCCGGCGCCACCGCGTTATGGCCCACATAGGCTGAAACGATATCGGCCGTCATATCGATCAGATCCGCCTTTTCCGCCACCACGCCCTCTTCCCTTCGACCCGGCGCGCCACGTCGCCGCTGACAATCTTCCGAGCCGTTAACCAACCCAATATTCAGGGGAGTCTATAGCTCTTACATCGATTATCAATCAAGCACTCACTTGCGGAAGTTCTGTTTAAAACGACCGGGTGGTAATTAAATTCGCATTCCGGGCGATTTCATGAAACTGCCCGGCATTCAACCTGCCGCTGCCCCGTTCGAAACAACTAAACAGTCGTCGGCACTATTCACAGCCCCTGTAATGTCAATGGTGAAAGGCGAATTCTGTGGTTCAAATAACTGGAATCTTCTCTGCTGAATTCCATTTCACAGACAGATAGGCGCCCATGCGTTCTATTGCCTGCTCGCCTTCGGGAAGCATCTGGTAGAACGCATGCCAGACGTGGATCATGCCATCCCATATCTCGATCTCTGCGTCGACGCCGGCGGCAATAGCGCGCTTTTCGAGATCGCGTGAATCGTCCAGCAGCACCTCGTCGCTGCCGACATGGATCAGCATCGGCGGCAATCCCTTCAGGTCGGCGAGGTTCGGCGATGCAAGCGGATCGCTTGCCGCCGCACCGGCCAGATAGGTCGCGGCGGTCTCGCGGATATTCTCCGGCGTGATCATCGGATCGGCATCGGCCTTCGATTTGTAGGTTTCGGTGTCGCAGGTGAGATCGGTCCAGGGACTGATGAGTATGGCGGCGGCCGGCATCGGCAGTCCTTCGTCACGGGCGGCAAGCATCGTTGCCATGGTCAAACCGCCGCCCGCCGAATCGCCGCCGATCGCAATTTCTTCCGGCGCATATCCCTTGTCGAGCAGCCAGCGATAGGACTTCACCCCGTCCTTCACGCCCGCGGGGAAAGGTCGTTCCGGCGCCAGCGCATAATCGACGCTCAGCACGCGGGCATTCGACGCCAACGCCAGGCGTGAGGTCAGGTGCCGGTGCGAGCGGGACGAACCGATGAGATATCCGCCGCCGTGAAAATAAAGCAGCACCGGCGCTTTTTCCGCTTTCGCCGGAATCGACCATTCGCCCTTCAGCCCGCCGAGATCGGCCGGCTCGACGGCAACGCCCTCGGGTACGGGAAACATTTCCGAATTCATGTCCATGACGGCGCGGCGTTCCTCCAGCGGCATTTCGGCCCGCCTGGAGCGTTCGCGTACGAGTTCTTTCAGATGGTCGATACTCATCTGTCCGCGTCCATTGGACATTCGTTCCTCCCTATGCTCCGATTCAATCATCGATTCGCGCGCGGCGAGCTTCGTCGCAAGCCGATGCTAGCAGGCAGCGAAGGCGGTGTGGCCGGAAATTCGGGGTGTGAATTTCAGCCGCCGGACTCGGATTTACGGGAATGTCAGAACAAGCCGCAGAGCAATGCGCCGGTCCCTTGCAGGAACCGTCCCTGCGCGATTTCGGGGGCGAGATCGAATTCTCCCGCGCCGCCTGCGATGTGTTTCTGCGTCTCGATGCGCAGACGCGAAGGCTGGTAAGCCTCGCCGCCGCCGCCGAAGGAACCCGCGAAATCGCCCCGGGCATCTTCAGTACGGACGCCGGACCTTCGCTTCGCGTCGTCTTCCGCCGCACCGGCGGTCTCACCTCGGTGCTCGCGCTTACCGGCAGGAGCGCCGCATGACCGACAAGAAGAACGATCATCAGCGTATTTCGGGACCGGACGGCGAGGCGCTCTTCGTGCTCGTCCCCGCCGCGGACTACGACACGCTGCGCCGCGCCGCCGAAGACCTCGAAGACCTGCGCGCCGCGGGCGCGACCCTCGCACTCGGTTCCGAAGGCCCTGCCCCCGTTCCCGCGACCGTCGCGCACCGCATCGCCGATGGCGAAAACCCCGTGCGCGTCTGGCGCGAGCATCGCGGCATGAAGGCGATCGAACTCGCGCGCGCCGCCTGCATGAGCGCGCCTTACCTTTCGGAGATCGAAACCGGCAAGAAGGACGGCACCTTCCGCACCATGGCCGCCATCGCGCGCGTGCTGTCGGTCTCGCTCGACGATCTCGCGCCGCCGGTCGACGAGGCGGATCGCCGTGCCCGCGAACAGGCCGCGCTGATCGACGGCGTTCATGCGCAGATCAGGAAACTTGTCGCACTCGTCACCGGACCGTCGGATTTCAACACCGCCTCGGTCCGTCGCGCGGTAACGACGCTCGCGGCGGATGCGGTCGCGCTGCAGGCGCAGGGGATCGGCAGGGATGGCTGGCTCGACGGCGTTCTGGACGGCGTGCGCGCCGTGCTCGATCTCGTGGATCGCGCCGAGGGGGAAATCATCGGCACCGCGCGTCAGGCGCGGCGCGAGCTGGAAGAAATCGTCTCCGGTCCGGACTTCCGCGCCATGTCGGTCTTCGCCGCTGCGGCGGATCGATCCGAAGACGAGGATACCGGCCAGGTCTGGCCGCAAAGCGCCGCGGAATAGGCGTCAGTCGTCGCCGCTGCCGTTTGCCAGCACCTCGTTCGCGAGCCCCGTATCCCAGCAATGAAGGGCGAGGTCGGCGCGGTCGGTCGAAATCGTGTCGAAGAGTTCGCCGATCCGTTCGAGGTCGGCCTTGGCCGGAAGTCCGACGCCCTTGCGCATGTCGACCGCCGCGACGATCAGGTCGCCGAATTCCTTGCGGTTCATGCCCACGGCCTTGGCGAAGACGGCAAGCGGTTCGCCGCCGTGATCCTTCAGGATACGGAACATCGTTTCCGGACGGATATTCGCTTCCCTGGCAAGGCCAACCGTCAGTTCCTCTGTATGGGCCGTCGGACCATTGCCCAGCATGTGCGCGAGGCGGCGCTTGTCGATGGCACGCGGACGCCGCACCACCGAGAGCGCGATGTCGAGCGCGGTATCGGCAAGACGGCCGTCGAGCATGTCTTCCATCGCGCTGTGGATATGGCGGCGTTCCACCGTGAAGCGGTTCAGGATTTCGAGCCGCATCGAAGGCGGCACCCACCAGAACATGAGCTGCGCGAGCCGGACGCTCAGTTCGGCACGCGCGAGCAGCGGGGCCTGGAATTCGGGTTCGGCGGCGCTGCGCCGCACCAGTGTCTCGATCGCGCGATGGGAAAGATCCGCCGTGCGGTTCGCGAGCAGCGTCTCGATCAGCGCGGCATCGCCGCCTTCGATCAGCATGTCGGCGACGGCGCTGGACAGGCCCTTGCGCGCGGCGATGAGCAGGCGGTGGTCGTCGTTTCCCTCCCGCGCAATCTGGATGAGGTCGCCATCCTTCAGCGGCAGGCCTTCCGTCAGCAGCGGCCTTGCGATCTCGATCTCGTCAAGCGCCAGCGCCAGCGCCAGTTCGCGGGGCGCATCCGCCTGCGGCGCCAGCCGCTCGGCGAGCCGCAGCCGCATCGTCGCGTCGAGCCGCGTGACCGCATAGGCCAGCACGCTGTCGAGGATCGACCGTTCCTGCGGCGAGGTCAGCGATCCGGGCAGCAGCGCGACATCGGCGAGGCGCCGGAGCGCCCCTTCCGTCTCGCGCGGACCCGCATCGGCGGGTTCCATGCCGTAATCCTCCATCGCCATCGCCCAAATTCCTCTCGCGCCGGCGGGATCGCCGGTCACTCTGCCTTTCGGCCATCAGACCATTCCGGCGTTAACGCGGCGTAAAGCATGTGAGCGGGTTTGCGGTTCACGGGGCGCGGCCCTATCCTCATGGCTCCCTTGTCGCTCCGACCGGACACGAAAGTTCCATGCCGCGTTCCCTTCGCCCGCCTGTCCTGCTTTTTCTGCTGGCCCTGCTTGCGGGCTGCGGCCTCGGGCGGAGCGAACATGCGGACGATCCGAACTACAAGGCGGGGCATTCCGACGGCTGCTGGAGCGCCACCTCCCAGGTTCCGGGCGACCCCACGACGATCACGCGGAACGAGGAAGCCTTCAAGTCGAACGAGGCCTATCGCGCCGGCTGGAAGGCCGGCTATTCAGCCTGCAGGATCCGCGACGGCGGCGGTTCGATGGGCATGCCCGACACGAGCAATCGCGGCGTCGGGCCGCAGTAACAATCAGGAAAACCCATGCGCGCCATCCTCGGACTGATCCTTCTCGTCCTCATCGTCGGCATCGGCCTGCCCGTCGTCTATTACGGCGAGGTCGATCCCTGCCGCATGCTGGCGAAGGACATGGCGCATGAGGCCTACGGGCCGCTCGCCGAACTCGTCGGCAACGACCCGGACGACGTTCCCGCAAGCATGGAAAGTTCCATGCGCCTCGTGACGAGCCAGATGTCGGCGCGCGAATGCACGGAATCGCTCTGGGACCGCTGGACCTCGTCCGAACGGAACTAGGCGCGTTCCGGTTCCGCCCGGCCGAGCGCGAGCGCCGGCGCGGGTTCCGCTTCGAGGTCCTCTTCGGGGTCCGCGATCTCGCGCCAGTGCGTACCGGGGATTTCCTCGATCAGCGCCGCGCCCGCCACCGCAAAGGGAAGCTGGAAGCCGGGCTTCGCGGCGCCCTGCAGCGTGCGGCGCGCGAGCAGGATGGCAGCTTCCGCCGAATAGAGATGCGCCTGCGGCGTTTCGAGCCGCGCGCGAACCGTGCCGCCGTCGGGCGAGCGCGCCTCGCCCCAGACAGCCGCTCGGCCGTTCTTCAGGTCCGCCGCCGTCGGCGAGAGCCGCCCCCTGGAGAGCTTCCGCTCGAGCCGCTTCACCCCCCAGCCGCGCGCGAAGAGCTTTGCCCCGAGCTTGCCCTTTTCGAGCACGCGCACGGCGCGCTCCGGCAACACCTCGTAGCTCTCCATCGTTGAATAGGTGCCACGGTGGCGCGCGCCCGTCATCTCGCCGCGCCAGGGCGCGAGATGTGCCACTTCCGGCCCGTCGCCGAAATCGATCTCGAGCGTCCGTTCTCCCGCCCTCGCGGGCACGAATTGTCCGTTCTTGACCGTCTCGCCTTCGGCTCCGAGCGCCGCGACCAGCCGCTTCGCTTCGGCAATCGTCGGCGGTCCGCGCTTCACCGCGATCGTGATCGCGCGCGCGCCGCGCAATATCTGCGCGAGCCGTTCGGCGACCGCATCGACCGCCGCATAATCGAAGCCCGCGCCCGCCATCACCATGGTCTTCGCGCGTTTCGCCAGCTCGTCATGCGCGACGAGCGCCGCCACCTGTGCCCGTTCGCTCGTCAGATCGATGTAATGGGTTTCCGAGTCGAGACAGGCATCGAGCAGCGCCAGCATGTCCGTGCCCTCGAGCGGCATGCAATTCACCACCACGCCGACATCGTCGAGCTGTGACGCGATGCGCGTCTTGTCGCCCAGCGTGAAGGTACGGGGTTCCGCGAAGGTGTCTCCGGTTTCCTTCGCCAGCGCGGCGGCGTGTTGCGCGACGCCCGCGATGTTGCGGCCTGCCGCCACATGCGCAATGCGTCCGCGCATGGCCGCGCGCGAGGCGAGCGCGCCCATGAAGCTGTCGACGCCATAGATGAGGATGCGCGATTTCATGACCCGGCCCCCGAACGGGCTTCCCGAACCCCGTTGCGATGGTCCATTGTTACGGAGAGGGAGGAGAGACCGCAATGCGAAGCAGGCATGTTTCCCGCGCCGGGGGCCATTTGTTCCCGGTAATGTTAATTTTGTGCCTCACATCGGCGGTTCCATCGGCCGCCGAGGCGCGGGTACGCATCGAAACGGGCCGCGATCTTCACACTGCCTGTTCGGTGCTCGCCGAACATGCGCTGAACCCCGTGCCGCCGACGCCCGCAAAGGCGCGCTATTGCCGGCAATATCTCTCCGGCTATTTCGAATCGCTGCGCCATCTGCACAACGATCATGACGGCAAGGGTGTCTATGCGCCCGCGGGCGACGACCCTTATGCCTGCCTCAACTTCAGCGGGCCGCGCAGCTTCGACCAGCTCGCCCGCAGCATCGTCCGCACCGGCGACTGGCATCCCGAGCTTCTCGACGGCGAGCCCTTTGCCCTCGCCCACAAGACCTTCTCCGACAATCCGCCGTGTTCGTGAGAAGGATTCATCGCGCTGCCGCAGGGGGAGGGTTAAAATTGCCGTGATCGGCCCCATATCCGCCTGATCCTGCACCCCCTTGAAAACTTAACCGAATAGTTTAGTTTCCCGCCCATGCATGCACCCGTCCCCGCCATCGAGGTCAGAGGCCTCTCGAAAACCTATCCCGACGGCTTCCAGGCGCTGAAGAATGTCGACCTCGAAATCCGTCCCGGTGAAATCTTCGCGCTGCTGGGCCCCAACGGCGCCGGCAAGACGACGCTCATCAGCATCGTCTGCGGCATCGTCAATCCGGGCGGCGGCACGGTCCGCGTCGAGGGTCACGACATTCTCCGCGACTTCCGCGCCGCGCGCTCGATCATCGGCCTCGTGCCGCAGGAACTCACCGTCGAGCATTTCGAAAGCGTGATCGACACGGTGAAGTTCAGCCGCGGCCTGTTCGGCAAGGCGCCCGATCCGGCGCATATCGAAAAGGTGCTTCGCGACCTCTCGCTCTGGGACAAGCGCGACAACCGCGTGATGGAGCTCTCGGGCGGTATGAAGCGCCGCGTGATGATCGCCAAGGCGCTTTCCCACGAGCCGAAGATCCTCTTCCTCGACGAGCCGACCGCGGGCGTCGATGTCGAGCTGCGCCGCGACATGTGGGAAATGGTGCGCAAGCTGCGCGAGAGCGGCGTCACCATCATCCTCACCACGCATTACATCGAGGAAGCCGAGGAGATGGCCGACCGCGTCGGCGTCATCAATCATGGCGAGATCATCCTCGTGGAGGAAAAGAACCGCCTGATGAAGAAACTCGGCAAGAAGCAGCTTGCCGTTCACCTGCGCGCGCCGCTCGAAACGCTGCCGGCGGCGCTTGCCGGTCGCCCGCTCGAGCTGGCCGAGGACGGCCACACGCTGATCTACAGCTTTGACGCGCTGGCCGATGAATCCGGTATTCCCGAACTTCTGAAAACGCTCGGCGATCTCGATATCGATTTCCGCGATCTCCGCACGCATGAAAGTTCGCTCGAGGAAATCTTCGTCAGTCTCGTGAGGTCGCGCACATGACACTCAACGTCCACGCCATTCGCGCGATCTACACCTTCGAGATGGCGCGCACCTTCAGGACGCTGATGCAGAGCATCGCGTCGCCGGTCATCTCGACCTCGCTCTATTTCGTGGTCTTCGGCGCGGCCATCGGCTCGCGCATCCAGGAAGTGGACGGCATCTCCTACGGCGCCTTCATCATTCCGGGTCTCATCATGCTCTCGCTCCTCACCGAGAGCATTTCCAATGCCTCCTTCGGCATCTACATGCCGAAATATTCGGGCACCATCTTCGAGATCCTCTCGGCGCCCATTTCCGGCGTCGAAACCGTCATCGGCTATGTCGGTGCCGCGGCGACGAAATCGCTCATTCTCGGTATCCTCATCCTCATCACCGCGCGCTTTTTCGTCGATTACGAGATCCAGCATCCGTTCTGGATGGCGCTCTTCCTCGTTCTCACCGCGCTCACCTTCTCCATGTTCGGCTTCGTGCTCGGCGTCTGGGCGGACAGTTTCGAGCGGCTGCAGGTCGTGCCCATGCTGATCGTCATGCCGCTCACCTTTCTTGGCGGCAGCTTCTATTCGATCACCATGCTGCCGCCCTTCTGGCAGACGGTGACGCTGTTCAATCCGGTGGTCTATCTGGTCAGCGGCTTCCGCTGGAGCTTCTACGGCTCGTCCGATGTCGGCGTCGAACTCAGCATCGCCGCGATCTTCGGCTTCCTCATCCTCTGCACCGGCGCCATCGCCTATATCTTCAAGACGGGTTACCGGCTGAAGGTGTAATCTCCCGCCGAAGCTCCTTCACTCACCACAAACTCTGTGTCACCCCCACCGCGTCCACCGTCCGTGGAAATCCGCGCGGCCGAGTTCCTCGTCGGTGCCGTCCGGCCAGAGACGTAAGCGCACGCTCGCCGACGCCGCGTCCTTCGCGTCCGCCTCGACGCCGATCCAGGCAAGCGGCACCTCGCGCGTCGCGCCTGCTGCCGCCCGCTCCATCGCCGCCTCGATACGCGCCTTCACGGACTGCGGCAGGTATTGCCAGACGATGGTGTGCATCAGCACGCGGGTCTCTCCCTTGACCCCTGCGCCTCCGAACTCGCGCTCGACCCATTCGGCGGCATCCGCCTTCTCGACCGCGCGGCCGGAACGCGCCGCCATGTCGAGCGCCGCGCCGATCCGCGCAAGCCGCGCCGTCTGGTCCGGCCAGATATAGGAGAGCATCCTTTCGCGGTCCGCCTGCCTGCCCGCGTCGAGCGGGTTGAGGTCGCAGCCCTTGCGCGACGCAATTTCGAGCTTCGCATCGAGCGGCGGCGAGGCACCCTGCCATTCCGCCTCGATCATCACCGGGCTCGTGGGCTCGCCCCACTTCGCGCTCCCAAGTTCATAACGATAAGCGTCGAAGCCGAGATTGAGGCCCGCGCTCGAGCCGATCTCGCGGATCGCGAGCGGCAGGCCCGTGCGCTTCGCCACGTGAAGCGCCGCACCCAGGATCGCGTTCGAGCGCGAGACCTCGTTGGTCTGCGGCGCGCTGTCGAGGAAGCCGTGCAGGAAATCGTCGTGCGCCGCGATCGCCGCATCGAGCGCCGCCCACAGCGCGTCATTGTCCACCTCCTTCGGCGGATAGGCTGCGGCGAGCGCTGCGTCGCCCTGCCGCTTCAGCGCATGGAACCCGCCCGCCGCGCGGAGCGGCAGCGCATCCGCCTGCGGGTTGCCCTCCCAGCCGAGCACACGCGCGCCGAAGCGCGACGTGTCGCCGAGCCGCTCGCCGAGAAGACGGCAGACCCGCCCCGTGAAAGGCGAGCCGAGCAGTTCGCAGGCCAGCGCCTGCCGCGCGAAGTCCTTGCGGATGAGGTCGGACATGAAACTTTCCATTCTTCCCACCCTCCCCCTGTGGGAGGGTCAAAATTTGCGAGCGCCAGCGAAGCGAATTTTGGGGAGGGGTTCTCCGCTATCGGCTATTGACTTGCCGTCCCGTTTTACGGCCTACCCCTCCCCGGAAAATTTCACTTCGCTCAATTTTCCGACCCTCCCACAGGGGGAGGGTGATCCATAATCATCTGCTTACGAACAATCTCACGCCGCCGCCTCATCCTCCGGCCAGTGCCCGACATAGCGGGACTGCGGGCGGATCAGCCGTCCGACGCGCTCCTGTTCCATCACATGCGCGGTCCATCCCGCGATCCGCGCCATAGCGAAGACGCTCGTCACCGCGTCGCGCGGAATGCCCAGCGCCTCGAGCAGCACCGCCGTGTAGTATTCCATGTTGGTGTCGATGCGGTGGCCGGGCTTCGTCGCGCGGAGCGCCTTCAGCGCCGCCAGCTCCACCTCACGCGCGAAGCGCACACGCGCATTGCCGTTGGTGAGGATCGTCACCGCCCTGTTGAAGACGTCGGCCCGGGGGTCGCGCACCCGGTAGACGCGGTGGCCGAAGCCCATCAGCCGCGCACCGTCCGCGATTTCCTTCTGGAGCCAGGGCTCGACATTCCCGCTCGTGCCGATCTCGTCCAGCATGTCGAGCACGGGCCCGGGCGCGCCGCCATGAAGCGGGCCCTTGAGGGCGCAGAGCGCACCGACGACCGCCGAGATCGTCCCCGCCCTTGTGGACGCGATGACGCGGGCCGTGAAGGTCGAGGCATTCATGCCGTGGTCGGCCACCGTCACCATGTAGGCGTTCAAGGCCTTCACCTCGGCGGCGGAGGGCGCCTCATCCCTCAGCATACGGAGGAAATCCTCTGCATGGCCCGCACCCGCATCCGGCGCGACCGGGGATTTCCTGTCCCCGGCCCTCACCAGCGCCGCGGTGAAGACGGCCGCCGCGCCCAGCGCGCGGATATGGGCGGGGATATCTCCCGTGCCGTTCTCATTTCCAGCATCGTCCGCGAGCATCGAGAGGCCCGTGCGGAGTCCTTCTGTGACGTTTTCATGACAGTTCAGTGACAGTAACCCGGGGACAAGCGCGAAGGCCGCCTCGCGGGCGCGTCCGAGCGCCCTCTTCACCTCCACCTCGGAAGGCGCCGGCTCGAGCCCCGCCGCGGTCCAGAGCGCGGCCGCCGCGCCCTCGAAATCGTAAGCCTTTACAAGCTCTTCGACGTCGTAGCCCGCCACAATCAGGCGGCCGGCCTCGCCGTCCACATGGCTCAGCGCCGTCTCCGCCGCCACCACATTGTCGAGGCCGCTGGCGCTCACCCTGGGCGTCTCGCTCTTCAGCGTCACGTTCTCGGCCATCTCGTCTCTCCTTTGCTCCGTGTCCGAAAGGCAAGCCGGATCAACAGCTTGGCGGCTCGCCTCCGGTCCTGCCCGCGCGTCGTGGCGGGCTCCGTTGCCCTTCAAGCTGGAGATACATTGATTATCGGTCAATCTTGATTAAGATAATCAATGTATAAAAAGGAGCGCGTCATGGCCGAAACCCCGGAGGGCCTCTACCTCTCCGCCCGCGAGGCGGCGGCGGAGCTCGGCATCTCGCTCCCCACCCTCTACGCCTATGTGAGCCGCGACCTGATCCGCTCCGAGCCCGTTCCGGACAGCCGCGCCAAGCGCTACCGGGCGGAGGATGTGCGCGCCCTCAAGCGGCGAAGATCGCAGGAAAATCAGGAGGTTGGCGGCGCGCCGGGCACGCTCTCCTTCGGCCAGCCGGTGCTCGATTCCGCCATCACCCTCATCGCCGATGGCCGCCTCCACTATCGCGGCTCGGACGCGACGGCGCTTGCCCGCAATTCGAGCCTCGAACAGGCCGCCGCCCTGCTCTGGGGCTGCCGGGACGTCCAGCCTTTCACCAAGGACGCGGTTTTCCGCCCGTCCGAGCGTCTCGCGGCACTCGCCGCCTCGCTTGCCCGCGTGCCCCGCATCGAGCGCTGCCTCTCGCTCCTCCCGCAGGCTGCACTTGAGGATGCCGCCGTCTACAACATGACGGATCGCGGCCTCGCCGCCACGGGTGCGCGCCTGCTCCGCTATGTCGCCGCCGTCATCGCGGGCGAAACGCCAAGCGACAAGCCGGTTCACGAGGTGCTGACCCGCGCGCTGACGCAAGGCGAGAAGCCTGCTTCCGAGCTTATCCGCGCCGCGCTTGTCCTCTCCGCCGATCACGAGCTCAACGCTTCCGCCTTCACGGTGCGCTGCGTCGCGGGCACGGGTGCGACGCTCTACGGCGCGGTCCAGGCAGGCATCTGCGCCGCCCAGGGTCCGCGTCATGGCGGATTGTCGGGCCGCGTCGAGGGTTTGCTGCTCGACATGTCGAACCGGCAGGACGTGGAAGATGCAGTGGTTCAACGACTTAAGGACAACGATCCGGTGCCGGGCTTCGGGCATCCGCTTTATCCGGACGGCGATCCGCGCGCCGCCGCGCTCCTCGCGATGGTCGGCGAAAAGTACGGCGACGACGCCAATTTCCTGCGCGCGCAGCGGATTGTCGGCGTGATGGCGGAAGCGGGCGGCCTCAAGCCCAATATCGACTTCGCCATCGCGACCGTCGGCGCGGTGCTGCACCTGCCGCGCGGTGCGGGGCTCAGCATGTTCGTGCTCGGCCGCACCGCGGGCTGGATCGGCCACGCGATGGAGCAGTACCGGACAGGGCTGATGATCCGTCCCCGGGCACGCTACACAGGCGAAACGCCGCGCTAGCCCGCGCGCCTCTTCGCCTGCGCGTCCCTCACGATGCGCGATGCCGGAAGCAACGCATGAGCTCTCGTTCCCTGTCCGAGTTCGCTTTCGAGCCAGAGCCTGCCGCCATGCGCCTCGACCATCGCCTTGCTGAGCGCGAGGCCGAGACCTGTGCCCGCCCGCGTACGGGTGAAGGAGTTCTCCACCTGCTCGAAGGGTTCGAGCACCTTTTCGAGTTTATCCCCCGGTATGCCGATCCCCGTATCCTCGACGGTCAGCAGTATCCCTTCAGCGCCGCAGATGTCGTTCTTCCGCTCGCAGATGCAGACCGACAGCGTAATCGTGCCGCCTGCCGGCGTGTATTTGATCGCATTCGAAAGGAGATTGATGAGAACCCGGCGGATCTGCTGCTGATCGGCATGAATCGGCGGAAGGCCGTCCGCGACTGCGACGCGTAGATCGAGTTTCGCTTCGGCGATCGCCTGACGCAGCATGCGCAGTACCTCGAGCCCGAGGTCTTTCGGATCGAAAACCGTTTCCCGAAGCTCGACGTGACCGGATTCGATCTTCGCCATGTCGAGCAACTCGTTGATCATGGTGAGCAAATGCACGCCGCTCTTGTGAATGTCCTCGATATATTCGCCGTAGCGGGCCGGCTGCATTTCGCCCAGCGTCTTCAGCCGCATCAGATCCGCAAAGCCGATGATCGCATTCAATGGCGTCCGCAATTCGTGGCTCATGCTAGCGAGAAACTGCGTCTTGCTCGCACTCGCGGCCTCGGCGCGGCGGGTTTCTTCCTCGAGCGCCGACGCCCGTGCGGTCGCAAGGTCGGCCATCACGAGCATCAGCTTCGTTGCGTCGCCGACGCCTACATAGCGGCCGCTGTCCGTGACCACGAAGGGCCGCAAACGGGCATCACCGAAGGCGTCCCTCGCCTGCGCATTGATCGCTTCGCAGGTCGCCGCCGCATCAACGATGAGAAAGTCGCTCTCCATGAGCCGCGAGACAGGCCTTCTGCCGTATAGCTCCGCGCCGTACATGCGCACATAGGTGAGGAGAAAATTCTTGCGGCTGATCAGGCCGATAGGCCTTCCATTTCGGACGACTGGAATATTTCGCGTTTCCGGCTCGGCCAACAGCCGGTCGAAAACGGCGGCACAGGTCGTGTCGGGCGACACGGACGGCACCGCGATGGCAAGCTCGCGAGCGGAGGGAGACATCATGCAAGCACCGGAACTGACGAACAGCGAAATGACGGATTCACTTATCCGCGGCGGCGCTTAACGGAGGCTGAAAACCGCCGGCTTTCCGGGTAGATTTCACGAAACTGTCACGAAACAGATGATGGCGGGGAGAAGGATGACGGATGGAAGAACGGCGCTTGTCGCGGGCGCAACGGGTCTTGTCGGCGGGCATCTCGTCCGTCAACTGATCGCCGATGCATCCTGCAGAAAACTCGTCACGCTCACCCGGCGTCCGCCGGAGGGGGTCGCCTCACCGAAGCTCAACGGCGTGATCGCGGATTTCGGCAAATTCGACGTCTCGCTGACAGGCGTTGCGGCGGACGACGCCTATTGCGCGCTCGGCACCACCATCAAGACCGCGGGCAGCCAGGCGGCTTTCTACACGGTCGACCACGACTACATCGTCGCCTTTGCAAACGCGGCGAAGGCGGCCGGTGCGAAGCGCTTCATGCTGGTCTCCGCGATCGGCGCCGACGCCACCTCCTCGATCTTCTATTCGCGGGTGAAAGGAGAAACGGAGCGGGATGTCGAAGCGCTCGGTTTCGAGGCACTTCACATCTTCCGGCCCGGCCTTCTCCTTGGCGAGCGGGCGGAACGGCGGACGCTCGAAGGGATCGGCATGGGCCTCGCCCCCTATCTCAATCCGCTGATGCTCGGGCCCGCCCGTGTCTATCGGTCTATCCCCGCCGCAACGGTGGCTGGCGCGATGCGGGGTGCGGCCGCCTCCGGCCTTTCCGGGCGGCATGTCCACACCTACGACGCCATGATCCGTCTCGCCGGGCTTTGATTCCCGGGACATGTGGTAAGGTTCCAAAAAGGAATTCATATAGGGAGGACCGGTTCATGGCGGCTTTCAGCCGGCGGGCGGGCCTCCGTGCCGAAAGACCTCGCCGATGAACCACGCCACACCTGTTCAGGAAGCCGGAGAAATCGCCACAGCGCGGCAAAAGCGGCTCAATCTCTATCTCGGCGGGCAGGCGAGCTGGTTCATCAGCCTCGGCATCCAGTTCGTCATCTTTCCCTTCCTCGTGACGGAAGTGCTGCACGAGCCGCCGGCCCGCGTCGGCATCGCCCAGATGTCGCTGATGATCCCCTCGCTGCTCTTCATGCTGCTCGGCGGCACACTCGCGGATCACAGCGACGCACGGCGCATCCTCATTCGCGTCCATCTGCTGGCGACGTTACCGCCACTTGTCCTCGCGCTCGTCTTTCTCACCGACAATCTCACCTATGGCGCGCTGATCGTCTACGCACTCGCGATGGGCACGCTCGGCGCCTTCGCGATCCCCGCCCGCGATAGCGCGCTGACGCGCGTCGCCGAGACGGGCATCCAGCAGGCCGTCACGATGGCGATGGGTGTGCAGATGGGATCGCAGCTTGTCGGCATGCTGGTCGCCGCGTTCGCGTATGTAACAGGCACTCCGGCGCTCCTTTTCTTTCAGGCGTTCGTCATGTCCGCGGGGCTCTGGCTGTCGGCGCGGCTCACGCCGCTGCCGCCGACCAACACCGCCTCCGACGTGAACCGCTTCGTGCAGATCGCCGACGGCATCAAATCGGCGGCGGCAATCCCCATCGTCGCGACGGTGATCGCCCTCAACTTCGCGGTCGGGCTTTTCTATGTTGGCAGCTTTCTCGTCGTGCTGCCTCTCATGTTGCGCGACATCTATCAGAGCACCGAGTTCACACGCGATTTCGCCATCATCAACATCTGCTTCTGGGGCGGCACCATTCTGGCCAATGTGGCGTTGCTCCGCGTCGGCCATGTTCCCTATCGCGGCCGGGTAATGATGGCGTCTCTCACGAGCGGCCTCGTCATTCTCGCGCTTTTCCACTTCCACCTGCCGTTCTGGCTGCTCTGTCTTCTCATTCTGTGGTGGGGTATGGGCGCGGGAACGACCATGACCATGGGCCGTACCATCGTGCAGGTGGCTGCATCGGGAAACCACCTCGCGCGCGTTCTCTCTGCCTATCAGCTTGGCTTTTCGGGCGGCGCGCCGCTTGGCGCATTGATGATGGGATTGCTCGTGGGCTGGCTCGGCGTCTTCGATGCAGTGCTGGTTCCGGCCACCCTCATGGTCGGGATACTCGCGCTGCTCTATTTCCTTACACCGATCTGGAGCTATCGCGCGGAAGCGGACTGACGCCGCGGCGTCAGCCCATCCGCCGGTTCAGCTTGCGAGGCGTTCCGGCTCTCGGTCCGCGCCCGTGCGGGTGGCCGAAGGCTTCGAGAATTCCATCACACCATCTTCCACGCGGCCGAACTTCATCGCCATGATGTCAAGCGCGTAATTCTGGTAGAGCTTCCACGGCTTCTTCGAGCCCTGTTTCGGGAACTTGTCGAGCGAGCGCTGCACATAGCCCGAAGTGAAGTCGAGCCAGGGCTCTTCCTCGACCTCAGGATCGTTGAGGCGCGGCGTTGCCTGCTTCGTTCCCGTCTCGTCCATGTGATTGATAAGACGACAGACGTATTCGCAGGTCAGGTCGCATTTCAGCGTCCATGAAGCGTTGGTGTAGCCGAAGGCCGAAGCGAGGTTCGGCACATCGGAATACATCATCCCCTTGTAGCTCATTGTGTCCGACAGATCGACATGACGCCCGTCGACATCGATCTCCATGCCGCCAAGCACCTTCAGGTTCAGGCCGGTCGCCGTGACGATCAGGTCCGCCTCAAGCTCCTCGCCCGATTTCAGCAGGATTCCCTTCTCCGTGAAGGTGTCGATGTGGTCGGTGACAACCGACGCACGGCCTTCCTTGATCGCATCGAAGAGATCGCCGTTCGGGACGAGGCAGAGGCGCTGGTCCCACGGATTGTAACTCGGCGTGAAGTGCTTCTTTACGAACTCGGACCCAAGCTGCTCGCGTACGCCCTGAAGGATCATCTGCTTTGCCTTTGCGGGCTTCGCGCGGCAATATTTGAAGAACGCCATGCCAAGCAGCACATTTTTCCAGCGCGTGATCGCATAGGCGAGCTTCGCGGGAAGCTTGCTGCGCATCCAGTTGGCGAGCCCATCTTCCGCCGGGCGGGAAACAACATAGGTCGGCGAGCGCTGAAGCATGGTCACATGCGTCGCCTTCTTCGCCATTTCCGGCACCAGCGTCACGGCGGTCGCACCCGATCCGATCACCACGACGCGCTTGCCGACATATTCGATATCTTCGGTCCACTTCTGCGGATGCGCGATACGCCCCTTGAAACGTTCCGCGCCCTTGAACTCGGGGGTGTAACCCTTCTCGTAGTCGTAATATCCGGAGCACATGAAGAGGAAGTTGCAGGTGAAGCGCACGCGCTCCTTCGACGGCCCGGTCTCGGCTTCGACGGTCCACGCCGCATCCTCGCTCGACCACGAGGCGCTCTTCACCATGTGGCCATAGCGGATGTGACGGTCGATCCCGTTGTCGCTTGCAGTCTCGCGGACATATTTCAGAATCGAGGGACCGTCGGCGATCGCCTTCGCCTCCGTCCAGGGTTTGAACGAGTAACCGAGCGTATACATGTCGGAGTCGGAACGGATGCCGGGATAGCGGAAGAGATCCCAGGTGCCGCCGATGGCCTCGCGACCCTCGAGGATCACGTAGCTCTTGCCCGGGCAATTCTTCTGCAGGTGGTAGCCCGCACCGATGCCCGACAGGCCGGCGCCGACGATGAGCACGTCGAAATGTTCAAGCGTCATGGATCGCAAATCTCCCGATTGACGTAGGGCTACATAAGGCTTTCTGGCCCAATACCTACCTCGCCGCGATGAAAAACGCACTACCTAGTTTACAATAAAGTAAGTAGCGTGTCCCGGAGCGCAGAAAACGGCCAAATTTCCTTTCAATTCCACGCACCCAGGATAATTAGTAAGGTGCCCGAACAATAAGAAGACCAAGGGATTCGATCAGTGACCACGCCAGCGCGCGACCACCGGGCCGACCACCGCTGGTACATGGCGGGAATCTGGAGCTATTTCCTGGCGGGCGGCATCCAGGGCGTGCTCTTCCCGTGGATCATCACCGTCGTCCTGGACGAAAGTTCGGACCGCGTCGGCATCGCGCAGATGTTCTCCATGCTGCCGATGCTGCTGCTCGGTCTCTTCGGCGGTGCAGCGGCCGACCGCGCCGAGCTTCGTCGCCATCTGATGAAGCTGCAGGCGATCGCGACCCTGCCACCTCTCATCCTCGCCGTCCTCATCTACAACGGTATCCTCACCTACGAGTTGATGATCCTTTACGTGCTGGCGCTCTCTTCGCTCGGCGGCTACATCATGCCGGCACGCGACTCGATGCTTTCGCGCGTTGCCGTCAACAGCATGGGCGGCAACATCCAGCGTGCCGTTGCGCTCGCGATGAGCGGCCAGTTCCTCGGTCAGGTGGTGGGGTTCCAACTCGGAGGACCAGCGGAATATATTGGTGCCTGGCCGCTGCTCATGTTGCAAAGCGCCTTGCTCGCCTTCGCTGTTTTCACGACATCGCGCCTTCCGGCGGTGCTTCCCACGCCCCGCGAGCACGCGAGGCGCCAGCCTTTCAAGGATGTGAAGGAAGGCTTCCTTGCCGTGTTGAAGCATGACCGCATCCGGCCGGTGCTCATGCTCATGTTCTTTTCCGGTATCCTGTTCATGGGCGTCTTCATGGTGCTCTTCCCCATTCTGATCCGCGACGTCTATCACGGGAGTTCGCGCGAAATCGGCAACGTCATGGCGTCGTTCTTCGGGGGTATAGGCATTTCCTCCTTCGTGCTTTCGCGCCTGAAGCCGATACGTCGGCAGGGCCGCGCCATCATGCTCGCCATGTGCACCGGATCGGTGGTGATGGTCATGATCCATTTCAATCCGCCGATCTGGGGCGTCTATCTACTCGCACTCGGCTGGGGGCTGGCCGCCGGCGTTTCCATGAGCCAGTCGCGCGCCATCGTTCAGGAAAGCGCGTCCGATGCGCTCCGGGCTCGAATGCTGGCCGGTTTCAATCTCGGGACAATGGGTGGCGGACCGATCGGCGCCATCCTCACGGGCTATGTCATCCGCTGGGTCGGTCCGCTCGATGCAGTGCTGGTTCCCTGTTCGTTGATGGTCGTTCTCTGGTCGGCGATCTTCCTTTTCACACCGCTGTGGCGGATCGAAGCACCCCGGTAATCCCCGGTTGCTGCAGAACGTGTATGCTTCCGCATCGTCCCTGCGCGATCACGACCATCGAGGCCAGTTCATGAACGACAATCCGGCACTTGCCGCCGCTCTGATCGTGTTTATCGGCGCTGCCGCACAATGGTTCTCGTGGTGGTTGAAGCTGCCGGCGATCCTGCTGCTGCTCATCGCGGGCCTCGCGATCGGGCCGGGGCTCCATCTTTTCAGCCCGGACGACATGTTCGGCGACCTGCTTTTTCCGTTCGTCTCGCTGGGTGTCGCCGTCATCCTGTTCGAGGGAAGTCTGACGCTGCGGTTCAGCGAAATACGCGGCCATGGCCAGATCGTAACGCGGCTCGTCACGCTCGGTGCGGGCGTCACCATCGTCGTCGCCGCGCTGGGCGCGTGGATGCTCGGCCTTCTGAGCTTCGAGGTCGCCTTCCTCTTCGGCGCACTCGTTTCCGTTACCGGCCCCACCGTCATCATCCCGATCCTGCGTTCCGTCGGGCTCACGAGAAATGCTGCCAACGTACTGCGTTGGGAAGGCGTCATCATCGACCCGCTTGGCGCGCTTGCGGCCGTCGTCATCTTCCAGTTCGTCGCGGTCGACACCGCGGATCCAGGCAACTTCATCCTGATCGCGGAAATCTTCGCAGCGGGGGTCGCCCTCGGCGCGGGCGCGGGCTACGCCTTCGGCTGGCTGTTGCGGCGGCATGTGATGCCCGACTATCTCCATAACGTCATCGCGCTTGCGCTGGTCCTCGCCGTTTTCGTCGGCGCAAACGAAATCGCGCATGAGTCCGGGCTGCTCGCCGTTACCGTCATGGGCATCTTCCTGGCCAACATGCGCGACGTGGATGTCGAGGATATTCTCGACTTCAAGGAAAGTCTCACGATCCTCCTCACTTCGATCCTTTTTGTCGTTCTCGCGGCACGGCTCCCGACGGACGCCTTCACCGCCAACTGGACGATGGTGGCGGCCCTGATGGGCATCATCCTCTTTGTCGCGCGGCCGCTCTCCGTACTCGTCTCGACGGCGGGGACATCCATGCCCTGGGCCGAGCGCGCGGTTCTTTCATGGATCGCGCCGCGCGGCATCGTGGCCGCGGCTGTCTCCGGTCTCTTCGCGATCCAGCTCGACCGCGCGGGCGTCGAAGGCGCGCAGACCCTCGTCGCCCTCACCTTCACCGTGATCGTCACCACCGTTCTCCTGCAGAGCCTGACGGCGCGGCCGCTGGCGCGGCTTCTCGGCGTCGCCGATCCGGAGCCCCGCGGTCTCCTCATCGTCGGCGGCAACCCGGTCGCGCATGCGATCGCGGACAGCCTGAAGAAGCTCGATTTCGACGTGATCCTCGCCGACACCTCGTGGAACGAAACGCGCAAGGCCCGCATGGGGGGCCTGCGTACCTTTTTCGGCAATATCGTTTCCGACGATGCCGACAGGCGGCTCGACCTGGTCGGCATCGGGCAATTGCTGGCGCTATCGACGCGCGCTCCGCTCAACACACTTGCCTGCCTGCGCTATGCCCGCGAATTCGGTTCGGGCTCGGTCTTCCGCATCCGTGTCGCCGACCAGGCGGAAAATGTCGCCGCCATCGAAGGCCGTCTCCTCTTCAAGGAGGACACGACCTACGAGGCGCTGGAGCAGAAGCTCGCCGAAGGCTGGCAGATCAAGATGACGAAACTGACCGACGAATACGGCTTCCAGAAAATGCTGGAGCAGCAGGGCGGCGAAGGCATCCCGCTCTACGCTGTTTCCCGGGACAACGTGGTCTATCCGTTTGCCGAAGACCGGACGTTCAAGGCCGGGCCTGGCTGGCAGGTCGCGAACCTCGTGAGACCTGCGGAAGAAGCTGCCACGCCGGAAGCATCGGCGGCCGAACGGGCGAAGTCGCATCTCCAGACGGAATCGCCGCCGAAGCTGCCCGACTGATCCCTCTGCTGGTCTGGACGCGTAATAAATGGAAAAATCTGGCTCTCAATTGGAAATTTCCAATCTCCCCGGTAGTTGCCATGCGGCAACACGCCTCTTGTTCCCACATCTGTAAATCATATGTTCATTGACAGGACCTATCATGGTGATAGGTGATAGCGCCATGAGCAACAGACACCACGGGCAGCCTTTGGAGCCCAGCAGGGCAACAGACTTCATCAGAGGCAAGGTGAACGTCCACTTGGAGGTTTGCCTGACCCAGCATGCCAAAGACCAGATGGCGGAACGTGAACTGATCATGGGTGATGTGACCCATGTGCTTAAACATGGGTTTGTTTTGGAGAACGGAGAACCGGCGACGCAACCAGGTTTGTTCAAATACAAGATGGATTGCTCAACTCCGAACTCAAACGGTCGCGACGTGAGAGTCGTAGTTATCCCCACACAATCCTGCATGGTGAAAATCGTGACAGTGATGTGGGTTGATGAAGACCGCCAAAGGGGCTGAAGGGAGACAAGGTATGGATCGAATGTCGTATAAGTACACTGAGAGCGGACTGGACAATGTAGTCATCCACAATATGGATGTGGTGGAGGATGACACTGGCGAGCTTGTATATTCGATCAAAAACCTCATCGGACTACACAAAGTCATCGCTCATTCAATCATCACGCGTGATACGGGAATTCAACCAAATGAACTGAGATTCCTTCGTACGGAGATAGGCTTGACTCAAAGCGAGTTGGCTAAACGCGTGAATAAAGACGCGCAGACCGTAGGACGGTGGGAGCGCGGAGAATGTCCAATTGATCCTAATGCGGAGCTCGTAATCCGCATGTTGGCCGCAGAGCGTCTAGATATCGACACCAACATGAGTGTCGAAGAGCTAATCGAGAAATGCGTTCCTGCCGCAAAACTTCGGCCTATTGAGATAGATGGAAGCGATCCCGAAAACTATCGCTTGGTAGCATAGATAAAATGAGGGAGGGGCTTCCCTCCCTCATTACTATTGCTACTGATATTTCCGCTCTTCCCACCAGGGGTAGAAGGACGGCATGTCCTTCGAGACCGTGCACGGGTATACCGCCGGGCGCTTTTCGAGGAAGGACATGACGCCTTCCTTTGCGTCAGCGCTCGCGCCACGGGCATAAATCGCGCGGCTGTCGACCTTGTGCGCTTCCATGGGATGGTCGGCGCCGAGCATCCGCCAGAGCATTTGACGCGTCAGGGAGACCGAGACGGGAGCGGTGTTGTCCACAATCTCCTTCGCCAGTTCGCGCGCGGCCGGGAGAAGATCGTCCGGCTTGTGGAGCGAGCGGACGAGACCGCCCTTCAGTGCTTCTTCCGCACCGAAGACGCGGCCCGAATAAGTCCATTCCAGTGCCTGGCTGATGCCGACGACACGCGGCAGGAAGTAGCTGGAACAGGCTTCCGGCACGATGCCGCGCCGCGCAAAGACAAAACCGAACTTGGCGTTCTCGGAAGCGAGACGGATGTCCATCGGCAACTGCATCGTGACGCCAACGCCGACCGCCGGGCCGTTGATCGCGCCAATGACTGGCTTCAGGCTTTCGAAAATGCGGAGCGTCAGACGCCCGCCGCCGTCGCGCACGCTCTCATGACTCCAGTCGATCTCGCCGTTGGCCATGACGGGTGTGTTTGCCTTTTCGGGGCGATCCTCGCGCGCCGCATAATCGAAGGTCTTGGCGCCCGCCGAAAGGTCGGCACCGGCACAGAACGCTCGTCCCTCGCCCGTCACGATGATCGCGCGCACGTCGTCATCCGCGTCCGCCTTGTCGAAGGCATCGATCATTTCGAACATCATCTGGCCCGTGAAGGCGTTCAGCTTGTCCGGGCGATGCAGCGTCAATGTGAGAATGTTGTCGGCTACTTCGTACTTGATTGTCTCGTAGGCCATTTATTCGCTCCCTGCTTATGGCTTTACCGATTTTCTGGTTCTTTCGCGGCCCCCGCACCATGCCGTTACGTCAACCGGACGCTGTCCGAAGAAAGTTGACGAGCACGTCATCTTGCTGTGTCTTTGCGCTTCAAAGGGCCGAAATTTCATGAGCCCAGATATAACAATGGACTCGCAGAAAAGCGAAATCCGGGCGGAGCTCAGGCTCCGCCTCTCAGTTTCATGCCGGGAGACGACCAGCGATGCATCCTTCTGCCCATGCGAAAACCACCCCCGACAAACCCGCCTATATCATGGCGGCGACGGGCGAAAGCGTGACCTACAGGGAACTTGAGGAGAGGTCGAACCAGCTGGCGCATTTCTTCCGCGATGCGGGCCTGAAGTCAGGCGATGCCATCGCCATCTTCATGGACAACAACGCGCGCTTCTACGAAATCTGCTGGGCGGCGCAGCGGGCCGGGCTTTATTACACCTGCATTTCTTCGCGTCTCACGGCGAGCGAAGTCGCCTATATCGCCGACGACTGCAATGCGCGCATCTTCTTCACCTCGCCGGCGGTTTCCAAGGTTGCCGAGGAACTGTTGAGCGGCAATCACCTGCCTGCGCGGATCGAGCGGAAATTTGCGGTCGGCGGTTCGATCCAGGGCTACGAGAATTTCGAGGAGACGCGGGCGAAGTTTCCCACAACGCCGATCGCCGATCAGACCGCCGGCACGGACATGCTTTATTCTTCCGGCACCACCGGACGGCCGAAGGGCGTGAAACATCCGCTTACGGGAGGTGCGTTCGACGAAGACACGGCGCTGGAAGGTCTCGCCATGCTGCTCTACGGCATGGATGCCAACACGATCTATCTCTCGCCCGCACCGCTCTACCACGCAGCGCCGCTTCGCTGGTCGATGACGGTGCAGCGGCTTGGCGGTACCGTGATCGTGATGGAGCATTTCGACGCCGAGGAGGCGCTCCGCCTCATCGAGAAGTACAAGGCGACCCACAGCCAGTGGGTGCCGACCATGTTCGTGCGCATGCTCAAGATGCCCGAGGAAGTGCGTGCAAAATACGACGTCTCCTCAATGAAGGTTGCAATCCACGCCGCCGCCCCCTGCCCCGTTCCCGTGAAGGAACAGATGATCCGGTGGTGGGGTCCGGTGATCTACGAATATTACGCGGGTTCGGAAGGTAACGGTTTCACGGCGCTCAATTCCGAGGAGTGGCTCGCTCACAAGGGCTCCGTCGGCAAGCCGCTCAATGCCATCGCGCATATCTGCGACGACGAGGGCAATGAACTTCCCGTCGGCGAGGCAGGCACGATCTATTTCGAGAGCGAAAGCCAGTTCGAGTATCACAACGACCCGAAGAAGACGAAGGAAGCCCGCCACCCGAACCACCCCACATGGTCGACGCTGGGCGATATCGGACGCGTGGATGAGGAGGGCTATCTCTACCTCACCGACCGCAAGGCTTTCATGATCATCTCGGGCGGCGTGAACATCTATCCGCAGGAAGCCGAAAACATCCTCGTCATGCATCCGAGCGTCGCTGACGTCGCCGTGATCGGCGTACCGAACGAGGATTTCGGCGAGGAGGTAAAGGCAGTAGTGCAGCCGGTCGACTGGTCGGATGCGGGCCCCGCCCTCGAGGCCGAGCTGATGGAGTTCTGCAAGAACCAGCTTTCGGCCATCAAGTGCCCCCGTTCGATCGACTTCGAGGAAGAGCTGCCGCGGCATCCGACCGGCAAACTCTACAAGCGGCTCATCCGGGACCGCTACTGGGGGAACCGGGACAGCAAGATCGTCTAACTCTCAAACGGGCGCCTCGGCGCCCGTTTCTCACGAGAGCCGTCACCGGCCTGTGCGTTATGTGATAAGTTGAGGCGATTCACACAACGGAGGCATCGATGGCCAAGGGAAATCGTGGGCTCGTCTGGGCCGGGATCGCACTCGCAGGCATGCTCGTGACGGGCGGAGCGGTTCTCGCACAGACCTCCGAGATGCACACCCAAGGCCACCAGTGCCGGAATCTCGGCAAGTCGAACAAGCTCTTCGACAGGAATTACTACGTCTACTTCGAGACCAACTCGAGCCGGGTCGACCCCAAGTATCAGGACGATTTCGAGCGCATCTACAAGCTCGCCAAAGGCCAGAACGCACAGCAGATCTGCCTCTTCGGCAAGTCAAGCAAGACCGGCAATCCGGCCGCCAACGCGGAACTGTCGCGCAAGCGCGCCCGGAATGTGGCAGACGCCTTCACCGCGCTCGGCTGGCCGGCCTCCAAGATCGCCATCAGCTCCGAGGGCGAAGCCTGGGGTTGGCTCGAGGAAACGCTGACCTGGGACGCGGAGGAAGACCGCCGGGTTCGCATCCGTCTGTCGCGATAACGGAGCTTCCGGCTTGGCGGAGACCCGCTGGACCGGTAACTTGCCCCCCGAATGGCTCCCAAGGGGCCGAACACACGACAACACCCAACGGGAGAGCCAAATGCGCGTATTCGATACGGTTGCCGACTATGTCGCCGAGAAGGGCAAGGAAATCGGCGTCAGCGAGTGGGTCACGATCGACCAGGAGCGGGTGAACCTGTTCGCCGACGCGACGGGCGACCACCAGTGGATCCATATCGATCCCGAGCGCACCAAAAAGGAACTCGGCATGGGCACCATCGCCCATGGCTATCTGACGCTGTCGCTCCTGCCCTATCTGATGGGCCAGATCAGCGGCGTGAAAAGCGCGACACGCGGCATCAACTACGGGTCCAACCAGGTCCGTTTCACCAACATGGTGCCGGTCGGTTCGCGCGTGCGCTGCCGCGTCAAGCTGAAGGACGCAACGCCCAAGGCCGGCGGTACGCAGGTGATCAACGAAGTGACGATGGAAATCGAGGGCCAGGAGCGCCCGGCGATGGTTGCCGAAACCATCAGCCTGATTTTCGAATAGGGAGGACTGCGGCGCCGTCCGGCTTGCCCGGACGGCGCGCGGACCCCATATCCCTGTCAGAAAATCCCCACTGAACGGGAAGGCAAGCATGTCCGAGGACAAGTCCGGCAAGCTCGTGAAGGAAGATACAGAGTGGCGTGAGAAACTCACACCCGAGCAATACGCGGTCACGCGCAAGGCCGGTACTGAACGTGCGTTTACGGGGCCGTGGGTAAACGAACATCGGGACGGCACCTACAAATGCATATGCTGCGGCGCGCCCTTGTTCCGTTCCGAAACCAAATACGAAAGCGGGTCGGGCTGGCCGAGCTTTTACGAGCCGATCGAGAAGGACGCCGTCGAGGAACATGCCGACGACAGCCACAACATGCGGCGAACAGAAGTCGTTTGCGCGAAGTGCGATGCACATCTCGGCCATGTATTTCCGGACGGACCGCGCCCGACCGGACTTCGTTATTGCATGAATGGCACCGCTCTCGACTTCAAGCCCGATAACGCCTCCGGCGATTGAACGCACAAACATGAAACTGACACCTCCCGCGGCGGCGCCGCGCGCCGAGAAACGGCCGCAGCCCGACGAACACCATGGCATTGCCCGGATAGACAATTACGCCTGGCTCCGCGACGAGAACTGGCGCGAGGTGATGCGCGACCCGGAGGTTCTCGACAAGGACATCCGCTCCTATCTTGAGGCGGAGAACGCCTACACGGAGAAGGCCCTCGAACCGCTCGCCGAACTTCGCGAGAAGCTCTTCAAGGAAATGAAAGGCCGTATCAAGGAAGACGACAGCTCCGTGCCGTCGCCCGACGGGCCATTCGCCTATTACACGCGCTTCGTGGAAGGCGCGCAGCATCCACTCTTCTGCCGCCGCCCACGCGATGCGGAGACCGGCGAGCAGATCGTTCTCGACGCCAACAAGGAAGCCGAGGGCGAAGCCTATTTCCGGATTGGTGATGTCGACCATTCGCCATCTCACCGGCTTGCCGCCTGGTCCGCAGACCGCAAGGGCTCGGAATATTTCACCGTCCGGCTCCGCGACCTCGAAACGGGCGAGGACCTCGACGACGAAGTGCCAGACACCTCGCCCGGCATCGCCTGGGACGCGGAAGGCAGGAGCTTCCTCTACACGCAGGTCGACGATGAGCACCGGCCGCTCAAGGTCTTCCGGCATGTTGTCGGCACGTCGCACAGTGAAGACACGCTCGTCTATGCCGAAAAGGACGAAGGCTTCTTCGTCGGCGTGGGCAAGACGCAAAGCGGCAAGTGGCTCGTCATCTCGAGTCACGATCATCAGACGAGCGAGATTTATCTCGTGCCGGCCGATACGCCTGAAACGCCGCCGAAGCTCGTCGCGCCGCGCGAAGACGGTGTCGAATACGATCTCGAGCACGACGCGCCGCGGAATCGCTTCCTGATCCTGACTAACGCAGAAGGTGCGGAGGATTTCAGGATCGCGGAAGCTCCCGAGGGCGCGCCCGGACGTGAAAACTGGCGCGACGTCATTCCTCATCGTCCCGGCACACTGATCCTCAACCACGTCGCCTATCGCGACCATCATGTCCGGCTCGAGCGACAAGGCGGCCTGCCCCGTATCGTCGTGCGCCGCCTCGCCGACGGCGCAGAACACGAGATCGCCTTTGATGAGGAGGCCTACGATCTCAACATGGGTGCAGGCTACGAATACGAGACGAGGCGGATGCGCTTCGCCTACAGCTCGATGACGACGCCCGCGGAGGTCTACGACTACGATCTTGAAACGCGCGAGCGGCAGCTTCGCAAACGCCAGGAAGTGCCCTCGGGCCATGATCCGGCCGACTATGTCACGCGGCGCATTTTCGCAACAGCCGCGGACGGCGAGACGGTGCCGATCTCGCTCGTTCACCGGAAGAATATCGCGCTCGACGGCACCGCGCCCTGTCTCCTCTACGGTTACGGCTCCTACGGCATCAGCATTCCAGCGTCCTTCTCGACGACCTGTCTCTCGCTCGTCGACCGGGGTTTCGTCTATGCGATCGCGCATATCCGCGGCGGCAAGGAAAAAGGTTATGGCTGGTACACGAGCGGCAAGCGGCTCAAGAAGAAGAATACCTTCACCGACTTCATCGCGGCGGGTGAACATCTCGCGAAAGAAGGCTTCACCTCGCGTGGCAACATCGTCGCGCACGGAGGCAGCGCGGGCGGCATGCTGATGGGTGCCGTTTCCAACATGGCACCCGATCTCTTCAAGGGGATTGTCGCTGAAGTTCCCTTCGTGGACGTTCTCGCGACGATCCTGGATGCGTCACTGCCGCTCACGCCGCCGGAATGGAACGAGTGGGGTAATCCGATCGAGAGCCGCGAAGCCTACGAATACATGGCTTCCTATTCGCCTTACGACAATGTGACACGCCAACCTTATCCTCATATCTTTGCACTGGGCGGTCTCACCGATCCGCGCGTCACCTATTGGGAACCCGCAAAATGGGTGGCGAAGCTTCGCGAGGCCCGCACGAATGACGGCATCACGCTTCTTCACATCAACATGGACGCGGGACATGGCGGCGCTTCCGGCCGCTTCGAGCGGCTGAAGGAAGTCGCGCGCGTTTATGCCTTCGCGCTTGCTGTCACGGAACACGCCTGAGCGCTTTTCCTTGCCCCCGTGCCGCCGTGGCATGTCTAATCCCGCCATCGGCATTTGGACAATGAGGCGTTCTTCATGGGTAACTGGATCTGGGCCTATTCGGACCGGCTGAGTGCGCGGCCGGGTGAGACTGTCGCTTTGCATATCTCTGCCACCGGCGGAGCGTTCGACATCGAGGTGGCACGGCTCTCTGGTGGGCGCGATGTCGTCTTCCATGAGACCGGCCTTGAGGCGGGACAGCATGGAACAGAACCCTCGGCCCATATTCACGGCTGCGGCTGGCCCGAAACATTTCATCTGACCGTCGGCGAATGGCGGAGCGGCTATTATGAAATCCTGCTGACAGCAGCGGACGGGGCAATCGGACGGCACATGCTCGTCGTCAAAGCAGCGCGGCCGCAGGCCAAAGCCGTTATCATTCTCGCGACCAACACTTACCACGCCTACAACTCATGGGGTGGCGCCAATACCTATGCCTGGACGGGCGAGGTGGAGCCGGCGAGCCCCACTCAGGAAGAGGACCTGCACATTCCCGCAGCACGGCTCTCCACGAACCGGCCTTTCTCCTCAGGCATCATGAAGCCCGCATCGCCCCAGCATCGAATCGTGAACACAGAACGGCGCGGATTCCGCGAACGTTCAACGGCCGGCGAAATAGCGCATGAGATCAAGGCCGGAGGCAATGGATGGGACTGCCCGGCTGGGTTTACCGACAAGTGGGAGCACGCCTTCGTTGCCTGGGCGGAATCGAATGGGACCGAAATCGACTACCTGACCGACTACGACCTCGAAGCGGAACCTCACGTGCTCGACGGTTACAAGGCAGCGCTCTTCGTCGGGCACAGCGAGTACTGGAGCCGGGGACAACGCCAAGAAGCCGAGCGTTTCGTCGATGCAGGCGGCAATATCGTCATTCTCTCAGGCAATACCTGCTACTGGCAGTGCCGCTGGGAAGACCATGGCCGCACCTATGTCGCCTACAAATCACGGGCGGAAGAAGAAGACCCATACATGGCGGACCCCGCGACGCGTCACCTCACCTCCGGCCTCTGGTCGAGTCCCTGGACCGGCGCGCCGGAAGCGCAGCTCACCGGCCTCTCCTTTCTGTTCGGGGGCTATCATCGCTTCGGCCTCTGCACCGCTCGGGGCGTCGGCGGCTATACGGTCTGGCGGGAAGACCACTGGGCGCTGAAGGACACCGATCTCTATTGGGGCGATGTATTCGGCGACGACTGCCGCCTTGTCGGCTACGAAAACGATGGCTGCCCACTCACCTTCGGCGAGGATGGTCTGCCGAAGCCGGTGCCTCGTCTCGGCGTGCCGGAGAATCTCGAGATCATCGCCACCGCACCTGCAACGCTCGGCGAACCGGAGTCGGAATTCGGCGGCTTCGTACCTCCGGAAGCCTGGGGGCCGCTCACGCGCGCCTATGCAGGCTTCGACTCACCTGCGAACCGCACGCGGCTGATGCGCGGTCATGCCGTCATGGCTGCTTTCAAGCGGGGTAAGGGCGAGGTCTTCAATGCGGGAACGACAGAATGGGCCTATGGCCTTCAGGCAGGCAATCCGTTCGTGGAGAAGATAACGCGAAACGTTCTCGATCGTTTTCTCGGCTGACGAAAACGGCACGGGCCGCGTTCCCTCCGAACGCGGCCCGCTAGCGCCCGAACTGACCCGTTGTCAGCAAGGCCGGTCGCCGATGATCGTTACGCGCTCCATCTTGCGCACTGCCGGCCAGTAGTCCGACGCCGCATAGTGCTGACACGCGCGATTGTCCCAGAAGGCTATCGAGTTTTTCCGCCAACGGAAGCGGCACTGATATTCGGGAACAGCGGCCTGCGCGTAGAGATGCGCGAGCAGCGTATCGGACTCCACCTTGTCCATGCCGACGATGCGCTGCGTGAAGGCAACATTCACATAAATGCCTTTCCGGCCGGTTTCCGGATGAGTGCGCACCACGGGATGCTCGACCATCGGATACCGCCGGTTCATCTCCTCGATCTCTTCCGGCGTCTTCCCCAACTTCTGCATCATGGTCCGGAAATGCGCGAAGTCGTGTATTGCAACGGCGCTGTCGATCTTCTCCTTCACTTCGTCGGAAAGACCGTCATAGGCGGCGTACATATCCGAGAACAGCGTGTCACCTCCAACATCCGGCACCTCGACCGCGCGGAGCACGGAACCGAGCGAGGGACACTCGCGCCAGGTCACGTCGCTGTGCCACTTGTTTTCCTTACCCGGCCGCTCGCGGTTATGCGTGATGGCCAGGACTTCCGGATAGCCTTCCTTGTGCGGCGCAAAGGGATGCACTTCGAGCTCGCCGAACTGGCGGGCGAAGGCGAGGTGTTCCTCGGTCGAAATGTCCTGATCCCTGAAGAAGATCACCTTCCACTCGAGCAGAGCTTCGCGGAGCGAGGCCAGCATGGCGCTGTCCATAGGCTTCGAAAGATCGATGCCACCGATCTCGGCGCCAATCGTCGGGGTCAGGGGCGACAGCGAAAACGGCGCCGTTTTCGGCGTGATGGCAGCCTGGCTCATGAAATCTCCTCCTCGGGGTTCCTCCGCTCCAATGGCGTGAAGTCTACGGCCTCTTACAAGGTCGGAGCTCCCGTCAAATTTGGCAATTCCGTTCTGCGGAATTAGTCTGGCCGCTGCGGAGCGCAGGAGGTCCCATGCGGCGTTCACACAAGGAAATCGAAGGCGTTCAGCCGGTTCTCAGAAGTCTGAGGCTGCTCGAGGCACTCAATGCCGCTGGAACGGCGACATTGGCGCGCTTGCACACGGATACCGGTTTGCCGAAACCCACGCTTGTCCGCCTGCTCGATACGATGATTTCGGCAGGCTATGTGCGGCGCGTGTCGCGAAGCGTGGGCTACGAGCTCACCGAACGTGTGCTTCGGCTCTCTAGCGGCTTTCGTCACAAGGACCTCATCGTCGAAGCATCGCGGCCTTTTCTTTCGGCACTGACGGCGGAGCACAAATGGCCGGTCGCCCTCGCCACGCTCGATCACGATGCCATGCTGGTGCGGATATCTACCCGTCACGAAAGCCCCTTCAGCACGGATCCGGACTGGCTCAACCGTCGCCTCGCCATGCTCGTCTCCGCGCTCGGCCGGGCGTATCTCGCCTTCTGCCCTGCGGAAGAGCAGCGCCTTCTACTTGCGATGCTCAGAAGTTCGAAAGCGGCGATGAATACGCAAGCACGCGACGAGAAATACGTCTCGTCCATGCTATCGTCGATCCGCAAGCGCGGCTACGCGACGACGGCGCCGGTGCGCGGCGATCCCGCAATGGGCCTTGCGGTGCCGGTGATGGAGGATGGAAAAGTCGCCGCCTGCATCACCATGCGCTATCTAGGATCGACCATGAACGAGGCTCAGGCAGCCGAACGCTATCTGGCACCGATGCGCCACGCCGCAACGGCCATTGCCGCCTCGCACGAACATCTCATCAACGCCGCGTGATCGTCACTGCGACCTTGTCCGAACCGACAGCGTGGACACGGATGATCTGGTTCGCCTCGTCGCGCATCGCCTCGCCACCCTCGACCTCGACATCATAGCCCTTCGGGTATTGCAGGTTCGGCACGAAGACTTCCGTCTCGCCTGCGCCGTCCGCCTCATAGACGAAGCGGAAGGTGCCCGTCTCGCGCTTGAACTTCATCTTCAGCGGACGGCCCGCGACGGTGCGGGCATAGGGCCGCACGAATCCCTTCAACGCGCGTCCGCCGCTGTTGATGTCCGACGGATCGATGCGCTGATCGACACTGTAGATCGAAAGATCCTCCTGGTTCCAGCCATCGCCCACGGCCTGGTTGTTGCGATTGGACGCCGTGTAATTCCACTGCGTCGAGTTCATGAGCAACTGGTCGAGCGCGTTGTACATGAGGTCGAGGGCGATGACGTGCTTCTCCCAGGGACCATCCGAGCGGTCACCTGCATCCCATGCCTTGTAGGCGGCGGCCTCGTCGAGGTCATAAGGTATGCCAAACTCGCCGAGCAGCGCGGGCGCACCGGTGCCGCCATTCAGCGTCTTTGACGCATCCTTCAGGCGACCGAGCTGACGCGTGTAGGACGCCTCGATCGCATCCGCACCCTCAAGGGTGCGCCCCGTGTAGGGATTGACCTTCACGGGGAAGTCGAAGCGCTTCGTCGACAGCGTGACGATGTCATACCAATGGCTTGCGTTCACCGTGCGCTCCGGCGTATCCGGCGGGAAGCCATGACCAAGACCCGCGCCGGGATCGAGCTCCGCGAAGAGCAGCCAGTCCTTGTTGATCGCGCGCATGCGCTCCGCGACGTGCGCGAAGAACGGCCCCATGAAGTCCTTTTCCATCTCCAGGCGCCGACCGTTGCGTTCGGAGAAGAAATTCTCGTCCAGCGCCTCGATCTCGCCTCCGGCAAGACGGTAGGCACCCGCACGCTCGAAGGGACATTTCGCGCCGTCCTTCCAGATCGACACGCCCTCGGCATTGACGAGCACATCCCGCTTCTTCACGACGGCGCGTTGGTCCCAGTCGATCCCCATTTCCGGGATTTCGCGCGCGAGGCCCCGCGCGGCGGCGAAACCGTCGAGCACCGACCATGCAAGACCCGGACGCGCGGGAAACGGATTCTGCTCGCTCGGTCCCGTATGCCGGTAACTCATCGGCAGGCCGACATAGCCTGAGCCCGGCTCGTTCAGCGAATCGAAACCGATGACGTTCGGCAGGTCCTTCACCCGCGTCGCGATCGCTTCCATCGCACCGAGATAATGTTCCTGCAGGAAATCCTGCGCCGGCCGGCCCTGCACCAGAAAGTCCGGGCAGAAGGTGTTGCCCGCGAAGAAGAGCGTCCACATGATCGCATTCGCGGGATACTTGTAGTTCTGCGACCAGGTCATGGTCGGATAGTTATCTTCCTGCCTGCCGCCGCGCGCGAAATCGTACTTGTACTGCATGACATGGGTCGCGCCTGCGGCATGGAACTTCGTAAAGTCGAGGCCCACAGCCTCGAAGAGCCAGCCCGGCGCGCCATCGCCGCCCGTCATTCGGCTCCAGACGTCCTGATGGAAATCCACGAAGACATACATGCCGTAGTCGTCAGCCTTGCGGCAGAGTTCGGCGAAGTAGTCGAGATAGTCTTCGTCGTAGCGGTAGGGGCCTTCATGCTCGACCGCTTCCCAGGTGGTCAACAGCCGGAGGCAGTTGAAGCCCCAGGCTTTCAGACGGCCGAAATGCTCCTCCGCCTCGGCGAGCGGAAAGGGCCGCCCGACGAAGGAAACCGTGCGGTGATCCGAGAAATCGGTGGGGATGTTGGTGTGTCCGTTCGGCGTGTAGGGCACCTTGCAGTCGCCACCGAGATTGACGCCGCGCAGGATGCGCCTGCGCCCTTCCGTGTCCCGGAACCACTCCCCGTCGATCTCGATCCTCGGCAACGCCATTTCGTCCTCCCCTGCTCTCCGTTGCGGGAGAGGATAACGGCCCCACGCCGCGTGCAACAGGCTCGGTGCGCATAATTTGCATCTGCCGCGGCATGGGGGCACGATCCGGCGGACCGGAACGAGGGAGCAAAAAACGTGAACGCATCGACGAGAGATGGGCTGCCCCCGCTGCCGCAGCAACCGGCGGACGTCCCCTGGCCGACGAAGGAATGGCCGCGCGGCGACCTGCCCGACGATGTCGACAAGGCACGCTTCTCAAAGCTGATGAACCATGCCTTCGCCGCCGAGGCCCCCGCCGATCTCGGCGAGACGCATGCAGTCGTCGTCATCAAGGGCGGCAAGCTCGTTCACGAGCAATACTGGACAGGCTTCGGGCCGGACGTTACCTGCCCTTCCTGGTCCAAGGCGAAGAGCATCACCCATGCGCTGGTCGGCATTCTCGCCGCCGAAGGCCGGATCGACATCCATGCACCGGCCGACGTGCCCGAATGGGCGGACACAAAAGACCCCCGCCACGCGATCACGCTCGACCTCCTGCTCCGCATGTCGAGCGGCCTCGCCTTTCGTGAAGATTATGTGCCGGAGCATCCGTCCGACGTGATCGAGATGCTGTGGGGCGCGGGCAAGGACGACACGGCCCATTTCGCCGCCTCCTTCCCGCTCGAACACGAACCCGGTTCCTACTGGTCCTATGCGAGCGGCACGACCAACATCGTCAGCCGGACGGCGGCGCGTGCGGCAAAAGCCTTCGGTTCGGACTTCGAGGCCTTCATGCGCGAACGGCTCTTCGAGCCCATAGGCATGACAAGCGCGACGCCGAAATTCGATGCCGCGGGCACCTTTATCGGCTCGTCCTTCTGCTTCTGCACGCCGCGCGATTTCGCCCGCTTCGGGCTTCTCTATCTCCGCAACGGCGTCTGGGACGGCAAGCGCATCCTGCCGGAAGGCTGGGTAGACTATGCCCGCACGCCAACATGGCAGCAGGGGGATGCCGAAGACCCCTATGGCGCGCATTGGTGGCTCGGCATCGCCGGACCCGGCAGCTTTTCCGCGAACGGCTTTGAGGGGCAATACACGGTCGTGGTACCCGAGCTCGACATGGTCGTCGTCCGCCACGGCAAGACATCGCTCGAAGCGAAGCTCAATCCGAAAGCATGGATCGCGGAGATCGTGGACTGCTTCAGGTCTGCCTGAAGCGGAGGCTCCAGCCGCAAAGTGCCGCCGTAATCGCCCCGGGGACGATCACGCCGAGCCAGTCGGTCGCTGTGCCGCCCGGTGCGGCGGCGCATCCCTCCGCGATATCGACAAGATGGCCGATCCCGTGGCCTGCCATGAAGATCGCGGCAACAAGAAGCACGCCCATCGCCTGCGCCGGCCGCCAGATGGCGAAGGCAAGTCCGGTGGCAGACGCGAGATAGGCGGTGCCGACATCGCGGATCAGGTGGCCGTTCGCGGCCCCTGTGACGGCAAGGTCCGGGATCGAGGCGAACCAGCCGACCGGGTCCAGCACCATGCGGCCGCCATTCAACAGCGCGAACGCCGCCACGAGCCCACAAATTCCTCGAAAAGCCGTCATTTCCATGCGGCGGAGCCTAGGGCGCGGCCAATCCCGCAGACAGAACCACCCAGTGGCGATTTACCGGAGCCATTTTTCGTTTCCGGTCGTGTAAACTGCGCCTCGCAAACGAATACAGGGGTACGGCGTTGGGTAGCGTTGTCCGGTTTCCGGGCGATCTTATTACCGAGCACGACCGGCGGCGGCTTACCGCGGCGGCCGAAGGCTCGCCTTTCGACCTTGAGTTCCGCAAGAACGGACAGGGCGTCCTCGCGCCTTATCTCACGCGATGCGGGCATCTGCGCCCAAGCTATCGGTTGCGGAAGACGACAGAAGGTTGGGAAGCGATCGCCATGGGCAGCGACGAGGCCGGTGCCATCGCCGCGCGGGCCCGCAACGCGGACGATCTTTTCGGGGCGCTATCGGCGCCGCCGGAACGAAACTGAAAACGAACGACAACAAAGGCAGGGGAGGATTTCATATGAACATCATGTCACGCGTCGCAAAACCGGAGGATGTCGGTCTCGATCCGGCGCGCCTTGCCTATATTCCCGACTACTTCCGCTCCTATGTCGACCGCGGCAAGATCGCGGGTTTCTCGACGCTCGTTTCCCGCCACGGCGAGATCGCGCATTTCGAGGTCGCCGGCCAGCGCGACCGCGAGCGCGGCCTGCCGATGGAAAAGGACACGATCTTCCGCATCTATTCGATGACGAAGCCGATCACGAGCCTTGCGCTGATGATGCTCTACGAGGAAGGGCATTTTCAGCTGAACCACCCGGTTTCCCGTTACATCCCCTCCTTCAAGAAGCTGCAGGTCTGGGCGGGCGGAACGGCGCAGAAATACGAGACGAAGCCTTGCGAACGCGAGATGACGATCCGTGACCTCCTGACGCATACGTCCGGCCTCACCTACGGTTTCATGCAGGAACATCCGGTGGACGAGCTCTACCGCAAGGCGGGTATCGAGGGCGCGAACACGGTCGAACTCACGCTGAAGGAAACGGTCGAGGCGTTGTCGGAAATTCCTCTCCTCTTCTCGCCCGGTCAGCACTGGAGCTATTCGGTCGCGACCGATGTCTGCGGACATCTCGTGGAGATCCTGTCGGGCCGTCCGCTCGACGAGTTCCTCGCTGCGCGCATCTTCGCGCCGCTCGGCATGAACGACACCGCCTTCTTCGTGCCGAAGGACAAGCTCGACCGTTTCGCGACCAACTATTTCCGCAATCCTCAGACGAAGAAGTCCGGCATCATGGATGTCGGCGACGAGACAAGCACCTATGCGAGGCCGCCGCGTTTCCTCTCTGGCGGTGGCGGTCTCACCTCGACGATGATGGACTACTGGCGCTTCTGCCAGATGCTGCTCAACGGCGGCGAACTCGAGGGGGTGCGCCTCTGCTCGCCGAAGACCATCGAATTCATGACGCTGAATCATCTGCCCGGCGGGCAGACCATGAAGAAGATGTCCCGTTCCGCCTTCAGCGAGCTTGCCGCGGAAGGCGCCGGTTTCGGCCTCGGCTTCCAGGTGCTGATCGATCCCGCCGAAGCACAGGCCGTGGGCTCACCCGGAAACTTTTCCTGGGGCGGTGCAGCTTCTACCTATTTCTGGATCGATCCTGAAGAAGACCTCATCACGATCTTCATGACGCAGCTCTATCCCTCCTCCACCTATCCGTTCCGGCCTCAGCTCCAACAGCTCGTCTACGGAGCGATCACCGAATAGGAGATCGGGCACCCGCCCGCCATGCCTCTCTGGATTCCGCTCACGATCGCGGCAGCCTTTCTGCAGAACCTGCGCTCATCCCTGCAGAAGAAGCTGACCGGCGAGATGTCGGCGCTTGGCGCCACCTATGTCCGTTTCGCCTATGGCGTGCCGGTGGCGGCTGCCTATCTCGTACTGCTGATCGCGATCACGGGGGCCGCCCTCCCCGACGCGCACCCTGTCTTCCTGCTTTACGCGACGGTCGGCGGGCTCGCACAGATCTGGGGCACCGTGCTCCTCGTCGCTCTCTTCGCCTACCGGAACTTCGCGGTCGGCACGACCTATTCGAAGACAGAAACGATCCAGACCGCGCTTTTCGGCATTGTGGTGCTGGGCGACCATCTAAGCGTCGGCGCTTTCACGGCGATTCTGATCTCGCTCGCGGGCGTGGTCGCAATCTCTATCGCGCAGTCGCACCTAACGCTTCTCACCTTCTGGCGCTCTCTCGGGGAACGCCCGACGCTGATGGGGATCGGTTCGGGAGCCTGCTACGGCATTGCCGCAGTCTGCTACCGGGCCGCCTCGCTTTCGCTGGAACATCCCGATTTTCTGGTATCTGCGGGCTACACGCTTATCGTCGTGCTGCTAATCCAGACCGTCGCGATGACGGCATGGCTCCGGCTCCGCCATCCGCAGGAACTCGCGGCTTCCTTCCGCACATGGAAGGTGAGTTCGCTTGTCGGGCTCGCAGGCGCGCTCGCTTCCATGGGCTGGTTCACGGCCATGACGATCCAGAACGCGGCCTATGTGCGCGCACTCGGCCAGATCGAACTCGTGTTCGCTTTCGCCTCGTCGCGCTTTCTCTTCAAGGAAAAGACGAACGCCCTCGAGCTCGCGGGCATCGCGCTCGTCATCGCCGGCATTCTTCTGCTGATCTTCTACCGGTGAGCCCCTCTTCCCCGGGGCTCGGCTTGGGCCGGCCCCGGGGAGGCGGATCACGAAAACCGTCGCTGCCGCGGCGTTGGGGGGGCAAGGGGTCGCCGGCAACTCGTCCGTGTCCGCCGAGCTGGCATGCTCGGGTGCATGCCGGCGGGGGTTCTCACCGAATGCCTCGTTGCGGAGCGGGGAACGAAAATCGCTCCGTTTTTCCGTCAAGACATCCAACCTTCTTCAGCCTGGAACAGCTATCGGTGCCGCCCGGAGGGTTTTTGGGGGGCTGTGGTTCCGGACAGCACCCGACGGACCAAGAGTAGTTCACATGGAAGGCATGCGAAAGAAGAATCATCCGTAGACGCATGATTCTACCCTTGTCCCAGCGCGGGACATCAGGTGAAGGCACAGGCATTCCGCCGTTTAATGAGGCACATCACCGGCGACGGTCGTACGGTGCATGACGCGCAGATGCCCGTCATAGCCGCCATCCGCAAAATGCAGCGTGCAGCGATTGTCCCACATGGTGAGCATGTTCGGCTGCCACTTGTGGCGGTAGACGAATTCGTCGCGCGTCATGTGATTGTAAAGAAAGCCGAGCAGCGCCGCCGATTCCTCGTACGTCATGCCTTCGATGCCAACGGTGTAGACCGGGCTCACGTAGAGCGCCTTGCGTCCCGTTACGGGGTGCGTGCGCACCAGCGGATGTGGACAGGTCTTCTCCGCTTCCTCGCTGACGATGATCTTCATCGTCCGCTTCTCCGTCTCCTGAGCGAAGACGCCCTTGGTTCCATAGGGAAGTGCGGCGCTGTGAACGGCAACGAGCCCGTCCAGCAATCGCTTCATCGTATCGGACAGCGCATCATAGGCGCGCGTGCAATCTGCGTAGAGCGTGTCGCCCCCGACGGGCGGCACCACCTTCGAATGCAAAAGCGTCGCGGCGGGCGGCCTGTCCTGGAAGCTCCAGTCAGAATGCCATCCGGCACCGAAGTTTCGCGCCTTCTCGTCCGGCTCGCGGCGGAGTTCCAGGATGTGCGGACGGCCTTCCATCGGCGCGATGAAGGGATCGTGACCGAAGGGGCCGATCTGGAGCGTGAAGGCTTCGAGTTCGTCGTGGGTGAGCGGCTGGTCCGGAAACCAGACGACGGCATGGTGCGCCCATGCCGCCCTCACCGCCTCCAGCACATCCGGCGGCAGCGGCTTCGAGAGGTCGAGGCCGGTGATCGCGGCGCCGAAGCCGCTCTCATTAGGCGTTACGTGGATGCTTTCCGCCTTCGCGGCCTGTTGCGGCATGTCTCCCTCCCTCGCCCGTTCGCCGGGCTTTCGATAGAGAGTGCCATATCGCGGGCGCGGGCTCTACTGGAGCGGGCCGCCCCCGATGGTGATGCGGTGCATCAGCCGCTTTTCCCCATGATAGTCATTCACCGCGAAATGCCAGGTCGCCCGGTTGTCCCAGAAGGCAATCGAGCCATCATGCCACTCGAAACGGCAGGTGAACTGCGGCTGCGTCGCATGGGCGTGGAGATAGTCGAGCAGCGCCTTGCTCTCTTCCATGCTCCAGCCAACGAAATGTGTCGTGAAACCGGGGTTCACGTAGAGCGCCTTCCGGCCGCTCAGCGGATGCGTGATGACGACCGGGTGGATTGCCTGTCCGACAAGGCTCTCGCCCTTGAAGCCGCCGCCCTGGTCGCTCGATTTGTAGAACCCCTTGGCGCCGAAGGCTGCCTCGTTCGAATGCACTGCCTTCATGGTGGAGAGTGTATCCTTGAGGCCGTCCGACAAGGCATCATAGGCCTTGTACATATCGGCGAAGAGCGTGTCGCCGCCCGCTTCCGGCAGTTCCCGCGCGACGAGGACCGAGCCCATCGCCGGTTCCTGATCGTAGGAATGGTCCGTGTGCCATCCACCGCCGATATTGACCTTCTGTTCCTTTTCCTTCCGCACCTCGGCGATTTCCGGGTACTGGCCGTTTGCCGGGAAGAACTTGTTGATGTCGATCTCGCCCCAGCGCTGCGCGAAGGAAATGTGCTCCTCCGGCGTCAGCTTCTGATCGCGGAAGAAGATCACGCCATAGTCGCGATAGGCGGCGCGGATCGTCTCCATGTCGCTGTTGCTAGGGTTCCTGAGATCGACGCCCAGCACTTCTGCGCCGCAGCCCGGCGTCACTTTCCTGACGGTTGCCGTTCCATAGGCCATGTTTTCCTCCCTCCCGTGGCAGCTTTTCATTTGAGGATAGGGGGGCAGCGGGACTAGATTGTTACCAAAGTCACAATTCGGGAAATTCATGCCCGCGCCGACTGCCCAGGAACGCATTGCCGCGGCCCTCGCCCGAAACCACTGGTTCATGCGGCGCCCGCCCGAACTCCGTCAGGCGCTGATCCGGCGTGCCCAGCTTTCCGCCGTCGAGGGCGGACACTGGCTCTACGATACGGGCGACGAGGCCGTCGGCCTCTATGGCGTGCTGACAGGCTCCGTGACGACCCATCTCGTGCTCGAGAACGGCGCCAGCGCCCCGGTCAACATTTCAGGGCCGGGCACGATCTTCGGTTATGCGGCGCAGGTTCTCGGCGGGCGACGCGTCACCACCACGGTCACGCGCGAGCCGTCCGAAATCATCTTCGTACCGCAGCATGCGCTCGCGGCCATCGCGCATGACCTGCCCTCGCTCTGGCTCCATTTCGCGGAACTGGCGACCGAACAGCTCGTCTTCGCCACGCGCGTGATCGCGGAGCGGTCGTTGCTCAGTCCCCGCGCGCAGCTCGCCGCGCGGCTCCATGTCTATGCGCTTGCCTGGGGCAATGGAAAAGCGGCCATCACACTGCCGATCCTGCAGGAGGAGCTTGCGGAACTGATGGGCCTGTCGCGCAAGACCGTGAACCGCATCCTTCGGGACTTCGAGAAAGAGAAGCTCGTGGAAACGGGCTATCGCAGCATCCTCATCCTCAATCCGCGCGCGTTGCACCGGATCGCGATGGAAGAAACGAAATGAAAAGGCCCACGCCGTTTCCGGCGCGGGCCTTTTCGATGCGTTCGGGGGAACCTTACTCGGCGGCCTGCGCCACCGAGATTCCCGCCATGCGGTTGAGGCGTGTCTTGATGATCGCTTCGGCCTCCGAAACGATCCGCGACACGAGTTCCTGACACGAAGGGATGTCGTTGATGAGGCCCTGCACCATGCCCGCCGACCAGATGCCGTAATCCGGATCGCCTTCCTCGTAGACGACGCGGCCACGGGCGCCGGCGACGAGATGGGCGATATCCTCGATCTTCGCGCCGCCCTTCTTCTCGATCTCGACGACTTCCCGGCTCACCGCGTTCTTCGCCACGCGCGCCGTGTTGTGCAGCGTACGGAAGATGAGATCGGTCTGGCGCTCGTCGTTCGCGACGATCTGTTCCTTCACCTTCTGATGGATGGCGCTTTCTTTGGTGCACATGAAACGCGTGCCCATGTTGATGCCTTCGGCGCCGAGCGCCAACGCCGCGACGAGACCTCGCGCATCGCCGAAGCCGCCGGACGCGATCATCGGGATCTTCACCTTGTCGGCGGCTGCCGGAATGAGGATCAGGCCCGGAATGTCGTCCTCACCGGGATGGCCTGCACATTCGAAACCGTCGATCGAGATCGCGTCGACGCCCATGCGTTCAGCCGAAAGCGCGTGGCGGACGGCCGTGCACTTGTGGATGACCTTGATGCCGTGTTCCTTGAAGTGGTCGACGTGCTCCTGCGGCTTGTAGCCCGCGGTCTCGACGATCTTCACGCCCGACTCGATGATCGCCTGGCGATACTCGGCATAGGGCGGCGGCTTCAGCGCCGGCAGGATGGTAAGGTTCACGCCAAAGGGACGGTCGGTGAGCCCCTTGCACTTCTCGATTTCCTTGCGCAGGTCATCCGGCGTCGGCTGGGTAAGCGCCGTGATGAAGCCGAGTGCCCCGGCATTGGCAACACCGGCCACGAGTTCGGCGCGGCCGACCCACTGCATGCCGCCCTGCACGATGGGGTGATCCACCCCGAACATTTCCGTGAATCTTGTTTTGAGCACGTTCCCTCTCCCTCGACTGGCACGGCCTTTCGGAGGCCTGAGCCTTTCGCAATTTCGAATGCCGCTGTTTTAGCAGAAGCATCAGGCCCTTTGCACGCCGGGATTCCTCGACAAAGCCGCCAAAAACGCCTTGCCGTAACGTCCTCCAAGGCTTCCCTGGTTCTGGCCAAGTTCTTGAAATGACGGAAAAACCGGCGCAGTCTGCCAATCCAAAGTCAAACAACGGTTTGTTCAGCCATGAACAACGATGCCAATTGGGACGCCTACCGCATCTTTCTTGCGGTGGTTGATACGCAAAGCCTCTCCGGCGCGGGCCGGCGGCTGAAGTTGAGCCACGCCACGGTGGGCCGCCATATCGCGACGCTCGAAAAGCGTCTCGGCGCGAAGCTCTTCGTGCGCGAGCCGACCGGCTATGCGCTGACGGGCGCTGGCGAGCGGCTCCGGGCGGAGGTCGAACCGATGTCGCTCGCGGCAGAACGCGCGCTTCATGCCGCGCTCAGCGCCGACGGCGAGGCGCAGGGTCTCGTCCGTGTCGCCATTCCGCACAGCCTCGCCTCCTACTGGTTCATGCCCTATCTCGGCGAATTCGAGGAACGCCATCCCGGCATCGAAATCGAAATCGTCAACGAAGTGACGCAGGTTTCGGTGAAGCGACGCGACGCCGACATCGTGATCCGCCCTTACGGCCCCGGCCGCGAAAACGTCGTCGGCCGCAAGATCGGGCGCATCGGCGTCGGCTTCTATGCCTCGCAAGGCTATGCGCAGCAATATGGCCTGCCCTCGCGCCGGGAGGAGTGGAAGGAGCACAGGATCGTCGGCTTTGGCGGCCGCGCGGCGGAAGTTGAGCTCGCCGACTGGCTCGCCCATGTCACGCAAGGGGCGCGGGTGGCGCTCCGCTGTTTCTCCGACGCCGATCTCGTACAGGCCGTGCGCGCGGGCGTCGGCATCTCCACACTCGTCTGCCTCACCGGCGACCATTACGACGACCTCATCCGGATCGCGCCGCAAAAGCTCGCGAACGGTACGGAAATGTGGCTCCTCGCCCATCCGGACCTCCGCGATACGGCGCCCGTGCGCGCAGTGATCGACTTCATCGGCGAGAAAGCGAAGATCGACAGGGACCGGCTTTCCGGGCGCGCGCCCGCCGCCTGAACAGGCACGAACATTCCAATCCGCACCACTGAACAAGCGCAACCGCGCGATCCGGGCCATAGTCGCCTGAACGCATTTGGAGGACACGAACATGGCTCTGCCAGACATCCTGAAAGACAAGCTCGAAATTCCGGTCATCGGATCGCCGCTCTTCATCGTCTCCGGTCCGGAGCTCGTGATCGCGCAGTGCAAGGCGGGCATCGTCGGCTCCTTCCCGGCGCTTAACGCGCGCCCGGCGCATGTGCTTGAGGAATGGATCAAGCGGACCAAGGGCGAGCTCGGCGAGTATCAGGCGAAGCATCCGGAGAAGAAGGTTGCACCCTTCGCCGTCAATCAGATCTGCCATGCCTCCAATGACCGTCTCTCGCACGACATCGATGTCTGCACGAAGCTCGAAGTACCGATCATCATCACCTCGCTGCGCCCGCCGGCCGAAGTCGTCGAGGGCGCGCATTCCTATGGCGGCAAGGTCTTCCACGACGTCATCAACGTGAAGCACGCGAAGAAGGCTGCGGAACAGGGCGTCGACGGCCTCATCCTCGTCTGCGCCGGCGCGGGCGGTCATGCGGGCACGCTCTCGCCCTTCGCCCTGGTGCGCGAGGTGAAGCAGTGGTTCAAGGGCACGGTGATCCTGTCGGGCGCCCTGTCGGACGGCTGGGGCATAGCGGGCGCGCTCGCGATGGGCGCCGACCTCGCCTATATGGGCACGCGCTTCGTCGCCACTGCGGAAGCCAATGCCGATCAGTCCTACAAGGATCATCTGGTCAAATATGCCGCCGAAGACATCGTCTACACGAACCTCTTCACCGGCGTACACGGCAACTATCTCGCGCCTTCCGTTGCCGCCGCCGGGCTCGACCCGAACAACCTGCCGGAAGCCGACAAGTCGAAAATGAATTTCGGCTCCGGCGGCAACATGAAGCAGAAGGCGTGGAAGGACATCTGGGGCTCCGGTCAGGGCATCGGTCAGATCGTGGATGCGCCACCGGTCGCGGAACTGGTCGACCGGCTGAAGCACGAATATGTGCAAGCCTGCCGCGAATTCGCCGAGCGCATGCCGGTGGAGGCACTCTCCGCATCGAAGGTCGCGGCGGAATAACGCTTCACTCGTTGAATGTTTGAAGGGCGGCGGGAGATGTCCCGCCGCCCTTTTTTCACATGCCCTCCCCTTGCCAAGGCCGTCATCGCAACGATCAATGGGGCATGGAAAAGCGCCACGCGATTTCGGGACTGCGCATATCGAGGCAGGACATGTCGCTCCTCATCCGGGGAGCGGCCATCGACGTTGCCGCCCATCGTCATCATGCGCTTCAGGTATCGATCGGCTGCAACGAACCTCTCGATTTCGAATGTGAGGGACGATCTATCAGCACCGCCGGAATCGTGACAGCACCGGATGTCGAGCACCGGCTCGACAGCCGCGGCCACGAAGTCGCCGTTCTTCTTCTCGAACCTGAGCAGCTTTCAGCAAGGCGCATCGGTGCAGCATGGCTCGGCCAGAGGCCTTTCTCCCTTTTACCGGACCATGTAACGAACAAGCTCAGAAAAGTTCTCGCCGGGAAGAATACCGTCGATGCATTCGTGGGCGCGCTGCTGCCGGACGAAGAGCCTTTCTCACCGTCGGACTCGCGCATCTCCCTCCTGCTTTCTTACCTGCACAATCTTCCCGAGAAACGTGTCTCCCTCGGGGTCCTGGCAAAGAAAGTTGGACTTTCCGAAAGCCGTCTCTCGCACCTCTTCAAGCAGGAAACGGGCGTCGCGGTCCGTCGTTACCTGCTCTGGCTTTGCCTGAACGATGCGATGGACCGGGCCATGGGTGGCGCCTCGCTCACCGAGGCGGCGCATGGCGCGGGTTTTTCGGATTCAGCCCATCTCACCCGTACCTGCCGCGCGATGTTCGGTATCAATCCCTTTGCGGTTTTGGATAGCAGGTTTGTTCAAGCGCCGAAGGGTGACGACGCCTAGCTTTCCTCCGCAACGGAAAAGGACAGGACATGCGGAAGGAATTGCGCGAGGCCTATAACGCCGAAATGACGGAAGCAAAACGTCTCTATCGGGCCAGAGACTATGAGAGCTGCCTCTCGCACCTTGAACGGGCGCATATTCTCGGGCAGCGCAATTACATCCCCCATGTCGTCAACCACTACTGGATGCTGAAAGCGGGCTGGCGCAAGGGCGACTGGCGGGAAGTCCGCGGGCAAATCGTCAGGATCGTCGGCTCGGCCGGATCGCTTGTCGGCGCCGTGCCGCTTGGTAACACGGGCCGGGCCAATGTAAGCCCGATCAAGCCGATGCCGATTCCGGACGATCTCGCCCGCTACTTCCGCTAGTTCAGACGAGGTACTGCCCGGCCGTCTGGTGCAGGAAGCCCATCAGGTAGACGCTGAGCGCCGTCGTCGCGAGCATGTTGAAAGCGCATTCGATGCGGTTCGTGCGGGTCATCAGATCGTTCCTTTCGTGAGGGAGGCGTTGGCGGGGATCGCCGCGGGAGCGGCCTCGGTATCGATGCAGTCGAGAACGGCAAGCGTCGTGCGGACGGCAATGTCGAGGGGCGTGTGGGGCTCATGGCCGAGAAAGGCAACGAGCTTGGAATTGTCGAGCTTCACGGGCCGCTTCCAGAGGTAACGCATCTCGCGCATCTCCCTGAAGGTCTCGACAAAGGGAGAGAGCAGCGTGAGCACGAACCAGGGAAGGCGCTTCACCTTGAGGTCCGGCTTGCGCGCGGCGTAGCGGATCGCGTCCGCCATCTCGATGCCCTGTTCGAGCCAGTGGCCGCCGAAGTGGAACGTTGCGAAGGACGCGAGGTCGTCCGCGCGCATCAGCAACCGCGCCGCCGTCTCCGCCATATCAGGCAGATAGGCCCAGGCATGGCCCACGCGATGCGGACCCGGATAGGTGATCGAGCGCAGCTTCCGCCCGGGCTTCACGAGGCCTTGCGCGAACCAGCTGCTGCTCACATTGCGCCCGCCGAAGAAATCTCCTGCGCGCAGGATGAGCACCGGCACACCCTCCTCCGACGCTGCATGGAGCCGCCGCTCCATCTCGGCACGGATTTTCCCCTTCCGCGTCTTCGGGTTCTGGGCCGAGGTCTCGGCAAGGAGCGGGAAGGCATCAGGCCCGTAGTTGTAGACGGTCCCCGGCAGGAGAATGCGGGCGCCCGCCGCCTTCGCCGCCGCGACCGTGTTGTCGATCATCGGCAGCACGGTGCCGGCCCAGTTCCGGTAGCCGGGCGGGTTCACGGCATGAACGATCAGGTCGGCGTTCACTGCGGCGGCACGCACATCGTCCGCGTTCATCGCGTCACCCTTCACCCAGTCGATGAAAGGCATATCGGGCGCCTGCTTCGCCGTCCGCTTCGGGTTCCTGTTGAGCGCGCGGATCTGCCAGCCGTGGCGGTGAAGCGCCAATGCCATTTCGCCGCCGAAGCCGCCTGTCGCACCAAGAATGAGGGCCGTGGAAGTCATCGTCTTTCTCCGGTTTGCCGTTTCAGTGACCGGAGAATGGGGTATTCATATGCGAATATGAATTGGCTAAATCCGTCGAATATGTATACGTATATGTATGACTGATGCGACGCCGGGCTGGGAGCTCTACCGCTCATTCCTCGCCGTCGTCCGGGAGGGGAGCCTCTCGGGCGCGGCCCGCCGCCTTGGCCTCACGCAGCCGACCGTCGGCCGCCACGTGGATGCGCTCGAACAGGCGCTCGCCGTCGGGCTCTTCACCCGTTCACAGGGCGGCCTCTCGCCGACCGACAGCGCCCTCGCCCTCGTCCCTCACGCCGAGGCCATGTCGATGGCGGCCGAAGCCTTGCGGCGTGCAGCCTCTGGCGAGGCCGAAGAAGACCGCGGTACCGTCCGCATCACCGCGAGCGAGATGATCGGCGCCGAAGTCCTCCCGCCTATCCTCGCGCGGTTCCGCGAGAAGCACCCACGGATTGTCATCGAACTTGTACTCTCCAACAGGACCGACGATCTCATCCGCCGTGATGCGGATATTGCAATCCGCATGATCCGGCCAACCCAGTCCTCGCTCGTCGCGCGCAAGGCTGGCGAAGTCAGAATCGGCATGCATGGGCACCGCAAGCTCATCGAGACGATGGGTATGCCGAAGACGCTGGAGGACATGGAGCGCTTTCCGCTTATCGGGTTCGACCGGGAATCCTCCGTCCAGCGGATCAAGGATTTCGGGATCGACCTCTCCCGCGATCTCTTCGCCTTTCGCTGCGACAGCGATCTTGGCCAATTCGCCGCCCTAAAGGCCGGGTTCGGCTTCGGCATGTGCCAATACGCGCTCGCAAGACACATTCCGGATCTCGTTCCGGTCCTCACAGGCCTCATCCATTTCGATCTCGATATCTGGATCGCGATGCATGAGGACCTGAAGACGAGCCGCCGCATGCGGCTCATGTTCGACCATCTGGCCGAGGAAATGGCCGCCTATGCACGGGAAGGCGCCGGAAAACCCGCTGCCCACACCCGAAAGTAAGCGGTCGCGCCGTCGCGCCCGGCCTGCTATATCACCGCCGAGCAAGCTTTCCCCTACGTTTCGAGGAATGTTCATGTCGCAAGCAGCCGAAGTTACCCCCGCGAAGTCCGGCGAGAAGCCCAATCCCCCGCTCGCGCCCTTCAACTGGGAAGACCCTCTGCTGCTCGACGGGCAGCTCACCGAGGAAGAACGCATGGTGCGGGACAGCGCGCGCGCCTATTGCGAGGAAAAGCTCTTCCCGCGCGTTAAGGAAGCGAACCGGAACGAGATCTTCCACCGCGAGATCATGAACGAGATGGGCGCGCAGGGCATGCTCGGCCTGACGCTGCCCGAGCAATATGGCTGCGCAGGTCTCTCGTATGTCTGCTACGGCCTCGCCGCGCGCGAGGTCGAGCGCATCGACAGCGGCTATCGCTCGGCGATGAGCGTGCAGTCCTCGCTCGTCATGCATCCGATCTACGCCTATGGCAGCGATGCGCAGCGCGAGAAGTACCTGCCGAAGCTCGCGACCGGCGAATGGGTCGGCTGTTTCGGCCTCACCGAGCCCGACCACGGCTCCGATCCCGGCTCCATGAAGACGCGCGCCAAGAAGGTCGATGGCGGCTATGTCCTCAACGGCGCGAAGATGTGGATCACCAATTCGCCGATAGCCGACCTTGCCGTCATCTGGGCGAAGACCGACGACGACGTCATCCGCGGCTTCGTCGTGGAGCGCGGCTTCAAGGGCTTCGAGACGCCGAAGATCGAAGGCAAGTTCTCGCTGCGCGCGTCGATCACCGGCGAGATTTCGCTTCAGGACGTCTTCGTGCCGGAAGAAAACATGCTGCCCAACGTGCGCGGCCTCGCCGGTCCCTTCGGCTGCCTCAACCGCGCGCGCTATGGCATCGCCTGGGGCGCGATGGGCGCCGCAGAATTCTGCTGGCATGCGGCGCGGCAATATACGCTCGACCGCACGCAGTTCGGCCGTCCGCTTGCCGCCAACCAGCTCATCCAGAAGAAGCTTGCCGACATGCAGACCGAGATCACGCTTGGCCTTCAGGGCTGCCTGCAGCTCGGCCGGCTCTTCGACGAGAACAAGGCCGCGCCCGCCGCAATCTCACTCATGAAGCGCAACAATTGCGGCAAGGCACTCGACATCGCCCGCGTCGCGCGCGACATGCATGGCGGCAACGGTGTCTCGGACGAGTATCACGTCATCCGCCACGTCATGAATCTGGAAGCCGTGAACACCTATGAAGGCACGCATGACGTTCATGCGCTGATCCTCGGCCGCGAGCAGACGGGCATTCAGGCTTTCTTCTGAGTGGCCGTACGGTGGCCGGGGTCCCGCAAGAACAGCATGAATAGCGCCATGGGCCGCTTGAACGCGAACAGATAGGTCACGTGCAAGGCGACGAAGAGGACCAGTAGGTTCGCCGTCGTCTCGTGCACCTCTTCGAGCGCCTCGTTTTCCTCGTGGTCCCGGTCACGCTCGCGATCGCCGTCGTCATCCGCGAAAACCGGCGTTACCGACACTTCGGCGGCGACCCGACCGATGGGTGGCGGCTCCATGACAAGTCCCGTTCCCGTCGCCAGCAGAAGAGTGACGGCAATGCCTGCGAGAAGTGTCCGGCTGATCATCGGATGGTTGAGACGCCGGACTTTCGCCAGTTCCGTCAGATCGGGGAAAAGCCGCGAGATACCAAGCTGCCGTGGGCCCGCCGCCGCACAGAGAATCCGGAAGAGGATGACGGCTGCGACGGCATATCCGAGCCAAACATGCATGCTTTCGAGTTCATCGCCCGTGAGATAGGTAGCGGCGACGAGCAGAGCAAGCGCTGCGTGATAGAGTCTGATCTTGTGAAATACCGACATTTGAAACCAGCCATATTCGAACTCTGCCCTGAGTATGGCTGTTGCGCATGAGAAGCCACCAGACTGCATCTTGTCGCAGACCCACCGCTACTCATTCGCACCTTCATCCGCAACGCATTCAGATGTCGTGCATGCACTTGCGGAGCTGACCGGGCAGTGTCCATTTGCACCCCGGACGGATCACTCGTCTTGCAGCGGTAAACGCAGAACTGCGTACCACGCATATCCGCAATAGAGCGGGCGAAACTCCAGTTCAGCTCCGAGCTTCGTTGCGAGCGCTTCCATGACGCGCTTGAGTTCACCGCGCGGGCTCACATGGAATTTCGTGAGCCATACCCGCAACAACGAGCGGAACCAGCGCGGCAGACGCTCCTGCTCACCGAAATCCACGATGTGAAGGCTGCCGCCCGGCGCCAGGTTGCAGATCGCTTGCGCGAGCGTCGCTTCCCAGTCCGGGATCATCGACAGCGTATAGGACATGTAGATGCGCTCGAAGCGGCTGATGCCGAAATTCGCATAGGGATTGAAGCACGTCGCATCGCCATAGGTGAGGTGCAAATCGGTGCCGTGCCGCCGTGACGCTCGCTGCGCCGTCGCCAGCATCTCGTGCGAGATGTCCATGCCGTAGAACTCGGCCTCCGGGAAGCGCTTTGCCGCGCGGATGAGATTCCATCCCGTCCCACAACCGACTTCCAGCACCCTCGTACCGCGTTCTGCATCGAGTTCATCGACCAGCCGGTCACGGCCGAGCAGGTAGTAGCGGCGCGTCAGATCGTAGAAATGGCGCTGATGCCGGTAGATCCGGTCCATCAGATGAGAGTGATCCTGCTCGCCGTGCCCGACCGCACTCATGGCCTCAATCCTTCAGCACATAGAGGTGAAAGCCGCCATAGATGGAAGAACGGTCGCGTTCCGTAAAGGCTAGCGATTCCTCCGAGCGATAGTCCCAGCGCGCGAGGATCGTGTCGTCGACCCGGCCGGGGAGCAACGTCGGTTCCGCGGCGGTACGGAAGATCACGCGCGCTCCGGGCCGAGCCGTGCGTGTGATCTGTGACCAGAGGTCGTTCAACTGTCCGTCCGTCATCCAGTCCTGCGCGTCGAGCAGCACGTAGCGGTCGTGGCTCGCCTCGCCGGCTTTTCGCAGATGGTCGGTGAAGCTCTCGTTCAGCACCTCGATATCGCTCGCGCGCGCCTGCAGTGCCGCGAAGTTCTCGCGCTTCAGATAAGGCGGCAGCGGGCCCTTACCGTCCGGCGCGTAGGCACGAGCGAAGGCCTGCCAGGCGAAGTAGTTTTCCGACAACGGAAAACCGCAGGTGAGCCGTTCGAGACGCTCGCGCAGCACGACACGCATCGGGCGTCCTCCGGCCAGCGCCGCATATTGCGCGGGCGGAATGCCGAGGCCGTATAGCGTCGAGGGCCGGTCCGTCATCCACGCGATTGCGCGCTTCTCAAAGAGCGGCGCGAGCTTCTCGTCGAAGAAGCGGCGTTGGCTTTCGAGCGTCGGTGCATCAAGCACCGCACCAAGCCGCACGCCATAGGCCCGTGCAACGAGATGGGCGGCGCCGATGAAATAACCGAGCAGGCCATGGCGGTAGAAGCCACGTGCGAAGAGGGCGATACGACGGTGGAAACCCGCCGGACGCCTGTCCCAGTAGGCGCGCGTCGCAGCATCGAGCCGCGGCCTCAGGAAGCGCCGGTACTCCTCGAGGTTCTCTCGCCGGTCGGCTTCCCCGAAGAAGCGGAAGAAGCGGTCGTAATCCGGCAGGTTGGCCGCACCGGCGAGCTTCAGGCGCACCAGCGCCACATGAGTCGGGTTGAGGTCCAGCGCTGTTACCCTTACCGGCGCCGCCGTGACATAGGAGAGCGCGTTGCAGCCGCCGGACGCGATGGTGACGATGCGCGTGTCCGGCTTTATGCCGGGTTCGAGCGCCATCGCCTCGATGTCGACCTCCGGGTCTTCCCATATCTGAGGATAGACGAGTCCCGTGAAGAGCCAGGTGAAGAGCCGCTCGGTGAGCCCCTCCCGCGAGACCGGCTTGTGCCGATGGACCGCTGCGCTGAGCCGCCGCCGGACATCGCGCCGCCCCGTGGCTGGTACATCTTCTTCTACAAGGGGAACGACGGTCGTTTCGGCTGCGGTATCGGACAAGGGCACACTCCGTTAGCTGAATGTGGGCCGTTCCGTTCGCGACGCGGTACCCACCTTGTCTGCTGCTACAGCCATTGCGTGAAGCCTGTGTGACGGAAACGGCTCCACGCGCTTCCGAATCGGGAGGAGAGGCGTATAGTTACGGGAACGATCTGCAAAACCCCAGGAAACACCGTCTCCCCGTCCGGAACCGGCATCCCGCCCGGCCTTCGGGACAGGGCGATGCCAGCCCAGCACGGCGCGGCCGAGGCCCGCCCAAAACCGGATGTTCCCCCGTGGAATCGCGCGCGACCACGTCCCGGACGGACGGCCGTTCCCCATCCAGCCCTCTCTGGCGGCTGGTGCCGCTCGTCCAGCGGCACAAATGGCGCTTCTGGGGCGGTATGTCTCTCATCAATACGGGCCGTCTTCTCGAAGCCGTCATGCCCCTCTATCTCAAAATGGGCATCGACCGGATTGCCGCGGGCGACACGCGCCTTGCCCTTCCCGCCCTTGCAATCCTCGGGCTGATGGTATTGCGCTACATCGCCTTCAATATCGGTCGCCGCCTGGTGCGTGAAGTCGGCGTCAATGCCGCCTACGAGCTTCGTCAGCGCCTTTACTGGCATCTGGAGCTTCAGGGGCCGCTCTTTTTCTCGAAGTTCACCACGGGTGACCTGATGGCGCGTGCCATCAACGACATCACGCTGATCCGTCAACTGATCGGCATGGGAACGCGCCTTCTTTTCGTTCTCGGTTTCTCCGGCATCGTCGCCTTTCTCTTCATGTTCTACCAATCGCCGTCGCTGACGCTGGCGCTGCTGCCCGCCCTGCCGGTTTTCGCCATCATCGGCTGGCTTATCGCCCGGCGGATCTTCGACCAGTCGACGCTCGTTCAGGAAGGCTTTTCCGCGCTCTCCGCACAGGTACAGGAAAACCTGAACGGCATCCGCACCATCCAGACTCATGCGCAGGAAGACCGGGAAACCGAACGTTTCGAGGCGACGTCCGATCACTATGCGGGCAACTACTACAAGCTGATGTTTCTCAACTCGGGCCTCACTTCCGCGATGCTGGTCGCGACGGGCTTTACCACGCTGATGGTTGTGGGTTACGGCGGCATGCAGGTCCTCGAGGGCACGCTCACGCTCGGCACGTTCACCGCCTTCATCTTCTATCTCAACATGATGCTCGCCCCGATCCGCGAAGGCGGCATCATGATCACGCTGTTCCAGCGCGGCGGTTCTGCGGCGGCACGCATCTTCGAAATTCTCGATCACGAGCCGGAAATCCGCGATGCGCCGGATGCCACGCCGCTCGAGGGCATCGGCGGCGCGCTCACGATCAATCATCTTTCCTACACTCACCCCGCGCAGAAAGGCGAAGGCTGGCCCGCGCTCAAGGACGTGTCGCTGGAGATCGGGAAGGGAGAAATGATCGCACTGCTCGGCCGCGTCGGTTCGGGCAAGTCGACGTTGCTGCGGCTCATCGTGCGTCTGCTCGATCCCCCGCCCGGCACCATCTATCTCGACGGACGTGACATCCGCATGCTGCCCGTAACCCAGGTCAGGAGCCAGATCGCCATGGTGCCGCAGGATCCGTTCCTGTTTGCCACCCACATCGCGCAGAACATTTCCTACGACAATCCGGAGCGCGCGACGGACGATGTCTGGCGTGCGGCCGAGAGTGCCGACCTCGAAACGACGATCCGGCGGTTTCCCGACCGGCTGGAAACGATTGTAGGCGAACGCGGCGTCACGCTTTCGGGTGGACAGAAACAGCGGGCGAGCCTCGCGCGCGGTCTCATTCGTGAGACACCTGTCCTGCTCCTCGACGACTGCTTCTCTTCCGTCGATACGGAAACCGAAGAATTCATTCTCTCCCGCCTGAAATCGCTTCGGCATGGGCACACCACGATCATGGTGTCGCATCGCGTATCCACGGCCCGCCATGCCGACCGCATCGTCGTCCTGGATGAAGGACGGATCGCCGAAACCGGCTCGCATGCGGAGTTGCTCGCCCGGGACGGCCTCTACGCGGCCCTGGAACGCCAGCAAGGCCGGCGCGAAGAGCTTGAACGCGCGCTTGAGAAGGATGTGGGGGACGACACATGAGCGAAACCGCGGCCGGAAAGAGGCGGAACTACGCCGCCTTCGACGACGAGATCGAAACGCGCGGCTTCGATTTCGGTCTCGTCGTCCGCCTCCTGAAGTGGATGCGGCCCTATCGCAGACAAGGGTTCATGGCGATCGCCTTTGTTCTGCTTGCTGCGAGTGCCGCGGTTCTTGCCCCCGTTGTCGTCAGCCGCGTCGTGGTGGACGGCATCCTGTTGCCGACATCCGATGCCGGGGCGCCGGACTTCGGACAGAAAGCGCTCAACTCGTTTCTCGCAACCAGCTTCGACCTCCACCCGTTGTTCTCGGCCTGTCTGCTCTTCGGGCTGTGGACGGTTCTCTGGGCCTTCTTCGGCCACGGCTTCCGTACCATGCTGGCGCGAACCGTTCTCCACGCCTTGCGTGACCTGAGGCGCGATCTGTTCGCGCATCTCGAGAAGCTGCCATCGAGTTTCTACGACCGTGTGGCCGTTGGCAGGGTCATGACGCGGCTCACCAACGACATCGAAACGCTTTTCGAACTGCTTGCCGGCTTCGGCGTTCTGCTCGGTGAATTCGTGCCCTTCTTCGCCGCCGTTTCGGTGATGATGGCCCTCAACCCCACGCTCACGCTGGAGCTTCTTGTTCTTCTGCCTGTCGCCGCCGTGGCCACATGGATATTCCGCGTCGTCTCGCGGCAGGTCTATCGCAACATCCGCTCCTCCATGTCGCGGCTCAACGAGAACCTGCAGGAAAACCTTTCGGGCATCGAGGTTGTCCAGCTTTATGGCCGCGAACGGATCAACTTCGAGCGCTACAACGCGATCAACGAGGAGAACCGGCAGCAGGAAAATCTCGCTGTCCGGATCGAGAGCTATTACGGCCCTTCCATGGACAGCATGGCGTTTCTCGCCATCGCCGCCATCGTCTGGTTCGGCGGACAGCATGTCCTCTCCGGCGTCGCCACGCTTGGCAGCGTGATCCTCTTTGCGCAATTCGCCGACATGATGTTCCGGCCGATCGTCGCGATGGGGGAGCAGTGGAACGTCGTTTTCCGCGCCATGGCGAGTTGCGAACGTATCTTCCAGGCACTCGACTGGGATGAAGCGCTGGAGGTGCCGAAGGAAACGCGATCCCTGCCTGACGATGTCGAAGGCCGGGTCACATTCAACCACCTGACCTTCGGCTACACACCCGGAACGACGATCCTGAAGGATGTCAGCTTCGAGATAAGGCCCGGCGAGCGTGTCGCCATTGTCGGACCGACGGGCTCGGGCAAGACGAGCCTCGTCCGCCTGCTCTGCCGCTTCTACGACGTTCCGCGAAACTCGATCCTGATCGACGGCGTCGACATCATGGACGTCGAACCGGCTGAAATCAGAAAGCGCGTCGGCGTGGTGCTGCAGGATTTCCACATTTTTTCCGGCACGGTTTACGACAACATCACTCTCGGCAATCCGGCGGTTACGCGTGAGGCGGCGCGCGAGGCCGCGCGTCTCGTTCATGCGGACCCCTTTATCCGGATGCTGCCGCAGGGCTACGACACGGTGCTGACCGAGCGCGGGCGCAACCTCAGTCACGGTCAGCGCCAGCTCCTGGCCTTTGCGCGCGTGCTGGCGATGAACCCGGACATCCTCATTCTCGACGAGGCGACGGCAAGCATCGACACGGAAACCGAACTGATCATTCAGGATGCCCTGTCGAAAGTCACCGAAGGCCGTACATCGATCATTATCGCCCACCGCCTCCAGACCATCCGCGAGGCCGACCGTATCGTCGTGCTCGCGGATGGCGAAGTGCGGGAGTTCGGCTCGCACCAGGAACTGATGGCCCGGGGCGGTTTATACAAGACGTTGTACGAGCTACAGGTGCAGGACACCGCGGGGCGCTGACGCCCCGCGCGTCGTCAACATGCCTGAATGATATAGGCGTTGTTGTCGTTACCCGTCTGGATCGTCTCGGCGAAGTGCCCCTTGCCCTTCTGCACGATGTGGGACTTGTTGCCGATTCCGTCCTGAATGATTCCGGCAGCGTTGTCGGCGCCCCGCTGGTTGACCGCTGCCTTGTTGCCGACCCCGTTCTGGCCGACATACGCCAGGCCAGTGCTTCCGAGAGGGTTGCAGGCAGCGGCCTTGCTGCCGGACTTTCCGCCCCGGGCGCTTCTCGGCCTCGATGCCTGCTTCACGGCATCACGCGCCTTCCTCTTCAGCATGAATTGTTGCGCCGGATCGATCGCGGTTTCCACCCGGGCTGGCTCTCCGTCCCTCTGGACAATAAAGGCAACACCGTCATCGCCAGTCTGATTGACGCTTGCCGCGCTCCCTGCCCAGGCAGCGGACACGGATACGAGCACTGCGAGCATTCCACCAAAGAACACATTGATCGACCGTTTCATGATTCTCTCCCGTTCTTGCCGGATCAGGCCGTGAAAAACATTCCCGCGTTTTATCCCGCCGCCACTGATCGCCGTCTGAAGCGGACGTTCATGGGGCGTTCATCAAGCCCGGCGCTCGCTGCTTTCGCCTCGGTTCGGGGCGGCGCAAAGAAAATTTTCTGGTGAACGGAAAATGAATGCGTGCTTCAGGGAGCACTCAGGCTCACCCCGATAGAAATGCATCATCGAACAGGACGCGCCGTGTCGGCAGGTCCAAAACAGGAGATGCAGATATGAAAAAGTTTCTACTGACGACGAGCACCATCGCAGCCTTGTTTGCCGCCGGCATCACCGGCGCCAGCGCGGGCAACTCCGCTTCCGTCTATCAGGGCGGCAAGCACAACACCGGCGTCTACACGCAGAACGGCTACCACAACAAGGGCACCATCGACACCTACGGCAACGGCAACTACTCGAAGGCCGTGCAGCAGGGCGAATGGAACTACCTCTACCAGCAGCAGCTCGGTAACCGGAACGCGGCGCTCACCGATCAGTATGGCCGGAACAACTACGCCGTCACCGGTCAGGAAGGCCGCAACAACTCCGCCGCCACGATCCAGACCGGCCGCTCGAACACGTCGGGCATTGCCCAGATCGGCAACAACCACAAGGCCACGACCGATCAGTACGGTTCGAACAACACGTCCGCCACGATCCAGGTTGGCAACGGCCAGAAGGCCAACACCGTCCAGACGGGTCACGGCAACACCTCCGTCGTCATCCAGGGCGGCTACTAATAGGCTTTCGTGCGGAGGCGGCCATCTCGGGCCGCCTCCCGCGACGGCAGTCACAAAGGAGCAAGACAATGCGACTCATATGGTCATCGCTCGTGTTTGTACCCCTCGTGTTCGGCTGCGCGGCAGCCACTGCCTCGCCGCCCGTGTCGGATGCCTGTGAAATCCGGGCAATCGAAACCTCCATGGGCATGCGTCTCGAAAGCGTGGTCTATGGCGCGCCCGGCTCGATGGGCAGCTACACACTTTCCCTGTTGAAGTCCGGCCCCGGTGGCACATCCGAAGTGCGTCAGGGCGGCGGCTACGAGATCGGCCCGGCGGGCGATGCCGTCGTTTCGATCACCGAAGTGAGCCACGATGTGCGCGACGGCTACAGCGCCGTCATGACGGTGGAGGACCCTTCGGGTCATCATCGCTGCGAATTGTGAGCTCCGGCTACCGCCGGATGCTGGAGCCGCCGCCGGACCGAAAGGTTCGGCGGCGTTCGCATGTATGCCGCTGCGTACCAATGCTGTGATCGGAATGGCTGGGGCGGGAGGATTCGAACCTCCGCATGGCGGGATCAAAACCCGCTGCCTTACCGCTTGGCTACGCCCCAGCAGGGTTCGCGGCCACATGAAACCGGCCTCGCGAAACGCGGCGGAACATACCGGCATCGGGTGGGGGGTGCAACCGGCCCCGCAGGCGCCCTCCAAGGCGCCGCAGCGCTCTGATTCCGTGCCGGATCGCGCTTGCGGCCCCGTGCTTTGGCGGCTATAACGCCGCCTCGAACTGGCGGCGGAGTGTGGCGCAGTCTGGTAGCGCACCTCGTTCGGGACGAGGGGGTCGCAGGTTCAAATCCTGCCACTCCGACCAGTTCTGAAGACAGCAAAGGCTCCTGGCGCTTTCCGCGCGGGAGCCTTTGTCTTTTCCGGGCAAGAGGCTGTTCTGTTGCCATCCCCCATCGCATACCGCCCGTTTAGGCAGGAGACATACCGCTTCGCGTTTGGCTACGATCCGTCCTCAACGGCAAGAGGCGGGCCCGCCCGTCCACATCACAACAAGGAAACGTCATGGCACCCGTCCTCTACGATTTTACCGCCGCTCCGAGCCCGCGCCGCGCGCGCATTCTTCTCGCCGAGAAGGGCATCGAACACGAGACGGTCCAGGTTGACCTCATGAAGGCGGAGCAGCTCGGCGAGGCCTACCGTGCCATCAATCCAGCCTGCACTGTGCCCGCGCTCAAGCTCGAGACCGGGACGGTCCTCACGGAAAATATCGGCATCGCCGCCTGGGCCGACGCCGTAAAGCCGGAGCCCGCACTTCTGGGCTCGACGGCGGAAGAAAAGGGCCTCGTCTTCAGCTGGAATGCGCGGATCGAGTTCGAAGGCTTCATGCCGATCGCCGAAGTGCTGCGCAATACCTCGAAAGGCATGGTCGGCCGCGCGCTTCCCGGCCCGCTCGACCTGCCGCAGATCCCGGAGCTCGCGGAACGTGGCTCTGTCCGCCTTAACCAGTTCTTCGAGATGCTGAACGCCCGTCTCAAAGGCCGCGAATGGATCGCCATCGACCGCTTCTCGCTTGCCGACATCACGGCGCTTGTTTGCGTCGATTTCGCGAAATGGGTGAAGCAGGAGCCGAAGCCGGAGCATGCCGATCTGCTGCGCTGGCATGCCGCCGTTTCGGCGCGACCGAGCGCCAAGGCCTGAAACGGCCAGTTTGACACTGTAATCGCCATCCCTATGATGCCCCCACTCGATGGTTCCGGGAGCCGCTCCCAAGGCGGCTTCTGGAGGCAAGAGGGAACAGGGTGAGGCCCTTCCGGCCAATGCCCTGGCTGCCCCCGCAACTGTAAGCGGCGAGGCTCCGTTCCACCTATGTCACTGGCTGCCAAGGTCCTTTCAAGGGCCGGCATCCCGGGAAGACGGAACGAGGCCTGTGACCCGCGAGCCAGGAGACCTGCCACCGGGTTCGTCATCTGCCGTGGCCGGGGGTGTGCCAGGGGGACGGCCTGCTCGAAGGCTCGCAGCCTTTGGCCAACCGTTTCCATTTCTGTCTCTCCCCTGCTCGCGGCGCCATGCGGCCGGGGCGGCCGCGCCAGAGAGACAGGACTCTAGATTCCAATGAAAAACACAGGCTGGGGGGCCTTCGCGGCCCTGACACTGGCGGCATGCGCCGCCGCTTCCGCGCATGCCGGGGAAGCGATTGAAACACCTGAACTGCTCGTATCGGGCGGTATCGAACCCATCCCGACCAAGGAAGTGGCGTCGAGCTACACGATCGTCACCACGGAAGAGATCGAGAAATTCCAGTATCAGGACATCACCGACGCGCTGCGTTCCGTTCCGGGCGTCCATATCGTGCCGTCAGGTGCGCGCGGCACCGTCACATCGGTTTTCACGCGTGGCGCAAATTCCAATCAGACGCTCGTGCTGGTGAACGGCATGCCCATCAACGATCCGTCTTCGCCCGGCGGCGCCGCCAATCTCGCCGGCATTCCGCTCGACAGCGTCGAGCGCATCGAAGTGGTACGCGGCCCGCAATCCGCACTCTACGGCAGCCAGGCCATCGGCGGCGTCATCAACGTCATCACGAAAACGGGCGCAGGCGATCCGAGCTTCACGGCGCGCATCGAAGGTGGAACGCTCGGCACGCTCAACACCTATGCGAGCGCCGGCGGGAGCTTCGGCACTTCCGACTACTTCCTCTCACTGACGCGGGAGGATACGGACGGCAACGACATCACCTCGTCTCGGCTGCACGACGCGCGGGGCGGCGAAGACGACGGCACGGAAACGCTTTCCGCCTCCGGCCGCATCGGCACGAAGTTCAGTGAACATGTTAGCGGTTCGATCTTCGTGCAGTACACGGATGCCGAAGCCGATACCGACTCCGACGGCTCCACTGCGGGGTTCGTCTCCATCTACCAGAACTTTGACAGCATCTTCGAATCGAAACGTCTTTTCCTCTCCGGCGATCTCGAGGGCCGGTTCGTGGAGGGCAGATGGCGGCCGCGGTTCTCGCTCGGATACACGTTGCAGGATTCGGATTCCTCAGACGATCCCGATCCAGGCGGCTCAGTCTATCTCGACCGGGCCAGCAACGAAGGCCGGACGATCAAGGCGGCCTTCGACAACGCCTTCGATCTTTCCGACGAGCACCTGTTGACGTTCGGCGCCAGCTACACACATGACGAATTCGAGTCCAGCGGCTACCGCGATCTGGGCGGCTTTGTCATTTCTCTGAACTCCGATGCAAGCACCGACTCTTTCGCTGTCTATGCAGCCGATCACATGACGTTTGGCGAACGTTTCTTCGCAACCGTCAGCGCGCGCCGCGACATGCCGGAAGACATGGACGATCGCTTCACCTTCACGCTGGCACCCGGTTATTACCATCCGGAGACGGACACGCGCCTCACTCTCTCCTACGGCACCGGTTTCAAGACACCATCGCTCTACCAGCGCTATGGTTTCGACGTGAACACGTTCGGCGGTTTTCCTTCCGGCGTTTACAACGGCAATCCGAACCTCAAACCCGAAAAGAGCAAGGGGTGGGAAATCGGTATCGAGCAAGGTCTTCTCGATGGCAAGGCAATGGCCGGCGCAACATGGTTCGACACCGAGGTCGAGGACGCCATCTCCATCGTCTTCGTCGGCGTGAATTCGACAGCTGTCAACATCGACAAGCTGGACACGAAAGGGCTCGAAACCTTCTTCGAGATCAATCCTGTCGACGCATTCACCGCCCGGCTCGACTACACGTTGACGATTCTAAAGTCCGAGCAGTTCGCGAGTTCGATGGTCCGCCGCCCGCGTCACCAGATCGGTCTCACGGCAAGCTGGGAAGTCACTCCCGGCACCGTTCTCTCGACGAATGCCGAGTGGGTCGACGTCTATCGCGATGTCCCGCGCGACTCTTTCGGCTTCTATGTCGATCCCACGCCCTACACGCTGGTCAATATTGCCGCTTCGCACCGTCTCACGGAAAACGTGAAGCTCACGGCACGGGTGAACAACCTGCTCGACACGACCTACGAACCGGCCAACGGCTTCGAGGCGCCGGGTATCGAGGCGCTTGCGGGGGTTCAGGTCACGTTCTGATCGAAACCCCTTCTGACGGCAAAGGCGCGGGATATTTCCCGCGCCTTTTTTCGTCAGGATGCCGCAATCAGCGCCCTGTGAAGTTCGCCGCCCGCTTTTCCACGAAATGCGCAACGCCTTCCTTGAAGTCGGCGCTGCCAAAGCTCTTCTGCATTTCGCTGTCGCCCACTTCCAGCGCCTCATTGAAGTTCTGGAAGAGTGCCTTCCATATCTGCGCTTTCATGACCGCCATCGAGCGCGGCGAGACGGTTTCGGACAGCATCCGTGCATAGTCCATCACGTTTGCCATGAAATTTTCCTGTGGGAAAGTACGGTTCACGAGACCGAGCTTCTCGGCTTCGTCCGCCATCATCTTCCGTGCCGACATGAGAAGATCAAGCGAACGCGCGGGCCCCACGAGGTGCGGCAACAGCCAGGAAATGCCATGCTCGGCAATGAGACCGCGGCTCGCGAAAGAGGTCGTGAATTTCGCCTCCGAGCCTGCGAAACGCATGTCGGCATAAAGCGCGAAGACGAGACCGAGCCCCGCTGCCGGTCCGTTGATCGCGGCGATGATCGGTTTCTTCACCTGCATCAGGTAGCCGAAGCGGCCGCCGTAATGCGTGCTCACATCGGGTCCGAGCCCGCTTGCGAAATCGTATGTCTCCTCGCGCGACGCCTGTGCCAGTTCCCGGTCTTCCCATTTCGTCGGCTTGATGGACTGGAGCAGGTTCATGTCGGCGCCCGCACAGAAGCCGCGCCCCGCCCCGGTCACCACGATGACGCGCACATCGTTGTCTTCCACAGCTGCCGCCATGGCCTGCCTGACGCTCTTCTCCATTGCCGCCGTCCAGGCATTGAGTTTGTCCGGCCGGTTGAGCGTCAGCACCGCCACGCGGTCTTTCACCTCGTAAAGCAGGTCTTCATATTGGGTCATCGTCTCCTCCCATGTCGGTCTTGATGCCGTTCCCTTTGCCCGGAGTATAAGCGCAAAGCCGCCGGCTGCGACAAACTGCGCCCGCACTGGCCGTGGCATCCCCGGACCGCGCGGCGTAGTATCCGGCTCATGGGGACGATCTCGACATACAGAGGCGATGTTCAGGGGCTTGGGGCGCGCATCGGCGTCATGCAGTCGCTCGCCTTTCTGGCGATTTTCCTCCACATCGCCGTTCCCTTCGCCCAGCAACTTGCAGGACCCGCCACGGAGGGCCTGTTCCAGACCATCATCTGTTCAGGCGGCGAGGCGAAAGAGGTCTATCTCGACGCCGAGGGCAACCCTGTCGAACCGGTTGCGCCCGGCACCTCGAGCGATGACTGCTCCTCCTGTCTCCATCACTGCGGGGCTGCTGCGCTTACAGCGGTCTTCACCCTCCCCGCGTTCCACTGGGCGCTGCCCGCGCCCGCCCGCGCGGCTCACATGGTCCTGGCACCGGCCGTCACGGCCGACGGGCATCCCCGCGCGCCGCCACTCTGACCTGACGCTCCCTTTCCGTTTCCGTTCATAACGACGCCTGCAGCGGTGCGCCGCCAGCAGGCGCGAGCCGTCAGTCGAGGCAACATGAAAACCCTGTCCGTCCTGTCGGGCGCGGCGCTTGCCGCGCTCGCTTCCGGCCTGTCCTTCGCCGCCCATGCGCAGGAAGAAGAACAGAGCATCGAACTCCCTGAAATTCTCGTCGAAGGCAGGATGGAAAACCCGCTCTCCGGCCCCACCTCTCCTTCCTACGCTGCGGGAACGCTCACCGTCCCCGGCGTCGGCGAAGCGCAGGAAGAACTCTCGCGCATGCCGGGAGCCGTCAGCATCGTTCCTGCTGAAAACTACGCAGACACTTATGCTCATGATTTCGAGGACGTGATGGACTTCACGCCCGGCGTCTATGCGCGCAAGCGGTTCGGCGCCGAGGTTCGCCTTTCCGTACGCGGATCGGGCCTGTCGCGTTCCTTCCACATGCGCGGTCTCGAAATCCTGCAGGACGGCGTGCCCTACAATCTTGCCGACGGCGCGGCCGACTTCCAGGAGGTCGATCCGCTGATCGCGCAGCACATCGAGGTGTACAAAGGCGGCAACGGGCTCCGCTTCGGGTCGGTGACGCTTGGCGGCGCGATCAACTTCGTCACGCCTACCGGTTACACAGCCGAGGCCGAGAACCTCGTCCGCATCGAGGGTGGCAGCTACGGCACCGCACGCCTTCATTCCCAGACCGCGCGCGCCCAGGGCAAGACGGACATCTTCGCCGCCATGACCGGCAATTACGTCGAAGGCTTTCGCAAACAGGAACAGGAACAGAGCTTCCGCTTCTCCGGCAATATCGGTCACCGCTTCAACGACCGTGCGGAGACACGTTTCTATCTGATCTCCAACACGGTCGATCAGGAGCTTCCCGGCACGCTCACGCTCGCACAGTCCGAGAACGCTCCGGAGATGGCAAACCCCGGCAACATCGCGCTCAATCAGCAGCGCAACGTCCGCTCGATCCGCGTCGCCAACAAGACAGCGCTCGATCTCGGCGACGGGGACGTGATCGAATTCGGCGGTTATGCGGGCTACAAGCGGCTCTATCACCCCATTTTCCGCGTGCTCGACTATCGTGGTCCGCTCGCCGGTCTCTTCACGCGCTACAGGAGCGAGGCCACACTTGGCGGTCATCGCAACATCTTTACGCTTGGCGGCGATTTCTCCTGGAGTGAGGTCGATGCGAAGCAGTACACGAACGTCTCCGGTTCGCGCGGCGCTCTCGCTGCGAGCGGTACGCAGACCGCGACCAACCTCAAGCTCTATGCCGAGAACCAGTTCTACGTTCTCGAGGATGTTGCCCTCGTCGGCGGACTTCAGGGCATCATGTCCTACCGCAAGTTCGAGAACGACATCACGCCCGCGCGGAACGACCGCGAGGACTTCAATTCGGTGAGCCCGAGGGCCGGCGTGCTCTGGGACTTCATCGACAATGCCCAGGTCTACGGCAACGTCACGCGGAGCTATGAACCACCGACCTTTTCGGAGCTCGTGCAGGCGACCGTCTTCCAGTTCGTGCCGCTCGATCCCCAGCGCGCCGTCACCTTCGAGGTCGGTACGCGAGGGGCGCTCGAAACTGTCGCGTGGGATGTCGCCGTCTATCATGCGCGGGTGAAGGGCGAACTCATCAACTACACGGTCGCGCCCGCGATCCCCGCCTCGACCTTCAACGCGGACGAGACGATCCATCAAGGCATCGAGGTGGCACTCACGCTCGATATTGGCGCGTATGGCCTGAAAGCCTTGCTGCCCGACGGAAGCCGCCTTCTTCTCGAACAGGCCTACATGTTCAGCGACTTCTCCTTCGATGGCGATCCCGTCTATGGCGACAACAAGCTCGCGGGCATGCCGCCCCATGTCTATGTCGCGGCGCTTCGTTACACATCGCCCGCGCCGAACGGCCTCGGCTGGGACATCGCGCCGAAAGTCGAATGGGTGCCGGATGGCGGCCATGTCGACTACGCCAACAATCTAGAGGCGCCGGGCTACGCGACGCTCGGGCTCGAAGGCGGCGTCGATATTGCCGATGGCGTGCGTCTCTTCGTCGATGCACGCAACCTGACCGATGAACACTACATCTCGACCTACAGCACCATCACCGACTCAACTGTTGCCGCCACCAACGTCTTCTATCCGGGCGAAGGCCGCAGCTTCTTTGCCGGTCTCAAGATCGCTTTCTGAAGGGTATCGTGAACATGAAACATTTCATCGCAACACTTGCAGCGGCCTTGGCCCTCGTCACGGTTGTTCCCGCTGCCGCGCATGTCGTGCTCGACGAGACGAGTGCCGACGCAGGAAGCTATTTCAAGGCGACCTTCCGCGTTCCGCATGGCTGCGACGGCTCTCCTACGACGTCGATCTCCATCGCCATTCCGGAAGGTGTCATCTCGGTGAAGCCTCAGCCGAAACCCGGCTGGACGGTCACCACCGAGGTCGCACCCTACGCACGAACCTACGAGATTCACGGCAAGCCCGTCTCCGAAGGTGTGGTGAAGATCACATGGAAAGGCGGCCCGCTCGCCGATGGCATGTTCGACGAATTCTCTTTCATGACGAAGCTGCCCGCCGACCCCGAAGTCATGATGCTCTTCTTCCCCGTCGCGCAGACCTGCGAAAGAGGCGCGACGAACTGGGACGAAATCGCGATGCCGGGCATGGATCCCCATTCCCTCACCCGGCCTGCCCCCATGCTTCACCTCAGCCATGACGGACAGCCCGCGCATCATCATTGATGCCTCGCCGCGCCGATCTGCTAGTCTCGTTCCCAACAACGACAGGAGGACGATCATGGGCGTTACGCTGCCGAAACAGGGCACCGAATGGGGCAAACTCAAGGGCGAGATGCAGAACCGCGGCGCCAACGACGTCAAATGGCGCGAAGGCAAGACGGCCGTCTATGTCTTCAATGCCGGCCCGGATGTCGCGGAGGTCCAGAAGGAGGCCTACACGATGTTCATGTCGGAGAACGGCCTCGGTCCCATGGCCTTTCCGAGCCTGAAGCAGATGGAGGACGAGGTCGTCTCGATGGGCCTCGGTCTCCTTCATGGGCCCGAAGGTGCGGCCGGCAACATCACGTCGGGCGGCACGGATTCGATCACGATGGCGGTGAAGACCGCACGGGACTACGCGCGCAAGGAGCGCGGCGTCGTGGGTCAGTGCAACATCGTCGCGCCGTGGTCGGCGCATCCCGCCTTCGACAAGGCGGCGAAGATGATGGAGCTCGAGATCAGGCGCATTCCCTGCACCGATCTCGTGGCTGATGTGACCGCGATGGAGAAAGCCGTCGACGGCAACACGATCATGATCGTCGGCTCCGCACCGTGCTTTCCCTACGGGCTCATCGACCCCATCGAAAAACTCGGCGCACTCGCGGAAAGGAAGAAGCTCTGGCTCCATGTGGACGCCTGTGTCGGCGGCTACATCGCGCCTTTCGTGCGCATGAACGGCGGCGAGGTGCCACCCTTCGATTTCGAGGTGCCGGGCGTCTCCTCCATGTCCGCCGATCTCCACAAATACGGCTACTGTGCCAAGGGCGCGTCCACCGTGCTCTTCCGCTCCGACGATCTACGCTCGCACATGATCTTCGACTGCGCGGACTGGCCCGGAGGGCGCATGGTGACGCCGACGCTCGCGGGCACGCGGCCGGGCGGCGCGATCGCGGCGGCCTGGGCGGTGATGAATTTTCTCGGCGAGGAAGGCTACCGCGCGAAACACAAGCAGGTCACTGATGCGCGCGAGGCGATCGAGGCGGGCGTCGCGAAACTCGGCTTCAGCGTTCTCGGGCGGCCGCAGCTCGGCATTATCTCCTTCACCCATGACGAGGTCGATCCCTTCGCCGTCTGGGGCAAGCTCTTCGAGCGCGGCTGGTTCACCAGCCTCACCACGGAGCCGAAAGGCCTTCACCTCATGCTCTCGCCCTTCCATGCGCAGGTGACAGACACCTACCTCACCGACCTCGAATGGGCGCTCGGCGAGGTGAAGGCGGGCAACACCGGCAAGAAGCGCGAGGCGCGCTACAGCTAGACGCAGACGAGAAGAGCCCGCCTCGGGGGGATGAGAGGCGGGCTCCTTACTCATACTCTTACTTACGCAACAAGCCATCGAGGGATGTCGCGGGCGGAGCGGGACGAGAGGCTTAGTTACCGGTCGCCTCGTCGATGTCCTCACCCATCTCTTCCGCAGGGCCGTCCTCGAACATGTTCGAGGACGAATCCACGGCTTCATCGATTTCCTCGCCGGCCTCTTCCATCGGGCCCTGGTCGTCGCAGGCGGCGAGGCCGCCAGCCAGCGGCAGAACAACGAGGATACCGTAGAGTGTCTTGCGCAACATTTGAGTGTCTCCGTCTGTGGTGACAGGGGCGCCGGCATCGGCGATGCCGGTCGGAAAACCATGCCGGTGGACCGCTCATCGCCTGATGCCATGCGCCGCCGTGCCGGGTCGGACAAGGAACGCGCGGGTTCCCTCCCGGTTCCCTCGGCAGTATCAGAAGAATTTTGCCCTGCCTTTTTCCTCCCTTTCCGCGCGGACGCGACGGAAACCGCCGGAATGCGTGGCCCGTCTCCCCGAAACCCGTTTTCGGCATCGCGCCACCTGTTACTATCGCGGCGATATCCAAGTCACCTGGGGAGGAGACGATGACGGAAGCGAAGATCAGGTCGGGCGCGCGAGAGGAAGACATATCGGCACTCGCCGTCCGGGCCGCGCGGGCCGCAAGCGGGTTTGCCTCGCTCGGCATCGGGGCGGGCGACGTGGTCGCCGTCTATCTCCGGAACGACTTCGCCTTCTTTGAGGCCTCCGTTGCCGCCGGCCTCGTCGGCGCCTATTCGACGCCGGTCAACTGGCATAACTCGACCGAGGAAGCGCGCTACATTTTCGAGAACTCCGGCGCCAAGGCGATCGTCATCCATGCCGACCTCCTGCGCGGTATCGAGAAGGCGATCCCCAGGGACGTGCCGGTCTTCGTCGTCGAGACGCCACCCGAAATCGTCTCCGCCTACGGGCTCGCGGCAGCGGATGCGAAACTTCCCTCCGGCGCGACGAACTGGTCGGAATGGCTTTCGCAGTTTCCGCCCATCGAGGCGGGACCTGCCGAACCGCCGGGCTCCATGATCTACACCTCGGGCACCACGGGCCATCCGAAGGGTGTGCGCCGCGCCGCGCCGACGCCCGATCAGGCGGTCGTCTGGGCACAGATCATCGGCAAGGTGATGGGCTTCAACCCGGCATATGGCGAGCCGCAGGAGATGGTCACCGTCGTCACCGGCCCGATGTACCACTCCGCGCCCAATGCCTACGGGCTCTATGCCTTCCGCGTCGGCGCGAACGTCATCCTGCAGCCGCGCTTCGATCCGGAAGAGCTGCTTCAGATGATCGAACGCCACAAGGTCACGCATCTCCACATGGTGCCGACCATGTTCGTGCGCCTGCTGAAATTGCCGGACGCGGTGAAGAAGAAATACGACCTCTCCTCGCTCCGCTTTGTCGTGCATGCGGCGGCGCCCTGCCCGGTCCACGTCAAGCAGGCCATGATCGAGTGGTGGGGACCCGTCATCTTCGAATATTACGGCGGCACGGAAACGGGCGCTGTCGTCTTCTGCACCTCGGAGGAATATCTCGCGCATCCCGGCACCGTCGGAAAGGCGATCGAGGGGGCGAAGGTTCTGGTGCTCGACGATGACGGCAAGGAGCTCGCGCATGGCGCCACCGGCGAAATCGTCTGCCGCATCCCGACCATTCCCGACTTCACCTATCACGGCGACGACGAGAAGCGCCGCCGCGCGGAAAAGGCAGGCCTCATCGCGCTCGGCGACATCGGCTATCTCGACGATGACGGCTTTCTCTATCTCTGCGACCGCGCCAAGGACATGGTGATCTCCGGCGGCGTCAACATCTACCCGGCCGAGATCGAGGCCGAGCTTCACAAGATGCCGGGCGTCGGCGATTGCGCCGTTTTCGGCATCCCTGACGAGGAGTTCGGCGAATCCCTCTGCGCGGTCGTCCAGCGGCAGCCCGGCGCCGATATCGGCGAAAGCGATGTGAAGAGCTTCCTGCGCGAGCGGGTCGCCGGCTACAAGGTGCCGAGGGTCGTCGAATTCCGTACCGATCTGCCGCGGGAAGATTCCGGAAAGATATTCAAACGGAAGCTCCGCGAACCCTATTGGGAACAGGCCGGCAGACAGATCTGACGGACCCGCCGGCGCGCCGATCCGTGGAAAGGGGCAGGTTTCTGCCCCTTTTTAATGGGCGCACTGCGTCAACCCGCCACGCTGCATCGCAAAAAATTTACTGACTGACATCTTGTCAGTTTGTGCAATGCAACATATCTTCAGATCAACAAGACGAACCGCCTCAAGGCGGCATCCCCCAAAACGGGGGCGGAAACGACCGGGCCGAACTTTGTGACACTCGCAGTATCAGAGGTAGCCCCATGACTTCCGCTCAACACATCGCCTCCCACGTCGCGGCGCATACGAGGTCTCTTGGTGCCGATCTTTCGGCCCAGGCCGGGCGCCTGTGGTCCGCGGGCACGGCCCAGATCGCCAAAACCCGCCATGAGTTCCGCCTCGGCGACGCCTTCGCCGCCGCCGGCTACACGATCATGTCGCTCTATGCGGTGAGCTACGTCGCCTACGTCGCGACGGCTTTCTGATCCTCGGGCCGCGGGAGGCCTCTCCGGCAGCATTCCAGGGCGCAGCGGTCTCCGCTGCGCCCTTTCCTATGTCGATTAATCCTGTCCACGCCCGCTGAAGCCCCGTCTTGCGCAACGTAAACTCCTACCCATATAATAAGCCTGCCTTATTAGGTGTGTACCACGCTAAACCCGAAGACGTGCGTCAGATGTCGACAAATCAGAACCCGGAGCGCAGTACCGGCTTTCTGCTGCGAGACAATTCCCGCTTCATGAAGGTTGCCTTCAACGAGCGCGTCAGCGGCCTTACCCAGGCCCAGTGGGGCGCACTTGCCCACCTCTCGCGGCACCAGGGCCTCAATCAGGTCGGTCTCGCGGACCTGCTCGAAGTTCAGCCCATCACGGTCGCGCGTCTGATCGACAAGCTCGTGGCGCTCGGTCTCGTGGAGCGCCGGCCCGATCCCAACGACCGCCGCGCGCAGCAGCTCTTCCTGACCGGCAACGCGCAGCCGCTTCTCGATCAGATGTGGGAAGCGGGCGATGAAATCCTCGATGAAGCCTATGCCGGCTTCAGCGAGGAAGAGCGGACCACCTTCATCGACATGCTGGTTCGCATGCGCGGCAACCTCGCCCGCCTCGCGCAGGGCGATACCCGCAACCGGAACGGCGCCCTCCGCAAGGCAAGCTGACAAGGGGCCCGTTGCGGTCCCCGCCCGAACGGTCCAATCTGCGGCCAAACGGGAGGCCCCATGGCGGTTCAGATTCCATATGTGCGCGAGATCGAGTTCGAGTATGGCGATTGCGACGAGGTTTCGCCGCTGATCCGCCGCGTCGTCGCGAACAATCCGTCCGCCTTTACGTACAAAGGCACCGGCACCTACATCATCGGGCATGGCGAGGTCGCGGTGATCGATCCGGGTCCGATGCTTCCCGAGCATGTCGATGCGCTCCTGCGCGCACTCGAAGGTGAGACGGTGAGCCACATCCTCATCACCCACACGCATAGCGACCACTCGCCCGCCGCCAAGCCGCTGAAAGCGCTCACCGGCGCACAGACCTATGGCTATGGGCCGCATGGCTCGGGCCAGAAGCAGGGCAGCGACGACGTAAAGGTCGAGGAAGACGGCGACACGGAGTTCGTGCCGGACGTCGAAGTGCGGCACGGCGATGTCATCGAGGGCGAGGGCTGGACCGTCGAATGCGTCTACACGCCCGGTCACACCTCAAACCACATGTGTTTCGCGCTCCGCGAGGAAAAGGCGCTCTTCACTGGCGATCACGTCATGGGCTGGTCGACAAGCATCGTGAGTCCGCCCGACGGCAACATGGAGCAGTACATGGCCTCGCTTCATCTGCTTCTGACACGCGACGACGAGATCTACTGGCCGACGCACGGCCCCGCGATCACCGATCCGAAGCCCTTCGTGCGTTCATTCATCGAACACCGCGAAGACCGCGAACGGCAAATCATCGAGCAGTTGAAGGCCGGCAACACACGCATCCAGGACATGGTGCCGGTGATGTATGCCGCCGTCGACAAGCGGCTCTATCCCGCCGCTGCGCGTTCGGTCCTCGCGCATATGGAGCATCTCGTCGCCACCGGCGCCGTCGCGACGAAGGGCAGGCCCTCGCTCGGCAACGATTACTGGCTGGCCTGAATCAAAAACATCGTGTCACCCCGGCGGAAGCCGGGGCCATGGGCCTCTCGCCGATTTCCATTGCAGGAGAATGCAATGACGCAACTCAGATGGATCCCGGCATTCGCCGGGATGACACATCTGTTTTAGCTGCTACCCCTCGCCGCCGAGCTTTACCCGCAACGCATGCAGGTAGCTCCGGATGCGGTTCGCATTCGCACCGAGGTCGCTCTGGCCGACGCGCGACACCGAGCGGACATCGACGGCCGCGCCCGCATCGGTTTCCGTGACTCGGATCGCGACATCGTCCTTGAAGTTCATCACCGCCGTCGTCGCCGTCGCCTCGATGAGGCCCGTCTGCGGATCGGAGGCGACAATCTCCCACTCCATCTCGCGGGCGGTTTCAAGCGCCGCGTCGAACGCCTCGTCCGTGTTCTTGCCGGTCATGAGCGTCGCGATATCGGGATAGGCCTGCCGCTGCAGCTCGGCGAGATCGGCCGGCGTTGCCCGGTCGAGCGGGTTCGCATTGTCGCCGCGCACCTCCACAACCGCCTCGAAGGAAGGCGGGTTGTCGAGATCCGTCGATATGTCGTGGATGCGCGGCACCTGCGACCCCGCGATCATCGCCTGGGCGATCGGCGCGGCGACGAGGACACCGAGGACAAGCCCCGCAATCGCGGTTCGCGCGCCGCGCCGTGCCGTGAAGAGCGTCAGCAACAGGCCCACGGCCGAGACCAGGGCAGCGAGCGCACCGATCGCAGCGCCCGCCGCGAGCGCCAGCAGCGCGATGCGGAAATCCACCACGCCGAAGCGCTGCCCGGCAATGCCGAGCACCAGCACGGCAAGGCCCACGACGCCGAGCCACAATCCACCCGCGGCAAGCCGCGACTTACGCTCGCTCATATCCGTTCCCTGTTTCTCGTCCACCGGGTTTCCGGCGGCACCGTTCGTTGCCCTGCCCGGCGCGCGTTCCTACTCGGCGGCGTTCGCGGTCGGCAGCTTGTAGTCCTTGAACTGGTCGCGCAGCGCCAGCTTCTGGATCTTGCCGGTTGCCGTGTGCGGGATTTCTTCCACGAAAACCACATCGTCCGGCATCCACCACTTGGCGATCTTGCCTTCCATGTAGCCGAGGATTTCCTCCTTGGTCGGCTTCTCGCCTTCCTTCGGCACGACGATCAGCAGCGGGCGTTCGTCCCATTTCGGATGCACGATGCCGATGACGGCGGCTTCCGTGACCTTCGGATGGCCAACCGCGAGATTCTCGATTTCGATCGAGGAAATCCATTCGCCGCCGGACTTGATGACGTCCTTCGCGCGGTCGGTGATCTGCATGTAACCCTGGGGGTCGATGGTCGCGACGTCGCCGGTGTCGAACCAGCCGTCCTTGTCGAGGATGTTGCCGCCCTCGCCCTTCAGGTAGGCGCCGGCAATCGCCGGTCCGCGCACCATCAGGTGGCCAAAGGCCTTGCCGTCCGACGGAAGCTCGTTGCCGTCGTCGTCGGTGATCTTCATCTCGACCGTGTAGATCGCGCGGCCCTGCTTCACCTTGACGTCGATCTGCTTGTCGAGCGGCCAGTCTTCCATGCCCGCCTTCAGCGCGCCGAGCGTGCCCATGGGCGACATTTCCGTCATGCCCCAGGCATGGAACACCTTCACGTCGTAATTCTTCTCGAAGACCTCGATCATCGAGCGCGGCGCGGCCGAGCCGCCGATCACCACGCGGTCGAGCTTCGGCAGTTTGGCGCCGGTCTTTTCGAGATATTGCAGAAGCATCAGCCAGACGGTCGGCACCGCCGCCGTCACCGTTACCTGCTCCTTGTCGAGAAGCTCGTAGATGCTCTCGCCGTCCATCTGCGCGCCCGGCATCACGATCTTCGCGCCGACGGCGGGGGCCGCGAAGGCGATACCCCAGGCATTGGCATGGAACATCGGCACCACGGGCAGGATCGCATCGGCGCATTTCATGCCGAGCGCATCGCCCATGTTCGCTGCCATGGAATGAATCACGTTCGAGCGGTGCGAATAGAGCACGCCCTTGGGGTTCCCCGTCGTGCCCGAGGTGTAGCAGAGGCCGCAGGCGGCGTTCTCGTCCACTTCCGCCCATTTGAAGTTGCCGTCCTCGGCTTCCACGATCTCCTCGAAGCAGAGCGCGTTCGGCAGCTTCGTCTCGGGCATGTGCGTCAGGTCGGTCATGATGACGTAGGCCTTCACCTTCGGCAGCTTGTCGGCGATCCCCTCGAGGATCGGCACGAAGGTCAGGTCGAGGAAGATGACCTTGTCCTCGGCGTGATTGACGATGTAGACGAGCTGCTCGGCGAAGAGGCGCGGGTTCAGCGTGTGACAGACCGCACCCATCCCCATGATGCCGTACCAGGCTTCGAGATGACGCGCCGTGTTCCAGGCCATGGTGGCAACGACGTCGCCTTCCTTCACGCCGAGCTTCGTCAGCGCCTGCGCGGTCTTGCGCGCCCTCAGATGAATGTCCTTGTAGGTGGTGCGCGTGATCGGCCCCTCCACCGTCCGCGTCACGACTTCCCGGTCGCCGTGAAAGCGCGCGGCATGGTCGATGATCGACGTCACGCGCAGCGGCCAGTCCTGCATCAATCCCTGCATGGGTCTCGTTCCCTCGTGTTTGACGCCGGGGCTTCCCGGCCTTTTCCCTTTGGCGGGCAGTCTAGCCGCCAAGGCCGGACCGGACAACGCTCCCCATAACTTTGCGGGGCCGAATCCTTGCCACCTGCCTCACTGCCCCCTCTAATGGGCGGTAACCAGCCTTCGCCATAAGAACAAACCGGGGAGTTTCCCATGACAGAGCTGCATTTCCGCTCGGCGTCCGATCTCGGCCGCATCATCCGCCGCCGCGAGCTTTCGAGCGTGGAACTCACCGGCCACTACATCTCCCGCATCGAGAAATTCGACGGCAAGACCAATGCCGTTATCGCCCGCGATTTCGACCGCGCGATGGCGCTCGCGAAGGAAGCCGACGCGGCCTTCGCGCGCGGCGAGATCGCCGGGCCGCTTCACGGCCTCCCCTTCACCATCAAGGACGCCTATGAAGTCGAGGGCATCGTCTCGACCGGCGGCAATCCCGCCTGGAAGGACCATGTCCCCGCAAAGAGCGCCGTCGCAGTCGAGCGGCTCCAGCGCGCGGGCGCGATCGTCATGGGCAAGACCAACGTTCCCTATCTCTCGGGCGACCTCCAGTCCTACAACGACATCTACGGCACGACGAACAACCCCTGGGCGCTCGACTGCGGCCCCGGCGGCTCGTCGGGCGGTTCCGCCGCCTCGCTCGCGGCCGGCTTCGCCGCCGCCGATTACGGCTCCGATATCGGCGGCTCCATCCGCACGCCCGCACATCTCTGCGGCATCTTCGGCCACAAGCCGAGCTTCGACATCGTGCCGAAGCGCGGCCACCTTCCCGGCCCGCCCGGCGCGCTCTCGGAAGGCGACCTTTCCGTCTCGGGGCCCCTCGCCCGCAGCGCGGAAGATCTCCGCCTTCTCCTCTCCCTCACCGCCGGTCCCGACTGGTCGGACGCGGCTGGCTGGAAACTCGATCTTCCCCGTCCCCGCGCCACGCAGCCCAAGGAGCTTCGCGTCGCCGTCTGGATCGAGGACGAGTTCTGTGACATCGACGCGGAAAGCGCCGAGCTGCTGACGAATGCCGCGAAGGCGCTCGAAGCGTCGGGCGCGAATGTCGACTGGCAGGCGCGGCCGGATTTCACGCTCGCCGACATCACCGAGACCTATCTCATCCTTCTCCATTCGCAGATCGGCGCGGGTATGCCGCAGAGCATCCGCGACCACTGGGCGGAGATGAAAAAGGGCTTCGCCGCGGACGACAAGAGCCATGCCGCGCTGCAGGCCATCGGCGGCACGCTCTCGCTCACCGAGCGCGCGATCTGGAAGGAGAAGCAGGCGCAGTTCCGCTGGAAGTGGCACCAGTTCTTCAAGAGCTACGACGTCGTGCTCGCACCGGTGCTGATGCGCCCTGCCTTCGAGCACAATCACGACACCAACTGGCACAAGCGCGCTCTCGAAGTGAACGGCGTCATGCGGCCTTACATGGATGTGCTGATCTGGGCGGGCCCCGCCGTCGTCTCCTATCTCCCCGCCTCCGTCGCGCCGGTCGGCGTTACGAGTGCCGGCAAGCCCGTCGGCATCCAGATCATCGGCCCGCATCTCGAGGACTACACGACCATCGAGGTCGCGGCGATGTTCGAGGATATTCTCGGCGGCTTCACGCCGCCGGATGGGTGGTGAGGCTGCTCACTTCTTTTTTCGTCATGGCCCGGCTTGTCCGGACCTTCTTCTCCCCCACCCTCCCCCTGTGGGAAGGTGGGGAAGCAGCAACAATCTGTCTGCCTCTTCTCCCTAGTCCTCGTCCTCCGGCCGCAACGCCGCCATGATCGCCGTCTGGACGGTTTCATCCTGCGCCCTGATCGCCGCGGTCAGCGACAGCAGGTTCTGGCGCGTCTCGTAGAGCTGGTCGAGCAGCGACAGCACGACCGGCAGCGCCGCCGCGTCGATATCGAGTTCGTAGTGAAGCGTGCAGATCAGGCGCACGCGCGCGCATTCCATCTCCGAGAAGACCGGCGTTCCGGTCTGTACCTCCGGCACCACCAGTTCTTCCGCGATCCATGCATCGAGATCGTGGCGCTGCAGCGCCTCGATGGCCGCCACCAGATCGTCCGGTCCGGTCATGACAGCATCTCCTTACGCGGATCCTGCGCCGCCTTCGGCTGCCAGTTCTCCAGGAAAGCCACGAGCTCCGGCTCCTCGCCCTCCGGCAACACGACCCGCAACGTCACCAACTGATGGCCGCGCTGGCCCGTCTTGCGGTCCTTGACGCCCTTTTCGCGCAGCCGCAGCGTCGTGCCGCTGTTCGACCCCTTCGGCACCGTCATCGTCACCGGTCCGCCGATTGTCGGCACCTCGATCCGCGCACCCAGCACTGTCTCCTTCAACGTGACCGGAATATCGACATGGATGTTGTTGTCCTTGCGGCGGAAGAAACGATGCGGCTCGACATGCAGCTCGACATAGGCATCGCCGGCCGGGCCGCCGCCGAAACCCGGCATGCCCTGCCCCTTCAGCCGCAGCATCTGCCGGTCCTCGGCGCCCTCCGGGATCGTTACCTGCAGCGTCCGGCCCTCGGGCAGCGTGATCGTGCGCGTCGCGCCGTTGACGGCCTCCAGAAAACCGACCGGCAGCACATAACTGACATCCTGGCCGCGCGCACGGAAGCCGCCCGTGCGGCGCCCGCCGGCGCCGCCAAAGGCGCGGGCGAGAAATTCCTCCAGCTCCTCGTTGCTGGCAAATCCGTCCTGCGCCGCATGCGCGCCATGGGCCGGGCCGTCGGCAAAGTCGCGATAGAAATGCTGAGCGGGGCGTTCGGCGCCGCTGGCGTCGATCTCGCCCGCATCGAAGCGGCGCCGCTTTTCCTTGTCCTTCAGCAAGTCGTTGGCGGCCGAAACCTCCTTGAACTTCGCCTCCGCCTCCTTGTCGCCAGGATGCAGGTCGGGATGAAACTTGCGCGCAAGTTTCTTGAAGGCGTCGCTGATTTCCTTGTCCGTCGCGGTGCGCGACACGCCAAGGGTCTCATAGGGGTCTTTCATGCGGCAGGTCCCGTCTGTGCGCCGCCACAGTCAACCGCGCATCGCTGCCCGGGGTCAACTGCCAAACCCGCGCCCCTTTGACACCTCCCCCGCCCGCTCCCATTATGCCGCCAAGCCCGCACATGAAAATCCAAGGAGCTCCCCGATGAGCCTTTCCAACGCCGCCGTTCGCGACATCGAGACCCTGATCCATCCCTACACCAATCTCGACACGTTCCGCGAAACCGGCCCGATGATCATCGAGCGCGGCGAGGGCATCTATGTCTACGACAATGGCGGCAACCGCTACATCGAGGGCCTTGCCGGCCTCTGGTGCACCTCGCTCGGCTACAACGAGCAGGAGCTGATCGACGCCGCCGTCGAGCAGATGAAGCAGATCCCCTTCACGCACACTTTCGGCGGCAAGAGCCATGAGCGCGCGGCGGAAGCGGCCGAGCGCCTCAAGGCCATCGCGCCGCACGCCGCCTCCAAGGTGCTGTTCTGCGGCTCGGGCTCAGAAGCGAACGACCAGCAGGTGAAGCTCGTCTGGTACTACAACAATGCGAAGGGCCGCCCGAACAAGAAGAAGTTCATCTCGCGCACGCGCGGCTATCACGGCGTCACCGTCGCTTCCGCCTCGCTCACCGGCCTGCCCGCCAATCACCGCGACTTCGACCTGCCGATCGAGGGCGTCCTCCACACCGACTGCCCGCATTACTACCGCTATGCGGAGCCGGGCGAAACGGAAGACGAGTTCACGACGCGGCTCGCGAAGAATCTCGAAGACCTCATCATCAAGGAAGGCCCGGACACCGTCGCCGCCTTCATCGCCGAGCCGATCATGGGCGCGGGCGGCGTCGTCATTCCGCCCGCCGGCTATTTCGAGAAGATCCAGGCGGTGCTCAAGAAGTACGACGTCTATTTCATCGCCGACGAAGTCATCTGCGGCTTCGGGCGCACGGGCAACATGTTCGGCTCCGAGACCTTCAACATGAAGCCGGATTCCATTTCCGTCGCGAAGGCGCTCTCGTCTGCCTATTTCCCCATCGCCGCCGTCACGGTCGGCGAGGACATGTACCAGGCGATGATCGACGAGAGCAGAAAGATCGGCACCTTCGGCCACGGCTTCACCTATACCGCGCATCCGGTCGGTGCCGCCGTCGCCGCGAAGACGCTGGAGATTTACGAGAAGCGCAACATCGTCGGCCATGTCCGCGGCCTCGCGCCGCGCTTCGAGGGCCATATCGAGCGCCTCGCCGAGCATCCCCTTGTCGGCCATGCCCGCGCCAAGGGGCTCATCGGCGCCATCGAGCTTGTCGCCGACAAGTCCGACAAGCGCAGCTTCGACCCGAAGGCCGGCATCGGTGCCGCCGTCGTCGCCGCGGCGCAGCGTCACGGCCTCATCGTCCGTCCGCTCGCGGGCGACATCGTCGCCTTCTGCCCGCCGCTCATCATCACTCTCGAACAGATCGAGGAAATGTTCTCGGCGGTTCACAAGGCGCTCGACGAGGTCGAGGCGATGGTGAAGAAGGACAATCTGCGTGCTGCGTGAAAGGTAAGGCGATGACGCGAGAAATCCGCTACCAGCTCATCTTCGAAGGCAAGGCCTCGCCCGAGGACGACATGGGCACGCGCATGAACGTGGAGGTGGAAGCGATCCTCCAGCCCGGCATGGTCGAGGCCGACGTCGCGGGCGGCGCGGCCAATGCGCGCTCCATCGCGGTCGTCGAGAACGACGAGTATGGCGGCTTCTCGGAGAGCGGCGAGATCGTCTTCGGCGGCGGCTCGCTCACCTACACGAGCACGGGGGCTCCTCATCTCGGCCCCTCGCCAGATCCCGCCGTGCAGGCCGGCCATGTCGTCTTCAAGGTCGAGCGCGGCACCGGCATCTTCGAAGGCGCCACGGGTTTCATCACGTCTGCCTTCACCGTCGACGAAAACGCCCGTGTCCGCGACAGCCAGAGCGCGGTGATTTTCGTGGAGTGATCCCTGGCCCCAACCCGAAAACGTCGTGCCCGGGCCTGACCCGGGGGTGACATGTGATGAAACAGCTAAACGTGCTGGCCGCCGTTGATCTGGATTTCGGCGCCGTTCACATAGCTCGACTGATCCGTACACAGAAAATATATCGTGCGCGCGACTTCCTCCGGCGTGCCGAGGCGGCGCATCGGAATCTCCGCGACGATCTTTTCCGTACCGGGCGACAATATTGCCGTGTCGATCTCGCCGGGCGCGATCGCATTGACGCGCACACCGAGCCGTCCGAACTCGGACGCCATCTCGCGGGTGAGCGAGGCGAGCGCCGCCTTCGACGTCGCATAGGCGGAGCCTGCAAAGGGATGCACACGGTCGCCCGCGATCGAGGTCACGTTGACGACCGATCCCTGCCCCGCCTTCAGTTCCTCCACCAGCCCGCGCGCAAGCATGACGGGGGCGAGGAAGTTCACCTGAAAGACGTGGTACCAGGTGTCGAGATCGGTATCGAAGACGCCGAGCCGCGAGCCGCCGGGCCCCTTCGGCGAAATCGCCGCATTGTTCACGAGCGCGTTCAGCCGCCCGCCCTGGTCCTTCAGCCGCTCGCGCATTTCCGCAATCGCCTCTTCCGTATTCTTCGCATCGGCGAGGTCCACCTGGATGTGGTCTTCCGGTCCCGCCTCCCAGGGGCAGTCCTCCGGGAAGGCATGGCGCGAACAGGTGATGACACGCCACCCCGCGCTCGAAAAGCGCTTCACGGTGGCATGTCCGATGCCCCGGCTCGCCCCGGTCAGGATCAGCGTCTTGCGTTCTGCATTTTCTGTCATGGGCGCAATCTAGAGGAAGGCTCACGCAGGCGCCAGCAGCCATAACCCAGCCACTTGAACCAGGAGTGTCACCCCGGCGAAAGCCGGGGTCCATATGACGCGCGTCATACGCCGGTCCGCCCATGGATCCCGGCTTTCGCCGGGATGGCACATTATTTTTGGCGAGGCTCCAGCATCGCCATCGCCCTCTCCAGTGCCTCCGCTGGCGTTCCCGACGCATCGACCTTCTCCCACGTCATCTCCCCGAGATCGTAGGAAAGCTGCTTCCGGAGCACCTCCACGCCCGCATCCGAGGGGTCGTCGCCGCGCTTCTCCCTTTCGGCGACACGGGCTTCCAGCACGGAGGCGGGCGCGTCGAGCCAGAGACCGTCGATGGAAACGCCGCAGCGCGAGGCCACCATTTCCATTGCGCGCCGCTCCTCCTCCCGCGCGAAGACGGCGTCGGCGACGACGCTCGTTCCGGCATCGAGCGCCTGCGTCGCAAGCCGTATCATTTCCGCGTACACCTTCTCGCCCGCCCCCGGCGCATAGGCCTCGTCCGGCAGCCGGTCGAGCGGCCCGGCGCCGAAGAGCCGCTTGCGAACGATATCGGTGCGCAGATGCAGCGCGCCCGCCGTGCCGCCCATCCGCGCCGCGATCTCCTTCGCCAGCGTCGACTTGCCGGTGCCCGACAGTCCACCCACGGCAACAAGGCGCGGCGCGGGCGTCTTCAACACCTGCGCCGCGAAACCGAGATAGGCCCCGGCCTTCTTCTTCGCCGCGCCGTCCTTTGCCTGCACGGCCGTCACCTTGGCGCGGACCACCGCCCGCGTCGCCATGAAGAGCGGCAGCAGCGCCAGCCCGTCGAATGCAAGATCTTCCCGCGACACATGATCGAGATAGACATTGAGGGCGCGGTTCGCGAAACCGGCGAGCCGCTCATCCGTCTCCGCCCGGAATGCGAGATCCATCAGCAGGAAGGCGAGATCGTAGAACACGTCGATGCGCGCGATGTGATCGTTGAACTCCACGCAATCGAAAATGACGGGCCGGCCGTCCACCACCGTCACATTGCCGAGATGGAGGTCGCCGTGACAATGGCGCACCTGCCCCTCGTCGCGGCGGCGATCCATGAGCGCGCCATGCGTCTCGATGAGTTCCCTGCTTTTCGCCGTCACCCCGCGCGCCGTTTCCGCGTCGAGCACGGCACCGAGCGAGGGTTTCATGTCCTCCGCGCTGCCCTCGACGATCTTCAGAAAACTCTCCGCGCCGCCGAAGCCCGGCTTCACTTCGGCCTTGCGGTGAAAGGCGGCGACATCCGCCGCGAGTTCCTCGATGACCGGCAGTTTCAGGCCGCCCTTGTCCGCCAGCGTCGCGAGCAGACCCTCGCCGCCGAAACGTTTCATCTCGACGAGATACTCGACAGGCTCTCCGTCCCCGCCGCCAAGCGTCAACCCGCCGTCCGCGCACCGCACCTCCGTCACGCCGAGATAGATTTCGGGCGCCGTCCGGCGGTTCAGCTCCACCTCGTGCTCGCAGGCAGCCTTCCGCTTCTCCAGCGTGGAGAAGTCGAGAAAGGTGAACCTCACCGGCTTCTTCATCTTGTAGGCCCGGTCGCCTGCCAGAAACACATGCGAGGCGTGCGTCTCGATGCGCTTCACATCCTCGCCAGAGGAAAGCCCATAGGTGTCCGGTGCTTCGAGAAACGCGACAATTTCTTCCGTATCAGGCGCTGCTGTCACTTGTTCTCTCGCGTCAGGCGCGCTGGAACCGGGTGATCTTCTCGGTCCCGGCCGGGTCCTGATGGATCAGCACTTCCGAACCCGGGAAGGCCTCCATCACCTCCCGCTCCACCTCTTCGGCAATGCGATGCGCTTCCGTCAGCGTGATCGCGCCGTCCATCTCGAGGTGGAACTGGATGAAGGTGTAGATGCCCGATGTGCGCGTTTTCAGTTCGTGCAGGTTCACGACTTCCGGGTGCTGCCGCGCGATTTCCTTGATGCGCTCGCGCTCCTCTTCCGAGAATTCGCGGTCCATCAGCTGATTGAATGCATTCCGGACGATCTTCGCCGCGCTCCAGCCGATCAGCCCGGCGATGACGAGGCCGAAAAGCGGGTCCGCCCAGTGGAATCCGAGCCAGCCGGACAGGATGAGCGCCGCGATGACCGAGAGGTTCATCAGCAGGTCGCCGCGGTAGTGGATCGAGTCCGCTTCGATGGCGACCGACCGCGTCCGGCTCACCACGTGACGCTGATAGGCGACGAGGCCGAGCGTCAGCACGATCGCGAAGACGACGACGGCAATGCCCGCTGCCGAGTTCTCCACGGGCCTTGGGTCGAGAAGCCGCGTCACGGCCTCGAAGGTGATGTAGCCCGCCGATCCGAAAATGAAGATCGACTGGCCGAGTCCCGCCAACGCCTCCGCCTTGCCGTGGCCGAAGCGGTGTTCCTCGTCCGGCGGCACCAGCGAGGCGCGCACCGCGAACAGGTTGAGAAGAGAGGCGGCGCCATCGAGCAGCGAGTCGGTCAGCGTGCCGAGCATCGCGATCGAGCCCGTGAACCAGTAGACCGTCCCCTTGGTCGCGATCAGCACGACGGCGACCGCGACCGCCGCCAGCGTCGCGCGGCGCATCAGCCGTTCATATTCCGGGGCGATGCTCTCGGGCGTCGGACCGGGAGTATCTTTTCTTGCCGCCTCTTGCTCGCTCATCCGTGCTCCGGCTCCGTCACGATTTGTGACGTTTTGATGACAGTTCGGTGACAGTCACGGGTAGAGCCGTTCGGTGCGCCACGGGGCGGATGCGGATTCCCGTTTGAAAACAAGGCGGTCGTGCAATCTGAAGGGCCGGTCGCGCCAGAATTCGATGCGCGACGGGACAACGCGGTAGCCCGACCAGTGCTCTGGCCGGGGCACCTTGCCGAGGCCGAATTTCGCAGCAAAAACAGCAACTTGCTTCTCGAGTTCAAAACGTCCTTCGAGCGGCCGGGACTGCTTCGACGCCCATGCCCCGATCTGGCTGTCCTTCGCACGGCTGGCAAAATAGGCGTCCGCCTCCTCTTCGCTGACGGGTGTCACGGTGCCGCGCACGCGGATCTGGCGGCGCAGGCTTTTCCAGTGGAAGCACAGGGCCGCCTGCGGATTCTCCTTCAGTTCCAGTCCCTTGGCACTTTCGAGGTTGGTATAGAAAACGAAGCCGCGCGCGTCCGCCCCCTTCAGGAGCACCATCCGCACATCCGGCAGGCCGTCGCCATCCGCTGTCGCGAGCGCCATCGCGTTCGCGTCCTCCGGTTCGCTCGCGCGCGCGCGCTCCATCCACTCATCGAAGAGCGCGAAGGGGTCTTCGCTCGCAAAAAGCGTCTTGTCGTCGGCAGCGTCGGTCGTCTCGCTCATTCGCTCATTCCAGTCTCGGGAACGTTGGAAAAGCCCGGCTTTCTGCGGCTCCAGGGATATTTCCCGCTCCAATCTTGCCACATTCGGCTTCTTATATAGGTAAGTCTTTATCGCTTGGGGGCGACCAAAGCACAGGATCGACCAGAATGAAATTCGTTAAGGGAATAGCCATCGGCGCGGCTGCGCTTCTGTCGCTCGCCGCGTGCGACCAGAGCATGTATGGCGGTGGCGGCGGCATCAACAAACAGACCGTCGGCACGGTCGGCGGCGCCGTCGCGGGCGGTCTTGCGGGCTCGCAGATCGGCAGCGGCAGCGGCCAGCTCTGGGCAACGGGCGCCGGCGTGCTTCTTGGCGCCTTTCTCGGCGGTGAAATCGGCAAGTCGCTCGACCGCGCGGATCGTCAGGCGATGGGCCAGACCACCTACAACGCGCTTGAGCACAACCCTTCCGGTCAGACGTCCCGCTGGCAGAATCCCGACTCGGGCCACTACGGTACGGTGACGCCGCAAGCCACCTATCAGCAGGGCGGTTACAATTGCCGCGAATACACGCAGACCGTTTATATCGATGGACGGAGCGAACAGGCGCACGGTACGGCCTGCCGTCAGCCTGACGGTTCGTGGCAGATTCAGAACTGATCGAAAAACGGGGGCAGACCGACAATCAAATGGGTTCATATCGGTCCGCCCCCCTTTTTGCCGCGCTTTTCGGCGTCCTGGTGATCACGTCGTTTCCGGCAACGGTGCGCGGGGAATCGGGCGTCGGCGTTCAGGAACTGATCGAGCAGAGCGGTCCGACGGAGGAACAGCAGGCCGTTCAGTTCAACAAGGGGCTCATTTCCTACGATCACGGCGACTACACCCGCGCCTTCGAGTTCTGGCTTCCTCTTGCCCAGACCGACGACCTCGCAGCCATGCGGAATGTCGCGCTGCTGCTGAAGGAAGGTAAAGGCGTCGAAAAGGACCCTGAGCGCGCGCTTTATTTCTTCGAACGGGCGGGCCGCGCGGGTCTCGTTTCGGCGCAGGTCAATGCCGCCTTCATGTATCTGAATGGCGAAGGTACGCCGCAGGACTACAAGACGGCCTCGTTCTGGTTTCATGCGGCGGCCGTCGCCGGCGTTCCGGCCGCGCGCTACAATCTCGCCGTGATGTACGAAAAGGGCCTCGGCGTCGAACGCGATCCCGCACGCGCCCTGGCCTGGTACGCGCTCGCCGCCCGCGTCGGCCACGAGACGGCGCTCGAGAGGTTAACGCAACTCGTGCCGAGCCTTCCCGGCCCGCCACCGCCAAGCGAGGAGGATGCGGGGCTTTCCTTGACCGCACCGCCTCCCCCACCCGCCGAAATCGACACGATGGAGGGCCCTGCGCCTTAACCAATTCGTATGCGGGCCCCTCTAGACTGTCATCCTTCAGTTCTTCAGGAGCGCCGACCCCGTGCCAGACCCTTACGAAATTCTCGGACTCGATCCGGGCGCGGGCAATGCCGAGGTCAAAGCCGCCTACCGGAAACTCGCCAAACAGCTTCATCCGGACGCACAGCGCGATTCCGCCGCGCATCATGCCCGCTTCCAGGAAGTGACCGCGGCCTACAACCAGATCAAGGACGAAGCCGGCCGCCGGCGCTTCGAAGCGGAACGGCTCGCTGCCGTGGCCGCCCGTCGGCAACGCGCGTTCAAGGAAACGGGGGCGGCAGGCAACTCATCGCGCGATCCGCAGTCCGACGATCTCTTTTCCGAACTCTTCGAAGGCATTCGCAGTGCGGGAAAGCGCGTCTTTCGCGCACGAGGCGAAGACCGCACCTACCGGCTCACCGTGACGTTCCTGGAAGCCGCGAACGGCGCCACGAAGCGTGTTCGCCTCACGGAAGGAAGGGCGTTCGACGTCGTCATTCCCGCCGGAATCGAAACCGGCAAGCAGATCAGACTCAAGGGTCAAGGCGGCGAAGGGCACGGCGGCGCGGAAGCCGGGGATGCCCTCGTTTCGGTCGAGGTCACACCGCATCCCTTCTTCGAGCGGCGGGGACAGGACATTCACCTCGTTCTCCCGGTGACGATTCCCGAAGCCGTACTCGGGGCGAAAGTCGAAGTGCCGACCGTTTCGGGAGCGGTTTCCCTCACCATTCCATCCGGCTCCAATACGGGAACCCGGCTGCGCCTCAAAGGACGCGGCCTGCGCAATGAAGCTGCCGGCACGGCGGGAGACCAGTATGTGACCCTCTCGCTGACGCTCCCCGAGGCTCACGATAGCGCCTTGCGGGATTTCGCTGCGGGATGGGCCGGGGGCCTCAAACACAATCCGCGGAAGGGTTTGTCGGATTCCTGATCCGTCGCATTCTGTCAGGAAAAGTGAACCCAACCCTCTGAAAATTGGGGCTTTTTTGTTAGACCGAATAGGGCTTTTGTGTAGGATGCGGCTCGATTTTCGGCCAAGACCAATTTGACGGGGAAGCGATGAGCGAAGCCATCACCAGCACGAGCCCTGCTCTGAAGGGCAGCCTGATGAAGGGCAAGCGCGGTCTCATCATGGGTGTCGCGAACAATCGCTCGATCGCCTGGGGTATCGCCAAGGCTTGCGCCGAACAGGGTGCCGAAATCGCCTTTACCTATCAGGGCGAGGCGCTTCAGAAGCGCGTCTTCCCGCTCGCCGAATCCGTCGGCTCCACTCTTGTCCTGCCCTGCGACGTCACCGATGCCGTGAGCATGGATGCGGTTTTCGCCCGGCTTGAAAAGGAATGGGGCAAGCTCGACTTCTTCGTCCATGCCATCGCCTATTCCAACAAGGAAGAACTCGACGGCCGCTATGTCGACACGACGATCGAGAACTTCACGGCGTCGATGGCCATTTCCTGCTACTCGTTAGCCGCGCTGTGCCAGCGTGCCGAGAAGCTGATGACCGATGGCGGATCGATCGTCACGCTGACCTATTACGGCTCGGAGAAGGTTATCCCCCACTATAATGTGATGGGTGTCGCCAAGGCCGCGCTCGAGGCCAGTGTTCGCTATCTCGCTGTCGATCTTGGACGTAACAATATCCGCGTCAACGCCGTGTCGGCCGGACCGATCAAGACGCTTGCCGCCTCGGGTATCGGCGACTTCCGCTACATTCTGAAGTGGAACGAGCTCAACTCGCCGCTGAAGCGGACCGTGACCATCGATGAAGTGGGCAATACGGCCCTTTATCTCCTGTCCGACCTCGCATCAGGCGTCACCGGCGAAGTCCACCACGTCGACGCCGGCTATCATGTCGTGGGGATGAAGGCGGAAGACGCGCCCGACATGAGCATCGTCTGACGATCTCCTGTATTGTTCCCCTCTCAGATGCAGCCCGCATAGCGGGTTGCCGGTTCACCGCGTAAGGAAGGTCTTTCGGGACCGGTTTCTTGAGCCATGTCGCACAATACGTTCGGCCATCTGTTTCGCGTGACGACCTGGGGCGAAAGCCACGGGCCAGCGCTCGGCTGCGTGGTCGACGGCGCGCCCCCCCGCCTTCCGCTGAAGGCCGGGGATATCCAGCACTGGCTCGACAGGCGGCGGCCCGGACAATCCCGCTTCACGACACAGCGTCGCGAACCCGATGAAGTGAAAATCCTCTCCGGTACCTTTGTCGAGGACGGCGTCGAGCTGACCACAGGCACCCCGATCTCGCTGATGATCGAGAATGTCGATCAGCGCTCGAAGGACTATGGGGATATCGTCGAGAAGTTCCGGCCCGGCCACGCGGATTTCACCTATCTGTCGAAATACGGTATTCGCGATCATCGCGGCGGGGGGCGCTCCTCGGCGCGCGAAACGGCAGCACGCGTCGCAGCCGGTGCGGTTGCGCGCGCTGTGCTTGGCGACGTCATTTCTGTTCGCGGCGCACTCGTGCAGATGGGTCCGCACAAGATCGACCGTGCGAACTGGGATTGGGACGAGACGGACAACAACCCCTTCTGGTGTCCCGATGCGAAAGCCGCGCAAGAGTGGGAAACCTATCTCGATGGCGTCAGGAAGAACGGGTCTTCCTGTGGGGCGGTGATTGAGGTCGTCGCCTCCGGCGTGCCTGTCGGTCTGGGAGCGCCGATCTACGGCAAGCTCGATGCGGAACTCGCCGGTGCCATGATGAGCATCAATGCGGTAAAGGGTGTCGAAATCGGCGACGGCTTCGCAACCGCCGCACTGTCAGGCGAGGAAAACGCCGACGAGATGCAGTCCACCAACCAGGGACTTGCCTTCACGTCCAACCATGCGGGCGGCATTCTCGGGGGAATATCCACAGGTCAGGATGTCGTCGTTCGCTTCGCGGTGAAGCCTACGTCTTCGATCCTCTCGCCGCGCAAGACCGTGACGAAAAGCGGCGAAGACACGGAAATCGTGACCAAAGGGCGCCACGATCCCTGCGTCGGCATTCGCGCGGTGCCGGTGGGCGAGGCGATGATGGCCTGCGTTCTCGCGGACCATCTGCTGCGAAACCGGGGACAAGTTGGAGAGCGCGGCAATGACTGACGCGACGCCGGGTCAATCAACCGGCCCGGATTTCCTGACGGCGCAATATTCCAAGGAGAAGGGCGAGAGCATCGTCTATAGCGGTGTACTGGCCGCAGGAGCGCTCATCCTCTTCGGCGTTCCTCGTGCGCCTGTCCTTGCAATCCTTGCCGCCCTCGTCGCGCTTGCCGTCGCGATGTACCACTGGCCTTATGTCACGCGAGAGCGGAAGGCGCTCGGTGTGACGCCTGCGGGAATATATCTCGACCGGCTCGGCCTCCTGCCCTGGAACGCCATTTCCGATGTTCAGATCGTCAACCGCTATGTACGCATGATCCGCAATGCGGAGTTGCGGATTTCGCTGCGGCGGCCGCTCGAAACCGCCGTCGAAAACGCGCCCGTCACCGGCATCGTTCGACGCTACATGTATCGCTGCTGGACCAAGCTCTCGCCGCAGGAAATCTCGGTGAAACTCTCGACGCTCGATGCAAAGCCCGAAGCGGTAGAAGCGGCCGTAAGACAGCACCTTCACCGGCCCGTCTGACCGCTTCAGTCTCGCCTGAATATTCCCACCAGCTCGAGATGTGGCGACCACAGGAACTGGTCGACCGGCGTCACGCCGTCGAGACGATATCCCCCATCGAGAAGCATTCGCGCATCGCGTGCAAAAGTGGCGGGATTGCAGGAAACGGAGACGACGACGGGCACCTTCGATTTCGCGACTTCTTCCGCCTGGGCTGAAGCGCCTGCGCGCGGTGGATCCATGATGACGGCATCGAACTTGTCGAGCTCACTTGCAAGAAGCGGACGGCGCGCGAGGTCGCGCGTTTCGGCTGTTACCGGCTTCAAACCCAGCGAGGGCCCCTGCTCCCGCACAGCCCGCTCGAGGGCGGCGAGTGACCTCTTTTCGCTCTCGACGGCATGAACGGCCGACATATCCGAAAGCGCTGCCGTGAAGGTTCCGCACCCGGCAAAGAGATCGGCCGCGCGGCGCGCTTTCCCTGCACCTTCACGGACAAGGCGCGTCAGCTCCAATTCTCCTTCCAGCGTCGGCTGGAGGAATCCGCCGACCGGCAAGGCAACGCGCAGGCCGGACAATTCGATTTCCGGCAAGCGCCGTTCCGCGACGATTTCCCCCTCCCAGGAGAGGCGCGCGATATCCGCTGCTGCGGCACGGCTCCCGAGTTCGGCCCGCAAGGGGCCGTCGAGCGGCTTGCCGCCGGTGACCGCCAGGTCGAGGCCGTTCAGCGTCGATGTCACGAGAACCGAGGCCCGGGCACTGCGGGACAGGCCCGGCGCTACAATTTCTGCAAGCCCAGGGACCGCCCTCTCGATTTCGGGGACAACAAGAGGACATTCGGAAACCGGTACGATCTCGTGACTGCCACGCGCGTAGTACCCGACCATCGCGCTTTTCTTTGTGCGCGTGACGGCGAAGGTGGCGCGGCGGCGGCTTCGGGGCTGCGTCGGTACAAGTGCAGCGATTTCGGTATCGATGCCGCGCGATCTGAGCGTCGCGGCAACGAGATCCCGTTTCCACGCCGCATAGAAATCCGACGCGGCGTGCTGGATGGCGCAGCCGCCGCATCTCGTGAAATGACGGCACGGCGCGGCCACGCGCTGCGGAGAAGGTGTGATGATCTTCAGGAGACCGCCGCGTCCCTCGCCTTCAGGTGCAACAAGAACGCGCTCGTCCGGCAGAACGAACGGCACATAGAGCGGTCCCTGGGGCGTTTCGGCGATGCCGTCCGCCTGCGCACCGAGTGAGGTAATAACGGCTTCGATCTCAGCGGTCATGGCGCGCCGCGATCAGGAATTCCGTGTTGCCATCGCCGCCTTCGATGGGGCTTTCGGTGAGGCCGAGAACGCGCCAGCCCATTTCATCGGCGAGCCAGACGGAGATATCCCCACATATACGTTCATGCAGCGCGGAATCGCGCACGATGCCCCCTTTTCCGACATTTTCCCGCCCCGCCTCGAATTGCGGTTTGATGAGCGCGACGAGAACAGCGCCCCGCTCGGCAAGGGAAAGCGCCGGCGGCAGGGCTTTTCGCAAGCTGATGAAACTCAGATCGGCAACGAGGAAGGAAATGCTCTCGGGGACAAGTTCGCGCGCGATGTCCCTGGCATTCAGCCCTTCGACGGAGCGTACGCGTTCATCCTCGGCGATCTCCCTCGCGAGTTGGCCGTGACCGACATCGATGGCGACAACCGACGATGCGCCGCGCTCCAGCAGGACTTCCGTGAAACCACCGGTCGAAGCGCCGAGATCGAGGCAGACGCACCCCGCCGGATCGAGTGCGAAGAAATCGAGAGCGTGAACAAGTTTCAGCGCACCGCGGGAAACGTAGGGATGTTCGAGCGCGAGAAGCTCGATCTCGTCGTCCTCGCTTATCGGATCGGCCGGTTTTGTCACAACCTTGCCCGCGACAAGGACATGGCCCGCGCGGATTGCCCCCTGCGCGCGGGCGCGCGTTGCAACGAGACCGCGTTCGACCAGCGCGAGGTCGAGGCGGCGCCTGTTTTCGGTCATGAGCGCGCTCAGACGAGTTTCGGCTGCGGGGCGAGCTGCCGCAGTTCCGCTATGTCCCGTTCGTTTCCCAGCGCCATCAGCGCAGTTTCGACGATCTGGGCCGCGTTGAGACGAGCGGTGTCGTACATTTTCTCGGGCTTGTCCTGATCGATGAAGGTGTCGGGCAGCGCCATGGGCCGCACCTTGAGGCCCTTGTCGAGCGCGCCGGAGCGGGCCAAGAAATCGAGTACATGGCTGCCGAAACCGCCGACGGAGCCTTCCTCGACCGTGATGAAAACCTCATGCTCGCGGGCCAGGCGCGCGACAAGTTCTTCGTCGAGCGGCTTGGCGAAACGGGCGTCCGCGACGGTGGCCGAAAAGCCGAGCGCGCCGAGTTGATCGGCGGCTTTCAACGCTTCGGCGAGGCGGGTGCCAAGCGAGAGGATCGCGACCTTCGAGCCCTCGCGCATGATGCGGCCCCTGCCGATTTCGAGCGGCGTACCGATGGCGGGCATCTCTATGCCGATGCCCTCTCCCCGGGGATAACGCAGCGAGGACGGACGGTCGTCGATCGCGACCGCCGTCGCGACCATGTGCTTCAGTTCCGCCTCATCCGCCGCCGCCATGACGACGAAGCCCGGCAGGCAGGCAAGATACGTCACATCGAAAGCGCCCGCGTGGGTCGGCCCGTCGGCACCGACGAGACCCGCACGGTCGATGGCGAAGCGGACTGGCAGGCGCTGGATCGCAACGTCATGCACCACCTGATCGTAAGCGCGCTGCAGGAAGGTCGAATAGATGGCTGCGAAAGGCTTGTAGCCTTCGGAAGCAAGGCCTGCAGCGAAGGTCACGCCATGCTGCTCGGCAATGCCGACATCGAAGGTCCGCGCCGGAAACTTTTCGCCGAAGAGATCGAGCCCGGTGCCGGAAGGCATGGCGGCCGTGATGGCGACGATCTTGTCGTCCTGCTCGGCATGGGCGACGAGGCTTTCGGCGAAGACCTTGGTGTAGCTCGGCGCGTTGGCCTTGGCTTTCGCCTGCGCGCCGGTAACGACATCGAACTTCGAGACACCGTGATACTTGTCGGCAGAGGCCTCGGCTGGCGCGTAGCCCTTGCCCTTCTGCGTCACGATGTGAACGAGGATCGGACCCTCGCCCGCGTCGCGGACATTTTTCAGTACGGGCAGGAGATGGTCGAGGTTATGCCCGTCGATGGGGCCGACGTAATAGCAGCCCAGCTCCTCGAAAAGCGTGCCGCCCATCGCCATACCGCGCGCATATTCCTCGGCGCGGCGCGCGCTTTCCTCGAGCCGCTTCGGGAGAAGCTTCGCAAGCTGCTTGCCGAGATGGCGCATGGAACGATAGGTGCCGCCCGAGAGGAGGCGCGCGAGGTAGGCGCTCATCGCGCCGACCGGCGGCGCAATCGACATGTCGTTGTCGTTCAGGATGATGATGAGGCGGCTGTCCATCGAGCCGGCATTGTTCATCGCCTCATAGGCCATACCGGCGGACATGGCGCCGTCGCCGATTACCGCGACGACATTGTTGTCCCGGCCCGAGAGATCACGGGCGACGGCCATGCCGAGGCCAGAGGAAATCGAGGTCGAGGAATGCGCGGCACCGAAGGGGTCGTATTCGCTTTCGGCGCGCTTGGTGAAACCCGAAAGCCCGCCGCCCTGGCGGAGGGTGCGGATACGGTCGCGCCGGCCGGTCAGAATCTTGTGCGGATAGGCCTGATGGCCGACATCCCAGATGATCCTGTCTTCCGGCGTGTTGAAGACGTAGTGAAGCGCGACGGTGAGCTCGACAACGCCAAGCCCAGCGCCGAGATGGCCGCCCGTCTGCGACACGGCGTCGATCATTTCCGCCCGCAACTCGTCGGCGACCTGCCTCAGGTCGCTCTCGGGAAACGCACGGAGGTCCGCCGGGGTCCGCACCCGGTCAAGCAAGGGGGTCAGGAGATTACTGCTCAACACTCACCTCGGCCTGTGCCGGCCAGATAGGGGCGGGACGCCCTTAGAAGGAACGCCGATTCGAGCCTCATCGACCCGGATGGCTCCTAGTTGCGCCGGGTTATAACGAAACGCGGCGCCTCACGCAAAAGATCGGCTCTTTCATCAAACAAATCAAGATGTTGGATCGCCTGGTCGGCGAGCATGCGGGCCTGACCGCGGGCCCGTTCGACGCCCAGAATCGAGACGAAAGTCGCCTTGCCGGCCGCCGCGTCCTTGCCTGCGGTCTTCCCCAATGTGCCGGTATCGCCTTCGGCATCGAGAAGATCGTCGGCGATCTGGTAGGCGAGGCCGAGATCGTGCGCATAGGCGTGAAGCGCGTGAATGGCGTCCGGCGAGGCGCGGCCAAGCACAGCACCCGCTTCGCAGGAAAAGGCGATCAGCGCGCCCGTCTTCAACTGCTGCAACCGGGTGACACCGATCATGTCGAGGGATTTGCCCTCGCTTGCGAGATCGATCATCTGGCCGCCAACCATGCCATGTGCGCCCGCGGCGGCGGCGAGGCGGCGCACAAGTTCGATGCGGACCCGGGCGCGCTCATGTGTTTCGGGATCGCCGAGGATATCGAAGGCGAGCGTCAGCAGTGCGTCGCCCGCCAGGATCGCCGTTGCTTCGTCATATGCGCGGTGAACGGAGGGCACGCCGTGGCGCATATCGTCGTCGTCCATGCAGGGCAGATCGTCATGAACGAGAGAATAGATATGCACGCATTCGGCGGCAGCGGCGACGCGAAGGGCGGCATCCTTCGAGACACCGAAAAGCAAGGCGCTCTGACAAACGAGGAAGGGCCGGAAACGCTTGCCGCCGGCAAGCGCCGCATAACGCATCGCCTCCGCAATGCGGCCCTCCGGGCCGTCGGGCCGGGGTAGCAGGCGCTCAAGCGTTTCTGTCACATCGGCGGCGCATGCCGAGAGCGCGGTCTCGAAAGCTGCTGCCTTTGCAGGGGACGATGCCATGCGTCAGCCGACGTCGAGAGGTTCGCTGCCTGAAGGCTCGCCCGACGCCGAGAGCGAGATCTTTTCGACCTTCGCTTCCGCCGCCTTGAGGCGGGCTTCGCAATGCGCCTTCAACGCCGTGCCGCGTTCATAGAGTTCGATGGATTTCTCGAGCGGCGCTTCGCCGGATTCGAGCTGTCCGACGATCTTTTCGAGCTGCGCCAGCGCATCCTCGAAGCTCAGCTTCTCGATATCCTTGTGTGCGTCGGCTTTGGCGGCGGACATGATCCTCTCCCTGTCGCGGCGTGGCGGCGTTCAGGCGGCCAGCATCAGCGCCTTCACGTGCGCCCTCGCGCTCGCCGCCAGCGCCTCCAAGTCATATCCCCCCTCGAGAGCGGAGACAACGCGGCCGCTGCAAAGCTTGTCTGCGGCCTGCATCAGTTCAGCGGTCACCCAGCCGTAGTCCTCTTCCGTGAGGCAGAGATTCGCGAGCGGGTCCCTGATATGCGCATCGAAACCCGCCGAAATGAAGATGAAATCGGGGCGAAATTGCTCGATGGCGGGGATAACCGCATCGGAAATAGCCGAGCGGAAAGCGGTCGATCCGGCGCCCGGCGGCAGGCAGCGATTGTAGATGTTGCCGAGGCCGTGCTCGCTCGCGCGGCCCGTGCCCGGATAGAGCGGCCATTGATGCGTCGAAATATAGAGACACGATGGATCGGTCTCGAAGGCGGCCTGCGTACCGTTGCCGTGATGCACATCGAAATCGATAACCGCGACGCGCTCGCAGCCGTGAACGGCGCGCGCATGAAGGGCGCCGATGGCGATGTTGTTGAAGAGGCAGAAGCCCATGGCCGTCTGCGGCTCGGCGTGATGCCCCGGCGGGCGGACGGCGCAGAAACCATTGCGCACGCTTCCCGCCATCACCTCGTCCACGGCATGAACGACGGCGCCCGCCGCGCGATAGGCAGCTTCGAGCGAGCCCGGCGACATGGCGGTATCGGCATCGATGCGGCGAAAGCCCGTTTCGGGAACGGAGCCCTCGATGAGCTCGATGTGGCTTTCGGGATGAACGCGTGCGATCTGTTCGCGCGTTGCGCGCGGCGCCTCGGCGCGCTGCAAAAGCGCGAATTCCTCCGCTTCCAGCGCGCCGAGCACGGCGCGCAACCGGTCCACGCATTCGGGATGACCGGGGGGCATCTCATGCTCGAGGCAGGCGGAATGGGTGACGAGGAGTGTGGTCATGTCTTCAACTTAGCACAGGGCAACACAGGCTTCAGGCGCGGCTGTACCAGTTCACGCCCTTCTCGTCGCGGCTCACTGTCGCAAGTCCGCGGCCGAGCAGGCAGTTCAGGTGGGCGAGGCTTTCGCCCGTCGCCATGAAAAAGACTTCGGGGCCAATCTTGCGCTTGAAGAGGGCGGGGAAAACGTCGATGGCGCGCTTCGGTTCGTCGAGCATGGCGAGGAGTTTCGCGAGCCCGTCCTCGTGACCGTCGATCAGCTGTGTCAGGCGCTCATGCAGCCCGTAGAAGGGCTCGTTGTGTGCGGGGAGCACGAGCACATCGTTCGGCAAGGTGGCGCGAAGCCGCTTGCAGCTCTCGATCCAGTCTTCGAGCGGGTTCTCGTAGGCTTCCGTCGGATGAACGCTGACATTGGAACTTATCCTCGGCAGGACCTGATCGCCGGAGATGAGAACCTTCCCTTCCTCGCAATAGAGGCAGACATGTTCGGGCGCGTGCCCGGAGCCGACGACGACGCGCCAGGTACGGCCGCCGATCTCGAGTTCGTCGCCCTCGCGCAGGCGGCGGAAGATGTCCGGCAGGCGCGACACGCCCTTGCCGAAGCCGCCGAAACGCTGGCGATAGCTCTCGACGCCGCGCTCGCTGAAGCCGGCGGCGCGGTAGAAGTCGAGCGCTTCCTGGGGTGCGTCGCGGCCGGTGTCGAGGACAAGCGTCTTGCACATCAGGAAGTCGGTGCGCGACATGTGGAGGTCGACGCCCCATTTGCGGCTGAACCAGCCCGCGAGGCCGACATGATCGGGGTGCAGATGGGTGACGACGAGGCCGGTGACGGGCTTGCCACCGAGGCCGGTCTTGAAGACCTCGCGCCAGAGTGCCTTCACTTCGTCGGAGGCGACGCCGGTATCGACCACCGTCCAACCCTCGCCGTCCTCGATCAGCCAGAGATTGATGTGGTCGAGCTGGAAGGGGAGCGGCATGCGCACCCACCAGATGCCCGGCGCAGCCTCGACCATTTCCGCAGGATCCGGCACCCGGTCGAAGGGGTAGCGGAGGTCGCCGCTTTCTATGGTCGCCTGGGAGATATCGGACATTTCAACTCTCGAACAGGGGGCCGCATGAAGACATGCGGAGCACCCATCCGTGATAGGCGCACGGCCGGACGAGGTCAAACGGGGCTTTCACCATCCCAGCGCGACGCTGCGGAAACGGACGCGTTCAGTCCGCGAAGAGGGCGGAATCGGGAGTGTGCAGGCTTTCTGCACCCGCCGTCGCGGGGCCGAGAAGGCCATGCACCGAGGGAAGCACATTGGCGGCGTAGAACTGCGCGAGCGAGAGGCGCGCCGCATTCTTGCCGTTCAGCGCAGCACCAGCGAGATAGTGGCCGCCCGCCGCCGTTCCGAAGAGGCGGAGATAAGGCGATGCGCCCGCGAGGCAGTCGTTCGGCGCGGATTTCAGGTTCGCGAGCATGTAGTCCGTCGCCTTGTCGAGCGTGTCGAGCGCGTCGTCGAGCGCGGCACCGATGCCTGTCAGCACCTTGTCGTTGGAGGAACGCGCCTCTCTCACCGTTTCGCGCATTTCCGCGATGAAGCCGCGCGCGACGTCGCCGTTTCCGAGCGGGAGCTTGCGCGTCACGAGGTCGATCGCCTGAATGCCGTTGGTGCCTTCGTAGATCGGCAGGATGCGCGCATCGCGAAGGAACTGGGCGGCGCCGGTTTCCTCGATGAAGCCCATGCCGCCGTGAATCTGCACGCCGATGGAAGCGGTTTCGACGCCGATATCGGTGGAGAAGGATTTCGCGATGGGCGTCAGCAGATCGGCGCGGGCCTGCGCGGCGCGGCGCTTATCCTCGGTCTCGCCCGCATGCGCGCCGTCAATGGCGACGGCGGTCGCATAGCAGATGGCGCGCGACGCGTCCGTCAGCGCCTTCATGGTGAGAAGCATGCGGCGGATATCGGGATGCTCGATGATCGGCGCCATTTCGCCCGGCGCGAGATCGGAGCCGAGGGGACGGCCCTGCTTGCGGTCCTTCGCGTAGGCGAGCGCATGCTGATAGGCCGCCTCCGCGATGGCGACGCCCTGCGTGCCGACGAGGAGGCGGGCGTTGTTCATCATCGTGAACATGCAGGCAAGGCCGCGGTTTTCCTCGCCGATCAGCGTGCCGATGGCGCCGCCTTTTTCGCCGTAAGCCATGACGCAGGTGGGGCTGCCATGGATGCCGAGCTTTTCCTCGAGACCGATGCAATGCGCGTCGTTGCGCTCGCCCAGCGAACCATCCGCGTTCACTAAGAATTTCGGGACGAGGAAGAGGGATATCCCCTTGGTGCCGGCAGGCGCATCGGGCAAGCGCGCGAGCACGAGATGGGCGATGTTATCCGCCATGTCGTGGTCGCCATAGGTGATGTAGATCTTGGTGCCGGTGATGCGATAGGTACCGTCGCCCTGCGGAACGGCCTTTGCCTTCAAGGCGTTGAGGTCCGAACCCGCCTGCGGCTCGGTGAGGTTCATCGTGCCGGTCCATTCGCCCGAGATGAGCTTCGGCAGATAGAGGTTCTTCTGTTCGTCCGTGCCATGCGCGGTGAGCGCCTCGATGGCACCCTGGCTCAGGATCGGGCAGAGACCGAAGGAGAGGCAGGCGGCGTTCCACATTTCCTGCATGGCAACGGAAAGCGCGACGGGGAGGCCCTGCCCGCCGAAATCCGGCGTCGCGGCGAGGCTGCCCCAACCGCCCTCGACCCATTTGCGGTAGGCGTCCGCGAAGCCGGCGGGCACGGAAACGCCCGCCTTCCCGAGCTTCGCGCCTTCGGCGTCGCCGGAGCGATTGAGCGGCGCGAGCACTTCCGCGGCGAGTTTCGCGCCCTCCTCCATCACCGACTCCACGAGATCGGGCGAGAGGTCCTCGAAGGCGCCCGAGCCCATGAGCTGCGACAGGCCCGCGACTTCGTTCAGCGTGAAGGCCATGTCGCGGACGGGCGGGCGATATGTCATGAAGGCTCCTCAAACGCAGGAAAGACGTGGGCGAAGGCTGGTTTCCGGCCTTTTACTGTATTCTCGGCCCCAAGTGTACCGGGCGAAAGGGTGGATGGCGTGGCGGAATGCCTCAGCGCGACGGCGGAAGCGACGGAGAAGGCAGGCGCCGCGATCCGCGAGGGGCGGCTCGTCGCCTTTCCGACGGAGACCGTCTACGGGCTCGGCGCCGATGCGACGAACGACGCGGCAGTGGCGAGCATCTTCGAGGCGAAGGGGCGGCCGCGCTTCAACCCGCTGATCGTGCATGTGGCGAGCGTCCAAGCCGCTGAAGAACATGTGGTTTTCAACGCCGACGCGGAGACGCTCGCGCGCGCCTTCTGGCCGGGCGGCCTGACGCTGGTGCTGCCGCGCAGAGCCGATACGCCGCTCTCGCTGCTGGTGAGCGCGGGGCTCGACACGGTGGCGATCCGCGTGCCGGCGCATGAGACGGCGAAGGCGCTGCTCGATGCCGCGAAACGGCCGATAGCCGCGCCGTCCGCGAACCCTTCGGGGCGCGTGAGCCCGACGACGGCGGCGCATGTGGTGGAGGGGCTCGGAGACGCGCCGCAGCTTGCCTATGTGCTGGACGGCGGCGCTTGCCCGCTCGGGCTCGAGTCGACCGTGATCGGATTTCCTGAAGGAATCCCGACACTTCTGCGGCCCGGTGCGGTGGCGCGGGAGGAGATCGAGCGGGTTCTCGGCAAGCGGCTTGCGGATGCGAACGCAGCATCGGGCGAAGCGGGACGCGCATCGCCGGGGCAGCTCGAAAGCCATTATGCGCCGGGGTCGGCATTGCGGCTCGATGCGGACACGGTGGAGGCAGACGAGGTGCTGCTTGCCTTCGGGCCGCGCGCGCCGGATGCGGAAACCTCAATGAATCTCTCGCCTTCCGGCGATCTGAAAGAGGCGGCGGCAAACCTGTTCGCGATGCTGCGCGCGCTGGACGCAAAGGCGGGAGGCCGCCGCATCGCCGTGATGCCGATCCCCGATGAGGGGCTCGGCGAGGCGATCAACGACCGGCTGAAACGCGCCGCCGCGCCAAGGGGTTAGCTCACCTTCTTGGTCTGCGCCTGAATCCATTCGAGGATGCCGAGCACCAGCGCCGAGACGACGAAGGCAAGATGGATCACCGTCAGCCAGAGAATTTTCTGGTTGTCGTACTGGTTGGCGTTCAGGAAGACCTGCAACAAATGGATCGAGGAGATCGCCACAATGGCCGACGCCACCTTGATTTTCAGGCTTCCGGCATCGAGCTTGCCGAGCCAGGTGAGGTCCGTCTTCGCGTCATCGAAGCGGCTGACGAAATTCTCGTAGCTTGCGAGCATGACCATGACGACGAGGCTCGCGACCAGCGCGGCGTCGATCAGGCCCAGCATGGAGAGGATCATTTCCGCTTCGGAGGCGGTGAGCGCGCTCTTCGTGATCTTGACGAACTTGACGCCGAAGGAGACCGCATAGACGGCGAGCGCGGCGGCGAGACCGAGATAGAAAACCACGAGAATCCAGCGGCTTGCCAGGATCACCCGTTCGACAAACAACTCCAGTCCCTTCATCGCACTCCCCGTTTACAAGCGAATCTCGCGCCGATCATAGCGTCAGTTGGCGGGGCCGACGAGGATGGTCGGGATGCCGTTCGTGGGCGGCTTGATGGTGGCGACGAGGGTGCCCTGCTTGCGGCCGGGCTTTGCCTCCGAGACGTCGTGGCCGGCAGCGGCGAGACGCGCGGCGGCGGCGGCGACATCGTCGGCCCTCCAGGCAAGTCCCCAGAAATGCTCGGCTTTCGGCGCGCGCTTTGCGTCGAGCGGCTGCACGACTTCGAGGGTGACGCCGCCCAGGCGGAAGAAAAGCTGGCGCACGCCCCATTCGGGTTTCGAATGATCGAGGGCGAGGCGGATGCCGAACTTGTCCCCGAAGAGCGTTTTGCAGGCCTCCGCATCGGGCGTCATGACGACGATGTGGTCGCACGCGGAGACGGCGTTTGCTTCCGAAACGCCGTCGGTGAGCGGCGCAGGCGGGAGCGCGTCCGGCTCGTCAAGATGCTGAATCCCAAAGACAAAAAGGCCGTGCGTCGCCTCGCGGGGGATGCCGAAGGTGCGCCAGCGCCGTGTCGCGCCGGTGAGCGTATCCACGCCGGAACCGTCGACCGGCGCGGCGGCGGCGATGCCTTTTGCGTTGAGCGCGGCGGCGGTTCCTTCCGCGTCGTCCGTGCCGAGGGCGATGCCGAAAATGCCCTCCCCCTTCTCGTCCAGATGCTTCGTCAGCGCCTCGGCGTTCGGCCCCTCGCCCGCCGGGCCGAGCAGCTCCACATAGGTATTTGCGAGGCGGTAGAGGATGTTAGCGGTGCCCATGCCGGGATGGGTGCCCTTCCAGGAAGGCGCGCGGCCGAGGATGCGGGTGTAGTTCTGCTCGGCCTCCGCAAGATCGCGGACCGCGATGATGAGGTGATCGACGCTCGAAAATTCGCTCATTTGTGACAGTCCTCCGGCGGCAAACGCGCGGCACTCTAGAAGCATTCCGGGAGTGCCGCCAGAGGCCCGGACGGCAAGGCGTTTTGCGCAGAACGGGGATAAGAGGGGAGCGACTGTCACCGAACTGTCACTGTAACGTTACAAAGGACGTCTTATTTCATTCGTGTACGGATCAAGTAGGAGTTATCCCCGGGCGTTCGTTCCTCGTCCCCCGCCCCGAAATTCGCGCTGCGAATTTCGACCCTCCCCGAGGGGAGGGTGGGAAGAGACGTCGGGAAGAAAACTCATGCCCGGTGACTTGTCCCCACCCTCGCCAATCACGGAATGTCATCCCGGTGCCTGTCACCGGGATCCACTCGCCTTCCTCTTTGCCGCAGCGTGGATTGGGTCCCGGCTTTCGCCGGGATGACACCTGTATGTTAGGTTGCCTTTTCCGAACGCCGCCGAGAAGAAATGCCATGCCCCTTTCCCCTGCCCGCCTGACCGAACTGCTCGACACGCTGACGCGGCAATATGGCGTGCCGGGGGCGTCGCTTGCCGTCTGGGCGGAGGGCGAACTGGCGGAGGCGGCGGCGGGGGTCTGCAACATCGAGACGAAGGTGAAGGCAACGCCGGACACGCTGTTCCAGATCGGCTCCATCACCAAGCTCTACACGGCCGCGCTCGCGATGCAGCTCGCCGAAGAGGGCAAACTCGACCTCGATGCGCCGGTGCGCAAGGTGCTGCCCGATTTCGCGGTGGCGGATGCCGACGTCTCGGCACGGGTGACGCTTCGCCATCTCCTCAACCACACGAGCGGGATCGACGGCGACTATTTCAGGGATGCCGGGCGCGGCGAGGACCGGGTCGAGAAATATGTCCGCCTGCTGAAGGAAGTGCGCCAGGTGCATCCGATGGGGCACATGTTCTCCTACTGCAATGCGGGCTTCGTCGTCGCGGGACGGATGATTGAGGTCCTGACGGGAACGACATGGGACAAGGCGGTGCGCAACCGGCTCGCGAAGCCGCTCGGCACGCCGTCCTTCTCGACGCTGCCGGAACAGGCGATGCGGCACCAGATGGCGATCGGCCATGTCGGGCAGCCGGGGGCGCTCGCCGTGACGCCCATCGCCTATCTCGCACAATCCAACGCGCCCGCAGGCTCGATGCCGATGGCAAAGGCCCGCGACGTGATCGCCTTCGCGCGGATGATGATGAATGACGGCGTGGCGGCGGAGGGCACACAGGTGCTGACCGCCGACAGCGTGCAGGAGATGCATCTGCGGACCGTCGCGCTTCCGTGGGGCATGAATATCGACGCGATCGGGCTTGCGACGTTTCTCTGGGACTGGAACGGCGACGGACATTACGAGGTCTTCGGTCATGACGGCTCGACCATCGGACAGGCGGCGTGGCTGCGCTATCACACGGAAAGCGAGACGGCCGTGGCGCTGCTCACGAATGGCGGCAACGGCAAGGGGCTCGCCGACGATCTCTTGCGCGAGATCTTTTCCGAGGCGGCGGGCATCGCGCCGCCCGAACCGCCCGCGCCGTCGCGCGAGGGGCGGCCCGAACCCGCGCGGCTTCTCGGACGGTACGGCAAGGCGAGCGGGACCATCGACGTGATCGAAAAGGACGGCGCGCTCGTCGCGGTGCATACGCCGACGGCGGAGTTCGCGGCGCTGCAGGGAACCTATGCCGTGGAATTGCAGCCGGTGAACGAGACGCTCTTCCTCGGCACGACGCCCGGCTACACCCGGCCCGCGAGCTACCACTTCCTGGAGGAAGATGCACATGGCCGCGCGCGCTACCTCCATACGGGCGTGCGGGCGCATCCGAGGCTGGGGTGAAGGCCGCCCTGTTTTCAGGCCAGAATTTTTGAAGAGGACGCCGCTGCGCGGCTACTGGATTGCCGGGTTCCCGGCTTTCGCCGGGACAGGCAAGCCCGGCAATGACATGATAAGAAAGAAGAATGAAACCCACCCCCGAGACATTGCAGCGGCTGAAGGAGATCGCCGGCGAGAAGGGCTATGTGGACGCGGAAGCGGACATGGCACCCCATCTCGCGGAGCGGCGCGAGCTCTTTCGCGGGCGCGCGGCGGCTGTGCTGAAACCGGCGTCGGTGGAGGAAGTCTCAGCGATCATGAAGGTCGCGCATGAAGCGGGCGTCCATGTCGTGCCGCAAGGCGGGAACACGGGGCTTGTCGGCGGGCAGGTGCCGGACGGGAGCGGCGACGAGATCGTGCTGTCGCTCGCCCGCATGAACCGCGTGCGCGCGGTGGACACAGAGAACAACACGCTCACCGTCGATGCGGGTGTGACGCTCGCCGCCGCGCAGGAGGCGGCGCGCGAGGTGGACCGGCTGTTTCCGCTGAGCCTTGCCTCGGAAGGCTCGTGCCAGATCGGCGGCAATCTCGCGACCAATGCGGGCGGCACGCAGGTGCTTCGCTACGGGAACGCGCGCGACCTCGTGCTGGGGCTCGAAGTGGTGCTGGCGAATGGCGAGATCTGGAACGGACTCACGGGGCTCCGCAAGGACAATACGGGCTACGACCTCCGCCACCTCTTCATGGGATCGGAGGGGACGCTCGGCATCATCACCGGGGCGGTGCTGAAACTTTTCCCAAGGCCGCAATCGGTCGAGACGGCGTTCGCCGCCGTGCCGGGCGTCGAAGCGGCGGTGAAACTGCTGCGGATCGCGGACGGGCTGTCGGGCGGGCTGGTGTCGACCTTCGAGCTGGTGCCGCGGATCGGCATCGAGTTCGTGACCGCGCATGTGGAAGGGGCGAGCGACCCGCTGCCCGATCCGTCGCCCTGGTATGTGCTGGTCGAGATGACGGCGGGGACGAAGGCGGCGGGACTTCCCGAGACGATGGAAGCGGCGCTTGCCGAGGGGCTCGAACAGGGGCTCGTGACGGATGCCGTCGTCGCCCAGTCGGAAACGCAGCGTGCCGATTTCTGGCGGCTGCGCGAGAGCCTTTCCGACGTGCAGCGCGAGGAAGGCGGGAGCATCAAGCACGATGTGTCGGTGCCTGTGTCGCGGATGGCGGATTTCATCGCGAGGGCGAGCGAGGCAGTGAGTGCGCGGCTGCCGGGTGTGCGGCCCGTGCCGTTCGGCCATATCGGCGACGGGAATGTTCACTTCAATCTCAGTCAACCCCTCAGTTCCGATATGGGTGCGGACAAGGCGGCGTTCCTCGCGCGCTGGGACGAGATGAACGCCATCGTGCATGACATCGTGCGCGAGATGGGCGGTTCGATCAGCGCGGAGCACGGCGTCGGGCAATTGAAGCGCGACGAGATTGCGGCGACGAAATCGAGCGTCGAGATGGAGATGATGCGGGCGCTGAAACAGGCGCTCGACCCGAAGGGGGTGCTCAATCCGGGGAAGGTGGTTTAGCCTCCTCTCCCGTCTTGTGAGTTTCGCGCCACGATTCCGCGACGGCGGGGCGCGGAACAAGCGGCCCCTGGATTGCCGGGTCAAGCCCGGCAATGACATATTGTTTTTTGATTGAGTGTTTTCTTTCCGAGGGGCTGTCCACTTTCTCGCATTTCAAACAAACTTGTCACCCCCGGGCTTGACCCGGGGGTCCAGGGGCTCCGGGCGAGGTGCATGAAGGATTATTATGTCTATATCCTTGCAAGCGACCGGAATGGAACGCTTTACACGGGCGTGACCAACGACATCCAACGCCGGATATCCGAACATCGCGAGGAGATCGACAAGGGTTTCACGAGCCGGTACGGCGTGAAGCTTCTCGTATGGTACGAAGTGCACAGCGAGGCGCGGACAGCAATACAGCGCGAGAAGAACCTGAAGCACTGGTCGCGTGCATGGAAAGTTGCGCTGATCGAAGAGATGAATCCCTCGTGGCGCGATCTTTATCCGGAGCTTTTTTGAGTCTTGCGAAGAGGGACGCCGCCTGTCGGCGGCTACTGGACCCCCGGGTCAAGCCCGGGGGTGACATATTTTGTTTTGATGTTCGGCCGCTCAATCCGCGCTGCGCGCGAGCGCGTTGCCGATGGGGAGGTTCTGGGCGGGGACGATCAGGATCTTGTCGATGCGGGGGCCATCCATGTCGACGATCTCGAAGCGGTAGCCGTTCCAGGCGAAATAGTCGCCCTCGCGCGGCAGGCGGCCGAACCAGTTGAACATGACGCCGGCGAGCGTGTTCACCTCCGGGCTCTCGTCGCCGGGGAGCTTCTGAAGCTTGAGGAGACGGCGGACCTCGTCGACCGAGACGACCCCGTCGATGATCCAGGAGCCGTCCTCGCGGATCGCCACGGAAGGGTTCTGGTCCGCCGCGTGATCCGAAATGTCGCCGATCATGGCGAAGAAGATTTCCGACATGGTGATGGTGCCGACGACATCGCCATATTCATCGATGATGAAACCCATGAACATGTTTTCGGACTGAAGGATGCCGAGCGTCTTCAGCACGCTTGCCGTGCGCGGGATGTAGAGCGGCGGCGACATGCGCGCGAGAAGCTGATCGTTCGACCTCGGATTGAGGAAGAGGTCCTCGAGGCGGATCATGCCGATGAAGGGGCCGTTCGTGCCGCGGCGCACGGGATAGCGCATCTTCTGGTGCTCGCGGATGACGGCGAGGTTTTCCTCGACCGGTTCCTCGACATCGAGCCAGACGAGCTGGACGCGCGGCGTCATGATCTCGGCGACGCGCGTGTCGCCGAGATGGAAGACGCGGTTCACGATGTCGCGCTCGACGCTTTCGATGGCGCCGGAGGCTGCCCCCTCCTCCACCAGATGCCTGATCTCGTCTTCCGTGACCTTCGGCACGTCGCGGCCGGTTATGCCGTAGACGCGGACGACGGCTTCCGTCGACCAGGAGAGGAAGGTGACGGCGGGGGCGAGGAGTTTCGACAGGCGGCTCATGGGCCGGGCGATGGCGGACGCGATGCCTTCCGGGTTCGAGAGCGCGATACGCTTCGGCGCAAGCTCGCCGAGGATCAGCGAGAGATAGGTCAGGACGATGACGACGAAGCCGAAGGCGAGTTCTTCCGCATAGGGCCCGATCCAGGGCCAGTCGACCATGAAGGAGGAAATGGGCCCCGCGAGCGTCGCGCCACCGAAGGCGCCGGTGAAGACGCCGACCAGCGTGATGCCGATCTGGACGGAGGAAAGGAAGCGGCCGGGCTCGGCCTGGAGCTGGAGCGCGATTTCGGGGCCTGTGGTCGGCGCGTCGCTGCGCTTGCGCTTCGTGAGCAGCGCCTGCAGGCGCTGACGCCGCGAAGAGACGACGGCCATTTCCGACATCGAAAAGAACCCGTTCAGCGCGATCAGAACGAGCAGAATGATGATGTTCGAAAGCATGGGGTCCCCGAGGCCTAGGGGGAGATTATAGAGGGAACCGCGCGGATTGGCGACGGGGAAGCGGGGGTGCCGGTTTTGCACTATGGTTGCAGGCTTTTCCCGCTGCCGGAGAAAGCACATGGCTCAAGGGGATATCGAATCGGCGCCCATCGAGGTGCGGCCCGCCCGGGACGGGGAGGAGGCGGCGCTCGCCGCGCTATGGGAAGTCTCAGGCCTGACGCGGCCCTGGAACGATGCGGCGGAAGACATCGCCTTCGCGCGGCGGGGCCCCGCCTCTGACGTTCTGGTGGCGGAGAAGGACGGGCGCATCGTCGCCTCCGCCATGGTCGGCCATGACGGGCACCGGGGTGCGGTCTACTACGTGGCGGCGGACCCGGCGCTCCGGGGCCAGGGACTCGGGCGGCTCATCATGGAGGCGGCGGAGGCGTGGCTCCGGGCGCGGGGCGTCTGGAAGATCAACCTCATGGTCCGGCGCGGCAACGAGGCCGTGACGGGGTTCTATGCGGCGCTCGGCTATGGCGAGGACGAGGTCGTGGTGCTGTCGAAGCGGCTCAGGGAGACGCCGACGGCGGTGGGGTGAGGATGGCGCTCAGGGAAGATCGGCGATCAGTTCCTTGAACCAGTCGAGATCGCGAACGGCAGCGAAGCCTTCATCTTCCAAGAGGTCCGTTCGCGACGGCAGCGTGCCCCTGAAGCGGCTTCTGAGCAGTTTCTCCCGACAGCCTTCGATGTCCCCGGTCCGGGCGCAAAAGCGCGCATAGTCGAACACGTCGGCAGGTTCGAGCCGCTCCGCCTCCCGAAACTGGTCTCGCGCCGCAGAGAGGAGACCCAGATCGCTTCGCAAGTCGGCAAGTTCCACCAGTGCGTTCGCCCAGGAAAGTCTCGTGTAGTGAAAGTCGGGCGCGGCTTTGGTCGCAGCAGCGAATTTATCGAACGCATCCTCGTACAAGGCTTCATCCTTGCGGAGCCTCGCCAGACTGGTCAGAGCAGTACCCCAGTTTCCGAGAGCAGAAACCTTGTCGGGCTGAATCTCTACCGCCTTTGCGAACTTCTCCAACGATTGTTCGACAAGGGCCGGATCGCCGCCACGCGACGCCCATTCGCACAACACGAGGCCCCAATTGTTCCAAGCCTCGTGGAAGTCCGGTCTTGCACCAACCGCTCTCTCATACCTTTCGGATGCCTGCCTGTAGAAAAGCAGGTCCTGTCGTATGCGGGCGATGATCACCAGCACCCGAGCCCAAGAATACCACGCAGCGGCATGTTCCGGGTCCGCTTCCACCGCCTTCTCGTACTTCTCGCAGCTTTCGTCGAGCAGGGTTTCGGCGCCCTTCGCCTCGGCGCAAGCCGAGAGGGCGCCGGCCCATCCTCGCCAGATCACCGCCGCGTCAGGCTGCAAGGCAGCGGCGCGGGAGAATTTTTCAAAAGCCTGTTCGTATAGCCCCGTATCGCCGCCCAACGTAGCGCAATCGGCGAGAGCAACGCCCCAGTTGCTCCAAATCTGATAGACGCCGGGAGCGACTTCCGCCGCCCGTGCAAATTTCGCGAAACTCTCTTCGAAGAGAGTTTCGTCTTCCTCGCGTTCAGCGAGGTCTGACAAGGCAATTCCCCAGTTGGTCCAGCTCTTGTAGTCGCCGGGGTCAGCCTCAACAGCGAGCGCGAACTCCCGGAAGATGTCAGACCTAGACGGTTCGTCCTCCATCAGACACCCGACATGATCAGAACAAGCCCATCTGGCGGGTGTCTTCGGCGCGCTTCTTCGGGCGCGGCGCGGGCGCGGGCTCGGCCTCGACATGCCCACGCTCCTGAAGCGAGGGGTCGTCGTTGGCGACGCGGTTGATCCGTGTGCTGACGGGTATCGCCTCCATGAGATCGTCGGGCGCGGGGCGGAGCAGCGCGAGGAGCTCTTTCTCGGTCGCCGCCGGATCGAGCCAGAGGTCCCAGTCCTTCTCGTCCAGAATGACGGGCATCCGGTGATGGACGGGGCGCAGGGTCTCGTTCGCTTCCGTGGTGACGATGGCGCAGCTGTCGAGCTCGCTGCCGCCGGACGGCATCCATGTGTCGAAGACGGCGGCCATGGCGAAGGGCTTGCCGTCGCGGCGGCGGATGAAGAAGGGCTGCTTCGGACCCTTCCCTACCGCCTGCCATTCGTAGAAGCCGGTCGCGGGCATCAGCGCGCGGTGGTGGCGGAAGGCGCCGCGGAAGGAGGGCTTTTCGGCGATGGTTTCCGCGCGGGCGTTGATGAGCAGCGATTGCGGCATTTCCTTCGCCCAGGAAGGCACGAGGCCCCAGCGGACGAGGAGGAAACGGCGGCGCGGCCTGCCCTCGCCGTCATTCTCGCGGATCACCACGGGGACCGGCTGGGAGGGCGCAATGTTGTAGCGCGGCGGGAAATCCGGCTCGTCGAGAAAGCCGAAAAGGTCACGCATCGCCTTCGGGGGCAGGGTTATCGCATAGCGTCCGCACATGGGCGCGAGGATAAGGTGAGTCGCGGTTCCGGTGTATGCCGCACCGATCCTGCCCCGCGCGGGCAAGACAGGGCGGATTGTTATAGTGTAGCATTGGCGCAACAAAGGAGACGGCATGGCGGCGCAAGACGCGGCACAAAACGCCCTTCAGGCGCACCAGACGCATAATCACCGGGCCTGCATCGAGGATGCGCTGGCGACGGCGCGCGAGCTCTGCGCGGCGCGCGGCGTGCAACTGACGCCGATCCGCGAAAAGGTGCTGCAGATCGTGTGGCGGAGCCACAAGCCGGTGGGCGCCTACGAGGTGCTGGACGAATTGAGCCGCAGCCACAAATCGGCGCGGCCGCCGACGGTCTACCGGGCGCTCGACTTCCTGATGGGCGAAGGGCTGATCCACAAGATCGAATCGCTCAATGCCTATCTCGGCTGCGTCGAGGCCGGCGCGCCGCATTCCGGCCAGTTCCTGATCTGCCGCCATTGCGGGGCGACGGAGGAAATCGTCGACCGAAAGCTCGAAACGGCGCTGGAAGCGGCCGCGAAGCGGACGCAGTTCGCCGCCGAGCGGAAAGTGGTCGAGATTTCGGGGCTTTGTGCGCGTTGCGCGCGTTGAGCGGCAGGCCCCGGCGCTCAATTGAACCCGCCGCGCGATGCTTTAAGATCGCGCCGCCCTTTCCCTTTGGAGTCTGCGTCCCATGATCTCCCGAACCCTCCCCGTGCTCGCGCTGATGCTGGCGCTTCTTCCGGGCGCCGCAGCGGCGCAGGCTGCCGCCCCGACCGCCACCCAGAGCGACCGTTACGAAACGGGCAAGCGGGCGGGCCCCTTCGTCGCCACCGACAAGTCGCTGACGGAGCTCGCGGGCGACGGTTACGAGATCCGGGGCAATCTCGGCACGGCACTGGTGCTTCAGAAAGGCGCCTCGATCTATTCCTGCCAGGTGCCGCCGGACCCCGAGACGCTCGACTTCAAACCCTATTTCGTCTGCTCCGAACTTCAGGAAGAGCCGCGCGACGCGACGGCAGCGGCAAAACCGGCGCGCACTCCCCAAACGAGGAATTGACCGGCGGCGACGCGGTGCGGAAGCTGCGCGCCGCGAACAGCACAGAAGAAAATCAGAACGCACAATCAGGGAGACCAGGAGATGAGCTACAAGCCTTTCGACCTTTCGGGAAAGGTGGCCCTTATCACGGGCGGCAACGGGGGCATCGGCCTCGGCATGGCGGACGCGATCGCGCAATCGGGCGCCGATGTCGCGATCTGGGGCACGAATGAGGAGAAGAACAAGAAGGCCGGCGAGCAGCTCCGCGCGCATGGCGTGAAAGTCTATACGCGGAAGGTGGACGTCTCGGACGAAAACCAGGTGGTGGACGGGATCGGCCAGACGGTGAAGGAACTCGGCCGGATCGACGCGGTGTTCGCGAATGCGGGCGTCGGCTTCGGCGCGGCCTCCTTCGTCGAGATGTCGACGGAACTCTACCGCAAGACGCTGGCCGTGAACCTCGACGGCGTGTTCTGGACGCTGCGCGAGACGTCGCGGCACATGGTGGAGCGCGCGAAAGCAGGCGACGCGGGCGGATCGCTTGTCGGCGTCGCGAGCCTTGCCGCCATCGAAGGCGCGGCGCGGAACGAGGCCTATGCCGCGACCAAGGGCGGCGTGATCTCGATGATGAAGGGGATCGCGGTCGAGCATGCAAAATACGGCATGCGCGCGAATGCGATCCTGCCGGGCTGGATCGCGACCGACATGACGGCGCAGGCGCAGGCCGCCCCCGCCTTCGCGGAAAAGGTGATCCCGCGCGTGCCGGCCAGGCGCTGGGGCGAGCCGGGCGATTTCGGCGGCGTCGCGGTCTATCTCACCTCCGACGCCTCGTCCTATCATTCGGGCGACACGTTCGTGATCGATGGCGGTTACGCCATTTTCTGAGGACACATGACGGATACGCGGGACGGCACGGAAGCGGGGGAGACCGCGGATATCGACAGGCGCCTCATTCTCATGGCGCGCACCGTCGTCGTGCTGTTCCGCGAGTTCGAGCGCCTCGCGCGCGAGCTCGATATCACCATTCCGCAATACCGCTTCCTGCTGTTCCTGAAGCGCGGACCGAAGCGGGCGGGCGAACTTGCCGTGGAAGCGGCGATCCGCAAGCCGACCGCCTCCGGCCTCATCGCCGACATGGAAAAGCGCGGACTCATCGCGAAGAAGCCGGACAGGGAAGACGGGCGCAGTGTCAGGCTCAGCCTCACGCCGAAGGGGCTGAAGAAGCACCGCGAGTTCGAGGAGGCGCTGGCGCGCTACCTGCCCTCGCTTCTCGACCAGGGCAACCGGGATGCGATGCTGGAGGCCTTTTCCGAACTTGCCTATATCCTCGACAGCCGGCGCGACAATGCCGGGCCCGTCGCGGTGGACGAGCTCGTGGAGGATGCGGGCCGGGGGTGAAGGTCGCTCACGGTCTTTGCCACCACCCTCCCCTCGGGGAGGGTCGAAATTTGAGGAGCGCCAGCGGATCAAATTTCGGGGCGGGGGGAGACCGAACGGCAGAACCCCCGCCCCGATAAATTCTTCGCATCCGCTCGAATTTATCGACCCGCCCCCAGGGGCGGGTGGGAAGAGAGGGAGGGGAGTGCCATGAGTCTCGATCTCAATCCGGTGTCGGTGTCGGACTACCGGGAATTCGCGCGGCGGCGGCTGCCGACGCAGCTCTTCGACTACATGGACGGCGGCTCCTATGCGGAGAAGACGCTGGCGGACAATGTCGACGCCTTCGCGCGGCTGAAGCTCAGGCAGCGCGTGCTGCGCGATGTCGGCACCATCGACACGCGCGCGGAGATCTTCGGCGAGACATGGACGATCCCGGCGGGGCTCGCGCCGGTCGGCTTCGCGGGCATGTTCGCGCAGCGCGGCGAGGTGCAGGCGGCGAAGGCGGCGGAGAAATTCGGCGTGCCGTTCACGCTCTCCACCGTCGGCATCTGCTCCATCGAGGAAGTGGCGAAGGCGACACGCAAGCCCTTCTGGTTCCAGTTGTATGTCATCAAGGACCGCGGCTATGCGCGCGAGCTGATGCAGCGCGCGCATCATGCGGGCTGCCCTGCCCTTGTCTTCACGGTGGACCTTGCCGTGCTCGGCGCGCGCTACCGCGACATCAGGAACGGCATGAACACGCAGATGTCGCTCGGCAAGCGCCTCAAGGTCGCGGCCGATTTCGCGCGGCGCATCCACTGGCTGCGTCATGTCGCGCTCGGCGGACGGCCGCTCGACTTCGGCAATCTGCGCGAGGCGGTGCCGGACGCGAAAGGCTTCGGCGAATTCGGCATGTGGGTCGCGAAGAACCTCGATCCGGGCATGACCTGGAACGATCTCGAATGGGTGCGCGAGAACTGGCCGGGCAAGATCATCATCAAGGGCGTGATGGACCGCGAGGACGCGGCGATGGCGATGAAGACGATGGCGCCGGACGGCATCGTCGTCTCCAACCATGGCGGACGGCAGCTCGACTCGACGCCCGCGACCATCGACGCGCTGCCCGCGATCCGCGAGGAAGTGGGTGACAGAACGACGCTCTTCCTCGATGGCGGCGTGCGCAGCGGGCTCGACGTGACGAAGGCGCTGGCGCGGGGGGCGGATGCGTGCCTCCTCGGGCGCGCCTGGGCCTATGCGCTGGCGGCGCGCGGCGAGGCGGGCGTTTCCGCCATGCTCGGCACGATGAAGCAGGAAATGAACGTCGCGATGGCGCTGACGGGCTTCACGAAGGCGAGCGAGATCGACGAGAGCGCGATCGCCTGAGATCAGACGATGAAACGATAAAAGAGCCCATGCGTTCTTCCTGTAACCCCCGAGTGGGCAATGGGTGTCAGGAAAGAGAGACATGCTCAGTATCGAGAATGCGGATGGCGGCATCATTCATGTGAAGGCGTCCGGAAAACTCACCCAGCCGGACTACGACACTTTCGATGTCCAGTTCAGCAAGGTGTCGCAGAAGAACAAGCCGGTTCGTGTGCTCGTGGAGCTCGACGGTTTCGAAGGCTGGGATGCGGCCGGGCTCTGGCAGGAACTCAAGTTCGACGTCAGGCATAATGACGACATGGGCCGCGTGGCGGTCGTCGGCGACAAGAGCTGGGAGGAATGGGGCACGAAGATATCGAAGCCCTTCTTCAGCGCCGACATGAAGTATTTCGACAAGGCGCAGGAGAGCGAAGCGCGCGAATGGCTGACGCAGCCGTGACGCGGCCTACTCCGCTTTCGTGATGCGGAGGATCCGGCCTTCTTCCTCGTCGGTGAGGAGGTAGATCGCGCCGTCGGGACCCTGGGCGACGTCGCGAATGCGCAGGCCGAGATCCTTCAGCAATGCTTCCTCGCCCACGACTTCCTCGCCCTCCACCGTGAGGCGGGCGAGTTGCGGGATGGCGAGGCCGCCGACGAAGAGATTGCCCTGCCATTCCGGGATTTCGTCGCCCGTGTAGAAGGCCATGCCGGACGGACCGATGGAGGGCACCCAGTAATGCACGGGCTCCACGACGCCTTCCATCGAGGACTTGCCGGTGCCGACCGGCGTCAGATCGTAATTCGTGCCGTAGGAAACGAGCGGCCAGCCGTAATTATGCGCGGGCTTCGGGATGTTCACCTCGTCGCCGCCGCGCGGCCCGTGTTCATGGGTCCAGAGGGCCCCGGTTTCGGGATGAAGCGCCGCGCCCTGCTGGTTGCGGTGGCCATAGGACCAGATTTCGGGGAGCGCGCCCGCCGCGTTGTCCGGATCGGCGAAGGGATTGTCTTCGGGCACCGTGCCGTCCGGCCAGATGCGGACGACCTTGCCGAGATGAGAGTCGAGGTCCTGCGCCTGGCCGCGAAACTCCGTCTTCGAGCGCTCGCCGAGCGCGATGAAGAGATGGCCCTCGCGATCGAAGACGAGGCGCGAACCGAAATGCAGCGTGCTCGGCTCCTTGGGCTGCTGGCGGAAGATGACTTCCACGTTCTTCAGTTGCGGCGACATGCTTTCGGTGAGATGGCCGCGCGCGACGGCGGTGCCGTTTTCATTTCCCTCGCCCCTCTCCGCGTAGCTCAGATAGACGAGGCGGTTCTTCTCGAAATCGGGATCGAGCATGACGTCGAGCAGACCGCCCTGCCCGCGCGCATCGACCTTCGGCACGCCGTAGATCGCATCCCTTATGTCGCCGTCCGGCGTGACGATGCGCAGGAAGCCCGGACGCTCGGTGACGAGGAAGTTGCCGTCCGGCAGGAAGGCAAGGCCCCAGGGATGTTCGAGGCCTTCCGCCACCGTCTCGACGCGGATCTTCACCTTCTCCGTGTCGAAGGTCCGCTCGAGCGCGAAAGCGGGCGCGGCAAGCGTGGCGGCAAGAGCGAGGGCGAAAGCGGAGCGGCGGATCATGCGACACCTCTTCTGGGCGGTGGAAGGCGAGATTTGCCCGGCTAAACGACCAAAGTAAGGCGGGCGGGCCCGCTTGACAGGGGGCCGGGCGCGCGGTTTAGTTAGGCAACCGAACTAAAATGACGGAACCGGCGCGATGCCGGCGCTTCCGCGTGCAGGGAGAGACCTCCATGACGATCCACACTCCGCTTTGCGACCTTCTCGGCGTCAAATATCCGATCATGCTGGCGGGCATGGGCGGCGTTTCCTATGCGGAACTCGCGGCCGCGGTTTCCAATGCGGGCGGCTTCGGCACGCTCGGCATGGCGGGGCGGCAGCCGGAGGAAATCCGCGAGGAAATGAAGAAGGTGAAGGACCTGACCGACAAGCCGTTCGGCGTGGACCTGCTCGCGGCTGTTCCGGAGTCGCTAGAGAAGACCGCCGACATCATGATCGAGGAAGGCGCGACGGCGTTCATTTCCGGGCTCGGCGTGCCGACCAACATTCTCGACAAGCTGCATGGCGCGGGCATGAAGGTGATGAATGTCTGCGGCACGGTGAAACATGCGGTGGCGGGCGAGAAGGCCGGGCTCGACGGCGTGATCGCGCAAGGGACGGAAGGCGGCGGGCACACGGGCAAGGTTGCCGGCATGGCGCTGATCCCGCAGATCGTGGATGCGGTGAAGACGATCCCGGTTGTCGCGGCGGGCTCGATCGTCGACGGGCGGGGCCTCGCGGCGGCGCTCGCCTTCGGCGCGACGGGCGTGTGGATGGGCACGCGTTTCATCGCGGCGAAGGAAAGCCATGCGGGCGACATGTACCGGCAGGTGATCGTGGAGGCGAAGGATACCGACACCATCGTGACGCGGTGCTATTCCGGCAAGACGATGCGCGTGTTCAACAACCCTTACGTGCAGGACTGGGAGAGCCGGCCGCAGGACATCCAGCCCTTCCCGCAGCAGGCCATCATCTCGACCAAGGCGAACGTGATGGGCGGCATCGGCGGGCAGATCGAGGGGCTCGACAAGGAGCGCTCCTGCTTCGCGATGGGCCAGGGCGCGGGCGCGATCCATGAGGTGCTTTCCGCCAAGGACATCGTCGAAAAGACGATGGCGGAGGCCGAAGAAGTGCTGGAGCGGCTGAAGAAGTTCGGCTGAAGCCCAGGCCCTTAAAACCGCCCCAAGAAGGCCCGCTTCCTGCACTAGAAACCGTGAAACACGCGGTCTAAAGGGCGCAGGAAGGCCTTCGGGGCGGAATGACACAGGATTTGTGCAAAATCGGGACGGTCGGGACGAAGCGGCGGCGCTTGCCGGCGCTTCTGCTCGCGGCCGCCGTGGCGCTCCTGCCCTTTTTCAGCGTGCGGGCGGAAGCGCAGCCGGGCGGCATTACCCAGCTCGCGGAAGTGCTGGGCGCCGTTCATCATCTGCGGGCGCTATGCGGCACGAATGAGGGCCAGCTCTGGCGCAACAAGATGATCGAGATGATGGGCGTCGTGAACCCGTCCGAGACGGAGCGGCAGGCGCTGATCAAGCATTTCAACGATGCCTATTACCGCTACCGGAACGCCTATCCGAACTGCACCGCGACGGCGGCGACCCAGGCCGACACGCTGATGCGGGACGGTCAGCGGATCGCCGAGGAACTCGCGGCGAGCGGCCATGGCCGTGGAAATCCATACACGCGATAGGGATTCCCGCCGCCGGCACACCATCTCCAGCACGGCCCCAAAATGACACGCGTTAACCTGTCTTTCATGAAACGGGAGACATTCGGCACGAGTGTGTTACAAAAGCTGAAAGAGGCCCGGCGCGGAACAGACCGTTTCCCGCGCCAGATTCAAAGCGAAGAGAGGGACCAATGGCCGAAGATTTTCCAAATGACGCCAGTTTCGGTCCGCTCGATGAGGACGGACACGAAACCTCTCCCCTTTCCGAGACCGAGCAGCGGCGCATGGCGCTGCAGAACCTTCTGGACGCCTGGGACGAGTCGCTCGGCGAAGGCGTGGATGCGGATATTCTCGCGACGACGGCGATCTTCGCCGCGCTGTCCGACATGGTCGAAGCCTATGGCGAGGAGCCCGTGGCCGAGATGGCAACCGGGCTTGCCGACCGCGTGCGCCAGGGCGAATTCACGCTGAACCGGACGCTGAACTAGGCGGCGGCTGATCTTCCGGCCGAATCATGGCGACCGGAACGGCCGGTCCGCAGCGGCTTCCACATTCTGCTGAGGGCGGAAGCGCATGATGATCGGTTGCTGAGGCCTGCGGCCTGAAAGCAACGCTTCTGCATCCGCAATTCCATCGAGGAACGCCTCCTCCCTCGGGTTGGAACGGCAGTGGCCGCGCGAGGTAGCGTAGCAGGATTGAGCGGCGGAAGGCGGCACTCCCATGACGTTCACCATGAACTCCGTGAAAGCGCGCCGGCCCTCAGCCCGTCCCATATGCCCTTCCCGTTTCGCGGCGGTGACAAGCCCCGTCATGTAATCGTGCAGCCAGAAGGACTGGGCGGCGGGCGAAACGGAATTGTCGTCAAGCTGACCGATCTCGCGAAGTTGCATTTCCACATGAGTGAAAAGAAGTGCAGCCGCCGCGTTCGCCTTAGCGGAACGCCGACGAAGAAAACTCAGCATTGCCCGACCCTCAGAAGTCCCAGAAGAGATATCCGCCGCTGCTTACCCAATCCGGAAACAGGGCGCTGTCGTCTATCTGACACCCCGGGCAAATGCGGGGTTCGGGGGGTAGAGAGCTCCGGGAGGACCTAGCTGTCCGCCAGCATCTTCAGGCCGTCGAGGTCGCAAATGCGAATGCCGCGGCTGCCGTTCTCGATAAGCCCGTCGCGCTGCCACTCGGCGAGGAGTTCGTTCATGTACTGGCGGGAAACGCCGACAAGCGAGGCGATATCGCTCTGGGAAAGGCGGATGTCGAGGAGGAGACCATCCGCCTCCTGCCTGCCATGAACATGGGCAAGACGGACAAAGGCACTTGCCGCCCGCTCGCGGGCGCTGAGCCGCCTGGCTATGGTGGCGTTGAAATTCGTGCGGATGCTGTAGCAGAGAAGAAGAGCGAAATCGTGCATGTAGCGGGGTTCGCGCGCCACGATCCGGCGATACCCCGATATCGGAAGCAGGAAGAGCCTGCATTCGCTAAAGGCCGAGAACTCCACGGGACGGGGCCCGTCGTCGAAAAGCACCGCCTGCCCGAACCATGCGCCCGGGCCCATCGTCCAGAGCGTCATCTTCTCGATGTCGCGGTAATAGTAGAAGGCGCGCAGATCGCCTTCGAGCAGCGCATACATGCCCGCGTGATCGAGGTCTCCCTGCCTGTAGACGGATGCGCCGGCAGGAACGGTGACGATATGCCCGTGATGGATGATGGCTTGCCGCAACTCCTCCGGCCGCTCGCCCAGCCAGCCTTTAGACAGAAGCTCCAAAGCCTTCGGTTTCGTCCAGTTCGCCATCGGATGCCCCCAACCGGGTCCGACCGGCGCCGGACCCTGCTCTAGATCATAACCTCGATGAGGCGCGGCCCTTTCTGCTTCACGGCCGATGCAAAAGCATCGGCGAAGTCCTCGACGGTTTCAACACGGGTGGACTCGACGCCCATGCCCTGTCCGAGCTCCACCCAGTTCAGTTCCGGGTTGTGGAGGTCGAGCATGGAGAGCGCCTTGGGGCCGGGGTTTTCGGCGCCGACGCGCATCAGCTCGATGTTGAGGATGGCGTAGGAGCGGTTGGCGAAGATCACGTTCACGACGTCGAGTTTCTCGCGCGCCTGCGTCCAGAGCGCCTGCAGCGTGTACATCGCGCCGCCATCGCCGTGAAGGCAGACGACCTTGCGGTCCGGACAGGCAACCGCCGCGCCCGTCGCGAGCGGCAGGCCCTGACCGATGGCGCCACCGGTGAGCGAGAGATGGTCATGCGGCGCAGCATTCGCGGTGGCGATGGCGGAGCCGATGCCCGACGTCGCGGCTTCGTCGGAGATGATCGCGTTGTCGGGCAGGAAGTGGCCGACGACCTGACCGGCCGTGAACTGGTCGAGCGCGGCGCCCTTTGCGGGGAGGTCCGGCTTCTGGAGCGGCGCGACGCCGGCGGGCTCCTTCGGCGCGGCGACGGCATCCGCCACCGCTTCGAGCGCGGCGGTGCCGTCTTCATGGGCGTGGGCGAGATAGATGATGTCAGTGCCTTCCGGCGTGCACCAGCTCGGCTTGCCCGGATAGGCGAAGAAGGAGACGGGCGGCTTCGCGCCGACAAGGATCAGTTGCTCGACATCCTGCAAGGTCTCGACGATCTGCTCGGCGAAATAGGGGATGCGCTCGATCACGACGCGGCCCGCACCGCGCTGCAAGCGGGGGGCGAAGGTGTCGCACATGATGCGCGCGCCGGACTTCGCGGCGATGCGGCCGGCGGCGGCGAGGCCCTTTTCCTTCAACGCGGCTCCGCGCACGAGGATTGCGGTCTTCTTGCCGTTCTTCAGCGCCTTCGCGGCGGTATCGACAGCAGACGACGAAACGGTGGCGGGCTTTACGAAAGGCAGTTTCGGCGCGGGATGCTCGGCGTCGAGCCAGGCGGTGTCCGCGGGCAGGATCAAGGTCGCGATCTGGCCGGGCGGCTGCATCGCGGCGTGAACCGCGCGAGCGCCGTCGGCGGCGACGGTCTTCGGGCTGGTCGAGGAATGCACCCAACCGGAAACGGGACGCGCGAAGCCCATGATGTCGGAGGCGAGCGGCGCGTCATATTGCGCGTGGTAGGTCGCGTGGTCGCCGACGATATTGACGATGGGCGTCGAGGCGCGGCGCGCGTTGTGGAGATTGGCGAGGCCATTGGCGAGACCGGGCCCGAGATGAAGAAGCGTCGCGGCGGGCTTCTCCGCCATGCGGCCATAGCCATCCGCCATGCCGGTGACGGCGCCCTCGAAGAGGCCGAGGATCGCGCGCATGCCCTCGACCTTGTCGAGCGCGGCGACGAAATGCATCTCGGACGTGCCGGGATTGGAGAAGCAGACCTCCACGCCGGATTCGACCAGCGTGCGCACAAGGCTTTCGGCACCATTCATGAGAGCTTCCTCCGGAGCGTTTCTTTGTTGGGGAACATTAGAACAAAAACGTGCAGGCGACACGCACGAGAACGACGATACCGAAAATGACGATCAGCGCACCGGAAACGCGGTTCACGATGCCCAGAAGGTGATCGTTCATCTTCTGGCGGAAAAGACTGACGAATCCCGAGAGGCCCGCCCACCAGAGCGCCGAACCCGCCATGACGGCGAGCACTATGGTGGCCGCGTGGCCGTAATCCTCACCCGCATCGGCAAGGCCCGCAACACCGCCGAAGATCGCGATGAAACCGAGCATGGTGGCCGGGTTCGTGATGGTGAGAAAAAAGGTCGTCGCGAAGACGGCGGCAATGGCGGCGGAAAGGTTGTCCTCGGTGGCTTCGTCGAAATGCGGCTTGGATACCCAGGTGCGGATGCCGAGCGCGATGAGGAAGAGGCCGCCGACGATCTGGAGCGTGGTTTCGAAGCGGACGACGAGTTCGATGGCGGCGGTGAGGCCGAAGGCGGCGACAGCCGCGAAGATCGCATCGCCCGCCGCGGCGCCGCCGCCGGAGAGAAAGCCGTTCAACTGGCCGTAGCGAAGCGTGCGCCGGATGACGATGAGATTGACCGGACCTATGGGCGCGGCGACCGCAAGACCGATCGCAATGCCATTCGCCACCAGACCGAAATCAATCATGACCCGCTGCCGCCCTTCTCCCCGTCAGACGACAACGACGTCGTTGCCGGGCGGATCGGCATAGAGCTTCTCGACCAGCGCGGCGCGGCGACCGAGCGCGACCGACTGGTTGATGTAGCCCTTGTCGGTCAACTCTCCTGCATCGACGCTCGGGGGCTCCGTCATCAGGAGCGCGCGAAGGACGCGCGTGCTCGATCCCGGATTGCCCTTGTTGTGCGCGCGCAGGCCCTCGGCGAGACGCTCGAGAACCGCCGGGTGCGTGACGAGATCCTCGACCGCAAGCGAAGGATCGCCCGCGATGTTGCGGCAAGCCGGAATGTTCGGAAAACCGAGTATGCCGATGAACGAGCGGTCGAGGCCGGCGACAAGCGCGTCCGACAGGACGCCATTCGAGCCCGCGACGACATCGACGCGAAGCTTGCCCGCGCTCACCCATGTGCCGGTCGAGAGCTTGAAGTCCTCGGCGACGCGGCCGTCGAAGACGAGACCTTCCATCGGGTTATCGGGATTGACGAAGCGCGCGCCGTCGCCAAGACGGTAGAAGCCTTCCTCGTCATAGGCGTCGGCGGTCTTTTCCGGATTCTTGTAGTAACCCTTCGTGATGCAGTCGCCGCGCACGCGGACTTCCATCTTCTGGCCGACAGGGGCGAGCTTCAGCTCGATGCCCGGAAGCGGGAGGCCGAGAAGCCCCATGCGCTCGGTCGGCCAGTGAACGTTGCAGATGGTGGGCGCGGTTTCGGTTGCGCCGTAGCCGGAGGAAAAGACGATGCGCTCATCGACCGTGCGGATCGCAACCTTCTGGATGCGGTCGTAGAGATCCTGGCTCAGCGCCGCGCCGCCATAGGCGAGAGTGCGGACGCGGGAGAAGAAGTTCTTCGCCAGCGCCTCGTCGTTTTCGAGTTCGTCCACCAGCATGGTGTAGGCGGCGGGGACGTTGGAGTAAGCCGTCGGCGCGATCTCGCGGAGGTTCTGCACCGTCTCGGCGAAGCCGCCGGGAACAGGTCGGCCGCCATCGATATAGAGCGTGCCGCCGCCCGTGAGCAAATTGTTCAGGATCGCGTTGCCGCCGAAGCAGTGATTCCAGGGAAGCCAGTTGAGAAGCACCGCGGGCTCCTCGTTTTCCTCTTCGCGCGTCACGCTTTTCGGCATGATGGAATTCACGCACATCATGCGCTGCGTGGTGATGACGGCCTTGGGCATGCCGGTGGAGCCGGAGGTGAAGAGATATTTCGCCACCATGTCGCCATGGAGACCGGCATAGCTCTTCTCGACCGCTTCGCCCGGCATCGTGTCGAGAAGCGCGGAGAAGGACGTGCCCGCCGAACCGTCGACAGTGACGAGCTCGACACCATCCAGCGGCAGCGCCTTCAGCGCGCGCTCGAAGGGCGCGGCCTCCTGCATGAAGATCAGCTTCGGTTCGAGCAGGTCGAAGACGTAGCGGAGCTTCTCGAAGTCGGAGCTCATGGTCGAGTAGGAAGGCGAGACCGGCGCTGCGGGAACGCCTGCGAGGATCGCGCCATAGGTCATGAGCGCGTGTTCGATCGAATTGCCGGAGAGGATCATCACCGGCGTAGACTGATCGAGACCGCGGTCGAGCAGCGCCTGCGCGATCGCGTTCACTTTCGCATTCGCCTGCGCGTAGGTGAGAAGCTCCCAGTCGCCGAGACCTTCCCTGACGATCCTGCGCTTGCCGAGCCAGACACGGTCCGGCGCTTCGGCGGCCCATTTGCGGATCGGTTCGATGAGGTTTCCGGGCGCGGGACGCAGCGGATGCGGATTGCGCAGCAGGATCGAACCGTCGGCGCGATGCTCGACCTCGATCTTCGGTTCGACATAGCCGGGTTCGCGGAAGGGCGGCAGGTTCATGTCCACGCTCGTCATGCTCCCGCTCAGGCGTTGACGTCGACGACCGCGCGGCCACGCACCTTGCCCGCCAGAATGTCGGCCGCGAGTTTCGGCACGTCGTCGAGCTTCGCCTTGAAGGCCATCGCCTCAAGCTTCTTCATGTCGAGATCGGTCGCGAGACGCTTCCACGCTTCCTCGCGCTTCTCCATTGGCGCCATGACGCTGTCGATGCCGGCGAGCGTGACGCCGCGCAGGATGAAGGGCGCGACGGAGGCCGGCAGGTCCATGCCCTGCGCGAGACCGCAAGCGGCGACCGTGCCACCATACTTCGTCATGGAGAGGACGTTGGCGAGCGTGTGGCTGCCGACGCAATCGACGGCACCCGCCCAGCGCTCCTTGCCGAGCGGCTTCGCCGGGTTCGACAATTCGTTGCGATCGATGATCTCGTCCGCACCGAGGCCCTTCAGATAGTCCGCTTCCGAGGCGCGGCCCGTGGAGGCGATGACGCGGTAGCCGAGCTTCGCGAGAATGGCGATGGCGACCGAGCCGACGCCACCCGCGGCGCCAGTGACGACGACATCTGCACCGCTCTTCACACCGTTCTTCTCGAGCGCAAGGACGGAAAGCATCGACGTGTAGCCCGCCGTGCCGATGGCCATTGCCTGCTCGTTCGAGATCGCGTCCGGCAGCTTCACCAGCCAGTCGCCCTTCACACGCGCCTTCTGCGCATAGCCGCCGCTATGGCCCTCGCCGACGCCATAACCGTTCAGCACAACCCGGTCGCCCGGCTTGAATTTCGGATTGTCCGACTTCTCGACCTTGCCGGAGAAGTCGATGCCCGGGATCAGCGGCCAGGCGCGAATGATCGGCGCGGCGCCGGTGAGCGCGAGGCCATCCTTGTAGTTCACGGTGGAATAATCGACGGCGACGGTGACGTCGCCTTCCATGAGATCGGCTTCGGTGAGATTGGCGAACTCGACCTGCGGGGCCTTCTCGCCCTTCGACGCGCGGATGGCGCGGAACGTCCCTGTCATTTCCCGTCCTGACCTTAAGTGTTGGAAGCCTTCAAGCGGCTTTTTCTGGGTACCTGTTGGCGCACAAACGAGCCCAAATTCGCCGCCGGGTCAAGCAAGCGGGGCGGCGGACACCAACGCATTGGCACTCACCTTACCTTGCGAGTGCCAAGCCCCTGATTTCATTGAACGAATCGCAGAACTCGGACGTTTGTCAATATCGACGTGTGAAATTTTCACGACTACGATTCACGCGTTATGAGGCCTTACGAGTTGCGGCGTTGTCGTCTGGATTCAAGCAGTCTGGAGGTTCATGCGTGAGACAGGTTTCGGAACTGAAGAAGCTCATCGAAGGCTACCGGCTGGTGACAGCCGAAATTCTCTACCGGATGCCGGATCATCCCAAGCTCCTGCAGTCCTATATCTGGCAGGACTACGACCTGGAGCCCAAATATCCGGCGCTCTCCAAATTTCTCGATTTCTGGGGACGGGAACTCGACGGACCGATCCATTCGGTGCGCGTCGGCACGCGGCGCGTGATCCATCCGACGGAATTCGTGAAGGCGGATTTCATGGGGGCGATTCACTAGAGGGACGTCCATCAGTCCCGCCGGCCGGACCGGCGGCGCAAGAAAAGGAAGACGCCGACCGCGAGAGCGGCGAGAGCGACGAATATTATCTTGCCGTTGGGGCCGAACGCCGAGGCGGTCAGGTAATAGGCGGTGAAGAAGACGAAGCAGGCTGCAAAAATCAGCAGGCTTTCGATCAGGAATTTGCGCACCGCCCGCCCCTCGCCGCTCAGTGACGCGGCAAAGCCTCGACGAAGGTGATCGGTTCGCCGGTCGCCTTCGCGGCGAGTTCGTCTTCCCACATGGCGCGGTAACCGCGAACGACCGTGCCGACGGGCCAGCCCTTCACCTTCATGCCGTTGAAAGGCGTCCAGCCGCATTTCGAAGCGATCCACTTGTCTTCGATGGTGCGCTCGGCAGCCATGTCGACGATGGTGAGGTCCGCGTCGTAGCCGACCGCGATGCGGCCCTTGCGAGACATGCCGAAAATGCGCTGCGGCCCGGCGGAGGTCAGGTCTACGAAACGCTGCAGCGTGAGGCGGCCTTCGTTGACGTGGTTCAGCATCACCGGCACGAGCGTCTGCACGCCGGGCATGCCGGAGGGCGACTTCGGATAGGTCTGCGCCTTTTCTTCCGCCGTGTGTGGCGCGTGGTCAGAACCGATGACGTCGACGATGCCGGCTGCGACGCCCGCCCAGATACCGTCGCGATGCTCGCGGCCGCGGATCGGCGGGTTCATCTGCGCATAGGTACCGAGCGCCTCGTAGCATTCGGGCGCGGCGAGCGTCAGATGCTGCGGCGTCGTCTCGACCGTCGCGATGTCCTTGTGCTGCGCGAGGATCGGCATTTCGTCGGCCGTCGAGATGTGGAGCACATGAATGCGCTTGCCCGCCTCGCGCGCAAGGCGAAGAACGCGCGTGGTGCAGAGGACGGCGGCTTCCGCGTCACGCCAGACGGGATGCGTCTCGACATGGCCGAGCAGCGCCAGCTCGCGGCGTTCGCGCAGACGGAATTCGTCTTCGGAATGGAAGGCCGCGCGGCGGTTGATCGCCTTCAGCACGCGCAGCACGTCTTCGTCCTTCTCGACCAGCAGCGTGCCGGTGGACGACCCCATGAAAACCTTGATGCCGCAGCAGCCGGGCGTGCGCTCGATGTCGGCGAGGATGTCGACATTCTGCGTGGTCGCGCCGCCATAGAAAGCGAAGTCGCAATACATGCGGTGACGCGCGCGGTTGACCTTGTCGGTGATGGCGTCGGGATTTGTCGTCGGCGGCGCGGTGTTCGGCATCTCGAAGACGGCGGTGACGCCGCCGAGCGCCGCGGCGCGGCCGCCCGTCTCCAGGTCTTCCTTGTGCTCGTTGCCGGGCTCGCGGAGATGGACCTGGCTGTCGACGACGCCGGGCAGGACATGAAGCCCCTTCACATCGACCGTTTCGGCGGCATCGGCGCGGGAGAGATCGCCGATGGCGGCGATCCGCCCGTCCTTCACCGCGATGTCGGCGACGCCCATGCCGTCGTGATTGACGACAGTGCCGCCGCGAAAGACGAGATCATAGATCAAGCTCAAGGGATCATCCTTCCTGACTGCGTTGCTTCGCCGGAGCGGCATCGTGGCCGCCATTCTGATCATTCGCTTTCGTTTTCGCCAGCAGCGCGGCAGCGGCGTCGAAAACCGTATCGACGGCAAGGTCTTCCATGAAATTGCGGCCGCTCGAGAGGAAGTTCTCACCTTCCTGCTGCCTGATCTCGTCCAGCGTGCGTGGCACGCGGACCGTCACCGATTTCGGGCCCCAGGGCGAATAGATCGCATCAGCGGTCGGCCCGAACAGGCCGATGGTAGGCGCGCCCGCGGCGGCGGCAAGATGCATGAGGCCGGAATCATTGCCGACATAGAGCGCGATGCGCTCGAAAGCGGCGGCGGTTTCGTCGATGCCGGCGCCGATGAGGTCGATGCGCCGTTCGGGTGGCGCCACCTCAAGAACGGGCCGGCATTTCTCCTCTTCGCCGGGACCGCCTGTGACAAGAAGATGCGCACCGTCGAGCGGCGCGCCCGGCGCAAGAAGGCGGCGCGCGAGCTCCGCAAATCGCTCGACCGGCCACATCTTGTGGCGCCATGCAGCCGTCGGGCCGATGGCGAGAACCTTCATGCCGTCCGGGATCGTGACGCGCGCGCGGGCGCGCATTTCCTCGCCCGGCCAGACGCGGGGCGCGGGCGGCGGGACCATGCCGACGACGCCCGCATTGTGCTCGACGCGATGAAGTGTGTGATCGGGCTTCAGGATGTGGCGCTTCCTCGCGAAGGTCGCCCAAGGGGTCGCCGAGCCGCGCAGGTCCACCACCGCCTCGAAGCGGCGGAAGGCCACGGCCTTGAGGAGCTTTCGCCAGTGACCGGCGCGCTTTTCCTTGCGCATGACGATGATGCGGGAGACGCCAGGAGCGTGACGGAAGACATCGACGGCGAGCGGACCACACGCCACCCAGAATTCGGCACCGGGATAGCGTTCCATGAGACCACCGAGGATGCCGGTCGAGAGGACGGCATCGCCGATGCGGTTGGACGCGATGAAGAGAATGCGCATGCGAGGTCCCACAGGGGGCGCAAAGGGGCGGCGCGGAGCCGCGTTTGCGGGTTTTCGGCGTTTATAGGGGCGCAGGAGACCAAAGCCAAGTTCAGCCGCCCGTCTTGCGGATCGGCTGGCCGAGGCCTAAATCTGGAAGCCGGAATGAAACGAGGCACATGGCGATGGCAGGGGCAATGGCCTCGGCGCTCACGGAGCGCGGGGTACTGCGGATCGGAGGCGCGGAGGCGCGGAGCTTCCTGCAGGGGCTCGTCACCAATAATGTGGACCGCGCGGACGGCACGCGGCTCGTCTATTCGGCGTTGCTGACACCGCAGGGCAAATTCCTCTTCGACTTCTTCATGGCGGCCGATCCGGCAGACAAGGACGCCATCCTTCTCGATTGCGACGGAGCGCGGACGGCGGAGCTCGCGAAGCGGCTTGCCATGTACAAGCTGCGCGCCAAGGTCGAGATCGAAGACAGGAGCGAGGCGATGGGCGTCGCCGTGTTCTGGCACGAGGACGGAAGCCCGATGGCGGAGGGGCCGGGACTGCCCGACCCGCGCCTCGCGGCGATGGGACGACGCGCGATCATGGCCAAAAGCGAGATCGACGGCGCGATTGCGGCGTCGGCCACCTCAGCGGACGAAGACGCCTGGGACCGCCACCGGATTTCGCTCGGAATCGGCGATGCGGCAAAAGATTTCGAACCGGACCGGACGTTTCCGCTCGAGGTCAATCTCGCCGAACTCAACGGTATCGACTTCCAGAAGGGCTGCTTCGTCGGGCAGGAAGTGACCTCGCGCACGAAACGGCGCGGCAGCGTGAGGAAACGGCTGCTGCCGGTGGATGTGGAAGGCGACATGCCCGCACACGGCACGCCGATCAAGGGTGGCGCACGGGAAGTCGGTACCATTCTCTCCACGGACGCCGAGGCGGGGCGCGCACTTGCGCTTGTCAGACTCGATCTCATCAGAGATTCGATCCTGGAAGCGGGACTTTCCGAAATCAGGCCGGAAATTCCCGGCTGGCTCGACATCGGGACCGGAGAAGGGAAAGAGAATGGCGCCGGCGAAAACGAGTGACGCAGGGCGCTGCCCCTGGCCCGGCGAAGATCCGCTCTATGTCGCCTATCACGACGAGGAATGGGGCGTGCCGGAGTATGACAGCCGGGCGCTGTTCGAGAAGCTGATCCTCGACGGCTTCCAGGCCGGGCTTTCCTGGATCACGATTCTCCGCAAGCGCGAGAGCTTCCGCGAGGCCTTCGACGGCTTCGAGCCGGAGACGATCGCGCGCTACCGGCCCGCAAAGGTAGAGAAACTCCTGAAAAATCCGGGGATCATCCGCCATCGCGGCAAGATCGAAGCGACGATCGGCAACGCGAAGGCCTGGCTCGAGATAGAGGAGAAAGGCGAAGGCTTTTCCAACTTCCTGTGGGACTTCGTCGACGGCACACCGGTGCAGAACAGGTGGAAAAGCATCCGCCAGGTGCCCGCCGAAACGCCGATGAGCATCGCGATGTCGAAAGAGTTGAAGAAGCGCGGCTTCAAATTCTGTGGACCGACGATCGTCTATGCCTTCGCGCAGGCGGTCGGCATCGTCAACGATCATCTCGTGACGTGTCCGCGCCATGCAAGCTGCTCCACACTGGTGCGAAATCAAAAAAGATAATTAAGCACCGTTATGTGCATCCGTGCCCACGCGATCAATGTTCCGCCACATTGTCGGCACATGCGAGCCACGTTACGCGCGTAGATTTCCATCCGTTCCAGTCAGTGGAGGGGATTCCAGAAATGTTCAAGCGCCCCAAGGGTGTTTCCGATTCCGGCCCATCGCCGTCGCCGGGATCTTCCGGCTCGCAGCATGAAGAAGCCAAGCCGGCTCAGTCACCACCAGACACGCGCGGCGGGGAAAGCCGCGCCGAAGATAACGACAGCGCGGGGACGCGCGTCATCACTCCATCCTATCAAGCAAGGAAGCCGCCCGTGCGCACTCTTCAGTCGACCGCTAGCTCTTCGTCCTCCGCCTCGTCGCAGGCCGCCAACCTGCATGTGGGGCGCGGTCTCAAACTCGAAGGCAAGATCCAGTCCTGCGACTCGCTCGTGATCGAAGGCGACGTGCAGGCAACCATCGAAAGCGGCACGCTGACGATCTCCGAAACGGGCGACGTGCGCGGCGATGCGACCGTGGATGCCGCGGAAATCAACGGCAAGTTCGACGGTACGCTGACCGTGAAGAACTGCCTGACGATCAATTCGTCGGGCCGCGTGACCGGGACGGTGCATTATGGCGAGCTCAAGGTCGAACAAGGCGGCCAGGTGAGCGGCGAAATCCGCGCGCAGGACGCCGAAGAAAAGCAGGACACCCCGCGCCTTGCCTCGAGCAACGCCAAGGACGACGGCAAGAACGAGACAAAGAGCGGCGAGAAGAAGAACGAGGGCTCGGAAAGCGGCGGCTCGACCCGCACTGCGTCGATGATCTGACGCGGCCAGCCGGGTTCAGGGCACGAGCCACTCCGCCTGCGGCTTGTCCGCGGCAAAACGGATGCGCGCGCGGCGATTGCCGGCGCGGCTCAGCACGACAATATCGGCCTCGTCGAAGACGAACTCGACGAGGGCGAAATTGCTGCGGCCCTCTTCCAGCCTTTCCAGCGGCGGAATGACGCCTTCGGCATCCGGCGGCAGGCCGGAAACGGGCCCGGGCGACGGGGTGCCGGGGGGCGCGGTGACGAGATAGGCCCGGCGGCTCGGCGGTGCCGCGCTTTCCCACGCGCTTGCCTCCCCCACCCGCGCCGCCGCGCGACCGGAAAAACGCACCTGGATATCGCAGCGCGGATCGTAAAAGAGCAGCGACGCGCGGGAATCACGAGCGATCTCGACAACCTTCGCCGAGCGCGCATCGGTGAATATGCCGAAGACGCGGCGCCCGGCATCGACAGAGCGCAAAATGACGGTCCGGACGGCAGGCGCGCCATCGGCAGCGATGGTTGCGAGTGCCGGTTTACGCAGGGGCGAGGCCGGGTTTTCGACCCCATCCGCCGGCAAGGCCGTTGCCAAAGCCGCCATCTCCGCCAGCGAGAGCGCCCGAAGCCCCTCACCTTCGAGCGGCGCGTGAGGCAGGCCGATTTTCCCCGTCATGCGTCCTTCCTTCTTCACGGTGCCTTCGGCAGTAGCATCGCCGGATGGGCTGTTCTATTTTAGCCCCGTGGCAAGGGGAGAGCCGCAAAGTCATTCCGGCAGAAACCGATCAAACCGCCCGGAATGCACCCGGCAGCGAACAAGAACCATCAGGTGGACAGTGACCAAAGTCGTCATCAGCGGGACGGGGGTTTTTACGCCGCCCCACTCCGTGAGCAATACCGAACTCGTCGATACGTTCAATAAATATGTGCGCAAGCACAACGAGGAAAACGCCGCCGCCATCGAACGCGGCGAGGTGGAAGCGCTCAGCGAATCGAGCGTCGACTTCATCGTGAAGGCCTCCGGCATCGAGGCGCGCTACGTGATGGACAAATCCGGCATCGTGGACCCGGACATCATGGCGCCGCGGCTTCGCCAGCGTTCGAACGACGAACCGTCGATCCTCGCCGAAATGGCGGTCGATGCGGCGAAGAAGGCGATGAAGCGCGCGAACAAGACCGCCGCCGACATCGACGCCGTGCTCGTCGCCTGCTCGAACCTCGAACGGCCCTACCCCGCCATCGCTGTCGAAGTGCAGGACCTGCTCGGCATCGAGGGCTTCGGCTTCGACATGAACGTCGCCTGCTCATCTGCAACCTTCGGCATCCAGACCGCCTACGACATGCTGCGCTCGGGCTCGGTCGACTGCGTGCTGATCGTCGACCCGGAAATCTGCTCGGGGCATCTCAACTTCCGCGACCGCGACAGCCATTTCATCTTCGGCGACGTCTGCACCGCGATCGTGCTCGAACGCGAGGAGACCTGCACGGCGAAGGGCGCGTGGGAGATTCTCGGCACGCGGCTGCTGACAAAATTCTCCAACAACATCCGCAACAATTTCGGCTTCCTCAACCGCGCGACGCCGGAAGGTATCGGCGCGAAGGACAAGCTCTTCGTGCAGGAGGGCCGCAAGGTCTTCAAGGAAGTGGTGCCGATGGTCTCGCAGCTCATTCTCGAGCACATGGCGGATGAGGGCCTCGACCCGAAGGACCTGAAGCGCATGTGGCTGCATCAGGCCAACAAGAACATGAACGACTTCATCGGCCGCAAGGTGCTGGGGCGCGACCCGGAACCGGGCGAGCAGCCGAACATCCTGCAGGAATATGCGAATACGAGTTCGGCAGGGTCGATCATTGCCTTCAGCCAGTACAGCGAAGATCTGAAGGAAGGCGATCTCGGTCTCATCTGCAGCTTCGGTGCAGGCTATTCGGCCGGCAACGTGCTGGTGCGGAAGCGGGCGTAGCCGTTGCGGCGTCATCCCGGCGCCTGTCGCCGGGATTCATCGGACTCTTCCGAGAAACGAATGGGCCCCGGGATCAACTCCCGGGGCGACATTTTTCTGTTGAGTTACTTCAGCGGCTCGACGGTGACGATGCGGAATGTCTGCATCTCGCCATCCTGTTCCGTGACCGAGAGATACTCCCCCGACTTGAACTCGTGCCGGTCGAGCTTGAAGAAGGGCTCGTCGCCTTCGGGCGTCGTCGCGTCGTAGTCGATCACCCAGCCGCGCCCGATATGGCGCAGAAGACCTTTCTGATCCGGCTCGTCCTGCCAGAAACGGCGGACGGTGCATTCCTTCGCATGCGCCTTCCATGCTTCCGGATCGAGCTTCATGTTCTCGTCGAGCGGAACGACGAGATCGTAGCCATGAGCTGGCGAGCCGTTCGGGAATTCCTCGTTGCGCGCGAGGGACATATGGACGTGATAGAGGGTCATTCTAACTTCCGTTCTTTCTTCTTGCGGTGATCAGTGCGCCATCAGCACGGGGATGGTGGCGTGCGAGCGGACATGCTGCGTCGTGCCGCCCATGAGGAATTCGCGAATGCGGCTGTGGCCATACCCGCCCATGACGAGAAGGTCGGCCTTCGCCTGTTCTGCCTGTTCGAGCAGCACTTCGCCATCGGCCTTGCCCTGTCCGTCAACGAGATGCACGTCGGCGGTTACGCCGTGCAGCGCGAGATAATCGGCAAGCGTCGAACCGGGGCCCGGATCGAGTTCCTTGCCGCCAATGCAGAGGATCATCACCTTCTTCGCCTTTTCGAGGAAGGGGATTGCCATCATGACGGCGCTCGACGCTTCGGGACTGTCATCCCAGCCGATGCAGACCGTGCCGCCAACGGGGTCCCACGCCTTTTTCGGCGCTATGAGGACGGGACGATCCGCACTCAGCATCGCGGCTTCGAGCGCGGTGCCGCCGGCAATACCGGTCGGGCTTTCCCCGAAGACGATGAGGTCCGAAAGGCGGCTGTGCTTCGCGATGATCTCATCGCGGCGGCCCGTGACATCGAGGAAGCGGGCCGACGGCATCTCCGCCTTGCCGCCTTCCTTCGCGATGGCGACACCTGCGGCAGAGGCGGTCTTCTCGAGCGCGGCCCTCACGCGCGCGCAGGCATCGTCCGCGCCTTCGCGCGCCGCCTGCATCAGGTCCTCGATCACCTGCCCGGAGACGCCGTCGCCAAGGTAAGGCAGGGCTTCCGAAGGATCGGGCCGCGCAAAGAGACCGACGAGCTGCGCCTTGAAGGCCCTGGCAACCGAGAGTGCCGTCGAGAGCACCTCATCGTCTTCGGGCCTGCCGGCAAGCGGCACAAGAATTTTACGCACGGACATCATCAGCCTCCTTCCGCGCCTTTCGGGGCGCTTGTTGACGGACCTTCGAGAGGCCCATGTTCCTTGCCCAGCAGTAGCACAGGACAGCCCGCGGCGGCGGAGAGACGCGCCGCGTCGTCATCGTCGCCGAGCCAGTCCGCATTGACCACCAGAATGCCGACGCCGCCCTGACGCGCGGCGGCCGCGAGATCGGCGGGCGCCCGCCCCTTCGCGGCGAGCCGCAGGAAGGGCGCACCGATGCGGGCAGCAAGCGTCTCGGCGAAGGCGCTGCAGGCCTCGCCCGGGCTCGTGCCCTCGTCGATGGACGCGACGGGACGGCCGGGGGGCGAGGTATAGATGCCGCCCTGCGCCGCCGGCGCGGGGACGGCGAGCGCCGTCTTGAGCCCCGCGCCGCGCGCAACGAGAAGAACATCCGCGCGTGCCTCGCGCGTCGCCGCGCGGACGGTGCGGCCGACTTCGCGCGCGCCCATCCCGGACGAACGAATGACAAGCGTGTCTTCCCTGCCCGTACTGGCGGCAAGCGAGGGCAGCGGGCGGCCGCGCCGCACGTCGAAGGACCAGTCGACATGCGCTTCCGAGGCGATGCGCGCCAGCGTTCGGCGCGCACTCTCGGCCTGCGCCCTCATGGCGCGGAGCATGCGCTCCGGATCGAGCGCTCGCACCTCGCCAGAGAAAGAAACCTCTCGCGCGAAGGGAAGGTCGGCGAGACTCAAGAGATTTTCATCCTCGACGAAGACGCCCTTCAACCGCGCATCCACGGAAGCAGCAAGCCGCGCGGCGAGCGAAAGCGCTTCGCGCGCGATGAGCGAAGTATCCAGGCCGACGACGATGCGCGTGCCGCTTTCGTTGCGGGCCGCCTCTTCGCTCTTGTTCGGGGCTGCGACCATCACGAGCCCTTCCTGCTGTTTGCCGGCCTGCTGTTTGCCGGCCTGCCGGTTGCCGGGCCATCGTCCGAGCGCTGCGCAAAGCGGCGCTGGTTATCGGCGAAGGCGGCAAGCCGCTCCTCGGCGCGGGCGTAAATCGATCCTGCCGGGAAATTGCCGTCCTCGCCGCGTATGCCAGCGGGCGCGCCCATCAGCAGTTCGACGCCTTCCTCGACATGCTCCACAGGATAGATCGCAAACATGCCGCGCTCCACCGCGTCGACCACGTCCTGGCGGAGCATCAGATGTTTTTCGTTGGCGGCGGGGATCAACACGCCCTGCTCGCCGGTAAGGCCACGACGCACGCAGATGTCGAAAAAGCCCTCGATCTTGTCGTTGACACCGCCGATTGCCTGCACTTCGCCAAGCTGGTTGACCGAGCCGGTGACGGCGAGACCCTGTGCGATGGGCGCTTCGGCGAGCGCGGAAATCAGGGCATAGAGCTCGGCGGAGGAAGCGCTGTCACCGTCCACGCCGCCATAGGACTGTTCGAAAACGACGCTCGCCGACATGGAAAGCGGGATCTCGGGCAGGAACTGGCCGGAGATGTAGCCCGACAGGATGAGCACGCCTTTGGTGTGGATCGGACCGCCCAATGCCACTTCGCGCTCGATATCGATGACGCGCGCGGAGCCGAGCCCCATGCGCACCCGCGCGGTGATGCGGCTCGGGCGGCCGAAGGAGATGCTGCCCATCGACAGAACCGAGAGACCGTTCACCTGACCGACGCGCTCGCCCTCCGTGTCGATCATCACGATGTCACGTGTGATCATTTCGAGGCTGCGCTCGCGAAGACGGTCTGCGCGCGCGATCTGCGCTTCCACGGCCTCGTCGACATGGTCGGCCGAAATCCTCAAGGCACCGGCGCTGCGCGCGATGTGATCCGCCTCGCACATGAGGTCGACGATGGGGCGCATGACGGTCGACAGTTTCTCCGCGTCCTCCGCCTGACGCGAGGAACGCTCGATGATGCGGCCGACGCCGGAACGGTCGAAGGGCAGCAGGTTTTCCTCGCGGCAGGTACTCGCGATGAGCCGCGCATAGAGAAGATCGTTTTCGGTCTCGCGGTCGATCTCGTCCTCGAAATCGGCGGCGACCTTGAAGAGCTCACCAAAATCCGGATCGTTGTTGCTGAGAAGATAATAGAGATAGCGGTCGCCAAGCAGGATGATCTTCACGTCGAGCGGAATGGGGTCCGGCTCGAGCGTGACGGTGCTGACGAGGCTCATATATTCGCCGGCGCTTTCGATGACGAGCTTGCGGCGGCGAATCGCACGCTTCAACGCATCCCATGCGAGCGGCTCGCGCAGAAGCTTCAGCGCGTCGATCAGAAGATAACCGCCATTCGCGCGATGCAGCGCGCCCGGCTTGATGAGCATGAAATCGGTGACGAGGGCACCCATCTGCGGCATGTGCTCGACGCGGCCGAGCAGGTTCGCCATCGTCGGGTGATCTTCGTAGAGGATCGGCGCACCGCCACCAATATAACCGCCCGCATCGGCAATGTCCTGGGCGCGCCATGTGGTGGCACCGGTCTTGCGCGCCTCCTGGCTGTTGTCGACGGCGACGTTCACCTCGTAGCGGCGAAAGGGGTCGGCCGCCGCGAAGCCCCCGCCTCTCCCCTGCATCAGCGCCTGCATCGCAGCCATGACGCGTTGTTGCTCGGAACCTTCGTCGCCGCCGCTCGCGCCCGCAAAGGTACCGATATTCTCGATCAGGTCCGCCATGACCTCACCGAGCCATTTCTCGACATGCGTCAGGCCTTCGAAGAGCGCGCGCAGTTCCCGCATGGCGCGCTCGACGGTGCGTTCGGCCACTTCACGGTTCAGATCGCGGACACGCTGATGATGTTCCTTCTGCCAGGCGGGCACGTGCTCCAGCGTTTCGGCGAGTTCCTTCTGGAGCGACTGGATGGTCGCCTCGATGCGTTTCCTGTCTTCCTCCGGCAGCTGGTTGAATTCTTCCGGTTTGAGCACGTTGCCATCGTGAACGGGGGCAAGCGCGAAACCGGCAGGCGTACGGAGAAGCGCGATGTCCTCTGCTTCCGCCTTTGCGCGCAGCTCCTCGAAGGTCTGCTCCTGCTTCTCCTGGTATTCCTCGTCGATCGACTGACGGCGGTTCTGATATTCCTCGCTTTCGAGGATCGAAGGGATCGTGACCTTCAGATCGTCGATGAGACGCGCCATGCCATCCTTGAGCTGGCGGCCGGTACCCGCGCCGAGTTCGAGCGCGACCGGCTTGTGAGGCGTCGTGAAATTGTTGACATAGACCCAGTCGGAGGGAGCGCGCTCGCGGATCGCCACGCCGGAGAGGAAGCGCAGCACGGCCTCGTGCTTGCCGGCGCCATCCGGCCCGAGCACGAAAATGTTGTAGCCCTGACGGCGAATGCCCGTGCCGAAACGCAGCGCGTCGAGCACACGCTCCTGTCCCACAAGGCCGGTATGATCGTCGAGCTCGGCCGTCGTTTCAAACTCGAACTGGCTCACGTCGCAGGCACGATAAAGAAGGTCCGAGGGTACGGGATCGACGGCCATTTGTTCTTGTCGCCTTGTCGGTCTGGTTGTGGCTTGGCGCCTCTTGCCCGATGAGCTTATCCCCTTAGCAATCATTGTCGAAACCGGCGTTTCGCCGCAACCCGACAGTTTCGGGCAGGCGCGCTGAGGGGGACAATCGACAGATGCCGCGAAGCTCCGTAAGTTGCGCCTCCCATGACCGCGCGCAACACGAAATCCCGGAAGGAAGCGACGCCCGAGCGCCCGCGCGCCTGGCAGCGCATGTTGAGCGGGCGAAGGCTCGACCTGCTCGACCCCTCGCCTCTCGATATCGAGATCCACGACATCGCGCACGGTCTTGCCCGCGTCGCACGCTGGAATGGGCAGACGGAGGGAGACCATGCCTTCACGGTAGCGGAACATTGCGTGCTGGTGGACGATATCTGCGCGCGCTTCCGGCCCGGCTGGCCGGTGAAGTGGCGGCTTGCCGCCCTCCTCCACGACGCCCCTGAGTATGTGATCGGCGACATGATCAGCCCGTTCAAGGCGGCGCTCGGGATCGACTACAAGGCCTTCGAGCACCGGCTCGCTACCGCAATCCATATGCGCTTCGGCCTCCCGGCCGAGCTGCCGCAATCGGTCGAGGACCTCATCAAGCGGGCAGACAAGGCGTCTGCCTTTTTCGAGGCGACGCAGATTGCGGGCTTTTCCGACGACGAGGCGGCAAGGATTTTCGGGCGGCCGCGGGGGCTGACCCCGATCGCCATCGAGCCCCTGCCAACGAAAAAGGCGCAGGCCCGTTTCCTGACTCGATTCCGCGAACTGACAGACGAAGTACACTCCGATAAGTGACCGTTTCCGTTCGATTTACGCCCGAGTTTGCACAAATCTGTGTTATTAAGGGTGTATGGTCGATTCCGGCGCGGCGAAGCCCGCGCGCCGCCCGATTGAGCGAATGATGATCTATGTAAGCCCCCTGAGCGCCGTCGAGGATGCAATCCGGGATGTGAAACCTTCGCATCTCGTGAGCCTGCTCGATCCCGAAACCATGATCGACACGCCCGGGGGTATCGAGCCCACCCGGCACCTGCGGCTCTCGGTGAACGACATCGCGGAGGAGATCGACGATCTCGTGCCTCCCGGCGAGGTGCATGTCGAGGAACTCATCCGCTTCGTACAGGGCTGGGATCAGAAGAGCCCGATGCTCGTTCACTGCTGGGCGGGGATCAGCCGCTCGACGGCGGCGGCCTTCATCACGCTTTGCGTGCTGAACGAGGGCCATCCGGAAGAAGAACTTGCGCGGCTCGTGCGGGCGCGCGGCTCGCATGCGCATCCGAACCGGCTGATGGTGCGCCATGCCGACCGGCTGCTGAAGCGCGACGGCCGCATGATGGCGGCCGTCGAAGCGCTCGGCCCCGGACGCGCCTGCTGGGAAGGCGAACTCTTTTCCATTCCCCTGCGCATCGACCAACGCTGAGGCAGCATGACAGCGAAGACGGCAAAGCCTTCCGTCCAGTCCGCCGCCGAGGCGGCGATGCGCGCGGACAAGGCGGTCGTCATCGGCCTCAATGCGGCGATCGTCACGGTTTCGGAGAACGAGCCGAAAATTCTGATCGTGCCGCATGACGAGGCGGATGGGGCCGGCGGCTGGGACGCACTACCCTTCGGCCCGTTCAACCCGATGCAGCACCGTACGCTCGAGATCGGCCTGCGCTCCTGGGTGCAGGAGCAGACGCAGCTCGAACTCGGCTATGTCGAGCAGCTATACACCTTCGGCGACCGCGGACGGCACGCCATCGAGATCGAGGCGCCTGGCGAACATGTGGTCTCTGTCGGCTATCTGGCGCTGACGCGCAGCCACGATGAAACGCTGAAGGGCGCGGCGTGGCGCGACTGGTACCAGCATTTTCCATGGGAAGACTGGCGCGACGGCAAGCCTGCAATCATCGAGCAGGCAATCGTGCCGCTCTTGCGTGAATGGGTGTCGCGGCAGGCGGAAGCGACGCCCGACGAATTGTCGCGCGGCAAGCGACGCGACCGGATGCGGCTCTGCTTCGGTGTCGACGGCGTCGACTGGGACGACGAGAAGGCGCTGGAGCGCTACGAACTTCTATACAGCGCGGGGCTCCTGCAGGAAGCGGCGCGCGACGGACGGCCGAACGCACTGGCGCTGACGGAAAAGAACGTGCCGCCGCTCGGCCGGCCGATGCAGTTCGATCACCGGCGCATTCTCGCGACTGCCATGAGCCGGCTGCGCGCGAAGATCAAGTACCGCCCGGTCGCGTTCGAGCTGATGCCGCCCGCCTTCACGCTCTATGAACTACAGAAGACGGTGGAGGCTCTGCTCGGGCTGCATGTCCACAAACAGAACTTCCGCCGCCTCGTCGAGAATGCGGGGCTTGTCGAACGCACAGGCCGTATGTCGACCCGCACCGGCGGACGCCCCGCCGAACAGTTCCGCTTCCGCCGCGAGGTGCTGAACGAACGCCCGGCGCCCGGCCTCAAGCTCGCGCCGTCGCGCAGCCGCGCGAACAGCTGACCCCAGGGAGCCATCCATGAACAGCATTTCGATCAAGGCGGTTCTCATCGGCTCGGTTTTCGGCTTCGTGCTGATGATCGTCCTCATCACCGTCCTGGGTGCGCTCTATCCTCTCCTCTTCAGCGATGCGACGGTCGAGAATTACGAGCAGTCCTGGTTTTCGATGCTGGCGCTCGCGGCGCCGGTGGCGGCGGGATATCTCGCCGCGCGGATCGCCAGGACAAGGCCCGTGGCGCATGGTGCCCTCTCTCCGGTCCTCAATGTTCTCTGGGGTCTTGTCGCAATGATCTTTCTGATACCCGCGACGGTTTTCGCGGCGGGCTTGCTCGTCGCCAATGTCCTGCTGGGCGCGCTCGGCGGTTACATCTACGCCCTAACCCACGGAAAGAACTGATCTTTTTCGGGCTGTTCTGTTTTGAACAGCCGGGTTCGGAACGCGAAGATTTTCCCTGTTGACGCTTGATAATGCTCAAGCGTAGCATATCTCAAGCTTGAGCCCGGCCCCTGCGGGGTGCCGGTGTTTTTGGTACCTTATATATACTCATTCTGAGTATAATTAGGGACAGCGACAGGAGGTCGAAATGGCCCTCGCAGGTGACATGCAGCAGAAGACGGGCACGAAGCCCGCAGCGCGCGCATTCAAGGCGCTGGAGATGCCGGAGCTCGAATACACGCCCGGCCTCGCAAAAGAGATGGCGCCTCTCTATGAGAAGGTGAAACACGTCATCCCCTCCGTCGAATGGCCCTTCTTCGCGCCCTATATCCGCGCGATCAACGAATTGAAGAAGGAACGCGGTGCGGTCGTGCTCGCGCATAATTACCAGACGCCGGAAATCTTCCACTGCGTGAGCGACATCGCGGGCGACAGTCTGCAGCTCGCGAAGGAAGCGGCGAAGGTGGACGCGGACGTCATCGTCCAGTGCGGCGTGCACTTCATGGCGGAGACGTCGAAGCTGCTAAACCCCCAGAAGACCGTTCTCATTCCCGATGTGAAGGCCGGCTGCTCTCTCGCCGACTCGATCACGGGCAAGGATGTGCGGCTGCTGCGCGAGAAGTTTCCCGGCGTGCCGATCGTGACCTACGTGAACACGTCCGCGGAAGTGAAGGCGGAAAGCGACATCTGCTGCACCTCTTCAAACGCGCTGCAGATCGTCGAGAGCTTCGGCACGGACCGCGTGCTCTGCATTCCTGACGAGTTCCTCGCGAAGAACATCGCGAAGCAGACGGATGTGAAGATTCTCACCTGGAAGGGGCACTGCGAAGTGCATGAGCGGTTCACGGCGGAGGAACTCAGGCAGTACCGCAAGGACGATCCCAACATCGTCATCATCGCGCATCCGGAATGCCCGCCCGAAGTCGTCGAGGAAGCCGACTTCTCCGGCTCCACCTCCGGCATGATCAACTGGGTGAAGGAAAACCAGCCGAAGCGCGTCGTCATGGTGACGGAATGCTCCATGAGCGACAACGTGGCGGTGGAAAATCCGAATGTCGAGTTCGTGCGTCCCTGCAACCTCTGCCCGCACATGAAGAGAATCTCGCTGAAGAACATTCTCGAGAGCCTCGTCTATATGCGCGAGGAAGTGACGGTCGATCCCGCCGTAGCCGTGAAAGCGCGCCGGGCGGTCGAACGGATGATCAATCTCGGCAACTGAGCATTACGCTCAAGCGGGAGACGCCTTCATGGCACAGGGCAACATCGTCGACGCCGGCGACGTTCTGATCGTCGGTGCAGGTCTCGCGGGACTCTTTACCGCACTGAAGCTCGCACCTCGTCCCGTGACGGTGCTCGCGGGCGCCCCCATTGGTGACGGCGCATCGAGCGCCTGGGCACAGGGGGGCATCGCGGCCGCCATCGAGGCGGGCGATACAGCGGAATCACATGCCGCCGACACGATCGCGGCAGGTGCGGGCACGGTCGACGAGGAAGCCGCGCTCTCCATCGCCCGTGAGGCCGCCATCCGTATCGAGGATCTCCTTCGGCTCGGCGTGCCCTTCGACCGCGACATCGAAGGCAAGCTCGCCGTCGGCCGCGAGGCGGCCCACAGCCATCGCCGCATCGTTCACGTGAAGGGCGACCAGGCGGGCAAGGCGATCATGCAGGCGCTCGTCGCCGCCGTGCGCGCCACTCCCTCCATCCGCGTGATGGAAGGGCTCTCCGCCTATGAGCTCGCCATCGAGAACGGGCGCGCGGCTGGCGTTTTCGCGCGGCCCGCCCATGCGGCCACGGCGCCGCAGCCACTGCTCATCAAGGCGCGCGCCGTGGTGCTCGCCTCCGGCGGCGTCGGACAGCTTTTCGCGGTGACGACCAATCCCGTGCAGGCGCGCGGCGAAGGCGTTGCCATGGCGGCCCGCGCGGGCGCGCTGATCGCCGACCCCGAATTCGTGCAGTTCCATCCGACCGCCATCGCGGGGCCCCGCGATCCCGCGCCGCTGGTGACGGAAGCCTTGCGCGGCGAGGGAGCGATCCTCGTCAACAAGGCAGGCCAGCGCTTCATGGCCGCGATCCATGCCGATGCGGAGCTTGCGCCGCGTGACATCGTGGCGCGCGCCATATTCCGCGAGATTGCCGCGGGACGCGGCGCCTTCCTGGATGCGCGGCCCGCCCTTGGCGACCGCTTCGCAAGCGCCTTCCCGACCGTTTACGAGAACTGCATGGCGCTCGGCATTGATCCGGCGCGCCAGGCGATCCCTGTCGCGCCCGCCGCGCACTACCATATGGGCGGCATCCATGTGGATGCACGGGGCCGCAGCAGCGTCGAAGGACTCTGGGCCTGCGGCGAGGTCGCCTCCACCGGCATGCACGGCGCAAACCGGCTCGCGAGCAATTCCCTTCTGGAAGCCATCGTCTTCGGCGCGCGGATCGCCGCCGATATCGACGGCGCGGTGCCCGAAGGCCGGGCCGCGAGCCACATCGCGCCTCCCGTGCTCGGCTCCGCCGCCGCGACGGACGCCCCCTTCGTCAGCCAGCTCCGGCAGATCATGACGGCCCATGTGGGCGTCGAGCGCGAAGGCGAAGGACTTGCCCATGCGCTTACCGAAATTGCCCGGCTCGAGCGCGCGGCCGGTCCGGCAAACCTCTTCGGCAATATCGCCACGACAGCGAAGCTCATCGCGGCCTCCGCCTTCGCGCGCGAGGAAAGCCGCGGCGGTCATTATCGCACCGATTTCGCGGAGCCACGCGCGGCCTTCCGGCATCGTACCTTCGTAACGCTGAAGGAAGCGGAGCGGATCGCGGAAGCCGCCATCGAGAACGCGCACGCGCCGCAGAACGAGGCACAGGCGAGCGCATGATCCTGACGCCACTTCCCCCGCTCATGGTCGAGCCCGCGGTGCGCGCGGCGCTCGAGGAAGATCTCGGCCGCGCGGGCGATATCACCACGCAGGCGACCGTTCCAGCGGAAGCGAAGGCGCGCGTCCTCCTCAATGCGCGGCAAAGCGGCCGCGTCGCGGGCCTCGACTGCGCGCGCATGGCCTTCCGTCTCGTCGATCCCTCGCTGAAAGTCGCGGTGGTAAAAGGCGACGGCTCCGACGTCGAGCCCGGCGACACCATTGCCGCTATCGAGGGCCCGGCGCGCGGCATTCTCACGGGCGAGCGTGTGGCATTGAACTTCCTCGGGCACATGTCCGGGATCGCGACCGCAACGCGCGAGATCGCGCGCGCCATCGAGGGCACGAAGGCCCATGTCTGCTGCACACGCAAGACGACGCCCGGGCTTCGCATCTTCGAGAAATACGCGGTGCGCGCCGGCGGCGGCATGAACCACCGCTTCGGCCTCGACGACGCCGTGCTCATCAAGGACAACCACATCGCCGTCTCGGGCGGGATCGCCGCCGCGATCGCCCGCGCAAAGGAAGCGAGCGGACACATGGTGAAGATCGAGGTGGAGGTCGACACGCTCGACCAGCTCGATGAGGCGTTGAAGGCGGGCGTCGATGCCGTTCTCCTCGACAACATGACGCCGGAGATGCTCGCAGAGGCCGTCGGCCGCATCGACGGACGGGCGATTGCCGAAGCGTCGGGGCGCATCACCGCCGAGACGGCCCCGGCCATCGCTGCGTCAGGCGTCGACCTCATCTCCTGCGGCTGGATCACGCATTCCGCGCCCTGTCTCGACATCGGACTCGATTTCGATTCCCTCACCGCGTCCTGATGCCCTTCCCGCTTTCCCGCGCAGGAAAACTGGACTACGGTCCACAAAATCAAAACACAACCGGGAGGCGATCATGGGACAGGCCAACGGACGCAAGTCCATCTTCATCACAGGCGCGGCGTCGGGCATGGGTCTCGAGACGGCCCGGCTCTTTCATTCGAAGGGCTGGTTCGTCGGCGGCTACGACGTAAACGGCGAAGGCCTCGCCGCGCTCGAGAAGGAACTTGGCGCGGAGAACTGCATCGTCGCAAAGCTCGACGTTACCAACAAGGAAGCCTATGACGCGGCCGTCGCGAGCTTCGGCAAGGCGACAGATGGCAAGATGGACATCCTCTACAACAATGCCGGCATCGGCGCGGGCGGGCTTTTCGCCGATATGGACTTCGCGGAAAACATGCGCGTGGTGCAGGTGAACTTCATCGGCGTGCTGAACGGTATCCATGCCGCGCTGCCGCTGCTGAAAGCGACGGAGAATTCGCTCTGCTTCACGACTTCGTCGTCGTCGGCCACCTATGGCATGCCGGGCATCGCCGTCTATTCGGCGACCAAGCATGCGGTGAAGGGGCTTACCGAAGCGCTGTCCATCGAATTCCGGATCATCGGTGTGCGCGCGGCGGATGTGCTGCCGGGCCTCATCGATACGCCGATCCTGCCCGAAGGCGCGGCGGCGAACGCGCCGAAGGAAGGCATGTTCCGCTCGATCCCGCCGATGGAAGTCGCGAAGGTCGTGTGGGAGGCCTATGGCTCCGACAAGCTGCACTGGTATGTGCCGCCAGAGCTCGTGGAGCTCGACAAGGCCGCGGGCAACGCGCCGGAAATGGTGCGCGAGCAGATCGCGACGACGGGACCGATCGCGCCGATGCTCAAGATGATGGAAGAAGAGGCGAAGGCGAAGGGCTGACGCCCACTATACAAGACCGCAGCGAGGGCCGCTTACGAGCGGCCTTCGCGGCGCGGCTTGTAGAAGATGTGACGGCCGATCTTCGCCACTTCCACCATGCTCGCCGCCCAGTAGGGCTGCACGTAATCCGCATGATAGAACATGGCGGGCGCAAGCTCCGTCTCGCCGATGCGGCCGAGCGTCACATATTCCGCCGTGCGGCGGGCCTTTGCCCAGGCGCGGCGCTCGTTCGGCACCTTGTTCACCCGCTTGTCGCAGGTGAAGGAGAACTGGCAGCCCGTCGCGCGGCTGGCGCCCTGATAGACGACGCCGCAGATGCTGTCGGGATAATGCTCCGATCCGACGCGATTGAGGATCACGCGGGCAACCGCGAGCTGGCCCTCGGTCGTCTCGCCGCGCGCCTCGAAATAGATACCTGCCGCGAGGCAGCGGCGCTCTTCTTCAAGAAGCTGCGCCTTGAGGCGCACAAGCGGCGTGTCGACGTCCATCGGCACGCCGGGCGCCGGCATGGTGATGCTCGCCTTTTCGACCTGCGCGTCGAGGAAGGCGCTGTCGCCGCCGAAGGCACCGGCGAGGTCGCGGCCATGCGAAGGGGCGTAGGCCGTCATGGGAAGGGAGCTCTTGCGCACCGCGACCACGGGGTCGGGCGTCGTCATGGCGGAGAGGACGGTCGTCGATACGACGCCGAGGCACAGAACGGCCGCTGCCGTCTGCGCAGCCCCGGCCACGAGATGGCCCAGGTCGAGCCATTGAAACAATCTACGCATCGTTCTCTAAACCGTCTGCTTTGTTGTTCTTGCAGTCCCCGGGACGCTCCCTCTCTGGAGGGTTTGTCGTCCGGCCCCTTTCGGAGCCTTTCAGAGCCTGTCGGACAGCACCGCTATAAACGTGCCAGAGCCCGATGCCGCATCGACACCTGGGCAAACATCACTCGTTAATCAGTGGCCGGGAGATAACATCGGGAGTCAGGCGCAACAATGTCATAATTGTGCATTGATGAATCTGAATGTCTATGTGATTGAAATTAAACGCGTTTTCAGGTGCGACAAATCGCACCGCAGCATGATTTCGGCGCGTGTGAACGTGCTTAACGATTGAGCAGACGCGCATTTCACAGCGACTCAAAGCGTTAATGCGAATGACTCAATTTCGCCGCATTTGTTAACCCTCCGTACACGTCTTATCCCGATATGAGACAATCTGTCTACGGAGCAATCGGGCGCGTCAGGCGGTGCCGCTGCCGGATGTGTTGTTTCCCGCACCTGCAAGAGCCGATTGTGCGGCTGCAAGACGCGCGATCGGCACGCGATAGGGCGAACAGGAAACGTAAGTGAGGCCCACTTCCTCGCAGAAGGCGATGGAGGCAGGGTCGCCGCCATGCTCGCCGCAGATGCCGAGCTTGATGTCGGGCCGCGTTTCCCTGCCCCGCTCCGCGCCGAGACGCACGAGCTCGCCGACGCCCTCGCGGTCGAGCGAGACGAAGGGGTCCTGCGCGATGATCTTCTTGCCCATGTAGTCGTTCATGAAGTGGGCGGCATCGTCGCGGCTGATGCCATAGGTCGTCTGCGTCAGATCGTTGGTGCCAAAGGAGAAGAATTCGGCGCTTTCGGCAATTTCGCGCGCCATGATCGCCGCGCGCGGCAGCTCGATCATGGTGCCGATGCGATATTCGAGCTTCGCGCCCTTCTCCTTTTCGACTTCGACGGCGACAGCGACGATCCGCTCCTTCAGGAAGTCGAGCTCCGCTTTCATGCCGACAAGCGGGATCATGATTTCCGGCGTCACGGCCGCGCCCGTCTCCGCGGCGGCGAGCAGCGCGCCCTCGAAGATGGCGCGCGCCTGCATCTCATAGATTTCCGGATAGGAAATGCCGAGGCGGCAGCCGCGATGGCCGAGCATCGGGTTCGTTTCCGCAAGATCGGCGAGACGGCGCGCGAGCTTCTCGGCATCCGCGCCCGTTTCCTTTGCGAAGTCCGCGATCTCCGCCTCGCCCTTCGGCAGGAATTCGTGCAGCGGCGGATCGAGCAGACGGATCGTCACGGGCAGCCCGTGCATGATCTCGAAGAGCTGGCGGAAATCGTCGCGCTGCATCGGCAGGATCTTTTCGAGCGCGGCGCGGCGGCCCTTCGCGTCGTCGGCGAGGATCATCTGGCGCACGGCGACAATGCGGTCTTCCTCGAAGAACATGTGCTCGGTACGGCAGAGGCCGATGCCTTCCGCACCGAACTTGCGGGCGGTCTCCGCGTCATGCGGCGTTTCCGCGTTGGTGCGCACTTCCATGCGGCGGTGCTTGTCGGCCCAGCTCATCAGCGTCGCGAAGTCGCCGGAGAGTTCCGGTTGCAGCGTCGGTATCTCGCCCTTCAGCACCTGGCCGGTCGAACCGTCCACCGTGATGATGTCGCCTTTCTTCAGCGTGACGCCTGCGGCGGTGAAGGTTTCCGACTTGTAGTCGATGCGGATCGAGCCCGCGCCCGAGACGCAAGGCCGCCCCATACCGCGCGCGACCACCGCCGCGTGGCTCGTCATGCCGCCGCGCGTCGTCAGGATCGCGACGGCGGAATGCATGCCGTTGATGTCTTCCGGGCTCGTCTCGACGCGCACCAGCACGACGTTCTTGCCCGCCTGACGAAGTGCAGCCGCCTCGTCGGAACTGAAGACGATTTCACCGCTCGCCGCACCCGGAGAAGCCGGAAGCCCCGTCGCCAGCACGTCGCGCGGCGCATCCGGATCAAGCGTCGGATGCAGCAACTGGTCGAGCGAGGCCGGGTCGACGCGGGAGATCGCCGTCTCCTCGCCGATCAGTCCCTCGCCCACCATCTCGACGGCGATCTTCAATGCCGCCTTCGCGGTGCGCTTGCCGCTGCGCGTCTGCAGCATCCAGAGTTTCGCTTCCTGCACCGTGAACTCGACATCCTGCATGTCGGTGTAGTGGCGCTCCAGCCGCTCGAAGACGGCGGACAGTTCGGCGAAGGCATCCGGCATCGCCTCTTCCATCGAGGGCAGCTTGTCGTTGCCTTCCAGGCGCGCCTTCTTCGTCAGGCTCTGCGGCGTGCGGATGCCGGCCACCACGTCCTCGCCCTGCGCATTGACGAGGAACTCGCCATAGAGCGCCTTCTCGCCGGTCGAGGGATTGCGCGTGAAGGCGACGCCCGTTGCCGACGTGTCGCCCATGTTGCCGAAGACCATCGCCTGCACGTTGACGGCCGTGCCCCAGCTTTCCGGAATGTTGTGGAGGCGGCGATAGGTTTCCGCGCGGCGGTTCCGCCACGAGCCGAAGACGGCGCCGACCGCACCCCAGAGCTGCTCGTTCACATCCTGCGGGAAGGGGCGCCCGAGTTCTTCCTCGACGCGCTCCTTGTAACGGTGGATCACGTCCTGCCAGTCGGTGGCGGAAAGCTCCGTATCGAGACTGTACTCCTGCTCTTCCTTGTAATATTCGAGGATCTCCTCGAAATTGTGATGCTCGACGCCGAGCACCACGTCGGAATACATGGAGATGAAGCGGCGGTAGCTGTCATAGGCGAAGCGTTCGTCGCCCGCGCGCTTCGCGAGCCCCGCCGCCGTCTCGTCGTTGAGGCCGAGATTCAGCACGGTGTCCATCATGCCGGGCATGGAAGCGCGGCCGCCGGAACGCACCGAGACGAGAAGCGGGTTTTCCGGATCGCCGAACGACATGCCGACGGCCTTGCCGACCTGTTCGAGCGCGGCTTCGACCTGCTCCTTCAGCCCGTCCGGATAGTTCCGGTCGTTCTCGTAAAAGGCCGTGCAGACTTCCGTGGTGATGGTGAAGCCCGGCGGAACGGGAAGGCCGATATTCGACATCTCGGCGAGGTTCGCACCCTTGCCGCCGAGGAGATCGCGCATCGACGCCGCGCCCTCCGCCTTGCCGTCGCCGAAGGAATAGACCCACTTCTTTTCAGCCATCGCACTTGCCTTTGTTGAGGCGAACAGGAGAACGGCCGGGGTTATCCCTCGACCTTGGAAAAATCGGCGACCTCGTGCAAGGCCGCGCGGATCTGTGCCAGAAGCTTCAGACGGTTGGCGCGCACGGCCGCGTCGTCCGCGTTCACGGTCACCTTGTCAAAGAAGGCATCGACCGGCGCGCGGAGCTTCGCCAGCGCCGACATGGCGGCGGCGAAGTCTTCCTTCGCAACGGCGGATTTCGCGTCCTTCGCGGCCGTCTCGATGGCGGCCGCGAGCGCCTTCTCTTCCGGCTCCGCGAGGAGCTTCGCGTCCGGCGCCGCGTCGTAGCTCTGGCCGTCCTTCTTCTCCTCGATGCGGAGGATATTCACCGCGCGCTTGTAGCCGGCGAGCAGGTTCGTGCCGTCTTCCGTCGACAGGAAGTCGGACAGCGCCTCGACGCGCTTCACGATCTGCAACAGATCGCGGCTATTTCTCATACCCGGGATCTGCGCTTTCCCCGTGGCGCCCATTAGGAAGACCGCGTCCACAAGATCGAAGCGGTTACCCATGTCGCGCAGACGCACTTTCAGCCGGTCGCCGAAAAAATCGAGCAGATCGAAGACAGATACCGCCCAGTCCTTCTGATCGAACATGTCTCCGTGTTCGACCAAAACCTTCGTCAGGTCGATCCGAAGGTTTCCTTCCAGCACGATGCGGATGACGCCAAGCGCAGCGCGCCTCAGAGCGTATGGATCTTTCGACCCCGTAGGTTTTTCATCAATCGCCCAGAACCCAACCAGCGTGTCGATCTTGTCGGCGAGCGCGACGACCTTGCCGAGTGGTGTCGACGGCACATCGTCCGAGGGGCCGAGCGGCGAATAGTGTTCGGCAATCGCGTCCGCGATGTCATCACCGAGGCCGTCGTTGCGCGCATAGTAGGCGCCCATCAGGCCCTGCAGTTCGGGGAACTCGTAGACCATCTGGCTTGTGAGGTCGGCCTTGGCGAGTTCGCCCGCAACCTGCGCCTTCTCGGCGTCCGCGCCGGGCACATATGCCGCCAGTTCCCGCGCAAGCTTGCCAATGCGGATCGCCTTGTCGTGGACGGTGCCGAGCTTCGCGTGGAAGACGACTTCCTTGAGCTTCGGCAGGCGGCTCGTGAGCGTGTGTTTCCGGTCCTGGTCCCAGAGGAAGCGTGCATCGGCGAAGCGGGCGCGCAGCACGCGCTCATTGCCGTTGACGATGGCCTTGCCGCCGTCTTCGGCTTCAAGGTTCGCGACCACGATGAAGCGCGGCGCGAGGTTGCCCTTTGCGTCGTGGCAGGCGAAGTATTTCTGGTTCGCGCGCATCGTGCTCGTCAGCACTTCCCGCGGCACGGACATGAACTCGTCGTCGATCGAACCCATCAGCGGCACGGGCCATTCGACGAGCCCCGCCACCTCGTGGAGCAGCGCCTCGTCTTCCGCAAGCGTCAGGCCCTGCGACGCCGCGAGCGCCTTCGCGCCTTCATGGATGAAGTTCGCGCGCTTCGCCGGGTCGAGAACGACCTTCGTCTCGAAGAGCTTCATGTCGTAGTCGGTGTAGTCCTTCACCGCGAATTCCGCGGGCGCCATGAAACGGTGGCCGCGCGTCACGTCGCCCGACCTGATGCCATCGACCTCGAAGGAAACGACTTTGCCGTCGAGGAGGCAGAGGATCGAGTGGAGCGGGCGCACCCAGCGGAGCGTGCCCGATCCCCAACGCATCGACTTCGGCCAGGGGAAGGCGCGAATGACGGCGGGTACGATTTCGGCAATGACATCCGCCATCGCCCGGCCCGGCTTTTCGGTCACCGCGACATAGAAGGCGCCCTTCTTGTCTTCCTGCACGCTCGCCTCGTCGATGGAGGCGAGGCCCGCCGCGCGGACGAAACCCTCGATGGCCTTTTCCGGCGCGCCGACTTTCGGGCCCTTGCGCTCTTCCTTCACGTCCGGCGTCTTTTCCGGCAGGCCCTCGATCACCAGCGCGAGGCGGCGCGGCGTCGTGTAGGCGCGCGCGTTCTTTCCCTCGACGCCCGCTTCCTTCAGCGCATCCATGACGAGGCGCACAAGGTCCTCGCCGGCGCGTTTCTGCATCCGCGCGGGGATTTCCTCGGAGAAAAGTTCGAGCAGGAGTTCGCTCATGCGCCGCCCCCGGCCGGCGTCTTCAGCCATTCCTCGGCGCAGCGCTTCGCGAGCGCGCGCACGCGGCCGATATAGGCCTGCCGCTCGGTGACGGAGATGACGCCGCGCGCATCGAGCAGGTTGAAATTGTGGCTCGCCTTGATGACCTGGTCATAGGCCGGCAGCGGCAGCGGCTTCTCGCGGTCCAAGAGCGCGGCGCATTCCTTTTCCGCGTCCTCGAAATGGCGGAACAGCATTTCCGTGTTCGCCGCCTCGAAGTTGTGCGCGGAGAATTCGACTTCGGCCTGATGAAAGACGTCGCCATAGGTCACGCGGTCCGCGCCCGCCGCGCCGTTGAAATCGAGCTCGTAGCCGTTGTCGACGCCCTGGATATACATGGCGAGGCGTTCGAGGCCGTAGGTGAGTTCGCCGGAGACGGGCGAGCAGTCGAAGCCGCCGACCTGTTGGAAATAAGTGAACTGCGAGACTTCCATGCCGTCGCACCAGACTTCCCAGCCGAGGCCCCAGGCGCCGAGCGTCGGGCTCTCCCAGTCGTCCTCGACGAAGCGGATGTCGTGGTTCGCGGCGTCGATGCCGAGTTCCTTCAGGCTCTCGAGATAGAGTTCCTGCAGGTTCTCCGGGTTCGGCTTCAGGATCACCTGAAACTGATAGTAGTGCTGGAAGCGGTTCGGGTTCTCGCCATAGCGCCCGTCGGTCGGGCGGCGCGAGGGCTGCACATAGGCCGCCTTCCAGGGCAGCGGCCCGAGCGCGCGCAGCGTCGTCGCCGGGTGAAAGGTGCCCGCGCCCATCGACATGTCGTAGGGCTGGAGAATGACGCAGCCCTGCGCGGCCCAGAACGCCTGAAGCTTCAGGATCAGGGACTGGAATGAATTGTCGGGCTTCGCCGTCATGGCTGAGGCGCTTTCAGGGGGAATCGGGCAGCGGAATCACGCCCTTGAGGGCGGCGCCCCAAGGCGCGCGCAACCTAGCCGCCGCTCCGGTAAGGGTCAAGCAAGGGGGACAGGAAAGGGCGGGCAGCCAGACAGGCCGTCCGCCGGGAAAAGGCGTGGATTGCTGGTCCGCCTCAGCGGTCGCGGCGTGCGTGTTCCGGCACGTAGACGCCGTCGCCGCCATCGCGCAGCGTACCGAGATCGCGCGGCTCCATGCGCGAGCGGCTCCGGGCGCGGGCAAAGGCTTCGCGCTGGCGCGCTGCCTGGCGCTGGATCGCGTTGTACGCCGCATAGCAGACCGCCACAAAAACGGCCGCAAAGACGATCTTCGTCATGTCATCGTCCTCTCGAATTGCCGGGATCGGGCCCCGGAAGCTCCATTAAAGGCCAAAACGGCTCCAAAGGGAACGCCTCTCAGCCGCGGCAATCAGTCCGTCGCCGATTTCGCCCGCGAATCCGGCGCCGAAACGCGCGAAAAGGTCTTCCACCCGGCTTGCCCCCACGCCGCCGCCAGGGCGCCACCAGGGCGTGCGCTGGACGACGAGCTTCAGTTTCACGTCCTTGCCGAAGAGATCGCGCATCTTGCTCCGAACATCGGCGATGCCGTCCGCAAGACCGCGCTCGACCGCGCCAGCGCCCGCCCAGAACGCGCCGGAGAAGAGTTCCGGGTCGTCGGATTTCAGCCTGTCGCCGCGCGCGTCGCTGACCAGTTTCTTGAAATAATCATGGACGTCCTTCTGCAACGCCTCAAGCCGCTGCACTTCCTCCGGCTTTTCCGGCTGGAAAGGATCGAGCATCGCCTTGCTCTCGCCCGCCGTGTGGACGCGACGCTCGACGCCGATCTTCTCGATAAGGCCCGTGAAACCGAAGCCTGCCGAGACGACGCCGATGGAGCCGAGAATCGAGCTCTCGTCCGCATAGATCTCGTCCGCCGCGCAGGCGATCATGTAGCCGCCCGATGCCGCCACGTCCTCGGCGAAGGCATAGACGGGAAGCCCCTTCTCCTCCGCGAGCGAGCGGATGCGCTTGTAGATAAGGGACGACTGCACCGGCGAGCCGCCCGGCGAATTGATGAGCAGCGCCACAGCCTTCACGCCTCTCGCGGAGAAGGCGGCTTCGAGCGGTCCGGCGACACCCGCGAGGTTGAGCCCGCCGCGCAGCGGCTGCGAGGGGCCGATGACGCCCGAGAGCCGCACCACGGCGACAACGGGTTTCGGCTGCCAGTCGGGAGCGATGCGCTTGCGGAGGGGAGCGGGAAGGAACGGCGCGATGTGGTTTTTCATGGAGATATAGATAGGAAGGCGCGGGGGCCGGGGCAAGCTCACCCCGGCTGGTCGAGCAGCAGCGCCTCTCCCTTCCGCAACAGCGCTTCCGCCCGGTCCGTGAACCGGCCATCGGGCCCATGCAGCGCGAGGCCGGGGCGCAACGTCAGCGGCGCCTTCGAATCCCGCTGGCCGCGCACGATGACGCGGCTCGCGGGCTTGCCTGCCGCCGGCCAGAGCGGAAAGACCTCGATGCCGCCGAGATGGCCGGACATCGCGCCCAGCAGGTCCGCCAGCGCATCCGCCCGGTGGACAAAGGTGACGGTCCCTTTCGCACGCGCCATGACACAGCAGAACCGCACCCAGTCATCGAGATCGGAACCGAGCGTCAGGTGCGATTGCGCCTTGCCCGCGTCCGGCGAGGCCGGATTCGACGCCGGATCGTGGAAGGGCGGATTGGCGAACACATGGTGCCAGCTGTTCGGTTCGAGGCCGCTCGCGGCAAGGTCGCGCACGGGCAAGCCGATATCGCCTTCGACGATCGAAACGCGCTCGCCGAAGCCGTTGCGGGAGATGTTTTCGTTGGCGAGGCGCACAAGTTCCGGCTGCAATTCGATGCCCGCCACCTCAAGCCCGTTCACACGCGACGCAAGACAGAGGCTCGCGACGCCGACGCCCGCGCCCGCTTCCAGCACGCGCTCGCCCGACCGGGCCGGCACGGCGGCGCCAAGCAGCACCGCGTCGAGCCCCGCGCGGTATCCCTTCGCCGGTTGCAGGATTTTCAGCCGTCCGTCCAGGAAGCCGTCATCCGTGACGTCCCGGTCCGCCTTCTCGTCCGCTGCCGTGCCGCTCATCCGATCTCGCTCCCTTTGACCTCGTCGAGAATCTTCTGTGCGCCCCCGTAATCGTCGTCCGCCACCATGATACGCTTCGGGAGGATGCCGAGCGAGCCTTCCATCAGGCTCATATGCATGTCCATCTCGAAGGGCTCGATGCCTTCCTCCCTCAGCCTGTGTGTGAGAAAGGAAATGAGCACCGGATCGTTGGTTCGAATCAGCTCCTTCACGCTTCGCGCCTCCTGCTTCTCGAACGTTCCCGGTGCGGCATATGGCCTCTCGCCTTCAACATGGCGTGACCGCTGGCTTTTCGCCACCTTTCGTGGCGCTGCGGCCCTTGCCGCCCCCAAGGTGCCAACCTATGCTCCCTCATGACGACAAGATAACACAAGCAGGTTGTGGATAATTCGGGCTGCTTCGCGGCCCCTTTCGGAGCAGGAGTGACGATTGGGCGTTGTTGTTCCCCTTGAGGAAGATCACGGGCGCGGCCAGAACGCGGTAGCGGTTCTTCAGGCGCTGGTTCGCACCGAGATGGAAGCGGTCAACGAATTCATCCGTGAACGGATGGCTTCCGACGTGCCGATGATCCCGGAACTTGCAAGCCACCTCATCAATTCGGGCGGCAAGCGGCTCCGGCCCATGCTCACCATCGCCGCCTCCAAGATGTGCGGCTACACCGGCAAGGACCACATCAAACTCGCGGCCACCGTCGAGTTTCTGCACACCGCCACCCTCCTCCATGACGACGTGGTGGACGAGAGCGATCTCAGGCGCGGCAAGAAGACCGCACGCACGGTCTGGGGCAACCAGGCGAGCGTTCTCGTCGGCGATTTCCTGCTCGGCCGCGCCTTCAAGCTGATGGTCGAGACGAAATCGCTCCGTGCGCTCGAAATCATCGCCGACGCCGCCTCGATCATCGCCGAAGGCGAGGTCATGCAACTTGCCGCCGCGAAGGACACCGGCACCACGGAAGACGCCTATCTGCGCGTCATCTCGGCGAAGACCGCAGCGCTCTTTGCCGCCGCCAGCGAAATCGGCGCCGTGATTTCGCAGCGCGAGGGAAGCGAGGCGGCCGCGCTTCATTCCTATGGCCGCAATCTCGGCATCGCCTTCCAGCTCGTCGACGACGCGCTCGATTACGGCGGGCGCGCGGCTGCGCTCGGCAAGAACACGGGCGACGATTTCCGCGAAGGCAAGATCACGCTTCCCGTCGTCCTCGCCTTCCGGCGCGGCAACGCGGAAGAGCGCGCCTTCTGGCAGCGCACGCTTCAGCAGGGCGACCGGCAGGAGGACGATCTCGAAAAGGCGGTCGAGCTGATGCACCGTCATTCGGCGCTTGAAGACACGATCCTGCGCGCGCGGCACTATGGCGCCATCGCCATGGACGCGCTGGCGATCTTCCCGGAGAGCGATCATCGCGACGCGCTGACCGAACTCGTCGAGTTCTGCATCAACCGGAACCACTGACCCCGATCGCGGGCGAGGCCTCGATCCACCAGTCCGGATGAGCGGCGGCGAGGACCTGCTGCGCGGCGCGCGCTTCCTTCTCGCGGGCATAGACGCCGAAGCAGGTTGCGCCCGAGCCCGACATGCGGGCAAGCCGGCACCCGACCGTACCGGCCAGCGCCGAGAGCGTCTCGCCGATTTCCGGCGCGAGACGCGTCGCGGGCGCCTCGAGATCGTTTTCTTCCGCCCTCAGCCATGCCGCAAGATCGTCGAGCGTGACAAAGGCAGGCAGCGCGCCCTCTTCCGGATCGCCGCCGAGCGGCGGCGCGGCAAGTTCGCGGAAGACATGCGCCGTCGGGAGCGCGAGCCCCGGATTGGCGAGCACGAGCCAGAAGGGCGGTAGCGCCGCGAGCCGGACGATACGCTCGCCGACCCCGGTCATCAGGGCGGGCGCGGTGCCGAGACAGACGGGAACATCGGCGCCGAGCGACGCGGCAAGCGCGGCGAGCGCCTCCTCCTCCAGCGCGACACCCCACAATCGCATCAGCGCGCGCAGCGCCGCCGCCGCGTCCGCCGAGCCACCGCCGATGCCCGAGGCAACGGGAAGATTTTTTTCGAGCGTGAGTTCCGCCCCCGCCGTCACGCCCGTGGCCTCGCGAAGCGCGCGCGCCGCGCGCAACACGAGGTTGTCCGCCTCGCCGGTGAGAAGATCGCCGAAGGGCCCCGTCAGGCCGAGCGTCAGTTCGTCTGCCGCTGCCGCGGTCAGCCGGTCGCACGCCCCTGCAAAGACGACGAGACTGCGCAATTCGTGATAGCCGTCGCTGCGGCGGCCGGACACGCGCAGGCTGAGGTTGATCTTGGCATGCGCCGGCTCTGCGACACCGCTCCCCACGTCCGTCAGGAACCCGCGGGCACGGGCGCCTTCGCCTCGTTCTCGGCCTGCTCGCCGGCCTCGAGGCCGAAGTCGAGCTTGGTGCGCAATATGTCCTTGCGCCGCTCTTCCGGGTCCATCGAGAGCGCATGGCTCCACTGGTAGCGCGCCTCTATGCGGCGGCCGACCTTCCAGAGCGCATCGCCCAGATGTTCGTTGATTGTCGGGTCGCTCGGCTGAAGTTCGGCGGCGCGTTCGAGATACTTCACCGCTATATCGTATTCGCCGAGGCGGTAACGCGCCCAGCCGAGGCTGTCGACGATGAAACCGTCATTGGGACGCCGCTCCACCGCCTTTTCGATCATGGCGAGCGCCTCGTCGAGACGGCGGTGCTGCTCGATCCAGGAATAGCCGAGATAGTTGAGCACCAGCGGGTGTTCATCGGAGAGTTCGAGGGCGAGCGTCAGGTCCTCCTCCGCCTTCTCCCACTGACCGAGACGCTCGAAGCAGATGCCGCGCGCGTAGTAGAGCGTCCAGTCGCGCTCGTCCGGTTCGCCGGTCAGCGCGATTGCGCGCTCGTAGCGCGCGGCGGCTTCCCTGTAATTCTCCTCCGCCCTGTAGATGTCGCCCATCGCGACAAGCGGCTCGACCCTCGCCGGATGATCCTTCGCCGCGCGTTCCAGCACCCGGATTGCATCCGCCTGCCTGTCCATCTCGTTCAGCGCCATTGCGGTCTGGATGCGCGCGTTCAGATAGAGAGGCGATTCCTTGCCGACCTTTTCATAGGCCGCGACGGCGTCCGCCCAGCGCTCCTGCCCTTCATAGGCGCCGCCGAGCAACGAGCGGGCGATATCGAAGTCGGGCCGCATATAGAGCGCGAGGTTCAGATAGAGTTCGGCGAGATTGCTCGACGTGTCGGCCGCCAGCGCGCTGCCGAGCCCGTAAAGCGCTTCGGCGACGCCTTCGGAGGCGTTGTCGATGAAGGGCGGCAGCGTTCCCTTTGCGGCAAGCTCGGCCAGGTCGTGTTGCGCCAGCGGATGGTCCGCCGACAGCTCGACGAAGGCCCGAAGCACCTCGCGCGCTTCCTCCGTCCTGCCGTGACGCGACAGGAAGCTCGCATAGGCCTGCACGACGCGCACGCTGCTGCCGCCGCTCGTTTCCATCGCGGACTGATAGGCTGCGGCCGCGCCTTCGGGATCGTTCAGAAGTTCGAGCATCAGCGCCTGATGATAGGAGCGGAAGAGCGCGAAGGCGGCCCTGCCCTCGAAGGCGCCGATCTTTTCCATCGCCAGCGCCTGGTCGCCGTCGCCCGCCGCCGCCCAGGCAAGCGTCAGCGTGCCGACCAGCGCGGTGAAGGGGCCGGGCGCGGCGGCGTCCATCTCGGCGCGCGCGTCGTCGTAGTCGCCGCGCTTGACGGCGGCGAGCGCCAGCGTGAGCCGCGCCATGCGTTCGCCGGATTCGATTTCGGTGAGCCGCCGCGCCAGCGGGATCGCGCGGTTCGTCTCGCCCGCCGTCAGCGCCGCCATGAAGGCGCGCTCGAGGATCACGGGATCGTTCGGTTCATCCGCCAGCGCCTTGTCGTAATAGTCGGCGGCCTTGCTGCTGTCGTTGACGGAGGCCGCATAGCGCCCCGCAAGATAGGCGCCGTAAGGCGTCTCGCCGCGTCCCTTGGAAAAACCGGGAAAGCCGTTCGTGCCGGCGCAGCCGCCGAGTACGGCGAGCATCGCGGCGACCGCGAGCGCTCCGGTCAGCCGCCGTGCCCGTGACGGGCGGGGTCGCGCCATATCGGCAACATTCATCTGGGGGCCTGCCTTCGAGCCTCAGGGTACAGCCGCCGCCCGCGCGGCGGCATCGCTTGCCGCTATAAGAGCACAGAAAAGGGCGGCGAATACAGGTGAAGAGCCCGCATCGCCGCCGCCAATTCTGCCGTTAATTCACATATTCGGGTAATTCGGGCCGCCGCCGCCTTCCGGCACCGTCCAGTTGATGTTCTGGGCCGGGTCCTTGATGTCGCAGGTCTTGCAGTGGACGCAGTTCTGCGCGTTGATCTGGAAGCGCGGATTGGAGCCGTCGTCGTCGCGCACCACCTCGTAGACCGCCGCCGGGCAGTAGCGCTGCGCGGGCTCGGCATATTTCGGCAGGTTGTAGGCGATCGGAATCGCGGGGTCCTTCAGCTTCAGGTGAACCGGCTGGTCTTCCTCGTGGTTCGTCGCCGAGATGAAGACCGAGGAAAGCTTGTCGAAGGAAATCTTCCCGTCGGGCTTGGGATAATCGTACGGCTTGCAGTCCTTCGCTTCCTTGATCGACTCGAAGTCGGCCTTGCCGTGCTTCAGCGTGAAGGGCAGGCCGAGCCCAAGATTGTTCATCCACATGTCGACGGCGCCGAGACCGATGCCGAGGAAGGTGCCGAGCTTCGACCAGAGCGGCTTCACGTTGCGGACGCGCTTCAGGTCCTTGTAGACCGGGCTCTTCTCATAGGCTTCCGGATAGGCGGTCAGCTCGTCGCCCTGGCGCCCGTCCTTCACCGCCTCGAAGGCCGCTTCCGCGCCCATGATGCCGGTGAGCATCGCGTTGTGGCTGCCCTTGATGCGCGGCACGTTGACGAAGCCCGCCGAACAGCCGATCAGCGCGCCGCCCGGGAAGATCAGCTTCGGCACGGACTGGAAGCCGCCTTCGGTGATCGCGCGCGCGCCATAGGCGATGCGCTTGCCGCCCTCGAAGGTCTCGACGACCGAGGGGTGGTGCTTGAAGCGCTGGAACTCGTCGAAGGGCGAGAGGTAGGGGTTCTTGTAGTTCAGGTGAACCACGAAGCCGACCGATACGAGGTTCTCGCCGAAGTGATAGAGGAAGGAGCCGCCGCCGGTCGAGTTGTCGAGCGGCCAGCCCATCGTGTGCTGCACGAGGCCCTTCTTGTGCTTCGAGGGATCGACCTCCCAGAGTTCCTTCAGGCCGATGCCGAACTTCTGCGGCTCGCGGCCCTCGTCGAGCTTGAACTTGCGGATCAGTTCCTTCGACAGCGAACCGCGCACGCCTTCGGCGAAGAGCGTGTACTTGCCGCGCAGTTCCATGCCCGGCGTGTAGCTGTCCTTGTGGCTGCCGTCGCGCGCCACGCCCATGTCGCCGGTGACGACGCCGCGCACGGATCCGTCCTCGCCATAGAGCACTTCCGCGCCCGGGAAGCCCGGATAGATTTCGACGCCGAGCGCTTCGGCCTGTTCGGCAAGCCAGCGGCAGACATTGCCGAGGCTGACGATGTAGTTGCCGTGATTGTGCATCAGCGGCGGAAACAGGAAGTTCGGAATGCGCAGCCCGCCCGCCGGTCCGAGATAGATGAAGTGGTCGGCGGTGACCTGCGTATCCAGGGGGGCGCCCTTTTCGCGCCAGTCGGGCATCAGCGTATCGAGGCCGATCGGATCGACCACGGCGCCGGAGAGAATATGAGCGCCGATTTCGGACCCCTTCTCGATCACGCAGACCGAGATGTCGAAATCTTCCTTCGCCGCAAGCTGGCGCAGGCGGATCGCCGCCGACAGACCCGCCGGGCCGCCGCCGACGATGACGACGTCATATTCCATGTATTCGCGTTCGACCGCCGCCTCGCTCATTTTTCTTCTCCTTGTCCGGGCTTTCGCGCGCTTTCGCCGCGCCGGACCGCCGCAAAAAAACCGGGCTCCGTTATGGTGTGATTGACCCGTATGGTCAATATATTGGGCCTCTCGGCAAACTCGCGGCTAGTTGCATATCATTCTCAACAAGACGCGCCTTTGCATAATTGTAAGACGAGTGTAGGTCGGGCGTTGTGACGGTCAAATCGCGCCTTGCCGGCGCAGCGCCGAACACGGGAAACCGCGACGTCAGATGGCAGGATCGGGCAACACGGAAAACGGACTGTCGAACGCCGAAGCCGCGGCGCTCATCGCCTTTCATGTCGAGGCGGGCGTCACGGACTTTCTCGGCGACGAACCGGTCAACCGCTACGCGCTGGCCGACGCCACGCCGCAGCCGGCGCCGCGTTCCGCGGAGACGCGCGACCTCCAGCGCGGATCCCGTCCCGATCCCAGAGGCGCGGACGCGCCTGCCCCTGCGCCGCGCGCGGCCGTGCCCTCCTCCATTCCGCTCGAAGATGCGCAGGCCGCCGAAACGGCGCGCGCCGTCGCCGCGCGCTGCACGACGCTTGCCGAACTGAAGGACGCCCTCGGCAGTTTCGAGGCTTGCCCGCTCCGCTACACGGCAAAGAACCTCGTCTTTGCCGACGGCAATCCGCAAGCGCGCCTGATGCTGATCGGGGAAGCACCGGGCCGCGACGAGGACCTTCAGGGACTTCCCTTTGTCGGCCGCGCGGGCCAGCTTCTCGACAGGATGCTCGCCGCGATCGGGCTCGACCGCAGCTCCGTCTACATCATCAACACGCTGCCCTGGCGGCCGCCCGGCAACCGCACCCCGACGCCCGCCGAACACGCGGTCTGCATGCCCTTCGTCGAGCGCCATGTCGAACTGGTGAACCCGGAGATGCTGGTTCTCCTCGGCGGCGTCTCCGCAAAGCAGATGCTGCGCACCGATACCGGCATCATGCGGCTTCGCGGCAAATGGGCAACGGTCCGCGCGGGCGAGAAGGAATTTCCGGCCCTGCCGACGCTGCATCCGGCCTATCTGCTCCGCCAGCCCGCGCAGAAGCGCCTCGCCTGGCGCGACCTGCTGTCGCTCAAGGCGAAGCTCGAAGGTTAACCATTCCTTTCGTTTCTGCCCCATTCCGGAACAATTCGGCCCGGGCGGGCTTGTGAGCCCGGTTCCGCCCGCTAAGATGGGGGCATGAACCGGGGGGCTTCATATCTCCCCGTCGCACGCGCGGCGGGACGATTTTTTTGTGCGGCAGCGCTCGGCGCTGCGCTCTTCCTCACCGCATCTCCCGCCGCGAAGGCCGATATCCTCGTCGCCGAGGCGAGCGGCCAGCAGCCCACGCGCATCTGGAGCCCGGAAATCCTGAACGGCGCCGACCGCGAGACCTATCGCAAGCTCTTCGCGGCGATGGAGCGCGGGAGCTTCGCGGAAGCCGACAAGCTCGCCGCCGGGCTTCGCGACAAGCGGCTCATGGGCTACGCGCTCCACATCAAATATATGGGGCCCCACTACACCACCCGCTATTCCGAGCTGAAGGACTGGCTCGCGAAATACAACGACCAGCCGGGTGCCGCCGAGATCTACAAGCTCGCGCTCCGCAAGCGCGGCTCCGCCGCTTACCCGGCAAGGCCCGAACCGCGCCGCTGGCGCCAGCCCGTCCATGCAACCTATGCGGTCGATGACGGCGAGATCGAGGCGCCGTCGGCGCGCTTCCGCGAGATCGACGGCGATATCCGGCGCATGCTTCGCGGCGACAGCGCCAGCAATACCGAAGCCTATCTGCGGCGCAAGAACATCCGCAATGCGCTGAGCTCCCTCGAATTCGACAAGGTGCGCGAGCGCGTCGTCGCCTCCTACTTCCTCGAAGGCGAGGACGAGAAGGCGTACCGGCTGGCCGCCGAAATCCTGTCGTCCCATGCCCGCGACGTACCGCTGGCGGACTGGTATGCGGGCCTCGCTTCCTGGCGGATGGAAAACTACGCGACCGCCGCGCGGCATTTCGAGCGGCTGGCGACGGCGCCACGCGTCACGCTCTGGTCGAAATCGGCGGGCGGCTTCTGGGCCGCGCGCGCCTATCTCGCCGACGGCAAGCCGGAGAAGGTCGCACCGCTTCTGGAACTTGCCGCCGACACGGGCGCGACCTTCTACGGCATTCTCGCGACGCGCCAGCTTGGCCGCGAACTCAGGATCGACTGGATCGAGCCGCGGCTCGACGAGGCCTCGTTCCGCGCGCTCACCGAAACGGAAGCGGTGGCGCGCGCCGTCGCGCTGATGCAGGTCGGCAAGCGCAACATGGCGCGGGAGGAACTGCTGCGCGCCCACGGCGTGGTCGATCCCTCGCTCGACCAGGCGCTGATCGCGCTTGCCACAGCCTACGACCTTCCCGCCGTCGAGCTTCAGGTCGCGAACGCCGCGCATCTTCCGGCCGTGGGGACACGTGGCGGACGCATCGCGCTCAATGCCGGCCTCTTTCCCGTTCCCGCCTACAAGCCGAGCACGGGCTACAAGGTCGACCGCGCGCTGCTCCTCGCCTTCATGCGGCAGGAGAGCAAGTTCCAGCCCGACGCGACCTCATGGGCGGGCGCGCGCGGGCTCATGCAGATCATGCCGGCGACCGCGAGCCACATCACGCAGGACCGCTCGCTTGCACGCGGCAATCGCGACAAGCTTCTCGACCCCACCTTCAACCTCACGCTCGGCCAGGACTATCTCACCGAGCTGATGGGATCGGGCGAGCCCTACGGCAATCTCTTCATGTTGACGACGGCCTATAATGGCGGCCCCGGCAATCTCTCGCGCTGGCTCGCCAGCATGGACTTCAAGGGCGATCCCTTCCTCTTCATCGAGAGCATTCCCGCCGCCGAAACGCGCGGCTATATCGAGCGCGTCGTCACCAACTACTGGATCTACAGCGAACGCCTCGGCCAGCCTGTCGGCTCGCTCGACGCCTCGGCGGCCGGCACCTGGCCCGTCTACGAGAACCCGGCGCGCTGATCCGGCGGCGCCGTCTTCGACAAGCCTCGATACAGGCACGGGCGCGCCGGACCTTACGTCGCGACACCCTTCGTTTTTTCCGCTATATGATCCTTCCTTCCCCGAGCGAAAGGCAGCCCCATGCCCGGCATCGACGAAACGCGCGAGTTCATCCCTCTCAACATCGCGGTTCTCACCGTTTCCGACACGCGCACCTACGAGGACGATACCTCCGGCAACGTGCTCGCCGAGCGCATCGAGAAGGCGGGCCACAAGGTCGCCGCGCGGCGCATCGTGTCCGACGACCGCGTCCATATCCGCGGCGCGCTGCAGGCATGGATCAGCGACAAGTCGATCGACGCGGTGATCTCGACGGGCGGCACCGGGCTCACCGGCCGGGACGTCACGCCGGAAGCGTTTCAGTCCGTCTATGACAAGGAGATCGAGGGGTTCGCGGCGCTCTTCCACCGCATCAGCTACGACAAGATCGGCACCTCGACCATCCAGTCCCGCGCGACGGCGGGGGTCGCCGGCGGCACCTTCCTCTTCGCGCTGCCGGGCTCGCCCGGCGCGTGCAAGGACGGCTGGGACGAAATTCTCGTCCACCAGCTCGACTACCGCTACCGTCCCTGCAATTTCGTCGAGATCATGCCGCGCCTCGAAGAGCACAAGCAGCGGCCCTAGGACACGCAACGGCGGTTTTTCCCGTTGTGCCTTTCCGGCTCTCGCGGCACGATTCCCTCCGGGTGGGAATCACGAGACGCGGGAGAGGCTTCGGACATGTTCAGGGAATTCAGGGAGTTTGCCCTCAAGGGCAATGTGCTCGACATGGCGGTCGGCATCATCATCGGCGCCGCCTTCACCACCATCGTGAAATCGCTGGTCGACGACATCATCATGCCGCCCATCGGCGTGATGCTCGGCGGTGTCGATTTCTCGAATTACTTCATCGCGCTCAATGGCGACACGGCGGCCGCGACGCTCGCGGAGGCGAAGGAAGCCGGCATCGCCGTTCTCGCCTATGGCAAGTTCATCAACGCGATCCTGCAATTCACCATCGTCGCCTTCGCGCTCTTTCTCGTCATCCGCCAGATGAACCGGCTGAAGGCCCGCATCGCGAAGGGCGAGGCGCCGCCGCCTTCCGCGCCGCCGCGCCAGGAAGTGCTGCTTGAGGAAATCCGCGACGCACTCCGCGCGAAGGGCTAGTCCTTCCGCCTGAGCACGTAGAACACGTAGGAATACTGGCCGGGATTGTTCTCGAAGAGGGCGATCTCGGCCTCCGCTTCCGAGAGTACGCCCTCCACCTCCTCGCCCCAGGTCTCGCGCATCTCCGCGATCCGCGCCTGCATCGGCGAATAATATGCCGCCCGCCAGTCCTCATCCGTCAGCACATGCGTGCCGACAATCTCGAAACCCGCGCGCACCGCCGCCTCGCAGTTCGACGCGATGGTGCCCATCGATGGATAGGCTTCCTCCCAGAACACCCGCGCCTCGTCCGACGGCGTCGCCGTGAGCCAGGTGCATTCCGACACCGCGACGAAGCCGTCCTTCTTCACGAACCTCGCCCATGTCTCGAGCCCGTGTTCGAAGCCGAGGAGATAGATCGCGCCTTCCGACCAGATGAGGTCGAAGCTCGCGTCGCGGAAGGAAAGCGCCGTCATGTCGCCGCGCATGATGACGAGGCGCTCCTCGCCGATCCCCTCTTCCTCCGCGCGCTCCCCGAGTTTTTCAAGGAAGGGCTCGAAGAGGTCGACAGCCGTCACGCGGCCCTTCGTGAGGCGCAGCAGCTCGAAGGTGGAGGCGCCCTGCCCGCAGCCGAGATCCGCGATCTCCGGCTTTTCCGGCAACGCAGGCAGCATGGCGAAGGCCGCTTCCGTCGCCGCGCGGCTTCCCGGCCCGTTCCGCGGCAGGCCGAGCTGCAATTCGAGAAACACCTTGAAGGGATCGAACTCGCTCATGCGCCCCTCCGCCATTTCGCGAGGTCGGCGCCGGTGTCGATGTCGGGCAGCCGGGGGAGCGTCGCAACGCTCATGTTCTGTCCACGGATGTTCTTCAGCGTGTCTTTCATGGCGTGCTCGCTCGACCAGCGTACGCCATGGAATATTTCCGCGACGCGCGGGCGGCGCTTCAGGCCGATCAGCCAGTAGCCGCCATCCTCCGCCGGTCCGATCGCGGCGTCGTGGTTTCCGAGCGCCGCGAAGGCCTCCGCGATGTGATGCCGCTCGATCCCCGGAATATCGGCGCCGATGATGACGACGGGGCCCGGCGGCAGGTCGCGGAAGAGGCGGCCCATGCGGTGGCCGAGATCGCCTTCCCCCTGCCCGATCCGCGGAATGTCCTCCGGCCAGATGCCGCGCGCATGGACGGCGCGGTCCGGCGATGCCGCTATCGCCGTCCGCCAGCGCGGGTCGCGGCCGACGCGGCGGATGAGCGAGTGCGCGGCGGTGCGAAAGAAGCGGAGCGCCTCGACGCCGCCGACGTCGCGCGCCAGCCGCGTCTTCACCGCGCCGATGAGCGGCGTCTTCGCCATGATGATGAGTTGCGGGTCCAGCGACACGGGCGGCGGCCTAGGCCTTGCCGTACATCTTCGCGATCACCCTCGGCGGCACGCGCAGATAATAAAGCGCGAGGCAGAAGAGATTGCGCATGGAGCGCGCGAAGAAACCTTCCTTGAGGTAGCGCGCGGGGCTCGTCACCGCGAGCGTGCGGAACATGATGAGGCGCCGCCGCGGAATGCGCCGCACGAGATCGACATCCTCCATCAGCGGCAATTCGCGGAAGCCACCCACCCGGTCGTAGAGCCGCTTGTTCACGATGAGGCCCTGGTCGCCGTAAGGCAGCCGGAAGAGCGCGCAGCGCAGCGCCACCATCCGCTCGATGAGACGCGCCCAGCCCGAAAAATCGTCGAGCGCAAAGCGGAAGGCGCCCGCCATCTCGTGGTCGCGGAAGCGCCCGCTTTCGATCTGCTCGAAGAACTTCTCGACCTCGGCGACCCAGCCGGGTTCCAGCACCGTGTCGCCGTGCAGAAAGAGCAGCCAGTTGCCGCGCGCGGCTTTCGCGCCCGCCGCGAGCTGCGTGCCCCGGCCCCGCGCCGCCGTCACGAGCTTCGCGCCGGCCGCTTCCACGATTTCGAGCGTGCGGTCGGACGAGCCACCATCGACCACGATCACTTCCTGCACGACGCCCCGCACCGCCGCCGGCACCAGCGGCGCCAGCGTCCGGGTCAGGGTTTCCTCGGCGTTCAGTGTGGGAATGACGACGCTCAACATGGCGCGCAAGATAGCCGCTGGCCGATGTTTTTCAAAATCGGACGCGGCGTCCTTTGCCCGTCAGCGCGGCTTCACTTCCGTGCCGAGGCCGGAGGTGATGAAGACGGCGGTGGCCGTCCCCTCGATGTCCGCCGTGTGCCAGACGCCCGGTTCGTTGATCGCATATTGTCCGGCCTTGAGCGTCACGGTCTTCTTCGTTCCGTCCGGCGCTTCCTGATGCAGCACCATCCGTCCCGCCGTGCAGAGCACCACCTCGGCGCCCTTCGGGTGCATCTCCCATGTGTCCCAGGGCTTCGTGAAGGTGAACATCGAGACGAGCCGTCCGTCGGCGCCGTCCGCGTCGTGGCGCTGGCCATAGGCTTCGTACCAGCCCGGGTCGCCGGTGAAATCGGGCTCGGCCAGCGCCGTCCCGCCCCGCCCGAGATGGATGGGATTCTTCTCTATCTCGCGGACGCTCATCGGTTCCTCCCTGCGTTCCGCCGTACCCTCCGGGCAGTCTAGCGGGGGCCCTTCCATGGAACAATGTTCTTGTTCTGTTCTCGTGTTTGGATATACTCATCCCCATGACGACGAGTCGCGAAACAGCGCCCCCCGGCCACCCCGCGCAACATGCCGATTCCCCGGTCGGCAACCGCGCGGCCAAGCGGTCCCACGGGCTCCCGGACCAACGCCCCGTCCCCCGCGGGGCCACCCTCGTACCCCCGAGCGTCCGCGAGCCTTTTCTGCCCGAGAGCGGCCGCCGTGGCCGGGGCGCGCTGACCAACAGGAGCGGCCGCTACGAGCCGCAGTCGCGCGAACTCATCGACGACGGCTGGGACAGTCTCGACAACGTGCCCGCGCTCAAGACGCAGGTGACGGAAGAGACCGCCCGCCACATCGTCACGCGCAATTCATCGCCGGACATTCCCTTCGACCGCTCGATCAATGCCTATCGGGGCTGCGAGCATGGCTGCGTCTACTGCTTCGCGCGGCCGACCCATGCCTATATGGGGCTTTCGCCCGCGCTCGATTTCGAGAGCAAGCTGTTCGCGAAGCCGAATGCCGCGCAGCTTCTCGAAAAGGAGCTTGCGAAGCCCGGCTACAAGGTCGCGCCCATCGCCATGGGCACGAACACCGATCCCTATCAGCCGATCGAGCAGCAATACCGCATCACGCGGAGCCTTCTCGAAGTGCTCTCCGCCTACAATCATCCGGTGACGATCCTGACGAAGTCGGCGCGGATCGTGCGCGACATCGACATTCTCTCCTCGCTTGCGGAGCGCAATCTCGTCCGTGTCGCCCTGTCGGTCACGACGCTCGATCCGAAGCTCGCCCGCGCGCTCGAACCGCGCGCCTCGACACCCGCGCGCCGCATCGAAGCGATCAAGATGCTGTCGGATGCCGGCATTCCCACGGGCGCGATGATCGCGCCGGTCATTCCGGCGCTGAACGACATGGAGATCGAAAAGCTCCTCACCGGCGTCGCCTATGCAGGTGCCGAAGACGCAAACTTCGTCATCCTCCGCCTGCCGCTCGAAATCCGCGACATCTTCGTCGAGTGGCTGCATGAACATGTGCCGGACAAGGCCAATCACGTCATGTCGCTCATCCGCCAGATGCGCGGCGGCAAGGACTACGACGCCAAATGGGCCGAACGCCAGTCCGGCACCGGCCCCTACGCCTGGCAGATCGCGCGGCGCTTCGAACTCGCGACGAAGAAACTCGGCCTCGGCCGCCGCTCCCGCGAAGGCACCACCCTCGACTGCTCCCAGTTCCGCGTCCCCGGCAGAGGCAAGCAGCTCGCACTGCTTTAGTTCGGCACACGGAGGCACGGAGACACGGAGAGAAAAGGAAGAGAACGGCACTACCCGGGCACCTATCATGGAGTCCGCCTAATTTTTGCAGGGCGAAGCCCGGCAAGAAAAAGGATCTAGTGACACGCTCGACCAGTTCGCATGCATACCTTCTCCGTGTCTCCGCGCCTCCGTGTGCAAACTCTTTTGAAAGGCTGCAGCTTGAACAGTCCGGCAAGAAACCTCGAAGACCTCACAGCCGAGATCGTCGATGCCGCTTATAAGCTGCATACCGGTATCGGCCCGGGCTTGCTGGAATCTGTATATGAAGCCGTACTTGCGCGAGACCTCGAACGGCGCTGACTAAAGGTAGAGAAGCAGAAGCTCATCTCCTTCGACTACGATGAAATGACATTTGCGGATTGCCTGAGAATTGACCTGCTTGTCGAAGGACGAGTTGTTGTGGAGATCAAATCCGTCGAGCGGATGGCACCTGTTCATCCAAAACAGGTTCTCACATATCTTCGGCTGCTGAATCTTCCTGTAGGGCTTCTGATCAATTTTGGAGCACCTACTCTCAAGGAAGGTCTTCAGCGGATAGTGAATGGTTATGGCGCCTCGACATCAGAGCGTCTCCGCATAAAGAGTTCCGCTCCTACCTAGCCATTCTGCCTGACTCGCGGCACACTCCGGCCCATGCCGCCCACCACGAAAAAGAAGCCGCAAAAGCAGAAGCCGAAGGCGAAGCCCGCCCTGCCCGACTACGCGCTCGAGACGGAAGAGGGCGCGCCGGCGCGGCTCGTCTGCGGCGTCGACGAGGCGGGGCGCGGGCCGCTCGCGGGGCCGGTCGTCGCCGCCGCCGTCATCCTCGACATGTCGAACTGCCCCGACGGCCTCAACGATTCCAAGAAGCTCGACGCCGCCCGCCGCGAGGCGCTCCTCTGCGAACTCGAGAGATGCGCCGAGATCGGCATCGGCATCGCCTCCGTCGAGGAGATCGACGCCATCAACATCCTGCAGGCGACCATGCTCGCCATGACGCGCGCCGTGGCGGCGCTCCCCCGGGCGCCGCATGTCGCCCTCATCGACGGCAACCGTTCGCCGAAACTCGCCTGCGCGTCCCGCACGGTCGTCGGCGGCGACGCCCGCGCGCTTTCGATCTCCGCCGCCTCCATCGCCGCGAAGGTCACGCGCGACCGGCTGATGCATGCGCTCTCGGCCGCGCATCCCGGCTACGGCTTCGAGCGCCACATGGGTTACGGCACGCCGGAGCATCTCGATGCGCTTTCGCGTCTCGGCGCGACGCCCGCCCACCGCCGCAGCTTCGCGCCGATACGCAACATATTGAGTCCCGCTCCCGGCGAGGGACTCGATATGGTATCTGTCGAATCCGTTAACCTCTTGATTCAAAAGAATTATTGACCGCGATTCGCCGCTGACTCATGATCGCCGCCTTGTCATTCTCAAGGGGTAGTTCGAGTGGGGCGCGTCAGCGAAAAGGCCGGCACAAAAAAAGAGAATCCGGCCGAAATCATCATCCAGGGCGATTGCATCGAGGCGATGAACGCCCTGCCCGAGAAATCCGTGGACCTGATCTTCGCGGACCCGCCCTACAATCTGCAGCTCGGCGGTGACCTCACCCGTCCCGACCAGTCGAAGGTCGATGCCGTTAACGACGACTGGGACAAGTTCGCGAGCTTCCAGGTCTATGACGAATTCACCCGCAACTGGATGAACGCTGCGCGCCGCATCCTGAAGGACACCGGCGCAATCTGGGTGATCGGCTCCTATCACAACATCTTCCGTGTCGGCGCGACGCTGCAGGATCTCGGCTACTGGATCATGAACGACGTGGTCTGGCGGAAGACGAACCCGATGCCGAATTTCCGCGGCACGCGCTTCACCAATGCGCATGAAACGCTGATCTGGGCGACGCGCGATGCGGATCAGAAGAAGTACACCTTCAACTACGACGCCATGAAGGCGCTGAACGACGAACTGCAGATGCGTTCCGACTGGACGCTGCCGATCTGCACCGGCGGCGAGCGCCTGAAGGATGGCGACGGCGGCAAGGCGCATCCGACGCAGAAGCCCGAGGCCCTGCTTCACCGCGTCCTCCTCGCCACCACCAATCCGGGCGACGTCGTGCTCGATCCCTTCTTCGGCACCGGCACCACGGGCGCCGTCGCGAAGAAGCTTGGCCGAAAGTTCATCGGCATCGAGCGCGAGCAGCGCTACATCAAGGTCGCGCGCGAGCGCATCCGCCAGGTGAATGCGGGCGCGGCGGAAGACCTGAAAGTCACGGCCTCGAAGAAGGCCGAACCGCGCGTGCCCTTCGGCGTTCTCGTGGAGCGCGGGCTCATCGAACCCGGCACCGTCCTCACCGACCCCGGCAAGCGCCACGCCGCTCGCGTCCGTGCCGACGGCTCCATCGTCTGCCGCGACGCCACCGGCTCGATCCACAAGATCGGTGCCCATGTGCAGGGGCTCGACGCCTGCAACGGCTGGACCTTCTGGCACTTCAAGACCGACGGCAAGCTCAAGCCCATCGACATCCTGCGCCAGAAGGTGCGCGCGGAGATGGGGGAAGCGTAGGGCGGGCTGGCCTTCCTCCGAAACGGGCATATCCCGTCTCGCCGCCCGCGTGTTAGCTTCATTCCGTCGATTGCGGTTCGGGAGGAGCGCGTTGCGCGGTCACGCCTTTCAGCTTCTGGTCTTTCTGTCGTTTCTCTTCGCGGCCGCGGCCCTGCCCGCCCCCCGCGCCGAGGCAGCCAGCTACGAAGAGCTTCTCGCCGAGGCGAAACGTGATGTCGAGGACGCCGACTGGACGGCGCTTCGCTTCGCCTATGCCGATAGTCCGGGCTTCGACCTGCTCGGCGCGAAGACGATGATGTTTCAAACGGCGATGTTCAAGGCGCTGGCGGATGAGAACTACAAGGAAGCCGCGAAGCAGGCTGGCCTTCTTCTCGACCAGTCCTACATAAACCTCGATGCGCACCTCGTTGCAGGCGCCGCCTACGACAAGCTCGGCGACGAAAAGAAATCGAAACTGCATCGCACCGCCGGCCAGGGCATCTTCAACTCCATCGCAACCGGCGACGGCACTTCGCCCGAAAAGGCCTTCACCGTCATCACGGTCGGCGAGGAATACGCCATGCTGCGCGCACTCGGCCTGCAGCCTCAGCAGCAGTCGCTCTTCTCCGACGGCGGTCATTCCTACGACGTGCTGACAGCGGTCAATCCGCATGGCAAGACGTTCAACGTCTATTTTCAGATCGACCGGGTCGTGCAGGCGGAACAGGAACTGCTGAAGGGGCGTTGATCGATCCGCTCACGGACCGATTTCACCTTTTCGCGAAGAGCGATCCCGCGTCCGGCATCGCGTGTGCGGCCACCTTCCGCATCACGGTCGGCAGCGCCTCGCCCGCGATCTCGTCGAGCGGCACCCACATTCCCTCCCCGGGGACAAGTTTCCTGCGCGTCGCCGCCACATAGACATCGAGCTCCAGATGGAAATGCGTGAAGGTGTGGCTCACGAAACCGGGGACAAGTTTCCATGTCGCATCGAGCGGCGCATGCCCGAACGGGTTATCCCCGCCCCGCGCCGGAGCCCCCGAATCCATTTGTGACGTTTCATTGACAGTTCGATGACAGTCGGCCGCCTCGCGCCTGTCCCAGGGCGTGCCCGGCACCTCCATCATGCCGCCGAGAAGCCCCTTTTGCGGCCGGCGGCGGAGCCAGACCTCGTTCCCCCTTGTCAGCCAGAAGCAGGCGCCGCGCCTTGTCGGTTTCGGCTTCTTCGGTGCGCGCGCAGGCAGCACGCTTTGCGTCCCCGCCGCCCTCGCATCGCACAAGTCATTGATCGGACAGCGATTGCAGGCAGGGTTCTTCGGTGTGCAGACCGTCGCGCCGAGGTCCATCATCGCCTGCGCGAAGTCGCCTGCCCGCTTTTCCGGCGTCAACGTCGCGGCCTTTTCCCGGATTTCGGGCTTCACCTGTGGAAGCGGCGTCCGCAAATCGAAGAGCCGCGCCACCACGCGCTCCACGTTACCGTCGACCACCGTCGCGTTCCGCCCGAACGCGATCGCCGAAATCGCCGCCGCCGTGTAGGGACCTATCCCCGGCAGATTCCCAAGCTCTTCCACCGTATCGGGAAATTTTCCTCCGTGGTCGGAAGATACCGTCTTCGCGCAGGCATGGAGGTTGCGCGCCCGGCTGTAATAGCCGAGCCCCGCCCACTCCTTCATCACCTCTTCCTGCGGCGCGGCGGCGAGCGCCTCGACCGTCGGCCAGCGCTTGAGAAACCGCATGAAATAGGGGCCGACCGTCGCCACCGTCGTCTGCTGCAGCATGATTTCGGAAAGCCAGACGGCATAAGGGTCCGCGCGCTCGCCCTTTCGCGCGCGCCAAGGCAAGACGCGCGCATGCCCGTCATACCAGGCGAGCAGCGGCGCGGCGACCGCTTTGCCGTTGTTTTTGCTGGTTTTTTCTCTCAGGTTCCTGCTCTTCGCCGCCATCCTCTACTCATCGCTTGGAAGACCCCGTGCCGTCAATTCGCATGGGCCGCGATTTCGAGTCAGAATGCGCGCCATGACCGGATATGGCCGCCCCGTCGCCTCGATGCGCTACCGCCCGCCGCCCATCGGCGCGCGCGTGCTCGCCGCCGCGCAATCGGCCTTCGCCAAGCGCGGCTTCCGCGAGGCGCATGTCCTCGCGCATTGGCCGGAGATCGTGGGGGGCGGGCTCGCCGAGTTCTCGTCGCCGGAAAAGCTCGTCTTTCCAAGGGGTTCGGGCGATACCGGCGGCAAGGGCCAGCGCAGCGGCGCGACGCTCACCGTCCGTGTCGACGGGCCCATCGCGGTCGAGATCCGGCATCTCGAGCCGCAGATCGTCGAGCGCATCAACTCCTATTATGGGTACAGCGCCGTCGCCCGCCTCAAGCTCGTGCAAGGCCCGTTGCCCGCGAAGCCGCGTCCGCGTTACAGAAAGATCCGGGCCCTCAGCACCGGCGAGCGCGCCGCACTCGCACAAGACCTTGAAAAGATTGAAGAACCGGCGCTGAAACAGGCGCTCGAGAAGCTCGGCGAAAGGATCATCGGCGCGCGCGGCCAAGACTAGCCTTGCGAGTCCCGATTCTCGGGCCAAGGCAACAGAAAGGTTTGGTTGAGGGCCCCCGCCGCCAAGGCCATAATGCCCCAACATCTGGTAGGAACCTGTTCTCGTGAATCAAAATAGAGCGATTATCGTCGGCGCTGCCGCCATACTTGTCCTCGTGCTCGGCTATCTGGGCTACCTCTTCCTTGCGCCTGGGGGCGACGTGGCGGAAGGCAGCAGGGTCGACACGGCGTTCGAGAAGGAATTGCTGGTTGCGGGGCCCCTCGGCGACATGTCGAAAGGTGATCCTGACGCACCGGTTACGGTCATCGAATATGCCTCGCTGACCTGCAATCATTGCGCGGACTTCGCGACCAACACGCTGCCGAAGCTCGAGGAAAACTATATCGATACGGGCAAGGTTCACTACATCCTGCGCGACTTCCCCTTCGATCCGATCGCGACAGCGGGCTTCATGCTGTCGCACTGCGCGGGGCCCGAGCGCTATTTCGGTTTCGTCGACACGCTGTTCGAACGCCAGACCCAGTGGGCCTTCACTCAGACGCCGATGGAAGACCTGAAGGCAATTGCGCGGCAGGGCGGCTTTTCGGAAGAGCGCTTCGACCAGTGCATGAAGGACGAACGCATCTTCAATCACGTGAAGGAAGTTGCGACGCGGGGTGCGAAGACCTTCGGCATTCGCTCCACGCCCACCTTCTTCATCAACGGCGAGAAGGTCGAGGGTGCGATACCGTGGAATGAATTCGAACCGCTGATCGAGAAGGCGCTGGCGGGCGAAGCCATTGCCCCCGGCACGACGGGCGCAGCCACGCAGGCCGAAGAAGAGTAAACGCCGCAGGCATTCATCTGTTGCGGCAGTCCGAAGACACAAGACAACTCAGAGATCGAGACAGACAGTGAAGTTCAATCGCCTCCGGCTTTCAGGTTTCAAGTCCTTCGTCGACCCGACGGATCTCATCATCGAGCCGGGCCTTACCGGCGTCGTCGGCCCGAACGGATGCGGCAAGTCGAATCTGCTCGAAGCCATGCGCTGGGTGATGGGCGAGAACTCGTTCAAGAACATGCGCGGCTCCGGCATGGAAGACGTGATCTTCGCCGGCACGTCGGGACGGCCCGCGCGCAACCACGCCGAGGTAGTTCTGTTCATCGACAATGGCGACCGTTCCGCACCTGCGGCCTATAACGACTGCGACGTCATCGAGGTTTCGCGCAAGATCGAACGCGAACAGGGTTCGACCTATCGCATCAACGGCCGCGAGGTTCGCGCCCGCGATGTGCAGCTTCTTTTCGCCGACGCCTCGACGGGCGCGCACTCGCCTGCCCTCGTCCGGCAGGGCCAGATCGCACAGCTCATTTCCTCGAAGCCGATCAACCGCCGGCGCATTCTCGAGGAGGCGGCAGGCATCACCGGCCTCTATACACGCCGCCACGAGGCAGAACTCCGCCTCAAGGCCGCCGAGACGAACCTCACCCGCCTCGACGACGTCGTGGCACAAGTCGAATCCCAGCTTGCGAGCCTCAAGCGCCAGGCGCGCCAGGCCGTGCGCTACCGCAACCTTTCGGGCCAGATCCGCGAGACGGAAGCGATCCTTCTCCACCTGCGCTGGACGCAGGCGGTGACGTCGCTGAAGCAGTCTGAGGAGAAGCTCGCCGAGACGGATGTGCGCGTCGCGGAACTCACGCGCGAAGCCGCGGCCGCAAGCACGATGGAAGCGGAAGCTGCCGACCGCCTGCCCCCGCTCCGCGAGAAGGAAGCGGAAGCCGCCGCGCGGTTGCACCGCCTAACGGTCGAGCGCGAGAACCTCGACGCCGAGGAAGCGCGCGCAAAGGAACAGGCTTCCCGCCTCACCGCCCGGCTGCAGCAGATCGGACAGGATCTCGGCCGCGAGCGCGAGCTGATCGAGGATACGCAGGGCGCCATTTCGCGACTCGACATGGAAGCGCAGGAGCTTCGTGCCGCCGAGGAGGGCCAGGGCGAAGCGCAGGCCAGCGCACAGGCGCGCGTCGCGGAAACCCAGACCGCGCTGGAATCGACTGAAAGCGAGCTCGACGCCGTCAATCAGGAGATTGCCGCTCTCAGTGCCGAGCGCACGAGCCTCACGCGCACGATCGAGGCGGGACGCCAGCGGATCGAGAAGCTTGAGCGTCAGCTCGCCGAGATCGCACGCGAACGCGAAACGCTTTCCGGTGCCGAAGAAAAGAAAGCGCAGATCGCGCTGCAATCCGTCGAACTCGAAGAGGCCGCGGGCCGCGTGAGCGAAGCCGAACGGCTTGCACTCGACGCGGAAGAAGCACGCCGCCGCGCGCAGGAGGCCGAGAAGGCCGCGCGGGAGCCGATGCAAGCCGCCGAACGCGCCGCGGGCGACCTCGCCGCAGAAGCGAAAACACTGGCCGATCTTCTCGCCGTCGGCGAAAGCGATCTCTGGCCGCCGGTGATCGACGCCGTATCTGTCGAACATGGCTACGAGACGGCGCTCGGCGCGGCGCTCGGCGACGACCTCGCCGTGCCGGACGACGCGGCGGCCCCGATCCACTGGAGTGCATTGCCGCCCTTCGATGCGACACCGGCGCTCCCCGAAGGCGCGACGCCGCTTTCCTATTTCGTGAAGGGGCCTTCGGCGCTCGGACGGCGGCTGTCGCAGATCGGCATCGTCGTTTCCGTGGAGGACGGCCGGCGCTTGCAGCCGCAGCTCGCCCCCGGCCAGCGTCTCGTCACCCAGGAAGGCGCGCTCTGGCGCTGGGACGGTTACACCGCCGCCGCCGACGCGCCGACCGCTTCCGCACGTCGCCTCGAACAGCGCAACCGGCTCGCAGATCTCGAAAGGGAGCTTGCCGACGCCCGCACGGTGGCGGCCGAAGCCCGCACCACTTTCGATGCGGCGCATGTCGCTTCGGAAGAAGCCATGCAGCAGGAGCAGGCGCGCCGCTCGGCACTTCGCGAGGCGCAGAGCGAGCATAGCCGTATCAGGGATGCACTCGCCTCGGCGGAGCGCGCTGCCTCGGCGCAGCTTTCACGCCTCGACACGCTGGCCGAATCCGAGGAAAGGCTTTCCGGCGACAAGGTCGAGGCTGCCCGCTCGCTCGAGGAAGCCGAAGTCGCCCTTCAGAACCTGAAGCCCGACGAAGAGCCGCGCGCGAAAGCGGGTGAGCTGCGCGACCGTGTGGCGGCGCTCCGTCTCGAGCTTTCGGAAGCGCGGGCCGAACATGAGGGTCTTCGCCGCGAGGCAGATGCCCGCACGCGCCGCCTTGCCGCCATCGGCGAGGAGAGCAATGCGTGGCAGCTTCGCGCGACGAATGCCGAACGTCAGATCGGCACACTTGAAGAACGCAAGAGTGAAGCGGAAGCCGAACTCAAGGCGCTTGAAGGCGTGCCGGCCGAGATTGACGAAAAGCGCCGCGCTCTGTTGACCTATATTTCCGAAGCCGAAACGGGACGCTCCCATGCGGCGGACGAACTCGCGACGGCCGAAAAACATCTCGCGGAAGCCGTGAAGCACGCGAAGGATGTGCAGCACCAGCTCGGAGAGACGCGCGAAGAACGCGCCCGCATCGACGGTCTCGTTGACGGCGCACGGGAACGGCGCGCGGAATCGGAAGAGCGCATCCGCGAAGTGCTCGAATGCGAGCCGGCAGAGGCACTCGCGCAGGCCAATCTCGAAGAGGGAACAGAGCTTCCCGAACTCGAGCAGATCGACGCGAAGCTCGAACGCCTGAAGCGCGAGCGCGAAAGCCTTGGCGGGGTGAACCTTCGTGCCGAGGAAGAAGCGCGGGAGCTCACCGAGCAGCTCGAAACCATGACCGCCGAGCGCGAGGACCTTGTCAGTGCGATCGCGAAGCTCCGTCAGGGCATCGGCAATCTCAATCGCGAAGGCCGCGAGCGCATGCTCGAAGCCTTCGAGAAGGTGAACGCGAATTTCTCGCGCCTGTTCACCCATCTCTTCGGCGGCGGCGAGGCGCATCTCAAGCTCACAGAATCGGACGATCCGCTGGAAGCCGGCCTTGAGATCATGGCGCGCCCGCCGGGCAAGCGTCTTCAGGTGATGTCGCTCCTCTCGGGCGGCGAGCAGGCGCTGACCGCCATGTCGCTCATCTTCGCGGTGTTCCTCACGAACCCCTCGCCCATCTGCGTACTGGACGAGGTGGACGCGCCGCTCGACGACGCCAATGTGGAACGTTTCTGCGATCTGATGGACGAGATGACGCGGACGACCGATACGCGCTTCCTCATCATCACTCACCACGCGCTCACCATGGCCCGCATGAACCGCCTGTTCGGCGTCACCATGCAGGAGCGCGGCGTCTCGACCCTCGTCTCGGTCGATCTCGACGTCGCCGAGACGCTGCGCGAAGCCTCCTGACGGGGCTCATTCGCGCCATGACGCAAGGGAAAGGCCTCTGGTTTCAGAGGCCTTTTTCATGGACACGAGAGACTCGCGGGACGATGACGGCGAGGCCGAATGCCGCAGGCGCGAAAGACGCGTTAAAAGCCATTGAAATCAATGACTTATATTCCCTCCAGCGGTCCTTGACAGGTTATGACCCTGCCAGTAGGGTGCGCGCGGCTTGAGGCAGGGCTCTGCGCCATTTCTTACGGTTTGGCAGGGCTTTTTCGCGGAGGTCTCGGGGTTTTGGCGGACGATCAGGACGGCAAAATTCCTTCGGGCACTTCCCCGGAAAAGGGACGGAATTCCGATCTTGCGGATTTCGGTGCCCGGCTGCGGAAAACGCAGCAGGCTCACCTGAAGCCAGCGCCGGGCAGAGGCCGGGGCACGGCAATGGGCATCGCCTTTCGCCTGACCACCGAACTGGTGGCAGGCGTCTTCGTCGGCGGAGCGATTGGCTGGGTTCTCGACCAGTGGCTCGGTACGACGCCCTGGCTGATGCTGGTGTTCTTCTTCATCGGCGTGGCGGCGGGCATTCTGAACGTGTATCGGGCGGCGCAGCAGATTACCGCAGCGACCGAGCGGGACGCAGGCGGCGATCATTCGGGCTGAGGCCCCATTCAAAAAGGGCGGCGAGCGTGTCGGTAGAAAACGCGGAACATGGCGGCGGTGGATTTGCCATCGATCCGATGCATCAATTCGAGATCAAGACCTACTTTCCGCTGCAGCTTGGCAGCATCGACGCTTCCTTCACGAATTCCTCGCTCTTCATGGTCATCGCGGCAGCGCTGCTGACGATCCTGATGCTGGCGGGCATGAGCCGCCGCGCGATGGTGCCGGGCAGGCTCCAGTCCATCGTCGAGCTTTCCTACGAATTCATCGCGAACATGCTGCGCGACAATGTCGGCACAGCGGGGCTGCGTTTCTTCCCGTTCGTGTTCACCCTCTTCATGTTCATCCTGGCACTCAACCTGCTTGGAATGATCCCCTATTCCTTCACGGTCACGAGCCATATCATCGTCACCTTCGCGCTTGCCTTCTTCATCTTCATTGGCGTGACGATCCTCGGCTTCGCGGTCCACGGCTTCGGTTTCTTCAAGTTCTTCGTGCCCCACGGCGTGCCGGCTTATCTGTTGCCGCTTGTGGTTCCGATCGAAGTCGTTTCCTACCTTACCCGCCCGATCAGCCTCTCGGTCCGACTGTTCGCCAACATGATGGCGGGACATACCGTGCTGAAAGTGTTCGCAGGCTTCGTGATCGCGCTTGGCGCGTTCGGCTATTTGCCGGGCCTGCTGCCGCTCGCCTTCATGGTGGCGCTGACGGGCCTCGAGGTGCTTGTGGCAGCGCTCCAGGCCTATGTTTTCGCCATTCTGACCTGCATCTATCTGAACGACGCCTTGCACATGCATTGAGGCGTTCGCCAACCGGGGCAAGCGTCCCGTCCGATCAACCGCAACGGGGCGCCAGCCCGCCCTTTACGACAATGGAGACTTAAGACCATGGAAGCAGAAGCCGCAAAGCTCATCGGTGCGGGCATCGCCTGTATCGCTCTCGCGGGCGCCGGCGTCGGCATCGGCACGATTTTCGGCAACTACCTTGCCGGTGCGCTGCGCAACCCGGCCGCGGCCCAGGGCCAGTTCGGTAACGCGCTGCTCGGCTTCGCGCTCGCAGAAGCCACGGGCCTGTTCGGCCTCGCCGTCGCGTTCCTGATCCTCTTCGCGTTCTGATCGGTTAGCGAACGCACTCAAGAGTTCTTGAGGATTCTGGCGCCGCAATTGCTGCGGCGCCAGCTATCGCTTTCGGGAGAAGCGGCATGCCGCAATTAGAGTTCCATACCTTCGTTCCCCAGCTCGTCTGGCTGGTGATCGTTTTCGGCTACCTCTACGTCATGATGTCGCGCGTGGCCCTGCCGCGCATCGCCACCGTGCTGGAAGAGCGCCGCGACCGCATCGCCGACGACCTCGACCAGGCCGAACAGTTCAAGCGGCAGACGGACGAGGCGATCGAAGCCTATGAAAAGGCGCTGGCGGAAGCCCGCGCGAAGGCGCATGAAATCGCGCAGGAAACGCGCGACCGGCTTCATGAAGAGACGGAGCGTCAGCGGCTCGCCATCGAGGCACGTCTTGCCGAGAAGATCGCGGAAGCCGAAAAGCAGATCGCGACGACCAAGGAAGCCGCGCTTGCCAATGTGCGTACTGTCGCGGTCGACGTGGCCGATGCCATCGTCGCCCAGCTCCTCGGCGAGGCCGACCGTTCCGCGACGGAACGCGCGGTCGACACCGAACTCAAGTAAGCGAAGGATCGGCCATATGTTTGCTACCCCTGAATTCTGGGTTCTGGTGTCGTTCCTCGGCTTTGTCGGGCTCGTGCTCTATTACAAGGTGCCGGGGATGATCGGCAGCATGCTCGACAAGCGCGCCGCGGATATCGCGGCCGAGCTCGACGAGGCGCGCCGGCTCCGCGAGGAGGCCCAGCAGCTTCTCGCCTCCTACCAGCGCAAGCAGCGCGAGGCGATGAAGGAAGCCGAGGACATCATCACCCAGGCGAAGGCCGAGGCAGAGCAACTTGCGAAGGAGACCCGCGCCAATATGGAAGCGCAGGTCGAGCGCCGCACGAAGCTCGCCGAGGACAAGATCGCGCAGGCGGAAACGCAGGCGGTGAACGACGTTCGCTCCACTGCCGCGGAGGTCGCCATCGGCGCCGCCCGCCGTGTCATCGCCGACAAGGTCGATGCGGGCAAGGACGCGAAGCTTATCGAGAAATCGATTTCCGACCTCGCCTCGAAGCTGCACTGAGCTGCACTGATTGCATCGAACCCCGTCCCGCCGGAAGGCAGGACGGGGTTTTTCGTTGCTTTTCGAGTGTCCGCTCCGGTTCAATGCGACGGCAACCCGGGAGGTGACGATGCTCGAGAAATACGAGGCAACGGCTTTCATGCATGAGGGGGAGACAAAACCCCTCTACGTACGCGGCACGGGCCCCGCCGTCATCGTGATCCACGAGGTCCCCGGCATCACGCCAGAAGTGATCCGATTCGCGGACTGGGTGGCGGATGCGGGCTTCCGGGTCTACATGCCGCTCCTGCTCGGCAAGGCGGGGAAGCCGATCACGCCGGCTTATGCCTTCTCTTCCATCGTTTCGCTCTGCATCCGGCGCGAGTTCCACGTCCTCGCCTCGAACAGGTCAAGCCCGGTCACGACGTGGCTGCGCGCGCTTGCCCGCCACGCGCATGGCGAGGCGGGCGGCAAGGGTGTCGGCGCCGTCGGCATGTGCTTTTCTGGCAATTTCGCGCTGTCCATGATGATGGAGCCCGCGCTCATGGCGCCGGTGCTCTCGCAGCCCTCCATGCCACTGCCGCTCGGCGCGAAGCGCAGGGCCGCGCTTCACGTCTCTCCGGAAGAGCTTGCCTGCGTAAAGGACCGCTGCGCGCGCGGCGACAAGGTGCTGGGGCTGCGCTTCAAGGGTGATCCGATGTGCCCGCCAGAGAGGTTCGAATCGCTGCGGCGCGAGCTCGGCGACGCCTTCGAGGGGATCGAACTCGAGGATTCCGTCGCGAATCCCGATTCGCCTGCGCCGAAGCCGCATAGCGTTCTCACTGTGGATCTGATCGACAGCGACGGCGAGCAGACCAAGGAGGCGGCAAAGCGCGTCATCTCCTTCTTCCGGGAGCGGCTGCTTGCGGCCTAGGCAGGAAGCACCGTCAGCTCGGGCCACTTCTCCTTCCAGCGATCCGCCTTCTCCGCATAGCGCTCGGCACTGAAATTGAGGGCGCGGTTCGGCCGGATGGTCATGGTCTCGATGTCGGCGAAGCCGCACGGCGCATAAACCGTCATGTCCGGCGCGATTCCGACCATGCAGGCCGGCGCAAGGAAGCGGTCGATTCCCTCGCAGGAAGAATGAAGCGGCGGATAGGCGGTGCCGAACTTCTCCTCGTACCAGAGATGCACCCGCGCCTGATTCTTGAGTTCGACATCGGCCCCGACATCCGCGAAGAGTTCCGCGCAGCGGCGGATGGCGATGTCTTCCGCCTCCCAGCTCGTATCCGCGTCGAAATAGAAGATGTCGTAGTCCTTGATGCCGTAGCCGGGCGCGCGACCGGTGAGCCCATTCCATACCGTCTGGAAGAGCGAGCCGGAAACGAGCCAGGCATCGGCAAGCCCGAGGGAGGGCAGCCGCTGGAGGATTTCGCGGTTCACCTCGTTCGTCAGCGCGAGCTCGATGAACCGCTCCTCGTCCATCAATCCGCCGCGACCTTCGCCGCGATCGCCTCGAAAAGCGCGACCGTCTCGTCCTCACGCCAGCTTGTTTCATCGTTGGTCTGGCCGTAATCGCTGTTGGCCGAGATCTTCACGATGACGAGGTCGTGCGCGGGATCGACATAGATGAACTGGTTGTAGATGCCGACCGCGGCATAGGGGCCATCGACCTCACGGGGCAGCCACCAGAGATAACCATAGCCCCAGATCGTGTCCGAGATCTCCTGCTTGCCCGGCATGAGCTGCGGTGCATTCGGCTTGTGGGACGCTCTCACCCAGTCGGCGGGCAAGATCTGCTCGCCATGCCACTTCCCCTCATTGAGATAAAGGAGACCGAAACGCGCATAATCCCTGAGCGTAACGTTGACGCCGCCTGCGGCGAGCTCGGTGCCGGTATCGTCCAGTATCCAGTAGCCATCATGCTCGGCGCCGATCTTCGACCAGATCTTCTCTTCGAGATATTCGGACGGGCTCATCTCCGTCGCATGCTGGAGCACAAGACCGAGCACCTGCGCATCCATGCTGTTGTAGTAGTTGATCGTGCCGGGCTCGTGCTTCCGCTTCAGCGTCTTCGCGAAGTCGACCATGGAGTCGCCGAGCGCCAGCGCGCGGCCGAAACGGGCGATGTCGGAGTCGGGATCGCTGTAGTCCTCGTTCCATGCGACACCGGAGGACATCTCAAGCGCGTCCTTGACGGTCACGCCGTCATAGGCGGTGCCCTCAAGCTCCGGCGCATACTTTACGAGCTGGTCGCCGATGCTCCCGATCTTCCCCTCCTTGACGGCGACGCCGACCAGAGCGGAGATGAAGGACTTGCCGACGGACCAGGAAATCCAGCGTGTGTCGGCGTCGTTGCCGCGCCAGTAGTTCTCGTAGACGAGTGTACCGTCGCCCTTCACGACAAGGAGGCCCGTTGTATCCGTTTCTTCGAGAAACGATGTGGTGTCCCGTGCCTCGCCGGACCACGAAAAAGTTTCAGGCAACGCGATCATCCTGCCTTCCGGCAGTGCGCTCACTTCGCCAGAGCGGTGAAAGGTCCGCACAGGGAAATAGCTGCCCATGTCGCGGAAACGGTCGACCTGCTCCACGCCCGAGAACATGCTGAAGACGAAACGCACGCGATTGATCTCGCGCCATTTGGCGACGCCGAAAATCGTAACGCCAATGATGACGACCGCCAGCACCGCAAGCGCGATGCGCCCCGCGCCGAGACGCATGCTCCCCTCCCCGTTCTTTTTCAGGCCTTGCGGCCTTCGTTACTCGGCCGCCTGCGCCGGCATGGGTGGAGCCCAGCGGAGCACGGGCTTGCGCGCCGCGGCCGTTTCGTCGAGCCGGCGCCGCGGCGACATGTAGGGTGCGCCGGTGAAACGGTCCTTGTCGTTCGACTTCGCGGCGCGCGCGAGATCCTTCAGTGTAGAGATGAAGAGATCGATGGACTGTTTCGATTCCGTTTCCGTCGGCTCGATGAGCAATGCGCCATGGACGACAAGCGGGAAATACATGGTCATCGGGTGGTAGCCCTCGTCGATCATCGCCTTGGCGAAGTCGAGCGTCTCGACGCCCGTTCCCTTCAGGAAACGGTCATCGAAAAGCGCTTCGTGCATGCAGGGGCCTTCGAAGGGCGCCGACATGTCGTCCTTCAGCGAGGCGAGCACGTAGTTCGCGTTCAGCACCGCGTCTTCCGCGACCTGTCGAAGCCCGTCGGAACCGTGGCTCATCATGTAGGCGAGCGCGCGGACGAACATGCCCATCTGGCCGTGGAAAGCCGTCATGCGGCCGAAAGGCTGTGTGCCGTCGGCCTTCGCCGCTTCTTCGGTCTCGACGACGCGGAAGCCGTCCTTGCCGCTCACGACGTAGGGCAGCGGCGCGAAGGGCGCCAGCGCTTCCGAAAAGACCACCGGGCCCGCACCCGGCCCACCGCCGCCATGCGGTGTCGAGAAGGTCTTGTGGAGGTTGATGTGCATGGCGTCGACGCCAAGATCGCCCGGCCGGACACGGCCGACGATGGCGTTGAAGTTCGCGCCGTCGCAGTAGAAATAGGCGCCCGCTTCATGCACGGCATCGGCGATTTCCACGATGTCGCGCTCGAAGAGGCCGCAGGTGTTCGGGTTAGTCAGCATGATCGCCGCGACATCGGGCCCGAGCTTCGCCTTGAAGGCCTCGAGATCGACGCGACCATCCCTGGTCGCGGGGATCGAATCCACCTTGTAGCCAAGCAGCGCGGCAGTCGCGGGGTTCGTGCCATGCGCCGATTCCGGCACCAGAACGCGCGAGCGCTGGTCGTCTTCGCCGCGCGCTATAAGCGCCGCACGGATCGCCATCATACCGCAAAGCTCGCCATGCGCGCCTGCCTTGGGCGAAAGCGCGACACCCGGCATGCCGGTCAGTTCCTTCAACCAGTGCGCAAGTTCGCTCATCAGTTCAAGGGCGCCCTGCACGGTCTGCTGCGGCTGCAGCGGATGCACGTCGCCGATGCCCGGCAGGCGCGCCATCTTCTCGTTCAGGCGTGGATTGTGCTTCATGGTGCAGGAACCGAGCGGATAGAGGCCCGCATCGATCGAATAGTTCTTCGACGACAGGCGCACGAAATGGCGCACGACTTCCGGCTCCGACACGCTCGCCAGGCCAATCCGGCCCTGCCGTTCGAAATTGCCGAGACGCGAGGAGAAGGGTTCAGGCTCGTCGAGATCGACGCCGCAAGCGCCCGGATTGTCGAGTTCGAAGAGAAGAGGTTCTTCGAGTTCGAGCGCCTTGTTGCCGGTGAAGGTGCTGTGCGTGCCGCCATGCGCCGTATTGTCGATGGAGCTCGGGCGACCCTGCCTGTTCATGCCTGACATCTAGAGCACCTCCTTCAGCGCCGCGCCGTAGGCGGCGCGGTCAGCATCGGTATTGATTTCGGTCGAGGCGACGATCAGGAGATCTTCGACCTCCTTCACGCCGGGCAGCAGACGCGACGCGGGCACGCCGCCAAGCACACCCTTTTCCGCCAGCGCATCGACGACCTCGGCTGCCGGCTTCGGCAACCGCATGGTGAATTCGTTGAAGAAGGCCTGGTTCAGGATTTCAACACCCGGCACCTTCGAAAGCCGCTCCGCAAGGCTTACGGCGGCGGCATGGTTGATCCGCGCCAGGCGCTTGTAGCCCTCTTCGCCAAGGAGCGACATATGGATCGTGAAAGCGAGGCAGCAGAGGCCGGAATTGGTGCAGATATTCGAGGTCGCCTTTTCACGGCGGATATGCTGCTCGCGCGTCGAGAGCGTCAGCACGAAGCCGCGATTGCCGTCCGCGTCGACCGTTTCGCCGCAGAGGCGGCCGGGCATCTGGCGGACATATTTCTCTCGCGTCGCAAAGAGACCGACATAGGGTCCGCCGAAATTGAGCCCATTGCCGATGGACTGTCCCTCGCCCACCACGATATCGGCGCCCATCTCGCCAGGCGGTGTTACCGCACCGAGCGACATGATTTCCGGAACCACGGCGATCAACAGCGCCCCCTTCGCGTGGGCGGCTTCCGCGATCGCGCGCAGATCGTGCAGCTCGCCAAAGAAACCCGGCGTCTGCACGACGACGCAACTCGTCTTGTCGTCGATATGCGCGGCGATATCCTCGCTCGAACCCGGCAGCGCAGGCGGCATGATTTCGAGTTCGTAGTCCGCGAAGTCCGAGAGGTTTTTCACGACAGACGCATATTGCGGATGAAGCGTACCCGAAAGAACGGCCTTCCTGCGCTTCGTCACGCGATGTGCCATCAGCACCGCCTCGCCGCAACCGGTCGAGCCGTCATACATGGAAGCGTTTGCCACATCCATGCCGGTGATCATCGCCACTTGCGTCTGGAATTCGAATAGATACTGCAGCGTGCCCTGCGTGATCTCCGGCTGGTAAGGCGTGTAGGACGTCAGGAACTCCGACCGCTGGATCAGATGATCGACGGACGCGGGAACGTGATGACGATAGGCACCCGCGCCGACGAAGAAGGGAACGGAGCCCGCCGCCACATTCTTTGCGGCCATGCGCCCGAGCGCCCGCTCGACATCGAGTTCGCCCTTCCGGCGCGGCAGATCGACAAGCCCGTCGCGGCGCGCGCTTTCGGGCACGTCGCGGAACAACTCATCGACGCTCTTCGCGCCGATGACGCCCAGCATCTCGCGCCGGTCGGTGTCTGTCAGGGGCAGGTAACGCATGATCTCACTATCCTTTCGCCGGATGGCGGGTGGGGATCGTTGAATACTGGTTTACTGGAGGCCTTCAACGAATTCGGCGTATGCCGCTTCGTCCATCAGCTTGTCGAGCTCGGCCGGGTTCGAGAGGCGAAGTTTCACGAACCAGCCATCGCCCATCGCATCCTCGTTGACGCCGGCCGGCGTCGCCTCGATGTCCCCGTTCACATCGACCACTTCGCCGCTGACCGGAGAGTAGACCTCGCTCGCGGCCTTGACGCTTTCGACAACGGCCGCCTCATCGCCAGCAGCAATGTCCTTGCCGACTTCAGGCAATTCGACGAAAACCACGTCGCCGAGTTGCTCCTGCGCATAGTCGGTGATGCCGATGGTCGCGATGTCGCCATCGACCCGTACCCATTCATGCTGATCCGTAAAGCGAATGTCGCTCATGACTGTCCCCTGGTCCTTGTCCGCGCCGGCCTATTTGCCCGGCTTGTGAAAACGTTTCTTGACGAACGGCATGGCCGCGACCTTCGCGGGCCGGCCCTTGCCGCGCACCATCAATTCGACCCCGGTATCTGCCTTCGACGAACCGGTTTCGACATAACCCATTGCGATCGGACCGCCGACGCTCGGCCCATAGCCGCCGCTCGTGACGACGCCGATCTTCCTTCCCGACTTGTCCGTGATCTCTGTGCCTTCGCGGGCAGGCGCCTTGCCTTCCGGCAGCAACCCGACGCGCTTTCTCGGCGCGCCATTTGCGATCTGATCGAGAATGATCTTCGCGCCGGGGAAATTCGCTTCCTCGCGGCGGCGCTTCGAGATGGTCCAGGTGAGCGCACCTTCGACCGGCGTCGTCGTCTCGTCGATGTCGTGACCGTAGAGACAGAGGCCTGCTTCGAGGCGCAGCGAATCGCGCGCGCCGAGCCCGACGGGCTTCACTTCCGCTTCGGCCAGCAGCTTTTTCGCAAATGCGGCGGCATCGCCCTGCGGTACAGAAATTTCATACCCGTCTTCGCCCGTATAGCCCGATCGGCTCACGATGCAGGAGAGGCCCGCGACACTCATTTCCTGTCCGGTCATGAAAGCCTGGGTAGCGGCCTCCGGTGCAAAGCGCGCGAAAACCTCTGCCGCCTTCGGTCCCTGCAGCGCGATCAGCGCGCGGTCCGCAAGGCGCGTCAACGCCACGCCCTTCGGCAGATGTTTTTCGATGTGGGCGAAGTCGGCATCCTTGCAGGCCGCGTTCACGACGAGGAAGAGCACCCCGTCCTTCGCCGTTCGCGTCACCATCAGGTCGTCGAGTATGCCGCCCTGCTCGTTCAGCAGCAGCGTGTAGCGGATCGCGCCAGGCTCAAGCGCGCGAATGTCGCCCGGCACCAGCGCCTCGATCGCGGCCGCAACCGTCTCATGGTCGGGCCCGGTAAGGAAAGCTTGTCCCATATGCGAAACGTCGAAAAGGCCCGCTGCCTCGCGCGTGTGCAGGTGCTCGGCCAGCACGCCCGCGGGATACTGCACCGGCATATCGTAGCCCGCGAACGGGACCATCTTCGCGCCGAGCTCGACATGGAGCGCGTGAAGCGGTGTGGTCTTGAGGGTGTCCGCGGCTGCGGCAGGTTCCGACATCGGGCGTCCAGGCTGTCTCCCGAGGAGACGAAATGCGAATCAAGTGGCCGCTACCCAGCAGATTGCTCTGCCTGTAGCGCCCCACTCTGTCGCTGAACCTGAGAGATTTCGCGCTGAGCCGATAGAAAAGGCTCGCCGCTTACGCCCTTCGGTGAGACCGGATTATCCGTTCCGGTCTGCTTTCCAGAGATTCATCCCCCTGCGGTCCGTTTTGCCTGAGAGTTTCCGGGGCGGTTGCTCCTTCGGCGCCGGACCCTGTGCATCTTGCGGGTCTGGTCTCTCCCGCAGGGTTCGTCTGTGTATGAGCGATAATATGGCCCGCCCCGCCAGAGTCAAATGCGGCAGCGCAGCGAAGCGCCGAAAAGCGCCGATTTCTGGGGATTATTCCTTATCGGATCGGAATATAAGAGACGTTCCGGTTGTATTCGAGCTGATCCGGCGTGAGCTGGAAGCCGATCAGAATCTGGTAAATCCGGCCATCCGCCGTGCCGCCGTAAGGCAGAACCGTCCCCTCCACCGTCTTCACGAAGCCCATCTGGCGCCGTCCCGCCTCGAAGGTCACGGGCACCTCATAGACCTGCTTCTTGTCGAAGGCATTGAAGCGGCGCGTCACCGCCACGAAGGTCTTGAGCGTCAGATTGCGGGAGGTCGCGGCCGGCCCGAGTTCAGCAAGCCCGTCGAAGGCGAGGTCCACCGTGATGGTCGATTCGTCAACGTTGTACCTGCAGCTCGAGACGACCTTGCCGATCTCGGCCTTGGCCACAATATCCGTAAGATCGGTGCCTGCGCCGGTGACGAGGGTAACGTGGTCGGTTCCGTCCAGTACGCCGACGGCAGGACAGGGATAGAGCGTTGTGCCGCCATCCTTCGTTTCGTCGGTCAGGCCGAGGGTATTGCAGCCCGCAAGCGCGAGGGCCGCAAGCACGGTGAGAACAGGCGCGCCGTTCGGGACTCGGAAAACGGATTTCAGCGGGCGGCGAAGCGCGGTCGGAAGCGGCATCTGTGATCACTCGGTCTGTTGTCGGACAAGGGCCGAAGGCGAAGGCGGGCTTTCTTGACTTTCCCCCGGCAGCCCCCTCTATTACCGGGCACGGATGGCGTCTTAAAGCCTTGCATTTCATGAGGTTAGGCAAGGCCCGGGAGCGCCCCCCGGCGGCGCCGAAACTCTATCGGAGTGGTCCGGAAGTCACAAGGCGGACAGAGGACTTCCCGGAGGCGAAATTCACGCTAGATCCCGCCGGACGCCCGTGAGCGAATGACATGAGCGAGAGACAGGCCAAGCCCCCCCTGACACTGCTGCTGGCGAGCCCGCGCGGCTTTTGCGCGGGCGTCGACCGGGCAATCCAGATCGTGGAACTAACGCTCGAAAAATTCGGGCCGCCCGTCTATGTGCGTCACGAAATCGTTCACAACCGCTATGTCGTCGAGGAACTGGAGCGGAAGGGGGCCGTCTTCGTCGAGGAGCTGGACGAAGTGCCGGCCGGTGCCCGGGTCATCTTTTCCGCGCATGGCGTGCCGAAATCGGTGCCTGCGGATGCGCAATCGCGCGACCTCTTCTATCTCGACGCCACATGCCCCCTCGTCTCCAAGGTCCATGTCGAAGCCGAGCGGCTTCATGCGCGCGGCCTCGAAATACTGTTGATCGGCCATGCGGGTCATCCGGAGGTCATCGGCACGATGGGTCAGTTGCCCGAAGGCGCGGTAAAGCTCATCGAGACCGACGCCGACGCCGAAAGGCTCGAGCCGCAGGACCCGGAAAAACTCGCCTTTGTCACGCAGACAACGCTTTCCGTCGACGACACCTCAGAAATCGTGGCGACGCTCCGGCGGCGGTTCCCCGCGATTGCCGGCCCGCACAAGGAAGACATCTGCTACGCGACGACGAACCGGCAGGAAGCCGTGAAGAGTATCGCGCCGCGCGCGGATGCGATGCTGGTCATCGGTGCCCCCAATTCGTCGAACTCCATGCGGCTCGTCGAAGTCGCCGAGCGGGCGGGTTGCGCCTACGCCGCGCTCGTGCAGCGCGCGTCCGACATCGACTGGACGGCGCTTGGAGATCCGGCGTCGGTCGGCCTCACGGCCGGTGCAAGCGCGCCTGACGTTCTCGTCGACGAAGTCATCGATGCATTCCGCGAACGCTTCGACGTAACGGTCGAGGAAGTCCCGGTCCGGCGCGAATCCGTGCAGTTCAAGCTGCCGCGCGCGCTGGCCGTCTGACCGGGGGAACAATGGCCGTTTACACGGAAGTGCCCGACGAGGAACTCGAAGCCTTCCTCGCCAATTACGATATCGGCACGCTGATGTCCTACAAGGGCATCGCAGAGGGCGTCGAGAATTCGAACTTCATGCTGCATACCGATGCGGGCACCTACTTTCTCACGCTCTATGAAAAGCGCGTGGAGGAAGGCGACCTCCCCTTCTTCCTCGGGCTGATGAATCACCTCGTCGGGCGCGGCATCAATTGCCCGACACCGATCCGCAATCGCAAGGGCGAAACGCTTGGCAGGCTGGCTGGCCGGCCTGCCGCCATCGTCTCCTTTCTTGAGGGTATTTCCATCCGCCGCCCGCAACCGCGCCACTGCGTCGAGGTCGGCCGGGCTCTCGCGCAGCTCCATCTCGCGGGCGCGGACTTCGATCTTACGCGAAAGAACGCGCTCGATATCGATGGCTGGGGTCCGCTTTTCGATTCCTGCCGCGCGGGCGTCGACGCCTGGCAGCCCGGCCTCGCACAGGAGATCGACCGGGAGCTCACCGAACTCATGCGAGGCTGGCCGCGCGATCTGCCGTCAGGCGTGATCCATGCCGATCTCTTTCCGGACAACGTCTTCTTCATCGGCGACAGGCTTTCCGGCCTCATCGACTTCTATTTCGCCTGCAATGATGCCTTCGCCTACGATCTGGCGATCTGTCTCAACGCCTGGTGTTTCGAGCATGACGGCGCCTTCAACATCACCAAGGCGCGCGGCCTGTTACAGGCCTACACGCAGGTGCGGCCGCTCGCGCGCAACGAACTCGACGCATTGCCCCTTCTCGCGCGCGGCTCGGCGCTGCGCTTCGCGCTCACGCGGCTCTACGATCTCATCAATCATCCGCCGGGCGCCTTCGTGCAACCGAAGAACCCGAAGGAATTCCTGACGCGGTTGCGCTTCCACCGCGCCGTTTCCTCTCCTGCGGGCTACGGGCTCGACGCATGAGCGTGGAGAAGATCGTCGACATCTACACGGATGGTGCCTGTTCGGGAAATCCCGGACCGGGCGGCTGGGGCGTACTGATGCTCTATGGCGAGAATGAAAAGGAACTGTGCGGCGGCGAACCGGCCACGACCAACAACCGCATGGAACTGATGGCTGCGATCCAGGCCCTTGAAGCGCTGAAGCGGAACGCGAAAGTACGCATCCACACCGATTCCAATTATGTGAAAGACGGCATCACCAAGTGGATCCACAACTGGAAGAAGAATGGCTGGAAGAACGCGGCAAAGAAGCCGGTCAAGAACGCCGAACTCTGGAAGCGGCTGGAAGCGGCGCTCGAAACCCATGATGTCAGCTGGCACTGGGTGAAGGGTCATTCCGACCATCCGGAAAACGACCGCGCAGACGCATTGGCGCGTCAGGGCATGGCGCCCTACATGCCGACCCCGAAATGAAAAGGGCCTCCGGCTGGAGGCCCTCGTCCATGTTTCAGGTGTTGGCTCAGAGCTGCTGGAGCATGTTCTCCGCGCCCGAGACCTTCGCTTCGCCGGGATTCGGTTCCTTGTTGAGGCTCTTCACCACCCCGTCCTCGACCAGCATGGAATAACGCAACGAGCGCGTGCCCATGCCGAAGCCCGAGCCGTCGAAATCGAGGCCAAGGGCCTTGGTGAAGTCGCCATTGCCGTCGCCCAGCATCGTCACCTTGCCGTCCGCGCCCTGCTGCTTGCCCCAGGCGCCCATCACGAAGGCATCGTTCACCGACAGGCAGGCAATCTCGTCGACGCCCTTGCCCTTCATCTCGTCCGCGCTCTTGATGAAGCCGGGCAGGTGCTGGTTCGAACAGGTCGGCGTGAAGGCACCCGGCAGCGCGAAGACAACGACCTTGCGGCCCTTGAAGAACTCGCCGGTCTTTACGGGCGCAGGTCCCTTGTCGGTCAGCTTCATGAGCGTCGCTTCGGGTATCTTGTCTCCGACGTTGATGGCCATTCGAGCCTCCTCCTGTTTCGGAAATTGCGGAGCGCGCCGGACACGGCGCGTCTTGTTGGGCGGCATTAAAGCCCTAAACGGATGGCGGGGCCAGCCCTCAGCAGGGTCACATTTTCTTGCGGATCGAAAGTGCCGTGTCGGGCCCCGAAAGCGTGAAGGTAAGTTCCTTGCCGTCCAGCATGGCAGGCGAGAGCACCTCCACCTCCATGACGTAGACCACGCTGTCCCCTTCGCGCGTCACCCGGGGCGCACTGAACCAGACATTGCGCGGGCCCTCGGCAATGAGTGCGGGGGGCGTGCAATCCGCGCCGCATTCCTTCAGCCGCACTTCGAGCGTCGGCGCCACATCGTCGCGCCAGCTCACGTCGAGAATATCCGGGTCGGCGGGCGGCACGGGTACGCGCGCCAGCGCGGCGTCAAGCTGCTCGGCGCTGGCCGTCTCGGTCAGTTGCCAGTCAGGCGGCATGGCCGGAAGCATCAGCTCCAGCGCCGCCTCGCGCGGGACGCAGATGTCGGAACAGATGCCGTACTGCATGTCGAGGCGCAGCGTGACCGGTAGCGCCGGATCCTCCGGCACGACGCGCACGGGCCACAGCACGTGGTTCTTGTAACCGAAGGTGATGTCGCCCGGATCGTCGAAACGCGACGGTGCGGGCCAGAGCAGTTCCACGCCCGCGACATTTTCCGACGCGGACCAGTCGAATCGCGGCGCTATGCCTGAGTCGCCGGGTTTGCGCCAATAGGTCTTCCAGCCCGGCGCAAGACCCATGTCGATTCCCGCCAGCACCGGCCCGCCATTATGTGCGCTGGATTCCGCAACGAGAGCGAGCCGTGTCACCCCTTCCGTGACGGCGGCGGCCACCGGTCGGGGCACGAGCGCGAGACCCCCGAGCAGCATTGCCGCGAGCACGAGCGGCAGAAAACCGTCAAATCTTCCCGAGCGCATGAGATCCTTCACGTATTCGCCATTCTTCGCACCGGCCGCGCTTGCCTCCGCGCGCGGACGTGCCATTTGATTTTGTTCAAGCCTATCATCCTGCGCCGCTCACACGGATACAAAACAGCGTGAGCATGTTCCGCCACAACGAGGCGTGACATCGGGCGCGCAAGGGTGCAGGATTTCATGACTCGGCGCCTGTTGCGCCCCAGCGACGTGGAGGCATGTTTTTGCCATGGACCCTATGTCGGCAGATTTGAGTTACCGCCCCGGAGACGACGGATTTCTGGAAGGCAAGATGCTGATCGCGATGCCGTCAATGGGCGACAGCCGGTTCGAGCGCACCGTCATCTACATGTGTGTGCACAATCCCGACGGCGCCATGGGCATCGTCGTCAACAAGCCCGCCGAAAACATCACCTTCCCGGACCTGCTCGACAGGCTTTCGATCCGCGTTCCCGACGTCAGCACGCCGAACCGCATCGCCTGTCCCGTGCTCGCGGGCGGCCCGGTCGAGATGGGCCGCGGCTTTGTTCTCCATACGCAGGACTACTTCTCCGAGGAATCGACTCTGCCGGTCGACGAGAATGTCGGTCTTACCGCGAGCGTCGACATCCTGCGCGCCATGGCGACGGGCTGCGGGCCGAGCCGCGCGCTGCTCGCGCTCGGCTATGCGGGCTGGGCGCCCGGTCAGCTCGATGCGGAAATCCAGGCGAATGGCTGGCTCCATTGCGAGCCGGACCCGGACCTTCTCTTCGGCCCCAATCTCGACGCGAAATATCACGAGGCGCTGGCGAAACTCGGCGTCAACATTTCGCTCCTGTCCGGCGAAGCGGGTCACGCCTGAAGCCGGCTTACCGCTTCCAGTAATGCGCCCCGGAAACGTGTCAGCGTTTCCAGTAATGCGCGATGAAGTCGAGCGCTTCAGCGGCGCGCATCGGCTGGCCGAAATAATAACCCTGCCCATAGTCGCAGCCCATATGTGCAAGGTCGGCGGCCTGCGTTTCGCTTTCCGTGCCTTCCGCAACGACTTCCATGCCGAGGTCGTGCGCCAGCGTCACCATCGAACGGATGATGAGTGGTGTTTCCCGGTCGGCGGACATGCCGGCCACGAAGGAGCGGTCGACCTTCAGCGTATCGAAGGGAAAGCGTTGCAGGTAGGAAAGGCTCGAATAACCGGTGCCGAAATCGTCCAGCGAAAGCCCCGCGCCCAGCGCCTTGATCCGGGCGAGCATGTTGGCGGCGAATTCCGGATTCTCCATGACGAGCGATTCCGTCACTTCGAGCTTCAGTGAGCCGCGCTCGATATCGATGCGGTTCAGCACGCGCTTGACGTCTTCGATCAGGTCATGACGCAGCAATTGCCGGCTCGATACGTTGACGCTCGCGAACAGCGGCTTCTCCATGGGGAACAGCTTCTGCCAGGTCGCCAGTTCCTCGCTTGCGGCGCGAAGCGCGAAGCGGCCGATCTCCGTGATGACCCCGGTTTCTTCCGCGAGCGGCACGAAACTGTCGGGGGTCAGCAATCCTTCCTTGGGATGGTTCCATCGGATCAGCGCCTCGAAGCCGCGCACTGTGCCGTCCTTCAGCGACATGATCGGCTGGTAATAGACTTCAAGTTCCTTGCGGTCGATGGCGTGACGCAGGTCGGTGTCGAGGGAGAGATGGTCGTCCGCCTCCTTGCGCATACCGGGCTCGAAAAGATCGATCCGCGCCTTTCCGGACCGTTTCGCCCGATACATCGCGATTTCGGCTTCCGTGAAGAGTTCTTCCGGATGCTCATGCGCGTCCTCGCAGATCGCGACACCGACGGAGCAGGAAGGATAGACCTCGTGGCCCGCCACCTCGATGGGTTGATGCAGGAATTCGCCTGCCTGTTCGGCGAAGGCGAGAGCGTCGTCACGCTCCGTGCGCGTCGTAAGCAGCACAGCGAAGGCGTCGCCATCGATACGCGCAACCGTGTCGTCCTGCGTGACGAGCGATTCGAGACGGCGCGCGATCGCGATCAGAAGCGCATCGCCGCCTGAATGACCGAGACTGTCGTTCACGGTCTTGAAGCGGTCCATGTCGATCAGCAGAAGAGCAGCGCGCGGCCGTTCCAGCAATCCGCGGCGACGGATCGCGCGCGCCATGCGGTCCATGAAGAGCGCGCGGTTCGGCAGTCCCGTCAGACTGTCATGCACACTGTCGTGCATCAGCCGGTCTTCGGCGTTCTTCTGGGCCGAGATGTCGCGCACCGTGCCAATGCAGCGCGTCGCATAGTTTTCCGGGCCCGCGACGCAGCTTGCCGCCAGCGCCACCCAACGAAACACGCCATCCGAATGGCGCATGCGGAATTCGAGCGAGAAGGAAACATTGCCACGCTCGATATAGGCGTTGAGCGCGGTGCGATAGGTCTCGCGGTCGGCGGGATGCATGTGTTCGCGCCAGGAGACTTCGTTGCCGTCAAGCGTGCCCGCGTCGAGGCCAAGCATGGCCTCGACGGATGGCGAGACATAGAGCTTGTCGTTCGCGATGTCCCAGTCCCAGACGCCCATTCGCGCACCGGTCAGTGCGAATGCGTGGCGCTGCTCGCTCCTGAGCGTGCCGATGTCCGCGCGGCGGCGGCCGCCCTGCGCGTGATAGGCTGCGGCAAAGGCGAAAAGCGTCAGGGCCGTCGTGAAGACGCCGCCATTGAAAGCCGTACCCACAAAGGTGCCGGGCATCCAGCCCACCGAATGAAGCGCGGCGAGAAAACCCGCCAGCGCGAAGAGTGCGGCGCCCGGAATGAGAAGTTGCGCCGGGCGGACGCCGCGAAGCGCCGCCATGACCACGAGCGGGGCACCGCCGATCAGTGCTATGCCGAGGAAGACCCGCACATAGAGCGCCGCGCCGGAGACGGTTACAAAGGCCAGCGGAATGCCGGCGAGCACCGCATAGCCCATCAGCCGCGTCGCTTGCGCAAGCGATGCGGAATGACGCTCGCTGTCGAGGAAGAACCGTTCCAGCATGAAAACGGCTGAGGCAAAAAGCGCCAGCACGATGGTGCGCGCGACAAGGTCCCACCACGGCGGCAGAGAGAGCATTGCACCGAGATAACCGAACTCGGCGAAGAGAACGAGAAAGCCTGCGCCGAGAAGGGCCGCGGTCGCGCGGGCGGCCGCCACGCGGGTAAGAATGCCGAGCGCCGTCATGTAGACCGCAAAGGCCGCAATCACCGCGAGCATGCCGCCCTCGACAAGCGCGAGGCGCTGCGTGAAGGCCGTCCACGCTTCCTCATGCCAGAGATACAGTCCGGCGTCGCCGGCCCTGTCGGCATGGAGCGCCACTGTCATGCTGTTCTGCGCATCGCCGGTCAGCGTGTAGACGGCAAAGCCCGGCCAATCCTGCGCGGCTGCCGGCTCCGGATCCTCCCCGCCCGCCGTCAGCGCGCGGTCGAAGGCCAGTTGCGGGCGCGGCCAGAGCAGGTTCATGAGACCCTCGCCGCGCAGGTCCGCGACCAGCGTCCGGACGACCTGCTCCTCGCCGCGATTGCGCAGCGCGAAAGCACGCCAGACGCCCGCCTCCTCCGTCTCCCCGTCCGAAAGAACGATCGAGCCGTCTTCGAGCTCACTCTCGTCGACTTCCTCCGCCTCGGGATCCGCTTCGACATCGGCGCTGCCGTTCTGCGGCGGCTCGATGGTGAGACGGCCTTCGGCCTCGTAGGTTTCCACGTAAGGCGTGAGGTCGATCACGGGATGCGCGTCGTCCATCGCGATCGCGTCGAGCGCAAATGCGGCGCCCGGCAATCCGGCGATCGGCAGCGTCAGCAACAGTGCTGCGAGCGCGCCTCTCATGCGCGCCGTCCTCGGGCCCCCTCGCCGCATCCTCGGAAAACTCCCTTCAAAACTCAAAGCCGCGGGTCGTCGCGCAGAATGGCGTACACGACATGATCCCGCCAGGCGCCGTTGATCCGGAGATAGCCCCGGGCAATTCCCTCTTCCGTGAAACCGCATTTGCGCAGCACGGCGCGGGAGCGCTCGTTCTCCGGCAGACAGGCGGCCTGCAGCCTGTGCAACCTCAACTCCTCGAACACGTAAGGAACGAGTGCCCTGACAGCCGCCGTCACATAACCGCGGCCCGCATGGCACTCGCCCGCCCAATAGCCGAGCGTGCAGCTCTGCTGCACCCCCCGCTGCACGCCCGACAGCGTACAACCACCGAGCAAAGCATCATCTTCCTCACGAAAGATGAAGAAGGGGTAGGCCTGGTCCTCCCGGATTTCGCGCTGGTAGCGCCGCAGGCGGCGGCGAAATGCGGTCCTCGTCAGGTCGTCGGACGGCCAGGTCGGCTCCCAGGGTGTCAGGAAACTCCGGCTCGCCCCCCGCAAGTCGGACCAGGTCCCGTAGTCGCCGGGCTGCGGATTGCGAAGATAGACGCCCCGCCCGAGAATCATGGGCGTTACGTCCGGCTTCGACATCGAGCGGAGAAATGCCATTACGAAACCGCCCTCGACTGCGGCGAGCGGCCCTACCGGCGCGCCCCCTCCCCCGGGATCGCGTCCCTCGCGCCCCTAATGGGCGAATCTTGCCGCGATCCGGTCGTAGGATTCAAGTCCGCCGCCCTGGCCACCGAGCGGGCCGATGGCGGAAAGCGCCAGTCCAGGCCCCTTGGCAAGGCGCTCGGCGTAGCGGCGGACAGCGTCCGCATCGACCTCGTCGACCCTCGCGATGAGTTCCTCCACGGGCAGCACCCGTCCATGAATCATGTATTGGCGGGCGATCTGTTCCGCACGGGACGACGATGATTCGAGTCCCATCAGCAGTCCTGCCTTGATCTGGGCGCGGGAGCGGGCGACCTCGTCCTCGCTCGCGTCGATACCGATGCGGCCAAGCTCGCCGGAAAGCACAGGCATCAGTTCCGCCACGTCGTCAGGTGCCGTGCCGGCATAGATGCCGAAGACGCCCGTATCCGCGAAGGACCAGGAGAAGGCGAAGACGGAGTAGCAGAGGCCACGCTTCTCGCGCACTTCCTGGAACAGGCGGGACGACATGCCGCCGCCGAGCACACCCGAGAAGACCTGCGCCGTGTAGTAGTCGGGGTCCTGATAGGTCGGCCCCTCGAAGGCGAGCGCGAGATGCACCTGTTCAAGGTCGCGCTCCTTGCGCACCTCGCCGCCCTTGAAGACGGCGCGCGGCGCATGAGTAACCGGACGCCATGGCACGGCGGCGAAGCGCTGCGCGGCAAGTTTCACCAGGTCCTTGTGATCGACGCCACCCGCCGCCGCAAGCACCATGCCCTGAGCCAGATAGCGCTCATTCATGTAGCCGTTGAGATCGTCTCGGCCGAAGCCCGATACGGTATCCACCGTGCCGAGGATCGAGCGGCCAAGCGGCTGGCCCGGATAGGCCGCCTCCAGCAGATCATCGAAGACCACGTCATCCGGCGTGTCATGCGCCTGGCCGATTTCCGAAATGATGACGCCGCGCTCGCGCTCCACTTCCTCCGGATCGAAGATCGAGTTCTGCAGGATGTCGGCGAGAATATCGACGGCGAGCGGAAGGTCTTCCTTCAGCACGCGCGCGTAGTAGGCCGTCGCTTCATGTGTCGTATGCGCATTCAGGTGCCCGCCCACCGTTTCGATTTCCTCGGCGATGGCGAGCGCCGAGCGGCGCTCCGTACCCTTGAAGGCCATGTGCTCCAGCATGTGCGAGACGCCGTGCTGACGCGCTCTTTCATGACGGGCGCCCGTGTTCACCCAGACACCGACCGATGTCGTCTGAAGATGCGGCATGCTGTCGGTTACGACCGTGAGGCCATTATCGAGGCGGGTCACTTCAACGGACATGGGGCACACACTCCTGGGTCAACAACATCGATCGCGGATTCAGGCAGCGACGGAACGGGCGCGTTCGCGAATAAAGGCCTGCAGGACGCCCAGATCGTTCGGCAAGGGCTCGAGCCGCTCTTCCCTTTCGAAGAGGCCGGACATCGAAGGCGGAAGCTCGGGATGAATGCCTGTCGCAGCCTTCACCGCATCGGGGAACTTCGCCGGATGCGCTGTCGCCAGCGTCACCATCGGCACGGACGCATCGCCACGCAGCCGTGCAGCCGCGGCAAGCCCTACCGCCGAATGCGGATCGACAAGTTCACCCGTTTCTTCCCGCATGCGCTTGATGGTCGCCGCCGTTTCCCTTTCGTCGACGCGGGCCGCACCGAACTGCGCCCGGATCGCGTCGAGCCTCACCGGTTCGATCTCGAAGGCGCCGGACTGGCCGAGGCTCTGCATCAGCCGCGTCACGACCGCGCCATCGCGGCCATAGGCGTCGAAAAGCAGCCGCTCGAAATTGGACGAGACCTGAATGTCCATGCTCGGGCTGATCGTCGGCACCACCTTGTCGACCTCATAACGGCCGCTGTCGATGGTGCGCGCCAGAATGTCGTTCACATTTGTCGCAACGATGAGCTTCGCAACAGGAAGCCCCATCCGGGCCGCCGCATAGCCCGCGAAGATGTCGCCGAAATTGCCCGTCGGCACCGAGAAGGCGACCTGACGCGACGGCGCGCCAAGCGCCACCGCACTCGTGAAGAAGTAGACGATCTGGGCCATCACGCGGCCCCAGTTGATCGAGTTCACGCCCGCGAGGCTGACCTCGTCGCGGAAGGCATGGTCGTTGAACATCGCCTTCACCAGCGCCTGGCAATCGTCGAACGAACCTTCGATGGCGATGTTATGGACGTTCTTGTCCAGCACCGTCGTCATCTGGCGGCGCTGCACCTCCGAAACCCGGCCCTTCGGGTGCAGGATGAAGATGTCGGTCGTGTCGCGGCCTTTAAAGGCCTCGATGGCCGCCGAACCCGTGTCGCCGGAAGTCGCGCCGACCACGGTGATCCGCCGGCCCTTCGCCGCCAGCACATGATCGAACAACCGGGCGAGGATCTGCATCGCCACGTCCTTGAAGGCGAGCGTCGGCCCGTGGAAGAGCTCCAGCAGCCAGTCATTCGCGCCCGTCTGTGTCAGCGGCACCACCGCCTTGTGGCGGAAGGTGGCATAGGCGGCGGCGATCATCTGCTGGAGGTCGGCGTCGGCGATGCTCTCGCCGATAAAGGGACGCATCACCCGGAAAGCGGCCTCTTCGTAGGACACACCCGCCAGCGCCCTGATCTTGCGCTCGCTCATCTGCGGCCATTCCGCCGGCACGTAGAGGCCGCCGTCCCGGGCGAGACCCGTGAGCAAAGCGTCCTCGAATTCAAGCTCCGGGGCGAGACCCCGCGTGCTGACGTATTTCACCATAATCTCCAGGATAGCCGGCCGCCGGAAGGAACCGGAACCGGACGGGCGTAACCTATCCCCGCCCGGGCGCGGTGGCAACGGACTTAGCGACGCACCGAAAAGCTGTTTTGTTTCAGTTATTTACCGAGATATCGGGCCTCGATATGGGCCTTGAAGGCGGCAGTGCCGAGCGGCTTGCCGGTCGCCTCTTCGATGATGCCGTCGGGCGTCAGGCGAGAGCCTTGTCCGTGCACTTTTTCGCGCACGAAGCTGGTCAGCGGCCTGAAATCGCCCCGCCCCAGCGCGCCTTCGATGCCAGGCACGGCTTCTTTGGCGGCGGCGAAGATCTGCGCGGCGGCGAGCGCGCCGAGCGTGTAGGTCGGGAAGTAACCGAAAGAGCCTGCCGGCCAGTGGATGTCCTGCATGCACCCCCTGTCGTCATCCGGCGGCACGATGCCGAGCCGCTCCTTCATGCCCTCGTTCCAGGCGGCGGGCAGGTCGGCCGCCTTCAGCTCGCCCGCGATCATCGCCCGCTCGAGCCGGTAGCGGAGCATGACGTGGAGCGGATAGGTCACCTCGTCCGCCTGCACGCGAATGAAGCCGGGCGCGACCCGCCGGTAGTGCCGGAGGATGTTGGCCGGCTCCCAGGCTTGGCCCTCGCCGCCGAACGCCTGCTTCAGGCGCGGCGCGAGGAAGGCGATGAAGGGTTCCGTCCGGCCCGCCTGCATCTCGAAGAGAAGCGACTGGCTCTCATGGATCGTCATGCCGCGCGCCCGGCCGACCGGCTGTGTCCGCCATTCCTTTGGCAGCCCGCGCTCATAGAGCGAGTGGCCGGTCTCGTGGATCGTGGCCATCAGGCTTTCGGTGAAGTCGCGCTCGTCGTAGCGCGTGGTAATGCGGCTGTCGTCCGGCACGCCGCCGGTGAAGGGGTGATGGCTGACATCGAGCCGTCCATGCGCAAAATCGAAACCCATCAGGCCCATCACCTCTCGGCCGATCCGCTCCTGCAGCTCAACCGGGAACGGGCCTTCGATGGGCAGCGCCTGTTCTGCCTGCCGCTGATGTTCCATCACTTCGCCAAGCAGCGCGGGCAGGAAGCTCTCGAGATCGGCGAAGAGCACATCGACATCCGCCGCCCGGCGGCCGGGATCGTAGCTGTCGAGCAGCGCGTCGTAGGGGTCGAGCCCCAGCGCATCCGCCTTCGCCGATGCCTGTTCGCGGGTGAGAGCGATGAGCTTGTCGAGGGCGGGCGCGAGGCTCGCGAAATCGTTTGCCGCCCGCGCCTTCCGCCAGATCATCTCGGTTTCGGATTTCTGCCGCGAGAGCCGCGTCACGAGATCGGCGGGCGTTGCCGTCGCATGGGCGTGAACGCGGGCCATCTCGCCGAGGTTGGCGCGGTCCCAGTCGCTCAACGCTTCCGCCGCTTCGCTCGCGTTCGCGAGAAGCTCCGCCGTCTCGGGTGCGGTCAGCGTCTCATGCGCGATCAGCGAGAGGATCGCCTGCTGTTCGGCGCGCGCGGTGGCGCCGCCTTCCGGCATCATGGTCGCGCGGTCCCAGTGCAGCACGGCCTGCGCGCCGCCGAGCGCCGAAAGACGCTGGAAGCGCTCCTTCAGCGCCTCATAGGCCGCCGTCGAGTTGCGCGCGCTCATGACTTCTCCCGGCCGATCCGCCCATTGGAGCGATGATAGAGAAAATAGATCGCCACGAGCACGGCCGCGAGCCCGAACCAGGTCAGCGCATAGTCGAGATGGTTGTTCGGGATGTCGATGCGCGCCGCGCCCGCCTTCGGCCATTCGCCGGAAAAGGCGCTCTCCTCCGCCTCGACGATGAACGGCGCAACCGTCATGCCGTCGAGCGCCGCGCCCATGACCGCGGGGTCGCGCACCATCCAGACGTTTCGATCCGGGTCGTCCGCTCCGTCGAAGAGGCCGCGCGCATGCGGGGCGCGCAGAACACCTGTGAAGGACAGCTCGCCTTGTGGCACACCGCCATGCTTGTTCGCTTCCTTCAGCGCCGCGGGCACGAAGCCCCGGTCGACGAGCACGACGGCGCCCGTCTCCACTTCGAGCGGTGAGATCACGGCATAGCCCGCCTGCCCTCGCGAGCTCTGCGTGAAATAGTGGAACTCGCGGTCGAGGAAACGGCCGGTGAGCGTCACGCGCGCATATTCATGCGCCGCGACGTCGAGCGCGTTCCATTCGCCCGGTTCGGGCAACGCGGCCGGGGCCGCGGCGAGCCGCGTTTCGATGCGCTCCAGCAGCGCCTCTTTCCATTCGAGCCGTTCGAGCTGCCAGACGCCGAGCCCGATCAGCACGGGCAGCGCCGCGAGCGTCATCAGCGTCGGCCAGAGCAGCGGGCGGAAATACCGGTTTGTTGCGAGGCTCATTTGTCGAGACGGCCTTCCTCGGCGCGGTGGCAGAACTGCTGTGCCACGAGCCAGCCCTTGAGCGGCCTGAGCAGGCCGATGGTGAGGGCGAGCGTCAGCGGAATCCAGAGCACCGCATGCACCCAGTAGGGCGGCGACCAGGTGAACTCCACCCAGAGCACGAGGCCGACGATGATGAAGCCCGCGATCATCATGATGAAGACAGCAGGGCCGTCGCCCGAATCCGCGAAGGAATAGTCGAGCCCGCAGGCGTCGCATTCCGGCGCGAGCGTGAGGAAGCCATCATAGAGCTTGCCTTTCCCGCAGCGCGGGCAGCAGCCCTTCAGGCCGACTTCGATGGAGGATGGCGTACCGTCGCTCATGGGCGCTCTCCCGAAAGGCATGAGGGCGGGCCGCTTTCCGCGCACCCGCCCCCGCCGAACTCGTTATGGACCGAACCGGCCTCAGTGATAGGTCGCGCCCGCCGATCCCCAGATGTAGATCGCGAAGAACAAGAACAGCCAGACCACGTCGACGAAGTGCCAGTACCAGGCCGCCGCCTCGAAGCCGAAATGCTGCTTCGGCGTGAAGTCGCCCTTCATCGCGCGCAGCAGGCAGACGATCAGGAAGATCGTGCCGACGATCACGTGGAAACCGTGGAAGCCGGTCGCCATGAAGAAGGTCGCGCCATAGATGCTGCCGCCGAAGGAGAAGGCCGCATGGGCATATTCATAGGCCTGCACGCCGGTGAAGAAGAGGCCGAGAATGACGGTGAGCGTCAGGCCCCGGACCAGCCCCTTGCGGTCGCCATGCTGCAGCGCGTGGTGCGCCCAGGTCACGGTCGTGCCGGAGGTCAGCAGGATGATCGTGTTGAAGAGCGGCAGGTGCCAGGGATCGAACACCTCGACGCCCTGGGGCGGCCAGTGGCCGCCGGTGAACTCGAAGCGCGCCGCCTGGATTTCCTCGCCCGCGAAAAGGCTCGCATCGAAGAAGGCCCAGAACCAGGCCACGAAGAACATCACTTCGGAGGCGATGAAGAGGATCATGCCGTAGCGCAGGTGAAGCTGCACGACGGGCGTGTGGTCGCCCTTGTGCGCCTCGCGGATCACGTCGCGCCACCAGCCGAACATCGTGTAGAACACGAGCGCGAAACCGAGCAGCATGACCCAGGGCGCCGAGCCGTGCATCCAGTTGACCGCGCCGACGGCGAGCACGAAGGCCCCGATGGCGCCGACGACCGGCCAGGGGCTCGGGTCTACGAGGTGATAGTCGTGATGTTTGGCGTGGGCGTCTGCCATGTCCCCTCTTCTCCGCTTCAGCGCGATGCCCCCGGGGCAGCGCGATCAATCAAATCCAGTTCCGGCTTCCACCGGCAAGAATAACCCGTTTCGAAGCGACGGGGCGCCCGGCATCAGATCGGCCGGTTCGCCACATTGCCTCCCAGCTTCACAATCGTCACCACAAAGAACAGCGCGATCAGCCCCGCAAGCGTCCAGGCGATGGCCAGGTTCCGCTGCCGCCGCTTCTTCAGCTGTTCTTCGGTCCAGCGCGGCGTCTCGATCTCGTGCCGCCTGCCTTCGTCGTTCTCCTCCGTCATCTGCGCCTCACAGACCGGGCACGAGCGCGCGCGCGCCGATGCCCTCGAGGCCCAGCATCTTCTCGGCGAGCAGCAGCGAGAAGACGAGGAAGAGATAGAGAATGGAATAGGCGAAGAGACCCTTCGCGGCCTTGTCCTGCGCGGGTCCCGCCTCCGTCCGCCAGACGCGGAAGGCGAGTGCCAGAAAACCGGCACCCAGCGCGGCGCAAGCGCCCGTATAGAGCGCGCCCGCAAAGCCCAGAATGCCCGGCAACAGCGTCACCGGCACGAGGGCCAGCGAATACAGCATGATCTGGCGGCGCGTTTCCTTCTCGCCCGCGACCACCGGCATCATCGGCACGCCGACCTTGCGGTAGTCCTCGTTGCGGAAGAGCGCGAGCGCCCAGAAATGCGGCGGCGTCCACATGAAGATGATGAGAAAGAGCACGGCGCTTTCGATCGACACGCCGCCCGTCACCGCGGCCCAGCCGATCATCGGCGGAAAGGCGCCCGCCGCGCCGCCGATCACGATGTTCTGCGGCGTGCGCCGCTTCAGCCACATCGTGTAGATGACGAGATAGAAGAAGATGGTGAAGGCAAGGAGCGCGGCCGCGACCCAGTTCACCAGCACGCCCATCGTCATCACGGAGAAGACGGAGAGGATCGCGCCGAAACCCGCCGCTTCCGAAGGCGTGACGCGCCCCGCCGGAATCGGCCGGTTCGCGGTCCGCGCCATCTTCGCGTCGATATCGGCGTCGTACCACATGTTGAGCGCACCGGACGCGCCCGCGCCGACCGCGATGCAGAGCAGCGCCGTGAAGGCGATCACCGGATGGATGCCGCCCGGCGCGACGGCGATGCCGACCAGCGCCGTGAAGATCACCAGCGACATGACACGCGGCTTCAGCAGCGCGAAGAAATCGCGCGCGTTGCCCATCCCGCCTTCCGGCAGGGGCCTCGCATGCTCGCTGCTATACGCCGTGTCCGACATGAAATCGCTTTATCTGTGCCTGGGTCGAAAGGGGTTCCGGCCGGGAATGACCCCGGCCGGAACGGTTGTCACTTGATCCGCGGCAGTTCCGAGAACTGATGGAACGGCGGCGGCGAGCTGAGCGTCCATTCGAGCGTCGTCGCGCCTTCGCCCCACGGGCTGTCGGCTGCCTTCTGCTTCTTGATGAAGGCCTGTGCCACGCCGAAGAGGAAGATCAGCACGCCGAAGGCCGAGATGTAGGAGCCGATCGACGAGATCTCGTTCCAGTAGGCGAACGCGTCCGGATAGTCCGAATAGCGCCGCGGCATGCCCTGGAGGCCGAGGAAGTGCTGCGGGAAGAACACGAGGTTCACGCCGACGAACGTCACCCAGAAATGCAGCTTGCCGATGAATTCGGAATACATGTAGCCGAACATCTTCGGGAACCAGTAGTACCAGCCCGCGAAGATCGCGAAGACGGCGCCGAGCGACAGCACGTAGTGGAAGTGCGCCACCACGTAGTAGGTGTCGTGCAGCGCGCGGTCGACGCCGGCATTCGCCAGCACCACGCCCGTCACACCGCCCACGGTGAAGAGGAAGATGAAGCCGATCGCCCAGAGCATCGGCGTCTTGAACTCGATCGAACCGCCCCACATCGTCGCGATCCAGGAGAAGATCTTCACGCCCGTCGGCACCGCGATGACCATGGTGGCCGCCACGAAATAGGCCTGCGTGTTGACCGACATGCCGACCGTGTACATGTGGTGCGCCCACACGATGAAGCCGACGACGCCGATCGCGACCATGGCGTAGGCCATGCCGAGATAACCGAAGACGGGCTTGCGCGAGAAGGTCGAGATGATCTGCGAGATCATGCCGAAGCCCGGCAGGATCAGGATGTAGACTTCCGGATGCCCGAAGAACCAGAACAGATGCTGGAACAGGATCGGGTCGCCGCCGCCTTCGGGCGAGAAGAAGGTCGTGCCGAAGTTGCGGTCCGTCAGCAGCATGGTGATCGCGCCCGCGAGAACCGGCAGCGAGAGCAGCAGCAGGAACACGGTCACGAGGATCGACCAGACGAAGAGCGGCATCTTGTGCAGCGTCATGCCCGGTGCGCGCATGTTGAAGATGGTCGTGATGAAGTTGATCGCGCCGAGGATCGAGGACGCGCCCGCGATGTGGAGCGCGAGGATCGCGAAGTCCATCGCCGGTCCGGGCGTCCCCGTGGTCGAGAGCGGCGCGTAGATCGTCCAGCCGCCCGCGGCGCCCGTTCCGCCCGGCACGCCCGGCACGAACATCGAGATGACGAGGAGCGCGAAGGCCGGCGGCAGCAGCCAGAACGAGATGTTGTTCATGCGCGGGAAGGCCATGTCCGGCGCGCCGATCATCAGCGGCACGAACCAGTTGCCGAAGCCGCCGATCATGGCGGGCATCACCATGAAGAAGATCATGATGAGGCCGTGGGCCGTCACCAGCATGTTGAAGAGATTGTGGTCGCCGCCAAGGATGCCGTCGCCGGGGAAATGCAATTCCATGCGCATGAGCACGGAGAAGGTACCGCCGATGACCCCCGCGATGATCGCGAAGATCAGGTACATCGTGCCGATGTCCTTGTGGTTCGTCGAATAGACGTACCGCTTCCACCCGGTGGGGTGATCGGCGTGATCGGCGTGCGCCCCTGCAGCTTGGCCTGCCATCTCTCTAAATCCTTCGTTCTTTCGAATTCTGTTTCAGCCCGTGGACGAAAGAGCGCTCAGCGCGCTTCCGCGCCCGCAACCTCAGCCACCTTGATATTGCCGCCGGAGCCAGCGTCAGCCTGCTGCTGCTCCGTCCATTGCTCGAACTCTTCCTGTGTCACGACCCGCACATTGATCGGCATGAAGGCATGCCGCGTGCCGCAGAGTTCCGAACACTGGCCGTAATACATGCCGGTCTTCTCGGCGCGGAACCAGGTCTCGTTCAGGCGGCCCGGAATGGCGTCGACCTTGACGCCGAACTGCGGCACCGCGAAAGCGTGGATCACGTCCGCCGCCGTCACGATCACGCGCACCGTCGTGTCGACCGGCACCACCATCGCCTCGTCGGCGGCGAAGAGGCGCGGCTGGCCGGGCTCAAGATCGGCGTCCTCGACCATGTTCGAGATCAGCGAGATGTCGCCATTGTCGGGATATTCGTATCCCCAGTACCACTGGTAGCCGACGGCCTTCACGGTCAGGTCCGCTTCCGGCACCACGATCTCCTTGTAGAGCAGGCGGAAGGACGGAATTGCGATCACCACGAGAATCATCACCGGCAGCACGGTCCACGCCACTTCGAGCAGCGTGTTGTGCGTCGTCTTGGAGGGTGTCGGGTTCGCGCGGCGGTTGAAGCGCACCATGACGACGATGAGCAGCGCCAGGACGAAGAGCACGATTGCCGTGATGATCCAGAGCAGCAGGTTGTGGAAGGCGATGATGTCGTGCATCACCGGCGTTACCGCTTCTTGCAGGCCGAGGCCGCCATCGACCGGCATCGCATGCACGGCCGGAACCGCGGCACCGAAAATACCGGCCGCGAGGGCGAGTGCGAAAAGGCCAAATCCGTTCAGAAACCGCATGCTTGTCCCCAGCTAGTCAATTCAACGTCCGGAACCGCCCGGCCCGCGCCCGAAGCCCCTTCGGCGGCACCGGCAGATGGCCGTCAGAAACCATAAAGCGCAGCCGCCCGCAAGTTCCGCCGCTCGTTGCTTCGTTAGTTTTCCTGAAGCGACGGCATCCCCATGCGCCGCCCGGACAATCCTCCCGCCCGCACCGCCCCTGCGGCGCGCGCCGCCGGGCAGACGACTCGCAGCGGGCAGTATAGTCATGGTGCGGCGACAGACCACAGCGTGGGCATGGTTTTGCGACGTTTTGCCACAATAAGCGGGAGAATCCCGGACCGTGCGCCGGATCGGTGAAATTCCCGTTCCTCCCCTTTCGCGCCGCCCAAAATGTCCTAGAGTGACGGTTGGATATTTGTTGCGGAGGATTCGCAGTCATGCGCGACGAGGCGCTCATTCATTTCCATCTCGGACGCCGCATCTCGGCGGGGCTCCTGCTCCCGCAGAACGGGGGCGCCGCTCCCGAGCTCATTTCCGAAGCCGCGCCCTGGCTGAGCCCGCGCGATCCCGGCCGCTGCGTCGTCGGCTTCTGCGCCGCCCACCCCGATCTCGTGGGCGATGTCGTCGCCCCGCCGCCCGACGACTGGCCGGACTGGGGCTTCGTCCAGTGGGACGACTGGTTCGGGCGCATCAACGGTGTCTTCCTCGTCGATCTGCAGTCGCTCAAGGTGACGCAATACCCGCTCTACAGCTGCTCGCCGCACATCGTGCCCTGCGACCTCTCGGGGCTGCCGCGCCGCCTCGTGCCGGTTGAGGAGTGGCTGGCGCGGTAGCGCCGGCGATGCCATATCCATAGCCGTCATCGCGCGCGCTTCCGGGCGCGTAAAACGAACGCAGAGAATCATGACCTCATCCTCCGACGATCTTTTCTTCACCCGCACCGGGCTCGACCGCGATCGCGTTGCCGCCCTTGTCGGCGACACGCTGTCGGGCGCGGATGACGGCGAACTCTTCATGGAGTACCGCCAGTCGGAAGTGCTCGGCTTCGACGATGGCCGCCTCAAGACGGCAAGCTTCGACACCAATCAGGGCTTCGGGCTCCGCTGCGTTGCGGGCGAGGCGACGGGCTACGCGCATGCCTCGGAACTTTCCGAAGCAGCTCTGAAGCGCGCGAGCGATGCCGTGCAGGCGGTGAAGACGGGCCACACGGGCGTTTCCGCGGAAGGCCCGTCGCGCACCAACACGCATCTTTATTCCGACGAGAACCCGCTCGGGGCGCAGAGCTTCGAGGAGAAGGTGAAGCTGCTGGCCGAGATCGACGCCTATGCCCGCGCGAAGGACCCCCGTGTGCAGCAGGTTTCCGCCTCGCTCGCGGGCGAGTGGCAGGCGGTCGAGATCGTCCGCGCCGACGGTTCGTCGCTCCGCGACATCCGCCCCCTCGTCCGCCTCAACGTCGCCATCGTGGCCGGCGACGGCGACCGGCAGGAGAGCGGGTCCTTCGGCGTCGGCGGCCGCACCGGCTACGACCTCTATATCGACCCCGCGCGCTGGCAGTCCCAGGTGGACGAGGCGCTCCGTCAAGCGCTCGTCAATCTCGAAGCGGTACCCGCGCCCGCCGGCGAGATGGACGTGGTGCTCGGCCCCGGCTGGCCCGGTATCCTTCTCCATGAAGCAATCGGTCACGGGCTTGAGGGCGACTTCAACCGCAAGAAGACATCGGCCTTCGCCGGTCTTCTCGGCCAGCGCGTCGCCGCGCCGGGCATTACCGTGGTCGATGACGGCACGCTTGCCGATCGGCGCGGTTCGCTCACCGTCGACGACGAGGGCACGCCGACATCGCGCACCGTCCTCATCGAGGACGGCATCCTCAAGGGCTACATGCAGGACCGATTGAATGCGCGCCTGATGGGCATGGCCGCGACCGGCAACGGGCGGCGCGAGAGCTATGCGCATCAGCCCATGCCGCGTATGACCAACACCTACATGCTGTCGGGCAATCACGAGGCGGACGAAATCCTCTCGTCGGTGAAGAAGGGTCTCTACGCCGTCTCTTTCGGCGGCGGCCAGGTCGACATCACATCCGGCAAGTTCGTCTTCACCTGCACCGAGGCCTACCTGATCGAGAACGGCCAGATCGGTGCGCCGGTGAAAGGTGCGACACTCATCGGCAACGGCCCTGACGTCCTCACCCGCGTCACCATGGTCGGCAACGACATGAAGCTCGATCCCGGCATCGGCACCTGCGGCAAGGGCGGACAGGGCGTCCCCGTCGGCGTCGGCCAGCCGACGCTGCTCGTGAAAGGCCTCACGGTCGGCGGCACGGCAAGGGCGGCATAAGCGCGATTACCTTTCTGCACCGAGAAAAACAAGACTGTCGTCCCGGCACTTGTTGCCGGGACTCAATCCCCGCCGCAGCAAAATGAGAAGCTAATGGGTCCCGGGAACAAACCCCCGGATGACATCCGCTTCAGATCGCCTCGAGAAATTCCGCGATTTCCGAATCCTTCCGCAGGCGGACGACTTCCGTATGGCTCCCATGCTGACGGATCAGCGCCGCCATGCGCGGTGCGACCTCCCGGTTGTAGGTCCAGATGTAGCGCGCGAATTCGAGGTCGAATTTCTCCGGGCAGCCCTCGCCCATCTCCTCGCGCACCGTGCCGCGCAGTTTCAGGAAGCGCCCGAAGGCGCGGGCGAAATTGACGAGGCGCGGCCGGTCGATCCAGATCACGGTATCGGCGCGGGCGAGGCGCTTCGGAAACGTGTCGGGAAAATTGCCGTCGATGATCCAGCTCTCCTCCGCCACCATCTTCTCGACCAGCGGGCGGAGTTTCTCGTGCCCGAGCGGCACCCAGCCCGGCTGCCACCAGATGCTGTCGAGCGGGATCACGGGAATGTCGAGCCGCTGCCCCAGCTTCCGCGCAAGCGTCGACTTGCCGCCGCCCGAGCAGCCGATGACGAGGATGCGTTGCACGCCTACCCCTTCGAGCTGTGGCACACCGCCTGCAGCTTGTTGCCTTCCGGGTCGCGCACATAGGCGCCGTAATAGTTCGGATGGTAATGCGCACGGAGCCCCGGCGCGCCTTCGTCGCTGCCGCCCATCTCCAGCGCCTTCGCATGAAACGCGTCGACCGCCGCCCGGCTCGGCGCGAGGAAGGCGACGTGTCCCCCGTTCCCCGGCACATGCGGCCCGCCGTCGAAGGGTTTCAGGATGAAGACCTTGGGCCCCGCTGCCGTGCCGTAGGAGGCGACGCCTTCCATCTTGAAGAAGGGCTCGATGCCGAGCGTCTTCAGCACCGCGTCGTAGAAGGCTGCCGCCTTGTCCGGGTCCTTCGAGCCGATGGTGACGTGACTGAACATGTGCCCTCCCTCTGGCTGCGTTATGCGCTGCCCCACACTATGCCATCGCTCGCCCGGAAGGCCTCGAAAGAAGCGCGGACCGTTTCGCGCACCAGTTCGTTCATTTCCGCACCACCCGCCACCACGCCGAGCTGGCCGCTGAGCCACAGGCTCGCAAGGCCGTGCGTCACGCCGAGCATCGCCGCGATGAGGCGCGACGGATCGCCCGCCGGCAGCACGCCCGCGCGCTGGCATTCGGCCGCCGTCGCTTCCAGCAGCGCGTAGCTCTCCGCGCGGGCGGCGCGCGCCTCCGCATAGGTCTCGCCGTCCTGCCAGCGGTGGCCGAGCATCACATGGAAGGCGCCCGGCGCGTCGGCCATGAAGGCGAGATAGGTTTCGGGCAGCACCAGGAGCCGCGCCCAGGGGTCGTCCCCCGCCCGCTTCTGTGCGGCCTCTTCCCGTTCGCGCAGTTCCCGGTAGCCCGCTGCCGCGATCGCCGCCAGCAGCGCCTCGCGCGAGGCGAAGTGGCGGTAGGTCGCGGCATGCGTCACGCCCGCCTCCGCGGCGAGCTCGCGCAGCGTGAACGTGGGTGCGCCCTCCCGCGCGATGCGGCTCACGGCGAGCGCCATCAGCGTCTCCGCGAGCCGCCCGTGGTGGTAATCCGCCTGTTTCCGTTTCGCCTCGGCCATGCCCGCCTCCGTCCCGAGCCTAGCCCGATTCCGGCTCCTTCTTGACTCATGTTACCATTGGTTACATTCTCCCGCGACATGTTTCGGGAGGCGGGAATGGGCGGACGGACGTTTCTTTCGGGCGGCAGGGTTCTCACCATGACGGGGAAGCCGGCCGATGCCGTCCTCATCGAGGACGGCCGCATCCTCGCCGCGGGCGATGCCGCCACGCTCACCGATATGGCGGGCGCGGATGCAAAGCGGATCGACCTCGCGGGCGCGACCCTCATGCCCGGCCTCGTCGATGCGCATCCCCATCTCCTCCATTTCTCCTCGCTCGCGCTCGGCACCTGCCAGCTTTTCGACGCGCGCGATCACGACGACATCGTCACCCGCATCCGCAATCACTGCGCGATCCTCCCGCCCGGCATGTGGGCGCTCTGCTCGCCCGTCGGCGAACCGCATTACTTCCTGCGCCGGAGCTGGCGCGATCTCGCCGAAGGCGTGCTGCCCGACCGCCATGTGCTCGACCGCGCGGCGCCCGACCGTCCCGTGCTCATCCAGGCCTGGGCGCCCGTCACGCCCAACATCGCCGTGCTCAACTCCGCCGCGCTCCGCGAGGCAGGCATCACGCGCGAGACACCGGACCAGGTCGCGGGCGTCACCATCGTGAAGGACAAGGACGGCGAACCGACCGGCCATCTCGAAGGCCCGGTCAACAACTACTACACGGACGATCCCTTCTGGCTCTCGGTCATGGCCCATGTCGGCCCGCCGCCGGACTGGCTCTGGGAAGCGGGTGCGCTTGCGGGCCTCAAAGCCTACAACGCGCTTGGGCTGACGGCGGGCTACGAATCCCACGCGATGGAGCCCGCCCATATCGAGGCCTACCGCAAGATCCGCGGCGACGGCGCGCTCACCATGCGCATCGCCGCGACGATGGATGCGGCCGACCTCGCCTTCGACCCGACGAAAGTGCCGGACGAGGCGTCGCTCCTCGCCCGCCTCGATCTCGCGAAGTCATGGGAGGAGAAGCGCGATCCGCTGTTCCGCTTCAACGGCATCACGCTGTCGCGCGGCGGCCCGTGCTGGCCGGGCTATCTCAGGCAGAACGCGCCCTATCCCGGCCCCGACGGCAGGCTCACCAGCGGCAAGACCTTCATGCCTCATGAAGTCGAGATGCTCGTGGTGCGCTACTGCCTTGACCACGATCTCCGCTTCAACATGGTGCTGGGCGGCGAGCGCGACGCGGACGAGTTCCTCGCCACGATGGACGCGCTTACCAAGGACATCGACGCCCCCGAACTCGACTGGGTGGTGCAGCACGTGCTGATGCTCACCGACGATCACTGCCGCCGCATCGCGGAACTCGGCCTCGCCGTCACGACGAGCCCCGGCTTCGTCTGGGGCAAGGGCGCGCTCTACCGCGAGCGGCTCGGCGAGGCGGCGCTCGACCATTTCGTGCCCGCGCGAAAACTCATCGACCTCGGCGCCAGCGTCGCCTTCGGCTCGGACTGGGGACCGGACAATCCCTTCGAGCAGATGCAGTTCGCCGAGACACAGGAATTCTGCAATGAGGGCACCTGCTCCCACCGTCACCATCACAGGGTGACGCGCGAGGAGGCGCTCAAGGCCTATACGGTCAACGCCGCCCGCGCGATGCAGTGGAACGACATCGGCGCCCTCGTGCCCGGCTTCCATGCCGACATAATCGTGGTCGACCGCGATCCTTCGTCCTGTCCGGTCGAGGATCTCGCGGACACGAAAGTCATCGCCACCTTTCTCGGCGGCGAGGCTGTGCACGATACGGGGATGGTGTGAGAATGATGTTGAAGACGATCGGCCAACGACCGGCGTCTCTTCCCACCCTCCCCTCGGGGAGGGTCGAAATTAGCGAGCGATAGCGAAGCGAATTTCGGGGCGGGGGAAGTTGCTGGGTCCGGCCCCCGCCCCGAAAAATCCTGCCGGATTTTTCGACCCGCCCCCAAGGGCGGGTGGGAAGCACCTGCTTAGCACCAAGCTCTAGAACGCAAACTCCCGGAACACCGGATCGACCTTGCCGCCCCAACGCCCGTGATAGAGGTCGAGCAGGTCCTCGGCGGGCGACTGGCCCTTCTCGACGATCTCTTCCACCGCGCGGAGATGGATCGCCTCGGTCGCGCCGACGCCGTCGCCGTTCCCGCGTGCGTCGAGGCCCGCCCGCGAAATCGCGACCGCCTTCCGCGCGACATCGAGCAGCGTGCCGCCGCGGAACGGCGCTTTCAGCGCAAGCCGCGGCACGTCGTTGCGAAGCTGCTGGCGCTCTTCCGCCGTCCAGTCCTTCACGAGGTCCCAGGCCGCATCGAGCGACGAGCCGTCGTAAAGCAGCCCCACCCAGAAGGCCGGCAGCGCACAGATGCGCGCCCAGGGCCCGCCGTCGGCGCCGCGCATTTCCATGTAGTTCTTGATGCGCGCTTCCGGGAAGATCGTCGTCAGGTGATTGTTCCAGTCGCCGCGCGTCGGCACCTCGCCGGGAAGCGCGGGGAGCTTGCCCTTCAGGAAGTCGCGGAACGACTGCCCCGTCGCGTCGATATACTTCCCGTCGCGATAGACGAAATACATCGGCACATCGAGCGCATAGTCGACCCAGCGCTCGAAGCCGAAGCCCTGTTCGAAGACGAAGGGCACCATGCCGGCGCGCTGGTTGTCCGTGTCGGTCCAGACATGGCTCCGATAGGAGAGAAAGCCGTTGGGCTTGCCTTCGGTGAAGGGCGAATTGGCGAAGATGGCGGTCGCCACCGGCTGCAGCGCTACGCCCACGCGCAGCTTCTTCACCATGTCGGCTTCGGAAGCGAAGTCGAGGTTCACCTGCACCGTGCAGGAGCGGTACATCATGTCGAGACCCATGGTCCCGACCTTCTTCATGTACTCGGTCATGATCTTGTAGCGGCCCTTCGGCATCACCGGGATCTCGTCCCGCCGCCAGTTCGGCGTGAAGCCGAGACCGAGAAAGCCGATGCCGTGCTCGCCGCCTACTTCCTTCACCTGCGCCAGGTGGTCGTGCAGCTCCGCGCAGGTCTGGTGCAGCGTCTCGAGCGCCGCGCCCGACAGTTCGAACTGGCCGCCGGGTTCGAGCGAGATGTTGCCCGCGCCCTCGCTTTCGAGGCCGATGATGTTCTCGCCCTCATAAACAGGCCGCCAGCCGAAGCGCGTCAGCCCTTCGAGCATCGCGCGGATGCCGTGGTCCCCGCCGTAAGGAATCGGCGTCAGGTTCTCCATGCAGAAGGGAAACTTCTCGTGCTCCGTGCCGATGCGCCATTCGTCTCGCGGCTTGTTCCCGCGCTCCAGCGCGGCCACGAGATCGCGGCGGTCGGTGATGGGCTCGGGCCCGGCAACGAGAATGCTCATTCGAGCCCCTTTCCTCCCATGGACCTTGTTCGGTTCGCGGCCATTGCCCTGGCCCCGTCCCCCGGTCCCTTCACGCGCCGGTTCCCCGGCGTCGCCCAGATGTAGGAGCGGCGTCGCGGCATGGCAAGCGCCAATGCCGGTTCAAAAAGTAACAGATCGAGACCGTGGAGGGACAGGGCAGCAGGCAAGTTTGGAGGGATTCAATTTTGCGGTGAGCCGGAGAGGAGTCGGAGCATCCGGTTAAACAAAAAAGTCATCCCGGGATTTATTCCCGGGACCCATTGGCCTTCGATCTTGCGGGGAGCTGGATTGGGTCCCGGCAACACGTGCCGGGATGACACTGAATGATTGGGCGCGTCCGTTGTTCCTCTTCACGCCAGCCGCGCGAAGCGGCGGCGGATCGTCGCGAGATAGGCCTCCCGCTTTTTCTGAGACGAGCCATCCATCTGGTAGCAGCCCAGCCAGATCTGCTTGCAATCGGCCGCGCAAAGCGCCCGCATCCCCCGGAGCAGGATGCGCCGGTGCGGCTCGCCCACGAGCTTCGACCACCACCAGGGTGCGCCGCAACTCGTCACGCCGGCCATGACGCGGACATTCTGAAGCCGCGGCCTGATGCGCTTGCCGCCTTCCGCGAGATCGAAGGCGACGCCCGGCACCCAGACACGGTCGAGCCAGCCCTTCAGCATGGCCGGCATGTCGTACCACCAGGTCGGGAAGACGAAGACGATGCCGTCGACGGAGCGGAGCTGCTCGGCATAGTGCTCGAGCCCCTTGCCGTTCTCGCCCGGCCTCTCGTAGTCGGCGTGCTCTTCCGGGCTGAAGCGCGGATCGAAATCCTCCGCATAGAGATCGACCACCTGCGGTTCGTGTCCCGCCTGGTTGAGCCCGTCCACCACGGCATCGCGCATCGCCGCAACGAAGCTGTCGGGTTTCGGGTGACAATAAACGACGAGCACACGCATCCTGTGTTTTCCCTCGTGTCTGCGAACGGCGCTTGATCCTTCGCGATCCTTGTCCGGGCGAGCTGCCGGCAGCAATCGCGTCGTGTGACTAAACGCAACCTCTTGTGGAAGGTTCCATCAGGGTTCCATGGCGGTTCCTCAGCAACTTTCGTAACGACCCACCCGCCCTTGGGGGCGGGTCGAGAAATTCGAGCCTGCGAAGAATTTCTCGGGGCGGGGGAAAGTGGTTTGTTCAGCCCCCGCCCCGAAATTCGCGATGCGAATTTCGACCCTCCCCGAGGGGAGGGTGGGAAAGCAATATTCTCTCACCAATCCCCCAGCACCAAACCCACGACGGCGAGCGCGGCAATGGCGGCCGTATCCGCGCGCATGATGCGCGGCCCCAGCGAAATGGCGAGCGTATCCGTCCGGGCGCGCAACATGTCGCGCTCCTTCGGCGAAAAGCCGCCTTCCGGTCCGACGAGAACGGCGAGTGGCGCACCCTTCCTTCCCTCGCGCGCGAGATTTTCGAGCGCCTCGCGCGTCGCCCCCGGTCCCTCGTTCTCGTCGCAGAAGAGGATCGTGCGGCCGGGCGCGATCTCGTCCCATTTCGCAAGAAGGTCGGCGAGCTTCGCCGCCTCGCGCACGTCCGGCACGGCGACGAGGCCGCATTGCTCCGCCGCCTCCACCGCGTTCGCCTGCAACCGCTCGTCCTTCAGCCGCGTCACGACGGTGCGCTCCGTGAAGACGGGCTGGATCACGGCCGCGCCCATCTCTGTCGCCTTCTGCGCGATAAAGTCGAGCCGCGCCTTCTTCACCGGCGCGAAGAGGAGCCAGATGTCGGGGAGCGGCTCCTGCTTCCGCGTCTGCCGCGCAAGCGTCAGCACGCAGTTCTTCTTGTGCGGTTCGGTGATCTCCGCCGCCCATTCGCCGTCGCGCCCGTTGAAGAGCAGCACCTGGCTTCCCTTCCCCATGCGCAGCACGTTGACGAGGTAATGCGACTGTTCCTTTTCGAGCGTTAGCGTCGCGCCGGCGCTCAGGCTCTCTTCTATATAGAGCCGCGCCTTCCCGCTCGCGCAGCGCGGGTTGTCGTCGGGGTCTTCCGCTTCGGATATTTCGCCGCGATTCTTCATCAGCGGAGTATTGCTTCTTTTCCCTCGCCCGTCATTTCGATGAGGCAGCCAACACAAAACCTGTCACCCCGGCGAAAGCCGGGGTCCATCTGACTCGCGGCAATCACCGCACCGCTCATGGATTCCAGCTTTCGCCGGAATGACAATCTCTGTTTGATGTCGGGAAGAAACCAAAACGAGTCCTCTCATGCTCACCCGTAAAACCGCCCGCGTCCTTCTTTTCGACGGCGACAACCGTCTCCTTCTCGTCCGCATGCACGACCCGCAGGTCGGCGATGCATCCGGCAAGGTCCTGCGCGACCCTTACTGGGTCACCATCGGCGGCGAGGTGGAGCCGGGCGAGGACCTCGCCTCGGCCGCGCGGCGCGAACTCTTGGAGGAAACGGGACTCACGGACGTCCGCCTCGGTCCGCCCGTCTGGACCACGGAGCATGTGCTGAAGATCAAGGGCGAGGACCGGCTCCTCGTCGAGACCTTCCTCGTCGCCTGGACGGGGATAACCGCCCTCAACCGGGACGGGTGGACCGATCTCGAGCGCGAGGTCATCCACGACATGAAGTGGTGGAGCCCCTCGGAGCTACGTTCCACATCCGAAACGATATTCCCGACTTCGCTGCCGCAACATATGCCCGCCCTCGCCGCGGGAGATATCCCCGCCTCGCCCTTCGCAGTCGCACCCTGAAACGGGTACCGGATTCGTTTGTGACGTTTCGATGACAGTTCGGTGACGGTCGCCCGATTCGAGGCCGGTTTATCCCCGGTTCGGCCGCCTTCTCGCAGGTGCAAAGCGCCCTGCGAGGGGCTAGTCTCGCGGGCGAAACCGGCCGCTGAAAAGGCCGATCATCCGTATACTGTATTTCCGGATCGATCATGAAACAGAGAGCCGAGGAGGAAAACCGCGTCGCCGATGCACCGCCCGAGAACTGGGTGGACACCCACGCACCCGCCTTCTTCCGTCCCTATGCGCGGCTCGCGCGGCTCGACCGACCGATCGGCTGGTGGCTGCTGCTGCTGCCCTGCTGGTGGTCGGTCGCGCTCGCAAGCGAGGGCTGGCCATCGCTCGCGCTGCTCGTCCTCTTTTTCATCGGCGCCGTCGCCATGCGCGGCGCGGGCTGCACCTGGAACGACATCGTCGACCGCGACATTGACGCGGCCGTCGCGCGCACGCGCTCGCGTCCCATCCCGTCCGGCGCCGTCAGCGTCGCTGCGGCATGGACCTTCCTTCTGGTGCAATGCCTCGCCGGCCTCGCCGTCCTTCTCACCTTCAATTCCTTTGCCATCGCGCTCGGCTTCTCGTCGCTTCTTCTCGTCGCGATCTATCCCTTCATGAAGCGCATCACCTACTGGCCGCAATTCGTGCTCGGCCTCGCCTTCAACTGGGGGGCGCTGATGGGATGGGCCGCGGTCGAGGGGTCGCTGTCCGCAGCACCCGTCCTTCTCTATCTCGGCGCCATCGCCTGGACCGTCGGCTACGACACGATCTATGCGCATCAGGACCGCGAAGACGATGCGCTGATCGGCGTGAAGTCGACCGCGCTCAAGTTCGGCGCCTCGACGAAGAAATGGCTCTGGTTCTTCTACGGTGTCATGGCCGTCGCGCTCGTCGCGGCGGGCGCCGCGGCGGGGCTCGGCTTCTTCTTTTATCCGGTCGCCGCCCTCGCGCTTGCGCTTCTCGTCTGGCAGATCGTCACGCTCGACATCGACGATCCGGCGCGCTGCCTCCGCCTCTTCCGCTCGAACCGCGACTTCGGCCTCATCGTCTTCGTTGCCATCGTCGCGGGGCAAGTGGCTTAAAAACCCGTCATTGCTGCGGTTTTACGTCGGAGAGCTTGTCGACCTTGCGGAGGTCCGGGAAGAGCCACATCCATATCCCGACGACACCGAGCGTGCCGAGGCCGCCGATCACGACCGCCGGCACTGTGCCGAACCATGCGGCCGTGACACCCGATTCGAATTCGCCGAGTTCGTTCGAGGCGCCGATGAAGAGCATCTCCACCGCCGTCACGCGGCCGAGCATCTGCCGCGGCGTCGCGAGCGGGATCAGCGTCGAGCGGATGTTGACGCTCACCATGTCGGACGCGCCCATCACGGCGAGGGCGCCGAGCGTCAGCCAGAAATTTTCCGACAGGCCGAAGACGATGGTGGCGACACCGAACAGGGCGACGCAGGCAAACATGATGTGGCCGGTGCGCGCGCGGATCGGGCGCCAGATGATCAGCAGATTGATGATGATGGCGCCGACGGCGGGAGCCGAACGCATCACGCCGAGACCTTCGGGACCGACATGCAATATGTCGCGCGCATAGATCGGCAGCAGCGCCACCGCGCCGCCGAGCAGCACCGCGAAGAGATCGAGCGAGACAGCGCCGAGCACGATGGGCGTTCGGCGCATGTAGGAGATGCCGGCCGTCACGCGCTGGAAGGCCGTCGTGACAAGGGCTTCCGTCTGCACCGGCGGGCGCGTGCGGATCGCGAGGAAGGCGAGCGTCACCGCAAGGAAAAGCGCGACGCATACCGAGTAAACGAACACCGGGCCGAAGAGGTAGAGCCCGCCGCCGATGGCCGGGCCCGAGATCACCGCAACCTGGAAGGTGGACGAGCTCACCGCGATCGCGCGGGGAAGCTGCAGCGGCGACACGAGCAGTGGCACGAAGGAGCGCGAGGCAGGCGCCATCAGCGCGCGCGCACTGCCGAAGAGGGCGAGCGCGGCGTAGAACCACGTCACGTCGCCCGTATGCGTCAGTGTAAGGAGGATGAGCCAGCCGGCCGCCGCCGCTTCGAGAAGGCCCGCGACCGCCACGATGTAGCGCCGGTCGATGCGGTCGGCGATGTCGCCCGCGGGCAGCGTCAGGAGCACCATGGGCAGGAACTGCGCAAGGCCGACATAGCCGAGCGCGAGCGGGCTTTCCGTGATGTCGTAGACCTGCCAGCCGACCGCGACCGACTGGATCAGCATGCCGAGCGTGCCGAGGAACCTGCCCGAAATATAGAACCGGAAGTCGCGCAGCCGGAACAGCGCGCGCGTCGTGTCTTCGTCCTTCGGAATGTCGGTCATCGGGAAGCGGCCTGCCGTTTTCGCGGTTTATGCCGCAAGCCGTTGACCAAGTCGCGATCTTTCCATGCAAGTCGTTTTGCCGCAGCTGCCGCAGCTTGAATCCCTTCATGGCGGCGTTACATATGCTGCAACGCAACATTCTCCGTAAGGAGCTGAAGATGAAGAAGATTTTCAAACAATGGCTGCATAGCGCCGCGCTTGCCGCCGAGGTTTTCACCGGCCAGGCGCATTGGTACGCGACAACCGCCGAACCCGCCGCCGCTGCGCGCGTGCCCCGGAAAGCCGAGCGTGAAGCCGACTTCGGCGCGCTTCGCGCCGCCGACTAAGTAGCAAAGCATCAGGCTACAAAGCCCGTTTCCATGCCTTCATGAAAGGCGAGGAGGCGGGTTTTTTGCCTGTACTTCCGCTCGTGCCGCTTGACGAATGCGGGTGAACAATGGTTCATTTCTTGAGAATGAACGGAGGTTCACTTCTTGGTCTATCGCAAGACAGACAGGGTGGCAGCGCGGCTCGCCGATACCCGGCGCGGCATTCTCGATGCCGCGCGCGAACTCGTGTCCACCGGCGGTTTCGCCGCGGTGCAGATGACCGAGGTTGCGAAGAAGGCGGGCGTCGCCACGGGCACGCTTTACCGCTACTTCTCCTCCAAGGAGGCCCTGTGCCGCCAGGTCTTCCGCGAAGTCTCCGCTCGGGAAATGGGCATGCTCGCGGAGATCGCGGCAGGCGACGAGGCTGCAAGCGAGCGGCTCGTGAAAGTGCTTCGGACCTTCGCCGGACGCGCCGTGCGCGGACGCCGACTTTCCTATGCGCTGCTCGCCGAACCCCTTGATGTGAACCTTGCCGAGGAACGCAGCTTCTTCCGGCGCACCCATGCGGAAATCTTCGCAGGCATTCTCGAAGACGGAATCGACAGCGGCGAACTACCGAAGATCGACGTTCGCATCGCGGCGGCCTGCATCGCAGGCGCCATTCCGACGGCGTTGATCGGGCCGCTCGCGCCGGAAAGCCATGAACTCGACAACAATCCCGACCGCGTGGTCGAGGAGATTGTGAAATTCTGTCTCGCGGGCGTCGGCGTTCCGCTCGCCGCGAGCACCCTGAAAAATCGGGAACGGAGAAAGACGGCATGAGCGCGCTTGCAAAAGACCTGCTGAGCCCCGCACAACTTGCGCTGGTACGCAAACGTTCGGATTTGCGTGGCACATGGCTCGTCATCCATGCATGGGGGGTGATCTTCGGAACGATGGCGCTTTTCGTCGCCTTCCCGAACCCTCTCACCTACATCCTCGCGGTGATGGTGATCGGTGCGCGCCAACTCGGTCTTGCGATCCTCATGCATGACGGTGCGCATGGTATCCTCACGCAGAACCAGAAGCTCAACACGTTTCTCAGTCAGTGGTTCTGTGCCTATCCGATGCTTGCCGAGACAGGTGCCTATCGCCGCTACCATCTGAAGCACCATGCGAATACGCAGCAGCCGGAAGACCCGGACCTGGTGCTTTCCGCGCCCTTCCCCATCACGCGCAAGAGCTTCAGGCGCAAGATGATCCGCGATATCACGGGCCAGACGGGCTACCAGCAGCGCAAGGCGCAGATCCTGAATGCACTCGGCAAGGCGGAATGGCCGCTCGAACAGCGCCTGAAGAACTACTGGACAAAGCTCGGCCGCGCGACGCTTGCGCAGCTTGCGATCTTCGCGGTGCTCGCCGCGAGCGGGCACTGGTACCTCTACTTTGCGCTCTGGCTCGTACCCTTCCTTACCTGGCATCAGGCAATCACGCGCATCCGCAATATCGCAGAGCACGCGATGGTGCCCGATAATGACGATCCGTTCCGGCACGCACGGACGACGAAGACGAACCTTCTCGAACGCGCGTTGGTCGCGCCTTACTGGGTCAACTACCACGTCGAGCATCACCTGATGATGTGGATTCCCTGCTACAACCTGCCGATGGCCCAGCGCTTCCTGATCGCCAACGGCTATGGCGAGCGGATGGAAATGAAGTCCGGATATGCGGAGGTGCTTCGCATGGCGACGTCCCGACCTGACGCCGACGACAAGCCGGGCGAGGTCATCCACAATGCGCGCAAGCGGCGCGTGTCGGGCATCGTGTCCGAAGGGTTCGAGGAAAATCAGGACGCGGCCTGATATGGCCGAAGGCTGACGCTGCGTCCGTCCAGGTGAACTTTGCCGGGCGCAGGGCGCATGCTAAGTCTCTCCCCAACAAGAATTTTCCGGGGAGAGGAAGAAGATGTCCGGGGCCGCACAAGCTGACCACGAAACGACCGATATTCGCGAGGCGCACCGCTTCGATGTGCAACGTCTCGAAACCTATTGCCGGGAGGCGGTCGAGGGTTTTGGTGGCAATCTCGAAGTGCGCCAGTTCGAAGGAGGTCAGTCGAACCCCACCTTCCTCCTGACGACCACGGGAGCGGGCGGCGGCAAGCGCTATGTGATGCGGAAGAAGCCTCCGGGACAACTCCTCGCCAGCGCACATCAGGTCGACCGCGAATACCGCGTGATGAAGGCGCTCGAGGCAACGGATGTCCCCGTGCCGCACATGTATGCGCTGTGCGAGGACGAGAGCGTCATCGGCACTTCGTTCTACGTCATGGACTATCTGGACGGCCGAGTCTTTCGCGAGTCCGTCATGCCAGAGGCAAGCGAGGCGGAACGCCGCGCTGTCTACGCCAATCTCGCCGAGAACCTCGCAAAGCTACACGCGGTCGACTACGAGAAAGTGGGCCTTGGCGACTTCGGCAAGCCCGGCAACTATTTCGAGCGCCAGATCGGCCGCTGGATCAAACAATATCGCGGCGCCCAGACAACAGATGTGCCCGCGATGGAACAGCTCATCGACTACCTGCCGAAGCATATCCCCGACGAACCGTCGGTCACCATCGCCCATGGCGACTACCGTCTCGGCAACACGATGTTCCACGCGAGCGAGCCACGCATGATCGCAGTGCTCGACTGGGAGCTCTGCACCATCGGACACCCCTTCGCGGACGTCGCCTATACCTGCATGTACGATCTGCTGGGTGTTGCGGGCGGCGCCGAGCCCATCGACAGGACAAAGACGCCCGGCGTGCCGACGGAAGAAGAATTCGTCGCCGAATATTGCCGTCATGCCGGCCGTGACGGCATTCCGAACTGGAACTTCTATCTCGCCTTTTCGATGTTCCGCCTCGCATCGATCAGCCAGGGCGTCTACAAGCGCGGGCTTGACGGCAATGCCAGTTCGGAACGCGCAAAAACCCTGGGCGACGCCTGCCGCAATCTCGCGGAACATGCATGGCAGATCATACAGCGGCCGGATTGATCCGGTTTTGCGCGGGAAACACAGTTAGCAGAGCGTTAACGCTGCACCCCTGCTCAAGGGAACGTTAAACAAATACCCCTAGCATCCCTCTGTATTACGGGTAGCTATCGCCCGATTCGAGGTGGCCGGCGAAAGCCGGATGTGGGGAGCTGTCATGAATCGTCCCGCCAGCATGGGACCGTCATCGCCGACAACCGATGATCGCGCGGAGAACAGCAGCGCGACGTCTGGCGAGCATTTCTATCGTGCGCTCGTCGAAAACGCGGGCGACATTCTCACTATCCTCGATCGCGACGGCGTCATCACCTATCAGAGTCCCGCCGTTCGCAAAGCACTCGGCACGTCCGAGGAAAACCTGATCGGCAAGCGGATCGTCGACCTCGTTCATCCCGACGATCGCGAGCGCATCACAAAAAAGATCGACGAATGCAGTCGCGTACCGGGCGCCGAGGTCGTCGAAGTGATCCGGCTTTCACATTCCAACGGGAGCTGGCGGCGCGTGGAAACGCGGGGCTGCAACCTTCTCTCCGACCCCAACGTCGCTGGCATCCTCTGCGTATCTCGCGACGTGACGGAGACCCACCGCCTCGAACACCAACTGCGCGAGGCCGAGCAGCTCGCCCGGTTCGGCCACTGGCGCTGGGTCAAGGGCGAACCCGCGCCGCAGTGGTCGCGCGGCGTCGCGCGCATTCTCGGTCTCGACGAAGACAGGCTGCCGGCTGGCGGCGACTGGTACGAACATCTCGTGCATCCGGACGACCGCGACGAACTGCTTTCGAAGTTCCTCGACGCCTTCGAGACCCATGAGCCCGTGAACTGCGTCACGCGTTTCCGTTCTGGCCAGGGCGGCTACCGCTACATCAAGACATATGCCTATGCGGAGGCCGATGCCTTCAGCGAAATTGGCGCGCTTGTCGGCCTCGCGGAAGACGTCAACGAGGAAATGGAAGCCGAAACGGCGCTGAAGGCGAGTGAGGCCAAATACCGTCTGATGACGGAACAGGCATCGGACGTCGTCGCGCATTACGATGCGGAATCGCGCGTCATCTTCATTTCACCCGCCGTCGGCCCCATTCTTGGGCGCACGCCGGAGGAATTCATCGGCAACCCGATATCGGAAGAACTGATCCATCCGGATGACTTTCCTCGGGCGCGTGATGCCTTCGTGCAATGTGCGCTCAAGGGCGAGCCCGTTCAGTTCGACTACCGCTTCCTGCACAAGAGCGGCGAATATGTCTGGCTTGAATCGACCATGCGCAGCGCCGTCGGCGCCGATGGCGAGCGGACGGCTGAAGTCATTGGCGTCACCCGCGACATCAGCGAGCGCAAGCGCTACGAGATCGAGTTGCTGGACGCGCGCGAACGCGCCGAAACGGCGAGCCGCACGAAGTCGCGCTTTCTCGCCAATATGAGCCATGAGCTCCGCACGCCACTCAATGCGATCATCGGCTTTTCCGAGATCCTGCGCATGCAGATGTTCGGCGAGATCGGACATCCGCGCTACATGGAGTATGCGCAACTCATCAATGAAAGCGGCGCGCTGCTGCTCGACCTCATCAGCGACATTCTTGACATGTCGAAGATCGAAGCCGGCAAGTACGAGCTTCATCCCGAATCACTGGAAGCCACCGCGATCATCGAGTCCTGCGTGCGTCTCGTTCGCGGCCGGGCAGAAGAAAACGGCGTACAACTCGTCAAGAAGATCGATTGCGGTGCGGGCAGCGAAATTACCGCCGACGAGCGCGCGCTCAAGCAGATACTGCTCAACCTTCTCTCGAATTCGGTGAAGTTCACGCCGGCCAACGGCATCATCACCATCGAAGCCGTCGCATCGGACGAGACGATCCGTTTCACAGTCAGCGATACGGGGCGCGGCATTCCACAAGACCAGATCGCGCGCCTCGGTCAGCCCTTCGAGCAGATCGCGACCGACGCCGCGCTCAGCAAGCAAGGAACCGGCCTTGGGCTTGCGCTCGTTCGCTCGCTCGCGGAACTGCACGGTGGCAGCATGTGCATCGAAAGCGAACTTGGTGCGGGGACGAAAGTCATTGTTACGCTGCCGAAGGTTCCCTATTGCTCGCTCGACAACGCTCCCGTGACGGAAACGGAAGCAGAATATGCCCTCGAGAGCCGCGCTGCGGGCTGACCTCTCAGTTTCCCATCATGCGGCGCAGGGCCGCGTCGAGTTCGGCCACGACTTTCGCCGCCGCCGGAGTTTTCTGAATTCCCTCGTAGTATGCCTGCGCGCGCGGATAGTCGCGCAGCGGATCGGCATAGCCGAACATCGGGCCAATCTGGTCGAAGAAGAAGAGGACAGGGACCATTTCGCAATCCGCGAGCGTGAGACTGTCCCCAACCGCGAAATCGGGCCCACCGATATAATGCTCGATCCATCCCATCGCCTTGCTGAGTTCGGCCATCTCCCGTGCCACCAGTTGCGCGTCGCGGCCTGCAGGATTGATCTGACCGAAGAGTTCGCCCATCGGGTCCATCACATAGAGATCGCCGATGCGCGAAAGAAGCCGCATCCTCGCGGTAGCCACCGGATCGTCCGGACGCAGCGAGATGCCAAGTCCCTTGTCTTCCAGATATTCGCAGATGACTTCCGATTCCGGTACGACAGTCGCGCCATCGATCAGCAGCGGCACCTTGTGCATCGGCGCAAGACGGCTGAATTCGGCTTCCAGCGCAGGGTCCGGCATGTCGAGCAGTTCGACATCGAGGTCCTTTGCATAGATTGCCAGGCGGCAGCGCGCCGCGAAGGGCGAGAGCTGCGAGTTATACATTTTCATGCCGGTTTGAATGCTCATCTACCGCGACCTGCTCTTCGTGGCTGTTGGTATGTCACATGAAAACGGCCGGCCCCGCACGGGAGCCGGCCGTCAATTCAGAATGCTCACCCGCAGGGTGGAAACCGGCGAATGAGGCAAACGTTCCTCACGATCATTCCGCCGCCGCGCGGGCCTTGTTCATGTATTTCTTGAACTCGAGGCGCGCGATCGTGCGGTTGTGGACTTCGTCCGGACCGTCCGCAAGGCGCAGCGTACGAATGCCGGAATACATCCGGGCGAGACCGAAGTCGCTCGTCACACCGCCGCCGCCATGCGCCTGGATCGCGTCATCGATAACCTTCAGCGCCATACGAGGCGCCGCCACCTTGATCATGGCAATCTCGGTGCGGGCGACCTTGTTGCCGACCGTGTCCATCATGTAGGCCGCCTTCAGTGTCAGCAGGCGGCACATCTCGATCTCGGTGCGGGCTTCCGCCACGCGTTGCTCCCATACGGAGTGATCGGCGATCTTCTTGCCGAAGGCTTCGCGCGACAGCAGACGTTCGCACATCTTTTCGAGCGCGCGCTCGGCAACGCCGATGGTACGCATGCAGTGGTGGATGCGGCCCGGCCCGAGGCGGCCCTGGCTGATTTCGAAGCCGCGGCCTTCGCCAAGAAGCAGGTTCTCCGCCGGCACACGGACGTTGTCGAGGATCACTTCGGCATGACCGTGCGGCGCATCGTCATAGCCGAACACGGGCAGCATACGCACGACCTTCACGCCCGGCGCGTCGAGCGGCATCAGGATCTGCGACTGCTGGCGATAGGTGTCCGCCTTCGGGTCGGTCTTGCCCATGACGATTGCGATCTTGCAGCGCGGGTCGCCGACGCCCGACGACCACCACTTGCGGCCATTGATGACGTATTCGTCGCCGTCACGCTCGATACGCGTCGCGATGTTGGTCGCGTCGGACGAAGCGACAGCGGGTTCGGTCATCAGGAAGGCGGAGCGCATCTTGCCCTCGAGCAGCGGCTCCAGATATTCCTTCTTCTGGCGCTCGTTGCCGTAGCGCTCGATCACTTCCATGTTGCCGGTATCGGGCGCCGAACAGTTGAAGACTTCGGACGACCAGCCGACGCGGCCCATGATTTCGCAAAGCGCGGCATATTCGACGTTGGTGAGACCGCCGCCGCGCTCGGATTCCGGCAGGAAGAGATTCCACAAACCTTCTTCCTGCGCCTTCGGCTTCAGGTCTTCCAGGATCTGAGGCACCTGCCAGGGATCGCCCGCATCGCGGAAGGCCTTCATCTGCTCGTCATAGGTCTTCTCGTTCGGATAGATGTACTTGTCCATGAACCGTTCGAGACGGGCCAGCATCTCCTTGGCCTTGTCGGTATGTTCGAAATTCATAGGAACTCCCCTTCGTATTTCTTGTGGTTGAGGACCTCGGCCCTCTTCTCAATGGCGAATGGCGGCACTCTAACGGGTTGACCGGGCCAAATCACGCAGAAAGGCGTGGGGCCAAATGGCGCGCTCAGTCGCGCCGCAGTGCGAAAAAATCGCGCAGAAGCGCTGCCGAGCGCGTCTCGCCGATGCCACCATAGACCTCCGGCCGGTGGTGGCAGGTGGCATGCGAAAAGATGCGGGGGCCGTGGTCCACGCCGCCGCCCTTCTCGTCCGCCGCGCCGTAATAGAGCCTTCTCAATCGAGCGAAGGAAATCGCGCCCGCGCACATGGGGCAAGGTTCGAGCGTGACATGGAGGTCGTAGCCCGTGAGCCGCTCGCTGCCGAGCACCCGGCAGGCCTCGCGGATCGCAAGGAGCTCCGCGTGAGCCGTTGGGTCCTTTAGTTCGAGCGTGCGGTTGCCGGCCCGTGCGACGACATGCCCCGCCCCATCCACGATTACCGCGCCCACGGGCACCTCGCCGCGCTTTGCCGCCGCCTCGGCTTCGGCGAGCGCCATATCCATGGGACGCATTGTTGATGTCTCGGGCCCGGCTGTCATGACCGGACCCTGCCGCTTGCCCGCAGTCTTGGCAAGCGCAGCTTCCGGTTGGGCGGGGGGCCTGCTAAAGAGAGCCCATGACCCCCAGTCCCCAGAGCCCCCCGTCTCCCCCCGAAGGCGAACGCATCGCGAAAGTGATCGCTCGCGCCGGCATCTGCTCGCGCCGCGAGGCCGAAAAACTCATTGCCGACGGCCGGGTAACGGTCGATGGCAAGGTGCTGACAAGCCCCGCGCTCAACGTTACCGGCCGCGAAAGCATCATTGTCGACGGCAAGGAGCTGCCCGCCCAGGAGCCCGCGCGGCTCTGGCGCTACTACAAGGAAGCCGGCCTCGTCACGACCGCGCGCGACCCCGAAGGCCGGACGACCGTTTTCCAGAAGCTGCCGCCGGACATGCCGCGTGTCGTCTCCGTTGGCCGGCTCGACGTCAATACGGAAGGTCTGCTCCTGCTCACCAATGACGGCGAGCTTGCGCGCCTGCTCGAGCTTCCTTCCACCGGCTGGACGCGGCGTTATCGCGTACGCGCCTTCGGGGCCGTTACCCAGACGGATCTCGACAGGCTGCAGAAAGGCATCACGGTTGAAGGCGTGCGTTACGGCGCGATCGACGCGACGCTCGACAAGGTGCAAGGCTCCAATGTCTGGCTGACGCTCGGTCTCAAGGAAGGCAAGAACCGCGAAGTGAAGCGCGTGCTCGGCGCTCTCGGTCTCCGGGTCAATCGTCTGATCCGTCTTTCCTTCGGCCCGTTCCAGATCGGCGACCTGCAACCGGGCGATGTGAAGCAGGTACCGAACCGTGTGCTGATGGACCAGCTCGGAGGCCACGCGGCACAGTTCGAGCAGAAGAAGGACGCGCCCTCCCCCCGTCGCACGGAAAAGCCCAGGGCGGCGAAGCCGGAGGACCCGAAACCAAAAGCCAGAGCGCCACGACCTCACCGTGCGGGCTCGCCCGACAAGGGCAAACGAGGAAAGGCGTCCCATGCGGATCGTCGGCGGCGCTCTTAGGGGCCGGCCCATCGCGGCGCCGCGAGGCGACATCGTGCGGCCGACGAGCGACCGCACGCGCGAAGCCCTTTTCAACATTCTCGCCCATGCGGATTTCGGCGACTTCGATCTCGAAGACGCGCGCGTGCTCGACCTTTTCGCGGGCTCCGGCGCGCTTGGACTCGAGGCGATTTCGCGTGGCGCGTCCTTCGCGCTCTTCGTTGACGATCACGCGGAAAGCCGCGCCGCCATTCGCGAAAATCTCGAAACGCTCGGCCTCAACGGCAAGGCGAAAATCTACAAGCGTGACGCAACGAAGCTCGGGCCACGCCCCGGCAGCGTCGGACCCGCCTTCTCGCTCGTCTTCGCCGACCCGCCCTATGGCAAGGGCTTCGGCGGGGCGGCGCTTCTTTCCGCGCGCGAGGGCGGCTGGCTCGAGCCGGGGGCTCTCTGCCTTGTCGAGGAAACCGCGATGGCCGATTTCGAAGCGCCGGAAGGCTTTGCCGAACTCGACCGGCGGCGCTATCGCGATACCGAAATCATTTTCATGAAGCCAGAGTAGACGAGAAATGCTGATCTCCGGACTCTCCGCCATCGCCGACGACTACGACGCGCTGCTCTGCGATGTCTGGGGCGTACTGCATAATGGACGGACGGCCTATCCCGGGGTCGCGGACGCGCTCGGGCGCTTCCGTGCAAAGGGCGGTCATGTGCTGCTCCTTTCCAACGCGCCGCGGCCTTCCGGTGCGCTGCCGGTCATGTTCCGCCAGATGGGCATTCCCGAAGACGTCTATGACGGCATCCTCACCTCGGGTGACGCAACGAAGGATTGCCTCGCCTCGCACGAGTTCGGTACGCGCTGCTACCACATCGGGCCGGAGCGCGACCTGCCGCTCTTCGAGGACACCGGCGTTGCGCGCGTCGAGGAAAAGGACGCCGAGTTCATTCTCGTTACCGGGCCGTTCGACGACGAGGTCGAGGGACCGGAAGATTATCGCGAGCAGTTCGGCCACCTGACCGCGCGGCGTCTCCCGCTTATCTGCGCCAATCCGGACATCGTGGTGGAGCGGGGCGACCGCCACATCTATTGCGCGGGGGCGCTCGCGAAGCTCTATGGCGAACTCGGCGGCAAGACCCTCTATTTCGGCAAGCCGCATGGGCCGGTCTACGGCATCGCGCGGCGGAAGATCGCGGGCTTCGCAGGCGCGCCGATCCCCGATGCCCGTATACTCGGTGTCGGCGATGGCCCGCTGACCGACATCAAGGGCGCGAACGATGCGGGGCTCGATGCGCTCTTCATCACCGGCGGAATCGCCGCCGCCGATTGCGGGACCTCAGCCGAAAAGCCGGAAGAAGACCGCGTGACCCACGTCCTCGAACGCGCGGGCGTCCGGGCGGTCGGCGCCATGCCCCGTCTCGTCTGGTAACACGTCTGGAAACGCCGGGGGTCTCTCCCCATTTTCCCCCATACTTGACGCTGGGGGGCCGATCCGCCATGACCTTGGCCGAACCCGCCACCCGGAGCCTCCGCCCCGAAGATGCAGATCATCCGTCATTACGAGCACATACCGCCGGGCCTCCGGGGCGCGGTCTATGCGCTCGGCAATTTCGACGGCGTGCATCTCGGTCATCGTCAGGTGATCGGGCGGGCGGCGGACATCGCGGCGGAGATGGGCGTACCGCTCGGCGTTCTCGTCTTCGAGCCGCATCCGCAGCAGTTCTTCTTTCCCGACAGACCCTTTTTCCGGCTGACGCCCTTCCGGGCCAAGGCGCGGCTCCTCGAGCGGATCGGGGTCGATGTGCTCGCGGCCCTGCCCTTCGACAGTCACATGTCGAAGAAGCTCGCGCCGGAATTCGTGCTCGATGTACTGGTGAACGGTCTTCATGCGGTCCACGTCGTCGCGGGCTATGATTTCCGCTTCGGCAAGGGGCGCGGCGGCGACGCGGCGGCGCTTTCCTATATGGGCGAGATGGAAGGCTTCGGCGTCTCGGTCGTCGAAGAGGTGAAGGAGGGCGGCGTGACCTATTCCTCGACCCGCATTCGCGAGCTGCTCGCCAATGGCGATCCGCGCGGCGCGGCGAAACTGCTTGGCCACTGGTGGACCGTCGAAACGCACGTGCAGGGCGGCGACCGCCGCGGCCGCACCATCGGCTTCCCGACCGCGAACTTCTCACTGGAAGATCATGTCGAACCCGCGCTCGGCGTCTATGCCGTGAAGATCGAGATCGAGGATGGGCCGCACAAGGGTGTCTACGACGGTGTCGCGAATGTCGGCAGACGCCCCACCTTCGACAAGGAAGACGTCGTCCTCGAAGTGCACATCTTCGATTTCGAGGGCGACATCTACGGCGCACACGCCGCCGTGTCCTTCATCGAATACCTCCGGCCCGAACAGAAATTCGACGGGCTCGACAGCCTCAAGGCGCAGATCGCGAAGGACGGCGCGAAGGCGCGCGACGTCCTCGCCGCACTTCAAGACGGTTCATGACCTCGCCCGCACGCGACCCTGCTGCCTTCATCCGCGGCAATACCGCCCTTCACCAGCCCCCGCTCGTTCCCGAAATCAGCCTCCATCTTGCGACCGAAATCGTGCCGATCTGGCAGATGACGGAGGAAGAACTCGAGAAGTCGGGCCTGCCGCCGCCCTTCTGGGCCTTCGCCTGGGCGGGCGGGCAGGCGCTGTCGCGCCACGTCCTCGATAATCCCGAGATTGTCGCGGGCAAGCGCGTGCTCGATTTCGGTTCGGGATCGGGCCTCATCGGCATCGCGGCGATGAAGGCGGGCGCCCTTTCCGTTCTCGCAGCCGATATCGATCCCTTCGCCGTCGCCTCCATCGAACTGAATACACAGTCGAACGGCGTCGAGATTACGGCGACGGCCGAGGACCTCGTCGGCGTCGGCAATCGCGGCTGGGACGTCGTTCTCGTCGGCGACATGTGCTACGAGCGCCCGCTTGCCGAACGCATCGAGACCTGGCTCCGCCGCCTCGCGAGCGAAGGCGTCGAGGTGCTGATCGGCGATCCGGGCCGCACCTATCTGCCCAAGACCGGCCTCGAAAAACTCGTCTCCTACGCGGTGATGACCACCCGCGAACTCGAAGACACGGACGTTCGCAACACGAGCGTCTGGCGCGTTCTTCCCGGCTGAGCTGTTCAGAATCCTTCAACGATGGTCCATTCCACGCACACCGCCTTGCGGGGTTTTGCCATTCCCTGCCGCTCCGGCAGGTGCTAATTCCAAAACAGAACTGATTGCCACAGCTTACCCCGCCTGCCGGAGGACAAGAGATGACCGACCATGTGCTCGTGACCGTCGAAGACGGCGTCCAGATCGTCACCATCAACCGCCCGGACAAGAAGAACGCGCTGACGGCCGAGATGTACAAGGTGCTGGCGGATGCGATCGAGATCGCGGATGCCGATCCGAAGATCCGCGTCACCTACTACACGGGCACCGGCGGCTCTTTCACGGCGGGCAACGATCTCGGCGATTTCGCCAAGGCGGGCGCGACGCCGGTGGACGAGAAGCCCGCCGAGAAGCCGCATGTGACGCGCTTCCTCGAAAACCTTGCCGAAGCGAAGAAGCCCGTCGTCGCCGCGGTGAACGGTCTCGCGGTCGGCGTCGGCGTCACCATGCTGCTCCATTGCGATCTCGTCTATGCGGGCACCAGCGCGACCTTCCAGATGCCCTTCGTCAATCTCGGCCTCGTGCCGGAAGCGGGCTCGACCTTCCTGCTCCAGCGTCAGATCGGCATCCAGAAGGCGGCGGATCTTTTCCTTACCGGCAAGAAGATCGACGCTGCGAAGGCAGAAGCGATCGGCCTCGTTGCCGATGTCTTCCCCGACAACGAATTGCCCGTCGAGGCGCTCCAGCGCGCGAAGGCGCTGGCCGCCAAGGCGCCAAACGCGGTCCGCGCTACGAAAGCCCTGTTGAAGGACAATGACCGGCCGCGCGTCGGCGAAGCGCGCGAAGCCGAAGGCCGCGTCTTCGCATCCCAGCTGCGGTCTGACGAAGTGAAGGAAGCAATCAGCGCCTTCTTCGAAAAGCGGACGCCGGACTTCTCGAAGTTCGGCTGATCAGTAGGCGAGCGGACGGCCGCCGACGACCAAACGGCGGGCCCAGAGGCGCGGCTGACCCGACTGGCCGAAGGTAAGCGGGCGGCGCGCCGAAAGCGGGTTCGCGCCGGCGTGAGGCTGCGGATCCGAGACCTGAAGCGCACCGAGCCGACGCTCGGCCGGATGAAGCGTGCCCTCGCGATCCTCGATCAGCAAAGGCAGTTTCAGCACACGGCCCCAGGCGCGCCAGCGCGCGGAGGCGTCGACGCCATCCTCGCCCGCATAGACGACAAGGTTGCGGGCTTCGTTCGCACGGTGACTCAGTTCGATGATGGCGACGATTTTCTTCGCCTGCCGGTCGCAGGGCAGGATGCGCAGCGCCACGCCGTCATAGGCTGACATCGGTTCCGACCATTCAAAGCGGCCGAGAAGGGGTGAGCTGTCATAGGCCGTCACGGCGTCGGCATAGACCGTCGCGAAGCGGATGAAGCCGAATGCCCGTTCGACCGGTCCCGTCGCCTTCACGGCGACGTGCTGCGGCAGACTGAAGGGATCGGCGTCGAACTCGCCGCTTCTCCAGATACGCTTGCGGCGTTTTTGCTGCTGCACACACTCATCGGCGCTCAAGACCGGGGCTCCCTTGCACATAACTCGTTCAGGTCGAGATTAGGCGGGGAAGGTTGGCAGCCTGTTAACGGACCCTGCCATTTCGGCACATTATTTCGGAGGCCGGGCCCATCCGCTTTGGCTTTAGGCGGGCTTTGCGGCATTCTCGGCCCGCCACGACACGCCATAACCCCTGACGGTTCCCGGAAGTTTCAATGTCCTATGCCTCGCTCCGCGACTTTCTCGACAAGCTCGACGCCACCGGCGACCTCGTCCGGGTAAAGGAACCCGTTTCGACCGTTCTGGAGATGACCGAGATTCAGACCCGTCTCCTCGCCGAAGGGGGACCCGCCGTTCTCTTCGAAAAGCCGGTGATGGCGAATGGCGAGCCCTCCCCCATGCCCGTCCTCGTCAACCTCTTCGGAACGGTGGAGCGGGTCGCGCGGGGCGTCACCACCAATTTCGCCGGCGGTGGCGCGGTGGAGCGGACGCGCGCAAGGCAGTTGCGCGAAGTGGGCGAGGCGCTCGCTTTCCTCCGCCAGCCCGAGCCGCCGGGCGGTTTTCGCGAAGCGGTCTCCATGCTGCCGCTGCTCCGCACCGTCATGGCGATGAAGCCAAAGACGGTTTCGTCCGCGCCGTGTCAGGAAGTCGTGCTCCGGGGCAGCGACATCGATCTCACGAAACTGCCTGTCCAGACCTGCTGGCCGGGCGAACCTGCGCCGCTCATCACATGGCCGCTCGTCGTGACCAAGGGCCCGAAGGGCGTGAAGGAAGACGACTTCAATCTCGGCATCTACCGGATGCAGGTGCTGGGCAAGGACAGGACCATCATGCGCTGGCTCGCGCATCGCGGCGGCGCGCAGCATCACGCCCGCTGGAAGAACGAGAAGCGCGAGCCGCTTCCCGCCGCCTGCGTCATCGGCGCCGACCCCGGCACGATCCTCGCCGCCGTCACGCCGGTGCCCGACACGCTCAGCGAATATCAGTTCGCCGGACTTCTCCGCGGCCAGAAGGTCGAACTCGTCGACTGCAAGACCGTACCGCTGAAAGTCCCGGCGCAGGCGGAGATCGTCATCGAAGGCCATGTCTCACTCGACGACTACGAGGACGAGGGTCCCTACGGCGACCACACGGGCTACTACAACTCGGTCGAGAAGTTTCCGGTCTTTACCGTCTCCGCAATCACCATGCGGCGCGACCCGATCTATCTCTCGACCTTCACAGGCCGCCCGCCGGACGAGCCTTCCGTGCTCGGCGAGGCCTTGAACGAAGTCTTCATTCCCCTCCTCCAGCAGCAGTTTCCGGAGATCACGGATTTCTGGCTGCCGCCCGAGGGTTGCTCCTACCGGATCGCCGTCATCTCGATGAAGAAGGCTTATCCCGGCCACGCCAAGCGCGTGATGATGGGTGCGTGGTCCTATCTGCGCCAGTTCATGTACACGAAATGGGTCATCGTCGTGGACGACGACATCGACGCGCGCGACTGGAAGGACGTCATGTGGGCGATCTCGACGCGCATGGACCCTGTGCGCGACGTGACGCTGATCGAGAACACGCCGATCGACTATCTCGACTTCGCGAGCCCCGAGTCCGGCCTCGGCGGCAAGATCGGTCTCGACGCCACCAACAAGTGGCCGCCCGAAACGAAGCGCGAATGGGGCCGCCAGATCCGCATGACCGACGAGGTGATCGACACCGTCACGAAGAAATGGTCGAAGCTCGGCCTTCCCGGCACGGGCAAACCGATCTGGAAATAAGGCGATGATCCCCGTCACGGACAAGCTCGCAATCGAGGACGGTGAAATCTCGATCAGCTTCATTCGCGCGGGTGGTCCCGGCGGGCAGAACGTCAACAAGGTCTCGACCGCCGCGCAGCTTCGCTTCGACGCGCGGCACTCCCCTTCCCTCAATGCGCGCATCCGCGAGCGGCTCGAGCGCATCGCCGGTTCGAAGCTCACCAAGGACGGCGTCATCGTCATCACAGCGAACCGCTTCCGCACGCAGGAGGCGAACCGCGAGGACGCCGTCGCGCGGCTCGTGGAGATGATCGCTGAAGCCGCACATCAACCGAAGTTCCGCGTGCCGACGAAACCGAGCCGTTCGGCGAAGAAAAAGCGTGTCGACGAAAAAGTGAAGCGCGGCTCGATCAAGAAGCTCCGCTCGCGCCGCCCGCAGGACGACTAGGCCCAGTCCCCGAGCGCGCGCCGCAACGGCTCCGCCTGCGCCTCGTCGAAGGCAACGAGCAGGATGCGTTTCGGATACTCGTTCGCCGCCGCATGCTCGCGGCAGGCGGCGGCCGCCACCTTCGCCGCTTCCTCCGGCGGATATCCGAAAATGCCCGTCGAGATCGCCGGGAACGCGATCGATTCCATCCGGTATTCAGCGGCGAGCGCCAGCGCATTGCGATAGCAGTTTGCCAGCAGTTCGGGCTCGCCCTCATCGCCGCCATGCCAGACAGGGCCGACGGCATGAATGATCCACGCCGCGGGCAGGTTGTAGCCCCCGGTGATACGTGCCTCGCCAGTCGGGCAACCGTCATAGGCCTGACACTCGTCGATGAGCCCAGCACCCGCCGCGCGGAAGATCGCGCCACAGACCCCACCGCCCGGCGCAAGCCTCTCATTCGCAGCGTTCACGATGGCCGTCACTTCCATTTTCGTGATGTCGCCGACCTCGATCTCCGGCGCAGCTGCGGATGCCATGACAGTTTTCCCGTGCTAGCGTCTCCCGGCTACAAATCGAATCATGCTGCGGCGTCGCGAGCAAGTGCATCGCCTTATCCGGCAGAGAACCGCTTTTCACGGGAGGATTTCATGGATTTCTATTCGGCTTCGCTGCCCATTCTCGGCGTCTATGCCGGCATCAACATTCTCATCAACCTGTTTCTTGCCTATCGCGTCTCGGCGAACCGCGTGCGCTCGAACGTGATGACGGGGACCGGCTCCGACGAAAAGCTCTACAATGCCAGTCGAGCGCATATTGTGAATGTGGAATACATGCCCATCGCGCTCGCCGGCCTTGTCGTGCTGCATCTCCTCGCCGCCTCGATCTATGTTCTCCACATCGTCGGCCTCACACTCACCATTGGCCGCATCCTGCATGCGATCGGCGTGTCGCGCACGGGCGAGTCGACGCCGCCGCGCCTTGTCGGCACACTGCTCACCTGGATTTCGCTTCTTGTCGCGGGCATCGCCTGTCTCTGGTATGCCCTCGTCTAGTTCTGTCGTTGCATCGGACTGCCGCCCATGAGTTCTTCCGCCGCCGCACCTATTGCCGAAACCGCTCTCGACATCGCCGCCATGCTTGTCGAGCGGGCAAGGCGAGCGGGCGCGGACGCGGCGGAGGCGCTGGTGGTGGACGGCACGTCGCTCGGTGTTTCCTGGCGCCTCGGTAAACTGGAAGATGTGGAGCGTTCCGAAGGCCGCGATATCGGCCTTCGTGTCTTTATCGGCAAGAAGCAGGCAAGCGTCTCTTCGACAGACCTTTCCGAGGCGGCGCTCCAGCCGATGATCGAACGCGCCGTCGCCATGGCCCGTGTAGCGCCTGACGACCCCTTTTGCGGCCTTGCCGCGCCCGCATTTCTTGCGCGCGACTGGCCCGACCTCGACATCGAGGACAAGTCGCCCGTGCCCAGCGCCGAGCAGCTCGCCACCATCGCCGCCGCGGCGGAAGAAGCCGCGCTCGCCGTTCCCGGGGTCACCAACTCGAGTGGTGCGGGCGCGAGTTTCGGCCGCTCTGGCGTCGCGCTCGTCACCAGCGCCGGTTTCGCAGGCGCCTATGCGGGTACTTCGTCATCCTTTTCCTGCTCGGTACTGGCCGGCGAAGGAACTGCGATGGAACGCGACTATGAATTCTCGAGTGCGCGTCACGCGGGCGACCTCAAGAGCGCTGCGGAAATTGGCCGCATGGCAGGTGAAAAGGCCGTGCGCCGTCTTCGTCCGCGCAAGGCCGGTTCGCAATCCGTGCCCATCGTCTACGATCCGCGCGTCTCGGGCGGTCTCGTCGGCCATTTCGCGAGTGCGATTTCGGGCAGCGCCATAGCGCGCGGCACGAGCTTTCTCAAGAAGTCGATGGGACAGAAGGTATTCGCCGACGGTATTTCCATCGTCGACGATCCGCACATGAAGCGCGGGCTTCGCTCCAAGCCCTTCGACGGTGAGGGCGTAAAGAACCGCCGCACCCAGCTCATCGATGACGGTACGCTCACGACCTGGCTTCTCGACACCGCGACGGCGCGTCAGCTTGGCCTCGAAACGACGGGCCATGCGGCGCGCGGCACCGGCGGGCCGCCTTCGCCCTCGACGACCAATCTCTACATGGAGGCGGGCTGCCTCTCGGTGAAGGAACTCATCGCCGACATCAAACAGGGCCTCTATGTCACCGAACTGATCGGCATGGGCATCAACGGTGTCACCGGCGACTACAGCCGCGGCGCTTCCGGCTTCTGGATCGAGAACGGCGAGATCGTCTATCCGGTGAGCGAAATCACCGTCGCAGGCAACCTCAAGGAGATGTTCCTCGAAATGACGCCCGCCGACGATCTCACTTTCAGCTACGGGACGAACGCACCCACCATCCGCGTCGAGGGCATGACCGTTGCCGGCACCTGAGGCGCGGGACGCCGACTTCGCGCTTCTGAAGGAAACGGTCAGGGATGCCGGCGCGCTCGCCATGCGCTTCTACATGACAGACCACAAGCAGTGGTCAAAGGCGCATGACAACACGCCGGTCACCGAAGCGGACATCGCGGTGAACGACCTTCTCCATGCGCGGCTTGGCGGGGCGCGCCCGGACTACGGTTGGCTCTCGGAGGAGACGGAGGACGACTCCTCCCGGCTCACACAATCCCTTGTCTGGGTCGTCGATCCGATCGACGGCACGCGCGCCTTCGCCAAGGGCCGCCCGCATTTCGTGATTTCGGTTGCGCTTGTGGAGGAAGGCCGCCCCGTGCTCGGCGTCCTTTTCAATCCGGCAACGGACGAATTCTTCGAGGCGCGGCTTGGCGGCGGCGCTTTCCTGAACAGCAAGCCGATCCGCGTGTCGGACTGCAACATCATTGAGGGCTGCCGCATGGTCGCCTTTGCGCCCATGTTCAAGCATCCGGCATGGCCGGAGCCGTGGCCCGAAATGGAGATATCCGACCGCAATTCGGTCGCCTACCGCATCGCGCTCGTCGCGAGCGGAGAGGCGGATGCAACGCTTGCCCTCAACGGCAAGAGCGACTGGGACCTCGCCGCCGCCGACATCATCCTTCACGAGGCGGGCGGCCGCATGACCGCGCATGACGGGACGGTCTTTTTCTACAACCGGACCTCCACGCGTCATCCGAGCCTGTTGGCGGCAGGCCCCGCCCTCTACGACAAGCTCTTCGCCAAAGTGGGTGCCATCAAGCTGCCGCCCCGCAGGCCCTAGGAATCGCGTGCGCCGCCGGCCCGTGTTAGAATTTGTGCGGTGCAGCAGGCAGAGCCCGTGCGCGGCTCCACGCCTTCCGTCGGAGGTCTTCCATGACGAAGCAATTGCTCCATCTCGTGCTGGGTGGCGAACTCACGCATCTCGATTCCCATGACTTCAAGGACGTGTCGAACCTCGACATTGTCGGCATATTCCCGAATTATGCGGAGGCTCACCGGGCCTGGAAGGCCGCCGCGCAACGCACCGTGGACAATGCACATATGCGCTACTTCATCGTCCATCTGCATCGCCTGATGGACCCCGAACAAGAAGAACAAGAAGGAAGTCATGAGCACTGAACAATCTCCCCGGGCGGCACATGGCCCGAGCGCCCTCATGTCCCTCCTGTATCTGTTCGCTTTCCTGGGCGTCGTCTTCGCCACAGCAGTCGCTGGCGGCGCGGTCACAGCGACGAGCGTGGGCGACTGGTATGTCACGCTCGAAAAGCCCCTGCTCACGCCGCAGCCCTGGGTATTTCCCGTCGTCTGGAACTTCCTCTATTTCCTCATGGCCATCTCAGCCTGGCTCGTCTGGCGCATCGCGGGCAGCTTCGACGCGGCAGGCTTCCCGCTCGCGCTCTTCGGCACGCAGCTTTCGTTCAATCTCGCCTGGAGCATCGTCTTTTTCGGGCTGCAGAATCCCCTGCTCGCCATTCTCGTTATCGTTGTGCTCGACATCGCCATCGCGCTCACGATCTTCGCTTTCCTGAAGTTCAGCCGGCTCGCAGCCCTGCTGCTCGCGCCCTATCTCCTCTGGACGCTTTTCGCCACCTATCTGACCATCGGGATCGCCGTTCTGAACGCCTGACGGGGCCGAAAAATTCAATTGAATGAGGTGTTTACCATTTGCTGCCTTTATGGCGGCTCACGGCGCGGCGTGATATTGTCCGCGCGATCCGGACATTCGGGCGACGCAGGTGCGCGCCCGTCACAGACAGGACAGAATGCCTAAGCCGACGAGCGACATCACTCCCCGCCAGGACGGACAGGGCGCAGGCCACGATTCCGCGCCGCCTCCCCCGCCGGCGGCCGAATTGACGATGCGCGATGTCGTTGCCCGCATGGCGCGGGAATATCTGAAACCGCACTGGCGCCTTGCCGCCATCGCGCTGTTCGCCAGCGTTGTCGTCGCGGGCGCAACCGGCGTCGTGCCGGTGCTCATCAAGTTCGCGCTCGACAGTATCGTCGGAACCGATGCCTGGATCCTGCTCATGATCTCGGGCGCCGCCGTCGCCGCCACCACGGTCCAGGCCGTCGCCACCTATATCTCGCGCGTCAACATGGCCACCATCGGCCAGCGCATCGTCGCCGCCGTCCAGAAACGCATGTTCGACCGGATCATGCGCGCCGACCTCGCCTGGGTGTCGAACACGCATACGGGCCGTTTCATTTCCGGCTTTCTCTACGATGCGAACCGGGTGCGCGACTCGATCACCACGACCGTGATCGACCTCGGCCAGAACCTCCTCACCGTCATCGCGCTGATTGGCGCGATGTTCTGGCTCAACTGGCAACTCGCGCTGATCGGCCTCACGGTCATTCCCTTCGTCGCTCTTGTCGTGCGCAGACTCGGCAAGCGCACACGCAAGGCCGCAAAACTCAACATGGAGGGCTCCGGCGACCTCACCGCCGTCATCTCCGAGGCCCTGAAGGGTATCCGCGTCGTCAAGGCCTACGACCAGGAGAAGACCGAGATCGACCGGGCGGGCGCCACCATCGACCGGGTGCGCTTCCACGCGCTGAAGGCGATCAAGAGCCGCAACATGGCAAGCCCGATCACGGGCATGCTGTCGGGCATCGGCGTTGCCGCCGTCATCTATTTCGGCGGCCGCAGCGTCCAGATGGGTTTTCTGACCGTCGGCGACCTCGGCGGTTTCCTGTCCGCCATGCTCTTCGCCTACGAACCGCTGAAGAAGCTCGCCAACACGCAGACCCTGATGCAGGAAGGCGTTGCCGCGGCCGTGCGCATCTTCCCCATTCTCGACATCGAACCGACGATCACGGTGCCGGCGGACGCCAGGCCGCTCAAGGTCAGCGCGGGGGCGATCCGCTTCGAGAACGTGCATTTCCAGTATGGCGACGGCACCCCGGCACTGAACGGCATCGATATCGAAATCCCGGAAGGCCACACGGTCGCCCTTGTCGGGCCGTCCGGCGCAGGCAAGAGTACGATCCTCAACCTCGTGCCGCGCTTCTACGACCCGGTTTCCGGCCGCGTCCTGATCGACGGGCAGGACGTACGCGATGTCACGCTTCCCTCGCTGCGCGCCGCAAGTTCGCTGGTGACGCAGGAACCCTTCCTCTTCGACGACACGATCCGCGCGAATATCGCCTATGGCTCGCCCGGCGCGAGCGACGCCGAGATCGAACAGGCCGCGCGCAACGCCGCCGCGCATGAATTCATCGCCGCCTTGCCGATGGGCTACGACACGATGGTCGGCGAAGCCGGTTTCAAGCTCTCGGGCGGCCAGCGCCAGCGCATCGCGATCGCGCGCGCGATGCTGAAGGACGCCGCGATCCTGCTGCTCGACGAGGCGACCTCCGCGCTCGACACGGCTTCCGAGATGCAGGTGCAGAGCGCCCTCACCCGCCTCATGCAGGGCCGTACCACACTCGTCATCGCGCACCGCCTGTCGACCATCAAACACGCCCACACGATCTGCGTGATCGATGAAGGCCGCGTGGTGGAGCAGGGCACACATGACGAACTCGTCGCGCGCGGTGGCCTTTATGCGGAGCTTTCCCGATCGCAATTCATCAGCGAACCCGTTGCTCAGTCAGAGAAAGCCGCGCCCGCCGCGGTCGCGGGGGAGTAGGCGCCGATGTCCACCGCGAAGAAAATCCTGAAGAGCGAAGGCTTCACCACGTTCGTTTCCTGGATCATTGCGCTCTTCATCCGGCTGGTGCGGCGCACCGGCCGCTTCGAGGTCCGGCGCGGCGATATCGCGGCGCGCTTCTGGGCGGAAGACAAGCCTTTCGTCGCCGCGACATGGCATGGCCAGAACATGATCCTGCCAACCTTCTGGCACAACTGGCGCGAAATGCGCATCCTCGTTTCCCGGCATGGCGATGGCGAGATCGTCGCCGGCGTCATGCATTTTCTCGGCGTCGGAACGATCCGGGGCGCGGGCGTACCGAAGGGCGAGGAACGTACCTACAAGCAGAAGGGCAAGGGAGGCGCGGGCGCACTCCGGGCGATGGTGCGCGCGCTTGGCGAGAACATTTCCATCGGTCTCACCGCCGACCTGCCGCCCGGCCCCGCGCGCCGCGCGGGCGAAGGCATCGTGATGCTGGCGCGGCTCTCCGGGCGGCCCATCGTGCCTGTCGCCGCAACGACGCGGGCGCGCATCCGGCTCAACAACTGGGACAGTTTCACGATCAATCTGCCCTTCTCGAAGGGCGCGCTTGTCTGGGGCGAGCCGATCTATGTCTCGCGCGACGCGGACCCCGACGAGATCGAGGCCGTGCGCCAGCGCGTCGAGGACGGGCTCAATGCCGTCGCGGCAGAAGCCGAAGCAATCGTCGGACGCACCTCCGCCGCCCGCGACGAGGGAGCGGTGGCGCATTGAGCCGCCGTTCGCCGGAATGACCAACAGAAGCTCATCGGCCGGTCTTGTCGCCTACAGGGCGATGACGCGCGCGCTTGCGCCCCTCGTGCCGCTGCTGCTCGGCCGCCGCGAGGCCCGCGGCAAGGAAGATCCCTCGAGGCGTGGCGAACGCTTCGGCCATGCCTCGCTCCCCCGCCCGTCCGGCCTCCTCGTCTGGATCCACGCGGCAAGCGTCGGCGAGTCGCTGTCCGTCCTGCCGCTCGCCGAGCGCCTCATCGCGGCGGTCCCGGATCTGCATATTCTCGTCACGACCGGCACCGTCACCTCCGCGAAGCTCATGGCCGAGCGGCTTCCCCGCGGCGCCGTCCACCAGTTCGTGCCGCTCGATCACCCGGATTACTGCGCGCGCTTTCTCGACCACTGGCGGCCCGATCTCGGCGTCTGGGTCGAATCCGAATTCTGGCCGAACCTGATCGTCGAGGCGGACCGGCGCGGCCTGCCGCTCGCGCTCGTCAATGCGCGGATCACGGAACGCTCCTTCCGGAGCTGGCAGCGCGCTCCCCGCTTCATCGCCGGGCTCCTCGCACGTTTCCGGCTGCTGATGGCGCAGGACGCAGCAAGCGCGGCGCGGCTGCGCGCGCTTGGCGGGGGACATGTCTCCGAGCCGGGCAATCTCAAACACGACGCCGCGCCCCTGCCGCACGACGCATCGGCGCTGGCCGCACTTCGCGCGGACATCGGCGCCCGCCCGCTCTGGCTCGCGAGTAACACGCATGAAGGCGAGGAGCGCACCGCGGCGGATGCGCACCGCGCGCTCGCCGCGCGCTATCCGGACCTTCTCACCGTCATCGTGCCGCGCCATCCCGCGCGCGGTGCCGCCATCGCGCACGAGCTCGGGACAATGGGCCTCGCCGTCGCCCGCCGTTCGGCGAACGAACCCGTCTCGTCCTCGACCGCGATCTATCTCGGCGACACGCTCGGCGAGATGGGTCTCTTCTATTCGCTCGCCGACATCGTCTTCATCGGCGGCACGCTCGACGATACGGGCGGACACAACCCGTTCGAGGCGGCGCATCTCGGTTGCGCCATCGTCGCTGGGCCGGGCGATTTCAATTTCGCGGAATCCTACGCAGATTTCGAAACGGAAGGCGCCATGCGCCGCATCGCGGGCGCGGGCGAACTGGCGGACGCCATCGGGCTCCTGCTCGGCAGCGAGGCCGACCGCCGCCGCATGGCCGCCGCCGCTCAGACGATCGCGCGCGCAGGCAGCGGCGCCACCGCGCGCACGGCAGACGCGCTCGCCGCGCTTCTTCCCGACGCCGGAACGCGGAGGGCCGGTCATGCGTGAGCCGGGTTTCTGGTATCCCGCCCGCCGGGGCACGGTTCCTGTCGTGGCGCGGCTCCTCGCGCCGGCCGGCTATGTCTACGGCTTCGCGGGACGCATGAAGCGCCGCATGGCGAAGCCCGAGCGCGCCGCCGTGCCCGTCATCTGCATCGGCAACATCACCGCGGGCGGCGCGGGCAAGACACCCGTCGCCATGACCGTCGCCGAACGTCTCGCCGCGAAGGGCGAGCGCGTCCATTTTCTCACACGGGGCTATGGCGGGCGCGAGCGCGGCCCGATCCGCGTCGACCCCGCGCATCACGGCGCCGGCGATGTCGGCGACGAACCGCTGCTGCTTGCCGCCGTTGCGCCCACCTGGGTCGCGGCCGACCGTCCGGAGGGCGCGGCGGCGGCGGTCCGCGGCGGCGCAGGCCTTATCGTCATGGATGACGGCTTCCAGAACCCTTCGCTGACGAAGGATTTCTCGATCCTCGTGGTCGATGCGGCCGCGGGCATCGGCAATGGCCGTCTCGTCCCTTCGGGGCCGCTGCGCGAGCGCGTGGACGATGCGCTTGCCCGCGCCAGCGCCATCGTTCTCACGGGCCGCGGCCATGCGGGCGACGGCATCGCGGCGCGCGCCCGCGCGCGCGGCATCCCGGTCTTCAACTCGATCGTGCGCCCGCCCGCTCCCGCCGATCTCGGCGGCGGCCCGCTTCTCGCCTTCGCCGGCATCGGGCGGCCGGAGAAATTCTTCGCCACGCTGCGTGAACTCGGCGCGGAAATCGCCGAAACCGTTTCCTTCCCCGACCATCACATGTATCGCGAGAACGATGCGGTGCGTCTCCTCGTCCGCGCCCGCGAACTCGGCGCCGGGCTCATCACCACCGAGAAGGACGCCGCCCGGCTCTCGCACACCCCCGCCGCCAGCGCACGGGCGCGCCTCGCCGGCGCCACGCTCACGCTTCCCGTCCGCGCGCTCATCGCCGATATCGACACCCTCATGTCGCTGATATCCGACGCCGTGACGCGCGCCAGACGGCAGTGAAGCTGCTATAAGCCAGTTTCGTTCTCAATAAGAAGATTCGATTGGGCATGGCCCGCAAAGGCAAACTCAACCATCTCGCGGAATATGCGGCGCTGCGTCTCGCGCTCGGATTCTTCGGCGTCCTCGGCGTCGATCGCGCCTCGGCGGTCGGCGGCTGGCTCGGACGCACCATCGGTCCGCGCGTCGGCATCACCAACCGCGCGCGGCGCAACATCGCACTCGCCATGCCCGAACTCGGCAAGGACGAGATCGAGCGCATCGTGACCGCCATGTGGGACAATCTCGGCCGCACCGTCGGCGAATACGCGCATCTGCCCCTCTTCGCGAAACCGGAAGAGCGCCATCGCCTCGAAGTGGTTCACGCCGAAATGCTGCGCGCGCTCGCCAGTTCCGGAAACGGCGGCGTCTTCGTCTCCGGCCATTTCGCGAACTGGGAAATCCTGCCCGTCGTCATGCAGTTCGAAGGGCTGGAGGGCGGCGAGGTCTATCGCCATGCCAACAACCCTTATGTCAATGCCTGGCTGATCCGTCTGCGCGAAAAGGTGACGCGCGCCGTCCAGATTCCCAAGGGCGGTCCCGGCGCGCGCGTCATTGTCCGTCTCATGAAGGAAAACAGGTTCGTCGCCATGCTGACGGACCAGAAGATGAACGACGGCATCGAGACGACCTTCTTCGGCCTGCGCGCCATGTCGACCGCCGCGCCTGCCGGGCTCGCCGTGCGCTACAACGACCCCATCGTGCCGGCCTGGATCGAGCGGCTGGACGGCGCGAAGTTCCGCATCACCGTCTACAATCCGATCACCGCACGGCCGGGTGCCGACCCCGCCGCCGACGTGCTTCGCATCACGCAGGAACTGAACGACTTCCTCGAAGCCCGCATCCGCGAGCGGCCCGACCAATGGCTCTGGCTGCACGATCGCTGGTCCGAGCCGGCATGGCCAAGAAAGCGGAAGACACTGGCTGCGGAAGCGGACTGAAGGGGCTCACTCGTTCGCCGCAGCCGCAATGGCCTCGTCCATCGGGCCGACCAGCAGTTGCGGATCGAGATAGGCGCCGCGCCAGTAGACGCCCCAATGGAGATGCGGCCCCGTCGCGCGGCCGGTGCCGCCGACCGCGCCGATGACGTCGCCCTGCTCCACGCGCTCGCCCGCCGTCACGTCGACCCGGCTCATATGCATCATCAGGCTCGTCACGCCCTGCCCGTGGTCGAGAAAGACGAGGCCGCCCTCGAAATACATGTCGGCGTCGGCAAGCGTCACCGTGCCGCCGGCGGGCGCGCGGATCGGCGTTCCCGTCGGCGCGGCGACGTCGACGCCGTAATGCGGGCGGCGCGGTTCGCCATTGTAGTAACGCTGCGATCCGAAGACGCCGGAGATCGGCCCGGTCGCGGGCCAGATGAATGTTTCCGTGAAGAAGCTTCCCGCCGCGCGCGTTGCGCGGGCCTCCTTCTTCAGCTTCGTGCCGCGCGCGATCGCGGCCATCGCTTCGGGCGGCGGCGTCACATATTTCGACGGCACGCCCTCGACGCGCTGGATCTGCCAGTCGCGGGGCGCGACGGCGAGTTTCCGCTCCACGCTGGTGCCGTCGGGATAGAGAACCGTGAGGTTGGCGCTCCTGCCGTGGTCGCGGTCGAAGCCGAAGGCAAAGACGCCGCTGCCGTCGACGTCGAGCACCGTGCCGTCGAGCGAGGCTTTCACGCCCGGCGCGGCCCGTCCGATCACGAGGCCGCCCTGCTCAATGTTGCCGTCAAGCGCGAGCGGCGGCTCCGCGCTCCAGGCGGGTGCGGCGAGGACGAGCGCGAGAACAAGCGCCGCGAGCCGCGTCATTCCGCGCCCTGGCGTTCGCGGTGGCGTTTCAGCGAGGCTTCCGGCGTCGCATAGGCTTCCTGCAGGTCGACATTCCAGTAGCGCAATTCGTCGAGCGAAATACGCACACCCGTCACGGCGCAGGTGACATAGGCGCCCGGCTTCACGATGTGAAACTCGCCGTCGCCATAGACGATTTCCGCCTCGCCGCCGGGATTATCGATCCTGTTCATACGCATACCTCTTTTTCGTCACTCTAGCCGCTCGCGCCATGGCGATCAAAGCAGGCTGCCCTGCTTCCCGTCCGCCTTTTTCGGCGCCGTTTTCCTTGGTTCGGGCTTCACCGCACCGCCCGGGGCGACGACGACGCCCAGCCGGTCGTCGGCAAATTCGATTTCGAGCGCCGCGCCCGGCTTCTGTCCCTCGGCGGCGCGCACCGGCTTGCCCTCCGCATCGCGCACCACGGCATAACCGCGCTTCAGCACCCCGTGATAGGAATAGCTTTCGAGCAGTTTGGCCGAGCCGTCGAGCCGGCGCGCGAGATCGGCGAGCCCTCGCTTCTCCGCGCGCCCCAGCCGCTCCAGCAGCTGCGGCAGCGCCTTCCTCTCATTCGCGATCCGCTGCCGGATCGGGCGGTCCGACAGCCGTCCCTCGATCCGGTGAAACGCCGCGCCCTTCACTTCCGTCGCCCGGATGAGCGCCCGGCCGAGCCTGTCGGCCGCGTTGTCGAAGCGCTGGCGCGGCAGGGCGATCAGGTCGGCAAGCTTCGGCAGGCCCCGCGCAAGCCCTGTCAGTTCGGAGCGCAGGCGATCGACGAGCCGCGTCTCCGCCCGCATCAGCCGCGTCGCGCGGTCGCGCACATCCGCCACCAGTTCGCCGCGCACCGGCACCGCCATTTCGGCGGCCGCCGTCGGCGTCGGCGCGCGCCGGTCCGAGGCGAAGTCGATCAGCGTCGTATCGGTCTCGTGGCCGACCGCAGAGATCAGCGGGATCGCGCTCTCCGCCGCCGCGCGCACCACGATTTCCTCATTGAAGGACCACAGGTCCTCGATGGAGCCGCCGCCGCGCGCGACGATCAGCACGTCGGGGCGCGGCATCCGTCCGCCCTTCTCCATCGCGTTGAAGCCGCGAATGGCGGCCGCCACCTCCGCCGCGCTCGTCTCGCCCTGCACGCGCACGGGCCAGACGATCACATGGCGTGGAAAGCGGTCCTGCAGCCGGTGAAGAATATCGCGGATCACGGCCCCGGTCGGGCTCGTCACCACGCCGATCACCTCCGGCAGATAAGGCAGCGCGCGCTTCCTCTCCTGTGCGAAGAGGCCTTCCGCCGCGAGCTTCTTCCGCCGCTCTTCAAGGAGCGCCATCAGCGCGCCCGCGCCCGCCGGCTCCAGATGCTCGATCACGATCTGGTATTTGGAGCTGCCGGGATAGGTCGTGAGCTTCCCCGTCGCGATCGCCTCCATGCCCTCTTCGGGCTTGAAGCGGAGTTTCTGGAAAGCGCCGCGCCAGATCACGGCATCGATCCGCGCCTTGTCGTCCTTCAGGCCGAAATAGCAGTGCCCCGAGGAATGGGGCCCGCGATATCCCGTGATCTCGCCGCGCACGCGGACATGGCCGAACGTGTCCTCCACCGTCCGCTTCAGCGCGAAGGAAATCTCGCTGACGGAAAACTCGTGGGCATTCCCGTCTGGGGCCTTGTTCGTGGTTTCCGGAGGGGTCATGGGGCCTTGTCTGGTTCAGGAGCGATCAGGGAGCGCCGGTTTGCCGGGGCGGCCCCCCATGTTACAAGGGAGCCCTCCACGCCCCAACCCCGCCAGGGCCGGGCGCGACAGGTTCCCAGGGGACGGCTACTCATGAATATTCTCGTCATCGGCTCGGGCGGCCGGGAGCATGCGCTTTGCTGGGCGATTCGGAAAAGCGCTCTCTGCAGCAGGCTTTATTGCGCACCCGGTAATGGCGGCATCGCCGACGTCGCGGAGTGCGTAGCGCTTCCGCCCGCCGATTTCGATGCCATCGTCGCCTTCGTCCGCGAAAAGGATATCGGCTTCGTCGTGGTGGGCCCCGAGGACCCGCTGGTGAACGGCCTTGTCGACCGGCTCGACGCCGAGGGCATCGCGAGCTTCGGCCCCTCCGCGAAAGCCGCCCAGCTCGAAGGCTCCAAGGGCTTCACCAAGGATCTCTGCGCGGACTGGAACATTCCAACCGCGGCCTATGGCCGCTTTTCGGACGCCGCCGCCGCCAGGGCCTTCATCGCCGAAAAGGGGGCGCCCATCGTCGTCAAGGCGGACGGGCTCGCCGCCGGCAAGGGCGTCATCATCGCCATGACGGCCGGCGAGGCCAACGCCGCCATCGACGCCATTCTGGGCGGGCGTTTCGGCGCGGCGGGCGCGGAAGTCGTGATCGAGGAATTTCTCGAGGGCGAGGAGGCGAGTTTCTTCGCGCTCTGCGACGGCACCCATGTCCTCCCCCTTGCGACCGCGCAGGACCACAAGCGCGTCTTCGACAATGACGAGGGCCCGAACACCGGCGGCATGGGCGCCTATTCGCCCGCGCCCGTCATGACGCCGGGCCTCTCGGTGCGCGTCATGCGCGAAATCATCGAGCCGACCGTAAAGGCGATGCGCGAAAAGGGCATGCCCTTCAAGGGCGTGCTTTACGCGGGCCTGATGATCACGGCCGAAGGCCCGAAACTCATCGAATACAATGCCCGCTTCGGCGATCCCGAATGTCAGGTCTTGATGATGCGGCTCGATTGCGACGTGCTGCCGCTGCTGATGGCCTGTCACGACGGCACGCTCGACAAGGCCTCGCTGCGCTGGAAGGAGGAGGTCGCGCTTACCGTCGTCATGGCCGCGCAGGGCTATCCGGGCGACTATAGGAAGAACACCGAGATCAGGAGCCTCGCGGAAGCGGGCACCGAGGAAGGCGTCGAAATCTTCCATGCGGGCACGAAGGCCGAGGACGGCCGCATTCTCTCGACCGGCGGCCGTGTGCTCAATGTCACCGCCACGGGCAGGACCACGGCCGAAGCGCAGGCCCGCGCCTACCGCGCCGTCGACCGCGTCGACTGGCCGGAAGGCTTCTGCCGCCGCGACATCGGCTACCGCGCCATCGAGCGCGAAGAACAGAATGCGTAAGAAAATCCGTCTACGAATATAATACCGGGGAGTGAAACAGATGACCGATGCAGCCGCCAGCCGGCAGGACCAGTTTTCCGGCACCAAGGACGTGGCCGACAGCCACAAGTTCGACGAGAAGCGCCTCGAGGACTACATGGCGGCTCATGTCGAGGGCTTCAAAGGCCCGCTCACCGTGAAACAGTTCAAGGGCGGTCAGTCGAACCCGACCTATCAGCTCATCACGCCCTCGAAGAAATATGTGCTCCGCCGCAAGCCGCCGGGGAAGCTCCTGCCGTCCGCCCATGCTGTCGACCGCGAATACAAGGTCATCACCGCGCTTCACGGCGAGGGCTTCCCGGCGCCGCGCACCTACTGCCTCTGCGAGGACGACGATGTCATCGGCACCATGTTCTACATCATGGACATGGTCGAGGGCCGCGTGCTCTGGGAGCCGCTTCTTCCGAACCAGGACAAGGAAACCCGCTGGAAGATCTACTCATCTCTCAACGCCACGCTCGCCCAGCTTCACATGGTCGACTACGAGAAGATCGGCCTCGGCGATTTCGGCAAGCCCGGCAACTATTTTGCGCGCCAGATCTCGCGCTGGACGAAGCAGTATGTTGCCTCCGAAACGGAAACCATTCCCGAGATGAACCGGCTGATGGAGTGGCTGCCCGAGAATGTGCCGAACGACGACTCTACGTCCATCGTCCATGGCGATTACCGCCTCGACAACACCGTGCTGCATCCTACCGAACCGAAAGTCGTCGCCGTGCTCGACTGGGAGCTCTCGACGCTCGGCCATCCGCTCGGCGACTTCACCTACAGCCTCATGCAATGGGTGATGCCCGGACAGGGCACGGGCGGTGGCACGGGCTCGATCAAGACCGCCGACCTGAAGTCGCTCGGCATCCCGACGCTCGAGGAGTACATCCAGATGTACTGTGAACGGACGAACCGTTCCGGCATCGAAAACCTCGATTTCTATTTTTCGTATAATTTCTTCCGCCTTGCCGGTATCCTTCAGGGAATCGCGGGGCGGGTGAGGGACGGAACGGCTTCCAGCGAACATGCCAAGCAGATGGCGGCGAATGTGCGTCCGCTGGCCGAGGAAGCATGGGCCTATGCCCAGCGTGCAGGGGCGAAATAACAACAAGAATCCGAGAGTGAGTAGCGTATGAGTTCTGCCGACATTTCCACATGGAGCCGCCACGGCTTCGAAATCAACACCGACAAGTCGAAGCTCGACAGGGAATCGATCCTGAAGATGCTCGGCGCCACCTACTGGGCGCGCGACGTCTCGAAGGAAGATCTCTGGACAAGCATCCTGAATTCCCGCACCTACGGCCTCTATTCGCCGCAGGGCGAACAGGCGGGCTTCGGGCGGATGGTGACGGACTTCTCGCGCTTCGCCTGGATGAGCGACGTCTACATCCTCCCCGTCCATCGCGGGCTCGGCCACGGCAAGTGGATCGTCGAGACAATGCTCAGCGATCCGCTGCTCGCCTCGGTCCGCCGCATCATGCTGTCGACCAACGACGCGCATTCGCTCTACGAGCGGCACGGCTTCAAGGTCATCGGCGGCGACGACGAGGAAGGCCGCCAGACCATGCAGCTGAAGCGGTAGGCGGAACGGCACCCCCCTCCCCTTGAAAGAGAGTGGAAAGCGCGATCTTTCAATACAGAAACATCGGCATGCCCATCACCTTCGCGACGCGCGGGCGATAGGCATCGACATCATAGAAGGCGTCGACATCGACGCGCTTGCGGCCCGTCACGCAGGTATCCGCCGGTACGGTCGTGTAGTTGCCGTTCCGGACAGCCGTCATGAAGCCGGTGCGGCCTTCCGCGATTTCCTGCACGGCGAGCGTGCCGAACCCCTTCGCCACCATCTGGTCGAGCGCGTCCGGCGCGCCCGCGCGCATCAGATAGGCGAGAGACTGCGTGATCGTGTTGACGCCGGTAAGCCGCGTCACCTCCTCGCCCAGCATCTCGCCGATGCCGCCGAGGCGCTTCCGCCCCGCCTCGTCGGTCTGCTCCTGCGTGAAGACCTTGCCGCCCTCCATCTTCGCGCCTTCCGAGACGACGATCATCGCGTAGCGCGCCGGGTTCTCCAGCCGGTCTTCGGCAATGAGCCGTGCGAGTTTCTCGACGTCGAAAGGCACCTCCGCGATCAGCGCGCGGTCGGCATCGGCGAGATAGCTCGCGATCAGCGCCGTCTCGCCCGAATGGCGGCCGAAGAGTTCCACCACCGCGATCCGTTCATGGCTGCCGGTGGAGGTTCTGAGCGCGTTGATGTACTCGACCGAGCGCGACACGGCGGTCGAGAAACCGATGCAGTAATCCGTACCGAAGACGTCGTTGTCCATCGTCTTCGGGATCGAGACGATCTTCATGCCTTCGCGGTGGAGATGCGCGCTGTAGGAGAGCGTGCCGTCGCCGCCGATCGTCATCATCACGTCGATGCCGAGATGGTCGAGCACGCGCTTCACATGCGGCGTCGCATCGATGCGGCCCTCCGCGTCCGGAGCGAACTTCCCTTTCAGGAAGTCCGGCAATTCCTCTTCCCTCATGCGCTTCGGATTGGTGCGCGAGGTGTGGAGCACGGTCCCGCCCTTGCGGTCGATGGTGCGCACCGCCGCTGGAGTCAGCCGCATCAGATATTGCTCGCTCGCCTCCGGCTCGTCCGGATTGAAATCCAGGGGCCCCGCCCAGCCGCGCCGGAAGCCCACCACTTCCCAGCCATGCTCGCAGGCGCGCCGCGTCACCGCCTTGATGCAGGGATTGAGGCCCGGCACGTCGCCGCCGCCGGTCAGGATTCCGATTCGCATTCTCTCGACTTCCCTTCTTCTTCATTTCCACCCTCCCCCTGTGTGAGGGTTGGAGAGTATGCTGCTCGCTCTTCGTCACCCGGCTTTCGTGCAACCAGTGCATCCTAACAGCTAGAAGTCCCTTCGATGAAAGCAAGCGGCACTTTTTCCATCGCGGTTGCGGGTCTCGGCCGGCGCATCGCCACCGTCATCCGCCATCTCGCCGCCGCGGCGCCGAATATCCGGATCGTCGCTTACACCGATCCCGCGCCCACCGGGCTTTCCATGCTCGAAAAGCGCGGTATCGAGGCGGGCGCCGCCTGTGGCGATGTCGAAACCATGCTCGCGGAGACGAAGCCCGATCTGCTGATGGTCGGCTCGCCCAATCACCTTCATCTCGATCACATCGCCGCCGGTCTCGCAGCCGGTGCGCGCGTCTTCAGCGAGAAGCCGGTCGTGCGCACCGAGGAGGAGACATGGGCGCTCGCGCGGCTCTTGCGCGAACATGGCCAGACCTCCGTTCTCGTCGGCCTCGTGCTTCGCTCCGCGCCGCTCGTCGCCGCCGTCACGCGCACGCTCCGCGAGAAGCTCGGTCCGCTTGTCAGCTTCGAGGGCAACGAGCATCTCCATCCCGAGCATGGCGGCTTTCTGATGCGCGACTGGCGCCGCCACGAGGCGCATGGCGGCTCCTTCCTGCTCGACAAGTGCTGTCACGATTTCGATCTCTACCGCCTCTTCGCGGGCGCGCTGCCTGCGCGTATCGCGAGTTTCGGCGGGCGCTCCATCTTCACACCGGAGAACGAGGCGCTCGCCGCGCGCACGCATCCCGGCGGCGAACCCGCCTACACGCTCTGGCGGCCGGGCTGGAACGCGGGCGAGAGCGTCTTCCGCTCCGACGCCGACGTCGCCGACAACCAGGTCGTCCTCGTCGAATACGAGAATGGTGTGCGCCTCTCCTTCCATGCGAACAGCCATGCCGGGCTGATGCAGCGGCGCTGGTACTTCGCGGGCCTCGACGGCGCGCTCGAAGCCGATCTGGTGACGAACCGCCTCACCTTCCGCGATGCGATGGGGACCCATCCTCCGGAGACGGAGGAATTTCCGGCAAGCATCGAGGGGCATTATGGCTCGGACGCGCAGATGGGCCACGACCTCGCCGCCCATCTCCTCGACGGCGCGCCCTTCCCCGTTCAGGTCCGCGACGCGATGATCGCCGGCCTCACCGTCATGGCCGCCGACCGCGCCATGCGCGAGGGCAGCGTCGTCGATTGCAGGCCGATGTGGGAGAGACTGGATAGGGAATTGAAAGGTTAGGAGCCTCGACAGAAAAGGCCCGGACGTTTCCGCCCGGGCCTTCCGCCGCAATCCCTTCGCGACCTTCAGAGTTTGGTGAGCTCTTCCGTCACGCCGCCTTCCGTCACCTCCAGCACGGCTTCCGCCATGCCGTAGGTCGTGAGGAAGCGGGCGATCGAGTCGAAGGTCGAGGTCTTCAGCGGTCCGCCCTCGTGGTCGGAGGTCGCGAAGCCGTCCACGAAGATCGAACCGAAGGCCCGCGTCACGCCGGAGAGCTTCACCTGTTGCGGCTCATAGTAAGCCTTCAGGTGTTCGGTGATCTCCGCGCGGTCGTCCGTGCCGTAGATCGCCGCGACGAGCACGCTCATCACGAAGTTGGTGCAGTTCTGGTAGCGCCACTCATAGGGGTTGGCGACGACCGAGTAGGCCGGCACGTGGAGCTTCCCGTAGGCGGGCGAATTCAGCACACGGAGAATTTCCATCTGCACTTCCGGCGTCGGGATCACGATGCCCGTCTTCAGGTCGAAGACGGAGCCGAAGAACTCGGCCGGGAAGTCCTGCACCAGTTCGCTGCGGCCGGCATCCTCTTCCGTCTGGTAGAGGTTGTGGACGGCATAGCCGTTCACCTTGCTGCCGTCGGCGGCGGTCATTTCCGAATAGACCCAGATGCCGACATGCGTGTACTCGCCGATGCCGTCCGGCATCTGTTTCGGGTCGCGGCCCATGCGCGAGACGATGGCGACGAGGGCGCCGCGTTCGGCGAGTTCACGTTCCACCTTCTTCGCGAAGGGAATGACCTTTTCAGGTGCCTCGATGGTGCCCGCGGCGGAGCTTGCCTGGGCATTGGCGGGCCCGGCATCCGCCGTGAAGACGGCAAGCGCGAGCATGAGGGCGAAGAGGATGCGGCTGATCATGGTTCAGATCTCCTCGTCCTGAAGGCGCGCCTTGAGCGCGGCGTCGGGCGACACCGTCCGCTCGGTGACGACGGTCTTTTCCGTCACCGTGAGCTTCGGCCGCTTCATTTCGCGGTCATGGAGCGTCTTCGATCCGGCGATGGCAACGGGTCCCGCTATCGAGACGGCGGCGCCCGCGGCACTCAGCACGGGCATGGCAACCGATATGGCGGCAATCGCCGTGCCCTTCGCGGCGCTGTCGACGACCGCACCTGAGAAGTCGGCGGAGGTCTGCGCGCTCGAGGCGCCGTCGGCATGTGCGCCCATCGTGGTGGCGAGAAGAATGGCGGTCGCAATCAGAAGCTTTTTCATCGTTCGTCTCCTTGGTTGAAATGATGTGAACGCTCACTCACTACCTTGCCGGCCAAATGGGTCTCCCGTGTCATGGTCCGGCAATTCGAATTCCTGTCAGGGGGCGAGAACCTTCCGGATCGCCTGCATCACTTCCGCGGCGCGCGGCGCCAGCGGTCCGTCGAGTTCGTCATAGACGATGCCCATGGCGGGCTGGGTGATCATGCCGAGCACGACCTGGGTGTGGAGGTCGGCGTCGAGGTCGCGGAGCTCGCCGCTCGCCGTGCCCTCCTTCAGCATTTTCAGCATCAGCGTGAAGGGTGTCGCCGTGCCGGGCGGCAGCTTCGACTGCCGGCCCGTCTGGTAGGTCATCACATAGACCCAGCGCGTCGGGTCCTCGTCGAAGAGCCGGTAGAAATGCTCCACCGTCTTTCCGATCCGCTCGAGCACCGGTCCCTCCGCTCCTTCGAGGAGGACCAGCGCCTTCGAGAGCGGCATGAAGGTCTCCCTGAAGATCTCGGCCGCCAGCGCCTCCTTGCTTTCGAAGTGGCGGTAGATCGTACCCTCCGCGATTTCCGCCTCCTTCGCGATGTCGCGGGTCGTCGTTCCGGCGATGCCCTGCGAAACGAAAAGGCGGAGCGACGCATCGACGATGCGGTCGCGTGTCTTGGAAGCGGGTTTTTCATTGCGAGTGATCATTCACTCACAATACCCGGAGAGCGGAGACCGGTCAATACCTTTTTCGTCTCCTTCGCCGCCTCCCCGGAATGTGCGATTTCGCGTGGCTGGCCCGCCGTCATGCACACTCCCCGACTGCCGGGAGCGTGCGAAAGCCGCGCCGATGCCTTTCATGACGTTTTTATGACAGTTCGATGACGGTCGCCCGTTTTGAGGTATCCCAATACCTCAAAACAGGACGTCAGGCGCTTCGGCCGCGCGCCTCGATGGGCCAGATATCGACCAGCGTGTCGCCTTTCACGACATGATAGGCGTCGTAGAGATTGACCGTCGGATCGCAATGCGGGGTCATGGCCGTCAGTACACTGCCTAATGGCAGTTGTGCGCCATCGGGCAGCAGGATGCCGCCCTGCTCGTCGCCGAAAAAGAAGTAACCCGCCCCTTCCGGCGCGCCGGAAAAGAGCACGGGCGGCTCGGCGTCGGTCGAAAAGGATTTGAAGCCCGCATCCGTCGTTGCGAGGTTCTTCGTGTTGTTGGAGACGACCGACATCTGCACGAAGAGCGCCGTTTCGAAGGGGAAGCTCGCGCCGTTACCGAGCGCGACGTCGTTGTACTGCTTGTCCATGAAGATGTAGGAGCCGCCCTGCAGCTCCGTCAGCACCTTCGCTTCCGGATCGATGTTGTAGCTGCCGGTGCCGCCGCCCGAAACGATATCGCAGCACAAGCCCTTGGCGTTCAGCGCGTCGCGCTGCTCGCCCAGCATCTTCATGGCGCCAAGCGATTTCTCGCGCCGCTCCGCGAAATCGTGGACATGCATGAGATGGCCGGCATAGGCCTGCAGCCCGCGCAACTCGAGGAACTCCGCCGCATCGAGAAGTTCGGCGAGGTCTGTCGCATCCGCACCCGGCCGGATGCCGGTGCGGTGCAGGCCGACATCGAGATCGACCAGCACCTTGAGCGTCCGCTTCTCTTCCGCCGCCGCAGCCGCAAGCGCACGCGCGTTCTCTGGATTGTCGACCACCACCATCAGGTCCGGCAGTTTCGCGTTGAGCGCGACGAGCCGTTCGATACCCTGCGCCGTCACGACCGGCGATGTGATCAGGATGCTCTCGATGCCGCCCGCGGCCATCGCCTCCGCTTCGCCGAGTTTCGCGCAGCACACGCCCAGCGCACCCGCGGCGACCTGCGCCTTTGCGATCGTCACCGACTTGTGCGTCTTCGAATGAGGTCTGACCGCGAGCCCGTTTACCTTGCAGTGCTCCGCCATGCGCGCAACGTTCCGCTCGAAGGCCTCCAGATCGAGCACCAGCGCGGGTGTCGGAATCATCGCCCGGGACCCGGGTTGGCCGATCAGCGCCTTTGCGGCTATCAGAGCGTCGCTTGTCATGGTTTCCCCTTCGTCAAATCATGCGGGCCGCATCCTACAGTGACGGGGCGGCCGCACAAATGCCGCATCTTCGTCCCTTTCGGTGGGTTGAATTTCAAGCCGCGAGAGGCAACGCTAGACGGCAACAAAAGGTGCTAGACTGCATCTCCGGGGGTGAGTCAAAAAATGGAAACCGTAACTCTTTCTGGGCTGCTGATGCTGGCGGCCCTTTCGACAGCCGGGTCCGAAACCGAGATGAGCAAGAGACCAGCCTACGATCAATACGCTCAGGCGACCTGCTCGCTCAGCAATCAGCAACGTTCGGGCATACGCAAGATCTGCTACTACGATTGCGGCGGCGCGGTTCGCACTCTCGTCGTTCCTGTTGCGAAAACCTGCCCCTTCACGATCAAACGATAGGAATCATGGCCAGGCCTCAAGGTGGCGCCGCACTGCAAAAAGCGGCAGGACCGGACAAGCGGGAGATCATCATCTCTTCCGCGCTCGACCTCTTCCGGCACTACGGGTACCGGCGCACGTCGATGGAAGACATCGCGCGCGCGGCTGCCGTCGCCAAGGGAACGCTTTATCTCTACTTCAAGAGCAAGGACGAACTGTTCGAGGCGATCTGCAAATCCCTTGCCGCGCAAGTGACGGAGAGCCTCGAGGAAGCGGATGCACTCGACCTGCCGCTCGAGGAAAAGCTGAACGCGCTCATGGAGGCGAAGTTCGGCTTCGCCTATAGCTGGGTCCTGTCGAGCCCGCACGCGGCGGAACTCATCGACTCGAGCAGCCGCCTGCCGAGCGCTCCCTTCGAGAAGGTGACGGCGCAGTTCCACGATGCGGTGTTCGAACTGGTGCGCAAAGGCATCGAGAGCGGCGAACTCGATCCTGCGCTTGTCGGGCTGAGCGACAGGGATGCTTCGGAGGCGCTGATTGCGGCCGCCTGCGGCGCGGAAAAGGCGCCGAACGAAGAGACCTTCAGGAACCAGCTCGCGGCGATCATCAAGCTGACGCTTCGGGGCCTGCGCGCGAAGACCTAGCCTTCGCCGCCAGGCATCCAGCCCGCAACATCAAGCGACGTATCGATCTCCCAGCGTCCGGGCGCACGGCCCTTCCCCGCATTCGCATGCAGAAGCGCGACGAACTCGGCGCGGGGAATGCTTCGCATGCCGAGCGCCGCGAGGTGGCCGGTCATGTCCTTGCCGTCGTTGACGGTGTAGCCCCATTCGGCGAGATGCCGGTTCAGCGTAACGAAAGCCACTTTCGAGGTGTCGCGGGCGCGCGCGAACTGCGATTCCGTGAAGAAGACGCCACCCGACGCAACGCCGTAGAGACCGCCTGCCAGATTGCCGTCCTTGTCCCGAACCTCGACCGAATGCGCGTGGCCGGCCTCGTGGAGCGCTTCGTAGGCATCCATGAAGCGCGGCGAGATCCAGGTCAGCGCCGGGCGGCCGGGGCGCGGTTCGGCGCAGGCCTCCATCACCTCCCGGAACCTCGTGTCGAAGGTCACAGTGAAGCGGTCCTGCCGGAGAAGACGGCGCAGGTTCTTCTCGATCCGGCTTTCCTCAAGGAAGAGCACCGCGCGCTGCGACGGCGCCCACCACTTGACGGGACCGACGTGACACCAGGGAAAGATGCCCTTCTCGTAGGCCGCGACGAGGCGATCGACCGTCATCGGCCCGCCGATATCGACAAGCCCGTCCGGTGTCTCGAGGGCCTCTTCCGGCCGTCTCAGAAAGGGGGCGCCGTTCCGCCCACGGACGAGCCGTTCCAGCCCGATCTGCGCAAAACCGAAGGGATGCGCCAACCGTCGCGGACGAGCGGCATAGGCAAGTCCGTAAACCATACGGAGCAGGCCCTCCGTTCCCGTGAGGTCGCGCATTCGTGTCATTTCGCCACGTTCGGCCATCTCCGGCGGTGGTCCCTGTTTTGCTACGTCCAGGCGAGGCAGTCGCCGGAGTGTCACAACGGGAGCCTAAGAAATGGTTGATCGGACCGCCGAGCAGACGCAACCGCCTGTCGATGAAAGGGTTTTCCGCCTTCGCCCGACCGGCATTTCGTCCCTCCTATGGGCAGCGTCGTTTACCGTAATCGCGCTTGGCCTGTTCCGGGAATGGTACGTCGCAGCGTTCGGGCTCGAAACGCTCGTGCAGGATCTGCGGCACATCGCCTTTAACGCCGAGCATTGCCTGCCGGCCTGGTACACCTCGCTTCTGCTCGCCCTGTCCGCGGCGATCCTCGCCATTGTCACGGCCTCGGCCGCTCGAAACGGCGAGAATTATCTCTTCCACTGGGCGATTCTGACGCTGATATTTATAGGTCTTTCGATCGACGAAGCGACGGGCGTTCATGAGGTCGCCATCGAGCCGCTCCGCGAAAGCCTCGGCCTCAGCGGCTTCCTCCATTTCGCCTGGGTGATCCCCGGCATGGTACTGGTCGCGCTGGCCGGCCTTGCCTATCTGCCCTTCCTGCTCGCGCAACCAGCCCGGACCCGGGCCATCTTCCTTACTGCCGGGATTCTTTATGTCGGCGGTGCCCTCGGCATGGAGATTGTTGGCGGCAAAGTGCTGACGATCCATGGCGAGGAAAGCCTCGCCTATGTGCTTGCCTTCTGCACGGAAGAGATCATGGAGATCCTTGGCGCGACCCTCTTTGCAGCTGGCCTGCTCGGGCATCTGAAACGGCGCTTCGGCGGCGCGGTGCTCATCATCGCCTGAATCCCCTCCGAATCCGGCCCCAGCCGCTTGACAGAGACCTGCACAGCTCCTATTTGTCCGGCGTGGCTTGGCACTCATTCGTCGTGAGTGCTAACACTTTCAAAAAATTCAGAATTTTCCGCAACTTAGCGGTTGGGACACAGGAGAAGCCAGAGATGAAGTTCCGTCCTCTGCATGACCGCGTCGTGGTACGCCGCGTCGAGGAAGAAGCCAAGACCGCCGGCGGCATCATCATTCCGGACACGGCTCAGGAAAAGCCCTCGCAGGGCGAAGTGATTGCGGTGGGCCCGGGCGCCCGCGGCGATGACGGCAAGGTGATCGCGCCGGACGTGAAGACCGGCGACCGCGTGATTTTCGGCAAATGGTCGGGCACGGAGGTCAAGATCGACGGCCAGGACCTCCTGATCATGAAAGAGAGCGACATCATGGGTGTGCTCGAAGGTGGTGCCAAGAAGAAGGCAGCCGCCGAATAAGGCTCGCAACCGGATACCGGCCGCGGGCTTTTTTGTTGAGCCCTCGCGGCCCTTCGTTCCGTTTCAAGAATTCAGAAGGATCAGAAGAACATGGCTAAGGAAGTCAAATTCGGCCGCAGCGCCCGCGAGCGCATGCTCAAGGGCGTGGACATTCTCGCCGATGCGGTAAAGGTGACGCTGGGCCCGAAAGGCCGCAACGTCGTGATCGAGAAGTCGTTCGGTTCGCCCCGCACGACGAAGGACGGCGTGACGGTCGCCAAGGAGATCGAACTCGAAGACAGGTTCGAGAACATGGGCGCCCAGATGGTCAAGGAAGTCGCTTCCAAGACCAACGACACCGCCGGCGACGGCACCACGACCGCCACGGTCCTGACACAGTCGATCGTGCGCGAAGGCGCGAAGGCGGTTGCCGCTGGCATGAACCCGATGGATCTGAAGCGCGGCATCGAGATTGCGGTCCGCGCTGCCGTCGAAGACATCACCAAGCGCTCCAAGAAGGTAAAGTCGAACGACGAGGTCGCGCAGGTCGGCACGATTTCCGCCAATGGCGAAAAGGAAATCGGCGCCATGATCGCCCAGGCGATGGCGAAGGTCGGCAATGAAGGCGTGATCACGGTCGAGGAAGCGAAGTCGCTCGAAACCGAACTCGATGTCGTTGAAGGCATGCAGTTCGATCGCGGCTATCTCTCCCCCTACTTCATCACCAATGCCGACAAGATGGTGGCCGAGCTCGAAGAGCCGCTTATCCTGCTCCATGAGAAGAAGCTGACGAGCCTGCAGCCGATGCTGCCGGTTCTCGAAGCCGTGGTGCAGTCGGGCCGTCCGCTCCTCATCATCGCGGAAGACATCGAGGGCGAGGCGCTTGCCACGCTCGTCGTGAACAAGCTCCGTGGCGGCCTGAAGGTCGCGGCCGTGAAGGCGCCGGGCTTTGGCGACCGCCGCAAGGCCATGCTCGAGGACATTGCGATCCTCACGGGCGGTCAGGTCATCTCCGAAGATCTCGGCATCAAGCTCGAGTCGGTCACGCTTGACATGCTCGGCAAGGCCAAGCGCGTCTCGATCACGAAGGACGACACCACGATCGTCGACGGCTCGGGCAAGAAGAAGGACATCGAAGCCCGCGTCAGCCAGATCAAGCGTCAGATCGAGGAAACGACCTCCGACTACGACAAGGAGAAGCTGCAGGAACGTCTTGCGAAACTCGCGGGCGGCGTTGCGGTGATCAAGGTCGGTGGCGCCACCGAAGTCGAGGTGAAGGAGCGCAAGGACCGCGTCGACGACGCGCTCAATGCAACCCGCGCCGCGGTCGAGGAAGGTATCGTCCCGGGCGGCGGCACGGCTCTTCTGATGGCGTCCAAGGCCGTTGCGAAGCTCACCGACGAGAGCCGCGACATCCAGGCGGGTATCAACATCGTGAAGCGCGCCCTTGAGGCCCCGATCCGGCAGATCGTCGAGAATGCCGGTGTCGAAGGCTCCATCGTCGTGCAGAAGGTGCTCGAGTCGAAGCAGGCAAACTACGGTTTCGACGCGCAGAAGGAAGAATATTGCGACCTCGTCGCCGCCGGCATCATCGACCCGACCAAGGTCGTGCGCACGGCGCTTCAGGACGCGGCTTCCGTTGCCGGCCTCCTCATCACCACCGAAGCCATGATCGCGGACAAGCCGAAAGCCGAAGGTAGTGGCGGCGGCGGCGGCATGCCCGGCGGCATGGGCGGCATGGGGGGCATGGGCGGCATGGACTTCTAGGGAAGTCCCGCCTCTCACCCGAGAGACAAGCGAAGGGCCGGTGGAGACACCGGCCCTTCTGCATTTTCACTTTTCCGGGAGGTGACGTCGCGGCAACAGCTTCAGGACGCTGACGGCGCCTGCCGGTCAAGCTACACTCCCGCAAAAGCAATTCGGGAGGGCGGCAGATGGACTTCTCATTCTCCGAGAAGGACGAAGAATTCAGGATGAAGGTCCGGGACTTCTTCGAGAACGAGTATCCGCGCGAGATCGTGGAGAAGATGGCAAGCGGCGCCTCGCCCTCCAAAGCCGACTATCAGAAGTCCGAGCGCGCGATGGCGGCGAAAGGCTGGCTTGCCGTCAACTGGCCGAAATCGGCCGGCGGCACGGGCTGGAGCGCCAACGAGAAATACATCTTCGACGAGGAGCTCGAACGTGCCGGTGCGCTCAACGTCGTGCCAATGGGCCTGCTCTATGTCGGCCCGGTGATCTACACCTTCGGCACGGAGGAACAGAAGCGGCGCTGGCTGCCCGGCATTCTCGACAGCACGACCTTCTGGGCACAGGGCTACTCGGAACCAGGCTCCGGGTCCGATCTCGCCTCGCTTCAATGTGCGGCGATATCCGATGGCGACGACTACATCGTCAACGGCACGAAGATCTGGACGAGCCTCGGCCAGCATGCGGACTGGATCTTCTGCCTTCTGCGCACGAGCCAGGAAGAGAAGAAGCAGGACGGCATCACCTTCCTCCTGATCGACATGAAGACGCCGGGGATCACCGTCAACCCGATCATCACCATCGACGGCAAGCATTCGCTCAACAGCGTCACCTTCGAGGATGTGCGCGTACCGAAGGCGAACCGCATCGGCGAGGAAGGCAAGGGCTGGACCTATGCCAACTATCTCCTCGGCCATGAACGCACCTCCTATGCCCATGTCGCCGGCAAGCGGAAGCAGCTCGCGAATACGCGCAACGTTGCCCGCGAGCGCGGCCTCTTCGAAGACCCGGCCTTCGTAGAGAAACTTTCATCGCTCGAAGCGCGGCTCGACGCGCTGGAGCTCACGGTTCTTCGTACGCTTTCCTCCGTTGCCGAGGGCGGCGCGCCGGGAAACGAATCCTCGATCCTGAAGATCATCGCGACCGAACTCGCTCAGGACATCACGGAACTCGGTATGGAAGCTTATGGTCCCTACATGCTGCCCGCCTTCCCGGATTCGGTTGCGCCGGCCTGGACCGGCAATACGGCGCTGCCTTCCGGCGCTGCGCCAGCCGTCGCCTCCTATCTCGGCGCTCGCGCGCAATCGATCTATGGTGGCTCGAACGAAATCCAGAAGAACATCATCGCGAAGCGAATCCTCGGGCTCTAGCATCCGCCACTTTTTGGCGCGATTCATCAAGCACTCGGGCACGGCATCATGCGACATGACGCGCATGACAAGACTCACTCAAGACTTTTCGGGCAAACGCGTATTCGTAACTGGCGGCACACAGGGCATCGGTGCGGCTCTCGTCGCCGCATTCACGGATGCAGGCGCGGAAGTGCTGACCTGCGGCCGCACCGTCACGCCGTCGCCTTTCGCCGTCGCCGCGGATATCGCGACGGATGAAGGCCGCGCGGCGATCATTTCCGCCGTTGCGCGGCTCAGCGGACCACTCGACATTCTCATCCACAACGCCGGCACGCAGCAGGCACTAGACTATGCAAACGGTACAATCGGCGAAGCCGCGGATCAGGAAATTGCCGTCAATCTCGTCGCACCGATCCGGCTTACGGAAACACTACTGCCATACATGGTTCGGGGTGGTGCGATCTGTTTCCTGACGTCGGTACTCGCCTACAAGCCCAAGACCTCCGCGCCGGTCTATTGCGCAAGCAAGGCAGGCCTTCGCAGCTTCGCGCTGGCGCTGCGCCAGCAACTCGCCCCACAGGAACTTCGTGTCGTCGAGATCGTGCCTCCGCTCGTTGCGACCGCCATGACAGGTGGGCGGGGCCGGGGAAAGATCTCGCCAGAGAGAGTCGCGCGCGCCGTTCTGACAGGGCTGACTGCAGGCACTGACCGCATCGCCATCGGCAAGGCGGGCCCGGCGCTCTTCCTGGACCGCTGGGCGCCGCGTCTTCTCTCCCGCATGATGGCACGTCAATGATGAGATAGGCCATCCATGCTGCCACAGGCGTCCCAAGCCTCGCCGTTACGGCGTTGCTGATCCAGACGGGAGCCGACGCACTACTCGGCGACAACGCTCGGTACTCAAATGCTTCGTATATCGTACTCGCCGTGAAGTTCTGGCTCGCGGGCGGCGATCCGCATGCTGTGTACATGTTCAGCGAGCGGCGACAGTACCTTCCGCTTCGCACTCTTCCTGTTTTTCTTACAATCCGCCATCTTTCGGCACGATCGTGTTTCGGGTTGCGCACCTTCTCATTACCCGAATTGACGGGGTGACGGTTTGGTGCTTGAGTAGCGCCCGTTACCGGTCGCACATATCCTCCGCGCGACTGGCGATATGAGATGGGCAACCATCGGGGAGCGCGGAGACTGGTCTTTCGAGCCGATCGCCTGGGCAGCACATGAAGATGCTGGCCGGGCTTTTTATTTGGCTCCAGGAGACCAACATGCCCTCATCCGATCAACGCGTGCAGCTCGCGCAGACCGATAACGAGATATTTCTGGCATTGAAGGGCGAGGAGGCGCGCCAGCGGGCGGGCCTCGAACTCATCCCTTCCGAGAATTACGCCTTTCCCGAAGTGCTGACGTTGCTCGGCTCCGCCTTCACCAACAAATATTCGGAAGGCTATCCGGGGCGGCGCTATTACGGCGGGCAGGATTATACAGACCGGATCGAGACGCTCGCCCGCGACCGGGCGAAGGCGCTCTTTCGCGCGGAACACGCGAATGTGCAGCCGCTATCAGGCTCGCCAATGAATCAGGCGGTTTATCTCGGCCTTCTCGAACCCGGCGACACAATCCTCGCGATGGACCTTTCCCATGGCGGGCATCTGACGCACGGCGCGCCGGTGAGCCATATGGGCCGCCTTTTCAATTTCGTACGCTACAAGACGGACCCCGCGACCGGCGCCATCGACTTCGATCATCTGCGCGCCGTTGCGCGGGAGACGAGACCAAAGCTTGTCGTCTGCGGCTACTCCTCCTATCCGCGCGATTACGACTATGCCGACTTCAGGAAGGTGGCGAACGAAGTGGGCGCGCTCACCATGGCGGACGTCTCCCATATCGGTGGTCTCATCGCGGCGGACGTCATGCGCAACCCGCTTGATGCCGGCTTCGACGTGATGACGACGACGACGCACAAGTCTCTTCGCGGTCCGCGCGGCGGGCTCATCCTCTGCAAAAAGGGTTTCGCGAAGAAGATCGACGCCTCCGTCTTTCCGGGGCTTCAGGGCGGGCCGCACATGAACCAGGTGGCCGCCGCCGCCGTTACCTTCCGCCTCGCCGCCCTGCCCGCCTTCAGGGATTATGCGTGGGGCGTTCTCACCAACGCCAAGGCGCTGGCGGCAGCGCTGATGGAATGGCAGGTGAAACTCGTCACCGGCGGCACGGACAACCATCTCCTCGTCATCGATACGGTCGCGAGCTTCGGGATAGACGGCGCGGAAGCGCAGGAGGCGCTCGACCGCGTCGGCCTCACGACGAACAAGCAGGTGATTCCGGACGATCCGAACCCGCCCATGCGGCCTTCCGGCCTCCGCCTCGGCACGCCCGCGCCCACGGCGCGCGGCATGGGAGAAGCGGAGATGACGGAGATCGGCGGCATCATCGCGGAAACGCTCGCCGCCAAGGGCGACCGCACGGCGGAGGAAAAGCTCGCCGCGCGCACGCGCGCGCTCACCTCGCGCTTTCCGGTGCCCGGGCTATAGGCGCTACTTCAAGCGGTCCGCAATCGCCATGGCGGCAAGGGGATTGCGGACCTTTGCGCCCGAGATCACGTAGAGGAAGACGTCCTTCACGGGCTTCGCCGCCTTCTTTGTGGCCACGGCGTCGATACCCTTGGGCACCTCACCCTTGGCCCAGTCCTTCGCACGGGCGGCCCAGCCATCAAGCGCCTTTTTTGAATAGCCGACCTTTTCGTTCTCGTCCGTCCCCATGATGCGCGCATAGACGAAGGGCGCGGTAATGTCGCCGATCTGCGTGTAGTCCGAGTCCGCCGCCGTCACCACGGCGACGCCGCGTTCCTTCACGAGATCGATGAAGTCCTTCGCCTTGAAGCTGTCGTTACGAACTTCCACCGCGTGGCGCAGTGTTACTCCGTTGTGGTTTTTCGGCAGGAGATCGAGAAAGGCGGCGAAGTCGTCGGGATCGAATTTCTTGGTGCCCATGAACTGCCAGTTCACGACACCGAGCTTTTCCTTCAGTTCCGTCACGCCGCTTTCGAAGAACTTCTCGATGGAAGGCCCCGCTTCCGCGAGCACACGGCGGTTGGTCGCAAAGCGCGGGCCCTTCAGCGAGAAAACGAAGCCTTCCGGCGTCTCTGCGCGCCACTTGCGGAAACTCTCCGGCTTCTGCGAGCCATAGTAAGTGCCATTGATCTCAATGGTCGCGAGCTTCGAACTCGCATATTCGAGTTCGCGCTTCTGGGCGAGGCCCTCGGGATAGAACGTGCCGCGCCAGGGCTCGAAGACCCATCCGCCGATGCCCACCCGGATCGCTGCTTCCGCCATCCCTCTCGCCTCCCGTAGCGCGCCGTCCGTTGGCGCGGCGAGAACTCTAGGAAGAGGACCTGCTTCCGGCAAGCCGGAAGCGGACGCCGCACTCAGGCTTCGAGTAGGCTTTCGAGTTCGCGGCGCATGATGCGACGGAATTCGTCGATCTGCCGGTCGCCTTCCTTGCGGCCGACAGCTATGGCGAGCCGCACCGCAGCGCCGGAAAGTTGCATCAGCAGGAAGGATGCCGTTTCGAGCCGCGCATGGTTGCGCTTCGGCACGAGATGTTTCAGCGCGGTGGAGAAGATGCGGCCGTTCTCGCGGCTGTCCTCGACGTCGAGCTCCTGCAGCGCCTTGTCGGACTGCGTGCCCGACCAGATGTCGCGCGTCACGGGCTCTGTGAGGAAGAGCTCATAATAACCGACCATGATCGCATCGACGCGCTCAATGGCGTCTTCCGCGTCCTCAAGACCTTCGAGATTCTGGCGCAGCCCGTCGCGCACACGCTCCATCACGCGCATGGCGAGAGTCCGGAGGATCGCCGGTTTGTCGGGGAAATACTGGTAGAGCGAGCCGATGGGCACGCCCGCGCGCTCCGCCACTTCCGTCATCTTCACCGCGTCGCTGCCGGTCTCCGCGATCAGTGCGGTCGCGGCCGCGAGAATGCGCTCCACACGCTCTCGGGCGCGAGCCTGCGTCGGCTGACGGCGAATGCCCAGGGTTTCGGTCATATCCTGTCCCGTTCATTTTCCCGTTGCATCGGAAAATATGAGGGTTTATCACTTATCACAAATGTGAGGATTATTCACTTTACTCGGGAGCAGATCATGGCTGAGATCGGACGCGTATGCGTGGTAGGCGGCGGACCGGCAGGGCTCAGCCTCGCGCGCACTTTCCTGCGCCACGGCATTCCCTTCGATGTCTATGAGCGGCATTCGGATGTCGGCGGGCTCTGGGATCAGTCGAATCCCGGCTCGCCTGTCTACGACTCGGCCCATTTCATTTCCTCGAAAACACAGTCGCACTATCACGACTTCCCGATGCCGGACGACTATCCGGACTATCCCTCCAACAGGCAGATCCACGGCTACATGCGCCTCTTCGCGGATGCCTATGGGCTCCGCGATCACATCCGTTTCAATACTTCCGTCGAAAAGGCGGAACTGCAGGCCGACGGCAGCTGGCAGGTGAGGCTCTCGACCGGCGAGACGAAGCAATACGGTTCGCTCGTCTGCGCGAACGGCACCAACTGGCATCCCGTCATGCCAGACTATCCGGGCAGTTTCACCGGCGAGATGCGCCACGCCGTCACCTTCCGCTCGATGGACGAATTCCGCGGCAAGCGCGTCCTCGTCATAGGCGCGGGGAATTCCGGCTGCGACATCGCCTGCGACGCGGCGAAAGGAGCAGACGCCGCCTTCATCAGTCTCCGGCGTGGTTATCACTTCCTGCCCAAGCATCTCTTCGGCATTCCGGCCGACGTCGTCGCGCATGAGGGTCCGCATCTGCCGATGTGGCTTACGCAGCGCATCTTCGGGGTGATCCTGCGCATCCTCAACGGTGACCTGACGCGGCTCGGGCTTCAGAAACCGGATCACAAGCTCTTCGAGACACATCCGATCCTGAACACGCAACTCCTGCACTATCTCGGCCATGGCGACATCAAAGCGAAGCCGGATGTGGAGCGCTTCGAGGGCAAGACCGTCCACTTCAAAGATGGTACGTCCGAGGAGATCGACCTGGTGCTCTGCGCGACAGGCTACACATGGAAGGTGCCTTACGTCGATCCGTCCGTCTTCACCTGGAAGAGCGGCAAGCCCGATCTCTACATGAACCTCTTCAGCCGCGAGCATCCGACGCTCTACGCGCTTGGCTTCATGGAGACCAACGGCGGTGCCTACAAGCTTTTCGACGAGATGGCGGACATGATCGCGCGCGCCATCATGGTTCGCGCCAAGGGCAGAACTGGAGCGGCGCAGCTCGACAAGCTCATCGCCACCGACAAGCCAGACCTCACCGGCGGCATCAAGTTCGTCGGTTCCGCGCGGCACGCGACCTATGTGGAGATCGACGCCTATCGCAAGCACATGGGCAAGCTCCGCAAGCACTTCGGCTGGCCGGGCCTCGATGACGGCTGCTTCGATGCTTTGCTGAAGCAAGTGCCCGCGCGGAAGGCGGCATGACGAAAGCACTCGTCACGGGCGCTGGCAGCGGCATCGGAGCGGCGATCGCGCGCGCCTTCGACAAGCGCGGCTATGGGCTCATCCTTGTCGACCGTGATGTGGCGGCGCTCGACGCCGTTGCGGCGACGCTCGGCACCGCACCCGAGAAGATCCTTTGCGACCTCGCTTCACGCGACAGCGTCGAAACGCTTTGCGAGCGCCTCCGAGGCGATCTCGCCGATCTCGACATTCTCGTCAATAATGCCGGCATCATCGTGCCGGGCGCAGTGACCGATCTCGACCAGGCGGCGCTTGACCTCCATCTCGAAATCAACATGCGCACGCCGATCCGGCTTATGCGCGCCGCCGCGCCGCAGATGATCGCGCGGGGAAGCGGCGCCATGGTTTCGACCGTTTCCCTCGGCGGCGTCATCTCGCTCAAGGACAGCGCGATCTATTCCGCCTCGAAATTCGGCCTGCGCGGCTTCCTCTGCGGCTTCCATCAGGAACTCGCGCCGTTCGGAGTGAAGGTGTCGGGTGTCTATCCAGCTGCCGTCGACACGCCGATGCTGCTCCACGAGGCAACGCATGGCGGGTCGGTGCTCAATTTCGTCGACAAGGTGATGTCACCGGAAGACATTGCGGAAGCGACGATGAAGGCGGTCGATACCGGCAAGCTCGAGGTCTATTCGCCCTGGAGCGCAAGTGTTACGGCGCGCTTCTTCGCATCCTTCCCGTGGATGATCGGGCCGCTTCTTCCGCTCATGGAGAAGCTCGGCGAGCAGGGCCGCCGGAAGTTCCTCGCTGCGAAAGGCCTCTCAGCCGACTAACAGTGACACACCCTGCCAGATCAGGATCGCACCCAGCACGAAGAGGATGTAGCGGCTCCATGTCTTGAACTGCGCGTCCTGCATGCGGTCGAGCACCATCTTGCCCAGCGTTGTGCCAAGCATGGCGAGCGGCGCGACCATCACATAGATCCACCAGGGCAGGTCCGCCGCGGGCAGGAGGTGGGCAGCCAGCACACCGAAATAGAGAAGTTTCGTCAGGTGCTGCAGCGTCTGCGTCACGGCCTTTGTCGCGACGATCTGGTGGCGTGTCAGCGGGCTCTGCACGAAGAAGACATCGAGGATCGGTCCGGCGACGCCGGCGGTCAGCGTGAGCGCCGTCACGACGAAGCCGCAGGTGGGCGCGACGAAAGGCTTCGTGATGTCGAGGCCCCAACTCTTCGGGATGGCGAAGGCGACGAAGGGGATCGCGCCAAGCACGAGATAGACCGTCGCCTTGTCGGGAACGAAGCTCACCACCATGAAGAGCGCGAGCGCGGCGAGCGATCCCGCCATGTTGGTGGCGACCAGCCGCCAGACGATATCGTTCCGGTTGATGACGGCGCGGTATCCGTTGGAGACGGCCTGCGTCACGCCGTGAAGCATCATCGCCGCCCCCACCGAATAGGTGAAGGTGAGGAAGGCCATGAGGATCATGCCACCCGCCATCCCGAAGATGCCGGAAAGCGTCGCCGTTACCACAACGACGATGCCGAGAATGGCGGAGGAAGCGAACATGGGGACCCTCATCTGTGCATTTCACGCACAAATTCCTACGATAAAAATCATATATCAAATCAGTTCTTCGCTCATGCCTTGTGATCTATACTCACAAGATGATGCGGACACCCCCACGCCGCGACCTGCCGCCGCTCTCCGCCCTCAAGGCGTTCGAGGCCACGGCGCGCCTTGGCAGCCTCACTGCTGCGGCGGCCGAGCTCTTCGTTACGCATGGCGCGGTGAGCCGCCATATCCGCGCCCTCGAGGAGTGGGCCGGGGCAGCCCTTTTCGAGCGGGCGGGCAAGCGACTGAAGCTCACGGAGGCTGGAACGCGCTACCGCGACGAAATCGGCGGCGCCTTCGACGGCATCGCGGCGGCGACGGAGCGGCTCCGCGCGAGCGCAGGCAAGCCGCGCCAGCTCACCATCAACGCGCTTCCGACCTTCGCCATGCGCTGGCTCCTGCCGCGGCTTGCGCGCTTCCAGCAGATGGAGCCACAGGTCGAGCTTCGCCTCGTCACCTCGGACGAAGCGGTCGAGCGGCTCGCGCATGGCAGCTACGACATCGCGATCCGCCGCGAGGCGGCACCCGTTCCGTCCGGCATCATCGGGGCGGCCTTTATGGAAGAACGGGAAATCCCGGTCGCCGCACCCGAGCTCCTCGCGCGGATGCCCGTCACCGTTCCCGCCGACCTCTCGCGGCACACGCTCCTCCATGCTGACACTCGGCCCGGCGCGTGGTCCCGATGGCTCGCGGCGGCAGACGCTGAAGACGCCGGAGAGAAAGCCGCCCGCCAGGATTTCGACCACTTCTATCTGGCGCTTCAGGCGGCAAGCGACGGACTCGGCGTCGCGCTCGGACCTCTCCCGATCATCGCCGACGACATTCGCGCAGGGCGCCTCGCCGCGGCTCTCGAAGGCCCGGCGTTGCCGTCCCGTCCCTATTGCTGGCTGGTGCCGGAGGCGCAGGCCACAGATCCGCTCATCGCTGCCTTCTGCACATGGCTCGAGGAGGAAGGAGCGTCGGGCGACACCTGATCTCAGCGGGCTTCGTTGAGACGCGCCACAAGCCTTTCGCGGAGCGGGTTCTTCGCCTCGAAGACATAATCCGCGCGCGTGGCCGTTACGGTGTCGCGGCCTTCCGCATAAAGGAAAGCCACGAGATCGTAGAGACGCGCTTCCGGGCAGTGTGCGATGCGCACGGGAGCCGCCGCGCCATTGCCGAAGGGCAGCGTCACACCGAAGCGGCTTCTGACTTCCTCGAGCAACGGACCATCGTTCCCCTCGCTGGCGAAGCGAACCTCCACCACTTTCGAAGCGCGCGCCTGTGCCGACACACGGTCGAGGATTTCGCCCGCCGCCGCCAGCGCCCTCTCGCACCATGTAGCGCCGAGACTTGCAACGAGGTTTGCCTGGCTCTTCAGCATCGTGCCGTCGTCGAGGATCTTCAGATTGTTGGCAGCGAGCGTCGCACCGGTCGAGGTGATGTCGACGATCACCTCCGCCGTTCCAGCCGCAGGCGCTCCTTCTGTGGCGCCGAGGCTTTCGACGATGCGGTAATCCGTCAGCCCGTGCTCGGCGAAGAAACGCCGCGTCAGGTTGAAATATTTCGTCGCAACGCGGAGCCTGCGCCCCCGCTTGGTGTGAAAGGCGAGCGCCACGTCGTCGAGGTCGGCCATGGTCGCGACATCGATCCAGCTTTGGGGCACGGCCACCACGACATCGGCGTGGCCGAAACCGAGCGGCAGAAGCAATTCGACGTCGCGCTCCGGCGTCGACAGCTTCTCGCGGATCAGGTCTTCGCCGGTCACGCCGAGGTGGATCAGCCCCTGTTCGAGCTGGCCTGCGATTTCGGACGCCGACAGGAACGCGATCTCGACATTCGCGATACCGGCAAGGCGGCCGGTATATCCGCGACCGCCATCCTGCTTCACCTTGAGCCCTGCCCGTGCGAAGAAGGCGTTCGCGTTTTCCTGGAGCCTGCCCTTCGAGGGCAGGCCGATCACGAGTTTCCCGTTCATCGACCCTGCTCCTTCGCTATGGCGGCAAGGAGCCGTTCAATGCCGACAGCGCAGCCGACGGCGGGTACGGGCTTCTCCGACCCGAGCGCCGAAAGGAGACCGTCATAGCGTCCGCCACCGCAGATCATCGAATCCTGCTCGAGGGCGGGCACGCGGAATTCGAAAACAAAGCCCGTGTAATAGGCCATGTTGCGGCCGAAGCCGGTCGCGAAGTGCGCACGCGACAGATCGAAGCCCGCCTTCGCGGAAAGGTCGAGCCGCCGCTCGAAGCGTGCGATAGCGGGTTCGATCGAAACGCCCGCCCCTTCGGCAAGCTTGCGCACGCAGGCGATGCCTTCCTGCGGCCTCCCCGACACGGCAAGGAACTCGGAGATGAGTTCAGCTGCCGCCTTCGGCACGCTCGACGAAGCGAGTTCCGCCTGCTCGATCAGCCGCTCGGCGACTTCCTCCACCGTGCGTCCGCCGACGGGCGCAATGCCCGCAAGCTTCAACACGTCCTCGATGACGTCCTTCGCCTGCGCGTCGTCGAGGCCCGCAATGGCCGAGATCAGCGCCTGCCGGTCGCCCGCCTCTTCGCCCGCATCGCCCTTTGCAAGGCGATCCAGCAATTCGCGAAAATAGTCGGGGCGCCAGAAGTGGCGCTTCAGGCGCGAGCGCCAGCCGGGCGGCAGGTCGAGCGCATCTATGAGCGCATCGAAGAGCGCGAGGTCGCCCATGGCGACGTCGTATTCCTTGAGCCCGGCTTCCGCGAGCGCGCGGGCGCCGAGCACCATCACTTCCGCGTCCGCCACTTCCGCGTCAGCGGCGTCGAGCCATTCGACACCGGCCTGCGTAAATTCGCGCAGCTTTGCCGAGCCCCTCTGCTGATAGCGGTAAACGGGACCGACGGAGCAGAGCTTTTTCGTGCCGCCGCCTTCCTCGAGATAGAGGCGGCAGACGGGAATGGTGAGTTCGGGGCGGAGGCAGAGTTCGTCACCCGCCGGGTCGGTGAAGACATACATACGCCGGCGAATGTCCTCGCCGGACATGTCGAGAAAGATGTCGGCCGGTTGCAATGCAGGCGCCGAGACAGGCGCATAACCTGCCTTCTCGAAACCGCCACGCACAGAAGCCGCCAGCGCCTCGCGGGCGCGGAGCCTGTCGCCGTTCTGAGCTGCCATGGTCGTCGATGACATGTCGAATACTTCCCGGCCCCTGCCGTTCCTCGCGGATCGGGGCCTTATCTATCACGGAAATGGTAAATATCGAGAGTTGAAGGATTTCCGGCCGGTCAGCCGTGATGGCCCTTTACCGGGCGATGGCGGGCGAGCATAGCCACAACCTCTTCCACCAGCCGCTCCCGCGGGATCGCGACCTGAGCGGGCTGACCTTCACGCCAGGCTGTGTTGTCCTCGATTTCCTTCGACATTTCAGCGCCCAGAATGAGGTCCTTCAGGGTCACCTCGCCCTTGGCGCGCTCGTCCTCGCCTTCGATCACCGCGACGGGCGCGCCACGTTTGTCAGCGTATTTCATCTGCGCCTTCATACCCGAACCGCCAAGATAGAGTTCGGCGCGGATGCCCGCATCGCGCAACTCGGAGACCATCGCCTGATAGCCGGCCATGTTGGCGGCATCGAGCGTCAGCACCACGACGGGCGAAATCACATCCTCGACATCAAGCTTGCCGAGCAGTTCGAGCGCGGTCTGGAGGCGGCTGACGCCGATGGAGAAGCCCGTGGCGGGCACTTTCACACCCTTGAAGCGCTCGACGAGCCCGTCATAGCGCCCACCCGAGCCGACGGAACCGAAGCGCACAGGGTTTCCCTTCTCGTCCTTCACCTCGAAAAGAAGGTCGGATTCGAAAACCGGGCCGGTGTAGTAGCCGAGGCCACGCACGATCCAGGAATTGAATTCGATCCGGTCGGTGCCGTAGCCCGCCGCCGTGAAGAGCGCGTCCATTTCGGCGAGTTCGTCGATACCTTCGCGGCCGATGGCGCTATCGCCCACGACCTTGCGCCAGCCATCGAGCACGAGGTTGCGGTCCGTCGCGCCTTCGCCGACACCGGATTCGACATAGTCGACCACCGCCGTGATCTGCGACGGCGAAAGCCCCGCGCCTTTCGTGAAATCGCCGCTCTCGTCCTTGCGGCCCGGCCCCAGCAGAAGTTCCACGCCCTTGCGGCCGAGGCGGTCATATTTGTCGATGGCGCGCAGCACCGTCATATAGGTCGCGCTGCCGGGCTCGCCTTCGAGGCCGATGGTTTCGAGAAGCCCATCGAGGACCTTCCGGTTGTTCGCGCGAATGCGGTAGCTGCCGCGCGGAATGCCGAGCGCCTCGAGACAGTCCGCGCCCATCATGCACATCTCGGCATCGGCGGCGACGCCGGGCGCGGCGACCGTGTCCGCGTCGAACTGCGTGAACTGGCGGTAGCGGCCCGGTCCCGGCTTCTCGTTTCGCCAGACGGGGCCCGTCTGGTACCGGCGGAAAGGCTTCGGCAACGCGTCGTAATTCTCGGCAACATATCGTGCGAGCGGCGCCGTCAGGTCGTAGCGCAGCGACAGCCACTGCTCGTCGTCGTCCTGGAAGGAAAAGACACCCTCATTCGGGCGATCTTCGTCGGGCAGGAACTTGCCGAGCGCATCGGCATATTCGAAGGCGGAAGTCTCCAGCGGGTCGAAGCCGTAGCGCTCATAGACCTCGCGAATGCGCGCAAGCATCCTCTGCTCTGCGCGGACCATACCGGCAGACATATCGCGAAGCCCCTTCGGCACACGTGCCTTGGGGCGAAAGACCTTCTCTTTCTTGCTCATGGCTCACTTCAGGAAAGTCCGCCGCGCGCCCCGCTTCCGGCGCGGGCGCATACCTAGCCCATAGCCCCTCGCCTCACAAGCGCCGCTCCCAGCGCCTGAAATCGAATCACTTTGCGGCAGTGGCTGCCCAAAGCCTTAACAAAGCCTCCGAAAAGGCGGCCTTGTGAACCGCCCTTTAAGACCGGAACCGAAAATAATTGCGGTTAACGCCCAATTCCATTCGGCGAATCGAAACGCAGCAAAAATGGGCTTTTTATCCCTAACGCACAACTTGCTGCATTGTAGGTACAGGTGGCTCCAACCACAAAATAGGCGATCCGTTTACTTTCTGTTTACCGAAGAATCGGATCGTTAACTCACGCGGCCAAATGCCGCCTTACTCGGATTATATGTAGTTGGTTGCGGGGCCCTTGGGGGGCGGAAAACGGGTAGAGAACTTGGCACGTCCAGGCATCGCAATGAGCAGTTTTTCCGGCCCGGCAGCACACGCACTGCCTCCTCTCGCCGCCCATGTGGTCAGCGCCTCGGCGGCGCTGTGCAGCGGTCTCGCGCGAATCGCGGAGACGGGCGAGGCCGGGCCCTTCCAGTTCGAATTTTCAGCCCTGCAGGATGGCATCGACCCGCTGCTCGTGCCGGGCATCGACGCGCTTATTATCGATATCGGCGGCGGCGGGCCGGCCGCGCTCGAGTTTCTCCGCCGCGTCGTTGCACTCGGACCCAACGCACCGGTTGTCGCCGTCGGCACCGACGATCCGTCGCTACAGGCGGAGGCCATAGAGGCGGGCGCGGAAGATTGCCTCGGCGAGGAAACGGAAACGTCTCGCGTCCTCGGCCTTGCCATTCGCCGGGCTGTCGCGCGGCGTCTCTCCCGGGAGAAGCGTGAAACGCAGGCCCACGCACCCGAAGACAATGCCAATCCGCAGGTCACGTTGGTCCAGGAGACGCCGGAAGCGATCGTCATTCTCGACAGCCACGGTATCGTGCGCTTCGCCAATGGTGCTGCGCAGGAATTGCTCGGCCGCAACGCGGACGACCTCGTCGGACAGGCGTTTGGCCTCCCCGCCGATCCGGGAGAACATGACATCACCATCACACGGCCCGATGGCGACAGCCGTCTTGCCGAAATGCGCATTGTGGACACACGCTGGGGTGGCGTTCCGGCCCGTGTCGCAGCCCTCAACGACGTCACGGTACGGCGCAAGCTTGAACAGACCATGCACGATGCGGAGGCGCGCAGCCAGGAGACGCACAAGCGCAGCCAGAGCTTCTTCTCCAACGTGAACCATGATCTCCGCACGCCGCTCACCCACATCATCGGTTTCTCGGAGATGATGAAGAACGAGCGTCTCGGACCGATGGGCACCGACCGCTACAAGGAATATGCAAACGACATCTATTCGAGCGGCACGATGCTGCTCGACATGATCGAGGATCTGCTCGGTATCGCCGAGGCGGAGATGGACGAGATCGACCTCACCGACGAAATCGTCAATATCGGGCAACTTGCCGAAATCGCCGTCGCGAGCCAGCGCCAAAACGCAGCGATCGAAGGCGTTTCGCTCGAGATTTCCTGCCCCGAGCGATTGCCAGGCCTGCGCGGCGACGCGCGCCGCCTCCGTCAGGGCCTCTTCCGGCTGATCGCCGAAGCGGTGCATTGCGCGCATCGCGGCTCCGCTATCCGCCTCTCCGTGGCAGAAGAAGCAGATGGCATCGGTATCACGCTGACCGAGATCCGCGACCCGGCGTCGCTCGCTGCCGAGCAGGAGGCCCTGCCCTATATCGAGGGCACGGACGACCCCTTCGTCAGCGCGGAAGACAGCAGCGCACCTCGCGAGGAAAGCCTCGCTCTCTCGCTCACCCGCAAGGTAATGCAGCTGCATGGTGGCTATCTCGACGTCCGCCGGGCCGAGCGGGGAAAGACCGGCCTCATTCCGGACAGCGGCATGCGGATCGGCATGCACTTTCCCTCCACGCGCGTCATCCGCTGACGGACGCGTGAATCAAAACCATTCCGGCTTTATGCGCGCTTTCGCCGCGTGACGTTTCGTGGCACCTTTCGGGCTGTCGGCTACGGGGGCGCAGGGTGTATTCTTGTGCTCACCCAGATGAAGATGGAGACGCGTAATGCCGCCCATCGATGCCGAGATTCTCGCGCGCCTGCAGTTCGCTTTCACCGTCGCGTTTCATATTCTCTTCCCGACGCTCACGATCGGTCTTGCGGGCTTCCTCGTCTTCTTCGAAGCGAAGCATCTGCAGACCGGCGAGGAAATCTGGCTCCGTCTCTACAAGTTCTGGGTCAAGATTTTCGCGCTCACCTTCGGCATGGGTGTCGTCTCGGGCATCGTTCTTTCCTACCAGTTCGGCACCAACTGGGCCGAATGGTCGCGCATCACCGGGCCCGTGCTCGGCCCGCTGATCGGCTTCGAAGTACTCACCGCCTTCTTCCTCGAAGCGGGCTTTCTTGGCGTCATGCTATTCGGCTGGGACAAGGTGGGCCCGCGCCTGCACTTCCTTGCCACCACCCTTGTCGCCATCGGCACGGCGATTTCCGCTTTCTGGATTCTTTCCGCGAACAGCTGGATGCAGACGCCGCAGGGGGCGACGTTCATCGATGGACATTATGTCGTCGACGACTGGCTCGCCGTGATCTTCAACCCGTCCTTCCCCTACCGCTTCCTGCACATGACGACGGCGTCCTATCTCACCACGACCGTTGTCATTGCGGGCGTCTCGGCCTTCCATCTTCTCGCCAACAACAAGCGGGAGATCGCGGCGCGCGCCTTCTCCGTCGCCATGTGGGCGCTCCTCGTCCTTGCGCCGCTGCAGATTTTCCTTGGCGACCAGCACGGCCTCAATACGCTCGAGCATCAGCCGATGAAGATCGCCGCGATGGAGGGCAACTGGGAGACGCAGTCCCACGCACCCTTCCACATCTTTGCGATCCCGGACCAGAAAGCGCAGACCAATCACCTCGAACTGTCCATTCCCTGGGGCTCAAGCCTCATCCTGAAGCACAGTCCGTCCGGCGTCGTGCCCGGCCTCAATGAAGTGCCGATGGAGGACCAACCGCCCGTCGGCATCGTCTTCTGGTCTTTTCGCGTCATGGTCGGTATCGGCTTCCTGTTCCTCGCGCTCGGCGCCTGGGGCGCATGGGCGCGCTGGCGCGGACAGCTCACTGAAAGCAAATGGCTTTCCCGGTTCGCCGTGGTCATGTCTCCGGCGGGCTTTGTCGCAACACTGGCCGGCTGGTTCGTCACTGAAGTCGGGCGTCAACCGTGGACGGTCTACGGCGCGCTCCGCACGGCCGACAGCATCTCGCCAACCGTCACCGGCGCCTCGGTCGCCACCACCCTTGTCCTCTTTCTCATCGTCTATGGAGGGCTTTTCGGTGCCTATCTCTACTACCTCATGAAACTCATCCGCCGCGGACCGGACGCGCTCACCGTGAAGGAAACCGAAGAGAAGCCCGAGGCAATCCGCGGCGCGCGGCCCGGCCTCGTGGTTCCAGCCGAATAGGAGGCGGTCAAATGGAAACGCTTGCGATCATTTCCGGCGCGGTCATCGGCGCGGCGATCCTTATGTATGTCGTGCTCGACGGCTTCGATCTCGGCGTTGGCATTCTCTTTCCCTTCGCGCCGGACGAAAAGGCGCGCGACACCATGATCAACTCCGTCGCGCCTGTCTGGGACGGAAACGAGACATGGCTCGTGCTCGGTGGCGGAGGCCTGCTCGTCTTCTTTCCCACCGCCTATTCGATCGCGTTGCCCGCCTTCTACCTGCCGATCATGGCAATGCTCTTTGCCCTGATCTTTCGAGGTGTCACCTTCGAGTTCCGGCATTCGGCGCATACCAGTATCCATCTGTGGAACCGGTCCTTCTTCTGGGGGTCGCTCGTCGCCGCCTTCGCTCAGGGTGTGTTGCTGGGTGCGCTGGTGCAGGGCGTCCATGTAGAGGACCTGCGTTATGCAGGCGGCATGTTCGACTGGCTCAGCCCCTTCTCGATCCTGACAGGCATCGGTGTCGTCGCCGGCTATGGCCTGCTCGGTGCGACATGGGTGATCTACAAGACCGAAGGAGAGATACAGGATTGGGCGCGCCGCGCCGCCATCGTTCTCGGCGGCGGCACGATGATCGCGATGGCGGCGGTCAGCATCATGACGCCGCTCATGCGCCCGATGATCGCGGATCGCTGGTTCGGCGGTATCAACCTCGTCTATTTCGCGCCAGTGCCGCTGCTGACGGGCGCACTCGCCGTCTGGCTCTTCTATTCGATCCTGTCCAGGCGCGAGCTTGCGCCCTTCCTGTCCTCCGTCGGACTCTTCGTGCTTGGATTTCTCGGCCTTGCGATCAGCCTCTATCCGAACATCATTCCACCTTCAGTGCCTGTATGGGATGTTGTCGCGCCGCGTTCCAGCGTCACCTTCGCGCTGATCGGCGTCGCCATCGTGCTACCGATGGTGCTGATCTACACCGTCTACGCTTACAGCGTCTTCCACGGCAAGGCGAGCGCCGGCGGCGGCTACGCACATCACGAGCATGAGTGAGAAAGAAGGAAACACAGGCAAGCGGCTGCTCTGGTTCACCGGCATCTGGGCGGCAAGCATCGCGGCACTCGCCCTTTTCGCCTACGGCGTCCGTGCGATGCTCGGTCTCTAGCCTCCCTTCACCGGCACGCCGAAGGGCGAGATTCCGCGCACATGATCCTCGACCGTCAGGCGGTGCTTCAGCGGCGGGAAGGCGCGTTGCGAACAATCGAGCCTTTCGCAGAGCCGGCAATTGACGCCGATGGGCATGGCGCCGCGTTCATCGTCGAGATCGTATCCCTGGCTGTAGACGATCTTGCGTGCGTGGCCGATATCGCAGCCGAGCCCTACCACATACTGGTCGCCCGGAACGCCAATGCCTGAGCCCGCGCGGCTAACCGTGCGCGCGATGGAGAAATAGCGCGTTCCGTCTTCCATCTGCACGACCTGGGTATAGATCTCGCCCGGTACGCGAAACGCGTCATGCACGTTCCAGCGCGGACAGGTGCCGCCGAAGCGCGCGAAGTGGAAGCCCGCCGCCGAGAAGCGCTTCGAGACGTTGCCCGCATTGTCGACGCGGATGAGAAAGAAGGGGATGCCACGCAGACCGGGCCGCTGCAGCGTCGTCAGGCGGTGGCAAACCTGCTCGAAACTCGTGCCGAAGCGCCGCCCGAGCAGCCTTATGTCGTAGCGCGCCGCCTCCGCCGTCTTGTGGAACGGACCGTAGGGCATCAGCAGAGCGGCGGCGAAATAATTCGCGAGCGCCACGCGGCCGAGCCGCATCGCCTCATCGCTTTCGAGGCCGGAGCTTTCGAGAATGTCCTCGATGGTGCGCGATTGCTCGAAATAACCGAGCTGATAGGCGAGCTGGAAAGAGCGCCCCGGCTGGTCGAGCAGTTCGGAAAGGAAGATTGTCTGGCGATGGCGGTCATAACGCCTCAGTTCATGCGACATAAGGTCGGCGGGCGCGATCCGCGTCGAGACGCCGTGCAGGTCACGCAGCGCCGTCCTCAACGCCACATAGGGCTCCTCCGAACCGATGCCCGCGCTCGCATAGAGCCGCTCTGCCGCATCGTCGAGTTCGGGAAAATGATTGTTGCGGCTGTTGATGAAGTCTCGGACTTCTTCCAGCGGCAGGCCGGGCGCTTCCGCTCCATCCAGCATGTCACGGTCGGCGAGGCGCTCGGCCAGCATCGAGCCGTTGGTGACGCTCTCCTGATAGGCACGGTAGAGATTCGAGATCGCGTCCGCCGCAGCGGGGCTCGCCGCCGCTATCTCGCGCAGATCCTGGATGGTAAGACCGGCGTCGCGAAACAGCGGGTCCGAGAAGACTTCCCTGAGGACCGTCAGTGCCTGCGCCTCATCGTCGCCCCCAAGCGTCCTGAGCTCCACGTCATAGGCTTCAGCGAGCTTGAGCAGCACCTGAACGGAGACGGGACGCTGGTCCCGTTCGATCAGATTGAGATAACTTGCCGAGATACCGAGATCGGCAGCCATGCGTGCCTGGGTCAGCCCACGCTCGCGGCGAAGCCGTCTAATGCGCGGACCGGCAAAGACTTTTTTCTCCGAGGCCATGCGGCGCTCCCCGCGATTTGCCCTGTATTGAGGCAGACAGCGGCACTCTAATTTACAAGATTTACATTTTCAACAGAATCGCACAGGAATCTTGTGAAGTTCTTTACTTCAACATTTTCAATGACTTAGGAAATATTGGACAAGAAGGTGTCGAGGCTGTATGACCTCGCGCAAACGGACATCGAAAAGATCGACCACGGAGGCGAGCGAGCATGAGCAAGGCAGCAGCCACGACGATTGCGGACGGCATTACCGTCAAGGGCGCGATGAAGCCGGGCTACGAGCGTGTGTTGACGCCCGAAGCCCTCGAATTCGTCGCCGGACTCGAACGCAAGTTTGGCGCCCGCCGCCGCGAGCTTCTCGCCGCACGCGCAGAGCGCCAGAAGCGTTTCGATGCAGGCGAACTTCCCGACTTCCTGCCCGAGACGAAGAACATCCGCGAAGGCGACTGGAAGGTCGCACCGATCCCGAAGGATCTGCTCGACCGCCGAACCGAGATCACCGGCCCCGTCGACAACCGCAAGATGGTCATCAACGCACTCAATTCCGGCGCACAGTCCTACATGACGGACTTCGAGGATGCGGCCGCGCCGACCTGGGACAACATGATCGGCGGCCAGATCAACATGATGGCCTACTGGGACAAGTCGATCGGCTTCACAGACGAGTCGAACGGCAAGCGTTATGACGTCGTCGAGAAACCCGCCACGCTCATCGTCCGTCCGCGCGGCTGGCATCTCGAGGAAGCCCATGTCGAGGTCGACGGCAAGCCGATGTCCGGCGGCATCTTCGATTTCGGTCTCTACTTCTTCCACAACGCGAAGAAGCAGATCGCGTCCGGCTCCGGCCCCTATTTCTATCTGCCGAAGATGGAGAGCCACAAGGAAGCGCGCCTGTGGAACGACATCTTCGTCGACGCCCAGAAGACGCTCGGCGTGAAGAACGGCACCATCAAGTCGACGATCCTCATCGAGACACTGCCCGCCGCCTTCGAGATGCACGAGATCCTTTACGAACTGAAGGATCATATCGTCGGTCTCAATTGCGGCCGCTGGGACTACATCTTCAGCTACATCAAGCGACTCGGCAAAAACCCGAACTTCATCCTGCCGGACCGCGCGCAGGTCGTGATGGGCGATGCCTTTCTCAACGCCTATTCGCTTCTTCTCGTGAAGACCTGCCATGAACGCGGCGCCTTCGCGATGGGCGGCATGGCGGCGCAAATCCCGGTCAAGGGTGACGAAGCCGCAAACGAGGCGGCCTTCAACAAGGTGCGCGCCGACAAGGAGCGCGAGGCGAAAAACGGCCATGACGGCACCTGGGTCGCCCATCCAGATCTCGTGAAGGTCGCGATGGAAATCTTCGGCAAGCTCGAAGGCCCGAACCAGCTCGCCCGCCAGCGCCAGGACGTGAATGTCGGCCAGAAGGAACTGATCGAGCCGCATAAGGGCGAGCGCACCGAAGGCGGCATGCGCGAATGCTGCCGCGTCGGCGTGCAGTACATCGAAGCATGGCTCGGCGGCCGCGGCGCGGTGCCGCTCTACAATCTGATGGAAGACGCAGCCACGGCCGAAATCAGCCGCACGCAGATCTGGCAGTGGATCTATCACGGCGCGACGCTCAGCGACGGCCGCAAGGTGACGCCGGAGCTCTTCGAGGAAGTGCTCGCCGACGAAATGAAGACCTTGCGCGAAACGCTGGGCGAAGAGCGCTGGAATTCAGGTCACTTCGAGCAGGCGATCCGCCTCTTCTCCGAAATGACCACGGCCGAGGAATGCGAGGAGTTCCTCACGCTGCCGGCCTATCGCCTCATTCTCGAAAACGAAGCCTGATCCGAAACCACCCTCTGACCCCGAGGACCTGACCCATGAGCAAGAAGACCTTCTACGATCTCGTTCCGAGCGCCCCCAAGGGCCGCTTCGACAATGTCTACCGCAACTACAGCGTCGAGGACGTCGAGAAGCTGCGCGGTTCGTTCCCCATCGAGTACACGCTCGCCTCGCGCGGCGCGAACAAGCTCTGGGAATTGCTGCACACGACCGACTATGTGCATTCGCTGGGCGCTCTTTCGGGCAACCAGGCCATGCAGATGGCGCGTGCGGGCCTCAAGGCGATCTATCTCTCGGGCTGGCAGGTTGCCGCCGATGCGAACACCGCCGGCACGACCTATCCCGACCAGTCGCTCTATCCCGCGAACTCGGGCCCCGAGCTTGCGAAGAAGATCAACAAGACGCTGAAGCGTGCCGACGAGATCGAACACTCCGAAGGCGGCGCGAAGCGCGACTGGTTCCTGCCGATCGTGGCGGACGCGGAAGCCGGTTTCGGCGGCCCGCTCAACTGCTTCGAGATCATGAAGGCCTACATCGAAGCGGGCGCCGCCGGCGTCCACTACGAAGACCAGCTCGCATCGGAAAAGAAGTGCGGCCATCTCGGCGGCAAGGTTCTGATCCCGACCCGCGCGCATGAGCGCAACCTGAACGCCGCGCGCCTCGGCGCCGACGTCATGGGCACGCCGACGCTCATCATGGCGCGCACGGACGCCGAATCCGCGAACCTCATCACCTCGGACATCGACGAGCGCGATCACGAATTCATCGATTTCGACGCGGGCCGCACCTATGAAGGCTTCTACCGTCTGAAGCCGGGCATGGGCGTCGACCACTGCATCAAGCGCGGCCTCGCGTTCGCGCCCTATGCGGACCTTCTGTGGTGGGAAACCTCGAAGCCGAACCTCGACGACGCCAAGCGTTTCGCAGAAGCGATCAAGAAGGAATATCCGGACCAGCTCCTGGCCTATAACTGCTCGCCCTCCTTCAACTGGGAAGCGAACCTCGACAAGGCGACGATCGAGACCTTCCAGAAGGAAATCGCGGCGATGGGCTACAAGTACCAGTTCGTCACGCTGGCCGGCTTCCATCAGCTCAACTACGGCATGTTCGAACTTGCCCGCGGCTACAAGGATCGCGGCATGGGCGCCTATTCGGAACTGCAGCAGGCCGAGTTCGGCGCGGAGAAGAACGGCTACACGGCGACCCGCCACCAGCGCGAAGTCGGCACGGGCTATTTCGACCAGGTCAGCCTCGCGGCCGGCGGCGGCGAAAGCTCCACGACGGCGCTCGGCGACTCGACCGAAAGCGCGCAGTTCAAGACCGACGCGGCCGAGTAAGCCTCTTACCCGTTCGCCAAGAAAATCGGGCCGCCGGAGCAATCCGGCGGCCCTTTTCCTTGAGAGGTTTCCTCGGCTCAGGCTTCGCGGCGGAGCCCGAAGAACTGCAGTTCGGCGAAGACAGTTACGGCGAGCGCCTGCGCGATGACGAAGGCGAAGCCGAGCGCCGTCATGGCGAAGGGATTCCAGACGGCGAGGACGATGCTGCCGAGAACCCAGAGCGCGTTCACCGCAATCACCGTTTCGACGGCACCCGCGGCCGGACGCTCCTCGCGCCCGATCACGATCAGCGACGCCATCCAGGGCAGGAGCACGACGCCGACCCAGAACAGGAAGTTCTCGGGCACACCGAGCAGGCCCGAGAGCGGGCTCGAGGCCACGATGAGGAGTGCGCCCATCGCGCCGCTGATGACACCGTCCGCGAGAACGGCGTGGCGGAGCGAAATCGTGTTTGCGATTGCTGCTATAGCCATTTTTCATGTCTCCTTCGCGAGTTCGCCGCGCGCCGTTCATGGGGGCGGCTTCTGAAAGGATAGTTGGGGACACGCCTGCGTCCCGTCGATTACGCCGGAGGTAATTGTCGCGCCTCCCGCGCGGGCGTAGCTTGTGTCCCATGAACATGCACACCCAGCCCGTCGGCGAGATGCTCCGGACATGGCGCCAGCGCCGCCGCCTCAGCCAGCTGGCTTTCGCCTGCGACGCGGAGATTTCCGCGCGGCATCTGAGCTTTCTCGAAACCGGCCGCTCGCGCCCAAGCCGACAGATGCTGCTTCACCTGACGGAGCTTCTCGACGTGCCCTTCCGCGAAAGGAATGCGCTGCTGCTGGCGGCGGGCTATGCGCCGGTCTATTCGGAGACCCGGCTCGACAGCCCGGATGCGGGCGCGGCGCGGCGCGCGGTCGATCTGGTGCTTGCGTCGTATGAACCCTTTCCTGCACTCGCCGTCGACCGGCACTGGAATCTCGTCGCCGCGAACAATGCGCTGCCGCTCTTCCTCGCAGGCATTCCCGAAGAGTTGCTGCAACCGCCGATCAATGTGTTGCAGCTGAGCCTGCATCCGCAAGGGCTTGGAAACCGCATCGAGAATCTCGGCGAGTGGCGGGCACATGTTTTCGAGCGGCTGCAACGGCAGATCGACACCGCGAACGACGAGGGACTCGCCGAGCTCCTGAAGGAACTCGAAACTTTTCCAGGCGGCAAGAAACCCGCGGAAGGCTTCGATGCCGAATTCGGCGGGCTCATCGTGCCGCTGAAGATCCGTACCGAGGCGGGCACGCTTTCGTTCTTCACCGCAACGACCGTGTTCGGAACGGCGGTCGACATCACCTTTTCGGAACTGATGATCGAGTCCTTCATGCCGGGCGATGCCTTCACGGCGGAGACCGTCCGGGAGATGGCCGAGGCGCTAGAGCGGGGATAAACAGGCCGGTTTCGCGCCGACTGTCACCGAACCGTCACCGAAACGTCATGAAGAACGCTCGCGGTTCGCGCATGAACCGGGTGCTGTTCACATGACGCATGAAAATGGCCGGAAGGGGAAAGGTATCCCCGCTCCGGCCATTTCTTATCCCGCATTTTCCGCGTCCGAACCTATTCGGCCGCTGCCGCCGCCCTCAATCCGGCCTCCGCACCCGCACCCTGGGCACTGCTTGTCCGTGTACGGAGGGTGAACTCGTTGTAGTCCGGCCGGCGCGTGCGCCACCAGTACTTGAAGGTGTAGTTCGCCCAGTTGTTGGTAACCTTGCCGCTTTCGGTCTTGTACCAGCTCGTGCAGCCGGAAGCGAAAACGGAGTTGGCGTTGTCGTGCTGAACGCTCTCGTTCGAAGCGCGCTGCGCGTCCGGCTTCACGTCCATGTAGAGAAGGTTGTCCTTCTTCAGCTTCTCCACGCACTGGGTGATGTAGTTCGCCTGGCACTCGATCATGAAGATGATCGAGTTGTGGCCGAGATTGGTGTTCGGTCCGTAGAGCATGAAGAAATTCGGGAAGCCCGAGACCGTCATGCCGTGATGGGCCTCGGCGCCCGTCTTCCAGGCATCCTTCAGGTCACGGCCTGCAAGCCCCTTCATCGTCATCGGCCCGAGAAAATGCGTCGTGTCGAAGCCGGTGCTGTAGACGATGATATCGAACTCGTGCTCCACGCCATCCTTCGTACGAATGCCCTTCGGCGTGATTTCCTCGATGCCGTCGGTCACGACGTCGACATGATCCATACCCATCGTGGGCCACCAGTCATTCGCGAAGAGCACGCGCTTGCAGCCCGGCTCGTAGTCGGGCGTCAGCTTGCGCTTCTTTTCGGGATCGGAGACATAGAGCTCCATCTCGTCGATCCCCATCTGCTTCAGCTTGTCGCCGGAGGTGTGGAAGGTGCGGAAGAGAAGCTCGCCGAACCAGTAGATCTTCCAGCGCTGGATGTTCATGGTCCAGGGCAGCGCCTTGTAGATCGCCTGCTCCCAGCCGTAGAACTCGCGCTGCGGGCGCGGCAGCACCCAGCTTGCCGAACGCTGGAAAATCGTGACGGACCCCGCTTCCTTCGCGATCTCGGGCACGAACTGGATCGCGCTCGCACCGTTGCCGATGACGCCGATGCGCTTGCCCTTGAGGTCGACGGAATGGTTCCATTGCGCGGAGTGCCAGCTCTCGCCCTGAAAACTCTCGCGGCCCTTGATGTTGGGCCATGCCGGACGGTGAAGCTGGCCGGTGCCGGCGGCGAGCACGTTCGCCTCGAAACTCCGGTCACCGGACTTCAGCGTCCAGAGCCCCGTCTGTTCGTCGAAGCGCGCATCGTCGATTTCGGTGTTGAAGCGGATATGGCCGCGCAGCCCGTACTTGTCGACGACGGATTCGAGATAGGCCTTGATGTCGGCGGCGAAGACATACTTCTTCGTCCAGTCCGGCCGCATGTCGAAAGAGAACTGGTACATGTGCAGCGGCACGTCACAGGAACAGCCCGGATAGGTGTTCTCCCGCCAGGTGCCGCCAATCTCGCTCGCCTTCTCGTAGATCGTGAAGTTGGTGAGCCCCTTTGCCTTCAGCTTGATCGCCGTGCAGATACCCGCAACGCCCGCGCCGAGAATAGCGACGCTCGGACCTTCGGCCGCATCCGCCTGCGCGGATACATCGTGAGCCAGTGCCATGTTCGTCCTCCCCGCCGGCCACCGGTCTCCCTCAAGACCGGTTCTCCGGCTTTTAAATCTGAATTCCGGATACCGATGTCTTCGAGACTAGCGTCTTTTCCCGGCAGGCGGAACCGCCACAAAGAATGGTGCAAAACGCCGGATTTCAAAGGGGAAGACAGAGAGGCCCATACGCGCTAAAGGAACCGCAGCGCCCCTGGGGAAACCTTAGATGAGCAAGAAAACAGTGCCCGCAACAACCGATCTCTCCGATGAGTTCCCGGCCCTCGTGCGCCACGCGGACCCCGTGTTCCGGGACTATGGCGGGCGCCTTGCCTTCTGCGGACCGGTGGCGACGCTGCGCGTGCCGGACGACAACAGCAAGGTACGCGAAGCCGTCGAAACACCGGGCCAGGGCCGCGTGCTCGTCGTCGATGGCGGTGGCGCGATGACCTACGCGCTGTTCGGCGGCAACCTCGGCAAGCTCGCAGAGGAAAACGGCTGGGCGGGTGTCGTCATCAATGGCTGCATCCGCGACACGGCGGAACTTGCAGCATGCGCCATCGGCGTGAAGGCGCTGGCCGCGCATCCCAAGCGCAGCAGCAAGCGCGGGCGCGGAGAGGCGGATGTGGCGGTCAGTTTTGCGGGACTCAAAATCCGGCCCGGCGACTGGCTCTATGCCGATGGCGACGGCATCGTGGTTTCGGCCGAGAAGCTCGGCTGATCACTGCCAGTCCCGTGCCGCGGTCAGGCGACGAGTTCGACGAACTTCCAGAGCCCGAGCATCACCAGCGCAACCGACGCCAGGCCGGCGATGCCGATGACCACCATGTCCAGCGGACCGGGCAATTCGATGTTCTGTTCGCGAGAAATCTCGCGGCGTTCCCGATCCGCGAAAGCAGGCAGCCAATCGACGTTCAATACGTCCCGCTCAACGTCTGCCATTTCCCGGTCCTCCCCAGCAATTGGCCGTCCGAACCGTCACCCACGTTTCGAACAAAAAGCTTGCGTTCAGCTAATGCGGTCCATTGATTCGTGTCAATTAACTGACATAGATGCCCCCAGAAAAAGTAGGCTACGGCGGACAAGACGACGGGTCGCCTCGCCTTGCTGCGGGTGCTAACACTCTTGAGGGGAACGCCGCCGGTGAGCGGCAAAAGGGGGAACAAAGATCATGGCCGATACAGGCATTGCGAGCGCCGAAGTCCACGGAAACTGCGCGAAGGGTTTCGAACCCGTGCGGGCAGCCTTCGCGGCAAACTTCATGGAGCCCGGGGAAACCGGCGCATCGGTTTCCGTCGTGCTGAACGGCCAGACAGTCGTCGATCTCTGGGCAGGCCATGCGGATGGCAAACGCACGAAGCCCTGGCAACGCGATACGCTTGCGAATGTCTGGTCGACCACCAAAGGCATGGGCGCGCTTGTCTGCGGAATGCTGGTCGAGCGCGGCGCGTTCTCCTACGACGACAAGGTATCGGCGTACTGGCCGGAGTTCGCCGCAGCGGACAAGGGCAACATCACCATCGGCCAGATGCTGTCGCACCAGGCGGGGCTCTGCGGCCCGGCCGTGCCGACCACGGCCGAAGAAATGTGCAACCATGCGCTGATGGCGGAACGCCTCGCCACACAGGCGCCGATGTGGACGCCCGGTTCGCGGTCCGGCTATCACGCTCTCACCGTCGGTATCCTGGCGGGCGAACTCGTGCGCCGCGTCAGTGGACGGACGATCGGCACTTTCTTCCGCGAGGAAGTCGCGGCGCCTTTCGGCATCGACTTCTTCATCGGCCTGCCCGCTTCCGAAGATGCGCGCGTCGCCGAAATGATACCGGCCACGAAGTCCAACATGCCGGACCCTTCGACGCTCAACATTTCGCAGATCGCCGCGCTCGGCAATCCGGCGCCCGATGCACGCGTGCCGAACGAACGCTTCTGGCGCGGCGCGGAACTTTCGTCGGCGAACGGGCAAGGCACGGCCTCGGCAATCGCGCGGGTCTATGGCGCGCTGGCCTCGGACGGCACGATCGACGGCAAGAGGCTCGTGAAGCCGGAAACGATCCGCGCCATGACGGCGCTCCAGATCGAGGGGCATGACGAAGTGCTCGCCATGCCGGCGCGCTGGGGCGCGGGCTACATTCTCAATGTGGGCGGACTCTACGGGCCGAACGACGAAGCCTTCGGCCACTCGGGCTGGGGCGGCTCCTTCGGCATGGCGGACCCGAAGACGGGCCTCGGCATTTCCTACGTGATGAACCAGATGGGGCCGGATCTCGCGGGCGATGCGCGGGCGAACGCGATCATCGCGGCGGCCTACGCATCGCTCTGAGGCCGGTTCAGACCTTGACGCAAGTCTCGACGTAACGAGGAAGCGCGAAGGCCGCCTTGTGGACTTCCGGCGTGTAGTAACGCGTCGTGAGGCCCGCAGCGGCGTAGCGCTTCTCGAGTTCCTCGAGCGGTACGGCTTTCAGCGTCTCGTCGTCCGTTCCCCAGCCCATCGCCATCGGCCCGCCGACATAGGTCGGGATGGTGGCGAGGTAGCAGGAAGCGACCTTGAAGAGACGGCGGAACTTTTCCATCGTGCTCTTCAGCTCATCGCCCTGCATGAAGGGGACGCCGTTCTGCGTGACGATCACGCCACCCGGCGTGAGGCGCGCATGGGCCGCGCGGTAGAATTCCTCCCGGAAGAGCACTTCGCCCGGCCCGATGGGGTCGGTCGAATCGACGATGATGACGTCGTAGCTCTCGTCCGTGTCTTCCACGAATTTCGCGCCGTCGGCGAAGACGAGGTTCAGGCGCGGATCGTCGAAGGCGCCGGCGGATATCTGCGGCAATTGCTTCTTGCAGAAATCCGTCACCGCCGGATCGATCTCGACCATCGTCACATGCTCGACGCTTCTGTGGCGGATCACTTCACGCAGAATGCCGCCGTCGCCGCCGCCGATGATGAGGACGCGCTTCGCGTTCCCATGCGCCAGGATCGGCACATGGGTCATCATCTCGTGATAGATGAACTCGTCCCGTTCGGTCACCTGGGTGATGCCGTCGAGCGCCATCATCCGGCCGAAGAGGCCGTTCTCGAAGATCACGAGATGCTGCTGGCCGGTCTCTTCTTCGTAGAGCACCTTGTCGGCGCGAAAGGCGCAGGTGAAACCCTCTTTCTCGTAGAGGGTTTCGACCACCCAGCGTCCGTTCGCTCCGCCAACCATCAGACCATGTCCTCGCCGCGAAGGTGCTCGCCGACGCGGATGTCGGAAGGCTGGAACGCCTCGCGCAGCACCTCGATGGCGTTGTGCGGCTCGGCCTCGCCGCACATGAAGACGTCGAGCGCGGCATAGTCGGCTTCAGGCCAGCTATGGATCGAGATGTGGCTCTCCGACAGCACCGCCACGCCGGACACGCCGCCATTCGGCGTGAAGTGATGGAGGTGGATGTGCAGTAGCGTCGCCTTCGACACATCAACGCAGCGCCGCAGCGTCGCTTCGATATGCGCAAGATCGTCCAGACGGCTCGCGCCGATCAGATCGATGATGAGATGCGTTCCCGCGAAACGCTTGCCGTCCCGCTCGATGAAGAAGTCCGTGCGCTCGTCGGACGTGGTGCAACGCTCCACGGCCGACTCGGCCACGGCGTGAACGGGAAACTCGAGAACTTCCGCCTGGGTCTTGCTTGAATCGCGATTCAAGTCGCTCCCCAATTGGAAGAGGGCATTGGATTCGGACATGAGTGCCTCTCCCCAACCAGTAGATGGACCTGACCAACCGAACGAAAAGCCGGGGGGCTCGCGCGCGGGGCCAATGGATATGTCATGCGTGGATGAACGCTGAGCGGGTTCCTCGACGGAACCCCTGACGGTTTCCGATGCCGGGCTGCGGTCGCTCGCCCGGCTTGCGCGTCTTCAATTGCAGGAAAATGCAACGGACGTGCTCGGTTTGATCCGGGGCGTCAGCCCCTCAGACTGGAACCGGACATATGCAATCTCCCTCGAAACCCGGCGGAGGTAACTCTCAATGCCTTCACAAAGGCATGCCGCCGAAATTGTCCAAAGAGACGCGTACGCCGTTACATAACCTGAGCTGGCCAGTGGCACGTGCGATTGCGTTCGGGGCCGTGTTTAACGGCCATGCCCCTGGCTGTCAATTAAAAACCCAGGATTCCTGCGGGGAAATGACGTTTCCATAACACCCTCACGACAGGCGCTCCACATGCCGGGATGCATTTTCTATTGCGAGTCATTCTCATTTGCATCATTCTCCCCCTCTCCGCTGCCTGCCAACCCCGAAGGAGACGCCATGAAATCCGCCGCGGCCACGCTCGACATGTTTTCCTCCAAACCAGCGGCGGGTTACGCGCCGGACCAGCCGCTGTCCGACCTCGGCTTCGCGGAGCAGTTCCTCGTCTGGAGCCTCCGGGTGCAGTGGCGCGTCTCGGACGAAGGCGCGGAAAAATCCGTGCTGCTGCAACGCGCCTTCGATGCGCTGGAAATGCCGGAAGGGGCGGTAATGGTGGCCGACCTCGCGGGCGCGCTGGCGCGAACAGTGCAGCGGCCGCTTTCGATCCCCTGCCCGCGCTGGCGCGTGCTCACCAGCGACGAGGTTCGTGTGCTGACCTTCGTCTCGGCGCTACAGAAGCAGGGCTCCTCTCCCCGCGCCGCGCTCGACCCGGCCTGGACCGCCGCGCCCTGCGGGGCCTCGCCGATCTGGGTGCCCGCGCAACGGCTCGCGCTCGCGCTTTCAGCCGCCGGGCTGGTGCTCGGCGCCGCCGCGCAGGGCACCACGGCCTTTCCGGACGCGATGCCCCGGCTGCTGCACTGACGCTCTCCCGGCGCGTGAGGTCAGCCGAAGTTGCGGGCCTCCGCGAGCGATCCCATGCGGGACGTGATGGCGAAGAATTCAGCGATGGTGCCGTCGATGATTTCCTTCGCGGTCTTCACCTCCGTGATGAGACCCGCCGTCTCGCCCGCGAGACCGACGGCGGCTTCCATGTCACCGCCGAAATAGAGGTCGAGGATGCGCGTGAAGGTGTCGGGCGGCATCAGCCCTTCCTCATGAATCGCAGCCGTGCGTTCCGTCTTCAGGGCGCGGATACAGGGCGTCGACTTCTTGTTGAGCACGTAGGTGCCCGTCTCCTTCGCATCGACGATCGCCTGCTTGTAGTTCGCATGGACCGGACTTTCGGCGCAGCTCACGAAGCGCGTGCCCATCTGGACGGCTTCCGCGCCGAGCGCGAAGGCCGCCGCCATGCCCTTGCCGTCGCAAATGCCGCCGGCGGCGATCATCGGCACATCGGATTTCGCGCGGATCGCCTGGAGGAGAACCAGCGTGCCAACCTCTTCGGGGTTCTTGAAGCCGCCGCCTTCGGTTCCCTCGACGACGAGGCCGTCGATGCCGGCATCGACGCATTTCATGGCGGCGTCCACGGTCGGGACCGCGTGATAGACGGTGATGCCCGCATCGTGAAGCGGGCCGATGAACTTCGCGGGGCTGCCGGCCGAGGTCGTGACGAACTTCACGCCCGCATCGCAGACGAAGCGGAGCATGGCGTCGTCCTTCAGGAAGCGGATCGGCAGGTTGACGCCGAAAGGCGCGTCCGTCAGTTCACGCATTTTCAGGATCTCGGCCTTGCAGGCCTCCGTTTCGCCCGACGATGTTTCGATGATGCCGAGACCGCCGGCCTTGCAGACGGCGGATGCGAGCTGCGATCTTGCGATCCAGCCCATCGGCGCCTGGACGATCGGATATTTCGCGCCCGTGTGGGCGAGTACGCGGTTCATGGGAGCCCCTCCGGTTTCATGATTTCCTTTCCGCGGAGTAGGCCCCAGCGCGGGGACACGCGCAAGAGCGCGCGCAAAAGGAAAAGGCGCGAATTGCTTCGCGCCTCCGTCCTCTTTCCCGAATGCCGCGTGCCTACCTGAAGTGGCCGTAGGCCCGCATGACCGCTTCGGAGAGTTCCTTGTAGGCACCCTCGACGCCATGCTTGATCTCGTCGAATGCGCCTTCACCCTGCTTCGTGAGTTCCGTGAGGCGGGCGCGCAGCCGGGCGCGATCCGTCTTCAACTGCTTCAGTACGCCCATGTATCGCTTTTCGGTCTCCTTCAGGGCTTTCCTTGCTTCCTTTTCGGCCTTGTCGACCTCCTTCGAAAGCTGAGCAACCTGCTTCTCGAGTTGCTGACGCAGCTTCGCCTTTTCCGGAGAAAGTTTCGCCGCCTTCTTCTTCGCGGGGGCCTTCTTCGCAGTTGCCTTTTTCGCAGGCGCCTTGCGGGCGGGGGTCTTTTTCGCCGCTGCGGATTTCTTCGTGGGCGCCTTTTTCGCGGCCGCCTTTTTCGCGGTCGCCTTCTTCGGTGCCGCCTTCTTCGCGGTCTTTGCAGCCGGTTCCGTGCCAGCCGCTGCCGCCGGCACCGACCCGGCGCGGCGCGACGCCGTCCTGGTCCGCGACGCCGGTGTGCGGCCCGCCGCCGCTCCACGCTTCCTACGAGTATCGCTCATGATCGAATGCCTCGATTTGACTTGTTCCCGGACGCTCTTCGGCGCCGATGAGTCACAGTGACGCGAAAAACGGCGCGATTCAAGGGCGGACCGATGCGCCGATGTCACGCTCCGGCGCGGCCCATTTGCGATTTCGTAACATGTTCCGTCGTTAACTGATCTCGCAGGCGCGGCCGGCGTAAAGCGCCGGGTACGGCATATTCCAGGGTGGGGCTTACCAGACAGATGCATGCCGGTTTCGACGAAACGGATCGTTCACGTCCAGTCCATGACGGACGGGACAAGCCCGTCATCATGCTCGTTCACGGCATGTGGAGCCGTCCGCATGTCTGGGACAATTTTCGTCAGTTCCTCGAGGCCCGAAACTATCGCGTCGTCGCACCCACACTCCGCCACCACGACGGGGCGCCCGGGGCCATGCCGCACCCGGAACTCGGCACGATGAGCCTCGTCGACTATCTCGCGGACCTTGCCAGCGAAATCGGACGGCTCGGCGGAAAGCCCCTGGTCATCGGTCATTCGATGGGCGGGCTTCTCGCGCACATGCTCGCGGCACGCGGGCTCGCGCGCGCCGTGATCGGGCTTGCGCCCGCGCAGAATGCCGGTGTCATCAATCACGATGTCCGGTCCGCCTGGATATTCCGGCGCGAGTTCATGAAGTCCCGCTTCTGGGCGATACCGCAGCTTCCGACCTTCAAGGCGATGCAATACGGGGTCCTCAACCGCCTCGCCCCGCGGGAACAGGAAGAACTGTATGCTTCGCTCCAGCCGGAATCGGGTCGCGCCATGTTCGAGATCGGGATGTGGTATTTCGACAGCAAGCGCACGACCTGGATCAACCCGGACGATGTCGCCTGCCCGATGCTCTTCATGACCGGAACGGAAGACAAGCTGACGCCGCTCTGGCTGACGCAGCGTCTTGCCGAGCCCTATGGCACGCAGCTGCGGGTTGAAGCCCTGAAGGGACACGCGCACTGGCTGCCGGCAGAAAGCGGCTGGGAGCGGATCGCGGAACGCTGCGTCCGGTTCTTCGAGAAAGACGCCCCGGAGATGGCCCGCCAGATGGTTCCCGAAACGGCGCGCGCCATCGGGCAGCTCGCCCCCGCGCGCTAGCCGTCCATCCGCAGTTCGCTTCGGGTGCGCTTCGCCGCCCAGTGGGACGAGAAGTTGCGGAACCTCTCGGGCCGGTCCTCGAGCCGCGCCGTCTCCAGCCACAATCTCTTCAGATGCCGCTTGCGGTTGCGCTCGGGCCAGTCCTCGTAAGCCGTGCGGGCATGGAGCACGTGGTAATTGTTCACGAACTGCATGTCGCCGAGCTGCAAATCCATGAAGACGTTGAAGGCGGGATCGGCACACATCGCGTCCACGAGGTCGAAGGCCTCGCGCGCCTGCGGCGAGAGGCGCGGTGCTTCCGCATGGCGCTGGCTCGATTCGATGTAGGGCCGGATGTAGCGGACGAAGAGACGGCCCGAATGTTCCGTGAAGACGGGCACGAAGTAGAAAGGCTGGCCGCCCGCCGGCTCCTCGCCGCGATAGTCGTAGGGCTGCGGCTCGTAGAGGAGCGCCGCGAGATCGGGATGCGTGCGCACCAGTTCGTTGTGGATCGCGACGGCGTTCGCGACGGTCGAGACACCGCCCGACTTCGCCTTGCGGAGACACATGAGGCCGACAAGGTCCGAACCATCCGAATGATACGGAAAGGCGACGCCGCCGATCTCGTTGCCGCGCGAGGTCGGGTCCGCGCCGGACTTGCCCTGGTCCGTCACGTCGCCGAGGAGATGCCCATGCCTGTTCTGCGGCCAGGGCTTGCCGAGATGCATGCCGATGCCCCAGTAGATGAGCGAGGCGTCGTCGTCGGAGTAGCGCTCGACGGGGAGACCGCGAATGAGGCAGAAACCGCGGCCGTCGATCAGATCCTCTTCCAGTTCCCGGAGCCGCGCGCGGAGCGAGGGAAGCGGGAAATCCTCTCTCGTCACGTCGAGAAGATCGCCGCCTTTCGCCTTCGCATGGGCAAGCGCGGCGTCGAGCTCGGCGACGTCCTTTTCCGACAAAGTGAGCGTCCAGTCGTCCGCATGGGCGACATCGGAGGCGCGCCAGTCGGCGGCGGTTTCCAGAATGCGCGGTGTCATCGCCGCCCCCTATTCCGCCGCGGCGCGGGAGACGGGCGCGGGCTTGTGACCGCGCACGAGCTTGCCGGGAAGCGCGCCGGTTGCCCGGCCGTCGCGATAGATCACCTCGCCGCTGACGATGGTCGCGACATAGCCTTCGGCTTCCTGCATCAGGCGGCGCGCGCCGGACGGCAGGTCGTAGACCATGTGCGGCGGCAGGAGACGGAGACGGTCGAAGTCGATCACGTTCACATCCGCCTTCATGCCCGGCGCGATCAAGCCGCGGTCGAGCAGCCCGACGGCTTCCGCCGTATCGCGCGTCTGGCTCTTCACCACGAAGGGAAGATCGAGACGCTCGCCGCGCGTGCGGTCGCGGCACCAGTGGGTGAGCATGTAGGTCGGCACGGAGACGTCGCAGATGACGCCGACATGCGCGCCGCCATCCGAGAGGCCGAACAGGGTATTCGGATTGCGGATCATGGTGAGCGCGTTTTCGAGGCTGAACTCGTAGTAATTGTGCAGCGGGAAGAAGAGGAAGTTGCGGCCACCATTCGCGGTGAGCACGTCGTAGACGATCTCGTCGGGGTTGACGCCGTCGCGTTTCGCGCGGGCGCCGATGCTCTCCTCCGGCGTGGGCTCGTAGTTCGGCGGATCGCCGAGATCGAACATCTTGTGATAGGCGCCGGCCAGTGAATTGAGGAAGGGGTGGCCGGGTTCGAGATCTTCGGAAAGGAGCTTCTCGCGGAAAGCGGGGTCGCGCATGATCGCGACACGCTCCTCGAGCGGCTTGTCCGCGATGGCGCGGTAGGAGGGGCGCGTGAGGAACGGATGGACCGAGCCCTGCAGGCCGAGCATGAGGCCGACGGGGCGGCCCTGTACCTGCGCCTTGATCGGCAGGCCCCTGCCCGCCGCATCGTCGAGGCGGGAGAGAAGATCGCGCCACTGGTCCGGCATCACGTCCGCCTGCACGAGCGAAAAGCTCAAGGGGCGGCCCGAAATCTCGACCAGCTTTTCGACCAGCGAGAATTCATGGTCGACATCGCGGAAGTCGGACACCCACTGGAGAACACCCGCGCCCGCTTCCCTGAGGCCTTCGGCAATCGCCATCATTTCCTTGTCGGCGGCGCCGATGGTGGGCGTGAGGTCGCCGTCGCTCGTGCGGTGCGCGACGGTGCGGGAGGTCGAGAAGCCGATGGCGCCCGCCCTGATCGCATCGCGGACGATCTCGCGCATCTCGGCGACTTCGGCGTCGCTCGCCGGTTCGCGTTTCGCGCCGCGCTCGCCCATGACATAGACGCGGACCGCGCCATGCGGCACCTGGATCGCGACGTCGATGTCGCGGCGCTTCGCCTCGACCGCGTCGAGATAGTCGCCGAAGCTCTCCCAGGCCCATGACAGGCCCTCATGGAGCGCGGCCCCCGGAATGTCCTCGACGCCTTCCATGAGACGGATGAGGCGGTCGTGATCGGTCTTCTTCACCGGCGCGAAACCGACGCCGCAATTGCCCATGACAACGGTGGTCGCGCCGTGGATCGAGGACGGCGTCATGCGCTCGTCCCATGTCACCTGGCCGTCGTAATGCGTGTGGATGTCGACCCAGCCCGGCGTGACGAGGAGACCCCTGGCGTCGACTTCCTCGCGGCCCTTCGCGTCAACCTTGCCGACGGCGACGATGAGACCCTTGTCGATGGCGACATCGGCCTTCACCGGCGCACCGCCCGACCCGTCCACGACGGTGCCGCCGCGGATGACGAGATCCACCTCTGACATCGTTCCCTCCTCAGTCTTCAATTTTCTGTTGAGGACATTCTAACGCCGAAGGGCGCCGCTTCCCAAACGGAGCGGCGCCCTTTCATGTTGCAGTGCGGTGGCGCTTGCTACTCCAGGGAATCGAGCAGCGCCTGCGTCTTGATCGCTTCCGTCTTGGCGTCCACGAGATCTTCGGAGGCCAGCCCCGCATTGGCCCTCTCCAGCGCGGCTTCGAGGCTTTCCTTCCTTGTCGCGTCGTCCGTGTCCGGGATGGCGCCGTTGCCGAGCGCCTTGCAGGGGTTGAGTTCCTTCGGCGCGAAGCCCTCGCCGTCCGGGCCAACGAGGCAGTTCACGGCGTGGTGGAGATGGGTGTGGATACCGGCAATGTCCGACGAGCCGGCGGCGAAGCCCGCATGCTGCGCCGCGGCGGCGATTTCCTTGTCCGGCTGCGGATCGGCGGCCGAGGCCGGCATGGCGAGGGAGAGAGCAAGGGCCGCGCCGAGCGCGGCGCTCGCGAATAGGTTGCGCATGTTTTCCTCCTGTTTTCCGCACGCCCCCAACAGACCATCCACGGCACGCAGAGGCAAGCCGGGCTTCAGAAGCGGAAGGTGAGACGGTTCATTTCGTCGAGTTCCTCCGCGCTCATCAGCCATTCGCCCGCCTTCACATTGGCTTCCACCTGCCCGGGCTTCGTCGCGCCGGAGATGACGCTGCCGACATGGGGCTGAGAGGCGAGCCAGCCGATGGCGGCATCGAGCGTCGATTTTCCGCGCTCCTTCGCGAAGGCAGTGACCTTTTCCACGAGGTCGAAATTCTCCTCGCTCATCAGCGCCTTGCCGCGCTCGCCCCACATGGCGAGGCGGCTGTCGTTGGGCACGGGCTTGCCGCGCTCGTACTTGCCGGTGAGCAGGCCGCTCGCGAGCGGGAAATAGGGAAGGATGCTGCCGCCGTATTTCTTCACGGCGGGCACGAGCTCGTGCTCGATCTTGCGGTCGAGCAGGTTGTAGTGGTTCTGCGCGGTGATGAAGGGCGCGAGATTGCGCTCCTTCGCGAGGAAGGCCGATTCCACGAACTGCCAGCCTGCGAAGTTGGACGAGCCGATGTAGCGCACCTTGCCGGTGCGCACGAGATCGTCGAGCGCGGCGAGGGTTTCCTCGATGGGCGTGTCGGTATCGGGGAAGTGAAGCTGGTAGAGATCAATGTAATCGGTGCCGAGGCGCTTCAGGCTCGCCTCGACCGCGCTCACGATGTAGCGGCGCGACCCGCCCTTCATGTATTCGCCCTCGCCCATGGGCAGGCCGAACTTCGTCGCGAGCACGATGTCCTTGCGCCGCGCGCCCAGCGCCTTGCCGAGCATCGTCTCGGAACCACCCTTGTTGCCGTAGACATCCGCCGTGTCGAAGAGCGTGATGCCCTCGTCAAGCGCCTTGGCGACGACGGCATCCGTTTCCTTCTGGTCGATCTTCATGCCGAAATTGTTGCAGCCGAGACCGACGACGGAGACCTTGAGGCCGGAACGGCCGAGTGACTTCATGCGCATGGCGTTTCTCCTCCCTTTCCCGCGAGAGAGTAAGAGGAGGTGGCCGAAAAAAGAAGGCGGCGCCGAAGCGCCGCCTTCCGTGCTGCCGTCATGCGGCCGGCAGCCCTACCTGTTCTTGCCGCGCGGGCCGGAGCCCATGCCGTAGCCCATGCCGCCGCGAGCGGGTGGGACAGTCGGCAGGGTGACGCCCTGCTCGCGCGCCCGGACCTGCATCTCGTTGTGATGCTCGGACCGGATGCGCTCCCGTTCTTCCCAGGTATTCGCATTGCGCATCCTGAGATGGAACTGATCGCGCTCGGCCGGCGTCATGAGCTGCCAGCCATAGACCGTGCCCGGACCGTAGGAATTGGGATCGTGCATCCCCATTCCCTGCCCTCCGGCACCCTGAGCAAGTGCGGCTGGAGCTTGAGCGAGACCGGCGAGAGCAAGGATGCCGATCGCCGCCAGAACGTTCTTCTGCAAGGTTTTCATTTTATTCTCCTGTCTCGAGTAATGCCCAACCCCAATCTCCGCGCCTTACTCGGGCGCGGAGTTGTCGTGCACGAAGAGGAGCACCGAGCGAGCGTCGTCAGCGGCCTGTGTGTAGCCCGTCACGTCCTCACCGGAAGCGTCCGCGCCGCCGAAAACAGCATCCATCACGTTGACCGTCTGCATCTCGAAGACGCCGGGCGAGGTCTCAACCAGGACCGTCACCGTGACGCCATCGTAGGTCGACGAACGGTCATAGGTGAAGTTCGAATAGTCGATGTAGCTGCGGCCGTCGGCACCGGTGATCGTGCCTTCGATTCCAAGAATCGAATTGAGATAGACAATCTCGTCCACCGAGAGAGCGCCTTCCTTGTCGGTCGCACCAGCGAGGAAGCCGATTGCACTCAGAAGGTCCGCATCCGTCTTGACGCCGTCTGCAAGATTTGCCAGCTCGGCGGGAAGCTTCGACGCATCGACACCTTCGATCGTGCCGGTATTGAGGATCGTCTTGTAGAGCGCAAGGTTGGCGATCGGGGAGTCGACCGTAGCCTCCTCGCCGTCCGTCGTGGTGACGATGCGGCCGGATTCGTCGAGGGTGACGGAGTCGGCGGCGTTGATCGCGGCAATCACTTCGTCGAGCTGACCCTCGAGCACTTTCGAAGGCGAGCGGGCCACATTGGAGCGGCCGAGTTCGACTTCGATCATCGCGTCAGGGTTGATGACCTCACCCTCCTCGTTCAGGGGAAGCGGGTTGCCCTCCGCGTCGAGCGGCTGAACATAGCCTTCCGGGGTGAGGACCGGCACGCCGTTCTCGTCGCGGAGAATGACAACCATGTCACCGAAGAGGTCGCCCTTCTTGCTGCCGGCGCCCGCGGGCTTGCCCTGGACATCCTTGCCGCCGCCATAATGCGGGCCCTTGGCCTCATCGCTCGGACCTTCGTCTTCATCGAAGACCTTGTCCTCGATGTTGCCGCGGTGGCCGCCGGCCTCGCCCGTACCGCCCTTGCCCTTTTCCGAGCCGCCTTCGTGACCGCCCTCTTCACCGCCATCCTCATGGCCGCCGCTGCCGCCGCTGCCGCCCTTGCCACCGCTGTGACCGCTTTCCTGCGCCTGAGCGCTCGAGAGCATGAAAGGCGAGAAGGAGGCCGCGCCGCCCAGGCCGAGCGTCAGGGCGCAAACAGCCGTCGAGGCAACGAGCAGCGTCTTGAGAGAAACAGAACAGGTTTTCATTTCTTAATCCTTTACTTGCATATCTGCGGCCGTTGCCGCCTGCTGATTTTTTTCGGCGAAACATCCATCTCGCCACTCACGCCCGTGTGCTGATTGTCGGGCCCGCACTCCCAGGTTTCATTCCTTTATATGGTGCACAACTTCCGTCTTTTAACTCCACCGCCATGCGGCACATTGTCTCCGTACACTGATAATTTCAGAACTTGTAGGAGATGGCGACGCGGAACAGGTTCTCGCTATTGTCGAAGCTGTCCGAATTGGCACCGTATACGACCTCGTAAGCGTCGTACTCGGTCCAGGTGTAGTCGAGACGCAGAAGCATCTTCTTGTCGATCGGCATTTCAACGCCGCCGCCGTAACGCACGCCCGTCACGGTTTCCTTTGACGTCACATGCACGCCGGTCGTCGCGTAATCGTTCGCAAACCTCGTCTCAACCACGCCAACGCGGCCGTAGATGAGCGTGTTCTTCCTGACGATGTAGCCAGCCCGGAGCGAGGCTCCGTAGCTGAAGTCCTTGTCGACGGAATAGATGCGGCCGTTAGGATCGCGCTGGATGCGCCAATTGGCATCGCTCGTTTCGATCTCGGCCTCGGCGCCCAGATAGGCATCGCCGAATGTCATGCCATAGCCGCCGAAAAGTCCCAGCGAACCGCCGTAGCCGGCACGGTCGACCTGCAAGGGCTGGCCGCCGCGCAAACCGCGGTTGTCGCTGATCAATGCGCCGTGGCCGAGGGCGGCACCGGCATAGAAGCCGCTATAGTCCACAGCGGGCGCAGGCTTCGTCTCGTCGACGCCCTGATTGAACCTGTAGCCCACACCGAAGCGCACCAGATTTTCGGCATTGGCGAAGTTGTCCATGGTTCCCGGGAGCGTGACGTTGTAGTCCTCATAGGACGTAATCGTGTACTCCATGCGGCCGAAGACGCTTCCGAAGAGCGGGAAGTCGGCACCGCCGCCGTAGCGGAAACCGAGCCGCCGGTCATCGACCTTGGTGTAGTTCAGCGCATCGTCCAGATAGGGCGTCTCGAAGCTGCTGTAGACGAGCCCGAAGCGCGTGTAGAGCAGCGCCTGGTTCTCCAGCTCGTAGCCGAGACGTCCGGCCAGTTCGTAGCTGTCCTTCTTCTCAACCGAGTAGACACGGTTCGCGCCGGGCGTTCCGTTATGCTCCCAGCTCTGGTCGCCCAGTTCGGCATCGAGTTCCGCACCGAGATAGACACGGTTCACGGTGACGCCATAACCGCCGAAGATGCCGCCCTGCCATCCGGCATTGCCGAAGTCCGCCGTCTGCGTACCGCCGCCACCGCCGCGCGGGCCGTTGAGAGCCGACTGCAACATGCCGGTTCCGGCCTGCAGACCTACATAGGCGCTGCCGGGACCATAGGTCGATGTAAACGGCGCGAAGCTCGCCGGATCGCCCTCGTAGCCGGGCGCGAGCTGGGCGCCGAGGCGGAACATCAAGCGGTTTTCAGTGAATTCCGCGCCAGAGAAATCCGACAGACGTTGCAGGAGCGAATATCCCGCACCCACGAAGAGGTTCGGCGCGAAGAAGTACTTGATGTCCAGGCCACTGTCGATGAGGTGGTCGGTACGGCCGACATCCTGATATTCGTTGCGCGAGTACTGAAGATGCGCGGAAGCGGAAAGGTCCGGCCTGAGTTCATGCGCGACGGACGCTCCCATGGCGGAGCGAACGTAGCCGGACGATCCGGCGAGTGTCGTCTCCTCGATCGATCTGTCGAGAAAATAGCGCACCGTCGTCGCCGGCGCGGCGCGCCAGGTGAGATTCGCGCCTACGTCCGGCTCAGTCACACTGCTGAAGGCCGCATCGTCGTAGTTCTGATGCAGCAGTCCGACATAGAGTTCGCCCTGCAGCGCGGGACCCGCATTGCCGCGGATGCCGGCGGCGACACGATAACCGTCCGAATCGCGGCGGAAGCCGAAGTCGTCGGTAGCCATATCGTAGTCCCTGACGTCCCAGTAGACTTGGCCAAAGGCTTCGTATGACTGTGTGAAGCGGTAACCGACACGTGTGCCGATTTCATATTCCGTGCGGTCGCGATCATCATTGTTGATGGCCGGTCCGCCCGCGGTCGGGGTGTCGTCGAAATCGTAGGTTTCGACCGTGCCACCGAACCTTCCGATGATGTTGTCGGAGCGGTGTGCGATGCCGGCGAAGTAGTCACCGTAACGGTATTTCGTCGGTTCAGCGCCGTTGACAGCATCGGGCGATTCTCTCGACTCGTGCTCCCAGCTATAGGTCGCGCCACCGAAGAGCGATGTCGTCGCGCCAAGGCGCAGGCGTCCGTCGGCTCCCATGTAGTAGTCGTCGTAGTTCTCGCTCGAGAAGCGATTGTAGTAACCGAGGTCGGCGCCGGCGCGGAAATTGAGATCGTGGCGCCCCACATCGACCGCCGCCGAAACGTCGGGAGAGACGATGGTGTAGAAATCTTCCTGCTTGTTGTTGCGCGTCACGAAGATGTTGTCGGAAAAGACTTCCGTCACGGTCACGCCGGCATTGAACTTCACCGGACCGAAATTGATCGCGTCCTGAATTCGCTGTGCCCAAGGTGCCTCAATCTCCGTCGGCTCGGGCTCCGGCGTCTTGACGAATTCTTCGGCCATAACAGCGGCACCCATCGCCGCCTGAGCGAGCGCGATCGCGCAGCTGCCAAGCAGCCACGTCTTCAGGACCTGCGTCTTCTCCATAGTTCCCCTCTTCTCAGAACCGCGTCAGCGACGGGCCCCACTTCAGTGCTTCGGTAAAGCGGACCGAGCTGAATTTTTAATTTCACTCAAACAAAGTGTAATAACCCTTCGACCATAGTTCCAGCGCAGCGCCGACACAATTCAGTTTCTGTGCGGCATAAACCCACAGGATTCCTGGAATTCACTCTCATTTGCGATTGGGGTTAGCGGCAGCAGGGGCACGCGATTGCGACCCTGCCGGGAAGCGGATAGACTCCGCGCCTAGGGTATATACCCTAAATCGGGACGACGGAGGAGGCGCGCCGAAAGACGCGCAGGAACGTCCCGCCGGGAGGAGGAAAAAATGAAATTCACATGGTTCAACCTGATGCCGTGGCCGTATCTGCCGGACGATTTCCGGGAGAAGCACCGCTCGGTCTGGGTCGATATCGACTCGCGCCTGTTCGACCCCGCCAAGGCGAACGAGGTCTACAATTCCTATATGGACATGCTCGAATATGCCGGGACGATGGGTTTCGACGGCATTGGCGTCAACGAGCATCACCAGAACGGCTACGGCATCATGCCGTCGCCGAACATCATCGCGGCGGGACTCGCGCGGCGGACATCCGATGTCGGCCTCGTGGTGCTCGGCAATTCCATCGCGCTCTACAACCCGCCGGTGCGCGTCGCGGAAGAATTCGCGATGCTCGACTGCATTTCGGGCGGGCGGCTCGTCGCCGGTTTCCCGGTCGGCACGTCGATGGACACGAATTACTGCTACGGGCAGATACCGGCGCTGACGCGCGAGAAGTACCAGGAAGCGCATGACCTGATCCGCCGCGCCTGGTCGGACCCCGATCCCTTCGCGTGGAACGGGCGCTACAACAAGCTGCGCCATGTGAACATCTGGCCGCGGCCGATCCAGGACCCGCCGCCGATCCACATTCCGGGCGGCGGCTCCGTCGAGACCTACGACTTCTGCATCGACAACACCTACTCCTATTCCTACCTCTCCTTCTCCGGCTATATCCGGGCGAAGGCGCTGATGCAGGGCTACTGGGACCGCGTGGCCGAACGCAACGCGCCCGACGAGAGCCCCTACCGCGCGGGCTTCGCGCAGACGATCTGCGTCGCCGACACGGACGAGGAAGCCGAACGTCTTTACTCGGAGCATGTCAGCTATTTCTACAACCGCTGCCTGCACGTCTATGGCGGCTTCGCGGACGCGCCGGGCTACCGCACGATCAAGACGATCCAGACCGGCGCGCTGTCGCAATATGCGCCGCCCATCGACGGCTATTCCTCGCTCACCTGGAAGGACCTGACCGAACAGGGCCATGTGATCGCGGGCAGCCCCGAAACGGTGCGCCAGCGCATGGAAGAGCTCATCAAGGGGCTCAATGTCGGCAACATCTTCTGCCTCATGCATGTCGGCAACATGCCGATGGACAAGTGCATGCACTCGACGAAGCTCTTTGCGGAAAAGGTCATGCCGCATCTCCGCGACATGTTCCCCGACTACAAGGACGACAACCGCTTCTGGTGCAAGCCGCTCAAGAAGCAGGCAAAGCCAGGCAGCCTGCCCGCCGAGAAGGAAGTGGCGGCACTCGTGGGAGGGAAGGACTGATGGAAGCGAAAACAGTTCAGACCCCTCACGTTCCCGTTCGCTATTTCGAAGGCGGGAAAGGAGAACCCCTCGTCTTCCTGCACGGGGCAGGCGGCATCACGGCGGAGGACCCGTTCCTCGCGGAACTCGCGAAAAAGTACCATGTCTACGCGCCGCTGCTGCCCGGCTATGGCGACTCGGAGGAATGCGGCGAGCTGCGCGAGATGCTCGACATCACGCTCCACACCTGGGACGTCATCGACGCGCTCGGGCTGAAAGACCCGATCCTTGTCGGCCATTCGATGGGCGGCATGATCGCCGCCGAGATGGCCGCCATTGCGCCGAACGATGTGTCGCGCCTCGGGCTCATCTGCCCGGCGGGGCTCTGGCTCGACGATCATCCGATCCCCGACATCTTCGCCATGCTGCCTTACGAGCTTCCGGCCGTGCTGTTCCACGACGTCGAAGCCGGGACGGCGCTGATGACGGCAGGCGTTGCGCTCGACGATCCGGAATGGCTGAAGGGCTTTCTCGTGCAGAACGCCCGGCAGATGGGCATGGCAGGCAAGATCCTCTTCCCGGTGCCGGACCGCGGCCTCTCGCAGCGGCTTTACCGCCTGAAGGCGAAGACGGTTCTCGTCTGGGGCGACGGCGACAAGCTGATCGTGCCGGCCTATGCGCATGCGTGGAAAAAGGCGATCAACGGCGCGGAGCTCGTCTCGATCCCGGAAGCGGGGCACCTGATGACGCTCGAAAAGCCGGAGCATGTGGCGAAGGCGATTTCGAAGCTCGGATAAACACAGCAATCGGCGTCCAAAAACAACAACAGACGCGGATAGGAGCGAAGGGCCGTCCCGGCAACGGGGCGGCCCTTCTGCTTTATGCAGCGGGTGCGGGCGCCTTGTCGCGTGACATGAGGCGGGCGAGCGTGCCGAGGAGGCTGCCCGCCGCAATGACGAGCGCCATGGGGAGCGCGGTGCCGTCGTTGAAGGCGCCGACAATGCCGCCGACCGTGGCGGCAAGGGCAAATTGCAGGATACCCGTGAGCGCGGCCGCGGAGCCCGCATTTTCCTCCGCGCGCGACATGGCGGCGGCGGTCGCGTTCGCGCCGACGAAACCGTAGGAGGCGACGACGACGAAGATGCAGGCGGCAAGTGGGTAGAAGGCGTGCGGCAGGAGAAGCGTGACGGCGAGGAGAACGAGGGCTGCCGCGAGATGGAGCGTCATCGCGAATTTGAGGATGGTGCGGCCTGAGTGGCGGCGCAGCAGAAAGGCATTCACCTGCGAGGCGGCGATGAGGCCCGCGGCGTTCACGCCGAAAAGCATGGCGTAAGCTTCGGGCGCGAGACCATGAAGCTCTATGAAGACGAAGGGCGAGCCCGTGATGTAGGCGAACATCGCAGACGAGACGAGCGCATTGGCGAGCGCGAAGGCGATGAAGGGCCTGTCCATGCAGAGCGCGAGATAGGCGCGGCCGACCTCGGCAATGCCGCGGCCACTGTGGCGCTTGCCGGGCGGCAGGGTCTCGCCGAGGCCGAACAGGACCGCCGGTATGCAGGCGAGGCCGAAGGCGGCGAGCACCCAGAAGATCACCGGCCATTCGTAGTGCGCGATGAGGAAGCCGCCGATCATCGGCGCAAGGATCGGCGCGAGGCCCATCACCAGCATGAGGAGCGAATAGACCTGCGCGGACGCGCGCTCGTCGAAGAGATCGCGCACCATGGCGCGCGAGGCGACGATGCCCGCGCAACCGCCCAGCGCCTGCAGGAGGCGCGCGGCGGTGAGGCTTTCGATGTCAGCGGCGAGGGCCGCCCAGAGCGAGGCCGCGACATAGACCGCGATGCCGAAGAGGAGCGGACGAAGGCGGCCGAGGCGATCCATGATGGGGCCGAGAATACCCTGCCCCACGGCGAGCCCGACGAAGAAGACGGCGAGCGTCGTCTGCACCGCGCCGGGCGCGACGGCGAAGTGATCCGCGATGGCCGGGAAGGCCGGCAGATACATGTCGATCGAGAGCGGCGCGAAGGCGATCAGCGCGCCGAGAATGACGACGAAGCGGATACGGGGTCCGAGGGAAGTAGATGCATTCATCTTGTATCTTTCTCGCGATCCCTCTTCCGCTGCGCTCCATATAAGTGAAAGGGCCGCCCGATTAAAGCGGCCCTTCCCTTCCGGAACTGCAATCGCGATCAGATTTTCCTGTCGCCCTGCCAGTAGGCGTCGCGGATGGTGCGGCGGAGCACCTTGCCCGACGGCATGCGCGGAAGTTCGGCGACGAAATCGACGGAGCGCGGACGCTGATAGCCGGGGAGATTTTCCGCGGCGAAGGCGAGAAGTTCCTTCGCCATCGCATCGTCCGGCCTGTAACCCTCGTTCAACTCGACAACGAGCTTCACTTCCTCGCCCCATTCCTCGTTCGGCACGCCGACGGCGGCGGCGTCCGCGACGGCGGGATGCTTCAGCACTTCCTGGTCGATTTCCGCCGGGTAGATGTTCACGCCGCCGGAGATGATGACCTCGGCGCTGCGGCCGGTGAGGAAGAGGAAACCGTCCTCGTCGATGTAGCCCATGTCGCCCATGGTGTAGAAGTCGCCGCGATAGGCGCCCTCGGTCTTCTCGGGCGCCTTGTAATATTCGAAGCGGCCCTGCTCCGGCGCCTTGAAATAGACGGTGCCGACGCCGTTCGCACCAAGTTGTTTGCCGTCTTCATCGTGGATTTCGACGACGACGCCGGGCAGCGGCTTGCCGACGCTGCCCTTCTTCGAGGGAAACTCGTGACTGTCGATGAAGATGCCGCCGCCTTCCGTCGCCGCGTAATATTCGAAGACGACGGGACCGAACCAGTCGATGGCGCCTTCCTTGACATGAACGGGACAGGGCGCGGCACCATGAAGAATCCAGCGGAGCGACGAGGTGTCGTATTTTGCCTTCGTTTCCTCGGGCAGTTGCAGCATCCGGTGCAGCATGGTCGGTACGACATGCGTGTGCGTGATGCGATGTTCGGCGACGAGGCGGAGCGTCTCCTCCGCGTCCCACTTGTCCATCAGCACGCAGCCGACGCCCGCATTGAGCGGGAAGGAAAGGTTCAAGGCGAGGGGTGCCGCGTGATAGAGCGGGCCCGTGACGAGCGCGAGGTCGCCTTCGCGGAAGGCAGCCGTCTCGGTGAGCTTCGCGAGCAGGGGCGTGACGGGTGCAGCCTGCTTGCGGTAGACGCCTTTCGGATGGCCGGTGGTGCCGGAGGTATACATCATCTGCGAACCGAGGACGGGGTCCGCGAGATCGCTCCCCTCCTCCGCCGCCAGCGCATCGTCATAGGAGGAGAAGCCGTCGACCGGACCGCCGACGGCAAGCTTCGCGATGAGAGCAGGCGACATCGCCGCCGCCTCGATGGCGCTGTCCCTGAAGCGCGCGTCTGCGACGAAGGCCCTCGCCTCGCAATTGTCGACGATGTAACCGACCTCGGAGCCCTTGAGGTGCCAGTTGATCGGCGTCATGCGGAAGCCGCCGCGCGCGCAGGCGGCGATTGTCTCCGCGAATTCGGGGCGGTTGGAACACATCAGCGCAACGGCGTCGCCCTGCTTCAGCCCCGCCCGGCGCAGCGCGCGCACGAGACGGTTCGCATTCGCGTTGAGTTCCGCATAGGTGCGGTTGCCATGTTCCGAGAGGATCGCGGGACGCGAGGGCGCCTGCGCCGCGTGCCACGCCAACACCATTCCCGCCGCGGCCGCTTCTTCACGACTCCATCCCGGCGATGCTTCCGCAACCGACATCCTATCCTCCCCGCCATTCTTGTTCCGACGCCTTGCTGGCGCCTTTTTTGTTGAGCAGTATCACTCACGGTATTGGACAGGCCCGCGCGCCCCAGCGTCAAGCTGGTTCGCGTAGCGTTTATCCGTGTTTCTGGGGGATTTCCCGCTTATGAGCGTTTCGAGAGCCGGAAAGGCTGTCTTCTTCGGTCTTCTGGTTGCCTGTCTCTCTGCCGGGAAGGCCCTGGCGCAAGCCGATGCGGGCGGTGACCGCGAGTTTCTGACCTTTCAGGTCGAGAACGATCTGTTTGCGAACGTTACCAATACAGACCGCCACTACACGAACGGGCTGCAGGCCGCGTGGCTCTCGCGCCCGCAGACGGGCCTGCCGGAGTGGCTGACGGATTTCTCCTCGCCGCCCTTCTACTCGCTGCTCTTCCCGACGGGAAACTTCGACCGCAAGAGTCACCGCATCGGCGTCGCGCTCGGCCATGCGATCTTCACGCCGGAAGACACGACCATCGCTGCCTACCAGCCGAACGACCGGCCCTATGCCGCCTGGCTCCACATGACGTTCTCGTTGCAGAGCGTACGTTCGAGCACGATCACGGGCGAAGCATGGCAGGATCAGTGGAAGCTCGATCTCGGCGTTGTCGGCCCGGCCGCGCAGGGCGAATTCGTGCAGAACGAGTGGCACGATCTCATCGGCGCCGACGAAGCGAACGGATGGGACAACCAGATCAAGAACGAGGTCGGCGTCAATCTGAGTTTCGAGCGCGCGTGGCGCAGCTCAACCTTCGATACACCGGCTGTGCTCGGCCTGCAGACCGATTTCATTCCCTACACGATCCTGTCACTCGGCAATGTGCAGACCTATGCAGGGCTCGGCGGCACCTTCCGTCTCGGCTTCTCGCTGCCGGACGATTTCGGGCCGACGCGCATCTATCCGGGTGTCGGCGGCTCCGAATGGTTCGAGCCGCAGGCCGAGGGCTGCAACTGCTACCTGTTCGCAGGTGTCGAAGGCCGCGCCGTCGGTCGCGACATCTTCCTCGACGGCAACACGTTCCGCGACAGCCCGAGCATCGACAAGCGCTCCTTCGTCTATGACGCGAAACTCGGCGCCGTGTTCGTGCTGTGGGATGCGCGCGTGTCCTTCACGCATGTCTTCCGCAGCCGGGAATACGAAGGACAGCCGAAACCCGATCAGTTCGGTTCCATCTCCGTCAACTTCGCGATGTAGGCTCAGTCCGGCTTGCTGTAGTCGCGGGTTTCCTCCGGGTCGTGCTCTGCGGCGTGGCGCTTGCCTTCCTTTTCGGCCTTCTCGAGGTCGCCGCCCTGCTCTTCCACGGCACGGCGCGCGGCAAGCGCCGCCTCGCCGACCTGGCCTTCCCTGACGAATTCCTGCTGGTCCTTGTTGTAGGCGCGCGCCGCAGAGCGGCTGCCCTCGCCTTCGTTTTCCGGCTTCTTCTTCGGATCGGCCATGACGGTCCTCCTTCTCTTCCGCTCGATATGAGTGTGAAAAGAAAACGCATGGGCGCGCGCACCGTTCCGACATCCGTTCCATAACCCGTTTGCGCTTGTCTTTGCCTTCGCCCTTCGCATGATGGGCGGAACCGCCGACTCACGATGCAGAAGAAGAAAAGCCATGACGCTGCCGCTCATTTCCGCCGACAACAGCTTCGGTCTTCTGTTCGCCTTTCTCGGGCTCGCGGCCTTCGGCTTCTGGTCGGAGCGGACACGGCTCGGCCAGTGGATTTCCGGCGTCATCCTGACCATTCTCGCGGGTACGCTTCTCGCCAACCTCCGGGTCGTGCCGTTTGCGTCGGACTTTCACGACATGGTGTGGGGCTATGCGGTGCCGCTCGCCATTCCGCTGCTGCTCTTCAAGGCGGACCTGAAGAAGATCCTGCCGGAAAGCGGCATGATGCTGATCGCCTTCGTGATCGCGGTCATCGGCACGATCGCGGGCGTTCTGGTGGGCTTTGCGCTGATCGATATGGGACCGGACGGCCACCTCGTCGCGGGCGCGCTCGGCGCAAGCTGGATCGGCGGCTCGATGAACTTCGCGGCGGTGAGCCAGGCCACGGGGCTCAGCGAGAACGGCGCGCTGACCGCCGCGACCGCGGCCGCCGACAATGTGATGGCGACCTTCTTCATCGCGCTGCTGCTCATATTGCCGGGATGGAAGCTCCTTCTCCGCCTGATTCCTTCCAAGATCATCGAGGCGGAAGAGGAAGACCACGCGCATGAAGTGGAGGAAGAAAAGCATCCGCTCGACATGGGCGCGCTCGCGCTGCTGTTGTTCCTTTCCGCCGCCTGCTGCTTCGCGGGCTTCGAGGTGGCGGCGCTCTTCGGCATTCCGAAATACGGCGTGCTCTTCGTCACCATTGCCGCGCTCCTGGTCGCCAATCTCTTCCCGCACCAGATGGCGCGCCTCCATGGCGGTTTCGATCTCGGCATGTTCTTCATGTATGTCTTCTTCGGCGTGATCGGCGCGGCGGCGGATGTCGTGCTGATGGTCGAGACAGCGCTGCCGATCTTCTTCTTCGTCTTCACCATGGCGGCGGTGCATCTCGTCTTCGTGCTGGCGGGCGCGAAGCTCTTCCGGATCGACCTCGCGGAAGCGCTCGTGATCTCGAATGCGGTAGCCGTCGGACCGGCGACGGCCGCGGCCATGGCGGCCGGGCGGCGCTGGCGCGCGCTTGTCACGCCGGGGGTCATGCTCGGCGTTCTCGGCTATGCGGTGGCGAATTTCGTCGGCGTCGCCCTTGCGCAAATGCTCGGCTGATTGCGAGGCTGCGCCGATCCCGATAGAACTGCGCCAAAGCCATTCATCCGGAGGATCCCCTATGTCCGAGCCCGTCATTCTCGTCGAAAAATCCGGCGCCGTCGCGACCGTGACGCTGAACCGCCCGAACGCGATGAACGCGCTGTCGCGCGAGCTGCGCACCGCCATCGCCGAAACCTTCGAGGACCTGGAAGCGGACGAGAACATTCGCGTCGCAATCCTGACCGGCGCGGGCAAGGCCTTCTGCGCCGGGCTCGACCTGAAGGAACTCGGCAGCGACACCGGCGGCATCAACGCCACGGTCGGCGACAAGGACCCGGTGACCTCCATCGGCCGTTTCTCCGGCCCGGTCATCGGCGCGATCAACGGCGTCGCGATCACCGGCGGCTTCGAGCTCGCGCTCGCCTGCGACGTGCTCGTCTGTTCGGAGAATGCGCGCTTCGCCGATACGCATGCGCGCGTCGGCATCCTGCCGGGCTGGGGCCTCAGCCAGAAGCTCAGCCGCGTCATCGGCATCTATCGCGCGAAGGAGCTTTCGCTGACAGGCAACTTCCTCTCCGCACAACAAGCGGAAGACTGGGGCATGGTGAACCGGGTGGTGACGGCGGAGGAACTCCTCCCCGTCGCCCGCAAGCTCGCCGACGACATGCTTTCTGTCGTGCCCCAGTGTCTGCCCGCCTACAAGAGCCTGATCGATCAGGGCTTCGCGGAAGCCTTCGGCGATGCACTCAAGACCGAGCGCAAGGTGTCGAACGCAGCGAACAAGTCCGTCACGCCGGACGCGGTTGCCGAGCGGCGCGCGGGCATCCAGAGCCGCGGCAAGCAGCAGGCGTCCTAACCCTCCTTCTCCATGCGGGCGTGTTCCCAGGAAACGAGGAGCACGCCCGCAAAGACCGTTCCGAAGCCCGCCATGTGCACCCAGCGGAATTCCTCGCCGAGGAGCACATAGGAGAGGATGAGGGCGGATGCGGGCATGACGCCCATGAAGGCGGCGGCGACGGCGCCTTCCGCCCTGGCGAGCCCCGAATACCAGAGCCATGTGCCGAGCGAGAGCGTGCCCGCGCCGTACCAGATGGCGGCGGCCCATGCGCCCGCGCCGACACTTGCGACATCGAATCCCGAAAGCTGCCAGATCGCAAAGGGGAGGAAGAGCGGGATCGACAGGGCCGCCGCGAGGAAAGCGACGAGCACGGGGTCGATATGTTCCGACATGCGCTTGCCGAGCAGCGTGTAGCAGGCTTCGCAGCAGACGGCGGCGAAGACGAGCGCCGCGCCAAGCCACATTTCCGAGCCGGAGCCCTCGCCACTCCCCTGCCCGAGCTGCAGCAGCAGGACGCCTGCGACGGCGAACGCAATGGCGGTGAGTTTCCGCCAGGTGGGGCTGTCGCCGAAAAAGAGCATAGATGCGGCGGCCGTGACGGCGGGTGCCGTGCTCATGACGATGGCGCCGACGACGCCGGGGATCATCTTCATGCCGTAGAGCATGAGAGCGGAGAAACCGAACATGCCGAAAAGCGCGATGAGGCAGACGGTGATCCAGTCGCGCCTCTCGAACTCCCGGACCTGTGCCCGCGCTTTCCACGCGAAAGGCGCCAGCACCACGGCGCCGAGCCCGACGCGCAGCGCCGAACCCACAAAGACCGGCATTGCGCCCGTCACGATCTTGCTCACCGGCGTCGCCGAGCCGAACACCGCCATGCCGAGCGCAAGGCGGGTGCGGGTGAGGTTTCCCTGTTCTTCCTTTCCAGCCATTGGATACTCCGACGATCCTGATTCCTTCGAGGTCATCTAGGGCTGTGAATACAGAAACACAGGCAATTTGCAGGTAAAGCGGCCCTTCGCCTTGAATGGGGATTTCCGCTAAACTCTCCTCAAACGCCATTCAGAGCATTCCGGGAGGGAAACCCAATGAGCCAGCACGATATCGTGATCCGAGGCGGGACCGTTTTCGACGGGACGGGCGGAGCGCCGCGCGAGGCGGATGTCGCGATCGACGGCGGCGTCATCGTCGCGGTCGGCAAGGTTTCGGGATCGGGCCGCGAGGAGATCGACGCGAAGGGGCAGATCGTGACGCCCGGCTTCGTCGACGTGCACACGCATTACGACGGGCAGGTGACCTGGGACCCCTATCTCCAGCCCTCGACCTTCCACGGCGTCACCACCGCCGTAATGGGCAATTGCGGCGTCGGCTTCGCGCCCTGCAAGCCGGAACAGCGCGACTGGCTCTTGAGCCTCATGGAAGGCGTCGAAGACATTCCGGGCACGGCGCTTGCCGAAGGCATCAAGTGGAACTGGGAAAGCTTCGCCGAATACATGGATGCGGTCGAAGCCTCGCCGCTCGCGCTCGATGTCGGCCTGCAGGTGCCGCATGCTGCCGTGCGCGCCTATGTGATGGGCGAGCGGGCGCCGGCGCTCGAACCGGCGAGCGAAGCCGAGACGGCGGAGATGGGCCGTCTCGTCGTGGAGGCGCTCGAAGCGGGCGCGCTCGGTTTCTCCACCTCGCGCACGGTGAAGCACAAGGACAGCAAGGGCGGCTCGACGCCGACCTTGAAGGCCGAAGCGATGGAACTTCATGGCATCGCGCGCGCCATGGGCAAGGCAAACAAGGGCGTGCTGCAGCTCATCGCCGACTTCAAGCAGACGGATGAAGAGTTCGCGATGCTGCGCGGCATGGTCGAGATTTCAGGCCGGCCGATGTCGATCACCATCGAGCAGGACGACCGCTGGCCGACCGTGTGGAAGCGCGTGCTCGACAATATCGCCGCCGCCAACGCGGACGGCCTGCCGATCCGCGGCCAGGTGCCGCCGCGCGCAACGGGGCTGCTGCTCGGGCTCACCGCCTCGCTCAATCCCTTCATCATGCACCAGACCTTCCGCCAGATCTGGGGCGCGCCGCTGGAAGAACAGGTGAAGGCGCTGAAGGACCCGGAGTTCCGCGCGAAGCTTCTCGCCGAGGAGCCCGACTATCCGGCGGGCGAGATCATCGAGATGCTCTGCACCGGCTATCACAAGATGTTCGCGCTCGGCGAGCGGCCGAACTACGAGCCTGCGCCGGAGACGAGCGCGAAAGCGGTTGCGGAGCGGACGGGCAAGAATCCGCGCGAGGTCATTCTCGACTGGATGCTGGAGCGCGACGGCAAGGCGCTGATCTATTTCCCGCTGATGAACTATCACTGCGGCAGCCTCGCCGACGTCGAAACCATGCTCACCCATCCGAACACGGCCTTCGGGCTTTCGGACGGCGGCGCGCATTGCGGCATCATCTGCGATGCGAGCTTCCCGACGACGCTGATGACGCATTGGGGCCGCGACCGGACGCGTGGAAAGAAGCTGCCGCTCGAATGGCTGGTCCACGGGCTCACCGCCCGCAACGCTGCGCTGGTCGGCATGGGTGACCGGGGCATTCTCGCGCCCGGCATGAAGGCCGATGTGAACGTGATCGACTTCGACAGGCTCACGCTCTATTCGCCCCACATCGTCAACGACCTGCCGGCGGGCGGAAAGCGGCTTATCCAGAAGACGGACGGCTATACGGCGAGCATCGTTTCGGGAGCGGTCGCGTTCCGCAACGGCGAACCGACGGGCGTGCTGAACGGGCGGCTCGTGCGGGGCGCGCAGCGGCGGCCGGAAGGCGCACGGATTCCCACGGCTGCAGATTGATTGAACCTAACTCACACTGACGCGTTTCCACCGCATGTCGACCGAACCGGGCAATAGACAAGGCTGCCCTAATTTGGTCATGGTGCGGGACCAATAAGGGCCCGGTTTCGCCGGGTCCTTTTCCGTGCGGGACCGGCGGAGCTGGGCCGCCCACAGGGACCGTATCGAGCCGTTTTCCCAGTTTTCTGTGTCTAGCGGACCGATAGATGGACAATCCCGACCACCCTGCCCCCGAAGAAAAGCCGGCCGATCCCCGTTCCTGGCGCCATTCCGTCTTCGTGCGGCAGGCCGCTTTCCTCTTTCTCGTGTTGCCGCTCGTCATCGCGGCGAATCTTGCGGTCTGGGCGGCCTTCAACCAGCCGCATCACGCGGAAGCCTGGACGGGTGAAATCGTCGGCCTCAGCTACAGCCCCTACCGGCAGGGGCAGGACCCGACGCAGAACAAACATCCCTCGCTCGAGCAGATTGCCGAGGACATGAAGCTCCTCTCCGGCACGGTGCAGGCAATCCGCACCTACACCGTCATTCGCGGACAGGAACACATCCCCGAACTTGCCGCCGAGAACGATCTCTCGGTCGCCGTCGGCGCCTGGATCGGCCCGAACCTTCAGCGCAACGAACGGGAACTCGAAACGCTCGCCGCGCTTGCGCCGCGGCGCAATGTGGTTCGCGTGCTGGTCGGCAACGAGGCGCTGCTGCGCAACGATCTGCCTGTCGACGACCTCATTGCCTATATCAAGCGGGCGAAGCAGAAAATCTGGAAGCCGGTGTCGACCGCCGAGCCGCCGCACATCTGGCTCAACAACCCCGAACTCGTGAAGGCCGTCGACTATATCGGCGTGCAGATCCTGCCCTACTGGGAAGGCATTCCAATCGACTATGCGGTCGACGCCGTGTTCGAACGGCTCGACGAGTTGCGCGCCGCCTATCCGAACAAACCCATCGTCGTTACCGAAGTCGGCTGGCCGAGCCGCGGCAAGATCATTCCGCGCCGCCCCTATCCGGGTCTTTCGGAAGAAGAGCTCAACACGGAATCCGTTCCTTCGCTCGTCAATCAGGCAACCTTCATGCGCGAGTTCCTGAACCGCGCGAAGGAGGAGGATCTCACCTACTACGTGATGGAAGCTTTCGACCAGCCATGGAAGGCGTCGGAAGAAGGCGCGGCGGGGGCCTTCTGGGGCATCTACAATGCCGACCGGCAGCCGAAATTCCCGATGGCCGGAAGCATTTCGGAAGCACCAGAATGGCGCTTCTGGGCGTCGCTCGCGGCCGGCCTCGCTCTCGTGCCCGCAATGCTCTTCATGCTGCGCCAGCGCCATGTACGGCCCGCAGGCGTCGTCATCTTCGCGGTGCTGACGCAGATTGCGGGCTCCGCCATCGCCTGGGCAGGGCTTTCGGTCACCGGTCTCTATTTCACCTGGGTCGGCACGACCGTCTGGAGCTTCCTCTTCTTCGCACAGGGGCTGCTGCTCATCGTGCTTCTGGCAGAGGCCATCGAGTTCGTCGAAGTGATCTGGACACGGCAGGGCGAGCGGCACTTCAAGCCCTTTGACGAAAAGGCAGTGAGCCCGAACGCGAAGGTTTCGATCCATGTGCCGATCCATAACGAACCGCCGGAGATGGTGCGCGAAACACTGACAGCGCTCTCGAAGCTCAACTACGAGAATTACGAAGTTCTCGTTCTCGACAACAACACGGTAGATCCCGAAGTCTGGCAGCCCGTGCGCGACGCCTGCGCGCAACTGGGGCCGCGCTTCCGCTTCTTCCATCTCGAGAACTGGCCGGGCTTCAAGGCGGGCGCACTCAATTTCGGCCTTGAGAAGACAGCGGACGATGCCGAGATCATCGCCGTCATCGACAGTGACTATCAGGTCGAGCCGAACTGGCTGAAGACGCTCATTCCCTATTTCGACAAGCCCGATGTCGGCTTCGTGCAGGCACCGCAGGATTATCGTGACCGGCACGAGAGCATGTTCAAGAACATGACCTACTGGGAATATGCCGGCTTCTTCCATATCGGCATGGTGCAGCGGAACAACTTCAACGCGATCATCCAGCACGGCACCATGACCATGGTGCGCAAGAGCGCCCTGAAGCGCGTCGGCGGCTGGGCGGAATGGTGCATCTGCGAGGATGCGGAACTGGGCATCAAGCTCTATCGCGCGGGCTATGACAGCGTCTACGTCAACCACTCCTTCGGCCGCGGACTTACGCCCGACACGCTTTCCGGCTATATCACGCAGCGTTTCCGCTGGGCCTATGGCGCGGTGCAGATCGTGAAGCATCACTGGGATGCGCTCGCACCATGGGCGAGCGCGAAGCGCGGACTTTCCGGCGCGCAACGCTATTATTTCCTCGCCGGCTGGCTACCCTGGTTCGCGGACGGGCTTGCCCTTCTCTTCACGGTGGCGAGCATCGGGCTGTCGGCCTGGGCGATCTATCAGCCGCACATGGTATCGCTGCCCGTTGCAGCCTTCCTCATTCCGACCATCGGCAGCTTCGTCTTCAAATTCGTGCGTTCGCTCTGGCTCTATGCGGTGCGCGTACGCGACTGCACCTTCCTCGAAAGCCTCGGCGCCGGCGTCGCGGCGCTCGGGCTCACGCATACCGTCGCGAAGGCGATGCTCAACGGCATGATCACGACGAGCAAACCCTTCATCCGCACGCCGAAATGCGAGGACAAGCCACCCCTCGCGGCGGCCTTCATCCAGGTGCGGGAAGAAAGCGTGATGCTGGTTCTGCTCTGGGGCCTGACAGCGGCCTTCCTGATGAGCCCGGATTTCGCGGACAGCCATTCACGGCTCTGGATCGGCGTGCTGCTCGTCCAGTCGGTGCCTTACGCCTCAGCGGTGCTGCTGTCGCTCATCAACGTCATGCCGTCGCTCTTCCGGCGCGGACCGAAAGCGGAAACGGCGGGCGCTCTTTCGCCCGCCGAATGACCGTCAGAACCAGACCCTGAGACCGAAGCGCAAGGTCGTGTCGTCGACATCCTCTCCATTCGCACGCGCGATGGAGGCCGTCTGTCCGAGCGAGCGTTCCCAGACGAGATCGATATAGGGTGCGAATTTTCGCGTCACCTCGTAGCGAAGCTGGAGGCCGACCTCGAGGTCGCTGAAGCCCGCACCGACATCGCGATCAGGCACATCCTGCGCGAAGAAATTGAGCTCGCCATGCGGCTCGGCGATCAATTTCTGCGTGATGGGCAAGTCGAAGCTCTGCTCGAGGCGCAGCGAGAAATCGCCCTCCGACGAAAGAAAGCCGGTCGCCTCCGTTTCGAAGAAATAGGGAGCGAGCCCCGTCACGCCGGCGGCGAGATAGGTTTCCCCGTCCGGCTCGAAATCCTGCCGGACACCGGCAAGCACATCCCAGAACGGATGCACGTTCCAGCCGTAGAGCAGCTGAAGTTCCGCGTCCTCGGCCTCACCGTCCTCGACTTCGCCTTCCGACCGGAGCCACACACGTTCGGCGTCGCCGCCGATCCAGCCCTCGACATCCCAGTTCCAGAGGCCGCCATGCGCATCCGCATAATCGACTTCCGTGACGATCTTGTGGAACGGCCCCATGTCGTGATCCGCCATGACCACATCGCCTGTCTCCGCACGCGCAGTACCTAAAAACGCAGCCGACGCCAGCACGGAGGCGAGAAATATCCTTCTCATCAGATGCCTCCCTGCATGCCGTGGGAACCGTGACCTCCGACATGGCCGCTGCCATGCGTAAGGGTGAGGGGCAATTCTGCGCCATCCGGTGTGATCCGCGCTTCCGGCGTTTCGGGCGGCTCGACGACGAAGGCCGTCATCATGCCCGACGCCATATGGTAGAGCAGGTGGCAGTGGAGCGGCCAACTCCCGATCTCGCGCGCTGTCAGGATTACCGACACGGATTTGCCCGGCGGCACGATGACCGTGTCCTTCAGGGGACGGTACGGTCCGGTACCGTTTTCCAGTTCGAAGAACATGCCATGCAGGTGCATGGGATGCGCCATCATCGTTTCGTTGGAAAAGACGAGGCGCACGCGCTCGCCATACCGAACACGCACAGGCTCTGCTTCCTGGAAGCGGTCGCCGTTGAGCGACCAGGCATAGCGCTCCATGTTGCCGGTGAGACGCATCTCGACAGTGCGTTCAGGCGGCCGGTTGTCGCTTCGGGCGGAGCGGGCCTGAAGGCTCTCATAGGCGAGCACCTCGGCACCTTCGGGGAAGCCCGCCGCCCAGCCGGAGGGTTGGGCGAGCGTTGACGAACCGGCGGGCGGCGCCATGCCGGAATGATCCCCGTCGTGACCGTGCCCCTTGCCATCCATCTCGTGCTCCATCGGATGACCGCCACCATGATCCATGCCTTCATGGTTCATCTGCTGTTCCATGGAGGGGTTGCCGCCATGGCCCATACCCTCATGGTCCATATGTTGTTCCATGGGTTTGCTGCCGCCATGATCCATGCCTTCGTGGTTCATGCCTTCGTGGTTCATTTCTCCGGGGGCGCCGGCGCCTTCATGGTGAGCGCCGCCGCTCATGTCGTGCCCCTCATGCATGTTGTGCATGTCGTGCATGTCGTGCATGCCTTCGGCATCCTGCGGGGTATCCATGGCATGACCCTCATGGCCGCCATGCATCATGCCCATGTCGTCCATGGCGAGAAGCGTCCGCGGCCGCCGTTCCGGCACGGGTGCCTTCTGTCCATTCTCTGTCGCGAGCGTTGCGAGGGCATAGCCTGTCCGGTCGATCGGCTCTGCGAAGACCGCATAGGGACCGTCGCCCGACGGTTCGACGATGACGTCGTAACGCTCGGCGACACCCATGCGGATTTCATCGACGGCGACGGGGCGGACGTCGTTACCGTCCGCCGCAACAACCGTCATCTTCGCGCCCGGAATCCGCACATCGAAGAGCGTCATCGCGGACCCGTTGATGAGGCGCAGGCGAACCTTCTCACCCGGCTGGAACAGAAAGGTTTCGTTGCCGTCGGCCGTCTTTCCGTTGACGAGAAAGCTGTAGCCCGTGACATCGGCAAGATCGGTGGGGTCCATGCGCATCTCGCCCCATTCGGCGCGGTTCTTCAGCGTCGGACCGAAACCCTCGCTTCTCACATCGGAAAAGAAGTCCAGAAGCGTGCGCTTGCTATAGTTGTAATAGCCCGGATCGGCTTTCAGGTTTCGCAGGACCTGGTTCGAGTCTTCCGGCGTGATGTCACCCAGAAGCACCACGTAGTCCCGGTCCGCCAGGACGGGCGACGGCTTCTCCGGTTCGATGACGATCGCGCCGAGCACGCTCTGATCCTGCGTACCCGAATGGCTGTGATACCAGTAGGTGCCGCTCTGCCTGATCCTGAAGGTGTAGGTGTAGGAAGCGCCGGGTGCGATCCCCATGAAACCGTTGAAACCGGGAACACCGTCCATGATGCCCGGAAGCAGAATCCCGTGCCAATGGACCGAGGTTTCTTCATCCGTTTCATTGGCGACGGTTATGGTCGCGTCCTCACCTTCCTTGAGGTGAAGCGTGGGACCGGGAACACCGCCATTGATCGTCATCTTCTCGACGGTACGGCCGTCTATTTCCATTGCCGCGGTTGAGACCGTCAGGCGGTAGGTTCCCGCGGAAGCGGGACCCGCCACGACCGGAACCGACAGCAGCGCGGCGGCGAAGACCGCCGGACGCAGATATTTCGTGAACATTTTCTTCTCCATTCGCTGACACCACGGCGCATACATGCGCCAACCGTTCGCGAGCGGAGAGCTAGATCAGGAGACGGGCGGCCCGTCCGTGGATGCCGTCATAGGCGCTGACGCGATGCGCCTTTCGTTCCGGCGGGTCGGCCAGAGCGACATGGACGGGTGCGGCCGGGGAAACGGTGGCGATTTCCGGCACCGGGCCCACCTTCTTCCCCGAGGGGACGTCCCGCGACTTGGCGAGAAGGAGTTGGACGACCGGATCCGCCTCGCCGCAGGCGCAGACGACATCTCCTTCCGGACAGTCATGGACCGCCGCCGTTTCGGCGTGATGCGCCGCATGATCCAGCGCGGCGTGCTGGCCCGGATCCCCCGCCAGCGGCACGCAATGCAGCGCGCCCGCAAGTAAAAGACTTGCGAGATAGAGCAGCGGAATCTGGAACCGGAGCAGCTTCATGCCATCAATCTAACCCTTCCACCAACTGGAAGGTCAAGAGGGGCTGCACTCAGCCCCGGGGTCAGTTCGTCACATCGGACCGCCGCCGTCGATGTTGATCTTCTGGCCGTTCGCATAGGGGTTCGCGTCGGAAACGAGATAAACGACGGCTGCTGCGACCTCTTCCGGCTCACAGACATGCCCGAAGGGCTGGGTCGCGTCGAGATCATGGATGTCCATGCCCTTCTTGCCGGCTCGGGCGGCGGCGAGGCGCGAGCCCATGTCGGTAGCGGTGAGACCGGGGGCGACGATGTTGGTGCGGATGCCGTGCTTGCGTTCTTCCTTGGCGAGCGTCAGCGCGAGCGCCTCGGCGGCGGCCTTGCCCATGTTGTAGGGACCGCCATTCGCCGAATGGCTGAGAGTCGCGACGGAGGAGATGATGATGATGTCGCCGCGCTTCTCCTTGCGCATATGCGGGATCACGAGCTTCGAGACGAAATGCGGCGCCATCGCATGCACCTTCAATACGCGCTCGAGCTCCTGCGGATCAGTGTCGGCGACCGTCTGGCCGCGCGAGGCGATGCCCGCATTGTTGACGAGGATGCCGATGGAACCGAAATCCTTCAGCACATCGGCGACCATCAACTGGTCTTCCTCGAAATTCTCGACCGAGGCTGAATAGGCCCGCGCCTTGCGGCCGAGCTTTTCGATTTCGGCGACGGTTTCGTCCGCTGCTTCCTTGTCGCGGCGATAGTTGATCGCGACGTCGGCGCCCGCTTCCGCGAGCGCGATGGCGATGGCGCGGCCGATGCCCCGGCTTCCGCCGGTGACGAGCGCGACGCGGCCTTCCAGAGATACCTTCATTGTTTCCTCCCGATGTTCTCTTTTGCCCGCAAGCATAGAGAAGCCGCCCGGGATTTCCATGCCCCGGACGGCTCCATCGGTTCAGACCGCGATGACGCTGCGGCAGCGAGCCCGAAAAACTCAGGCGGCGTCCTTCGTGTACTTCTTCATGTCCTCGCGAAGCACCGTCTTCAGGATCTTGCCGTTCGGGTTGCGCGGCAGAGGCTCGTGGCGAAGCTCGATCTTGACCGGCACCTTGAAGGCGGCAAGGAGCTTGCCGACATGGGCCTGAAGCTCCTCTTCCGTGATCTGCTTGCCGGGCGCCACCTGCACGACGGCGCCGACTTCCTCGCCCAGCACCTTGTGCGGAATGGCAACGACAGCAGCGTCCATGACGGCGGGATGCGCGTAGAGCGCGTCTTCGACCTCGACACAGTAGATGTTCTCGCCGCCGCGGATCAGCATGTCCTTGGCGCGATCGAGAATGTAGACGAAGCCTTCATCATCCATGCGGACGAGGTCGCCCGAATGGAACCAGGCGCCTTCGGTGATCGCGGCGGCAGTCGCTTCCGGCTTGTTCCAGTAGCCCTTCACGACGTTCGGCCCCCTGATCCAGAGTTCGCCGACCTGCCCGCGCGGCAGCTCGTTGCCCTTCTCGTCCACAACCTTGATGTCGCAGACGGGCACGGCGACGCCGGCGCTGTCCGGCTTCGCCACATAGTCTTCGGCGAGGTTCTGCGTCGTGATGGCCGACGTCTCGGTAAGACCGTAACCGTTGGACGGCTCGACCTTCGGGAACTGCTGCTTGATCCGGGCGACGAGGTCCGGCGCGGAAGGCGCGCCGCCATAGCCTATGGACAGCACGCTCGACGTGTCGCGCGTCGCGAAGTCGGGCGATTCCAGCACCTGCCAGACCATGGCGGGAACGCCGCCAAAGGACGTGACGCCCTCGCGCTCGATCAACTCCAGCGCGTGTTCCGGATTCCACTTGTGCATGATGACGAGCTTGCCGCCGGAAGCATAGGTGCCGACGAGGATCGAGTGACAGCCCGTGGCGTGGAAGAGCGGCACGGAAAGAAGTGTCACGCGCTGCGGCGCATTCGGATCGGGCGCGGGCGGCATCTCACCGCGACGGAGGAAGGTACGCGCGCCGCCCAGCATGGCGTTCATGAGGTTGGTGCAGATGTTGCGCTGCGTACCGAGCGCGCCCTTCGGCTTGCCGGTGGTGCCGGAGGTGTAGAAGATCGTCGCGTCGTCTTCCGGTACGAGCCCGGGGTCGGGCAGCGCATCGCCGGAAAGCTTCGCGTAGTCCGCCGGCTTGCCCACCAGCGTCTCGAAGCTCTCGGCGACGCCGAGTTCGTCTTCCGGCGTGCGGACGGCGACGAGGCCGTTGAGCCCCAGCGCCTTCAGGTGCGGACGGATACGGTCCAGGCGCTCGTGATCGACGATGACGACCTTCGAGCCCGAATCCGAAATGCCGTATTCGAGTTCCGGGCCCGTGCCCCAGGCATTGAGCGGCACGATGACGCCGCCGATGGCCGCGACCGCCCAGAAAACGACCGACCATTCGGGGAAGTTGCGCATGATGAGGGCGACGCGGTCACCCTTCTTCACACCGTATTTGTCCTTCAGTACGCGGCCAAAGGCGCTCGCAGCGCGATAGTGGTTCTCATAGGTGAGGCGCTCGCCCTCATAGACGATGAACTCCCGCTCGCCGAAGGCGCGGCCCATGTCGAGGATCGCCCGCAGCGAGGGCGGCGTGCCCTTGTAGGTGCGGATCGGGACCCCCCTGATCTCCACCGTTTCCATTTCAAAGGGCGTGCCCGGTGCGGTGAGGAAGGCATGCGCTTCCTCGATCGTCATGGCGGGCCATTTGCCGGCGTTCTCGGCCATCGTCTACCTCCCAGAGGGTTTCTTGTTTTAGGGGTTTTTGTTGACCCACAGATACCCGGTTTGGCGAAGGATTTGAAGGGAGGGACGTTGCGGAAAGGCCCTATTCGATGCCGAATTTCTTCAGGAGCGCGGTCTCCTCCTCGATACAGGCCGCAAAGCTCGGCCGGGCAAGGATCGCGGCGAGATAGCGCGTGAGGTTCGGGTAAGCCTTCGCGTCGGGCGCGAAGCCCGTATGAGCGAAGTTCGCGAACTGGGTCGCGACCGAGATGTCGGCAATGCCGAAGGCGCCGCCCACGAGGAAGTCCTTGTTGCCTATCTCCTTGTCGAGCCAGCCAAAGTAGCGGGGGAGTTTCTCCGCGACGGTCTTCTCCGCCGTCTCGCGGTCCGGCTCCTTGCCCATCATGCGGTTCACGATCATGGGACGGAAAGTGCCCATGCCGATGTTTCCGGCAAGCTCTGAATCCGCATATTCCTCATACCAGAGCGCCTTGCCGTACTGGAACGGTTCCGACGGGTAGAGCGCGGGCGAGGCAAACTTCTTTTCGAGATAGCCGCAGATGGCGGAAGAATCCGGCAGCGTTGCGTCCGCACCCTCGCTGTCGTCGCGCAGCACGGGAATACGCTTCAGCGGCGAAATCTCGAGAAACCAGTCGGGCGGCGGAAAGATGTTCACCTGTTCGAGTGTGTAGTCCTGACCTTTTTCGGCCAGGAACACGCGCACCTTGCGGACGAAGGGCGAAAGGCTTGCGCCGTAAACCGTTAATGTCATCGAGTTTTCTCCGGTGAAACCCGCCATCCAGCAGGCCTATTATCGTTACTGCGGTACCGATGGCTGCAGCAAACACCGGCAAGACAGCACACGCAAGCATCAGGTCCGGACTCCGATTTCGTTAACCTTCGCCGTGGCAAACTGCAGCAAGGTCACGGGGAAGCTTTCCGGGAGCGTCATTCTTGTCTTCGTTCACGTCAGATATCGACGGCAGTCCGCTCGATGGAAGTGCTTCCATCGAATTGCTTGAGACACCTGTCCATGAAGATGCGCTGTTTCTCCTGAATTACTGGAACGAGAAACGCCGCGACCGCGCCATGCCCGACCGCAGCGACATCTCCCCCACGGATTTTCCAAGACTGCTTCCGAATTTCGGGATCGCGGAAGTGATCGCCGGCGGCGAGGACTTCAGGTTTCGTCTCTACGGAAGCGAACTTACGGCGATGACTGGGCTCGACCGGACGGGAGAGCTTTTCTCCGAACTCAAGGCCGCGCCGAAGACCCTGCTGTCGGATGAAGAAACCCGCCGCCGCTGGTTCGAACTCGCGCGCGGCATTCTGGCCTTTGCCCAGCCGATTTTCCCGAAAGCGCCGCTGCGCGATGGCCGCGGGCCGAAGCGCATGATGCATGGCATCATCCTGCCGCTCAGCGCCGGCGAAGACGGCAAGATCGGCCAGCTGGTGGGAGCCGGCTTCATCACGCGCGTTAGCTGACGGAAACCGGCGGACGGGAAAGCAAGTGGTACAGCCACCCCGGTTCGAACGGGGGACCTCTAGATCCACAATCTAGCGCTCTAACCAGCTGAGCTATGGCTGCACGGAATATGCGGGGCGGGGCAAAACCCGCCGCAATGGCCGGGAACTTAATCCGGCCCGCCCGACAAGACAAGCCCGCCAAGGGCCTTGCGGCAAATTATCGAAACCCGTCGAAAACCACCCTACATCAAGACGTTAGCGACGAAGATCGAGACAACGCCGAGGGGCGCGAGGAAGCGCAGGCAGAACCGCCAGAGCGGGAACCACGCCTTGCCCTTCGCACCTAGCGCCTCCTCCACCACCGGGCCGGAAAGTACCCAGCCCACGAAAAGCGACATCAAGAGGCCGACGGTCGGCATGATGATGTTGGAAGTGGTGAAATCGAGTACGTCGAACACCGTCATTTCCTCCATCACGCCGAAGACGGCCATGGGATGGAAATCCGCCCAGGCGCTGAAGGAGAAGACGGTGCCGATACCGGCGATACCCGCGACGAGGCCGACAATAACGGCAAGCGCCGGGCGCGGCAGGTGGATGCCTTCTTCCACCCAGGCGACCACCGGCTCCAGCAGCGAGATGGCGGAGGTGACGGCGGCAACCGAGAGCAGGAAGAAGAACACGGAGCCGATGACAATGCCGCTGCCGATCGTGCCGAAGGCGATGGGCAGAGTGATGAAAGTAAGACCGGGGCCGGAAGATGGCTCGAGGCCGTAGGTGAAGACGAGTGGGAAAATGGCGATGCCCGCGAGAATGGCGACCGTCGTATCCGCCACGGCGATGAAGACGGCTGAACGGCCGATCGATACGTCCCTGCCGAGATAGGCGCCATAGGTCATCATCGCACCGAGCGCCACGCTGACGGAAAAGAAGCCCTGACCGATAGCGGCCAGTATGGTGTCGGGCTTTACCCGGGAGAGGTCGAAGGCGAACATGAACCGCATCGCCTCGCCGAAGCCGTCGGTCGTGGTCGCGTAGACCGCCATGCCCGCCAGCAGAACGAAGAGAAGCGGCATGAGGAGGACGACGGCGCGCTCGATGCCCGACGTCACGCCCGCGGCGACGATGCCGACAGTGATGATGAGGAAAAGCGCCTGCCAGACGAACACGCTGCCTGGCGTGGAAACGAAAGCGGAGAAATGCTCGGCGGCGGCGGCATCCGTCTCACCGGCGAAGGCACCGGTGATTGCCAGTTCAACATATTTGAGCGCCCAGCCGCCGATTACACTGTAGTAAGACAGCACGATGAAGGCGCCGAGCGTGCCGCCCCAGCCGATGAGCATCCACAGACGCGCGGCCCGATTTTCAGCGACCAGCGCGCGCATGGCGTTGATGGGGCTGTGACGGCCCATGCGGCCAAGCAGAATTTCAGCAATGAGAATGGGCAGCGCAATCGCGAGCGTCGTCACCGCATAGATCAGGATGAAGGCTCCGCCGCCGTTCTCACCCGCAAGATAGGGAAACCGCCAGACATTGCCGAGACCTACAGCGCTGCCGACGGCGGCCATCAGGAATGCGAAACGCGACGACCACTGCTGCGGCGCGACCGGTGTAGTCATGGAGGTCCCCCTCTGACGGCGCGGTCCCGGCGCCCCCGCCGCGCGACCGCACTTCGAATGTGTCGAGACAATACGGAAAACGCCGCCATTTGTCAGGGTCCCGCCCCGGAAAACGGGCTATCCGGGGCTTGCGCGGCGGCGGAATCGCCTATAGTCGCGTCCGGACATACGAAGAGACGGGCGGGGAAGACCATGAGCGCGACGGAGATCAGCACGGCCTATATCGAGGCGAACGGACTCGCCTTCGAGGTGGACATGTGCGGCGAGGGCGAGAAGCTCGCGCTGCTGCTGCATGGTTTCCCCGAAAGCAAGTTTTCCTGGCGCGCGCAGCTTCCCGTCTTCGCGGCGCTCGGCTACACGGCCTGGGCGCCGAATCTTCGCGGCTATGGCGGCTCATCGCGGCCGAAGGGGCGCGAAGCCTATCACATGGACCACCTGCTGCAGGACGTCGCAGGACTCATCGACGCCGCGCGGGCGCGCGGCGTCACCGGGCCGGTGACACTTGTCGCTCATGACTGGGGCGGCGCCATCGCCTGGACTTTCGTGCTGAAGAAGATGCGCCCGCTCGAACGCTTCATCGTAATGAACCTGCCGCATCCGGCGATCATGGCGAAGAAGATCAGGACATGGGCGCAACTCAAGAAGAGCTGGTACATCTTCTTCTTCCAGATTCCCTGGCTGCCGGAGAAGCTGATGCTTGCGCGGAACGCCCACGCCATCGCCGAGGCCTTTCGCGGCATGGCGATCGACAAGAGCCGCTTTCCCGAAGACGTCCTCGACCATTACCGGAAGAATGCGCAGCTGCCCGGCGCGATGACGGCGATGATCAATTATTACCGCGCGAATTTCCGCGGCGAGCAGCCGGTGGAATGGACGAACCCGCCCACGGTCGATACTCCGACGCTGATGATCTGGGGCGAGGAAGACGCGGCGCTCGGCAAGGAACTCACCTACGGGACGGAAGACCTGGTGACGGACTTCACGATCCGCTACCTGCCGCAGGTGTCGCACTGGGTGCAGCAGGAAGCGCCGGAAGCCGTCAACGCGATGATCCGCGCGTGGATCGAAGGACGGCACGTGCCGCAGGCAGGGCTCGGCGGGCGGCTGCTGATCGCGGAAAACTAGGAAGCGAGTTCGGCGAGGCCGCGGTAAAGCGCCAGCGCTTCCGGGTTCGCGAGCGCCTCGCGGTTCTTCACCTCGCGGCCATGCACGATGTCGCGCACTGCAAGCTCGGTGATCTTGCCGGACTTGGTGCGCGGGATGTCGGCGACGGCGACGATCTTCGCCGGCACATGGCGCGGCGAGGCACCGGCGCGGATCCTGTCGCGGATGCGTTTCTGCATGGCGTCGTCGAGCGCATGGCCCGCGCGCATCACCACAAAGAGCACGACGCGGACATCGCCCTGCCAGTCCTGGCCGATGGCGAGCGCCTCCTGCACTTCCGGCAATTGCTCCACCTGCGCATAGATTTCCGCCGTACCGATGCGCACACCGCCGGGGTTCAGCGTCGCGTCGGAGCGGCCATGGATGACGATGCCGCCATGCGACGTGATTTCGGCGAAATCGCCGTGGCACCAGACGCCGGGGAAGCGCTCGAAATAGGCGCCGCGATATTTCGCGCCGTCCGGGTCGTTCCAGAAGCCGACCGGCATGGAAGGGAAAGGACGGGTACAGACGAGTTCGCCCTTTTCTCGCATCACGGGCCTGCCCTCCTCGTCCCAGACCTCCACCGCCATGCCGAGCCCCTTCGCCTGGATTTCACCGCGCCAGACGGGAAGGATGGGTGACCCGAGGACGAAACAGGAGACGATGTCGGTGCCGCCCGAGATCGAGCAGAGCGCGACGTCTCTCCTTATGTCGTCATAGACGAAGTCGAAGCTCTCTGGCACGAGGGGCGAACCCGTTGAGAGGATCATGCGCATGGAGGAAAGCGAATGGGTCTCGCGCGGGACAAGGCCCGACTTCTTCACCGCATCGATGAACTTCGCCGATGTGCCGAAGACATCGATCCTCGCGCTGTCGATATAATCGAATAGAACGCGCTCGGAGGGATGAAACGGCGAGCCGTCATAGAGCGCCAGCGTCGCACCGGCAGCAAGGCCCGAGACGAGCCAGTTCCACATCATCCAGCCGCAGGTCGTGAAGTAGAAAAGCGTCTCACCGGGCTTCAGGTCGCCATGAAGGCGATGCTCCTTCAGGTGCTGGAGAAGCGTGCCGCCCGCCGAATGGACAATGCATTTCGGGATGCCGGTCGTTCCGCTCGAATACATGATGTAGAGCGGATGCGAGAAGGGCAGGCGAACGAAAGTGAGCGCATCGTCCGGCGCGGCAGCGAGAAGCGACGTCCAGTCTTGCGCCCTTGCGAGACCCTTCGGACCCTCGCCGATGAAGGGCACGATGGCGACATGTTCGAGCGAGGGCAGGCCCGCGATTATTTCGGCGAGCTTGTCATGCGCGGGCAACACCTTGCCGGCATAGCGGTAACCGTCGCAGGCGACGAGCACTTTCGGCTCGATCTGTCCGAAACGATCGAGCACGCCCTTCACGCCGAAATCAGGCGAGCAGGAGGAGAAAACCGCGCCGATGCTGGCCGTGGCGAGCATCGCAACAATGGTTTCGGGACAGTTTGGCATGAAGGCGGCGACACGGTCGCCCTCGCCCACTCCCCATGATTTCAGCACGGCGGCAAAGCGGGCAACATCGCGGGTGAGTGCGGCGCGGGTGACGGGGGCGCGCGTCTCGCCTTCATTGTTGAAAAGGAGCGCGGTATCCGCGCCCTCACCCCGGAGCAGGTTCTCCGCAAAGTTCAGCCGCGCCTCCGGAAAGAACCGCGCGCCTGGCATCCTTTCCGCGTCGATGAGAATGCTGCCACCCTTGTCTCCGATGACACCGGTGAAATCCCAGACCGCATCCCAGAAACGCGCCGGATTCTCGATGGACCAGGCATGAAGCGCATCGTAACCGGACAGAGACAGGCCGTGCCGGTCGTTCACGAGATCCATGAAGGCGGTCATGTTCGACGCGGCGACGGCTTCCGCCGACGGCGCCCAGAGAGGGGTTTCCGTTGTCTTCGTTGTGTTCATGAGGCCGCTCCTCCCGCGTTGCGCGGCACATTAGGAGCGGCCTCACATGGGTTCAAGTACCCGATTGGGCTTACGCCGTATCCGCCAGCACGTTACGGGCGGTCGCGAGCTGCGTCGCCTGCAGGTGCCGGAAGATACCGTCCTTGCGAGCCATCAGCTCCGCATGGGCGCCCTGCTCCACGATCCGGCCACGCTCGAAGACCAGAATGCGGTCCATGCGACGGATGGTGGAAAGGCGGTGCGCGATGACGAGCGTCGTGCGGCCCTCCATCAGGCGGTCCATCGCATCCTGGATATGCGCCTCTGTGACGGCATCGAGGCTCGATGTCGCCTCGTCGAGAACGAGGATGGGCGCGTCTGCGAGGAAGGCCCGCGCAATGGCGATACGCTGGCGCTCGCCGCCCGAGAGCTTTACGCCACGCTCGCCGACCAGCGTGTCGTAGCCCTGCGGCAGCCGAGAAATGAACTCGTCGGCATGGGCAAGACGTGCCGCCGCCTCCACTTCCTCCCGCGTCGCTTCCGGCTTCGCATAGGCGATGTTCTCGCCGATGGAACGGTGGAAGAGCACAGGCTCCTGCGGTACGAGCGCAACGGCGCGCCGAAGCGAGTCCCGCGTCGCGCCTGCAATGTCCTGCCCGTCGATCAGGATGCGTCCGCCGTCGGGTTCATAGAGCCGCTGCAGCAGCTTGACGAAGGTCGATTTGCCGCTGCCCGACTGTCCGACCAGCGCGATCCGCGCGCCCGAGGGAATGTCGAGCGAGAGACGACGATAGAAGGCGCCGTTGCCATTCGGATAACGGAAGTCCACGTTCTCGAAGCGGATGCCGCCGCCCGACACGCGGAGCGCGGGCAGGCGCCTGTCATCCTCGTCCTCCGGCGCCGTGTCGGCATAGCGGATCACATCCTCTATCTCGTTCGCACCATGCTGCAGGTTCTGCATGTGCATGCCGATATCCCGCAGATAACCATTGATGAGCAGATAGCTCGTCATGGCGTAAGCAACGTCGCCGGGCGTCGCCTCACCTCTCGTCCAGAACAGAATGACGAGACCGATGAGCCCGGCCTGCAACGCAAGCAGAACCGCAACCTGGGCGAGCATGGACAGATCCATCGACCGCCAGGCGCGGCGGGCCTTGCGGGACCAGTCGAGCGTAAGGACACCAAGACGTGCGTCCTCGCGTGCTTCCGCGCCGAAGGATTTCACCACCGGATTGCAGGACACGGCATCCGCTATCGCGCCGCCCACGAGGCTGTCGGCAGCGACGTTCAACCGGTTGCGCGGTGATACGTAGTAGCGGACCAACAGCACGGTCAGCGCGAAGTAGAGGACGATTCCGACAAGGACGTAGAGCCCGATCAGCGGCCAGTGGAAGGCAATGCTGATAACGACGCCGGCAAGCACGCAGATTGTCGGGAAGAAGCCGATATAGATCGTGTCGGCCAGCGTGTCGTAGGCCCACATGCCGCGCGTGATGCGCCTGACCGTCGCGCCCGCGAAGCTGTTCGAGTGCCATTCTGCGGTGTAGCGCTGCACGCGGTGGAAGGCTTCCGTCACGATGTTGCGCATGACGCGCGACGCGAAGCCTGCCCAGACGAGCATGGCAGCGCGGCGCGACAGGTGGAAGCCGACACCCTGACCGAGAAAGAGCAGTAGCGCGAAGACGGCAAGGTCCACGTCTTCCGCCGCGGGCGGAAAGCCCGCTTCGGCGACAGCGTCGACCAGCCTGCCCGAGACGATCGGGAAGGCGACGTCGAACGCGACCGACAGAAGCATCAGAACCAGCAGAGCGGCGCCCGTCAAAGGATAGCGCCGCCAGTGGTCCCACAGAAACGCGGCGGTCCGCCGCGCGGTGACTTGATCGTTCATTTGACTGAACCGTCCGGATGGAGCCGGAACGGCATCCCTGAAAAATTCTGGAGAAGGCGCGCAGCGCCGTTATCCGGTTGCGAGAGGAACCGGGACCATCGGAAAGCGCCTCGAGGCGGCGCGCGCGGCACCGCATGGCGGAATTTTCTCGGACGGAAAAAGACCCGGCTGCTTACCCGGGCGCGGCGTTCAAGTTAACGACAGCGGTCCGGACAAAGATGCGGATATGAAGGTGCTACTACGACTTGCATTCCGCTCTCCCTGTTCCGCGCATTGCGCTCAACTGAAACCGATGACGCCTCCGCCGACTCATGCGGCGCAGCGAGGCTTCTTGATACATCCGTTTTTTGCGAATGAAAACCCCTGATGGACGCGAGGGAATGCGCGGAGACGGAATCGCGCAAACCTGTGGCACGAGGTCCACGCTTTTTGCACTGCACCACGATACGGAGCGGCGGCAACGACATCGAGCGGGCGACCGACTATCATGCTGCAGCCATAATTCGCCGCCAATCTGGCGAAAACGAAGTTATCGGAGCGCGCCCCATGTCCCGCCTGATTGCCATTCTCGCCGGTCTCGTCCTCATCGTGATCGCCGCCATCATCATCGTGCCCATGCTGATCCCGATGGAGACCTACAAGAACCAGGTCGTGAACGTCGTGAAGGAACAGACGGGCCGTGACTTGCGCATCGACGGCGATATCGGCCTCTCTTTCTTCCCGAGCATCGCGGTCTCGATCGAGGATGTCGGCTTTTCCAACGCCCCCTGGGCGAAGGAAAAGGAGATGGCCGCAATGCAGGAGATGCGCGCATCGCTGAAGCTGATGCCGCTCTTCAGCGGCAATGTGGAAATCGACAGCTTCGTACTGGTCGATCCGGTGATCCATCTGGAAGTCCGCCGCGACGGCACGCCGAACTGGCAGTTCGAAACGGCGCAGGCCGCACCGGCCGAGCCTTCGACGGAAGCTGAGAGCGGCGCAGGCGGCGGCTCCGGCCTTGGCGATCTCAGCCTCGGCGAGGTGTCGATCCAGAACGGCACCGCGACCTATACGAACGCGCAGACGGGCGCGAACTACGCCGCCGAAAAGGTGAATATCGATCTCGCGCTGCCGGGGCTCGACGATCCCTTTCTCGCGGAAGGCGCGCTCGTGTGGAACGGTGACGAAATCGGCATCGATCTCAAGGCCGATCGGCCGCGCGCGCTGACGGAAGGCGGCGAGACCCCAGTCGCGCTCAGCATCAACGCACCGAAGATCAGCACGAGCTATAGCGGCACGCTGAAGCCGCTCGACGGACTCGCTTTTTCGGGCAATGTCAGCCTCGACGTGCCGTCGGTGCGCGAGCTCGCGGCTTGGGCAGGAAGTCCGATGCCGGCGGGCGACGGCTTCGGCGCGCTCGCCATCGAAGGCAAGGCGAGCGGCAGCGGCAATACCTATCGCTTCACGGATGCGAAGATCGGCTTCGACGGGATGAACGCAACCGGCGCGCTCACCGTGACGACCGGCGGCGCGCGGCCGAAACTCGCGGGCAATCTCGCCGTCGACAGGATCGATGTGAACACCTATCTCGCCGAGGGCGGCGACGGCGGTGGGTCGGGTGACGGCGCCGGCGGTGGCGGTGCCGATAGCGGCTGGAGCACGGAACCCATCGACATGTCCGGCCTCAAGGCCGTCGATGCGGACTTCTCCTTCTCGACGCAGGAAATCCTTTTCCAGAAGCTCAAGATCGGCGAGAGCGGCCTCAAGCTCAATCTCGCGAACGGTGTGCTGAACGCCAATCTCTCGAAGCTCAATCTCTACGAGGGCGCGGGCTCGGGCACGCTCACCCTGAATGGCGCAAGCGCGACGCCGCAAATGAAAGCCGACTTCAAACTGGCGGGCCTCAACGCCGAACCCTTCCTTACCGATGCAGCGGATTTCACACGCCTGCAGGGCAAGACCGCCATTGACCTTTCGGTTGCCACGGCGGGGCGTTCGCAGCGCGACATGGTGGCGGCGCTCGACGGCAATGGCAGCGTCAAGTTCGCCAACGGCAAGATCAAGGGCATCAACCTCGCGCAGCTCGCGCGGACGGTGCTGACAGCGGCGACGACGGGCTGGCAGTCCGGCGGTACGCAGGACACGGATTTTTCCGAGCTCGGCGGCACCTTCACCATCACCGACGGCGTCCTCAGCAACGATGACCTCGTGCTTCTTTCGCCACTCATCCGCGTGGCAGGCTCGGGCACCGCGAACATTCTTCAGAAGACGCTCAACTATCGCGTGGAGCCGAAACTCGCCGCGACGCTCAAGGGACAGGGCGGCGAACAGGATGCGACCGGGATCGAGGTGCCGATCCTCATTACCGGCTCCTGGTCGAACCCGCGCTTCGCGCCGGACCTGAAATCCATGATCCAGAACCGCGAGAACATCGAAAACACGATCAAGTCGATCAAGGAAGACAAGGGCAAGGGGCTGCTCAAGAGCTTGATGGGCGAGCCGGCGGCGGAGAGCGAAAGCTCCGGCGAAACCGGCGAGGAGCAGCCCGCCGGAACGCAGCCCTCGCCCGAGGACGCGCTGAAGAAGCTCTTTGGGCAATAAGCCCCGGGAAAACGAGGCTTTTTGCCGGGCCGGGCTTTGTGCCTTGCGCCGCTCCCGACTAGACTCTCGGAGAGTGATTCGCCGGGGACCGGACGGGCGCCTTCATGATCCACAACGCCTTGTCGACGCTGCTAAAATTCTTCATCGGAGCGGTCGCCGTGGGCGCGCTCCTCAACGCGTTCGACATCAGAGCCGAAGACGTGCTTCAGGATATCGGATTCACCCCCGAGGCAATCCTCGCTTTCGTGCGCGAGGGCATCGGCTGGGCGATCCCGCATTTCCTGCTTGGCGCGATGGTGCTCATTCCGATCTGGCTCATCATCTTTCTGCTTAAACCGCCGGGCTTCCGCCGCTGATTTTCAGCGCCGCCCCCTTGTCCACCTCCTCCGGCCATGTAGAGTCATGGTTAACGACGACGGGATAAGCCCTTCTTCGTACACGGATATTTTTTGGGGAGGTATCAATGAAAAAATTCGTTCTCGCCGCCGCTTTCGCCGTTTCGACGTTCGCGCTTGCAGGCGCGGCAAGCGCCAATGTGGGCGCGGGCCTTGTCGGCAATACGGTGACGCTTACCGGACCGGACGGCGCGGTGACCAAGATCTACTATCCCGACGAATCCAGCATCGTCGTGAAGGGTGCGGATGGCTCGGAATCGCAGGGCACGTGGCGCGTGAGTGACAACACGATCTGCACCACGGTCGGCGAGCAGCCGGAAAACTGCACCGCGCCCATCGAGGAAGCCCCAGCCGTCGGCAGCTCCGGCGTGATCGAAGGCGAGCAGGGCAATGTCGAGTGGTCGGTCAGCGAAGGGAAGGCCTTCTAGGCCGCTTTTCGGCTGTTCCCCTACGTCCCCAGCGCCTAAAGTCCCGGCATCGAAAAACAGCGATATCGGGAGAAGACTGATGGGACGGCTATCGGGAAAACAGGCAATCGTAACGGGCGCTGGCAGCGGCATCGGCCGGGCCAGCGCCCTTCTTTTTGCCCATGAGGGCGCGAGAGTCGTGGCGGTCGACCGCGTGGAAGACGCAGTGGACGAAACCGCCGAGATGATCCGCAAGGAAGGCGGCGCCGTTTCATCGGTCGCGGCCGATGTCAGCGACGAGGACGCGGTCAAGGGCTTCGTCGAGCATTGCATCTCGGAATTCGGCGGGCTCGACGTGCTCTATGCCAATGCGGGCATCAGCGGCGGCATGGTTCCGCTGCAGGAGCAGACGGTCGATTACTGGAAGGAAATCCTCGCGGTAAACCTGATCGGTCCGTTCCTTGCGATCAAGGCGGCGAGCCCGCACATGATCCGCCAAGGCAAGGGCTCGATCATCTGCACGGCTTCCGTCGCGGGGTTGCGCGCCAATGCCGGCGGCACGCCCTACAGCGCGAGCAAGGCGGGCGTGGTGAGCCTCGTGCAGACCGTCGCCAACGAGCTCTACGGCACCGGCGTGCGCGTGAACGCGATCTGCCCCGGTCTCATCGAAACCGGGATGACGAAGCCGATCTTCGACGGCGCGCGCGCCCGCGGCACCGACGACAAGATCGGCCAGCTCAACCCGCTGAAGCGCTATGGCTTGCCGCCCGAAATCGCGCAGGCCGCGCTGTTCCTCGCGAGCGACGATGCGTCCTACGTCAACGGACAGGCGATCGCCGTCGATGGCGGCCTTTCCAGCACCCATCCCTTTGCGGGGCGCCGCTAGACAACGGCGGAGATGCTCGTATCCGCGCCCGCATTCGCGATGGTCGCGCGGAGGCGGCAGGGCCCGAGTGCAAAGGCGGCAATGCCGCGCTCGCTGAATTGCACGGACTCCCCGACGGTGAACCAGTTTTCGCCGTCGGGACTTGCTTCCAGCATGACGCTCGCGCCGTCGAACGCGCCCCAGACCCAGAAGGTGCCGGTACCGCCCTGCCAGGGCATGGGCTCGGAACTGCCATTCGCCGCGGCTTCATCGAAAAGCTTCGCCATCTTTCTCTCCCTTCGTCCATGAAGAGCGAAAGCATCGGTCAGCATGTCATGGGCGGGGATAAATTGTCTGGTGCGGGTTGGAACCGACGGCCGTGCGGGGAAGAAGCCGCGGCAGCGCCCTCAACGCGAAGTCGTCCCGGACAAATGGGCCGGGAAGCAATCGTTATTGTCCCGGTCTTTTCTGGCGATGCGCCTATCGCGCGAGGCCGAACAGACCTCGTTCACCGGCGAGTACGCGAAAAGCACTGGAAATGCCAACCACCGTTTCGGCACCGCCGAGGCAGAGAACCCCCCACGGCCGCATCGTTCGGGCGAGCGCATCGAAGACTCGCTTCCGGGTTGCCTCATCGAAATAGATCAGCACATTGCGGCAGAAGACGATATCGAAAGGCCCCATGCTGTTCGCAGCCGGATCGTCCAGCAGATTGTAGCGACGAAACTCGATCATCTCGCGCAAGCTGTCCTTAACGCGCCAACCGTCTTTCTCGGGTACGAAATACCTGGAAAGGAGATGCTCGGGCAGTCCTCGCGATACCTCGAACATCGAGTAGCGGCCCGCCTCGGCACGCGCAAGCATCGCCTCCGAAATATCCGTGGCGACGATCTGGATCTGCCACCCCGCGAGCGCAGCGCCCATTTCGGCAATGGTCATGGCGAGCGAATATGGCTCCTGGCCGCTAGAACAGGCCGCGCTCCAGATGCGGATACGGCGCGACGAACCCGCCATGGACATCACTTCCGGCAGCAGGCTGTTTTTCAGCCGCTCGAACGGCCACCCATCGCGGAAGAAGAGCGTCTCGTTGGTCGTCATTGCGTCGACAACCTGCCGAAGAACCGTCTCATCCCGCGTGCGCCGGATTTCCTCGATGAGATGACCAACACTTGCAACGCCGCGCCGTCGCGCGATGGGCGAGAGACGGCTCTCGATCAAGTATCCCTTTTCGGGCGTCACGACGAGACCGGACCGTTCGTAGAGAATCTGTTTCAGATAATCGAATTCAAGATTGTTCATTTCCCCTCTCCCCCGGCAATACGCGCGATTGCCGGCCCAATCTGCCGCAGCGGCAGAATTTCCTCGCAGAGCCCAGCCTGCGCTACGGCTCCGGGCATCCCCCAGACGACGCTCGTCTCCCGGTCCTGAGCAAGCACGCGTCCCCCTTCTCGCGCAACGACCTCGCAGCCCTTCAAGCCGTCGTTTCCCATGCCCGTCAGAATCACGACGAGCAGTTTTTCTCCGAAGACACGCGCAAGAGAGCGGAGCATCGGATCGACGGCAGGCTTGCACGAATTTTCCGGCGGCCCATCATCGAGCCGCACGAGCAATCCACCGGCCGCGCGCGGTTCGACCAGGAGATGCTTGCCTCCCGGCGCGATGTAGATGCGGCCCGCCTCAATCGTTTCGCCGTCGCGCGCTTCCGCGGCAGGGCGGCCCGAATACCGGCTCATATGCTCTGCAAGAAGCGTGGTGAAGGTCGCGGGCATATGCTGCGTGATCAGAATTGGCTGAGTGATGCGGGGCGCAAGGTCGCGCAGAACTTCCGCAAGGGCCTGCGGGCCTCCCGTCGAGGAGCCGATCGCAATGAGTTCAGGACAGCGTTTCTCCGCGGCGGCCCTGCGCCGTATAGGGACAGGTGCCGTCGCTGCCACTTCGCGGACAGGCGGCTTCTCCCGCGGTGGCCGCTTCGGTGCGGGCTTGCGCGAAGCGGCGTGGGCCCGCACCTTGCGCACGAGTTCGGCGCGGAAGCTTTCGGCGCCGCCAAGACCCGCACTCGGCTTCGCCACATAGTCCGCCGCGCCCATCGCCATGGTCTTCAGCGAGATGTCGGCATCGCGCTGACTCGCCGAAGAGACCATGATGACCTTCAGATTCGGCTTCGCCTCCAGAAGACGCGGCAAGGCCGCAAGACCGTCGAGTTCGGGCATTTCGATGTCGAGTACCACGACGTCCATGTCATGAGCAGCCATCGCCTTCAGCGCCATGAGGCCGTTGGGCACGGACGCGACGACTTCGATACCCGGTTCCTCCTGAAGCGTCCTGACGACGATTCCCCTGGCAATCGCCGAGTCATCAACCACCATGACCCTGCAGGTCTCGGGCTCGCTGCCGTTCCGTTGATGCAAGCCGGCTTTCATTGCGCAACTCTCAACCGTTGCCGTCCGCGAGGAGGCGATCCACCAGGTCCTGTTCGAGCCCGCGACCGGGAAGTGCGGGGCCGTTCAGCAGACTCTCCTTTTCCTCCGCGATCTCCGCGAGGGGCCGGCCCTCGGCGACGCTGTCCAGCGCCTCGCCGACACGGCCGAGCGTTTCCACAACACCGGAAAGGCGTTGCCCCGTTATGTCCTGGAAACAGCAGGCCTCCACGATCTTGTCGTAGGACGCTGCGATACGCTCCGCAGCATCGGCGGCGGCAAGATCGAGTTCCGCGATATCCTCGGCTGCGGTCAGAATGCGGGATACGGCTGACTCCATTTCCGCGATGGCTGTTTTCTGCTCGTCGACCGCCCGTTTCACCCTCGCCTCCCGGAAGGCCGGCTCGAGAAGAGGATCCAGATACTTGCGGCTGCGCAGCACGGTGCGGCACAGGTCTATGCACTCGTTGGTGAGCCGTTCCACGATTTCGAGCCTTCCCGTCCCCGTCATCAGAAGTCCCCCAGAACGGTCTTGAGCTTCGCCTTGAGCACTTCGGCGCTGAAGGGCTTGATGATGTAGTTGTTGACGCCCGCTTGGCGTGCCGCGATCACGTTCTCGACCTTCGACTCGGCCGTCACCATCACGAAAGGCATCGCCTTCAGCGCATCGTCGGCCCTCACCTTCTGCAAGAGCTCGTAGCCCGTCATGGGCTGCATGTTCCAGTCGGAGATGACGAGGCCGTAGCGCCGGGCATGCAGCTTTTCGAGGGCGCTCGTACCGTCGGTCGCCTCGTCTATGTCGGAAAAGCCCAGCTTGGTGAGCAGGTTCCTGACGATTCTGAGCATGGTCTTGTAATCGTCCACGATCAGGATCGGCATCTTCATGTCGACTGCCATCTTGTTCCCCTCTTCGATATTCAATGAACCGTTACCGCGCCGATCGCTCCCAGCACGCTGGCGACGCTAAGCACCAGGAGCAGGCCTTCATCCAGTCGATAGATTCCCTGCGAAACCTCCCGCCACTGCGCGTCGAGCGTCGCGGGCACGGCTTCGCGTCGGTGGGCGGGCAGGCTCAGCACCTCTCCAACCTCGTCGACCAGAAGGCTGAACGGCTCGTCGTCATGCTCCACGACGACGGCCATGGCGCGCTCAGCAAAGCCATCCGACGGCAGGTTGAGACGCCGGCGCATGTCAATCGCCGTTACGATGCGACCGCGCAGGTTGAGCGAACCGGCAATCTCCGCGGGTGCGAGCGGTATGCGCGTGATGCATTGCGGGCTCAGCACATCGCGAACATTGAGAACCGGCACGCCGAACGTCTGGCCTCCAACCGTCATCGTCACATAGTCGTCGGTCGCCGATTCCGTATTACCTACAGGGTCGTTCATCTGTACCTCCATCGTCATGCCGCGATCTCCTTCGTTCCCGCTTCCGCGGACATGGCACGGGAAAGCGCGTCCAGCAGCGCTTTCGGGTCCAGTTTCGTCACATAGTCGGTGAAGCCCGCATCCAGACCGCGTTCGATGTCCTTGGGATTTGCGTGCGAGGACAGGGCGAGGATCGGTACATTCTGAAGCCGGTCATCCGCGCGCAGGGCACGCACGAGTTCGAAGCCGGAGAGGCCAGGCATTTCGATATCGGAGACGACGACGTCGAAAGGCCCATCTTCCTGGCAGAGCGACAGCGCAGCTTCGCCGTCTTCTGCGACGGTCACGGCGTAGCCGGCAATGGTGAGCATGGGCATCAGCAGATTGCGGAAGAAGGCGCTGTCTTCGACGAGAAGAACGTGGCGATCGCCGTCCGCGCCGAACGGCTGTTCTGTTTCGACCTCGAACCAGTCAGCATCGCTCAGACGAAGATAATGCACCGTATCGATGATGTCGGTGGCAGCGCCTGCGATGATGGCACTGCCGAGGATGCCCGGACGGGTGCCCCCCGCGAGATGCAGATCGAGCGGCGCTTCGACGATATCGATGACGCGATCGACGACGAGGCCAAGCATGCGCTGCCCGTCGACAAAGACAAGGATCGGATGTTTCCCCTCGCGCTCCGCCGGACGCCCATCCAGATCGATCAGCGGCATCAGACCGCCGCGATACTGCAGAACCGTCCGTGCACCCGCTTTTTCGGCGGCGGCGATGTCTGTCTCCTCGAGCCGCGCCACGAGCGACAGCGGTACGGCCTTTGGTCCATCGCCGCCCGCTTCGAAGACAAGCATGGAGACGGCTTCACGCGCGCTGTGAGCCCTCGTGCCGGCGCTGCGGTGCGCGGCCGCCTCGGCGTGCGGCGATGCGGAGATCGCAGAAGAGAGTCCGTTCGGATCGAGAATCATGATCACTCGTCCGTCGCCCAGGATCGTTGTGCCGGAGAAGCAGGAGATGTGGCGCATGCAGCGCGAAACCGGCTTTACGACGATTTCTTCCGTGTCGAATACCTTGTCGACGATGATGCCGAAGACAAATGAACCGACCTGGGAGACCACGACATAGAGGCTGTCCGCGTCCGCGCGTTTCGAGTTTCCGTCCGCGCCGTCGATGCCGAGAATCTCACCCAGCGAGGCGAGCGGCAGCAACCGGTCACGCAGCCGGTAGACCGGACGGCCATTGACGTTTTCCAGGCCCTTTCCGGAAGTCCGGCTGATGCGCACAAGTTCGACCACGCTGTTCTGCGGCATGGCGAAGCGTTCCCCTTCGCATTCGACGATAAGCGCCGAAACGATAGCGAGCGTCAGCGGTATCTTGATCGTGAAGCGAGAGCCGACACCCTCGGTCGACTGAAACTCGATGATGCCGCCGATCTTCTCGATGTTGTTGCGTACGACGTCCATTCCGACACCGCGGCCGGAGACGCTGGTGACCGCGGCGGCCGTCGAGAAACCCGGATAGAAGATGAACTGCTGGATCTGCTGCTCGCTCATCCCGTCGAGCTGGGTTTCGGTCGCCAGTCCGTTGGCAATCACCTTTTCCCTGATGCGCGCCGTGGGCAGGCCCCGGCCGTCATCTGCGATCATCACGACGATGTGGCCGCCTTCATGCCGCGCCGTGAGCTCGATCGTGCCGTGTTCGGGCTTGCCCGCCTCCAGCCGCGCGGCGGCCGATTCGATACCGTGATCGGCGGAGTTGCGGACCATGTGTGTCAGCGGATCTCGGATCGACTCGAGAATCTGGCGGTCGAGTTCCGTATCGGCGCCCGTCATGACGAGGTCGATCTTCTTGCCCAGTTCCTGCGAGAGATCGCGGATAAGGCGCGGCAGCTTTCCCCAGGCATTCCCGATCGGCTGCATGCGCGTCATCATCACGCTTTCCTGCAGTTCCGTCGTCACCTGGTTGAGCCGCTGAAGCGGCGCAGCGAAGGGGGTGTCGTCCTGGTTGCGCATGATCTGAAGGAGCTGATTGCGGGTGAGAACGAGCTCACTCACCAGCGTCATGAGGTCTTCAAGGACATTGATGTTGACGCGAAGCGTTTGCGTCTGCCCGGCGGCGTCCTGCCTGTCGGCCGGCTTGCCGGCGGATTGTGTGGCCTCCGGAGTCGCAGCGGGAGCGGATGCGGGTACGGCCTCGGCCACCTCGGGCGACGCCTCCTCTTCCCTCGACAGCAGCCTCATCAGCGCGGCAACGTCATCTTCTTCCACACCGAGCGTGCGGAAGGCTGCCGCGAGCTCTTCCTTCAGAAGCGCGATGTCACCAGCATTCCAGCCGTTTTCCGCCAGGCAAGTCAGGACGTCGGCCACATCCGCGCCGGGTGTTTCCTGCAGCGCCGCCTCGAAGCCGCCGGCCAGCGCAAATTGCAGTTTCAGCATGTCGGCGCCGAGCGCCGCGCCTTCGGACGATTTCGACATGAACCCCGCACAGGCCAGCTCGCAGGCCGCGTCGATGCCGGACGCACCTCCCGCACGCTCATGGAGCGCGCCTTCCTTTTCCACCGGTGCCGATGTCTGTGTCGCGGCCTCCGGCGCGCCACCACTCGCGATGCGTCGCAACGCACCGATCAGTTCGTCGTCGCTGCCCTGCGGTTCGCTGCCGGTCTCGGACAGCACCGTGACCAGTTCCTTGATGCAATCGAGCGCCGCCAGAACCTGCGAAATGACGTCTTGGGAAACGTCGAGTTCGCCGTCCCGCACCCGGCCGAGCACGTCTTCCGCTGCATGGGCGACGGACTCGAGCCTTGGCAGGCCAAGAAAGCCGCAGGTGCCCTTGATGGTGTGCATGACGCGGAAGATGCTGCCGAGAAGCGCCGGGTCGCCGGGCCGCTGTTCGAGTTCGACGATTTCGCTGTCGAGCACATCCAGAGATTCACAGGTTTCCGCAAGAAATTCTCTAACAAGGTCATCCATTTCTAGCGTCCTACTTGATTAATTTAATGAAAATCCTATTTGTTATTGTTGAAAATAGTATTAAATCCGTATTTATTTACGTTATTACTTCATAAATACTTGTAGCGCGATGCGCTCAGGCACCCACCCCGATAGCGCTCGCAGCAAGGGTGCGCGCGGCGGGAAAGTGGATATCGACGCGCGTGCCGCGGCCCAGCTCGCTGGAGATCGCAAGGGTGGCGCCGTGAAGCTCCACGAACCGCTTGCACAGCGCGAGGCCGAGCCCGACGCCTTCGAAGCGCCGCGCGAGATCGCCCTCGACCTGCATGAAAGGTTCGACGACGCGGTCGAGATCTTCGGCGGCGATGCCGATACCGCTATCCTCGACCGCGAGCGAGAGACCGTTGCCGGACCTGAGATGCGCCGAGAGGCGGACAGTGCCTCCGGGCGGCGTGAACTTGACCGCGTTGGAGAGCAGGTTGATCAGGATCTGCTTCACAAGACGGGGGTCGGCCCAGAGTGGCGGCAGTCCCGCAGACAGATCGACACCGAGACAGAGCTTCGCCGTTCGCGCCCTGCCCTCCACCGTGCGAAGGCAAACCGCACACAACTCGTCCAGATCGATCTCTGCCTCCTCGAGTTCCGTCACGCCCGCCTCGATCCGGCTGAGATCGAGAATGTCGTTGACGATGGCGAGGAGATGGAGCCCGCTGTCGTTTATATCCTTCGCATAGGCTTGATATTGCGAATGGTCCAACGGACCTATGGCGTCCGTCGCCATGAGTTCCGAAAATCCGATAATGGCGTTGAGCGGCGTGCGCAGTTCATGGCTCATATTCGCCAGGAACTGCGACTTCGCCTTGTTCGCCTGCTCCGCCCGATTGCGCGCGGCGCGCAGTTCCTCGGCCGTCTTCTGGAGATCGGTAATATCGAGAACCGTACCGATGAGACGCCCGACCCGGCCTTTCGCGTCGCGCACCACCTCGGCCTCGACGCGGATGTGGCGAATCTCACCATCAGCAAGAACGATCCGGCATGTCTCGCGAAACGACGTCCCGTTTTCCAGTGCCGCCGTCATCGCGGCGCCGATCGCGGGCTCGTCGGCCGTGTGAATGCTGGCAAGGAAGAGCGGCAGCGTGACCTTCACGCCCTGGGGTTCGTGTCCGAAAATACGGAAGGTTTCGTCCGAACAGCTGACTTCGTCGGCGAGCATGTCGAACTGCCAATTGCCCAGATGTGCGATCCGTTCCGCGCCGGCGAGATTTGCCGCACTCTCCCGGAGAGCTTCCACCGCCCGGCGCCGGTCCGTAACGTCGTAACAGCCGATCAGTGCGACCTCTTCTCCGCCCATGCTCATCGCGACCGCGGAAAGCACGCACCAGACATCGCCGCCGTTGCGCTCCTTGAGGGGCGCCTCGATGCCGTCCACCCGGCCATCGACGGCTTCGGCCGCCGTCAATCTCTCGGCGAGATCCTTATCGAGGAAGTCGGCGATGTGCCGCTCGGCCAGCTCGGTGGCGTCCATGTCGACCAGCACACCGAACGCGCTGTTGCAGAAGACAATGCCTCCGTCCTCCCGGCGAACGATGGCAAGACCAAAGGGCATCGCTTCGACGATCACCCGCATCTGCCGCTCGCGGGCGCGCAGCGCGTCCTCGGCCTGGCGCAGGCTGGTCAGGTCACGGACAACGGCCGTGAAGATCGTTTCGCCATCCATGACGACGCGCGAGATCGAGGCCTCGGCCGGAAATTCCGACCCGTCCTTCCGGCGGCCCTTCACTTCGGGCCTCCGCCCCATGAGGCGGGTCGGTGTGTCGTCGCGCGCAAAGCGGGCGACCTGGGTGCGATGGCGCATCCGGACGTTGTCCGGCAACAGCATGTCGAGCTTGCGGCCAATCACTTCTTCGGCCTCGTATCCGAAGATCAGTTCGGCCTGCCTGTTGAATATTCGTATCGTCTGCTCGCCATCCATTGCCACGATGGCGTCGCCCGCCGCCGCCAGAAGTTCGTCCAGCTGGCGGCGGGCATTTGTCATTTCCTCGACATGGATGCGGCATTGGAGTGCCATGCCGAGCCGGTCGGCCACCGCTTCCAGAACTTCGAATGTCAACTCGTCCCGCGGGGTCGGTCGGCCGAGGCGGAAAGCAACAACGGCTATCACCTCGCCATTCGCCTTGAGCGGGATCGCAGCTGCGCCCTCGCCGCGACACAGCACGCCGCCGCTGCGAGCCCTGCAGGCGATATCCTTCATATCGCCCGCCCTTACCCGGAGCGGCTTCTGCCGGCGGCGCCAGTGCCGTTTCAGAACCAGGCTATCCTCCCGGACGAGCCAGGCTTCGCCATAGCCCCATCCGGCATACAGGCCGATCGCGTAGAGAAACCGGTCCAACGCATCGCCGAGGGAATCGGACTTCATCAGCTTGTCGATGATGACCTGGGCAAGCCTGAGCTGCCGTTCCTCCTGCACCTGCCGCGTGATGTCGGCCACGATGAGAGCGGTGCTCGATCCCGGCGCCCAGACCCGAGTGAGGATGAATTCGCTGCTGTCCGGCCTCCGGCAGCGCTTTCGCAGCTCGTAACTCCGCTCGGACTCGCCCGTCACGTGTTGCGGATCGACGATCACCTTGCTGCCGTCGACGATCAGACGTTCGACAGCTGATAGCGTAGGCGGCGCCTCGAAGGTCAGCCCGAACATCTCCATCAACTCGCCGGCGCTCGCATTCTGCGAAGCCAGGTGGCCCGTGGACGGATCGAAAACGAAAACCGCCGGCGAGTTCTGCAAGTCAAACCTGAGGTCCACGACGTTCGTCCCCCACCCGAACGCCGATCAGGCGGCGCGGGCGCGGCTGAGGAACGTGTCGACCTGTTGCCGGAGCGTTTCCGCCTGGCGCGCCAGAAGATCGGACGAGCCGGAGATTTCCGCCGCCGCCGCGCCGGTTTCCGCCGCCGCTTCGGCCACTGAAACGATATTCGACGAAACGTCCTGCGTACCGCGCGCCGCCTCCTGGACATTACGCGCAATTTCGTTCGTTGCGGCGTCCTGCTCATCGACGGCGGCAGCGATCGAGGTGGCGATCTGGTTCATCTCGTTGATCGTCTGTTCGATCGACTTGATCGCGTCGACCGACTCGTGCGTCGCGCTCTGCATGGCCTTGATCTGCTCGGCGATCTCCTCTGTCGCCTTCGCGGTCTGGTTTGCGAGACTCTTCACCTCCGAGGCGACAACCGCGAAGCCCTTGCCGGCTTCTCCGGCCCGCGCCGCTTCGATGGTTGCATTGAGCGCCAGAAGATTCGTCTGCGCCGCGATGTCGTTGATCAACGTCACGACGTCACCGATCTTCTGCGCGGCATCGGCGAGGCCCTGCACCTTGTTGTCGGTGCGGTGTGCTTCCTGCACTGCCTGTCCGGCGATCTTGGTGGACATGGATGCCTGACGGCCGATCTCGGCGATTGAGCTCGAAAGCTCCTCACTGGCAGATGCCACGGTCTGAACATTGGTCGAGGCTTCCTCGGAAGCGGCGGCAACGGTCGTGGTCTTGGAACTCGTCTGTTCCGCCGTCACACTCATCGCCTGTGCGGATGCCTGCAGTTCGGTCGAGGCGGACGCCACCGACTTGATGATCTCGTTCACGGCAACGTCGAAGTCGGATATTGCCGACTCGAGTACCCGCTGGCGCCCGGCACGCTCCTCGACCATCGCATCCTGGTAGGCGGATATGGCGAGATCCATGTCGATACATACGGCCGTATTCACCGCACTGAGAATTTCGGTCAGGCGCGCAGGCGTCCAGCGGTACTTCTTCACCGCAATCTCGACAATCCTGTTCATGACGAACTTGTAGCCGCCGATATACCACCGCGGCTCGAGGCCGATGCGGTTGTGCGTCAGGCCGATCGTATGAACGCTCTGCATGTAGGTGTCGTCGAACGTGCCGGCAAAGAGGCGGCCCCAGTGAGAGCCCTGGGCCTGCTTGAGCCGGGGCGACTGGTTGCCGACAAGCGCTGCGAGCTCCGGAACGCTGCCCAGATGGGCGTAGAAACCGTCCAGTATCTGAGGCAGATGAGGCTCGAGTACTTTCCAGAACTCGCGTAATGCCTCGCCGGTCACCTCGGATACTTCCATAAAGCGAAGACGCCCCTCCCGGTCTACGGTCGAAGACTGTTCACTGGTCATGATTCCCCTCGTCATTAAAACAGACCGGCAGCCGCCGACCTTGTCCCCGAGGCTCACTGTTCGGTAAAATACTTCAATTACTGCGACTTTATGTCACCGAATCGAGCCCATTAATGTTGATTTTAGTAATGGACTCGATACAAATGGTTAATGATAATGTATTGATCTATTTTTTATTATAACAATTACTTATATACTGGATTTATAACACAAGTTAAAGAAACACAGGTTTTGCGTGTTTAATATGGAAAAAGCAGGTCCAAGCCGATAACTATTCCAATCAAAGCAATCAAAAAGGGCCGCTCTCGACGCGCGGCGGCTGCGAGTAACCCTTGAGTAACAGTGACAGCATTGGCCCTCGCGAGAGAGACGGCGCAGGGGATGACAAGAAGATAGGCACATCATCTGACGGTTGCGACGCCTGCCCGTTTCGTCATGTGGGCCTGTGCCATGCCGTCATGGGCACTCATCCGGACGTCAAACGCCGCCGCAAGAAGCAGGGCCTGATCCGGGCCCGCCAGCATCTCTTCCGGTCCGGCGAAACTTCGAACCGTATCGTCGTCGTCCGGTCGGGCTGGGCGCTCCGCTCGGCCATGACGGCCGATGGCCGGCGGCAGGTTCTCTCCATTCTCTTGCCAGGCGACATTGCCGGCGGTGAACTGTTGGTACGCGGCCAGATCCGCAACCCCATCCAGACGATCACGCCGGTCGACTATTGCGTTTTCGAGGTCGATCAGCTGAAGGAAATTGCGGCCGAAGATCCGAAGCTCGTCTGGACCTTCGTCGATCTGTGCTTTTCCGGTCGGGAAGCGAGCGAAGCCCGTCTTGTCGATCTCGGCCGGCGCAATGCGGAACAGCGGCTCGCGCGGTTGATCCTCGAGCTGCATGAAAGACTGACGGCAAAGAACCTCGCGGAAGAAGATTCCATTCCATTCCCCCTGCGCCAGCAGAGTATCGCAGACATGCTCGGCCTCACGCAGGTTCATGTCAGCAGAGTGATGCGCAGCCTGCGGGAAAACCGTATCGTGCAAGTTCGCAACGGCGTGCTGACCATCCTGGACATGAACGCGCTGGTGGAAGTGGCGCAGCAATATTCGCACTGACGGCGTCCGCACGGACCCGCAAGGCGAACGCCTGGAAAGCATGCCCGTATCGGGCGGCGAGGTCTGGCACCGCCTCGCCACCGGCGGCGGCAAGGCCCTCGATCTTCATTCCGCTTCATTACGCCGACAAATCGCCTGCGCTTCGCGCGATGGCGGCCGGTGCCATGCATCGGCAGAATCCGGCAGATCGGCTTACTGCATTCAGTCGTTCTGCCGGCGGCGCACATAGCTGATGCGGCAGAGCATGTCATTCAGATCGCCTTCGACCTCCAGAGCGATGGTGATGATCTGGGGATTGGACTTCTCCGAGTTCCAGAGCTGCTCCCGCTTAACGCCCTGCGTATCCCACGGGCCCGTGGGCAGCACGCTGTAGACCTTGCCGTTCCTTGAAGAGACATCGAAGGCGAGGCATATCTTCTCGCCGGAATCGCCGGAAAGACCGCCCAGAGGATCGACGAAGAACTTGTAGCTTTCGGTGATGTCTTCGCCGTCGCTGACCTTCATCTTCACGCGCCGCGTAAGGTCTCCGCGGCCGTGGTAATTCTTCTTGTTCTTGTCGTCCTTTCCGGTGTCCACATTTTCCAGCCTGATATGGCTGATGGTGAAGAACGAGCTGTTCATTGCCTGGACGCGAATCTCGTCATTGACCGCCTCGGCCGAGACCGATGTCGCGACAAGGGCGCTGCCGATGAGCGCGGACATCAGTGCGCGGGCCGCTAAACGCCGCGATAACCTGTTCATTTTCATTTCTCCAGTTTCAGTCTTCGGCGGACCGATGCGGGCGGGCGATCAATCGACGAATTCGACGTCGGCCCAGTAGCCGACGCGAACGCCGTTCGCCTGCCTGAAATCCCGCGCCTGGCAGGAATTGACGCGTATTTCGGCTCCCCCATGGGTCCCTATGCACTTGAGACGGCTGAGTTTCGCCTCGATGAGAGCGTTGATGCGGTCGTTTTTCTGATCCCCGTCGATCACACAGACTGCTTTCCGCCCGTCCGGATGCTTGAGGTGGATATAGATCTGGAACCCGCCCTTGTCGGGCTTCGAGTCATCGTAGACAGCGGCACGGCGCGCGTCGGCCAGTTCGTAGGCGTTGTCGACGTTCTCTGCCGAGGCTTCCTTGGTCTTTTTCTTTTCGTTCTCGTAATCCAGAAAACTGTTGCCCACCTTGATTTTCGCCTCGTTCACCCCCTTCTTGCCCGTATAAGCCGTCAGCTCCTCGCCCGGCGTTTTCATGAAAACGGAGATGCGGATATTTTCACCGTCGTCCCGTGTCGGAAGCTTGATCTTGTGCGTGCAATCGCCAATGCCGCCGGCGCTCACCCCGGCAGGCGCAAGCGGCGCGACGAAGGCAGCGAGCGCGAACGCCAGCGGCAGTTTTTTCCATTCGACCATGAGAGCCCCGTGTCCTTGATGGTGAACGTACCCCGCTCGCAACCTTTCCCAAGCGATCATCCGTGTCCAGCATATTATTCTCGTTCGACGATCATTCGCGTCCGCTCCGTCTCATGAGACGGACAGACAACGACTCTTCTTGGATCGCGATCTAGAATCGGTCCGCACCGTCTGTCCGCTTCGCACCTATTCGTGCGGGCGAGGAGAAATCCGCGCGTGCCCGGCGCGCATGGCGAGGAGAAACGCGATGAACTGGAAATCCTTGTGTCTCACTACCCTCTTCGCAGTGTCGACACTTTTTCTGTCGCCTTCCGTCAATATCGCCAAGGCGGATTCCATCGAGAAACTCCGCTGCAACTCATCGCGCTGCGAATTCAAGGAGCGGCTCGGCAAGTCCTCCACCAAGGAATTTCGGGGGATCTGTTCCAACGGTGTAAATCCTTATCCAGAGAACATGTCGATCCGGCAGGAAAACAAGAACACGACCTGCACGACCAAATGCCGCGGGCAAGCAGGCGACAGCCACTACATCACGAAGTCATGCACCAACTGGGACCCGACCTCGCGCGACAAGCTCAAGATTATTGTCTGGTGCGGGGATTATCCCGACACGTCGGGCGGGATCGAGGACACCTGCAGCCAGATCATCGCGAAGTAGATCCATTGCAGCGTTTCCGCCGACGGGTGGCCCCGTTCCATGAGACGCTCAGACAACGACTCGCGATCCGTCCCGATCTAGGATCATCGGCGGGGCTGTCTCGCTCGCACCTTTGCCAGCACGCGCAGACAGACGTCGCTTGATCGAATGCAGGCCAAGGGGCGCGCCGCATGATCTTGAAATCCACGCATTTCCTTGCATTTGCGATGTGCTGGACCGTTCTGTTCCCGCCCTCCTCCCTCATCATTGCGAAGGCCGATCCCATCGAGACGCTGCGCTGCAACTCCGGCCGTTGCGAATTCGGCCGGGAAATTGCCGCATCCGCCACGAAGGATTACCGGGCGATCTGCACGAACAGGGAAAAGCCCTATCCCAAGGGCATCTCGATCAAGCAGGAGAACAAGGACACGTCCTGCACCGCGAAATGCCGCGGACCAGGCAGCAGTCACTACCTTTCCAGGTCATGCACTAACGCGAATGAGCAATCGCGCGACAAGCTGAGGATCGTCGTTCGATGCGGCGGAAATCCTCACGATTCGGACGATACAGGAGACGTTTGCGGTTAGAGCCGTCAGTCGGAAATACATAAATGTCTATGAGAGCGCAGCCAATTCCCGATATTAATTCAGTCCGCGAGACCGTTCGCGGCGAAAGGGAAGATAAACGGCTTTCACATAGACGGGACCGTCCTATGGCACTCGCGGAGTCTGCCGATCGCGTTCCCGTATTCGACCTCGACCCCGAGTTCGTCGGCCCGGAGGAGCGCCTTGCAAGGTGGTCCGAGTGGACGCGGCCCATCTGCGATTTCGCACCGCTGAACTGGCGGGGAGCGGACGGTATCCTGCGCGCTCGGGCCTGGCCAACCGGGAAGGCGATCTTCACGGATACGCTGATCGAACCGCATGTGACGAAACGCGAGCCCTATCATGTGCGCCACTATGTGAAGCCGACACTGGTCACGCGGATGCATGCGCTCGGGCACAGCTCCAGCGAGGTGCGCTCCGACGCCTATATCACGAAGCCTGGCGACCTCAATGTCGTCGACTTCACCGAGACCTACAGTTCGATCTCGACGCGCGTTCGCTTCTTTACCTTCGTCGTTTCCCATGAGGCGGTCGGCTACGATCCGGCCGTTCATGCACCGCACATCCGGATGCCGCCGACCGGTCCGCAGGGCGCGGCCCTTGCCTCCGCCTTTCTGAGGGTCATGAAGGGGCTGCCGGTCTTCACCGTCAAGGAAGCCGAGGCGGCGATTGATCATTTTCTCTCGCTGTTCGCCCGAATGCTTGAGCAAAGCCTCGAAGAGAATGCGGCACCGCCTGATCCTGCGCAGAAGCGCCAGACAGCGATCCGCGCCTTTGTCGAAAATCACCTCCTCTCTCCCGATCTCACGCCGGGCATGCTCGCCGCGGAGTTCGGCATATCGCGGGCAACGGTTTACCGCGACGTCGAGGAGATGGGCGGCCTGCAACGCTACATCATGCGCAGGCGGCTGGAAGAAGCGTGCAAGGAGCTCGCCTTCGGGCCGGACGTGCGCGGCATTGTGGGGGAAGTGGCGCACCGCTGGCACTTCAGTTCGACCGCCCATTTCTCGCGTGAGTTCCGGCGCCGCTTCGGCTTCAACCCCGGCAAGGCGGTGAACTGCGCGCTCGTACAGGCGCCGTCCGAAGCCGCAAAGGGTTTTCCGGTCGCCAATCGCGAAGAAGCGCCCGAATGGCTTGACCGCCTGTAAGACACGTGAACGACAGGATCGACTGCAATGTGCGAGTGTTACCCTTGACCATCAGACATCTTCTTCTCGTCCCGCTGGCGGCGCTCGCCCTGCAGGGATGCGAGACGGCAGACCGGCCCGGCCGCTCCCCCTTTTTGTCCAGTCATGACGCAGCCGCAATTCATGCCTCGCCGAGCGGCGGCTCGTTCTCTTCCCGGCGTGACGACCGCATCGGCTACCAGCTCGTGGAAAGCGCGCTTGATGCGCTGGCGGATGGCGATCTTGAAAGGGCGTCTCACCGGGCCAACGCCGCCCTGAAGTTCGACATCACGAACCCGCGTTTGCAGTTTTTGAATGCCTATGTCTACCAGCAGATGGGGCTCAGCGGCGACACGAGCAAGTATCAGCTCGCCGAGCAGGGTTATCTGCAGACGTTGAAATTTGATCCGGGCAACACTCGGGTGCAGTACCAGCTCGGCACCGTCTACATGGCGCAGCGGAAATATTCGCTCGCGAGGAACTACTTCGCCGCTGTCGCCCTCGACAATGACGACGATCCGGCTGCGCTCTACGACCTCGCCACGGCCTCCTACTACGCGCGCGATCCATTCACCGCCGAAGCGGTGTTGAGAGAGCTTGCCGCGACCTCGCCGTTGGTGGCCGGGCAGCCCGAATTTGCGCAGGCGCTTTCCATCGCCACTGCGGCCGTCAACGATCGCGAAGCGGCCGACGCCCTGCTTGCGCGCTACAGCGCGACGCTGGCGGGCGCGGACAGCCTCGATTTCGTGAAAAGGCGGCTCAGGAACTGGCGGGACTTCTACGAATACGACGCGCGCGCGAACGTCACCCTCGCCTCGCTGACGAACAAGGTGGAAACGGCACCAGCCGAAGCGATGACGGGGACACCCGCCCAGGGCGCACCCATCCCGCTGGAGAATATCTCCCGGCGGAAGCCGATGCTCGCCGCAGCGGCGTTCGACGACGACGATGACGATGACGAGGATTTCGACGATTTCGACGAGCTGGACGATGCCGCCAAGGTGGGCGACATCGGCGGGACGGACGAAACCCCCGCCTCCACCGAGATGGTCGTTGTCGAGGTCGTCCTGATCGGCACCCAGGAAGATGCGCGGCGCTCGCGCGGCGTCAACCTCCTTGAAGGACTGCAGCTTCAGTTCGGCGACACGCTCGAGAACGTGCCCGGCGTCAGCTTCGGCGAGACCCGCATCAACGACGCGCTCAATTCCGGTCTGGCGGAGAATACCCAGACCATCACCAATTTCATCAACATTCCCGCGATCCGCTATTCGCTGAACATCGCGAATGCGCTGGACAGCTATGGCGAAATTCTCGCGAAGCCCTCTCTCGTGGCGCTCAGCGGGGAAACCTCCGAATTCTTCTCCGGCACCGAAGTTCTGGCCGCTGCGGTATCGGGCGGCGACGGCGACTCCGTGTCGGTCGAAAAGGAAGTCGGGGTGAAGCTCGCCGTCACGCCGACAGTCACGAGCGGCGGCAAGGTGCGCCTCCACGTCGCGGCCGAACGGACCTTCCTCACCGATCCTTCGACCTCGGTCCTGTTCGAGTTCCGGCTCGACACGACGAAGACCAACATCAACTCGACGGTCACGATGGATTTCGGCGAGACGCTCGTCATCGGCGGCCTCACCGAAAAGGAAACGACGAGTTCGACGGATGGCGTGCCGATCATTCGCGACATTCCGGGGATCAACCTGTTCTTCTCGCAGGAAGCGAGCCGGGTCTTCGAGCGTTCCATTCTCATCCTCATCACGCCGCGGCGGCCGCAATTCACCAACCAGACCGCCGAGGCGCGCGGCGAGGCGCAGGAGAGCGCCAGTTCCGTCGCACGGGATGTCGAGCGTTTTCAGCAGCGGCACCGCGAATGGTTCGCGCCGCGTGACGGCTTCCTGCCGCAGGTGAACCATGGTGACCTCCCCGCCTTCGTCGGGGAGTTTCATGCGAACGACATACCGCGGGGCGCGCTCGCCCGCCGCGGCGGTACGGCGGGCAGCGTGGAAGATCTGAAGCGCTACCTCCTCGCCGGGGATCTGTGAGGCGCGCGGCGGATGGCGGAAGCTCCCGCATGAATGCGCTTCGCCGCACCGGCGTTTCACCGCTCGCGGCCGCGGGCGCTTTCCTTGTCCTTCTTGTTGCCTCCGCCTTACCCCTGCAATCCGGCAGCGCCCAGCGCGCCGTGCCGGTCGAAGCGCCGCAGACCCAACCGGAGACACCCGAACCGAAGCGGCCGAAGCCGGTGACAGACAGGCCCGCGATCCCCGAAACGACGATACCGGAAGCAAAGGAGATCTTCGCCGACGAGGTCTATGAGAACCGGTTCGAGCTCACGGAAGGCTACAGCTCGGGCCGGGAAGACGGGGATGGCGGCCTCACGCTACCTCCCGGCGCCGTCACGACGGACGAGGCGATCCTCTTCACCGATACAAGGAAAGAAGCCTTTGCGCTTGCCATCGGCCCTGAGGGGCGCGTCTTCGCTCTCGATGCGGCAGGTAATATCTTTCTCTGGTCCAACAGCCGGCGCGATTTCCTCGAGTTCGAAGGCGAAGTGTCGCGTCTCGCCGTGGGGCCCGACGGCACGCTATGGGGCATCAATTCGCTCGGCCGTGTCTTCTTCTTCGACGGAAAGAGATGGTCGCAGGTGCGAGGCGAGGTCGCCTCCGACATCGACGTCAATCGGAACGGCAATGTCATCCTTGCGAGAGATGACGGCCTCGTCGAGCGCTTCGAGCAAACCCTCAACCGGTTCGTTGTGGAAACGGGCTTGCGCGGGGTTCAGGTGGCGCTGTTCTCGGACGGGTCGCTCATGACCATTCACGACGGCAACCTCGTCTACCGCTGCGAGGACGGCACATGCGCGAGCCTCGACCGCCGGGCGACGGGCCTGTCGATCGGACCGGATGACAGCCTCTTCATCGTCGATACCGGCGGCCGGCTCCTGCGCTCCACCGACCGCGGAGAGAGCTTCACCGTCATTCCGACGCTCGGACGCAGCGTCAGGCGCGTCGCCGTCGGTCCGAACGGCTTTCCCTGGGTCGTCACAGTGGACAACGAGGTTCTCTCATCGCGCTTCTTTGCCCGCGACGAAAGCGGCGACAACCCCGTCAGGCTTGCCGCGACCGGCGACACGGTTGGAACGGGCAAGACCGGCGGCGTGGTCAGCACGCAGCAAACGAGCGGCATCACCTTCAACAGGACACTCCGGTTCGATACCTACCGTTCGGAAAACGACCGCTTCTCGACGATGATCGATCTCGTCGTCGGCAATGACGGCGGCGTCTACATATCGGGGTCGCAGCTCCTCGGCTTCACCATCGCCATCGACAAGTTCGACGAGCGGCGGCGGCGCTTCGTCAATATCGACTATCCCTTTCCCGACGACGTCGCCCGCTTCGACGTCGAGGAGGACGGGACAACCTTCTGGGGCATCCACACGCGGGCACCGGTTGAGATCTACCGGGCGCGCAACAGCGGCGCCTCCGTCACCACCTATTCCGTTCCCGATTCCACCGGGTCGGGGTCCGACATCGCGCTCGACCATGACGGCAACGTCTATGCCGTGGTCGGGGAGAGGGTCTACGTCAAGACACGCAGTTCCGCGCAATTCCGGCTGTTCTCCAATGAAGAGATCAGAACCATCTCATTCGGCATGGACGAGAACATCTGGATCACGGATGGCGGCAACATCGTGCTGCGATATGACGGCGATCGGTATGTCAGCCCCGTGCGGCGCAAGACCCAGGTCGGCGGCGTCGCCGTCGCCGTGGACGGCTCCGTCTTCGTGATCGCCGGCGACGATAACGGCAACCCGAAACTCTTCCGGTGGAACGCGGCCAACCGCAGCTTCGACGGCATCCGCAACACGACGCCGGAGCTTCTCGATGTCACCGATGATGGCGAGCTGTGGTTCACACAGGGGCTCGACGTCAAGCGCGCGCGAAACCGGTAGACGCGCCCGGGCCAGCGGTATCCCCGGTGCCGTCCGGCCCGTCTGCTTGGAAAATGCCGCCTCCTTCCTCCCCTGCTTCGGCTTGCCCGAACCCGCTCCACTCGATATTGTATACAATATTGAAAACGATATGGCGTCCGCCGTCCGGGACGGCGGACGTTCTTGGAGACAAGAATGAAAAACAGGGGAAAGATCGGGGCGGCGCTGGTGTTGGCGCTCGCCCTGAGCGCGAGCGGCTATGCCTACAGATCGACACACCTCGTTCCAGTACTGGTGGCAAAAGCGACGATGGGAGAGATACCGGAGCCGCGCGCGCTGCCCCTTCCGGAGGTCAGTGCATGGAAACCGGACGGTAACCGCCATGCCTCGCTCGCCGAGACGCGCATGGACAAGGCAGGCACCTGGCGCGAAAGGCACGGCGACGGACGCAACTCGGACGAGACACTGCTCGCGGGCGCTCCGACCTTCGGTCCGGCGCGGATCATTGCCCCGGGCGAGCTCTACTTCACCGCAATCTCGTTCGACAGCGACAGCAACATCTATGCGAGCCCGAATGCGTCCGCCGACGGCACCTTCCTCGTGTCCTACGACATGGCGAGTGGCGGCGAACGCTGGCGCTTCACCACGAAGGGGCCGGTTCCCGCCGGCGGTGTGCCGATCATCCTGCCCGACGGCGCGGGCGGCGAGACGATCTATCAGATCGGCTATGAAGAGGCGATGGCGGTCGCAAAGGACGGGACCGTTCTCTGGCGGAGCCCGACGGGCCTCCACCTTGACGGGGAGGACGGCAGCGTCGGCCTGATGTGGGGCCCGAGCTACAATGCGAAGCTAGACATCGTCATGGGTGTGAGCGGCAGGGGTGAACTCGTCGCCTTCGACAGAGAAACGGGAACACTTCTGACGCCCGTGCCGCTCCAGGTGCCGGGGGCGCCCTCCCCCGTTCGCGACGTCGACATGCCGCCCCAGCTCACCAGGCAACTGACGGACGGGCTCTCTCGCGCGCTCGGCTACCGTCTTGCCGACGATGTGGTGGAGCGCGTGCTGCGCGTGGTGCAGGGCGACGGCATCAACATCGCGAACTATCACTCCATCGACCCGGAGACGGGCCGTCTCTGGCTCAGCGCGACCGCGCCGGACGATGCCGACGGCAGGATGGACGGGTTGTCGGAATATGGCGCGCTTTACGGCATCGACATCACCCGCGACGGACAAGGCGCTCTCGGCCTCGCCATCGGCTGCTCGGCCTATTTCAATGGCGGCAGCGCCTCGACGCCCGCTTTGCGCGGCGACGGCAAGCGCATCTATGTGGCCGACGGCGAGCAGCACCTGATGGCCTACGATTCAGATTGCCGCAAGCTCTGGGAAACGGGCGCGGGCGCGCAGATCGTCGCTTCACCGAGCGTCGCTCTCGACAATGACGAGGTCTATGTCATCACCGCCGTGGCGCTCCTGAAGATCGTCGACGAGGGAGAGAGCGGACGGATCGCCTGGTCGGCCGATTTCGACATGTACGACGCTTCTTTTCCCCTGGCTCAGAAGAACCTGCTCACCGCCGCCATCGCCGCGAACGGCATCTATGCGCAGGCGGGCCTCGGCGTCGCGACGTTTGTGGCAGGCGAACGGCCGGGCTTCCTGCCGCTTCGCCGCGGCGGCGCGCGGCTCGACCGCGAGACCGGCGAGCTTCTCTGGTATGCGGAGAATACGGGCGACTCGGTGGCCGTCACGGAGATCGCGCCGAACGGCGCCCTCGTCATTCCGCAGTCGCCGGTGCGCTCGGTGCTGGCGGGCATGGCCTTTCCGGACCGTGAGGGAACGCTTACCGGCGGAATCGCCGTCTTCATGCCCGATCGCCCTGAGCTTCTCGCCCGCGACGCCGTATGCGCGGCGGCACTCATGTCCGCCGAGCGCGAGAGGGCGGCGCGCGTGGAAGCAGCGGAGAGTTTCCGGGTCCAGGCTAGCGCGTTGCTGCGGCAGGCGGCGCGGGCCGTTCCCGCCCTTGCACCGTCGGCGGGCGATACAGGAGCGGCCGCGCTCGATGCGCTCTGCACGAGATTGAAGGAAGGCGGATTCAATCCGCAGTGAAGACGTCTCGGGGAGACGAAGGCCCGAAAGCGGGCTCAGCTTCCCGAGGCTTCCACGAGCTCTTCCATGGCGCGAAGACCACTCTCGTAGATTTCATCGACCAGCGCGGAAGCCTTTGCGCCGTCGCCTTTGGCAATTGCCTCGGCGACGGCCTTCCATCTCTTGCCGGCATAGACGCGGCGGCTGCGTTCCGCGACGATGAGATTGCGCAGCGCCCGACCGCTTGTCGGCATGCGGTGCACGTCGTCGATGATCCTGCGAAGGAAATCGCTGTGAGCGGCGTCGCAGATAGCGAAGACGAGACGGATCGTCGCCAGACGAAAGTCCTGCGCGGCCATATCCGGTCCATCGGCGGCGAGCGCCCCGGCAAGCTTCGAGATTTCCTGCCGCTCCGGCTTCGTCGCATCTTCCGCCGCGCGCAACGCGGCAAGCGACACGAGCTTCGCGCGAACCTGCGCGATCGCCTTGAACTCGCGTTTGTTGTGGCGAGCGACCGTCGCTCCCTTCATGCGTTCGATGACGATGAAGCCACGCGCCTCCAGGCTGTGCAGCACCTCGCGGACACGGCCGCGGGTCACGCCGAAGCGGTCCGCGAGATCCTGTTCGCGCAGACGCTCGCCCGGCGTGAAGACGTCTTCCTCGATGAGCTTCACGATCTCGTCGCAGATTTCCTGCACCGAAGGGAGATGGTGGACCGCCTCCTTCCGCACCTTCGCGGTGGTGGCTTTCGCCGCCGCGGCCGCCACCGGCTTCTTCGTCTGGCCTTTTTTCAAGGAAAGCTCCCCGGTTGCGCGGCCCCTGCGGGGCCACCTTGCACCCTTGTATTATAGCCAATCCTGTATACGCAATTGATGCCTTTTCATCCGCGCCTGTCTTTCACAAAAAGGAGCCCGCTCCGGTCGGACGGAGCGGGCCCAGGGTCCGTGCGAGGAGGGACTCGCAAGGAGGGGAGCCGGAGAGTCCGGACCGGCCCTATCTGCGCCCCGCGAGGCGAAGGTAATCGGGCTTGAAGATCGCCTTGTCGATGCGGCCTTCCTGTCCGGCGAGATAGTCGTAGGGTCGCTCCTCGTTGCGGAGCTGCGCCGCGACATAGCGGTTCGCGTTGAGGTCGAAGTGGAACTGCACGCGGTTGATGCAGGCCGGAAGCTCCCAGACCACGCCGATCGGACCTTCCTGCACACGCCAGAGTTCGCCGCGCCCGTCATAGAGTTCGGTGGCCGCGACGATCCAGCTGTCTTCGTCGCTATAGAGAACGCGGCGATTGTAGAGGTGGCGGAGCCCGGCGCGAAGCGTCGCTTCCGTTTTCCAGACACGGTGCAGCTCATAGCGCATGACGTCGCGCGCCGGGAACTTCGGCTGCAGGATATGGGCGTAGGTAACGGACTTGTCGTTCAGCTTCGCGTCGTTATAGGCGATGTAGAGTTCCTGCTTTCCGATCAGTTTCCAATCGTAGCGGTCGAGCTGGCCGTTGAACATGTTGGCCTGGTCGGCGACGATGAGCCCGTCGAGCTCGACGATCGGATTGTCGTAGCGGAAGTCGGGAAGACGGCGCACGCGGCGCTGGCCCGGCATGTAGCGCCAGGTTTCGCGGTCACCGTTCACCGCCTCGCGGATCAACATGAGCGATCCCGCGATCTGGGTCGGGCTCAGGATTTCTGTGATCTGCTCGCCGCCGACATTTTCCATCGACGCGAAGTCGGGAAGCGCCGGATCGTGGAAGCGCGAATAGCTGGTGCGCTCGAGAAGACCCAGTGCGAAGTTGCCACTGTCCTTCTTCGGCGAGGCCGTGACGAGACGGCCCGTGGAGCCGACGCCCTGATAACGGATCAGATGGTTCCAGACCACCTCCGCGCCCGTTTCGGGGAGCGGGAAGAGAAAGCCGCCCTTGCCCGCCAGCAGCTTGCCGTCGCTGTCTATCGCCGCGACGCCGACATTGGCCTTTGTCGCCTGATAGACGGACTCGGGATAGGCGCAGGACCGCCGCGAGGGATAGACCGGCATGGTGTAGCCCTCGTAGCGCTTCAGCAGGGCAAGCTGGCCGGCGCTGAGCTTTCCGGCATGCTCCTCCGCGTTGCTTCCGTCGATCACGAAAAGCGGCTTGTCGTCGCCGTAAGGATCGGGACGGGGGTCACCCGCTTTCCAGCCCGCGGGCGCGGCGGCGATGCCGCCCGTCCATTCCGGGATGGTGCCTTCCGCATTGCCCTGGCGCTCCGCGCCGACGGGTGTGAGGCTCGCGCCGAGCGCCGCGGCGCCGGGTTCGGCCTGCGCCGGCGGGAACGAGATGCCCGCAAGCGCGACGCCGAACGCTGCAATGAGTGCAAACTTCTTCAATTTTTCCTCCCTCGGGAACGCCGATACGGGCCTAGAACGAGTAGCTGATGGAGATGTCCACGAAGTCGCGATCGCCGAGCAGGTCGTCGCCGTTCGTGCCGAAATTGTTGGTGTAGGAGATCGCGCCCCGCCAGTGATCGAGATAGGACGCGCCGACGCCGATGGTGACGAGCTTGCGGTCGTCGATGAGCGTCGCGCCGTTCGGGTTGTTCGGCTGGGTGCCGCTCACGTCATGACGGAAGGCGAGCGTCGGCGTGACCGTGACGGCGGTGCCGAAGGCTTCCGGATAGGACAGGCTCGTGGCGAGACGGTAGCCCCAGGCATATTCCGTCGGCTTCACCTTGCTGGACGGGACGGCATAGGGGATCGTCGGATCGAGATCGGGATAGGCATTGCCGACCAGTTCCGCCGAAAGCGATCCGCTCAGCGCGCCGAGCGCGTCGACCGCGCGGCCGGCGAAGCCGTCGCTCGGACCGAAGGAGCTGATGCTCGTGAGCGCGGCCTGCCATTTCTCCACCTCGACGATGCCTGACTGCGAGTAGAAGCCGCCGAAGGGGACCGTCGCGGCGTTGGCACGCGCAAGCGCGATGGTCGAGCCGAAGTCGAGCGGCGCCGGAAAATCGGGCTGCCAGGAGACTTCGCCGCCGATGGAGGAACCGAAGAGCTGCGTGTTGAAGCTCGCACCGTAGAGGTCGATGTCCTCCATATATTCTTCATAGAAGCCGACCGGGCGCGTGAAGGGCGGCACCGGAATGCGCTGCGCGGTGACGCCAAGGATCGGTGTCTTGGCGTGATAGCGCAGGTGATAGAGACCGAATTCGGTGCTCCAGTCCTCGACGAAATAGCGCAGCGCCATGCCCCACTGGCCGGAGTCCCGCGGCGTCTTCGCCGCGGTCTTCGGCATGTAGCTCAGGAACGCGACATTGCCGACGGCGCCGGGATCGGAGCCGAAAAAGAAGCCCTGCGCGCCCGCACCCGTGAGGTCGCCCTGCGAGAAAAAGGAGCCCACGGGATCGAGCTCGGTCTTCTCCCAGGTGAACTGGTAGTAGGCCTCGACGCTGAGGCCGCCCGGCAGCAGACTCGATATGCGCGCCATCGGCGTCGGCAGCGTCGCAACCTTGAGCTCGGAGCCGGCCTGGTGAACCTTGGCGACGTCGAAGGGGTTCGTTGCATTGATGCCGCCCTGGGTGAAGAGCGACTCGCCCCAGTTCACGACCTGGTTGCCGACACGGATGTCGGTCGGCACGCCCGCGATGTCGAAAAGGCCGTAGACATAGGCGTCGAGCAATTCGAAACCGCGGCCCGCCCGCGAGCGGGCTGCGTCCGACAGGTCGGTGCGGCGGGTGGAGTCGGCATCGTTCAGCACCGCATCGTAGAAATAGTGAACGCGGACGAACGCGCCGAAGTTCTGCCATTCGAGATCGAGATCGTGGCTCATGGAGAGCGGCGCCGAAACGATATCGCCCCGGTCGAAATTGAGATTGCCGTCGTCGCTGTTCGTGCCCGTCGGATTGCAGCCGCCATTCGTGGCGCCGACGAGACGGCAGTCGCGATGCGACGCGCGGATAATGGCACCGGCCGTCGCCGTGCTGTCGAAACGGCCCGTAAGCTCACCGAACCTGAACTCCGTCGCCTGCGCCCCGGAGGCGCCGGACAGGAGTCCGAGCCCCGCGGCCATCGCGAGCAATGTTTTCCGGTCGAACATTCTCCCCCCTTGGACCGCGCGGGAAAGCCGCGCGGCCACACTTCACCGCCCCGATGGCGACGCGGGGCGCATTACCGATGATCGAGCTTCAGGGATCGCCGTTCCGGGGCGGGCGCATGGGGCCCTCCCTGCCCTTCAGTTCCTCCGACGCGCTTCCTCTGCCGGAAGCATCGTTCGCGCTAAACTGTATACAATTTTGTATTCAATGCAAGCGGGAGGCGGACGGAAGGAACTCACCCCGTATAGGGCACGCAAAAGGAATGTTCCCGGGCGGCCTCGATGCCGGGAAGCGAGGCCTCGTCCTCGACGACGCGGCGGACGATCGCCATGCCGCGCTCCGTCGGCGCGGTCGCGACGCGGACGCCTTCGGGAAGCCCCGGCGGCACGCGGCCCGACGGACCCACCACCACGACCTCGATGGGTCCTTCCCGCATCCGGTCGTCCTCGACGAAATAATTGTCGCTGTTGGCGGCGAAGAGGGAGAGCGAGGTATAGGGCGTGCTCTTCCTTACGGTGAGACGCACCGGCCCCTCCGAAAGGTCGAGCACGCAGGCCGAATAGGCGAGATCCGGGCTCGGGCGCACCACGGTGCGCGCTTCCGCCGTCGGCGGCGCGGCGTCCTTCATGACGTTCGCGCCTTCCTCACCGGCAATGCGCGACATGGCGATCCCCATCAGGAGGCGGGGCGCGGCGGCAACGGCGGCGACATGCACGGCAAGGGCGGTGGCAAGCGCCGCGGCGCCCGTGAGAAGGACACGCTTCATCGGCATCCCTCCCTCACGATGTCGGGAAGCACGACGGCCGCCGGCGCTTCGACGACGAAGGCAGCCGGATTGTAGAGTCGCGCCGTCATGTCGAAGCGCTCGCCGCGTTTCACCGGCAACCAGTTGCCGGGCTGCGGTTCGGCGGAAATGCGGATGACGTAGCTGCCGTCCGCTTCCCGCACGGCACTCGTCTTCGAATAGGAATAGATGCCCGCCTCGTTCGGAATGAGATGGCTGTCGGGGCCATAGGCCGTAATGCTCCACCAGCGCGCGTCGAGATCGCGGCCGCGGACGATGTAGGTGCAGTCGCCCGAAAGCGGCTCTCCCGACGCGTCGCGCGCAGCGGTGTAGTAGACCGTCTGCTCGCGGGCGAGAGCGAGAAGCCCGAACAGCGCAACACGCGCGCGGGTGTAGATGTCGGCTTCCGCGCTGCCATAGGTGAGGCTCGTCGCCCAGACGCCGGAACGGACCTCGCCCCGCCCGCTTGCCACCGCGAGAAGAGCGCTGACGAGCCCGGCGGCAATCCCGATAACCAGGACGGCCGCCCATTGCCAGATGCCGAGGCGGCTCCAGACCGCAAGGACGCCCTGCCACCCTCGAACGGCGGCATCGCGCACTCTCCTGCCCGCCTCCCGGCCATTGAGTTTCATACCCGGCTCCGCCTCACTTGGAACAGGCCGGACGCACATGCCCGGCACCGCCGATATAGGCGAGCCGGGCATTATTGTCTACAATATTGATGACACAAATGTCAGCCGAGAGGAACGGACAGACCCAGCGAGAAGCCTTCCGTGCGCCAGTCGTCGCGGCCGATGGAATGCGACCAGCCGAAGCCGAGCGACACGCCGCCTTCGAACCGGGCCTCGAGGCCCGCGCCGATGCGGCCATAGCTCTCGTCGCCCTCGCCGGTACGGGCGCTGAAGGAAAGGTCCGGCAGCGTGCTCGGCGCCACAGTGACGCTTCGGCTGCGGTTCGCGAATTCGTGACCCCAGTGGATTCCGGCCGAAGGCAGAAACTCGATTGCCCCGTAGGAGAAGGAGGCCTCCGCCTCGACGCCGATTTCGCCGAGGAGCGATTCTGCCGTCTGGTCGCGCACGATGAGATTGAAGCCCGCCGGGGCGCCATTTTCCGTGAAGCCGTCGAGCTCGAGGCGCGCGCCCTGCAGCGACGCAGCGGGCCGCAGCGTGACAAGGTCGAACGGGATGTCGTAGCCGAGCGCGATCGTCGCTGCATATTCCCGCGCGGAGGTGGAACCCGCCGCCAGCGTGCCCGCAATACCCGGATTGCGCTTCGTGCGGACATTCGCCTTGCCTGCCGAAAGCGTGACGTCGATCCCGGGCAGGAAGGACATGTCCGGCGTCCAGCCGCCGAAGCCCGTGACGAAAATATGGTCGCCGTCGGAGGAACTGCCGTCGGCGAGGCTCGCTTCGCTCTGGATGAGCGTGGCTGCCGCCCCGAAGGTCCAGCGCTTGCCCGGGAAACGGATGCCGAGCGTCTGCGCGCTGGCCTGCCCGCTCACCACGGGGTCGAGGTTCGTCGCCGAGCGGTCGAGGAAGTTGCGGTCGGCGAAGAAGAAGAGCTCGCCCACCCCGCCGGCTTCGGAGAGATCGTAGAGCGGCACGTCGCTTTGAACTGCGCTTGCAAGTTGAACCGGCTTCGTCTTGAGGCCGGAAGAGGAAAGGCGCGAGGCGATGGACCGCTGCACCGACTGGACCGACAGGAGACCCGCATCGGCAACCGCAGCCTGGGCGGTCGGCGACTCCGCAAGAGCATATCCCGCCAGCGCGAAGATTTCGTGGAGGCGCGAGGTCGGGTGAACGCCGTCCCAGGACAGGCGCTGCCGTTCTTCTTCCGGTGTGCAGGTGTTGACGGAAGCGGCGTTGCGGCCCGAGATGCACGGCGTGCTCGCGAGCAGCGGATCCATGCCGAAATCTTCCGGATTCTGCTCCACATAAGCCGCGAGCGACAGCGTGTCGACGAAGATGACGTCCACGCCGAGCTGCTTCTTCACATCGATCCAGGCTTCCTCGACCGTCGTTGCAACGATGTTCCCGGCGGGCCCGTAATAGTTGATCGTCATGAAGTGGCGGGCACCGGCATTCGCCATGCGTGTCGCGCCATCGAGGATGTTCGCCTTCGTCGTGTCCGCATTGGCGGTCCAGCCCAGGACAGGCGCCTCGATGAAGTCGTTGCCGCCAATGGCGACATAGTAAAGCGTGTCCGGATCGAGCACCCCGCCATGCCGGTTGAGCATGAAGGTGATCTGGCCGTCCGGGTCGTCCCAGTTGCGCTGCGGACGATTGACCATCTCGAAGGGAAAGCGGAAAGGCCCGAAATTGCTGCCCGACGCCGCACCGCCGATCGCATAATTCTCCGGCAGCGAGGGATCGATGCCGTAAAGCTCGGCCATCTGTTCCGACATGACCGGACCGTTCGAGAACCGGCCTTCGGGACGCGAGGCGTAGGTGAGCTGGGCCGGATTGATCTGCCAGACCTCCATGTTCTGTTTCAGATGAGCGCTCTTGACGCCGTCATCCGCCCAGCTGTCGCCCAGCACGATGACATTGTTGAAGCGTCCCGCCTCGGCGGGTGCGGCGAAGGCCAGCGCGGAAAGACAGCACGCAACGGCTGCCCGCCGGAGCCCGGCAAGACGCATATCAGGCAGAAACATCCTTTTTCTCCTCCCATACCCGGCGCCTCAGCGGCGCTCCGGCGGGGGAGAATAGGGACATCGGAAATTATAGTCTACATTTTTGTATACAATTTTACGCGAGATTTCTCCACCCCTGCTGCGCGGCACGACGCTCGCCCGATGAGGGCATGGAACCCAGCCTCCACTGACGGGGCTTGGGGGGATGCACAAAAGCCGGGGACAAGTTCACCGGAGGTGCCGCGAACCGGAATCTCCTCCGGGAAATCGGGTCGGGAAACGCGCACCCCGACTTCGGACCGTTTTCGGGGATAAGCCGCGCCCTAGTAGGAAAGCGTGATCGAGACGACGCCCCGGCTGCCGCGCTCGGAGGCGCCGGGCAGTTCGCGCAGCTGCCAGCCATAGTCGAACCGCACGGAGAGATAGCGGTCGAGCACATAGCGCGCGCCGACGCCCGCGCCCGCGATCGACGCGCTTTTCGGCACGCCCGCCTGCTGCTCGCGGTCCGACACCCAACCATAGTCCCAGAAGGCGACGAGCTGGGCCTGGTCCTCCACGCCGTCCGCCGCATGACCGAGCAGGGCAAAGGTCGGCGAACGCAGTTCATTCGAGATGAGAACACCCGTCGCGCGGTTCACGGCGCGCTCCTCATAGCCGCGCACGCTGTCCATGCCGCCCGCGCCGAGTTCCTCGCTCGCGGGAAGGTTCCCGTCCGCGATCTGGCCCTTCGCGCGGATCACCCAGCTTGCGTCCAGCGGCAGCCGCGTCACGCGGGTGACGGTGAGCGTGTCGTAGACATATTGCGCGTCGACATCCGCTTGCCCGGCGGCGGCATAGGCCGCGTCGGTATTGTTGCTCGTCATACCGCCGGGGCTGACATAAAGCGTGTTCGAGAGCGTCGTCTGCCCCCACTCGTCCGCGGCCGAGAGGTCGTATCCGACAAGGAACTGATCGACTTCCGTCTCGCTTGCGAAGACCGACGTGCCGCCAAAGGAGAGGTCGTTGTTCGAGGACTTGTAGTCGAAGCCCGCCATGACCGCGTGATGCATCCAGTCGGGCGAGGCAAGATCGTGCCGGTAGCGCAGGCTCGCCTGCCAACTCTCGCCTTCCTGCCCGAAGAAGGGCCCGATATCCGGCACCTGCTGCACATAGGAGCCGAAGACTTCCAGCGTATCGAGCCAGGGCAGCGGCACCGCATAGGTGAAGGCATGCGCCATGAAGCGCGGATCGTCCGGCAGGCCCGCGCCGCGGTTGCGGTCCTCGAAGAGGTCGCTGCTCGCGGTGAACTGATAGGAAAGCCGGTGGCCCGCCCTGAAGGCATTGCCCCAGTTGAAGCCCGCGCTCCAGCGGTCGCGCCCCGTCGCCGGCAGGCCGGTATTGTCGTAGCTCGCATAGAGCCGCAGCGGGAAGCGCTCCTGCACCTTGAGGCCGATATCGGTTTCGCCGAAGGAGGCGCCGGGCTTCAGCACAGCGTTCACCTCACGGAACGGATTGGCGTTCAGCTGGTTGAGGCCGCGCTTCAGCCGCTCGGCATCGATGGTCTCGCCCGGCGCCTGCGCAAGCCCGTCGCGATACTGGCTTTCGGCGAACCACTCATTGCCCGCGACGTCGATCTTCCCGAGACGGAATTCCGTCACCAGAAGCTGTACAGTGCCGCTGGTCACGTCCTGCGGCGGCACGGCGACATCGACGAGCGGGCGGCCTTCACCGCGATAGGCGGCAATGACCGCGCGGGAAAGATCGCCGAGCCCCCGTTCCGTCAGCGGCTTGCCGATGAAGGGGGCCAGCGCCGCCGCGAGCGCCGCCGCCCGGTCGCCTGGCAGCGCGGAGACGTCGATGCCCGTTGCGTCGGCGCCGCCTTCGGCGACATCGCCGGGCGCGGTACGGATGACGATGCCCTTCAGCGTTTCGAGGATCGTCCGCTCGCCGCCCGCTGTCTCGCGCTCCGGTTGCGGCAGCAGTTCGAGCCCGCCGCCCGGCCCCGCGGGCAGTTCCTGCGGCGCGACGCGATCGAAATCCTGCGCGAGCGCCGCGCCCGTCATCGACGATGCCGCGAAGATCAGCGGCAGCCAGAGAGATGCCTTGCCCGGTCGTTTCACGCGCGTGACCTTTCGCATCTCTTACTCGCTCACCGGCAGCGGGCTGCCCGACACGTATTGCATCCGGTTGAAGCGGCCGGCCTCGCCCTTGAGGAATACCCAGCGTCCGGTCTCCTCGTCATAGACGAGCTCCCACACGTCGAGGATCAGCGGCAGCGACCAGAAGCCGCCCGATCCCTCGCCCGGTCCCATGCCGCTATCCGCGAGGTTCCATGTCGTCTCGAGCCAGCGCGGCACGATGGACGTCACCGTCGGATCGTCCGGCAGCGGCGGCATGTCGGGCCCTATCGTCAGCATGCCGGGCACGAGAGTGATGTCGTAACCGAGCTGGCTCGAATAGAGCCCACTGAGCGTCAGGTCCGATCCGGTGTAGCTGCCCTCTTCGGCGCTCGCCGAGGTGTAGACCGGCGTTCCGAAGACAAGTGAGCCGTTGTAGTCCGACGGGTTATAGGTCAGCGTGCCGACATCGGTGCTCGTCGTGCTGCCGTCATAGGTCTTGGTGCCGTTGCCACCGGTAATCGTCAGCGCGGTCAGGAAGCTGCGCAGCAGCGGCGCGGTGTAACCCTCATAGATGCGCCAGACCGAAGCCGTGCCGCCCTCGCCGTCGATGTCGAAGCCGTGGTCGAGGAAGGTCGCAAGCTGCATCATCTCGGCGCTCGTCACGCCGTCGACATTGGTGATGGTCGCAGAGCCGGGCGCACCGGCCGCAGCCGACTGGCCGGTCGTCTCGACGTCCCAGACGCTGTCGGTGATGCTGTTGCCCGTCGAGGATAGGGTGCCGGCGAGGCCGCCCGCCGTTGCGCCGGTCACGGCGCCCGTTGCGTAGGAGGTCCGGATAGCGACATTGCGATCGGCATAGCCGACAATCCCCCCGGCCACGTCGCTGCCTCCCGTGGCCGTCACGGCGCCGGACGAATAGGCGTCGGAAATCTCCAGGTCGCTTCCAAAGCCGACAAGGCCGCCGGCTATATGGCCGCTCACATTCCCCGTATTGAAGGCATTGGATATTTCAAGGCCGCCGGATGATGTATAGCCCACGAGGCCGCCGGCGGTGCCGCCGTTTGCGGTTGCGGTGGAATAGCTGTTCCGGATGGTCAAGCCGTCGTAACTCGAGCCCACCAGGCCGCCGGTGGTGAACGCGCCGTTGACGGTCCCAGTCGAACTTGAGTTCAGAATGGTGACCTCTTCATTGGCGTTGCCGAACAAACCGCCGACGCTGCCCGTCGCAGTCACCGTGACATCGGCATGCACGTTGCTGACCGTCGATTGTCCGCCGGTACCGTCCAGGTTGCCCCAGGCCGACCCCGCGACGCCGCCAACTCCGTTGCTACCGGTCACCGTGCCGCTGACGAAGATGTTCGTCAGATTATGTGCGACAGCCCCGGCGCTTTGCTGAGCAAAGAGAATTCCGGCACTGCTTCCCGTGACATCGGCATTGGTGATGCGCAGGTCCCTGATTTCGACGTCGGGCGCATCGCCCGTGGCCCTGTCGCTCCAATAGCTTACGAGCCCGGCCCACTCGCCCGGCCGATCGATGAAGAGCCCGTCGATCGTGTGTCCGTTGCCGTCGAGGCTCCCTCCCAGATTGACCGGGGCAAACCCGGCGCCGCCGTTCCAGTTGCGGGTCGCGGACGCGTCGATATCGTCGACGAGCAGGTAGTTCACGCCGTAGTCCGCGTAGTCGGTGCTTCGCGCGTCCTGAACCGTGATGCCCTGCAGGCCGTAGAGATCGAAAAGCTGGTAGGGATTGGCAATCGTCCCGTCGCCCCCGCGTGCCCGGATGAACGTGGCGTTGCCGTAATTTGCCAGTCTGAAATCATCCGCCGAGAAGGATGGCAGCGTGGCGCCGATCTGCTCCCAGGTGCCTCTGATGAGATTGAACCTGCCGATATCGACTGTGCCGCCTGCACCCGTCGTGATCGTGCCGACATCGTCGCTGCTGCCGTTGCCCCGTGCCGTCAGCGTCACCTCGCCGTTCGTGCCGTCGATGGCGGCATTGAGCGCGATGTCGTTTCCGGCGTCGAACGACAGTTCGCCAGTGCCGGTCCATGTGATGGCTTCATCGGCCGTGATGTCGCCCTCGCTCGAAACCGACAGGAAGTCGCCGACGGAAAGCGCGCGGTCGAGCGTATAGTCCGACGCCGCGTCGATGGTGACGCCCTCGCCGCCCGTGGTGAGACCGGCCGAACCCGTGTCGATGAAATCGAAATCGGTATCGGCGAAGGCGCCGATGGCCGCCGCGAGATTGGCGAGCGTCCCGGTCAGCGTCGTTTCCGCGGTGAGGAGATGGAGCGACGGTCCGAAGATATCGAGGCCCGAAATGCCGGTGGCCGTGACGTCGTCGCCGAAGGCCGCGCCCTGAATGCTCTCTCCGTCGAGATAGGTGAGCGCGCCGGACGCGTCGAGCGATCCCGCCTCGCGCAGGATATAGTAGTAGCCGTTGGCGCCGGTGACGGCCGATCCGAACAGGTTGCCGCCGGTAATCGCATTGACGTTCGCACCGGCAAGCGCCGTCGAACCGTTGTCGCTATAGGCGATGCCCGAGACGGCAACCGGCGTCGTGTCGTACTGCCAGCTGAAATAGGGATAGAGCCCGTCGCCGGTCGCCCAGATGGTGTTGTCGAGGCTGAAGCCGAGCCCGAAGTCGAGCGTGCCCTGCATCTGCGCCGTCGTCCGGCTGCCGGTGTTGATCACCGTCGGGGTATAGGCAGTTGCGCGACCCAACCAGTCGCTCTGCCCGGTGGTCCCGATGTCCCAGGCCGCGTTGGTTATGGATACGTTGTTCCCGCCGATTTCGCTGACAAGTGCGCCCGCGTCGCCTTCGGCTTCCACACGGCCTGTGACAAAGGAGTTCTCGATTGCCGTGTTTCTGTCGGCACTGCCGACGAGACCGGCCGCCGAGGCTCCATCGATGCCGAGCACCTGCCCGGCAAAATAGGAGTTCGAAATCGTGAGGTCTTGGGAATCCCCGACCAGTCCCCCGCCCACCCGGAAACTGCCCGACGCGATGACTGTCGCCGTCGAATAGGAGGTTTCGATCCTGTTGTTTTCGTCATCGACGGTTCCGACAAGTCCGCCGACGTGGCCGCCGTTTATTGTTCCCGTCGAGCTGGAATTCGAAATTGTCAGGCCTTCGTTCATGATGCTCACCAGACCGGCAGCGGAACTGCCTCCACTAGCCACCGTCACGGAAACATCGGCATGAACATTGTCCATCGTCGATTGATTGATATTGCCGTGATACCGGGCGACGACGCCCGCACCCCAGGAATTCGTCTCGACTGTGCCACTGACAGTGACATTCGACATGTTGTGACCGTGGTAGTTCCCTCCGCCGGTATCGCCAACCACGATCGCCGTCTGGCTGTTGCCGGTGACAGACGCGTTGGTGAGTGTGAGATCCTTGATTTCCAGGTCTCTCCCCGAGGTGAAATAATTGTCTTGCCAGTAGCTTATGAGCGCGACATTGCTTTCGGACGGCCGGTTGATATAGAGCCCGTCAATCGTATGTCCGGCTCCATCCAGACTCCCGGAAAAGTTAACGGGATCAAAGCCCGCTCCGCTATTCCAGGACGATGTGGTTGACGCATCGATATCGTTGGCGAGTTCATAATAGAGGCTGTAATCAAAGGAACCGGCGCCGACACGCTGGTCCCTATCGGCGATTCCCTGAAGGCCATAAACGTCGAAAAGCCGGTAGGGGTTGAGGTAGGTGCCATCACCACCTTGCGCTCGAATGAAGGTGGAGAATCCGCTGACAGTGATGGACCCCGCCGAAAACGATGGCAGGCTGCCACCGACCTGGTCCCAAACGCCTCTGGTGAGCACAAAATTTCCCACAGTCACAGCGCCTCCCGCCCCCGTGGAGATCGTGCCGGTATTGTCACTGCTGCCATTGCCGCTCGCGGAGAGGGTCAACCCGCCACTCTGGCCGTCGATAGCCGCATCAATTGCGATATTGTCGGCGGCGTTGAGCGTCAGCGTGCCGGCGCCGGACCAGAGAAAGCCGCTGTCGACGAGAATCGAACCGGCATTGGTCGTCTTCAGCGTCCGGTCGGCATCGATGCTGAAATCGCCGCCGCTGGTCAGCGACAGGAACCCGCCCGCGGTCAGGTCCTGATCGAGCAGATAGTCCGACGCCGCATCGACATAAAGCCCGTAGCCATTCGCGGTGAGCTGGGTCGCGCTCGTGTCGATGAAATCGAGGTCCGTGTCGGCGAAAAGACCGAGCGTCGCGGTGAGGTTCGCAATCGTGCCCGACAGCGTCGCCTCGCCGGTGACGAGGTTGAGCGAAGGACCGAGAATGTCGAGGCCGGTGACGCCGGTGGCCGTCACGCTGTCGCTGAAGGCCGCGCCCTGCGTCGCTTCGCCATCGAGATAGGCCAGCGTACCGTCTGCGTCGAGCGTGCCCGGAAGGGCGAGATAATGATAGTAGCCATTCGCGCCCGTGCCGGTGCTGCCGAGGATCGAGCCGCCGGAGAGAATGCCGATCTCGGCCCCCGTGAGCGCTGTTATCCCGGCATCGCTGTAGGCAAAGCCGGAAATGCCGACCGCGCCGTCGGGATAGAGCCATTCGAGATAGGGATAGAGTCCCGCGGCCGTTTCCCAGATAGCATCGTCGAAGCCGGTGAGGAGACTGCCCTGCATCTCCGCTGTCGTCAGGCCCGCGACGCCCGTGCTGTCCCCGACACCGACACCGCTCGCCTGTCCGCTGGTCTCGGTATTCCAGTAGGCGGATGTGACGGTGGATGAACCATCCCTGCGGCCGGCAAAGCCACCGACCTCGGCCGCCCCGCTCACCTGCCCCGTCGAATAAACGCTATCGAGACTTGCCGCAGCCAAATCGCCGACGAAGCCGCCTACCCTTTCCGCCGATCCGGTGCCGGTCACATTGCCGGTGGCATAGGAATTGGCGATCGTCCCCGTGGAGAAGCCGGCAAAGCCTCCGATCTGGCCGTCAGTGCCGGTGACATTACCGGTGGCAAAGGACCGATCGATATCGCCGCCTGCGCTGGCAAACCCGTTCGCGCCGACAAGGCCTCCGACCAGGGAGCCGCCGGAGACATTGCCGGTTGCATAGGATCGGGAAAGCGTACCCTCGAAAAGCGCGCCGATCAGGCCGCCGACGGCATAGCCGGAGCCGGTGACGTCGCCGCTCGCTGAGGAAAGCGATATCGCCGTGAACTGCTGGCTCGCCGCCACCAGGCCGCCGACGAAGTTGCTTCCCTCGACCGACAGGTCCGAGGAAACCGAGGTGATCGACCCACCGTTGAAGGTTCCGGCCAAGGCTCCGACAGCCTGATTGCCGATGATGCTTCCGCCGGAAAGAGACAGGTCGCTGACCGTGGCATCCTGGGCGGAACCGATCAGGCCGACATAATTTTCTCCCGGACGGTTGATCGTCAGGCCCGTGATGGCGTGTCCCTGTCCGTTCAGGCTGCCGGAGAAGGCAATATCGTCGATATCTTCTTCGTCGCCGATGGGGGCGAAGCCCGCGCCGCCGTTCCAGCCCGCCGTGCCGGAAGCGTCGATATCGTTCGCGAGCACGAAGCTCTCCGCGAGCAGGCTTTCCGATGCGATGCCCTGCAGACCATAGGCATCGAATATCTCGTAGGGCGTGGCGCCGGAGCCGTCGCCGCCGAGCACGCGGAGGAAAGTCGCGTTCTCGCGATCGAAGCTGAAGTCTGTGGCGTTGAAGGAAGGCAGGCTCGCGCCGGTCTGTTCCCATGTGCCGGAGGTGAGCGCGAAGGTGCCGACATCGACGGCGCCGTCCGCGCCCGTGGTGACGGTGGCGCCGCTTCCCGCCGCGAGCGTCAGTCCGCCATTCGCCGCGGTGATGGCCTCATTGATCTCGATGTTGCGGACGGCTGTCAGCGTGAGCGTGTTCGTCGAGGACCAACTCAAGGCGTCGTTGACGAAGATGTCGCCATTGCCGTCGGTCGCGCCGTCATTGCTCGAGAGCGCGACATTGCCGCCTTCGAGATTGGTGGAGAGCGTCGCGCCCGTGATGTCGCCGCCGGACGCCGCAATGGTGAGGTCGTTCGGATCGATGAGCCAGGTGCCCGACGCGCCGCCTTCGGCGAGCGTCGTCACCCGCGCCGTGTCCACGATGGAGAGGGTCGCGCCCGAGGTCTCGACGAAGCCGCCCGTGCCGCCCTCACCGCCCTTGGCGTCGACCTTGCCCGAGAATGTCGTCTTGCCGGTCGCGATCAGCGTCGCCTCGCCGCCTTCCTTCCCCGCCGCCGCCGCGGACACGTCCACTGTGCCCGACAGCGCGATCTCGCTCGCGCGAACCTTCACCTCGCCGCCCGAGCCGTCCGCGTTGCGGGCCTCGAGCTTTCCTTCGACGGAAACCTCGCCGCCTGCGGTGAGAAGGATGCGGCCGTTCTTCGTCTCGCTCCCCGTCGCGCGAATCACGCCCTCGGTGTTGCCCGCCAGCGCATAGACATTGCCGCCGGCGGCGGCGAGTTCCGCCTGCGCCGCCGTCACCGCGCCGTCATTCGTGACGTCGCCCTCGCCTGCGCTTCCTTGGATGTAGATGCGCCGGTCGCCGCCCACCGGCTGCAGCAGCACGCTGTCGCCCGCGGCCATCGCAGCCGTCCCCTCCGGCGCCTCCAGGCTGCCGCTGTTCGTGACGTTGCGGCCGATCAGCACCGCGTCGCCGCCTTCCGCGCGGATCGTGCCGCGGTTGACGACATCGCCCGCCGAGGTTCCCGAAAAGCTGTCGGCGCCGCCGTCGAGGAAATCCTCGTTCGATATGTCGCGCGTCGAGGCAACGAAAGAACCGCCGGTCACGACCCGGCCGCCGGAGCCGATCACGATTCCGTTCCGGTTGATGAGGTAAGCGGAACCCGTTGCGCTCAGCAATCCGTCGATCTGCGAGAGATCGCCGCCCGTCACGCGGTTGAGCGTCGCGCCCGTACCGTTATCGATGGCGACGCTGTTTCCCGCGCCGATGGAGAAGGAATTCCAGTCGATGATGCCGGTGCGCGTCGATTGTGTGACCGAAAGTGAAGCTCCATCTCCGGCAATCGTTCCGTTGCCTGCATGATATTCTCCGCCGGTCGGCAAGGTGTCCGCCGCATGGGCGGCGGACACTGCCCCCTGCCCCAGCGCAGCGCCCAACAAGGCTGCGCGGCAATATCGGCATCCGAGAAAGAACGCACCCATCTTCCGATTCCCACCTCCAGAAACATCTGTCACAGCAAAAGCAGATGTTCGCCGGGAGGACTAGCGCACCCCTCGCGCCGGGCGATCTTGTTGTTTGGAAAACCGGAGTAGAATCAATAGTGTACCAAAGCGGATCAGGTACTATTTTATTTCGAAATGACGCTATTCATTTCGGGAATTTTCCCTCCCGTCGGAGAGCGGAAGCGGACATGTTCGGCGCGGCGAGTGGAGAAGAAAAATGAACATCCGGCAGCTCGATCTCAATCTCCTTCTCGTCTTCGACGCGATCTATCGCGAACGCAGCATCAGCGCCGCCGCACGCAAGCTGAACCTGTCGCAGCCCGCTGTCAGCAACGCGTTGTCGCGGCTCAGGCATTTCACGAACGACCAGCTCTTCTATCGCTCGAACAACGCCATGCTGCCGACACGCGCGGCCAATGCGCTGGCGGTGCCGATCGGTCATGCGCTCAGCGCGGTGGAAGCCGGCTTTTCCGTTCTGCAGGACTTCGATCCGGCGACGTCGACGCGCACCTTCCGTCTCGGCATCAACGATTTCGTGCGGCTCATGGTGATCCCCACGCTTGCCAATGCCGTCGAGCGCGAAGCGCCGGGCGTTCATCTCGATTTCCGTCCGGAGATGAAGTCGCCGCCGGAAATGATCGAGGCTCTGCATCGGGGCGAGGTCGATCTCATCTTTCTGCCCGCGCAGGTTCGCGGCAATCACAACGACATCTCCGTCGAGACCGTCAATGCGGACAAGCTGATCTTCGTCGTCCGCAAGGGACATCCCGCGCTTGAACGCGACGTGACGGACAAGGATCTCGTCTCGCTCCGCTTCGTCACCGCGGACAACTCGCCCGCGCTTCGCGCGATAGTCGAGGCGGAGTTCGCGCGGCGCGGCGTCGAGCGCCGGATCAGCTGCTCCATGCCCGACACACTTACAATCCCCGCCATCATCGAGATGACCGACGGCGTCGCGATCATGGGCTATCACTATTTCCTTCGTCATCAGAAGGAATACGCGCTGAGCCAGCTCCACCTGCCCTTCGAGCTGCCGCATGTCGACGGCGCACTCTTCTGGTCGCGGTCGCTAGACGGCGACACCGGTCATCAATGGCTCCGCAAGCAGGTCGCGGACATCATGAAGACCGCAGTCGCAATGCAGTCACCGGAGCTCATGTAACAGGACTCCCGTCCGGGAAATCGGGCCGGGAAACGCGCACCCTAATTTCGGAGCGTTTTCGGGGATAAATCGCGACCACGCGTTTTGTGACGTTTCAGCGACGTTTCGCTGGCAGCCGGCCGCAAAACGAGGATGTTTATCCCCGGAGGCGGCGTTCGGCGATGGAGGGGAATGGTGCCCAGGGGCGAAGTATCATTTCCTCGGAAAAACAATGCCTTGGCGCATGGTGCGACAGAAAAAAGGTCTACGTTTTCCTCGCTTTTTTCGAGGGCGATGTCGCACTTACGCCAATTCGACCACGGTCAGGTATCATCCCCTCGACGCTAGCGTCCCTAGCCTTAGAACCCGACGCGGAGCAGTCCTTTGCCAGGTCACCAGCTTCGTCTGATGACGGTCTCACCGGTTCTTGCGCGCTAGAGTCTTTCACGTTTTGACGGAAGCGTATCCGGCGTTGGCGAAGTAGTTTTGGCATTCGTCGGGTTGGATGGTCTGGACGAGGTGGCCGATGTGGCGGCAGGTGTCATCGATGGGGTTGAGATCGGGAGAGTAAGGCGGCAGGAACCACAACCTTGCGCCTGCTGCCTGGATCATCTGCCGCACGGCGGCCGACTTGTGGGAGCCGAGATTGTCCATGATGACGATGTCGCCGGGGTTCAGGATTGCTACGAGCTGCTGCTCGACATTAGCACGAAAACACTCGCCGTCGATCGGCCCGTCGAAGACGCAGGGCGCGGCGAGCCGGTCACAGCGGAGCGCGCCGAGGAAGGTCAGCGTGCGCCAGTGGCCGTGCGGGGCAAGCCCTCGCAGGCGCTTCCCCTTCCGTCCCCAGCCCCTGAGCGGCGCCATGTTGGTCTTGATCCAAGTCTCGTCGATGAAGACCAGTGCACGCGGATCGAGGTTCGGCTACCAGCCGCGCCAACGCTGCCGCCGACGCGCGATATCGGCGCGGGCCTGCTCAAGGGCGAACAGCGTTTTTTTGAACCGACGCCCCTCGCGGCGCAGGAACAGCCACACCGCATTGTGCGATACCTTCACACCGCGCGCCGACAACTCGTCCTTCAGCCCATGCAGCGTCAGATGCGGCGTTTGGTTGATCCGCTCCACGATGAAGTCGCGATGCGGCTCCAGAACCCGCTTGCGATGTCCGTCCATCCTGGCTGGCGCGACAGAGCCAGTTGCCCGGTAGCGCTGGGCCCACTTCACCGCCGAAGAAACGGCAACCCCGAACCGCGCCGCCGCCGAACGGCAGCTCTCACCCGCCTCGATTGCTCCCACCACACGCTCGCGAAGATCATTGGAAAGAGGTGCTGTCATTCGATGCTGGCCTCCTCTCCAGCCAGCATCTCGAATCACAAAATCGCCCCCTCGGGAATCCCAAACGATTCAGTCAATCAGTGAACCGTTCTAGTGTTGACCCTTTGGAATATGCAATACCAGACCGTTGAGTTCCGGCGTAATAGTCACCTGGCAAGCAAGCCGGCTCGCATCGGTATTGCCTTCGGCGAACTGGATGAGCCCGGCTTCCACCGACCCGGGCGCAGCCGTCCCGACGATGTCGATCCATTTCGGATCTACGTGAACATGGCATGTCGCACAGGCGCACACACCGCCGCAATCACCATCGATACCCGGAACGGAACTATTCACCGCGGCGTCGCGCGCCGTGGTTCCCGAGGCAACTTCGACCCTGAATTCATTGCCATCAGCCTCAACGAACACAACGTCCGGCATATGCAGTCACTCCCTTATTATCTGTCCCAATCCAGGTCCGCAGGTCGAAAGCGCCACGAGGGCCGGTAAACCGGCCCCCATTGCGTCGCCTTTTGCGCAGGTCAAACTGCCCTTAATTCGGGTGGAGCTTTACTGGCAGATGCGTGAAACCGCGAATCAAGTTCGAGTAAGTCCGCTGCGGCTCGCCAACAACCTCTACCATTTTGAATCGCTTCAGAATTTCCTCCCAGATGATCCGAAGCTGCAGTTCCGCGACACGATTACCCATACAACGATGGATGCCGAAGCCGAAGGAAAGATGATGACGGGCTTTCGGGCGGTCGATGATGAACTCGTCTGCCCGCTCGATTACCTCTTCGTCGCGATTACCCGAAAGGTACCACATCACGACCTTGTCACCCTTTTTGATGGCCTTGCCGCCTATTTCCGCATCGGCAAGCGCAGTACGGCGCATATGTGTCAGCGGTGTCTGCCAGCGGATGATCTCCGAGACCATGTTCGGAACCAGGTTTTGATTGTCCATCAGCTTGCGGTATTCGCCAGGGTTCTGGTTTAGAGCCAGAACGCCGCCGCTGATCGAGTTCCGCGTCGTATCATTGCCGCCGACGATCAGCAGCATCAGATTGCCCAGGAACTCGAGAAACGGCATATCGCGCGTGGTCGGCGAGTGAACCATCATGGAGATCAGGTCGTGCTTTGGCGGCTGGTTGACGCGTTCGTCCCACAGTTGCTTGAAGTACATGCCGCATTCGATCAGCTCTTCCCGCCGCTGCTCAAAGGATGAAACGATACCGGTTTCGGGTGTCGCCACGGCGACATCGGACCAGCGGGTCAACTTGCGCCGCTCTTCCCACGGGAAATCAAACAGGGTGGCGAGAGTCATGGTCGTCAACTCAATCGACACGAGATCAACCCAGTCGATCTCTTCCCCAACGGGGAGCGAGTCGAGAATTTTGCCTGCCCTCTCGCGGATAATCGGCTCGAGATTGACGAGGTTGGACGGTGCCACGACCGGGCTCACCGCCAACCGCTGAGCATCATGCTTGGGCGGGTCCATTGCGATGAACATTTCGAGATCTAGCGCGCCCTGCGAACTGTGCATGTCCTGGATGGCGATACCGCCGAGTTTCGCCTCTGAGGAAAATGTCGTGTGGTCCACATCGACACGCATGATGTCGTTGAATTTTGTCACCGACCAGTAGGGGCCATAAGGGCTCTCCCGGCAAAGGTGAACTGGATCCTCCCGCCGCAGACGCGCGAAATATTCACCGATCGTGTCGTCCTGAAACAAGCGCGGCTTGCTTACATCGATCTGCTCCAGCGGGATATCTTCGACACGCAGCGCCTTTGTGTCGCGTACAAGCATCTCATTCATTGGAATCCTCCCATGATCCACACCGCCAGCCGCGCAGAAAACATGATAAGGAATTATAGTTACCTGTCAATAACACGTGAATTACGCTGCATCATTCACCTGATAAAGAACAGTGTCAGGCGAAGCGGAACGGGTGCGATGCACCTCACCGGAGGTCAAACCCGGCGAAGCCGTTCTTGGCGGCTTCGTAGCACCGCTCCATATAGATCGGAACACTCGGAAAATTGAGCAATTGCCGTGGCTTACCCGGAATGTTGGCGCCCATGTACCAGGAATCCGCCTTGGGAAAGAGCGTCATGGAGGCAATATCGTCGATGAGCGCCGTCCATTCCGCTTCCGCCTTGTCGATGGCTTCCAGACGTGTTTTGCCGCTGCCACGGAGATGGACGAGGAAATCCTTCACCCAGTCGCCTTGCAGCTCCGCGCAGGTGGGCCCATTGCAGAAGCCGGAGGGACTTTGCGGCCCATAAAGGAACAGCATGTTGGGGAAACCTGACGTGGCCATACCCAGGTAGGTCCGTGCTCCGCTTGTCCATTTCTGCTTGAGGGTTTGCCCTTGCGTACCGTGAATGTCGATCTGCATCAGCCCGCCTGTGACGGCGTCAAAGCCCGTCGCCAGCACAAGAATATCAAGTTCGTGGATGCCGCTCGCGGTGCGCAGCCCATTGTGAAGAATTTCCTCGATAGGGTCCTCGCGTGTATCCACCAGCCCCACATTGGGCTGGTTGAAAACGTCGAAGTACCATTGTTCGAGCGAAGGACGCTTGACCCCAAACGGATGGGGCGGTTCCGTGGGTGCCAGCTTTTCCGCGAGGACAGGATCCTTGATCCTTTGCCGTACCTTGTCGCGCCAGAAATCATAGGCCGTGCGGTTTGCCCGCTCATCAAGCAAGATGTCGGCAAACGTGCCTATCCAGAAGTGGAACCCGCCCTTCTGCCACATTTCCTCATAATGGGCATTTCGCTCCTCGGGCGAAACATCGAGGGCGGATTCTTCCCTGCGCGAAATGTCGAAGCCGCCGAAAGTCTCGCGCCTCTTTCGATAGATTGCCGGATATTCATCCTTCATCCTATCCTGCGTCGCCCTGTCGAGTTTTCGCTGCTGCATGGGCAGTGCAAGAATGGGGGTGCGCTGAAAGACGGTCAGATGGGCCGCGTCCTTGGACGCCTCCTGGACAACCTGTACGCCGCTCGCGCCTGTGCCGACGACACCCACGCGCTTGCCCTTGAAGCTCAACCCGTCCTGCGGCCAAAGTGCGGTGTGATGACAAGCGCCCTCGAAAGTCTCGAGTCCCTTGTAGTCCGGGATGAAGGGTTTCGCCGCAAAGCCCGTGCAGAGAATGAAATATTGCGCACGGGCCATGCCACCATCGGCCGTACGCACGTTCCAGCGTCCGGCAGCTTCGTCGAAATCCGCCTCTACAACGCGCTTGTTGAAGCGAATGCTGCGGCTCAGATCCAGCACCTTGTCCACATGGTGGAAATAGCGTCTCAGTTCGTCCCATGCAGGAAAGCGTTCTGTCCAATACCAGTCGCGCCAGACCTTCTCGATCGAATATTCATAGATCGGCACATGGGAGTCGACACGGGCACCCGGATAGCAGTTCCAGTACCATATCCCCCCCATGTCAGGCGCTGCATCGTACAGGGCGACGGAAAACCCGGCTTCGCGCAGGACATGGAGCTGATAGATACCGCTAAATCCAGCGCCGACGATGAGCACATCAACGTCCTCAACGCTCCCGTTGTTCTTCGTAGTCGCCGTCATTGTCTCTCTCTCCCTGCGCACGATGCGTTTGTTGTTCTTGCGTGTCTTTGGCACGACAGTAAGGCAGCGGGTTTTCCCGCTTCATGCGATAGCCCGGATGAAGCAGAAGAACAGCCGGTCTGCTAGCCGCGATTGCCGGCTAGCGAGATTCAGCCGACTCGCCGATTGCCTCTTTGCTTTTCGGGCTCAAATCTATAATCATGGATTTGAACTGTCAAAGATGGCCGCCGCGCCAATAATTACCTGCGCTGCACGTCCCGTCGCCATCCTGTCTGTGATGCTGCGGGCGGCACGGAGAGAGGGAAACGTCCACATCATGTCCAAACTCGTTGTCCGCCACGACACCGCAAACATCTCTACCCTGACGCTCAATCGGCCGGACGTTCTCAATGCGTTGAACGTGCCCATGTTTGAGCAGCTCCGCGATCATGTTGCGGCTCTGCGCGACGAGGTACACAAGGTTGGCTGCGTGATCATCACCGGCGCGGGAAAAGCATTTTCGGCCGGCCACGATCTTAAGGACATTCAGAATGGAGAGCATCCGCCTGAACGCCATTTCCAGGCCAAGACTATCCAAGCCCTCGCCGAACTGCCGATACCGGTCATCGCCCGCATCACGGGGCATTGTTACACAGGTGGGCTTGAGCTTGCCCTCGCCGCCGATGTTCTCATTGCGTCGCGCTCGGCAAAGCTCGCAGACACGCACAGCAAGTGGGGACTCACCCCGCTTTGGGGCATGACGCAAAGGCTGCCGCGCCGCGTCGGGCTCTCCAAGGCCAAGGAAATGATGTTCACGTCGCACATCTATTCGGCTGAAGAGGCCGAGCGGATGGGCCTTGTAGATATATGCGTCGATGACAGCGAACTCGATCGCACCGTCGAGGAGATGGCGGGCCGCATCGCGGCCAATTCAAGCTACAGCAACAGCGCCATCAAATCGCTGCTGACGGCGACTGACGGCATGGACATGGAAGCCGGCCTTGCCTACGAACTTGCCCACAGCCCCGGCGCCGGCAAGGATGCCCGTGAACGGATCGCATCGTTCGGCAAGAAGAAATGACGCCGCGGAAAATGCGGGTCAAAGCGTCGTGTAGCCGCCGTCGACGACGATTTCAGCGCCGGTAATGTAGGACGCTTCGTCGGATGCCAGGAAAAGGACCGCATAAGAGACTTCCTCAGGTTCCGCGGCCCGTCCGAGCAGCGTCGTGCTGAGCAATCTGTTCTCCATGTCTGCACTGGCCAGAAGGTCTTTCGTCATGTTCGTCCGGATGACGCCCGGATGAATAGAGTTGACGCGAATCCTGAACTGCGCGTAGTCGACCGCTGTCGATTTGGTCAGCAAGCGAACAGCTCCCTTCGACGCCTGATAGGCGGCGACCATGGGCGCGCCAATGAGTCCGTAGATAGATGAAACGTTGACAATCGACGCCTTGCCCGAGGCCTTCAACGCCGGCAACATATATTTCGTGCCGTAGAAGACGCCCTTCACATTTACATCGAGTGTTCGGGCAAAATCTTCATCGCCGGTATCCTGAACGGCCGAAAACAGGAGGATGCCCGCATTGTTCACAAGAATATCCAAGTGCCCAAAAGTCGAAAGGGTCTGTTCTGAAATCCGTCCCCAATCTTCTGCACTTGCGACGTCGTGGACAATAAAGCGCGCCTGTCCCCCTTGCCTGTTTATCTCGTCGATGACCGCCTGCCCGGCCTCTTCATCGCGGTCCGTAACGATCAACGTCGCACCTTCACGCGCCAGCAGCATGGCATGGGAGCGCCCCATGCCATTGGCACCACCGGTTACCAGTGCGATTTTTCCTTCTACCCGGCCTGCCATGTTCTACCGCTCAGTCATTCAGGTTCGTACCGCGTGCCGCGGAATACAGGACTATCGCGCCTGCCGTTCGTGTGTGCGGGCAGGCACGCGACGACGCACGCCTGCCCGAATGCAAATCATGCGATGTCGAGAGCCGTTCTGGCAAAATTGGTGACGCCCTTGTAGTCGGCCTTGCCATTCGGCGCTCTCAGAGGCACGCCGCTCTCCAGAATCCGCTTGGGCGTCTTGTATCCGGCCAGATGGGCACGAACATGGGCGCGAATATCGTCCTCATCAAAGGTCGCACCGTTCGCCAGTTTGACGATACCTGTCACCGACTGTCCCCATTTTTCATCGGGAACTCCGACGACCAGCGCATCCTCCACGGCAGGATGGATCTTCAGAACTTCTTCGACCTCTTCGGGGTAGACCTTTTCGCCCGCCGTGTTGATGCACACACTGCCGCGACCGAGAAGGGTAAGGCTGCCGTCCGCCTCGACGATGCACCAGTCGCCCGGTATCGAGTAGCGCTTCCCTCCGATGGTCTTGAAGGTCTTCGCCGTCTTCTCGGCATCCTTGTAGTACCCGATGGGTATGGGTTCGCCGAGCGCAATGATGCCGGGCTTTCCGCTGCCTGCCACAACTTCCTGATCGTTCTCGTCGAAGACCTTGCAGCGGCCTCCAATCTGGAATTTCGCCGTCTTGACTTCGCCATCCTTGGTCATAATCGAGCTGCCGAAGCCGAGACCTTCCGAAGCGCCGAATGAATCCATCAGCACAACGTTCGGCATATGCTTGATGAGGCCGCGCTTGACCTCTGTACTCCACATGACGCCCGAAGAGATGATCGAAAAGACACTCGACAGGTCGTACTTGCCAGGCGCCTCTTCGAGCGCCGTCAGCATCGGTTTGGCGAATGCATCGCCGACAATGGCAATCGAACTGACGTGCCGGCGCGACACCGCGGTCCACAATTCATGTGCATCGAAATGCGCGTTTTCGAGGGTGACGACACACCCGCCGCTCATCATATTGCCTATCGCCGTGATCATGCCTGTGCCGTGCATCAGCGGGCACGCGGGAAGGCTGACGGGGCCCGGCCCCTGCGCCTTGATCGACTCGATCACCTCCGCCAGCGTCTCGGGCACCGGCCCGAGCGCGCGCAATGCCGCAAGCTGAGCATCCCGCATGTCGTGATGGCGCCACATGACCCCTTTGGGCATGCCCGTGGTGCCACCCGTATAAAGGAAAAGCATGTCGTCATCGCTGCGCCTGATGTCGACAGGCGAACCATCGCCCGACTCGACGAGCGTCTCATAAGATTCCGCGAACGGCGCAACGCCGGATCCATCGCTGACCTCGACGAACGTCTTGACCTTGGTCAGACGGTCCTTCAGCTCGGCGATTGTGTCCCTGAACTCACTGCCATACACAACCGTTTGCGCGTCCGAGTCGTCAAAAATGTAGAAGACCTCGTCCGGCTTATAGCGGTAATTGACGTTCACATGAACAAGCCGGGTCTTGAAGCACGCGGCCATTGTTTCAACATATTCGGGCCGGTTACGCATGTAGAACGCAACCTTGTCGTTGGGCTTAGCGCCTCGCTCGATCAACGCGCGCCCGAGATTATTGGATCTCCTTGCCGTCTCCTCCCATGTAATGACGCGGTTTCCATGGACAAGCGCTGGCGCGTCCTTCAAAACCGGTGCAATACCATCGAGAATGTCGCCAAAATTCCAGACCATTTATTCCTCCCACGGATCTCTTGACGTCACATATGAAGCACATTAAGCGCGAGCATGGGTTCGACGCCGGACGCTGATCAGGCCGGCGCAAAGACCGGAAGCGCCATTCCCTCCCCGGCATCAAGAAACTTGACTTTCACTTTCTGCCCTATGCTCAGGCCTTCCAAATCGCAATCGACTATATTGGTCAACATTGTAACGCCTTCTTCAAGCGTGACATACGCGATGACATAAGGCGGCTTTGCCTGGCGCGTGACCGAATAGCTGTAAATCTCGCCACGACCCGACGCCTCGACAAAGGCCGTATCGCTGGAGTGGCAATGCGGACAAATCGTGCGCGGATAATGATGCATCTTCCCGCAGCTGTTGCACTTGCGCAGGACGAGCTTGCCCTGGCCAGCTGCTTCCCAATAAGGCTTGTTCTCAACATTCACAGTGATGTTGATTGGGCGATCAGTGTTCATGCGTCTTCGTTCCCGAGAATGAGAGTGGCACTTCCCATGCGCGAGCCAAGCAGCCCGCCGGTCCCATGCGCAAGCGCAATGTCGCAATTGGGAACCTGGACGGCCGGATGCGCCTCTCCCCGAATCTGGCGAACAGCCTCAAGGATTTTTGTCATCCCACCGCGGTTTCCAGGATGGTTACTGCACAGGCCGCCGCCATCTGTGTTGAAGGGCAGCTTGCCGACGCCCGAGATCAAATTTCCGTCCGAGACAAACCGGCCGCCCTTGCCCTTTTCGCAAAAGCCCAGATCCTCCAGCGTTTCGAGAACGGTGATGGTGAATGAATCATAGATGGAGGCGTATTTGATGTCGCGGTGGGTAACGCCGGCCTCTTCGAAAGCCTTGGGACCGCTCCACCGCGCGCCGGAATAGGTGAGATCCACCTGCCCGGCCATAAGATGTTTCGGCGCCTCACCCGCGCCCAGCACCTGTGCCTTGCGGCGCTTGAGAGATTTGGCGACATCGGGGCTCACCATCACCAAACCGCCTCCGCCATCGGTGATGACGCAACAATCCATCCTGCGAAGCGGGTCGGCAACCACCGGCGAGTTGACCACATCTTCCACCGTGACCACCTCTCTGAGGCGGGCATGTTCATTGTACTGAGCATGGTGCGAGGCCGCGACCTTGATCCAGGCGAGCTGCTCGCTCGTCGTTCCATACTCATGCATGTGCCGCATCGCGCACATGGCGTACATGTTGAGAACGTTGGGACGGTATGGCGCCTCGAACGGGAAATCCGGCGCATCAATATTGTAATAGCGAGGAGCCTTACCCTCCTTGCTGTCGGCAACCGGCCGGCCCGCCAGCGTGATCAAAGCGACATGGCAATGTCCTGCCGCGATGGCCTGCGCCGCGTGCCTGACATGGACCAGATAGGACGAGCCGCCGGTTTCGGTGCTGTCCATGTGCCGCACATTGTTGAGCCCCATATACTCGATCATGTTGATCGGTCCGAGCCCCGGCGCGTCGCCTGCGCAAAAATAGCCGTCGACATCGTCAAAGCCCAGCCCCGCATCCGCTAGCGCGCCAACGGCAATCTCCGCGTGCAATTGAGGCAGTGTCTTGTCCGTCGCTACCCGGGCGGGGTGTTCGTAGATCCCGGCGACGAAGGCTTTGCGCTTGATCGTCATCATCATATCCTTATCATGAATTACTCGTGCATACCGTATCGGTCTGACGGTGTCCAGACGGTCTTCGCGCGATGGCCGGTGTCTTCGCACAGGGGACAGGCGCGGCAATTTCTCTTAAGTGCGATGTGCCCATAGCTTTCAAAAAACACTGTGACTGTTTGACGAGACCGGTGAGCGGTCGGGCAATACAGCGGCCAAGTTTCCGGTTCACCTTCATCAACTGATATCGCAAGCCGGACAAGGCCAGCCTCTTTCGCGGACCGGGTTGCGTTCATCGCCGAGCTGCAGCCGGAGAACAGTCTCCGCGTGCGGGCAAACGCCGCGGCTGCAGCACACAGCCGCCACGCTGTACCCGCGAACATGTCGCCGGAGGAATGGAACGCAGCCATCAAGTTTCATCTTCGGAAGACATACAGACATCGCCCCCGGCGCTTTGACCCACATGACCGATGAACCCGGTCATGGAGCCGGCGCGCCGAAGGACGAAGAGTGGAGACTGGCCCTGCGATCGGTCAAGAGCGCCGTTTCGGCCCGAACGTGCTTGAGCCCTTCGTGAAGAACCTTCCACGCAAGACAAGCACGCTGGACCGGACCCGCGACCAACCCGACGCGGCAACCCGGTTCCCGGCCTCAAAGACCGAGAACCGCCTTGGCGATCACATTGCGCTGTATTTCGTTTGAACCGCCATAGATCGAAGCGGCGCGGCCGAAGTTATAGGAACTGGTTACGCTCACAGCATAGCCGGGACCGACCTGAGCCTCATTCGCAGTGCCAAGCAAATGATCTTTCTGGAAGGGCATCGCGTAATACGCGACAGCTTCCACCGCCAATTCCGACAATGCCTGCTGAACCTCGGTTCCCACAATCTTGAGAATTGAAGAAGATGGGCCGGGCGCTCTGCCTGCTGCCGCGTCGGCGACGATACGGAGGTTCGTGTATTCGAGCCCCGTCAGCTTCACCTCGATTTTGGCCAGCTTCGTCATAAATGCATCGTCGTCGCGCAGACGGCAACCATCGCTCGCGCGTTCCGTTTCCGCAATCTTCCGGATTTGTGCGATCTTGCGCTTCGACTCAGGCACGCCCGCGATACCTGTCCGCTCGTGCACGAGCAGGAATTTCGCATAGGTCCAACCCTTGTTCTCTTCCCCGATACGGTTGGAGACAGGCACCCTTACGTCGGTGAAGAAGACTTCGTTCAGGTGGTGCAGACCGTCAATCGATACGATAGGCCTCACCTCGATCCCTGGTGATTTCATATCGATGAGAAGAAAAGAAATACCTTCCTGCTGCTTGGCCGTCTCGTCCGTACGCACGAGACAGAAAATCCAGTCGGCCTCATGCGCATATGACGTCCAGATCTTCTGACCGTTGACCACATAGTGATCGCCGTCGCGCGTTGCGCGGGTCTTCAGAGAGGCAAGATCGGAGCCTGAGCCGGGTTCGGAATAACCCTGACACCACCATACATCTCCCGACAGGATTCCGGGCAGATGCTGCTTCTTCTGTTCTTCGTTGCCGAAAGTATAGATAACGGGTCCAACCATCGACAAGCCGAAGGGCGACAGGCGCGGCGCGTTGGCAAGCGCAAGCTCCTCGTTGAACACGAACTTCTGGGTCGGATTCCAGCCCGTACCGCCATATTCCTTCGGCCAGTTCACGGCAATCCAGCCGCGTTCAAACAGAGCCTTATGCCACCGCTTCAGCATCGAACGGCTGGCAGATGCACCAACTGTATCCATCGAAGCAAGTTCAGGCGGCAACTTCTCTGCAAGGAACTCCCGGACTTCACCGCGAAAGGCTTCATCTTCCCTGGACAAATTAATTTTCATTTTCGATTTCCATCTTCTCTATCCTGCGCCTTGCGCAAACTCCCCGGAGAAATACGTGAATTGCGCTGCGCAGCCCACAATGGATGCCACACCCGCTATCCATGCAATCTTATGCCACCCAGCCCTGAAGGCGAGCGGCATCGAGCCGAACCTGCTCCGGACCGCCGAGAATCTGCCGGTTGACCCCTATGCGCTTGAACCAGTAATGGAGGCCCAGGAGATCTGTGAACCCCATGCCACCATGCACCTCCGTCGCCGTGCGGGCCACAAAACGGCCGACATCCGACGTATGGCTCTTGGCATGACATGCCATCAACCGGGCATCCTCAGGCACAGCATCCAGCGCATGAGCGGCGTACCAGACCAGTGACCGGCACGGCTCCAGTGACGCGGCCATTTCCGCACATAAATGTTTGACCGCCTGGAACGATCCGATAACGCGTCCGAACTGCTTGCGGTCTCCCGCATATGTCACTGCTTTTTCTATCATATGCTGGCCGGTGCCCAGCGTATCCGCAGCGAGCATCACGCGCCCCGCATCGACGAGCCGCTCGACCACCACCCTGCTGCCGCCCGGCAACTTCTCCGCCTCTGCGCCGTTCAGAACGACTTCACCAAATGAGCGGGTTCTGTCGATGGTATTGAGCGCCTGCAGGGAAACGCCTTCAGTTTCAGGGCTGACGAGATGAAGGCCACCCGACATATCGGACACAATGAACAGATCCGCTTCCGCCCAGTCCATAACGAAAAGCGCCTTACCGGAAAGCTTGCCGCCGCTGGAGACGATACCCGCGCCTTCGCGGACGCCTGTCGCTTCGTTGATCGCGACCGCGGCAACCGCTTCCCCGGATGCGATTGTCGGCAGCCAACGTTCCTTTTGCTTTTCGCTGCCCGCAAGCATCAACGCCAACGGCGCGAGGATTGCAGCGCCCGTGAAAGGCGTCGGAGCCACGTGATAGCCCAAGGCCTCCTGGACCAGGGCCGCATCGAGAAAACCGAGGCCCATGCCGCCATAGTCTTGCGGGACAATCATGCCCACCAGCCCGAGTTCGGCGATGCCACTCCAGATGTCACGCTGGATCGCATGCGTCGATTCAGCGGCCTGGCGTACACGATCCAGGGACACGTTCTTGTCGAGAAAACGGTTGACGCTGTCCTGCAACAGCCGTTGCTCTTCGGAAAGTCCAAATTCCATGTGTCAGTTCCCTGCCTTCGCGAGCTTCGGTTCGCGTGGCATACCGAGCCCACGCTCCGAGATAATGTTTTTCTGAATCTGGGCGGTTCCGCCACCGATGATGAGGCCAAGCTGGAACATGTAACCCCATTGCCAGGATCCGTGACTTCGCAGATAGGGGCTGTCATCGTAGAGGATGCCCATCTCGCCCATCGCATCGATGGCCAGAGCCGACATTTGGTGTGACAGTTCGCATGACTGAAGCTTGACGATGAGGCGTGCAACCCCGGGGTCTTCGCCTTTGCTTGCACACGTCAAAAGACGAAGGCCATTGAACTTCATTGCCGCAAGCTCGGCCTGCAGCCTGATCAGGCGATCGCGCAATATGGGGTTGTCAACGGCGCGCTGGCCGTCAAGGGTTTCCGATTCCATGACATCGACGAGAGCCTGGAATCTGTCCTCCATCGCACTGGGATCGCCCAGCATACCGCGTTCGTGCTTGAGTGTCGCATTCGCGACGAACCATCCCTGACCGCGCTGTCCGACGATCTGGTCCTTGGGCACCCTTACATCGGTAAAGAAGGTCTCATTGAACTCCGCATGGCCGGTCATCGTCTTCAACGGGCGTACTTCAATGCCCGGCGTCGTCATTGAAAAGATGAGGTAACTGATCCCTTCATGCTTGGGCTTGTCCGGCTCGGTGCGAACCAGGCAGAAGATCATATCGGCTTCATGAGCTGTGCTCGTCCAGATCTTCTGGCCGTTGATTACCCACTCGTCACCGTCAAGCACCGCCTTGGTCTGAAGGCTTGCAAGGTCGGAGCCGGAGCCGGGCTCGGAATAGCCCTGGCACCATACGACCTCGCCGCGCAAGGTCGGCGCAATCCATTTCCGTTTCTGTTCTTCGGTTCCCAGTTCAAGCAAGGTAGGCACGAGCATCGAGATGCCCTGATTTTGCAGGCCAGCGGGAACCCTGGCAGCGGAAAACTCCTCGGCGATAATGCGGGACACAAGTATGTCGGGCTCTGCGCCGTAACCGCCATACTCCTTCGGAATCGTACGGGCTGCATACCCGTGCTCGATCAGCAGCTGCTGCCATGCGCAGGCTTCCTTTGAAGGGCGGCCTGCCGCGCCGAGGCCCTTCGGAGCCTTATCGCGATACTTCGCAAGAAAGTCGCTGACTTCCTTTCGAAAGGCCTCGTACTTCGGGCCATACGCCAAATCCATTTTGATCTCCCCGTTTCTATTATTTATTACCTGGCTGGAGCCCGTTCGGCGGAGACCGGATGGAAACACGGCAGTTGAAAACCGTCTCCGATATCCTTGAAAGTAAGGGCGACCGGCATATCGAGTGTAACGGCTTGCGGATCGCAATCGAGCAATCGCGTCGCCATGCGGACGCCCTCATCAAGCTCGATCACCGCCGCTATGTAAGGCACATCGGCAGCAAATGCCGGGTGAAAGGGCTGGTAGGTGACCGTCCACGAGAAAACACGTCCGCGCCCCGCGACCGGCCGCCATTCATACGCCGCCGACCCGCATTTCGCGCACATATAGCGCGGCAGGAATCGCCAGCTTCCGCAATCTTCGCATCGCTGGAAATGGAGACGGCCGGTTTGACACAATTCCCAAAATTTGGCGTCCAATGGATCGTCTGTGACCGGACGTGGATATTTAGGCTTCCCGGATTCCATCACTCTACCTCCTGAGAATCGCGATGCTACCGTCACCGAGATCACCCCATCCCGTGACAAGTCCAATCTCGGCGTCCTGCACCTGGCGCTTGCCTGCGGTGCCCCGCAATTGCCGCACGGCTTCGACCACGTGATTCAGGCCCCACACATGCGCCTCGCTCAACAGCCCGCCATGGGTGTTGAGCGGAAACTTTCCGCCCAATTCGATCTGGCCATCCTTCACGAAGTCGAGCGCACCACCGGGTTCGCAATAGCCCATGGCCTCGAGCTGAAGCAGCACGACATATGTGAAGCAGTCATAGACCTGAAGGAAGTCCATATCCTGCGGCTTGACGCCTGCCATGGCGAAAGCGCGCTCCGCCGCGTAACTCAATCCGATCTTGAAGGGATCGGGGCGCGAGGGAATATCGTCAGCCGGGTAAGGGTGCCCTTCCGCGGCTCCGGCAATGTAGACCGGACGATGCGGCGAATCCTTTGCGCGGTCGACGCTGGTCACGACCACGGCGCAAGCACCGTCCGTCTCAAGACAACAATCCAAAAGACGCAGAGGCGCGCTGACCATGCGCGATCCCATGTAGTCATCCATGGTGATCGGCTTGCCGCAAGTAAAAGCACGTTCGTTAAGCTGCGCGTGCTTGCGGCAGGCCAGCGAGATCCACCCCGTTGCCTCTGGCCCGACATTGTACAATTGGGCATGCCGCATCGCGAGCCAGGAATACATCTGCACCGGGAGGAATACACCATAAGGCAGGTAATAGCCTTGAATGGTGCGCGTGAGAGTATTCATATTCATCTTGCGGCTGGGCGCAACGCCAGCTTTCGGGCGCAGCGCCGAGTATCCGTTCCAGCCGAGGACAACGAGAACATTATTGCAAAGCCCGGCCGCCACAGCCATCGCGGCGTTCTGCAGCGCGGTTGTCGGGCTCGCGCCCCCCATATGCACGGTCGACGCATAACGCAGGACATCGACACCCAGATTGGCCGCCATTTCCTCGGAAGTGGTGTAGACCGGTGGCGGAACCATCCCGTCCATATCGCTTGGCTTGAGGCCCGCATCCGCAATGGCGCGCCTCGACGCTTCAAGCATCATATCTACTGCTGTCTGTTCCGCTCCCTTGACATACTCGGTTTCTCCAATGCCAACGATCGCCGCCTTGTTTCCAAAGTTCATTTGAACGTCATCCGTTTGTTCTTGAGTATTTCTTTCCCCAGCCCGGAGATTTTCCTACAGGAAGCCGGCCTACATGTGCGAGTCCATATTTGATCAGCTGGCCTTGCCATGGCGCAGGAGCCGGCCCGGCAGAGATTGGCTGCTGTCATCATGAACATCGGCGCCATCGCGGCGGATCAAAGTCCCGTTGACAATGACTGCCAATACCCCCAACGCGTCGGACACAAGCCGGTCCTCGCCGGCGGGAAGGTCGTGAACGCGGCGCAGGGGCTTTGCGCCGATCGTCTCCGGATCGAATATGAAGATGTCGGCCGGCACACCTTCCGCCAGCCGACCCCGATCCTTCAGGCCGAAAACCTCCGCCGGCCGTGAGGTCAGCATACGGACGGCTTCTTCCAGACTCAGGGCGCGCTTTTCTCTCACCCAGTGTCCCAGGAGGTGGGTTGAAAAACAGGCGTCGCACAACTGGCTTGCATGCGCGCCGGCATCGGACAGGCCGAGAACCGTGCAGGGATCGCGCAGCAGGGTTTCGACCTCGCTCTCGTCCGAATTCGCGACCGGCACGCGGAACCGCGCCTGCAGATCGCTTCGCACCGACATGTCCAGCGCGAGATCGATCGAATTGCAACCAAGCTCGGCCGCCACTTCGCACACCAGCCGCTCGCTCAATTCAGGCCGGTCGGGGCAGTAGGAGATCACCGACTTGTTCCAGGCATCAAGAACAGGTCCGCGGACCGCCTCCCTGAATGCGGCCCTGAATGTATCATCCGCGTAGTACTTCAGCTTTTCGCCGTGACTGGCCCTGTTCACCGGCGCAAAAACTGGCATGCTCTGAAACAGGAACGGCTGATCGAAGCGGAACTCGAAGTTCAGCGGCCGGCAGGTGACCTGCGGAAAGACTTCAAACCCGGCCGCCTGCAATTCCCTTGAGCGCGCCAATTGGTCCGCTGCGGAACCGACATTCAGCACGCCTCCGCCGCCAAGCAATGCAGTCCAACTGACATGCCGCCCTGAAACGCGGTTCAATTCAGCGAACTCGTCGAATGACAACTCGCGTCCGATTGTGGCCTGGATCATGCCGGCACCCGCCTCGCCCAATGCGGACGCGATCTCCCGGATCTCGTCGAATTCGGCAAGCCGGCTCGGCACGGGCAGCCCTTCAAAGCCTACATGTGTCGGCGACTTCGACGTGGCGAATCCCAGGGCACCGGCGTCGAGCCCTTCCCGCATCAACCGCTTCATCTGCCGGACTTCGTCCGTTTGCGATGTTCGCCGGGTTGAATCCGGACCGACTACGAACATACGCAGCGGCGTATGCCCCAGCAGCACGGCCACATTGATCAGTGTGCCGCGTTTTTCGACAGTATCGAGATATTCGGGAAATGTCTCGAATGGCCAGTCCTCGCCAAGTCCGGCCTCAAGCGCCCTGACACTCATGCCCTCAACGTTTTCCAGCGTGCGAAGGATGAGCCCGCGGTGCTCCCTGCGGGTCGGCGCGATGCCGAACCCGCAGTTTCCGATGACCACGGTCGTTACGCCATGCCATGGCGAAATCGACAACTTTTCATCCCAAAGAAGCTGGGCGTCATAATGAGTGTGGATGTCCACGACGCCAGGCGCCACCACATGTCCACGCGCATCAATGACGGCCTTCGCCTCTCCGTTCAACTTTCCCAGGGTGACAATTCGACCGTCGCGAATCCCGACGTCACCGGCATAAGCCGGTGCGCCGGTACCATCGACAATCCGCCCTCCCGTGATCGCCATATCGTAATTCATGATCCCTCCCGCGCCGCCATTGCAAACCCGACCCCGGCGACCAAATACGGTATCAAACAGCGATGTTGTAGAGTTCAGCGACGTTGTCGTGACAGATCCAGTTACGTTCGTCTTCACTCAGTCCCTTCGTATGCTCTTCGAGCATCTGCTGGGACCAAGGCCACGTGGAATCCGAGTGGGGGAAATCGTTCGCCCACATCAGGCGGCGAACATTGCACATGTCCTTCATCTTGAAGGCCACCCAATCGTCCTGAAAGGTGACATAGATGTGGTCGTGGAAATACTCACTCGGCAACCGCTTGAGCGGCGGCGCCTTCATCCAATAGCGATGCCGCTTGTAGGCATGGTCCATACGATACATGTAGTGAGGAACCCAGCCCGCATCAGCCTCGACGCATACGAGCTTCAGATCGGGGAACCTGTCGAACACGCCCCCAAAGATGAACGTGCCCATGACGTCCTGGCAGCCACGAATGATCGACAGAAATCCGTTGATGCGGGGCCCGCGCACCTGACCTTGAAGGCTGTCCGATTTGCCGGTCAGGATATGGAATGAAAGCGGCATTCCGCCGTCCACGGCCGCTTCCCATACCTTGTCATAGACCGGCGAGTCGTAATCCTCGACTGCGGGGTTGCCCGGCATCATCACGCCGCGGAATCCCATCTCCTTCGCCTGCCGTATCTCGGCCGCGCCTTCTTCGGGCGAGCGCATCGACACCTGCGCCAGACCGTAAAGCCTGTCAGGCGCCTCGGAGCAATATTGCAGAAGCCACCGATTGTAAGCGTCGAAGCAGGCTTTCTTGTAATCGAAATCCGGATGGTTGCAGATGACCATGCCGACAGTTGGATAGATGAACTCGGCGGCGATCCCGTCCTTGTCCTGATCGGCGACGCGGAATTTCGCGTCCCATCCACTCCTCCACAGTTCATCGAAGGAAACGCCGTCAGTCGTTATTTTCGATGGATCCTTGCCAGCCGCGGCTACAAGTCCCATGGGAATTGGCGACCCCATTCCATCGACAACGAATGCGTCGCCAATTCCTTCAATGCGCTTCACAACCGGTGCCCGGTCGCGAAACTCGCGGTCGATAAAATCCGTATAGCAGTTCGGTGGCTCAGTAATATGTGAGTCCGCCGAAATTGGGCGCTTTATCATGGTATCTCCTCCTCCCTCTAAATTATTATAATGATTTAAGCTGGTTTCTTCATTCTGGTCCAGCTAGAATTTTTGACCAGATCAAAAAGTCGGCTCGATCGAAGCCGAAAAGGGAGAGCAGATAATGGCGCCGGTTCTATTCGAGAAACGTGGACATATCGCAATTGTGACGCTGAACAGGCCGGAGGCGCGCAACGCCTTCAGCCCCGAGATGCTGGTCCGGCTGGGCGATGCCTGGAAACAGGTGCGCGACGACGGTGACATCCGGGCAGCCGTCGTAACCGGCGCAGGCGACAAAGCCTTTTGCGCCGGCGCCGATCTCGGCAAACTCATTCCGCTGATCAGCGGCGCAAGGAAGCCCGAAGACGAATGGGATCAGAAGGCCCTTGAGGCACCGGACCTGATCGGCGCCGGTCTGCTGCGCACCTTTGATGCGGTCAAACCCGTTATTGCGGCCATCAATGGTCACGCGATAGCAGGCGGAATGGAACTCGCGCAAGGTACCGATATGCGCGTGGCCGTGGAGTCGGCGAAGTTTGGCGTTCAGGAAGTCAAGTGGGCGATTTTTCCCGGTGGTGGCTCGACCGTCCGCTTGCCGCGGCAGGTGCCATATGCGCGCGCGATGGAACTGCTGCTGACCGGCGACCTTATCTCGGCGCAAGAAGCCTATGAACTTGGCTTTCTTAATCGTGTGGTGCCCGATGGCAAGGCACTCGAGGCAGCCATGGAGCTTGCGGAGAAAATATCGGCAAACGGCCCAATAGCGGTGCAGGCCATCCGCAAATCGGCCCGGGAATGCCTTGGCCGGCCCGAAGAAGAGGCAATGAAGATCGAATCGCGAAATGCCGCGCCGGTGTTCAAGACGGAAGACGCACGAGAAGGCCCGAAGGCGTTCATGGAGAAGCGCAAGCCTGTCTACAAGGGCCGCTAGTTCACGGCAGGTAAAAAAGTCTGAATAAGAGCGAGGAAACTATCGATGCAGTTTGGTGTACAGATGGTGTTCCAGAATTTCGGACGCCGAACGAGCGACGCGCAGGTCTATGATGAAGACATAAGGCTCGGTCTGCTGGCCGAGGAACTTGGCTTCGATGCATTGTGGCCTGTCGAACATCATTTCGAGGACTATTCTTTCTGCCCGGATAACATTCAGTTTCTGAGCTACATGGCCGGCAGAACAAGCCGGATCAAGCTCGGAACCGGGGCTGTTATCCTGCCGTGGAACATGCCGATCCGCGTGGCCGAAAAAATTGTCCTTCTGGACCACCTCTGCGAGGGACGCACCCTTTTCGGCATGGGCCGCGGCCTCGCGAGGAAAGAATATGCCGGCATGGGAATCGACATGGACGAAGCGCGGGCCCGCTTCGACGAAAGCGCGGACATGGTGCTCCAGGCGATTGAGACCGGCTTTATCGAGGGAAAGGGACCGTATTACCCGCAAACTCGCACTGAAATCAGGCCCGGGCCCTACAAGAGCTTCGACGACCGCATCTACCAGGTAGCGATGTCACCGGAGTCGGTACAGGAATGCGCCAAGATCGGCGCACGCATGGTGATCTTCGCGCAGCGCCCTTGGGAACAGCAGGCCGAAGCCGTGGCTGCCTACCGCAAGGCCTTCCAGGAACATCATGGACGGAAATCTCCACCGATCATGATTTGTGACTTCACCTATTGCGACACCGACCCCGAGCGAGCCGAACGGCTGGGCCGGCAATATGTCACCAATTATTTGCTGACCGTCCTCGATCACTACGAACTGGCAAGCGATCATCTAAAGGAAGCCAAGGGCTATGAAGCTTATGGCGATGCCGTCGAGGCAATCCGCTCCATCGGCAAGGAAGGTATGGCGGCGGGCTACCTGGACGTGACAGCGTGGGGCACGCCCGAACAAATCATCAAGAAGTACAAATGGCGCTATGAGCTTCTGGGAGATTTCGACATCAACCCCTGTTTCCGTTTCGGCGGCATCGGCTACGACGAAGCCGAACGCTCGATGCGCTGCTTCGCCGAACACGTCATTCCGGCGCTGAGGGAATGGGATCGCCGCAAGGCCGCATAAGACTTGCTTCCTGCTGAGTATCGAACACGGCCGGGCAATTAATCAGTCTGGCGTCCCGGATAATAAGAGGCGCTTCGATCGGTTTAAACCGTATCGAAGCGCCTCATCTCAGAGACCGGATGTCATGTTCTATTTCGGTCTTGGGTCACGGATCAGCACCGTGCCCTGAGCGGCACAGCAAGCACGCCCCTCATTGGATACATCGATCCGCACCACAGCGGTCGATTTCGTCATGGAAACAAGCCTGGCTTCCGCCACGACGGTTCCCTCAGTTACAGGGGCAAGCAGATTCAGCTTGAATTCGGTCGTGGCCGCCCACTGGCCTTTTTTCATGTGCGGATAGCAAACACAGCCAAGCACATGATCGCATACCGCGGCCAGTACCCCGCCATGCATATTGCCGATGGGGGTCAGCAATTTTTCCGTGACCGGCATTTCCGCGCGGATCATGCCAGGCTCCGCATGGACGATCTGTACGCCGAGAAATTCCGGCAGGCCCGTCATCGAATTGCTGGCGCCAATAAACGCGTCTGCAATCTCCTGATTGAAGTCGGGCAGCTTAATCGCAAGTGCCATGACGCCTCCCTTATGCAAACTGCCGGGCGCTCGAAAGCGCCGTTTCCGCTTCTGTAACGAGATCTTTCATGACCTCGGCAGCTGGGCGGACTTTCTTGACGAGCCCCATTCCCTGACCCGCGAAACCGGGAGCAATGTCCTTGCGCTTCGCCGCCATGGCTGCTGCGAGGACGGGCCCCGCCACAATGGACTGGAACGGCATGGGGAGTGGTTCTTTCTTTGCCTCCACCCAAGCCTGGGCCCATTTGTTCCGGATAATCCGGGCGGGCTTGCCGGTGACAGCCCGTGAAACCACAGTGTCGCCGTCACCGCTATCGGCAATAACTTCCTTCTGGAAGTCCTCGATGCCGGCTTCATCCGTCGCCAGGAATGTTGTCCCGATCCAGGCTCCTTCTGCGCCCAGCATGAATGAGGCCGCTATCCCCCGGCCGTCAGAAATGCCGCCAGCGCCAAGCACCGGAATCCGGCCGCCGATGGCGTCAACCACCTGCGGTATCAGCGCCATGGTACCGATCGGAGAGTTGTGGCCGCCGCCATCATGTCCCTGAGCGACGATGAGATCGATACCCGAGTTGACTACCTGGACCGCATGCTTCACGGCGCCGACAACAGCCATCACCTTGGTGCCGTTGGCATGCAGGCGATCAATCCAAGGGCCGGGATTACCAAGTCCAGCTGCATACACAGCGACCTTTTCCTCGACCACGACCTCCATCTGGGCTTCAAAGAATTCCTTGGAGAAGAACTGCGGAGAGTCCTGCCGGCCCTTGTTTTGCCCTTCCGAACCGGCATTGGAGACAATCGAGGAGGTTCCGGTCGACTCAAGACCTTCTTTCTCCATGAAATCCCGGGCGAATTTCTTGTATTCGCCAAGCACTTCCATCGGGTCAAGATCGCCGCCACCCGATTGCGGCTTGGTCCCCCGCCGCACAGAGGCGGGCAGAAGCGTATCAACTCCGAACGGCTTGTCAGTCAGCGAGCGCGTCTCTCTAATCCATTCTCGCAACTGCTCGGGAGAACAGGCTGCAGCTCCCAAGACTCCCAAGCCTCCTGCATTGGAGACCGCAGCTGCCAAACGCGGCACGCTGGCCCCACCCATTCCCGCCAAAAGAATCGGATACTTGATTCCCAGCATTTCGCTAACGCGGCTTCGAAGAGCCATCTATACCTCCCGTTTTCTTTTTCTGTTCAACTTTCCAATCGGTACGTGCTGCGATCCCGGCTTCTTGCCGGACAGCTTCGCGCCATCTCTCGTGCCATCGACCCAGCGAATGCGCTTTGACATCAAATCGGGATATCGCTGCTCCAGATAGCGATCGGACCTCAGCATGAAGCGTCCCATTTCGGAGGACGCCAATTCCGGATCGCGTTTGACGATAGCGGACAATATTCGCTCGTAGGCATTGATCTGATAACTGCGCTCGGATTCCGTATAGAAAATGCCAAGAGAAGACGAACTTGTTATCTGGTGAAGTCCCACAACCAGAAAGACCATCAAGGGGTTTTGGCCGGCAAGGGCAAGGAGATCGTGAAAATTGCGGTTCTCCTCAACATATTCCTGTGAAGAACCCACAAGATTTTTCAGCCGATCCAGAGATTCGCGCAGACGTTCGACATCTTCCTGACTCGCACGCTCCGCGGCGAACGCCGCCATGCCGGGACTTACCGCCTGCCGCACCTCTATGAGCGACCTGTACTCGGCGCCGGTAAACTGCAAAAGCAGCGCCATCGCGCTTGCAAAGTTCTCCGGCTTGGGCTCCAGCACAACAGGACCGCCGCCGGGGCCGGGCCTCAGCTTGATCACGCCTTGCAGCTCAAGAAACCGCAATGCCTCACGCAAGGTTGCGCGCGCCACCCCGTAGTGATCGAGCATTTCGTGCTCGGAAGGAAGCAGATGACCTTTCTCCAACTTCCTTTGTCCGATTTCATTCACGATCTGGAACGCCAAGCGCAAAGATCTCTTGTCGCGCTTCGCAGAAGAGTCTACCGGCCTATTCGCAGTCATAACATCCAATGCCATTCAGAGTGTTTCCGGGCACAGATTATCACCTCGCCGCCTTCATCAACATGACCGAAATGTCATGATGGGTACAATCAAAGCAGGGAAATGAGGTGCCGATCATCTCCGGTCTACTGCCTCCGCTTTCCGGCCCGCCTGAAGTCATTACTGCTCGGGAATCAAACAGGAGTGAATCGACTCATCGCCCGGCACCTGGCGCGAAAGCGTCTTGATCGCCAGTTCGGCTTCCTCGAGCGAAAAATTGTGTGTGTGCATCTTCTCGATCGGAATTTTCCTGTCTTCAATCAGCTTGATGGCTTTCTTATATCCGCTGGAGGTGACTCCGATCGCGCCCTTTATCGTGATTTCCTTCATCACAATCAGGTCTGAGACGAAATCCGGGATGGCCCTGAACCCCTTTACTCCTGCCAAGACAACCGTTCCGCCCCTGCGCACATATTCAAGCGATTCACGGACGGGCGCAGTTGCATAAGAGGTCACCTCGACCACCACATCCGCCCCGCGTCCCTTCGTGATTTCCTTGATCCGTTCAATCGCGTTCTCGTTCTCAACGTCTATGACGTAATCCGCCCCAAAGGCCTTCGCGATTTTCAGCTTCTCCGCGTCAGCCGACAGTCCCGTCACAACAATGGTGCCCGCGCCAGCCTGACGAGCGGCGATTACACTCGCCAAACCTCTTTGGCCCGGCCCGAGAATGACGACTGTGTCGCCAATTTTTGTTTCCGGAATCTCCACTGCCCAGCGGAAGCCCGCTCCCAGCGGATTGAACATGACCGCCACTTCAGCCGGCAAAGACTTGTCCATCTTATGAACGACCGAATTGGGCGCCACATACATGTACTGCGAATAGGCGCCCCAGAGCGCGGGCTCGGTTGTCAGGGGAATGTAGGAGTAGATCTCCCGCCGGTCACACAAGTGATAGGAGCCCCCGAGGCACGTATCGCAGCAATGACAGGAAAGCATGGTCTCCACGGCGACCCGGTCGCCTACATCCACGCCCCATTTCTCAGCCGCCCCGTCTCCAATCGCCTCAATGACGCCCAATGGCTCATGGCCGGGTATTGCCGGAAGTGGCGTGTTGAGAACACCTTCGTATTGCTCATAGTCGCTACCGCAAATGCCGCACGCCTCAATGCGGATGATCGCGCTGTCATGCGCCACTCCTGGAATTGGCAGATCGTGCCGCTCGAGCTTGCGCGGCGCAGTCTGAACCATCGCCATGGATTTTTTCGGTAGCATTTGCATCTCCCTCGACGCGAACTTGACGTCCGATCATATCTGGCACTTCAATTCTGGCACTTCAATTGAAGTGGATTTCTTTAAAAATATGTTATAAGGAATTCGAAAAACAGCAAGCGCAAATCGGGAAGAACAAAACCTGGTTGCCGCCGGACAAAAATATCAATCAAGATATAAAGAACAAAAATGAGGGAGCCGGAATGACCAATCAAACCGACACACGTATCCCGCTGCTCAGCGTGGCGGAGGCAGAGAAAATTGCAGCCGACATGGGCCTTCCCGAGCAGATGGCCCCATTGAGCGTTTTTCGTGTTTTGCTGCGGCATCCAAAGCTGGCCGCCGAACTCGCATCGACGCTGAATACGCTGCTCTTCGACGGCAACAAGTTCGATGCACGCCTGCGTGAGCTCATCATCATGCGGATAGGCTGGAAAACGGCATCGCTTTACGAGTGGACGCAGCACTGGCGCGTCGCGCGAATGCTCGACATCTCGGAAGAGGACATACTCGCCGTGCGCGACTGGCGCGCATCGCCGATTCTTTCTGCGCTCGACAAAGCCGTAATGAAGGCGACGGATGAAACGCTGGACGAAGGCATGATATCCGACGCAACGTGGGCGGAACTCGCCGGACAGATTCCGACGCATGAGGAGTTGATCGAACTCGTCGTGGCGATCGGTAACTGGTCGCTTTTTTCGCAGCTGTTGAAAAGCCTCAAGATTCCTCTTGAAGATGGCGTGGTGGCATGGCCGCCCGACGGCAAAGCGCCTCAAGTCTGACGCAATCCACGCAAAATTTTTACGAAAGATCCGAGAATGGCGAAGCGACCGATTTCAAGCGACCTCGTTGGGCTGCGGTTTCAGCCGCGTGAGTTTTCGTGGACCGAGAAGGACACAATTCTGTATGCCTTGGGTGTCGGGGCCCGTCCGGAAAATGACCTTGACTTCATCTATGAAGGAAAGGGCCCGAAGGTGCTCCCGACCTATTCCGTAATCGCAGGCGGAGTGGGCCTCGCGGGCATGATGACCGAGATCGAGATGAGACTCGAGATGCTGCTCCATGGCGAGCAATCGGTCGAGCTGTTCCGCCCCCTGCCCCCCAAGGCGACAATCAGCGTGGAAAGTCGTGTGTCCGAGGTTTGGGACAAGGAAAAGGCAGCCGTTCTCGGCGTCGAAAGCGTCGGCCGGGACGCCGACGGGGACCTTTTCAAGACCCATGCAACGCTGTTCGTACGCGGCGCGGGCGGCTTCGGGGGTGAGCGAGGACCTTCAACCGCGGGAAAGAACGTCCCGCCCGGGCGCGCGCCCGACCTTACCGTTGAAGATGTGACACGTCCCGAGCAGGGCGCCATTTACAGGCTTTCCGGTGATCGCAATCCGATCCATATCGACCCGGACTTTGCAAAGTTGGGCGGCTTCGAAAGACCGTTCGTACACGGCCTTTGCACTTATGGATTCGTTGGGCGGGCAGCGCTCAAGACGCTATGCGGCAATGACCCGGCAAAGTTCCGGTCGCTGGAAGGCCGATTCGCCAACCAGGTCTATTTTGGCGACACCATCGTGACAAAAATCTGGAAGACCGCACCCGGCGAAGCGGTCGTGCAGGGCGAGACCGGGGAAGGTAACGTCGTGCTCTCCCAGGCCCGCGTTACTTTCGCCAACTGAGATCGGCTCCGCCCATGCCTTCTGCGACTTATCCAAACCTTCTGGCGCCGCTCGACCTCGGCCATACGGTCATCCGAAACCGGACGCTCATGGGTTCGATGCATACCGGCCTTGAAGAGGCGCCAGCCGGATACGAGCGGCAAGCCGCGTTCTTTGCCGCTCGGGCTCGTGGAGGCGTTGGCCTGATCGTGACCGGGGGTGTTTCGCCAAACGCGGCGGGACGGCTTGCCGAGCGTGCCTCCGTCATGACAGAAGAGGCTGTTTCAGGCCATCGGATCATCACTCAGGCCGTTCATGCCGAAGGCGGCAAAATCGTATTGCAGCTTCTTCATGCCGGCCGCTACGCACGGCACAACGAACTCGTCGCACCGTCCGCCATAGCCTCTCGTATCAATCCCCTCGTTCCCCGCGCCCTCGAAAGCGAAGAGGTGGAGCAAACAGTCGCCGACTTTGCAGCCGCCGCACTGCTCGCCCGCGAAGCAGGTTACGACGGCGTCGAGATTATGGGGTCGGAAGGCTATCTGATAAACCAGTTCACTGCTCCCAGAACCAATCAGCGTGAAGACGCATGGGGCGGGTCAGCGGAAAATCGCAGGCGTTTCCCGCTGGAGATCGTGCGGCGGTGCCGCGCGGCGGCGGGCAGCGATTTCATCATCATCTACCGTCAATCCGTCCTGGACCTGGTCGACGGCGGCAACAGCTGGGACGAGATTGCCGATCAGGCGCGCGGCATTGAAGCTGCCGGCGCCGACCTGATCAATACCGGTATCGGCTGGCACGAAGCGCAAATTCCCACGATCGCCCATATGGTACCGAGAGGCGCCTTCGTCTGGGCCGTAGAGAAGCTGAAGAAGCAAGTAACGATTCCCGTCGTTGCTTCCAACCGGATCAACACACCCGACCTCGCGGAAGAGATTTTGTCGACGGGCAAGGCCGACATGGTTTCAATGGCGCGCCCGCTCCTGTCCGATCCGGAGTTCGTCGCCAAAGCCGCAGCCGGAAAGCCTATCAATATATGTATCGGCTGCAATCAGGCCTGCCTCGACAATGCCTTTACCGGCAAGCTCACGACCTGCATGGTCAATCCCTTTGCCTGTCGTGAAACAGAGATGCCGCTGAATGCGGCGCCTGCCGCGAAAAGGATAGCGATTGTGGGTGCTGGACCGGCCGGTCTTGCAGCGGCTTCCGTTGCGGCACAGCGCGGTCATAACGTAACACTGATCGAGGCCGGCGAAAGAATTGGCGGCCAGTTCAATCTGGCGTGCCGTATTCCGGGCAAAGAAGATTACGCGGAAACCATCCGTTACTACGAGGGGCATCTTCGCGACCTCGGCGTCTCTGTCCTTCTGAATACGAGAGCCGACGCGGCGGCGCTTTCCCGCCTGCAGCCTGACGAGATCATCCTGGCAAGCGGTGTCGTTCCTCGTATTCCCGATATCGCCGGGCTGGATCGTGCATCGGTCATGACCTACGAGGAGGCCATTGCCCATCCGGAAAGGGTCGGTGACGATGTTGTCGTTGTCGGTGCAGGCGGCGTCGGTTTCGACGTCGCGGCGCTTCTTCTGCATCCTGAAGGCGCCTGCGCTCCGGGAGAAAGCGACATCGCCGCGTTTTCGCACGACTGGGGCATTGATCTGGATTACGCGGCACGGGGAGCATTGCTGCAAGCCAACCGCAAATGGCCTTCCCGCCGGACTGTATACCTGTTGCAGCGGCGCGATCGCTCCAAATTCGGCGCAGGTCTTTCGAAGACACGCGGATGGGCAAATTTTCTGGAAGTCATGTATCGCGGTGTCCAGATGATCGGCAACGTCACCTACAAAAACGTGGATGATGACGGGTTGCATGTAGATGTCGGAGACGAAAGCCGTACGTTCAAAGCCGATACAATCATCCTTTGCGCCGGTCAGGAACGCGCCGACGAGCTGCTCGCGGAACTGGAAACACTCGGGGTTCCCGTCCATTGCATCGGCGGCGCGAAGGACCCTCGCGAGCTCGATGCGGTACACGCTTTCGAGGACGGGACAAGACTGGCTCTCAGCATCTAAGCATTGAAGCCTCGCTAAATCAGAGTTTGAGGCGGGACACCTTCCTGGCGGCAGGACAAGGCTTACTACGCTCAACGTTGGCGCTTCCCTGCGAGTTTGCTTGCCTTCTTCGGACAATTTGCCGAGCTGTACCGCAGTGACCTGAGCGCGCTCATATGAGCCGCGACCTGGTGCTTGGGGGATCGGGAGAACATCGGTCCTCCAATTTGCAACGATCCGCAGAACTATTATAACGAATTTGAGCCTTGAATTCGCTGAAGATGCACATTGGAAAACACACATGATGCCTGCGAGCCGCATCTCATTCACTCTTCCCCACAATCTCAAGATCGCTGCGGACGCTTTCGGTCCCGAGAACGGGCGGCCGGTAATGCTTGCCCATGGCGGCGGCCAGACCCGCCACGCATGGCAAGCCTGCGGCAGAACGCTTGGGGATTCCGGATATTACGCCATTACCATCGATATGCGCGGGCATGGAGAGAGCGACTGGTCTCCGGACGGAGACTACAGAATGGAGCGCTTCGCCGAAGACCTTCTGGACATTGCGGACGGATTTTCCGAACCGCCGGTCCTGGTCGGCGCCTCGCTCGGCGGCATCTCAGGCATGATCGCCCAGGGGGAATACGCACAAGCCGGGCGCAGGGGGTTCGCGGCGCTGGTTCTCGTCGACATCACCCCTCAAATGAACATGGAGGGTGTTCAAAAAATTCTCGGATTCATGTCGTCGAATCTGGAGGAAGGGTTCGCCTCTCTGGAGGAAGCCGCAAATGCGATCTCGCGCTACATGCCTAACCGGCCGCGCCCCAAAGATCTGAGCGGACTGGCGAAGAATCTTCGCCTCAAGGAAGACGGCCGCTATTACTGGCATTGGGACCCGCGCTTCATCACCGGCACGCAAAGGCCGCAAGGCAGCCGCGAACCGGAACGTCTCGAAATGGCCGCGCGCTCCATACAAATACCGACGCTCCTCGTCCGGGGCCGCAACAGCGATCTCGTGACGGTCGCAGCAGCACAGCAATTTGCGGAAATTGTTCCTCATTCCGAATTTGTCGATGTTGCCAATGCGGGCCACATGGTGGCGGGTGACAAGAACGACATATTTATAAGCGCCGTTCTGGACTTTCTGACGCGAGCGGCGCCAGCTGCGAGCGCATCCTAGCCAGCCCGGGCAGCTTCATTCACGCGGGCGCGTCTTCGGCGGGCGAAGACAGGCGATACAAAATCCTGGAAGATGAAGCGGGAAGCCGAGCTCGAACCCGGTTCTTCGCCATGATAGCGAACGCGTTTGTGCACTGAAGCCCAACCGTCCTGAAATGGCCGGAAGACCGATATTTCGTGTCAGATGAACTTTCGTCGGATGCGTTTTCTCGGCAGCCGAACGTATGCGCTGCCCGCAACTGCGAACCATGACGGCACGTTCTGCCTCTTTTCAAAACGGGGTTGCCGTCAGCCTTGCAGCCGAAGTTCAAACTGGACAGCGCGGTCTGGAGGCGCGCCGGGGGGCCGGACGATGAAGCCGGAATTTACCAGACCAGCCGGTCCAAGGTTGGGGGGGGGGGGGGGGGGCCGGGAAAAATATTCCTGCGGCATTAGTCCC